>NZ_KI912107.1:2415979-4815979 GCF_000517085.1 Saccharicrinis fermentans DSM 9555 = JCM 21142 | reverse complement strand
CTGAACAAAAAAACAAGAGACCGCATCAATGTATCAACCAGCTATTCTATTCTTGGAGAGACATATATGCATGTATACGATTACAACAATGCCATTACTAATTTACAAGAAGGGCTCGCCATCGCCCAGGACATTGGATCCAAATATCAGATTGAGATCTGTGCAAGACTATTAGCTGAGACTTATGAGAAAGTAGATAATTTAAAAGCCGCCCTCACCCATCTTAAAATTTCACAGGCCTATAAAGACAGTATATTTAACGAAGAGAACGTAAGACATATTGAAGTCCTCACAGCCCAAAACGAGGCAGCCAGAGCCAAAACAGAAATTCAACAATTACATAGCGAAACCAGCTTACAAAAGAAACTCATACTTCAACAAAAAAAGACAATAATATATTTCGCTTTTTTTATACTAGCCTTGATCGCTGCAACCATCTTAATATATCGCCAAACAAAATTAAAAGAAGGGTACAAAAGCATCGTAATGCAACAACGCCTGCTACGCTCCCAAATGAACCCCCACTTCATATTTAATGCACTGAGTGCCATACAAGTATACATCTTAGAGAACGACATGGAGAACTCATCCAAATTTCTATCAGACTTTGCCAAGTTAATGAGACAAGTCTTACGCAGTTCTCAAAGGGAGTATGTCACGCTCGATGAAGAAAAAGATATGCTAAACTATTATCTAAAACTTCAACAACTACGATTTGTACAACCATTCTCCTACAACATTGAATTTGGCCAATCCATAGATCCCAAGAATATACTTATCCCCCCAATGATCACCCAGCCCTTTGTCGAAAATGCCATTGAACATGGTTTAAAATCAATAGGTAAAGCAGGCTTAGTTGAAGTTCGTTTTTACACAAAAAAAGACAAGCTACTCATTGAGATTGAAGACAACGGCATTGGTCTTACAGGATCCAAAATGGCAAAAATAAATGGGGCTAAACACGAATCTATGGCCGTTCAAATTACCAACGAAAGACTGCATGTAATAGAAAAAGTAACCAAAAAAAGAACTTCATTTGAAATGACAGACCAACACATCCAGTCTGCAGATAAGAATGGAGTACTCGTTAAAATAGAAATACCCATTATCAAACCCAACAATAAAAATGCACAGTCCAAATAAAACACGCTATATTTTAGTTGAAAAAACTGACTATTGGCTATTTATATAAGCTACATATATCAAAAAAAGGAATAAAATTCAAACGCATGAAAGAGATCAAGGTACTTATAGCGGATGATGATTACAGAGTATGTGATGCCATTGAAAAAATATTAACGCAAAACTTTAGCGCTATTGAAATTGTTGCCTCATCGGACTCTGTTGACAACACGGTCGACTCACTCTACCGTGTACATCCACAAATAGCCATCCTTGACATACATTTGATTGGAGGCACAGCCATGGAAGTCATAAAAAGAACCCCAGACCTTGATTACAAAGTAATATTCATGTCGGCCTATCAAGAATACGCATTAGAAGACATTCGTTTTGCATCCATAGACTTCATATACAAGCCCCTAGACATCAACGAGCTAATAGTAACCGTAGACCAAGTAATAGTCGAATTGATTGAACAAGGATATGAAAAAAAGATTCAAACGCTATTCAACAACTCTTCCAATCCTGGCAGCCACAAACAAATCATACTAAAAAGTTCAGACAGCATCACCTCCGTTTCCATATCAGACATCATATGTGGCGAATCCTTATATGGTAAATCCAGATTTCACTTTGCCAAAAACAAACCATTGGAGACGAACAAGCCGCTGCGCAGATACGAATCCATGCTCCAATCTTACCAATTTTACCGATGCCACACCCAATTTATGATCAACTTAAACCACGTACACAAAATAGATTATCTTTCACAAACAGTACTCATGAGTAATGGGATGAGCATACCCGCAGACACACGCCGCTTTGATGGTCTTAAGCAAAAATTACAAGACATCATTGCAAAGGATCTCTCATTAGCTACCTCCTACAGAATATCAAAATAAAAAAAACACAACACAAGCGTTATACAAACCATATGAGCAGCACAAAATAAGACACAATAAATATTGAACTCCCATACAAAAGCTAATACTCGGTTTTATCACCACTGTCTTTCCACAATCTAAAAGCCACAAGAGCCTCTTCGCGCATCAGTTGCTCAGAGAATAATTGGCGTTCACCCAGCGGCTTATCTATCTCTCTATAGATAAAATCATCATTAAAGCCTATCCTATCGGCATCACTTTTAGTATTACCATAATACATACGAGCAATTTTGGCCCAATAAATGGCACCCAAGCACATAGGACAAGGTTCGCATGAAGTATAAATAGTACAGCCTGACAAATCAAAATTCTGTAATTTACGGGCCGCATTTCTAATGGCAACAACTTCGGCATGGGCAGTAGGATCATTGGAAGCCGTTACCTCATTAAAACCTTCTCCCACAATTTCTCCATCTTTGACAATAACCGCACCAAAGGGTCCACCACCCCTTTCCACATTATATACAGATAACTCAATAGCACGCGCCATGTACTCCTTATGTTTGTTCATCACTTTACATTTAATTAGGCAGTAAATATAACTATTTACCAGCAATTGGAGTTATGTCAAACCAAGAGCTCCTCACCAGAATAAAAGTTTCATAACCCCAAGATTACCAGTCTGCTTACTTTTTAAAAAATGATACCTTAGACACAACATCTTTTTGAAAAAATATTGGGTTTAACCAAAAATAAACTGTACTTTTGCGGCCGATTATTATTCGTGCCGAACAGTTTAAGGCAATATGACTGAACAACTTAATAGTGTACCTTCGATGGGAAGTAGGAACGCATGAGATTGTCAGGCAGATTGTTATGCTGTTTGAAACTGTATTTTTGTAATAATTTTTAGTTTAATATTTTAACAGAGAAGACTGTGAATACTTTAAGTTACAAAACAGTATCGGCAAACAAAGCAACCGCTAATAAAGAGTGGGTTGTAGTAGATGCGGCAGACATGGTTGTTGGTCGTTTGGCTTCAAAGGTAGCAAAACTGCTACGCGGTAAATATAAGCCAAACTATACGCCACACGTAGATTGTGGAGATAATGTAATTATTATCAACGCAGACAAAGTTCGTTTAACAGGAAACAAGTGGGAAGGAAGAACATTCTTTTATCACTCAGGTTATCCGGGCGGACGTACAGATATTACGCCTGCACAATTGTTTGCAAAGAGTCCTGAGAGACTTGTAGAGAGAGCTGTAAAAGGTATGTTGCCAAAAACTCGTTTGGGTCGTCAGTTATTTACCAACCTATTTGTATATGTTGGAGCTGAACACAAACAAGAAGCGCAAAAGCCAAAAACAATTGATTTAAACTTATATAAGTAATGAGTATGGAAGTGATAAACGCAATTGGTAGAAGAAAAGCTGCTGTGGCTCGTATTTATTTAGGTGAAGGTAAAGGACAAATTACTGTCAACAAGCGTGATCTAAAAGATTACTTTCCCTCGCCTATCTTACAATATATCGTAACTCAACCTTTAGGAACATTAGGGGTAACAGAAAATTATGATATCAAGGTAAACATTTACGGTGGCGGTATCAAAGGCCAGGCGGAAGCTATAAGACTAGCTATTTCGCGTGCACTAGTAAAAATTGACGAAGAAAATAAACCAGCTTTAAAAGCACAAGGATTTATGACTCGCGACGCAAGAGTTGTTGAGCGTAAAAAACCAGGTCAACCAAAAGCTCGTAAGAAATTTCAATTTAGTAAGCGTTAATATTTTTCGGGTGCGTTTAGTATCTAAACTGCCAAGATTTTTTTCACCAAAATTCCACATCCCATATGGGTTGGTTTTTGGTTGAGAGGACTACTTGGGAGTTGATATTTAAAGAATGTAAACGACATTAAAAAAGCAAAAATGGCAAGAACAAATTTCGATGAATTATTAGAGGCCGGAGTACATTTTGGTCACTTAAAAAGAAAGTGGAACCCAGCAATGGCTCCTTATATTTTTATGGAGCGCAATGGTATCCACATTATCGATCTTCATAAAACAGTTGCTAAAATAGAAGAAGCAGCTGACGCATTAAAACAGATCGCACGATCTGGACGAAAAATTTTATTTGTAGCTACTAAAAAGCAAGCAAAAGAAATTATCGCAGAAAAAATGAAAGGTGTTAACATGCCTTACGTTGTTGAGCGTTGGTCAGGTGGTATGCTTACCAACTTTCCAACAATCCGTAAAGCGGTTAAAAAAATGGGTTCTATCGACAAATTGATGGCAGATCCAAGTGCTTGGAAAAACCTTTCAAAAAGAGAGCGCTTACAAATTACTCGTCAGAGAGCTAAGTTGGAAAAAACATTGGGAAGTATTGCCGACCTTACACGTCTGCCTGCTGCTATGTTTGTTATTGATGTGATGAAAGAACACATTGCAGTTCGTGAAGCAAACAAGTTAAACATTCCTGTTTTTGGTGTTGTGGATACAAACTCTGACCCTTCGTCATTGGATTATATCATCCCAGCAAATGATGATGCTACTAAATCCATCGAATTAATCACTGAGATCATGGTGAAAGCCATTAGCGAAGGATTAAGTGAGAGAAAAATGGAGCGTGAAGCTGAAGCGGCGGCTAAAAAAGACAGGCCTGCCAAAAAAGAAGCAGCTAAAAAAGTTGAGGTTGCCAAAGAGCAAGCTCCTGAAGCATCCAAAGAAGAAGGTAAAACTGAATAATTGAACCATCTAAATTAGATATTATCATGGCGATTAAAGCTGCTGACGTAAGCAAACTCAGAAAAATGACCGGTGCCGGTATGATGGACTGTAAAAAGGCATTAACCGAAACTGATGGCGATTTCGACGCTGCTGTTGAAATTATCCGTAAAAAAGGTCAGGCAATGGCTAGTAAACGTGCCGATCGTGAAACTTCCGAAGGTTCTTCCAGGGCTATCGTAAGTGCTGACGGTAAAAAAGGCGCTGTTTTAATTTTAAAATGCGAGACAGATTTCGTTGGAAAAAACGAAAGCTTTGTAGCATTAGCTGATTCTATCCTTGAAACAGCGCTTAACAGCAACGTTACAACTAAGGAAGCAATCCTTGATTTGGAAATCAACGGTTTATCTGTTAAAGATGTTATCACTGAGCAGATTGGTGTGATTGGTGAAAAAATCGAGATTGAAGAATATGGTGTGATTGAAGCCGAAAAAGTTGTTGCATATATTCACCCAGGAAGCCAGCTTTCTGTCATTGTTGGTTTTAACCAAGCCGACTTTGAAGAGCAGGTGGGTAAAGATGTGGCTATGCAAGTAGCTGCAATGGCTCCTGTAAGCGTTGATAAAGATTCTGTACCTGCTGATGTGGTAGAAACTGAATTAAGAATTGGTAGAGAGAAAGCAAAAGAAGAAGGTAAGCCTGAGGCTATGCTTGATAAAATTGCACAAGGACGTTTGGGTAAATTCTTTAAAGAGTCTACATTACTTGAGCAAGCTTTTGTTAAAGATAACAAAAAGTCTATCAAACAATATCTTACCGAAGCAAGTGCTGATCTTACAGTAACTGAGTTTAAGCGTTTATCTTTAAGCTAATAGTTTTACGCTATTAAATATACAGTCCCGGTTCTGCATGCAGTGCCGGGATTTTTTTTGCAAGCTAGTTGTGTCGATTAAAATGATGCAAATGGCTCTTCCCTTTGCTTCAGGGAGTAAGGGAAAGTCACACATCGCAGATGTGGGATGGGAATGGGGATTGTATACCATTCCATTACTTCACTTAGCTTTAATTATGAATACTATTTCAAAATCCAACAAGAACTTTCTGCGCAAAATAATCAATATCTCTGGTAAAGCCATTAATACCCATAAAATGGTTGAAGCAGATGACAAAATACTGATAGCTGTTTCAGGAGGTAAAGATTCTCTTGCCCTAATTGATATTTTAGCTGAACGAAGAAAATTTCTACCTATCCATTACGAACTTCACGCCATACATATTATTACTGACGATGTGCCGTACGAGATTGACAAAGCCTATTTAACCGCCTTTTGCGAAGAAAGAGATGTTACCTTACACTTAATCACAACTCATGCCGGTATTGAAGAAAAATCAAATAAAAAACCTTGCTTCACCTGTTCCTGGAACCGTCGAAAAGAACTCTTTGACTTTGCCCTTAAAAACGGCTTCAAGAAAATAGCTTTGGGTCACCATCTCGATGATGCTATTGAAACCCTGATGATGAATATGGTAATGCATGCCAACATCTCCTCCATACCCCCTACCCTACAAATGTTTAATGGAAAGTTATTGCTTATACGGCCTTTAATTTATGCCACTAACGCCGAAATGACTCAATATGCAGAAATCAAACAATTTACTTCGCTAAAAAAAGAATGCCCGTACGAAGACCATACTTCTCGTAATACTGCCCGTCAGTGGATTAACCAATTTGAAAAACTAAACCCACAGGCTAGGAGTAACCTATTTAAGAGTATGAGTAATATAGACCAAGAATATCTGCCCAACGAAAAATAACTTTAAACACAAGAGAGAAGTATGTTTATGACCAACATAGCACTATCGTGAGAAGAGAAAGACATTAGTAAAGCCGTCTTTTAAGGCCATTTCAATGCTCGTAACAAAGTTATAATACACCATTGCGGTTGGTCGATGCAAGATCATAGATGTTGACAAATAAAATATAGACGGATAAATAAAAAAAAAGGTCGAAAAAAAATCCGACCAAATATTATATTAAGAATTTGCTTAGAGACTGTAAACTCAACTCTGTCCATAATTTAAAAATTATATTTTTGAGGATTATGGAAAAAAAAGAATTGAACCCCGAGTATATCGCTATGCGTGATATGGCACTCGAACAGTTAAAGAGCGGTAAATCCCTGACGGGTAAGGGTGGAGTTTTTGCACCCATTATAAAGGAGTTTTTGGAGAGCGCTTTGGAGGCCGAGATGGACGAGCATTTGACCTCCGAGCGGCGCTCCCAGGGCAATAAGCGCAACGGCAAGGGTAACAAAACGGTTAGATCCGAAGGCGGTAGTGTGGACATTGAACCGCCCTATGACCGCCACGGGGATTTTGAGCCCGAAATAGTAAAGAAGCGGCAGACCGTTTTGGCAGACAGCCTTGCCCCCAAGATTATTAGCCTTTACGGCAAGGGTATGAGCCTACGTGACATCGGATCATATATCCGGGACATGTACGACGTTGAGGTTTCCCCAACCGTTTTGAGCAACATTACCGACAGGGTGATCCCACAGGTCAAGGAGTGGCAGAACCGACCCCTAGACGATGTTTACCCCATTGTTTGGATGGATGCTATGCACTACAAGGTAAGGGACGGGGGAAGGGTAGTATCGCGCGCCGTATACAATATTTTGGCTATCAACAAAAGCGGCAGGAAGGAACTCATAGGGATGTACATTTCCGAAAGCGAGGGCGCTAACTTCTGGCTGTCGGTATTGACAGACCTAAAGAGCCGCGGAGTAAAGGATATCCTGATTGCCTGTACGGATAATCTGACGGGTTTTTCACAGGCGATATTAAGCATATTCCCCGATACAGAAATTCAAAAGTGCGTGATACACCAAATTCGGAATTCGCTCAAATACGTGGTCTCCAAAGACCAGAAAGAATTTATGAAGGACTTGAAAAAAGTGTACCAAGCCCCAACCAAGTCACAAGCCGAGAGCGAGCTGATTAACCTAGAAGTAACGTGGGGCAAAAAGTACCCCGTGGTGCTGCGCTCGTGGAACGACAACTGGGAGGAGCTGTCCGCTTACTTTAAATATGACGCCCCCATTAGGAAGCTGATTTATACCACAAACGCCGTCGAAGGCTTCCACAGGCAGGTTCGCAAGGTAACCAAGACCAAGGGTGCGTTTTCCAGCGACATGGCTTTGATGAAACTCATTTATCTGGCCACCGAAAACATATCGAAAAAGTGGACTCAACCCATACAGAACTGGGCATTGACAGCCCAGCAGCTTTGTATCATGTTTGAGGGGAGGTTTGTTATCAATCTGTGAGCACACACCAAATTATAAAAGCGAAGGTAGGTCCGCTTATGAGTTCTGCCAAGGGTATATAAACGGCTTCGTACCTCAGCCGCCCTTGGCAAAAATCATAAGCTCCCCGATGAAGCTTTTAGAAATTGGTTAAAAGAAAAATAATGAGTTAATTTGAAATCGTAAAAAAACAACAGGACAGAGTTCAGCTAACATTCCCTTTGCTTATTTCTACTTATTTAAACAAAAACATCATTCGACGTTGCGAACTAGGAACCCCTATGATATTATTTAAATAATCTTCTTTGTGTAGCAAGGTGCCTTTTTGAATATAACCTTCACCAAAAGGAAGCTTACATCCCCAAGAACCAGACATTACCTTTTTATTAAAATCAGTTACCTTAACCAAGGTATATGTACCTACTGAAATAAAGCATGCTTTATAAGCCACTGCCTCACTTAATGCACTCGCCATATTTTCCTTTGTTAAAGTAATAGACTTATCAGCCTGGTCGTAAGCTATTTTATTAAAGCTAGAAATAGGTGAATATTCATTTAATGTTAGTTCTCCATAATCTATAACACCCGAAGAAAATTCCTTAATGATTTCACTTTTCGATTTCTGCGAAAATGCAGAGAACGATATAACAGCTGTGAGTAAAAGTGCAAAAATAACTCTCATAAAAAATATATTTTAATGCTTAAATATTTTATCAATTAAATGAATGCATTCGTAAAAAAAATGCCTTATGGAGTACAAATATATAATAAAAAAAATAAACATCTGATATCTGATCAAACGAGATGGAACAATCTGTCAAACCATCTATAATTCACAGGGCACTAGATTTCAGCACAGGTACTAAAAGTAGAGGCTCCCATTACAAATCTTTGTCAAATATGGATACTACAATAATTCCTGTTACCCGCTATCAGTCGCATTTTAATATAATTCTTAGCTCACAATGACTACTCCAACAAGGACCTATGACGCCACTGCAACAATCTTAGAATCAAGTATATTCAAAAAATGAGATACTTCCTTTTCATCGATCATATGCACCGGCACCCTAAACTTTTTCGGCTTATCTCCCTGCATATAATGTACAAATATTTTCTTATCACTAACTCTTTCAACCTGCTTTAGATCAGAGAATTTAATGTAGTTAGCAGATGCCAACGCGGAAAACTTGGTTTCTAAATGATGCTCGTAAACCTTGATAATTTCTTTGTTACTTTGAATGGATGTCATAACAAGAAAGAAAATTCCTAATCCAATGAGATGTGGTGCGCCTATGGCAATACCCACCAAACCAACACATGTCATCAGAACTCCATTGATATATTGCTTGTTAATGAATTTCTTACTGGGCTTTACTGTATTTATTGCTTCCATGATTTCTTTTTTAGTTATTGTAAAAGGTTTTCTTTTTTTCTTCATCTAATATTTTTCGAGCTCCAAAGGCACCAATGAGTCCAATAGGCACCATAACGGCTGAGGAAATCAGAAATACTTTTGCTCCTAACGTCTTTTTATCAGAAACAATAAGAAGAATTCCAATCACATTAGCCAACACGATGGCTGCGACAAAATAAAATAGAAACGAATACTCCGGATCACCTAGAAAACTCAAGGCAATTAGTGCGTGTATAACTACCGCTGCAATCATTTGTGGTTTGATCATTTTGCTAAATTTTTGTTATTATATCTATTTTAAATTAAACCTCTCCATTAAACAGTCTTAACCTTTACTCAGCTACCAATTGCACGAAAGACATTTTATATACCCCAAAAATAACAAAGCTATACAACAGGAAGCATCAAACACTCGGCCAGTCCTTAGTCCATTAAATCCATTGTCTACCTAGTCGATGATAAACAACACACCGAGATTCAAACAACATATAATCTGAGATATCTTAGCAACAGGCACTTGTTTATCAAGTATTACTTATAACAAGACCCATTTTCGTCCAGCACCTACCTTATGGGACGGGGTAAGTTATACTCATATTAGGTTCATCATTTGGTTAAATACTCCATTTAATTAGGTCACTTCGTTATATACCTCAATATATAAAATATGCAAGCTCATCATTTATTCATATCTGACATACAGACATTAACATACAATAAAGCACATGTAGCTTCACTAATTAGCAAGTTTAAACATACACCTTGCATCTCACAAAGAAACAGAAAACTTATTATTTACACAATTATAGATATGGTAAAATAATCCGGTTTCAAAATTTATTTGCTTACAGGTAATTTCAATCATAATTTATGTATTTTTATAACAGCAAATAATCATCTGTTGATTTTTACTTATCTTAGATAAGGCCAATAACAATCTTTAATAATACCGAACTTAAAAAGTAATCTCTATGCTTAAAATAGCCCAAATATTCCTATTGTCCTTATGTGGCATAATACTTACTGCACAAGAATTTCCGGATGCGCTTAAAGTACAAAAATACACCCTCAGTAATGGATTCACAGTATATCTAAATGAAGACCATAGTACATCTTCCGTAAGGGGAATGGTTGCTGTAAAAGGAGGTAGCAAAAGAGACCCGGAAGATGCCACAGGTATTGCCCATTATTTTGAGCACATCATGTTTAAAGGGACCGATAAGATGGGTACGGTTAATTACAAGGAAGAAAAAGTTTACCTTGACAGTATTGCATTAGAATATAATAAACTGGGGGGAAACTACCGACAAAGAAGAGCGAGAAGCTATTCAGCTAAAAATAAACGAACTTTCCCTAAAAGCATCAGACTATGCTATTCCTAATGAATTAACTCGTATTATCAACGGTATGGGAGGAGATGAGTTGAATGCTTTTACCGGATATGAATATATATGTTATCTCAATACCTTTCCGTCAACAGAGATGGAAAAATGGCTCGAAGTGTATTCGCACCGTTTCGAGAACCCTGTATTTCGTCTTTTTCAATCAGAGTTGGAAACCATCTACGAAGAAAAAAATCGTAAGGCCGATAATATGGGTTCAGCCTTTCTGGAGAGTCTGATGAAAGAAATGTACAAAGGCACTCCTTATGGCGACCGCACAATTTTAGGCACCGCCGAAGACTTGAAAAATCCATCTCTATCAAAAATGAGAACTTATTATGAGACCTATTACGTCCCTAATAATATGGCCTTAATTTTAACAGGAGATTTCGATGCAGAATCAACCAAGCCTCTGATTAAAAATAAGTTTGGTACATGGGCAGCTAAAGAATTACCTAAGCCACAAGAAATCAAAACAAAACCATATAAAGGAAGAGTTCAGGTTAACAAACGACTATTGCCTATAAAAGTAGGAATTCTGGGTTATCACACGGTACCTATTGGTCACCCCGACGAATTAACACTCAGTATTTGTCATCGTTTACTATCCAATTATTCATCAACCGGATTATTGGATGAATTGGTAAATGACAACAAGCTGATGAGCGCCGATGCCGATTGTATGGATTTTGAAGAGGTAGGCGGTGATTTTATTGTCATAGTTCCAAAAATCATGGGTCAGTCATTAAAAAAAGCCGAAAAAACCGGAGAGAATGGACATCATAAAAAAGAACATCAAACAAACAATTAATTAATAATAAACGTCCAGGTTTCAGATCCCTTAGCCAAAATATCCCGCATTGGAAGTATGTAGGTTGTACCGAAGATCCTAACAAAGTTCTCTATGAAAATGCCAATGCTTTATCTTTTGATAACGTAGAAGATTTTTACAACAAATATATTAAAAACAAAAAAGTCATAATTACTATTGTAGGAGATAAAAAGCCAATAGATTTTGATAAATTAAGTCAGTTTGGTAAAGTCACCGAGCTAAAAGCTAAAAAATTATTCAATTAAACAATAATATCTGGCTTTATGAATAGTCGAACCCGGAGTTCTCATTCAGATCTTAACATGCGCACAATATTCATCCTACTTACAATGTTTAATTATAGCGTAGCTTTATTTTCAAAGAATATTTCAGGCAGGATATCCGATAATAATGCACAAACCCCCACTTCTTTTGTGAACATTGGAGTCTGAGAGTAGAAATAAAAAATAAAGATTTAGTTTTTCAAATCAATGTGGAGTGAAACCAGCAGTTTCACCCCGCATTAATAAGCATTGTTATTTAAGAGAAATACCAATCCTTATTCAAGAAATAATGAAGCTAGAAGGATTCCATATGACCTCAGAAGGATAAATTTAACCATATAAAACAATCTGGCACATGTCAAATAATGCTTAGCTGGCTTTAGCGTATGCTTATTAATGCTATTGTTTAACAAATCTAGCAGCAATACCCCCCTCCATTACACAGAAATAAGTGCCTACAGTTAAATCGCTAACATTGACATAAGTATCACTGGTACTTTTTACTACCCTTCCACTTACATCACAAATATGAACAACCCCTTCTACTGGTTTTATTATTGTAATAGAAGAACTTGCCGGATTTGGATAAACATTAATTACTTCTTGATCCGCCACTATTTTATTGAAATGAGTAGAAGTGGAAATTGCGGCCAGGTTTGGAAAATTCCCTGACAAGGTTAAACGATAAAGAATATCAAACGCTCCCCCAAAGTATGAGTTATTAATATCCCACTCCTGATTTTCAAGATTGGTATAATATTCACTTAATTTATTTGAATAGGCACTTGAACGTATAAAAACTGAGCCAATAGCCCCTACAAAAGTAGCATTGTTATAAGCACCTATAATACTACCCGTTGCGTATTGAATCTTATCTTTAATATCGGAAGCACTTGTGTTTTCAAAAGAATTTAAAATACAGTCGAGGTATATTTCTGCGTTATCCCCTCCCCACCAAGCATAACCCAAAGCTACACGCCAGGGAGTTCGAATACCATCATAGCTCATTTCTGTACCTAAATTATCTTTGGGATTATTAGGATTGTACCAATCGGAAGAAATACCAGCATCACTTTGATTTTCCAGCACTTCTGAAAAACTGGCATGGATCACATCGTTCCAGAAGGATTTATTGGATGAATCGAACTGGGCAAACAGACCTAAGCCAAAATACGAGAAATAGGATGGATTTTTTTTACTGTTCCATACATCACCTGGTTTTAAAACCATGTTTTCATCCACTTCATATTGCCTTATTTTGCTTAACAAGCTCAAAGCATCTGTTTTGTAATTTTCATCACCAAATTGGTAGTAGGCCATAATCAATGCCACCGCCACATCTAATTCTGCATCTGTGGCAGCATTAGAACCAACTACATGACTAAAACCACTTATCTGCCAATGCATAAGTCCGTTTTCATTTAAAAAACTATTGTAATAAGTCCACAGTTTATCAAATTCAGTCTGATAGCTCTTGTTGTTATCACTCATATAAACAGCCAACAGCATACCATAGCCTATTCCCTCAGAAACAGTTAGCGATTTATCATCAAATTTAATGCGTGCAAGTTGGCCACTTTCTTCATAATACTGGCCCCACCAAGTTTCAAAATCTGTTTTTAACTGTGCTGAATTTACCGTAGTAAGATTATGGCCGTAAGGGTAAGAAATATTTTGAGGAAATGGATAATTCACCTGAGCCAATATTGTTGTAACAAACAGCAAACCAAGTGTTAAAAAGCCAATTGATTTAATCATTTTGTATTGTTTTAGATGTTTTGACTGAAATTTTGTGTTATATAAAAATAATGGAATGTGAGTTTTTACTGACTCACACAATAAACAGCTTTTCATGCTGTTTATTATAATGTAAATATGTGTATGTATTTTGTAAAACACAAATATTTATTTTTTATTGTTTAAATCAACCAAAATACCATTTCTTTCTATCATGATCTATTTTTGCTAACTGCGTACTATTTTTACTAAAATATCTAAGCTAAAAAAACCAAGTACGACGTTTTTTAAACCTATCTTTGCCTAAACCCTCATGCCCATCCTGTTGAACAAACAAAAAAACAAAGCGACAAGTTTCAAAGCTATTTTCAAGGCATCAGAGACGTTTACAACGATATTCGGGTTAAAATACAGCTCCGCTTTTTTAGTCTAGATCTTTGGAACCTAAACACCGCATCCTAATTGACAACAATAATACTTATTACAAGTTCAACTAGTGCTTATAGCAGTTTTTTATAGAAATAAAAAACACGTTTTGCGCTAAAAAAATTGGCGTCATTTTTTTTAAAAAATACTACCTTTACGTCCGTAAAAAAACAACTATAAACCACCAACAATTTTTACATTTTAGAAGAAATAGAATGAACATAAAGCCTAATCCATTCATAACAATTGCATTATTCGCTATTATCATACACCTGCCAATCCGTTCTTTATCCCAAAGAATGTGTCAGGTCAACACAACAATAGAAGGAGCCATAGCCAATAAAAATGAAGTTACCCACTTGTTTTTATACAACCAGGGACTTAGTGAACTATCCCCTAAAATTGGAAATTGTATCTCTTTGGAAAACTTAACGCTAGCCTACAACCAATTTACAGAACTACCCTCCTATTTAGACAAATTAGTTCATATAGAAAAAGCTGATTTTAGCAACAATCAACTTAATAATATCTCTGTAATTACTCATTGGCCGCAGCTTACCCGCTTATCTATATCCAATAATAAAATAAGTGAGTTACCAAATGCAATTGGCAAACTCAATAGTCTGTATATTTTTTATGCAGAGAACAATCTGCTTTGTGAATTACCGGAGTCTTTTGGTGACTTAAAAAATATTTCCGAGATAAACCTTTCATACAACCAATTCACAACCTATCCTGCTGCGTTAACACAACTTGAAAAGCTAGAAAATATAAATCTAAGTCATAACAAAATCACAAATTCCCCATCTGATTTTGGTAATTTAAATTACTTAGAATCTTTAAATTTAGCGTATAATCAAATTGATTCACTACCCGAAGGCATTACTCATTTTGAAAGGTTACACCATCTAAACCTCGAAGGGAATAAGTTGACCAGGTTACCCGAGTCATTCGGAGATTTGAAAAATATTAAACAACTAAACATCTCCAACAATCAATTCAAATCACTGCCCTTAAACTTTTTAAACTACTACTATATTGAAGAGTTAAATGTTAGCCACAACCAACTAAGTGATTTACCGGCTGACTTTTCTGAATTGCGTTTTAATACACTAAACTTAGCCCACAACAACTTCACACACTTCCCCTCAAGCATTTTAATCTCTACAATCAGGACACTAAACTTAAACGACAATAACATTAGTTTTTTACCAGACAATATTTACCTCTTAAGCTCGGTTGAGGACTTATATTTAGGAAGCAATAATATATCAGTACTTCCAGAAAACATAGCCAGACTAAGCACATTAGAGTATTTAGATTTAAGCAATAACGGCCTGACACAATTACCTACAGGTATAAGGTCGTTAACTAATCTTAAATTCATTGACCTACGGAAAAATCCCTTACCAATGTCTGAAATATATAGTTTGAAGGCGGATTTACCACAATGCGCTGTAATATATTAACACCCTCAACTGAATTTTTATTATGAACTTAACCATAAACTTGAAACACGCTATACGAAAAGGACATATTGCACTATTCGTAATAATTGGAATACAGGTGCAATTATCTGCGCAGCAAAATATTCAACTAAAATTTAAACCCAACACCAAGCAAGAATACATTTACCGTGCCGAATCAGAAATTAACTCCGGCTTTAAATCTATTGCATATACTTCCTTTAAAGCAAATAAACAGAGCAACAAAAGTTTTTTAATTGAAGAAAAAATAAAAGAGCTCAACGTATTTGATGGCAATGAACAACTATTTTCCTTAAACACCTTTCTGGAACCATTTGAAGAACGCTATTTTATACAACAATTTTTAAAATCATCTGTATTTAAACGAAAAATTTCCAAGACAGGAGAAACACTTTCTCCTTATTCGTTTAAGGAAGAAATCGCAGAATCACCCTATGGTGTTGGACTCGACGATGAGGTAGAATTATTTTTAGATATATTTCAAAAAAATGGGAACTACTTTTACCTAAATAAAAAACTTTCAGTGGGTGATAGCATAACCGAAAAACGCCAATTCTTATTAACTAATAACTATTCAGGTATTAAACATAATACATTTCTAATTTCCTATCACGTTATACAAATTACCGATGCGCAAACTGTATTTACCTACAAAGTGCAAGATGAATATACAGCCTACCGACAAACTGTTGATTGTAGTATTGAAGGAATATTTATAATTGAAAACAAGTCCGGGCTTCCTTTATATATAGCTGAAGTGACAAAATTCGATGACGAAATGATAGCAGTAAACACCATTAATCGCGATGATTTTAAACAGGTTAGTGTCGATTTATACGATCAGGTGAATGTTAATTACAATTATTTTTCGGATCAATTTTTAAAATTATTTCCTTCTTCTTCTAAAAATTTCCCAAACAAAAGTAAGAGGGACGCTGAAACAAAATTAGCAGCGGTAGATTACGGTTTATTTTTAGAGAGAAAGTCAAGGAATAGAACCAATTTAGCAATTGGATCTGTCGAGGATTGCTCCGACATTAAAATTGCCTGTAATAATGTAAAACTTCGCTATTGCAATCAGGAGGTTCGACATATTAAAAACATTGAAGATGAAATTATCTTAATTAACCCTTACGAAGGTATTAGCGAAATCAGATCTACAGGGATAGGCCAAGATTGTCCTATTGAGGAGGTCTCCATAGACATTACATCAACCATTTTCTATGGAAAAGATTCAACCATCTTATACCCAAAGGATGTTGAAAAAAAACTGAATGTGCCTTGTATGACACCCTATATTGCCCAATGGGAAAATAATAGCATCTGCTTATCAGATTTGGCCTTTTACGTAATATACAACAATAAAGGACAAGCGCTTACCCATGCTAAAATCCAGCCTTATTCGCCATTTTATGCTAAAACAGCCTCTCTTTTAGGTGTAAATGAGGAGGATGTGACTCAAGAACAAGCCTTTTTGTTTGCCCCACTGTTTAATTGCCCTATTAAAAATACATTTTGCAAATACACCTTTAACGAGGAGGTTAGCAAGGTTGTTGTGTATTATCCGCCATCATCAATTACACAAACCAGACGCATGACAACAACCGGCATCGACAAAAAAAAGGAAAAAAAAATATACCAAAAGGCAACGGAACGCCAAGAGGAAATATACGCTCAATACAATGATGCGAAACAAGAAAACATGGATAGTATCGCCGAAGCGGAAAATGACAGTCATAAAATAGACAGCGAAGAGCCTGTATTTGGGATAGTGGAAAGCATGCCTGAATACCCCGCAGGGGAAAGCGCCATGCATGCTTTTATCCAAGAACAACTCAAATACCCACAAGATGCCCTTGATGAAGGCATACAAGGTAATGTGTATATCCAGATTGTGATAGAAAAGGATGGCAGTTTATCGAACGTTAAAGTAGTTAAAGGGGTATCAAAATCATTAGATGCCGAAGCTATTCGTGTTGTAAAAAGCATGCCTAAATGGACAGCCGGAAATCAACGAGGACAAAATGTACGCGTTTCCTATACCGTTCCAGTTCCATTTATCTTACCCAATTAGTAGCAAAAAACCTGTGCATTTAAACCTAAAAATTAAGCAATGAAACTCTTTATATTCTGCAGTTTATTTTTCATTTCATTATTGAGTAGCGCTCAAAAGCCCTCTTTGGTTGCCGATATTAACACCTCACCTATCCCATACGGTTCGGAGCCCGATGACTTTATAAGCTTTAACAATCAGCTCTATTTTACGGCCAAAACCCCGGAATATGGTCGCGAACTATGGAAGTATGACAAAGAATCTGGCGCTTCACTTGTAAAAGACATTGCACCAGGAAGTCCGGGTTCAGAAATAGACGGTCTTAAAGTAATCAATAACTATTTATATTTCTCGGCTGACGATAATAAGCATGGCAATGAACTCTGGCGTACCGATGGAATTAACCCGCCCTGCATGGTGAAAGACATTGCTCCCGGCACGACCGGTTCGGGACCTGATTATATGACAGCCTATAAAGATGGAATTGCCTTTTTAGCACATTATAATAATGAAGAATACTTGTACTACCTCAATGCTAAAGATTCACTGAAACGACTTATCGATTACCCTTTAAGTCGCAGTAAGTACAATCATGGCATTCCTCAGGAAGACTGTAATTCACTTTTTGTACTAGGTAATAGAATTTATAGTGATTTTAACTACACCCATAGTGGGGATGAATTTGGCTTTGTAAATGACACTGCCAAATTTCCGTTTTTCTTTGAATTAGTTGAAGGAACAAAAGGAAGCCGACCCAACAATATTACAAAATATAAGGATAATATATACTTTGTTGCAAATCACCTAGAAACAGGTCGGGAAATCTGGCGCACCAAGGATAGTACTCATTTAGGCCTGTTTTTTCAAACAAACAGAAGTGCCGAAAGTAGTAACCCGCATTCTTTTAAAGTACTGAAAGACACCTTATGGTGGTTGGCCAGCGATAGTCTTGGCAATGAATATATCCATCGCTACGGGAATGGAACTGTTATAACCTATTTTGATGAAGAAGGCGACTGGAATCCTGAGGTAGATTTCAAGGATGTGTTAACTTCCTTCAACGACGCTTTTGTTTACACTAAACAGGTAGAATCAGACAACTTTCTTTACAACAAAGATTTATCAAGATACTCATTCAATGAAGAAAAATCTATTTCTAGATCAAATCCCCGAAAATATAAAGCCTTGTGCTTATATAACCGCGAACAAAATACACAAACACTAATAAAAACAAAAAACAATACCCCCCTTGAATACAATCAATCCAAAAGTCACTTTACAATATTTAACGATCAATTGGTTTTCTGTGCCAACGACGGCCACACGGGTTTTGAAATATGGAGTTCTGACGGCATAAATCCTGCGACCCAATTATGTGATATAAATAAAGCGTCGTATAGCTCTAACGTCCGCAGCATGGTTTCTATTGGTAGTACTATTTATATGGTTGCAAACGACGGGAAGCATGGTCACGAGGTCTGGAAATACGAAGTCAACGGCAAAGCCGGCATGTTGAAAGATATTGAACCGGGCAGGCTGTCCAGTAACCCAGGTAAGCTTAGCGTATTGAACAATAAACTGTATTTTCAGGCGCAACAAAAGGGCAACCCTCAGGTATATGTAAATAACAAAAATGGAGAAACTCAACAACTCAACAATATCCTAAAAACGGTTCAATTTAAATGGGCTACTATAACTAAGGTTCTTAACGAACAACTACTTTTAACAGCTGAAAGCGAGGATGGACGTAACGGTGAATGGCTTTACGACGGTGAAAATGAACCGATATTTCTCCAAAACATAAACAATAATACTTTAGGTATATATTTTAATCGCGATAATTTTCCCTACTGGACTGACGATGAAAAAATAAGCGATTCAAAATCGATATCTGATTTACAGAAGGAGTTTAAATCGGAACATAAAACATTTTTCGATGCCAAAGCAATAGAGGTAAACGGGACCAAACTTGTGTTAGGTTATAATCCAGGATACGGATTTGAACCCTGGATATATACTGATAATAAATTACCAGAACTATTAAATGATTATTATCCAGGTCCGCAAAGTTCGAAGTTTACCATTCTGAAGGCTACCGATAAACTGGTCTACTTCTCTTGTTATAACAAGGACGGCATTTATTCCTGGTGGGCTTATGACGGAATCAATGAGCCCAAACACTTAATAAGCTTCGATGATCAATGGGATGCACCAACGCAATTTTTGTATTTTGACAATAAACTTTACTTTACGGCCACTAAAGATTATGGATATAATCAATTGTGGAGCATTAGCGATAAAACAGCACTTAAAGCCATTACGCGTAATAGCGACGATAGACAAGCAATTAGAAAAATAAACTATGTGTTTAGAGGCATCAACAAACTATTTCTTATTGCGAGTGACAATAATTACGATAATGGCCTATGGGAATGCGATGGCAATAGTGCTCCCAAAAAAATACAGAATGCCCACTACAAATTTGGGGAAAATAAAGACCAGTTTTTAGGAACTGACAAATATATATTCTACACGTTTAATGATAAAGAAATAGGAAACGAACTTTGGATGTACGATGGCATTCATCCTCCAAAAGCTTTAACAGATATACAAAAAGGCGTAAAAGACTCCAATCCCCGTTTATTTCACCTGCTAGACAACAAGCTCTATTTTTTGGCAAATGATGGGTTTAATGGCGAAGAGCTTTGGATGGTTGAGCTTGAATAGTAAACCATGCAGGAATACTGAAGTTTTATGCATGCTACCGTCGTTGCTGTCGATCGGTATAAAACTCTTCTACTAAACTATCCGACAAATCCTTAAACACTTCGGGCTTTATTTTTCTTCGACACTGAACAAATGCACTCTTTGTATAATGCTCGGCATTTTTAACCCCGATGTTGCACTTTATAAAGCTAACGAGGTTTTCAATTTCGATAGCAAGACTCTTTGTTTGCAAATTTAACATAAACAATATGGTGGTCTGAAACGATTGTTTTCTTTTCCTGGTAAAATCATTTTTAGAAACTTTGTACTTTAAAACTATGTTCTCAGAAAACACCTTACTCCAGATTTTAGATAGAATAATTTCAGGTGTTTTTTCATGTTCGTATTCCTTTGATTATGAATTAAATATACAATGATTTACACCTTGACTTAAGGCATTGACCGTGCGAGAGCGGGTTCTATAGTCTTTTTTATTTCTTCCTCCATGTTTATGACTTAACCTCTCCAGTGTTTTTCTCGCTCCTTTTGCTGCTTTGGCGTTGCTTCGGGCGTGGGCAGACTGCTATAATATAAAGGCTTTGGAAAACCCTCAGCTTTGCGCCGCTCAAAATCCTTTTGTCTAAAAGCATCAAAGGCTTCTCCTGGTGGTAAAGGGCGGTTTTTATCCATATACCAAGTTATAAATGATAAAGCCTCATAGCAAGTTATACCGCCTATGGGAAAAAACTGCCAAGAGCCAAATCTATCAGGTCTTAGTATTTGTAATTTATATGCTCCGACTGCATTGGGACCACCTGTTGTATAACCAAACTTAATATCATCGAAGTGCATGGTAATATTCTTATTCCAATGCCAACCAGGAAAAGTAATAGTGCCATCCATGCGGTTAAATATGATTTCTTTTTGGGGCATGGTAAAATAATAAACCGTAAACCATAATGCTAAAAAAGAACACACACAAACAACAACTTTTTCAAATCCATTTAGTGCACCACTACAATACCAGTCTTTAACTCCTGGTAAAGCAATAAATAATGCTACCCCCCCCAATAATAGGGAGCATATTTTCCGCATTTTTATTATAAATAAAGCAATCTGATGCATATATAAATGCTTCCCTTTTTGGAGCAAAGAATTTTTCACAAATCTGCTTAGGCAACCAGCTTTCTTCGCCAAAATCAGCTATTTTATTGGTGTATTTATACCCTTGGTGCGTAATAGGGCGATAGTATTTTTTTACCTCTTCCTCCATGTATTTGGTTTTAACAAATCATCTATCGGTTTAATTTTTACTCTTTTGTCCTGTTTATCGTCAGCGTAGGTTAATTCACTCACATTTAACAATATACCCAAGCTTCGCTTTTTGTCGCCAATAGGCAAGGGATACTCCATAGGGTTAGCATCACTTGGTTCCACCCTTAAAAGAAGCAATAACTGACTGCCATTATTTACTTTGTTTCTTAGGTCATTAGGGATATTAAAATGCATAATAGCCTGTTGGTAACCATGCTGAATAGGTACTCCCAGTTACTTTGGTCTGTGCGCCATTGAGCTCTGCACCTGAGGAACCTTCGATAATAGAATTTACTCCACGCAAGGTCGCATCTGAAGCAGCCTCCAAGCCTAGCTCACCCCCTCTATTCACCGTGGTATCGCCATCGGACTGAACCGTAATATTGCCCTGGGCTTGCTGCGTTAAGTCGCCTTGGGCGGCGCTTGCTATATTACCCTGGGCACCAATATTTATATTCTCTTCGGCATTGATCGTGATGTTTTTGGCGCTAATTTCAATATTCTCGGTAGAACTGATGTAAAGCGACTTAGCCTGGGTGTCGAAGGTGATGATACTACCGTCGGTATCGTAGATATTTATTTTCTCTTCGCCTTCGGTATCGTTAAATCTCTTTACAACACAATTATAATTACAAGTAAACTATTACTAACAAAACTTATGGTACACAATACAATCGTGTACCAGCGAGGGAAAAACATTACCAAATTTGTTTCTAAATTTATAAGTATACAAAAGGATTAAAATTATATATATCAAATTCATTTATAGATAATTTACCAAAGTCATCCACTGTTAAAGAATAACTAACAACGGTATCATCTTCCTTAAACTTTTCGATAACACATTTATTTAGAAACCACGAATTATCATTTAAGCTATACCGAAAATCATATTTAAATTCATATTCAACATTTGATCCATATGGAAGTTTTATAAAATTAAAAGAGAATATATCTTTCCGTACATTTAAATTGCTATAACCAACATCAGACCTTTCGCCAAAACTTAATGAGGGTAGAACATCTTTTGAACAAACGAGCTCTTTAAATCCTGTTTTAGTCATCTCCATCAACAATAGTAACCTTTTAACCGGTGCATCATCCAACTCCCTAAATTCCAAATCTCTTTCATTTTTAATTACCAGACAAATTAGAACACCTTTGCGATTTTTCCCAAATTTAATTCCTAATGAATCTTTAATAATAAACCCTTCTTTATAATATTGACTTAAGGCAATATCAATATTATTAGCCGTAACAACAATATTGCTTTTTGACTGTGCCAAACTACAACTTGAAATCAGCAAAAATGTAAAATATAAAACCCTAAAATTTCTCATATTACCTATTACTACATTTATTAACATTAATTACTTTAATTACTTTAATTACCTCTTTAAAATTCTCTCTTCTATCACTATATGAATCTGTATTTAAATTAATTACAGATGTTATTGAATCCACAACTTCATCTGTTACCCCATTATCTGCCTTTTGGTTTAAACCTTTGTACTTTATTGAAAGCCCATTTTTTTGAAGACCAATGGGCTCAAGTAAATACCACGACTTGTTATCTTTAGCCTTATAAATTTTACCTTCTTTGATGTCTACAATTACATCGGCCAATATCTTAGTGTTCACATTATCATCCATAGGGCTGATGATATATACTTCTGATACGTCTTCTAGTCTAAAGTACTTTTTTGTCTCGGTTGCGATTTCGGTGGTAGCCGGAACACTTAAGGTGAGTGGTTTTTCTTCCAGTTCTTCATTCTTCACCCAAAAGGTTTGCCCCTTATTAGGTGTTTGATATTCTACACGCCTTTGTTTATAAGGCGTATAATCCGTTACAAGCTTAACCGTATCACCCATTTGAGCGATATCACCCTCAGAACCCGTCAAGGGTATCTAAACGGCTTCATTACTCAATCGACCTAGGCAGAACCTGAACGCTACCTGAATAAGCTTATAGATATTGTGTCAACGAAAAAATAACTTATTTTAAAAACCGAATAGAAAACTGGAAACTATTTTAAGCTCCCGACTCCTCTTTACTTTCATTCGTATAAAGTTTATCTAAGTTATTGGCCGAATGGAACTCGCATCACTTAACTAATTTTATACATGCTCTTTTGTGACAAAAGCCGCCATGCTCGTTTCATTCTATTTTATCCGCTCAAAAACCCTTTTCGGTATTTTACATTCCTTACCCGAGGCTTTCATTAGTTCAATGTATTTTTGGTAGGCATGGCTAGCATTATCTTTTTCTTCTAACCCCCAATAAGCATCGCCTAAGTTGATGTATGCTACAGTACGGTTAGGAAATTCTTTTATTATATAAAGAAGTATATTTATAGATTCTTGTAACAAATGATAATCGCAATTTGGTATCGACTGAATAAAAAAAGCAATATCATTAAATTTTTGTACCGAATTATTATTTAATTCGGTATGATTTAAAAGGTTCAAGGTTAAAAATTGATCATGATTTTTAAGAATTTCAAAATCTTTTTTCTTGTACGCATCTAAGTATTGGTTGTAAGTTTTTTCAAATAAAAATTGATATTCCGTAAAATTTTTATTTTGAATATTTACAAACTCAGAATCTCCTAGTTTTTCCGTTTTAGAAAGATTTACTTTCTCCAAATATGAATTAACAATTCCATCGCCTTCAATTTTATGAAATATTCCAAATAAATACCAATCGTCCTCTATCCATTTATATATATAATCATTATCATATCTTGACCCATACGATTCGTTAATTATAATGTAGCCTGGTTTCTTGTAAAGTATAGGCATATAATATTCTTCAGTAGAGAACCCTATATTTCTACTAAAAATTTTATGGCTTTTTAGTAATATCTTTATACTAGGAGAACCATTGTTATAATAATATTCTAAGACATCTTTTTCTTTGTCTTTATTAAAATCTCCATACAAAACATAATCCTGTGAAAAGATTGTTAAAGGCAAAACTAAAGCCAAAATTAAATATGTAAACTTTAATAGTTTTTTCATCATTATAATATATATTGTTGATTATTAAAATCGCTGGTTTTAAGTATGTCATCAATCCTTTTATAAATAAAGTTGCTTTTCTTCCAGTTATCTCTTACTTTATATAATAAATCAAGCTCTTCATCCACTGTTTTATTTTCTTTTGTTTTAAATATTCTATTTATCAAGGACCTACACCCTGCTGCTCCTTGGTTTACTGTTCTATCAAACACTATCGCAAGTCCTCTGTCTGTACAAATTTTATATTCTTTACATATTTTCAATGAATTATCCCAATAAACCTCCCTTCCAATCTCGCGTTGCGCATCCTTAAATCCTCCTCTTTCCCAGCTTCTTTAAATCGAGTAACCCAAGGTTCTTCCCAAAGATCTTTTAATTCAGAACCATTCTTTGCTGTTGCGATTTTCTGAACTCTATCACTACGAATTTCAGTATTGTTATTTTTATATTCATTCTTTTCAGTCTTGCTTAATCCCCACCATTTAGATAAACCCGAAGCCCCACTTTTACCAGTTACAGAAAGTAACTCCTCAAAATTGGAACCAAAAATTTCCTCAAATTTAGTTTTATTCTTTTCGTGCATTCTTTTTAATACTTTCCCCAAACTACCTCCATCTTGTGTAAATTGTAAGTAACCCCACGAAAGACCAATGTGAACTACACCTGTATAACTTAATCCACTAATACCGCCCGCAAACTCCGTGTCCTTATTACAACTAGAAAAACTCCCTTCAAATCTCGAGACAGTTGTGATAATTGCAACAATTAACTCTTCTGTTAACTTAGTCACATTTCCCAACCTCCTCATCTGCTCCACAAAAGCCACAGGGTGGAAATGGTAAACCACAGGATTAGCTATTGGAAATGGACTTAAAGGTATTTCTTGTTCCGGCTCGTCTTCTGAAGTCATCTTTTCATAAACCCATTTGCCAAATTTATACGTCAAATAAGTACCTATAGCTATAGGAGAAGTCACTAATGCACCATTTACCCATTTGAGCAATATCACCTACAACCTTATTAAACTCGTTTAATCGTTCTGCATTAACGACTGAGTTACTCTCATTGCTAAAAGTATATATTTTAGAAGCATCATTATAAATCGTTGGTAGTTCTTTGTATCTATCTGTAACAACAACTTCAAGATTATCAATCTCCACTTCAGTGTAGCCTTCGAAAGTTTTACTTGTCTTTTTTACGGGTAGGTTTTTAATCAACTTTAAAGGCATCTTCTTTTTAAGTTCCGTTCCTTCGGTAAGCTTTGCAAAATTCTTATTTTTATTGTCTTCTCCATTATAGTTTAGAAAAGAAGTTACATCATCAGGGGTAAATACTTCTACATGAGCCCCACGATATGCTTCTTTTTTTTCAAATCCGTTTAATCCGGCATAACCAATAATTTCGCCTGCTTTTACTTCGTAACATTCATTACTGATTACCTTATTAGATTTTCTTTTGTTAATATTACTACATCAACCACACTTAAGCCTTCAGAATGGCAATAACCGGTAACCCTTTTACCACCTACTTTTTTTACTTTGAGCCACCCTGTTTTTCCTTGGTCATTTTCATCTACTTCAATGGAGGTTCCCCTCGGCATAAGCTGAATAACAGCTGAATCACTATTGGCTTCTTCCCGCAAATTAGCACCTTTATCTCCGTTTGAACCTTCAAAAACGGCAGACAAAACCTCTCCCGTTTCAACATCAACAAGTTGTTCCCCTTTATACTCTTTAATCCATGTATAACCAATTATTTCTTTCCCATTAGGTGTAATATACTTAACCTTTCTTCTACTGTAATTATTAGCTTCTTCTTCAAATGTCAACACGGTTCCCTTGGGTGCAACGGCCAAAGTTAATCCACCAGAACGACCAGACTTAATGGTGACTCCTTTTACCTTGGTTATATCTTTGGCATTAGAGGCAATTACATATGAATCAACGGTAAGAAAATTTGGAAACTTCTTTTTTTCCATCTCTTCAAAACTGGACAGATGGTTGTATAGTGAGTAAAACGTTAATTCCTGTTTATTATCGGGGCTTTTGTAATGGTGTTGTATTAAAACAAAACCATTGGAGTATTTGCTTGTCTTATTATTAATTGTTTCTTCATAATATTTCTCGGGTACCCGATAGGCTATTATTTTACCATCAGAAATGGCTTTTAATGGATTATTTCCCTCATAATGAATCCCTCCATGCCATGTATTCATCCTGCCGATTGGATAATAACCGGTAAGATTAGATGCTCCCTTTAGATAAACTGGTAACTTATCTTTTCCATTCTTAGGATCTACTGGATATACAAACTTCATATGAATATTTCTTAATGACTAAAAGTAATATCTGGTAAAAAACCATGCTTTTTCGCCTCTTCTCGCACTTGCTCTTGATTTTCTTCTGCTTCTCTTAGCTGCGAAGATTTACCTCGCGCAACAGCACCCACCCTATCAATAATACGAATTGTTGGAAAAGGTATTTCTCGTAGTGGCAAACTAGCCTTAGCTCCCGGGGTGGCAGATCCCACCATCACGGTTGGTTCACCTACTGTGATACTACCTCCATGGGCTGTCATGCTGCCCATTGTAGCCACAGGTGTTCCATTGATAAGAACTGTGGGCTCGCCTTGCGCGACCGTGTCGGGAGGACCCACACATACACACATATCGCCCATCAGTGCCGCAGGCTTACCATTGATTAATACGTTGGGGGCACCAGGTCCTGAAACGGGTCCTCCTATATGAGGAATATATCCAGTTACCATAGGGCACACATGCATACTGCCCACTGTTGCTATCGGTTTTCCGGCCATTTGGTTAAAATTTAAACGTTGCTTATGTACTTACTTTTCTAAAACACAAATAATTATCAAATATTTACACCACTTCCACTTTTCCACTGGCTCCTTGCACAGCAGTCATCGATCCACTTCTTGAACTTAATTTCTCTAATGTCCTTTATAATACGACTTAACACTTATTTTACAGTCATAACCTAAAAACACATCTTCTTTTCGAGATTTCTTACTCATTTTTTGAGTTGTATTAAAATAAAAACTGTGTAACCGAACCCCGTTGCTCGGCCTCCATGACAGAAACTTCGTTGCTACTAGGCATTCATCCACCACCTTGTAATACTTTGGTAATAGCCTCGTTTCGCCAACTTGGTGTTTCCTTCAATATTATTACAAGGCTTCCTGCGTTCCACAAATAAGACTAAATAAAAGTCATGCTCCTAAACAACGACTGCCACATAGCCAATAAACAAGCAACCTCTACACGAACCCCTCAAACCGCACGATGTCTCGGTTTTGATAGTAGATTCAGTTTCTCGATGCTTCCTCGTCAGGTCCGATCTCGCTCATCTCATTTATTCATACATGACCAATCTAAATGCTAGTCTTTTCTTTCCTGGCTATACACTATTTGATTACTCAAACAGCATCAGGAATCTAGTTTGATTTCCGAACCTGTACTCCGACATCAGTGTTCCATTGTGCCGTTGCCCAATTCCACCATCTTATTTGGGGATGTTCTAAATCCACCAAAAACAACAAAATAAACTGCACCCTCACAATAGAAAATAAACTTTTTCCATATTTCATTTGCTCTTACCAACCACCAATTCTCTCCCTTTCCGCTTGCTGCTCAGGGGTTGCTTCTGGAGTTGGAATTTGACTCCTATACAACGGCTTTTTAAACTTAGCTTTTTTACGACGCTCAAAATCTTTTTCTCTATAGGGATCAAAATCTTGATTAGGAGGTAAAGGACGATTTTTATCCATATACCAAGTTATATAGGCCAAATCTTGATAACAATCCATTCCACCCAAGCCAAACCTTAACCAACTACCTGCTTTATCGGGTCTTACAATAACTAACTGGTAAGCCCCTATCATATTTGGCCCGCCGGATGTATATGAAAACTTTATTTTATCAAACGGCATGGTAATGTTTTTTTTCCACAAAAAACCAGGGAAGGTAATTGTGCCATTTAATCGATCAAATATTTCTTCTTTCTTAGGCATGGTGAAGTAGTAGAGGATAAAAAAGAAAACTACACACCATAATCCTATATATATATATCAGGCGATAATCCAAAAGTTCCATCCATAATAAAAGTATAAGTATACAGTATAATACAAAACAACGCCATACCTCCCCCAATTATTGGAGTTATATGTGTTTGAGCCGATCTCTTTAGGTATTCATCATTCATTACCGGATATTCAAGAGATCCTTTAAAGTAATTTTCACTAATAGGAAGAATCACCCTTTGCAACCAACTCTGCGAACCTTTATCACCTATCTTTTTTATCCCGGTATATTTGGTATGCGTAACTTTACGATACAAAGGATGATTTTTATCTGGCTGATTATATTTTAACCCCATATTTCTTTTGTTTTAAGGTCTGCCATTGATCCTATTCTTATTTCTTCATTTTGCTTGGTACCAAATATAGGAACCAATGTACCCAAGTCGGCTTTTGCCCCTAAATACCTTTCTTTATTTTTGTAAATAAACGGAAAGGTTATTTTTTCATTGTTATTAAAATTAATACGTACTGCAAATATAATATCACTAAGTTCTGAAACCTGACTCCGATAAGCAGTAGGAATAACCAATCTTATTTTTAAAATATTTTTACTTTTATCGTCGGTCCTTATATCATAGGCACGCTGCGATGAAATATTTTGGGGATTGCCATTTTTAAACCCATTAGCATACAACAAAGCATGGGTTTGTATATCGCTATCTATATCTAAGAACTTCATAAACTCCATAGTTACATCAAAACTATAGTACTTTACAGTAGATGAACTTGTAGTACCAATAGTTGAATACGACGTATAAATTGTTCGTTTTGAGTCAACCGGTTCAAAAAGCATTTGGGTACAAACCATTAAATCCCACAATCGTACCTGAGCATCATAAGGGTTCAGAATCTTATTGAGCGGCATAGTAGCCTTAGCTCCCGGGGTGGCTGATCCCACCATCACGGTTGGTTCACCTACTGTGATACTACCTCCATGGGCTGTCATGCTGCCCATTGTAGCCACAGGTGTTCCATTGATAAGAACTGTGGGCTCGCCTTGCGCGACCGTGTCGGGAGGACCCACACATACACACATATCGCCATCAGTGCCACAGGCTTACCATTGATTAATACGTTGGGGGCACCAGGTCCTGAAACGGGACCTCCCATATGAGGAATATATCCTGTTACCATGGGGCACACATGCATGCTGCCCACTGTTGCTATCGGTTTTCCGGCCATTTGGTTAAAATTTAAACGTTGCTTATGTACTTACTTTTCTAAAACACAAATAATTATTAAATATTTACACCACTTCCACTTTTCCACTGGCTCCTTGCACAGCAGTCATCGATCCACTTACTGTTGTTTCTACTCCGCCGGTTACTGCAGCATTCTGGCTTCCTTCTACGGTTACATTTTGTCCTGTTATTGTAGTATCTGCCGTTGCTGCCACCGTTGCTGCTCCCCCACTATTCACCGTTGTATCGCCATCGGACTGTATGGCCACATTGCCTTGAGCGATATTATTTAAGTCGCCTTGGGCAGCGGCTTCTATATTTCCTTGTGCACCAATGTTGATATTCTCTTCGGCGTTGATGGTAATATTTTTGGCAGTAATTTCAATATTCTCAGTAGAACTGATGTTAACCCTAAAAATGCATTAGAAAATCTATTACGCCTTTAAATGGCTTCAAAACAAGTCACTTCGTTTCTATTCTTCAACTCAACATAGCGGTGCTAACCTGTCATTGCCTGATAATTTAAATCACAGCTCCGCCATGTCAGCCCCGATTTTACAGTCTGAAACACCATTCTGTAGTTGACAAAAATAATATTTATGGCTATTATAACAAGCGCTTATTGCCATTTTTATATATTAAACGGGATTGAAGTAATTATTAGAATCCATTGTATTGGTCATTTGTATTGTTGACATATGAGTTTAATATTCTCGCTACCATCACTTCGTTTCTTTTATTACCATTTCAACGCTCATAACGAAGTTCTAATGCATCATTCGGGATTAAAAGATTAGCCTGGGTATCGTAGATATTTATTTTCTCTTCTCCTTCGGTATCATCTAACTCAATGGTGTGACCTCTAACGCTCTAACAAGCCAACATTCTGTGCTTGCACACGTATCCAGTTACTACTTTGGTCTTCACTCATCCAGAGGAAACGCACTTTCACACGCCCTTGAGTATTGGGATCTTCATTCTCCACCACAGTGGCTACCTCAGGGAAAGCTACAGGTTGTTTAATATGATCGATGGGCAAGCTCTCAGTCATACCTGCCACACCTTTAAAATGATTAGAATAAATCCCCTCTTTATCAATTTCATGATTGATTTCAATCACCCTGTAACGACCTAAGTCGGGACCCACATCCTGCTGTAAGGATTCGGGCAAACGCGTAGTAACCAGCTCTCCCAGACGGATGGCACAGGTATTACTCTTGGCATTCATCACCGACATTTTTGAATAGTTACGACTAAATGTAGCACGCATCTGAGCCATGATATCGTTCTCATCCACCATAAAACGATCCGTAGGCAGTTTCGATGCATTGGGAAAGAAGGCATCGTTCCTGTCCTTAGCTACCCTCATATAGCTGTTTATCCCATCGATATTACTCACTGGTGCATCCTCTTTATAATCATTCTCCGTAGCATCATAATCATAATGCTCTGTTTTCAGGTTACCCACCGATGCAGAAATCTGTATCTCACTTATTTCCATATCAAAGGCTGCTCTGGTATCATTCTCGATACGGGGATTACCCAATACCAATTTTTTACCATCGTAGTAAAACCAGTCGCCACATAAAGCAGCGAGGCGCGACATAAAACCATAGCTGGTCTCCTTATATCGTGCTGCATAGGAAATGATAACCACATTGTTATGCACAGAACCTTTCAACCCCAAACAATCAGCTTCTAATTTAAAAAGCCAACTAAAAAAACTCTTTCAATTAGCTTTAGTTAATTTATCCTTTCTTGCTACTACCCAAAATTAAAAACATATTGTTAAATATTTACACATTTAATACCCCTCATAACCTTCTTCAAACGGAAAAACTACATCATTCCAATACTTTACATGTACATCATTCTCTTGTTTTTCAAATTCAAATACAAAATTACAGTTTCTACCATGACCAACAGTAACAGTTAGTTCATCAGGACTTTTCCAATCGTATTTTGTCGTATACATTTCGAAAGAGTTATCACAAAAAAATAATTCTTGTTCACCGTTCTCATTGGGCTCGTCATCTGCAATTAAAAAACCTTGGGTTCCCTTAGGAAATTCTTCTATAAGTTTATATGCGGCTTCTTTTATTGTGCAATTGCTATATGTTCGAATTACCTCAAAACGATTGTGCATATCACTTGGAATACCCTTTATTCCTTTGTTGTTTGGAATACCCTTTTTTAAATAAAAATTATAACCATCATAATAAAAAGACATTATTTCTGGGAAACACCATATTGAGATACTTATAGGATCTTTGATAAAATCATAATATGGAATCGTATCCCCTTTTAGCATCAAATCTTCACAATACTTTTTATATCTAATACCATTTTCAATATCAATATTATATACCCACTTTATATTAGTATTTAGATTGGCTCCCTGATGAAAAGTATCATATATTAATTTTAACCCATATGCTTCCAAAGAATCTATACACATTGAGTATGATGTCAATGGAAGCTTAAATATATCATAAACAGTTAATGTATCATCACTAATCCTTAAGTTATAATATTTTGACATCTCTAAGGCCTGCATCTGATCATATTCAAACATTGGGTATTTAGGTCTGACAGTGTCTTTTTCATATTTATAACAAATCCATGATCCTCTATTGTTCTTCAAAAAGTCTTTACTATTGAAAACTCCATTATTCATATAGCTATTATGAATTTCGCTGGGTGACACTTTGACTTCTTGGGCTCTCGTATTGAGAACATTACAGCTAACTGCAATAATACAACACATTCCAAATAAGGATATTTGTTTCATTTTTACGGTATTTTAATTGCGTAATAATTCGATTTAAAAATAGTCATTTCCGCTTGACGACGTTTTACTAATCCTGCTGTATTGCCATTCGTAATATCAGCTATTTCATCAATTCCATTATAATATTCCCCTTTGTTAATTAATGTTTTAATTTGAGTATCTCCGCCTCCTTTTTTCTGGCCAAGCCGATCTGCTCCGGAATTAAAACTTAAACTTACCAAAGCATCAAACTCATTTTGACTCAAAGGTACTTTAATGTGTCTTTTTACTCCATTTTCTGCAGTAACCAAATCCTGTCGTAATAATTCATCTGCTCTATTTTCATCTATTCCATTATTATATTCCGTTTTACTAATTCCATTTTTTAATTCATTATTATTTAAATATGTAACACCATCCTTATGGGTATTTGAAACTAAATGACCGTATCCAATTGTTGCCTTTGCTTTTTCCTTTTTGGGATGATCATCATAAACAACATGTTTCCCCCCGCTTTTGTGGGTTCCTTCAAACAACTTTATAAACTCAATACCTTTATCTGAAGTGCGTAAATTTTGAATATCCACTCTATTAGGTTTTTCAGGTTGAGCTTTTTCGAAACTATTTTCGTAAGCTTCTTTTAGTATTTCCAATGGATCGGTTAAGTCAGTCCGTTTACGCCGGTATATATTACTTGATAAATTCACTCCGATATCCGCATGCGTTTCTCCATTAGAATAAAACTCAAAATGAAGCATATTAGTTCTTAGTCCCCTTGGCGACTGAATTGGAGGCATATCCTTATTTTTACCAGGATATTTTAGAAATCCAATACGCGCAATGAAGTCACCTTGCATTACTTTTTGTCCTTTCTTAAAAGCAATAGAGCTTCCATCAACTTCTCCATATCTACATATAAATTTACGCCCACTTGTTGTCTTATGTGCTATTGAAATTACACCTACATTGTTAAACCAGTTTCTTGTCATTTCAATAACTTCACCATCTGCCATTGCTCGGATAGGGGTACCCCAACTTGCATATAAATCACGTCCGGCATGCTTTCTCGCACCTTTATCACGTGACGCGCCAAAGGTTGTGCCATTAGACTCAGCTGAGGCATACCATTCTTTTCCATTATAAGTAGAATTATTCTTATCATTTTGAGGTTTAATATCAAGAGGAAATATTACATCATAGTTCGTTCCCAGCCTCATCATCTGCTTCACAAAGGCCACAGGGTGGAAATGGTAAACCACAGGATTAGCTATTGGAAATGGGCTTAAAGGAATTTCTTGTTCCGACTCGTCTTCAGAAGTCATTTTTTCATAAACCCATTTGCCAAATTTATACGCTAATACCCTCCCATAGAAACAGGGCTAGTCATTACTACCTTGGTAAGGTAACTACTCTTTCGGGCTTCAATACCCATCCCCAAAATAATAATCATTGATCCCTTGTCCTATCTAAAATCCGCTGCGGTATTTTACTTTCTTTACCATCTCGTTTCATTAGTTCGATATATTTAAAATAGGCCTGTTTAGCTTCTTCTATTTTGTTTAAGCCCCAGTAAGCATCTCCTAGATTTATGTAGGCAACAGTGCGATTTGGAAATCTGTCAAGTATCTTTTTTAAAAGGTAAATTGATTCATTGTAATTTTTTCCACGTTCGAGATAATAGGCAATATTGTTAAAAAACACAACATTTTTCGCATCTATGTCTTTATTAAAAATAAAGTAGTTCTTTTCCATTTTATTAATCGGAAAACTCATACTCAAGTCACTCCAATTATCCGATTTGTATTGAAAGACTCCTTCTCCGATACAGCTTCCATCTTCATAAAAAAGGGGAATAACCAACTTTATGCCTTCATCATTTTTTACAGCAATACTTCTTACCGTTTTTTTAGAACTCTTTATTTCTACGCTACATTTGTCAATGCTTTTTGTAAAACAACTATATCCCATTTGACTTTTAATTTCTGTTAATTTGTCGTAATCAACTTCATCAAATAGCATTTTTTTATTACAGTAATATATCCAACCATAAGGAATTCCTTCTCTGTCATTATAATTAAAATGAATAATTTTATTCACATGTATATTCCTGATATTAAAAAAACAAGAATATATTATCATTGATTTATTGAAAGATGCATAATACTCATATATGATATAAAAGCTACCATTTCTTCCTTCTTTAAAATATCCATTAGCTTCTTCAGCCAGTACATTTTTTAATACAACTGTACTTGCATTAAAGCTAATAAGAAGGTTCTCATTTTCTTTTTTTAGTTGAACTTCCTTAAGTTGCGCTTTTGAAGGTGAACAACTAGATAAAACCAATGTAATAAACAGATAATACTTATATATACTCTTATTTTTTTTCATATTAATCACCTTATTTCTAAGCATTTTTCAAACTTAACTGCGTAACTTTCAATAGTTGCAGCTGCATCCGTCCCATTAATTACTCTTCTTGCATTGTAATAATCACATTTATCAATATTGATATAATCACGAATTGTTTTACCTGTAAACATACCAGAATCAAAGCCATAAAGTGCAATATCAATTGCATACTTAGGTACTAATGCAAGTTCTGGACTTCCCACAAAATCAACGCCAAATTTTTCTTTCGCTTTTCTATAATTCTTTTTCCAAGTGATTTGCACATAACCTTTCCCTGCATATTTTACTCCATCTCCTTCTGTGGCGTTTTCATTATTTAATGCCATATTTCTCCTTGTTTGATTTTTACCAAGTACAGGATCATACATATCTTCATAATACTTTTTTCTTACCGCCTCGGTGCTCCAATAACTTTCGATAACAGGTTTAAAATATCCTGTTTCATGCTTAATAGTAGCTAGGATATAAGCTACTTGTTTTTCGGAAAAAGCTAGGCCCTTACTAGTTTCATATTTTTCAATTCCCTCAAATATTATCTCAAGATTATTCTTAAGTTCATCATTTATTTCTCCAAATTCAGCTAAATAATTCTCATAAAAAAAGTCTCTATTAATGATGCAAACTGTCCCCATCCTCCTCATCTGCTCCACAAAAGCCACAGGGTGGAAATGGTAAACCACAGGATTAGCTATTGGAAACGGGCTTAAAGGAATTTCTTGTTCCGGCTCGTCTTCTGAAGTCATCTTTTCATAAACCCATTTGCCAAATTTATACGCCAAATAAGGCCCCATAGTTATAGGGGAAGTCACTAACGCACCATTTACCCATTTGCTACGGTAACTGCTTTTGCGCGCTTCAATACCTTCCCATAACGCCAACTGTTCTACTTTCGCCTTAAAAGCTTCTTTACGCTCCTCTCTAATGGCATCTAGTTCTTGTTGGTTTTCTAGTTCCTTTCCATCAGCATCTTTCTTCAATGCTTTTTCATAAAACTGATCAAGCTCCTCAATAAGTGGACTTAAATATTGGCCGCTATAAGCCCACTCATTATGGTGCTTACATACCAGGTGCGACAACTTGTTGGCGATGTAATGGTTGTTTAATGCTCGTTGCAGTTCGTATGGTTCTAGTATTCCATCGCCATCAACATCAACAATGTTGCATATTTCTTCAAAAAAAGGTTGTTTTTTTTCAAAATCGTAAATATATGTATTGCTGGCATCTTCTTTCACCTCGAAACCAAATTTGCTCCAATTGTAAGCCGAAAATTTTTCACCCAGTTCATCTTCGCTAATCAATCCTTTATATTGAATGGCAACACCTGTTTTTTTAAGTCCTATTGGTTCAAGCAAATACCATTCCTTTTCATCCTTGTCTTTATAAACTTTGCCTTCTTTGATGTTTACTATTACATCGGCTTCTATTTTTGTATTGATGTTATCGTCTTCCGGGCTGATGAGGTAAACTTCTGATAATTCTTTGTTGAGCCTTAAATATATTTTGGTTTCGGTGGTGGTAGCGCTGTTTGCTTGAGCCTCAGGAACAACTACCTCTGAAGTACCTGTTCCATTCGCCAAACCATCTTGGGAAACTCCGTTTGCTACTGCAGGTGCTGTTTGCGCAGTGGCAACCTTGTTTGATGCAGTAGTTTGAATGGAGAACGTAAGTGTTTTTTCTTCTAAGTCTTCGTTTTTTACCCAAAAGATTTGTCCTTTGTTTGGGTTTTGGTAAATAACACGTCTTTGCTTCCCTTGCAATTGCTCTTTAAGCCACACATTATCACCCATTTGAGCAATGTCACCTACAACCTTATTAAACTCGTTTAATCGTTCTGCATTATCTACTGAGTTACTCTCATTGCTAAAAGTATATATTTTAGAAGCATCATCATAAATCGTTGGTAGTTCTTTGTATCTATCCATAACAACAACTTCAAGATTATCAATCTCCACTTCAGTGTAGCCTTCAAAAGTTTTACCTGTCTTTTTTACGGGTAAGTTTTTAATCAACTTTAAAGGCATCTTCTTTTTAAGTTCCGTTCCTTCGGTAAGCTTTGCAAAATTCTTATTTTTATCGTCTTCTCCATTATAGTTTAGAAAAGAAGTTACATCATCAGGGGTAAATACTTCTACATGAGCCCCACGATATGCTTCTTTTTTTTCAAATCCGTTTAATCCGGCATAACCAATAATTTCGCCTGCTTTTACTTCGTAACATTCATTACTGATTACCTTATTTAGATTTTCTTTTTTTAATATTACTACATCAACCACACTTAAGCCTGCAGAATGGCAATAACCGGTAACCCTTTTACCACCTACTTTTTTTACTTTGAGCCACCCTGTTTTTCCTTGGTCATTTTCATCTACTTCAATGGAGGTTCCCCTCGGCATAAGCTGAATAACAGCTGAATCACTATTGGCTTCCTCCCGCAAATTAGCACCTTTATCTCCGTTTGAACCTTCAAAAACGGCAGACAAAACCTCTCCCGTTTCAACATCAACAAGTTGTTCCCCTTTATACTCTTTAATCCATGTATAACCAATTATTTCTTTCCCATTAGGTGTAATATACTTAACCTTTCTTCTACTGTAATTATTAGCTTCTTCTTCAAATGTCAACACGGTACCCTTGGGTGCAACGGCCAAAGTTAATCCGCCAGAACGACCAGACTTAATGGTGACTCCTTTTACCTTGGTTATATCTTTGGCATTATCGGCAATTACATATGAATCAACGGTAAGAAAATTTGGAAACTTCTTTTTTTCCATCTCTTCAAAACTGGACAGATGGTTGTATAGTGAGTAAAACGTTAATTCCTGTTTATTATCGGGGTTTTTGTAGTGGTGTTGTATTAAAACAAAACCATTGGAGTATTTGCTTGTCTTATTATTAATTGTTTCTTCATAATATTTCTCGGGTACCCGATAGGCTATTATTTTACCATCAGAAATGGCTTTTAATGGATTATTTCCCTCATAATGAATCCCTCCATGCCATGTATTCATCCTGCCGATTGGATAATAACCGGTAAGATTAGATGCTCCCTTTAGATAAACTGGTAACTTATCTTTTCCATTCTTAGGATCTACTGGATATACAAACTTCATATGAATATTTCTTAATGACTAAAAGTAATATCTGGTAAAAAACCATGCTTTTTCGCCTCTTCTCGCACTTGCTCTTGATTTTCTTCTGCTTCTCTTAGCTGCGAAGATTTACCTCGCGCAACAGCACCCACCCTATCAATAATACGAATTGTTGGAAAAGGTATTTCTCGTAGTGGCAAACTGGCTTTTGCTCCCGGGGTGGCTGATCCCACCATCACGGTTGGTTCACCTACTGTGATACTACCTCCATGGGCTGTCATGCTGCCCATTGTAGCCACAGGTGTTCCATTGATAAGAACTGTGGGCTCGCCTTGCGCGACCGTGTCGGGAGGACCCACACATACACACATATCGCCCATCAGTGCCGCAGGCTTACCATTGATTAATACGTTGGGGGCACCAGGTCCTGAAACGGGACCTCCTATATGAGGAATATATCCTGTTACCATGGGGCACACATGCATGCTGCCCACTGTTGCTATCGGTTTTCCGGCCATTTGGTTAAAATTTAAACGTTGCTTATGTACTTACTTTTCTAAAACACAAATAATTATTAAATATTTACACCACTTCCACTTTTCCACTGGCTCCTTGCACAGCAGTCATCGATCCCCCCTATCGCACGTGCAATGTCATTAAGTTAAGAAAATTCATATTGCGTCCCTGTTGTTTTCCAACACTTTAGGCTTTGTGCGTTTTCTATACTTATCCAAGTCTCTATGATATCTTATATAGGGCGTATGGGGATTGTATGCCTTTTAAATAGTCTCCAGTTACTTTATATCTGGAAAAGTCATTCTTGAGCCATCAACAGCCAACAAGCGAAACCCATTCCTCAACTTTATGGATTCATCGTTATCGGTATAAAACTCTTCAACTAAACTATCCGACAAATCCTTAAACACTTCGGGCTTTATTTTTCTTCGACACTGAGCAAATGCACTCTTTGTATAATGCTCGGCATTTTTAACACCGATGTTGCACTTTATAAAGCTAACGAAGTTTTCAATTTCGATAGCAAGACTCTTTGTTAGCAAATTTAACATAAACAATATAGTGATCTGAAACGATTGTTTTCTTTTCCTGGTAATCATTTTTAGAAATTTTGTACTTTAAAACTATGTTCTCAGAAAACACCATACTCCTGATTTTAGATAGAATAATTTCAGGTGCTTTTTTCATATTCGTATTCTTTTGATTATGAATCAAATATACAATAATTTACACCTTAACTTAATGGCATTGACAGTGCGGGAGCGGGGGGCTGTATAATCTCATTCTTTGTTCATTAAAAGCCAATATGATTAAACAAACTGCCCTTGTTATTTTAATGCCAATATCTTTGCGTAAGCCGTAGGATCATTAATAGTTATTCATCTAACTCTATTTCTTCATTATGGAATCCTTCATTATATATTGTTGTTACAATTTTATCTTTTCCATCATCTCCACTACCGTATTGTATTAATTTAGTTGGACTTTCAATTATATTATAGTACTGATAATAGCCCCACTCAGAATAATGTGCCTTACGACATTCTAATTTACTTGATTCTTCATCTCCAAACAAAAACTCTCCTTCATTATTATAAAAAACAGCTGTTATAGCAACATAATCCTCATCACGATACTCATCATTCAAAAAAAGTATTATTTTATAATTTTCACCATCTATATAACCGAGGGGGCATATTAAAGCCATATTATCTTTGTCAAAATCATATGGCCGATTTAGTTCTTCAATATTAAAACTATAAGACATATAAACTGTCTTTTTTTTTATCTCTTCGTAATTGAATGACAAAGATAAATTACCATCACTATAAAAATCTTTTATAAATAAAGAATCATACTGTCGTGTATCGACCGGACAATACAGTTTTGGAATTTTTTGCAAAAAAGCATCAAAAGAATTTGTTTGCTGAGCACTACACACTAAACAAATACTCACGACAATGTAAATTAATAATAGTCTTCTCATTTTTTTATGTTTAATTATTTATTATTAAATCCTTCGCAATGTAAATGATCTTCATGTCCTGTTATATATCTACATGGTTTTTCTTTATTGGTACAATCCCATTTACTTGCATTAGCTCCATACTTGCACAATTCAACATCTGAGGTTCTAATCCTATAATAACGGAATTTAATCATTGAGTTTGCAAGCGTTCTTGTTCGTTCTCTGGAATAATTACTATTAGCTATTTTAATACCTCCATCAGCTGTTTTAAAATCAGCATTATCTAAATTGGAAATATCAACATTTATACCACCCGGATGTGAAACGCTTGGAAAACTGGTTCCATCTTTGGATGTAAATCCATTAATCTTAATATCCTCATATCCTGTATCTGCTATTGCACCTAACAAGGCTGCAAAACACTCTGGCCTTGCATAGGGTCTATTCGAAATCGATTTAAATTTAAGCACAAAATCATCCTTTGTATAAACATAATGACTACCAGTAAAATTTTCTTTAATATTTACGGCTTTAAATTTTTTATTCTTCTTTTTGTACCATATTGTTTTTTTCTTCCGATTATACGTCCCAGAACGTACCTCATAATTATTTAAATTAGCCGTTGGCTTTTTTGTTTTTCCAGATTCAAAATCTGGAACTTCTACCAATTTATATGTTCCCAATTCATGCTTACCTCCATTTTTATCATAATAAATAAAGGATACTTCTTTAGCTTTTTCAATATCCCCATTACAAATTATTTCTCCGGTGTGATATATTTCGTAATAGAAACCTCCATTTATCCTCCTCATCTGCTCCACAAAGGCCACGGGGTGGAAATGGTATACTACCGGATTGTCAATGGGAAAGGCTACCAAGTCTACTGGACTTTCATTGCTAGAATCGGTTTTACTTACCCATGATGAATCTTCAAATTTTAAATACTTACCAGTTGTTTGTTGAGTAGTAAATGCTCCTTCAACAAAATTTATAGGTTTACTTTCTAATGCTGGTATATTTATATCCTGCCAATAATAAAGCTGACATACCTTGGCTTCGAATGCATCTAAGCGCTCTGTTTTTAGTTCTTCTAATGCTTGCTTACGTGTATCATCGCTTTCCAATTTTATGCCTTCGTCAAACACCCCTGTTACCTGATTCATCAATGAGCTTAAATATTGACCTCCATAAGCCCACTCACTATGGTGCTTACATACCAGTTGCGATAATTTATGAGCCGTATAGTGGCTATTTAAAGCCCTTTGTAATTCGTATGGCTCTAATATACCATTTTCATCTTGATCAACCAACTCGCATATCTCATTGAAAAAATCTGATTTTTCGTCAAAATTATAAATATACTCTGCTCCAGCATCTTTTATTTCAAAACCAAATTTAGCCCAATCATAAGCCGAGAAACGATCGGTTAGTTCCTCTTCTTTGATCAATCCTTTATAGTTTACCGGCGCTCCATTTGCCCCTATATCTTTATGGTCGATCAACAACCACTCTTTTTCTTCATCATCATGGTAATGGGTCGCTGTTTTTGTATCTACAATAATATCAGATTCAATACTGACATCTTGATAATCAATTGGATTTAATATATTTACCTCACTTAATGGTGTATTTAAGATTAGATATGTCTTTTCTTCTGTAGGTTTTTCCTCAATGGCATTTCCATCTTCTATAAATTGAAAATACCTCGAAGTACCAAAGACAGAACCTCCAATATATTCATCATATTCATCATATTCATCAGGCAACCTTAATGGCCCCACCTGCTCTTCCTCTGGTAAGTTATAAGTTAATATTTTATCCTCAAGCTTAACTTTCTCCACCCAAAAGCGCAATCCTTTTTGAGACGGCATATAAATAACCCGCCTATAATCAGTTCCGTCAAATTCCTCAACCAATTTTACTTTATCTCCGATTTGTGCACATCCACCGATTAACTTATTAAACTCCGTTAAGCGGCTTTGATCTTCTTCGGTACTTTCAAAAGTGTAGAATCCTGATTTATAATACTTGGGTAACTGAGTATTTCTATCAGAAATAACCAGTTCAAGCTCTGCTACTTCAACTTGCTCCATAATTGAAACATAGTTAGAACAACCTGTACTTTTTACTGGCATGTTAGCAGGTAGCGAAATAGGAATAGCTATTTTCAACGCTGTTTCTGCTGATAACTTTGCGAAGTGCTTATTTTCATCTCCATCTCCTTTAGTATTGCTAATAAAATTTGTCACCTCTTTTTCGTCAGTAGCAAATACCTCAACATGCCCCCCCCTATATTGTGCACTTTTCTCGAACCCATTTAGCCCTGTAAAACCAATAATAGTCCCGGCTTTAACTTCAATACAAACACTGCATACTTTATCTGTTTCCGATTCACTTAACAAATTAAATGGCTTTTGATCTAAGCTGCTCGAATTACAATAGCCGGTAACTTCTTCGTCTCCCACTTTGGTTACTTTTAACCATCCTTTTTTACCCTGATCTTCAGCAGCAATCTCAACCTTTGTTTCTCGAGGTATTATGCGCAGTACTTTTGCACTTGACTTTGCTTCGTTCAGTAATTTAGCTCCGTAATCTCCATTTGAGCCTTCAAACATATCAGTCAAAACCTCCCCGGTATCCTGATCTACTAGCAATTGATTTTTATATTCAATAGAATAAGTTGTTCCTTCTATTTTTTCCCCTTTAGGCGTTGTGTATTCAACTTTTCTTCTTGCCTCCCCTTCATCTTCTGCAATAAAATTAAGTTTTGTTCCCTTTGCAGCAACAGCCAATAAGTTACCATTAGTATCCTTTATTTTTGCTCCTTTAGCTGTGTCGTAATCTTTTACTGTCTTTTTAACACTATACTCATAACTCTTAAAAATATCGGGTATCTTTTCACCTTTCATTTCTTCATAGCTCGACAAATGCATATATAAAGAATAAAAAGTCATCTTTTGTCCTTTAGGACTTTCATACTGGTGCTGTATTAAAACAAAACCATTGGAATACTTACTTACTTCTCCATCAATAGTTTCTTCAAAATAAGCTTTGGGCACTCTATAAGCCACAACTGTTCCATCTGCTATAGCATACAAAGGCTTATCTCCTTCAAAATGAACACCTCCGTGCCACGTGTTCATCCTCCCTATCGGATAATACCCAGTTTTATTTGAGGCTCCTTTTAAATACTTAACTTTGGTCTCATCTATTGATTTAATATCAATTGGATATGTAAATTTCATAATTTAATGACTAAATGCAACATCTGGTAAATACCCTCTAGTTCTGGCCTCTTCTCGCACTTGCTCTTGATTTTCTTCCGCTTCTCTTAGCTGCGAAGATTTACCTCTCATCATTGCACCCACCCTATCAATAATACGAATTGTTGGAAAAGGTATTTCTCGTAGTGGCAAACTGGCTTTTGCTCCCGGGGTGGCTGATCCCACCATCACGGTTGGTTCACCTACTGTGATACTACCTCCATGGGCTGTCATGCTGCCCATTGTAGCCACAGGTGTTCCATTGATAAGAACTGTGGGCTCGCCTTGCGCGACCGTGTCGGGAGGACCCACACATACACACATATCGCCCATCAGTGCCGCAGGCTTACCATTGATTAATACGTTGGGGGCACCAGGTCCTGAAACGGGTCCTCCTATATGAGGAATATACCCAGTTACCATAGGGCACACATGCATGCTGCCCACTGTTGCTATCGGTTTTCCGGCCATTTGGTTAAAATTTAAACATTGCTTATGTACTTACTTTTCTAAAACATAAATAATTATTAAATATTTACACCACTTCCACTTTTCCACTGGCTCCTTGCACAGCAGTCATCGATCCACTTACTGTTGTTTCTACTCCGCCGGTTACTGCAGCATTCTGGCTTCCTTCTACGGTTACATTTTGTCCTGTTATTGTAGTATCTGCCGTTGCTGCAACAGTTGCTGCTCCCCCACTATTCACCGTAGTATCACCATCGGACTGGATGGCCACATTGCCTTGGGCGATATTATTTAAATCGCCTTGAGCGGCGGTTTCTATATTTCCTTGTGCTCCAATGTTTATATTCTCTTCGGCGTTGATGGTGATATTTTTAGCACTGATCTCAATATTCTCGGTAGAACTGATATAAAGCGATTTGGCTTGGGTGTCGAAGGTGATGATGCTGCCTTCGGTATCGTAGATATTTATTTTTTCTTCTCCTTCGGTATCGTCCAGCTCAATGGTATGACCACTGGCGCTTACCAGCTTACTCTTGGTATCATTGGGCAACGCACCCGTGGCATTGTCGCGATGGAACAGACTACCCGTAACATAAGGCTTAGAAGGGTCGCCATGCTCAAAGGCCACCATTACCTGGTCATCGATGGCCGGGATAAACATAAGACCATGCAGATTTTCATTATTCTCCGACAAGCCAATATTCTGTGCTTGCACCCGTATCCAGTTACTACTTTGATCTTCGCTCATCCAAAGAAAACGCACCTTCACACGTCCAAGGGTGTTTGGATCCTCATTCTCCACCACGGTGGCCACTTCTGGAAGAGCCATCGGCTTTTTAATATGATCCATAGGCAAACTCTCGGTCATACCCGCCACGCCTTTGAAATAATTACAATAAATGCCATCCTGATTTATCTGATGATTGATTTCAATCACCCGGTAACGACCTAAATCAGGACCCACATCCTGCTGCAACGATTCGGGCAAACGAGTTGTTACCAATTCTCCCAGACGGATAGCACAGGTATTACTCTTGGCATTCATCACCGACATTTTTGAGTAGTTACGGCTAAATGTAGCGCGCATCTGAGCCATAATATCGTTCTCATCCACCATAAAGCGGTCGGTTGGTAATTTGGAGGCGTTGGGAAAAAATGGATCGCTTTTATCCTTTGCCACTCGCATATAACTATTTATTCCATCGATATTACTCACTGGAGCATCCTCCTTGTAGTCGTTCTCTACCGGGTCATAATCGTAAAGCTCCGTTTTCAGGTTACCCATGGATGCCGATATCTTTATTTCGCTAAGCTCCATGTCAAAGGCCGCCCTGGTATCATTTTCAATACGGGGATTACCCAATACCAATTTACGACCATCATAGTAAAACCAGTCGCCACACAAGCCAGCAAGGCGCGACATAAAGCCAAAGCTAGTCTCTTTATAACGTGCCACATAAGGTATAATAGAGGTAAACTGAGGATCACTTACCAGCTCAACTCCCACCCCACTATTTTCTATTGTTTCACTCACAATATTTCCCAAGGTATAATCTGTAAACGATCCCATAGAAGGATCCATATCCAACAACAATGTTGGGCTACCACCTTCCAACACAGCATATCCCTGATCACCATCATTTCCTCCCACATAAATATTGGTCACAAAACCTTCAAATTCGGTTAACTCACCATTTTCCCTATGCGCCAATTTAATGGTAACAGTCTCACCCAACTGCTCAAAAACAGTTTCGGGCGTTGTGGTCCACACACTAGGTTTATGAGGTTTAAAATTCACCTGTATTTTAAAACGATGGTGACCAGTCATGCTTTGATTGAGCGTAAGCGTCAAAAAGTCAACCAATTCTCCGGCCACATGGACCTCAGCATCTACTAAATTCAGTTGCGGTAATGACATAATGTTTGGTTATTAATTTTGTTGTATGATTAATTGATAGTTAAATTCTTGAGGAGAATTAGCATGCAAAGCAACCAACAAATCCTCTTTTATTTCACTTAGTTTAGTATTATTCATGGAGGTCGAAGGTTTTAGACACACATCTATGGTACGAATAATACCTTCGCCGGGCTGCTTACTAACCGCATAACCCGATTGCACAGAAATGTCAGACACCAGATCTCCGCAATGAATGGCACAAAACGACTTCACATCCTGCTTCGAATAAATAGCGCCATGCGATGTAAGTGCCAACTTATACATTTCGAGCATACCTCTGGAGTCGGGGGCTTCCTTACCTCCGCGCGAAGTTGTCAATAAAACAGACGAGCTACGATCCACATCAGACATATCTGTAAAACCAAGCAATTCAGAGGCCTTTATTCCATTACCAATGACGCCATTGGACAGCCAATAGGTAACAAAAAAACTGGTGGCCTCATAAAAGGTATCATTAAATATGATATAAGAAATGGACTCGGAATTAATGCCACTCAAATTAATTTTATTCTCCAGATGATTTAATTGTTTTAATAAATCAGAAGCATTCTCACCCAGGGTATCCTTCTCAACATTTGTAAAAGCCATACTCTCATCGCGCAACAGATCGATCAAGCGATCGAGATACTCACGTGCGTTGGCCGAGTTAAACCGTTCACAACCACCTCGTCGCAATGAATAAATATGCTGATCAACATCCTTATTATCGATTCCATACTTTTGTTCATGATAATCGTTACCATGCATATCACTCACTGAATCAATTCCTAAAAAATATTCATTGGCTTCTTTAATAAGAGGAATCACGCCAGATATTTCATCAACCTTCCGTTCACTTTTATGAATATATTTATTGGCTACCGGAAAAGCATTAATATTAATAGTTAAGCCTTGCAAAGCTTCAGCAGAAAAACCTGCCGGAAAACTTGCCTTAAGCCACACCAGTGGTTTATCAAATCCATCTAAAGCCTCTTGAGAAAACAGGTGACTAAGCTCCTTCGGAAACAAGCTACGATGCTTTTCGCTGAGGGTTTCATCATCCACCACATGCATAAACCGGTGGTTGTAAATATTCAGAATATCGCTATTCACTTGGTTATTGGCATTATACTTTTCAAGTAAGCGCGAAGCATAATCAGCCGCATCCTCATCACACAAGAAAAAACCATTTTTAAATGCAAGCTCATGTTCTCCCAGATGCCATTTTACATGGGGCAATAAGCGATAATAGTCTTCTTTATGCTCGATGTAAGGAAAGTCAAAATAAAAGGAAATATCCTTGAGCGTTTTTATCTCAGGTGCCAAGTCGAGTCCAATCCAAAGACACCCATTCGTGACGGGGTCTGTTTGGGTGCAACGAGCCACTAAATCTTTACTTAACCTACTATCCATGGCCCAACAGCCATCAGCACCCAGCAAATATGCCACATCCCCATTCACCACACGTGCAGTGTACACGGGTGTAAAAGACAAACGTTTTAGGTTATGCCGTTTCATAAAATGGGCATTTTTATAGTGGAAAGCTTGATCCACCGACAAGTCACAGGAGTCGTAAATAGCGCGCGCATGCATAATAGCATGTGCTGGACGTGCAGATAACAGCGAACTAGGAGTAAGAAAACGCGCTACTTTTTCGAGTATACGATTTTCCATATTATTTACCTCACCCGACAACTGAAAAATCTCGCTGGCCAGGGATTCAATCATCAATTTAATAATAGGGTCAAGATGATCAATATTACGTATCTCCCACAATTCCGCGGCACGTTTAAACATCCGGTTTTTGATGCTCTCTTTTGAAAAATAGTCAGGGTTCATTACAATCAATACTTAGGAAATCAGGTTTAATCAGCTAATATAATTTACTATTCATATTTTTTATTCATTGGACAAGGGACCCAGATAAAGAGAATAATTAAAGCCGCAGCGTTGATTACTCTCCGTAAGCACCCCATACACATATATGTCCACACGCTTACGAATGGTTACCGAGTCGAGTACGGTATCTTCCTGCACCACCTCTCTCACAAACACCTTTACATCCACTTCTGAAATACGTTTCTCATTAGCCTCAATAGCTTCTTGCACAAATGCCGAGAAACGCTCTTTCCATTTGGATTGCGAATACACACGTTCAAAATCAAGCTCCCAAATACGAGTGCCAAACTGGGCATTGAAAGTATGTTCTCCAGGGCTTGTCGTTAACAATAGCTCCAGATGTTGATCGATGGACTCCAACAGAGAACACCGCTCCAATTGTTCATCCTCATCATTAAATAAATTTGACAACTGCAAAGGCAGTTTGTAATACGTTTTCTCCATCAGGTTATGAATTTAGCTCTTAAAACGCCTGGACTGGGGTAACTCTTTTCCATACACTGCATAATTACCTCTATCCTTCAACTCAAAAGGATGCTTCTTGCTTATTTGATAGGCATTATATCTATTCTTACCTGGTCTCAACACACCTGTCACATCACGTATCCAATCCTCTTTATAAAGGCATATCAAGCGGTAAACACGTATTTCCCATTCTCCACTAAACACGTCTCGTACAGCCATCCAAAGTCTATGCTCACTTACACCCCTGGCCTTTGAATAACTTATCTGCAGCTGTTTCACCAGGCTCAAGTGTGCAGACAAAGCCACGCCACAAGAACGCAAAGCTAGATCCTCCATATCCCATGCATAATGGAAACCAACATCCATAGAATCATCAAGCACCACATAGCCTACCCCCTCCACCTGACCACAACGCCAGGTATTAAGTTTTATCTGTGTAAGCCAGTCCTTTAATTTACAAGCCATAACTACCGCGTCCAATTTTGCTCAAAGACTTCATTTCCCAACTTTAACACACGCGACGACAGAACTAAGGTGGTTAAACCGCCACTTCCGTGAGCCAAAATCTGCTTATAATATCTAACACATATAGCCTCTTCAAATTGAATCACCAACTGAGCTCCTTCATCGAAATTATTACTATTATTATAAAACCGAATACTTCCAGCGTATTTGGTTCCACTATTAATTATCCAATTATAAATATTTTGATCTACCGATTCATCAATGGTCAAACTAAGCTGACCTCCATACACAGCACTACAAGGTCTACACCTATCATCCAGATCCTGCTTAAACACCCAGTCCATATCATGCAGTAAATATTTTTTACCATTCACCTCCAATTCAGCCACAATAGATGCTGAACGAGAACCGGAAAAAACTTTACCTGAAAGAAGACGATCAAAAAAACCCATTATCTCCAATAATTTTTAAATTCATGATCGCCCAAAGTAATACGCTGGGCATTTATCGTTATTAAGGTAGCAGCATTGTTTATTCCCTCCGATTCATAATGAAACCGGAATTCCACCAATCTGGCTTCTTCAAAAAATATTTTCTCCACCACTTCGCTTTGAACATTATGGGTTGTGATTTCTCCGTTCTCAATATGCTGTGTATCAAACAACCAATGCATCAAAACCTCCTGAGGCAATAAAGGAATGCTTAAACGAATATTTCCTCCCTTTAATACAGAGGCTGCTTGTCCGTTTTTATTTAAGTCCTTTGATAATTCGTATTCACAATAAGTCACTTCAAAGCTATCTCTAAAAGCTCCGTCCATATTACTACGACTTTGTTTGTGCAGCTTCAGATAGGTCTTTAAATCACTCATAATTTTATTTTAACACACAAATATAAAATATTATTACAAACAATAAATGTCATAATTATATTTTAACGTAAAATTTTTAATGCTGTATCATTGTAATATTGCAGTCTTCACACTCGCACATCAGGCATCAACAGGCAATCTAAACCCATATTATATGTCCAATAAAAAATTTCAAAAATGCTTACTTAAAAACGACATTCATCAAAAAAAGTAGCCATATTTATTTTTAAAAGTTCCCCAAAATAAGAAATACCAGTGAAAAAACCTGAGTAACATAAAACTTATTGTGATGTTTTTCACAGTCATTCCTCTGGATCACCTATAAACGCTACAACACAGCGTTCAAAAAAAAATATAAAATCAAACTCCTTTCAAAGACCTTCCAAACCACCAAACATGATTCATGCCGCACATCTCTGTTCACATTTGCACAATACGCACATATTTTGCACATACCATTCACTTATCATCACAACAAATGCCCAACACATTATTACTGACATACAGTCACTATCTATTACAAAACAACTCTCCTAACGACCTGCTTTGACAACACGAACATTTCCCTTCTGCATCCAACACTCCCTCAGCATTCACACTCCCACAACACCTTCAAAAGCCACTCTACACAACTTTAAAAAAACACCACAACTCACATCTACCACCCCATGAAATGCCACAATGAACACCCATAGAAAAAGATCTCTTTCGCCTTTTTATTTAACATTGAAAACCTCCACCAACGATCCCATAGCCGATCGAAAGACTTCACAGACACACGAAGCACAACAGGCAAAGATTTGGTCATTTTAGACGTTCATGTAAAAATTAATTTTTCTTTCATTTTTCATAAACAATCAACAATTCAATATAGCCCCGAACGCCAATATATACAAACCATGGAGAATACTAATCATACATCTTACCTACATAATAGGATAAAAAATATACGAAGTACTATCAATAATTTTTATCATAGTATGTATGAAATATAAAAACAATTCACTAATTTTGTTCGGAATTTTTAACTATGAGCATTATAACATCATATATCATATATCCCCTATTGGGAATATTATTGATTGGCCTAGGCTTTCTTATTGCAAAGAAAAACAACCTTAGCAATAACAAAAAGCTAATTGCTTATCTGCTGATTTGCATTCTAGCTTTATCGTTACCAGCCTTACTTGGCTTACTCGATTATGACTTTATGCCCTATGGGTACATAGGTATCGGAGTGCTATATTTGGTATTGGGATACTACAACACGAAAATCATCACATGGCTATTCAAAGATAAGCCACCCTATTATGTAGAAGTCTCTATTTTACTTTTCACTTTATTGGGTGGTGCATTTCTATTTTCGTTGATATTTAACATGTGCAACGAGTTAGAATATGGGCTTTGGGCTTCCACTTCACTTTTAGCGTTCACTTTTCCATCAATATACATAAAAAGCGCCCAACTCTTTTTAGACATACCGGTAGAAGTATATAAAGTATGGATGTACGATAAAAGTCAGGACATTACCAATGACAACACCATTGATTACAACCAGTTAAAAGTGGTCAAGATGGAGTTATTTAAGCAGGAACACGATTCAGAACCTGTCACCATCAATGCAAAAGCACCCTACGACATGGCCTTTGGCATTTGGTTTAAACGACTATTAACAGATTACAACATAAAATCACCCCTTTCGCCCATTGACCCCAACAATGGTTCAGAAGGAACTGGATGGATATTTTATACAAAGCCGTCCTTTTTCTTACCTCGTAATTATATTGATTACGACAAAACATTTACAGGGAACAAGATTAGCGAAAGGCACACTATAATAGCCAAAAGAGTAAAAGAAAGTACAGAACAACAGTAATTTTAACCTAATGATTCGACCCCCTAAAAAACAGCTTGTCAATTGGCAGGAATGTATGAATGTGTCAGCCAAACACTTTATACAAACAGAAGATTTTTTTATTGATTCAGCCAGAGACTACGCAAGCTTAGGTCTTACCAATGCCAACTATGGGTTGCTTCCATCCACCGAAGGAAAAGACAACTCCAATGGCATTCGGATAAGTGAGCATGTAACCGGGCATATAGAGATAAAACTATTGCATTGCAATGCCATTACAGCCTCAGGTATACGTATCAACTTCAACCCCGAAGATGGAGCTTATCTCATTAAAAACTACTCACCAGAATCAGCTTCAAAAAACAAAACAGGTGCTGAAGTAAAACAATGGGATGTAATTTTAGTAAGCAATCCTTTCCAACGGATACCCACTGGCGATTTAGATCCACAGGAGACTCCGCCCAGACATCCCAATGCAGAGACGGCGTACGAGCTGCATGTAATGCCCTCAGGCGAATTAAATACCCTTGATTTTGGCTTACATCATCTGACCATTGGTCGCATACGCAAAAGCGCCGACCGTTACGAAGTAGACGGCAACTACATACCGCCTTGTACATCCATGGCCAGTCATCCCGACCTATTAGATTATTATAATCATCTAGGGCAACAGCTCAGCAGTATTGAAAAATCCTCCAGGGCGATCATATCAAAGGTACTAAATCGACAAAACGAATCCGTTTTAGCGGAAAATATACGATATGTTTGCGAAGACATGCTTCGCTATATATCATCGATCTATTTCGATTTTAGGAATAAAGGGCGATACCTGCCTCCCATCGATATTGTGAAGTATTTCTCAACTTTGGCACACGTATGCTTTGTGAGTCTCAACTTTTTAAAAAGTCATGAAAAAGAAGAGTTGCTTAAATATTTCTACGAATGGAGCGACATCACTCCGGGAACATTTGAAGAGACTCTGGCTAACACACTTGAGATATTGTATCATCACGATAAGATCAGGTCAACGATGATACAAATAGATGGTTTCATGACAAACCTGTCCGACTTATGGATCAAACTAAGTCAGCTCGATTACATAGGACAGCACAAAGAAAGCATCATCGTATCGGAGCGTATTATACAACAAGAATCATCGCAAAAATCTAAATGGAGTATCATTGATTAGGGGACATCATGAAACAAACCATAACAACACAGTATTCACACAGATAATGAATGAATCTTGGCGAGTTCCATGTGGCCATTAAAAATGAAATTTACAAACATGCAATTACATTTAAACGACATAGATAATTTGCAGGCCAACACAATTGACACTGATTTAAAGGCAGAAACAGTGGCAGCCAGACTATTAAGCCATGGGACGTCACCAGAACAGGTATACATCAATCGCAAGGGGGCCAATAAAAGAGGTGTATTAAAAGACATTTCACACATCACCATCCAGCGCGATAGAAATGATCCAAGACATGCTGCCATTGAAATCACAACACGAAGAAAAGGGATTTACGATGCCTTACCTGAGGGTGTATTTCATCAAACAGGTACAGGCGCCAAATCTAAATCCAAAGAAGCCATCTTGTCAGACATAAGAAAACGAAGAGAAGAAGAGTTTTTCAATCGTCGTTTCTTTCAACCCTTTGAAGAGGAGATAGACCGCAGCAATATCATGACTCATTTAAAAGAGTTATACTTTGACAAGAAAAACACGCATCCGGAGTTCATTGATATTTTCACAAACTATTGGCCCATACTAAAAAAACTAAACCAACGTACGGCGGCTATCTTTCTTGAAATTGTTCCTCTGGCATACCGGATACGAACAAGATATTCACAGGTAGCCAAGGCATTCAGTCTTGTATTTGAAATACCTGTACAAATAAAAAGCAATTATGAAGTACATCCCATAAAAGCCAACAAAGAAACGAGTCTGGGCTTCGCAACCCTAGGCCTCAATTTTACAACCATAGGTAATTTAAACGATAGAAATCCTGACTTGACCCTCGTCATTGGCCCCATGCCCTCGCATCGATTCTCCGATTTTCAAGGTGATGGAAAGGATGCTAAGATGCTAGAGATATTATCAGACTTATTATTTCCAGCAAACAGCAAAGTATCAACCAAATACCTTTTTAAAGAGGAAAACAATTCATTTACCTTGGGCGATAAAAATCATTCGTCATTGGGTATTAACACTTACATAGCTCAAACAATATCATCATAAGACAAAAGAATACAAATAAGAACAAACACCTTTCTTAAAGGATTTGATACCATTAAAGTTAACCTAACATGAAACCTAAAAATAACGCACAAATACGTTTCGCATATGCCCTATTTGCACTCAGCCTGGTTAGTGCAGCCTTAGTTGGGGTACTTTCAGTTTTCTTTTTTATTCGTACAGCACAGGCTGAACTTGCACTTATTGGTTCAAAGACACAAGAATATGACCGCATCAATGCCTGCCAGATAGAGATGATAGGACGCATCGATACCCTATACAATTATATGCAAATGCTCAATAGCAGTGAGAAGATCAACGATGTTCTTCTGCAAAAGACAATTAGCAATAAAAAAATGACACTACTCAATGCCTTGAATCAAATACCCGAAGATGACTCATATTTATTCAGAAAGCTAACAAAGCAGGTCAACACTTTTTTAAATGTCAACGACTCCATTAGATTACTGGCCATCGAAGAACGACTGGCCAAAGAAGAACTAACCAGATGTATAGAAGACAACAAACAGCTGGTTCGAAAACTATCCATCGGAGGTATTCAGATCAATAAATAATAAAGTGGAGAAATGAAAAAATCGAAATTAAAAGTCAAAAAACATTTAAACCGCTACGAACGGTTCATTGGACACACTTACGTGTTTTTAATGTTTGCCGCCATATTGGGTTCTTGTACATATTTCTTACTAAAACAAAACAAAGACCTGGATGTATTTACAAAAAAAATGATCACCATCAAAAAAATGAAACGCATCAAAGATTTTCAGGTGATACAAAACGATATGACACAGACCTGCGATTCGTTATATGCCCGAATCAACTCCTTTGACCCGGGTGTACAGGCCAGCTACGAAGAGAGCGATATTAAATTTCTCATCAACGACTTACGCCACATATATAGCCAAAATAGTTGGGACAGAAGACTAAAACTCTTTGAACATATTGCCAACTTCTATGATAGTTGGCTCATCGACAAAAAAGAATTATGGAGCAAGAAACAAAATATCATCACTTTTAAAAAGAACCTGGAAGAGTGTGAAATAGGCATTGATAAAAAGACTGAGATTATAAAAGCAAATTTTAGCAATAAGTAAATATGCATAAATTATCTAACATAAAAATTTTCATTGTGATAGGTATTGCTGCCATCGCAGTTCTTATCTTTTCAACAGTCATCAGATCTTGTTCCAATGAAAAAATAGTACTGGCTAAAGTTTCTCACGTACTGGTAGAAACCGACCAAGCCATATCTTTTGCCGACAGCACCAAAGGGGCACGTGAATGGCTGTGGGAATTTGGCAATGGCGATAAATTAAGCAGTGCCCGTGGCCAATACAGCTATCAGGAACCAGGAAAATACCAAATCAGACTAACCATTAACAATGAAAGAGAAAAGTATTTCCTCATAGAAGTAAAGAACCCGATTGATACGGAATCACAAAACTCGATAATAAGTATTTACGCACCATCTAAAGCCATGCAAAACGAACTAGTGATATTTAAAGGTATTGGAAATGCCGAAAAGTGGCGCTGGGAATTTGGCGAAACCGGAATGGTAGACTCCAGAGAGAAAAAAACACTCTATGCCTACTCACAACCTGGAATATATGATGTACTCTTATCCACGGAAACCACTAAATATCCTATTCGACATCAAATAGAGGTGATTGCTCAATACCAGGAAAACGATACAACAGATGTATTGTCACTGATAGGTCTGGATATCAAAGAAAACCTTCAGGCCATTGCCTTGGGAAAATCATTTAACCTACATTATAATAAAATATTAAATAAATATCTCTGCCAGGATGCCAACACCCTCGTAGTAATCAATAACAATAAATACAACGATTTCTATTCCTATTGTCAAGGTTTAAAAATTGTTGGTAAAGCCAATAAAACCATCATCGAAAATGTACTGGTTGACTTGGATAAAGAAAACAACACTTGCATTGACAAAATAACTGTCATCCAGTACGATTCAAACCAACAAATCCAAAAGCCCTAATGAAGAGGAAAAATTATACGATAAGTTTGTTCATTTTGAGCATTTGCTTTATTACTGCATGCGGGCCGGTGAACGTTTTTACTCGAATAAAAAAAACACCCAAAACGCATTCGTATAACTATTGCATTGATGAACTAAAAGCAGCTAAATCGATCATCAACAAAAAAGAATGGATCGTATACTCCGACCGTGAAAAAAACACAACCACGATGAGTCCAGGGGGGAAAATAAAGTTTAAAGACTTGGAGTTTTTAGAACCCCTATTGGTAATAGGCCATCATCGCGGCTATTTGAAGGTTCTTAAATACGACCCTGCCATTGTTAAAAACGGAAGCTTAGCAGATCGTAAAAAAGCTGAATATTACGGATGGATACATCAATCCAAATTATTACTCGACAACCAGAGTGTCACTGATATCAGATCAGGATTGAAAAAGAAATCGATACTCGCCATCGCGGATACACTAACGGTTAACAATGCGCACTTATTTTTTGAGCAGGACTCTGTAAAATTATTTAAGAACCCTAACCTGTACAACCTAACACACTTACAAGGACTTTACGACATTGTATATATAATGAAGCGTGCCACCGAAAGAAACAAGGTTCTCATTTCAAAAACGCCCTATATCAGTCCTGACAATGTAAAGACAAGTATTATCGGATGGGTGAATGATGTCCTCATACAAAACATTGGACAACAATTATTTATCAACAACTCATCTTACACAGCAAGCAAATCACCGGCCTCCAGACCAAATTCCATGCGTTACAGTCCGGTATTAATAAAAGCAAGCAACAACCCCCAGGTATACAAAACAGCATCATTATTACCTGTTATCGACCGAAGCGATAATTGCATCTTTAACGTAAATGGTAATACCATTTCCTTTAAAGATAAAATACAAATTGAGAAGGAACTTGAGCATATCAATGTATTATTTTACATAGAACCAGGTCAAAAAACCATGATACAATTACCTGCGCTCATTAATTCATTTCAGAATATGAACCCCATATTCCGTGATGCACAAAATAATTACTCTTTCCAATTCTCTTCGGTGATTGCCAACTACCAAGCTGGTAAACTAAAGATGGACACTGTCAACTTTACAGATAATATCAATGACATTATCACCCAATTGGTGCGCATAACCAAAGGCGAACCTTTGCATGCACTACCTTCTAAGCTATCATGGAAAGGCTTAGGCACCTGCATGGATATCATTGAGCAACAAAAACCAGCCACCAATCTAGTGGTTGTATTTGGCGAAAAAGGACAAAGCAACACTTGGGATGAACACCCAATAGCCCGACGAGCCGCACAAAACAATTGTCGCTTTTTGGCTTACCAGATGTTTTCTGACGAAGGCAACGACTATAACAATTTTGTTACACAGTTTACAGATCTAATTCATGCCACAGCCCAATTAATCGCAACAAAAAAACGCGAACGTATTGTCTATTCCGATCAATTACGGAAAAATAATGTATTTGAAGAAAAATCTAAAAATGCTTTCTATTTGGACTTTCCTAAACGAAGTATGACACAAGGCGGCATCTATTTTCCTGAGAAAAGCCAAACTGTAGATTTCAACCAACTCAACACATCCATCGATAGTTTTATACAGCAAATTAAAGCCGACCATCAAAACTTAGTAAAAAGTATTAACAAAGCTTTTATCACAGTAGGTAATTCCAAAGACAAATACGACGCCTCTTTTTTAACTCACTTTAATTTGACCCAAAACCATAAAATTGGTCCCAATTTCAAAAAAAGTTTCCAGAAAACATATCCCCTATGGTATCAGAATTATATCGACACCATGGCGCAAGACTCTATCATAAACTACCAATTATTACTCTCTGAAAAAGAGTTGGAAAACATAAGAACCATCGTTGACAATATAGCAGAGTTAAATGTGGACACTAGAATAAAAATAGTAGGTAAAACAAAAAAAACGAAAACGAAAAAAGCATGTGATTGCCCTGACGAGTTCTTTACCAATGAAACGCCGGTATATGAAGACCCGGAGAATCCCCCTATTACAAAATACTTATCCACACGCAAGTCACGCAAAACATTAAAAAATTTGCTATTAAGCGAAATATACACCTGCAATTATTGCAAAACCAAAACTAAACCAAAGAAACAATCACTCGCTAAAGTAAGCGAGTTAATTTTTCAAGCACCTACAAAAAGCAAAATACTAATCAATACAGATATAAAATCACTTACAAAACGGAAATTCCTTTCGTTCAAACATGTTTTAAGCGATGAGGAATTTGAAACACTGCTCGAACATTACAAAATGAAAAAGAGCATTTTAGATCGCGAAATTAATGATAAAGTAAGCTTTACTTCAGCCGGCGAAAATTATTACTGGGTAAATGCAGATTGGTTACCGTAAATATTGGAGCTTCAACAATAGTGGAAATATAAAACTAAAAACACCACACAAGCAACCATATTTTTCACCATCAAACAATACACGAGAAATAGATTATAAAAAAAACAAAAATATTATTATACAAAAAAAACAGTCAATAGCATGTACTGTAACCAAACATGCAAATATTTTAATTAACTAAATTTTTTAATTATGGCTTTTAGAGCAACCCTAAGTTTAGCAGGCAAAGAATTTGATGTGCTAGATTGTGATTACAAACTAGAAAGAGATGTTGATTCAAAAGGTAGACCAGCATCCAACATTTACGGAGGAAAAGTTCGCGTACGTGTTGAGTCAACAGAAGACACATCTATTCTTGAACAAATGGTGAATCAGTTCAAACCAATTACAGGAAGTGTAATCTTTAAAAAAGGAGATGAAGAAGCAAAAATGAAAGAATTGACTTGGGAGAATGGGTATATCATTTCTTTCGAAGAATCAATTGATGTAGTTGGGGCTCGCCCAATGTCAACTACATTTATTGTTTCGGCACAAGTTCTAAAAATTGGTGGAGCTCAATACGAGCAAAACTGGCCAAACTAGTTTTAAAAATGGATACTTACTCAGTACTTGAGTAAGTATCTTTCTTTCAATTTTTCCAAATTATTTAAAAAATACATTATGGCAATCCTTGATTATGAAATAGGCGGTAACGAAGTAAAAATAGATGGATCAGAGTCTATCGCCCAAATACCAGACAACAGAACACTGCTCATTGAAAAACTAACCGCAGAAGAACCAGCCAACCCTGAAGCAGTTGAAAAGCTAAGTACAATAGAAGATGTATTTGCGCACTTTATGCCAAATATTGATATCGAGTTTGAAAATGAGGACGGACAGCCTGTTACTGAAAATATGAAATTTTCAAACGTAGGTGATTTTAGCGTGAAAAACATGACGCAACAAAGCAAATTCATGAACAATTTGAGTCAGCAAAATAATTTCTACGAATTACTGACTAAACAATTACGTTCAAACAAAGTGCTACAAAGAGCCCTGGAAGATCCTGAAACCAAAGAGGCCTTTATCAATGCCTTGGTGCAATTAAGAAAAGAACTTGAAGACTAATTTTTATAACGCTATCATTAAAACATCATATCATGGCAGAAAATACTGCGATGGCTACTCCCGTAGCCGACACAAAGCAAGCCAAAAACGGTTCTAAAAAAGAATTGAACGCTCATTCATTAACAGATTCCATTGGCAAACTCAATAAGTTCGGTGGCTTTAACTTCTTGGAGTCATCCGTTGATGGTATTCAAAACCTAAACCCGGAACGCAAAGCTCGTAAAAAGATTTTTCTTACAGACGAACAAAAAGCCGGAGAACGCGAAGCCTTAAAAAATACCATAGACTTGTGGGTAGATTTACTAACATCCTCTGACAGCATCACTGATATGCTCGAAAAAAGTAAATCTAAGGCAGAGTCCGTATCCGCAAAACTTGCCGAAAGTCAGCTATTGGCCGTTAATACCGTCAAGGAACTGGAAAGATCGTACCGCTCTGTTATGCTATTTTACAAAAATACAGAAGCGGATAAGTTAACCAATATCACAATTGTCAATGCTGCGCCAGAGCAAATAACTGACTTGGATAATTCACGTTTTATCGACTATGTGGCCGATGAACTCAAACAAAATTACGACAAACTAGACCTAAGAATGAACTACTCTATTTTGGCTATACCAGGCTATCTGGGATCCAATAAGGTGGTTGAAAAATGGGCGAAGATTGCACATAATAATAAGGTAATGCTATTTACCGACTTTGCAGATTTAGAAAAACCAGACGATGTCGTAGAAATGTTTTTCTCCTCTAATCTTGCTGGTGGTGATACCTTTAAAGCCAACACAACCATGTGTTGTAACTGGTTGGTGGGTCGTGGCAAATATGCCGAATTAAATGAAGAAGAGGATTTACATGTTCCACCATCTGCCGCCTTGGCCGGAAAAGTATATCGCACCCTTATGTCGCAGGTTACAGCCGGTAAAAAATATGGCAGTATCAACGAAGTAGATGGTGTTACTTTCCCATTAAAGAAAAGTGAAATATCACAACTGGAAAAAATGGGTCTTATTCCAATGGTGAATGAATACGGCAAAGTGATGGCCTTCTCTGCTAAAACATTATTCAATGGCGATAATCTTGGCTTACAGACTTATTCGGTAGTAAGGGTATTTGATTATATCACAAAGGTATTGTTCGATTTCTTAAACCGTCGTTCTTTCGAGAACTGGAACTCTAAAGCAGAGCGCGACCTACGTTCTCAAATCGTTAAGTTTTTGGACGGGGTGCAAGGACCGGATCGATTAATCGAAAAATTTAAGATCGTACGCTTCGAACGTGACCCAAATCAAAAAGACCGCATCTTCCTGGATATTCATTTAACTCCTTATTTCCCTGCTAAAAGCTTTGTTATCAAACTAGACGGTATCAAAGGTGATGATGGGGCTGAATGGAACTCTGAGGTAGAACAAGCATAATATATATGAATCGTAATGATTACAAAAGCCGAATAGATGGATTTTTTGAATTTAAATGAGTCAGTCAAAACTTCGGTGCGCATTGCGCAGGGGATTGCCAGGGAGTATGGTAACAGTTGCTATACTCCCGCCCACCTCTTAAAAGCAATATTGCATCCGGAAATTGGCCTAAAGGGATTTATCCAAAGCTTGGATAAGGATATTGCTTATTTAGAAGAGTGGGCCGAGGTACGCATGGACGATGCGCCCAGAGATGGCGCTGTTTCGGAACTAACAGCCACCCCTGAAATAGCCGAAGTATTTGAAGAGGCAGATAATATCCGACTTAAATGGGGTCTGTTGGAGATAAATCCCATATGTGTACTCACGGCTTTATCTAAACCCGGCGTTGGCTTTGATGCCAACCAACTAAAATCATTCCCCATCCGCGAAAATGAGATCTATGAGCTATTTGTGCAAGATTCTCAAACCAATGCGGCTATTGGTAATATTATCAGCGACGACCAGGGCATTGAAAACCAAACCCGGGTATCCATCGCTAAATATTGCATCGACAAAACAGCTCTCGCACTGGATTTAAAAATTCACGCCACAGTACGCCGCGATAAAGAAACACGCATGATGATGGAGATACTCGGCCGTCATCGAAAACCCAACGTGCTAATTACAGGAGATTCCGGCGTAGGAAAAACAGCCTTGGTGGATGGACTGGCTTTTAATATCGCCCATAATAAAGTGCCCTCGTACCTGGAAGGTTCAACGGTATACGAGTTAGATAGCGGTGCTTTAATTGCTGGCGCCACTTATAAAGGCGAAATTGAAGACCGACTGAAAAACCTCATCAAAGAGATTAACCAAATTGACAGGGCTATCCTATTTATTGATGAGATACATGTCCTACTGGATCCTAAGCAAGGAAACTCGGGTGCTGCAGGTATTCTAAAACCGGAACTATCCAAAGGAAACCTAACGGTGATTGGCGTAACCACCATTGATGAATACCGCAAACTGGTGGAACCGGATCATGCTTTTAGCCGCCGTTTTGAAGTGCTGCAGATTGATGAGCCCGATAACCAATCGGCTGCTTTTATGCTCAAGTCGGTACTAAAACACTATACCGACTACCATAAAATTGATGTGCAACCTGAAGCTATTCACGATTGTGTGAACCTGGCTAAACGTTATGTGAAAGACCGGCGCTTACCTGACTCAGCCATCGATTTATTGGATCGTACCATGTCGGCGGTAAAGATGGTCAACGAAACAGCCCCCCAAGACATTCTAGAACTAAATAAACAAATGGCCGAAGTTGAAGAGGCTATGGAACAAACTGCGGAAGAGAGAGCGAACAAACTTCAGATGATCTACCTTTCGATGCAAAACAAATTGAGCCCGGTACTTTTGGGTGTTCTTACCCAAGAAAAGGATACCAATGAGATAGAGTCGTACGAAGAATGGTATAGCTACCTCAGCGAAGCCCTCGACAAAATGGGTGAATTTGTAAAAGATAAAATAGAGATGGTTACTGGACATGAAATCGCAGCCATCATCTCCAATAAAACAGGCATCCCTATTGGGAAAATACAATCGGGCGAAAAAGAACGCCTTATGAATATGGAAAACCTGCTTCGCCGCAGAGTGGTGGGACAGGATGAAGCGCTCAAGTCATTGGTGGATGCCATACTCGAATCACGCAGTGGTATGAATAAACCCGGACAACCCATTGGCTCATTCTTTTTGTTGGGACCAACAGGAACGGGAAAAACGGAGCTGGCCAAAGCCCTGGCCGAAATTCTTTTTAACGACGAAAAAGCCATGATTCGCTTTGATATGTCAGAGTTTAAAGAGGAACACTCGGCAGCATTATTATACGGAGCTCCTCCTGGATATGTGGGTTATGAAGAAGGGGGTATGTTGGTAAATAAAATCCGCCAACAACCCTATGCTGTGGTACTATTCGACGAGATAGAGAAAGCCCATTCCTCAGTATACGATATCTTCCTGCAGATTATGGACGAAGGTAAATTACACGACCGACTGGGCAAAGAAGGTGATTTTTCAAATGCCATCATACTTTTTACCTCTAATGTAGGAAGTCAATGGTTAATGGAACAAAAAGAAGCAGGAAAAAAACCAACCACCACCCAAATAATGGATGTAATGGGCCAATATTTCCGACCCGAATATTTAGCACGTCTCTCCGAAATTGTCCCCTTCTCTCCTATTAGCGAAGATGTTTTGCTGAAAATTTTTGATATACAATTTCAAAATATAGTGGAAGTACTCGATAAAAAAGGCATCGCCATTGAAGTCAGCGAGGCGGCTAAACGCATGTTGGCTCACAAAGGATTTACACCTAAATATGGCGCCCGGCAGGTCAATAGTATTATTCGAAACTATCTACGCCGACCTATTTCTAAGTATTTAATAAGCAATGCATTATCAAAAAATGATACAATCTCTGTCGATATCGATGAACAGGAAGAGTTAACATGGAAGATACATCCTTCCTCAACAACCAACCCTAAAGATATCTCTCAGAATAATGATGTTTTAATTACCACCCCTTAATTTATAAATTATGTTTGGACATAAATGTTTTTTGCGCATAGGCGAATTATCCGATTCCAGTATATCGGGCTTATATAGAGATAGCTACGAATTACTCAACTGCGACTTCGGTTTTTCACAAGGTGTTGATAGTAATGGCAAAGCTCAAACCGAAGTAAAAGGAGGATCTATATCTGTCACCTTCCCCAATATTCCCAAAAACGAAATGATTGAATGGATGCTTAAATCCAATAAGCTTGAAAATGGCGCCATCGTCATTTGTAACTCCGACGACGAGCCCCTGGAGAAAATATTGTTTGAAGATGCGGCTTGCATTGATATGAATATCAAATATGCCCAAAAAGGAAAAAGTTTTACTGCTACACAAATGGTTTTGCAAGCCAAAAAAATTGTAGTGGGAGAAAACACCTTAGAAAATCGTTGGAAAAACCTTTAAACCCCCTTCATGATGAATATGTTTTCACAAATAGATACCAATACCACAGTTTGGCTTACGCTCGATGGCCAGGAATATGAATTAAGTCAGTTTAATATTAACTTTGGACAAAATATTGACCAAAAAGGAGAGCCACAAAATCAAGTACGGGGTGGTCAAATGACCCTCTCATTAACACAGGCGCTTCCCGCTAACATCTACGATTGGGCCATGAAGTCAACCAGCAAAGAAGGTAGCATCGTATTTAAAATTGAATCGGGCAGTGCGCCGCTTAAAATAGAATTTACCAATGCCTTTTGCGTAAGTTTTAACCGCAATGTAAATGCCATGGGCGGTGGACTCAATACCACCATGACCATCTCTCCCGAAGAAATTTCAATAAATGGATTTAGTTTTGATAACCATTGGGTAGAATAAATATTATGCCAAAATATAAGAAAAATTATATCACAGCTGATCATTTCGAGCTTCTACAAAAAATAGGCGTTGACTACGAAGGTTTTGTGGAAGGGGTGGGTTATGTCTACAATATATACCTAGCCTTCACCCCACCCCATATGGATATTTCTGTACCACTCCGCTACGCCCCTCCCGGCATGGATCAATTTATTATAGGGTGGATGCAATGTATCGACAGCTCTGAGGAAATCATAAAAATGAGTTACGGAGATAAAGAGACAGTTGCTGTGGAGGTAGGGGAAGGTGCCCAATCGCAAGGCACTGCCAGTGTCTATATCGAAAATGATGGAGTCGGACATGCCTATCTCGAAGTAAATGGAACGGTATTTTCATACGGTCGATATAATGGGAGTTACTCACCTAGTAGTGGTGCTTTTGGACCTGTAGGAGAAGGTGTCTTGTATAAGAAAACAGGAGATGCAGCAACGAAATTTATAGCTGATAGAACTGCCCAATACCCAACCAAACAATACTCTTTTAATGTGAATACTACTGCAACCTACAACTATTTTAATAATGCATATAATGCAGGTACTTATAATACTGTGGATAGTAGGGTTATTGATACTTATTTCTTGTTAGGGAATAATTGTACTACTGGTGTTTGTGGTGGATTACAAGCTGGAGGAAGTGGAATGCCTATAATACAAACTCCTGCAGGATTTGTGAATTTCATGTATAATGTTAAGCGAATGCAAAATGGGTGGAACCCAGGCGCAGTAGTACCATGGGAACCGAAATATTAGTAATTATGAAAATTGTAAAGATACTTACAGGAGTAGTATTCTTACTGCTATTGATGCAGGGTTTTAGTTATCTGAATTTAATGGTTAGTGATAAATATGAAACTCAACCTGAAGGTTTAACGGAATTAACACCAGAGGTTAAGGAACAAGCAGCAAATAGAGCAACAGAAATACAGGAGAAAAAGGGAAGAGTAAAAATTTATTCTCTCATACTATTATCTGTTTTGGTTTGTTTGATTATAGTTTGGAGCAAGAATACAACGAAAGAAGAGAAACCAATAATAAAGGAAAGTAAAGAATGAATAAGAAAGCCCGAGCAATCGGGCTTTTTGCTTTTAAAGCGCAGCAATATTTTTATTAAAGAAATCCTTAAACTTTTTCTTGGTTAAGAAAGTCTCAATCATTTTAAAGACCATATTTTTTTCTTCCTGGTCAAGTTCCTGAATGAGCTTTATTTGCTCAACTGTGGTTTTATCCTCAATACTAACCTCTTTGGGAATATCTTCGCCTAAGTGTACCAATTCGTCAAGCGTAATATTAAAGAACGCAGCAATCTTATCAAGAGCAGCAACGGAAATCTCACGTTGTCCGTTTTCTATTTTACTGTAGTTAGAACGGTGCATACCCACTAAATCATATATTAGCCCGTAATAAAACCGAGCAGTAAAATAAATAATTAAATTTGTACTGCTATGGAAAAAAAGACACGTTTTACGACAAAAATCAAAACAGAAATTGTTCTGTCCTTGCTTCGAGGAGAAAGCATGGAGGCTGCAAGCCGTAAGTATGGAGTAACGATCGCCGATCTGAGTTTTTGGCGTGATCAGTTTGTTAAGCATGGTGCTGATGGATTTAAGCGCAAGCCCGATGATTCTAGACTAAAGGAGGCCGAACGTATGATTGGTAAGCTGCAAATGGAGTTGGAACTCACAAAAAAAAGAACGAATTGGTAGCAAAACTAAAAAGGAGATAATCGCCTTGTTGATGAAAGAGGTTTGCTCTATAACGCAAAAACCATATCCAAAGCGACTTATATTTAAGGTAGTGGGTTATAGTAGTAGCACATGGTATGAGAAACCAGTGGCAAAAACAGGTAAACGAGGTAGAAAACCCCTTCATAGTGATGAGACCGTCTTGCATGAGATCAAGGTTGAAATTCAGAATAGTGTATTTAAATCTGAAGGCTATTTCAAGGTTAAAAAGCGCATGCAAAGAAGGCCTAACAATGCCATTAGGGCTGGGAAAGAGCGAGTGAATAAGCTTATGCGTGAGAATGATTTACTGAGTCCAAACAGGAGATCCAGAAGTACTAAGAAGAACGATCATAAGGGGCGCATTATAACTGACAAACCAAATATAATGTGGGCCACTGATGGCAAAAAGTTCTGGATTAATGGAAGTGGGTGGCACTGGTTTTTCGGTGTTATTGACCATTTTAATGACGAAATATTGGCATGGCATATAGCAAAGATTGGTAACCGTTTTGCGGCTATGGAGCCAGTACGTTCTGCTATTCGGAAACAATTTGGCTCCGTTAATAGAGATGTTTGCAGAGGTATGGAGCTGCAGTTACGTAGTGATCACGGTTCACAATATGACTCTGCAGACTTTATGAATGAGATGAAGTTTCTTGGCCTAGGAATGTCGAAGGCGTATGTGAGGTCGCCGGAATGCAATGGCATAATTGAGCGGTTTCACCGTACCCTGGAGGAAGAGCTTCTACAGATCAAGCCTTTTAATTCTATTGAGGAAGCTCAACGGGAAATAGCTGAATTTATTGACAATTACAATACACATTGGATATTACACAGGTTGAACCATTACTCCCCGATGGAGTATAAACGAATGTATATAGAAGCGCTGAAGAACGCCCAGTCCGATACTTCGGGTAATATTGAGCCAGAGGGCCAGTTTGTCCTCCTTTTGAGTGGTTCGATACCACGAAAAAAGGATCAAACACAAAAAATAAGCAAAGGGGTAAACCTTGCGAAAATACCCCTTTCGTAGATCCTTCGGTATAACAAATCACCGTCGGACCAGTTTGTCCGACACAAAAATAGAAAAAACTAAAAAAGTGCTCGGTTTTTAGAGGCCAATACAGTATAGAAACCGGCAATCTGAATAAGCAACAAAATGCTGATATGCAACCTCAGAAAAGTGATATCAATGAATATGAATCAATAATGAATTAGAAAATGAAGCTATTAGATCAAATTAAAAACTATGCCGATATTTTACGGCTAACAAAGATGAAAAACGAACCAGAAGCAGTGCTTCATCAGGCACAGATAGATAAACCATCTTATCAGGAATTTGCATTACAGCTCTTGCAAAGAGAGGTGCAGCACAGAAAGAAAACAGATCTTGACAGGAGAATGAAATTAGCCCGATTACCCAAAGATCACAACCTGGACAAGTATGACTTTAACATGGCAAATGGTATGACTGTGCCTCAACTGAAACAATTACGGGAATTATTATGGATGGAACAAAATTATAACCTGATACTAATGGGCCCCTCAGGAACAGGAAAAACGTATGTGGCGGCAGGACTGATTAACGATGCTGTAAAATCTGGTCATAAAGCTTACTTTATCACAATGGAGGAACTAATAACGGTGTTAAAAATGAAAGAAATGATATCTGGTGCGCTTAACACTTATAATCGTCTTTTAAAGGCTCATTTAGTGGCTATAGACGATATAATGCTTTTTCCTATTAAGAAACATGAAGCAGTTGCATTTTTCAACCTGATAAATCATCTGCACGAACAAACGTCTGTAATAATCACAACAAACAAATCCCCTCAGCAATGGGCAGAAATGCTCGATGATGAAGTCTTGGCAACTGCTTTGTTAGATAGATTATTGTTTAAATGTGAAGTTGTAAAACTCGAAGGTAAAAGTTACAGAATGGAAAACAGAAAAACAATCTTCGAGCAGCAATCAACCCTCTGATTGCCTCGGTCGCTAAGCTCCCTCAACAATCAGAGGGTTGATTAATATATTTTTTATTGTAGAATGATGGTTTACTGTTACGAAAAATTGATGGTTTTAAATTTGCTATTTTCACCTTTGAAAGTTTAACCTTCCCGAGTAAAAAGAACATATATAGAAATTTAAGGAGCAAGATATATGTCATATAAGTTAGAAACATTACTCTCAATTAGATAACAGAAGTACCAATGCTGCAGCAGAATCTTTCAATACAATAGTAATGGATTTCAGAAGGCAATTCAGAGGTGTTGTTGATCTAAAGTTCTTCTTGTTCAGATTAACAAAAACATTGTAATTAATAGCTTACAATATTGCCAGAGAAAAAAGGTAGGGGAATTTAGGCATGGTGCATAATGACTAATCACTTACACTTGATTTTCCGAAGTCCTGTAAATCAAAAGCCTGCGTTATTGCTGGGTAACTTTAAAAGTTTTACCTCTAAAAATAAAAAAATACTATTTTTGTAAACCTAATAAACAGCCTCCATATTAAAAATAAGATAAATAGTGGCTGCAAGAAAACGACTATTTTTTCTGTCTTTGATAAGAAAGCTTCAAAGACAAGGCTTTCGATATTTTTGAAACCAAGGAGTTTACTGATTGTAAATGACTGTTTCAAAAATGAGAATAACGCAGTATTTGGAGTTTTCTTGCAAAGACTAAATAGGGACTGAAGGGGCGGAGCTGTGCCAATATAGTAAAGCTCAAAAATACAATGCATTTTTAATATATCCCTCTCCCACTCCGCCACGTTCCTCCCGGCATGGATCAATTTATTATAGGGTGGATGCAATGTATCGACAGCTCTGAGGAAATCATAAAAATGAGTTATGGAGATAAAGAGACAGTTGCTGTGGAGGAAGGGAAAGAGGCCCAATCAGGAGGGGATACATGCCCTAATTGTATAGACACATCTACAGTAGAACGGAATATTCCACTTATTGGTGGGCGAGCTACTTATGCAGGAGGAGATAACCCCATGACATTATCTGGAAAATACTCATATTCTTATGTTCCTACAATGTTGACAGATTATCCTGCCATAGATCATGATAGGCGGTATGATAATTTAGGAACCGTGGGTTTTATGGGTTTACTAATGGATACAAGAGCAATTGGAGCAGATTGGAAATTTGTTAATAAAGAATGGAGTATGGCTGTAAATCCTTATATGGATCCAGTAACAAGAATTAATGCTGGACTATTGGGTTTTGGTTTAGGCTTAATAGCATTACCTAAAACAATTATTCAATATGCACAGCCGAATGGAACAGGTCACGGAAATGTTATGATGTGGTACTATATCAGCAATACTGGTGTCACCAATACGCCAAGTATTCATAATCATTAAAATTGTATGGTATGAAAAAAAATTTATATATAGAATTTATTGCAATGTGCGCTTTTGTTTTCGGATGCGTTGGTTGTAACCTTGCACCAGGAAGTTATCCTTATGCTGAAATATATAATTTAAATACAAATGAGAATAATCTGATTTCTGCAATTAAAAAGTTTAAGACTGCAAATCCTGAATACAAGGTTCCTTCTATAGTTGGATTGATTGATGGACGAAGTTCGGATGTGGCTGATCATTGGTATCACGTTTACTTTTATAATAAGGCAGATAATGAGATTATTTATACTTGGATTCGTCAATTAAATAAGGAAGAGGTTTCTTTTGCTTTCGTTTCTATTAATAAGGGTCTAGAGCTTGGAAACTGGAATAGAGTTAACAAGGACTACCAGAAAAAAGAAAACAAGCAAAAAATTAAAAAGTTTGAGGAACAAATATTAGATGAAATAAAACGGTTTTTAGAATGATAGTCCAGTTGCCCAATCGCAAGGGGAGTTTGCACCATCTTCGGCATATACACTTAGAGGTAACGATGTTGGATGGAGTGAGTTGTGGTCTGAATTTAAAAGTGGTACTGGACCAGAACGAAGTCTTTTTAGAAATGACCATCCTATGGTACAAGACCTTAGAAATTCATGGATTGTAACAGAGGCACGTATGAAGTTTCTTTCATTGGGAGGTGAAAAGCCTTTAAAACGGTGGGATGCACCTTTTGGAATCCCAGGTATAGGATTTTCATATTCCATGACAGAGCAATTTATAGGCGGAGCAAGGGTTACTATTATTCCTGCAGGTGGTGGATATTATTATCAAGTTGATGATACTAAGAATAGAAATTCATTGATTTTGCATTTGCCAGTAGAGAATCCCAATAGGGTGCCAGGGCAAACAGTGCCGTATGGAACTACCTATCAAAGATATATTTGGTTTGAGCAATAAAAAATACTACATGAAATATTTAATTGATAATATAAGGATGAATACAATATATAGTTTGGTTTTATTATTTAGCATGGCTTGCTCAAATAATAATGTCGGAATACATCAACTATACGGTACATATGGATATAATAAAGAGAATTATATAGATACTATCCAATTGTTGAAGGATAGTAGTTACATACATACGCATCAAACAACAAAAGGGACTATATATAGAAATGAAGGAACTTGGAAGTTTGATTCTAAACTAAGAGAGGTTGTTTTTGATGATTTTATTTTTTACAATGAACAAGGTGGTGATGTGCCAGGTTTTTGGATTCCGAAAGTTAAAAATATAGAAAATGAAATAAGGTTGATATATGCCTCAGAAGAAAATCTATATTATAGAAAACTGAAATAAGATTAAAGTAAAGGAAGCCCGAGCAATCGGGCTTTTTACTTTTATAGCGCAGCAATATTTTTATTAAAGAAGTCTTTAAACTTTTTTTTGTTAAGAAAGTATCAATCATTTTAAAGACCATGTTTTTTTCTTCCTAGTCGAGTTCCTGAATAAGCTTTATTTGCTCAACCGTAGTTTTATCCTCAATGCTTATCTCTTTGGGAATATCTTCGCCTAAGTGAACCAGTTCGTCAAGTATAATATTAAAAAACGCAGCAATTTTATCAAGAGCAGCAACGGAAATCTCACGTTGCCCATTTTCTAGTTTGTAGTAGTAGAGTGCTTAAATGTATTAAGCAGAAACGAATACAAAAACATTGTAATTAATAGCTTACAATATTGCTAGAGAAAAAAGGTATGGAAATTTATATATGGTGCATAATGACTAATCACTTACACTTGATTTTCCGAAGTCCTGTAAATCAAAAGCCTGCGTTATTGCTGGGTAACTTTAAAAGTTTTACCTCTAAAAATAAAAAAATACTATTTTTGTAAACTTAGCCAGCAGCCTCCATTTTTAAAAACAAAATAAATCGGGACTGAAAGGGCGGAGCTGTGCAATATAGTAAAGCTCAAAAATACAATGCGTAACCAGCATAGCCTTCACCCCACCCCATATGGATATTTCTGTACCACTCCGCTACGTCCCTCCTGGCATGGATCAATTTATTATAGGGTGGATGCAATGTATCGACAGCTCTGAGGAAATCATAAAAATGAGTTATGGAGATAAAGAGCCGGTTGGTGTGGAGGTAGGGGAAGGTGCTACATCGGACGGGGGTAACATATATAATCCCGCAGAAAATGGAATGACAGTCTATAGTGCTGATGAAATGTTTAGAGATGAACAAGGAATGAAGCGAAACAACCCTCTGTCGCCTAGTAATTTTGATACTTTTGAAGCATATGAAAGAGCAATAAACAACACTCCTGAGATGAAAAAAAATGCGAGTGCAACACGCATTAAATTATTTAAAGGTGGAAGTTAATATAGCCAGAAAAGAAAGAAATCAGATGGTTTTGAACAAAACTATCGATGCAACAGGAGCCCTTATTTATGGCGGTTTTGAATTTGCGATAGATAGGTTTACTGGGTTGTTATTTTTTCTACCTCCAGGCCCTCCTATATATCAAGGCCCGTTGCGTCCACAAGAAATACATTAGTATGATTATTATCCTAAAACAGAAAGGAACTTCTCAAGACGCAAATGGGGTTTGTGAAAACATCCAAAGAGCATTAAAAATAAAAGGTTATGAGTTGTATTCAAAGACGTCAAGTCATGTTTATTATTCTAAAATTATATCAGGAGTAGGTTCGTTTGGTTGGGATTATTTTTTTAAGAAAGTTTCTGTTTTAAATCAGGGAAATATCAGAATTGAGAAAGAATGTGCGCATATACTAATATATGCACACATTTCTTCGATTAAGGGTTTGTTATTTTATGGTATTGCATTGACTTTAGTATCGCTTTTATTTTGCTTCATGCTAGATTTATCGTTTATAGGTGCGTCTTTTTTCTTAGCCCTAATGTTATTTATTCTAATAATAATACGTTATTGTGTTGCAAGTTTTTTTGTAAAATCACTTATAGAAAAAGACAAGTGACTTTTTACCTACTAACTAGCCCTTATTAATATTCCAATTAATGCAGGAAGGTTAATTAAAAAGTGGAATATGATTGCATATAAAATACCTAGTTTAATACGAATGTACCCCAATGAGATACTTAGTACTATAAAAGGTAGCATTAATATAGGTAGAAATAGATAATGCTCATTGCTCATAGTTAATGTTTGCATATGCACAATTGCAAAAAATAATGTCATAGAATAAAAAATTATTGGATGGTTTTTAATCCATATTTTCTCAAAGTCAAATTTTATTCTATTTAGCATTATAAAGAGTGGAAGTGCAAAAATGACAGGGTAACCATATGTCATAATGCTATATATAAATACTGAGCTTATAGCAAGAAGGTAACTATTGAAGATTTGAGTTATAAAATATCCGATAATTAAGGATAGTGAAATTATAATGAACTTTCTATTGTATTTCGTCAATAATAGTCGGAACATAAATTCTTCAAATACTGGGCCACATATCATTGCTATCAAAACATAAATATAGGTGTTGTTTTTGCTCGTGAATTCAGGAACTTTTGAGATTTCTTGAGAATATTCTCCAAATACATCTAGTATTATAAAAAGCTCAATAAATATCCCAGATAAAAATATTAAACCTAAAGTAATTAGATATAATTTAATTAACTCTTTAATCTTCTGAGGAACACTTTGGTCGCATGAATTATAGTTGGGATGCTTTAAAAAGTAAATGTAACTTTTAACTGTGGTTTGTCTCATCAATTGTTGTGAATTTAAGCCTGTGTATCCATGAAATAATCATTGAGGAAATAAAATACAAAAGTTACAATTATAAAGTTGGGGCTCTTTGTATCATATCGTAAAATTACATACTATTATTTATAACGCAGCAATATTTTTAAGCTTCACAGATTTAATAAACCCGTCCAAGACTTTAAGAATAATACCTCTATCCTCATTATCCATCTTCTCAATTTCATGGAGGCGTTTAAGCATCTCAGGGTCTTTTAAAATATTTTCCTCGTCAGTCTCTCCCAATAAATAACCTACGGTTGTACTAACCAGTTTTGCTATTTTTTTGGCAGCTTCAATGCTTGGCTGCATCTCATCACGCTCATATTTACCTATTACAGAATAATAAGTATTAAGAAGCTTTGCCAGTTCCTTTTGTGAAAGTCCTTTGGCTTCCCTGCATTCTCTAGGTTTTTTACCAAATATTGACATGATGCATATCTTTTTAGGTATCTAATCACTCTATAACTACAAAGTATTACGTAAATATAGATACTCTAAAAGGTAAATAAAAATACTAAAAACGTTGCTCTCGGTATTTTATAATACATCTTTGTCCCGAATAAGGTATCTGAAACTTCTTTCAATAAATTTTTATAGCATGGAAATCCAAGAAATAAAGCAGCGATTAAGCATCGAAACAGTACTAAAACACTACGATTTACAAGCCATCCGAAACAACATGCTTAAATGTCCATTCCATGAAGAAAAAAACCAAGCCTAAAAATATATTAAATTCTTTTGGTTGCAAAGCCAATGGCGATACAATAAAGTTTATCAATTAAAAGAAAAATGTAGCAAATACGAGGCTTTAAAGAAAGCAACGGAATTAATTAACCCAATTGAATCAGCAGCGCATCAAGTCCAAGCACCACCAGAATCACTAAACCGAAACGGATAAAATAAAATTGTTTTTAGAAAGAGGCTATAACTCGGATCACGCACAAAAGTTGGGTCTGATAAAAAAAGTATTTATTTAGCTATTAAATAGAAACGGATAAAATAAATTGTGAAAGAAGAATTATCATCGGAGCTACTGGCTCTATTTTTACCAGAAGGAATATTAGATTATTTTCAACTAATGAGTAATTCTCATTTAAATACCCAACCCAATATAACGACCGCAGGGTTGGCCAGAACAATAGCCCCGGGGCCGGCGTTGGCGAGAGGCTACAACCCGGAAAATGCATTAGAAAATCTATTACACGTTGAAATGGCTTCAAAAGAAGTCACTTCGTTACTTTTCTTCAACTCACCATAGCTGGTGCTATGCCTCGTCTCAGAAAAGCCTTCTTTTATTGCCATTTCAACGCTCATAACGAAGTTCTAATACATCATCCGGGTTTCTGGGCGCACTTGAGGTGGTAGTGCGCTGGACGGAAAGGGAAGTTGATGTAGGGCTGATAGCGATCTATTGTTCTAGACCTTTTTGGTTCTTTTTATGGCAATGATAATTCGGCGAAGCCTGATCATGAGGGCCTTTGAAAGTTTAACCTCCCCGAGTAAAAAGAACATATATAGAAATTTAAGGAGCAAGATATATGTCATATAAGTTAGAAACATTGCTCTCAATTAGATAACAGAAGTACCAATGCTGCAGCAGAATCTTTCAATACAATAGTAATGGATTTCAGAAGGCAATTCAGAGGTGTTGTTGATCTAAAGTTCTTCTTGTTCAGATTAACAAAAACATTGTAATTAATAGCTTACAATATTGCCAGAGAAAAAAGGTAGGGGAATTTTAATCCCTTACACTTGATTTTCCGAAGTCCTGTAAATCAAAAGCCTGCGTTATTGCTGGGTAACTTTAAAAGTTTTACCTCTAAAAATAAAAAAATACTATTTTTGTAAACCTAGTAAACAGCCTCCATTTTAAAAACAAGATAAATAGGGACTGAAAGGGCGGAGCTATGCGATTATCTTAAAGTTCAAAAATACAAAGCATTTTTAATATATCCCTCTCCCACTCCGCTACGTCCCTCCTGGCATGGATCAATTTATTATAGGGTGGATGCAATGTATCGACAGCTCTGAGGAAATCATAAAATTGAGTTATGGAGATAAAAAAGTTGTAGAGGGGGAAGAAGAGGAAGGTGCCAGATTGCAAGGGGGTAAGTTTCCAACATTAACTTTTGATGGAAATCAATTGACAATTTACCATAACGGAAATGAGACATATAGCACTAAGGCATATTCAGGGAGACCATTGGAAGATGGGACATTTGATTATTCTGTAGCTCGCCAAAAAATGGAAAAAATTGGTCCAATTCCAGAGGGAACGTACTTTATTAATGGTAGTAAAATACAAACGATGTCAACACTTGATGGACTTATAGGATTAGCTCAGGTTGGAGGTTGGCCAGGAGGATCTTTTGCATGGGGAGAACAAAGGGCTTGGATTACTCCTTTGACTAAAATCAATACCGACGGAAGAGGTGGTTTCTCTATACATGGAGGCTATGAACTAGGTAGTGCAGGGTGTATTGATTTAGTTGGGAATGTCGTACCGTTCTTCAATAATTTACAAAGTACGCCAGGAGGAAATGGTATGATAATGTTAAAAGTCAGGTATTAATGAGAAGAATAGTTAAGATAAAAATCATTGTAGGAATATTACTAGCCCTTTTTGTAGGGCTAGTAATATTAGCAGATATAGTCTCCCTGAGTAAAAATACCACTGATTATTTAAATGTTTACCAGATTGCAGAAGATGCACCTCATTGGATGTTTAGGAGTGTGTCTTGTTATGTTGGATGGAGTCTGTTGAAAATAGGTATGATAATTACTTATCTAATATTTTCAATATTAGCCTTAATTAAAAAACAGAAAAGACTAATTAAAGGATTGTTAATCTTTGAACTAATAGTTTTAATATGGGTAATAAGATATTTGTACCTTTTTTATGCTTCAGGTTTTGACCATTATCCTGGTTTTGACCCTTATATCTTTTGATGTTGGCAATAATTACATGTTTAATTTCGTTTCTACTTCGTTACCTATTCTAGGTATTAGTTTTATAAAAAAATATTATTACATAAAGGATATCCTATTACGTATTTTCGAACAAGTATTATAGAGGTAGTAAGATTTAGGAAATTTATAAATGAAAAATATATCTATCGAGTCCTTTATTACACAGCAAAGTTCGTTCTTTGGCTTGTGTTGGTTGAAGTACTTTTTCTCTTTTTGTTTATTGTAAGTAGTGTATGATTTTTATTTTTCTAATCTCACCATATCATTAAATGCAATAATGCCTTCAGTGTATACCTCTGGCTAAGTCATAGTAAATAAGCCTTCATACTGTTAAAAAATCTTTGAATAGCGATCCTGAAAGATTTTTGTATTTATATGTAGCAATATTAAAAAATTAATAAAGTTAAATAATAAACATTTTAGACTCATCAGGTGGAGGTTTGTCTTCTGCTTTAACCATTGCACCGGAAGAAATAAATTTAAACGGCATCAGTTTTGATAACCATTGGGCTGAATAACTATGGCAAATTACACACAAAACTACATTACCGCTGAAGAATTTACCACTTTACAAAATCACGATAAAATGTATCAAGGTTTTATTGAAGGAGTAGGCTATGCCTATATCGATTATTTTGTCATTGCACCTGTTCATTTATATGGCAATGGGTCTCCTTATGTCCCGCCAGGCATGGATATGTTTATTCAAGGTATTGCCCAAATAATAGACACCTCTGAAGAGGCTGTTGTCATGAGTTATGGAGATAAAAAAGTTGTGGAGGGGGAAGTGGATGTAAAAAATGAGACAAATAAAAGGGCTAGTAAACCAGTAACCGATGATTGGCCTCCTTATAACCCTGGAGAAATACGTCCTTATGAACCAAATATTTTTGACCAATTTTTAGAATCAAGTATAGGACAGACTTTTATAGGTAAAATCATCTATGGTGTAGTTGATGATTTTTATGTGACAATACAATGTCTAACTATAGGACATGCTTCAGCTTCACATTTGAATAATGCATTAACCATCGGTGACGAGACAATTACTTCAGGTATTTATTAATACAATATCCAATCTAATTCCTTTTTCTAAGGGAGCTAGTACATTATGAACACCTAGCAAGGCTTTAAATGCAGGCACATTTAATAAATTATTTAAAGGTACAGGTGTCAATTCAGCAAAATTTGGAGGTCTACAGATTCGTTCTTACAATGGAGTCATAAAGGAAGCATCTTCATTTAATGCAACCTGGGATATGATTGCTCCTAGTACATTGTTGTTTTATAGTAATGATTAAAATTTGCAAATATGATTTATGGTGCGATATTATTTAGATTTTTTGGTGTAATAACAAAATGGACTATACTAAATATTTATTTATTTTTTAAAAAAAAGAAAACCATCTCTTTTAAATCACTATGGAACGGTAGAGATCCTCAAAATGATGATTTATTATATCGAACTTCAGGTGAATTTGGTGACATTTTAATAGGAGCAGCAGCAATTCTTTTGATGATAGGTATTATTAAATGGATGGGACTATAAGATAGTATAACTTTCGCTCCGCCACACATGCGTATCTTTGAACCTCCCCGCTTCGTCCCACCAGGCATGGATCAATATATTAATATAAGGGTGCAGTGTTTGAATAATTCACGAGAGGCAGTTGCTCGTAGCTATAACATCACCCCTGATGATATTATGAACAAAATAACCTCTGACAATGGCGATGGAACAATTACCATAAATAGTGGCTGCAAGAAAAACTACTGTTTTTTCTGTCTTTGATAAGAAAGCTTCAAAGACAAGGCTTTCGATATTTTTGAAACCAAGGAGTTTACTGATTTTAAATGACTGTTTTAAAAATGAGAATAACGCAGTATTTGGAGTTTTCTTAGAAAGACTAAATATGGGAAATGGGCAGTACATGACCCTTCCACAAAATAATAGTTCCATAAACATTACGATTAACGATAACGCTGAAGAAGCAACCCTTGTAGTAAGTGCTAAAAATAATCTCGCCCAAGAAACAAGGGAAACAAGAACTAAATTAGTAAATTTTGCCCGTTGTATTTGGAAATATCGGCGGATTAAATCAAAATTTAAAATTGATTAACTCTGAAAGGAATGCCCAATCGCAAGGCGATGGACTTGGGACTATCCCTGGAAATGCCATAGGGCCGCCATTAATTGATTTCGCTGGAAATGTATTAGAAGGCAAACACAATGCAGCCCTTGCTGAAAATCTTGATGATTTATTGCCGTATAGCATAGATATAAACACAGGCAAAACAACTTGGGTTAATCCAAAATATATGAAGAATAAAAAGCTAACTATACGAGGTGGGAATATGCTAATATTCTTGTATAATGAATTTGGAACAGTTGGAGACCTTAGAAGTGGTGCAATAAGTACAGACCAATTTTGGACAAATACAGGTATCAATGGTTTAGGTTCAATAAGTCCTCAATATGGGGGGAATGTTTCTATATATGGAAGTTCTGGATTATTCTAAAAATGCTTGGAACCAATATAACAGCAAACCAAATGCGTTAAGGCAGTTTTATAATAATATGAATTCATCATTTGATGATTGGCGGAGAAGTATGAACGGAGGGTTTTAAAAATGAAAATATACGATTATATATTTTATAAGGTTTATCAGATACTAAGCGCTTTTGATGAATCGCCATGTTTTATAACAGTAATAGTTTTATGTTGGTTATTTTTATTCAACAGCTTTACTGTTATTGATTATGTAATACAAAATGAAAAATTATCAGCTTTTTTTACTAAGCCAATCACAATTTCTTATGGCGTTTTTTTTACTGCCCTGCACTTCTTGTATTTTTATCATAAGGGGAGATATTTAAAAATTATTGAGAAGTTTCAAAGAGAAAGTAAGCACGCCTCAGCTATTGGTTTTATAAGTATTTCTTTATATATATTTTTAACAGTATGGATATTTGCTAAATATACTGTGCCTAATATGGCAGGGGTTCTAAAATAGATTAAATAAAAAAGCCCGATTGCTCAGGCTTTTTTATTATAGTGCAGCAATGTTTTTATTAAAGAAGTCTTTAAACTTCAATTTAGTTCTACTTTAACAGATTTAACTTTTTAAATAACAGAAATCTATGTCCCTTTGCCTTCTATTGTGTCGTTGTTGTAATTTCCACAACATCTCCGCTATCACACGATTGTGTCATATGATATAGAACATACTAAACTAGCATAAAAACAGAAGGATTTTACTTTGTCAGTTTTACTATAGTGGAGTGGTTAAATGTATTTACCCTAAACGAATACAAAAATATTGTAATTAATAGCTTACAATATTGCCAGACAGAAAAATTTAATCATATGAAACGAGCCATGAGAGTGATCTCTCACACAGGTGAATGATTATCACGGCGAGTTCCATATGACCATTAAGAAACAAATTGTAAACATATGAAAACACAAAATTTAATCATTGCATTTTTATTTATTAGCTTGTATAGCTTAGCGCAAGAAACTTCACTTGAAATACAAGAAATTTCAGTCATTAATTATGGCGACAATCGCCTTCTATACCGAGAATTAAACGAGAACAAAACACCATTGGAAGGAAAACACCGAATTATTGATGGATATAATTCAGCGTACATTATCGCCTCTTTTAAAAATGGCATGTACCACGGCAATTACCAATACTTCAAAAACAACACACTTCGAGATTCTGCCAATTATGTGAACGGTTATAGAGATGGACTATGCAAAAAATATGAATTTCAAGGCAGAATGATTTCATCCGGTGAATATACCAAAGGAAAACTCGATGGTTTATTCACAACCTATAATCAAAATGGTAAAATTGAAACCCAACAAGAATTTACTATGGGAATTGAAAATGGTTTTTTTCGTAGATACAACACTGAAACAGGTAAAATAAGTCAAGAAACATTTTACAAAGATGGTAAAGCAGATAGCATTTGGGTGCAACATTATTGGAACAGCGCAGGCAGCTACACCCAATACAGCCAATTTAAAAATGGAATACAAATTGGAAAATTCACTAGAATAGCTGATAATGACACATGTATCCTCAAGGGTTTTTATAGTGATGGCAAAAAAAATGGTTTATGGACTTACAAAAACGAAGATGGTACACTAAAGAAAGAAATATCTTATAAAAACGGTCAAAAGAATGGACCTTTCAAACTTTATTACAAAGACGGCACGCTAAAAAAAGAAGGCTATTACGAAAACAACCAAATAATTGACAAAACAGAATATAGACCCAACGGACGAAAAATAAAAAATAAAAAACTTCATATTGATTATAATAAATAATTTATATATTTGACAGCATAAATCGTTTTATTAATACGATTTATTCATATATCATCATTTTTACAATGTATTATATTTCATCATAAATATAATTACATTTACACAAATCCTACTTATTGACTGATTTATTCATGAATTGTCGTAATAAGAATCTAAAAAAGAAAAGACAGAGCGGAGCTTTTTCAGTTTACAGAAACAGTAAACTAAATTAAAACTAGAAACGAGCCATGAGAATTATTTCACACACAAGGGAAATGATTCATATTGGCGAGTTCCATATGATCCTTGCTTAATCATATGGAAAGTGATATTTGTTTTTTTAATAATTTAGATTCATCATAGACAATTTGTGAATAGATTAGGATAGTAGCAATGCATGGACAAAAGAAATGTGGAGCCCAGAATCCGCATTAACAAACACTATAAACAAATGAAAATGAAAAAAACTTTAACCATTTTAGGAATTACCTTGATCGCAGCCCTTACTTTAAGTAATGTATCGGCACAAAAATTAGGAAAATTTGGTAGCCTTACAACGAAAAAAGTGGGTCCCAAAACAGTGGCTGTACCATATACCGATGTTGTTACATACTTAGGTTTTGCTGCTCCAAACACCGAAGACGCAGTAGTAGATGGTAAGAAATTTTACTACATCTACCTATGGGTTCCTGCAGTAGCCCCCGAAATAGGTGTCAGAATGATGTCACCTGTAGGATCTACAAAGATAAAAAATGCCATAGAATCTAAAGGATACACTGAAAACAAAGATTCTAAAGACTATTTTGACACCTATATCACCATTGAAAAATCAAACATCTTAACAAAAGATAAAATCTCTGCAGAGGGTGTCAAAGATGCTAAATGGACAGTCTTAAGCAGAAATGATGATAGCAGTGAAATGCCAAAAAATCCGGCCGGAAGAAAATATAACTCATTATTAAGATATAAAAGTAAAGCCGGTGATCCATTGAAAGCTCTATCAGTTGGTCTATACCGAATTGGCTTTACCACCTATAAAAAAGGTGAAGTAAATGGTACATTTTTGGCTCAAGTAGCAACTCCTGTGGCCTTACCTGGTGTAGGAATCGCTAAAACAATCGATGAATTATTAACGCAGATAAATGAATAATATTTGCAGAATAATAGAATAAAAAAAGCAGCTCTGGGGCTGCTTTTTTATTATTCGTAGATTAACCACTAAACAAGCTGCTTAAATAAATTTTTCATACTTACCTTTTCTTCCAATATTTTTTCCAGATCAGCAATAGCCACCCGTTCTTGCTCCATCGTATCACGATAACGAATAGTTACTGTATGATCCTCTAATGTTTGATGATCCACGGTGATACAGAAAGGTGTTCCGATAGCATCCTGACGACGATAGCGTTTCCCGATGGAGTCTTTCTCATCGTATTGCAGATTATAATCAAATTTCAAGGTATTCACAATCTCACGCGCTTTTTCGGGCAAACCATCCTTTTTTAGTAAAGGCAACACAGCCATTTTTACAGGAGCCAAAGCTGCTGGCAATTTTAGCATCACACGTGTTTCCTTCCTGCCCTTTGCATCCTCCACCTCATCTTCGGTATATGCACCGGCCATGATACTCAAAAACATACGATCCACGCCAATGGATGTCTCCACCACATAAGGAACATAGTTTTTGTTTAATTCAGGATCGAAATACTGTAACTTTTTACCTGAATGCTCCTGATGTTGGCTCAAATCAAAATCGGTACGCGAGTGAATACCCTCTACCTCTTTAAATCCAAATGGCATACGGTATTCAATATCTGTAGCTGCATTGGCATAATGCGCCAATTTTTCATGATCGTGGTAACGGTACTTCTCATCTCCCATACCCAACGACTTATGCCATTTCATACGGAAGTCTTTCCAATACTCAAACCATTTCATCTCTTCGCCAGGACGTACAAAAAACTGCATCTCCATCTGTTCAAACTCACGCATGCGGAAAATAAACTGACGCGCTACGATTTCATTACGAAAAGCTTTTCCAATCTGCGCAATACCAAAAGGAATCTTCATCCGTCCGGTTTTCTGCACATTCAAGAAGTTGACAAAGATACCTTGAGCCGTTTCCGGACGCAGATAAATCGTATTAGCACCATCAGCTGTCGATCCCATTTCAGTGGCAAACATCAAGTTAAACTGACGCACATCCGTCCAGTTTTTAGTTCCTGAAATAGGACATACCACATCATAATCAATAATAATCTGTTTTAAATCTTCCAGATCATTATCATTTAAGGCCTTGGCAAAACGTGTATGGATGGTATTAATCTTTTCCTGATTAGCCAAAACACGTGGGTTCGTACTCTTAAACTGCGCCTCATCAAAAGATTCCCCAAACCGTTTCTTTGCTTTGGTTACTTCTTTTTCTATTTTGCCTTCAATCTTTTGTATTAAGTCCTCAATCAATACATCAGCTCGATAGCGTTTCTTGCTATCCTTATTGTCAATCAAGGGATCATTAAAAGCGTCAACATGTCCTGAAGCCTTCCAAGTGGTAGGGTGCATAAAAATGGCAGAATCCAGTCCTACCACATTTTCATTGAGCTTAACCATGGCATCGTACCAGTACTTTTTTATGTTGTTTTTTAGTTCAACACCCAACTGGCCGTAATCATACACTGCTCCCAACCCATCGTAGATCTCACTTGATTGAAACACAAACCCGTACTCTTTGCAGTGGGCCACTAATTTTTTAAAAACATCTTCCTGAGCCATATTAAATAGATGATTAATTTATAGAAATGGAGCGAACCAATATCTCGCCTAGCACATTAATTAGCTGACAAGAAAAGAACATTATGCTGACTTACCCCGAATCTGTATTTATTATTATATTTTATTTTTAATTATCACCGTTTCTAAACCATTCAAATTCGGTGTTTTGCTAATTATTTCATGCAAAAATAACCCAAAATTCTTTTTTTCCGAATTAATTCGGATATAGGATTATTGAAATAGCTATATTTGTTTTCGTATTGATTAACATTTGTGTCCCCAAAAGACACTAGGAGAGCAAAAACATATTAGGATGAGAAAGAAAGTGGACTTTCTGGTAATAGGTTCCGGAATAGCAGGCTTAAGCTTTGCCTTAAAAGTAGCACCTTACGGTAAAGTATTAGTCATTAGCAAAACTAAACTAGAAGAAACAAACACCACATACGCTCAAGGCGGCATTGCTGCTGTTACGTATAAACCGGACGATTTTAAAAAACATATTGACGACACCATGATAGCGGGCGATCAGCTCTCTAACCCAGACGCCGTTAGAATGGTTGTTGAAAATGCACCTGAACAAATTAAGCAACTAATCAATTGGGGCACAGGCTTTGACAAGACACAAGAAGGAAAATACGACTTACACAAAGAAGGTGGTCATTCCGAATTTCGTATTCTTCACCACCTCGACAACACCGGCTTTGAAATTCAACGCGCCTTAATTGAACAGGCCAAAACACATGAAAACATTGAGTTTGCTGAAGACATCTATGCCGTTGACATTATTACTCAACACCAATTAGGCGAAATAACCTACCGCTGGCGTACCGATGTAGAATGTTATGGCGCCTACGTACTCAATGAAAAAACAGGCAAAGTAGACACCATACTATCTAAAATAACAATGATGGCAACCGGTGGTATCGGTAACATATACCAAACTACTACCAATCCAACAATTGCTACCGGCGATGGCATTGCCATGGTATACCGGGCAAAAGGCATCATCGAGAACATGGAGTTTGTGCAGTTTCACCCCACCTCCTTGTATAATCCCAAAGAACGTCCTTCCTTTCTTATTACAGAAGCCATGCGTGGTTACGGCGCTATTTTAAAAAGAAAAGATGGCGTTGCCTTTATGAATAAATACGACGCTAGAGGCAATCTAGCACCCCGCGATATTGTAGCCCGCGCCATCGATAATGAAATGAAAAACACAGGAGAAGACTATGTTTACTTGGATGTGACCCACAAAAATGCAGAGGAAACAAAAAAACACTTCCCTACCATCTACCATAAATGTCTGGAACTTGGAGTGGATATTACCCAACAGATGATTCCGGTAGTTCCTGCAGCTCATTATCTGTGTGGCGGAATTAAAGTAGACCTAAAAGGCCGTAGCTCTATCGTTAACCTTTATGCAGCTGGAGAATGTTCTTCAACAGGTTTACATGGAGCAAACCGATTAGCAAGTAACTCTTTACTCGAAGCAATCGTATACGCCGATGTAGCCGCTAAAGATGCAGCTGAAGCAGTCAAGAAAATAAAGCATAAAACAAAAATACCTAGTTGGAACGACGAGGGAACAACCCACAACGAAGAAATGGTATTGATTACACAAACCAACAAAGAGGTGGAGCAAATCATGAGCAACTATGTTGGCATTGTTCGCTCCAACCTTCGACTAAAAAGAGCATTGGACAGACTGGAACTCATCTATCGAGAAACAGAGCGTCTTTTTGACGATTCCATTGTCACCAAAGATTTGTGTGAGCTGCGAAATAAAATAAACGTTGGCTACTTAATCATACGAATGGCCATGAAGCGTAAAGAAAGTAGAGGGCTACACTTCACGCTCGACCACAATAAATTAAGAACCAAAATATAAGCCAGAAACCTGATTCATAATAAAATTAGCTTTGTTACTAAATTTAATATATCATCCTAATTCAATGAACATAGCTACTTATTTAACCAAAAAGGAGAAGCCCTATTTAAGTCACACAGGAGAATGAAAAAAACTAACGATCAATATTTTACTGAAATTTAAACAGATAAAACCAACCACGAGCGCATTATTCTCACACGTATAAACCGTTATCTTGGTTCGTTTTATCTGATAAATGAAAAAAAATCTCACACTATGAAAGTTCTGATAATTAATAAATCGACCAGCAATGGAGGTGCGGCTGTCGCAGCCTACAGGCTGTTTAATGCCCTTAAAGAAAGCGGTACAGATGTAAAGATGTTGGTTGAAGAATCAAGCGAAGGATTCAATCAGGTTGAAAGCATTGCTCATTCGAAAAAAGAAAAAAAGAAGGCTTTCAGGAGATTTGTCAAGGAACGACTTTGTTTTTTACCCTATGAGAAAAATAAAAAAGTACGTTTTAAATTTTCGCCTGCCAGTTCAGGAATAGATATCAGCAAACACCCTTTGGTACAAGAAGCCGATATTATTCATCTACATTGGGTAAACCAAGGCTTTCTTTCGCTAAAATCATTAGAGAAATTGTTTAAATTAAATAAAAAGATAGTATGGACACTACATGATATGTGGCCTTTCACTGGAGGATGCCACTATGCCGGTGACTGCGAAAATTTCATGAACGGCTGCGGCAAATGCCAATTTCTACGAAATTCAGGTAAAAAAGATCTTTCTCACAGAATACTTCAACGGAAAAAGAAATTATGGAATACTACCCAGATGAATGCGGTTGGATGTAGCCAATGGATGGAAAAGGCAGCCAAGGACAGTACTCTATTGCAAAATCACCCTGTAATAAATATACCCAACCCTATCGACCCCTCTGTATTTTGTAGTTTAGATAAACAACAATGCCGCCAGGAATTTGATCTGCCACAAAAAAAGAAACTACTGCTATTTGGCGCTGCAAACATTAACGACCCCCGAAAAGGTTTCAAACAATTGATCCAAGCACTAGAATTTATGGATGTTAGACACCCTCACTTGGTAAAGGAGCTCGAATTAGTGACCTTTGGAGACTGCAAATCACAAGCAATCAATAAACTACCATATAAGTGGCATAAAATAGATTTCATATCCGATCAAAATAAAATAGCCAACCTGTACAATTGTGCAGATGCGTTTGCCTTACCCTCCATGGAGGATAATTTACCCAATACAGCCATGGAATCTCTGGCATGTGGAGTTCCTGTTGTTGCTTTTAACACTGGCGGTGTACCAGAAATGATCAAACACAAAGAAACAGGATACTTAGCCACTGCTAATAACTGTGATGACTTTGGCATGGGCATTTACCACTTATTATATGAGAACAATGCTGACTATATGAAATACGCAACAACAGCATTTGCCAAAGAAAAATATGCAAACAATACAGTGGCTAAACAATACAACGAATTATATACATCTCTGGTTAGTTAGCAAATGCGCTTTTATCCTAAAATATCTATTATCACCGTGGTGTACAATGGGCAAGATACCCTCGAAGCCACCATCAAAAGCATTGAAAAACAAAGTTATAAAAACATAGAATATATTGTTATCGACGGAGGATCAAAGGATTTAACACTTTCTCTTATTCAACAATATAAACATGTTATTACCCACTGGATCAGCGAACCTGATCAAGGCATTTACGATGCCATGAACAAAGGAATGAATATGGCCAGTGGTGACTATCTTTGGTTTATAAATTCAGGCGATGAAATATTCGATGTTACAACGCTTGAACACACAGTGGCATCTATGCCCAATGCCGATATTTATTATGGCGAAACGGTGATGATAGATCCCGATGGAAATACCATAGGCAATAGGAGACTAAAAACTCCTCATTCTCTCAACTGGAAAAGCTTAAAAAAAGGAATGTTGGTCAGTCACCAGTCGTTTATCGTAAAAAGAACACTGGTGACACATTACAACTTAAAATATCACTTTTCCGCCGATTTTGAATGGTGCCTATTGGCCATGAGAAAGGCCCAAACTATTTGTAACACACACTTGATACTTTCCCGCTTCCTCGACGGTGGGTACACCAAGCAAAACATCCTCCCTGGCTTAAGGGAACGATTCCTCATTATGGTGGAGCAATATGGCCTGGCTGCTACCTTGTATCATCACATTTTTATCACGCTAAAATTCCTACGCTACGTGTTAAAACACAAACGTTTTTAACATTCATCATTGCTGGAATGAAACAAGCCATAATAAAGCATCACTAATGCAGATAGTGAGCACTTTAGGTGCGCTCCCTGTGGTCTTTGAATGAAAAATAATAAACGCCTAAACATAGTATTTCATCGCACATACGCTTTGCTTAAAGATTTTGTATTTTATACGCTATGTGAATAGCCCACTTGAAGTCGCTTTTCACTTTTCTTCAAATTAGTGAGGGGTAATTTTTTTTCTGTCGTCTAAATTACAAAGCGATCATTGAAAAGTATATTATTCATTAAAAAATTTATCTATCATGAAGCAATTAATATTTAGTCTGATTGCAATACTTGCAATATCATTTTCGGTTGAAGCACAACGTCCTCAAAAAGGAAAAATGGGTACTCCCGAAGAAATGGCTCAAAAGCAAACCGAACGTATGAAAGAAAGCTTAAATCTAAGCGATGAACAAGAAGCAAAAGTTAAAAGCATCAACTTGGAATTTGCCGAAAAACAACAGGAACTAGTCAATAGTTCATCAGGTGACAGAACTGCAATGCGTGAAAGTATGAAGACAATACGAGAAGACAAAAAAGCAGCATTAAAAAAAGTATTAACTGATGAGCAATACAAAAAAATGGAAACCCAAGAAAAAGAAACAGGAGAACGTCGTGGACAAAGACGTAATTAAAACTAGTTTTTTAATTTGATTAACTCAAAAAAAACAGAACGTTTTTTTCGGATTTTTGATTTGTTAGTTGAGAAAGGCTGTCCCATAAAAGACAGCCTTTTTGCGGTAATTCACTATTTGTATTACAAAAAGAAATTCCTTCCACTCCTTCAATACATTATTCAATTGGCATAGCGATAGTTCACAAACATATTAAATAGTCTTTGCAAGAAAACTCCAAATACTGAAAAAACAGTCCTTTTCTTGCAGCCACTAAATAATAAAATTTCCATAACAGCCAACCATAAACTGCCAATAATTACTAGTTTTGTTAAAACTAATATTTATGAATTCAAAACTCACCCGACTCTACTATATCCTGAATGGAAAATTTAAGCATATCACCCAGAGTACTCACCTGAAAAAAACATGGTATGGAAACAAAGGTGGCGGGTTTTATGTGGCCCACCAATTCATAAATCAAAATTCGGTGGTATACTCCTTTGGCATTGGTGAAGATATATCCTTTGACAGATGTCTCATCGAGAACCATTCCTGTACTGTCTTTGCCTTTGACCCAACACCCAAATCAATAGCCTGGTGCAAAAACCAAGTTTTACCCACAACATTCTACCTGAAAGAATATGGTATTGCCTTAGAAACTGGTAAAATGCCATTTCATCTTCCCAAAAACAAAACATATATATCCGGAAGCCTGATCCTTAACAATGGCGTCTCCAGTCAAGATATACTTCATGTTCAAATGAAATCATTTATAGACATAGCTAATGAACTAGGTCATAAAAATATAGACCTACTAAAAATGGATATTGAAGGATCTGAATATGATGTCATAGATGGAATACTCAACTCAGATATTGAAATAAAACAAATAGTCGTTGAATTTCATGAGCGTTTCTTTCAGAATGGCAAACAAAAAACATGTGAGTTCATACAAAAAATGAAAAGCAAAGGATATCATATTTTTGGTATTTCTGATATATTTGAAGAAGTGTCCTTTGTGAAATTATAACAACCAATAAGATGAGCCCGGAACCGAACCATCAGTAAGGTTAAAAAAAACAAAGTCACAAAATAACTTTCTTAAAAAACAATAAAAAATTATTTTTTAAGAAAACATTTTTCATTGTCTATCTGACACTTGACTCTTAAACCCAACTCCCCATTCTACACGTCCACTGTCAGCACTGGCTTCCATTGCATATATTGTTTTACCTTTGCGTTCAAAATATAAATCATGTTTCAAGCCTTGTTTATAAATGTATTATCAGTATTTCTGATGATGATTCCCGGCTATCTGATCATTCGCAAAAATATTATATCAGAATCCGCTCTTAAAGCCTTAAGTCATATCATAATTAAAGTACTATACCCTTGTTTAATTTTTAGTTCCATCACCAAAAACTTTACCATAACAAAGGTACTAGAGTCATGGCAACTACCGGTTTCAATATTTGTATTTTGTATTATTGGTTACCTGGCCGGTTTACTATACCTGGGCTTCTTCAAATGTGACGACCTGCAAAGACGCAGAAGCATTCTGTTTCAAATGACCACTAACAACTACTCTTTTTTGCCCCTGGCTATCATTGCTAAGCTCTATGGCGAACAACAAATGGGCGCTTTAATCCTATCCACACTGGGCGCAGAACTGGCTGTATGGACCTTAGGTATCTCCATTTTAAATACCAACGGAGGCGGTTTTAAAACAAAAGACCTAAAGCATTTATTATCAGCCCCCATGGTAAGCATATATTTCTCTCTACTGATATTGATAGGTCTTCATATTTTCAATATGCCCTTTCAAAACTTACTGGATAAAAGTTTATTCTTAAACTATTCTCAAAAAACAATCTTTCAAATGGGGCAGGCCACAATACCTATCTCCATGATTATGGTAGGCGGCCGCATGGGATTAATGAAATTTAGCGATTTAAAAATTCTAGATTTATGGGGTGTAGCACTGTTCCGACTCATACTAATACCAATCATAGGCGTCATACTGCTTAAACAATTTTTCCCTGACCACCCTTTTCTCAACGTAATGCTCATCGTTGTAGTCATGCCAAACTCCATGGCAAGTCAGGTATTAGGAGAAATATACGGTGCAGACACCAAACTCTTCAGTGGAACCATCTTAATCACGCATCTACTATCTCTAATAAGTATTCCTCTATGGCTGTTACTATTGCTTTAACCCAATGAGACATAGCGTCAATATGGTGAATTGAATCGAGCCAGGGGGGGAGGGTAGATTCACACACGGAGAAAGAGAAATAATTTCGGCGAGTTCCACATGACTTTTGAAAGAAGTTAGCAGACTACTTGATTGGTAGTAATTTTAATGCGTAATAGCTTATCCGAATTAGCAGTATCCCAACGATCGCAGGTACGCATCAACAATGCAAAATTTTCGCAGGGTAGATATAACTCATATTGGTAAGCAATCACATAAAGTAGCTTTAACACTTTAAGCACTATATTTCGTTCTTAATCTCGGATTTTATACATTACGTCCTTATTGGATTCATTCGTTTAAAAAGTTTATTCTTAATTTGCATTCATTGTAAAAGTATTATTTATGCAGCAAAAAATACTAAGCATTATATTATTGCAGTTATGTCTTTCTTCATGCAGTTTTCATTCGGTAGGAGAAAAGCACAAGGCTAAAACTTACCCATCACTATCCGTAAACAAGGATGGTTATCATTTCAAATGGCCCGATATAACCCTTACGTTACCACTTACCTTATCCGAGATATCCGGACTATCATACAACCCATCCAACAACACTCTTTTAGCTGTGAACGACGAACAAGGCCTTTTATATGAGATAGAACCCTCATCGGGGAAAGTATTGGGCAAGGAAAAATTTGGACCAAGTGGTGATTACGAAGGGATTGAAAAAGTGGACAACAATAACTTTATAATAAATAGTAGCGGAATATTATATCGTTTTTCTAATGAAGAAACGGAAAGTATTCATACACCCTTATCATCAAAAAATGACGTTGAAGGTTTAAGCTACGATGTAATGAACAAAGAACTACTAATAGCCTGCAAAGCGAAATCATTAAACAATGATCCCAAAGGAACCAAAGGTATATATGCCTATTCTATAGAAGATAAGGTATTTAAAAAAGAACCCTATCTTCTTCTTCGTATAAAAGGGATAAAAAAATTTATCAAAAAAAATGGAGGTGGCGACAAGGCTTTGAAAAGAGCAGATGATTTTTCTCCTTCAGGCATAGCCATCCACCCTTTTACAAGAAATCTATATTTGTTATCTGCCAGAGAAAGTATGATGTTGATATTTTCACAGGAACATAAACTCATTGAGTGTGTTTTATTGGATAAAGACAAAATACCCCAACCTGAAGGTATTTGCTTTGACTCCAAAGGAAACTTATTTATAAGTACCGAAGGACAAGGTAGAAATGGAAAAATATTTATCTATAAACCCACACCTTAAAAATCAAGGCATAAGGCAACATTAAAATGATGCCAATCGCCAATTTCATATACCCTTTATAATAATTCACTAGAGTATATGAAATGAGTCAGGGGAACGAATTCACACACAGAGGAATGGAATACTTAGTATTCATAAACACCTTTGAATATAAAACTTGGTGAATAATTAATTTTCTTGTGAGATCCATATGACCATTGAAAGAAAGTATAAATCTATGAAGAATGTACTATCCCTCTTACTAATACTATGTCTTATTTCATGCGGCACCCTTCGCTCACCTTATTATGGCCATGGGAGTACAGACTGGGAATTACAAACAATGCCCCAAAACAAACAACCGGTGCATACCCTGTTTTTAGTAGGCGATGCCGGCAAACTTGACGACCATACCACTGGTAAGAATTTTGTATTGGATGCCGTAGGTAAAGATTTGTTGTCCACGTCAAATCCCACCACCTTAGTTTTCCTTGGAGACAACATATATCCATGGGGAATGCCTCCAAAAGATAAAAATGACAGGGCATCCATGGAGAAAAAAATAAACGCATCTCTTGAACTTGCCAAATATTGCAATGGCAACACGTTCTTTATCCCGGGTAATCACGATTGGAAAAGAGGTCAAAAAAAAGGACTAAAAGCCGTAAAACGACAGGAAAAATACATAGAAAAGTATTTTGAAGATGATTTTGAGCATAAAGTGAAAATGTACCCCGGAGACGGCTGCGGAGATCCCAAAGAAATAAAGATACATAAAGATTTGGTGTTTGTATTTATTGACAGTCAGTGGTGGCTCCAAAACTGGGAAGAAGAAAAAAGTATCAATAAAGGGTGTGACATAAAAACACGTGCCGATTTACTTCAACGTATGGAGGAAATATTTCTAGATCACAAAAACGACGAAATCGTGGTCCTGATGCACCACCCTATTAAAAGCAATGGGGAACATGGCGGACATTTCTCTTGGAAACATCATTTATTTCCACTACACGAAATGAAAAATTTATGGATACCCCTTCCTGTTATTGGCTCAGTAATTCCTTTCTATCGAAAAACAACGGGCAACATTCAAGATATAGCCAATAAAAAATACCAGGAATTGGCAAATGGCATTAACAACAAAGCGCTAGAGTTGGGCATCGACGTTATATTTGCTTCGGGCCATGAACATTCTCTACAATATTTTGAAGACCATGATCTACGCTATATCGTAAGCGGATCAGGCAGTAAATTAAACTACACCGCTGCAGGAGGTGATGCTGAATTTGCCAGAGAAGCCAGGGGATATGCAAAGATTAACTTCTACGATAATAATGAGTCATGGGTAGAATTCTATACTGTTTCAAACTTTGGTGAAGAAGCTAAATTAGAATTCAGAAAACAACTACGACAACCAAAACCGGGAACAGTAGACATTCCCCAATCCTACCCTTCCATCATTCAAAAAGATACAATTGTTGCAGCCAATCCCGCTTTTAAAGCAAATAAAAGAAAGCAGTTTTGGCTTGGAAAGCAATATCGTAATATGTGGACAACACCTGTTAATGTGCCGGTTTTTAACCTGGAAAAAGAACTAGGCGGACTAAAGCCCATTAAAAAAGGTGGAGGTATGTCGTCCAATTCATTAAGAATGGAAGCAGATGATGGCAAACAATATATTCTTCGGTCTATAAAAAAAGACTACACCAAGTTGGTAGACGAAAAGTACCGATCGTTGAAGGCCATGAATATCATGAAGGATTTAAACAGCGCCAGTCACCCCTACGGTGCATTGATGCTACCTACACTATCCAAAGCAGCCGGAATATACTATACCAAACCACGGTTGGTATACCTAAAACATCAAAAGCAATTGGGAAATTACAACGCCCTCTTCTCTGAGGAATTATACCTGCTCGAACAACGTCCCAATGATGATTGGAGCGATACAGATCATTTTGGCTACAGTAAAAAAATAATTGGATATACAGATTTACTGGAAATTCTTCGCGAAAAGAAAAGTCATTTTATAGATCAGCCATGGGTATTAAAATCACGTATGTTCGACCTATGGATTCACGATTGGGACCGACATGATGACCAATGGCGATGGGCCTCCTTTGAAGAGGACGACCGTACATTATACCGACCCATTCCTCGCGACCGAGACCAGGCCTTTTATAAGTTTGAAGGGCTCATCCCATGGTATGTGTCTACCTTTCTTGTTAAAAAATTCAAGACCATGAAAGGAGATGTCAAAGATGTAAAAAACCAGTCATTCAACGCCCGCTATTTCGATCGTTACTTCCTCAACCAACTACAATGGAGCGACTGGGAAGCCATCATCAAAGAACTGCAAAATAATATGACAGACGAGGTCATTGCTTCGTCCATAAAATCCTTGCCTACTGAGGTTCAGACAATGAATCAAGAGCTGGTACCCCTTTTAAAAGAACGTCGTACCAACCTACTACAAATGGGACGCAAACTCTATGAATTCATATCCAAAGAGGTTGAGATAGTTGGCACCGATGATGACGACCATTTTTACATCCATAAAAATAAAGACGGATCGGTAAAAATAAGCCACATCATTCCTAGAAAAAATAAACCCGACTTACAAAAATATAACCGCACCTTTTATCCCGACGAAACAAAAGAGATTCGTATATACGGCTTAAGGGGTGATGATACATTTAAAATAACAGGCGACAACCATAAAAAAATAAAAATAAGAATCATTGGAGGTGAAGACAAAGATGTAGCTACAAACGAATCACAAGCCAATAGAATATTTGCCTACGACAACAACAAAGGTATACAACTAGAGGGAGAAGGGTTCGTGAACCGAACTTCCAATGATCTGGAGGTAAATGAATACGACAGGAATGCTTTTAAATACAATACAGGTCTTCCTTTGCTTACCGCAGGATATACCAAGGATGATGGCATATGGTTGGGAGGAAGTTATACTTGGACCAGACAAGCGTGGCGTAAAGAACCCTTTAAATCAAAACATAAGGCCTACTTTTCCGTTGCTCCGGGCAGTCAAGATGCCTTTACCATTGGGTATGCCGGTCATTTTTCAAATATACTGGGACAACTCGACTTTGTTCCGGCCTTCAACATCGATCATCCCTTAATAGAAAACTTCTTTGGCTACGGCAACGAATCCATCAACCATCACTATCGCAAACAATATAACTGGGTGAGAAAACGCTCTACCCGTATTGCACCTTTATTTGGTTGGCATAGCGCCAACGAACACCGGAGTTTTGTATTTGGTCCTTTTTACCAAACCATAAGTCTAGAGAACTCCATTGGTCGTGTGGCCCGTGATCCGCAAATTGGGTTTAGTGCCGACGAACTAAAAAGAAAGCATTTTGGGGGAGGAACAGCCAAATATGCAATCCAGGTATTGGATAGAGAAAATAACCCATCTAATGGCTTTAAAATTAATGTAGGTCTAACCTACTTTAATGAACTATCTGGCAACAAAGAATTATGGGAATTTGATTCAGACGCCACCTTCTACCTCACCCTATCTAACAGACCCAAGATAGTATTGGTAAATAGTGCAGGCTATCAAGCGGTAAATGGCGAACCACAATTTTACCAATATCCCAGCTTGGGCAATACAAGCCACCTCCGAGGATACAGAAACGATCGTTTTAGAGGTGAATCACTCTTCTATAATAACTCCGATCTGCGTTTTAAAATTGTCAAATGGAGTAATGACTATTTGCCGATGGACATTGGTGTACTGGGGGGATATGACTTAGGACGTGTGTGGTTGAATGGAGAACACTCCAACAAATGGCACCAGAGCCAAACTCTAGGCATGTACCTAGACATCCTCGAAATGGTAATTCTTCAACCCTACTACTCCTTAACGCCAGAAGGTGATTACCTCAGTGTAGCCATGAAGTTCAATTTCTAAAAAAAATAAGGACCACTCAATACAAAAATAAGATGTAGAAAAAACTAATTCCCCATCCTTAACCTAAATTAACGAAAAATTTCTCTAATGGAGAGAACAATTTCTTCAATGGGTAGTTTTGATGTTATTATTATAACGCAGACAACGCACTCGTATGAAAAACGGATTTAACTTACCCAACAACGGAAAAAAAAGAGTGATCATCATCGGCGCAGGATTTGCGGGACTTAAATTAGCCCGCAAAATGGCTGGATCGCAGTATCAAGTGGTAATGATTGACAAAAGAAATTTTCATCAATTTCAACCACTATTTTATCAGGTAGCCACTTCCGGTTTGGAGCCCAGTAATATCTCATTCCCAATCCGGAAGGCATTTCAGAAATTCACCAACCTACACTTTAGAAATACCGAATTACTAGAAGTAAAACCTCAAGAGAAGATAATAATCACCAAAGCAGGCGAACTAAGCTACGATAAACTGGTATTGGCAACCGGGGTCGACACAAACTACTTTGGCAATAAAAACATCGAGCAATATGGAATTTCAATGAAGTCAACAGCACAGGCTATCAACCTACGAAACCGCATTCTCGAAAGCTTTGAAACAGCCATTTTAACTGAAAATAGTAAAGAACAGGCCAAACAACTCTCGGTAGTGATTGTAGGAGGTGGCCCCACGGGGGTAGAGCTTTCTGGAGCCATTGCAGAATTAAAAAGTTACGTATTGCCCAAAGACTATCCGGAACTTGATTTTAACCGAATGAAAATACGGTTATATGAGGCCGCTCCCCGCCTGCTAAACGGCATGAGTGAGAAAGCTGGCAATAGTGCGTTTAAGTTCCTTACCCGCCTGGGCGTAGAAGTACACCTCAAGACCAAAATATTAGACTACAATGGTGACGATATGACCTTGGAGGACGGCACTAGCTATAAAGTTCAAAATTTAGTATGGACAGCCGGCGTTGGAGTTAGACGCATACCTGGTATTGCAGATGAATATTACGTGAGAGGAAACCGCTTATCGGTGGATAGAACCAATCAGGTAAAAGGACTAAACGACATTTATGCCCTGGGCGATATGGCTTCAATGGTAACCGAAAAATATGCCAATGGTCATCCACAAGTTGCCCAGGTTGCCATACAACAAGCCCACCTGCTATCTAAAAATCTGATACGTGGCACTGCCAAAGAATTTGAATACCGCGACAAAGGATCAATGGCTACCATAGGTCGTAATATGGCAGTGGTAGACTTGCCTTCCTTTACTTTCTCGGGTGTAATAGCCTGGTTCATGTGGCTTATTGTCCACTTGATGGCCATTGTTGGAGTTAAAAACCGATTGTTTATTTTTATCAATTGGGCTCAGAGCTATTTTTCACGCGACCAGTCTCTACGCGTGTTAATCAGACCCTTCAAAAAGAAATAAAGCATCAATAAAACACACAAAGCAATGGGATGGAGAGTATTATGTCTGATTCCATCCCATGCTTACAATATTCTATTCAATAGCACAAACACAGCCTGGTGCATCCTCTATTATCTACCAAATCAGTTTTTTAATTTCTTTAATTCTGAATGAATTTTTTTCCATCGCTCGTCATCCATTTTTGGCCCCACCACTTCAATTACATTTCCCGAAAGCAAAGCACCGATCTCTCCACATTTATCAAGCGGCATAAGATTTACGAGGCCATATAAAAATCCGGCAGCATATAAGTCCCCAGCACCTGTAGTATCGATACTTTTAGCGGGTATAACACCTACTTCAAAAGTAGTTTCAGCTTGTTTAATCAGCGACCCATTTTTTCCCAATTTCAAAACTGCAATATTGCAATCCTTTGCCATCTCATCCAGTGCCTCTTGATGTGTCTTGTTAGTAAAAGCCTTTGCTTCCTCTTCGTTAGCAAAATGAATATCTACATACTTAGCCACCATATCCTTCAAAAAAGTCAGGTTATCTTCCACCACATTAAAACTTGCCAGGTCTAATGAAACAATCAAATTTGCTTCTTTGGCACATTTAAGAGCTTTTTCAATTAAGGGTTGGTTATATACCAGATAACCTTCAATATGAAAATGGGAGTAGCCTTTAAACAACGCATCACACACATCTTCGGCACACAACTCAACTGCAGCCCCCAGGTAAGTAGCAAAGGTTCGTTCCGAATCGGGACTAATAAGAGCAACTGCTTTTCCTGATGAACTATCACTCTCCAATAGTTGGGGCTCTATGTTATTTTCACTCATATCCTTCTTGAAAAAAGCACCCAGTTCGTCCCTTCCTACCTTTCCAAAAAAACCAGTTGACACAGCTAAACAAGATAAGCCATGAATGGTATTAGCCGCAGACCCTCCTGATGCCTGCTCCTTGGTATAATTAGCAATTTCATCTAACACCTTAGACGAGGTATCAGCATCCACTAATTGCATGCTACCTTTGGGTAAATTGAGTTTCTCCAGTAAATCATCGTGTTCTATCCTTGCTAAAATATCAACCAATGCATTTCCCATTCCAAGAACCTTACTCATAATCAGACTTTTAATAAATTAATGTAATTTTTTTCTATTTTTTTTCACAAAGATATTGCATACTTTCAATAATCCTATTACTTTTGCTCCGCATTTGACAAAACAGCTATCGAAAAGTCGATCGCTTACAAATGCAAAAGTGCTCTCAAAAGAGCAAAATAATTGTATTGAAATATATTAAATACACTCCTCCTTAGCTCAGTTGGTTAGAGCATCTGACTGTTAATCAGAGGGTCTCAGGTTCAAGTCCTGAAGGGGGAGCTATCATAAACATATATATTTCACTTTGTTTTATACAAGGTTCATTCCTCCTTAGCTCAGTTGGTTAGAGCATCTGACTGTTAATCAGAGGGTCTCAGGTTCAAGTCCTGAAGGGGGAGCCACTAAAAGCCATTCGATTTATTCGAGTGGCTTTTTTTTATCTAAAATGGATTATCTCAACGTAAAAAAAATAATGGGTCAGTGTCAAAAGTTGGGTATAAATGCTGCTTATAGTTGTCATGCAAATATTTTTGTTAATCTGAACAAGGAGAACTTTACATCAACAACACCTCTGAATTGTCTTCTGAAATCCATTACTATTGTATTGAAAGATTCTGCTGCAGCATTGGTACTTCCATTATCTAATTGAGAGCAATGTTTCTAACTTATATGATGATTTTCTTTGCTTTTGAAACTTCCGTTAATGTTCTTTTTACTCGGCAAGGCATATATTAAAAGGCCCTCATGATAACTTCGTTATTGAAGTTGCCACAAAGATCACTACCTCCCCTGCTTCAACCAATCCAAATGATGTATTAGAACTTCGTAATAGATTTTCTAATGCAGCTTCTGGGTTATGGTCTCTCGCCGACGCCGGCCACGGGGCTATTGTTCTGGCCTGCCCTGCGGTCGTTATATTGATAGTTAGTTTTTAAATGGGGATTACTCATTGATTGAAAATTATTGAATATGCTTATGGATAAATTGTCACCCTCTATGTTTTACTTGAAGATGCTCCATTACTTGCAATCCACTCTTTACCTAGCTATTTAAGTTTATTATTTTTTCTTGTTTGCATGCTTTAAGGGATCAGGCCATTTTTGATTCAGTTTGTCAAAAGAAGCTTTACCATACTCTTCACCTTCAAAACTGGATTTACATGATTCTATAAACTTCATTAATCCTTTTTTCAACAGGTTTGACTCATCAGAAAACTCCTCTTTTTTAATATTCTTTTCTTCATAAGGATCACTAACGATATCATACAATTCAAACTGCCCGTCTTTTACATAAAGCTTATATCGGTTATCCGATAAACTCATCTGATTTTTGATACAAAATCCAATCGGTTTAGAACGTTCTTTCATTTTACCTTCCAACAACGGCAATAGGCTTATTCCATCCAACTTATTCGGAGCACTCTTCTCTTTAATATTCAATACATCCATTATTGTCGGCAAATAATCTGAGGTCACACAAGGGATATCGGTTTGAAATCCTTTTTTCACCTTCTCAGGCCAAACCATAATTCCGGGAACTCGTATTCCTCCTTCATGCAAAGAACGCTTGCGATCACGAAAACCGCCCGCCGTACCGGGATTTCCCGACTCTGGTCCATTATCACTGCAAAACCATATCATGGTATTTGAATCCGCTCCGACTTTTTCAAGATAAGCCCTTAGTCGCCCAACCTGCTCGTCCATTGCCGTAATACAGCCCGCATAATTACGCATCAGCACGCCATTATTCTTGTACATTTCCTGGTATTTTGGACCAGCTACACAAGGCATATGGGGCGTATGAAACCATATCACAGCTAAGAATGGCTGTTCTTTAGAATTTGCCTTGCCGATAAATGGTATTACCCTGTCCATAATCACACGACTGTCATCTCCTTCCAGATTGTCCACTACTTTATTTCCATTAATATCCCAATAATGTGTGCCGTAATCTTTAAACTCTTCGCCTTCTTTAAGGTAATCCCAACCTTTCTTATTGTATCGCTGTAAAGGTTTTTTCATAGGATCGTAAGTTGGCACCTTTGATTCTGATACAAAAGCTACATCGTAACCATGTTTAATCGGAGGATTATATTCTTTAATACTACCGGGTTTACCACGATTGGCATCCCTCTCCTTAGTTGTAAGTGTTCCCAGGTGCCATTTTCCAAAGTGCCCGGTAGTATAGCCTTCTTTTTTCAATAACTCAGGTATCGTTACTTCTTCGGGACGTAATATTCCGATATTGGCATAGAAAACTCCGGTACGATAAGGGTTACGCCCAGTTAACACACTGGCTCTGGTTGGCGAACACACAGCAGACGCCGAATAAAACCTGTTAAATCGGACCCCTTCTTTCGCCATCTCATCCAGATAAGGTGTTTTAATAATTTTATTCCCGTTATAACCGGTATCTCCCCAACCTAAATCATCAGCCATAATCAATATAATGTTAGGTTTTTTCGAAGATTGTTTTTTAGCTGAATTACAATGTGGGTTAATTGCAAAAAACAATACTGTGCCAATCATTATTTTGGCAATACTTTTTAACTTAATACGTGTCTTGTCCATTTTGAATACGTTTTTTTTGTCAATCCAAAAATATATTCTTGTATTGCAAAGCACTATTTTTCAGGGCTTAAAAAAGTGTCTATAAATTGAGACAGAAAAAAACTACTGTTTTTTTAGATTTTTTGCAAACTGAGCTGGGGTAGTTCCTTTTTCTTGTTTAAAAAAACGATAGAAAGAAGATTTGGATGAAAAACCACATTTTTCGGAAAGACCCAACAGTGTCATGATTTGGTTTTCTTCTTTTTCCAGACAAACAACAAACTCTTCAACTCTAAATCTATTGACATATTCGTAAAAACGCGTTTGTAAAAAATCATTTAAAACCTGCGACAATTTTACGGAGTTGATTCCAACCATTTCTGCAAGTTCGTTAACTGTTAGTTCCGGATTTAGATAAGGTTTCTGTTCTTTCATTATTCTATTCAGTCTTTCAACTATTTCCGAAGATTTATCAGAGGATAATTTAGAATATATATACTTCTCCTGGGGTTCATTAAGCTGTTTAAATCTATTCAGATAGTAGATAAGCAAGATGATTAAGATTACAATTAAAAATCCGAACAAAACCCTGTAGACTACAGATTTTATCTTGATAGTTATATAAACGGAGGATTCCAGTCCGGCATGAGGAGAAACAGGCCGTATCACTAAACTATAGTCCCCTACACCAAGTTCCTGAAACAAAAGCTCCCTATTTCTGGTATATGTCCAATCTTCATCCCTGCCTTCAAGTTTCCATGCGAAGAGCTGTTTTGGGGGCGATAACAAACTTGAAGAACTATAAAGAACCTGTAATTGTCCAATACCCCCGAAAGTACTAATTTCAGCAAACACATTTTCTTTATCATGAATTACCTCAATATCCTTACCATCCACTGAGATATTATGAATTAACACATTAAACACGTCCGACTCCTTAAACTCCTTATCTATGCTCAAGTAATTAACACCATTGGCACTTCCAAAGTAAGCCGTATTTGAGATGCTATCCAGATAATACCCATTCCTGTTATATTTTTCACTGACCAACCCTTCCTTAAATGAATAAGGTATAAAGCTGCCTATCCCTATTCCTTTGGGGTCATATTTCATCACTCCTTTCCAAGAACTAAACCACATTTCACCATTTTTACCGGGCAGTATCCCGGACACATAATTGCTTGTGAGTCCATCCTCTTCAAAAAAACCCTTGAACTTAACTTTATGTGGGGCGTTTTTAAAAACACTATCGTTTTTCAAGTAATAAACTCCTATTTCAGACCCAAACCACATATTACCATCAACATCCGCTCCAATAGCCTGAAATATGTTTGATCGGAAAACAGGATATTGCGCTTTCTTGTACGGAATAGGTTTAAGTTCTCCAGAGTTCTCAATGAGATATAAACCTTTCGAGGTTCCAACCCAAATTCTATTGTAATGATCCACAAACAGGCTAATAATAGATCCCGAACCTTTTAGTTCAATCTCCCTCATTACCTTGTAGTGGTCTACATCTATTTTTTCAATTTTAAATACTTTATCTTTCGTCCCCAGCCAATAATCTCCTTCGGGATGTTGAATAATTGAATTTACATTATTTTGCAAATTACTCTTAGTATTTGTAAACTTTACAGGAAGCATACGGCCCATACTGTAAATACAAACATTATCTGTGGTTGAGATCCATGTACTCCCCTGATAATCACAATAGATTTGAGTTATATGATTGCTGGCCAGTCTGGAATTATCTTTATGAAACCATTTGAATTTTTTTTCACCCGTATTGTACTTTGATAATCCCGAAGTATAGCTCCCCATCCATATATTACCTTGTTTATCACCATGGATCGGGAATATATAACTATCATGCAAAGTATTGTTTTCCTCAGGATCGTATCGAAAGCTGTTAAACCACTGAACAGATGGATCCAATTTATTTAATCCTCCATATGTGCAAATCCAAAGAATTCCCTCCCGGTCACAAGTAATATCATGAATCAGGTTATTCGTTAACGAAAAGGGATTTCGAGGCTGACTGTAATAATCTTCGATATATTCCGGCAACTCTGCTTTATCCAAAACCAACCTGTTAAGCCCGTTGTTTGTACCTGCCCAAACACTTCCTTCAAAATATTCTAATGCATGTACATTTCGGTTTGACAACCAAAGTTTCGGAGTGACCAAAGCCTTACTGCCATTAAAACCATCCTTTTGGTTGAGTATGTTTTTGACAACCTCAACCCCACTATTGGTTGCAATGTATAAATTACCGGACGGAGTAAAACAAATATCATTAATACCCGATTTAAATTGCAAACCGGTATGCTCGTAGTTTTTTAAAATATTTCCTTTTTTAGTGCTCAACCATATATTTCCATTACGATCCTTTAGCGATGATGTAAACAAATACTTTTCGGCCTGTTTATTTACCTCTTGGGTGTAGATATTAATTAAGTAATTTTCTGATTTAACACACGATACCCAAATAGTACTATCCCTATAATGTTCAATTAGTCGAACATCTTTTAACCCCTTTTCCCCAATCGGAAACGGAATAAAGGTATCCTTTGATGGCTCATATCGGCTAAGACCTCCTTTTCCTCCTACCCAAATATTGTCTTTCTTATCCTGAAAAATGGAATAAAAACGAGTTCCTTTAATGTAATGATATGAAATTGTATTCGATGGTTTATAGTTCGTTATATATTTTCCATCGTAACGTGCCACTCCGTTTATTCCAAGAATCCACAGATAACCGTTCTTATCGCGAAAAGATTTAAAAACCCGATCGCTAAAAAGACCATCTTGCGAAGTTAGGCTGCTCATATTATACTCTTCACCGCAAATTGGTGGCATTAAAAAACAAAGTAAACATAAGTATAGAATTAATCTTGTTTTCATCGGGTAACTAGCTTCAATATTATTAGAGAAGTCTTTAAACCTGCCAATTGTAATTGCTATTCATTGCATTTTTTCTCACCTTAAACATCTAATTTACTATTATCCATATCATCACCAAAAAAAATACACAATAAAACAGACTAAGCGAAAATTATTGAATACCCGTTCCTATAACATGTGTAGGGTAAATAATTTTAGTAAATGGGATTCCCGCCTTCATGAAGAAATGGTTATGAACGTTGAAATAACAATAAAAGAAGGCTTTGCTGAGACGAGGCATAGTACCCAGCTATAGTGAGTTGAGAAAAAGAAACGAAGTGAGTTCTTTTGAAGCCATTTTAAGGCGCAACAGATTTTCTAATGCATTTTCCGGCTTATAACTTCTCACCAGCGCTGGCCAAGGAGTTATTTTTTTCGGCCACCCCTGCACACCATTTGTTGGTAATTGGGTATTGAAATAAAAAATATCGCTTGTTGAGAAATGTTGAAATACTTTTTTTTACAGACCCAACTTTTGTGCCTGACCTCAGAAATGGTGACAAGTAAGCGCAAAAGGAACCAATTGTTCAAATCCGATGTAATTACGAATAGATCACGCTAAGCCCTTTCAAATCTAAAGCGATTTAAGTAGATAATAGAAACTATCACACAAGCCAGTCCCCCATATACAGAAAACTGCATTACCTCCACCATTCCGGCCGAATCAAGCACAAAACCAATGAGCAGATTTCCCAATGTTTGTCCAATACCTATATAAGATCCCCAAATGAGAGACTGTGCAGTAGCATGTTGTCCTTGGGGCATTAACTTTTCAATGATACTAACCGCGGCCACTAAAAAAAAAGCAAATGAAACACCTTGCAACAAACCAACAGCTAATGCCACACCAACATGAGGGTAATAGCCCAGAACCGCATATCTGATAACAATAGAACCCATGGCCATCAACAATATAGGCCGTACCCCTATTTTTTTTAAGAGTTTATTACCCAATAAAAACAGCGGTATTTCGCTTAGAGCCATGATGGCGTAAGCCAATCCAATAATAGTATTTGAAGCATGTAACTCTGAAAAATAAAGATTCAAATAATAAAACATAGGAGAACAAACCATGCCATAAAAAATCAGGATACCCATAAAATAAAACAAGGGTTTATTACTAATCACATCCCGTAACCCCACCAACTTAAAGTTCGCCTTATAGGTACGCACTTTTTTTCGCGTTGACAAAAGAGGAACAATAAGCATATAAGTAATAGCTGCTATATAAAAAGTAAGCTTTAATGAAAGCGAAGTAAACAAATACCCACCTACAGTTGCAGCCACCGCCCACCCAAGCGAGCCCCATAATCTAAAACTTCCATAGGAATATTTTTTTTCAACAGTTGCATACTGCATAGCCATGGCATCTGTTAGAGCGCCCAGCGGGTGATAAAAAAAAGCAAATACAGGTAAAAACACCACCAAGCACCAAAAGTCAGCTACAAACGACAGTATCAACATCAGCACTCCAGTGACCAGCAAACCAATTCGTAAGGTCGGACGGATACCTTTTCTATCAGCATACCTGCCCCATATCACAACTGCTATAAAAATGAGTGCCTGTATAATTGAATTTAAAGTACCGATCTCTGCACCAGTTAAACCTATTTCGGCCAGGTAAATATTGTAAAAAACTTTCCACAAAGCATTGGCCATATATAGCATAATATATATGCCAATAATCTTAAAAGCATTCATCATAACTATTCATCTAAATAAAACCACAAAAAAACCGCACCTGAAACAGATGCGGTTCGTTGCTAACTCGAAAAACAGCAAATCAATAAATAAATTCTGGTATTATTATTTATTGCTTTGCTAAACGTTTACGTTCGTGTTCCTCAAGAAATATCTTACGGATACGAATTGCCTGAGGCGTTACCTCCACATACTCATCTCCTTGAATATACTCTAAAGCTTCCTCCAGTGAAAATATAATAGGGGGAGCTAATCTCACCTTATCATCGGTACTCTGGGTACGCATATTGGTTAATTTCTTTGTTTTAGTGATATTAATCGTCAAATCACCATCGCGGTTATTTTCTCCGATCACCTGTCCCTTATATATCTTCTCCTGAGGAGACACAAAGAATTTTCCCCTATCCTGCAACTTGTCTAACGCATATGGAATAGCCGCTCCATCTTCCATCGAGATCAAAGATCCATTTAGACGTTTATTAATTTCGCCTTTGTAAGGCTGAAATTCAACAAAACGGTGTGCCATAATGGCCTCTCCGGCAGTGGCCGTTAACATGGCATTACGCAAACCAATAATACCTCGTGACGGAATATGAAATTCGATGACCACTCGATCGCCTTTACGCTCCATACTAAGCATATCACCTTTGCGTTGACTAACCATCTCAATGGCTTTACCCGAATATTCATCTGGCAAATCAATTGTCAATTCCTCCACCGGTTCATGCTTTATTGCACCAATCTCTTTAATAATAACACGAGGTTGACCTACCTGAAGCTCATAACCTTCGCGACGCATAGTTTCAATCAATACCGACAAGTGAAGCACCCCACGTCCATAAACATTCCATGCATCAGCCGAATTGGTATCTTCCACTCTCAAGGCCAAATTTTTCTCCAGTTCCGCATCCAATCTGTCTTTTATATGTCTGGAGGTTACAAATTTACCATCCTGACCAAAGAAAGGAGAATTATTAATGGTAAACAACATACTCATGGTTGGCTCATCAATTGAAATAGGATCCAAAGGCTCCGGATTTTCTATATCAGCAACCGTATCGCCGATATCAAAACTATCCAGTCCGATCAAAGCACACAACTCTCCACACCTTACCTCATCAACTTTGGCACGACCCAGACCGTCAAAGACATTAATTTCCTTAATTTTAGTTTTAGTGACAGAACCATCTCTACTCACCAATGAAACCTGCTGATTTGTCTTCAGCTCCCCACGATGCACCCGACCAATAGCAATACGTCCAGTATAAGGAGAGTGATCCAGAGATGTTATCAACATCTGAGGCGTCCCTTTGTTATATTCTGGCGCAGGAATATTTTCGATAACAGCATCAAAAATGGCAGAAATATTATCCGTTTGCTTTTTCCAATCGGTACTCATCCATCCATTTTTGGCTGAACCATATATGGTCACAAAATTCAATTGATCCTCTGAAGCGTCCAGGTTAAACATCAGGTCAAACACAGCTTCATTCACTTCTTCGGGACGACAATTGGTTTTGTCCACCTTATTAATCACCACAATAGGTTTCAAACCCAATGCGATGGCTTTCTGCAATACAAAACGTGTTTGAGGCATAGGCCCTTCAAAAGCATCTACCAATAGCAAAACTCCGTCTGCCATGTTTAGTACACGCTCTACCTCTCCTCCAAAATCGGAGTGACCAGGGGTATCGATAATGTTAATCTTTGTATCCTTATACATTACCGAAACATTTTTCGAAAGAATGGTAATACCCCGTTCTCTCTCCAAATCATTATTGTCCATGATTAACTCACCAACTTCCTGATGATCTTTAAATAGCTTTCCAGCCATTATCATCTTGTCTACCAGGGTAGTTTTACCATGGTCAACGTGTGCTATAATCGCAATATTTCTTATATCCTGCATAAAATAGTAAAAAATGAGGGTGCAAAGGTAGCGTTTATTTTGGTTAATAGATGATTTGATGGTTAAATTAAAAACATAAATACAAGTATTTAAGTGTTTTTAACCATTGGTTTTCATCTGTAAATGAATTATTTGCCGGGTATCGTAAAATAAAATATAGATCCTCTGTTCACTTCCGACTCAAGCCACATCTTACCTCCTAACACCTCTATGATACCTTTAGATATGGACAATCCCAAACCAGTACCGTCTTTCACCTGATTTAAGCCTTCAATCTTTACAAAACGATCAAAAATAGCAGACTGAACCTCCGGAGTAATTCCCACCCCGGTATCCTTCACAAAGCACCTAACCATACCTTGTTCATCATCACTGAAACCAATCACAACTTCTCCTTTCTCTGTAAACTTAAGGGCATTATTTATTAAATTTATAAACACCTGCTTTAAGCGATGTGCATCTGTTAAAACAATCGTATCTACACTTTTGTTTTCATGTGTAGACGAAATAATCACGTCCGGAGTTATTAATTTTCGATGCTTATAAATATCCATTAGTTCTTGGAGTAAAATATTCAAGTTACAAGGCCGTAATGAATACTTTAACTGATTGGACTCTATCATGGAGAAATCAAGGATGTTTTCAATAATATTAAGCAAATAACTACCACTTTGATTAATAGTACGCATATACTGATCTCTTTCCAACTCACTACTGTACATTTTATTTAGCACCAATTCAGAAAATCCCATGATCGAATTTAAAGGCGTACGTACTTCGTGACTCATATTGGCCAGGAAATTGGTTTTTAACACATCGGCCTCTTCTGCTTTATTCTTGGCTTTTTTTAGTTGTTGTATCTTATCTTCCAGCTGCTGCTGCAGACTGCTTTGCGCATCAATGGTACTTTCCAACCCCTTTAATAAGATAGCCAAGGGAATAGATGTCATTGCTCCCACCGCCAGTACATTCACCGATACGGCAATCCACTCCACGGCCTCATATTGCGTAATCCTTAAACCTTCAAAAAGATCGACAAACAATCCCCAAGCAATCAACAAAATAGTACCCAATGTGGCAATTAAACTATTCACAGCACCCTTTACTCCAAGCAGCAAAGAAGACATCACGATGGAACCTATCACAAAATTAAATCCCGCCCCATCCTTTCCTGTGAGAATTGTCAATGAAATTCCCACAAAAAATATTAATCCAACAATAAAATATACACGCCTCACTAAGGAGATACGCTTTGCAAAGATGGTATACACCAGTGCGCCGTATACAAAGGTATCTAAAACAGCCACAGAATAAAGCTCCTGACTAAAAGACATATACATACCCAAGCCGTACGGAAAAAATCCGAAAATAACAATTACCAACAATATACTCTTAAAAACTCTCTCTCTCCAATAGTCCAGCCCATCTTCCGGATTGTACTGTCCTTCTTTAATATAAGATCGAATTTTCTCTATCATGCTGGAAATTACGAATAAAGAGCCATTATATATTCTGCACTATCATTTTATTTGATATAAGAAATAAAAACGTTGACAAAAAATTATGAATACCTGATAAACAAGTATTTATTGCTTCAAACCATACACCAAACAAAGACACATTTATCATAAACGCACCATAAAGAGCATACCCTGTAAATCGCACCAATCTATTACATTCCGAGAAACCCCTCCACAACACAAAATCATTCTATTAATACAGACAAACTCAGACCATAGCAAAGCTTGAGCACCACACTAAAAAATAAGCGCCTACAAATTAATTACCTTATCTGCAACCTTTTGTAGACTAACAATATCTACCATGGTAGCTTCTACACCAACCATTCGCTTGTCCAAAAGATGATAATAGTTTAAACAGGTTTTACAGGCCAACATCTTCACCCCTTTTTTCTCTAACAACTTCAGGGTATCTATAACGGGTGAACCTTCACATAGAAGCTTCACGCCTCCATTGTAAAATGACATAAATAAAGGAAAATTACTTTCCTCATTCACAAGCTTTAGATAGTTTGCAATCAACGAAAGACTTAATGCTTCGTCACCCTCACCCATGCCGTTCTTTGTGATTTGAATTAATGTATTTTTCATTTTTATTTTTTTTATCAGGACACGACTATCCACATCGCTACCTGATGTACACAGTCTAAATAATTAAGCCATTGACTATAGAAAATACGATGGTTCCTTTCGCGACGAACAATTGAGAAAAAGCTTTTCTCTGATCGTATCTATTGTCGTATCTTCGAGTCTGCGTGCCTGCTCCGAACATTGCTTTACACAGGCACAACATACCGTACATAATTCACCATTTGTCACAACGCTTTGCTCAATACTTATTGCACCTACGGGACACACATCCACACAAGTACCACAAAGCGTACAAAGTGCTTGATCGGTTTTTGGATATACCGTGGCAGATAATTGCTTTCGTTCTTTATAAGGATGATTGCCTGGTATGCTGGGCTCAGGCAAGGACAGGATATCCGGACCCTTCATAAGCTTTTCATTTACCTTAACGGCAAAATCCTTACACTTTTCCAAATCCTGATTATCTGGTCTGTTCATTGCGATGGGTCTTTCATGAGTTGAGTAAGAATGCTCACCAATAAACGCAGCACCTGCTACAATTACAAACCCACATTCCTCAATAATTTCTTTAAGTTCCAAAAGCGCATCATCATAATCACGATTACCGTACACCACCACAATAATTGCCGGAGAATGATCAGACTTCAACTTTTTTAAAGACTCTATCGTGTTAATTGGCAAGCGCCCCCCATACACAGGTAGTCCAATAAGCGTCAGACAATTTTTTTCTATTTGAATATTAGATCCATTAATATCCTCTGCAATATTTATTTCGTCTATAATAGGTACATCCAACCCCTTGGCCACCTCTCTACATATTTTCTGAGTGGTCCTTGTGGGCGAATAATAAACCAGGCTTATACTTTCCATAATTTTCAAATTTGTTATTCTCTTAATGACATTTACAATAACAGAAATAGATGCCATTCATGACTATTCTGATAAACGGAGCAATAAGCAACCTTTAGAGCAAGCTCCTTTATTGGCTCCATCCAAACACATATATTACATACCTATTGCTTCACCACTTCAACCCAACGACCTGCTTTTCTTGCACTAATTTGGTTGTTATACATAGCCTCACAAGAAACCGAAGGCAGATAATACCTTCCTTGGTAAGTAGCATTTAACAACACCACATATTTTTGGCTTCTTCCACGCTCCAAATCAAAGTAAGTATAAACTCTGTCATCACGTATATCACGATAATCGGGCACATTCACATCGTATGCCGAATTCACATCTTCCATACGGGTATTTCTAATCTCCCAACCAGAGGGAAAAATCTGCGTCAAAGCCATATCTGTATAACGCGCCAACTGTCCGGGATGCGTAAAAGTAACCGTAGCCTTAAAATCAGTTCCCTGTGCCAATTTCGACACATCAATAGGCTGTCCGGTCAAAGTTGTATATTCTACGCTCATTTTCAAGTTAGAACTTTCATTTATTGCGTCATCACCAACAGGTGTTCCCTCCACAAACAATCGCGCAAAGACCACTCCATCAGTATGATTCTCAAACAACACCTCGCCTTTAGCTGGAATAGAGACAGGCAATTCAACTTGACTCACCTGTTTATCCGACGACACCTTCTCTTTACCAACACCATTAAGACTATACGAATACGCAATTCTCGAGTCCTTTGAATGTTCACTCAGGCGACTTAAAGCAATCAATGCATAGGCGGTTGTTTGCGTACTCATCCAATGTTGCGAACTAAGTTGATCAGTAATTTCCTTCATCAATTGAGATGCAGCATCCAAATCATCAAGTAACACCAGGGTTTCAAAAATCATCGCTTGATCGCGCAGCTCCGATCCATATGAGTAATAATAGTTATAACCATCGTTCTCGTTGTTTATACTTTGCCCTTCAATGATATGCTTTGCCACATCCTTTTGTCCAGTCAAAGCATAAGCTGCTGCCAACCGGAATTTAGACTCCGATGTTAAGGATACAATATTACGCATACGGTTCATGGCACTGTTATCAGGCTTACCTGCCAAGGCTAAGGTATATAAACGATAAGCTTGATTCAGCTGTCGATAACTACTACCTGCCATATTGGACCACACCCCAGCTTGTTTCCTTTGATAACTAAGCCACTTACTTTTAAAATTAAGTGGCAAGGAGTACCCTTTCTTTTCGGCTTCGAGCAGGAAATGACCAGCATAGGTAGTTCCCCAGTCATTGGCTTCACGGCCACCAGGCCAATAAGAAAATCCTCCATCACTCGTTATAAAGGAAGCCAATCTACTGATAGCTGCTTTTACATTTTTTTCAATAACTTGCTTAGTGTTATCGTCTACTTCCATCACGTTTTCCAGAAACAATTGCGGAAACACAGAACTTGTGGTTTGCTCCACACAACCATGCGGATATTCAAGCAAGAATTTTAATCTCCTTCCAAAATCCACCGGAGAAATAGCAGACACTTCCATTGTAACTTTATTGGTTCCTTCCATACCGAATAATTCGTAAGGAATGGCCCCCTTTTCTTTGCCTTGCAACACTTTACTAATCGTTTCCACCCTAGGAGGATTGGGATTACGCACCTGAATCTCTATTTCATGTTCTGCCTTTTCGCTACCCGCTTGTGCTATAATTTTTACCTTCCCTACACCTAGCCTTTCAGGTATAGTCAAGGTAAAAGGCACCACCTGATCTCCTTCTTTCTCAAAAACCAAAGTTCGTTTACTTTCTTTCTGTACACGGAACAATTCATTGGTTTCAACCGATAAGTTTACTTTTTGAATATCGTTTCGCATGGCAAATACAGTCACCGGTAACTCAACTGTTTCACCAGGTCCCAGCACTCTTGGTAGGGTTGCCAATACCATAAGTGGTTTTTTAACCGGTGTAGTTTTCTCGGCATTACCATACATACGATCATGACAGGCCACCACCATGGTTCTTACCGAACCAATATATTCAGGCATTGTTATCTCATGAGTTTGACTCTTTCCACTTTTCAGTTCAAAGGGACCCATTACTTTAACCACAGGTTTAAAACGGTTGGCATGGGGGTCTTTAAGTTGATTTTCCATTTCACCATCACCTCCAATACTAAACACTTTTTCTATTTGTCCCCCATAAGCGCCAATCACCTGGCTATATATATCCCAGGTACGCACCCCCAGTGCTTCACGGGCATAAAAGTGATTCCATGGATTCGGGGTTTTAAATCGAGTAAGATCCAAGAGCCCTTCCTCCACCATGGCAATGGTATAGGTCATGGGTTTTCCACTCTCCTCACTCACTTTTATTTTCACCTTCTGCTGCGGCACTAACACCTCCGGCATATCAATCACAGGTTTCAGATGTGTTTCTGCATCTTCCACCAGTAAAGGAGTAACCCCATACATACGGATAGGTAAACTATTGTCCATTTGTCCATGGGGCTGAAGCAAGGTGACATGTACAAAAATATTAGGCGTCATATCCTTACTCACCTCAAAATTAAAAGAAGTAAATTCTTTTTGCGTACGCACCCAATACTCACGAACAATACGCGTTCCATTCTCAACCGTTACCAAAGCACGCCCTCCCTCCGAAGAAGCAAAATTCACCTGAGCCTTTTGACCTACGGTATATTTATCGGCTTCGGTAGACAAGGTAAGCATCGAAGCAGCTTCCGGGTTATCACCCATAGGCTTGGTGGCATATCCTGGCCAATCGACATACACCGTCTTTCCACATACATGACCACTAACTGGATCAAACACCCTGATCAGGTACCTTCCCCACTCAGGATATTTGATCCGAAAATCAAACGATCCTCTACCATTCTTGGTATGCAATTCTCCTTTTTGCACAACATCCTGCGATGAAGAAGAAACATAACGAGCCAGATTATCGGCTCCACTTTCCCACCACCATCGCCAACTAACTTTATAAACTACATACTTCAACACTTTTTGTGAAATAGGATTTCCTTCACTATCCACCGTAGCAACTTCAATAGTATGATCCTGATCAGTTAATAACATACCCCGCTTATCTCCCACGGGAGTTTTAACACCCACATAAGATTGATAAGGACTATAAGGAATAGAAAACCTATCAACACTAAAATCTCCACTCTCCTCAAAAACACGACTGCGAAAAGAGGCCTTCAACATACCGGGAGCCTGATCACTGACCGACAAGCTACCATGTACATGCACCCTTCCTTCAGCATCAGTCGTTCCTTCAAAAAACGTAAGCTCTTCACTGGTAAATGAGCGAGCAGGGTCGTCAAAGGTAAAATCTCTAAATTGATCAAATTTAGTGGGAATGGAGCTCAATGTCGCACTCACATAAGCTTTTAGATTCTTAGCAACAGCCCCATGCAACCACTTCACTTCCATATTTGCACTAATAGATGGTTGCGCCACAGATATGATATCCTCTCCAAAATCCATCTTTATTTTTAATCGATTGGGCTTTACTGTCTCTACCTTTAGTGTCTTATTAAAAGAAGTACCTCCTACCAAGAAGCGCGCCTGCCAATTTCCTGTGGGTGAGCTTTGATCCGTGGCAAGCTTAAACAGGTACATGTTATGAGTGTTGTTACTACTGGCAATACGTTTCACCAGCCTTCCATATGGATTTCTCAATTCAAAAACAACGGGGTGCTTATCTGGCAAACTATGCTCTCTATCTTCCAGAATAAAGGATACGAATAGGGTATCCCCGGGCCTCCACACTCCACGTTCGCCATAAATATATCCCTTTAGATTTTTATCAATGGTTTGTCCGGCCACATCAAACCTACTCAAAGAAAGAGAGGAACCTTCATCTAACCTCAAGTACCCACGTTGATTCTTGTGTTTAGCCACCAAGAGATACGGTCTTTGTGTCACATCCACTCTAAGCAGTCCACTATCATTACTTTTCTCCGAAGCAATTAACTGATTCTGATAATTGTATATCTCCACCTCCACATCAGCCAATGGCTCAGTGGTGCGTAAATCAGTAACAGCCACCACCATCTCCTTGTCACTTCCTTTTTTGGCAATAATACCAATATTCGAAGCCAGTATATTCCTACTTACAAATCGATTCTTATTATAATAAGCCTCTTTACAAGGGTCATCTCGATCTTGCCAGCCAGAATAGTAATATTCATTATCATAATAGCTATATTCAGCATTGGGAGCGTCGTAATAAGCAATTTCCTCTTCTGTAATTTCATCGGGGTCATGATCGTAGTTATCATATACACTCGCATCTTCATTGGCACAAGGAAAAATTGCATTTCGTCTTGCAAAACGAAGTTCAACCCTATATATAGCGCCCCTGTCTACGTTCACCAACTGATCCAGAGCAATGGAGAAAGTATTCCACTGGTTTAAATCCAAAGTCCGGTCCGTATTCAATGGAATAGTCTTTTTAAGCACCAATCGTCCAGCACGTTTAAGCTGATAACTACCATCCAATTGGTTGATTTGCAGAAAGGAAGCAATATTATTTTCAAATATTTTAATCACCCTTACTTCCACCTCTTTCAAGCTAACAGCCCTAAAAGGCAAGGTCAAACCCGAAGATTCAGGCAAAATAGTTCCTTTCCCAATAAACTCAACCCTAGGTTTGGAACTGGCAAAAGTAATTTCATAAGATTCTTTTTCCTCACATTTAGTTCCCAATACATTTTCAATACCAGGATGTATAGTCACCTTAACATCTCCTTTCAATGAGTGACCTGGCAAGATCCTAATGATATTATTCTCTATTTGGGTATAAAAAGAAGATTTAGGACGCAACTCAATCAAACCATCCAATTCCTGCGAGGGATTCAACGGATCTGTAAATAAAATCTCGATGGCCTGACGCGGCTGAACAACAGCCTTACAATGAATCAGTTGAAAATCATCAATGGAAGAAACCTTCACCTTTTGGAGCTCTTCTTTGTCCACCAGAATAGAGCTGCCCTGAATGCGAATTTTAATTTGACTCGACTTTTTTCCACGAATAATATGATGAATCAAGAAAGGATAACGATTTCCATTCTCAGATGGAAGCCATTCTATTTCAAGCGCGCTGCCATCTTGCTCTGCTTTTACCATTTCATGGATCTTCTCCAATGGGGCAAAGTCCGATAAAATGAGAGTCCCGTTTAATTTATTGTCCGAAAGATTGGTTCTATCGTATGGCGAAATATCTCCCTGTTCAAACCTGAAATTTTGAGATATGGTTTCAAAAGAAAACTCAAAATCGTCTTTGACATCATTAAAAACCTGGGGCAATTTTACCTTTACACCATATACTGTGCCCGATTCCAAGGGCACACTTGGTTTAAAGGCCAAGGATTGATTATCGAGCCAATAGTAATCCCCTTCAACAGCAGGTGATATTTTCATCAGACTCGATGAAGCCGGACTCCCGGGCTCAGCTTCCGGAACATTTTTTGAAAAGCGAACCATAATATCTGTTTGGTTAGATACCATTCCCGACGTAAAGGCAGTCACACTTTTGTTATATTTTATTTCGGTAAGCTCTTGAACTTTTTTTTCTTTATTATTACATCCTGCCATAAACAAGCAGGTAATCAGCGCAGTTAAGCCTAGAATACTTTTAGTTTGCATAGAGTAATGCGTATAAGGTTAAATGTTTTTTAAAGGCCCACAATCTACAAAAATGTTAGCAAGATAGCCAATTAAACAAACAGAATATTACGATGTATTCCCTGAGTTAATTTACTCGTCAATTGTCATCATGAAATTGTTACACACCCAGGGGGTGATGAATCCAAGCGAGTTGCATATGGTCTTAAAACAATTAGGATCCAAGAAATTGACACGACTAAAGCAAATCAATGAATACACAACTGAACAATTGAAATATTACATTGTCTGCTGAAGTTTCGCTAATTATTTGATCATATAAACAGCAACATTTACTTTTTACCAGAACAGTTTATGTATATCTAATATTTTTAGCAAATAATTCAGTGGTAAATTAGACAAACCCCTATTGTTCAAAAATATAATTTCCCAAGTCCTTTAACTCCTCATCTGTCAACTGTGGAAAACCAGTCATAGCAGGATAATCCATTCTTTTGCGACCAGGTTTACGAACCCACTGCTTGAAACCATTAAAATCGTCGGCATACACCTCTATCATCTCAGTTACCGGAGGTCCCACGAGTCGTTCCGTAATCCTATGGCATACCGTACAATATTGTTTAAACAAAGCCTCTCCGGGAGGTAGATCAGACTGAACTCCCATACCCGATTGCGCCTCCAAGGTGGCTTGTCTCACCATTTCTCCATGTCTGGCAGTACGCTCAGCCATCATTTTTTGGTGAGGCTCCAAAGCATTGGCCCTATAAGTATGGCGTCCTGTCCCCATGAAAACAATAGTAATAGTGAGCAAACTAACCACCTTAACAAAGTGCCGTCCAATCTTTTCCTTTGGTCCAGTAATTTCCTGCCACATTAAAATCATCGCTGGAATGGCAAAACCAACACCACCCGATATAATCCAAAACAAATTCCAATCTATTCCTTTCGAAGGCAAAGTTAGAAACACCAGTGAACCAAATAAAAACTGTGAAGTGGTAGTACCAAAGGCCAGAGAATAAAATTTCTTTTGCAGATCATATCGAGTAAACGCACCCAGGTTTTCTTTGAATTCGTAACTTTTTCTACTGATAAAATAAAACAAGAACAAACCAGTAACAGCCAACGAAGCCACCAAGAAATGGAAATAGCGCGGCAATACATTGGGCAAAGCCAGCGTAGATAAAAAACCATGAACCTCACCCCATTTTTCAGGGAACAACATTAAATTAATATTGGCCAGAAATACAAAAGGGATAAACAAAAAACAAGCTACAGCCACAGCCAATATGGATATATGCAAGGGTTTGTTATGCTCCAGCGTCTTCCACGAATATTTATGAGCATATAATAGCAAAAATACAAATGCCACCAGTGGAACCAGCATGATCCAATATTTACCCGTTAATGCATTAGCTGAATAAAAATAAATAGTGTACAACACATTGATAGAAAGCAAAGGAGCCACACCGAGCACCACAGCTAAACTTTTATTGACAGTAATCGTCTGTGCGATTTGATAAGCCAAAGCATCATATTTTTTATCTTTCAATCCTCTTATTTCGTACCAAAGCGTTAAGATAGAACCTCCCACCATTAAATTTACAAATAGAATATGCAATAAAAAGGAGGCTACCAACAAAACAATTAAAACCTCTTCGGGAAGAGGCAGTGGTAAAGGAATATCTTTGGGCACAAGTTGTAGTTGAGCAAACATAGGTGTGTTTATTTTACTTGGTTATTACTATTCTAACTAAAAAAGATAGACTACTCATCCGTATCATTTATCTTATACGGGTTGGTGGCTGTTCCATTTATTTGTGCACCCTCTAACTTATGAGGATACGACTGTAAAGACTTGATATATGCCACCAATGCATCCAGCTCTGCCTCATTACCCGGAAATGGGGGCATATATGTTTTCACATTGTGCATACCCTCAATATAAGCCTTCATGGCAGCTGTATTCAAGGGTTTATCACTACCATACATATTTTCGAAATTATAAACAATGGAATTAACTCCATGTGTAGTATGACATCTGGTACAAGCTATCAAAAAAACATTTTGTCCGGCCTCTAATTTGTTTCGCTCAGTAACTTTAGGCGTACTTACAAAAGAAGAGTGCGGCAAAATACCATCTCGTTTATACAAGGGATAATCTTGTTTTAACAGTCCATTGGCATACATATAATCGGCTATTACATAAGGTTTACGAATGAATTCCCGCAAGCGTTCAAATGTACCTAAAAACCCAAACAGAACAACCAACGGCACCCAAAGCCAGAACCTAGGAAATTTATGTGGTCGCCAAAGCAAAAGCAAACTAACAAGCACAGCCAACCCCACTCCACCTATCATGATATATTTTAACGACCCATACCAATCCTGATATGCCTGTGTTCCTAAAGCAACAGGCAGGTTACCCACCATAAAAGTGGGTATTTTTATATAATAAATAAAAGCCCCCAGTAGGGCGACGGGAGTCCAGTACAAAGTCCAAAGACTCATTATCCTAGTGGCAGGAACCTTAATGGGATCCTTCTTGTTGAGAAAAAAGGACGAAAGAAACAAAGCAAATACACCTCCCATCATCATGGCTAAACCGGTTCTAAAAACCAGTTGTGGCATATACATAGGATTGAGCACTCCTGACCAAAATGTATTATCGGCATTCCAGTTACCCGGATCCATCATAAAACCAAGTATGGCCACGATGATAGCCATCGTAAACCACGAGAACATAGACAGTAAGGCACCGAAAATAATATGTTGTTTTTTGGACTTTCTGCTTTTCTTCGCTCTTTTCCAGCTCAAAAAATAAAGCATAATCATTCCCACCTCCGTAACGAAAACAAGCCACTCCGTAAACCAAGCCATATAAAAAACCCTTATTAAGCTGGCAATGGAAGCCGGGTTCACCAAGGCTGCTGCAAACCAAATTCCAACGCCAGTAAGGGCACCCACAGTGGTGGTTATCACAAACGACACAAACAATAGCTTATAAGAAAATTTGTCCCAGTGGGCACTTTTCTCTGGGTCTGCAGTCTTGTACCCTAAGTACTCCATTAGGGTAACCAAAGGAATAAAACCCACCGCAATGGCATGATTTATCAGAACATGTAAAATGGCAATCACAGCAACCAGCATCCGGTTACCCATGAAATCAAGATGAAATAAAGGAAAATCCATACTTAAGGCTTGTTAACAAATTGATTCAAAATATAACCAATTAACTAATAACAAGCAACAACAATTGGACTAATTTGTTTGATTAATGCCATATTCGCCCTACACAAATGATACCTAAAGCCTACTATTTCATCACATCCGGATCTATTGAGCAGACCCAAGGAAAGGGACGTCAGCCATAAAATAAAAAACTGGGAATACTTATTTCACTTCCTCAAAATCGGTATATTCTCCCAGGTCAGCATCTACTATCTTTTTGTTTTTCGAATTCTTGCGAATTGTCATTTTTCCTTCTTCCCTTTTTTGTTGGTCTCTAAAATTCTGTTGTCTCTGATATTGCTTACTCATTTTACTCATCCCTTTCGCTAACAAAAAAGGTAGGACTATCCTTCCTATAAAACGAAATAAATAATAAAACGCGACCAATATTATAATCGCCCTCAGTACTCCCATAACATAATTCTTTTTGCAAAGATAATACTTTCCATTGACATGATATTCAATGCTACAAACCGAAATACGGCACTTGTTTCACCAACAAAAGACATCGAATTACACATATGCCAAAAACTATTTTTGCGCATAAGATGAAACCTGTCACAAAAGTCACTTAAGCAACAAAAAGGACTCTATCACGACCGGTTCCATCAGCTTATAACCACTCTGAAAGGACATTCAGTTGCGCATCCTTTCTTGTGGCCAACTAAAGCCTTCACTCGCCTTATTTCTCGAGCTGTTGCACTGCATTTTGCAGAACTTCATCCACCTCTCCCAATATGGGATAAAATCCATCATTATCGATAATATTTCTTGCGATATATGCTTTTATTTCGGTATCGATCAAATGCTCAGAAATCTTAAATTGCTTCCTGTTCAACTTCACACCTTCTTTTGAAGCAAAAGACTTAAAGGCCTTCAATATTGGCTGTTCATTCAAATACCTTTTCACTTCCTCAACCTTAGTAAACTGCTCCATTATAGATCTATTGTTATCAGTATATTCCAGTGCAAACCTATAGATCAATCCATTCTCTCTAACACGATAATAATACTCTGTTAAGGCCGTTGTATCACGAGGAACAAAATAATCGGGCATAATACCTCCACCCCCATAAACGGTACGACCATTTTTGGTTTTGTAAGCCAAAGAGTCATTTACACTTATACTGTCTCTATTAAAGAATTCACCATGTTGAAAACGTTCAATAATATCCTTATAATACTCTTCATTCCCATTATCATAAGGTTTCTGTATACATCTTCCAGCAGGCGTATAATACCTAGATATGGTCAAACGCAATGCAGATCCGTCAAGTAGAGGAATCTGATTTTGAACCAAACCCTTCCCAAAAGTTCTACGTCCCACCACAATACCTCTATCATTATCCTGAATGGCACCTGCAAATATTTCACTGGCCGAAGCCGAAAACTCATCCACCAACACTGCAATCTCGGTATCCTGACAAGTACCTTTCCCATTGGCATGCACTTCCTGGCGCGGATTGGATTTACCTTCGGTATACACGATCATATCACCATTATGCAAAAATTCATTACAAAGATTAATAGCCACCTCCAGGTAACCACCTGAATTACCACGAAAATCAATGATGAGTTTCTTACTGCTACTGGCTTTTAATTTTGCCAAGGCTGTTAAAAATTCACTGTAGGTATTGGCTGCAAAACGGTTCACTTTAATATAACCAATCTCATCTGTTACCATATAAGATACATCGACGCTGTACATGGGGATTTTACCCCGTGTAATATCAAAATGAATAGGTTCTTTCAGGTTTCGACGAATGACTCCCACCTTAACACCAGTTCCCATCTCCCCTCTAAGAAGCCTTAGAACTACAGCGTTTTTAATACCATTACCTGCTATGGAAGAGTCATTAACTGACACAATTCTGTCTCCGGGTAAAATACCTACTTTTTCCGATGGTCCACCCGGAATCACAGCTATCACCATGACCGTGTCCTTGTGAATATTAAACTGCACCCCGATACCTCCGAACTCACTGGAAAGCTCTTCGTTCACATTTTTCAAATCTTTGGCTGGAATATAAACAGTGTGAGGATCTAATTTCTTTAACATTTCAGGAATCATCTCCTCTTGCAATGCATGTGTATCAACCGTATCCACATACTCTTCTTCTATCAAATTAAGAATTGCTTCTATCTTATTGGTCTGTGGATAAATCACCAATGGATTCTTTTTACCCATTTTCCCGGGCAAAACCACATAGCCAATAAAAATACCTACTATTAGTATCAAGGCCAGTAGTATTGGCTGAAATATTTGTCTTTTCGTATTCTTATAACTCATCATATTTATTTTACTATTTCTTTGGCACCTACATCTCTATATGTATTGTTTCGATGTGCGCACGTTTTAATAAGTTGATTCCATCCTCAACCCGGTATCTCTGATTATAAACTACCCGGACAATACCCGCTTGAACGATCAGCTTAGCGCATTCAATACATGGCGAACATGTGACGTACAGCGTGGCTCCTTCGGAACTATTATTGGAACGAGCCACTTTAGTTATTGCATTGGCCTCTGCATGCAAAACGTATGGCTTGGTAATATTGTTCTCATCCTCGCAGCTGTTCTCAAAACCAGATGGCGTTCCGTTATAACCATCACTAATAATCATTTTTTCTTTTACAAGTAATGCGCCAACCTGTCTTCGTTCGCAATACGAATTCTCTGCCCAAACATGAGCCATTCTCAAATATCTTTTATCCAACAAAATTTGTTTTTCTTCTGAAGGCAAGTCTTTTTCGTTCATTGATTCATTCTTGTTGCGTAAAAAGTCAAAGCACAAAAATAACAAAATATGCAAACGGTCACTTTGTTTACAAATTTATTTCCATCTAGTGCCCAGTCAATTCCAACTACCTGTAACACTTTAGTCCTTTTCTTGTTAATTAAAGTTAAATAATAAACACAGCACCCCATTCGGCACAGCCTTTGTTTACTTCCAATACAGCTATTGACACAGTAATAACGTAAAGAAAACTGGCTTTAAAGAAAAAGCATGTAACACATAGCTTCTTTCTGCGTACCATAAAGCAAGAGTAAGTTTTTTCATAGATTAGGGTTTAGGTTAGAAAAGGAGTCGTTTCAAAAGAACGACTCTTTTTTTATTTAAGGCCATTGGGACAAATCAAAACAAAAAGTATTATTTTCGCACACTTAGTAACACGAAATATTTATGGCAATCATTCTTTCTCTGGAAACATCCACCAAAGTATGTTCGGTGTGTTTATCCAACAACAGTACCATTTTGGCTAAAAAGGAACTTTTTGAAGCCAACTCTCATGCAACGCACCTAACCGTTTTTATACAGGATTTATTTAAGAGCCTACCGGATTTAAGCATTCAGGACATTGATGCTGTTGCCGTAAGCAGTGGTCCGGGCTCCTATACAGGGTTACGCATTGGCGTTTCTGTAGCCAAGGGCATTTGCTATGCACTCAATAAACCATTGATTGCGATTACTTCATTGGAATGTTTGGCACAGGCAGTGATTAACCACCCTGACCTCGCGGACAAAACAAAGCCAGATACACTGTATTGCCCCATGATAGATGCCCGTAGAATGGAAGTGTATACAGCCTTGTTCGATACCAAGCTAAAGCTGGTTGAAAAAATTAATGCCAAAATCATAGACGAAACCAGCTACCAAGCAATACTCCATCATCATCACATCGTATTTTTGGGCGATGGAGCAGAAAAATGTAAGGAAACCATTGTGCATCCCAATGCGCTATTTTTAGATGCCCAGGCGCCCTTGGCTTCAAATATGGTTCTCCTTGCCCACCGAAAATTTGAAGAATCAGATTTTGAAGATACTGCTTATTTTGAGCCTTTTTACCTTAAAGATTTTGTAGCAACCACTCCTAAAAAAAAGGTTTTATAAAAATAGCATGATCGCTCATGCTTCATCCCATCAAATTGTCTGTTATGCATCATCACATCACCTTTATAGTACTGCTGTTATTGGGCGTTGTTAATCTTACAGCTCAAAACAAGCCCAGCACCGGTGAGAACCAGACTTATCAGTCCGGTGAAAAATTAACATACAGTCTCAAATACGGCTTCATAAAAGGCGGTTACATTTCATTCACCGTGAAAGATACCCTATGGGAAGGAACTCACACCCAAGAACTAAAACTGTTTGCCAAAACATCTGGCATGGTAGACGCTATCTTTAAAGTCCGGGACACCTACATCAGCTATATTGATCCAACATCAGATCAACCCTTAAAGTCAGTGCGAGACATAAGAGAGGGACGCTACAAATACTACAACGAAGTCACCTACGATTACACTACCTTACATGATGATTCCATCACGATCCACAGTAAAAAATCAGGGAATGTAAGAGTTCCACCCACTATACATGATATTGTATCTGCTTTTTACTACGCCCGTAGATATAAGTTTAACGACGCCATGAAAGTGGGTGACATATTAGAGTTCACCACCTATTTTAGTGACGAAATTTTCCCTCTAAAAATTAAATACATGGGCAATGAAAGAATTTCTACAGCCTTCGGAAATAGAGAGTGTTATCTTTTTCATCCCGTAACAGAAGTGGGACGTGTTTTTGAAACAGAAGAAGACATGAAGGTTTGGGTAACACGTGACAAAAATAGGATTCCCATTAAAGCAAAGGTCAACCTAAAAGTGGGATCTTTTAGCTGTGATTTGACCGAACATAAAGGCCTCAAAAATAAACTTGGGAAGCTATAAAAGCCTAAAAATACTTAATTAGCTGTTCAATGGTCAATTAATCCCCATAATTGTTAGCAATTCTAAGTATTTGATTTATTTTTGCACCACAAAAAAATTACCAAAAGAATTAATTTATAACACTATGGCAACTACCGCTGATATCAGAAACGGGATGTGTATTGAATTCAAGAACGACTTGTATGCAATAGTGCAGTTTCAGCATGTGAAACCAGGTAAAGGTCCGGCTTTCGTACGCACCAAACTGAAAAACATTTCTACAGGAAAAGTAATCGATAATACCTTTTCGGCAGGACACAAAATCAATGAGCAACGTGTTGAGCGTCGTTCATACCAGTATCTGTATAAAGACGACATGGGTTACGTATTTATGAACAACGAAACTTATGATCAGGTTACAATAGAGGAAAAACTAATCGAAAATCATGACCTATTAAAAGATGGTCTGGCTTGTGAAGTAGTTTATCACGCCGATACAGAAACACCACTTCTTGTTGATCTTCCCATGCATATTGAGTTTGAAGTTACCTACACCGAACCAGGTGTTAGAGGCGATACCTCATCTACCAACTCATTAAAACCGGCTACCATAGACACTGGTGCCCAAATAATGGTTCCATTATTTGTAAACACGGAAGATTGGATAAAGGTTGATACCCGTGATCGTTCTTACGTTGAACGTGTTAAAAAATAATAATAACCAATAAATGATTAAGCCCGGTAAACATCAGGGCTTTTTCTGGTTTTATCAGCAAAGCATGTTTTTAGAATTACGCTTAACAAGAATACACTTTATTACGATATAAAGAAAATACATTTTCTTTAGTTCTACTTTAACAGATTAAAATGATCACTGAAAAAACGATAATTTAGTATTGTTTTTCTTTCGTAATAAACAGTAAATTAGTATATTGCAATTGAAACAAAGAACAAAACTCAAGTTTGCAATGGGTAACGGGCGAAAAACTTAAAAAATATACGAATAATGGTAAAACACTGCTAGCGGTCAACAACCGACTTGAAGTGTATTTATCTGAATTTCAGCACCATTTTAAAAATAGAACAAAATCCAACTTCGACAAAGCTACTCAATACGTCGAAGGTCTAGCTTTAAGCGATTTGAAAAACATCGAACGCATCACTGAGACATTAAACGCAGACTACCATAAGATGCAGCATTTTATCACCGAATCCAATTGGGATGCAAGAGCTGTCATCGACCAAATAGCAAATCAGGTAGACCAATCACTCCCAAACCAAAAATTAAAAGGATTACTCATAGACGAAAGCGGATGGGTGAAAAAAGGTGACAAAAGCATTGGTGTTGATCACCAGTATTGCGGGAACGTTGGGAAGACTGCAAACTCGCAGGTTGCAGTTTTTGGTTGCTTGTGCACGGACAAATATGCAGCGTTGGTCGACACGAGACTGTACCTTCCAAGGTCATGGTGTACTAACAACGCCAGGTGTGAAACTGCTGGCATCCCCAAAGAGGACAGGGTTTTCAAGACAAAACCGGAGCTGGCTACAGATATTGTGAAGCACCAACTGGAAATGGGTATCGAGTTCGATTACGTTGGGGGGGATGGACTTTATGGCAATGACCTTGCGTTTACCCGTTCGGTTGAGGATATGGGTTTGGTGTACATGCTTGACATTCATAGCGATCAAAAAATCCACCTTGAAAAACCAGAACTACATATTCCAGAGCGAAAGAGCAATCGTGGGCGCCCACCCAAAAGGCCGAAGGCAAGCACCCCATCGGTAAACGCTAACGAATATATAGAAACGCTTACAAACAAGGACTGGAAAAAGCTTGACATTCGTGATTCTGCCAAGGGAAAGCTGAAGGGATTGTTCCATTTTAAGACAGTTTACATTTGGGATAAGGTTCAGAACATTGTTGAGAAACGGTTGCTGGTCATTTCGAAAAGAAAGACAAAGCAGGGAGTAGAAATAAAATATTCGTTCACTAACGCAGAACTTGCTCAATACACGCATCAGGCGCTGGCATACATGCAGGCACAACGCTTTTTCATTGAGCATAGCTTCAAAGAGCAAAAACAGATAGTAGGCTTGGATCAGTTCCAAACCCGCAAATGGCTGTCATGGCATCACCAAGTAGCCCTCAACTTAATGGTGGGCAGCTTTATGCTGAAAGAAAAACTATTGAATCAAGACGAAGTCCCATTGTTGTCGGCAAGAGACATTATGGATTTTATGGTATACAAATTTTATCGTGAAATGACCGATGAACGGATGCTGGAAAAACTGCAGCAGCGACATGAAAAGCGACAGCGTGACATAGACCTCTGTTATTCAAAGCAATAAATCTGTTAAAGTAGAATTAGGTCAAAAAATTTAATACCTTACCAGCAAGTTAAGTTTATAATATTCTATGGTAACCCAACTTCAAAAAAAGAGACTACGACTTTTTAAAGATAGGTTGAATATTCTGTTGGAAATTGCTCAAACAATCAATGAAGACCACAGTATAGACGATTTACTGTCTGAATTTGAGATACTTTTACGCGAAGAACTTGAGGTAGGCAAAATATTGGTTTTTACCTATGGAGATGGGAAATGGGAAAACCTGCTCAATTCCGGTGTAACCAAAGAAGAAGTGGCCGATATAAATGTAGAACGCGACCTAGCTCAATACAAGAGCATAGAAAACATTACCATATCGCATCCTCCTCAACTAAAGGGCTTTGATGCGGTCATTCCACTTTTTCACCGATACAAAGCTATCGGCTTTGTTTTAATTGGAGATGTGGATGAAGAACAGAAAGGCATAAGTCCTACCATTAAGCACCTGAAATTAATACAGATTATCTCTAACCTGATCATTGTTTTCATTGAGAACAAAAGGATGCAGAATGAGCTCCTTGAGCAGGAAGCCATGAGAAAAGAGATGGAACTAGCCTCTCGTATTCAATCGAAACTTGTTCCCTCTGACGACCATCTTCCGGTGAGTACCAAATATTCTATTCACACCTTTTACCACCCTCAGTTTGAGGTAGGAGGTGATTACTACGATTTTATTAGACTCTCTAAAAACGTTCTTGGTTTTTGTATTGCCGATGTTTCAGGAAAAGGAATATCAGCCGCCATATTGATGTCGAACTTTCAAGCGGTTTTTCGTACCCTGTACACTCCCACCATCAACCTTAAGCGGCTGGCTCACGCACTCAACAAAAGAGTAAATATGAGTGCCAATAACGAAAAATTCATCACCATGTTTTTGGGTAAATACAATACCCTGACCCGAAAACTCACCTATATAAATGCAGGTCATTTACCCCCCATGTTATTTGACCGCAAAAAGAAACAACTCAGCCACCTTGACAAAGGGTGTATCGGCTTGGGTATGCTTGACGAAATCCCAACTATTGAAACCGGAAGCATCCGTATTCCCCGAAATTCAAAATTCCTGGCCTTTACGGATGGCTTGGTGGAACTTGAAAATGGTGATCAAATTGAATCGGGCATGAAACCCATTGAGGACATAATTTCCGATGCCAACGATATTGAAACAAACATGGAATCACTCAAAGACTTAATTAAAGTACAGCTTGAAAGAGGTTCTGTTTTTGACGACATATCGATTACCGGGCTAGAATTCAGATAAAATAAAAAAAAGGGAGCATGTAGCTCCCTTTTTTTTATCTAACAATTCTTTCTTATTTTCTTTTGAGCAATCTATATGCTGCAAACAATACCAAAGCCAATATCAACAGCGAACTTATCATTGATATCAACTGTCCTATTTGATAAGATAAAGGTTCAAATTTAAACTCCAGCTGATGCTTACCTTTAGGCAGCAACACCGCTCTTAATATATAGTTAGCCCTGTTGATGGATATCTTTTCTCCATCAACATACGCATTCCAGCCCTTGGGATAATAAATCTGCGAAAATACGGCCAACTGCTCCTGACCAATGGAATAGTCATAAACAATATGGTTTGGCTCATACCTTTTCATTTCAAGAGACCCTGCCACCGAATCAATGGAGTATGATTCGAGATCTTTGAATTCCTCAACATTTACAATGGCCTTTTGGTCTAATGGTACATATGACAGTGCATCAATTGCTCCATCCGGAGCCTGTACCGGATAAATATCTTTGACAAACCAGGCATCTCCCATGGCATTGGCATTTACAATAGGTGCAGCATTAGGACTATACACAATATATTTGGCATTCAACATGTTTAGTACATGCATTTCGCCTAATTGATCCTGTAAAGACTCTTGATCACTTTGCTGCTGTAATAATGAAAGTAAAGATCTCCAATCATTCATTAAATATCTATCAATCAAATCCTGATATCGACGCAATTTAGCTCCATGATAGCCGCCAATGGATTCATGATGGTATGAAGTCACTACCTCTTTAAAAGGATCTCTATAAATAGAAAACACGCGCTCTCCATCCTTCTTTTGTTGATTGATAGCTTTATCAGAAGCGCTTAATACAAATTCTTGACCTACTTTTCGTTTGCTCTGAAAATCATCGTTGTTTAAATAACGTTTGTCAACACCCCAATGATCAATAATAATCAATAAACCTAAACCCCAAATTAAATATTTGCCCGACAATTTATTAACCACAAAAAACCACAGCGATGCAGAAGCAATCAGAATAAAAATAAAAGACCGGATGGCATCCATCTTCAGCAAGTTAACACGGGCAAGTTTAAGATTGGCCAAGAATCCGTCAAAATAGGCCGATATTTGTGAAGCCTGCGCCGCATTCTGCTGTATAGCCTGCTGTTTTTGTTGAACAATAGCACTTAACTCTGTATCATTGATAAAACTAAAAAATGCATGAGGAAATAGATAAAATAACAAACTGATTCCTCCTGTTAGTCCAAAAGCTGCAAAAAACTTCCAATTGGCCTCACGAATCAGTTGCGGTTTGGTAAACACCTCACGGAGCCCTAAAAAACCAAGCGTAGGAATGGTGAGCGATGCGATGACCATGGCCATTTCAACGGTACGAAACTTATTGTACAGAGGGAAATTATAAAACATAAAATCAGTAAACGCAGGAAAGTGCCTTCCCCATGCTAAAAAAATGGAAAAGACAGTAGCTACAACCAGCCACCATTTATCTGGTCCTCGGTAAAAGAACATACCTAGCATAAATAAAAAACAAACCACCGCACCTGCATATACCGGCCCAGAAGTAAAAGGTCTTCCTCCCCAGTACTGACTTTGACCACCTACAGCCTCCTTAAAACGACTGTCAACATTATTCAAAGCAGCCCTGTTATTAGAGATGGCTTCAGAGGCACCCCCAACAACATTAGGAACCATAAGAGTCCAGGTACCTTGTGGCTCGAGACTCCAGGCATGCGCATAATCCTTATCCAAACCACTATGCTGTTTTTTTCCGTCTTCTGCAGCCAATTCCGATTTACCTCGGATACTATACTTTCCATACTCATAGGTTGTCCACAAATTAGTAATATTAGGCAATACAGCCACCAGTGCCGCTGCCGCTAAAACTCCTGTTGCCTTCGCAAACTGATGCAGGGTTTTGTGAAGGATGGCATATACCAATCGCGACACCACCAATATCATCACCAGTAAGGCCAAATAGTACGTGATTTGTATGTGGTTGTAGGCTATTTGAACACCCAAAGCGATGGTCGTAAACAATCCCCCCACCCAAATATTACGATTGTAAGTATAAATAATTCCCGCAATAACAGGTGCCATCAAAGCAATGGTATAAGCTTGCGTTATATGACCGGCAACAATGATAATTAGATTGTAGGAGCCAAAACCAAACGCCAACGCTCCGATGAGACTAAAACGCCAATCCATTTTTAAACTAAGAAGAAACACATAAAAACCCAGTAAATACAAAAATAAAATGGCCACGGTATGATAAGGCATTCCTAAACGTGAAGTTCTATTAATATAAGAGAATATATTTTTTGAACTATCCCCCTTGATTTGATAGGCGGGCATTCCACTAAAAGCACTGTTGGTCCATTGTGATTTGTTACCTGTTTCCTTTTCGAACTCTTTCAGCTCCTGTGCCATACCAATCGCATGACTATCATCCATTTGCAATAGGGTTTTGTTTTTTAGCACTGGACTAAAGTAGGCAAAGCTCAAAACAATAAATAACAATACGGTTCCAATGTAAGGGAAGAATGATTTTAATTTGTCAATCATAGTATGCATATAAAAAAATGAATCAGTTGTGCCTATGGTCGATTAGTAAATAATAGCTACCTAGTATTTATAATTACCAATCGATTTGTAAAATTTCAATGGCCTAAAAATAGACAAAAAGGGTATACTGTGCAACGGATTTTCTATAACAAAATATATAATTTTAACACATTGGTTAATATGTGTTAATTTGATAATATGCCAGTTTTATGGCATATAAATTGTAATTATTTAGTCAGAAGAGCAATTAAGTTTTTCATAGATTAGGTTAGGGTTTAAGTTTAATAATCGAGGCATCACTCGATGTCTCGATTATTTTCAAGAACCACATGAACACGAAAGAGTTTAAGTTTTTTTTCATAGATTAGGGTTTAAGTTTAAAAGGGAGCATCTCAACGGAAATGCTCCCTTTTTTTATTCCCAGGAAGACAATATAAATAATGTTAGGCTAAGGTTTTTCTATTATTTTTACAAAAAAAAGAAAATGAGGCATTGCATTTTAATGGCATTCCTTTTGTTAGCTTTATATACAAACGCACAAAAGAGTGTCGTGATATTTTATAATCAGCATAAAGCAGAGGCAATTCAGTTACGTAAAGGAGGATTAGTTGTGCTGAAATACCGCGGATACTTGCAGCAAATGGAACTGGAATCGAATTACATACTGGAATTAAATGACAGTACCATTACCATGGGCAAGCCCCGCTTATTTTCCAACCCCATCAACACAAAAACAATACGCATTGAAGACATCCATGGATTTAGAAAAGTTTCGGCAGGTGCCATGTTTTTAAAATCCACACTTACCATTGGTGCAACATTGGGAACCTACTATGCCGTTCGCAGCCACGGTGATCATTTAAATAGTTCTCAACAAATATTACTTTCAACAGGCGCAGGACTCCTTACCAGTATCTCACTCAAACTAATTTTTCCGGATAATAAGATAAAACACAAAATGAAAGATGGTTGGAAAATAATGGTTCGATAACAACACTTAGAATCCCCAGTGCTTATAAAACAAAATAGCTACTCAAACCCAGTTAAAAACGCACCACTGTCTCTATTCGCTAAAGCAACATAAACGTTCCGTTTGTTACCAAACCATCCAGCTTCATATTCCTTGCCGCATCAACAGCATCTTCGGTTGTGTGCACAATAGGCATCCCTCTTTTATTAAACGAGGTATTGATCAAGGCTTTTATGCCATATTTTTGGTCTAATAGGGTTAAAAGCGCATACATAAAAGGGTTTTGGGATGCACTACGAAGCACCTGAATACGTGCCGTACCGTCCACATGAACCACTCCTTCAATTTCATTTTTACGCTCATCTTTAATAGGAAAATCCAGTAACATATAATCTGCAAGATGATGTACATGAGAAAGTCCCGTATAAAACTTGGCATTCTTTTCCAGCATAACAGGAGCCACAGGTCTATACCACTCTCGGCCTTTATGATACATACTTACTTTATCGGCCAGAACTTTATTATCGGCTTTAGCCACTATGCTCCTATTACACAAAGCACGAGGGCCAATTTCACCATCGCCATTACAAACACCTAGCACCTTACCCTCTGATATATATCGCGCAACCTCTTCTATAACGCAGGTATCAACATCTACACATTTGGCAGTTTTACTATGATTTAAATACGGCGAATGAACATCTACCTTTCCATGTTTTTTCCATTCCACAAAAGCAGCCCCTCCCAATGAAAGTCCGCTATCTTCGGTGCAGGGAGGGATAAACACCTCATCAAACAAACCCGCATCCACAATGGCTTTATTCGCCACTATATTAAGTGCAGATCCTCCTGCATAATACAGGTTATCGGCTTTAGTTCTTTCTTTCAAGCGTAGCAATTCCCCCATGAAATCACGCATAAAAATATGCTGTAGTGTGGCCAATATATCTTGCAAAAACACATCCCGGGTATCCAACTGATGAAGTTTAATCTTAAATTTCGCATATGCTTTCTGAAAAAACACATGTTTCTTACCCCAACAATCGTAGAAATAGTTATTCTCTTTGAGCCATTGCTCCATCTCTTCGGAGTAAGAACCATAGGAAGCCAGTCCCATCATTTTACCAGGAACTGAATTCTGATCTTCAAATCGTGCCCCCACAATACCAAATACCAAAGCATTGGCATTAAAAAAGGAAGATAAATATTTAAAGCGCCAATGAAAATCAATATTTGTTAACTTCCCTTTATTAAAATACCAGGCCGAGAAATTGGAAAGACTACCACCCCCATCAAAATGAATACACAGACTATTCTCTTTAAAACTGCCGTAAAAAGGCAAACAACTACCAACGTGTGCCAGTTCATGATTAATAGCATAGGCACTTCGTTGATGATCTAACCACCAACATCTACCCAGCTCAGGATACGGAAAGAGCGTATGATTTAGAGGAGCTTCAAAACGAATTCTACCACAAGAAGAAATCATGCAACGTCCCACCACATTATCAGGAAACACGATGTCAAAATCGTCAACCAGCAACTTCTCCTCCTTTAATACCTGATAAATCGACTGATAGAGTTTATTATCATGCTTTTCACGACTTTTCCTCTCTAAAGTAAGATGCTTAACTACCCTACCTTGATACATGAAAGTAAAAGAATGGTCATGTACAAAGTATGGGGTATCAGCATTTAAGCGATCCTGTATGGCATAAATCGATAAAGTGGGTTTGGAGGCGTCCATTACAGTAATATTTGTCCCACAATGGGAATAAGAATCATCGCAGTGATCACCACATTCTGCCACACCAAGGAACGTATCTGATCCAAAAGATGCGCCACAAGCACAGAAAAAGGCAAGGCCACTAAAATAACCCATTCAATATTCAAACCTGAAATCCCCAGCATACCAACAAAATATAACCCACAAAATATAAATACCTGGTATAGCTTGCGGGTATATATTTTTTTAACACCGTATGCACCCAACACGGAAAACAAGGCTATTAAGAAAATAAATGCGATAGTAGCCAAATACCCCAACATAAAGAGAGGATGATCATTTGATTCAAAAATCTTAAGCCATGAAAAATTTATATATGAAAAGAAATTGGAGATGGAACCGAAACCCAATTCATACCCCAACAAAAACAACCATGGAAGCAACAAACCGATAATAGCAGCCAAAAAGGATTTGACATTAAGCAACCTTAATATTCCCATTATAATAAAGATAAGAGGAAAGATAAGCACCACCTTATAGCTAACCAAACTGGCTGTGGATATCCAAAAAGCGGCAAGAAAACACTCTTTGGCTACTCTCCGGTAGTTATGCGCTTCAAACAGGTATTCAAAGGCCAGCACAAAAAACAAAGCTATGAGCCATACTGGATTAAATCCTTGTGCCCTGATCAATCCTCCCACTAAAAAAACAAAAACAATACCGGGCAAAGCACTCTGCTTACTTAATAAGCCATATTTTGAGTTCAAGCGATTAATACTCAAGCTAATGACAACACACGACACTATGCTCAAAAGATACGCCAACCATGGTATGGACGCCACAAAAGAAAAAAAACTCCATAATGGCATCGCACTATCAAAAGAGCCAGCATCCACTGTATATCCCAAAACCATAGGTTTTAACCAGCATAACACAACAAGAAAAAGCATAAATGCGTATGTTCCTATATTGTTATTATGTATCAGCTTTAATATCATTACAAACGAATTGTTTTACTTCACTTAACTACCTTTACACCATCCGGTATGCCACTTTGTACAGTCTATTTATAGATCAAATCCAATATCCTTACGAAAATATTTATTCTCAAACTGCACAAGCTCCGCATTCTTATATGATTTAGCCAGAGCTTCCTTCATGTCTTTACCGATGGCGCTCATAGCTATCACCCGACCTCCATTGGTGATCACTTTACCATCCTGAAGTTTGGTACCAGCATGAAAAGCCATTCCATCCTTTACTTTATCCAAACCGGTCATCTCCTTACCTTTTTCATAGGCCTCAGGATAACCACCTGACACCATCATTACTGTAGTAACGGTATTATCTTCAATTTCAATGGTATGTTTCTTTAACTCCTTTGCTGCAGTGGCTTCCAAAAGTTCTAACAAATCACTTTTAATACGAGGCATCACCACTTCTGTTTCAGGATCACCCATTCGTACATTGTATTCAATTACATACGGCTCATCGCCGACCTTAATTAAACCAATGAATATAAATCCCTTATAAGGTATTTGGTCTCCATATAGACCGGCCACCGTAGGTTGAATTATTTTTCGATGTACCTTATTCATAAACTTATCATCAGCAAACGAGACAGGACTCACAGCGCCCATACCGCCTGTATTTAAACCGGTATCTCCTTCCCCAATCCTTTTATAATCTTTGGCCTCGGGTAGCACAACATAAGCAGAGCCATCAGTCAGCACAAATACCGAAAGCTCTATTCCATCAAGAAATTCTTCAATGACTACTTTCTTACTCGCCTCACCAAACTGGCCATCTAACATGGTTTTTAAATCCGCTTTGGCTTGTTCCAGGTCATCAATGATCAACACTCCTTTGCCGGCAGCCAATCCGTCAGCCTTAAGAACATAAGGCGCCTTCATCTCTGCTAAAAAAGCCATACCTTCATCCAGGTTATCCAATGTTACAGACTTATATTTGGCTGTAGGAATACCATAGCGAAACATAAAATCTTTAGAGAATTCCTTACTTCCTTCCAGACGAGCTCCTCTTTTTCCCGGACCAATAACAGGAATATGGATCAACTCCGGATCATTTAAAAAGAAATCTTTAATGCCACGCACAAGAGGTTCTTCCGGACCAACAATCAACATGTCAATTTGCTTGCGAACAGCTAGTTCTTTAACGGCCTTAAAATCATTTGGATCGAGCTCTACATTGGTTCCTAGGTCGGCGGTCCCTGCATTACCCGGCGCAATAATTAATTCTGTTAATTTTGGACTTTGCTTTAATTTCCAAGCCAAGGCATGTTCTCTACCTCCGGAACCTAGTAATAGTATCTTCATCTTTAATATCTTATTTTATTACTCGTGTTGTTAATCCTTTTTGCGCTATTAGTTCCAAGGTTTTAGGAAAAGCATATTTCATATTTTTTTCGGCTTTTAACGAATCATGAAATACGATGATTGAACCCGGACGAATATTATTTTTTACATTATCGTATACTTGTGATGGCGACAAGTGACCGTCATAATCCTTACACAACACATCCCACATCACCACCTTCTCAAACTTTCGTTTCATCTGTTTAATGTACCATGGATACAATTCTCCGTGAGGAGGTCGAAAGAGTCTGGATTTAATAAGATGAGAAGCTTTATCAATATTATCAAAATAGGTTTTCTTATCTTCTTTCCATGCTCTCATATGATTGTAAGTGTGGTTACCCACGCAATGTCCTCTATCAATTATCTCCTGAAAGAGGTCTGCATTTTTATATACATTTTCGCCTACACAAAAGAAAGTTAATTTCGCATGCCACTTATCAGCTTCGTCCAATACCCAAGGTGTAATTTCAGGTATAGGCCCATCGTCGAATGTCACAAAAACATCCTTACTGCAGCTGTCCTGGCGCCATGTGGCACCAGGTAACAAAACTTTTGCTGAAAAAGGGGGACGTACCATTTATGTATAATTTAATGCGTGCTAAAATTTAATACCTGAGTATCAGAAGTAGTATCTTCTATACCGAGTTTCTTCATGATATCATCGCGTTTGTATTTTGTCAATAGGTGTTCAATTTCACGATCAAACATGACGCTCTGACGATATTGGTAATCGTAATGCACCTTCTGATCCTTAGGTAGACTCATATAATACTGAATGGTTTGACGACTAATGCGTGCAATATTTTCCAATAACTGATCTCCTTCCAAAGTCCTACCTTCCATATAAAAACCTTCAGCTGCAAAAATTGACAACATATTATCAGGCACCACACCCAAAGGTAGCTGAGCCAGATTTTTACTCAATTCTTCACGCACACTGTCACGGGAAAAACGGATGGACATATTTGCTATTTCTGTATAAATAGCCAAGCTACGCTGAAAGTCATCACCCACATTACCTTGCTTCCTCTGGGATAAAGAAGAAAAGAAATTAATTTCCTGAAACGATTGTCGACCAAAATCCGTTAAGATACGATCTCCTTTTTCCATTTCATTGGCTTTGTAATAACCCTCGGCCAAGAAGATAGAAAAATAGTTATGTGGCACTTTCTCCACGGGCATCTTACTTAGGGCCATATCCAATATTTCAACTGCTTTCTCTTTTTTTCCTTCGTCCAACAAAGCATTGGCCAAACGCGACATATTATTACGGATATTCATAGCCATGCGCTGGTGATTCTCATCCAAATAAACACGCGCATCATCAAATCCTCCCCAACGAAATTTATTTTTAAACTTATCATACATGATTTCTGTATCGACCCTACCAAATTGACCATCATCAGCTTTGGTCTTTATAGGCACCACTTTATAGGCAAATCCTTCCAACTGAAAATAGTCTTCAAGGCTGGCATAATTATCCTGTCCTACCGTAACCGCAAAATAAATAGGGCGGTTCCAGTCGTTATTGGACAACATATCCAAAATCATCAACTCATTCTTAAGTATATACTCCTTATTCAGGTCTATTTTTAATTCCGGCACAATGAGTTCGGCTGCATTTTCACTAACAATTCCCTTTTGCAAAATTTTAAGACTATCAACTGGAATGCTGAAGGATTTAGAAGGCAGATGTTCTATCCTTCCTGGATAACCCGGTATTTCTTTTGTCTTCGGATTTTCACTGGCCAAGAATCTGATGGCTTCTTTCATGTCAACGCGGCCCTGAATACGAGGTAAGAGATGAACCACATCTCTGGTTCCTGTAACATACTGATCGTGTGTAAGCGAGAAGGGTAAGGGATCAGAGTCATAGGCCTTTCTTCCCATCTGATCAATATACCAATCTGTTTGTAAATAACTTAAATTACAAACTCGCACATCAGTACGATAGCCTTCTACCTCTTGGGCATACCAAAGTGGGAAAGTATCGTTATCGCCATTGGTAAAGATTATGGCGTTTTCATCACAAGTATCTAAATAGTTAAAGGCAAGATCTCTGGCCACAAAACGGTGCGAACGGTTATGATCGTCCCAGTTTTCCGAGAGCATGATACCGGGCACAAAAACCAAGGTCAATATAGAAGCTAGTACCGCCGAAACACCGCCAGGCAGGAACTTTCTCATTCCTTCTACCACAGCCAAAACGCCCAAGCCAATCCAGATAGCAAAGGCATAAAAAGATCCGGCATAGGCATAGTCCCGTTCACGAGGTTGAAGTGGTGTCTGATTCAGGTAAAGAACAATGGCTAAGCCAGTAAAGAAAAACAGCAACATCACAATCCAAAAACCTTGTTTACCCTGCTTACCCGAATAATACTGGAATAACAAGCCCAATAAACCCAAAATCAGAGGAAGTAAATAATATTTGTTGCGCGCTGGATTATTTTTGTAGGTATCTGGTAACTTAGACTGATCACCCAGACGCAAATTATCAAGTATAGGAATACCTGAAATCCAGTTCCCTTTATGTACCTCACCATGACCTTGTATATCATTCTGACGACCGGCAAAATTCCACATAAAATACCGCAAGTACATATACTTCACCTGATAATTAAAGAAAAAACTCAGGTTTTGACCAAAACTTGGCAAGGTAACACTCTGGGTTTGACCAGATTCCTTATTTTCAATCTGTACGGTTCTTCCCTTAGGTTCGCCCCCTGCCCAATACTTGTATTTATTAATATGACGTCCCTCACGGCTATACATCCTCGGAAAGAGAGTGGTGGTATTTGAATCAAATACATAATGAGGTTTATGATCCACCGTTTTGTATTCTCCATCCTTTTTAATGCGTACAGGATCACCTTCTGAAGCATTTGACTTTTCTCTATCAAGTGGTGAATTATAATATTGACCTGAGAACAATGGTCTATCACCATATTGCTCGCGGTTCAAATAGCCCATCATGGAAAAAACATCTTCGGGTGAATTTTGATCCATGGTAGGGTTAGCATAGGAACGGATCACAATCATGGCAAAAGAAGAATACCCAATCATAATAACCGTAACGCCCAACAAAATGGTATTCAAAATCACCTTTTGCTTTTTCTGGGTATACCAAATACCAAATATTAACCCTCCTATGAGAAGAATAAGATAAACAGCAATACCGGTATTAAAAGGCGCACCAAAACCATTGACAAACATTAGTTCAAACCAACTGGCTATCTTTACTGTATAAGGGATGATACCATATAAAATACCCACCAATAACAGCGCTGAAATACCCAACGCCATCAGAATTCCATTGCGACTTACCTCGTACTTTTTAAAATAATACACCATTACAATGGCAGGTATTGCCAATAAGTTAAGTAAGTGAACTCCGATGGAGAGTCCCATCAGGTAGGCAATTAACACCAACCATCGGTTGGCATATGAATGGTCAGCAACATCTTCCCACTTTAATATGGCCCAAAAAACCACAGCGGTAAATAAGGACGACATGGCGTACACCTCTCCTTCCACTGCCGAAAACCAAAATGTATCAGAAAAAGTATAGGCTAATGCTCCCACAAAGCCTGCTCCCAAAACTGCCCATGATCTCCATTCTTGCCCCTCTTTATTCATATAGATTCTACGCCCTAAGTGCGTGATAGTCCAAAATAAAAACAGAATCGTAAATGCACTGGCCAAAGCACTCATTACATTTATCATATAAGCCACCGAACCAGGGTCTGGTGCAAAAAGAGAGAAAAATCTCCCTAGAATCATAAACACCGGAGCTCCAGGAGGGTGCCCCACCAATAGTTTATAAGAAGTTGAAATAAATTCCCCACAGTCCCAGAAACTGGCCGTAGGTTCAATAGTCATGGTGTAAACTACTGCCGCAATGGCAAAAGACAACCAACCAAGAAGGTTATTCAGCAATGTATGATTCTTCATTTTAGTCTCTGAATATCAGATTAATATTTAAACATGTGGTGCTCAGACATCAGAACACCGATGCCAAAAATAAGTAATTTTTATCAAACGTATTTTTAATGTTCAATAATGTTAAGGCTTTAACTTGATTTTAACACTATTTCATACCTTCATCTCCCTTATCTGCAAGGCCAATCATAACATTTTGTAGATCTCTAGAAAAAAAACATTTTATGAATGTACCATAAACCTCTTTGTTGAAGACATTATTTAGCCCTGCAATTTAAAATGAATTTACATAGGGTGCAATGGCATGCTGTATCTCTACAATACTATAATCATTGGCCACCTGGTAAAGTTTTTTTAAATAATCATGCTCTTCTTTTGCATAATGAAGCATTTGATCTCCCAGATATTGCTGTGAATAAATGTAAAATTGAAAATCCTGTATGGTGGAATAACTTACATTTTCGAAATAAGCAATAGCTTCTTGATGTAAATTCGCTCTCAAAAGTGTTTTTATCCATTCTATATCATTTGGAGCGGACTTAAAATTAGGCAGAGTGGTAATGGGAACAAAACGAAGAAGTATTTCTTGCGCCTTCCCAAATTCTTTATCCACCATTAGTTGCTGAGCCAAGTTCATCGTTGCTTGCTGTAACTGACAAAGATGAATGGCATTCATACAAGTCTCATCCCACCAACTTTGTTGGGGTATAGAAATATTTATTTTTTCTGTAAATAAAGCATACAGTTCATGCACATCTATTGGAGAGCTATTTAATAGCAATTTTGAAACAATACCGTAAGGACGAGTAAACTTATCAAAACCTAGCATGACACTCTTAGGTGTCCCTTTGGCAAAGTAAATAGGTCTTTCATGATGGTTAGAGGCTACAATATCCAGCAAGGCAATTTCTCCTTTCATCAAGTAACTTTTCCCTATGGATAAAAAGCCATCCTCACTATTGGATACACGAAGTACAGGTGGTAAAAAAAACATTTTATTGGCACCTTTTACAGAGATAGCCATGGTGTTGGAGGTATCTGCCAAATGTTTTAAGCATTGCTCCAATGGTTTTACAGCAGACTGTCGCCCCATCACTGCTGCATAATCCATTTCTCCTTGCCGATACATATGTAATGGCACAGTAAAGCGCAAGGGCTGTGTACGCTCTAAACGCTGCGCCTGTTGATAAATATACCAATCAGCTGACAGAAGACCCAGGTTAACCACCCGCACATCTTTCCTAACACCCTCAACCTCTTGTAAATACCAAAGAGGATAGGTATCATTATCTCCATATGTAAAAAGAATAGCATTGGGCTCACAACTCTCAAGATATGACAATGATAAATCACGTGCTAAAGTTCTATCGCTTCTATTATGATCGTCATAGTTATTGGCCAACAACAAGCCCGGCAAAGCCAATATAACAAACATTGAAGCAACCACATCGGTTAATCGGGATGGTGAATATCTTCTTATACTGAGCAATAAAAATCGCACACCTAATCCAATAAAAACAGCAAAGGCGTAAAAACTACCGGCAAAGACATAATCTCTCTCGCGTGGCTCAAAGGGTGGCTGATTCATATAAAAGACAATGGCTACTCCAGTCAGTATAAACAAGAATCCCAGCAAATAAAGCAAAGACCAATGCTTTTTTCTGACCAGAAAAAGAAATCCCAGCAATCCAAAGAACATAGGAATCATAAAATAATTATTACGTGCTGCACTACTTGTCTCTTGGGTATGCAAATAAGTTCTACTACCCAAAAATTGTTGATCGACAAAGGGAATACCTGTCGTAAAATTACCATTCAAAAAGTCCCCATGCCCCTGATAATGATTCTGCCTTCCTGAGAAATTCCATAAGAAATATCTAAAATACATGTGTCCCAATTGATATTTGAACAGAAACTCTAATTGGTGAAAAAATGTGGGTTTCTGCCCTTCCTCCAATCCACTCCAAAAACAATAGCCCCCTATATGATATTTTTGTGAACTATACATCCTTTGCATAAACTGCACGTCTTGTACATCGTACAGCAACTTACTACCATCCTCAAAACGTGAATACCTCCTATTTTTATCCAAACGATAACTATAGGTGGGCGCTATATCTTTGGTCTTAGCGCCATACCAGGCTCCGCTAATCAACGGTCGCTCTCCATACTGCTTACGGTTAATAAAAGATTCCAGGGAGAATACCTGAGAGGGATCATTTAAATTCACAGTTGTTTGCGCATTCGCACGAATAATAACCATCGTATAACTGGAGACACCAAGTGTAAATAAAAACATGGCCACACAAATAAAATTCACCAGAGAATGCTTATTTCTGCTTAGTACTATTCCTCCTACTAGCAAGGCAAACAACAGAGTAAAAAACAAAATAAGTCCGGAATGGACAGGCAAATGAAAGGTGTTCACCAATAGAAGCTCAAGCTTACCAGCAAAAAACAAACCATTCTGCACAATCATAAACTGAACCAAGAAGAGTACAAAAAGCCCCATCAACAAGCCATATAAGTGTTTAAATTTTTGCTTACTATATTGAATATATACCCAATAAATAACCACTGGTACAGTTAATAAGTTAAGCAAGTGAACTCCCACAGAAAGTCCCATGGTAAAAGCAATAAGCAACAGCCACCTATGCCTGGATCCACGAACGGACTCCTGCTCCCAACGTAAAATAGCCCATAGGGTGAATGCAGTAAATAACAGTGATAAGGCGTAAACTTCAGCCTCTACTGCCGAAAACCAAAAGGTATCTGTAAAAGCAAAAGCAAGGGCAGATACCATAGCCGAAACAATCACCCCATAAGAGTTTTTCTGTGTAGTTACTTTATTTAACACAATGGTGGAGGTGGCATATAATAACCAAACAGTTAGCGCAGAACTAAGGGCTGAAAGAAGATTGATATAAAGGGCTATGTGTGCAGGTGCGGCAAACATCGAAAACACTCTAGCTATCATCAAATACAAAGGTGCGCCAGGTGCGTGCCCTACTTCTAACTTATTTGCACAGGCAATAAATTCACCACAATCCCAGAAGTTAAGGCCTGGAGATAAGGTAAGAATATAGACAACCAAACTGGTGATAAATACAAAAATACCTCCCAATACCATGGGTGTTGGTTTGAATTTATATGAATGTTCCATAAAAAACGACGGCTTAAAAGACAAGTATACCCAATAAATGTGTATTTCCGACTTCTTTTATAACGAGATTAATGAATAATATCAACAGATAAAAAAAAATTACTGCCCTCTATAGTCTTTAAACATAAGAGATTCAGGAGGATAAATTTAAAATTTTGAAGGTTAATTTTCAGGTACTGAAAAAAAAATAAAAAAATATTTGTGGGTTTTAAAAAAAGCTGTACTTTTGCATCGCTTTCAAAAAGAAAGATATGAGGATTGTCCCATGGTGTAATTGGCAACACGTCTGGTTTTGGTCCAGAAGAGTTTAGGTTCGAGCCCTAATGGGACAACAAAAAAAGAGGCTTACAAAAATTTGTAAGCCTCTTTTTTATGACACATTTTCATGGATCGCGAACACAAAATTCTTTCTATTTCGCTTCGTTTATCTTACATTGCGTCTCTAATTAAAAGAAAAACGATGAAGCACTTCATTCTTTCTGTTATCCTATTAGTAACTAGCATTACTTTTGCACAATCACCGGTTGGCAAAAGATACAAAGCAATTAACTTAAAAAATGGACACAACCACACAAAATACACCACCGAACCATCTGATTTAATTTTTAAATTCGCGGCTTACACAACATCATTTGATTCAAATGACGACAACAACGCCGATGGCAAAGGAGATACTTGGGCAATACCTGAATGGGTTAGCTATGAAGTGCAAAAAGCGACATTTAAAATTGAAAAATACCATCGACCTCAATGGATGACAGATGACAACTTGCACAAACAAGGAATAGTTCCTAATGATGCTACCTATGCTGTATCGGGAACACGGAAACTTAACGAAGTAAAAATTGATTACAGATATGTGCGGGGTCATTTATGTAATAAGGATGCTGCCGACCGCATATCTATGGAAGCGGGCTATAATACACATACAGTGCTGAATGCCGTACCGCAGCTTCAATGGCAAAATAATGGAATTTGGAAGGCCCTCGAAGAAAAAACAAATCATTGGGCAGATGAATACAATAGTATTTGGGTTGTATGCGGCCCTGTTTTCTTTAGTCAATCACCTGCAATGTGGCTTGGCGAAGCGGATGAAGTAAAAGCTGCCATCCCGGATGCATTATATAAGATTATAATTAGAGAAACGGACACAGGTATAAAAACATTGTCTTTTTTATTCCCCAATATCATCCCCAAAACAGAAAAAGACTACAGACTATATCTTACGAGCATGGGACGATTGGAAGAATTAACTGGTTTAAAATTTATCACTAATCTGAGCATAGACCAACAATTTACCATTAAAGCAAAAAACCTTGGTTGTCCAACACCGAAAAAAAGGCTGCGGTTGACGAGTGGCAATAACCAAAAAAAATTGCTAACTAGTCCTTGCAAGAAAACGTATAATCCATTGTAAATCTGTTTCTTGATATTGAAAACTTGTTGAATCTTTAGCGAATATAGTTTGTGTAGTTAGGTTATTTTGCAGGTATTCAACCTATTAATGGTTTTAAATTCGATTATTTCGGAGCTAAAGCACAAAGAGGTTCAAGCATGAGAAAAAGATTCGAACAACAATTGAAACTGGGAAGTCTTCCAATTCAAGAAACGATCATACCGACAGCAAAAAGAAGCGGGGCTCTACCCGGACTATGCGCTGCGTTAAAAGAAATATTTGCCAACCCAAACTGGAACGAGAAGGTCTTTGATATATTGGACAAGGCGATACGCTCGAAAAAGAAAGAAAATGTTTTCCATATTCGAAGAATATACCGAATGGGTGACCAAAGGTAAAATGCGTCTGAATATCGAACTGGGCAAAAAAGCAGGAATAACCACCGACCAGTTTAATTTAATTGTCGATTACCAGATAATGGATCATGAATCTGATTCAGAGATTGTTCCGCAGTTAACAAAAAGACTATCGAAACAGTTTACAATAGAAAGTTGGAGTTTCGATAAGGAATATTGGAACAAAAACAATAAAACATTATTGTTGGGATCGGTTAAGAACCTTGTGCTTCCCAAGGAAGGCAAATGTAACCAAGAAGAAGCAGAGCAGGAGCGTCAAACCGTTTTCAAGAAGCTGCGCAACAAACATAGCGCCATCGAATCAAACATTAACGAGTCGGAGCACAGGGGACTAGATCGCTGTCCGGATCGCGGATACCACAACTTCAAAAGGTATGTTGGCTTGGCCGTTTGCGCCTACAATCTAAGAAAGATTGGTACCGAATTAATCCATCGAGCACGGAGTAGTTCCAATACAGGCGAGCAGTACAAATTGGCAGCCTAGTAATGTTTTGAATATATGTGTTTTGCATAACGTAAAAGGAAGAGTTACGTCCAATAGTCAACAAAATTGGCAAAATATTATACGCAGGGGCGTGTTTTGCTATAAAACTCAGCTTTGACACATAAAATCACCATCATCAACAAAAATAAAGTTCACGTTTGGCGATATTCTACTCGCCTATTTTTGAAAACATGAGTTTTCTTGCCGAGACTAACTATTACGTTATACAGTAAAACACACCAAAAATAAGAAATTGTTACTCGAAAAATAGGCAAATTTTAAGTTTATGAATTAATCAGCTTAGAATAAATGTTTGAGTTTTTTTTATTCCTGGCAAAAAAAGCATGTTTATTTCATGCTGTTAGGTTTAATTGTTATTTATCTCCTTTAACTATAAATAATATATTTAGGTAGCTGATTTTAAAAAAATATCGAATCATAGTTTATGTTTATTCGGAATACAAGTTAAATAATATTACTGATAAAGTACAAGTTATAAAAACAATTGTGGTCTACAAATAAATACTTATGTTAGTGTGAAAAAACTTACCTACAATGTTTAAAGGCGAAAATATACTTGAGTTTGCAGATACATTTAATGATGATAAAGCATGTTTAACATACTTGTCGGATTTAAGTGGTCTGATGGCTTTATATTTACCAAATGTGGTCACGACAAATCTACTATTAGGAAAAAGAACCTTGCTAGAGATTGCAATAGGTGCCAGGGTCAACGCATTTAAATTGTTAAAGTTTTCAACAAAAAGTCATCGTCCCATCACGCCCTCATTCAGTTATTTTTGAAGCTTGCCTTTAATTTGCTTCTTTAATAGGTTTAATGCAATCTTATTGATTAAGGAAAAATTTTGAGCTGCGTTGTTGGTTCTTTTTCGCGAATAATCTTCGTTAAGAGTCATGTCAAGTACCTAATGTACATTGTTCTCGACGCCCCAATGTGCCCTGATACATTCGTTAAATTTGTCGGCGCTTAAGTTTATGCTGCTTATATAATACCGATTTTCTGTTGTGGTTTTGTTGGAAAAAATCCTTTGCGGAATAACCCTGACAAGAGTCTGAATATTTTTCCACTTTTCAGTCCCTTCGACTTGGGAGAGGTCGGTCAACACCTTGTACTTCCATGTCTCCATTTGTCCGTGACCTTTTTCTGTCTGTTCTGAGATTGAATCTGTTTTTTGCACCTTAAAAACACTCTCTACTTCTTCAAGAAAATTTTTCTGATTACCTTGTCAATGACAATATATAATCCACTTGGTTGTCCACGATTTTTTTTGCAATTTCTGTTTGTGTGCCCATTGCATCAATAGTAACAATACCACCTTTTAATAAGTTCTGGATTTAAAGGTTCAACAAAAGAGCACGTCGCAAAATCATTAAAACTTCATAATTTTATTACGGTAAATTTTAGAAAAAATTATTTAAAGAAGATACTATCAAACTAAATCCAAAAATGAAGGAGTATATTTTCATAGTGCCCTTATGCTTTTACTCCCTTATTAAAATACAAAAGCCTGATAGTCATACTATCAGGCTTTCTGTCTGTACCCAGAGCCGGGATCGAACCGGCACGGGTTGCCCCACTGGTGTTTGAGACCAGCGCGTCTACCAATTCCGCCATCTGGGCAAATGTCATTACTAACATTTTTGCGGATGCAAATATAGAGAAAAGTATTGTTTAAACAAACACTTTTCCTCAATTATCTCACATTAACCTTGTAAGTACTTCATATAAAACCCTTATCTTCGCAAAAAAAATTGGCATCCACTCAATAATCATGAAACGCATTTCTTTTTTTGCATTATTTCTTCTTATAACCATCGCCTCCCACAGCCAAAACGGACTCTTTATCGGCGGCGGATTATCTCTCATTAGTCCTAGCAATGGTTTTGACAAGGATCATTTTGGCTTCAACGATGTGGCCAACACAGGAGGAGGCATCAGCATAAACACCCTCTGGTTTTTCAACCCTCTCCTATCACTAGGCTCAGAATTAGGCTACGCATATTTACCCAAGGATAAAGACACATGGAATCAAAGCAGGAGGGGAAATATAAAAGTGAACTACAAAATGACCAAACTAACAGCCCAGGGCAATTTTTATTTCAACGATGAAAAAATAAGACCTTATATGGGCGTAGCCTTCGGCCTTTATTACTTACGCAACACTGTTGATTTTGACTCCAATTACACCGGCTCCATTAACGATGCCTCGGTAAGCTACACGAGCAACACACTTCATGCCGGCTTTGGACCAGAAGCAGGTATCCTATTCAATTTAATAGGAGAACAATTTGCCACATTAAGCATTCGATATACGATTATTCCCAACATAGAAGCCGAGTATTTTCCTGAAGATGACGTAACCATCAACCCACACGGTCAACAAAACCATTGGAGTCTATCTGCTAAACTATATTTCAGAGCAAGATAGATAGCCACATCAGAATAAACCATTTACATGCGTATCAACCTTATCGATAATAGAACTTAAATCCGTTTTATTCTTGATAAAATTATATTCATTTACATCCACTATAAGCAGCTTTCCTTGGGTATATTGCTCAATCCAGGCCTCATAACGTTCATTCAAACGCTTCAGGTAATCCAGTCGTATGCCACTCTCATATTCTCGTCCACGACTTTGTATTTGTTCAACCAATTTAGGAACCGAGGCCCTTAAATAAATCAATAAATCAGGAGCCTGAACAAGGCTACTCATCAATTCAAAGAGAGAAGTATAATTATCAAAATCACGCTTACTCATCAAGCCCATATCATACAAGTTGGGTGCAAAAATATAAGCATCTTCATAGATAGTTCTATCCTGAATAACTGTTTTGCCCATTTTTCGAATATCATTTACTTGCGAAAAACGACTATTCAAAAAATACACCTGGAGATTAAACGACCACCGTTGCATATCCTCATAAAAATCAGCCAGATAAGGGTTATCATCTACTTCTTCATAATGCGCCTCCCATCCATAATGTTTTGAAAGTAAACTAGTCAGCGTCGTTTTTCCAGACCCTATATTTCCTGCTATTGCGATATGCATTTGTAATCGATTTATTAGGTTAATTTGGTTCAAAAATATAAAAATAGCCGCACAAAAAATGCAAAAAACATCAGGAGATCACCTTTTTTGATTGATAGCCATTAGTTCTTCGATTAGATCCCTGTTATTGGAAAGACGAGGCACCTTATTTTGTCCACCTAGCTTATTATGCTTCTTCATCCAATCGAAAAACAGGTTTTTCCTACCCACAACAACCTGCGGGAACTCTAGGGTGATATCCTTATACCGCTTAGCCTCATAATCTGAATTGATGGACTGTAATTCCTTATCTAACTCATGAGAAAACAACGCTAAATCTTTAGGCTCTTTTTCAAACTCAATAATCCATTGATGCCTCCCCTTCTCCTCCGTACTCATATACATAGGAGCCGCAGTATATTCTTTAATGATAGCGCCGGTTTTTTTACAAGCATGATCAATGGCTTTATCTGAATTGTCAACAATTACTTCCTCACCAAAGGCATTGATAAAATGTTTCGTTCTACCTGTAATAACAATTTTGTGGGGATACTTAGAGGTAAATTGTATGGTATCACCCACCACATAACGCCACAGTCCGCCATTGGTAGAAATTACAATAGCATAATTAGTATTCAACTCCACATCTTCAATAGTCAATGCTTTGGGATAATCCTTTCCCCATTCGTCGGTAGGTATAAACTCATAGAAGATACCATAATCCAGCATAAGCAACATTGAACTTGAATTAGGATCGTCCTGAATAGCAAAGAAACCCTCCGACGCATTATAAGTTTCCATGTAATGCATCCGATCTGAAGGAATAATCTTTCGGTATTGTTCGCGGTAAGGACCGAAATTAATACCTCCGTGAATAAATAATTCAAGATTAGGCCAAATATCCAATAAATTACTCTTACCAGAAAATTCCAGCAAATGTTTTATTAGGACCAAAAACCATGAAGGCACCCCGGTGAGTGAAGTAACATTCTCGTTAATTGTAGCCTCGGTCATCTTAATGAGTTTCTCCTCCCATTTATCCATCAGCGCGATAGACTGATCCGGGGTACGTATAAAATGAACCCAAAAGGGAAGGTTACCAATGAGTATGGCCGACAGGTCACCATAAAACGAATCGCTATTATACTTATTCAATTGCTGGCTTCCTCCCAGTGTCAAACCTTTTCCGGAAAAAATTTCCGTTTCAGGATACAGCCTATTATAAATGGCCAATACATCCTTTCCTCCCCTAAAGTGACAATCTTCCAAGGCCTCTTTTGAGACCGGAATAAACTTACTTTTAGAAGAAGTGGTTCCTGAAGATTTGGCAAACCACTTAATTTCACCAGGCCAAAGAACATTTTTATCACCATGGCGTATTTTATCAATCACTGTTTCCATCTGTTCATACTTTTGAACAGGAACGCGCTCCTGAAAATCTTTAATCGATTTTATGGAAGCAAAATCATAGTACCTACCCAGCTCCGTTGAACTCGCTTTTTTTACCAACTCCATCAACTGTCCTTTCTGAACTTCTTCAGGGTTTGATTTGAAATGATCAATCTGTGAGAGCCTACGTAAATTAACTAATGATATAATAGAATTTAGAATTGGCATACAATATTATTTTAAAAGATAAATATATATATTTTCCTGAATAATTATCATGGTCATTTGCGTAATAAAACGTATGAATTGCTATTTTAGCCAAACTAAGGGGCGGGAACAATTAAACAGCAAGGAAAAATGAATTATTTTGATATTATAATTGGCATTATATTATTGTTTGCCATCATAAAAGGATTTAAAAACGGTTTTATTATAGAGTTTGCCTCTTTGGCAGCTTTAGTGTTAGGCGTACTAGGTGCTATAAAGTTTTCAGGTCTCACCGAAAAGTGGTTACTTCAACATTTCTCCAGCAACTACATTGGCATTATCTCATTTTTGGTAACCTTTGTGTTAATTGTTATCGCCATACACATGCTTGCAAAAGTAGTTGACCGACTGATAAAAGCAATCGCCCTCGGTCTTGTTAATCGCATATTTGGATCTGCTTTTGCCTTTATTAAATATGCTTTCATTTTGAGTATTCTACTGGCTATTTTTAGTTCTTTTGACAATACACTAAACTTAATTCCACAGGAAACCAAAGACAGTTCTATTGCCTATAAACCTCTTTCTAATTTTGCCCCCAAGTTATTTCCTTATTTAAATTTTGACAAGGATAAAATTCGTGACACAATGAATGATGCCACCAAAGCAGAGGTGTAAGCATCTCCCATGACACATCATTGCTTACCCACATGTGAGCATCAAAAAGCACATACAATTCAATAGTCATAACGGTCTGCCTATTAAACACGATCGGCACTCACATATCCTTTGGAATGTTTGAATTCATATATTGACATCCATTCTACAAAGTTTATTATCTTTGGACTTTCACAAAAAACAGATATTAAAACATTCAATTATAGAACCATGAACTTTGTTGAAGAACTGAAATGGCGCGGCATGATTCACGATATGATGCCCGGAACCGAAGAGCAATTACAAAAAGAAATGACCACTGCATACGTAGGCATTGACCCCACCGCTGATTCTCTTCATATTGGGCACTTGGTGTCGGTAATGATGCTAAAGCATTTGCAGGTATCGGGCCACCGCCCCATTGTATTGGTAGGGGGAGCAACAGGAATGATTGGCGACCCATCTGGTAAATCGGATGAACGCAACCTGTTGGATGAAGCAACACTGCGTCATAATCAAGATTGCCTAAAAGCCCAATTAAGTCGTTTTTTGGATTTCGACAGTGATGCTGAAAACAAAGCCCTTATGGTGAACAACTATGACTGGATGAAAGAATTTTCTTTTCTGGGCTTCATACGTGATATTGGCAAGCACATCACCGTCAACTACATGATGGCCAAAGACTCGGTTAAAAAACGCATTAACGGAGAACACAATGCCGGCCTATCATTCACTGAGTTTACCTATCAACTGGTTCAAGGTACCGATTTCTACCACCTATATAAAACATACGGCTGCAAACTCCAAATGGGAGGTTCAGATCAATGGGGTAATATTACCACCGGCACCGAGTTAATCAGACGAATGAGCAAAGAAGGTGAAGAAGGCAAAGCATTTGCCATGACTTGTCCTTTAATTACAAAAGCCGATGGAGGCAAATTTGGCAAAACAGAATCTGGTAATATTTGGCTGGACCCCAAACGCACCAGCCCCTATAAGTTCTATCAGTTTTGGCTCAACGCATCGGATGCGGACGCCGAAAAATACATTAAAATATTTACGCTACTTTCACAAGAAGAAGTACAAAATCTGATTGAAGAACATGCCGAAGCCCCTCATGCACGAGCACTTCAAAAAAGACTGGCCAAAGAAGTAACTGTGATGATTCACGGAGAAGAAGCCTATGAAGCATCGGTAGAAGCCAGTCAGATTCTTTTTGGAAAATCAACCATGGAAGCACTTAAGAAATTAGACGAAGATACTTTTTTGGCTGTTTTTGAAGGCGTACCCAAGTTTAATATTTCTAAAGAAGTAATTACTTCTGGGGTGGATATTCTGGAATTATTGGCTGTTCAAACCAATATATTTCCATCCAAAGGTGAAGCACGCAAAACAATTAAAGGAGGAGGAGTAAGCCTTAACAAAGAAAAAGTAGCTGGAGCTGATGAACTCATCCATAAAGATTCCCTTTTAAATGATAAATACCTATTGTTTCAAAAAGGTAAAAAGAATTTTTTCGTTGTCGTAGCACAGTAAATTCAAATACATACAAAATTTATTTTAAGCCGGCGAATAGCCGGCTTCTTATTTTAATATTACACAAAATACCTGATTCGTTGGCTAAAACCAATCATTTTATACACCAGCCTAAGTTCTAAACGAAGAAATAAATAGCCACTTCACTAACACTAAAGATATGCTAATTTTAGTTCAATAACGACACTTGACAAATAAATTATAATTCCATACTTTCACCGCTGAATATTAACTTTATTTAAAAATTAAAAACACAAACATGAAAAAAATATTATTTGTAATTGTCATAATGACTATGGTTTCGACAGTCTCTTTTGGACAAAACGAAAACATCCACTACGGTGGTGGACTAACACTGGGAACTGATTGGTCCATAGATGGAGGCATGGGCGTTGGCATAAATCTGCGGGGAGAATATGAGATTAACGAAGATTGGTCGATAACACCCGGATTTACCTTTGTATTCCCAAGTTCAGAGGCTGATTATAAATTAACACAATGGCAACTCAACGCTGATGCCCATTATTATTTTCACGAAGAAGGCGAATTTAAGATTTATGGCCTGGCAGGATTAAACTACTCCCACACCAAACTTAAATATGATGGTACAAATAGCAACTATGTTCTTTGGGGAGAGATCAACGATAGCGAAGTAGGTATAGACCTTGGTGTTGGTACCAACTACAATATGTTTTTTGGTGAATTAAAATATGATACAGCATTTGAACAACTGGGCATCACTGTAGGTGTACGTTTTTAATAAAATAGAACAATCAGAAAAAAATGAGAGGCTAGCTTACACAAAGCCAGCCTCTTTTAATAAAAACTTAATGATCCATTAGAACTTCATAATGCGTGATAAAAGTTCCATCAAACATATGTTGAAATTGATCATAGACCACTATGAAGCAATTAAACAAGTTATTACCCAATTCACCAACTAAAAGAACTTGGCAAGCCATTTCATTTTTAGTTATCATTTTACTTCCCAAACATCACCGGAGTTCACTAGTTCCTCGAAAGTATGTATACTGGTTTTCTCCTGAACATCCTCCACTTGTTTTTTAACGCTCTCATCATAGCTAAGTCCTTCGGCAGATCGAATAACACCCAAAGCCACGGGCAATTCCGGGTAATCCATATTCGCTAATTTACGATGCATTGAAACATGCTGCGTTTGAGCATCATGCACTAAGATATCATCCATAGTATAGCCATCCTGTCCAATGGTAACAGCCTTTATATCCATACCATCCATTACCAATCCCTTATCGCCATTGGTACCAAAGATCATTTTTTCACCATGCTTTAATATGATGGTTCTATCTAACTTATGCTTTTTATCCGTGATAGCCTCATGCGTTCGATCATTATATATAACACAATTTTGTAAGACCTCAACAATAGAAGTACCTTTATGCTTAGCTGCTTCCTCCATGACCTCAACCGAAAGCTTCAATTCTTTATCCACTGTTCTCGCAAAGAATTGTCCACGGGCACCCAGCGCCAATTCACCTGGACGAAATGGATCTTCCACCGTACCAAAAGGAGAGGTTTTAGATATAAAGCCTCTTTTGGATGTAGGAGAATATTGCCCTTTGGTTAGTCCATAGATCTGATTATTAAACAAAATAACATTGATATCTATATTCCTACGGATAAGATGTATAAAATGATTTCCACCGATGGCCAATGCATCTCCATCACCCGTTATCTCCCATACATGCAAATCGGGATTGGCCACCTTCACACCCGAAGCCACAGCTGCTGCTCGACCATGAATAGTATGAAAGCCATAGGTATTCATATAATACGGAAAACGTGACGAACAACCGATTCCAGAAATAACAGCCACATCATGTGGTTTCACCTTTAAATTAGCCATGGCTTTTTGTACCGAATTAAGAATGGCATGGTCACCACAGCCAGGACACCACCTTACACTTAAATCACTTTTATAGTCGCTAAATTTTAATTCACATTGTTCACTCATGATGCTAGTCCTCCAATAATTTTTTAAACTGCTCTTTTAATTCCAAAACGGTAAAAGGTAAGCCCTGTACCTTATTATACTGACGATATAAGATATCAGGAAAATTCATACGCAAATGATTGGCAAACTGTCCCATATTGAGTTCACAGACCAATATTTTTTTATATCTTTTAAGCACATCGTGTGTATTTTTAGGCATTGGATTTATGTAATTAAAATGTGCCAATGCCACGCCCTTACCTTCATTCTGGAGTTCCTCTACCGCAGTAAATAGATGACCAAAGGTACCACCCCAGCCAATCACCAACACCTGACTATCTACATCCCCTAATATATCTTGTTCCGGGATACAATTTTCAATATTTTTTATTTTGTCACGGCGATAATTCACCATTTTCTGGTGATTTTCAGCATCATATGAAACACCACCCGTTTCTTCATCTTTTTCCAAACCTCCAATACGGTGCATCAGCCCCGGTGTTCCCACAGGCGCCCAACTACGAACCAACGATTCCGGATCGCGAACATAAGGCATCCAATTCTCTTTTTGCTCTTCCGGAACACGCTTGGCTACAATCTCCGGGTAGTCAGCTAAATCAGGGATTCTCCATGATTGTGTACCATTGGCTAGGAAACCATCCGTTAAGAGAATAACAGGTGTCATATGTTCTACAGCAATTTTTGCAGCATAAAAGGCATATTCAAAACAATTAATTGGCGATGATGCAGCCATAACCACACACGGACTCTCTCCATTTCTTCCATGTAAGGCCTGCATCAAGTCACTTTGTTCTGTTTTAGTTGGCAATCCTGTAGATGGACCACCACGCTGAACATTTACGATCACCAGTGGTAATTCAGCAATAACAGCCAATCCAATGGCCTCACCCTTTAATGCCAATCCTGGACCAGAAGTGGAAGTCACCGCCAAGTCACCGGCAAAACTAGCACCAATAGCTGTACATATACCCGCAATTTCATCCTCAGCCTGAAACACCTTCACTCCTAAATCTTTACGAGCCGACAATTCCTGCAGAATCTCAGTTGCAGGTGTAATAGGATAAGAACCCAAAAATAATTCCAGGTTGGCTTTTTGCGCTGCAGCAATCAGTCCCCAAGCCACTGCTATGTTACCATTTAAGTTTCTATATTTTCCTTTCTTAATGGATGCAGGATTAATATGATAAGAAGGCGTCACCGCCTGAATAATCACACCATAATCATAGCCCTCTTTGAGCACTTTTAGGTTGGCCTCTACCACCAAAGGGTTTTTGGCGAATTTTTTCTTAATAAACTCCGAGGTATGGGCCAATGGTCTATCAAACAACCAGTACACTAGACCTAGTGCATACATATTCTTGCTTCGCAGAATACTTTTATTATCCAAACCCATATCCTTCAGACTCTCTTTAGTCAAAGTGGTAATGGGAGCCTTTACAATATGATAATCCCCCAGCTTATCTTCTGTAATGGGATCATTCGTTTGATAACCAGCTTTTTGCAGATGCTTATCATCAAAACTATCCACATCCATAACAATCGTTCCACCGGGTTTCACCCACTTTGAATTTGCCCGCAGTGCAGCCGGATTCATAGCCACCAGCACATCGGCATAATCGCCTGGTGTGTAAACCTCTGTGTGGCCAAAATGAACTTGAAAACCAGAAACCCCACCAATGGTGCCCTGTGGAGCCCTAATTTCTGCCGGATAATCAGGAAATGTTGAAATATCGTTTCCAAAAACCGCGGAAGTGTTTGAAAACAAGGTTCCGGTTAACTGCATACCATCACCTGAGTCGCCCGAAAACCGAACAACCACCTCGTCCCTCTCGATTACTTTTGAACTTCTGCCCATCATTTTTATAAAACTTTTATCAGGATTTTTCAATAAAGCCGTAAGGTCTGCAAACAAAACAATCTCCGCTCTATTTACGAGTGAAGATTTACTTTTTTGAAATACACAACATTACAAACTTGTTAGCTTTAAACTACCAGTAAAGGTAATCGGTATATCATAACAAAAGCTTGACAGACGTCAGTATTTAAGGTGAATACCAATATTTTAAATTCTTTTTTCCTTGCAACAAATACCAATCCAAACATGTTTATTCAAAGATAACTAAAGCAATATATACAGATTATGCGAGCTATTGATAATATAACAAATGCTTAGCAACATATTATTTGCTGGCAAAAAGCGTAAATTTGCATCCTGCTAAGTAAAAACAATAACCATTAAAATAAATACAATGGCACTAATAAAAGAAGTAAGAGGATTTAGCCCCAAAATGGGTGAGAATGTATTTTTGGCCGAAAATGCCACGATTGTTGGAGACGTTGAAATGGGTAACGACTGCAGTGTTTGGTTTAATGCTGTACTCAGAGGGGATGTAAACTCTATCCGAATAGGCAACAAGGTTAACATTCAGGATGGTTCTGTTTTACACACCTTATATCAAAAATCAACCATCGAAATAGGAGATAATGTATCCATAGGTCACAATGTCACCATTCATGGTGCTAAGATAGAGAATAATGTACTGGTAGGAATGGGTGCTACTATACTTGATGATGCAGTTATCGGAGAAAACTCGATTATTGCAGCCAACTCATTAATATTAAGCAAAACAAAGGTAGAACCTAACAGCATCTATGCCGGTGTCCCTGCAAAAAAAGTAAAAGATATTGAACCAGAACAAACCAAGGAGATGATTCATAAAATAGCCAATAACTATTTAATGTACTCCAGTTGGTATAAAGAGTAGTACACAAAAGGCTCATAAACACCTAACAGGTTTCCCCGGCATCAAGATTCGGGGAAACCTCATATACACAATCACTTCTCAATACTTTTATCACTCTTTCAACCCATTTACAATCCTGCTAAAAGAAAAGCCCTCCCCTAGCCGAACCGTCCTACTTCAAAGTTGTATATGATGTACTTCAATGTCTTCCTGCAAAAAGTAACCTGCCGTTTGTTTAAACTTATCCACATTTTCTGTGGTATAAAATAAAGTCTCTCCTGACTTGGAACATTGGGCATCCATTTGTGGATGACGCTTCAAATAATCTTCCAAACTACGGGCTACAATATCACCCTGAGCCAAGATCGTACAAGAATGTGGCAGATACTGCTTTATTTTATTCATCAATAAAGGATAATGAGTACAACCTAAAATCACCGTATCAATATCCTTATCCATTGCCAGCAATCGATCCACATGTTTTCTTATAAAAAAATCGGCACCGTCCGATTCGGCCTCTCCATTTTCCACCAGCGGAACCCACATAGGACAAGCCTCTTGATAAACCTTCAATTTTTTTGATTGCTTTTCCAGTTCCATCCGATAAGAATCAGACTGCACGGTTCCAAGCGTTCCCAACACCCCTATTTTGTTTGTCAATGTATACTTGGGTATTACCTCTACACTTGGTCTGATAACACCTAAAACACGCCTATTTGGGTCAATTCTTGGGAGGTCATTTTGTTGTATCGTTCGCAAGGCTTTAGCCGAAGCCGTATTACAAGCCAGAATAACCAAATGTACACCCATTGAAAATAGTTTTTCGACGGCCTCCAGGGTATATTCATATACCACATCAAAAGAACGGGTTCCATAAGGCGATCTGGCATTGTCGCCCAGATATAAGAAGTCATATTGAGGCATCCGCTTACGCAACTTTTCCAATACGGTAAGTCCTCCATATCCCGAATCAAAAACAGCAATTGGCCCTGATAAAGTATCCATATTATTAAATAAAAAAAAGGATGGCTGTAACAAACAACCATCCTTCAAATATATAATATTATATCTTTTCTTAGTTTGCAGAAACAGCTAATTTAGCTTTCACCAATTCTTCCACATCAGTACTCTGCTCTGAGTGATAAATAACAACCCTTGAACTCACATCAAAGATATAAATAAACCCATTTTCTGCACCTACTTCATCAATCGCTTTCTGAACTTTTTCGATGATAGGTTGCAGCATTTGCTGCTCTTGTGTTTGTAGGTTTTGCTGTGCTAACATTTTAAAGTTTTGCAAACGTTGCTGCAATTCCTGAATCTCTTTTTCTTTGGTAGCAACAATAAGCTCCGGTAAAGTATCTCTCTTCTCCATGTAATCGTTGTACTTAGCCTCCAACTCTTCATTCATCACCTTCAGGTTTTCCTCTAACTTTTGGGCTTCGCTCTGCAATTTCTTATCGGCAGCTTGTTTCTCTGGTAGTTCAGTAACTAACTTTTGAATATTAACATGTCCGAATTTTAACTCTTGAGCAATTGCGCTTGAGCTAAACACAATGGCCACAACAACTAATAGTAATTTTATCGATTTCATATATTTATTTTTTTTATTCTTAGATTTATTATCTAATCGACTATTGTTTTTATTGAATTCCTAGTTTCTTTTTTACCAAGTCTGATACATCCATACTTTTTTCAGACTTATAAACGGCCAGTCCACCTGCTTCCTCAAAGATATATAGAAAACCATTTTCAGCTCCCACTTCCTGAATAGCATTACTGACCTTATCATAAATAGGCTTTTTCAGTTCCTGTTCTTTCTGCTGCAGCGACTGCTGCGATGTCTGATAAAAGTTTTGAACCTTGGCATTTGTTTCCTGCAACTGCGTTTCCAGATTAGCTCTTTCTTCTGGAGCCATGGTTCCTGCCTGTAATTTTGTAAGATAATCCGTTTGAAGTTTTTTCAAATCTTCCTGCATGGTAGTCAATTGTCCTTCCAGCGTTTCGTATTCGCTTTTTAACTGCTGGTCAATTGTTTGCAATTCAGACATGGTTGACAATAGTGCATTTGTATTGACATGTCCGAATTTAAAATTGGATTGTGCCGACACCATGGTAGTACTACCCATCAGAGCCAATCCAATAAAAAGTTGTTTAATCAGTTTCATAAATTAAGTATTAATATAACATACACTCCAATGCGCCTATGTCACTTTCTATTTTTTATATCCCAGTTTTTCTAAAACATCGTCGCTAATATCGTATTTTGAATCGGAAAATAAAACAACACCGCCCGATGCTTTATCAAATATTGCCGCATATCCATCCTCTTCTACCATCTCACGTATGGAATTATAGATCTCATCTTGGATCGGTTTAATAAGCGCTTCGCGTTTCTTTCCTAGTTCACCCTCTGGTCCAAAGTACTTTGTTTGCAGCTGACGCGCTTCTTTTTCTTTGGCAACAATTTCTTCTTCTTTTTTAATTTTCATCTCATTCGACAAAAACACACTCTCAGTTTGATAGTTCTGATACATGGTTTCCACCTCTGCATAAATGGCTTCTATTTCTTTCTGCCAGCCCTGCGAAGTCTGGTTCAATTGTTCATTAGCTGCCTCAAATGCTGGTATATTCTTTAATATATACTCAGTATCCACAAAAGCATATTTTTGCGCTTGTAGCGCAAAGCTCATTCCAAGTATTATCGCAATAAAAACTATTTTCTTCATGTCTATAATTATTGGTTAAACACTACATCTAGTTTTTTGTATCTCAAAAATCAATCCACAATTAAAATTGCTGTCCAATCACAAAGTGGAATTGACTTCCATTGGAACCTTGAACTTGTGCTTCATCAAATCCGTAACCCCAATCTATCCCCATCAAACCAAAGATAGGAAGAAAGATACGCACACCAACACCAGCAGAACGTTTTAGGTCGAAAGGATTATAATCTTGAAAATCGCTCCAAGCATTACCGGCCTCGAGAAATCCCAATGCATACACCTGTGCTGATGGCTGTAAGGTCAATGGATATCTCATTTCAAAGGTGAGTTTATTATAGATGTTACCATCATAACTACCATATCTGTTTCTGGGCGTTAAGGATGAATTTTCATACCCTCTTAAACCTACAGTTTGGCTACCATACATACTATAGCCCGACATTCCATCTCCTCCCAGCATAAATTTTTCATACGGAGAGCGAACATATTCGTTGTAATACCCTAAAAATCCCATCTCGTATTTTCCCATCAATACTAACTTTTCAGATTTATCAAGAGGGGTAAAGATAGATCCTTGGGTGGTCCACTTATGATATTCGATATAATCGTATAATTCTTCCTGAGCATCAGCTCTCTCATCCGTATCCCCAGAGATAGTCGTATTATACAGACTCTTATAATTCTTATCAATCCAGGCCGAATAAGGAGGTGTAAATTCTACGCCGAAAGAAAAATTAGATCCTCTACGTGTATACAATGGATTATCAATAGAGTTACGTGAAAAAATAAATTTAAAATGTAAATTCTGTGACACTCCATTTTGCATGATAAAATACTGCCAATCCAGTAGGTCATAGTGTTGATAACTCACTTCGGCGTATAAAGAGAACCAGTCATCAGGCCATGTCAAACGTTTTCCAAAACCAACTGATATTCCAAATATTTTCATATGCTGATCAAAATCAGAAGCGTCATATTGTGAATATCCATAAGTATTACCGTAGCCCCCATATGAACCGCTGCTAAAGTAACTGTTATAATTACTATAATAACTATCCGAAACACTCGATTGAATAGAGCGGTAAGCCGAAACGGTTAAGGAATTTGGTCTTTTCCCTCCCAACCAAGGCTCGGTAAACGAAAAGCTATATGATTGGTAATATTTTCCATTCGTCTGCGCCCTTAAGGACAATGTTTGACCATCACCTGTAGGTAAAGGACGCCAAGACTCTTTGTTAAATATATTACGAACAGAGAAGTTAGAAAACTTAAGACCTAGAGATCCCACAAACATACCTGCTCCCCAACCTCCTGAAAGTTCTATCTGGTCGTTGGCTTTCTCTTCGAGGTTATATACTAGGTCAACAGTACCATCCTCAGGATTCGGTTGTACATCAGGTTGGATATTTTCCGGATTAAAATGCCCCAATTGTGATAGCTCACGTATGGTACGAATCAATTCTGATTTACTAAATAACTGTCCCGGTTTGGTACGCACTTCACGACGAACCACATGTTCATGCGTTTTGGTATTACCATTAATAACAATATTATTTATAGTAGCTTGTTTTCCTTCATACACTCTCATCTCTAAATCGATGGTATCACCATACACATTTACTTCAACAGGTTGAATATTCGAAAACAGGTAACCATTATTCATGTATAAATTATGCACCGCATCATCATCCTGAAACAAGCGCTCATCCAATAATTTTTGGTTAAAAACATCTCCTTTTTTCAAACGCAGCATAGCACTCAGATACTCCCCAGGGTAAATACTATTTCCAATCCATGAAATATCCCCTAAGTAATACTTAGCTCCTTCTTCAACCTTAATTTTAATATCTACTGTATTATCATCATTTTTAGCAATGGAGTCATAATCGATAATCATATCACGATAACCAAACTCATTGTATTTATCTATTACAGCCACAAGGTCTTCCTGATAAGTTTCGTTGATAAACTTTTTGGTACGAAAGAAATTCTTTATTTTTCCTTTAGCATTGGTCTTCTTCATGGTTCGGTTCAACTTACTATCTGAAAATACAGTATTACCTAAAAACTCAAGAGAACGAACCTTTACTTTCTCTTTTTTATCTACGGTAATATCCAGATAGACATGGTTTACTTGGGTGGTATCATCCTTTTGTACTACACGAACCTCAGTATTATAAAAGCCTTTGGCCACAAAATAATCAGTAATATATTTCTCAGATCGTGTAATCAAATAAGGAGTTACTTGACTTCCTTTCATCATGGCTACTTTTTCAGAAACAGTTTCAACTTCCGATTTTTTCAGGCCATAATAATTGATATCTGACAAACGAGGTCGCTCCAACAGTTGAATTTCGAGCCATATTTTTCCGGATTCAATTTTAGTGGCTACAATTTTCACATCCGAAAAAAGTCCATGTTCCCAATATTTTCGAATAGCTTCCGATATTTCTTCACCTGGAACATTCAGTTTTTGTCCAACCCGAAGTCCTGAAAGGTTCACGAGGATTTTTGGATCATAATTTTGGATACCTGTGACGTTAATTTCAGCTATCTCGTATTTACGGGGAGTTGCCGAATAGCTTATAACGGGCACATTATCCTGATTTTGAGCAAATGATAAAGTGGGGAGTATAGTGAGAATGATAAAGAAAAGTGTAAAATGTTTCAGCATTATATATTGAATCTAAATATTTCTATTTTGTTAATTGTTCGCTTATTTTTCCAAATCTTCTTTCCCTGCCTTGATAATCATTCAAAGCCTCATAAAAATCTTCCTTCTGAAAGTCGGGCCAGAGCGTATCACAAAAATAAAGTTCGGCATAAGCCAACTGCCAAAGCAAAAAGTTACTTATGCGTAATTCACCACTTGTTCTGATCATTAGTTCAGGATCGGGTATATTGGCAGTAGTTAAGTTATTGGAAATTATCTCGGCATTTACATCATCAGGTTCTAATTCATTATCTTTAACCATCCGTGCTATCTTACGAACTGCATCGGTAATCTCCCAACGAGAACTATAACTCAAGGCTAAATTTAAGGTGAGACCATTGTTTTGTGACGTTTTTTCCATGCACTCCATCAACTTACGATGCACATCTTTGGGTAAGGTATCCACACAACCAATTACACCTAACTTTACATTGTTTTCCATCAATGTTTTTGTTTCGGAGCTAATGGTAGAAACCAACAACGACATCAAGGCATCCACTTCGCGTTTGGGACGGTTCCAGTTTTCGGTGGAAAAAGCATATAATGTAACATACCCAATACCCAATTCTGCGGCAGCTTCTGTTACTGCCCGAACGGCTTTGACGCCATTCTTATGCCCAAAAACCCTTGAGTTTCCTCTCTTTTTTGCCCAACGTCCATTGCCATCCATGATGATGGCCACATGCTTGGGCAATCTTTCCTTTATCAGTTTATCCTTTACTGACATATTATAATTTGTCTTTGCCTTTTTTTTAAAAACCACTATTACACTGTGCCTTTCTTCTAAATAAACTAAACGTCAGATGCACACTCGCAACCGAGTAAATATCATTATTATGTATTTTTCCTTCATTATCGAATCCATACGGATCCGCTGTATTTACTGGCAAATCTGAACCAACCACATCTAAATCGTCAACAAAAGTTTTTCTGAAACTCCACTCCGCTCCAACCCTTATCCACCTGTTTATTTTATACTTGGCACCAATACCGAAAGGCAAAGATAATATAAAAACCGTTTGTTGTGAATTATTTCCAGTTTCTGTCGAAAATCTTTTATAAACACTTGTACCAAAGCCCAATGAAATATACGGTGTAAAAGTAGTTGTACTCACAAAAGGATGATCGTACGACTTAAAATTAAATTCCATCTGTACCGTTCCATCGGCCACCTTCCTTTCAAAAGAATAAGGCACTTCACCTTCGGGAAACAATACATTATTATTTGGGTAACTTCCTTTTAAACCTGCTATTCCAAGGGTGCCTTTTACCGCATATCTATCATTGAGTACATAACGTGCTATCCCTCCAAATGACAAACTGGGTTGGTAAAATTGTTTTTGAGGATTCAGATCACCCATATAATAGGATGTGCCCATATACCCTCCCACCTCAAATTTATCCTGCGCTCTGCTAAAAGTAATAGCAACAAACAGTCCCACAAAAACATATGCTATCTTTAACCTAAGTTTAACTTTATATCTTGACTTTAAATACATGCTTTAAACACGCTTGTGATTTAGTAATTCAACATCCCCTCTATAGGCAAAAGTAATATTTAATTGTTTGAGACAATTGTTTTTTAGACAAAAGGCATCATTGTTCAATCAAACAATCACCTGGCTTCATTCTATCTCCATCAATCAAACGTATTTTTTTTAAATTATTGTGACAAAAACACAGGCTGATCGTATAAATACAGTAAATAATTTTCCTTCGTGAATATACATAGTGACTGCAAGAAAACGACCGTTTTTTCTGTCTTTGATAAGAAAGCTTCAAAGACAAGACTTTCAATAGAACAGACGAAAATCTTCGTTCATCTGTTTGCTTTTTTACTTGCATTACCTTGCACAAATCATTTTTTTAGCCGCCTGAACTTTCTAATTTTGAACAAACTTTAATATCAAATACTATGTACGGAGATTTCAAAGATCACCTTATTCAGGAACTTGATCAAATCAAAGAATCGGGTTTATATAAAAATGAAAGAATTATTACCACGGCTCAAGGTGCAGACATTCAAGTGAGCACTGGCGAACATGTATTGAATTTCTGCGCCAACAACTACCTGGGACTCTCATCGCATCCCCGAGTGATAAAAGCGGCGCAGGATGTGATGAATACCCACGGTTACGGGATGTCGTCGGTCCGTTTTATCTGTGGCACACAAGATATTCATAAAACACTGGAACAAAAGATCGCTAAATTTCTTGGCACAGAAGACACCATATTATATGCGGCATGCTTTGATGCCAACGGTGGTGTCTTTGAACCATTATTAGGTGCTGAAGATGCCATTATCTCTGACGAACTAAACCACGCTTCTATTATTGATGGAGTTCGCTTGTGTAAAGCAGCTCGTTACAGATACAAGCACGCCAACATGGCCGATCTGGAGGAGCAACTTAAAAAATCTCAAAAACAACGCTACAGAATCATCGTTACCGACGGCGTTTTCTCAATGGACGGCGATATTGCTAAATTAAATGAAATTTGTGATTTGGCCGAAAAATACAACAGCATGGTGATGGTAGACGACAGTCATGCCTCGGGTTTTATTGGCACAAAAGGCCGTGGAACTCACGAGTACCACAATGTAATGGATCGTGTTGATATTATCACCAGTACTCTGGGTAAAGCACTGGGTGGTGCTTTAGGCGGGTTCACCAGTGGCAAAAAAGAAATTATTGATATGCTTCGTCAACGTTCTCGTCCTTATTTATTTTCTAACTCCTTGGCTCCAGCCATTGTAGGGGCCGCATCTGAAGTGTTTGATATGCTCACCGAATCTACGGAGTATCGCGACAAAGTAGTTGAAAATGCTGCTTATTTTAAAGAAAGGATACAGGCAGCTGGCTTCGATATCAAACCCACAAATTCTGCCATTGTAGCTTTGATGCTTTACGATGCAAAATTATCGCAAGAATTCGCTGAAAAACTATTGGCAGAGGGTATCTATGTTATTGGATTCTATTATCCGGTAGTACCCAAAGGACAAGCACGAATTAGAATTCAGATTTCAGCAGCACACGAGAAAAAACATTTAGACAAGGCCATTGATGCCTTTGTTAAAATAGGAAAAGAATTAAAGGTGATCTAATAAACACATGTGCTAGTAAAAAAAGCCCCATTTTTGAAATGAGGCTTTTTTTTTACTAAAACATATCTTTCATTCTACTAAAAAAATTCTTTTCATGCGATGATGGTTTCGGAGTAAAACTATCCGACTCAGCCATTTTTTCCAGCGCTTTTTTCTCATCACGAGAAAGGTCTTTAGGAATCCACACATTTATTTTCACCAACAAATCCCCTCTTCCATATGCGTTCACCTCTGGCAATCCCTTACCTCTAAGTCGTAACACTTTACCCGGCTGTGTACCAGCTTCAATCTTAACTTTTACACGACCTTCCAGTGTTGGTATTTCTACTGGCGCACCTAAGGTAGCATCTGGGATACTAACAAAAAGGTTGTATAACAAGTCTCTTCCATCACGAACCAACTCCGGATGTTCTTCCTCATGTATAAGCACTAACAAATCACCATTGATTCCACCCCGACGTGCGGCATTACCTTTACCAGATACCGACAACTGCATACCCTCTTCGACTCCAGCAGGTATATTAATAGGAATTACCTCCTCATCCTTCTCGATACCTTCTCCTGCACAATATTTACACTTATTGGTAATTATTTTACCTTCTCCTCCACAAGTAGGACAAGTAGATGCGGTTTGCATCTGTCCCAGTATGGTATTTGATATTCGGGTTACCTGCCCAGAGCCATTACACGTAGTACAAGTACTGTGCGAAGCACCACCATCAGCACCAGAACCTTTACAGTGCTTACAAGGCACATATTTCTTTACTTTAATTTTCTTTTCAACCCCATTTAGTATCTCATCCAGGGTAAGAGTCACTTTCACGCGCAGGTTAGATCCTTTATTAACACGCTGACGACCACCGCCACCATTAAAACCACCAAAACCACTAAATCCACCGAATCCACCACCTCCGAATATATCGCCGAAGTGCGAGAAAATATCGTCCATAGACATACCTCCTCCGCCATAACCACCGCCGGAAGCTCCACCAACACCTGCATGACCATACTGATCGTAACGTGATTTCTTTTGTTGATCGCTCAACACCTCATAAGCTTCGGCAGCCTCTTTAAATTTTTCTTCTGCTGCTTTGTCACCTGGGTTCTTATCTGGGTGAAATTGGATGGCTTTTTTCCGATAGGCCTTTTTAATTTCCTCCGCTGTGGCGTTCTTAGATACTCCTAGTACTTCGTAATAATCTCTTTTCGACATAACTTAATTATCAGATCCTGTTTATTCTCCTACAACAACTTTTGAAAAGCGCATCACTTTATCATTCAACATATAACCTTTCTCAACGCAGTCCATCACTTTTCCTTTCATCTCCTCTGTAGGAGCGGGAATTTTGGTAATCGCCTCATGCAAATCTGTATCAAAATCTTTTTCTTTGGCTTCAATCTCAACCACACCATTCTGTTTTAAAAACTCCTGAAATTTATTGTAGATCAAATCTATGCCTTCTTTTACAGCTTCCAAATCAGAGGCTTCGTCTAAATGCAAAATTGCCCTGTCAAAATCATCCACCACGGGTAAAAGACCTTTCAACAGTCCTTCTCCGGCAGTCTTCATTAACTCCATACGTTCCTTCAAAGTACGTTTACGGTAATTATCATACTCTGCCGTTAAACGCAGATACCGATCGTTTAATTCAGAAACTTTTAATGACAGTTCCTCTATTTTCTTTTCTTCTTCACTCATTTCTTCCTCGCTTTGATCTGACAGCTCTTCTGTGTTTTCTTCATTCTCATCCTTATCTACACCCTCCTCTACCGTTTCTTCTACTTGCTCCTCTTGTGCATCAGTATCATTAGCGGTTACCTTCTCTTCTATTTCTTCCTCCTTCTGATGTTTTTTTGATCCTTTGTTTGCCATTATATTATTTTATTATTATTTCGTTTATTTGGCTTTGGCTTAACAATAATTTTGCCATCGCTGCTTTTTTGGACAAATTGACAGCGTTTTAAGATGTTTTTACTAAAATGTCATACATACAACTAACAATGGCAGTACATACTCTCGATGCACTGCCATATATTTGTGTAAGATAAAAGATATCTCTATTTCTCAAGCTTCTTAAGAGCAGCACCTAAATATGGGCCTCTTAATCTTTTTGCCACAATAATTCCATCACCATCAATCAAAAAATTATCAGGTATTCCTCTCACTCCATATACCTTGGCTGCTTTAGAACCCCAACCTAAAAGGTCACTTACATGGTTGGTCCAGGTGAGCTTATCGTCTTCAATGGCTTTAACCCAACGCTCCTTTGACTTATCAAGAGAAACACTGTAAACCGTAAATCCTTTGCCATTGACAAATTTCTTGTCTTTATAATCATTATACACCCCTACTACGTTAGGATTTTCATGACGACAAGGTCCACACCATGATGCCCAGAAATCAATTAAAACCATTTTTCCCTTGAGAGACGAAAGAGCAATCACCTCACCTTCGGGCGATAACAATTTAATATCTGGGGCCTTATCCCCTATCTCAAGCCCCACCTTAACATTATCCTTTGCACTCATTTGAATGCTAAATAAGAACAATGCCATCAGTGCAATGCCGTACTTTCTTAACTTCATATTCTTCATATCTATATTTATTTAATTGCTAAATAAAACATACATCAAACAGCTGTACTGTTGTAAATGTTTAAGGCTTATTACAAACTTAAGTTCATCACTAACAAGAATCTTGCCTAAAATTTAAAGGAAATGATTTAAGGATGCAAATCACCCCCAACCAAATCCTTAAGCAAACTTAGTTATTTGTATATTTTTAAAAAAAATATTGAAAGAAGAAAATTAATTTCTGTGAAGGTACTCCAGTGACTCAGCCACTTTGTTAATACTTGAGCCACGCGCCACCAAACGGCCGTCTCCATCAATCAGGTAATTGACTGGCTCCTTTACTTCAAAGCTTTTTGCGATAGAAGATTCCGCTCCTTGATAGTCGCAGATATGCAGGGCATTGATTAGCCCATCTTCCTTAATAGCTTTGGCCAAAGGCGATTTAAATCTGTCGAGAGAGATTGAAACAACAACAAAACCCTCTCCATTGTAAAATTTACTATTCGCAAATTTCTTTTGAAGCATCATCTTTTGATGATTATCTACGCGAGACTCTCCATCGAACGAAGCCCAAAAATCAATTAAAACCATCTTTCCTTGTAACGATTTTAAATCAAAGTCGGAACCGTTCAGTAACGTAGTTCTTAACTCAGGTACCTTATCTCCTATCCCTAAACCTATTGAAGGCTCTGGTATTCCATTGATAAATGATAAAAATCCTGGTCCTGCTAAAACAACTAATAACAATAGTTTTAGCTTTCTCATACACACATAATTTTGGTTTATACTCACCCTGCAAAGTTTAAAAAATTTGCAGTACCTTTAATCTTAAATTAGATTAACGTATCCCTTTTCATGACAAATGTTAGGAAAACGATTGGCGAAAGTATTTGCAAAATCATTACAATCCAAGAAAAATCACTTGTAATTAATTTTTTATTGATTATCTTTAACGTTTTGCCCTTTATATCGGCGTCTATTTCTGTCCATCTAAAAGACAATATATTGCTAATACACAAGCACATGCCCACGATTATATTTTACAGAAAGCAGACCATCATTTGTATTTGTTAAATATAGTTAACCGGTGTCGTTATTAATTCAACAACCACAAAAAAAAGAGATCCCACATTTATTCTGCCATAAAGTAGCTCTGTGTAACAAAGTTTACTTTGACTATGCTGAATGTAACAATAACTATGGCGTATAGATCCAAATATAAAGTCAATGGTATTACATATGATGGACGATATTCCGTAAATATGCGGTCTGCTACATATTGCAAAGTAAAAAAATGCTCCAATCCGGATGTCGATTTGAGCGTTGGAATTCTCTAAGTTTTACTGGAATCTTTTGGAATTAATCGAAATTAGTGGGTGTTTTTTGGAATATTCTGACAACTATTAGACTTTTTCCAATTATGCGGCAAAAGATCAGCCAAGTCTAAATCATAATTGCTGCATTTTCTGCGGCATCATGGTTACTACAAAAAAGAAGGCTTTTCTGAGACGAGCCATAGCAACTACTATGGTGAGTTGAAGAAAAGTAACGTAGTGACTTCTTTTGAAGCCATTTAAAGACGTAATAGATTTTCTAATGCATTTTCCGCGTTACAGCTCTCGCCGCCGACCACGGCTATTGTTCTGGCCAACCCTGCGCTCGTTAACCTGATAGTTGAGCTTTCAAATGAGAATCACTCATTGATTGAAAATTATCGTCATGTCCTTTTTGTCATTGCCACAAAAAGGACCAAAAAAGTCTAGAACAATAGATCGCTATCAACCCGCACCGAGCTCCAATTCCATCCTGCACTCTCTTCTTTCGCGCTAGGCCAGCCACACGACCTCCTCGAGTGCGCCCTTGAAGCTCTCTCGCCAACGCCGGCCCCGGGGCTATTGTTCTGGCCTGCCCTGCGGTCGTTTTATTGATAGTTTAATATTCAGTAAATATGCGGTCTGCTACATATTGCAAAGTAAAAAAATGCTCCAATCCGGATGTCGATTGGAGCGTTGGAATTCTCTAAGTTTTACTGGAATCTTTTGGAATTAATCGAAATTAGTGGGTGTTTTTTGGAATATTCTGACAACTATTAGACTTTTTCCAATTGTGCGGCAAAAGATCAGCCAAGTCTAAATCATAATTGCTGCATTTTCTGCGGCATCATGGTTGCCACAAAACAGATAGCCTTTTCTTCCAACTGCTAACGGCCTAATTGCATTTTTAGCTCCGTTGTTGTCTGGCAGATATCGGCCATCAAGATGATAGCGAGACAGGCGTAGGAAAAGATTGTATGTATAAGCCAGCGCCTTACTCATCTTTCCTCCTTGTAGCGCTTTGGGGTAATAGCCTTCTATCCATTTTTCAAAAGCACGCATGATTGGACTACTACTTAATACACATTTATTTATCAAAGCTTATTCCTTTCGGTGCTCATGATTTCTCTTCGTTCAATTCTGCTATCCTTACGGAATCACCCATTGGATTATCTGCCATCCCGCTAGCGGGCTTTGGATGGGTGGGAATTACACCCACTGAATATCTATAGCCAATTTCATCTCTCGATTCCCAAGGCTCTCGACTTATGAAGAGATTTACTTATAATCGCCTCTCTTCTCTCGGCGTACACGGTAAATTGTATGAGTAGTGGCAGGTTGCGTGGTTGTTTCCTGTCAAACTACTATTTTGTTTGAGCGGGCTACAAACCTTGATATTTAACACTTTGCCTGCCATTACGTTTACAAAATGTTGTGCTCTGGCATTGCTATATTTTTACAAATTCTCTAAAATTATTCCTGTCAATCACGTGCCCCTCAGCTTCATATGTAGCTATAAAATTCTGAGGAAATCTAGTCTTTTTATTATTCCACTTAAATTCAAATCCAGTAATTTGTCCATTACTCTCTTCTACAAAATCAATTTCCTGTTGTTGTTTTGTTCTCCAGAAATACATTTTTGCAAAAGTATCTTTGTACATATTTTGTTTTCTCCTTTCTGACACGAGAAAATTTTCCCATAAAGCGCCTTTATCAACTCTCAAATCTAATTGGTTAAAGTTCCCAATAATCATATTTCGGATACCATTGTCATAAAAATAGATTTTCCGATTCTGCTTAATTCTACTTTAACAGATTAAAATGATCACTGAAAAAACGATAATTTAGTATTGTTTTTCTTTCGTAATAAACAGTAAATTAGTATATTGCAATTGAAACAAAGAACAAAACTCAAGTTTGCAATGGGTAACGGGCGAAAAACTTAAAAAAATATACGAATAATGGTAAAACACTGCTAGCGGTCAACAACCGACTTGAAGTGTATTTATCTGAATTTCAGCACCATTTTAAAAATAGAACAAAATCCAACTTCGACAAAGCTACTCAATACGTCGAAGGTCTAGCTTTAAGCGATTTGAAAAACATCGAACGCATCACTGAGACATTAAACGCAGACTACCATAAGATGCAGCATTTTATCACCGAATCCAATTGGGATGCAAGAGCTGTCATCGACCAAATAGCAAATCAGGTAGACCAATCACTCCCAAACCAAAAATTAAAAGGATTACTCATAGACGAAAGCGGATGGGTGAAAAAAGGTGACAAAAGCATTGGTGTTGATCACCAGTATTGCGGGAACGTTGGGAAGACTGCAAACTCGCAGGTTGCAGTTTTTGGTTGCTTGTGCACGGACAAATATGCAGCGTTGGTCGACACGAGACTGTACCTTCCAAGGTCATGGTGTACTAACAACGCCAGGTGTGAAACTGCTGGCATCCCCAAAGAGGACAGGGTTTTCAAGACAAAACCGGAGCTGGCTACAGATATTGTGAAGCACCAACTGGAAATGGGTATCGAGTTCGATTACGTTGGGGGGGGATGGACTTTATGGCAATGACCTTGCGTTTACCCGTTCGGTTGAGGATATGGGTTTGGTGTACATGCTTGACATTCATAGCGATCAAAAAATCCACCTTGAAAAACCAGAACTACATATTCCAGAGCGAAAGAGCAATCGTGGGCGCCCACCCAAAAGGCCGAAGGCAAGCACCCCATCGGTAAACGCTAACGAATATATAGAAACGCTTACAAACAAGGACTGGAAAAAGCTTGACATTCGTGATTCTGCCAAGGGAAAGCTGAAGGGATTGTTCCATTTTAAGACAGTTTACATTTGGGATAAGGTTCAGAACATTGTTGAGAAACGGTTGCTGGTCATTTCGAAAAGAAAGACAAAGCAGGGAGTAGAAATAAAATATTCGTTCACTAACGCAGAACTTGCTCAATACACGCATCAGGCGCTGGCATACATGCAGGCACAACGCTTTTTCATTGAGCATAGCTTCAAAGAGCAAAAACAGATAGTAGGCTTGGATCAGTTCCAAACCCGCAAATGGCTGTCATGGCATCACCAAGTAGCCCTCAACTTAATGGTGGGCAGCTTTATGCTGAAAGAAAAACTATTGAATCAAGACGAAGTCCCATTGTTGTCGGCAAGAGACATTATGGATTTTATGGTATACAAATTTTATCGTGAAATGACCGATGAACGGATGCTGGAAAAACTGCAGCAGCGACATGAAAAGCGACAGCGTGACATAGACCTCTGTTATTCAAAGCAATAAATCTGTTAAAGTAGAATTAATTTCATTTCTAATATTTCGGCTAAAGCTATTAAGTTTAAAAACAATATATCCTTTTTCTAGGATGTCAATGTATTTTTGAACTGTAATTTTATTAATTCCAATCAGTTGAGATATTTCATTATAATTCACCTCGCTTCCCATTTGTAAAGCCAAAGCTTGTAATAGTTTATCAAGGACTTCAGGTTTTCTGATATCTGAAAATGCTAAAATATCACGATACAAATAGCTATTTACAAGATTTTTCAAAGTCTCCCGCTCTTTACCTTGATTATTAATAACCTCGGGATAAAGCCCATAGAGTAATCTGTTTTCTATTTGCTGTTCTGATTTTATGAATCCGATTTTATTTTCGTATTCTTCCCAAGATATTGGAAACAATTCATATTCCCATTTTCTGCCCGTCAATGGCTCATTCAATTCATTTCCTAAATCAAATGATGAAGAACCACTTACAAATAACTGAACTTTTTTGAATTGGTCAGTAATGATTTTTAAAGTCAAACCGATTCCTGCTATTCTTTGAGCTTCGTCAAGAAATATGTATTTGTAATCGCCAATAAATGTGCGAATTTGTTCTGTCGTTGGGCTTTGTAATAGATTTCTTGTTGCAGGGTCATCAGCGTCAAGGAATAAATAATCTTTGTCTTTTAGAATCTCGTTTAGTAAAGTTGTTTTTCCTACTTGTCGTGCACCAACAACAACGATAGCTTTCCCACTGTTGATTTTTTCCTTTATTGTGTTTTCAATTGTTCTATCAAACATCTTTTTATTTCAAAGATACGATTAAATATCATAATGACCAATAGTCATGTCTTTAGGTCATCCAAATGTCGAAATGTCGTTTCTTTTGCTTGTGCAGTAGAGTAGAGCCTGATAGCTTACTCCCATTATTACTTCTAAAAGTAGCAATAATAAGTAAACTATCAGCGCCCCCTTCATCAAACCGTACGTGAAGTTTTCCCTCATACGGCTTACCGATAGAGTTCTTCATTGAGCTTTCGCAAGGGTTTTCAAGCGTGCATACTTTTCCAAGTCTAACAGCCTTTTGCTTTGTACAAAAGTACTGTATGGTCGCTGGCGAAGCGACTTGTGCGCTTTACGTCCTTTGCTTTTGAGCCATTTAAATAGTTTATAATCCAAGTGTTTGATGATAACCTTTATGGTTTCCCAAATGTGCGTTACCTTACTTATAGAGAAATAATTAAGCCAACCTATTAATAATGAGTTGAGCTTGTAAAGCAAAGGTTCAATCTTCCAATGCCTACGTTTTGCTAAAAGCTCACGAATGTTGGCAAAGAGTTTACTCCTTGATTTCATACTCGGGCGGACGTTGGTATAGTTCTTCCTGTTCCAAGCGAATTTGGAGCGGATTACCCTGAACTCAAACCCCAAAAAGAATAGGCTTTTCTTATGCACATGCAAAATAGTTGTCTTTTCCTTATTGATGGCAAGCCCCATCCGTGTCATTAATGAATCGATATGTGCTAATATTTCTCTGCTGTAATAGTAAGTTCCCATAAGCACAAAGTCATCGGCATAACGCACAATTCGTATGTTTGCTTTGGAGAATTTACTCTTTGAATTATTGACTATTCGGTCAAAAGCATGTAGGTAAATATTCGATAACAATGGACTAATAACCCCTCCTTGCGGCGTACCTGCTGTACTCGACAACAACTTTCCGTTCTTTAATTGTTTTGGGGCTGTTAACCACTGTTCGATAATATCCAGAATTCCTTTGTCACTGATGCGTTCTTTAAGCAGTACAAACAGTTTATCGTGAGGAATGGTATCGAAGTATTTCGATAAATCTGCATCATAGATGAAATGATGTCCATCGTAGATATTCTGTTTGATTTGCTTGATTGCATCCTGTGCCCCCCGTTTGGGTCTAAATCCATATGAAGTAGTAATAAAGTCGGCTTCCCAAAGTGGCTCAATCAGCATCTTAACAGCCATTTGTGCTACTCTGTCTTTTATGGTGGGAATACCCAACATGCGAAACTCACCTTTCTTCTCCTTCGGGATTTCTACCTGACGAACAGCCTGACTTCGGTAGGTATTGGTACGAAGTTCTGTTTGCAACTCCTTGAGGAATTTGGATACACCATATTTCTCAATATCTGCAAACGACATCTTGTCAACTCCTGTGCCTTTGGAATAATTCTGTTTTACTCTTGTAAATAGAAACTTTGTACCATCAAATTTTCGCAATTGAAAATCATCATTTGTAAAGATAAAAAATAGCCTTCATCTTTAAGTTGCAAAACAGAAACGAAGAAGGCTATGAATAAAAACCAAAAAGTTTTTATGTGGTACAAAGTTAAAGAATTATCATCACAAGGACTAAACCAAAGTCAAATCAAATTAGAGTTAGGTATCGACAGGGGAACTGTACGTAAATACCTTTCCATGAGCGAAGCACAATTTCTAGCATGGATTAGTACTCCACGGCGAATGCCAAAAAAACTAAATGAGTATTATAATTTTGTCAAAGAATTACTGGAGAGAGGCCCCTATTTATCAGCAGCTCAGATTGAAGATAGATTAAAAGAACATTATTCTGATCTGCCGAATGTAAGTAGTAAAACAGTCTATAATTTTGTTCAAACAGTAAGAAAGGAACAAAATATACCCAAACATAAAGAGAAACTTCCACGCCAATACGAGAAGCTTCCCGAAACAGAATATGGAGAAGAGGCACAAGTAGATTTTGGATCATACCGAATGCTTAGTAGTGGAAGTGGCAGAATTAAGATTTACTTTTTTACAATGGTACTTTCCCGTTCCCGACAAAAGTTTGTTTACTGTCAACGAATACCATTTACTACAGAGACAGCAAATTATGCACATGAACTGGCATTCGAATATTTTGAGGGAATCCCCCGTCGAATAATCTACGATCAGGATCGTGTTTTTGTAAAAGATGAAAATCTTGGCGATGTTCTTCTTACTGATGGATTTATGCAGTTTACAAATGCACATCCCTTTAAGGTAATATTTTGCAGAAAAGCTGACCCTGAAAGCAAAGGAAAAGTTGAAAATGTAGTAAAATACGTAAAACACAATTATCTGAAAGGAAGAGTATTCCAAGATATTGACAGGTTGCAAAAAGAAGTTTTACAATGGCTTGATCGCACTGGAAATGCGAAGATACATGGTACAACCAGGCGTATTCCAAAGCAAGAGTGGGAAAAAGAAAAGCAATACCTGCTGACTTATAGTGGAAAACCGGAAAAACCATTTTTAAACTTGCCGATATATCCTGTGAGAAAAGATAACACGGTACTTTATCGAAGTAATTACTACAGCTTGCCTTTGGGTACATATCAAGACAGGGGTGCCAATGTTTTACTGGAAGAAAAAGAAATGAAGCGTTTCTTTTATACGATTGATAACCAGTTGCTGGCCACACATGAGCTGTCTTTAGATACAGGTCGGATTATTAAAAATAATGACCATGCAAGGGAAAAGTCAAAGACTCTGCAAAAAACCTATAAGCTGGTTTTTGAAAGCTTAAGATATATTCCTCAAGCCGAACAATATTTGGCAGCAATAGAGAAAGATAAACCCCGGTATTTTCATGATAATCTCCGAGTTATACAAAAGAACATTGAAAGTTCATCTCAGGAAATAATCAACTTAGCCCTGCTTTACTGTTATGAAAATCAGATACTAAATGCCAATCGTTTCGCCGAAGTTCTGAATTATTTTGAAAATGAGCAAGCTCTAAAGAATGTAAAACACAATGTTTGTATAGAAACCGGCAATCTGAATAAGCAACAAAATGCTGATATGCAACCTCAGAAAAGTGATATCAATGAATATGAATCAATAATGAATTAGAAAATGAAGCTATTAGATCAAATTAAAAACTATGCCGATATTTTACGGCTAACAAAGATGAAAAACGAACCAGAAGCAGTGCTTCATCAGGCACAGATAGATAAACCATCTTATCAGGAATTTGCATTACAGCTCTTGCAAAGAGAGGTGCAGCACAGAAAGAAAACAGATCTTGACAGGAGAATGAAATTAGCCCGATTACCCAAAGATCACAACCTGGACAAGTATGACTTTAACATGGCAAATGGTATGACTGTGCCTCAACTGAAACAATTACGGGAATTATTATGCATGGAACAAAATTATAACCTGATACTAATGGGCCCCTCAGGAACAGGAAAAACGTATGTGGCGGCAGGACTGATTAACGATGCTGTAAAATCTGGTCATAAAGCTTACTTTATCACAATGGAGGAACTAATAACGGTGTTAAAAATGAAAGAAATGATATCTGGTGCGCTTAACACTTATAATCGTCTTTTAAAGGCTCATTTAGTGGCTATAGACGATATAATGCTTTTTCCTATTAAGAAACATGAAGCAGTTGCATTTTTCAACCTGATAAATCATCTGCACGAACAAACGTCTGTAATAATCACAACAAACAAATCCCCTCAGCAATGGGCAGAAATGCTCGATGATGAAGTCTTGGCAACTGCTTTGTTAGATAGATTATTGTTTAAATGTGAAGTTGTAAAACTCGAAGGTAAAAGTTACAGAATGGAAAACAGAAAAACAATCTTCGAGCAGCAATCAACCCTCTGATTGCCTCAGTCGCTAAGCTCCCTCAACAATCAGAGGGTTGATTAATATATTTTTTATTGTAGAATGATGGTTTACTGTTACGAAAAATTGATGGTTTTAAATTTGCTATTTTCATTCTAGTGGAACAAAGCTATCTGGCTCATGTGCTAATGCCTCTTCCAATTTGTTTCGCCAATAGTAAAAAGTGGAAGGAGCCAAATCTTGGTTGGTACAGAAATCTTTTATGTTCAAACCTGATTCCTGGTAATCCTTATACAAAGTAAATATGCGGTCTGCTACATATTGCAAAGTAAAAAAATGCTCCAATCCGGATGTCGATTGGAGCGTTGGAAATCTCTAAGTTTTACTGGAATCTTTTGGAATTAATCGAAATTAGTGGGTGTTTTTTGGAATATTCTGACAACTATTAGACTTTTTCCAATTGTGCGGCAAAAGATCAGCCAAGTCTAAATCATAATTGCTGTTGTATAACGCAATCTTAGAAAATACATCTGTAAGCCATTCGCGAGGATTTACATCACTGGCTTTGCAGCATCCCAGTAGTGAGTACATAATTGCTGCATTTTCTGCGGCATCATGGTTGCCACAAAACAGATAGCCTCTTCTTCCAACAGCTACCGGCCTAATTGCATTTTCAGCTCCGTTGTTGTCAGGCAGATATCGGCCATCAAGATGATAGCGAGACAGACGTAAGAAAAGATTGTATGTATAAGCCAGCGCCTTACTCATCTTTCCTCCTTGTAGCGCTTTGGGGTAATAGCCTTCGATCCATTTTCAAAAGCACGCATGATTGGATAAGCCAAGCGCTTTCGTAGTTCAGCTCTTTGCTTGTAATTCATGTTCTGATCGGTGGCCATTTGCTCAACTTGATAGATTTTAGCAATTTGTGCCAATGCGTATTCAGCCCCCGTTTTGTCTTCTTTTAGACTTTCGGAGAATTTCCTGCGCGCATGAGCCCAACAACCCAGAAGTAAAACACCTTTCTTTTGCTCATAGATTGAATATGCCTGATATCCATCGGTTTGAAGAGCTCCCTGAAAATCCTTTAATAAAGGAAGTATCACTTTTTGTGCTCGGGAGCCTTTGTCGTAGTGAAAGAAAACCAAGTTATTCATTACTGATCGAGCCATCCACAGATAAGCCTTTTGTGCTTTGTGCTTTTCGTTGCTAATAACAGGAATGGTACTTTCGTCAACCTGAATATAATCAGATTTTAGAACGATTTCTTTTAAACGTGCATAAAGAGCTCTTAGTAAATCACAGCTTCCTTGAAACCAACCATTAATGGTGGATGCAGGTAATTTTATACCAATCATTTTGAACATGGCCATTTGGCGATTAAAAGGCTGGTGGAAATAATATTTATTCATCATCAGCTCGCTCAATAAAGAAGGCCCTGCATTGCTGCGTGGCAAAGGCAATAATGGCATTGAACCAATACGGATAGCTGATGCTTCTTCGGTGTTTTGATCTGTAGCAATATCCGGTGATACTGATTCTTGCTTTACTGCATATTTAGGACGTTCTATACGACGTACATATACCTCTCCGGGCTTGTGTTCGAGTATTTCTGTTACTTCTTCGCCAATACGCACCCAGTTATCTTGTTTACCTTCCGGTTCAATAACTTCTACCTCTCGTCTAAGGTGGTCAGGAAGTGGTTGACGAACTGGCCTCTGCTTGTTTTTTACAGGCTTGCGGCGCTCATATTCGATAAGCTCTTTTTCTGCGTTTTCAATGATAGCTTTCTCTTCTGCAACGACCTCCAGTCCGTCCCAATCGATCTTTCGTTGATCGGGATCTTCGGCAATATGCTTTTCACTAGAATTGCCAAAAAACTTATGGCGAAACCAAGCGAGCTGGTCGATCAGCTTTTTAATTTGCTGCTCTTTTTTAGCGACTATAGCCTCTAATTTTTTGTTTTTAGCTTCCAAAGTGTCCAGAACCCTATTGTCATTTTTTCGCAAGCGGGAAAGCTCCTGAAACATCTCGTCACGTTCCTGGAGAAGCTCCTGTATTAACACATCTTTATTGCTTGAAAAATCGCTCATTTATCACTGCTTGATTACGAGCTTAAAGATAGTAAAATCAAGGCTTATAGCCAATTTTATCAATCTAAAAATCCTAAAAAAATGCTTCTTTTTGTCACCTCTTTAAGAGCCTTTTTTTAGGCTTCACATTCTTTACAATCAACATTAAATCGTGCCAACTTATAATGTGAGATGTGAGGCTTTCATCAAATGCAGGAAGTTTGAAAACACCACTATCGAGCTTCTTATGGTAAATTACCAACCCGCCGTGTTCTAGATGAAGTATTTTCATGGTGGTCAGCCTACGGTTAACAAATATAAAAACTTCACCGTCCTGAACATTACGCTTCATCAAGGAGCTTACAATGCCGCTGAGTGTGTAAAAGCTTTTACGCATATCCACTGGTGCCGGATATAGAAAGTATTTAAGTTTATCGTGTAAATGAAACATCAGACTTAATCAAATAAGTGAACAATTGTTTTTAATACTTGCGTGTTTATATTATCCCTTAGTAGCATCTTGGTGCCATTGGGAAATACGAATTCAATGGGAGCATCATTATTTAAAGTAGGCTTACTCTTGATGATAGATGGACTCGATTGATTGTTCGTCGCTAACGGATTACTGTCAAATTCTAGTGGAACAAAGCTATCTGGCTCATGTGCTAGTGCCTCTTCCAATTTGTTTCGCCAGTAATAAAAAGTGGAAGGAGCCAAATCTTGGTTGGTACAGAAATCTTTTATGTTCAAATCTGATTCCTGGTAATCCTTATACAAACGCTTAAATGTTGTTAATGTCATTCTCATTTTTTGCCATCAAAGAAACAGCGCTAGTATGAAGGTCGCAATATGTGAAAGACCGAAGACTTACGGTAGTTTCTAATTGAGAAATTAATGCTCCGTTCCATTTATCACATGCCTTTGTAGCTGCATCAGTATAATAGGGTATAGGCAAAAATTGACCACATAGCATAGCAATGCTGGCGGTTCCGTGACATAGACAAGGATCATCATAGTTTTCAATCGATATTGAATAGTTAATTATATTCTTAGCAAGCTTTCTTGGTTCAAAACAACTCAATGAATCCGAGCACAATTCGTAACTTTTTTCTAAAGCAAGACAGATCGGAAGCATACCTTTGCTCCAGGAAGTCGTTCGAATTTTGTGGCCAGTTCGAGATTGGAAGATATTGTTTTCATCCTGAACCTTTCGAAGCACCATTTTTTGCATATCATTAAAGAAATCATAATATGCACTTTTGACTTTGTGGTTCTTTTGGGCAATTTTTAACGAAAGAAGAAATGCACTGCCCCAACCATGTGCAACCCCGGGGTTGTTATCTATTATAAAATTTTTAGATTTAAAATCAGCAAATAACTGATTCATAAAAAGACCTTGCTGAGGTTTACTCTCTCGAAGGTAAAAATATAACCCAATTGTAGATAATCCAGAGAAGAAATCATATTTATTTCTTTTCGAAGAATTGAGAACGTGCTTTTCTAATGTAACATCAATTGCATGTAGAATTTTTTCTATGTTATTATCTTCTCTAAATTCAATTTGCATTATTTGAAGCGCTATTCCTAGTTGAATAATTAATAATATTTTATCGCTATCAATTACCCTAACTAAACACTTCGGTTAAAACAATATTTTCAACACTCTCATATAGGGTCAATTCTTTGCTATATAATTCTGCATAATATCTACAAAAGAGCAAATCCCCAAGCATTCCAGAATACAAACCAGGCTTGTTAATTTGGTTTTTTTGCAGCTTCTCTATAATTAGCTTATTTGTTGATTCTAAAAATGAATCAATAATAATCTTCTCATTTGAGCAACAACGCTCTTTCCCAAATTGAATCACCTTTAAAATTTAAGTAGAGTTAAAATAATTCCTGTGGAGCCAGAAAGTAAATTTGCATTTCCTAAGCTAATGTCTTGTTGTTTTAATCTAGAAACTATTTCTGCAATCATTTGTAGAGAATATAATGAATAGTCAGGTTTATGTTTTAAAATAAAATAATAAAGAGCCCCAGTAAAACCATGACAAAAAAACGGATTTGTGTAGTTGTTTAGGTTTATACTATTGTATATGAACTCATCTATCTGGACAATTTCCTTATTTAATGAGATAATATTGATGTGTTCATTAATTCGTTTAAGTCCAAAGTATATTCCTATTTCGCTCATACAATAAGTAATATTGGATCGGGTATCATTAAATCTATTACTATTGCTTAGGTCAATGGCGATTGGAAAATAATTGCCTTTAGTTGCATATCTAGTTGACATTAAAAACTTTAAACCTCGACTAGTTAAATCATCGATCTTAACTACGTACTTCAAACTAAGATACCTTCTGGCAATGGATAAAAAAGTTAAAATTGAAGTTAATCCATGCAATTGTCCAATACATATGCTTAAGCCATTTTGATTTTGCAAATAGTATTTCCAGAATACACCATCTTCTTTTTTATTGCAACTATCTATAAGCCAATCAGTAATTTTAATTAATATGTTTCTCGAGTCAATCTTATTGTTTAGACATTCTATTGCATATATTCCCAGCCCTATTGCCCCTTGTTGTAAGTCATAATTCTTTTGTTTGAATAAGTTATTAAGGTATTCGTCAGCAAGTGACAAATGCTTTATTTTTAGTTCTCTGTCAATCTTTATTACTTTTTCTCTGTTTAAAGACAGCAAAACAAAGAGCACTCCAAATACACCACTGCCAAATGATAAATCAGAGTAATCATTTATATTCTCCTTAATATCATCAGCAAAGATCTGTATATTATTCAGATTTTGCTGATTAGATTTTAACCTATATAATTCAAATAATATTAGAAGTTTTGACGAATTTCCTTTGAATAAAGAATTATCTTCTACAATTGAAAAATCATACTGATCCAATAATGTTCCTAAATAAGATAAAACATCATTTCTAACTGAGTTGTAATTCATTAGGTTAATGTTGTAAGAATGAACTTTACTGTGCACTAATGCCCCCTTTTATATCTTTATTGACTATTTTCTTTCCACTCTTTCTACTTTTTATTTTATTGTCATTAAATGAATACATAACTGAAATTGAAAATGTTCTACCTAAAATATATTTGTCTGTTTGCATATGAAAGAAATCTGAATCAATAGTCTTACTATACTTTCTATTTTCCCAGAATGGGTGCTCCATTGTAAAACTAACGTTCAATCTGTCATCAAAGAAAACTTTGGTGGCTTTAGCTCTAAAAGAATAATAATTGTAACTAATCCCTTGAGCTAATATTCTAGGAAACCTATACATCCCATTTAAGTTAATATTGTATGCTCTTGGAAGTTTGAAATAGGCACTTGCATATACCATACCCGTAAAGCCTGAATTAGATTCATTTTGTGTACTGATATTGACGTAATCTAGACTGCCATTTAGTCGTGAGTTAAGCCATGATGTAAATCGAGCGCTAAGGTTTATAAATAGACTGAATTCTTTGAATTTACCATCATTAGTATAAGTGGTGTAATATGTGTCATCTTCTATGTAAGAATAGTTTTGGATAGTGTTATTTGATAAAGAATATGAAAATTGAATAAAATGTTTTATCAGGTGCAAGTTATTATTGTAATCAACACTGATAGTGCTTAGATATTCTGAGGTTAATTTCGGGTTTCCAAAATAGATACTATTTGCATCAATGACATATAAAGAAGGATTTAATGCTTGAATACTTGGTCTATTAATCTTTGAGTTGTATGCGCTACTTATAATGATACCCGAGGAAGTTTTCTTAGATATTAGTATATGCGGTAATAGATTGGTATAACTTGAAGAAAATTCTTCAGAACTGTTAAAGTTTGCGTCAATATTTGTTGTTTCAAAACGTAAACCAGTATGCCATTTATATTTCTTCGGTAGATTAAATGAGTATTCTGAGTACAATGATAATATTCGTTGGCTATTATCAAAAGTAATATCTTCCTCTACGGCATCTGCATCATTTTCCCAAACTCTACTGCTATTAGAATTGTTGTCACGAAAAACAAATTTTGATCCAAGATTAAGCTTATTTGAATTGTAAAGATTCCGGACAAAATCAATTTGTAAAGAATTTTCATCTGACTCCTCATCAAGAATAGTTAAATAGTGAATATTCTGATAGTTTTCCCCTTCCAAAACAACTTGATCCTGGATCCGATTTATGTATTCATTATCCTTTAATAAAGATAGATTAAACACATTTTTCTTATTTCTTGATATACTTTTGTAATTGAATGATAAATCATAGTTCCTCCAAATGCTCTTGTGCTTTTCATCTAGGTTGTAGGAATATATTAGGTCGTCATTTATGTTACTCATTTCATTGAATTGAGCAGTATTATTATTCATTCTATTGTGGTAATAACTTGTTGTAAATGACAACAAATTTAATGAATCCAGATCGTAACTAGTTTCTAAAGAATATCTGTTTACGATCTCAAAATCTTGTTTGGTTTCACCACTTTGGACTAAGTTATGGAATTCAGCATCTTGCTTATTTAGTCTTTCTAAAAATTCATTAGAGTTAAAATTTTTTCCATTTCCATAGCCTACACTAGCATTTAGAATAATTTTTTTGTGCTTAAAACCAAAATCGAGTGATGAAACGTATCCCGTGATACTATTCAATTGGCTTCCAACCGATAGTGATTTATTGTCCTGTTTTTTGTATACTATATTAATAACCCCACAATTTGCATCTGAGTTAAATTTTGAACCAGCTAAAGTAATTACTTCAACTTTTGAAACTCGAGAAGCAGGCATACTACTTAAATAGAAAATTGGATTTTTATTAACCGCTTTTGACTCCCTTCCATTTATTAAAATTAACGGTGTGCAATTATTTAGCAGTACTCCAACTTCGGGGTCAACATTTATAAGAGGTACTTTTTCTGTAATTGACAATAAATCTGAACTTAAAGACATAACATCATCAGAAACATTATATACCATCATATCTGGATGAACTTCGACTAAGGGTTTTGAACCGATAACATTTACCACCCCAATTTCAGCGTTGCTATCCTCCATTTTAATGTCCCCTAGATCAGTGAAATTATCAGTTGTTATATCCGCTCTAATGATCTTACTCTGTTTACCAACACATGAAAATGATAATTGATATTTTCCAGAATGTTCAAGGTTTATTTGAAACATTCCTACACTATCAGATATACATGAGTATATTGGTATAGTAGTTAGGCTATCTTTAAATACTTGGATGGTAACAAAAGGTATTGGCTTTTCATTATTAGCTTCCTTTACTGATCCAACTAATTCAAAAGAACTAATTCTTGCATAAACAGGAATGAAAAGTACACTCAGATATACAAGGAACAAACTCCTCTTTCTATTATTCATGTTATAATATAATGATCCTTATTGTAAAATATTGGCTGCCATATATAATGACAGCCTCATAGTTTGATTTAACTACTAACAGCAGTTGCGATGTTCTGTAAACTCTGTGTTAATGCTATCATCTCCGCCAGTTTCAGCAACAGGTGCATTTTTACCACCTCTTAAATTATTGGCTTCTTTTTTTTCAATTTTCGCTACGAAATTTTCAATTAGCTCCAGTTTTGCCTCGCTTTTAGCATTCTTTTTGATAAGATTTTTCATTTTGTAATAATAAATTTGTTAATAAAATTTGCAATTACTTAATAGTGTGATTAGCTAATTCACCTAATGTTGCCCTTGCAAGTTGACAACCTTTATATTCTATAGTCTATAAATTAAAACACTACAATGAAGAATTATGCTGGTTAGCATATTTAATGTTCCGTCATTGTTTAAATGAAATTAGAATCCCGAGAATTAAATTGCACTATCATATGCAACAAGCTCAATTAGTTTATATTGATTCAATACCTCTCGAAACGCTGAACTGTATTTATTAAATGTAATTTGGATGTTCAGCGGTTTTAACTGCCTTTAGATAAGGTGTATATTAAATTCAAAAATGATATATAGAACAGCTGATATACTTATAGTACTGTTTAATGAAATGCTTAAATAATTAAGTTGGCTTTGCTATCATTGTTTATCTTTTGTAAATTAGATTAGATTTTATGTCGTTGCAAATATAATACATTGTCAATAAAAAAAATTATTGACAATGAATATAATTATTAACTACATATTAATTACTCTGTTGTACTGATATATAGTCTCGGCAAGAAAACTTATGTTTTCAAAAATAGGCGAGTAGAATATCGCCAAACGTGAACTTTATTTTTGTTGATGATGGTGATTTTATGTGTCAAAGCTGAGTTTTATAGCAAAACACGCCCCTGCGTATAATATTTTGCCAATTTTGTTGACTATTGGGCATAACTCTTCCATTTGTGTTACGTAAAACACATATATTCAGAACATTACTAGGCTGCCAATTTGTTCTGCTCGTCTGTATTGGAACTATTCCGTGCTCGATAGATTAATTCGGCACCAATCTTTCTTAGATTGTAGGCGCAAACGGCCAAGCCAACATACCTTTTGAAGTTGTGGTATCCGCGATCCGGACAGCGATCTAGTCCCCTGTGCTCCGACTCGTTAATGTTTGATTCGATGGCGCTATGTTTGTTGCGCAGCTTCTTGAAAACGGTTTGACGCTCCTGCTCTGCTTCTTCTTGGTTACATTTGCCTTTCTTGGGAAGCACAAGGTTCTTAACCGATCCCAACAATAATGTTTTATTGTTTTTGTTCCAATATCCCTTATCGAAACTCCAACTTTCTATTGTAAACTGTTTCGATAGTCTTTTTGTTAACTGCGGAACAATCTCTGAATCAGATTCATGATCCATTATCTGGTAATCGACAATTAAATTAAACTGGTCGGTGGTTATTCCTGCTTTTTTGCCCAGTTCGATATTCAGACGCATTTTACCTTTGGTCACCCATTCGGTATATTCTTCGAATATGGAAAACATTTTCTCGCTATGGGGTATGGCTTCCCCTTTTATAGTCCGCCTTTCAAGCAAGTTGATATGCTTAACCAATAGCGACATGAAATGTTCGAGCTCTATCACTGTTACCTGATCTGCAATATCTTCGTGTGGAAAGCTGTCTTTTGAATTTTCTAATTTGTTCAGCAAAGCTTTAGCTTTTGCAAGGTACATTCGCGCTGCGGTTTTTATTCTCTCTTGTTTCCCTTTTCCGCCCGATGCGCTTGCCCGACCTAGTGCCCGCATTTTGTTCTTCAAGTCTTTACGCCAGTCATACACCTTGCGCCATCCATGCAGATCGTGATTTTTCTGAAGCTTGTTGACCACGTCGATGCATTTTCGCGCACAGTCCCATAGCAGGTTGTAGTCAGTAGGGAAGTGAACATTGCTTTCTACAACAAAACTATCGGTTTTTAAGGACAATGCTGCCGCCTCTTTTTTTTTAAATACCTCGTGGCCAAATGCCACAATAACATTGTTGAGTTCTTTTACTATTTCGTCCGTTAGTAGACCGACATTGTCAATAATACACTGATATCCAATCTTTTGTTTTTCATACCCAAAGCTGCTCTCGATGCCCATTATTTGGCGTATCAATGTATGGTGATTGGCCATGTCGTGTAGATTGTCATAGCTAATATTTTGACAAAGACGCACTTGTGACAAAACAAAGATTTGCCACAGGTCCATTCCGGGACGACCTGTATGTTTCTTTTCCGAGCGTATCGCCTTGTCCAATATCTCAAAGACCTTCTCGTTCCAGTTTGGGTTGGCAAATATTTCTTTTAACGCAGCACATAGTCCGGGTAGAGCCCCACTTCTTTTTGCTGTCGGTATGATCGTTTCTTGAATTGGAAGACTTCCCAGTTTCAATTGTTGTTCGAATCTTTTTCTCATGCTTGAACCTCTTTGTGCTTTAGCTCCGAAATAACCAAATCTAAAACCATTAATAGGTTGAATATCTGCAAAATAACCCAACTACACAAGCTATATTCGCTAAAGATTCAAACAAGTTTTCAACATCAAGAACCAGATTTACAATTGATTATACGTTTTCTTGCAAGGACTATTTATCAAAGTTCCAGAACTCCATGAGTTTGAGGAAGTCCCCATAATGAATAATTTAACGGTAGAACTAATAACTCCACTGCGAATAGGAATATTTTCATAGTTTGGGTCATTCGCATTTATATGACAATCTTCTGCTAAGCCCCATCTTTGTGAATAAAGGATGGATAGATTTGAGAAAAAAATTAGTGATAGGATAAAATATTTTTTCATAATTTCGTTAGTATAGTTTTTCAATAAGGAATGATGACATTTCGTATAATCTACCATTTACTTTGTAACTAGCTAATCTTATATAATTATCTGAGGTTAAAAAACAATCATTGCATTTCTCTGATATAGTAGATATTTCAGTAATCTCATAAGTCAAATCCAAACGATGAAAGAAGAGTTTATAGTCAAACTCAGAATTAAATACAATCGGAACTGTTATAATTAAATCATCATCTATATTACCTGAGTAAGTGCGAGATTTAGTAAATGCACTATCAATAGCTTTTGTAAAACCGCTCCCTTTTGAATACGAACATATTGATATATCACTAGTTTCGTCTAAGGAAAAGCCATCCAGTTGAATTTCTTTTGAATCAAATGCACTTGCGCATTCTTTCTGAGTACAACAAGAGTACCCTAGAATTGATATTATTATTAATAATAGTGGGAATCGGATATCCATTTTAGTCAAGGTTTACAGAATTAAAAAAGCTGTCCTTTGTTCCACCTGCGCTTTTTAAATTTGTTTCGATTCCAGTCCAAGTAAAAGAAATAAAATTTCCATCCATCATATAATAGCGGACAAATGTATGATATGGAATTTCAGTTTGAAGCGATTTATAGGTAATCCCTATTTCCAAACCTCTAACTCCATTGGTAGTAATCTCTTGTATAGCTGTTAATTCACTATCTGATGCCAAGAGCATTAATCTTTCTATAGCTCTTAAGGTATCATTGTTTTCTTGTGCTAGAGCTTCATTAAACACAGGGTCTGAATTTGTAATATCTGCATTCCTGAAAATATGCACTTGCACCGCCTCGGTTGAATCTATTTCACCACCATATAATGTCGTATATAGGGAATCAAAACGGGCTGTATTCTCAGGAGATGAAAATTCTATACCAGTTTCAGGGTCTGTAATTACAGTCCAATTAGGTGATTGGCTCATCCCTTTTATTGAGATTAATCCAAAAATCAAATAAATTAAAATTTTTCGTTTCATATGTATGATGTTGTTGATTATAATTTTTGCGTAGAGTAGAGCCTGATAGCTTACTCCCATTATTACTTCTAAAAGTAGCAATAATAAGTAAACTATCAGCGCCCCCTTCATCAAACCGTACGTGAAGTTTTCCCTCATACGGCTTACCGATAGAGTTCTTCATTGAGCTTTCGCAAGGGTTTTCAAGCGTGCATACTTTTCCAAGTCTAACAGCCTTTTGCTTTGTACAAAAGTACTGTATGGTCGCTGGCGAAGCGACTTGTGCGCTTTACGTCCTTTGCTTTTGAGCCATTTAAATAGTTTATAATCCAAGTGTTTGATGATAACCTTTATGGTTTCCCAAATGTGCGTTACCTTACTTATAGAGAAATAATTAAGCCAACCTATTAATAATGAGTTGAGCTTGTAAAGCAAAGGTTCAATCTTCCAATGCCTACGTTTTGCTAAAAGCTCACGAATGTTGGCAAAGAGTTTACTCCTTGATTTCATACTCGGGCGGACGTTGGTATAGTTCTTCCTGTTCCAAGCGAATTTGGAGCGGATTACCCTGAACTCAAACCCCAAAAGAATAGGCTTTTCTTATGCACATGCAAAATAGTTGTCTTTTCCTTATTGATGGTAAGCCCCATCCGTGTCATTAATGAATCGATATGTGCTAATATTTCTCTGCTGTAATAGTAAGTTCCCATAAGCACAAAGTCATCGGCATAACGCACAATTCGTATGTTTGCTTTGGAGAATTTACTCTTTGAATTATTGACTATTCGGTCAAAAGCATGTAGGTAAATATTCGATAACAATGGACTAATAACCCCTCCTTGCGGCGTACCTGCTGTACTAGACAACAACTTTCCGTTCTTTAATTGTTTTGGGGCTGTTAACCACTGTTCGATAATATCCAGAATTCCTTTGTCACTGATGCGTTCTTTAAGCAGTACAAACAGTTTATCGTGAGGAATGGTATCGAAGTATTTCGATAAATCTGCATCATAGATGAAATGATGTCCATCGTAGATATTCTGTTTGATTTGCTTGATTGCATCCTGTGCCCCCCGTTTGGGTCTAAATCCATATGAAGTTGTAATAAAGTCGGCTTCCCAAAGTGGCTCAATCAGCATCTTAACAGCCATTTGTGCTACTCTGTCTTTTATGGTGGGAATACCCAACATGCGAAACTCACCTTTCTTCTCCTTCGGGATTTCTACCTGACGAACAGCCTGACTTCGGTAGGTATTGGTACGAAGTTCTGTTTGCAACTCCTTGAGGAATTTGGATACACCATATTTCTCAATATCTGCAAACGACATCTTGTCAACTCCTGTGCCTTTGGAATAATTCTGTTTTACTCTACGATAGGATTCCTCTATCACATAGTCTAAGCTCATCTTGTCGCTTAAACTATAAGCTTTAAATTCCTTGTCTTGCTTGGCTCTAACGTATAGCTTCCTTTGGAATTCACGAACTCTTTCATCGGTCAGAAATGACGATGGACTTACTAATAGACTTGCGTCAATATAGGTCGTTCTGTTTTCCATATAAGCTTCTCTAAAGTAGAGCCCCTTCCCTATGCAGCGTTTTGTTGTCGCTACAGTCTGTGGTACTATGGGCTCCTCCGACTTCTCTTGTTTCCTTGCTGAATTTCGCTATGCTTATATCAGCCTGTTTAAGATTGCCAAACTTTAAAACAAGAGACCTCCCACGTTCCGTAATAATCCATCTATAACCACGCCATCCCTATGACTCCGGTAGACCGTTGTATTTCAAATTGCTGTTAATTCATACAACGTAACAGGGTTCGAAGACCGTCAAAACTCTCCCCATCTACTGATACACTTCTCGAAGCTACCACGGGTTCACGCTTGCGCATTACGGCTTGGTCATTTGAACATACCGAGCTTCAGCGAAGACCCTCACGGGCTTAACTGTCGGCAGCTCTTCTAAATGAACAGCAATTATTGCCATAAGCGAACGCAGAGCCAAGTTTACTTGGGCTATGCTGAGCGAAGCAATAATCTTTTAACAAAATTATTTAGGTAGGATTTACACCTACTGGATTACCACAGCTTCGTGGCACACAAACGGTTTTGTGTATGAGCAGTAGCGGACTTTGGTCTACTACTTTTCAGCTAACAATATACTTTAATTTATACAAAAACGATTCAAATTTAAACCTGAACCGCTATTGCTTATACACGGTGTTGTACAGCGTTTTTATTCGATTGGTATGCAAAAGTCAACTATAGCTTTACTTTCGGGATGCTCATTAAAATTGTTATGATAAATCTCAAAAGGTTCCCTATCAGCTTTTTTATATCCGTTTTCGTTCATCCATAAAAATAAACCCGTCCAAGACTTCTCAAATTCATTTAATCCAATTTCAAAATTGCCAACTATGCACTTTCCGTTTTCTATTGAGGTCGTTCCAATTTCGCCTTTGGTTTCGGTAGGTTTGTTCAACAAAATACAGGCACTCATTCTTACTTTATCCGCTTGGGTAACTTTAAAACTGTCGTGGTAAATTGTTACCATTTTAGTTTGGTCATTCATCAGACCTTTTAGTGTTGCCCATTGCATTAGCTTTCCATAAGCTTTTTCAAGATTTTGAGGTCCAATACTCGACACATAAGCCAATTCCATTTTAGGCATTTCTTTGATTTCGATGTTTGCATTCATTTTTATCCAATTTTTGAGATTTTCAATGATGCAAATGTATTTCTCGTATTCAGGATAGTCTTGTCCGTTCTTGCTTTCAAGTTGACGTATCTTGCTATGTCTGTTCGGATTTTGCTTTTTGAATTCGGTCGGGCTAATTCCGAAATATTTTTTGAAGGTTCGAGAAAAGGAAGAATTATCACTAAATCCAAATCTATGTGCTAATTCTGTTGTAGTTATTTTCTTGTGCAACAAGTCCAAAGATGATTTCTCGATTTTTCGTCTTGTTACATATTCATTTAGGGTTTCGCCTGTTACAAGTTTGAAAACTCTATGAAAATGAAAAGGTGAGAAAAAAGCAATTTTGGAAACAGTCTTTAACGATAAGTCCGCATCCAAGTTTTCATCAATAAACTTAAAAACTCGGTTGATACGATTTCGATAATCTGCTTGTATTTGTTCTTCTGTTTCGGTCATTTGTCAAATGCTGTACAACTTATAAGGATTTTATCCTTTGTTCGACCAAGATAAGTAAAAAGTTGAACATTGATAAATATCCAAAATTATGATTGCTAATATTTATTAGTCATGAAGGATAAAATTACGTTGAACGAAGGCGGCCTAACCTATGCACATTTCATTTAGTTCTTTTTCTTTGTAAACGCTCTGATCCTAATATTTCTCTGTTATTTATACAACATTCTTTCATCAGCATGTTAATTTCGTTTGGTTTAAGGCATAACAATCCCGTTACACCCACATGAACGGTTGTTTTATTTGCATCCATGAAACAAAGAACGTTTTATCTGCTTAATGTCATTCTAGTTGGTGCAATATCCTTGTGCGAACCATTATGCCTTTATTGCATTTGGGGCATATGCAAGGATCCTTTCCTATTAATGCTCTTAACACTTCATATGAGGTAAGGCCTTCGAGGTTTGACAACCACATATTTTCACCCACTAGTGCAATTACCTGTTCTCGTTTACCATGTATATGTACCGTTGCAAGTATGCCAACATATCTGATTTTAAAGAATCCGCTAGGTAAGACGTGATGTATAAAACGCCTCACAAATTCAAGTTGATTTAAGGTCATTTGTTTTTGCTTGCTATTTTGTCTGTAATCTTTATAGGTAAAGCTCACTTGCTTGTCCGATAAAGATGTTAGCCTATTATTAGATATAGCTACCCGATGGGTGTATCTGCCCAAGTATTGTAATACACTGTTGATACCCCCAAACGCCTTTTTACAGTATACATTCCATCGTTTACTGTACAGTTCTGATTTCAACATTTGAGCTCCTTCAAACTCCTTAGGTAACCTCAGTTTTTCCTTGATCAGTAGTTTTTCGAGTTGCTTAACTAGTATACCTCTAAACATGCCAGACAATGCCTTTACGGGCACAAAGAACTTCTTGGGCGAAGCAACCCATTCCATACCATCCGTAGACAGGCCGCCAGCGGGAACCAGCATATGAATATGGGGATGATACATTAATGTTTGCCCCCAGGTATGCAGTACACATAGTGCTCCAACATCAGCACCTAAAAATGAAGGATTGCGTCCTGCATTTTGTAAAGCTTGGGAGGCAGAACGAAACAGTAAGTCATAACATGCTTGTTGGTTGATGTAAAACAATGGATGTAGCTCCCTTGGTATGGTAAATACAATATGAAAGTAGCGTCCGGGCATTAATCGACTAGTGAGCTTATTGACCCATTGCTGCTGCTTTAAATACTGACACTTGGGGCAATGTCTATTGCGACAAGAGTTATAGGACTGTTGACTGTAACTACAGCTGCTGTTATTACAATACGCAATATGACCGCCTGCTTCTGATGTACGGCACCTTGTTATAGCTTCAATAGCTTTTTGTTGTTCTTTGTTCAACCTTAACTTGGTAGCAATATCATCTTGACAGCTCCTCACAACATCGGCCACTTCTATTTTCTGTTTACTATTTTCGGTGTGACTCATGGCTGTGCCTGTTTTATTGGAATTAACAAATTGGGAACTTCGCCAAGGTAAGGGTGAGCCAAATGAAGATAACCTGAGGTTGTTTTTAGTGAACTGTGTCCCATCAGTAACTGCAACCGTTCCAAATTGATACCTCTTTCAAGCATATGAGTAGCAAAACAATGTCGTAACACATGAGGCGATACGCCCTTATTTATACCTACTGATAAGGCAGCACGTGATACTATCTTACGAAAACTTGTTGCGGAATATTTCTTCCCTTTTTAAAGCCCTCAAAAAGATACTTCGAAGGACGATACTGTTTAAAATAAATTCTGAGTTGTTCTAATATATCCTCTGGAAGTGGTACTTCTCGGCTTTTATTACCCTTGCCCTTTATGCGTACAACCAAACGTGCCGAATCTATTTGCTCAGGCAACAAACTTAGAGCTTCTTCGCACCGCATGCCCGTTGCATAAGTCAACATCATTAATGTACGATGTTTGACATTATATGAACTTGTCACCAAACGATAGGCATCTGACTGAGACAAAACCGTGGGTAGTTTCTTCGCTACTCTTGGACGCTTTATCTTAATGCCATCCCACTTGTTCCCAAGTATATCCACCCAAAATATTTTCCAGGCACTAATCATTTGGTTGATGGTACTGTTCGAAAGCTTTTTTTCTTGAAGAAGATAATAGCAGAAATCTTTTACTTCCTGATGACTAAGTGTTGACGGAGACCTCCTGTAATACTTTGCCAAAATCGAGAGCATAGATACATAAGTATCTACAGTTCTCTCACTGTAACCGCGTAAGCGCATTTCTTGAATGACCTGCGCGCGTAATGTTTTTTTTTCATCTTATAAAGTATTAATGAATAATACTTTAAGTTACCACTTTTCTAATTAGCGACGAAGGAGCTTTCGTTCAACGTATGTGTAAATGCATATTGTGTTTATATCTATTATGTCGACATTTGTTTAATTATCAGTTATTGAGTTATTTATGTTCTGTAATTTGGTCTAAAGGGCTTTTTATATTTGCAAGAGATCGTTTGCTTACGTGTGTGTAAATTTCTGTTGTGGTACTCGATACATGACCTAAAAACGTTTGAATGTATCTAAGGTCGACACCATGTTCTAATAAATGAGTTGCAAATGAGTAGCGTAGCATATGTGGAGTCACCTTTTTGTTTATTCCTATTTTTACAACATCCATCTTCCGGTGTTGTGCTAAAGAGAGGATTATTTTGGGCTTTACAGGCATCAAATCATGTTTTTATATATACAAATATATAAAATCTGTTTATATGCAAGTGTTTGTAAATTCTATTTTTGTGGGGTGATGAAGTTAATCTCTGTCGTCAATTTGGAAAAAATGGTCTATACCCACCCTGTGAAAACGGCCATACCCGTTCACTTTTTTAAATCAGCTATGAATTTACAAAAAATTATTAATTCTGTTATTTACGCCTTGTATCTCCTTTAAGATCGAAGCGGTATGCGGTATGTACGATTCTACCCATAATGGCAAATTAATTAAACCTAAATCCAGAGGGTCAGCATGCTCCGTTTTTCGAAAAGCATTTGTTCGCGAGAGGGGTCAACATGCTCCGTTTTTTTTGATCACCGAGCAATATTATTCCTTCAAAAACATTTTAAGGGGTCAACATCCGCCGGAATGTCATGCTGAAAACATAACTTTAACCAACGTTTGGCAAGTAGGTCAGCTTGCTCCGGAATATCCAAGGTACAACCATTACGGTGGAAAGACTCCAAAAACGAGATTACATTCCCTTAGCTTCTATGTACAATGAAATAACTTCTTCTTTACCTTCAAGGGATAATTCGCTATTGGCTCCGCCGATCTTCGATTCCCCATGATGTAAGGAACCGCCGTATATGCTCGAATAAATTAAAATAGTATTTTAATTTATGAAGAGGAATAACGAAGTTACCCGTACTTACTTTTTATGGAGTAAAAAGTCGTGCTGTGAGAGCTTCTCCGCTAGGCTATGCGCCTAGCGGCTGGCTACTCGACTATAGGGCGTTATTCATTATTTGCCAGTTTTCTCAATCTTCTTTCTGTAAACTGTCCCCACGATGGTCGTTCTGCATTATAATCCAACAGCTGACCTTTCTTGTCAAAAATCATATAAGTTGGTACTCCATTAATTTCCATAAAATCTAACATCTTTGAACGAAATTCATTCTTAAAAACATAATGGTTTTCTTTAGTCAAGGTTGTTTTGAATACTTCGTTCCACTTTTTACTGTCTGATGCTTCAACCGATATAAATACAAAAGCAATTGGTTCATCTTTTAATTTTTCTTTCAATTTCTTGGAATAAGGCATTTCAGCAACACATGGACGACACCTTGTTGACCACAAGTCTAAATAAACGATTTTCCCCTTGTGTTCTTTCATCATCTCACTAAATGTAAGTTCTTGATTCATCGTGTCAAGTAAAATCGTATTTGCAAACTCTGGATGGAGAGGTGTTTTTATTAATCTTTGTTTTTCAACATGTTTATCCATTACTCTGTTAAATTCATCAGTTGACGGTTTATCTGAATTAAGAGTTTTAAATTTATCAACAACAAGGGTGTCATAACGACTTCCAAAATTCAAATCACTTCTAATGCTATTTAGTAATGCATAAGCCTGTGTTTGTCCTGATAAGGAATCAAACAAAATAATATGTTCGGCATCTTTGAATTTTAATGTCTCATCTATTTTGCCTAATTCTTTTGCTTTAATTCTTATCAAATAATCAATCATGTTATGGTATTCCCTTGTAGATAATTTTGAATCATCTATCATATTGGATAGTTGAGTAAATTTTTCATATTCTTTCGGTAATACAAAGTTTTCGTTCTTTTGTTTGTATCGGTTTGGATACATAACAAGCATGAGATTGAGTGTGTTCTCAGAATGCAGCTTGTAAAAATTGATAAATTCATCACTTAACTTAGAATCGTAACTTTTTAGTAATTGAATTCGTTTTTCTTTCATTCGATTCATCTCTGTGAAAAAACGTTGGGGATTTATTTTTCGTTTATTTAGTCTTGAATAGTATGCACTTTCATTGACACCATTTTTCTCAGCGTAAAATAAAAAATTATTTTTTTCGGCTCCTTCTCCGCTATAATAGATAGTATCTCCTAAAGGCTTATCAAGCTCTATTCTGTCTGAAGGCTGTAAACAAAAATCATAGTTGAAATTTCCAATACTAATTCTTCCAAAACGAATTCCTTTTATCGGTATTTCAAATGAGAATTCCGAATCTCCATCAAGTTCGGTAACATAAGTATTGCTCCTTGCTTGTGGAGGAACATTATACAATACAATCTCAATTCTATTATGTGTATTGGAATTTACTTTTCCTGTAACAATGGCAACTTCGCCTTTCTTAAGGTTTGTACAAGAAGCTAAAAGAAAGAATAAGCTAATAATAAAAAAATCTTTTTTCATTTCTATTTTATTTTTGAGTAGTTGAGTTTTTTTAATGCCTAACCGGGTAGCTTACGCCCCCTAAGAACCGTGCGTGCCAGTTTCCAAGCACACGGCTCAAGCACTTTAAAGGCTTCTCGGCGAAGAGTCACCCAGCTGTTTTTTGTTTAACATTATTACTACTTACGAATGTAGTCTTTTGTTTACATTTTTTTGCAAGATCTTCTCTCCATTTAGTCCGCTGATAAAAATACTTATCGTATTCTGACAAGTAAGGATTGGCTTTACTCTTCACTTTCACATGATACACGATCGGTATTTTGGATTTTTCTGCAGACAGGGTAAGACCTCTCTCTTTTAGAAATTCAATGACGAAGGGTTTTATTTCTTCTTCAATGATTTCTTTACTTTTGGCAGTAATTACAAAATCATCGGCATATCTCACGAAGTTTACCTTCTTGGCGTGCCATCTTGGAAACTACTTAATGATAGCTGATTCCATAGAGTTCAGTACCATATTCATCAATAGGGGTGAAATCGTGCCTCCTTATGGTGTACCTTTATGTGTTGGAAACAATTGTTTCTTTTCGATAAATTCACATCCTCCTTCATTTGCTTTCTTTCATAAGCAGGTTCCACAATATATTTTGCCATAAAGTACCAGATGGAGGTGGGCAGGCTTTAACCCGTGGTGATGTTGCCTAAGCGCAACCACTATTCAACCCATTACAGGAAGACATTCGCTTGTTCCATCCTCTCTGTCCGACATTTCCTGATGCCTTGCGGTTACGGTTTTATCCACCAATGGTGGAGAGAGTGTCGGGCTTACACGTTCCGTGTAAATGACAAATACTGTGGATTTAGGTTCATCCTGTCTGCCGGCTGATCTACATTTCCGTATGGCCTGCAGAATAAATGAGACTTAATAATGTTTTGTGTTTTCTGATAAATATTTAATATAGAATGTTTTGTGTGTATTACTCCACTTTACACCTAGTAGCTTCTTTAAGTGAATCCTTATTTCATCATTATATCCAAATTTAATAGCAACCTGTTTCTCATTCCTATAATCAAAAGAAATTAGCTTGACTTCTTTCATAAATGTAATTTGATTCTTTTAAACTATAAATTATTTTCTATTTATCTAAAAATATAAATTTTAATTAGTATTCGTTTGATGTTTGCTTTGGAAACTAAATTGTAGAGCAGGAGGCTAACACGCTGCGCGATGTAACGTTTTCTTGTTCCTCTGGAGCACCGCTAAAATATAGAGCTTTGAAAGGCTGTAATTTTTTGTACTTTATTTACAGTGTTGGTTTTTTAGAAAAAAGGCATGAAAAAAAGACCTTGAAAGATGGCTTCATGTAATGAAAAAAGGTGAAAAAAACCTCTGAAACAGCTGAATTTACCGACTTTTATAATTTTCAAATTGGTTAAAATTCAGCACGTTGAGTCATCAAAACAACTGTCCATCGTAAAGCTCTCTCGCCTACGCCGGCCCCGGGCTATTGTTCTGGCCAACCCTGCGGTCTCTTTATTGGTAATTGGGTATTTAAATGAGAATTACTCATTTATTGAGAATTACGAAATATGGTTATGGATAAATTGTAAAGACTTTCGTTATACTTGAAATTGTTACTAACAATTGAAAATATTGTTTCTTTATAGAGAGGATAACTTGATTCTTTTGATACATACCCTGCTTTTGCTGCTTATCGATATGTCCTTTTTACTCGGGAAAGTATATATTAAAAGGCCCTCATGAATAAGCTTCGCTAATTTACTCGGGAAGGCTTGTTTTCAAAGGCCCTCATGATAACTTCATTATAGTCATTGCCATAAAAAGGACCAAAAAGGTCTAGAACAATAGATCACTACCTCCCCTGCATCAACCTCCAATTCCGTCCGGCGCACACTTCCTTCCCTTCAAAACCAGCCGCACTATCACCATCACCTCAAGTGCGCCCAGAAACCCGGATGATGTATTAGAACTTCGTTATGAGCGTTGAAATGGCAATAAAAGAAGACTTTTCTGAGACGAGGCATAGCACCAGCTATGGTGAGTTGAAGAAAAGTAACGAAGTGACTTCTTTTGAAGCCATTTAAAGGCGTAATAGATTTTCTAATGCATTTTCCGGGTTATAACTTCTCGCCAACGCCGGCCCCGGGCTATTGTTCTGGCCAACCCTGCGGTCTCTTTATTGGTAATTGGGTATTTAAATGAGAATTACTCATTTATTGAGAATTACGAAATATGGTTATGGATAAATTGTAAAGACTTTCGTTATACTTGAAATTATTATTAAAATCTAATATCAACATATTTAATTACAAACTATTAGCTTCAAAGTGTCAGTGCCAAAAGTTGGGTGTAAATGTTGTTTATAGTTGTCATGCAAATATTTTTGTTAATATGAATAAAAAGAACTTTACATCAACAACACCTCTGAATTGCCTTCTGAAATCCTTTACTTTTGCATTGAAAGATTCTGCTGCAGCATTGGTACTTCTGTTATCGAAGAAATTAATGATGTTCTGAACATGAAAACGGTCGATTACCCTGATAGCCTTTGAAAAACAATTTTCAACAATTTGGTTCATGTTATTTACCATATCTAAGGTCACTTCCTTAAGCATACGTCGTTGCTCGTCAGTGAAATTTTCTTTAATCAATTTGATAATATCCGCTGCATGCGTTCCTTTAAAGATCCCCACTATGAATCCCTTTTTTCCTCTCTAGGCTTTATTGCTAAGGATTGTATATCATTCTCCATTGGATAGCGCTGTTTCGTCTATTGATAAAGAATAGCCTATATTTTGGGGATATACCAGACCATCTTCGTCATGCTCCAGTTGGTTCCAATCATTATAAGCACTCAGCTTATTCTTGTACTGGCGCTAAAAGTTACGACCATTCACGCCCAGATAAACTTCAAGACTCTGACAGCTTATGGCATTAGAATCGACTAATTTCTTTTAATTTTAGCCCCCAACTTGCGAAGTCTTTCATCAATATTTTGATACCCCCGATCTATTTGCGCAATATTTTGTATCGTGCTCTTTCCATTGGCAGACAAAGCAGCTATCAACAAGGCTACCCCAGCTCTAATATCAGGCGATGTCAATGTGGTTCCCCTCAAAGGAGTTTCTTTATTTAAGCCAATTACAGTAGCCCTATGTGGATCACATAAAATAATACGTGCGCCCATATCAATTAGTTTATCCACAAAAAACAACCTACTCTCAAACATTTTCTGATGAATCAACACACTACCTTTGGCTTGGGTTGCAATCACCAAAAAAACACTTAACAAGTCTGGTGTCAGACCCGGCCATGGCGCATCCGCAATCGTCATGATTGAACCATCAATAAAGGTTTCTATCTCATACTCATCCTGTTCTGGAATATAGATATCATCCCCTCTGCGCTCCAACTGAATACCCATTTTTCGGAATGCATCAGGTATAACACCCAATTCATCATAGGCCGTATCCTTAATAGTTATTTCAGAACCAGTCATAGCGGCCATACCTATAAAACTACCGATCTCAATCATATCGGGCAAGATACGATGTTCACACCCGCCTAAGGACTCCACCCCTTCAATATTCAAAAGATTAGAACCAATTCCTGAAATCTTAGCGCCCATACTCACTAACATCTTACACAACTGTTGCACATAAGGTTCACAGGCCGCATTATAAATTGTTGTTTTTCCTTGAGCAAGTACGGCAGCCAAAACAATATTCGCAGTACCTGTCACAGAGGCCTCATCTAACAACATATAAGTACCCTTCAAGTGTTCAGCCTCCACACTATAAAATATCTCACTGGGATTATAGTGGAATTGTGCGCCTAACTTTTCAAAGCCAATAAAGTGGGTATCTAATCTACGGCGTCCAATTTTATCTCCGCCCGGCTTTGGAAAATAAGCTTTACCAAAACGTGCTAACAGGGGTCCCATAATCATAACGGATCCCCTCAACGAAGAAGCTTTCGTTCTGAATTCCTGACTCTGAAGGTAATCCATATTAATATTTTCGGCTATAAAGGAACAGCTAGCTTTTCCAAGCCTTTTTACTATCACCCCTATATCACCCAATAAGTTTATCAAATTATTTACATCAACAATATCTGGTATATTGTTGATAATAATTTCTTCTTTCGACAGGAGAGTGGCACATATAACCTGTAGCGCCTCATTCTTGGCCCCTTGCGGGGTAATTTCACCGGAAAGCTTGTGCCCTCCTTCAATTTCGAAACAGTGCATTCATTTAGGATTAAATAATTAGCTTTTTTGTAGAACTACATTCTGTTAGCTTTGTCCACACAAATTACAAAGCAACAACATTAGGTTTTAGTTTCTTCTATCGTCGTGACGTTTAAAAGGACGCTTTTTCTTATTTCGGCTTTGAGGTTGATATCCTTGGTTCTCTTTCTGTTCAGGTATCTTCATATCGTCACTAATCTCCAGTTTCCCATCCGACATTTTCCTCATATCATTAAAAATACGCTCATCACCAGGAAAGTCCTTATTCCAAGTAATCAATGACTTCTTCATATTATTGGCAATCAACATAATTAGATGCTGCTTATGCTCACCGTCCTCCATTTCTCCTGCCTTATCAATCATATGTTCGATGGTACGTCCGTAATGACGGTATCTAATACGCTGATTATTATAGGGCATTTTCTTGGGTTTCTCATATAAAGTTTCCTTCTCAGGAAGTGCAAAAGGTGTTTCAATCTCCAATTTAAACTCTGACATAATAGCCAAATGATCCCACAATTTATGTTTAAAATCATTTACATCACGCAAATGAGGAAACATATTTCCCATATTTCCAATGATGGAGTGTGCACACTTTGTTCTTTCTTCTTTATCCTGAATGGAAACACAATGATCCACCATTTTTTGAATATGACGCCCATATTCAGGTAAAAGTAACTTTTTCCTATTCGAGTTATAATCCATAATTAATAAAAAAATCTCTTCTCTAAAATGTATATTTTGAGATGTTATTTAAAACCCTTCCTATCTAATAAGTACAAATTCTTAAATTAAATCAGTCCGGATTTTGGGGGTATTCATTCTTAATAGTGCAGTAAACATGTCAATATCATGCAGTACCATGGGCACAAATCTAACCCAAAATTTTAAATTTGGCAAATTTTAAAAGTAATTGTTTAAGTCCCGCATTTTCAAAGTCTACCGTAGCTTTTGCATTTGGCATTTGCCCTTCAACACTAACCACCTTACCTTTACCAAAGCGAACATGTTCTACGGTTACTCCCGGCTGAAGGTTACCGTTGCCTGTTCCTTTAAAGGCGGCCGACTTAGGAGCGGCTTGTTGCTCTCCAACTTTCTTAAAATTATATCCGGGTTTTTGAATCTGTTGCGATCGTCCTAATGATCTTCTCTCGGGCTGTTTAGGTGCAAATTTACCAGGTTGATCCACTATTTTAATTTGCTCCCCGGAGAACTCCACAAAAGCCTCATCTATCTCTCCTATAAAACGACTGGGTCGGCAAAAAGCTGATTCTCCATATTTATAACGTGTACGTGCAAAAGAAATGGTGGCATTATCTTCTGCTCTGGTCACTGCCACATAAAAAAGCCTGCGTTCTTCTTCGATACCCTGCTGACTATCTTTCGTCATGTTAGATGGAAAAAGTCCTTCTTCAACCCCGACAATATAAACATTCTTAAATTCCAATCCTTTGCTGGAGTGTATCGTCATCAAGGTGACTTTATTTATATCATCTTCCGATTCATTATCTTGGTCGGTCAATAAAGAAACTTCCTCCAAGAAATGAACCAGTCCTGTTTCGCCACCTTCCTCCAGTCGATTATTGGTAAACTCCTGTATTCCATTTAACAGCTCCTGGATATTTTCCTGACGAGCAATCGCTTCCGGTGTTCGGTCATGATATAATTCTTTCATCATTCCACTCTGGGTGGCAATCTCCATGACCAGGTCATAGGCCGATTGCTGATTCATAGCGGCTGAAAAACCATTAATAAGCCCCACAAATGAGTTCAGTTTTTTTTGTGTACCCGCATTAAAAAGCTGAGCCGTTTGTTCCAATGACACCATCACTTCCCACATGCTCTTACCGCTAGCTGAAGCTGCCATCTCAATTTTTTCCAATGTTGTTTTTCCGATTCCTCGGGCTGGATAATTAATGATACGCTTCAATGCCTCTTGGTCTGCGGTATTCACTGTGAGACGACAATAGGCCAGTAAATCTTTTATTTCCTTCCGCTGATAAAAACTCAGTCCCCCATAAATTTTATAAGGCATATTACCTTTTCTTAAGGCCTCCTCAAAAATACGTGATTGAGCATTGGTGCGATAAAGAATCGCAAAATCCTGAAATTCATAATGCTGCTTAAGCCTTTTATCCTTAATATCATTTATCACAATATATCCCTCTTCAATATCAGAATAGGCATTATGAATTTTGATTTTATTACCGATATCATTCTCCGAGAAAACAGCTTTTTTAATTTGCTTTGTATTTTTCTTTATAATACTATTGGCTGCATTCACAATATTTTTAGTGGAACGGTAATTTTGCTCCAACTTAAAAAGTTTATAACCAGGATAGTCATTTCTAAAATTCAAGATATTCTCGATTTTTGCCCCCCTAAAGCTATAAATACTTTGGGCATCATCACCGACAACACAAATATTACCATGTTTTTCGGCCAATTTTTTGATGATGATATATTGAGAATAGTTGGTATCCTGATACTCATCCACCATAATATACTGAAACCAGTTTTGATACTTTTGTAAAACTTCGGGATAATCGCGAAACAGGATATTCGTATTCAGCAGCAAATCGTCAAAATCCATCACACCCGATTTATAACACTGGCGCATATACCTGGCATATATCTCATATACCATACCTTTTTTTGAGGCCTGGTCCTCCATCATACGATGCTGGTCGCGTGCATAAGCGGCAGGTGTCACCAAATCATTTTTTGCAGCAGATATTCTGCCCAATACGGCTCCCACCTTATACTCCTTATCATTGAGTTTCATCCCTTTGATAATAGATTTTAACAGGCTCTTTGAATCAGCAGTGTCATAGATGGTAAACGACGAAGGGTACCCTAGTTTACTAGCCTCACTACGAAGTATTCGCGCAAAAATTGAGTGAAAGGTACCCATCCATAAGTTTCGGGCAACATCGCCCCCAACGATGGCAGCAATACGTTCCTTCATCTCCTTAGCCGCTTTATTTGTAAAGGTCAAGGCCAAAATACGATGAGGTGCTACATCTTGCGTAAGCAGATGAGCGATCCTAAATGTTAACACACGGGTTTTTCCGGAACCGGCTCCTGCAATCACCAAAGACGGACCTTTGGTTGTTACAACAGCCTCTTGCTGTGCCGGATTTAATTGCTCAAGATAATTTTGCACTAATCGTTCTTTTTTTTTAGGTATACAAAGATAACGAAAATGGTATTTGAAATGGGTACAGCAGCCATAATAATTCACCCGCCGGTATGATGATTGAATAAGATACATTTCCCAAGAGGTCATTTATGTCCCGCAAGAAATTCTACACTTCATCATCACGCATTATTTTAAAGGCCCACCAAACTTCCACAAAACATTGATATTTAAACAGTAACAACAAGCTCAAACAACCTGCCTCCCGCTATTATAAAAATTGTATTAAATACGAAGCCATACACCATGACAATTTATTTTCCCGAAAACCGTTTAATTAAATATCTTTGAAAAACATTTCTTAAAATGAAATATTATTATCCACCAATAGGAATAAATTTCGATGAACAAATTTTATAAATATCTAATTTTATCGTTGTTTTTCACAACTCTACCCATCACCGCTCAAATCATTTCAAATGGACATGGCTTCAGCCAGCAAGCGGAATATTCATCAAGCGACCTATTGTTCTTTTATACCAACATAAGCACCGCATCATTAAGCGCGACTCCTCCAAGCGGAGGAAGTAACATTACCTATACATGGGAAGCATACGAAAGCAACAGCTGGAACGAGATCAGCACAAGCAACAATCCTGATTTTTTAAATATTACAGATGGAGGCGCATACCGACTCACTGTAAAAGACAATGGTTCACCCCTTGGGCAATACGTATGTTGGACCTTTCAGCCCGAGATACTTGAAATAACCATTGATACTGTTTATAGCAATTGTAACCATCTTCAATTAAATGCAGAAACAAGCACAAAAGCACTCCTATATAGCAACCCTTCATCAGGCGAAACCTACTCAGTAAACTATCCGATAGACTACACCTGGACCTCTGATCCGGCAAGCGATCCGGCAGAAACATCAGGACAGAAACCACTGATGGATGCACCTGCCGAAGTAACAACCTATACAGTAGTTGCTTCGGCCTTTAATGGCACACACACCCTAGAAGCTGCCTATGACTTTACCGATCCAATTGCCGTTATTGCAGATTTCTCCTACAATGTGATGGATCGCGAAAACGAAAACGAATTACCCGGTAATGACAAGTATACTAATTTAACAGGTGACTTTACTGGCTCTGCCCAAGTAGTAGTATTAATCAACGACTCCTCAAAAGGGTTTAACAAAAGTTACACAGTAGACTTTGAACTATTACAAGACGATGGTGAAGAAAAACCAAGCGAAGACGGCTTGATTGAGATTATATTTGACAAGGTAGGAACCTATGCCATGACCGTTACAGTGAAGAATGACATAAGCGGTTGTTCTGACTTTGTTACGCTGGGTGATATTAAAATTGAAGAAATTGAATTACAAGCGCCCAATGTATTTACCCCCGACGGGGATGGCATAAATGATGAATTTAGAGCTGTATACCGTTCAGTAAAAGACTTCAAAATGGTCATTTTTAATCGTTGGGGTAGAAAGGTATTTCAAACCACGAACCCGGGAGAAGGATGGGATGGTAAAATTGCAGGTAAAGATGCTGCCGAAGGAGTCTACTTTTACGTGATCACCGCTACGGGCTATAACAAGGGAGAACACAGAGAACTAGAAGATGCCCTTCATTTATTTCGAGGAAATTAATACAAAAACATCCGATACAGATGCGTATCGGATGTCCTAAAAAATTAAACTAAAGAAGACTTGTTAAGTAAAAAATCACTATACCTCTTCCAATTCTCTTTCATATTCAGCCAATAGTTGTTCCTGCACATCGTGCGGAACAATTTCGTACTGAGCGAACTTCAATGTAAACATGGCTCTTCCTCCAGTGATAGAGCTGAGCGAAGTGGAATATTTATCCATCTCTTTCAATGGCACCTTGGCTTTGATCACCTCAAAACCTTTTTCACTACTCATCCCTTCAATAAGGGCTCTTCGTCCTTGCAAATCACTCATCACATCACCCATTCTGTCTGAAGGTACCTTTACCTCCACATTATACACAGGTTCCAATATTTTAGGTCCAGCATTTTTAAATGCTTCACTAAAAGCATTACGCCCGGCTAACTTAAACGATATCTCATTTGAATCTACGGCATGCATCTTACCATCATACACACATACGCGTATATCACGTGCATAAGAGCCTGTCAGTGGCCCCTCCTCCATTTTCTCCATAATACCTTTTAGTATAGCTGGTAAGAAACGAGCATCGATAGCCCCACCCACAATACAGTTATAAAACATCAGCTTACCTCCCCAAGGCAGTTTAACCTCTTCAGTAGCTCTCACATTCATTTTAAATTCCTGTCCGTTAAACCGATAACTTGTAGGTTGCGGCATACCCTCCTCGTAAGGTTCAATGACCATATGCACCTCACCAAACTGTCCGGATCCCCCGGATTGCTTTTTATGCCTATAATCAGCTCGTGCCGCTTTGGTAATTGTTTCACAATAAGGGATTTTAGGACGAATAAATTTAAGTGCTATTTTATCATTGTTCTCAATCCGCCATTTCATGGTATTCAAATGAAATTCTCCCTGACCATTCACAATGATCTGCTTCAATTCCTTGGAATATTCAACCACCAATGTGGGGTCTTCCTCATGCATACGTTGCAACACTTCTCCCAACTTCTCATCATCATGCTCATCAAGAGGCGCTATGGCTGTTCTGTATTTATGGTCCGGATACTGAATAGCTTCATACCTATAGTCACATCCCTTTTCATTTAAGGTATCACTGGTCTTGGTTTCTTTTAGCTTTACAGTAGCACCAATATCTCCGGCCACCAATTCAGCCACCTTAGTCCGGGTATTACCAGCCACACAATAAAGTTGCGAAACACGCTCTTTGGCTCCTTTACTCATATTTATTAGGTCAACACCCTCACTTAGCTTACCCGACATCACCTTAAAAAAAGACACCTCGCCCAGGTGAGGTTCAATACTGGTTTTAAAAACAAAAACAGATGCAGGTCCCTCGGAAGAACAAGTCACTTCCTGACCATCCTTGGTACGTGGCTTAGGCATCTCTGAAACAAAAGGAACAATATTACTCAGGAACTCCATTAAACGTCGCACCCCCATATCTTTACGAGCGGCCACACAAAACACAGGAAATACATCTCTGACGATTAAACCTTTGTGTATACCTGCTCTCATCTGGTCTTCATCCAGGGTACCCTTATCAAAGAACAGTTCCATTAGATCCTCATCATTTTCGGCTGCAGCTTCCACTAAGATATTATGCAGCTCGTCTGCTTTTTCTTTTTCTTCGGCAGGAATTTCAAGCACCTCAGGCTCACCACCGTCCGGTCCCCATTTATACATTTTCATTTTAAGCACATCCACAAGAGCGTTGAAACCAGCCCCTGCATTAACAGGGTATTGAATAACAACAACCTTGTTTCCAAAACTATCCTTTGCCTGCTCAATCGTTTGTTCAAAATTTGACTTTTCATGATCAAGTTGATTGGCTATAAAAATAACAGGTTTGTTATATTTTTCGGTATATCTAAAAATATTTTGTGTTCCGACCTCCACGCCCTGTGTAGTATTCAAAAGCATCAAGGCAGTATCTGTAACATTCAGCGAAGTAATGGCGCCGGTAATAAAATCATCCGACCCCGGGGTATCAATAAAGTTAATCTTTTTATCGAGCCATTCGGTATACATCACAGATGAAAATACCGAGTACCCATACTCATGTTCTACCTTATGATAATCTGAGACAGTACTCCGATTTTCTATATCGCCTCTGCGGCTGATAACACCACCCTCAAATAACATAGCCTCGGCGAGGGTGGTTTTACCCGAGCCCGAACTTCCAAGAAGGGCTATGTTCTTAATTTGATTTGCTTGATATACCTTCATAAAACATTAGAATTGCGGCTAAATCAGAAAATCAATTTTTATAGAACGTTCATTACACAGCCGCCATCGGCCGTTAAAATCACCGTAACTTCATAAATATTCGATATTGAGATTTAACCATGTTAATAATTAAGGGATTGTAGAATGTGCTTATCCTCCTTTTTCCGCTTACAGAAAAAATAAAAGTCAAATACTTAAAAAAGGATACACTCTCAAAATTAATAATATTTAAATAAGATTCAAGAAATCGGCTATTAAACTTGCCTGCCCATCCCCTCTTTTTTTTCTTTCCGTCAAGAATGAAACATTTTATCATTTTATGTTGATAGTATGCTTTATTAGTTGTAATTTGAATCGACTAAATATTTATAAATCACACAACAAATAAGATGAATTATGCTATTAGAGGGGAAAGCAAAAAAACTTAAAATAATAATCAAGGAAACAGAGAAAGTATATCAACGCACCCTGTACGAAGCCATCGTATTTGCGGCCAAAAAATATACCTTGGCCGGAACAACCATCAGCAGGGGCGTTATGGGCTACGGAGCCAATGGTTTAAGTAGCTCATCCAAAACCTTTGAGTTATCGGAAGACTCTCCTATTATAATTGAGATTATTGATCGCCAGGAACGAATCGAAGATTTTTCTAAAGTGGTGTCCGGACTTATAGACAAAGCCAATGGAGCCGGTATTATTTACATAGAAGATGTGGATATTGTTTCGTATCGCAAACATGAAGAGATAAAATCATAGTCGTAACCTTCAATCAGTAATGCTTTTACCTCGATTCAACAAAACATTGTAAAATCATTTTAAGCGCTTCCCCAAAACTATAAAAATAAAATACGCACAGACACACGCATAATATTTGAGAAATTGCCTATTGCTCATTACTTTTGGGCTGTTTAAAATTCATCAGTTCAAATGAAGTTACCGCTTATTATTGTTACCTATATATTTGTGTTCTCTCTGTCTTATGGACAAAATAACCAAGGCAGTCAAGTGCCCCGTCTGGTTATATTTTTAAATATAGACGAGCTTCGTACCGAACATCTGATCTCTTTAAGAGACAAATTTAGCCATTACGGGTTTAACCAATTGGTAAACAAAGGCACCTTTTACCATAAAGGCAATTACAATACAAACTCCTCGTTCCACGGCATCAAACGCGCTAACATGCATACCGGAAGTTACCCAAACACCCATGGTATTATTGGAGATTCCTGGTATAGCACCCGTACAGACACAGAAGAAAAATCGAGTCGTTTTATAACTGCTGACGAAGCAGTTCGACCAGACTCTGGGCATATCCAATTTGCCACACTGCACAGCACAACTATCACCGACGAGCTAAATTTATATTACAAGGGTCAATCAAAGGTAGCTTCCATTTCCTTATCGCCCCTCAACATGGCCTACCAAGGCTTCAGCGATAAAAAACTAACCTTTTGGTTTAACCGCACAACTGGCAAAATGACTTCAGCTGACACTATTGAACGACCCTGGGTAGAGAAATTCAACAGCATGAAATTTGCTGACACCTACACGCAAAGACAATGGGGACCACTTAGAGACTTAAAGAAATACCAGGAATATATTTCAAAAGAGACGGAAAACCCCAGGCACTTCATGTACGAAATGAAGACCAAAGCCAACAAAGGCCTACCCTATCAAAAAATCATCGGTTCGCCATACGGTAATGTATTAATACGCGACTTCATGGCCTCCCTTATTATTAATGAACAAATGGGAAAAGATGCCTATCCGGATATTCTGAGCATAAACCTATCATGCAAACCCTTTACACAAGGCCCCCACGAAATATTCGATGCTGAAATAGAGGACCTGCTCCTTCGCATGGATCTACAAATAGAATCCATCATTCAGTTAATCAAAGACAATGTTGGTTTAGAGCGAACCTTACTCGTCTTAAGCGCCACCCCGACCACTGGATGGCTGCCTCAGACCCTGAAAATAAATAAGCTAAACACTGGTGTTTTTAACGGAAAAAAAACTGCGGCCTTACTTAATCTATACCTGATGGCTATTTACGGCCAAGGAAAATGGGTCAAAGGATATCATGACAAACAATTTTATTTTAACCATCCCTTACTAGAGAAGGAATCCATAGACCTAAATGAGATTCAAAAAAAGTCGGCTAAATTTCTTCTGGAAGTATCTGGCATCAGCAAAACAATTACCGCTCAGCACTTAAGAGTCAATGAATATACCACTGGCATCTATCATCAGCTTCAACAAAACTACTTTTACGGAAGATCAGGAGATCTGTTTATATCGCTAAAACCGGGGTGGATAGAAGAAATAAATGGAGGACAAACCATTAAATATGAACACAACTGCTATGCTCCATTAATCTTTTTTGGCTGGAACACAAAAACAGAACAAATTTTCGAAAGTGTAAATATGATAGACGTGGCTCCTACTATTTCAACACTTCTTCAAATAACAGAACCCAATGGTTGCATAGGAGAACCCCTCAAAGAGGTAGTTCAGCAGAGCCTTCTTCCATAAACTGATCAGCCAAGCCATGAGAATTATTTCACACACAGAAGTATGAATCATTTTGGTGAGCCCATATGACCATCGAGCCCTCAAAAATTTATTCCAAAATCTAATCCAAAGATTAAATGCATCATTCTGACGAAACGCATCCACATAAAACTTTACTTTTTTTTATTACACCTGTAACTTTACTGTAACTTAGCCGTCACACCCACATACCGGAAGTGATTTTCTGGAAGTAAAAAATACAATCAAAAAAGAAAATCCATAACCGCATCCATGCTGGCTGCTTATTTTATATGACAGTAAAAGAATATAACCAGAGTGTAGAAGAGTATTCTGACAATATATACCGCTTTGTTCTAAAAAACCTTAAGGACACAGAGAAGGCGAAAGATATTGTTCAGGACACATTTGAAAAGGTATGGAAAAACCACAAGGATATCTCACCTACCAAAGTGAAAAGCTACCTTTTTTCCACGGCCTATCACACACTCATTGATTCTATTCGACGAGAAAAATACAAAGCCGAATGGGACAAGGCAGATGACAATAAGTACTTCACTACCCAGTCCTATTCTGATCTAAACGAAGTTTTACACCAAGCCTTAGATATGCTCCCGCCCGACCAAAAAAATGTAATACTATTACGCGATTATGAGGGCTATTCATACAAAGAAATTGCCGACATAACACAACTCAGCGAAGCCCAAGTGAAAGTATATATTTATAGAGGCAGGCAGTTTTTAAAAAATTACATCGGTAAAATAGAAGTATTAGTATAATACTTTGATCTTTACAAACATCAGAAGTTATGATAACATCAGCAAATTACGAAATATGGATGATTGATTATTTGGATGGGAACCTATCTGATTCTGATCAGGTTTTGCTATTTCAATTTTTAGAAAACAACCCCCATTTAAAAGAAGAACTAGTAGGCATAGATAAAATGGTTCTAAAAGCCGACGAAGTCACTTTTGATGGCGCATCCGACTTATTAAAGGCTCCAGAGGCGTATCAAGAAATGACCTACCCTGATTACATAGCCACCAAAGAACTTGAATCCGAACTAAGTAATGACGAGAAAGAATGGAAAACAACATTCCTCCAAAAAGATAAAAACCACGCTAAACTATTTTCGCTGTATGGTAAAACCATACTAAAACCAGACCACTCCATCCGGTTTCTTTTTAAAGGAAATATAAAACGCGTTGTATTGCTTCCTTCGTTCAAGCTAAACACATTTCGTAAGATGAGTGCAGCTGCAGTTATAGCTATTTTACTTTCGGTAGGAGCTTTACCATTTATCCAAAAATCAACAAATAACCTACACACCATCGTTGTAAACGACACCCCATCATTAATTTCAATGCCTAAAAACACAAAAAAAACAAGCTCTCCCCCAAAAGCTATTCATAACCCCACCAGCAAAACAGAGCTACACCATAGGCAAAAGGACACAAGCTCTGACCTGACAAATGTGGTAAAGCAACAGCCCCTAACAAAGGAAGAATATGAATTTATCCCTAAAAAAGAGATTCAGCCCTTAAAAACAAAAAGAGTAAATGCCTATGAACTTGGTTTAAATGCCATGATGCCCTTGATGATAGCCAATAATATATCCGAACGCCAAAAAGAATATTTGAACATGCAGTCGCAAGTGGAAGAAGAAAGCATACGCCTATCTAGGAGTGCCAAAGCAATAGCCGGTGGTGTCAAGGTCATCAATTTTTTATCCGGCAACGAAACATCTATGAAAAAAGTTATCAATCAGGATGGAGTTATGATCGCTTACGAAGTGCAATCAGATAATATCTCCATACGACAAAAAATAAAAAATAAACCTGTAACAAATTAGATACTGGGTCGTCATACTTTCGAAACATCCGGAAGTTTCAAAAAATAAACACTCAGTAGTTTCTTACTATAAAAATACGAATTATGTCAAAATTACATACAATACTCATTATTTTTGCGTTCCTCATTCCTATTGGAATTTTGGCACAAACAAAAGAAAAAAAGAAATCGACTAACATCATAGTTATTGATGATATAAATAACAATGCCATGATTGGTTTTCCTAATGCTAAACTGGAACTCAATGAACATAACGACACCATAGCTAAAATTACCATTGGCCGAAGAAGATGGGAATTTATAGAAAACCACGACGATACTAAAGTAAGAATGGTAAAAGTACTACGCAATAAATTTAAAGGTCATTGGGCTGGGGTTCAGCTGGGATTCAATAATTATCACGAAAGTGACCAGGTAGATTTTATGAATTTGAATTCAGGAAAATCTATGACTGTGGGTATTAATTTTTTACAATACAACATTGATTTAAGAAAAGACAAAACTAATTTTGGACTTGTAACAGGACTTGGTTGGGCGGTGTACAATTATCGTTTCGACAATGATTACTTAATTGTGCAACAAGATGGACTAACCATAGGCCAACCCACCGAAGACAGACATGTAAAAAAGAGTAAGATTGTGACTTCTTATCTGAACATACCCTTATTATTGGAGCTGCAAACACCAGAAAACTCAAATGTGCATGCATTTGTTTCGGCAGGTCTTTACGGAGGATTTCGGCTAGGATCACACACAAAAACAGTTTATTTTGGTGACGACAAAAAGAAATCAAGACAAGACATTAATATTAATCCATTTCAATATGGAGCTATGTTTCAAGTAGGTTTCAATATAATAAAGTTATACGGCACCTATAACTTTTCCTCTCTATTCGAATCCAACAAAGGGCCCGAAGTAACACCTTATACGGTTGGCTTAACACTGATAAATTTTTAATTTAGTAAGAATGAAATATCTTGTAATCATACTACTTATTACTACTTCTTCCATCATCGTCCATGCGCAGGATAAGCCTTTTTTGAAAGCGTACGACAAATATTGGGAAATAAGCGATGGCTTTTATCGGGTCATGGAAAACAGTAAGATAGGACTGGTAAATCAATACGGTGATTTAATCATCCCCTGTGAAAATGATCAGGTTTGGAATTTACAAGATAATGGAAATATAAAGGTACTAAAAGGAGGCAAGTTGGGTATCTATAACACCAACGGTGATTTAATTGTCCCAACTATCTATGAAATGATATGGGGTTTTGAAGATGGCAAAGCTCGTGTGCTTCGAAATGGAAAGATTGGTTATGTCAACCAAAACGGCAACGAATTTATTCCGTGCATATACGATCAAATCAGAGCTTTTGAAGATGGCAAAGCCATGGTACTTAAAAATGGAAAAACAGGATATGTCAACTCATCCGGACTGGAATTCATACCCGCTGTTTACCAAAAAATATGGGAATTTAAAGATGGTAAAGCCAAAGTACTGCGAAACGGGAAAATGGGTTACATCAATTCACAAGGGCTTGAAATTATACCCTGTGAATATCAACGGATAAGTGACTTTAAAAATGGCATAGCGCAAGTTGTTCAAAACGGAAAAATCTCTTATATCGACACCAATGGCAATGCTACTACCATACAAGAGGTGGATGAAGACCAAAGAGATACCGTTTTTTATAATAACAAGCAATTTAAAGAGGATGGTAAAATCATCACATCAAAAATAAAAATAGTAGATGGAGATACCACCACCTTTCATTTTTTTGGTTCAGAAGTAGATATCGTAGAACAAGAAGGCACAAAAGAATTCAGCTTTAATAAAGACGAAAGTAATTGGAACGATCAAAAAAAACGGAAATCACACAAATTCAAGGGCCATTTTTGGGGTATTGATTTGGGTTTAAATAACTTTGTAAATAACCAAAAGGAGTTTTCTCTACCGGATGGTTATCAGTACCTATCTCTTCACACTGGCAAATCCATAGAACTAAACATCAATGCCTTACAACAAAACATAGGTTTAAGTCAAGGTGTGGGATTTGTGACAGGTGTGGGATTGAACTATAATAACTACCGTTTTGACAACCCCAATATCCCAATTATAGACGAGGATGGAAATCTCAGCTCTGCCGCCATCACCGACCCTCTGGAGAAAAACAAATTAACAACCCTATACTTAAACGTACCCGTTATGTTTGAACTTCAATTTAGCAAAAGAAGGCACAGCGCCTTTTACATTTCAACGGGCGTAATAGGTGGATACCGATTAAAATCATATACCAAAATAGTAACCAAGGTAGATGGAGAAAAAGACAAAGAAAAAAACAAAGATAGCTTTGCTTTAAATGATTTTAGATACGGTGCACATGTGCGCATCGGATTTAAAGCCATTAACTTGTACGGCACCTATTACCTAAGCCAGATGTTTGAAAACGGCAAAGGTCCTGAGCTCTACCCTATCTCCTTTGGTATCTCTATATACCCCGGATCGTGGTGATGCCTACGAAAAACCAGCACTTACCTCAATGCTATTGAGGGTTATCTGCTTTAACAGAAAAAACAGCAATAATAGCCAATCCTATTAACCCGGACAAGGCTACCACAGAATATGAACCAAAAAACTTAAGTGAGCTACTAAATAAAAATGGCCCCAATGCACTGGAAAAAACAATCATCTGCATACTCACTCCCGAAATAGCACCCAAATTTTTTCTGCCGTAAAAACGAGGCCACACCACCGATGAAAGTACAGCAAACATACCACCCATAATTCCCGAACCGGCCACTAGCATATAATAACCCCACGAATGGGACAAAAATGCCAATCCCAACGAATCAATAATACCCCCCAGAATCATCACATACAAAAGTTTTTTAAGTTTAATGAAATCACTCATGGCGTTAAAAACAAAAGAAGTGATGACCGATATGATGGACATGGGTACAAAGATGGATATGGCATCTGCCTTGGTTAAGCCAACACTATCAAAAACCGATACAATATTAAATGTTAATCCAGTTACAAAATAACCATTAAAAGCCAACATCAGTCCATACATCCAGAAAGCCCTGGTGCTCAACGCTTCACCTCTTGTAAACTGTCTCCTTTCACTGTCACTCTTTTCTTTGTTATTTTTTTTCAACAAATTACCATCCGGTTTCAATCCCATCACTTCAGGCGAATCTCTGTACAACAAATAAATAACAATAGACACCAAAACCAATACCAAAGCCATTATTTGCCAAGCCTTCTGCCATCCATTACCTTCTATCAAATAATTGATCATCAGCGGAGAAATAGAAAAACCTAAAGACACGGCGATGGAACTAAAAGCATTCACCGTTCCTCTAAATTTGTCAAACCAAAGCATGATCATATTACGAGAGGCAAGCGTAAGCACCCCCTGGCCAGCAAAACGAATAAAAAAGAAACAGATGATCATCACCACAAAGGGAACCACCCAAGATTGGATGCCCAATATATTTAAAATAAATGCTGAAATAACCTGCGACTGGGAACTGATGGCCAAGGCCAGAGCCAGTCCTAAAGCCGCAAAAGTGGCCACTTTACGCGCGCCATAAATATCAAACCATCGACCAGCTATACCTAAAAGTAAAGAACTTGCAATAGTTCCAAATGCATACGCCAAACTAAATTCATTTCTATCTAAGCCCAAAGCATCTTTCACCGGGTCGGTAAAAGTACTAATGCCCATGGTTTGCCCCGGAACACTGGCCCAAACACCAAGCGTTCCAATGACAACAATAACAAATCCATAAAAGAAAAGGGGCTGTTTGGACGTTTCAGTTTTTTGCATAACACATGATCATTTAAAAACTCCAAAAATACAGAATGCGACCATGCCAAAAGGTTAAACAACATTAAATATGCTGGAAATCCATAAATAACCCCTTCCGGTGCCCACGAATACATAAAAAAAGATGCATAATTTGCAATATACTACATCACTCTTTTAATCATCCTCAATTACGTTTACACATGTTCAATATCTGTATGATTGGATATTTCACTATGGGTGGTACACAAATCTTTTATGATTAACTGATGAACATTGTTATAACCTGTTAAACGAGCAAAAGGTACAAAAAAGATCACGCATTCGAATAAATTCAATATAAAGTTGAGACATATAAACGTGTCTCCTTAAATTAATTCATTAAATTTGGACGTTTTAATCAATTAAGTTAGCGCAATACCAACATATGGCATCATCAAGTAGCATTAAACGCCCCATAAAGACTGAGATGGAGCGATTTGAGCCTTTTTTTAACAAACAGCTTAAATCCAAAATCCCTTTATTGAGCATCATCACCAATTATATACTTCGCAGAAAAGGTAAACAAATGCGTCCCATGTTGGTATTTCTTTCGGCCAAACTAACCGGTACCATTTCAGAATCTACCTACGTAGCGGCTACATTGATAGAACTGTTACACACAGCTACTCTTATTCACGATGATGTGGTAGACGAAACCTATCAACGCCGTGGCTTTTTTTCAATTAATGCTCTTTGGAAATCGAAAATAGCAGTACTGGTAGGCGATTACTTTCTATCAAAGGGTCTAATGCTGGCATTGGACACCAATCAGATTGGCACCTTAAAAGTGGTATCTACCGCTGTAAAAGAAATGGCAGAAGGAGAGTTGCTTCAAATTGAAAAAAGCCGTAAATTAGATATCACAGAAGAAGTATATTACCAAATCATCACCAAAAAAACAGCCACGCTCATAGCTGCTTGCACAACAGCCGGAGCCTATTCTGTAGACGCAGCTGATGACAAAAGGGAAATGATGAATCAATTTGGTACCTATCTGGGAATCGCCTTTCAGATAAAAGACGACCTTTTTGATTATGAAAAAAATGACCTGATCGGAAAACCTACAGGAAACGATATCCGAGAAAAAAAGATGACACTTCCTTTGATTTATGTACTCAACAACTGTGAAGTCAAAGAACGTAAAAGAATACTATCTATCATTCGCCGCTATCATAAAAACGATAAGAAAGTGGCCGAGGTCATCGAGTTTGTACGCCAAAACGGAGGGATAGAATATACCCATCGCAAAATGATTGAATATAAAAATAAGGCATTGGAAATATTAGAAAAATTTGAAGACTCTGAAGCCAAACAATCCTTAAAAGAACTGGTCGTTTTTACCACCGAAAGAAAAAAATAATAAAACCATATATTTAACCCCAATCATCGTACTTATATCTTAATTCCTTACACTTAATAAGATGGAAGAAAATAAAAAGTTATTCCTGCTGGATGCATACGCATTGATATATAGAGCCTATTATGCATTTATACGTGCACCACGTATCAACTCCAAAAAGCTCAACACCTCTGCTATCTATGGTTTTACCAATTCTTTGCTGGAGGTCATACAAAAAGAAAAACCCTCCCATCTAGCTGTTGCCTTTGATCCTGCAGGTCCAACTTTTCGTCACGAAATGTATAAACCCTACAAAGCACAACGTGAAGCAACTCCTGAAGACATTAAATTGGCCGTTCCATATATCAAAAGACTGTTGGAGGCCCTGAATATTCCAATATTGGAGGTATATGGTTATGAGGCCGACGATGTGATTGGCACCATCTCACACAAGGCAGACAAAGCTGGCTTTGAAGTGTTTATGATGACACCCGACAAAGACTATGCTCAACTGGTAACAGCTAATGTGAAGATGTTCAAGCCCCGCAGTAAAGGAGGTGGTATGGATATATTGGGTATACCTGAAGTACAAGAAAAATTTGCCATTGAAGAACCTATTCAAGTAATAGATATATTAGCTTTGATGGGTGATGCCTCCGACAATATTCCGGGCTGTCCTGGTATTGGTGAAAAAGGTGCCAAAGATATCATTGCCAAATACAAAAGTATCACTGGAATCTATGATCACATAGATGAATTCAAAGGAAAAAGAAAAGAAAACCTGATCAATTTTAAAGAACAGGTGGAGCTTTCTTATACACTAGCAACCATCAAACTAGATGTACCCATTGAACTGAATGAAAAAAACTTAGAAATATCAGAACCGAATCCGGAAAAACTGATGCCTCTACTGGAGGAATTGGAATTTAAAAGTATGATGCCTCGTTTTGGTTTAGCTTCGGCACCCGCTGCTATGCCAGCCCAAGGCGACCTATTTGGTCAGCCCCAAGTGGCAGAAACAACTGCCTTTTCCTCCTCACTAAAGACCATTGAAGACCTACCCCATCAATATTACCTTGTTGACAATGATCAAGCCTACGCCTCATTGGCCGCTGAACTAAGTATTCAAAAAGAATTCTGCTTTGATACCGAAACCACTAGCTTAAATACGGGTATTGCAGAATTGGTTGGCATTTCCTTTTCCTGGAAGAAGGGAGAAGCCTATTATGTTCCGTTTCCTGAAGAACAACAACAAGCAATATCTTTGGCGCAACGTTTTAAAAAAGTACTGGAAGATGAAAACATCGTTAAAATAGGCCAGAATCTGAAATATGACATCCTCGTTTTAAGAAACTACGGCATTCATGTAAAGGGAAAAATATTCGATACCATGGTCGCACACCACTTGGCATTTCCCGGACAGAAAAATAATATGGACTTTATGGCTGAGACCTATTTGGGATACACGCCAGTTAAGATAGAATCACTAATAGGCAAAAAAGGAAAAGGTCAGTTAAATTTTCGCCATGTAGAACTAAACAAAGCCAAAGAATATGCTGCCGAAGATGCAGATATCACCCTACAGCTAAAAGAATACCTGGAACCCAAAATAAAAGAAGCCGGTCTGGATGAACTTTTTTACCAAACTGAAATGCCTTTGGTTTTGGTACTCGCCCAAATGGAAGCCACAGGAGTTCAGCTAGATGTAGATGAATTAAATCAATTTGCTACAAAACTAAACGTACGAATAACAACGCTCGAAAAAGATATTATAGAAATGGCCGGGATGGAATTTAATGTAGGCAGTCCCAAACAAGTAGGCGAGGTGTTATTTGAACATATGAAAATTGATGCCAAAGCCAAGAAAACGAAATCAGGACAATTCAGCACCAGTGAAGAAACCCTGACCAAACTAAAAGGCAAACACAATATTATTGATAAGATTCTTGAGTTTAGAGGCTTAAAAAAACTACTAAATACCTACGTTGAGGCCTTGCCTCAATTGGTAAATCCGAAAACAGGTAAAATACATACCACCTATAATCAGGCAGTGGTGGTAACAGGAAGACTTAATTCAACAAACCCAAACTTGCAAAACATACCCATTCGCGACGAAGATGGAAGAGAAATACGCAAGGCATTTATACCCAGCAACAATGACCATGTTTTTCTGTCTGCCGACTACTCCCAGGTAGAACTTCGTTTGATGGCCCATTTAAGCCAGGACAAGCAATTGGTAGAAGCCTTTAATAATGGTGAAGATATTCATGCAGCTACCGCCGCTAAAATATTCAAAGTATCCTTAGATGAGGTTACCTCGGATATGAGACGAAAAGCCAAAACAGCTAACTTTGGTATTATTTACGGAATATCAGCCTTTGGATTAGCGGAGCGTTTAACCATTTCACGCAGCGAAGCCAAACAACTAATTGATGGATATTTTGAGAACTTCCCTGATGTAAAAGCCTACATGGACAAAAGTATAGAAATAGCCCGTGAAAATGGATACGTAGAGACTGTCTTTGGTAGAAAAAGGAACTTACCTGATATCAATTCGCGAAATGGTGTGGTACGTGGAATGGCCGAACGCAATGCCATCAATGCGCCTATACAAGGAACAGCTGCCGATATCATCAAGATGGCTATGGTGAACATACAAGCCGAGTTGGATATACGAAAGCTCCAATCACAGATGATTTTACAGGTACACGATGAATTGAACTTCGATGTTTTAAAAAGTGAACTGGAAGAAGTCAAGGAAATTGTGAAAACAAAAATGGAGAATGCTTGTAAGCTATCGGTGCCACTATCAGTAGATATGGGCGTGGGAGCCAACTGGCACGAAGCACACTAGGGCGACCATACAATAGGTTTTCCGCGTATCAAGTAAATATGCTGTGTCTAATACATAAGTAACTTATCGGGCATAAATTTTTGTTGACCTGCAAGGGGAGAACTTTACATCATCAACTCCCCTCAACAGTTTGCTAAATCCTTTACTTTTGTATTGCACCTGGATGATGTATTAGAACTACATGATGGGAATGGTTATGGATAAATTGTCACCCTCCATGTTTTAATTGAAGATACCCCCAAGCTCACACAGGTATTGCTTTCCTTCCTTTTTGGCCTGTTTGTAGTCTTTGTTGTCCTGATCAATAGCTTCCCATCGGTGTTGAATTCGTTTCTCCGGCACTACATCACAGGCTAATTTCTGAACATGAAAACGGTCGATTACCCTGCTAGCCTTTGAAAACATTTTTCATAAGATCCAACTGTTTAAACCTACACATTTTTAGGATTTAATTCTGTTCGTGTTAACACCACTGTTTAATGCGATACATCAGGTTGCACTTCACTAAGTGGCAGACGTACAATAAAAGTACTTCCTTTTCCCTGTTCTGACGCAAGCAGGATGGATCCACCAAGCATTTCAACAAAGGATTTAGTGATGGCCAAACCAAGTCCCGACCCTTCGTACTTTTTAGAAGTGGTAGTATCGGCTTGAACAAAGCGATCAAAAATTGTTGTTTGTCTCTCCTTATGAATACCAATACCGGTATCAATTACGGCCAATTCTACTTCCCTTTCATATTTTCTGCAGCGCAAAATAATACTTCCCTTTTCAGTGAACTTAATGGCATTGCGAAGTAGATTGGTCAAGATAGAGTTTATTTTATCAATATCAGTAAACATTTCCAACACACAATTTTCAGATTGCTTCACTATCAAATCAAGTCCTTTACTGGTTGCTTGCGGTAAAAAAAACTGATACAGATCACTAACCAAGGCATTCAGGTTCACTTTTCTTAAAGTCACCTTCATGGAACCCGTCTCTATCTTAGAGATGTCAATAATATCATTGATGGTATTCAGCATCCGTTCTCCACTTTTACAAATAACCTCCACAAATTTACGTTGATCATCCCCTTCCAATTCAGGATCCTTTAATAATTCGGCAAATCCTAATATACCATTCACAGGGGTCCTGATCTCATGGCTCATATTGGCCAGAAAAGCCGATTTTAAGCGATCATTTTCCTCTGCCATATCTTTGGCCTTTATCAATTGCTCTTCGGCTCTTTTTTTGACTGTAATATCCAAAAAACTCTCTAGAACATACCTCTTGCCATCTATTTCAAGAATCTGAGCATTCTTTAATACTGGTGTTTCACAACCATCCTTACATTTAATGGTCGTATCCATTCCGGTAAATTGAACTTGTCCATTTTCCCATACTGGGCAGTCCTTTGATTGCGATCCCTTAGGACAGATCACATCACAATATTGACCTACCAGTTCTTCCATGGCAAAGCCAGTAACATCACTGGTACGTTTATTAATACGGTATATTTTATAATCGTCTCCTATTAAAACAAATCCGCTGGGCATACTCTGTATTAAAGTATTCACCAATCGTTCAGAATCAGACAACTTTTTAGTCTTTTCAATATATGCAGATATATCACGCAGAATAACCTGCTGAGCTGCTCTTCCTTCAAACTCAATCGCTGTCACATTCACCTCAATAGGAACATTTACGCCATCCTTGGAGATTCCTACAGTCTCATAGACAGCATCCATCTTTTCTCCGAGTAATCTTTTGCGGTGAATTTCAATGATTCTTTCCCGCTCTTGACCAGGAGAAAACAGAAAGTAATCCTTCCCTACAACCTCCTCTTCAGCATATCCAAAAACTTTACTCAAAGCAGGGTTCATATACTTAATAATACCATCCTGAATGATAAAAAGAGAATCACTTAAAGAATCAACCAGCGACTTGTATTTCAACTCGCTCTTTTTTATCAAATAACGCTCCTCTTTTGATGTTTTCTGATCCTTTATATTAGCCAAAGCCAGACTAACGGAGCTGGCCATATTTCTGTATGTCTCCTTTTCTAATAAAACAGGTATGTCCTCATTGGAAATAGCCGAAAATAATAAGCCATAAGTTGTATGGTTGATCTGAAGTGGAGCAATAAAACAAGTCCAGTTTTTTTTACCGGGAACACACAACGGACAATCCATCATTGAATTCTCAAAGCTAATAAGCTTTCTTTTTTCAATGGCTACTTGAAAATACATAGGAAGCTTCCCCTTTACAACATCTGCTTTCAATAAATCAAGCCCATTAACACATCCGGCACTATACATATGTGTCATCCTATGGCCTTCATCCAACAAAATCATCCAAGAACAAAGATACCCCTTCGAACGAACCATAAGTTCGCAGACTTTACCAGCCAACTCACTAGGGTTCTTCTCTTCAGCCAGCAGTTGATTCATCTTACGCACCGTATCGAGCGTTACACGTAGGTAATGAACATTGGAATTATCACTTTTCCTCATAAACTCTGCTAGTAAATTGAATGATCATTTACATATAAAGATACAAATTCAAGCAAGCAATACTAATTATTCTTATAAACAATCGTAATTTAGTTCGAATCAAAAATAAAAATGAGACATCATCGGCATCTATTATTCGAACCAGCCAGCTCCACCACAAAAAAGAATAGATAGAAATCGCTCTTACGAGCCATTCAATATTTTATTAGTGAGATATACCAATAGGGTTGTTAAAATTGCGTTAATATTATATATTTGCATCGCCTAAAAAAGAAGGCCCCATAGTTCAAGGGATAGAACAAGTGTTTCCTAAACACTAGATACTGGTTCGAGTCCAGTTGGGGCTACAGCGACGCCGCAATCATTTTAATAAAATGACTGCGGCGTTTTTTTTACTGTATTAAACCAAAAAAGGCAGCCTATATAGGCTGCCTTAAGATTATATATTATCCTTTTTTATCTAAAATTTGAACCCAAGTTTAATAACTGGTTGAGATAAAAAGGAGAAGTTATGTGCATCGGCTTCCTGTGCATCTAGCCCAGGTTGCGGAAAAATAGTTTTCACTGCATACATATAAGATGCAACTTTCACTTCCATTCCGATAAATAAACCTGGAGCGATATAGTAATCTACACCACCATTTATACCCCCTCCGAAGGCATATGCTTCGCCTCTGCGGGTATCATAGGTGTCAATCACTTCATCATTAGAGTCCACTCCTCTAAAACCGTCAAAGATTTCCATTTGACTATAAACCCCATTTACTTCACCACCTAGATAAGGAAAAAGACGATTCACTTTAGTAGAGAAATAATAATCTGCACCAAGATCACCATACATTTCCATCGTTGTTTTCCCCTCCAACATAGAGTAAGAAGGAATAGAATAAGGCGAACTACTTCCGTCTACACTAACTCCGGGAACATAGTCTCTTGAAGGAACACCCGCCAAGGCACCACCTCCTCCAAATCTTAATGCTATATTGGGCGAAAGGAAATACTTCACTTCCACCCCAATGATAGAGATTGTTGCAGAAGGATCGTCTGTGCTTAAAGTAGGATAATCAATAACTGAGGTAGAACTTCCGTTAGCAATACGATTAACGTAATACCCATTTATTTCTCCATAATCCTTCAACCTACCAAACTTAAGCGATACTATTTTATCACCTGATTGCGGAGTATACTCTCCGTTTTGTCCCTCCATATTGGTTGAAAACCAACAAAGCACAAACACACAAAAAAGAGAATAAATTATATTTTTATTTTTCATCTGTAGCTAAATTTAAAGTGAAGAGAAGAATTTTTACATAAGCAGGAGCATCTATAAAGCTCCTGCATACTTCTTCTCGGTATTATTTAGCTAATTCAGCATCGATTAACGCCTTAACACTATCAGCTTCTTGCTGCTTAACTGCAAGTTTTTCTTCTTTTTGAGACAACTCTAGTTCTTTAACAGCAATTAATCCAGTCCATTGTGTAGAATTGATATCAAGAACTGCAAGTGCTTCCTCAATAGAAATGATCGCTTCTTTAGCATCGCTAATAGCCTCTTCAATCATTTCCTTGTTACCATCTTGAATAGTTGTAATATAATCTTCAAGATTGTCAATATCAGCCTGAGCTTCGGCTTTAGTGGCTTCAATGACAGCTTTGGCTTCAACCGCAGCATCATAAGCATCTGAGGCATTATCAAAAGCAAGTTCTTTAGCTATATACACATCTTTAGCAGCAAAATAAGCATTTCTTAAAGCTTCCACACCGGCTTCAGTAGTAGTTCCACCAATTTCTTCTTCGTAACCAGTCACTACTAGTTTAAGGAAGTCGATGATTAATTGTGCATCTTCTTTATCATCTGCATCAGAAGTAGAGCTTACAATATCTTCGTAAAAATCAATTTCTCTAAATAAATAAGATGTACTTCCACCTTCTGCTTTCAATCGAGCATTGGCAGCTACCATGTGTGACTCTTCCAATTCATAATCATAAGTAGTAAACAATTCTGCATCTACTTCATGTTCAACCGGATCGTTTCCTTCAAAGTCATCCACAACATCTTTAAGATCGGATGCGTAGTTATAAGCGTCAAATGCCTCATCCATTAAATACTCAGCGTCCATTTCATAACCTGATTTGGTAGTTAGGGCACCAATTGTTCCGTTCACATTGATGACATAATATTGTCCATCATAAGCTAAACGAGCATCAGACATGTTTTGAGCAGCAAGACGAACTTTATCTTCTTCATCTTCTAATAGTACATCTGTTTCTACGATACTTGCTTCTAATGCAGCAACTTCATCTTTTGCAGAAACAATTTCGGCGTCAATAGAAGATAAATCAGTAAGAACAGCTTCATAACGAGCCTGTAAAGCTTCTTGGTCGGCTTTATCAGCATTTTTTTCAGCGATTACTTTAGCCAATTCATCAATTAATTTTTCAGAATCACCGCCAATTGCATACAATTTATCCAATGCAATCTCTGCTGTAAGTCCTACAATTTCTTCCTGAAGATTAGTGATCTCTACAGTAAGCACATCGTAACGATCTACATAAGTTTCTAATACAGAGTTTTCAATTTCTTCTGCAGCCACTCTATCTTTAAGATCTTGCAAAGCCTCTGCTAAATCTTGTTGAGCTTCTGCTAAAACTTGCTCATTCACTAAGGCAGCTAATTCAATAGCGTTTTCAGCATCAGCCAAAGCCTTTTTTTGCTCAGCCAAGGTTACCTCTAATTGCGCTTCTAAAATAGCTATTTCTGCAGCATCACGCTCTGCTTGAATACTATTCTCAAGCTGTTTTGCCTCGTTTTGTAACACTTGATAATCTGCTTCTGCCTCAATAACTTTAGCCTCAGCAAGTTCAACTTGCGCTCTGGCATTATCATAGGCAGCTTGTGCAGTTGCAAGGATGGTTTCTGCTTCTGCCTTCGCATTAATCAATGCAGCCTGTGCTTGCCTCATGGCATATACACCATCAGACTCCTCATTATCAATACAACCTGTAAAGGTTAAACTTAAAGCTAATGCCGCGCTAGCAAAAGACACTAAATTACGTTTCTTCAGTCTCATAATTTTTTACTGTTAAAATTTAATTATCGTTAAACGGCTGCAAAAATAGTTTTTTAAGTTTTGACTTAAAGAGAACGAATTTAGTTCTGACAAAACCTAGAGTTATTATGGTTAACGTGCATTTTTACATGACTAGCGATATATATTCAATGACCAATGAAATTTGATTTCGAATACATTAGGTTAAACAGAATTTTACATGAATAAAGTAACAACTAGAAGATAATTATCAATAATTAATTTTTTTGAGGGATAAGCAGTTACAGGGTCAGTTCATAAATTTCTATCCTTATCACCACAAAGAATAATTTGACAAGTCCATAATTCTTATGATAACCACAATATGAGTAATATGCTTAATATGAGTATTGTAAAAACATGCGTCAATAACGCGTAGGCTGTTATTCACAGTGCTATTTTTAACAAATATTTAACAACTAAAAACTATTACGAACATTAGCATATAAGAGGTTATAAGAATGATTAGTATTCTTCATAAAACAAAACATTAGCTAAATAAAACCAGGTGAAGTATAAATTACAGCACTAAACTTAAAAAGCATAACTTTTTAATCGTGTTATCCACTCTTAATCAAAGACAAAAAAGGCTACCGGTGTCGTAATGTAAAAAACAGATTGCTTGGGGTCAGTGCCAAAAGTTGGGTGTAAATATTGGGTATAGTTGTCGTGCAAATATTTTTGTTAATCTGAATAAAAAGAACTTTACATCAACAACACCTCTGAATTGCCTTCTGAAATCCTTTATTTTGCAGTGAAAGATTCTGCTGCAGCATTGGTACTTCCGTTATCTGTAACTACTTGTATTTTGCTTGAAGTCATTTCAAGGTTGAAAATATTGTTACTGTATAGAGAGGATAACTTGATTCTTTTGATACATACCCTGCTTTTGCTGCTTATCGATATGTCCTTTTTACTCAGGAAAGTATATATTAAAAGGCCCTCATGAATAAGCTTCGCTAATTTATCATTGCCATAAAAAGGACCAAAAAGGTCTAGAACAATAGATCACTTCCTTCCCTACATCAGCTTTCCTTTCCGTCCGGCGCATACTTCCTTCCCTTCAAAACCAGCCGCACTACCACCTCAAGTGCGCCCAGATAAACTTCAAGACTCTGACAGCTTATGGCATTAGAATCGACTAATTTCTTTAAAAAAAGCAGCATACTCTTCGCTTATTCGAGTACCCTGCGCTATTACTTCCCAATTACGGCTTACCTTTTTCTTTTTACTATCTATCGTAATCTCTCAACCTCGTCGCCTTACCTTTAGCTTTACTAGCATATTACGAATAGGATAATCATCAATATAACGAGCTTCCATAAAGCCACTCGACCTATAGAGATAAGATTGGTATGATGATGGTATGATGTCTTTTTCTTCAGGTGTTAATTCCAACTGTTTATCGTAGATATGCTAGTTTGTCTTTAATAAAAAAAGGGTTGACCTAATGGTCAACCCTTTTTTCTTTATCTTCGGTGATCTTGAACTCTAAAAAACTTAATGAGGCGGAAGGAATCATCTTCAGTCCAAAACCGTATTTGAACTTCCATTTTAGAAAAACGGATGGGAAGCCTTTCGTTAGATACGCTCCCAGATAAGGATGAACCTTCAGGGTCAACTTTTTACTCTTTTGTCCTTCGACAGCTTTTTTTATACTGTCTTCCAACTTCTCTTCGAGTAGGATGGCGGGTGCAATTTTTCCTGTTCCATAGCAGGAAGGGCATGTCTCATCGGTTTCGATTGACAATTCCGGTCGTACACGTTGGCGGGTAATCTGCATGAGTCCGAATTTACTCAGCGGAAGGATGTTATGCTTAGTTCTGTCAGAAGTCATCGCTTCCTTCATTTTATCATACACTCTTTGCCTGTGTTCCGACTTTTGCATATCAATAAAATCGACCACTATAATTCCACCCATATCTCTCAATCTCAACTGCCTTGCAATTTCATCGGCAGCGGCAAGGTTTACATCCAAGGCATTATTTTCCTGGGTACTTGCATTTTTTGATCGATTTCCGCTATTCACATCAATAACATGAAGCGCTTCGGTGTGTTCGATAATAAGATATGCACCGCTTTTGAAGGAAACTGTTTTTCCAAAAAGCGATTTAATCTGTTTTTCAATTCCAAATTGATCAAATAAAGGGACGTCCCCTTTAAATTCTTTCACAATTTTTTCTCGATCGGGCGCAATCAAGCCCACATACTCTCTAACCTCTTTACACATTTCCTGATCAGAAATGTAGATGCTGTTAAATGAAGGACTCATAATATCCCTAAGAATGGCTGAGGTACGGCCAATTTCACCAACAACTAATGCCCGTGGCTTAAGATTAAATAATTTGGCAGTGGGCTCGTCCCAGCGACGGGTAAGGGTTTTCAACTCCTTATCCAGCTCGGCTACTCGTTTGCCTTCTGCCACAGTTCGGACAATAACCCCAAAATTCTTGGGTTTAATGCTAATCAACAGCTTTTTCAAGCGGTTTCGTTCTTCGGCAGATTTAATTTTCTGACTCACTGAAACCTTATCTGAAAAAGGCATCAACACTAAATTGCGTCCTGCAATGGATAATTCGGAAGTTAGCCTCGGCCCTTTCGTTGAAATGGGTTCCTTAGCTATTTGCACCATCACTTCCTGACCTACGGAGAGAACTTCTGAAATGGTACCGTTTTTATCGATATCCAGCTCAGCTTTCATTTTGTGTAAGGCAACGCCTCCCTTTTTAGTAGTCTTGGCTATATTAAGAAATTTCTTTAGGGTACGAAACTGGGGTCCAAGATCCAAGTAATGCAAAAAAGCATCCTTTTCGTATCCTACGTCAACAAAAGCAGCATTCAGTCCTGGCATAATTTTTTTCACCTTTCCCAGGTAAATATCGCCTACGGTAAACTGTACGTCGCCTTTTTCCTTTCTTAACTCTACCAATCTTCTATCTTCGAGCAATGCAATAGAAAGCTCGTCGGGAGATACATCAACAAATAGTTCTGCACTCACAATAGTAGGTATTTCAATAATAATAAGAACTTTTGTCCCGGCTTGTTTCCGAGAACTTTTTTTTATGCCCACATAAAACAAAGAACAAACAACGAAGAATACTCTTCTAATGTTTGTTCTCTATTATGTGTTCACAATAAGATGGGGAAGATTATTTCTTCTTCTTGTGCCTATTTTTTCTAAGCCTCTTTTTACGCTTATGCGTAGCCATCTTATGCCTTTTTCTTTTTTTTCCGCTTGGCATACTACAAAAATTTAACTATTAATAACCAATTACTTCACATTATTCTTCACCTTAGTAACGAAGCTTTTCGAAGGCTTAAACGCCGGAATAAAGTGTTTAGGAATAATGATAGTAGTGTTTTTAGAAATATTGCGAGCTGTTTTTTCAGCTCTTTCTTTTACAATAAAACTTCCAAACCCACGTAAATATACATTTTTTCCCTTAACTAACGAACCTTTTATCGTCTCCATAAAAGCTTCAATAGCCTTTTGAACTGTAACCTTCTCAATTCCGGTATCTTTTGAAATCTCGTTTACAATATCAGCCTTTGTCATCTCTCTTTAAAATTATTTAATTATCAACTAATTACATTAATTTTCTAAAATTCAGAATGCAAAGATATAACGAATTAGAAAAATAAAAAAACAAAAACTCTATTTTTGATAAAAATAATTGAGATGGGTAAATTCAGTAGTGACTTGATTTTGTGGTATAAAGAGAATAAACGCGATCTACCATGGCGCCGTACCAGTGAGGTATATAGGGTTTGGGTATCAGAAATTATACTCCAACAAACACGTGTAAATCAAGGTATAAACTATTATTTAACCCTTACCGAGGCTTTCCCAACCGTTCATCACCTGGCGCGGGCCAGCGAAGACGAGGTATTAAAACTATGGCAAGGATTGGGATATTATTCTCGCGCCAGAAACATGCATGCAGCGGCTAAATATGTATCACAGGAATTAAACGGCGTATTTCCTGACACCTTTGATGGCTTATTAAAGCTAAAAGGCATAGGACCGTATACGGCCGCAGCCATCAGCTCCATATGCTATAACCAGCCACATACGGTGGTTGACGGAAATGTATTTAGGGTGCTCACACGAATTTACGGTGTCGAAACCGCTATCAACACCTCCCAAGGAAAAAAACAAATCGAAGAACTGGCACAAAGCCTCAATGACGGTAAGGCGTATGGAGACTTTAATCAGGCCATCATGGAATTTGGGGCCTTGCATTGCACACCTCAACTACCTGCATGCCAATGCTGTATCTTCAGTGATACATGTTGGGCATTACAGCACAATAAAGTCCACCTTCTTCCCGTCAAAGAAAAGAAGTTACAGGTTAAAAAACGATACCTCAATTTTATAGTACTCTTCAACAAGGAAGAACAAACGGTCATTCAGCGTCGTAACCACAACGATATTTGGCGAGGTCTTTACCAGTATCCACTCATAGAAACCACGCAAGTCATCTCACCACAAAACCTACTGAACACCGACGAGCTCAGGGAGTTAACTGCACAACAGGACATACATCTCATTTCGGAATATTCATTCAAACACCAACTGACCCATCGTCGGTTAATCATTAATATACTAAACATTCAGATTCCTTCACTGGCACATTTAACAAGCCCCCAATACCAACTTATTAAAACAGATCAAGTAAACAAATACGCCTTTCCCAAGCCTTTAAGCAGAATATTTAACGAAACACCTAAACATCGTTTGTAATCGATAGGAACTTTTGTATTTTTATCCATCCAAAATAATGAATAAAATTATGTCTGTAAATAAGGTTATTTTAGTAGGAAATGTAGGAAAGGATCCTGATATAAGATATTTCGAAAACGACAGGGCGGTAGCTAACTTTCCCTTGGCAACAACCGAACGCGGATTTACAACCAGTTCGGGACAACAAATACCAGAACGTACCGAATGGCATAACATAGTTATATGGGGTGGTTTGGCAAAAGTAGCCGAAAGCTACGTAAAAAAAGGAACCCAGTTATATATTGAAGGCAAGCTCCGCACGCGTTCATGGGACGATAAGGACGGCAATAAAAGATATACTACTGAAGTATATGTAGATAACCTTCAATTGCTGGGTCGCAAATCAGATAACCCGGGCAGTCAGGCTCAAGCTGGTAATTACGGAGCTCCGGCACAAACGCAAAACCAACAGCCTATTTCTTCACCACCTCAAGCTCAGGCAGGTAGCAGCTCGGGTAACGATGATATTTTGGGAGAATCTTCCGAACAGGACGATCTACCATTCTAGTATTCACTTAATTTCTAAGTTCTTGGAAACAGACCTGATTAACTTATCCGTACTTCCATATTTTTCTATCGTAGAATTGCAGCCCTTAACCATAGGGACTTCAATTTCTATATTTGTATTAATAATTTTACTTGTCTTCTCGGCCTTGCTATCTGGTTCCGAAGTAGCATTCTTTTCTCTTTCTCCAACAGATCTGAATGATATCGAAGAATTGAACAACAAAAACGGACGACTGATCCTCAAACATCTGAAGTCACCGGAGCAACTTTTAGCTACCATACTCATTGGAAATAACTTTGTGAATGTTGGCATTGTGATTCTTTCGGCATTCATTAACAATTCCATCCTGAACTTTGGAGAACTGGAATGGCTAAAATTTGTGGTCGAAGTAATTGGCATTACAGCTATCATACTTTTTTTTGGTGAAATATTACCCAAAGTATATGCATCTCGATTCTCACGAAGTTTTGCAGAAACAATGGCCTATCCCATCTATCTACTAAAAGGCATTTTTAGTCCGCTAAGTGCCATATTGGTAAGCAGTTCCAACTTTGTTAACAAACGCATCGCCCGAAAAACAGGTTCTATTTCGCTGGATGATTTATCGCAAGCATTAGAAATTACAGGCGATGAGATTACCGAAGAAATAGAATTACTGGAAGGCATAGTAAAATTTGGCAATATTAGTGCAGCTGAAATCATGACCGCTCGTGTTGATGTGGTAGATATTGATATCGCTTCTGATTACAACAAAGTACTCTCGGTCATCGTTGAATCAGGCTATAGTCGAATACCCATTTTTGAAAATACACCTGATAATGTAAAAGGGGTACTGTATGTGAAAGACCTGCTTTCACATATCAATGAAGACAAAGATTTTGAGTGGCAAAAATTGATTCGTCCACCTTATTTCATTCCTGAAACTAAAAAAATTGATGACCTGCTGGAAGAATTCCAGCTCAGTAAAATACACATGGCCATAGTGGTTGATGAGTATGGAGGCACCTCTGGCATAGTTACACTGGAAGATATATTAGAGGAGATTGTTGGTGAAATTGCTGACGAAAACGATGATGAAGAATCGTTTTATGCGCGACAACCCGACGGTAGTATCCTTTTTGAAGGCAAAACACTGCTTAACGATTTTCACAAAGTAACAGAAATAGATGAAGATGAATTTGAAAAAATAAGAGGAGAAGCAGAAACACTTGCCGGCCTCATGCTGGAAATAAAAGGAGAAATACCGGATAAAAATGAACAGATCAAATACAAAAAATATGTATTTACCATCGTTTCTGTAGATTCAAGAAGAATACGAAAACTAAAATTTGAGGTTAAACCTTCAAAAGAAAAAAACAAATACCCAAAACACAACTAAACATTGCGTCAGGCATCCTTCATTCAATAATTTAAATGCATAAGACAAACCATGGAAATTATTTTACACACAGAGGGATGATTGGTTTCAGCGATTTCCATATGGCTATAAAGATAAATTATAAACAGATGAAACTGGCAAGGCCAGCACAAATAATTGAATACCTAGGCGAATGATTAAAAATTGTACTGGTTAGTAAGTTTCGTTAATTTTTAAAAAAATGAAAAATGTAATTATTATATTCGGATTAACATTCATGCTTTTCTTACTTTCGTGCAAACACCACGGAACACCAAAGCCAAGAGCTTACTACCGAATAACATTTCCGGCGCACGAATATCAGCCCCTGAATGAGGAATGCCCCTATCGCTTTGATGTTCCTGTTTATGCCAACATACTTAAAGACACCCGTTCGCATAATGCCGAAAAATATTGGTATAACATGGACTATCCCACATTAAATGGAACTGTTCACATCAGTTATAAGACAGTCAACAATAATATCAATGAATTACTAGAAGACAGTCGCAAACTGGCTTATAAACACTCCGTAAAAGCAGATGCCATTGGCGAGCGCCTCTTTGTTTCTGAAGAAAAGCGAGTATATGGTACCCTGTACGATATAAAAGGCAATGCTGCATCTTCGGTTCAGTTTTATTTAACAGATAGTACACAACACTTTGTTCGGGGATCACTGTATTTTGATGCCATTCCTAACAAAGATTCCCTAGCGCCTGTAATTAACTTTGTTAAAGAAGATATCTCTCATTTAATGGAAACCTTTGAATGGAAGGAAATGCCCAATTTTTGAAGAATGGCTCAAATATTTAAAAGAAATACAGAAAAGAAAGGTCTCGTGGTAGTTTGGAAGATAGAAGAAAGCGCTGACGAACTATTACAATACCTAAAGCTCAGAAGGCAAGATCTGGAAAGAGTTAAGTCATTCAAGCTCGAAGCCCGAAAGCAAGAATTTTTAGCTGCCCGCTGTTTAATTAAACAAGTATTAGGAGCAGAACCGGAGATAGATTATCTTGACTCAGGTAAACCCATTCTTAAAAACTCCCCATACAAAATCAGCATTAGTCATACCAAAGGCTATGTGGTAGTGGCATTTTCAGAAAATAACTTAACAGGCGTTGACATAGAACATCCATCTGACAGGGTAGCACGGGTATCCAAGCGTTTTGTTAGCTCACAGGAAGAAAGATTTATTCCCGACAACAAAAAAGTGGAGTATTATACGATAATGTGGTGTCTTAAAGAAAGCATGTATAAAATGTACGACAGACAAAATAGCATCTTTAATATCAACTTCATATGTCATCCCTTTAAACTGCAGAGAGAAGGAAAAATAAGCGCTACCTTTGATTTTGAAGAACGCCGAACCATGGACTTTGAATACCTCACAACAGAAGACTTTTATTTGGTTTATCATTGCTGAAATAACATACAGCAATACACAAATTTGACGCATTATTATGATACTATCTACCATACACGAAAAAATAAAAACTGGCCAGAAACTTTTTGCTGTCCTGATTGATCCGGATAAATTTCCACAGAAGAATCTATTAAAGATTATTACTGCCATGGAAACAGCCAGTCCGGACTTGATTCTGGTTGGAGGTAGTTTGGTAAACGACCGTGTTGAGATGGTAGTAGATGTGTTAAAGAACAACCTAAATATTCCAGTTGTCTTATTTCCTGGTAACCTCATGCAGCTTACCCCCCATGCTGATGGTATATTATTCATTTCTTTGATCTCAGGGCGAAATCCAGAACTTCTAATTGGTAACCACGTGGCTTCCGCTCCTTTTCTGAAAAAAACGGGCATGGAAATATTATCTACTGGTTATATTCTCATTGATGGTGGAACTATCACTTCGGTTGAGTACATGAGTCAAACACGCCCCATACCGGCTAATAAACCAGAAATAGCGGTAGCCACCGCAATAGCAGGAGAAATGTTAGGCCAACAACTTATCTATCTGGAAGGCGGCAGCGGCGCACAGAATCCAGTATCTGGAGAAATAATACAGGCCGTCAAAAAAAATATTTCGATTCCTTTAATCGTCGGAGGAGGACTAAATACCGTTGAAAAAGTAAAAACAGCATGCCAATCGGGTGCTGATATCATAGTGGTGGGAAATGCCTTCGAAAAAGATTTATCCCTATTAAAGAAATTTAAAGAGCTTATCCATACATTCTAATCTTCACACAAAGCACACATCACTTTACGCTTAACACGTCAGTCCCTTCTGATTTTAAGAGTCGGCCGTCCCGCTAATCCAGGGTCAGTGCCAAAAGTTGGGTATAAATGTTATTTATAGTTATCATGCAAATATTTTTGTTAATACGAACAAGAAGAACTTTACATCAACAACACCTTTGTATTGTCTTCTCAGGTCCTATACTTTTGTATTGAAAGATTCTGTTGAAGCATTGGTACTTTCGTTATCTAATTGAGAGCAATGTTTCTAACTTATATGATAATTTTCTTTGCTTTTGAAACTTCCGTTAATGTCCTTTTTATCATTGCCATAAAAAGGACCAAAAAGGTCTAGAACAATAGATCACTATCTGCCCTGCATCAACTTCCCTTTCCGTCCGGCGCACACTTCCTTCGCGCTAGGCCAACAGCACTACCTCCTCAAGTGCGCCCAGGGAAGCTTCTCGCCAACGCCGGCCCCGGGGCTATTGTTCTGGCCAACACTGCGGTCTTTTTACTGATTGTTGTGTGTTTAAAATGGGAATTATTCATTCATTGAGAGTTATTGAATATGGTTATGGATAAGTTGTAAAGACTTTCGTTATACTTGAAATTATTATTGAAATCGAATATCAACATATTTAATTACAAACTATTAGCTTCAAAGTATCAGTGCCAAAAGTTGGGTGTAAATGTTGTTTGTAGTTGTCATGCAAATATTTTTATTAATCTGAATAAGAAGAATTTTACATCAACAACTCCTCTGAATTGCCTTCTGAAATCCTTTACTTTTGCATTGAAAGATTCTGCTGCAGCATTGGTACTTCTGTTATCGAAGAAATTAATGATGTTCTGAACATGAAAACGGTCGATTATCCTGGTAGCCTTTGAAAAACATTTTTTAACAATTTGGTTCATGCTATATGCCATATCTAACGTCACTTCCTTAACTATACGCCGTTGCTCGTCAGTGAAATTTTCTTTAATCAATTTGATAATATCCACGGCATGCTCCAGTTGGTTCCAATCAGTATAACCACTCAGCTTATTCTTGTACTGGCGCTGAAAGTTACGACCATTCACGCCCAGATAAACTTCAAGACTCCGACAGCTTATAGCATTAGAATCGACTAATTTCTTTCAAAAAAGCAGCATACTCTTCGCTCATTCGAGTACCCTGCGCTATTACTTCCCAATTACGGCTTACTTGTTTCTTTTTTTACTATTAATCGTAATCTCCCAACGTCGTCGCCTTACCTTTAGCTTTACTAGCATATTACGAATAGGGTAATTATCAATATAACGAGCTTCCATAAAGCCACTCGACCTATAGGGATAAGATTGGTATTCTGATGGTATAATGTCTTTTTCTTCAAGTGTTAATTCCAACTGTTTATCGCAAATATGCTTTCCGCTTGAAGATTTTCTATAGGATACGATCTGGAAATAATCTAATATCCCTTCTGGTAAGAATAGAGCCAGTAGCTCCGATGATAGTTCTTCTTTCTCAATTTATTAAATCCGTTTCTATTTAACAGCTAAACAGATACTTTTTTTTAACAGACCCAACTTTTTTGCGTGATCCCTAATCCACAAAGCGATCATCAGATTTTGTTTTAAAAACAATACTTTGATCTTTCTTCTCTAGCCAGCCAGATGTAGCATCCATACGATTGTCTGCCTGCCTAAAAAAAGGCTTTATATCCAGCAAAGGCGTTTCATTGAGCATATCCACTTCTCTTACAAATAATTTATTGCCCTCTACCCTTTCCAATTTAACGGTTGATAAACCTATCGCATTAGGACGTTTGGGAGAACGTGTTGCAAATACACCGTGCGCTTTGTCATCCATATAAGGCACTACAGATAATTGATGACCAGTGACTTTATTCAGGTGATAAATTAATGTAATATGAGAAAAACCATCCATATCCTTCAAACCCTCAACAAATTCATCATTAATCAAGATATATCCTTGTGCATCTTTAGCACCTGAAGGTTGAATAGGCATATTATCCAAAGATTGATACGGAGTATAAATAGTACCAATGTATTCAAAAGTAACATGATTCATGCGTTTATAATTTATATTTGTCGCATTAAACTCATCGAAAATAACCCTACACCTTGCGTGTAAGGCAATTTTCATGGCTCATTTCATCCCCCTTTTAATTCTTAACCAATGTACCTATTTTCTCACCTTTAATCACCTTAATCAAGTTACCTGGTGTATCCATATCAAAAACCACAATAGACAAGTTATTTTCCTTGCACATAGTAGTAGCAGTCAAATCCATCACTTTAAGTCCCCGGTCATAGATTTCGTCGAAGGTGATTTCATCAAACTTGGTAGCATTAGGATCTTTTTCCGGATCAGCGGTGTAAATACCATCCACGCGTGTACCTTTCAGCATTACATCGGCTTTAATTTCAATCCCTCTCAACGACGATCCTGTATCAGTTGTAAAATAAGGATTTCCCGTTCCTCCGGAAAGGATTACCACCTCACCATTTTCCAATGCCTCAATAGCTTTCGGCTGCGAATAAAACTCTCCCACGGGCTCCATCTTAATGGCAGTGAGCACTCTTGCCTTTACCCCTACATTGTTCAATGATGATTTTAAAGCCAGACTATTAATGACAGTAGCTAACATCCCCATTTGGTCACCCTGATAACGATCAAAACCCTTGGCTGCACCACTTAATCCACGAAAGATATTTCCACCACCAATCACGATTCCCACCTGTACTCCCAAATCTGAAATCTCCTTTATTTGTAGCGCATACTCTTCGAGTCTGTTATTATCAATACCGTAATTTTGCTCCCCCATTAGCGACTCACCACTTAGCTTCAGTAATACTCTTTTATACATATTTTGAATCTTAAAAAAATTTGAACGGCCTAAAGCTACACAAAGAATTTATCATTTTAAATCAAATCTGAATATACCGCTTTAGGTAATTCTCTCAAATTATATTGATTGGCCATGACCTCACCATATGCTCCCGCCGAACGAATAGCGATAAGATCTCCCCTCTCTGTTTTTGGTAATGTTACAGCCTTACCAAAGCAATCTGACGATTCGCAGATAGGTCCAACCACGTCATATTTATACTCTTCTTTATGAGATGTCTGGTTTTCAATTTTATGATAAGCCTGGTATAATGCGGGCCGTATTAAATCGCTCATTCCTGCATCCACAATGGCAAACTGAGTATGCACACCATCCTTCACATACAATACCTTACTCAGTAAGGTTCCACACTGACAAACCACCGAACGGCCCAATTCAAAGTGCACCTCTTGTCCTTCTTGCAAATCCAAAAAATCATCAAATATTCCAAAGAACTTTTCAAAGTCAGGCATCGGATTCTCATCAGGATTTTCATAATCCACACCAAGTCCACCACCCACATTAACTATTCTGGGAATATTACGACGCTTCACAAAGCGCTCCTGTAATTCATTCACTCGGGTACATAACTGCTTAAATGAATCTAAGTCATTTATCTGTGAACCAATATGAAAGTGGATACCTACAAACTCAATGTTATTCAGCTGATCTACCTTATCCAACACTTTTTCAAGATCCCATATATATATACCGAATTTATTTTCTTCGAGACCAGTGGTAATATATTTATGTGTATTGGCCTGAACATTTGGGTTGATGCGTAAAGCAACTTTAGCCGTTTTATTCATTCGTTTTGCTATTTCATCTATCACCTCCAATTCAGGGATAGACTCCACATTAAAACAACCAATATTATTTTCCAAGCCGACAATGATCTCCTTATCGGCTTTACCAACTCCTGCAAAAACAATTTTATCACTGGGAAAACCTGCTGCCAACGACGCTATCACTTCGTTACCACTCACACAGTCTGCCCCAAAACCATAGGAATGGACTCGTTCTAGAATACGTTGATTTGCATTGGCTTTAACGGCATAATGAATATGATAACCATACTTGTCGGCTTCTCGCTTGATCGTTTCAAGTGTAGTGTCCAACAGCTGCATATTATAATAATAAAAAGGTGTTTCCACCTCATTCAATGTCTGAAAAGGAAATGGATTGCTCATCTGCACAATCTGATTAAAACAGGTTATCACTCAAGGCAGCTAGTGCCTCTTTTTTATAATTCTCGCTAATTAATATAGATACATTGTGGTCACTTCCTCCGTATGAGATCATATGGATCGGAATTCCCTGAAGCGCATAAAATATTTTATTAGCATACCCCACATTATCGGCCACTAAATCTCCTACCACACATACTATCACCTGATTAGTATCCACCTCTACGGTACCATACTTTTTCAGGTCGCTCACAATATCATCCAAGTGTTTATTTTCATCGATGGTAACTGATACACCTACCTCCGAAGTAGTAATCATATCGATAGGTGTTTTATAAGTTTCAAAAATCTCAAAGACCTTACGCAAAAAACCATAAGCCAACAGCATACGTCCTGACTTAATTTTGATAGCCGTAATATTATCCTTAGCAGCCACTGCAGTAATCCTGTTTTTTTCCTGTCTGGAAGAAATCAGGGTACCATGCGCCTCTGGTGCCAGTGTATTCAATAATCTAACAGGAATATTACTAAGCTTAGCTGGTAATACACTGGTAGGATGTAAAATTTTGGCGCCAAAATAAGCCAGCTCTGCAGCCTCGTCAAAGGATAAATTGGCAATGGAATGCGTATTCTCCACAAAACGAGGATCGTTATTGTGCATGCCATCTATATCAGTCCAAATTTGTATTTCTTCGGCGCCAATAGCAGCCCCAATCAAACTGGCTGTATAATCACTTCCCCCACGCTGAAGATTATCTATCTCACCAAAAGCATTACGACAAATATACCCTTGCGTTATATATATATCTTTACCCGCATTATTCTTGAGAGCCTTACTACAATGCTCCTTGATATACAACATATCCGGTTCATGCTGCTTATCAATACGCATAAAGTCTAAGGCACCTAGCAACATAGCGCTTTCACCTTTCTCTTCAAGATAGTAATGAAACAATGCCGTGGAAATCAATTCTCCTTGCGCTAATATGGCTTTTTCTTCAAAAGAAGTAAACATATCAATGGTGAATGATTTAATATAATCGAAATGAAACTCTATTAATTCTTTACCCTTTTGCTTGAACTCCTGGGTAGTGTAGAGCTCTTCTACTACGGAATAATATTTTTGTTCCAAACCATTGATTAACTCATTAGCTCCTTCTATATTACTCTTATACAAGTAATTGGTTATTTCTACCAAACTATTGGTGGTGCCCGACATCGCAGAAAGAACAACAATCTTCTGTTGTCCATTACAAATTAAGTCAGCAACTTCTTTCATTCTGGTAGCAGAACCCACCGATGTTCCCCCAAATTTTAATACTTTCATTTTAAAATTAAATAAGAGACTAAAAGACAAGATACGATTGTGAAAAACTTTATCTGATAGACTAGTTGATAGTTGACAAAATTAGAACTTTCTTTTTACAAAACGACAGAAGTAATATTTTAAAACAACAAAATAACAAGATGTTAAATTCTTAACAAACAACTATTTTTTTACACAAATAATCTATCATCTAACTCACACCAAAGCGTACTGCATTTACATACCCACAAAACTCAATAAAAACGCCCGGCATGCACATACCAGGCGTTTAAATAAACCAATAACAAGATCAGTAACTTATACTTCTTTGATGTATACTTCCAGGAGTTTAGCATCCCCGTCCGGTTCAATAGTAACACCATCGATGGCAGCAGGGATTAACACTGTTTCTCCTTTGGTAATTGTTTCTTTTTCTCCGTTTGTACACATTATTTTTGCACTACCACTAACGCACATATATACTACAAAAGAGTTTAACAAATAAACATCTCGTTCAAACGCTTCGTTAATATGCAATAAATTGGTCACAAAATATTGACATGAAGCCAGATTCACCGCTTCATTTTTCTTGGCACTATATGACACTTTTTCATTGGTATCTTTATAGTCAATGGCATCTAAAGCCAGATCGGTATGCAACTCACGGGTATTACCTGCACTATCCTTGCGATCATAGTCATAAATACGATAGGTTACATCAGAAGTCTGTTGTATCTCGGCCAACAGTACTCCAGCACCAATGGCGTGAACATTACCGGCTCTAATAAAGAAAGTATCCCCCTCACTAACTTCATGAGATTTTAACAAAGACATCAACTTACCATCGCTTAATGCTTTGAGATATTCTTCTTTGGTAGATTCTTTTACGAAACCAGAAACCAACTGACTTTTGGGTTCTGCTTGCAATACATACCACATTTCCGTTTTCCCAAAAGCATTATGGCGCTCCTTTGAAAGCTTATCATCTGGATGCACTTGAATAGACAAGTCGTCATTGGCATCAATAAATTTGAACAACAAGGGAAATTCATTGCCAAACTTGCTATAAATAGACTCCCCTACCAGGTCTCCCATATATATTTCTATGATTTCCTGAAGGTTGTTACCTGCCAAAAAGCCATTTGAAACCACCGAAATATCACCTTCTACTCCAGAAAGCTCCCATGATTCGCCCAGTTTTTCAAGCTCGCTTTTTTTATCTAATGTTAATTTTAATTTATCGCCTCCCCATATTTTATCTTTTAAGATAGGCGTAAACTTAATAGGATACAATTTTGTGTTCATAATCGTTTTTTGTTTAGAGACTACAAATTAACAAAAAACTAACCACGCACGCATAACAAAATCATGCCCAATAATGGTATTTTAGTCCACTAAACCGTTATTTCCTGAGATCATATAACTAGTAATTCTCTAAAGAGCATAATAATTTCTATTCGTTAATTATGTTTTTTTCTCTTTAAGAGCATCAAATGATAAAATAATGAAGCACTTGCAGCTAAGATTAACACAACAGCTAACCATCCCGGAATAGTCACAAAAAAACGATCAACTAATTCTACTTTAACAGATTAAAATGATCACTGAAAAAACGATAATTTAGTATTGTTTTTCTTTCGTAATAAACAGTAAATTAGTATATTGCAATTGAAACAAAGAACAAAACTCAAGTTTGCAATGGGTAACGGGCGAAAAACTTAAAAAATATACGAATAATGGTAAAACACTGCTAGCGGTCAACAACCGACTTGAAGTGTATTTATCTGAATTTCAGCACCATTTTAAAAATAGAACAAAATCCAACTTCGACAAAGCTACTCAATACGTCGAAGGTCTAGCTTTAAGCGATTTGAAAAACATCGAACGCATCACTGAGACATTAAACGCAGACTACCATAAGATGCAGCATTTTATCACCGAATCCAATTGGGATGCAAGAGCTGTCATCGACCAAATAGCAAATCAGGTAGACCAATCACTCCCAAACCAAAAATTAAAAGGATTACTCATAGACGAAAGCGGATGGGTGAAAAAAGGTGACAAAAGCATTGGTGTTGATCACCAGTATTGCGGGAACGTTGGGAAGACTGCAAACTCGCAGGTTGCAGTTTTTGGTTGCTTGTGCACGGACAAATATGCAGCGTTGGTCGACACGAGACTGTACCTTCCAAGGTCATGGTGTACTAACAACGCCAAGTGTGAAACTGCTGGCATCCCCAAAGAGGACAGGGTTTTCAAGACAAAACCGGAGCTGGCTACAGATATTGTGAAGCACCAACTGGAAATGGGTATCGAGTTCGATTACGTTGGGGGGGATGGACTTTATGGCAATGACCTTGCGTTTACCCGTTCGGTTGAGGATATGGGTTTGGTGTACATGCTTGACATTCATAGCGATCAAAAAATCCACCTTGAAAAACCAGAACTACATATTCCAGAGCGAAAGAGCAATCGTGGGCGCCCACCCAAAAGGCCGAAGGCAAGCACCCCATCGGTAAACGCTAACGAATATATAGAAACGCTTACAAACAAGGACTGGAAAAAGCTTGACATTCGTGATTCTGCCAAGGGAAAGCTGAAGGGATTGTTCCATTTTAAGACAGTTTACATTTGGGATAAGGTTCAGAACATTGTTGAGAAACGGTTGCTGGTCATTTCGAAAAGAAAGACAAAGCAGGGAGTAGAAATAAAATATTCGTTCACTAACGCAGAACTTGCTCAATACACGCATCAGGCGCTGGCATACATGCAGGCACAACGCTTTTTCATTGAGCATAGCTTCAAAGAGCAAAAACAGATAGTGGGCTTGGATCAGTTCCAAACCCGCAAATGGCTGTCATGGCATCACCAAGTAGCCCTCAACTTAATGGTGGGCAGCTTTATGCTGAAAGAAAAACTATTGAATCAAGACGAAGTCCCATTGTTGTCGGCAAGAGACATTATGGATTTTATGGTATACAAATTTTATCGTGAAATGACCGATGAACGGATGCTGGAAAAACTGCAGCAGCGACATGAAAAGCGACAGCGTGACATAGACCTCTGTTATTCAAAGCAATAAATCTGTTAAAGTAGAACTAATAATGTTCCGGAAGAAATTCCAAGTGCTAATATTAAAAATAATAAATTCTGTGTATTCATATCACTATATTAAAAATTATTTTTTCTAATTTATTTTCGTACTATTACCTAAGATAGAACCACATACCTTGCTTACGTCTAATTAATCACAAAAATAATAATTTTTAGATAAACTACCTACACACCCTTCATCAAGCCGTACATGAAGGTTTAGTGACGGGAAACAAATATCATAAGTGCTCATGATTTTTCAATTCCCTCATACGGCTTACCAATAGAGTTCTTCATATATTTATAGTAATCCCTCAGTGGAAATATGGAGCTCGTCAAAACAATTCATCTCCCTATGTATAAAACAATTATCATTACTCGTTTCATATAAACCTACCCAACATATGTATAATTCATTGGCTTAATGAATCACAAGTGCTTTCTCTTCATATTTGAACAAAGATATAGCGATATTTTGAATCAGCTACTTGATAAGTTATACCTAATAGGCCAAAGCCAGAACTAATATTAACGTTATATTCACTTCTTTAAAGTAGAACCCCTTTCTTATGCAGCATTTTGTTGTCAAGTTACTCAAAAGTTGAAGCAGGATACAACCTATAATTAACCAATTCGTCAATGTTTCAGCTATAACCGTAAGCATAAAAGCACCCAGATAAAAAATCGTCAAGCCATTTGGACTCTCTTTATTTGAAAGTGTAATCTCATTGCTATTTACCCAAGGAAACCAAACAACAAAATACCAACCACTATTTAAAATCATTGAAATCGCCATTCCAACAATTCCACTGATAACATTAGTTAATGCACTTACTCCATAGATTTTCTTGTTAAACCAAACCTGATTAAACAACTTAGTCAAGATTAAGCACGCTATCAAAATGACAAATGCCATAAAAAGCACTCCCATCGGTATATCAATTTATACAAAAAAAAGAGCACAAATTTCTTGACATCTATTTCTTATTCAGGGAAACGTTCAAATTTCTTTATTTCTTCCAACGAAACATCCCAACTTGCTTTGTTTGAGATAAAAATATGTGCAGAAGGTCGTTTTTCCAATTTTGTATCTAAACATCCTGCCGGAACTACTAAAAGTTCGCCATTCATTTGTAAATTAGGCAGGGCTGAACCACAATTTGTACAAAAGGCTTTCACATGGTTACTTTTATGTGGTTGAAATATTTTAATTTCAGTTTCCGTTTTTATCCATTCTAGTTTAGCAGTTGTAGAAAACAAATTTGCAGCATGAGCAGTCCCCGTGTCTTTCCTACAATATCTACAATGGCACAAATAAAAACTCTCAAAGTCGCCTATAACTCTAAATTTAATCCCTTTGCATAAACAAGAACCCAAGTATTCCATTTAATAAGTCTCTTTTCAAAATTATGATTTTAGTCGAAATCCTTTTCTCTGTATTTTCCTTTTTTTGGTTTACACATTCCAGCTCGATAGCTTACGACTATCTTTACTTCCAAAAATAACAATAAAAAATAAATGATCAGCACCCCCTTCGTCTAACCTCACCCGGAGCTTTACTCGCTGTATTTAAAAATCTTAAACTCATAACTTTCAAGTCGAAAGGTTTTTCAGGCATCAAGCTTACCCACCAACGTAAGCCCCATGACAATAGTTCTGGTCAACCCTACGGCCTTTTAAACTACGAATAATTGTAAGCTATTTTAATACCACCCTACAACAAAAAACACCACAACCAACAACATAAACCTTGGTAACCAAAAAGAAAAAATCCCCCCCACGTTTGTCGGGGATTTTCTTGTCTAATTAATAAATACACAATTCATAAAGAATAAACCTTTATCAATATTATCTTTCCCATTTTAGTTCGATGAAGCAGGAAGCATCACGGCCTCTACCGAATCATATCCCTTAAACAGCTTTTTGGCAAATTTCTGTACACCTTTGGCCGTGATATCATTTACAATTTTGTTATACTCTTCTGTATTCGTAATAGGCTCTTCATTCATTAAAGATAACTGAATAGCACTCAACCAAAAATTATTTTTAGCCACTGACTCTTCACGGCTTTTCACATAATTCTTTTTGATCTCATTCAGCTCATCAACCTGAATACCTTTTTTAACCATCGTCGTAATTTCATGCTTCATGATCCCGCTTAGCTTTTCACGTTTTAGCGGATCGCAATCAAAGTTCATTGTAATGGAAGCATGCTCATAATTACGTTTAGAAATAGATGGCCGAACACTAACACCATAACTACCACCTTCTTCCTCACGAATCGTCTCCAGATATCTCTTACTTAACAACTCCGCAATAACTCTTACGTACGTTCTAGTATGAAGGTTATACTTAACATCCTTATACATGGAAAAATAAACCGTGGCCTTAGGTACTTCCATCTCTCTTTTCACCTCTCTAAAACTTGCTCCTTTAGCAGGTTTCATATGATGATCCACCCAACTCTCTGTTCGTTTGGTAGATGAAAGATTTCCCACATATTTACATATCAAAGGCAAATCTTTATCCTTATCAATATTACCCACAAATATGAAAGTAAAATCACTGGCATCCTGGAAACGATCCTTATAAACATCCACAGCCGTATCGAAATCTATATTCTTTACAAACCTTTCTCCAAACAAAATACTTCGTGGATGATAGTTACTCGTAATCATCGCAATGGTATCTTTAAAAGCTTTACCATTATCTGTTTTTATATAGGCAAGTTTATTTTTCATACTCCCCAACATAGTCTCAAAGGATTCCTTTTCAAAGCGAGGATGTTCAAATTTAAGATAAAGCAATTGTAGCATAGTTTCAAAATCCTTGGGCGAAGCAGAACCATTAAATCCTTCCGTATTAGTACCCAGCGAAGCGCTAACCCGAGCTTTCTTACCTGTCAATTTTTTTTGCAACTGAATCGCATTAAAATTACCAAGGCCTGACATAGCAGCTACACTGGTAGCTATATTAGCTGATTCCAATTGATCTCGATCTAAAACAGACATTCCACCAAAACTATAAGCACTCAAGAGTATCTGATCTTTATTCAACTCAGTGGATAACACAAGCACCTTGGCACCATTCTCGAGGGTATACTGCATGATATTTCGTCCATCAACACTGGCCATACGTGAAGTATCCACTATTTTTTTCTCCTCCAGGTCATACGCTACCAAAGGACTATCATCGGTATCATCTTCATAAGCTATTAAATCCAATTGTTTAACCCTTTCTACTAGAGCTAACAATTCTTCTTTACCAGGATAAATAATTGTTTCTTTATCTGGGCCAGCAATAGAAATAACACTATTATTAACGTTCTCAAAATCATTAAACGAAGCGTACACCTCTTTCAGGCTAATAGCTGGTATGGTCTGATGCGCAAAATTCATTTCCCAATCCAGGGAAGGAAAAGGTGCTGCTTCCAAAAAGTGATCGCCCAATTGCTGTGCCCAGGTCTCGTTATCCACCTTCACATATTCATCTTTATAAGATTCATAGCTGCGCATCAACTGCGTCTTAACTCTTTTCAGCTCTGATGTATTAAATCCGAACCTACGTGCTCTCTCCAGTTCAGTTAAAACGAGCGAGAATGCTTCCTTGGCCTTATTTTCTTTAGGACTCACACTCAAGTATGAAGCTTCTTTGGTACGTGCCAGACTAAAATTACCCACACCCATATTTAAAGCAGGGCAATCCGGCTTTCGTGTCAGTTCCCGCAGGCGATTATTGAGCATCATACTAAACATACTCTGAGCAAGCTCCTTACGCATATAGCTTTCATCCCTTAACAGCACCGGATCTTTCCGAAAAATCCAATTCATACTTACCCCTTGCGCCTCCTTATCCTTGGCCACTACAAAACCCAATTCATCCGAATCCGGCACTGGATAATACAACCGTTCCGCTGCATTTTTCTTAGCAGGTATCTTTGAAAAAAGAGCAATTACTTTCTGCTCAATCTTCTCTGCATCCACATCACCAACCACAACCACCGCCTGCAAATCAGGACGATACCACTTGTGATAATAGTCCCTTAACTCCTGATGTTTAAAATGATCGATAATATCCAACGAACCAATCACATCACGTTTGGCATATTGAGAGTGATTATACAGGAAAGGAGAACTTTGTTTCATAAGCCTGAAACGTGAATTTCGTCGGGTTCTCCACTCTTCATGGATGACACCACGCTCTGCTTCAATTTCTTCTCCTTCGAGCAATAAACCTCCCGACCAATCGTGAAGTACTAAGAGAGCAGAATCGAGCAGACTTTCACGTGTAGCAGGAATATTACTCAAATTATAAACTGTTTCGTCTTGTGCTGTATACGCATTAATATCACGTCCAAACTTAATGCCATTGGCTTCCAGGTAATTAAGCATCGACTTACCTGGGTAATGCTCCAAACCTTGAAATGCCATATGTTCCAAAAAGTGAGCCAGCCCATTTTGCGAATCTTTTTCCAGAATACCACCCACATTTTGAACAAAATATAAACTGACTCTGTCCTTCGGCTCCTCATTATGCATGATATAATAGGTCATCCCATTGGAAAGCTTACCATATTTAACTCTTGCATCCAGCGGAATAGTCGTTGTATTTTGTGCTTCCACCGATATAGTAACAAGCTGCATCACAGCTATCAGACATAATATTATTACGCTTCTCATTTTCATTTTTTTAGTAAATCCTCTATTCAAACTCTCTCAGGAATGCATATGACCTATACAAACAAAAGAAGACCTGTACTAGGACTTATAGAAGGCCTATCCATATAGGTCAATATAAATTATCTGTTCTTAAAATTCTTTTTCCCTTCCTCAAGGAATTGCACAAAACTGCTTACATCCAAATCATAAGCTCTGGGTGTAACCAAATCCTTTCCATCCGTATCTAACAAACAATAATAAGGTTGCGCATTCACCTGATAACGGGTGATCTGAAAATCGGCATTTTGTTTTCCCAGTGTTTTCTTCACCTTACCGTCATATTCAGAGGTATACCAAGCGTCTTCGGGAAGTTCAGTCTTATCGTCCACATACAAAGCCAGTATAATATAATCCTCACGCAAAATTTTCAACACGGCAGGATCAGCCCATACATTGGCCTCCATCTCACGACAATTAACACAACCATGGCCGGTAAAATCCACAAAAACAGGTTTATTTAGTTTTTTAGCGGCTGCCATCCCTTCCTCATAATCAAAGTAACCCTTCAATCCATGGGGCAAATGTAAAAGATCGGAATATTTTGCCGTATGCGAATCGGTTGTCATGTGGCCACCAGAACCTGCATTATCACGGATAATTTGATTTAAATCAAAATCATGGGTCGACTGTGGAGGTATATATCCAGAAAGAGCTTTTAATGGAGCCCCGAACATACCTGGTATCATATAAACCACAAAAGAGAAGGTTACCAATGCCAACATCAAACGAGGAACACTAATAAAAGGAAGATCACTATCGTGCGAGAATTTCAATTTTCCTAAGAAGTAAAAACCCAAAAGAGTAAAGGTGACAATCCATATGGCCAGGTACACCTCTCTATCTAGAATACCCCAATGATAAGTCTGGTCAGCGATACTCAAAAACTTAAGTCCCAATGCCACTTCTATAAATCCCAACACCACCTTAACAGAATTGAGCCAACCACCCGACTTAGGCATATTACTTAACCATGAAGGAAAAATAGCAAAGAGAGTAAAAGGCAAGGCAAAAGCTATGGAAAAACCTAGCATACCTACAATAGGCATTAACACTTCACCACCAGCCGAAGCCACCAATATAGCCCCAACAATAGGGCCTGTACATGAAAAGGACACCAACACCAAAGTAAAGGCCATAAAGAAAGCGCCCGCTAAACCTCCTTTATCTTCGTTGGCAACACTCTTATTCACAATCCAATTAGGCATTGTGATTTCGAACATACCAAAGAAAGAAGCAGCAAAGATCATGAAAATCAAGAAGAACATGATATTTGGAAACCAGTGCGTACTTAAAAAGTTAGCAAAGTTAGCACCCAAAGTGATAGCAACAACAGTACCTATAACAGTATAAATACCAATGATTGAAAATCCATAGAAGAAAGCATTAAATTTTGCTTTTGCTTTATTTTCGTCGCTATGCATAAAGAAACTAACGGTCATGGGAATCATTGGAAAAACACAGGGGGTAAATATAGCCGCCAAACCACTCAAAAAGGATATAAAAAACAATCCCCATAAAGAATCTTTGGTAGCACCAGAGGCCGACGAAGAGGAGCTGGCTCCCTTTTCTAGAGCAGTTGTATCTTGCTTTGGATTGGCTGAAACAACATCCGCCGACTCACCGATACTCAAGTCAAACTCATCATCACCCATCACGCACATTCCTGTTTCATCAGAACAGCTCTGGAACTCAAAAGTACCAGTTACCTTCAAAGGCAGCTTTTTGATTAGAATAGTCTGCCTCATTTCTGCATGATCCTGAAAATAGCTCACTTCGCCTTCCCATATTTCATCATACTCCTTGTGGGCATTCATGGGTTTTACCTCACCAATACGCTCATAAGACTCATTCTCTTCGAACGCAAACGAAATTAGAAGAGGCCCCAATTCCGGATCGAAATCATTAGAGTAGGTATGCCATGTTTTCTCAATCTCGGCCTTAAAAACCACATCAATTTCATCTCCTACTTTGACATCCTTTTCAGATAATTCTACGGTCCATTTGGCCGGTTCCTGAATCTGTCCAAAGGAGACCATCTGGAAAATCATTACCAACATTATGGCAATCAGTGCAAATTTATTTCTCATCACATTATCTTTTTTTACAGTTCACCCCATCATAATTCATTATAAGGACAACTAAATTATCATATTACATTTTCAAACAATTATTCAACGAATTGCTAATTTAATATTAAAAATAAAATTCTGATATAAGACTCTTTATATATAAGACAACTAAAAGTGCAAGTAGGGTGAATAAACGCAATTAAAATCACAACAAATCAATCATTTTATTTATGATACCCTATCATTTACACCCCCAATTACACTTATAGCCACATTAAACTAGTCATAATAACCGTTTTTTTATTTTGCTAAGTAATAAAATACTATGGGTATAATAGGTTAACGCCAAGTTAAATAATAAAACACACGGTCTGAATGAAGGATAATACACTATGAAGCCATTACAATTTAGCACTGATAGCATACCCATTTAAGTGTTTAAACCCTAAAAAAAAAGCCCCACTAAATTAGCGGGGCTTGGATACTGCGTTCATTACATTTAAATATTAACTCTATATTTTCTATATCGTTATGCCAATTTAACGTCTACCGCATTTAATCCTTTTTTACCTTCTTTAAGCTCGAAAGTTACTTCGTCGTCTTCTTTGATATCGTCAATAAGACCTGTTACATGAACGAAATATTCGTTGTCTGATTCGTTGTCTTTAATAAACCCAAAACCTTTAGATTCATTGAAAAATTTTACTTTTCCTTCTTTCATAATAAATTGTAAATAAATAAACTAATATTACAAATGTATCATTTAATGTTGGATATCAACAAATAATTTCGAAAAAATAGGACTTCCTTATATTAAATTTAAGTAAACTTCGAACCTTCTATATATCAGTTTAGTAAAACAGCATTCATTTTACCCATACTACTTTCTATGATGGAGCATTACTGTTTAAAAATACCGGACTGTTTGATTCAGAATTTTATTTCCGCATTGAAAATTAGGGAATAGTTATTGCTTCATATATGACAAAGCAATCTAAATCTAGCTACAAACGAGGCATAACAAGCGTTATGCTTCAATAAAAGAAATACAAAATGGTAATATCAACAGTTAAAAATTACATTTATGTAGCAATTCACCTGCTTCATTCATGAAGCAGGTGAATAAAAATCTAAAAAGCAAAGCGAAAAGCCATTTAAATTCGTAATAAATCGTTGATAAAGAGGTCAGATAAAAATAGGAGGTACTATGTCAATTCAGAACGCAAAAAAATTCATTGAACTCGTTAAGGACAACACAGCCTTTCGAAAAGAGATGTATAAAGTGAATGGTCTTGAAGGACTGAACAAATTTTTAAGAGAAAAAGAACTTACCTTTTCCGAAGATGAATTTGAGGAGGCCTACAGTTTGATGATGTTTAAATGTCAATTGGCTGAAGAACATGATGAACTAGAAAACACGGTCAACCTCATCAAGTTGGTAGTGGTGTAAGATAACTTATGCAAGGTTAAAAACAATACATGAATAAAATATTAAAAAGATAAATTATGAAATTACAATACAGACCTTTAGGATACGTAATGGAAATATTAGAATCCATTGGATTCGCAGTATCATACAGTTATGATGATCTTGTTTTTGTAGAAAACAATTCCATTTTGGTTAAATTTAACGACGAAGATGAAAAAATGCTTTACTTGTATTTCAACAAAGATATAGATGCCGATGCGGCCTACGAAATAGAAAAAACAATCATGGAAGCCGGATTAGATAAAGGCTATTCTTTTATTAATTCAGGGAAATATTGGGTACGTGAAAAAGAAGCCGGCAAAGAAGAATTGGAAATAATATTTTTGAATTAAAAAAACAAAAACACAACTATCTCACACCCAACATTAAAATCGTTTATCAGCCAAGCCTATTCCATTTATTTTTCGGTACAAATCAAGTGCGTACACATCGGTCATCCCGCTAATATAGTCGAGCACAGACTGCAATTTAAGGTATGCACTGGCAGATTCGTCCACGTGGTACTGCTCAGGAATAAAGCGCAATAACATTTTTGAATACTTATCATCGGGGTTCAAAACTGCCTTGGAAAATTCGTGCAATAAGGATCCCAATATTTTAAACCCAGACAACTCTATCTCAACAACAGATTGATGTCCATATATATCACTAAAAGATATCTTTGAACAGCGCTCCGCAGCTTCCTTTGTTTTACCTTCTAAATGATCAATTAAGCTACCTTGAAAAGCACCTTTCATGATAGCGTCATAATGCGTTTTAAAAATCCTGGTACAATATCCCACCAGCTTACCAATAACAGAGGCTCTGATCAAAGAAATCTGCTCATTGATATCCGTCACCTCGGCACATACTTCGTTAATTCTCTTTCGTGTATCATTATCCTCCTCTTCGCTCAAATATGCCATCAAAATATTTTTCGTTTCCTGGGTATCAAGTATCCTAAGCTTATGGGCATCCTCCACATCCATTACTTGATAACAAATATCATCAGCCGCTTCCACCAAATATACCAATGGGTGGCGACAATAAATACCAGGCTCCATCTCCTTTAACCCAAGTTCCTTTACCACCCTCATAAACATCTCTTTCTCCGACTGAAAAAAGCCATACTTCTTTTTATTTTTCAACCCTGACGCATAAGGATATTTTAATATGGAAGCCACTGAAGAATATGTGAGTCCAAAACCACCATTACGCCTGCCTTTAAAAGAATGAGTGAGGATGCGGAAAGCATTGGCATTTCCCTCAAACTCAATCAAATCATTCCACTCCGCATCAGAAATACAATACATATCCTTCAGTTTTCGACCTGCCCCCATGACAAAATATTGAGAAAGAGCAGATTCACCCGAATGTCCAAATGGAGGATTACCCATATCATGCGCCAAGCAAGCAGTGCCTACTATACTTCCTATTTCATGGATCAGACTATTATGGAGCTTTTTCTCACCCAACAGAAACTCAGCAATATTATGTCCCAGCGATCGACCTACACTGGCCACTTCTAAACTATGCGTCAACCGGTTATGTACAAAAACGCTTCCAGGCAAAGGAAATACCTGTGTTTTATCCTGTAACCTACGAAACGGAGATGAAAAAATTAAACGATCATAATCTCTTTGAAATTGAGTACGTTGATGCTGAATAGTATATACACGATCTTCTTGCCCCGTGCGTTTTGTTGATAATAATTGATTCCAGTTCATGTTAATAAATTACGGTACGATATTCCTTCATCTCCTTATCTAGCATTTTGGCACGGCCGCCTGTTACCTTATCCATTAAAGCCCAAAAGCCTTTACCATGATTTTTTTCAACGGTGTGACAAAGCTCATGCAACAACACACTATCAATTAAGTGATGCGGTAAACGCATCAAGTGAAGATTCAGGTTAATGTTATTTACGTGAGAACAACTCCCCCAACGACTCTTTAAATTTTTAATAAAAACCCTATTATACAAAAAACCGTGCTGTTGCGCCAATTGATAAAGTCGTTTAGGTAAATAATTCTTGGCCGACAAACGCAAGGCTTCCTCTATTGCATAACGTATACTATCCTGTATCGAAGCCGACTTAACATTCATTGTCTCAGGATATTCCACCAACAAAATACCATTCTTCAACTGCATTCTCACCCGCGACAACTTGGATTTACGAATACATAAAGTAAATGAATGGGTCACAAAATGGGTGCTCTCATCAAATATGGTCAAGTCATTTTCCTTTTCCTTTACTTTGACCAAATTTTTCAAAATCCACGATTTATTGGCCTCCACAAAACCAAGAGCCTCCTTAGGATGCATATCAACTGGTACAACAACCTTAACGGGTTCAAATGGTTTTAGTTTAATAGACAGTCGCTTTGCCCTTTTGCTTGCCTGAAACAGAACCGGCCCTACACCTTTTATGTCTATTAATTCCATGCACACAAAATAAGCGAAATATCAACGAATTCCCAATTAAAACAATGAGGTATTGATTTACGAAACAAAACATGTTCAAGAACATACATATACATATTTTTAGATATTCCAATATCCATATATTTGCATTCGTAAAGAGCAATACACAGACACCAGATCAAACGGATGAGAATGTTTGATCTTATCTTAAAAAACAAAACAAATTTGAAACAACCATGTAACTTCAATCAGTGATTTTATTTGGAAGTTCTATCTGACCATTGAAAAAATAAATATAAACAGATGAAATACTTAATTGTAGGAGGAGTTGCCGGAGGCGCCACCACGGCAGCCCGCTTAAGAAGAGTTGACGAACATGCCGAAATCATAATGTTTGAAAAAGGACCACATATTTCATATGCAAATTGTGGTTTACCATACTATATCGGCGGCGTCATAAAAGAACGCGAAAAACTACTCGTTCAAACTCCTGAATCATTTGGTACTCGTTTTAACATTGACATTAGAATACATTCTTTAGTAAGCGCTATTCACCCAGACAAAAAAGAGATAATAGTTCAGTCCTTAAAAACAGGAGAAACATATACCGAAAGCTATGACAAACTAGTGTTATCTCCGGGAGCACTCCCAGTTAAACCACCCATACCAGGTATTAATCTACCCAATATTTTTACCTTACGCAACGTACCGGATACAGATAAAATAAAAGCATTCGTAGACGATAAAGCACCACGATCTGCCGTAGTGGTAGGAGCAGGCTTTATAGGTCTGGAAATGGCAGAAAACCTGCACCATCGCGGCGTAAACGTTTCGGTGGTAGAGGCTTCTGAACAGGTGATGAACATGATGGACAGCGAGGTCGCTGCCCCTTTGCATCATCATTTTAAAGAAAAAGAAGTGGCTCTGTTTCTGAAGGACGCCGTTAAAGAATTTAAACAACAAGCTAACAGCATTGAAGTAATTCTTTCCAGCGGACGCATTATTCGAGCTGACTTCATTATCCTTTCTATAGGCGTTAAACCAGACACATCGTTAGCCAAAGCGGCCGGATTAAAAATAGGAGAAACGGGAGGTGTTTGGGTAGATGAATACCTACAGACCTCAGTTCAAGATATTTATGCCGTAGGCGATAGCATTGAATTCCCCCACCCCATCACGCACAAACCAGCCATTGCATTTTTGGCAGGACCAGCAAACCGCCAAGGGAGAATTTTGGCAGACAACATAGTATATGGACACCATAGAAAATACAAAGGTTCTATTGGAACTGCCATTGCAAAGGTTTTTGATATGACAGCCGGAATCACCGGAATGACTCACCGAGGACTAAAAGCACTGGGCATCAAACATGATTGTACCATTGTACATGCGGGCTCCCATGCAGGCTATTACCCAGGCTCCACTCAAATGATGCTTAAAATTAGTTTTGACCCTGAATCAGGCAAGCTGTATGGTGGGCAGGTAATCGGTTACAAAGGCGTGGACAAAAGGCTCGACTTATTAGCAACTGTAATTAAAAACAACGGAACCATATACGATTTACAAGAAATAGAACATGCCTATGCACCACCGTTTAGTTCTGCAAAAGACCCTGTTAACCAAGCCGGCTACAATGCTGAAAATATTATAAAAGGTTTATTTAAACCCCTTTCACCATTTCACTTCCACAAAAGAGTCAAACAGGATGTTTTTGTGTTGGATGTTCGCACATCAGAAGAATATGTCATTGATGCCATCGAAGATGCTGTTAACATTGAGCTAGATAAGCTACGTGCTAATCTGGATTCAATTCCTCGCGACAAGAAGATTATGATTTATTGTGGTGTAGGACTCCGTGGTTATGTGGCAGCCAGAATCCTAAAGCAAAATGGATTTGATGAAGTATACAATCTTTCGGGAGGACTAAAAGTATACAATCAAACCATGGCAGAACAATCAAACCCCATCTATTTCACCTCCCATGAAGAAACGAACGACGCTGCAAAGACAGTGATACCCCCTATCAACATCAAGGCTATGGCCGTTGATGCTTGTGGTTTACAATGTCCGGGTCCTGTGTTAAAATTAAAAGAAAGCATCGACTCCATAGCATATGGAGAGCGTTTAGAAGTAAAAGCCACCGATCCAGGCTTTTACAATGATGTTGCCTCATGGTGTAAAGTCACCGGCCACCAACTGGTAAAGAGGGAAAATAACGCAGGTGAAATCACAGCCGTTATAGAAAAAACCAAGGAAGACCCCAAAAAGAGTGCCCATTCAACAAAGCGGAACGACCACAAAACCATGGTTGTGTTCAGCGACGATATGGACAGGGCGCTGGCTTCTTTTGTTATTGCGAATGGTGCTGCCAGCATGGGTAAGAAAGTAACTATGTTTTTTACCTTCTGGGGCCTTAACGTTATAAAAGACGCCCATAGACCCAGAGTAAAAAAAGATATGATGGGCAGTATGTTTGATAAGATGATGCCAGGTCACGCCGGCAAACTTAAGCTCTCCAATATGAACATGGCTGGGATGGGGCGTCGCATGATGAAACTGCGCATGAAAGACAAGAATGTGGATGCACTTGAAACCATGATACAACAAGCCCAAAAAAGTGGCATTCAAATGATAGCTTGCCAGATGAGTATGGATATCATGGGGGTTCAAAAAGAAGAGCTCATTGAAGGTGTCACCATAGGAGGCGTGGCCAATTATCTGGAAGAAGCAGAGCAATCAAATTTGAATCTATTTATTTAATTAACCCTACCAGTTGCAAAGAATACCTTTGCACAATAAAATAGCAAAGTAAAAAACAATATGAAACCCGAAAAATGCATTAAAGGATAATCCTGCTGCATTTTTCGGATTCAATACGTAATAAATACGCAAATTTTAATATGAAGCAATAGTAGCAACCCGCTAACTATCCAAAAAGTACTTTACTGTTTTTATAAATATATCAGGTTGTTCAGCATGAAGCCAATGCCCTGCATCAGGAATATCAGCCAATTGGGCCGAAGGGAAATATTTACGTACTTGCTGCATATCCTCATCTTGAACATAAGGCGATTGAGCACCACGAATCAATATAACCGCCTTTTCAGCAGGAAACTCCTCTGCTGCATCAAATTCATCCAGTCCATCCATTATCTTAGTCAGATTATCAGAAATAGCTTTTATATTCAGCTTCCAATACAATTGTTTATCGTCTGCTCTCCCAATATTTTTAAGCAAAAAAGAACGAACCATATTATTGGGAATCTTATCTTTTAAGGCCTTATCCACCGAACTACGCGAATGGTGTTGTGATGGATCAATGGAGAGCAGAGCGTCCACAATTGCTCTGTGGTCATTGGTAATTTGCGCATAATTACTAAAGCCTCCGTACGACTTAGGTGCAATATCTAAGATCACCAACTTCTCCACCAAATTCGGATTCTGCAAGGCAAAAGCCATGGCGGTTTTTCCTCCCATGGAATGCCCCATAACAATTGCTTTATCCAGATTTTGCTGTAGCATAAAATGCTTGATATCATCCGCCATCAAGGTATAACTCATTTCATCACAATGAGGTGATTGTCCGTGATTACGTTGATCAATAATAAATATCCGGAACTCATCTCCCAACAACCTGGCTATGGTAAGCCAGTTATCAGATGATCCATAAAGTCCATGGATAATAATAAGGTTTCTACTTCCCTGTCCTAACTCCCTAAAGAATAATTGCATCATCATATCATTCAAAAAAAACGGTTACTTTTTTGCATCACACAAACAAACAACCGTTTCTATATATTTTACAACTAAAGTAAGATCTACATCCTTACTAACTGCTGTTTGTAAAGTTTAATCGTTTTCTCGAATCCCATGTACAACGCATCACAAATAAGTGCATGCCCTATGGAAACCTCAGCCAGGAAAGGAATCCTCTCAGAGAAAAATCTCAAGTTTTCTAGGCTTAAGTCGTGACCTGCGTTAATTTTCAGACCAGCCTTTTTAGCCATTTCAGCAGCAGCAACAAAAGGAGCAATAGCAGCCTCTCTGTCTTTGGCATACATAGCCGCATAAGGCTCGGTATATAACTCTACCCGATCGGCATTTGTTTTAGCAGCATTGTTTATATTATCCAAATCAGTATCTATGAATATGGAAGTACGAATACCTACTTCACTAAATTCAGCAATCACATCCTGCAAAAAAGAACGATGCTTAATCGTATCCCAACCCGAATTAGAGGTTAGCGCTTCAGGAGGATCAGGTACCAAAGTAACTTGATTAGGCTTCACTTTTTTTACCAAATCAATAAACTCAGTAGAAGGATATCCTTCGATATTAAATTCCGTCTTTATAATAGGTTTAATATCAATCACATCCTGATAACGAATATGTCTTTCATCGGGACGTGGATGAACAGTAACACCCTCTGCACCATAATCCTGAACATCAATAGCCGCTTTCAGCACATTGGGTTGATCACCACCTCTTGAGTTCCGTAAGGTGGCTACCTTGTTAATATTTACACTTAACTTTGTCATCTCTATTTTGTTTTGTCATCATCCACAGGGCATTAGTCTAAAAATCATAAATAAACTAATCATTCACTTGATTGTTTCAATATATGCGACTAAATTTAGTCCTGAGTCTTATAAAAAAAGGAGAAATCAACTATCTCTCCTTGGGACAAAGTTAAGAGTATTTCTTGAAAGTATTGTATGTTAGCAAAAGATTTGATATCAGATATAGTTCCCGCATTACGAACCTCAGATTCCGGCCTGAATGCCTTGAACTGGATGGAGGTTTTTAGGGTATCGCACCTTCCCATCGTCAATAACAAAGAGCTACTGGGCCTAGTGACAGATACAGATATCTATGACATCAACAAGCCTGAAGAACCGCTGGGAAACCTCCCTTTATCTTTGACGGCTCCCTTTGTTACGCAAGACCAACACATATACGCTGTTATCGAAGTAGCTTCTAGACTTCAGCTAACTGTGGTTCCTGTATTATCCGACAAAAATGAATACCTCGGCTTGATTACACAAACCGACTTATTGAAAAATTTTGCCGATTTAATTGCAGTTCATACCCCTGGTGGAATTGTAGAAATAGATGTGCCCTCCTACGATTATTCAATATCAGAAATAGCCAGAATCATCGAAGATTCCGATACCAAAGTGCTAAGTTTCTACTTGAACCAAAACAAGGCAAGCGACACATTAAAGATTACAATTAAACTAAACAGAGAAGATATAACTCCAGTACTTAGAGCCTTCGACCGATATGACTACACCGTAAGTGCCTCTTACTCGGAACACAATACTGTAGATGAAGTAACGAAGAAAAATTACGATGCCCTAATTAGATACCTAAACATTTAATTACCGCTTGCTTTTGGCTCAATGAATGAGCCACGTCTACTATCTGCCCAGTCATGGTGATTGCTATTGGGAAGTGGAGCTAGATAACGAAGCAACCACAGATTAAAACAAAATTTTGATAAATGATACACTACATTCACCTAACAAAAGTCTGCAGGCAAAAAGCAACATTAACTGACAATAAAATTTGTACTTTTGCACAAAACAAGCATCCATGATTGAGTCAACTAGAGGAATCGTTCTAAACTACACTAGATATGCCGAATCGAGCATTATATCACACATCTACACCCAGAAATTAGGACTTCAGTCATACATGATTAATCAAGTTAGAAGTCGAAAAAAAAAAGACAAACATGTTTTTTTACAAGCGCTCTCCCTGTTGGATTTAGAAGTATATCATTCCGAAAAAAAAACCATACACCGCATAAAAGATTTCAAAGTAAACACCCCATTTACCCAGATTCCATTTGAACCCGTCAGACGCAGTCTGGCTTTCTTCCTTGCAGAGGTTCTTAACAAAGCCTTAAAACAAGAGGACAAAAGAGATGCCAACTTATTTACCTTCCTACATCAATCCATATCTATGCTGGACAGTCATTTACCTGGTGTTCAAAATTTTCACTTATTTTTATTGTTTCGCTTAACACGGCCTTTGGGTTTTTTTCCTTCCATGGACAGTAACGAAGCGCTTCCATACTTTAACCTAAAAACAGGCACATTTCAACAAAGCGAACCTGCACACCCCCATTACATGAACCATTCAGAGACATCGATTCTACGCCAGCTTAGTGAAATTAGAATTGAAGAATTAGATTCACTACAAATAAGCCAGGATGATAGAACAAAGTTTATCGAAAAAATGTTGGAATATTACCAACTTCACCTTTCCGGCTTTTCAAATATTAAATCACTCAAAGTACTCAAGGAATTGTACCGGTAATAGAATAAAATACGCAGTTGGCGGAATATTAAAGCTATTCTGCCCATTAGAAACTCTTTATAGCAAAAACTTTTGTAAATTGCTTTTTGCCATGATCATTATAAAAGCTATACTAACAGCATGATTTACGCGATAAAAATAAGGCTATCACCACATTAGGTCGTTAAAAAACATTTTAACACCCTAAAATCAACCACCAAACATATTACAGGAATGATTTAATTGCTATGACTATACACAATACAAATAACCTCACATCGCCTATGGCAATGGTGGAATATGCACGAGAAAATTCATTATTGAATCTGGCTGAGAGTCACTCCTTGGTCAAATGCAGTACAGAATTAGAACAATTACTACTTACCAAAATACTGCAGAATGCCAACATACCTTCCCCCAGATATGGCTTATTAGACTTGCGAGCCTCTATCGCAGCCAAGACTGCTAAGTTATACGACTATAGCTATGACCCAGAGACAGAGGTCACCATAACAAGCGGAGTTAAACAAAGTATTTTTGCCTCAGTAATGGCCTTATTAAAGGAGGGAGATGAGGTTTTGGTTTTTGAACCAGCCCACAGAAGCTACGAGCAAGCAATTGAGACAACAGGAGCACGTGCTATTTATGTTACACTACGCTCACCCGATTTTCATGTAGAATGGGAGGAAGTACAGAAATTAATATCTACTCAAACACGTATGATTATTATTAACTCTCCACATTTCCCTACCGGCTCCACCATGTCAGAACTGGACATGATTCGCCTTCAGAAAATACTCAACGGAACCAACATTGTTGTTTTAAGTGATGAATCCTTTGAACATATGGTATTTGATGGTGAGATGCACCAGAGCATAGCGCTTTATCCACTATTACGAGAGCGCAGCATTATTGTATCATCCTTTGATGAAACGCTCCATATTCCCAATTGGCATGTGGGCTATTGCATGGCTTCGGCCAAACTGACCAAAGAGATACGTAAGATGATTGATATCATTGGCGAAGGCATTCAATTACCATATCAGATGGCCATTGCAGAATGGATGAAGCAACAAAATAATTTCAGTCAGCTAGCTATTTTCCATCAAAGGAAAAGAGACCTGTTTCTCTCCTGCATCAAAGACTCTAAGATCAAAGCCATACCCAGCAAAGGAACCTATTTTCAATTGATAAGTTTTGAGCCTTCATTAGAAAAAAATGACATCGATATTGCCATCAAGTTAATTCACGAGCAGGATATTGCTACCATGCCCATCAGTTTCTATTACCACGAAAAAAGCAAAAAAAAGTTTTTACAAATAAACCTATCAGTGAGCGACGAACAAATATTAGATGCTGCAGCTAGGTTAAAAAGCATGTAAACCTTCCTTATGGCGTAACTCATATTTTTCGAGTTAAAAATAAAGGATGCAGCCTCAAGAGATAATTCATTTACAATAGTAAGCTTCGTAGGCAATAAAAAATCCCCAGCATAATACCACTGGGGAGTCCTTTTTAAAAATACACAATACTTATTTAAACCGAAATAATGCATTAGCACTTAGTAACAAGAGTTAAAAATGCAATCTTTCAAGTAGTCTTTTAAATAAGACATAGCAAGGCTATGATAAGTTAAAACAAGCCACAAAGATCGTTTTACACAGTGAAAGATGATTAATTTAGCCTAATTCCTTGTGAACTTTAAAAGAAAATTATAAACATATCAAACAAGATAGCTAGCAAGTTGGTAGGCAGCTATCTTGTCTCTTGCATTCTTCAGACTAAACCATAATTTTACAAATTCAACTCACTAAAAAGCTCCATCAACTTAGGGTTGGAAGGCCTTGGGGCATTTGAGGCTACAATATTACCATTGGGATCTATTAAAATAAACCTTGGAATACTATTTATTTCATAACTGGCAATAAATTCCGACCCCCAATCCTTATCAGCACGCAATTGAATACCGGCCAATTCTTTGTTTATCACTAACTTCCTCCAGGCCTCATTCTTTTTCTCTACGTCTATGGAAATACTTACAAATTCAATATTTCTACCATGGTATTGTTTTTCAACTTTTTTAAGAAAAGGAACCTCCGCCAGACATGGTCCACACCAGGTTGCCCAAACATCAATGTATACATATTTTCCTTTAAGATCACCTAACGATGTTGTTCCTCCAGCATGATTGATATAACCAGTGAAAACAGGTGAAGGCTGCCCTTTCGCAAGTTTTTTTAAGGCTTTATACTTTTCTGTTATACTTTCATTATTACGAGTTGATGTAGAAACAGAAACAAATGCCTTATAATACTGATCTAAACTATCCACACGTCCAATATCATATTTAGCTGCTGCCATTAATAAATCGTTTTTTATATAATCACTAGCAATATTTCCAAATATCTTCAATTTAGCGAAGTGTATATCAAGCCCCTCCTTTTCTGCTAATTCGTCGGCTTTCTTCCCGAAGTGTTCTGATATTAGTTTGCCATAAGACCCTCTTTGTTTATAGTCTTTTTCATTTGAATAATCCACTCCTTCAAACAGCTTATCAAAATCATTTGAAACTTTAAAACTAGCATCTTTAGTGTACAATCGGTGTCGACTTTCGTATTGAATAAGAGTTAAAAGATTGTAATAATACAACTCCTTACGTTCCATTTCCGAAAATTCTTTCGGAATATTCGGAAAACTATCCAAATAACTTTGATAACTCTCATTAAGCATGCTCTGTTTAGCAATAAATTCAGATTCTTTAAGAGACATAAATTCAGCATAATCGCCTCTCATACGAATGATACGGGCAATTTTTGTCAATAAATAATTAGAAGCATCAGGATTAGTTCCTGTTAACTTTGCAGTGTTTCTAAAATCTTTAGCAACAGCTGTCAGGTTATACTCTTCTCCAGCAATCAGATAAAGCTCTGCACTATTTCTACCATCTGTAAAAACATACCGTCCCGTTCCAAAGGTAATGGTGTCACAGAAGAAAGAGCCATCCTCTTGTAAGCTAACAGAGATTCTTCCTGGACTTGATCTTTTTACCAGCCTAAATTCTTTTTCAGGCGCATCTTCAATAGATCCGGTAAGTAGGATATAGTCTTTTTTTGTGGACAACTGACAAGACGCTAGTATCAACGTCGAAAGCAATAGAATTACAATATTTTTCATTTTTTAAAAATTAGCGAAACTTCACTAACCAGCGCAAATCTCAATTATTCACTTGTGTGTCTAATTATTTGCACTGCCACCTCTGTTTCATGTGTATATATAATTTAATTTTAAAAACACTCATTGGCATATAACTTCTTTACACCCTCAATAGGTATGGCAATTTTCACAACCATCTGCAAGCTTTTCCCACTGCTATCATAGTTGGCCCTCGTTGCGGATACAACACCTACCACTTTTCCTTCTGAATTAAATATAGGAGCACCACTTGAGCCCACAGCAAATTCGGCCGAAATACTAAACCTTGGCGCATCATGGCTTTCGAAATGTCTTGTAACATATCCTTTTGTGTAAGTATAAAACTGTCTTTGGGGATGACTTACCACACTTACCTCCTCACCAGTCTTTATATCCGAACCCAATGACAAAGGGGTCAATTTTGTTTCACTTGTATTTACCCGAAAGATCGCTACGTCATTTTCTTTATTTGCAGCCATAACTTCCTCCACAGGAAAAACATTACCCTCGATATCCATCACAAAAACAGCCATATAAGAGTTCTTGTCCATTGATGACGGAGAAAATACATGATGATTCGTTACGCATAGTCCATCCTTACTGATAACGAATGCAGATGCAGTCATCAAATGAATATTTGGACAGGTAGCACATTTACAAAGCTTTCCAATAATTAATGTGCCTTTTCTTTGTGATTCATAACTAAGGGTTTCTCTGTTACTTTGCAATTTATCTAATTCTATCTTGCAGCGCACATTAGATATTTGCTCATTTAATACTGAAAAAGGAACACAATTTCCGCCATGATATAATTCTTCTGCTTTTTCATAAAAAAAAGATTGAATTTTTAAATCATCAACCAACTGTGAGACTGGAGCTATAGGTTCCTCTTCAACTTGAGACAAATCACTATTAATTCCCTGACTGTATATGAAACTGCAAAGTAAAGCTAAGACAAAACCAACACAGATTATTTTTTCAACATAAAATTTCATAAACTCCTTGTTTAAAATTATTTAAATCTGTCAAATCAAACACATCCTCCCACTATTCGTACACATAACTTCTATTAAAGCGCAATTAATAGCGCAATTAATAGCGCAATTCAATAGCTGTAATTTTTCCAAATCCTCCGTATGTATGCACATATTTATCTTCAGCTATACCACCAGCACCTCCATACTGAATTGGTAAAGTACGAATAAAGCCCTCTGTACCATTGTAGGATGCAACAGTAATAACATTTCCAATTGAACTGTTCCACTTCGGAACCATTTGGCCTTCATCATTCTCATACTCCGACCACGTTGTTATTCCAGGTACTTTAAGATGAATTTTGATATGAGTAATGCTTTCTCCTACAGGAAGAGAATAGCTCACTTTTGCAGTAGGAGCATCCACATTTAAAATGACTACGCGCAACTCATTATCTACGGCATAATAAAACTCATCATAACTTTCAGAGAAAGCAAAAGCAGTCGCTCGATCCAAGTCAGGACAATTAGACAGATCAAAAATATAATCACCCGAAATTTCACGTGACGTATTAGTTGCCAGTCGATAAATGGAAAATGCATTTGTGCTGCTTGACTTCATCAACATTAACACATTATAAGAATCCCTCAAACCTCCTGCAACAAATACTAAATCTTCGGGTAATTCTCTAGGGTTAAAAGCCCAATCATCTGTTTCTAAAGGTGCTGTACATTCCTTTACAGTCCCAGTCGTTCCAACAAAAACAAACTGATTATTCATTACATCGTGGCATACCAAAGGTCCACCAAAATAATAAAGACTATTCCAGCGTGACATATATCCGTTATAAATTTCATATTTATAGGTTGCCTCATCTATATATTCAAATTTAGCTCCTGCAGATGCGGATTGAACATGAACAACTCCATTATTAATTATATAGCCATAGGCAGCATAATAGTTAAATATCTTTTGAGGATTAAAGACCGCTGGGGCATAGTAAAAATAGTCTGTATTTTTGCTATCTTCCATAGCAAGTGTAGTATTATTCATTCCGAACAACGTTTCTCCTTCAACAACAGCATAGAATGTTTTATGATTGGTACTATTACAGAATGATAGTTTACTAACCAAACCGTCTAGTTTCTGTCCGTTTACTTCACTAATAATATTTCGATGTATAATATCTTGGTCTGTTTCTTCAAATGAATCATTATAAGCTTTGGTCATCAAAAGATTTATATCAGAAGAAACACCCCCATCCTCAGTATGTGCTATTAACATACCTCGTCCCAATGCACTTAAGACATTTACCTCCCAATCAAAAGTTTGTGTAAATCCCACTTCTTTGTGGGTAACCCTTAAAACAATAGTATATGGATTTGAAGCAGGCAATACCATATCTAAAACCGTAGATAAAAGGCGCTCTGTTCCTATAACTGAAGTTACCGTATCATAACGGCCGGCCTGCAAAAGAATTCTCCACTCATACATATAATCATCATATGCCGATTCTTCCAAAAGGACCGTATCCTCACCCTGTACGGTTAAAAACTGAGGCTCATAATTAAATTGCTCATTAAAAACACTTGACTCAGAAGGCTCCTCATAAATAATAAGGTCAGGATACCTAACCTTGGCATATTCACTTAGATCTTCGTTACAGGATACAACTACAAAAGCAAGAAGTACGATAATCAAATATATATTATTATTTCTCATTGTGTCTTTGTTTAATCAAATTGATAATATGTACCTACAATTACTGGCAAGCCTACTGCTGGTCCATCATCATGCAGCAAAACATCAGGAGCGATGGACTCATTATATTTTCTTAATTCGGCGGTAATCTTTGTTTTAAAAGCTGCCGATTCAGCAGAGCTCCATTTCTCATTATTATTATACCCTGGAACAGCCCACGGATATGGGATTTCCGTTTCTCCGGTCACATCAATAATAAATTGATAATAGGCAGTACTATAAGTACCTAGATAATATTTTGTCTTCCAGAGTCCACGACCTGTCAATAAATTCCAATCAATAGGAGGCGTTAAATTATTAGTTAACAATAAGTCGTGATCTGTTTCCGTGGCAACACCAACGGTAAAATAATCATTATCGCGAACTCTAAAATAAACACGAACATCATCATCAGGTTTGTTTACTTTCACTTTTAAATACCCCGTAAATTCATTAGGTAACACTTCAGATGAAACAATCGTGTAATCTGCCCCATCCCCTTCAATGGCTGTTGTACTATCCTGCACAACTTCAAAGGCAACCGTTCTAACATAATCGACATCCATCCCATTTATATAGAACGGGATATTCACGGTATCACTCTCATTTCCTGTCTTTGCAAAGGAATGCTGAGTTAGAGTACCACTAAAATTAACCATGGCTCTTTCTTCTTCATACATTTGTGTACTTATCTTTTCACAGGCTGCAATCAGCATTATTGCGAAAAAAAGAAGTAATAAATATTTTATCTTTTTCATATGTTTATAATTTGTTTCTTAATGGTCATATGGAACTCGCCGTGATAATCATTCACCTGTGTGAGAGATCACTCTCATGACTCGTTGCATATGTTTAAAAATTAGCGAAACTTGATTAATCGGTACAAATTTTAATTACAGTTGTGTATATCCAGTTCGAAAAATAAAAAGGTATATACACCTACCCCAGTCTATATCTCCTGGATCCTTCCAAATTCAAACTCGATATCTGGGTAAGGAAGCACATACTTTACATCATCCATCTCGTATACAGGTTGTCCCGCCTGTCTTGGAAAATATGGCAATCCCTTTCGCTTATAAAAATAGAAGAGTTGTCCTTCCTGTATAAATTCTTTACGATATTCATTCAGAATAGCAGTTTCTACCTCTTCTTGAGTACCAGTTTCTGAGATATAATACGCAGGCATAATATTCCTTTTCTCTTTCAAAAAATTCAGATACTCAATGGCTTTCGTCAAATCCTGTGTTTCACCATTGGATACATAACACTCAATAGCAATCAGATAAACCTCAGCAATCTTAAGCATTGGAATCATATATTCAGAAGGACTGTCATTATCTACATCAATTTGAAGCTTTGTGGTAAGCCACTCCTCATCGGTTACAAAAGTATGTTGCTTAACATATCGTCTATCCGAAAGTCCCTCTCCTTCCCCTGCCTCATCCATATTGTAAATATCTCTCACAAAATCGCCTGTTTGAACTAACTGATTATAATTAACCGTTCCATTTATATGTGATTCATAAGAAAGTTCCATATAATCAAACAGTTTTGTCACGTTTAGATGAAACAGGTGTTCTCCTGTAAAAAGTGCGCCGGCGGCATCATCAGCCCAACCTCCATTTATAACTGGCAGCAACTTCTCTACCACTTCTAATGCCTCAGCTTTTTTACCTTGCCATAGAAAAACCCTTGCCTGAAGAGCTAAAACAGCCCTGTGACAAATATGGGTTTGGACAATAATCTCTGCATTCAAATAGTTCAGAGCCTCTTCAATATCCTTCTCGAGCAATTGAAAGGTTTTGCTATAACTCTCTTGTACAGCTATTTCATTTGAGTGAGAGCTAACATATGGTATGGTTTTCCGCTCCCACAATTCAGGTCTGTTTTCAAGGTTCCCATGTCCAAATAACCTCAACAAATCAAAATGACATAATGCCCGCAATGCCAAAGCCTCTCCTTTGGTTGCATTATAAACCGCAGTATCTAAAACGCCACCATATTTATCCATTGACTCAAGTAACAAGTTTATTTCTGAAATAGTATTATATTGGTTTAGCCATATTGAACTAATACTACTTACTGAGTAGCTGTTTTGATAATCATAATTCTGTAGTTCCTCCAAAGTTCCTCCTGAAACATCATATTGATGCGCCCAAAACTCTAACAAATACCAGCTTAGGTTCTGACCATACGTTCTTGAATCTGACAATCCGATATAAATACCATTTAAAGCATCTTCGAACCCCTGCTCTGTTTCAAATAATTCTGAAGCTTCAACTTCTGCCTTAGGACTCACATCCAACCAATCTTCACACGAGAGGCTGATAGTCGAAATAAGTATCGAAATAAAATATATAATATGCTTTTTCATCATCATTGGTTTTAAAAAGTGGCTCTTAAAGAGAGAGAAATAGTACGGGCAAATGGATAGCTGGTACCTCTCTCTATTTGAATACTAGAAAATGTATAGATATCATTCATATACGCTGATAGTTTCAGGTCGTGCATACCAATTTCTCTCACTAATTTTCTCTTAAATTCGTAGTACACAGTAGCAGATGAGATAGTTAATTCATTTCTTGCCTGAACAAATCGGCTTGTAGGATTAGTCTTAGGATTAGTAACCCAAGCATTTATATCTTGATCATAATAACTTCCTAAAATCTTATATGGAGCATTTTGTCCGGGAGTTGTCCATCTCCCATCAAATACTCGCTTATCAACATTATATTCCGTATCAATATTCTCCACCTTATTCACCAAAGTAGAATTATACATTTCAGAACCACCAAGAAAGCGGGCTGTAAAACTAAACCCAAAACCTTTATACTCACCGTTAACTCCAATATTTCCTCGGTATTTTGGAAGACTATTACCTACAACAACCTGATCTAAAGCATCCCAATCATATGTTATAGTACCATCCTGCTTTACATAAATTTCGCGCCCTGTTGCAGGATCGATACCCAAGGAAGGAACTGCCCATATGGATGTCATCGATCCTCCCTCCACGTACTTTACCACCGGTTTTCCATAATTTAACTGACTGGCAAGTTCATCTTGTGTTTTATTAAACTCCTTCATAGCATCAGACAATCCAAGAATAGTATTGGTATTGGTTACTCCTGAAAAAGTCAAATTCAAAAAGCCATTTTTACTTCGCATCACTTGCCAATTCAATGCCAGTTCAAAACCCTCATTCTTTACTTTTCCAATATTCTCTAAAACAGTTGAATAACCAGTTGAATATGGTATAGATAAGCTGGTAATCAAATTTTCAGTGATCGACTGATAATAATCAAAAGCCAATGATAAACGAGCAATTCTCATATCAACACCTACATTGAAATCAAGTTTTGTCTGCCATTTTAGATTTTCATTGGCCAAGCTTTTCACGTATGAGCCTAACTCTCCATCATAGGTACGATCCAGATAGTAACTATAAGTTGACAAGGATTGGTAACTATCAAAATTCTGATTTCCGGTGGTGCCGATTGAAGATCTAATTTTCAGTTGCTTTAGCCATGTTGAATTTTCCAGAAAGGTCTCCCTATGCATGTTCCACCCCAGTCCAAGACTATAAAAAGTACCCCATCTATTATCGGCTCCGAACAATGAAGAACCACTTTGACGAATGGTTACATCAGACAAAAAGCGATTATCATAAGCATAACCAAATACAGCAAGTAAACCAACATCTCTTACATTACTCTCCCTTCCATATGGTGTTTTACCCTCTGCATACTGTAATGCAAAAGTAATATCATTCATCCGATCACTGGGAAATCCTTCTGCATAATTAACAACTTCATTATTCACCTTTGAACTTAGATTAAAACCAATATTCGACATAAAAAAATGCTTCTCATTAAAGACCTTAGAATATTGTAAGTTCATATCTCCAGCTAAATTAAATAAGCTACCATTATTTAATTGATAAGAACCTTTTCTTGCATAATCCACCTCGGAATAATCATCAAATTTAGTATGGTTAGCAGGGTAAAACTGGTGTGCTTCGCTGTTTTTTTTCGTGACTCCTATACGCGTTGTTAGCCTTAAGCCTTCGGCCATCGTCCATTCAACATATAAGTTATTTCTAAATTCGAAATAAGAATCCTTCAAAGTTGTATTAATGGTAGCATTGTATAACGGGTTACTATAATCGTCACCTGTTGCTATAGATCCATCCTCATTATAAGCGGCCCAGTAAGGATTCATTTTAGCATACTCACTAAAACTGCCATAGGGGGAATCCTCACTATTATTAGCATTTACCGACATAATATTTCTGAACATTAAACTTTTATGTCGATAATCAACACTAAGAGAGCCCGCAATATTCTGCCTACCGGATTCTTTCATAACACCTTTCACATCATTATAAGATAGGTTAGCCATGATCTTGGTCTTCTGTTCTCCTACTTCCACAGATATGGCGTGTTTAGTTCCAATACCCACCTGAGTTGGTGCTGCCAACCAATAAGTATCATCTCCTTCGAGCGCACTTTTCATGCGCTCATTGTATAAGGCTTCTTTTGTAAGTAATCCTCCTATTTGAGAGTGCTCATAATCACCTGCCAATTTTTCAACTGTCAATTTTTCAACCGCATTGGTCAAGTTATAAGATGTTAAATCTGGTGCTTGAATATTCACATTACCCGAGTAAGTGGCTCTTATGGTACCTGTTTCTGGTCTTTTCGTTTCAATAACCACAACTCCATTGGCAGCTTTTGATCCGTAAATAGCTTTCGCCGCAGCATCCTTAAATACAGTAATACTACTCACTCGTTCCATATCTAAGTCAAAAATCGTTGTCGTATTCGATTCAAAGCCATCCAAAATAAACAACGGTTGATTGGGAGAATCTTGATAATCTCCACGTAAATCACCAGATTCATCACCAGGAAAAGTAGAGGTTCCTCTTAATTGTATTTCCGGCATTTTGTTAGGGTCAGAACCAAGGTCAAAATCAGATGCTATATTTAAAGAAGGATCTAAGTTCTTTATACTTTCAAAAACATTCGAATTGGCAACCCTTTGTAAATTATCAGACTTAACAGTTACCACCGCTCCAGTGAAACTTTCGGCATGCCGATTAAAAATACCAGTAACAACCACCTCGTCTACTTCACTAACTTCCGTTTCCATCTGCACGTTTATCACAGTACGACCATCAACTTCAATGGTCTGTTTGTGGAAACCGATAAAGGTAAACTCCAGTGCAACATTTAAATGAGGAACGCTTAATTCGTAGGTGCCATCTCCCTGCGATATAGTACCAGTACTATATCTTACACAAACAACATTAACACCGGGTACAGGATCCCCGTTTTCATCACTAACTTTTCCTTTGATAATAAACCTTTTAGCTAGTTGAATCTTTGCATTTGATTCTAATTCTTTTTTAATTAAAATAACATTGTTTTTAATTGAAAAAGAATATCCTTCCGGATACAATATCTCCTCCAAAACTTCCTCCACCAATCTGTTCTTAGCATTCAGATCAATACCTACAACTTGCTCCAAATCCGTCCCATTATATAAAAAACCCAATTGTGTTTGTTCCTCAATGGCTGCAATACAATCCTTAAGCGTTACGTCTACAAGCTGTAAATTAACTGTTTTCTGACTGAGTACAGAAGCAGATACCTGCAAACTTAAAAACATCATTATAACAACCTGGATCTTCATAATCAACATCTTTTGTTTCCTGCTTAAAGCAAAACAGGATGTTTTTTCACACTTTTTTTTCATACTTTTGTAATGATTAGAGATTAATATACAATCTCCCCTTGAGACTGTAGGAAAGTACCAGTTTTCTACAGTCTCTTTAGAAAAGGAGATTTTTTCAATTATATATAAATTTACTTACCTAGGAAAAGGATTGATCATTGCCCTTAAACTCTTTAGTCCAAACAACTAACAATTATTCAATCACTACCAAATTATCTTTTAGGGATATTTTTACATTACTCACTTCTTCTATCATTTCCATAATGGTAGATGCATTCTCAAACCTTGGCAAACGGCCATTAAACACCTCTTTGCGACTACTGGTGCTTTTGTACAGGACATCTATCTTGTACCACCGCTCTAATTTCTTAAATATCTGTTCCAAGGTTTCATTTTCAAATTGAAAATAACCCTTTGTCCATGCTGCATACGCTATAGCATCCACTTCTTCAATACTCGCCTTATGTAAAGATTTGTGATAATTATACTGTAGATTTGGCGTTAATTGTGCAGGACTTAACTCTCCTGGTATATTTTCTATTAACACTTTTCCCTCGACTAAAGTCGTAGTAACACTAGCATCATTCTCGTAACAACTTATATTGAAAGAAGTGCCCAATACTCTCACATCATGAATGGGCGTATGCACAATAAATGGTTTCTCTTTGTTAGGCATTACTTCAAAATAAACCTCTCCCGTTATTTCCACTTCACGTTTGCCTTCACTAAAATGAACAGGAAATTTAATGGATGACATGGAATTAATCCAAACCTGAGTACCGTCGGCCAATCTCATATGATATTCCTGCCCTTGCACAACCCTTATCTCATTATAAATCAACCCCTCTACTTTTTCATCCTCGTTCCTTTTATAGAATACAATGGCTGAGTCGGTTGTAATAATAGTTCCATCCTGTTCTTTTATACTCCCCTTACATGAACCTAATTGAAGCACCTTCCCATTACTTAAAACCAATTGCGCACAATGCTTACCCGGGGTAATTTCGCAGGGAGCACAAGAAGCTGGAGATTTCTTGACTGTGCCCATATGAAAGACCAAATAAACAATCGATAATGGTAATAATAATATCGCAGCATATTGAGCCATCCTTATTACCCGCTTCTGTAAAGTGATTCTTTTGTATTTTACTTTATTTGAAAATCTGAGCCATTCACTCTCCAGGTTAATTCTATCTATTCTATGATCTCGATCTTCCAGACACTCGCTATCTTTTAATTCTTCAACAAGTTTCTTATTATTCGAGCTCAAATTTTCCCAACGCTGCAACTCCTTCAATTCATCGTCCTCTATATTTCCATTCAGAAATTGAGAAATTAGATAACTTATACGATAACTGTTATTGACCTTATCTTCTATCATCACTTCAGTTTAAAAAGGAATTTATGATCGTTGTTATATAAAAGAGACGACGGTAAAATAAAAAGGGTGAACAAAAACGAATATTTTTTAAAAAAACACCAAAAAAAAGAGAATACAAACTGCAACAATCAATCTTTATACACAACACCCCTTAAAAAAACACCCCAAGCAGTATTATTTTAATTACGACAACAATACAAAGAATCAAAACAACGAGGGTATCCACTAATATCTGAATGCATAAAAACACAATGATAATAGCTTCTCCAATTAGCTTAAATAATTTTTATAAAGATCAATAAGCAACCATAAAGCATATTGATCTCCGAATAATTCACGCAACTTCCTGTAAGATTTCAATTTTTGAGTTTTAATGGTATTTATGGAAACACCAAAATGATCAGCAATTTCCTGATTGCTAAACCCTTTCAAGTTGAGTAATAATATTTCCTTGGCTTTAGGTGGTAATTGTTCAATGCATTCTTTGAGCAGTCGGTAAGTTTCTTCACGAATAATTTCGTTAACAATCTCATAATCACTAAACAAAAGCGCTTCAGCTATATTGCTATCTTCAACCGAGACTGATGTCGATTTAATTCTCGCCTGTTTTAGATAATCAAAGCATTTATTTTTAGTAGAAAGATAAAAATAGGTACGCATCGACTTTTTACTTTTAAACTCGATACTTGAATTCCAAATTACAGTAAAGACATCTTGAACCACATCTTTGGCCACCTCCTCATCCTTCACAAACCTATTGGCAAACACACATAAACTGGGAAACATCTGATTAAAAAATAACTTAAAGTCAATTTTTCGAATATGTATCTTTTGGCTATTTTCCATAAATACTCTGCTCAAGTAATAGATGACGACAACAAAAATAGAAAAAAAGAGTTACTAACACCTATAATTATACCCTATCAACAGAAAAACAACCAAAAAACACTAAAGCACCCAATAGCACTATGAAATTACTTACACCACCTACAGGCAAAAATGATACGACAATTAGGCCAAAAGCATGTAAACCTTCTATCTACATCTCGACCTAGGATCTTAGCCCAAGGAAGCTAAAATCTGCACGCAGATAATCAACAAAACCATTGCAACCGGATAAACCGTTGCATAAGCAATAGAAGGTGCATTGGTTTCCGTCATCGGATCCACAGCAGCCAATCCGGGTGTACTGGTCATCGATCCCGTAAGGGCACCCATCATAGAAAGAACATTCACCTTAAAAACCCAACGTGCCACCAAAGCTCCCAGCATCATGGGAATTAAAGTAAGTGCGCCCCCAATTAAAAATAAGGTGAACCCATATTGATTAAAAGTTTCAACAATTTGTGCTCCAGCTTTAGTTCCTACTCCGGCTAAAAAGAACATCAAGCCCAAGGTTCTCAGCAATTGGTTACCACTTCCGGTCATAGACCAGATAATGGAGCCAGTTTTCCCAATTCGGCTTAAAATCATAGCCACCGTTAAGACCCCTCCGGTTAATCCCAATGAAAAAGTAAATGAATTGCCAAAGTTAAGTGAGAATTTTCCCAGGAAGAAACCCAACACAATACCTGCAGCAATGGGGAAAAAATTAGTATCCGACAACTTCTTACTATTACCCCCAAATATCTTAGTAACCAACTGCATATGTGCCTGACTGCACGAAATCTTAATTTTATCACCCATCTGCAAACGTAAATTCGGAGTTGGTGTAATATCAATACCCGAACGACGTACCCTTGTAATGGTTACATGATAGGTAGCCGTCCACTGATAAATTTCGCGTATGGTTTTATTTACCACATTGGCATTAGATACCAATATAGATTGAATTTCATAACCCTTTTTCAAAGGAATCTGTTCTTTGGTTTCACTTCCTATTAAAAGCTCAACTTTTTTAAGTGCCTCTTCAGTGCCAACCACTTTAATAATATCGCCTTGATTTAATATAGTCTGAGAAGATGGAACATGGGGTTCACCATTTTTCTTAACACGCGATATTACACCTTGGGTCATGGTTCTAACCCTCAATTCACCAATGCTTTTTCCCTCCACATTTTCATTTTCCACCTTAAAGTGCTTAAAGAATATCTCAGGAAAGACTTCCTCCGATGACTTTTCGTATTCCTCTTCGGCTTGTTTTATATTAGCTCGCGTAAATTTAGGATAAAGACGGACAAATAATATAACCCCAATCACCCCAAATGGATAAGCAATACCATAACCGATAGAAACCCCTGTTGACGCAGTACTTTCAATGGCCGCTGCCAAACCTGGAGTACTGGTAAGTGCCCCTGTTAACAATCCAATAGCCACTGGAACTTCAATATGAAACAATACAATGGCAAGATAAGTCAGTAAGGATGCCGAAATAATAACAACAGTTGCCATTACTACCAGCGTTCTACCTTGCTTTTTAAAAGAATCAAAAAAACCCGGTCCTGCCTGTATACCAATGGTATACACAAACAATATTAAACCTAGTTTTTCTATAATAGGTGGCATAATCACACCATAATGACCAAAAACGAGTGCCACAAAAATAATAGCCGAAATATCGAGTGATATCCCCTTAAATTTAGCATTACCTATTAGGTAACCTATACAAATAATAACGAAAAGAGCAAAATAATCTTGCTGTAAATATTCCCACATACATATATTAGATTAGGCCACCAAAGATAACTATTTATCAAGCTTTTATAACAGAGAGCACCTTTTTGTTATATTTATTAACATTAGTTAATCATTTAATATGGTAACATTGATATATATCAACATATATCAATAATATGCATATGCAGCTACAACGCTAGCTTTGGAGATACATGACAAAGCTCATGTTTATTGAAAAAAAAATTTATTAAAACCACAAATGCTAATTAGTGTTAACACCATAACATGATGCAACAGATATAAACGAATTAAAAGCGCCTATCATACAGGTCTGTATCGTTTCTGCAACCCATACATAAACTTCCTCAATATCTGATCTTTACAAACCCTATATTGACTTTGCTGCGGCTTACGAAAAAAGGCACTCAACTCATGTTTACTAATTTTAAAATCGGCCAGTGCAAGAATTTCAATCATATCTTCATCCTTTAGCTGAAGCGCAATTTTCAGTTTTCGAAGAATTAAGTTATTATTTAGTCTTTTTTCATTAGTTGGTGCTTCCCCATCTTTAGCGCCTCTTTTAAACACAATAAAACCATTCAAAAAAGCCGAAAAATAAGCATCCACAATAGTTTTAAAAGATTGGTCATCTTCTTTTTTTAACCAATCACTCACCTGTGCACGATTCACCTCTACATGTGCTAAGCCAAACAACTTTACTACCCTATTATCATCCAAGTCAAAGGTATATCGCAAACTTCTAAAAACGTCATTATTATTCATCCCAACTCACTTTATAATTAGGGCAACAAGATAAAACAAAACCACGTAAATTTTCCACCAGCTAACAATATAATAATATCCACTCATACAGCCCCACCACTAAAGAACTCACACACAAGCCACATGCTCCCCCACATACCAGAATATTAAAGGTTGCCAAAACAAAAAATAAAACCTTACTTTGCATTCGTTCTTTTTTTTATCTTTATGGCCAATTTTTATGATGAAAAAGAAAGATAGCCAACATACACAGCGACAGCTTCGAAACTCATATTTTACCACTGTAATAAGTATTGCATTGGTATTGTTTTTATTGGGAGCCGTAGGATATCTAATGCTGAACGCACAACGTCTGTCAGCATATGTAAAGGAAAACATTGGTTTTAACATTGTTTTAAAAGACAACGTCAGGGAAGTAGAAGTACGCAGGCTTCAAAAATACCTGGACGCATCTTCCTACGTAAAATCCACTGAATACATTGACAAAGAAAGAGCTGCAAAGGAACTTCAAGAGCAGTTAGGCGAAGATTTTGTGGACTTTTTAGGCTACAACCCCCTCCTCTCATCCATCGAGGTTAAACTATTTGCCGAATATGCCAATCCAGACAGCATAAAAAATGTAGAAGAAATTTTTAGTTCATTTTCTCAAGTGAAGGAGGTCTTTTATCAGAAAAATCTGATCCAGAAAGTCAACAACAACGTGAACAAGATAAGCTTGGTTCTGCTTATATTTAGCATCCTATTACTACTAATAGCCATCGCACTCATTAACAATACCATTCGACTATCGGTTTATGCCAAAAGGTTTTTGATTAACACCATGCAGTTGGTAGGTGCAACCAAAGGGTTTATTCGAAAGCCATTTGTGAGCACCAGTATTTTTCATGGTTTTATTGGCGGAGTCATTGCCAATGGAATGCTGGCCGGTGCTATTTATATATTACACCGAGAATTGGGCGGCTTTATTGGCTTCGATAACATTGAATTAATCGGCATACTATTTATCCTAGTTATCCTATTAGGAATACTTCTTTCGTTGATTTCAACGTATTTTGCAGTAAATAAATATTTGCGACTAAAAACAGATCAATTATATTTTTAACATACAGTTATGTCAAACAACAAGCAAGAAAAGAAATTTGAGTTTGCTCTATCCAAGGAAAACTATATTTTAATGGCCATTGGTTTTGGCATTGTTATACTAGGTTTTATTTTAATGATTGGCGGCAGAAGTTCAGACCCAAATGTTTTCAACGAAGAAATATATGGGTTTCAACGGATAACCTTAGCACCCATGCTGGTACTCGCTGGTTTCATTTTTGAAATTTATGCCATCATGAAAAAACCCAAAGAAAACAAATAAGAGGATTCTCTAAATAACTATAGAGCATATACTAAATGAGCGCAATAGAAGCATTAATCTTGGGCCTCGTGCAAGGATTAACCGAGTTTTTACCCGTGAGCAGTAGCGGGCATCTTGAAATTGGCAGACAGCTCTTAGGCGTTGAAACCACCGACAACCTAACATTTACAGTAGCTGTACACGGTGCCACTGTACTAAGTACTATTGTTGTTTTTAGAAAAGATATTGCCCAATTAATAATGGGACTTCTGGCCTTTAAATGGAACCAGGAAACACAATATACAGCAAAAATAGCGGTAAGTATGATTCCCATAGCCATTGTGGGCGTATTTTTTAAAGACTACGTAGAGGCTCTCTTTAGTACTGAACGCATATTACTTTTAGTAGGATTTATGCTACTTATTACTGCCTCTTTACTGGCTTTTACTTTCTATGCTAAAACAAAGGACAAAGACATTTCATTTAAAGATGCCTTTATCATTGGAATAGCACAAACCATTGCGGTATTACCCGGCATCTCCAGGTCTGGCTCAACCATTGCCACAGGACTTTTATTAGGAAACAAAAGAGAATCAGTGGCTCGTTTCTCATTTTTAATGGTTTTGATTCCCATTCTAGGAGAAAACGTACTAAGCCTGTTAAAAAATGATTTCACAAGCGCTGACTCCATTGGAATAATTCCTATTTCAATTGGCTTTATAGGGGCTTTTATATCCGGATTATTGGCATGTAGAGCCATGATTCAACTAGTAAAACGTGGCAAACTAATATATTTTGCAATTTACTGTGCATTAGCAGGGTTCATTGCCATTGCCTTTTCATGGTAAAAACAAAATAACAAAATATGACAAATGCCGGAATGAATATATTCCGGCATTTGTTGCGTAAAACAAATCGCTAAAAATGGAAGTGGAAAACATCAAACCAGGTGGGTACGATTTTAAAGAAGGGGAAGTTCTTCTGTTTGATAAGCCATACGAATGGACGTCATTCGATTTGGTAAACAAAGTAAGAAAGCTCGTTAGAACAGCATTGGGTGTCAAAAAGATAAAAGTAGGCCACGCCGGAACCCTGGACCCACTAGCTACGGGACTATTGATTGTATGCACTGGGAAAGCTACTAAAACCATTGACAGCTACCAAGCCAAAGAAAAAGAATACGTAGCCACTCTTAAATTAGGAGCCACAACGCCTTCCTTTGACCTAGAAACAGAGATAGACGCACAATATCCTACAGAACACATCAACCGAGCACTGATTGACAACACCCTAGAAAAATTTATAGGCGAACTAGAACAAATACCACCTGCCTTTTCCGCCGTAAAAGTAAAAGGTAAAAGAGCGTACGAACTAGCACGTCAAGGTAAAGTACCAGATCTAAAACCCAAAAAACTAATTATAAGCCGCATAGAAGTTCTCGAATTCTACGAGAACCAATTGGTATTAAGAATTGTTTGTAGCAAGGGAACATATATACGCGGCTTAGCAAGGGACATAGGACAAGCACTAAACAGTGGAGCCCACTTAACAGCCCTAAAAAGAACACGTATTGGATTGTTTATCAATGAAAATAGCATGAACATCGAAAGCTTTGAAAAAAAATTAAAATAATTTGTAACCTTTGGCATATTGCCACGTATAAGGTTGCTCCTATGCGCACACTTACTTGACGAACCCAATCACAATTACATCAATAAGTTAATAGCATTAAGCCTTATATATGTTTCCACAAAACAAGCGAAGCAGCGTTTGTTTTGTTCATTCAAAAGAAAAGTACTGTTGTTGATTAAAATATAAAGCAAACACAAATGAAGTTATCGAAGTTTAAGTACAATCTTCCAGAAGAATTAATTGCCTTACACCCTACCCACAATCGCGACGAAGCCCGTATGCTTGTCATGGACAGAAAGACGGGAGAAATAGAACATAAAGTATTTAAAGATCTGGTCACTTATTTCACCGATCAGGATGTAATGATCTTTAACAACACCAAGGTTTTTCCGGCTCGCCTATACGGAAACAAAGAAAAAACAGGGGCTGAAATTGAAGTATTTTTACTCCGCGAGCTTAATCGCGACCAGAAACTATGGGATGTATTAGTGGATCCCGCTCGTAAAATACGGATTGGAAACAAACTTTACTTTGGCGAAAATGACGAGATGGTGGCTGAAGTAATTGATAACACCACTTCACGCGGACGTACACTTCGGTTTTTATATGATGGCCCTTACGATGAATTCAAGAAATCGCTTTACGGACTCGGAGAAACACCACTTCCTAAAATCATCAACCGCAAAGTAGAACCCGAAGACAGAGAACGCTATCAGACTATCTATGCAAAACACGAAGGTGCAGTGGCAGCTCCTACAGCAGGTATGCACTTTAGCCGAGAACTGATGAAGCGCTTGGAAATTATTGGTGTTAATTTTGCCGAAATCACCTTACATGTAGGCTTAGGCAACTTCCGCTCGGTGGATGTGGAAGATTTGACTAAACACAAAATGGATTCAGAACAAATATTTATCACCGAAGAGGCATGCGACATCATCAACCAAGGTAAGGAACGTCGCCAGAGAATCTGCGCCGTAGGAACTACCGTAATGAGAACCATCGAAAGCTCTGTTTCAACATTTGGACATGTTAAACCCTTTGAAGGATGGACCAACAAATTTATTTTTCCTCCTTACGAATTTAATGTTGCCAACTGTATGGTTTCCAACTTCCATCTTCCATTATCAACATTAATGATGATGGCCGCCGCTTTTGGAGGCTACGATAATGTAATGAATGCTTACGAAGTGGCTGTCAAAGAAAAGTATAGGTTTGGCTCATATGGAGATGCTATGCTGATCATATAATATTTTCATTATAACATATCACAAGCCGCATTTTTTAATTAAGATGCGGCTTATTTATTTTTTAATCCTTCTCGATACTTTACCAACGCTCTTTCTCTGGCCATGGCATGATCTACCATGGGTTTTGGATACGCATCGCTCCCATACTCACTTATCCATTGCTTAATATAGACAAAATCAGGATCAAACTTCTTTTGTTGAGTGATAGGGTTAAAGACTCTGAAGTAAGGCGCAGCATCGCAGCCCGTTCCAGCCGCCCATTGCCAATTACCCACATTAGACGCCATTTCATAATCCAATAACTTAGACGAAAAATAAGCCTCTCCCCAACGCCAATCAAGCAACAAATGCTTACACAAAAAAGAAGCAACCACCATACGTACGCGGTTGTGCATATAACCACTTTGGTTTAACTGACGCATACCCGCATCCACCAATGGATAACCCGTCTTACCCTGACACCACAATTCAAAATCATGCTCATCGTTTCTCCAGGAAATAAAATCATATTTCGATTTAAACGCTGCTCCTACTGAATGCGGATAATGATATAAAACCTGCATAAAAAACTCACGCCAAATTAATTCGGATAGAAACACGTCGCTTTTATCTTTGGTATTACCCACCACCTCCCTAACGCTTACAGTACCATAACGTAAATGCGGCCCCAGGTGCGTTCCGGAGCTTTTTGATGGATAATCACGATGTAAGGCATAATCAGCCACCCCTTTCAAATCAAAGTCCTTTACTTCAAATGGCCCCCTCTCAAAACCCAAAGAAGTCAAACTAGGAAAGACAAAGTTACCTTGATAATAAACAGGCTCAGTTTCATTTTCTCCCAGGAATCTCATCTCTTCGTATTTACTGAGCCACTGACGCTTATAAGGTGTAAAAACAAGGTATGGCCGCTGGTCTTTCTTCAATACTTCATCCTTAGCAAAAATAACACGATCCTTTAAGCATATAAATTCAACCTCATAGGAGGCACATAAGCAAGCGACTGCCGAATCACGTTTGACACCATCCGGCTCATAATCCTCTGCAGCATAAACAGCATTTACCTGATACTGCATCAGTATTCGCTTCCATATATCTATTACCTCGCCTCTTTTAACAAGCAGAGGTCTGCCATTGCCTTGCAATTTTTCATCAATAGCATGTAAATTATCATAGATAAAAGAAACCCTGCTATCATTCACTTGCAACTTAGAAACCACAACCTCATCAAAAATATACAAAATAAGAATTGGCCGCTTATCCATGGCAGCCTTTTGTATTAACACATTATCATGTAAGCGCAACTCATTCCTTAGCCATACTACATTTATATACATACAGAATCCCTTACCTTATTTAACATTACCTTATCCTCAAATCTACCAAGCTACAATATTTCAAACATAATTGGCATCATTCTGTTTAAATTTTGATAACTTTATGCAAACAACATCCAGATAAAATCGACTAAGAGGAATAGCCATGATTAAATTTTTAATTCCAGTTAACTTTGCAACACATACACTTAATGCCATTGAATATTGCAGCGCCTTAGCAGAACATCTGGGTGGTGAAATAACCTTATTGTATTGTTACACCGATCTACTAAGCGGGAGTGAAAACGAAGAATCAGCACCGGACATATTATCGAAAGATGAAGCTTTAACTGAGTTGGACAAACTCAAAACATCCATCTTTCACAAAATTCAACACAATGGCCAAATACAAATAAACTTAAAAGTTTTAGATGGATATCCCGAAGACACCATCCCTCTGTTTTGCGAGAAATATCAACCCGAATTAATAGTGATGGGCACAAAAAGCAAGGGAGAAACCATTAAAGAACTTTTGGGCAGTGTTACGCTAGATGTTATAAAAAAAAGCACCTTTCCTGTCATGGTGGTACCCAACAACTATATTTTCAACCCACAACAACTTACTAACATACTCTTTATTACAGACTTCGCCAAATGCCAATATGCCTCTCTACATAAGTTGGTTCAGTTAGTGGGCGCTTTCAAAACCCGAATACACAACGTACAATACTGCCCTTCTGGTAAAGAAAAGGTAGACGCAGAACAGCTCAAAGAATACAGCGAATACTGCAAAACTACTTACAGAAACCAAAATATGATCTGCGATTATATTTGCGGTCAGGACATGCTCGCTGCATCCAATGAATATATTCTCAACAACCACATAGATCTCATGGCCATCACACGCAACAAACGAAACTTTATAGCTAAAATGATACATCCCGGACAAACCAGAAAAATACTTTTCAATGCAGAAATCCCTACCCTATTCTTTCAGCAATAAAAATTACCTTCATTTTAATTAGTAGACCTTTTTTTCTAATAACTGTACGCCTTTAGTTCATAAAAAGGGATTTTTAATATAAATTTACCGATCGTTTAAACATGACGTAAATCATGACCATTCGATCTTTTACTGGTATGGTGCTCATTTTCAGACTTTGAACACCTATATATATTAAAACTTTATAGAATGAAGATAGGAATATTATCGGCAGGAGGAGACTGTCCCGGAATAAATGCTGCCATAAGAGGTGTAGGCAAAACAGCCATTGTAAAGTACGGCATGGAAGTAATTGGTATTTCCAACGGCTTTAGTGGACTTATTGATATGAACTACGAAGTTTTAACCGAAAAAAAATTGTCTGGCATCCTGACTGTAGGAGGAACAATTCTTGGTACTTCGCGCATTAAACCCTTTAAACCACAAGAAGGAGATACCGTTGAAGACAAGCCCCAAGTGATCAAAGAAAACTATCACAATATGGGATTAGATGCATTGGTTTGTATCGGCGGAAATGGAACACAACGCACTGCCAACTTACTTTCAAAGGAAGGTTTAAATATCATTGGACTCCCTAAAACCATTGATAATGATGTTTGGGGTACCGACGTTACCTTTGGTTTTGATTCGGCAGTTAACATAGCTACAGATGCTATTGATCGCCTTCATACCACAGCCAACTCTCACAAACGAGTAATGGTTATTGAGGTGATGGGACACAATGCCGGCTGGATAGCACTTTATTCCGGAGTCGCTGGAGGTGGAGACATCATCCTTCTTCCTGAAGTTGAATACGACATGGATGTGGTGGCCAACACACTGCTGAACCGCTCCGAAAAAGGCAAACCATATTCAATTGTAGTCGTTGGCGAAGGCATCAAAGTACCCAAAAAGAAGAGTGCTGCCCGATTTATAGGAAAGCAAATACAGGAACGTACAGGCCTTGAAACACGCGAAACTATTTTAGGTTACACCCAACGAGGAGGTACTCCTTCTCCTGCAGACAGAATTCTGGCAACACGTTATGGAGCCTACGCCGCCGAACTTATCCATACCAAAAATTTCGGTTCTATGGTTTGTATTAAAAACAATCAAATCACCTCTATTCCCTTAGAAGAAGTAGGAGGTAAAACAAAACTAATAGATCTTAACAATCGCTTAGTAACCAAGGCTCGTAACATGGGCGTATGTTTTGGCGATAAATTTTAATACACAGCTCCTGTTTTCAGGATTAGTTAAACTTAAGTTAAAAGACTATCAATTAAACTATTTGCGGTTGTTTGGTGTTATTTTTGACGCATCACAACCGCATTTTAAGCTTAAAAAAAGATGACAAAGGAAGAAATTGCCGGACTAAATGAGCAACTTGCAGATAGCGATCCGGTTGAAGTAATCAAATACTTCGTGAATAAATATAACGATAAAATTGCATTGTCCTCCAGTCTGGGCGCCGAAGATCAAGTATTAACACAAATGCTAACTTCAGTTACAGACAGTGCACATATCTTTACCTTGGATACTGGTAGGTTATTTTCCGAAACTTATGAGCTTATTGATCGTACATCTAAAAAGTATAAGATCAACCTAAAGGTATATTCACCACAAGCAGATGCCGTTCAAAAAATGGTAGAAACCAAAGGAATTAACCTTTTTTACGATAGTATCGAAAATAGAAAAGAATGCTGTTACAACCGTAAGCTGGAACCTTTAAAAAGAGCTTTTGAAGGATTGGAAGCCTGGATATGTGGTCTCCGTGCAGATCAATCAGTAACACGTACCAACATTCAAGTAGTAGAGTGGGATGAAAACAACCAGGTATTAAAAATTAACCCATTGGCAAAATGGAGTGAAAAAGATGTTTGGGATTATATCAAAGAAAAAGGCATTCCCTACAATCCGCTTCACGATAAAGGTTACCCAAGCATAGGCTGTCAACCATGTACAAGAGCTATTATGCCTGGCGAAGATATTAGAGCAGGACGTTGGTACTGGGAAAATCCAGATACTAAAGAATGTGGATTACACAAAAAATAAATTATAAGCAGATGAAGATATTAAATAAGCAAAACCGACTTAGGTGGGTTAGTGGAACACTCGTTGTTCTGGTGGTTTCAGTTGGTTTGGTAGGTTTTAACAACAACGATAATCGCAATTTTTCCATTGTTAAGAACCTGGATATTTTTTATACACTTTTTCGCGAGTTGAATAGCTATTACGTAGACGAGACCAATCCTGAAAAACTGATTAAAACAGGCATTGATGAAATGCTGGAATCGCTTGATCCATACACCACATATATCCCCGAGGATGATATGGAGGATTTTAAGTTTATGACAACAGGCGAATATGGAGGCATGGGGTCTCTGATTTCTAAACAAGGTGATTACATTGTGATTGCTGAGCCTTACGAAGGCTTTCCTGCTCAGTTAGCGGGACTAAAGGCTGGCGACAAACTGGTGGAGATTAACGAGGTAAATGTAGTTGGGAAATCCAGTTCCGATGTGAGTAATATGCTAAAAGGTCCCGCAAACACCCCACTTAAACTAAAAATTGATCGCCCTGGCGAAAACAAACCTGTCACGATTGAACTGATCCGTAAAAAGATATCCATCAATCCCGTTCCTTATTACGGCATGATTTCTGACAAAACAGGCTTAATTATCCTGAACAACTTTACGCAGGATTGCTCCAAAGAAGTGGCCAAAGCTTTAAAAGATCTAAAAGAAAACCATGGTGCTCAAAGCTTCGTGCTTGATTTAAGAGGCAACCCGGGAGGTCTATTGGACGATGCTGTTAAAATTGTAAACCTGTTTGTTAAAAAAGGCAGTGAAGTAGTTTCTACACGTGGTAAAGTAAGCCAATGGGATAAAGTATATCGTGCCTCCTCAGAACCCTTGGACACCATTAGCCCTATTGCCATTTTAATTAGCCGCGGATCCGCCTCTGCATCCGAAATTGTTGCAGGTAGCCTACAAGACATGGACAGAGCTGTTCTAGTTGGACAACGCTCCTTTGGTAAAGGTCTGGTTCAGACCACACGTCCTTTATCATACAATGCCAAGTTAAAAGTAACCACAGCCAAATATTACATACCCAGTGGACGATGTATACAGGCAGTTGATTACAGTCATCGAAACGAAGACGGTAGCGTAGGATTAGTTCCAGACTCACTTATCACAGAATTCAAAACCCTGGGTGGACGTTCGGTATATGATGGTGGAGGCGTTTCGCCTGATATTAAGATAGAGCCCCAAAAATACGGTAACATAGCTTATGCATTGGTAGCCCAGAGTATGTTTTTCAATTATGCCACTCAATTTGCTTTAGAGCATGATGAAATAGTGAGCCCTGAAAACTTTACTATTACAGACGAAATATTTGAAGCTTTCAAACAATTTGTTGCTGCGAAAAAAGATTTCAAATACAAGTCTGCAACGCAAGAGGCACTCAAAAAGCTAATGGAGACAGCAAAAAAAGAAGATTATTACGAAAAGTCAAAAACAGAATTCAAGGCACTGGAGAAATTATTGGATCTTGATGTCCAAAAAGACATGGAAATCTTTAAAGAGGAAATAAGCGAATTATTGGGTAATGAAATCGTAAAAAGATATTACTACCAAAAAGGCGCCATCAAATTCTCTCTACAAAAGGATGAAGAACTAGACAAAGCGCTGAAAGTACTTGAAGACAGTGCTGAATACAATGGCATTTTAAACGGCACTGTTTTAAGCCATGCCGGCGATAAAAGAAGCATGAAATAACAATATGAAACTGGCATCGCAAATAATTGGACACACAGAAATATAATTAAAATTGATACCAGTTATCATTTTCTTGTAAACTTACAGTCACCAAAATATAAAAAGGGCTTTACATACCGTAAAGCCTTTTTTTATTGAAGCAACTAACGTCCTGCCAAATCAGATATAAGTTTGCTGGCCAACAAACAACCAAAAATAGCCGGCATATAAGAAATAGTACCCACCGTTGTTTTTTTATTCCTCTCCCCTTCCGTTTGAACAACACTCTCTTTTGCCACCATCTCTGACGAATATACCACAGGGACTCCCTTTCTAATACCTTCCTTATAAATACGCTTACGGACCATTCGTGCCAACTTACAATATTTAGAGTTAGATATATCTGAAATTTCCACTTTTGAAGGATCCATCTTCCCTCCAGCTCCCATCGACGAGATAATGGGTATGTGATGTTGAACTGCAGCACAAATCAAAGCCACCTTGGGTGACAGTGTATCGATGGCATCTACTATATAATCGTAGCCCCCTTGCAATAGTTCTTCAAATGATTTTTCATCAATAAAACGTGCTATCGAAGTAAGCTCCAACGCAGGATTGATATCTAAGAGTCTAGCTTCCATCACTTGCGCCTTTGACATACCCATGGTACTGCAAAGCGCCGGTAACTGTCTATTTTTATTACTCTCATTCACCGTATCACCATCAATGATTGTCATTTTTCCAATCCCGGCACGCGCAATCATCTCCGCAGCAAAACCACCCACGCCTCCTAGTCCAACTACCAAAACGTTTTTACTCGACAATTCTTTAATTTTCTCCTGACCCAAAAGCAGTTCTGTTCTTTCTAACCAACTCATTACAACCAAATACAGTATTAAAATTCATTTCTATTTTTTTCTCCAGCCAACGCACATCAAGGCATAATAGTCTGGCCGCTTGCTCATAAACATCCACAATAGAAATATGACTATCATCGCTCTCAAATAATACAAAGTCCATATTCACTTGCTGCAAAAGCATCTCAAACTTATGGCCATGGCTCAATAAATTTTCCCCAAAAGAAATAAAAATATTTTGCTTAACGAATTGTTGTGCCATTTCAATGGACCCCTTATAGCCATGTACAATCCATGGTTGCTTTGATTTGCTTCTTTTTCTGATCTCTGATATGATATGGTGCGTTTTTACAGAATGAATAATAAGAGGCAGCTCATACCGCTCCGAAAGCCTTATTTGCCGCTCAAACACGCATTTCTGAAGTTCTAAATCATCCGTATTTTTATCTAGACCACACTCCCCAATGGCCACAATTTTTTGGTGAAGGCAAAGAGATTCTATTTGGGCAAGGTCATTGTCAATTTTATAAGCATGAATATACCAAGGATGAATACCACAAGAACATATTGGAAGCCTGACGGTACGAAATATCGGGTCACCTGGATCATAATTAATAACAGATACATGGTCTCCTACGCTATAGTGATGTGTATGACAATCAAAAAACATTCAAAAAAATCACTTAGTAACACAATTTATCAAACGCAAATTACGCAAAGATTTTCAATGACAACTGTATATCATCTCACTTTAACCCGGATGTAAGGCATTAAACTTTTTCAAAAGCGTTAAAAGTACAATCAATCACTTGTTGAGATCAGACCTAACAGACATTAGATATTCCACACTTTGGGTAAACAATGTGTAGATATTATTCCACACTTTTTTATTATAACTAATTAGTTTGTCAGGACATAAAAAAAAATTATCGATACATATACCAACATATCAATGCTTTAACAAACAAAACCTCACATCCCCACTTTCTTTGGCACTATTATTACATATACAGCTTTCGAATAACAATTAAAAAAACAGATCAATGGATCATTCATTCATAAATAAACTAACAGCACTTATCATTACCTCTCTGATAGTAGTCATTGGGCTAGTACTGCTAAAAACAGCAGAACTTCCAGAGGTTACCTACCCCACATCAGAAGGTCAGGGTGTTACTGTTTATGATCATTTACATTAATACGTTTCTCATATCACGATAGGTATCGGTATCAAACAACACACACACACAACACAACAAATTTTACGATACCATCCAACTCTAGACTATTGTTACCATATATAGTTAAATGTAGTTCTAGGCTAGCGGATCAAAACGTTGATCCGCTTTTTTTTATCTTATTTTTTCTGTTATTCGTTCAAATCAAAAAGATGTTTTATAAATTTGACAACTTTTGTAATTTTCGGTAATGGCAAAGATTTTAATTGTTGATGACGATACTTCCTTTGGATTAATGATTGAAGGCTTTTTAAAAAGAAAAGGCTTCAACACCGTTTTTGTAAGCAGCTACAGTGCAGCACTGGATGCCATCAGAAGCAGCTCCTTTGATTTGGTTTTAACCGACTATCGCTTAGATAGTGGAAATGGGTTAGACATTATCCCCGAGGTAAGAAAAAAAGACCTTAAAACCCCCGTTGTACTAATTACAGCCTATTCAGACATACGCGTAGCGGTGAACGCCATTAAGTTGGGGGCATTCGAGTACATTGCTAAACCAGTTAATCCCGATGAGTTATTACACGTTATTAACCGAGGCATTGACAAAGCTACTGCAGCTCCCAACACCCCTACACAAACACCTGTTTCTAAATACATTAAAGGCACCAGTCGTTTTGCAGAGCAAATTGACCAACAGATTGAATTGATCGCAGGCACCGATCTTTCCGTTTTGGTATTGGGAGAGAGCGGTGTGGGCAAGGAATTTGTAGCTCAGCGTATTCACGAACTTAGTCATCGAAATTCAAAACCTTTTGTGGCGGTTGATTGTGGAGCCCTACACAGTGATATTGCTTCCAGCGAACTCTTTGGACATAAAAAAGGTTCTTTTACCGGTGCGCTGGATGATAAGGAAGGGCATTTTGAAAACGTCAAAGATGGCACCATCTTCCTGGATGAAATAGGCAATTTAAGTTACGACGTACAAGTAAAACTACTACGAGCCATTCAAGAACGTAAAGGCCGCAGACTGGGTAGTAACGAAGAATACACCATCAATTGCAGAATTATTGCGGCCACCAACGAAGACTTAAGAACAACATCCTTTAGCGGAAAATTCAGAGAAGATTTATACCACCGCCTAAATGAGTTCTCCATTAACCTTTTGCCCTTGAGAGATCGAAAAGAAGACATTTCTATTTACAGTGATCGTTTTCTAAAAATGGCTTCCAACGAGTTTAACAAGGAAAATATTCATTTTGGGTCAGAAGTAGAAAAGATATTTTTAAGTTATGAGTGGCCTGGTAACCTGCGTGAACTACGGAACGTGATTCGACGTGCTGTGCTTCTGGCAAAAAGTCAGGAAATAACTTTAGCAGAATTACCTCCTGAAATTCAAGTACCCACAGAACAAGCAGACATACCAGTTCAACTAAGAGAGGTCAAGGAAAAATCAGAAAAAGAAATGATTATAGAAACACTGGAACAAACGCGGTACAATAAAGCCAAGGCTGCTCGCATCCTAGGCATCGACAGAAAAACACTGTACAATAAAATACATAAATACAGAATAGATGCCTAATGCTACTATCACATTTCACGCTAAAAAGAGCGAGTTTACTGTAAGTACTGCTGTAAAGCTTTCTTAACCTCGTTCCAAAAAGTCTCCATTTCCTCCACCTTTAGTTTCACCATTTTTTTAGCAAGCTTCCGGTCTCTCGTTTTTTCCAGCAAGCTAAGTTTATCCACCCCTTGTTGAATTTTAAACTGTCGAAAACCAGTCAATAACTTATGTGCTCTTTCAGACACAGTATGATAAAAATCGGCCTCATTCAACAGTGCATTTTTCATATCCAAAATACCCTGATCCGAATTTTCAATAAAGATTCTTATCACCGAATGTAGAAAATCCTCGTCACTACCAGTAAAAGACTTAACCTCTTCCAAACTAAATAATGCATTGGCCTCATCCCCATGCGAAACCCTCATCTCTGCATCTTCAACGCAACCTATTTCAATATTAAATATCTCAGCCAGCTTTTCCATAATTTGCTTCTGTGTAAATGGCTTAGACATTACCCATATATGTTCATTCTTTATGACTTCCTTCAGTTCTGAATTAACCATATCAGCCGTAAGAAACAATACAGGAGTATCCATCTTTTTTTCATCCCTTATGAGTTTTAAAAGCTGCAATCCGTCCACCTTTGGCATATGTAAATCAATCATAAACAAATCATAGTCGTTTTGTTCAATGGCCTTCATTGCAGGCTCAGAAGAAGAAATAACATCCAAATGCCCAACCCTATCATGCAAAATACGGTCTATCAATTGACAAATCATCTCATCATCATCGACCGCCATTATTTTTTTATCCCTAAACAGATATTCTACAGCCACCATCGTATTTACCGGAACTGCATCACATTTTACATAGGGAATATCAAACTTAAAAGTACTACCTTCATGCTGCTTGCTCTCCACTTGAATGCTACCACCCATGGCTTCAATAATCTGCCTGCTGATGGAAAGTCCCAGTCCGGTTCCTGAATACTTACGCGACAAGCTGATATTTACCTGGTTAAACATTTTAAAGATGGACTTCTGCTTATCCTTGGGAATACCAATACCGGTATCTTTCACGGTAAAAACAAGTTTATCCTTTTTAATATGAATATCATAAAATATAGACCCTTGGGGCGTAAATTTCAGTGCATTCCCTATGAGATTGATTAGCACTTGTTTTAAACGCAGATGATCAGACTCAAAAGCAAGCAAATCAGGATCTATTTGATAAGATAAGGACAGATTTATTTTTCTAGCCTTGAGCTCAAACAACTGAAATATCTCTTCCATCAACACCTTGGCATCAATGGTATCTTTATAAAAGGCAATATTTCCCGATTCCAGCATGGATGAATCCAACACATTATTGATCAGTCCATTCAAATGCTCGGCCGATAAGAGTATTCTTTCAGAAACCTGTAGCTCCTCCTTTTCTTTGACCATGGCCGACAGTTGTTCTGAAAAACCGATGATAGACGTTAATGGTGTTCGTATCTCATGGCTCATATGCGCCACAAACTGCTCCTTCACCTTCAAAAGCCGATCGACCCTCTCCTTGGCACAAATAATATCATTTTTAAGCTTCTGACTTCGGGATATATCTCTACTTATCCAGAAAATAAAAAATAACATCATAAACACTGCAATGGCCACCAACAGCAAAATACGATCTATCATTTTACTTCGCAACAGCTCTAATTCCAACCGTTTATTTTCATTTCGTTTTATGGTGGCATCGTGCAAGTTACTTACTATATTTTTAATCTGATCGGTCAAGCGCCTGTCAAGCTCTATCAACTCATTTTCATGTCGTTGAACCCGCATATTAATATTTGCTTCCTGCTTTTCGGCCTGTTCTATCCTGGATTTTATCTCTCCAATATTCTCGTTGGGCCTAATTTCCTGCACTACTGTTGAATCTACCTTTCTACTCACTACAGCCTCCACTTCAACCACAGAATCCTGTCTCTTTTTACTACCGCCAAACAAATCACCCAAACGATTAAAAAAACCCTTTTTCTCTTCCTCTGCTTGCTGCTGAATCAACAACACAGTATCCTCCACTATCACACCTTGTTGCGCAGAATCTACTTTTAAGCTACTATATGTATACTGCGTAACCTCGTAGTTTAATGAATCAGGTATAGATGCCAGTATATTTTCAGCCGACTCGGCATATAGTTTCTTGAGGTTCATTTGAGTAAGTTGATCCATCAATGCTTTCTTTTGAAAATACAATCGCTCAATCTCCTTAATACCTCCTTGGGAAACAGAATCCGGAAATAATACATTCAGATAATTAATGGCTGCTTGAACCGAATCATGATGTTGCAAATATTGTTTTCTATATTCTCGGATACCCGTTATTCCGTATACACGATTTAAGCCTTCCGTTTCAATTATCTCAAATATCAGTTGATTCAAATAGGTGAACTCATGTTCGTGACTATACTCCTCATTCTGTACCTTTATAATAGAAATAACAGAGAAATAAGTAATGGAAAATATAAGCACAGCAATAGCCACGATAATGATAAAACCGATAGCCACCTTTGTCTGAATCCATTTTTCCGGCAATATTTTATTGGTCATGGTGTTATGTTAATTTTAGCCATACAATTTACCTAAAATTGTCTATAATTCTCGACAAAAAAATAATCTTATATAATTATTTGGAGCAAATGTATACCTAATCGTAGAAAGAGAAAAGACGAAGACAATCACTCACAAACTAAAAGCATACAAAAAATTACGTTTTTTGAGATGACTACCCAATGAGTATTCTGTATCTTTGCTTCATCAACAAAAGATTAACCATCACTAAAAATAATACATTTTAATGGCCAACGTAAAAAAACGCTATCTGATACCAGGAATCATAACCCTCCTTCTATTTATCATTTTATTTTTTCTATCAACAGTTATTAAAAACTACCTCGTTAACAATAGCCAACAATTGATTGGCCGTAAGCTAACACTCGAAGAACTACATATCAACTATTTTAAAGTTCAGCTGAACGCACACAACTTCACCCTTTTTGAGGAAAACAAAAAAGATACCTTTGTATATTTCAAGGAACTCCTGATAAATTACGATCCCTGGAAAATGCTATCCAGTGAATATGCTGTAGCTCAAATACGCTTAATTGAACCCTACATTTATATAGAAAACCAAGGAAAAGCTTTTAACTTTGACAGCCTGATTCCCTCCTCAGATTCCCTTGCTACAACAAAAGATGAACTACCTGATGGAAATGACAGCGTTAAATTTTCAATACATAATATCGAACTGGTAAAGGGCAAATTTTTGTACCACGACCGGGCGGTAAATAACTTACTTGAATTCGACAAGCTCAACTTAAAGCTTCCGCTAATAGCTTGGGATAGTCGTAGTAGCGAAATGGGTGTTGAATTTTCTATCGGGGAACGAGGAATCGTAAAAATTGAAGCCGAAATAGACCAACAACTGGCAGCATACAATATACATTTTGGAACAGAAAATATACAACTAAACTCCTTTACCAACTATTTAAAAGATTACTTATATATATCTACACTAAATGGTTTATTACAGTCAGACATACATGTAAAAGGAAGTATAGAAAGTCTTGATAATATCGTGATAAATGGAGTTGCCCGAATAGACAGTCTTCAAATACGCGATAACAAAGGATCAATATTGGCTTCAGCCCGCACAGCCCAGGCAAAAATGGACACCCTCGACCTAGGTAATATGCGCTATACGATAAATAAAATCTACATCAATCAACCATACATATCTGCTGTTTTAGAAAAGGATATGAGCAACTGGGAGTACTTTCTTACCCCCTATTTTGCCAACTCTGTTCAAGCTACGAAACAAGACAGCCTAATTAATTCTAAGGGAAAAGAAAATCTATATTACCGCATTGATACGTTGGTGGTGAACAATGGTCAGGTGCAATTTGCCGACCATACATTAAACAGGCCCTTTTCATACAAAATTAGTGACATCAACATGGAGATGAACACCCTGACTGAATTAAACGATGCCATTCCTTTAAAATGGGCAATGCGTTTTAATAACAACGGAACATACAAAGGCGAAACACATTTTAGTCTACGCACGCCTTTAAATTTATTTTACCAAGCCCAAATCAACAATTTGGATATGCACAGCTTTTCACCATATACCGAATATTACCTGGGCTACCCAATTATTTCAGGTCTGTTTAACTACGAATGCTCCCTGGAAATGACCCCCAGGCATCTTAAAAACGACAACCACCTATTGGTGAAAGAGCCGGAATTTGGCAGAAAAACCAATGACAGCACAGCCCATAAGCTTCCGCTAAAACTAGCCCTTTACTTGATTAAAGATGCCAAAGATAATGTTGATTTTGACCTACCTGTCACCGGAAATCCATCGGAACCAGGCTTTAAACTAGGTCCGTTAATATGGAAAACCTTTGGGAAATTCATTGCTAAAACTGCCACGCAACCTTTTTCATCACTGGGCAAACTGGTGGGTACCAATCCAGAGCAATTGAAACACATACCCTTTGAGTATACACAAGATTCATTAAGGGACGAACAAATCAATACCTTAGACAAAATAGCTGAGATATTGAGCAAGAAAAAAGACCTGATCTTTACTTTTCGTCAAGAATTGGCTGTTGATGAAGAAATGAGCATTCTAGCATCAAAAACGATAAAGAACAAATACATACAAGACACAAAACCTCAAAAAATAGAGCATTGGAAACAGATAAAAGATCAAGACCCTCTCTTTTTGGCCTATCTAAATCAGTTGTCACCCGAAACAACTGCACAAACAATACCACAACGCTGTCTTAAACTTGTTTCTAAAACAGATCTGGCAGTTACTTTTAAAGCACTGTACAAAAAAAGGAATCAACTATTACGTGATTATTTACTCACACAAAAGTCCTGCGATGCCACTTCCATCATCTTACAGAATGTAGATTTTAACAATATGCCACAAGATTTAAAGAAACCCGGCTATCGCGTAGTGGTATCAATCAAATAAAACAAAAAGAGCCGACAAACGGTGGGAAGTTTGCCGGCTCTGAAAGTTGTGTGAGCTTTTGTTATTATTTTTTATCTCTGAATATACGACCATAAATGATTAAGGCGAGCGCCGAAACCATAGCAATACCTCCAAAATAATACCAGATATAATGCGCATTTGCACTAGCAGCGTGCCATTCAGCGGTTCTTCCACCAAACTTTAAAGGGTCAGGACAATACTTATCCAATAATACACCGGACATCAAAAAACCAACAATACTCGACAAAAAGGAGTGCAGGTGACTAAACCCCAAATAGAGACCCTCTTCACCTTTAGGAGCCTGAAAGGAAAAATACTCCAGAAAACGCGGTGAGATAAACGACTCTGCCAACCCTTGAAAGGCAATACCCACAATCATCATAAAAGCCACCGGGTGCATTCCAATAATCGTTGATCCACCATCAAATAAATTTCCAGCCGCCATACAAAATGCCGAAACAGGCATGATAAACATACCCACGGTCATGGAAAACAAGGCAGTTCTTCGCTTCATCAGCGAAGTTATCAGTGCCACCGTAGAAAACACCACCAAAGGATTAACATTGGCATACCAGCTTGGGGAGGCACTTTCACCAGCCATTCTTAATACATATTTGGGCATGGTGGCATACAATTGATGCTGTACTAACCAAAAACCTGTGATAATAAATATCAAAACGATCAATCGCACATTAAAGAGCACTTTTATAAAAGCAGTCCAAATTTCGCCAAAGGTTTTTCCTTCACGCTTTTGTACAGATGGTTTAAAGAAGAAGAACACCGCCAACAAAGCCAATAAAGTCATTCCAGCGGAGAAGTAACTAATATTAATTAAACCCACATTACCCATGGCATCACGCAATGGTTTTACAATGGTTTTACCAGAAAAGGCACCTATATTAACAATGGTATAAAAAATAGAAAATCCGGTAGCTCTGTTATCCTCACTTGTTTCAAGCGAAACGGTTCCGGTAATCACCGACTTAATAAAACTACCTCCAATAATAATTAAAGCCATCACAGGTAAGATAGCATATCGGAAGCTACTTTCAGCTAGACCATGAAAAGTCGTTTCTGTACCATATTCAGCCAGTCCTGCGTGTTGTATAAAAGTAGGTAACAAACCCAACCCCAGATAGCCCAACGTTAAAAAGCTAAAAGCAAATAACAAGGATTTCTTAAACCCGATTTTATCAGCATAAGCACCGGCAAAGGTGGGTAAAAAATAAAGTAAAGCAGAAAAAGTTCCTGCAATGGCAGCTGCCTCAATATCATTAAATGCCAATATTCTTGACAAGTAAAGTGTAATAACTATAAATACACCATAATACGCCGCTCGTTCCAATAATTCGGCGAAGTTCGCCGTCCAAAACGCTGGCGAAAATTTTCTTTTGCTATTGCCCATATAGTAAAATATTTTCTTTAAAAGCGCATAGATACAAATTGAAGTGGACAAACAAAAAGACAAAAATCATAAAATAACCTTGTCTTTTTTTCTTCTGTGATTTAAAAAAGCTGTAAATTGAAGTATCTCTATCAATCAAAAAAAACGCTATGTCACAATTTTATTTAAAATACCGTTCGCACCACCAACAAGATTTTGGTATACCCGAAATGCTCAACCAACTGGGGATTAAGTCTGAAAATATGGGATTATGCACTGGCACCCAATGGTTTGAAACCCAAGGCACTATCCTCACCTCCAGCTCCCCCATTGACGGACACCCCATCGCTAAGATCCACCAGGCCAGCTCATCAGACTACATTCACATGGTAGACAAGGCCTTACAAGCCTTTCATGATTGGCGCCGCACACCTGCGCCCAAACGGGGTGACATAGTACGCAAAATAGGAAATGCCTTACGCGAAGAAAAAGAAAATTTAGCCAAACTCATTTCACTAGAAATGGGCAAAATATACCAAGAAAGTCTGGGTGAAGTTCAAGAGATGATAGACATATGTGATTTTGCAGTAGGTTTATCTCGTCAGCTCTACGGCTACACTATGCAAAGCGAACGTCCAGGCCATCGTCTACTTGACCAGTATCATCCCTTAGGCGTAGTAGGTATCATATCAGCCTTCAACTTCCCCATGGCGGTTTGGGCCTGGAATACCATGATTGCCTTGGTATGTGGCGACGTATGTGTTTGGAAACCCAGTTCCAAAGTACCCCTTTGTGCCATCGCCGTCCATCATGCAATAGAAAAAGTACTAAAAGATAATAAGGTGACCGAAGGAGTCGTTAATCTAATCGTTGCTCCCTCATCGGAGATTGGCGATTTAATGGCTGAGGACAAAAGAATTTCTCTAATATCTATCACCGGGTCTACGCAAGTAGGCAAAAAAGTAAGTCAAAAAGTAGGAGCTCGCTTAGGAAGAACGATAGCTGAACTAGGAGGCAACAACGCCATTATAGTGACACAAACAGCCGACCTTCAACTAGCTATTCCGGCCATCGTATTTGGAGCTGTGGGAACAACAGGTCAACGCTGCACCTCCACCCGCCGCCTCATCATTCACGATAGTATCTATTCCGAAGTAATAGATATGTTAAAAAAGGCCTACCAGCAAATAAAACTTAAAATAGGACATCCCCTAGACCCCAAGACAATAGTAGGTCCACTGATTGATGATGAAGCTACAGAACTATATAAAGACACCATACGCACAGCACAAGAACAAGGTTGTTCCATATTATTTGGAAACAAGGTCATCACATCCGGCATTCCAGATAAGGGACACTATGTTTTACCCACCATCATTGAAGCACAAAACCACTTACCTATTGTTCAACACGAATCCTTTGTACCTGTTTTGTACCTTATGAAATACCAACAATTTGAAGAAGCCATTAGCATGCACAACGATGTTCCTCAAGGCCTATCTTCATCTATTTTCAGCAGAGACATGCAAGAATGTGAAACATTTATTTCAGGCATAGGTAGCGATTGCGGAATAGCCAATGTTAATATTGGAACATCAGGAGCCGAGATAGGTGGCGCCTTTGGAGGCGAAAAAGAAACAGGTGGCGGACGAGAATCCGGTTCAGATGCTTGGAAAGCTTATATGCGTCAACAAACAAACACCATCAACTGGAGTAAGGACTTGCCGCTGGCCCAAGGGATTCAATTTGAATTATAAACATTTTGTTTTTAGATATTGTCCCTTACCTTTGTAAACAAAAATGCGAATTACAAAAGCTGCGTTTCTTACTTCCAGTTCCAAGCCTAACCAGTGTCCCGATGCTGATAGGCCCGAATATGCTTTTATTGGCAGATCCAACGTAGGCAAGTCATCGTTGATTAACATGCTGTGCAACAATAGCACACTGGCCAAAACCTCATCAACACCAGGTAAAACACAATTAATCAATCACTTTACTATAGACAACCAATGGTATTTGGTAGACTTGCCTGGCTATGGCTATGCCAAGGCCTCCAAAACACAACGTAAAGAATTTAAACTTTTAATTGACAATTACCTTCGTCACCGTTCCAACCTGATGTGTCTATTTATATTGGTAGACAGCAGACACAAGCCCCAGAAAGTTGATTTGGAGTTTATGCACCAAATGGGAGTTTGGGGAATTCCATTTGTTATCGTTTTTACCAAAATGGACAAATTAAAAGCCTCAGAAAAGGAATCCAACATAGAAAACTATAAAAAAGCCTTATTAGAAGACTGGGAAGAATTACCCGAAATATTTGTCACCTCAGCCGAAAAAGCAGAGGGTAGAGATGAAATTTTGAATTTTATTGAGCAAGTAAATGAACAATGGTAAGGACTATACATGCGCAATATAAAAAATAATGATATCGTAACAATAAGGAAACATTTTAAATTATGGCCGTCAAGGATAATTTAAGTCATGATTTTTTATCTTTGCACCGTCTTATAAATAATAAACAGAAAAACAACTATTTCGATGCCACCAAAAGCGCCCATTAAGATTTTTTCGGGATCATCGTCCCGTTACCTAACCGAAAAGATTAGTCATTATTCCGGGAGGGATCTTGGGAACATTAAAAAATTAAATTTTAGCGACGGCGAATTTGCTGTGGCTTTTCAAGAAACAATTCGAGGATCGCACGTATTCCTGATTCAATCAACCTTTCCACCTGCAGACAACTTGCTGGAACTATTGATGATGATTGATGCAGCCAAAAGAGCCTCTGCCTACAAAGTGGTAGCAGTAATTCCTTATTTTGGCTTAGCTCGCCAGGACAGGAAAGATCAACCTCGCGTTTCTATCGGTGCTAAATTAGCTGCTGATATGCTTACTGCAGCGGGTATCGACCGCCTGATCACAATAGATTTACATGCCGACCAGATTCAAGGATTCTTCAACCTTCCGGTAGATCACCTGTATGCCTCATCTATCTTCTTGCCGCATATTAAAAGCATGAACTTAGACAACTTGGTTATAGCCTCTCCTGATGTAGGTGGTAGTAAGAGGGCCAACACCTATGCTAAATTCTTAGGTACACCCATGGTTATTTGCCATAAATCCAGAGCTAAAGCCAATGTGATTAGCGACATGAGAATCATTGGTGATGTAAAAGGTAAAAATGTGGTTATTGTGGATGACATGATAGACACAGCCGGTACCCTAACAAAGGCAGCCTACATGATGAGAGAACAAGGTGCTTTGAGTGTACGCGCTTTTGCAACGCACCCTGTCCTATCCGGAGCAGCCTACGAAAACATTGCCAATTCCGCACTGGAAGAGTTATTTGTAACTGATTCTATTCCTTTGGGTCAGGAATCTGAAAAAATAAAAGTGCTATCTATCGCTGAACTTTTAGCTGATACTATTGAAAAAGTGTACTATTATAAATCAATCAGTAATCAGTTTTTGATATAATAGTCTGAACAACATAGATAGAAACCAATATTATTGATTTTATCGTAATACAAAAAAACTCCCGCATTCATTCATTAAATCTTATGGATTATGAAAGAATGTGGGTTTATTTTTCTACCTTTGCAGCCGCCTATGGCAAAAAGTGTGATGGGGAGTAAACCTGTTCATTACCAGTGATTTATTTTGAGTAGCACAAAAAATTTAGAAAGATGAAACAAATTGAATTAAAAGGTTCAAAAAGGGAAGTAATTGGAAAAAAAGCAACCAAAGAGCTTCGCAAAGCAGGTAAAGTACCAGGCGTACTTTATGGAGGAGAAGAAGTAAAGCACTTCATTATTGAAGAAAAACAACTGAAAGCATTGGTTTACACACCTAATGTTTATACCATTAGTTTAGATATTGATGGCGAAAAAGTGGAAGCTATTCTTCAAGACATCCAATACCACCCTGTGAGTGACAGGATTATGCATATTGACTTATTGCAGATCTTCAAAGACAAACCTGTTATTATTGAAATTCCAGTAAAACTTAACGGTTTTGCAGAGGGTGTGAAAGCAGGGGGTCAACTGTCGCTTGAACAACGCAAACTACGCGTTAAAGCTTTACCCGTAAACTTGCCCGATACCTTAGATATTAATATCGATCACCTTAAATTAGGCGATTCTGTACAGGTTGGTTCTTTGTCATTTGAAAACCTTGAGTTATTAAATGCTAAAAATTCAGTAGTTGCCGCCGTTAAACTTACACGTGCCGCTCGTGCCGCACAAAAATCTGGCGACGGAGACGCAGCTGAGTAAATAATATTACAACGCATATAATTGGCCTCCATATTACATTAATATGGAGGCTTTTTGTATTATTGTCACATAAAATCAAATATAATGTGGCCTCGATTAAAAAAAATATTTTTTAATAACAAACCCTCGAAAATAGATCCCATGAAATATTTAATAGTTGGGTTGGGAAATATTGGTTCCGAATACGAAGACACCCGCCACAATATAGGATTTAAGGTGTTGGATGAATTCGCAAAACAAGAAAAACTACAGTTTGAGAATTTACGTTATGGTGCCGTGTGCGAATATAAATTCAAAGGAAAGACCTTCATACTTCTCAAACCAAGCACCTATATGAACCTAAGTGGCAAAGCGGTTAGATACTGGATGCAACAGGAAAAAATAAAACTGGAAAACCTGCTGGTTGTTGTGGACGATCTTGCCCTACCATTTAATTCCATACGCATGCGACAAAAAGGAAGTGATGCAGGGCATAATGGCCTTAAAAACATCCAGGAAATATTAGGACATAACAACTATAGCAGAATACGTTTTGGAATAGGCGACAATTTTAGCCGTGGAAAACAAATTGACTACGTGTTGGGGAAATGGAGCAGTGAAGAACTGGCCGGCCTGCACGAAGGTATAGATATATCCATCCATATGATTAAAGGATTTGCTACCATTGGCCCGGCCAGAACCATGAACCAATATAATAAAAAATAAAAGCATGGACGAAAGTGTTAGACTGGATAAATACTTATGGGCAGTAAGGGTATTTAAAACCCGAAGCATAGCATCTGAAGCCATAAAAAAAGGACGAGTACTCATTGGTGGACAGCCTGTAAAAAACGCACGTTTGGTGAAAGTTGGTGCTACTATCGATGTCAAATTCCCCCCGATCACACGCTCATTTAAAGTATTGGCTATTAGTGGCAAAAGAATGGGCGCAAAACTTGTTCCTGAGTTTATGGAAGAGGTAACCACAGATGACCAAATTGAACTACTGGAACTCACTCGTTTAGCAAATTCCATGGGCCGAAGAAAAGGACTGGGAAGACCCACAAAAAAAGACCGACGCGACTTGGAAAAAATGGACGAAGTGGACGACTGGGACTTTTAATGAACACTCATCTAAGCATAGCAGCGCGGATGCAATAAAACGAAGCAACCATAACAAACAAAGAATCTACATGATGAAATAATAAAAAAAGCATCACATACATCCGTTTTTTTAAATTTCAAATACATACAACACCAGTAAATCAAAATTCTTTTACTGTATATAAACAATTACATTTACGTCAACAGATAAATAAAAATGATTGTAGCTAAAGAAAAACGCCAAACCAATATCGTTGAGTACATATTGTACATGTGGCAGATTGAAGATTTGATTCGTGCATATCAGTTTAATATGGAAGACATTAAAAAAGGAATTATACCGCAATACAATTTGAGCGGCGACATCCTTCAAGAATGTATTGACTGGTATGATAATCTAGCTGAAATGATGACATTGGAACATATCAAAGAAAAAGGGCATTTACAGGTGATAAATAATTTAGTGAACGACTTAGACAGATTGCATCGCCAGCTACTCAACGACCCCCAAGAAATCGCCTATGGGCATATTTACAATGCAACTTTACCATTCATTAACGAATTCGACCAAAAAACAGGCAAAAAACTAAGCAATGAGATAGAACTATGCCTTACTGGCATTTACAGTAAATTCTTGCTTAAATTACAAGGAAAAGAGGTTTCCAAAGGTACAGAAGAAGCAATAAAGGCCTTTAGTAGATTTTTAGCCTTTTTAGGAGGCAAATATCACGAAGAACAAGAAAAAGAAAGAACGCAAAGCCCGGAATAAAAGTTCCGATAATTTGATTGTTCATAACCCCACTTAACACTACGACTACAATCGCATAGCGACTGACAAAGCACGTATATTTGAATCGCAATTACTTTGCTACTAGCAATACATAAATAAATAGATGGGCAGAAGATTTCTGCCCATCTATTCAATTTGCTATAGGATTTTACTTTTTAATAATCTTAACAACCCTATTTACCTGTCCAGTCTGAACATGAAGTAAATAAAGTCCCGCAGAACCATCAAATCCAACCTCTATCTTATGTTCTTCATAATTAACACTTAAAGGCTCCTTACGCCCAACGGCATTATAGAGTGTTACCTTTGCCGGCTCTTCAGTGTCAAATTCCATTTCGATCGTAAGATGGCCATCCGTAATTGTAGGATAAACATTCAGGGCTCCATTGTTTAAACTATATGTTTGAGACAGATCACTACCCATAGCGTTTTTTAAACCAAACTCGGTCGTATTCACCTCAAAACTATAAGTATAATCATACCTAATAGTAGTATCCTGGTGATACGCATCGGGAATGGAAGTGACAACCCAATAGAGTTCCTCACCTGCCTGCGTACTCACCTGAAATTCGTCAACGGATTCTCCAAATGCTGCAGAATTGCTGATAGGCATTTCAATGTACTCATAAGCAATATCATTCCCCTTAACAATCATAGCCTGAAATTTTGTATCAGTAGGATTATCGCTTATTCCTTGAAATTTGATTGTATATGATCCGGCAGCTGTAGAATCAATTTTGTACGCATTCCAGGAATAAGCACATGGACGTAAATCCTCAGGAATCTCTGTCATCACCCCATTTGTTCCGTCAGAAGACATAATATGAGTAAATTTGTGATTAAAATCGGTATACCCTTTATTTTCATAATTTTGAATACCAACCTGTTCTGACCTTTCCCAATCCGGGCCACTTCCATCCTGATAATCCCACACCGTAGTACGTGCAGCAAAATCATTAAACACTTTCACAAAATCATGCCCCTCTGCATTGAGAACTTTCTTGAAAACATTAATTATATATGCCCCATTTAATAAGTCCTTATCGTTATATACTTTGCCTATGAATGATGGATCTGAAACAAAGCGAGTGATATAACTAAGGAATATATAAGCATGATAATCACGATTGCCCCCAGGAATATTGTAAGTCTTATTATAGAAACCAATTGGCCAATGTGGATATAAAGTAATACCTGTCGCACCTTTATTGGGATAATTATCGACTACATAGGAAGCTCCCCAGTTGGCTGAAGCCTCATTAAGCCACTTTCCTCCATTGTAGGGAGCTGAAGGGTTTTTCGACTGATAACTATGAAAATTCTCATGCCAAACATAGGCAACATTGTGGTCGTCTTTAGTAATTGGATTAGAAAATGACCATTCTATCCAACTGTCATTATCATCCACAATGAAATCTCTCCCGCGTAGTAATGTTTTCTCAAGCCCTTCTTCATGGTTGTACATACCTGCTTCCATTACAAAGTGTTGATAAACATACTCCGATATAAATAGATGGTATAAATACTTACTTTGACTTAGATCCACATCCTCTTTTGCCCAAAGGCAATAATAAGCTCCACCGATAAATTGAGGTCTCAAAGGGTTAGGTGCTTCTAAGGAAATTCCTGTTCCACAACGCTCGCTTATTTTTGCTACTTCTTCTTCGGTTAGTACTCTGTTATGCATCCTGACATCCCACAACTGTCCATTGTACGATTCCAACGTAAACTCATTAATTTCAAACTGCTGACTATTCTCAAAGGATGTCCACTCTCCATTTACATAGAGGTCTATCATTTGATCAGAAAGTTGAATAACTACGTGATTACATGTGATGGTATCTAAAACCGAATTACTTACCCATTCGGTCCCTTGGATAGTCAACGCTATCTGATCGCCGACTTGACTGACAGAGAGGTTTTCTGAATGAAATAGCTCAGTCGTCTGATTAAGCGCATATGGTGTTACTTTGAAGGAAATACTTCCTCCACCCGATGATAGGGACTGCTCTAGATTGACATCGATCACCTTACCTTTCATATTGGTATACATATACTCTTCGGTAGAAAAATATGAGCTTGTACTCACAGAAATTTCATTTTGAAGGATTGCCTTATCGTAGTCTCCGGCTAACCTAGGCATATAAAGTATGGTATTTTTAAATTCCAGCACTTCGGCATATGCCCGATTGCTATACCATGAGCCTCCTTGGTCTTTTACAGCTTTTACCCGATAATAATAATTGCCCGCACTCAATCCCTGATCCTGATAATAGGTAGTATTGGCAGCTAGGGTAGCGATGGCTTCAAATACACCTTCAGCACTGCTTGCTCTCTCTATGACAAACCCGGCCTCATTGTCCGAATTGTCAACCCAGCGTAATTCTAGTCCATTGGCAAGGTTGGCTTCGACCAGAAGATCCGAAGGAGGCATTAACACCGAAGGCAAAACAGAAACTTCTACGGAACTCCATACAGCAGTAGTACTTTTACCATCTCGAGGAACAAAAGCTACCATGCCTAGATAAATTTCCTGATCCATGGTGATGGACGTCTGATAGGTTTCTTGCCAGCTCACACCATCTGTGGACATATATGCGGTAAAGGAAGATCCTATTCTTGTCAATTTTAACCACAAGGCAGTAGTGGCAGTATCATTATTAATACGCTCATACTCGCCCAATTCGTTACGGTATTGATAAAAAATAGTGGTGTTATTATTAAGGAGGGTCATTGCATATTTGGAATCGGGTTCTAATGTTTCTCGCATCATCAAACCTACATTGTCCCACCATGCCTTTTGCATTGAATTTAAACGAGCAACAATTTCACCATCCCCTGATATTTTCTGATAAGCAAAATGAAAACTATCAAAATTTTCCAACATATCTCCATTGCCTTCAACTTTAAACGTACCATCAGCATAAGTTGTAATTCCTGATGAGTAAGGTGTTCCTATATCCGTATTGCTCCATGGTGCTGGCAATGATTCCGAATCTAAACTATCTGTAGTGGTTGAGGCTACATTGCTGTATTCAGAGTAACCATTGTCATTATATGCCTGCACTTGATAAAGAAAAGTAGTAGCCGCAGATAAACTGTGTACTTCTAAATGGGTAGTATTGGCTTCAACACTGGCATATTCTTCAAAAACACCTACACTGTCAATAGCCATTTCTATTCTAAAACCACGCTCAATGTCAGAATTATCTGCCCATTCAAGTACAACTGTATTGGAGAGAGTAGCTTGTGCTGTTAAATTTGATGGAGCCTGAGGTATTACCTGATCCAATGATGAAACAGTAACATCACTCCAAACACCAGTGGTACTTTTACCATCCCGAGGAACAAAAGATACCATGCCTACATATATTTCCTGATTCATGAGGATAGATGTCTGATAGGTTTCTTGCCAACTCACACTATCTGTAGACATATATGCACTAAAAGAAGTTCCTGTTCTTGTCAATTTTAACCACAAAGCAGTAGTCGCAGAACCATTATTAATACGTGCGTACTCGCCCCATTCATTACGGTACTGATAAAAAATAGAGTCATTATTATTAAGGAGAGTCATTGCATATTTAGAATTGGGCTCTAATGTTTCCCGCATCATCAAACCTACATTGTCCCACCATGCCTTTTGCATTGAATTTAAACGAGCAACAATTTCACCATCCCCTGATATTTTCTGGTAAGCAAAATGAAAATTATCAGAATTTTCCAACATATCTCCATTGCCTTCAACTTTAAACTTACCATTAGTATAGGTTGTAATTCCTGGTGAGTAGGGCGTCCCTACATCAACTGTTTCCCATGGTGATGGCAAGCTGGCATCTTCATCCGTAGTCACACTGACTACTTCAGAATAATCAGAGGAACCACTGCTATTAAAAGCCGCAACTCTATAGTAGTAAGTAGTGTTCGCTAAAAGACCTTCATCCAGAAAAAGTACCGTGCTGTCTGAAACAGTCGCGATTTCTTCATAGTTTTCACTATCCACAGATCTTTCAATCGTAAAACCAGTTTCATTATTGGAGTTATCTGTCCAACTCAAACTTACAGTGGTTGAAGAAGCTGCTGTAGCAGTTAATCCAGAGGGCTCTTGAGGTTCTAAGGATACTACAGCAACATCACTCCAAACGGCTGTGGTACTTTTACCATCTCTAGGAACAAAAGATACCATGCCAAGATAAATTTCCTGATCCATAGTAATAGACGTCTGATAGGTTTCTTGCCAGCTCACACCATCTGTGGACATATATGCGGTAAAGGAAGATCCTATTCTTGTCAATTTTAACCACAAGGCAGTAGTGGCAGTATCATTATTAATACGCTCATACTCGCCCAATTCGTTACGGTATTGATAAAAAATAGTGGTGTTATTATTAAGGAGGGTCATTGCATATTTGGAATCGGGTTCTAATGTTTCTCGCATCATCAAACCTACATTGTCCCACCATGCCTTTTGCATTGAATTTAAACGAGCAACAATTTCACCATCCCCTGATATTTTCTGATAAGCAAAATGAAAATTATCAGAATTTTCCAACATATCTCCATTGCCTTCAACTTTAAACGTACCATCAGCATAGGTTGTAATTCCTGGTGAGTAGGGCGTCCCTATATCCATACTTGACCATCCTTGTGGAAAACCATCGTTCAATGTATCAGTTGTAGCAGAGACAATCTCACTATAGGATGTATATCCAGCTTTATTTGAAGCACGTACCCTATAATAATAAGTAGTAGCATGTAACAAATCACGATCTATAAAAGCAGCCGAGTCAGGTGAAATTTTTGCAATGCTTCCAAAACCTGATTCTTGGTTCGTTGAACGTTCGATCCAAAATGCATCTTCATTATTAGAATTATCTGACCAGCTAAGCTGAACCTGAAGTACAGGTGAAGAAACAGCTGAAAGACTTGAAGGTGCATTGGGAATAGTTTCCTGTACTTCATGAAGATTCAGAAGGTCTTTCATGCCTTCCGCCAAGCGATTGCCGATTACAAGATAAGCACCCGCATCAAAATGATAGTAATTGGAAAGGTCATTGGTTACCACCCAATCGGCATTTCCGATGTTCTCTGCTACAGCTTTCTGTGCAGCTTGCACAACCAAACCATTGTCTCCTCCACGATGAGATTGTCCTATCATTACCGGTAAATCAGGTAGCTTAAGATCACTTCTTAAATCGGTAATCAAGTCGGTAAGGTTTTGCTCATACCCATTAGCATAGGTACTATTTCCTGCGTCATTGAACCCCTGAAACCAGACAAAACCGGCAACTTCGGCCTCTACATCTACACCCTCATATTTAGGTAAGAAGCTCCCTATGTCCGCTAATACTTCATTGAGGTGTTGAGTAAGTAAGGGGTAATTACTGGGCTCATCATCTGTCCCAAGGCGGGCTTCCATACTCGGACTCCTCCACATTACGTGCAAATCAGAACCTCCTTCTGCCACTTTAATAAGTACAATATCGTCCTCTGTGTATTGTGACATGTAATGACCAAAAGTCAACTCAGGGCCATAACTAGTACCGTTATTACTATAACCATACCCTACATTTAAAGAACCGGACCAAATACCAGGATTGCTTCTAACACCATCACTACGGCTATAATTAAAATTAATTTCCTGAACAGGATTATAGGGAAATAGAAGTCGTGCATCAATCAATTCATTTTGATCAATGTGTTGGGCAACTGTTCTTGCGTTTACTGAATCATAAGTAGCAGATGTTCCATAAAAATCGCTAACAACCTCAAATAATCTGTCTTCCTGACTCTCTAAAGAATAGTAACATCCTTCAGAATCATCTGCTAATGTGATTTCTTTTTTGGCACAAAGTATACGTTCCAAATTCTCACTATCTCCATGGCCTTGCATATTAGATTGGCCCGCCATAAGGAAAATTTTGACTTTGGTCTGGGCATAAACATTTGGAACATAACTTATTCCAACCAAAAACATTAAAAATATAAGTTTCCACCATTTTGCATAATTGTGCAAATGATGGCCCAAGAAAACGGTTCTCTTCATAATAGAAAAATATGTAATTAAACAATGTTAAATTTGTGACTTTTAAATTTTCACCTTATACAATAAGGACGTATCTCATAATTTAATTACCTAAGTCATGACATAAAATACGGATAGGTTCCGTGTAAATGGCTAAGATTTGCAGTCCAAATAAATTGATTTAATACATATTATATGTTTTACTTTTTAGGGAAGGGCAAGTTTATTGTCTCGACTTTAAAAGAAAGACACATAAAACCCTAAAGAACTGCGCATTAGGATTTAAACCAGCATAGCCAGCGTCAATAATAGAACACCCAGTTAGCTGGACCATCTTGGAGCTTCCCATACGACCATTGAAAATTTAGTTATATGGAAACACTAACTACTTTTGCTTGCCCATCAAATTTTTTCTATACTCTGAAGGAGTTTTTCCTGTGTATTTTTTAAAAAAGGAATTAAATGAAGACTTCGAATTAAAGCCCGCCTCAAACGCAATGGAGATTAAATCCCATTTCTCATATTTCTCTTCTTGAAATAATCTAATTACCTCATTAGTTCTATATTCATTAATCAGAGTATAAAAATTCTTTTTTAATCCTTTGTTCAAAACTTGTGTAATATGATGTTGTGGTACTTTCAACTCGGACGAGATATCACTAACGGCCACCTCTGGATTAAGCCAAATTTTTTGCCTATCCATTAAAAAAAGAATAGACTTTTCAAGCTGCCTAGCATCTTTTTCTTTGAGACCGGACTTTTTATAGGGAACACTAGATCCTTTCTCCAATTTTGGCATTTCCAACAAGTACCTTTGTTTATATCCATGAAAAGACAATATGTAGATAAATATTGTATTGCAGAAGGTGAAAATGATACTCAAGTCAATGAACAACGAAACAAATTGGATGGTAACCCCTACCAGAATTAAAACGCCGAAATAAATATAAAAAGCGTACACTAATTTTCGTATCCATTCTAGATTGACATTACTACTATGAAAAGAGAAATACTCATCACGTTTACTAATATATAAGTTCATTAATTTTATGGTTCGATATCCATAAAAAATAAATGTCAAAATAAAAACGCATCCAAAAATTATGGGGAAAACTTTAAAGGATCGAATAAAATCAGTCGTATCAATATAAATAGGCTGCTTAACAACCAAAAAAAGCATTGCTATAAATAATGCTCCAAAAATAGAAAAATGCCAAAGGTCCTGTGTTTGAAACTTATTCTTTCCGGATGTTAAATACCTAATATATAAGAATAATAATGTTGGAAATAATTGCAAAACAAGTGCTCTAAACATCCAATTGTTGATTAAATCATTAGTCAACTGGAGCCTGACTAGATTCCATAAGAATAACAGAAACAATAATATTAACCACCCAGCCAGAATCTTATCTATTATATTGAGAGGACGCTTGGTAAGTATTAATATCATTGCAAATAGAGATTGTGCTAAATTAATATGTGTGAACGCTTCTATCATAATTCTATTTTCCTTACATAATTAGTCAGGTAAATATAATTATTAGAATACTATTATGTATATTATTTTTAAACATAATAAGATTTTCTAGGCAATTGAATTTTATGAGCACGCAAAAACAATACTAAACTAAACCATGAGACTAAACAATAGCCCTTCTGATACAATAAAGCGAGCAATAATGCGGTAGCCCTTTTTCCAATATTTTTACGATACTGTATTTAACCGGAAAAATACATTAAGAAATCTATTGCGAAGTTCTAATCCACCATGTGAGTTTAACAGCAAAAACACATTTCACAGGATCCAACTATTGAATAAGATCCCATAAAACAGCCATTGGTCATCAATCCTATATCAACGACCAATGGCAAATCCACCCTAAAAAAATATGATTCGTACATTTTAATGAAAGAGGCAAGTATTTCAAAGCTCATCTTACCTCTATACTCAGTTGCCTACCTACTATTTATTCAAGTCTAATTTCGGCTTTATTAGCACAATATCCACCCTTCGGTCCACATGAATGAGCCCTGTTTTATTTTCCTCATCAGTACCCAACTGCTCACTATTACCTTTGGCAATCACTTTTATTAGTGCATCGTCTACACCATAATGATCCATCAGATAACGCTTAACAGTCTCTGCTCTTTTCTGACTAAGAAACATAGGGTTATCTTCAGCGGAATCAGCATATCCATTCACCTCTAATTTCCAGTCACTATGTTTGCGCAACAATACGGCTATTTGAGCCATGGTTATTTGATTTTCATAATCCTTAAATGTAGCACCGCCAGGCATAAAATAAATAGGAAAAATATTATCAGCCGCATAAATTTTGGTATCTCTTTCTTCCGTAATGACGGAATCAATTTGTAGACGTAATATGCCGGCTTGTTGTTGAACCATTCGCTCAAACCTATTAACCTCATCCTCAAGAGGGTCTTTTCTTTTCTTTCCGAAAATATTAAAACCATAGGTTCGATAAGTCCATTTGCTATGACGCTTATTTTTTTTACCTATTTTATAACTCAAATTAAAGGTTGTATTCCAATAATTATCATTGGTAGCACCAGACAAAATACCATCCAGGTTATCCTCCAGTCCAAAATGTACAGTGCTTTCGACTCCAATATCAAAGCTACGGTTTAAACGATAAAGCACACCTACACCGGCTGGCAGCACAAGCTCTGTTGCTCGGCTCCGCTTCCTATTGGGATTATTCACATCATACCCCAACACAAAATAACCATCATAGGTATTCCCTTCCACATCATCAGCATGCAAGACCTGGTCATCCTCATTTTTGTAGACCCGGTTCCTGAATGCCTGAACACCCAGACCTACATTAAAATAAAAATTCCATTTGTCATTAACAGGACCTGGATTAGTTAACATTTGATTTACATAAAAACGCGCAGTAGCCACATACTCCCTAAAATCACCTTTAAAATAATGGCTTACTCCCTTACCTTCGAGGTCGCCTTGCATATATCTCAAATCGAATGCCATAGCTGGCACCAACTGATAACTCAAAGCAACCATAGGACTAAACTGCCAATTATTATCTGGAAAGAGCGCATACTCCGTAAAGTCAGTAAATAAAATATTAGGCCCATATCCAACCATCACATCCCATTTATTAAAGGATTTTTCGCTGGAATATCGCATATGTTCCTCGATCATTCGACCATCGGTAGTAAACTGAGCAGTGGCAATGGACAAACAAAGCCACCCTAGGATACTTAACACTATGCCTTTCGGTAATCTTATCATTGGGTTCACTTTATTCTTCGTTAACAATCATCAATAAATCCACCCTTCTATTGGCCATGTGGAGTCCTTGAATATTCATATTCTGGGTATCAGAAAGCAATTCAGATTCACCTTTGGGATCCAGGCTAAAACGTGAGGCATCAATACCAAAATCTGTAACCATCGCATTTAAAACAGCATTACACCTACGCTGACTTAACTTCAAATTATATTCATAACTTCCTCTATCGTCACAATAACCGGCTATCACCATCGTTATAGACGCATCTCTTTTCAGGGCTCTCGCGACTCTAGCCAGTTGCCTGTGCTCGCTTTTTTTAATATCCGCTTTATCAAAATCAAAGAATACAGAAGCAGAAACGCCTTCTTCATAGATGACTTTTTCAAATTTCTGATACGACTTAGTCGTAATAATTGAATCAAGACCTGCTAACCTGTCCAGTTCACTTTTTAAGGAATCTAATCGAATAGCCAGAGGATCAGAAGCACGTTGTGCCTCATAAGCCAGATTAAAATCTTTGTAGGTCCATCTTGCATGACGCTTATTTTTCTTACCTATTTTATAGGTAAGCGAAAATGAGGTATGCATATAAGTATCATTATCGGCTCCTGTTAAATTGACATCGAAGTTGTCGGCTGTTAAATTCCGCATGCTCATTTCCATGCCCAAATCAAAATTCTTATTAATTCTATAACGAGCTCCAATACCTATAGGCACCACTAATTCTGTTTCTCTACCTTTTTTGTTGGTTGGATCCTGTCGGTCATAGCCTACCACCAAATAATCATCATCTGCCCAACCCGGGGGATTTGGATACCCTCCCAAATTTTTATGTACATCGTTCACCAGCATAAAGCTGTCATCATCTAAGCGTTGCAACCTACTTCTAAAGGCATTAATACCCAATCCCACCTTACCGTACAAGTCCCACTTATCAGCTAAGGGACCAAAAGCGACCAATTGATTTATACTAAAACGAAGATTTAGAGAATAATCACGAAAACTACCTTTAAAGTAACGGTTATTCTTTTCTCCGTACATATCTCCTCCAATAAACTGTGCATCTATTCCCCAGGCTCTCCCCCATTGTTTTGACACAATAACAGATGGAGCAAAGCGATAATCACTTTTCGGGAAAACGGTGTAATCAATCACATCTGTGTAATAAAATACGGGTCCGTAACCTATAGTAACAGACCAAGTATTATACTTGTTTTGTTTTCGGTAAATCTGCTCGTCGGTAAGATTACTAAAATCAATTTGAGCATAGGAAATACCCATGCTTACAATATACAATACAGCAAAAGCAATGGTACATTTAAATAATTGCATAAATCAAATTATATGGTTGGCAAAAACATACACAAATCTATAACTAATAACACAGAATAATTTTTCCCTTTTATGAAAGGTTACATTTTTTACATTAGAAAGTAAAATGCAATGACGGAAACAAAGATCTTTTGGCCTAAGATCATGTTAATCACTTTTCTTCCGGGCTTAAAAACTTATAAGCTATACCGGCCAATATAGCACCAATGATGGGCGCCAGCCAAAACAACCACAGTTGATCCATAGCAGCTCCTCCGGCAAAAATAGCTTGACTTGTGCTTCTCGCCGGGTTCACAGAAGTATTGGTAACGGGAATACTAATCAGGTGGATCAAAGTTAAACCCAAGCCAATAGCAATCCCGGCAAATCCGGTTGGTGCCTTTGAATGTGTAGCGCCTAAAATAATGATCAAAAATAAAAAAGTCATCACCACCTCGCACACAAAAGCTGCGAACATGCTATAACCACCCGGCGAATGAGCTCCATAGCCATTAGACGCAAACCCGCCCAGTTCAAAACCAGGCTTTCCAGAAGCTATAAGATAAATAATGGTAGCACCTGCCAAACCTCCCAACACCTGCGCTCCGATATAGGGCAGTAGTTCTTTAGCACTAAAGCGCCCTCCTACCCATAATCCAATGGAAACCGCTGGATTTAAATGACAGCCAGATATATGTCCAATGGCATATGCCATGGTAACAACTGTCAGTCCAAACGCAATGGCCACACCGACAAAACCAATGCCCAGTTCTGGATAGCCAGCTGCAATAACAGCACTACCACATCCACCCAAAACAAGCCAAAGCGTACCTATAAATTCTGCTATTACTTTTTTCATATGTTTAAATTTATCTTTCAGTTGTCATATGGAACTCGTCAGGATAATCATCCACCTGTGTGAGAGATCACTCTCATGGCTCGTTTCATATGATTATAATTAAATTTTTAACACTTTATCTCGGCGGATTTCCTCACAATAAATCATGAACTCCGTACAATTTAATACATTTCTGAATACCATACTAAATTTAATTACCTATAAATTAATAATATACTCACACTATTGATCTATTCGCGATAGTTTATTATATTAACCATGAACTTTTAAACAAAAACAGTATGTGTCAGCTGAACTATCGCCCCTTGCATTGTATCATACCACCATATGTACTGGAAAATATTTTACAAAAAGGCTCTTCAAGGCAAAAAGAAAAAGCCCAGTATGCCATTGGGTTGGCTGGTCAAATGAGGGGACAACGCCAGGCGTTTACAGATATTATACTAAAACCACAAGCCACCCAAAACCATAAAAACCGACTGGTTTACACTGCCCAAAACACCAATACCCTACCCGGTGTACTAGCCCGCAAAGAAGGAGATTCAGCTACGGGCGATCCTCAAGTGGACGAAGCTTACGAAGGAGCTGGTGCAACCTACGATTTATACGATCAGATATTTGGACGCAACTCTATAGATAACAATGGAATGGATCTAATATCAACCATAAGATACATGAAGGGATATGACAACGCCTTTTGGAATGGGGAACAGATGGTATATGGCGAAGGTGATGAAGATCTACCCGAAGAAGAACGTTTATTCAACCGATTCACCATTGCTATTGATATCATTGGACACGAGTTAACACACGGAATAACCCAATACGAAGCCAATTTAGTTTATCAAGGCCAGTCAGGAGCTCTAAATGAATCTTTTTCTGATGTTTTTGGCTCACTCGTTAAACAACGGGTAAAAAAACAAACCGCAGTCAATGCCGATTGGATCATCGGAGAAGGACTATTCACTTCCAACGTAAACGGAGTAGGTATACGGTCAATGAAACAACCCGGAAGTGCGTACAACGACCCCACTCTTGGCACAGATCCTCAACCGGGACATATGAATGAATATGTGGAGACTACCCGCGACAATGGTGGCGTCCATATTAATTCAGGAATCCCCAATAAAGCCTTCTATTTAACAGCCTTAGAAATAGGTGGCTATGCTTGGGAAAAAGCCGGAAAAATATGGTACATGACTTTAAAAGAAAAGCTTTCTCAAACTGCCAATTTTGAACAAGCTGCCAACATAACCTATCAGGTAGCGGGTGATTTATACGGCCAAAATAGTCTGGAACAAGTAGCCGTAGCAAAAGCCTGGAAAGCCGTAGGACTGCCCATCCAACTAGACAAAAAACAAGAATAAACTCACGTAAGATAATAATACTTTAATGATTTTTAAACCCAGCTAATGACAAACAAATTCAATATTTCTTATGAACGTTCAGGTGGCTTTATGGGACAAACCATTAGTTGCGAAGTCAATAGCGATGAACTTCCTCATGATCTGCGCAATCATCTTTCGGAGTGGTTACAACATACACCCTCAACTAATTTGGAGCAAACACCAGCATCAGATCCCTATCCCGATCACTTTAAATATGTATTAAAAATCAATGGTCACAATATGCAGGAGTTCACTTTCTCAGAATCCGATCTACCCAAAAAACTAATCCCCTTATTTAATTTTCTAAATCTACATACCAGACAAAAACAAAAAAAGCGTAGAAGGTAAATTTAATTTTCTATTCTCTAATAATTTCTTTTATCAGCACCCCACATTAGTTTATTACGGAGGGTTGAATTAAAATTAATTCCTGGCAGGTCTATCACATTGATATTGAAATCTGCTTTTCTAATATTTAACTCCAATCCCTCTTCAAAGATATGACTTCTTGAATCTAATGTAGCCCAATATTTATCGGCTCTTCCTTCAACTTTTAAAGTAATATTCATATCATTAGGAACAACAATGGGACGTACTGTAAGATTATGCGGAGCAATAGGTGTAATCACAAAGCTCTGTGATTTAGGATGAATGATAGGTCCACCCACACTCAACGAATAAGCCGTTGAACCAATAGAAGTAGAGACAATTAGACCATCAGCCCAATATGAATTCAAAAATTCTCCATTCAAATAAGTATGGATCGTAATCATGGAGGCACTATCGCGTCGGTGAACCGCCAGCTCATTCAAGGCAAAATTCATATCGCCAAACAAATTATTCTCGGTTTTTAACTCCAACAAGTTAAGTGAGTTAGATTTATAATCCCCCTCAAATATATGTTCAATAGCACTCTCTATCTCTTCTTGTCCAATATCGGCTAAAAAACCAAGTCGACCACTATTAATACCTACGATAGGAATACCTGAATCGCGTACGAAGGTAACCGCTTCCAACATCGTTCCATCACCACCAATACACACAAAAAGATCAACATCAATCAGTTCACTCCTACCTTCAAAATATCCGTTCACCACAGGTTTAACATCAATATTACCTAACAGAAATTCATAAAATGGCTTATATATAATAATTTCGGTATCATGCTGATGCAGCTTACGGAATAAGTTACTACAACTCTCCCTAAAAAGATCCGAAAACTGCTTTCCAAAAATAGCTATTCTCATTTATTTATATATTTATTGCAGAGCAAATGTAACCACAGTAGAGGAGCAAAACAATAATAGCCTCTTTTAAACACGGTATTATTTTTATATTTGTCCCAGCATATCAGCATATAAAATCAAAAATGGCTCCGTTATGACAATCGAAGAGGCACAGAACAAAGTAGACCAATGGATTAAAACCATTGGAGTCCGCTATTTTAACGAACTCACCAATATGACCATTTTAACCGAGGAAGTAGGAGAATTGGCGCGCATAATGGCCCGGAAATATGGCGAACAATCGTTTAAAGAAGGTGAAAAAGATAACTTAGCTGACGAAATGGCTGATGTATTATGGATACTAATATGTTTGGCCAATCAAACGGGCGTAAATCTAACCCAAGCGCTTGAAAAAAACATAGAAAAAAAAACCCTCAGAGATAGCCAAAGACACGCCAATAATAAAAAAATACAATCATGATGCAATCAGAAAACATACTGGATGACTATAAACTCAATTTCAACATTGAAAATATAAATACTGAAATAGAGCGCATTACCCCTCTTTCTAAGGAATTAAAAGAGAATACTGGAATTCTAAAAAACATATTTAATTGTATTGACTTAACAACATTAAAAGAAACAGATTCTGCCGATTCAGTAACTGCCTTTGTTGAAAAAGTTAATCAATTCAAAGAGAAGTATCCAAGTTTTCCTTCTGTTGGTGCCGTTTGTGTATTTCCTGTATTTGCGCCCATCACCAAACAATATTTAAAAGTAGAGGGTGTTCAACGTGCCGTTGTCGCTGCTGGATTTCCTTCTTCACAGACATTTCTAGATTTAAAAGTACTAGAAACCAAAAAAGCAGTTGATTTTGGTGCGAATGAAATTGATGTAGTTATATCGATTGGTGAATTTTTAGAAGGCAATTACGAATTTGTTTATGAAGAAATCAGGCAACTAAAAGAAGCTTGCGGTGAAGCCCACCTTAAAGTAATTTTAGAAACAGGTGCTATCAAAGAACCACAGCTCATTTGGAATGCATCTATTATTGCCATGGATGCCGGTGCCAATTTTATAAAAACTAGCACTGGGAAGATTCCCACAGCCGCCACTCTGGAAGCAGCGTATGTCATGTGCCATGCCATTAAAGCCTACCATGCTAAAACAGGTAAGAAAATAGGTTTTAAACCAGCTGGGGGTATATCTACCTCATCAGAAGCCATTGACTTTTATGCCGTGGTAAAAGATATTTTGGGCCAAGAATGGTTGAACAACAAGCTTTTTAGAATCGGTGCCAGTAGGTTGGCCAATAACCTTTTATCGGATATTCTAAAAATAGAAAACAAAAGTACAGAAGATGTGGTATTCTTTTAACTTGAAATGCATTAAAAATTCTATTACGAATTAAATTACAACAATACAGTACTTAATGAAGATTCCTTTGAATAATTCTTACTGCTTGTTGGGTTTTAAACCAATTTATAACACTTCGATACAAAGAAGTGTTATAAAATTTTTTAAACCTATCTGTGATACTTGATTCAAATTTATGGTCAGGAACAAACAAAAAGTCAACGTGCTTAGATACATTCAACACAGAATCGTACTTGCTACTTTTTTTCATATTTGTACCACTACCATCAACCCCTAAGTTCTTAATATACGACTGCGTAGGATACACACTTGGCAAATTATTTTTGTAGGCGGCATAGTTAAAACGTATGGACCAAGATTGAATAATCCTCTTTTGTTGTTTTAATAACATCATTGAAAGGTCGTTCCCTCCCCTTTCAAAATTGGTTCTTTGGTTCTGGTCTTTAAAAAAATCATTAAAATCACTGACTTCCCAATCTGTTTTTTCCCAATTTTGTTTCCAGGTAGCCCACCCCCAACTACAATTTCTATAGGCCAGATAGGTATCATATTTATAATCTTGGGGTATTTGAATCCTGGGCGAATATCCTCCAATACTCCAAACCTGCTCAGGCGAATAAAATTCTAATGCCTGATTCATATAACGCAGAAAAGTAGGCGAAGTTTCCAGATCATCCTCTAAAACAATCACCTTTTCATAATTCTGCAATACTTCAGAAACCCCATCAATAATAGACTTAGCTAAACCCTTATTATACGCATGATATACGTAGGTAATACGATTAAATCCACGTATCGTTTTTACATACTTCCTGACCGCTTCCACAGCCGTAACATCCTTACTGTCAATTGCTTGATCAGAATAAATATACAAGTCGCTTTGTATAGCCAAATCATTTTTTTGCAAAGCCTCCACTGTACGCTTGGTATGGGCAGGTCTGTTATAAGCAAAAAGAATTATTGGAGCAATATTTATCATTATCGTTGTTTGTGGTTTTTAATATTATAAAAGTCTATATAACCAAACGCTAAATTTACTTTCTTTGCTTTAATTTTGTGCATGACCATTAAAACTTTTTCTCTTGGGCGTAGTCGTTAAACAAACTATAAAAGGATCTCTTTACGCTTATATAGGTGTAATTTTGGGTGGAATTAACGTTGGTATCCTGTTTCCAAAGATATTCTCTGAATCAGAAATTGGTCTTATCAACATTCTTATTACTGTGTCAGCTGTTTCTGCGCAATTTGGTTCTTTAGGGTCGGCCGGTATCATTAATTACTTCTTCCCTAAATTCCGCAACAAAGAAAATGCACACAATTCCTTCTTCCTTTTCATAACACTATTCGCCAGTATTGGTTTTCTATTATACACCATTGTCTTTTACTTCTTTGGAGATATATTTCTTTCAACCAGAGATGTTAATACACTATTACAACAACAATATTACCCACTACTTTACCCATTAACATTTTTCACAGTTGCCTTTATAATTGTGGATATGTTTAGCTCTTCAACATTTAATTCTACAATAGGCAATTTATATAAAGATATTGTAGTAAGAATTGTTGTACTAGTATTAACCATTCTATATTTCTTTAAATATCTCTCTTTTAGTACATTTATGCTACTTTACACAATAAACTTGGGAACACCAGTAGTAGCTCTATTAATATATATGGTAAAAAAAGGAGATATCAACTTTACATTACCTCGTCTCTCAAACTATAAACCACATTTAAAAAAAATAATCAGCGTCGGTTTTTTCTATATACTCTCAGGATTGAGTGATATTCTAGCGAGTTATATAGACAAATATATGATTAGCTACTATCTGGGATTAAGAGCCACCGGGATATATTCCATCACCAATTATTTTGGTACATTAACCCGTATTCCTCGCAGTGCGATGGGAAAAATCGGTACACCTGTTATTGCCAAATTATTAAGTGAAGAAAATCACAAAGAATTAGCTGCTCTATTGAAAAAAAGCAGTGTTTCTCAAATTCTAATGGGTATCTTCATCTTTATTAATATATGGGTAAACATCGATTTGATATTAGGATTTTTAAGTCAGTCATATGCTGAAGGTAAATGGGTGGTGTTTTTTATCTCCCTGTCGCATATATTTTATTGTTTTATGGGTCTTGGAGGTGCTACATTAAAAGTATCCAAATACTATAAAATAGCTACTTTTTTTACTATTATATTAGGAATTATGGTTGTGATTCTTAACCTCATGCTCATTCCTAAATGGGGGATAAACGGAGCAGCTATATCAACTGCAATAGCCAAATTTATTTATGTAGTTATTATATTATTTTTTATTGCAAAGAAATTTAAAATCAGCGTTATCTATTTCGATTCCTTAAAAATTATTATCAGTGGTACTATTGCCCTCATCCTGACTCAACAGGTTCCAATAGTTTATTTTAATTTTCACGAATATGGTAATCTCTTAATAAACCTAGGAATAAAATCAAGTAGTGTAACTATACTTTTTGTAATGTTCTTGAGAATTACAAGGTTCATCAAAAACACAAAACAACTTAAAGAATTGATTTAAAACACATTAAACATAAGTGTAAAAATATAAAATTGTCATTATATGAATTCAAAAATAGTAGGGTTTATCTTGTCAAAAACCACGATAAATTATACCCCAAAGATCAATCATAACATTAAAAACATAGATATTGCCATACCCAAAGGACGACTGACCATATTTTATTATGGTGATTTAGCTCAATGTATGATTGGAAAAAATTCATATTCAATGGGCTTCCCAGCCTCTGCTGATCTATTAGACCATAATCTTTTAATAACAATAAACAAAGATAGAGTTATCATTGAGAATGACTGGCTTGGAAGTATTCCATTATTTTATAACACCAAAGATTCTATTGTTTCAAATTTTCCGAAAGTATGTTTACAAGAAGATAAAAGTATTGACGAAGAAGGCCTTTATTATTACTTAAAGTATGGATTTAGCGTATTCGAAAAAACAATATTTAAAAGAGTAAAATTTCTTCCATTTTATTCTAAGATAATTTTTAATACCGAAGGCATCAACACACAAAGCAAAGAAGATCCTCTTCTGCAAGTAAATAATTTTAAAGGAAGCTCAGAAGCAGATATTTGGGATAGTATTTCACAATACTGTAGTAAGAAAGAAAAATACGTAAATGGAGATATTGTAATCCCAACATCTGCTGGTTTTGACTCAAGAATTGCCAATTATTTTATAAACGATAGAGATAGGGTAAAAAACTACACCTACGGGATCTCTTCTAATCAGGAAAAAAGTTTTGAGGTACAACAAGCCAAAATTTATTCGAGAAAACTAGGTCATCACTGGGAGCAAATCTATCTACAAAAGGCATTTGAATATTATGAAGAATGGCATGACCTATACGCATTCAGTACACATTTACACGGAATGTACCATATCGAATTCTATCATAAAATAAAACACATTCTAGGTGATACACCAGTATCAATGGTGAGTGGAATTTGCGGAGGGGTATTTAGCGGAAGTAACCAATATAAAAAATGCACGGATCCTCATGAACTATATAAATTAGCTTTTACCCATGGACTAAATTATCAAATAAACACGCAAACCGAGCATTTAAAACTCGAAAAAGAGTTTATGGATAGATACTGCTATATGTTTAATGATATACGCTTATATCCCATAATAACCATGCGATTAAAACTATCACTCTTGAGCTATTCCATTAATATTCCTTCCATCATGGGCTTTCCCGGATGGACACCTTTCTTGAATTTCGAAATTGTAATGAAGATGTTAAACCTACCTGCTGAAAGAAGACGAGATCGTACTTGGGTGAAGGATTTTTTTGCATCAAAAAATATGCTGCCTCACAAAAATATGTTCTTTCAAGACACTAAAAACAGACTTAATTTTCACTTACATAACAATTACTCTTTTCAACCTTTATCCGATGACTTCAATATACCCTACCTTACAAATGACCGCAAAAATGAAATCAATAACTATCTGGGAAATATTAACTTTACATCCAAACTAAACTATCAGCTTACTACCACCAGAGTAATAAAAGAATTATTAAAAAAAGTTGGAATAAAAAATAAATTCTCCGACTTTCTAACCGATTACCAAACCTTAAAAGCTATTGAAATGAGCATGTAACACTACTCATTACCATACACTTACACAACATACAAAAATATTTTACACTTCAATGCATCATTTATTTTACATGTCCTTGCTATTCACTTAGCACTCCTCTTTAACCCAAACAAAGGCCTTATGTATTTCCATCTTCGAATAAGGAATTCATAAAACAGCCACGACAAGCCCATGGTTCCAATAATCATAACAATTGCTTTTAATCCTGCAGAACAATTTATATCAATCAAAAAATATGCAATCACTAGCATAAACGTTTGATGCAAAATATAAAATGGATAAACAGCCTCATTGCAATAACGGAGTACTTTATTTTCCTTATTTAAATATCTGGCAGCAAATCCAAACAATGCTAAAATCCAGAACCACAAGTTGAAGGCCTTCAGAAAAGACAATATAAAAAGCCGGATACTGGATGCTTCCAATGAAATAGCAAGCAATAAAGCTACAAAAGTAAAGATAGCCATCAAGAAGAAAACCCTTCGGTAATGTGCAACACCCGACCAAAAAGATTCTTTAACTGTCATCAGTAAAAAACCATACAAGAAGAGAGTGATACCTTTGATAATCGTAAACCAATCACCCACCAAAGCGTGTGTCACAGGAAATAATGGCTCCATAAAGAATTCGATAAAAAATAGTGGTATTACAAAAATAACCAAGCCTCCAAAACTACTCACACATCGATTCATCCATTGATAAAACACAAGCCCTATATGGTTTTTTAGATATAAAAAAACAGGAACCAGCATCAATGAAAATAACAATAAATAGGGTAAAAACCACAGATGATGCCAACTCATATTTCCATTAGGATAAATGCCTTTAAAAGCTTGAGCGGGCCAAAACTCAAAATAAGTTCCTACAAATTGATTTTTAACCAGCCTTTCAATATACACTTGGGGTGGAACAATAAAAAACAAGCCTACATTTAATGGGATATAAAGCCTTTTAATACGTTCCCATACAAATTGTTTACCCGTTCTTTTTTGCAAAGCATAATAGGTACCCATACCCGAAATAACAAATAAGATGGGTAATCTCCATTGATTTAAAAACCACATCGGATATTTGAGCCAAGGATATACCTGCTGGTTTTTAATATGAAATTCCCAAGGAACAAAAAACATTCCCACATGATAAAAAATCAGCAACACAAATACCAATACTCTCAACCAATCTAAATCATATCGACGCATACTTTTTTGCTATCAAAAGTAAAAAGAGAATTGGCTTAACCGTCTATTTTGGTTCCAATGGCAAGCTTTTGTGATGAATGACAAAGCACTTCAACATCCTTTATTCTTTGGTTAAATTCTTGCATCATTTTTCTGGATACAGGTATTTTTTTTGGGTAATGATGCAACTTTATTTTATAGCCTTGGGCATTCCCTTCCCTACTTTTTAAATAACACAGATTAACAAGATAGGAACGATGGGTGCGCATTATATTGGGATATTGCACCAATGTGGTGGACAGCTCTGTTAAGGAAATACGCTTTACTATTTTTTTACCCTCTTGTTCATTCAAATACAACTCAACATAATTGCCATCCGCTTTAGCAAAAAGAAAACGATCCAAATCAAGCTTAAAAGCCTCACTCTTAACACGTGTCTTAATAAAAACATGCTTATTATTAGTAATATCAATTGCATTACCAGATATATCTAAAACTTCATGATTAAAGCATGATTTGTGATGGAATATATTGTAGTTGATAGCAGCTAATAATAAGGTCAACAATACACCTGTTAAAAAAGTATTTCGTATTTCCTCATATAAATATCTCCAGGACCAATTATTCGCATTGTCATAAATCATATCTCGAATTAAAAACTGAAACACACCCACTAACAACAAAAACAGAGTGATCAGCAATAATTCTTTTCGAACATTCCAGTTATTTTGAGCTTTAAATCTTAAAATACAAAAAGGCAAGAAGCTTATCACACAAAAAGGGACACAAGCATGGATCAAAGAAATCCAAAGATAGTTGATTTTGTGCTCTGGCAGATATACGGTAAAAGGTTGAAAAAGATAATTAAAAAGACTAGCCAGTATAAACAACAAAGCAGCCATTCTCCATAGGTTCCTTCCATGGTAGTTGTAGGTATATGGCCGAGATAAAAAACGTAATATTTTACCGTAAAAAGTAGAATATACTTTATTCATCACAATTCAATCATATATATTGCTTTATTTCAATAAATTACCCTCTACACCTATTTCTTAATAGAAACTTTAATTTTCGAATATACACTTTTAAAAGAAATTTTAACAACGATGGTAACTTAAATTCAGGAGAACCTAGCTCGATAAACAAGACTTAAAAGAAGGGGCGAATTGACAATATTGTTTGCAAACAACTTAGCGGAAAATTATTCAGTCAACAAATTAATCATACATATCAATTTTTCCTGCTCAATAGGTTTAGAAATATAACCTGCGAATCCTAATTCCAAATACTTATCACGATCAGAGCTCATAGCATAAGCCGTTTGTGCAATAATTTTAGCTTTAGGATTAACTCTTAAAATCTCCTGTGCCGTTTCAACGCCATTCATTACAGGCATTCTAATATCCATTAAAACAACATCAATTGAAGAATTATTTTTATAAATATGAAGAGCTTCTTTACCATTATTTGCATATAAAACATCTATCGGCGTTGAACTAAATAAAGCTTTAAAAAATTCCACGTTTACCGATTCATCATCCACAACCAAAAGAGTAATTTTATTAACAACACTTACACTATTAGAGATACTACTCTTAACTCCTTTCAATAAATCAATTCTAATTAACGGAATAACAAAAGAAAAGGTTGTACCTTGCCCAACCTTTGAGTCTACTTCGAATTTACCATTAAGCAATTTGACTATTCCCTTTGAAATAGACAACCCCAAACCCGTACCTTCATTAGGAATGTGTCTTCCCGTTCCAAGCTGTTCAAAACGATCAAATATAATATCTAATTTTTCAGGCGGTATACCCATACCCGTATCCTTAACGAAAAATTGAATTTCGTTTTTAGGTAAAAGAAAATAACCAAACTCAACAGTACCCTCCTCTGTATACTTCAAAGCATTACCAATTAAATTAGATAACACCTGCTGTACACGCATTGGATCTGTCTTAATTAACATTCTAGAATAACCTTTTGGAATAGTACACTTTAAGACAATATGATCTTTATTTTTATGCTTTTTTATTTCATTAAACGATGTTTCTAAACTTTTTAATATATCATTCAACCTGCACTCCTTAAACTCCAGACTAAGTTCATTAGCTTCTATCTTAGAAACATCAATAATATCATTTATAAGATTAAGTAATTGGTTCGAACTCGTTTTTATAATATCAATATACCTTTTTCTTGTTAAAGCATTTATTTCATCATCATCAAGCAAATCTGCAAACCCCACAACTCCATTCATAGGTGTACGTATCTCATGACTCATATTGGCTAAAAACTGATTTTTATAGACATTTGCAATTTCTGCTTTCTTTTTAGCTTCTATTAATTTTGTTTCATACTCTTTTCTTTCATTAATATTTTGAATATATACATGAATTAGCAATCTATTGTTGATAATAAATTTACAAGGCCTTACTTCTGCATAAAAAGTAGTATTATTTTTACGTTTAAAAATAGTTTCAATTGTTTCTTCTTGGTCATTTTCAATGCTATGCAAAACATCATTCGAATAATCTGATTCATCACTTGAATACAAATGATAAATCTTAATGCTTAACAACTCATCCTTTGTATAACCAAGCTCTTCTAAAGCCTTTTCATTGGCATCAATAATATTCATTTCTGTATCATGAATGATGATTGGTATAAGAGAAAACTGGAGCATTTGTTTATACATATTTTCTTCTTCATTAAGCAGCTTAAACTCATCTGTTAAAGCCAATACTCCTTCTTTGCGTTTGGTAATATCTTTCACCAATGCAACGGCATACATCATTTCCCCTTTTGCATCACATACCGAAGAAACAGTTAACTGTCCCCATATAATACGACCATCTTTATGAAGATATCTTTTCTCTAATCTATAAGAACTTATTTTTCCTCGTAGAAGCAAACCATATTGCTCCATATCTTTGTGTCGATCATCAGGATGGGTAAACATAGTAAAGGTCATTTCGGACAATTCTTTAACAGAATATCCCAAAATTTTCTCTAATTCAGGGTTTACAGACATAGGTTTTTCATCCAAAGACACAGTTGCAATACCTAGGCCAGCATTTAAAAAAATAGATTTAAATAGATTTTCACTTTGTCTTACCTTATTAACGGCATTTAAACGCTCCGTAATATCCCAAAACGTGGCGGCCCACTCTCCTTCTCTAGGTTGAAAGGTATGCACAGCAAAATGTAATCCAATAGGTGTAGATTCGGCCTCTATATAATGTTCTGTTCCATTTAGAGCGGTATCGCCATATAAACCAATCCAATCAGTTGGGTCTTCACTGATTGCAGGTAACACTTTCGTAATTCTTTTTCCAATAACATCCTTTGCTTTTAACCCGGTTAAGCTTTCAAACGCAGAATTTACAGTTATATATCGCCAATCAACAGGTACACCTTTTTCATCAACAATTATTTTTGCATGAGCAAAACCTTCGGTCATATTGTCAAATAGATTTCTGAATTTCTCTTCTGACTTTATGACTTGTTCCTCTGCTCGTTTTAATGCTGTAATTTCAACAAATGCAATTACTACTCCATCTATTTTTTTATCATTAGTAATGAAAGGGCTCGTACGACGCAAGTAACAACTTCCATTAGTATCATAAATCTCCGCCTCCATTCCCTTCAAGGTCTGCAAGGTTTTCTTACTATCGTATATAATAGATTTACGATCACTTTCCTCAAAGTTAGAAGCAAAACTAGTAATAGAACGCCCAACATCCTCATCCTGCAAATTAAAATGCTTCTGCATTGATGGCGTAAATTTTCTTATCCGTAAATCCACATCCAAAAATAGGGTACCTATCTCTGTTGAATTTAATAAATTATTAACATCGTTATTCAAATACGATAACTCTCTATTTTTCTCTTGCAACTCGGCATTAACAGTATATAATTCCTCATTAACCGATTGAAGTTCCTCATTCGTACTTTGTAACTCCTCATTGGAGGCCATCAATTCTTCATTACTTGATTGCAACTCTTCGTTACTCGTTTCAAGTTGCTCCACTACATTTTGAAGCTGTAGTCTATTGTCCTTTAATTCATCTTCTAATTCTGAAACTCGCTGTTTACTAACCTCATCGCCTAATTTATTGTTTATTGTGATTGTTTTTTCTGAATTATGCTGTTTATCCTCACTAAAATGAATAATGTATACAGTACCAAAACCTTCAAAATTTTTAACTTTACGAAACCCTAGATCAAAACAATACTCTTGATCTCCAATTACATTAACCACATCAGTCACCATCACTTCAGTGCCATCTCCATCTAATTTACGTATTGCACTTCGTATAATGGGTGCTACTTGACTACTCACTAATTGCAACAAATTACTCTGAAAAAGTCCCCCTCTAATAGATAACCTGGTGGTAATATCTCCATTAACAAAGAGAATATTAAAGTCAACATCCGTAAAAACCATTGCAGGACTATACTGCTGACTCATGTATTTATAAAATACATTTTCTGGGTTATGTTTAAATTTATACTCAAACTTTGGCTGAGATACAGTTGGTGCATTATGAAAATTGATGGTACGAACACGTTCTTCCGGCATTTCCTGCACAGGGAATCGCTTACTATCCACCACACATTTATAAATCTTCCATTTAGAATTCACGGTGTCAAAAAACTTAGATTGATGACCTAATGATTCACTGTTACCCAACAATAAATATCCTTCTTTACGTAATGCAAATTGAAAGTTCATTAATACTTTAGCCTGTATCCTTGCCTCAAGATAAATGAGCAGGTTACGACATGAGATCAAATCCATACGGATAAAAGGTGGATCTTTCAATAAATTATGCTTGGAGAATACAATACGTTCCCTGATGCGTTTAATAACCTTCATATTACCCGCATCATTCACAAAATAAGGTTCTATATATTCTCTGTTTATTTCGCTTACTGTATTAGGTGAATAAACACCATTTCCGGCTATTTCCAGCGCCTCCTCATCTATATCTGTGGCAAATATCTTAAAATCAACATGTAATTTATTTTCTTTTATATGATCATCTAACAAAATAGCAATAGAATAGGCTTCTTCTCCCGTAGAACACCCTGGTACCCAAATCCTGACTAACCCATTATCATTAGATTGATAGGAGCATAAATTCGGGATTATTGTTGTTTTGATCAACTCAAAAACTTCAACATCTCTAAAAAAACTCGTTACACCAATTAAGAAGTCCTGCTTTAAAACAAGAACTTCTTGAACATTACTTTTTAATAATAAAAAGTAATCGTATAAACATGAAAAGTTATTGATGTTCATCCTCTTTTCCAAACGTCGCAATAAAGTCTTCTTTTTATATTGCTTAAAATCAATGGTTGAATGCTTATGTACCAAATCAAGAATTTGAAAATAAATAACTTCATTTGATTTTGTCGCTTCCTCTTCTTCAGTCAATGATATGGTGTGATTTGGTATTCTTATTAAAATCTCAGCAATTTTAGGAGGACTTAAAATAAAATCGATCAAACTAGTAGCAATAGAACTATTCGGCATTCCATCGAATTGAGCACTTTCTGGATCCTGAACAAACAAAGTACCTCCAGCTTCTTTTATTGTTTTAATACCTCTAGAACCATCAGATCCAGTTCCTGATAAAATTACACCAATGGATTTATCTCTATGCTCTTCACCTAAGGTATGAAAGAAGATATCAATGGGCAAGTTTAAATTAGGCCTCGGGCTTTTCTCAGTTAAAAAAAGCTGATTCCCTTTAATGGTAATATTTTTATTTTTTTGATTGAGATATATGCAATTAGGTACTATCTTTTGTTTATCCTTAGCGGTAAAAATTTCCATACCTGTATGCTTAGCAAGCAATTCAGGCATTAAACTATTAAAATTAGGAGAAAGATGCTGCACTATTACATATGCCATACCTGTTTCGGCAGGGATATTATCAAACAATTGCTGTATGGCATCAAGACCTCCTGCAGATGCGCCAATACCAACAATAAAAAAAGTTTTCTCTTTCATCACAATTTAGGTTTTCTCAAATATATAAAATTTTAACTGTATAAACCTATAATTCAAGAACCTATTGGACGTTTAAAAACTATTTATTATCTTCAGCATACCACTCAGCAAAGGAATTTGCTGTCTCATTTAGACGCAAACTATGCAACAATACACCTTTGGGCAAGCGTGGTTTAATGCGTTCGGCCATTTCCAGAAGCATATTTTCGCAGGTAGGTTGGTATTGGGTCAATATCACCCTTTCACCCATTTCAGGCAAAGACAACAAAGCTTGGTGCTCCGAATCGTTATTCAGCACCAAAGCATGATCCATTCTATCAACCACCTCCTCATGCACAATTTGTTTGAGCAATCCAAAATCCATTACCATGCCATATTTAGGACTTTTTTTATCCTCAATAGGTTCACCCATCACAGTAACCCTTAAAATGTACGAATGCCCATGAAAATGCTTGCACAATCCATCATACTTCCACAATGCATGTGCCATCTCAAATCTGAACTCTTTGGTCAATCTAATTTTTCTCCCCATTCATCCTAATTATTAAATACCAGATACCCACCTATGTATCATCTTATTCTTTAAAAATTCCAAAGGAATGTTCATTAAAATTATCCTCTTAAATGTAATTTTTAATCGATTCATTTTACTGATAACTCCATCAGAGTCATCATAATTTTAACTTAACTTGGGCAAGCCAAGCCTTTCATTGGCATAGACTTGCCCAAACAAATAGGTGATAAATACCTTTGCCGTTTCTCCCTTTTAAAATCTTACAATCCTCTCAATGTACAGTACAGCTATAAATTAACCGTACATTTACTTACACAGTTAACAATATTCTGTAAGCTTTCATGTTTTAAAGAATAGTAGGTATTTTTACCTTCTCTCTGCGACACCAGCACTCCTTTATCCTTCAATATCCCCAAATGGTGTGAGGTGGTAGACTGTTCAATATTCAGTAGTTTATGTATCTCTGTCACCGTGAGTCGGGTTCCTTCTTCTAAATGACTCAAAATAGCAATCCGCATTGGATGCGCAATAGCCTTGAGCATACTGGCGGCTCGCTCCAGCTGCGCCGTATCCAAATCCTGTATCTTCATTTCTTTAGCATATTCTTTCATAGCTGGTACTCTTATAAGTATAATCAGCAAACAATTACAAATACAAATATATAAATATGTCGCCTAACAACCTTAACATATCGACAATATTTACATATTTAGATGCGTTTTAATATACTTACCATAAATGCAGGCCTGCGTTGTTATTTCTGTTTGGTGCTCTTTATGCGATTACATATATTTGAACTCAAGAAAAATAAAGGATGGTAAACCAGGATTTCAAAGCACAGAGCTATGCAGCTCACGAACAACACTACAAGAGCAGCCAAAAAGTTTTCCGTCGTTTGGAGAATAAAGAAAGCATTGACTTTTGGCGACATGAGAGGATGTACAATACGCTTAGTCCTTTTATTCAGGATAAGAAGGACAGGTGGCTAACGGTTGGTGACGGTGTAGGTACAGATGCCAATTGGCTACAAGACCAATCACTTGCTGTGGTAGCCTCAGATATTTCTGATGTGATTCTAACAAAAGCCCACGAAAAAGGATATGTAAAAGAATTCAGCAAAGAAAATGCAGAACATTTAAGTTTCGATGACTGCTCTTTTGACTATGTATTTTGCAAGGAGGCATATCATCACTTTCCCCGCCCTTACATGGCTTTATACGAAATGATACGTGTTTCATCCAAGGCTGTGATACTTATTGAACCAGAAGATATAGGCATTCAGATGCCATTAATGATATTTATCAAAAACATACTAGACAAAATTTCACCTACCATGATCAACAAAGTATGGAAAAATCGGTTTTCATTTGAGGAGGTGGGTAATTATGTATATAAAGTATCAGAACGAGAACTTGAAAAAGTAGCTATGGGAATCAACCTTCCATGCATTGCCTTTAAAGGAATCAACGACTACTACAGTACTTCTTTAGATCTTTCTCTGTCCACCAGCAAGCAAAAAATTTTAAATAAAGTAAAGTCAAAAATAAAATTTAAGAATTTACTATGCCAACTAGGTATCGTACCCTATCAATTAAAGACCTGCATTATTTTTAAAACTACACCAACATCACAAGTAAAAACAAGCATGAAAAAACAAGGTTACAAATTCATTGAGTTGGCGAAAAATCCCTATTTAAAATAAGCTCACGCAGCAAAGTCAATCTAAAAAAGACAACAATTTATTCATCAAAACATCCCCTTGCCTGCATCCAATATCAAAAGTTTCTTTCAACTTTTCCTTTTTCTGTTCTGTTCTACTCACTGGAAGAGTAAAATTGGGTCTAAACACAAAAGCCTTACCCTCGGCTTCCAGCTGTTCCACAAGATCTAATTGCTTATTATACTTTATGTGACGTTTGAGTATAGCCTCCGCTAATTGCGGATACTTCTTATATATCATATGTGTAAGCCGTTTAGCTTTAATGGCCTTTTTGCGAAATTCCTTTGGCTGAGTTAAGATTACCACCAATTTTTCATAGCCTTCCTCCATTGCTTTTTCCACCGGAATAGGATCTGTAATTCCTCCATCCAACAACAAACGATTGTGTAAAGGAACCATCTTAGAAACAAAAGGTAAACTTGTAGAAGCTTCCAATGCTTTAAATGATTCATTCATACTGGTATTAAGCACATAATAAGGTTTTCCCAGACAACAATCAGTCGTTACATAAATAAGCTTTTGCTTAGACTCCGTAAAAGTCTTAAAATCGAATGGAATCAATTTCTTTGGTATATCCACAAAAATAAAATCTATCCCAAACAAAGCACCTCCAGTTAATAAGCGTGCATAACTCATATACCGCTTATCATTCACAAAAGTATAAGGAACATCAAGGTTTCTTTGGGTTTGTTTGGCCAGATAATTAGTAGCATTACTGGCTCCCATCGAAACGGCAATGATAAAAGGAAATTCTAAATTATTTTCAGAGAAACGGTGAAGAATTCCTGCGGTATACAAACCACGAAATCCTCCCCCCTCTAATACTAAGGCTGTTTTATTATTCATATTATATTAAGAAAAGACTTAGCTAGTCCATTTGCTTTGCTCTATATTTTAAAGTACTGGTGTTTATATCTCGTAGTCGACGCATGATCGTGACTCTAAAACAGGTCGCAATAACTTACCTACGGCCACATGATCAGGATGCGTATTATACAGAGCCAATGCCTCTAAAGAGTCCACATCAACCACCAAAGCCAGGTCAAACTTCTCTGCTGGATTTACATTTAAACCCACTACTAAACCTTTCACCACATCAATTTTGGCAGGTAAGGACTCTAAAGCAGATTTAAGCTCGTTCAACTTATTCAATTTTGCTTCCTCAGTATCAAAATCCTGCAACTTAAATAAAACAGTGTGTCTTATCATCGAAATTCTATTTTAAAGATTATTTTTGTTGTAATTATCTTTACAAAGATAGGATAAACAAATATTTTGTATCAGTGATAAAGAAAAAAGCATGCTAATAATTGAAATTGCGGGAGGAACAGGCTCGGGAAAAACAACGGTAGTCAGAAGAATAATTGAACAACTACCACAAGGGGAAGTAACCGTACTTCCACAAGATTCCTATTATCGAGACAATGCGGATATACCATTGGAAGAACGCCAGAAAATAAACTTCGACCATCCAGATAGTCTGGAATTCGAATTACTGGTTGAACACCTCAAGCGTTTAAAACAAGGCAAAACCATTGAACTACCCACCTATTCATACTTAACATGTACCAGAGGTGAAAAAACCATCTCTATCCATCCAACCCAGGTGGTAATTATAGAAGGAATTTTAATACTCGGACACAAAGAACTGCGAGAACTCATGGATCTGAGAATTTTTGTAGATGCTGATGCTAATGACCGCCTTTCAAGAGTAATCTCCAGAGATATTATAGAACGTGGAAGAGACGTATCTCAAGTATTAGACAGATATAAAGAAACGGTGAAACCAAGCCATTTACAATTTATTGAACCCACCAAGCGCTATGCTAACCTAATCGTTCCGCAAGGAGGAAACAATAAGGTAGCCATCAACCTACTAAAACAATATATAGAACAAAATCTAAATAGCTAAATTATCATGTTAGATAGATTACAACCCGAAAATATTCTTTTCATCGATATCGAAACAGTTCCTCAACATCCGGTTTACAATGAAGTGGAGGAAAACATACAAAAACTTTGGGACAAAAAAGCGGCTTTCTTTTTAAAAGATGACCAAACACCTGCTGATGTATATCAGAGAGCCGGTATATATGCAGAGTTCGGAAAAATAGTGTGCATCTCGGCTGGCGTAATCCATTATGTGAAAGGCGAAATGCACTTTAAAGTGAAGAGCTTTGCCAATGATGATGAAAAAAAATTACTGATGGAATTTGCTGATATGCTGGATCATTTCATGAGTAAAAGTCCCGACCGAAATCTATGTGGCCATAACGCCAAAGAATTTGACTTTCCCTATATTGCCCGAAGAATGCTTATCAACGGAATCAAACTACCCCAGGCTTTAAATATAGCCGGCAAAAAACCGTGGGAAATAAAATTTATTGATACACTCGACTTATGGAAATTTGGTGACTATAAACATTATACCTCCCTTAACTTACTAACTACTATCTTTGGAATCCCTTCCCCCAAGGATGATATCGACGGAAGCCAAGTGGCCGATGTTTACTACCGGGAAAATGACCTGGACCGAATAGCTATATATTGCGAAAAAGATGTATTGGCTACCGCCCAGCTTTTACTACGTTTTATGGGTAAACCACTGATAGAACAAGACTATTTTGAACGCGTAATATAACTTATACCAATAAGTTAGTTTGTTAGAAAAACAACATAATAGCCGAAACAGATATCACGCCTATCACAAAATAACGATAGGCTTTTTCTGGTATATATTTAACTATACGCTTACCAATAAATGCACCGGTCAAAAGAACAGGAAGTAATACAAAATTTAGCTGCAATGACTTAAGAGATATGGAGTCCCAATAAAACATTTGGATGGGAAACTTTAACAAATTGAGTATCAAATAAAAGATAGCACCAGTACCGATAAACACATTTTTAGGTAACCGCATGCTCATCAAGTAAAGATTAAATATAGGACCAGCTGCATTTCCTATCATCGTAGCAAAACCACCAGAAAGACCTAAGGAAGAAGAAAACCATTTTTTATCAGATAATACTTGTTTGCCCCCATATATATCCTTATAAACAATGAGTGCCAAACATATTATTATGGCAATTCCAATACTGATTCTAAATTGCTCATCATTGATATATCGCCCAAAAAAAGTCGCTATCAACACTCCGGCTAATGCCCAAGGAAAAAGTATTTTTATATATTTCCATTCTGCACTTCTTCGATAATAAACCAATGCAAAAATATCTCCAAAAATAAGAAATGGTAAAAGAATACCTACCGAAGCCATGCCCCCGTACAAATTGGCTAAAAGAGGAATGTTAATCATGGCAAAGCCCTTCAATCCACTCTTACTCATACCTGCAACCAATGCACAGAAGGCAGTTATTACCCAAGTAGTCCAATCGGTATTTAAAGGGTTTATAACAGATTCAATCATAAAACAAAGGAAGGCTTATTTTACCGCAACACCTAAGAATTAGATTTTTTTAAGATTTAACAACCCTCTTATAGACTATAGGAAAAACTCAACATATAAAATCTATTTATGGTAGGACGAAAAGATTCTGAGATATAAAGGTCACTTACCTGGCGGCTCTGATCACTTTGATTATTTGCTAAATCATACAATGAAAAACTAATTTCGCCCTGATTATCAGCAAATAATTTTTTACTGAGCCCTAAGTTAACAAACCACCTGTTGGAACGCTTTAAACTACCATACCCGCCGGTAAAATATTGACTCGTATTAGACTTAAAGATGAATTTTTTATAAAAATTATAATATAGATTAATGCCAGTACGCTGCGAAAAAGTACCCAATTGATTACCTGTATTAAGCTTATTATCAATCATTGAATAACTACTTTGCGAATGAAAGGTAAAATCAATTTTTTCATTGATATTAGATGCTACAGTAAAATTTTGCGATACTCGTATTCTATCGGCTTTATTTTTTAAGCCATTTAAAATATAGGGCGTACGGTTAAAAGATAACTCTGATCTGGTATTAAGTTTAGATTTTAGCTTTTTAAGAGGCATACTGTAAACACCATTTATTCCCAAATAGTATTTCCCATTCAAGTTAACTGGTCGCATAAACTGTCCTCCTGCCGGCAAAAAATAAGCCCCTAAAATCAGCGTATCATTCTGAGCCACCACCCTGTCCTGGGCTACCATATGATTGGTTATATCCCCCTTAAGCTGCAAGGTAAAAAACGATGACTTTTTCATATCAGGCTGCGACATTGAAAATGTAAACTTATGACTGGAAGATAACTTCAGGTTTGGATTACCCGTTGAAATACTCAATGGGTTAGTATTATTTACAATATCTTGTAAACTACCCAAGGATGGAATGCGCTGTTTAAAACCATAATTGAATACATAATTACGTTTAGACTTTGTGGTGTAGGATAACTTTGTATTGGGTTCCACAGAAACGAACGACTCTTTAAATTTTTGTAAATCAGGGAATACCTCTTCGCTCTTCATCTGAGTGTTTTTAAATTTAATACCTGCATATGTTTTCAACTTCCCTTTATCAAACCTATAACCCATCTTTACATAATGCACATCCGAAAAATTATCGAAGGTATTAGAAGTCAATGAATCCAATGATGAATAATCTTCATGATCCGCATCGTAATCCAACGTTTTCTTCTCTGATTGTTGCGCATAATTACGGTATTTATAGCCTAGAGATAACCTTCCATATTCACCTAATTTTTCACTAAACGAAATACCTGCTTTTATATCTGTTTGGCTACTTTGTATGTCAGATAGTTGATCAATGAGCTGACTAATATCCCCGTCCTCATTACGTGTTTCTGAAACCTGTTTTCTATTTCCTTCATTATTTCGGTAAGCATATTCAAACTGCAACGATACAGAACTACCTTTATCATTAAGTTTACGTGTATAACGCAACTCACTATTAACGTTAACCATATCATTATCCGACAACTGGTAATTAGAGCTGGTGTTAATTATCTCCTCCAACATTCGCGTATCTGACGCTAATGCACTTTCATTATTAGATGAGCTCTTACCAAACTTCAAATGAATATCATAGTCATTTTTTTTATTTTTCTTACTTCCTATCCTTAATCCAAACTGTTGACTATTGGATTCTTTATTAGAATTATTATCCTGTTGAGATGTTTGACCTAGTAGAGCTCCAGCCACATATTCACGATTACTACTACTATACATATCTGATTTTGTATCACGTAAAGCATAATTGGCATTCAAAACCATTTTACCGCTTAGACCAAAATTAGCACCCAAACTATTATTTTCCGAGTCATTACCTGATATAGAAAGTTGAGAATTTCCCCTGTTAATACGCAATGGTACCTGCACATTATTCCGATCGGCATAAGCATTTATTCGGTTACTTTGCATAAACCTACTATAATACCCCTTGGCAGAATACCTATCCTCCTTACCCAATCCTAGAGCAAGCTCACTTTTCACAAAGGCCTTGGAATCAAGATTGGTCACTATATTTATTGTTTTTCCATCTTCATTTTCCTCAAAACCACCATGTTTAGCCTCCTTACTTTGATAGGGGTACACCTCAATATTACGAATAATTTTAGGAGGTATTAATTCCAACGCACTCGCTAAATCATCTTCAAAAAAATCCTTACCATCAACCAACACTTCCCTGATGGTATCCCCCATAGCCATCAGTTTACCATCTACTGAGTAAAAACCAGGCATCTTTAACAACAAATCATTGGTAGTAGCATCCATATTCACCTTAAAAGCATCCGGATTATAAGAGGTTGTATCACCCTTCTGAAGCGTTGTAGTCATCCTTCCCAACACCTTTACCTCCTTGAGTAAAGATTTTTGCTCACTTAACTCAATCATACCCATATCAATACCTCTATTATGAACGGTGATGGTATCTCTTAGCTCATTATATCCCAAAAAAGAAACAGTCATGAAATATTTTTGATTTTCCACATCAAGAGAAAATGTGCCATCTGCACCAGAGATAGTTCCATTCAAAAAAGAAGTATCGTTGGCCATTGTTAGCACAACAGCAGCCCCGGGTAAAGGAAGTCGCTGTTGCTTATCAATGACCATCCCCACAATTGTTACTTTGCTTTGCGACAACGAGGTTAACACACTCAATAACAATACAATAGTTAATGTAATTCTGTTCATACGGTTTTAAATACATCCTGTCAGAACCTATCCAATAAAAGCTCTAAACATACGATGCTGCGATATAACAAAATCAATAACAAATGCAAAGTTTATAACATACTAATTCCGGCAATACCTGTCAATAGCTCTGGAACATAGTTTGGCCATTTCACTCACCACTGGCTTATCTCAATGCTCTAAGACAGAAAAAACAGTCGTTTTCTTGCAGCCACTATATATCATCCAATGCCTTTTTCATTAATACAGAAACCTCCATCAGTAATTTATGAGCTTTGGTATTATCAATAGCTTTCATAGCCACTACCGGATTCACCATCACCACTTCAGTTTTATTTTCAGCAACATACTTGATAATCACTTTACAAGGTAAAAAAATAGCTATATTATCTTCCACTTGTATGGCCCGATAAGCAATTTTTGGATTACAGGCTCCCAATACCCGATAAGGCATTAAATCAACACCTATTTTTTCCTTAAGCATCTTATCCATATTAGACTCCGCAACAATGCCAAAACCTTGTGTTTTTAACGACGCTTTTGCTTTTGTAGTGGCTTCCTCAAACGACAGCTCCACCATTTTATTAAAATAATATGAATCCTGCGCATTTATTGTAAGCGCGAACATCATATAGAAAATAAACCCTAAAATAATTTTCATAATTGATATGTTTTATATAGAACGGATGATTAAACCAGAATAATTATTCACTAACTTTGTTCAAGTTAAGTTTTAAAAAACAGAGTGTCAAGCTAAAATATTATTTACATTTGTCTCTATCAAAACAAAAGAGATGACTACTACCAAAGCACAATACCCGCTCAAAACATACCCTGCCAGAGAGGAAAAACTAAATATTCTTTCACATGCACTCGGAGTTATATTTGGTATTATTGCAATATATATGATGCTTATCAAGGTAATCCCATTTAACAACACTATATATATATTCGCATTTTTGATTTATGGTATAAGTATAATCACTCTATTCGGAGCCTCTACCCTCTTTCATAGCGCTAAAACGCCCAAAATTAGATACAAATTAAACATACTGGATCATTGTGCAATTTTCTTTTTAATAGCAGGCACATACACTCCCTATACTTTAATTGTATTGTCAGGAAAAACAGGTTGGATATTATTTTCAGCCATCTGGTGCATCGCTTTAATCGGTATTCTTTTAAAACTTTTCTTTACCGGTAAATACCGTATTTTATCAACCGTTATTTATGTACTCATGGGCTGGGCTGCTGTCTTTGCCTTCAAACCCCTGTACCAAAACATGCATAGTAACGGCTTTGCATGGCTTATTTTTGGAGGTATCGCTTATACTTTGGGCGCAGTTCTTTATGCCATTAAAAAAATCCCATACAACCATGCCATATTTCACATATTTGTGCTGATAGCTGCTATCAGCCACTTTATTTCTATTTACTATTTTATACTACTCTAAGTCAAACCTAAAAAATGATGATATATCTTGTATATTCATCATTTTTTATCATTCAAATTGACACCAACAAATGCTATAACAGGCATATCTCCTCCCCTAAAAAATTAAACACCTACAGCTGTCATCTTAACCGTAGCTATGCATTGTAGTAATAATATCAATACATAATCATAAATACTGGGTATAATATTCTGTATTACTAACTTCAAAATACCTAATAATAAGGATATGAGGTGTTATTAGAATCACATAATTTTGCTTGTATTTATTTAGAATAAATAAACATAGCAATTAAACTATATGACAATAAAAATCAGACCCCTCTCAAAGGGCTTATTATATCTATTCACAGCACTAACAGTCAGTATAGTAAGTGCACAAAACCATGATATTTCAGAAATAACCGGACGTATCACAGACAGCAAAGGTAAAATAATACCATTGGTAAACATTAGTTTAAAAGGCACACCATATGGCACGGTAAGCGATGAAAATGGGCATTTTAAATTACAGGTCAATAAACCAGGAAGATACCAATTGGTGATGAGTTGTCTGGGTTATCAAACCAAATACCTGGAAGCAGACTTGAATAAAGCGAAGCGACTGACATTTAATGAATTTCTCTTTGAGTCAAACACCACCATTGACGAAATCATGATAACAGGCAAATCGGAGGCTACGATCCTACGCGAAAAATCATATGCGATAGAGGTAATTGAGTCAAAGCAATTCAAAAACTTATCTACCAATGGTAATGACATACTTGGAAAATTATCAGGTGTTAATATCCGGCAGTCAGGCGGCTTAGGTTCTAACTATACACTTTCATTAAACGGTCTATCTAACAACCAAATTCGCATATTTATTGATGGAATACCCATGGACTACTTTGGCAGCTCTTTGAGTCTTAATAACTTCTCTGCCAATCTGATAGAACGTATAGAAGTTTACAAAGGAGTAGTTCCTATTCATCTATCTGCCGATGCGCTTGGAGGTGCCATCAACGTAGTGACATTGAAAAAGAAAGAATCTTTTTTGGATGCTTCCTATTCCCTAGGTTCTTTTGGAACCCACGTTGCTTCCGTAAATTCTCAATACAGAGATACTAGTTCTGGCTATACACTTCAATTGATGTCTTTTTATAACAAAGCAGACAATAACTATAAAGTCCCCATATATTTGGTTGACTTTACAACAGGGAAAGAAAGCGAACAAGCTACTTGGGTTGAACGCTTCCACGATGCCTACGAGTCAAAAATGTTTTGGTTGCAAACAGGCTTCACACAGACAAGATGGGCCGATAACCTAATGTTTGGTCTTATGTATTCAGATAACTACAATGAAATTCAACAACCCACACATGCGGTTGGACAAGCCAAAATACCCTATGGTGAAGTATCTACGGCCGAAGATAAATGGATTGTGAACGCTCAATACGAGAACAACAATATATGGAAACATAAACTTGGGTTACGATCCTATTTTGTAGGAGTGTTCTCAGATAATATCAATAGTGATACCAGCAGTTATCGCTACGATTGGTTCGCCAACAAAACATTCTTTCATGAAAACGTAGGTGAAATAGAAAACCGAAAAACACTGCTAACATTAGATGTCACCAATATTTTAGGCAATACCTATCTCGAATATCAGCTGAACGAAAAACATGGTTTAGCAGCAAATATAAGTCTTAACTACCTTAATCTAAAAGGATCAGACCAGCTCAAAAACCAAAACAACACCCAATTTAAAGATCCCAACACCGTAATAAAAAACGCAACAGGACTTTCATACACCAATCGATTTTTCAACGATTTATTACGAAGCTCTTTATTCATTAAATGGTACAACTACAAGCTAGAATCTATAGAAACCGATTATCAAGGTAATGAATCCATTCCGGTTAATATTGATAAAGACTTTGTAGGATATGGATTTTCGGGAACCTTACATCGGGGCAAATTTCAATTTAAGAGCTCCTATGAATATGCAACTCGCTTCCCTGAACTATTTGAACTTTTTGGCGATGGATTAAACAATGTGGCCAACCCATCTCTTCAACCAGAGAGAAGTCACAACTACAATGTAGGCATTATTTTCAGCCAAAAACACCCTAATGGTCATTCTATTCTATCCTTCAATGCCTTTATTCGCGATGCCAGTGATTTTATTAGACAAGAAGTTACCGGTATTAAAGCCAGACATATCAACGATGCCAGTACCCTCTCCAAAGGAATCGACATATCTGGTGTTTATCATTATAAAAAAGCACTTAAGATAACACTAAATGGCACCTATGTAGATATACGCAATAATTCAGGCAATAATAAAACAAACTTCCACAATGCACGAAAACCTAATGAACCATATCTATTTGGCAATCTTCAGTTTACTTATCAGTTCGAAGAAGTGTTCAGTAAAGCAGATCGCTTTTCGATGACAGCCAGCCAATACTATGTACATAGTTTTCCCTATCGCTGGGAATATCTAGCCAGTAAAGATAAAGAAGAAGTGCCTACGCAATACTCCACCGACCTTGACTTCGTATACAGTTTAAAAAACGGAAGGTACAACATTTCTGCAGGCATCATCAACCTCTTAGATCAGGACAGATACGACAATTTTGAGCAACGTCGACCCGGAAGAACACTCAGTTTTAAGATGAGATATTTTATACATTCATTTAAATAAAAACCATGAAATTTCATATTTTTAATGTAAGTCAATTAGTATTGACAGCCCTATTCACCTTTACCGGCTGCACAGAAGATGGTGAAGAAATAACTCCAATAGAAACCAGTTATTACGTTGGAATTGAATCAGCAACAGACCCGGTGGTTGATGTATTAAGTAATGCTGAGACACTCTATTCAGGTACTATTTCCCCTGTCAATAATGGTTTTGAACAACCTGCATGGATGGTCTTTATACAGGGAGTAGATCAGATCTTTTCTACGGGATACACCAGCGCACCGGAATTCACAAGTTATGAATTGATAAATGGCACACTCACCAAAGGAGAGGGCTTTTATACCGATCTGAATATCTATGCCATAGATGTAGTTGACGAAGCCTCTATGGTATTAATGGGATCCGCACGTTCGGGTTTATCTGATAAAAAGATATATCTAATAAATACCAATACCATGAGCATTACAAAAACGGTATCTATCGATTTTGGCAATATCGAAAACGAGCAATTAATGGCTTTTCCGGTAGATATGAAAGTTCGCGACAATAAACTATTTGCAGCTTATTATCATATCAGTTCAAGTGGTGATTTTTCTACTCCCAATGCCAACCAAGCTTATGTTGCTGTATTTAGTTATCCGGAATTGGAATTTGAAACAATCATTTCAGACAATAGAGCTCCCAACATAGGTAGATATTTCACTATGAATGCTTTACAAAAAGATGAATTGGGCGACATTTATACTTTTTCTCCCTCTTCATTGGCCTGCGGCTATACACCTGTTCCTTCAAAAAACTCAGCTATCTTACGCATCAAAAATGGAGAAACAGTATTTGATAACACATTTTATATCGACTTTGAAACCCTAAGTGGAGGTTATAAAATCAACGATATGATCTATGTGAAGAATGGTAAGGCCGTAGTTAAAGTACTCAAAGAAGATGAAAACGATCAAGCCTATTTGTGGGCTGCTTATGCTCCTAATGCCGAAAATCCAATACTTGAAACAGGAATTATAGATCTATATAACCAAACATTCACTTTACTACCTAATATACCTAAAGGTGGTGGCGGATGGAATAGTGCTTACCTCATTGAAGATGATAAATTATATTTGGGAGTCAGCAGTCAAACATTTGCCTCTATTTACGTGATAGACACTCAAGCCAATACAGCTACAAAAGGCGCTGACGTGGAAGGTAATTATGCCAAAGCTATTTTAGCGCTTTATCAGTAGACAAAACAATATATTGCTATTCATATCTGACATTGGATAGGGTATTATTTTCTATTGCTATTTGCCTGGAATCCACAAGTTCCGGGCTTTTCCTCATTTCACACAGAATATGAAATACGAATTCAAAGCCAATACAATGCTATTCAAAAAATTAATGAGACATATTCATTTATATCTCGGTATTATTTCAGGAATTATTGTATTTATTATTTCTATTACAGGTGCATTATATGCCTTTAAAGAAGAGATTGAATCTCTAAACGCCGATTATAAAAAAGTTCAAGCAGAAAACAAAAATAGAATACTTCCTTCAAAAGCTATCTCCATCGGTAAAAAACTAAATCCTGGGATCCAAATCCATGCCGCTATCTATCGAGAAAAGGACGATGCCCTTGAAATTGTTTATTATCAGGCTGAACCCATGCACTATAGTGCAGTATACATAAACCCATATTCAGGTGAATATATTAAATCAATAGATTATCTAAAATCATTTTGGGGACTTGTACTTCATGGCCATATGGCTCTATGGTTACCCTTAAATATAGGAATGCCGATCGTTGCCATAGGTACCCTCATTTTTCTCATTTTATTAATTACTGGCCTCATTTTATGGTGGCCTAGAAATTTCCGTATCAAAGGAGTATTTTCATTCTCACGTAACAAAACCAAACATATAAAAACAGCATCTATTCATAAAGTAGTAGGATTTTATATACTCATCCCTGCACTTATTATTGCCCTCACTGGAGCATCCTGGTTATTTGGCAGCCTTGCCAAACTTATATACACATCCTTTGGTGGTCAGATGGAAGTAAAATATACAATGTTGCCATCCGATATCACGCAAAAAGAGAAATATAACTACCCTACACAAGCTATTGATATGGTTTATCAAAAAGTGAAAAATGAAAATAAGAATATACCTTTTCTTGAAATACATCCCCCTCAAAAGGACAACGAATCTATATTGGTAGAACTAAACCGTGAGCCCTCGACCCACTGGAAAATGGATTACATTTTTTATGACCAATATACACTTCAAGAATTAAAACCAAAACATATTTATGGCAGATATGAAATGGCCGGACTGCCCGAAAAAATACGACGTATGAATTATGATATCCATACAGGTAATATACTGGGTATTCCAGGAAAAATATGTGCCTTTCTGATCAGCTTATTTTGCGCTTCGCTTCCTATAACTGGTATGATAATGTGGATATCCCGAAGAAAACAAAAGAAAAAATTTATACAAGAATTTGATATTTAATAATAAACCTATTAAATGAGTACCAAAATACGGATTCAAAATATTGTGGCTGACAAACATTATGAGGCGCTTATGATCTCGCTGTTCTTTCATATCAGTGATCCTTCTTAGGCAAACATCATAGTTTTTAGGACTTATTTCTCCTAAGACATCTTTATCAGCTAAAAAAACTTGGATAAAAAGCGGATCACCTTTGGGGATGTTTAGTAAAAAAAAGCCTTTTCATATTGTACAAAACTATAAGTTAAAAGCATTAATATTGCAGATAGCTTAAACAGATCAAATTTTATATTGATTTTACCAAGATATCTTTGTTATAAAAAGAGCAAACAGAGGATCTTCGACGAAGTATGAAAGCATAGCCATTTAATAAAAAACAAGAATGAACAGTCAACAAAAAATATACATCCCCCAGTTAAAAGATATTCAGGAAGCAGCAAAGCGTTTACAAGGTGTTATCAAAAAAACACCCCTGGAATACAACCCAACCTATTCAGAGAAATACCAAGCAGATATATATTTTAAACGAGAAGACCAACAAGTCGTTCGTTCCTATAAAATCAGGGGTGCATACAATAAAATAGCCTCTCTCCCGCAAGAAAGACTCAAACAAGGAATCGTGTGTGCCAGTGCTGGCAACCATGCACAAGGTGTGGCTTTATCCTGTTTTTTACTAAAGGCCAGAGGTGTTATTTATATGCCTACCACAACACCACAACAAAAAATAAAACGAGTAAAAACCTTAGGAAAAGAATGGGTTGAAGTTGTTTTATTTGGCGACACCTTTGACGATGCCAACACCGAAGCATTAAAATTTACGGCCGAAAATAATATGCCTTTTATACCTCCCTTTGATGATGCCAAAGTCATTGAAGGACAAGGAACCATTGGTATGGAAATACTAGAAGAGTTACCCGAAACCGACTTTATTTTTATTCCGGTAGGAGGTGGCGGACTAACAGCAGGCTTAAGTACCTATATCAAACAAAACAGCACCAATATACAGCTGATTGGTGTGGAACCACAAGGAGCCCCTGCCATGTACAAATCAATAAAGGCAGATCAAATAGTAACCTTACCTGAAATTGATAAATTTGTGGACGGTGCAGCCGTACAAAGGGTTGGTGAATTCACTTTTCCTATCTGTAAAAAATATTTAGACGATATGTTATTGGTTCCCGAAGGCAGAGTATGTACCAAAATATTAGAGTTATACAACAATGAAGCAATTGTAGCAGAACCTGCGGGTGTACTTTCGGTTGCTGCCCTAGAGCAATATAAAGAGCATATCAAAGGTAAAAAGGTAGTCTGCATTATTAGTGGTGGAAATAATGATATTACACGTACCGAAGAAATCAAAGAACGATCCATGCTTTACGAAGGTTTAAAACACTATTTCATCGTTCGTTTTCCTCAGCGCCCGGGTGCATTAAAAGAATTTGTGAATCAAATCCTCGGACCCACAGACAATATTGTCCTTTTTGAATACGCAAAAAAAATTAATCGAGAAAAGGGTCCAGCTTTGGTTGGTATAGAACTAAAAGAAAAAGCCGATTTTGAACCCTTATTAGAGCGAATGAAGGCCAAAAACTTCTTTGGCGAATACGTGAATAATAAACAAGATTTATTTGCGTATTTGATCTAAAATCGAATGATATCATTACTAAAGCCTCCATATATATTTGTCCAAACCTTACAATTCACAGCAATTAAGTCAGTATAAACTGCACATTTGACAGGTTAAGTTCTTAATTATCAGACATATTTACCTATTCGTAACATCTATCTTCATTAGCATTCAATTTGAAGAAGTATCGTTGTTCAATTAAAAACAAAATGTCTAACTAAATAATTGGAGGATTTATCATGACACTTGCAAGATTAAGTAACCAAGCGTTTCCATCCTTTCCCAGCTTCTTTGATCGTTTTTTCGATAATGATTTGATGGATTGGAGTCAATCGAACTTATTGGGCACTCAAAGTACACTACCCGCTGTTAACGTGGCAGAAAACGACATTGAATTCCACATTGAAGTAGCTGCACCGGGAATGAAAAAGGACGATTTTAAATTAAACTACAACAATGGTATCTTGACTATTTCATCGGAACACAAAGACGAAAAAGAAGATAAACAAGGAGGTAAAATAACCAGAAAAGAATACAGTTATCAAGCATTTCAAAGATCATTTGAGCTAGGTGAAAATTCTGTGAAGGTAGATGAAATTAAAGCAAGCTACAGCGACGGTATTCTTCATATTACGCTACCCAAAAGCGAAGCGTTGAAACCTCGGCCTGTTAAAACAATTCCGATATCATAAACCCCATAAAATAAAGAAAGAGGTCTTCATAAATTGAAGACCTCTTTTTTTATTTTAATCCGTAGCACAAGAGTACTTAAAACATAAATAACTATGTACTTCTTATTTCACGCTTCACGAATAGTAAATAGGAAACCACAAAACAAATAACGGTTAAAGCAATAATACCTATTATCTGGGGCCAAATAAGCATTACACTTTGTAAAACCGGTATAGGACCAGGAATAGCACCCTTCACCTGTTCCATCGTCAATGGGCCAACACTTCTTACTGTAGGTGTTAAAAGCACATTGGTTATTTCATTAAAAAGCTGATTAGGCGCCAACTGCAAAATATTCAGCTTCATCCTCTCTCCCATTAGCGACAAATTTCTTCCTGCCGGAACCAACATACTGAAAATAACATTTACCAGCATATTATAGAAGATAGAAAAAAACAACCATACAGATATTCCTGTTAAGGCGGAAGTTGCTGGTTGAATAAATTTAATAGAAAACAAAATAGATAAATTCAACCAAAAAGAAACATAAATAATGGCAGCAATGGTGAAGAGTAATATTCTAATAAACTCTTCAGGAGTAGGTGGTATGCCAATGGCAATTAAACCGATACCCATCACTAAAAAACTCAGTGAAAAAAATAACACACTGATAACAACCAATGAAGCAGTAAATTTGGCATTGATAAAATAATCCCGGGGAATAGGCTGGGATAATATCCTATTAACCGTTCCTTTATTCATCTCTGAATTAACCGCATCAAAGCCCATTCCAATACCCAATAAGGGTCCTAAAAAGCCCACAAAAACAAAAAATGAAGGCAATGTTCCGTCCGACACGGTATAAAGTTTCAAGAAAACAAATATATCATTGGCATTATTGTTTTTAAGCGCATCTGAAATATTACCTAAAGCTGTATACATAGAACCTATGCAGGTTAAGGAAATAAGGGCTATGAGAATAATAAACCGCCAACTTTTAATATGGTCAGATATCTCCTTATGCACCAACACCCTAAAAGGATCCGGAACACTTTCGGCTGCTTGTTTACCTAAAAGTCTCTTGAACCAGCTTAGCGACTGCTTTTTTAAGACATTACTATTTTCCATGGTCACCTCCCTCAAAATATTTGTTATAGATATCATTTAAGCCGTATTCCTTTTTTTGCAAAAAAGTTAAATCAATATTCGCAGCTACTATTTGTTTTGCCACCATAGAACAAACATCGCGGGTACACGCCATCGTTAAAATATCATCCTGCAAATTCACTTGGCTTACACCTTCTATATTTAAAATAGAAGATTTCAGTTGCTGGATACCTTGTCCGGAACTGCCATTGTTTTCATTTATGGCTATTCCTGCCTGGATTTGCACCAGACTATCTGAAAATAACTCAGCAGATAAACTACCGATATCCCCAGAGGCAATCAACTTCCCTTTCACAAAGAGACCTACCCTATCACATATGTGTTGGACCTGCTGCAAATGATGCGAAGAAAACAGTACAGTCAAACCCTCTTTTAAGCTCAAGTTTTTGATTTGTTCTAAAAACTCATTCATACCTTTAGGATCCAGTCCCAATGTAGGCTCATCAAGAATAATAACTTGTGGTTTTTTAATAAGTACATCGGCTAGTCCCAGCCGTTGTTTCATCCCTTTTGAATAAGCGCCTGTTTTTTTATCCGCTTCATGTCCTAGGCCAACCAATTTTAGTAATTCTATGACCCTTAACTTAGCTTCGTTCGAAGGTATTTGATTAAGTCGTGCTGTAAGCATTAGGTTTTCATAACCCGTCATTTGATGATAAAAACCAACATCCTCTGGCAAAAAGCCCACCCTTTCCTTCACTTTTATGGGCTCATATTGCGATGAATAACCACACACTTCAACATTTCCTTGCGACGGTTCTGCCAGACCCAGTATCATACGTATAGTAGTGGATTTGCCGGCACCATTAGGTCCCAGCAAACCAAAAATCTCTCCTTTTTCTATTTGTAAATTCAGATCATCGACTACCGTTGTTTGATTGTATTTTTTTGACAGCGATTCTATTTTGATAACAGGATTACCCATGCTTACCTCCTTCCGTATTTACGAAATAAAAACGCCACACCAGCTATGGCTCCCACAATAACCACTATACCTAACCATCCCCAAATAGCAGGCGTTTTAACCGCCATTCTAAAGGAAATTTTATCTGTCACTTCAGGCACCTTAGCTGTTATATTACACAGGTAGTCACCAGCAATTGATTTTTTAGCTGCTTTAATGGTAGCTTTAACGCTCGCATTTTTTCCGGCAGCAATCTCTTCAATCTCTTCCGGCTTAAAAGTCACCTCCCAACCCGAAGGTTTCGAAGCGCTCATTTTAACTTTATTCAAAGGACTAGAACCTGTATTTTTCACCAACAAATCAATCGTTTCTGTACTTCCTGCCGTTATATCTGCACTTAATAAACCTGTAGGCGTTGTTACTTCCATTTCATAAGTACCCTCTATTACCACCTCTAATTCCAGCTCAGCACTACTAAAGTTATTCACTGCTTTAACGGGTATCTGATAGGTACCGGCACTAATACTGTGAGGTGGTTTCACTTCAATAGTCACATCTTTAGAAGCATTGGGTTCTATTTCCACCGATGTTGCTTGTTTATAATTTGGTTTAAAGGTAACACGCCAACCTTTGGGGGCATTGCTGCGCAATGCATAAAGCTGCTTTTCGCCTGTTCTGTTTCTTAAATCGGCTTTAAAAGAAAAGTCAGCCTTAGAATGACCTTGCATATTGGCTTGCTCAGTTGTAAACTCAGTTTTATTGCTTCCTTGTTGGGTGATATTAACAACCAAAGGTAGCTGCGCTTCTCCGGCTTTAACAGTAATTGGATAGTTTCCTTTGTTTACTTTCAGTGGCACTTCTACCTTCAAGTCAACAGATTGCTTTTCACCCGGCAATACTGCTATCTGTTTTACACTATAAGCCCCTGATTTTAAACTATAATCCCAACTTCGAGGTATACCCGTAATATATAAGTTACAAAGCTTTGTTTGCTCGGAATTATTAATAATTTGTAGTTTATAACTTAAAGATTCACCCGGAGGCACTGAGATTTTTGTATTGGCCGTATACACTTCTACATCTCCTTCTGCATGCGCTGGTTGACTTAGCATTGTTATCATAGCCAAAACAGATAACAACATCAAATAAGATTTTCTTCTCATGATCACTTATCTTAAAATTTAACAAAATATCGAGCCCCACCTCTATTTCAAGGCAGCTTTAGAAACAAACAAAGTAGAAAAGTTAACCTCTCTTTTTTCAGAGAATATGCTTCCTGTATTTTGCGAAGAGTTCAACTTTACATCTTCACCATCGACCCATGCTTTCACTTCAGACATAACCATCTGTTGATCTTGAAATTGAACAGTATAGTTGTAATTAGCCGGAACATCATCCGTAAATGAAGAGCCTCTTAAAGAGGAAATTTTAGATAAGTAATTAGCCACTTTAGCTGAATCTAATGCCACTCCATCACTCATCCATGTATCCTCATTTTTAATCATTGTAAATGAACTATCAGCAGGATAAGTAAAGGATATCTTGCTCAAGTTATTTTTATCCACTTTTAAAATTTGCTTATTTCTAAAGGCATCCACATTACGATTAACAGTGCTACCCAAGAAACCTTCAACAGCATACACTTCATGATCCTTACCTGCTCTTACATAGGTGGTCATCGTACCTTGTGGTCCTCTTTGGTAAGGATACTGCTGCATCATCATTGGGTTTTGTTTTGATTGAACATAAGAGAATTTACCAATATATAAGGTTTCCAGCACCTCAGCATCTTTGAGCAACTCAATCTTTGAGGAAAGAGAATCTGTTAGCTCATATTTTTTCCAGCTATCCTTATTCTTAGAAGCCAACCGTAAAGGTTTTAAGTCATTTACTTGATGAATCAATCCCGAAATGATTCCAGCATCACCATTATAACTTTTACCATCAGCCCAAACCTTCCATATATCTCCTTCTTTTTTCAATTCAATTTTTCCTCCATTCAATACTTTAGGATATACCACCACAGAATTTATGTCTTCTGTTTGAATATGGAAGAGTACGCTTTTTAAGGTATTTACACCCTTGGATCTATCTACAAAATATGTGATAACCACAATAGCCAACAACACGCCAAAAGTGACGCTTAATGTTTTAAGGTTGAATTTTCTAAACATAGCTTTCCCCCTTTCTTTTTAATCGAATCAATTTTCGTTTTTGGTTTCTATATATTCCTATGCCCAGGATGATCATTATAGGGAGGGCAAAATTGACCCATTTCAATATTTGCTTATCAGCATCATCTATTTGATCGAGCGGGCGCATTTTTACCTGCTTAGAACGCAATTGAATTAAACCGGTATCATCACTCATAAAATCGATGGCATTCACCACAAAATTGGCATTATCAGGTTGCACCTGACGTATTTCATCACCAGAACCATTAATGGCCATATCTCCATCTGAAATCACCACTATTTTGCTATTATCCGATTCTACCATAGCAGCAACCGCTAATTTTGACATTGGAAAATCACTTTCTTCCCATTGTTTTTGAATATTAAAATACACTGGAGTAGCTTGTGTCGTAGATTTATCGGAGGTAAACACCAAAGGGGTATAATTCATTGTACTATCTCCCGAAAAACTTAAGCTACTGGCAAACTGTAAAACCATAGAGCCTAAGCCACTGGTAATGGGATGCTCGGCAAAATTAGAGAGTATAGGCAGATAAGGAAAATTGATAGGACGGTTAACAGTAAATATGCCCTGACGCTGCTGCACTGTTACAGAGCCACAATTAACATCCATCACAAAGTTATCTTCCACCTTAATACCTTTCCCTTCCAACCACTTACCTAATGCGGTATATTTAGAGAAACCCATACCTTGATTGAGTTGGGCATCCACTTTGTTTAATGCCACAAAAAGATTGCCTCCTTGTGCCAAAAAGGCATCTACAATAGCCAGATGTTCCTCGGGTATAGTATCCTGAGGATTAATCCATGCAATGGTTTTATATTTACTTAGATTAACACTATCAGAAAGTTCTACTTCTTCAGGAACATAAAGAACATCTAAGCCCTGAGTCACTTGCATCATTTCCGACAAGTGAGCCTCTCCATGTCCACTAATAAAACCAACAGCAGCTTTCTCCGGAACTGTCATTTTTTTTATAGCAGTAGTTAAGGCATACTCCATCTGAGCACCAGGCTGAATAAAAGGAATCGTCTCAGAGGCCTCACCAATTTGAATCACTGCTCCCATATATGCTTTCTTGGTGGTCGATTGATCCTTTTCTCGAGCTTCAATCATTACGGTCTGTATTCCTGCTTCTACAGCTTTTTGTTCCAATTGTTGATCTTCATTTGGATTCACAAATTCATATACTACTTGTCGATTCGAAAGAGAAGCATATTCAGCCAGTATGTCTTTAAAATCATTTCTCAATTGATCAAATTGTGGTTGTAATCCTTCAGAAAAATAAGCCGTAACAGTAACCGGCTCTGTGATTCCTTCCATGATATCCTTCGTGGTTTCACTTAATGTATAGCGCTGATCCTCGGTGAAATCCAAGCGAAAAAAGAATCTGCTGGCCAGCATATTGATTAACACAATGATTCCAATCACCAGCAGTATGTAATATTTTAGTTGACTCTTTTTAAACATAGTTCTTAGTTTAAGTTTCGTTTAACCAATGATAGTTCAGATGCCATCAAGCCCATCATTATAATGGATGCAAAATATATCAGGTTTTTGCTGTCTACTACTCCTCTTGTAATACTCTGGTAATGATAGCGCATATCCATATACGACAAAAAATCACCTGCAACACCCGAAAATGCAGAAGCAATAATACCAAAGAGAATCTGGAAGAATATACCAATGATCAGAGCTAGCAAAAAGGCAACTATTTGATTAGATGTGATACTACTGGCAAAAATTCCCAGACTGATATAAGCAGCACTCATCAATAACAATCCTAAATAACCTGTCCAGACCGATCCATGATCAATAGGACCAATGGAAGCGATTGAAATATAATAAGGTAAGGTTAATATCAACGAAACTACAATAAGCAAAAAGGTAGATAGAAACTTACCTGTAACTATTTGCCAGTCAGATACTGGCTTAGTAAGCATTAACTCAATCGTTCCGGTTTTATATTCTTCGGCAATCTGCTTCATTGTGAGTGCAGGAATAAAAATAAAGAGTGTCCAATATGCAATGCCAAAAAAGGGCTGCATGGTGGCACGATTAATAAAAAACACATCGTTGTTTCCATAAAGCCAAGTGAAAAATCCACTCAAACCCAGAAAAACCACAATAAGAATGTAGGCCATCAGGGAATCAAAATATCCCTTCAGTTCCTTTTTGGTGATAATCCATATCTGTTTCATCTGTTAAAAAATTAGCGAAACTTCACTAGCCACTGCAAATTTCAATCATTCACCTGTGTGCCCGATTACTTGCCCTGGCCATACCAGTTTCATCTGTTTAATTATATTTTCCAATGGTCAGATGGAACTCTCCATAACTCATCATCCACCTGTGTGTGTGAAATAAATCCCATGGCTCGTTTCATATTCATTAATTCACATACTTCCATATGCCATCTATATCAATCCATATCCATCAAGCTCGTGTGTGAGAAGCTATTTATATGGCATAAAAAATAAACACAAAGAAGTATAAACCCATTCGTTCGGGGATCCATCTATCCGGTTAATAATTGTAAAATAAATTCTATATATCTAGCACATAAACGGTCAGGTAGAACATGTCAGTTATGCTTATTGCATACGTGAGAATCGTCCGTTGGCTCTACAAAAGATAGATAAAAGAGAACACCTCACTTTATGATCCTCCTGATCCCTGGTTACTTCTCCATACTAAAGTCTTTTCTAGGTATGCCATGAATAATTCCCTGACGTAATGACCGTAATAGAAATATGCTAATTCGCTCGAATCATATCGGCTGTTACGTTAATATTTCCGCCAGTTAATTCACGGAAGATATCTTCAAGATTCTTCTCTAACGGGGTAAGTTGGGTTAAGTACCAACCTTTATCAACGCAAACTTTGAATATTGACTCACAAGATGAGAGTCCCTGCTGCGATTCAACTTCAAAAAGGGTTTTACTATCATCAGCAAAAGAAACCACAGCAGTTTCTGCTAAAGCACTTAATGCATCATAAATCTCCTGACTTGTTCCTCCCTGAATACCTACTCTGAGTACTTCATTTCCCTGCGCCTTATGACGAAGCTCTGACGGACTGCCATCAGCCACAATTTTACCCTTATTAATAATAAGAACTCTGTCACAGGTAGCTTCCACTTCAGCCAGAATATGAGAACTCAATATAACTGTCTTTTCGCGTCCAATTTCTTTAATCAACTCACGAATTTCAATAATTTGGTTGGGATCTAAACCAGTAGTAGGCTCATCTAAAATAAGCACTTCTGGATCATGAATAAGCGCTTGAGCCAAACCTACACGCTGTCGGTATCCCTTGGATAACTCCCCAATTTTTTTGTGTTTCTCGTCATTGAGACCACATTTAGCCACCATTTCCCTAACCCTATCTCTAAGCTTCGATTTAGCAACTCCCTGCAATTCTCCAATAAACTGAAGATAATCCATAACAGGCATGTCTAAATAAAGCGGGTTGTTCTCGGGCAAATAACCAATGTTTTTTTTCACTTCATCAGGGTTTTCAAGAACTGATTTACCACCCACAGTAATATCACCGACATTCGGTGATATAAAACAAGTAATGGCTTTCATAGTAGTTGTTTTTCCTGCGCCATTCGGTCCAAGAAAACCCAGGATTTCGCCGGTCCTAACTTTAAACGAGAGATTGTCCAAAGCTTTTTGCGGACCGTACGTTTTAGTAATTCCTTTAACGTTGATGTCCATTTTGTAAGTAATTAATTACAATGTTTTAAGCGGCCCTAAAATAATAAATGACTGATATAAAAATTCCAGGAAAACTGGATTTAACTTCATTTTAACCCAACTTATGTTAATCAAAACAAACCAAGCAAGAGAGTGCCCTACCAACAGATAGGATAGGCAAACAAACATTAAGTCTATCAATCGTAATAAGACCTAAAACTCCACAAGGATCATACAAATGCCATTAACAACTTAATAAGGGAAAGCATAGCAAGACTATGGTTAATAAGATTAAGTTAGCTGGATACTCGATAAGGTTCATTTAATTCCTAATAAATTTTCTAAGATTTTTCTAAAGATAAATTATCAGAATAGAAAGATACCAGTCACAATAGCAGCTTTATTCTCTATTCTTAGAATCAATAATAATGGTCACAGGTCCGTTATTAGTTAGTGAAACTTTCATTTGAGCCCCAAATACGCCCGTTTTAACCTCCTTACCTAACAACTGCCCTGCATAAGAAATAAAAGCTTCATATAACGGCTTAGATACCTCCGTTTTGGCAGCTTCAATATAGGAAGGTCGATTACCCTTCTTTGTTTTTGCATAAAGGGTGAATTGACTCACAATTAATAATTCACCATTGACATCTAGTAATGATTGATTCATCACACCACTATGGTCGGAAAAAATTCTAAGATTGGCAATTTTTTTACAAAGCCATTCAATATCGTTTTTATCATCATCATTCGTAATGCCCAATAAAACCAAAAGACCATTTTGAATAGAAGAAACTATATTATTATTTATCGTAACTGAAGCTTCAGATACTCTTTGAACAACTACACGCATGTATGTTTTTAAATAGTTATATATATAAATTAAACTTATCCACTTCAAAATTTGTTCTAATGTGTAAAATTAGAACAATTTGTCAAAATTTTACCTAGATTAGCAGCAAAGACGATTAAGTTTTTACTTTTATATAAGTTATATAATATATTGTATTTCAATATTTTACAATATTAAATAGTCACTATTTACAGTATTTTAATCGTCTGAGATTTTTATATAATTAATTTCCTTATAAACGATACAGCTACATGCGAATTATACTCAGTAAAAAAAGCGATCCTTTTCAAAATTTAGCCAGCGAAGAATATTTATTAAAAAATTTTAAAGACGACATATTTTTTCTCTACATCAATTCTAAAAGTATTATTGTAGGTAAACATCAAAATACGCTTGCTGAAATTAATTATAAATTTGTTAAAGAAAATAATATACCAGTTGTAAGAAGGCTATCTGGTGGAGGGACGGTATTTCATGATCCAGGTAATATCAATTTTTGTTTTATCACTTCAGGCATCAAAGGCGAATTGGTAAATTTTAAAAAATACACAAGTCCCATTGTTGCCTTCTTAAAATCTATTGGAATACAAGCTCATTTTGGAGGGAGAAATGACATTTTAATAGATGGATGCAAAATTAGTGGTAATGCCTCCCACGTGTTTAAAAATAGGGTTATGCATCATGGTACATTACTTTTTAATAGTCAATTGGGTTCATTAACACAATCATTGAAAAACGACCCACTAAAATTCAAAGACAAGGCGGTGAAATCGGTTAGAAGTAAAGTGACAAATATTCATGAGCACCTAAAAGAAAGTAAAACAGTAGAACTATTTGTACAAGAGCTGACTGAATACATCATAAAAAATTACGAGTGTGAATCTTATAATATATCAGATAAGGACTATGAGTACATTAATGACTTAGTAAAAAATAAATTTAATACATGGAACTGGAATTTTGGCTATAGTCCCAAATATGAACTTAAGAAGCGAATTAAATCAGCGTCAGGTAAACGTTTCGAAATAGTATTAAAAGTAAACAAAGGTACTATAATAGAAGCAGCTATTAAATCGAATGCCACCGATAAGAACAAAATTCAAGAACTAGAGTCAAGCATGATAAACTGTTTCCACGAAACAAAATCATTAAAAGAAAAAACAACCACCCTATTTTTAGGATGGGAAGAATTAAAACAACAAGAACTATTGGAAGCCTTATTTTAGTAAGGGTAATATTTCAAAACAATTAACTGACAACTCGAATGGCAATAATTATTATTCGTAATAGACTTTACATCACTTTTTCACGTTCACCAATGTATATATGCATAGGTCGGCTTAAAAAATCAGGTACTTTGAAAATGATTCCACACTAATTTACCCTTTACGGCACCAATAGAATGTTCCATTTCCTGCAAACTTAATTTTTTAATTTGCTCAACGGATTTAAAGTCGCCTAGAAGCTTTTGAGCAGTCTTATCACCAATTCCTTTTATCTGATGTAATTCCGAAGTAGCGAAATTCTTAGAACGTTGGTTACGGTGAAATGTTATTCCAAAACGGTGCGCCTCATTACGGGCATGCTGAATAATTTTTAATGTCTCTGAGTTTTTATCCAGATATAAAGGAACAGGATCTCCTGGAAAAAAAATCTCTTCCAACCGTTTGGCAATACCGATTACGGCCACTTGATCATCGATCTGTAAGCGACGAAATATTTTCATAGCAGCACCTAATTGTCCCTTACCCCCATCAATAATAACCAGATTAGGTAAAGCCTCATTTTCTCGAATCAAACGTGAATATCGTCTTTCAATGATCTCCTCCATACTAGCAAAATCATCTGGTCCTACCACTGTTTTTACATGAAAATGTCGATAATCCTTTTTACTAGGTTTACCATTTTTAAACACTACACAAGCTGCAACGGGGAAATTGCCCTGAATATTTGAATTATCGAAACACTCAATATGCTTTGGTTTATCCTTAAGTCGTAAATCCTTTTGCATAGTATTGACTATACGATCCTCAGGCGTTTCTTTTTTACGTAAGGACAACTGTTTAAGCTTTTCAAGACGATAATAAGTAACATTTCTCTGCGAAAGTTCCAACAACTTCTTTTTATCACCCTTTTGAGGTATAATAAACCTAATATTTTCGTACTTGGAATCCGGAAAAATGGGCACTATAATTTCCCTGGACGTACTATGAAGTCGTTCTCTTACTTCTGTAATCGCCAAAGAAAGTAATTCAGGGAGCGACTCATTAAGTTTTTTCTTCAACTCAATGGTATGGGCTTGTATAATGGCACCATTAACGACCTTTAAAAAATTAACGTAGGCCGCATCATTATCATCAATAATAGAATAAACATCCACATTATTAATATTTGAGCTTACCACGGTAGATTTGCTTTGATAACTGTCTAACTGCTTAATTTTTTGTTTCAGCTCTTCGGCTTCTTCGAACCTATAATTAGAAGCATGATCCAACATTAAATCCTTTAAATATTTAATAGCAGCATGTATATTACCTCTCAATATATTTTTTATAGATTCAATATTCTGGCGATAAATATCCTCCGCATAAGCACCAATACAAGGTCCTTTACAATTCCCTAAATGATATTCCAAACAAACCTTATACCGCCCTTCAGCAATTTTTTGGGAAGCCAAATTAAGCTTACAATTACGTAAAGGATAGGTAGATTTAAATAGATCAAGTAAGGTACGAACCATACCTAGCGATGTATAGGGTCCAAAATACAAACTCCCGTCTTTAACTATATGCCTGGTAGAAAAAACACGAGGGAAAGGTTCATTCTTTACAACAATCCAAGGATAAGATTTATCATCCTTAAGAAGTACATTATAGCGAGGTTGGTACTTCTTAATTAAATTATTCTCCAATAATAGTGCATCCTCCTCGCTATTAACAACGATATGCTCAATATTACAGATATTTCGTACCAGTAAAGCTGTTTTACCATTATCGGGACGTCCTACAAAATAAGAAGAAACCCTTTTCTTTAGATTTTTTGCTTTACCCACATAGATAATTTTCCCATCCTTATTGTAATATTGATACACGCCCGGATCAGAAGGTAAAACAGCAATTTTCTCCTTTAGTAATTCAATTTTTGGATTAATAGATTTATCCATTAAGCATATAAATTTGTAAAAGAAAAGCTACTCACATCAAACAATCCCTTATCACCTATTTTAAGTTTTGGTATTACCAAGAGGCTCATAAACGACAATGTCATGAAAGGGGCGGCCAATGTAGAACCTAACTCTTGTGCCTTTATATTTAAAGTTTGGTATTTTTCTGCAACAACCCTACCTGGTTTACCCGTCATTAAACCGCCTACTTCCAGAGCTAAACAATCTTTATCATCATTGAAAGCGTAGGCCATTCCACCTTTGTGAGCAATAATTTCATTTAAAGCACTTACTATATCCTTGTCAGATACACCTACGGCAATTAAGTTATGGCTATCATGAGCCACACTACAAGCAATGGCACCCTGTTTTAAACCAATATTTTTAATAAATCCAACGACTGGAGGAGCCGTTTTGTATCGATTTAAAACCACAATTTTAAGAATATCATCATTAACACTAGACTTAATAAAACCAGAAGAATTAGAAGGAGTCCATATAAATTCATCCGTTAGTAGGTCACCATCTTTAGCCTCTATAACCCGAATATTGCAATCCTTTTTATAGGCAACACAAATATCTTCTTCTGAGATGCTTGAAATATTAAAATTATTAATAACCTTAGATGTAGGAACCTCAAACAGTACTTTACCTTGACCATATACTGGTTGGCCATCGATAAAAGTCTCAAGAATATTAAAATCAGTCAAAGTATCCACCACTATCAGATCAGCAGCATCACCTACACGTAGTCTACCCACAGGAAGCTGATAATGCTCAATAGGCTTCAATATGGCTGCTTTTAACAGGTCAAAGATATCAAGTCCTAATGACAATCCTAGACGAATAATTTTGTCGATATGTCCTTTTTGAATAATTTCATCTGGGTGTGAATCGTCGGTACAAAGCATAATATCATCAGGGTGTGTATGAAAAAGAGGTGCTAAAACCTTAAAGTTTTTAGCCGCACTTCCCTCCCGTATTTGAATACATACCCCTTGTTCTATTTTTTGTATAGCTTCTTTTACCGATACACATTCATGATCAGAACTAATTCCGGCACGGGTATATTTTTTCAAATCATTACCCATCAACCCTGGCGCATGTCCATCAATTCTTTTTCCATTAGAATGAGCCGCCTTCACTTTATCCCAAACCTCCTTATCATCGAAGATAACCCCTGGAAAGTTCATCATTTCCGATAAGAACCAAATATCGTCCCGCTGCAATAACTCATTAATCGTTGTAGCATTAATAATAGCCCCACTGGTTTCAAAAGACGTAGCCGGAACACACGAAGGTGCACCGAAAAAACACTTCAAGGGCGTTTTTTTTGCATCTTCAATCATGTAATTCACACCTTCAACCCCCATCACATTGGCTATTTCATGAGGATCTGTAACCACAGCTACCGTTCCACGTGGAACAACTATCTTTGAAAACTGGGTTGGTGTGAGCATGGAACTCTCAATATGAACATGTCCATCAATTAAACCAGGTAATATATAATGCGTGCATTCCTCCTGAATTTCTTCAATGTTTGTGATCATTCCATTACAAATTGAAACAATTCCATTAAAAATATTACGATTGGTAATATCAACTACTTTTCCTTTTATATCCATATTTTTGTTTTATTCCGTTCCACGTGGAACGCATTAACGACCCATCAAAACCAAAAGTACATTTATATCGCTTGGACTTACACCGGAAATACGACTAGCTTGTCCGATAGTTTTAGGATTAACTTTAGCCAATTTTTGGCGTCCTTCGGTAGAAATACTCTTTAATTCTTCATAATTAAAACGCCCTTCTATCTCAAGATTTTCCAATCTCGATAATTTATCGGCCATCATCCTTTCCCTATTGATATATCCTTGATACTTAATGAAAATTTCTGCAGACTCGAGTATTTCCATTCTTCGCTGAATGGGAATTTGAGAACAATGCTCTTTAAAAGGTTCTATATACTCAATAAGTCCCATAATACTAACTTGTGGACGCAAAAGAACATCTTTTAATTTAACCGTTTGCTTAAGCGGAGTGGTATCTACAGTGGATAAATAATCATTTATATACTTAGGCTTTATACTAAAATTATCCACAAATTCAATAATTAAATCTCTATACTTTAATTTTTCGTCTAGTAAAAGTAAACGTTCCTTTTTGGCTAATCCTATATCAAAACTTTTTTTAGTCAGCCTTATATCAGCATTATCTTGCCTTAATAAAATACGATACTCGGCACGAGAAGTAAACATCCTATAGGGTTCATCTACACCTTTGGTCACCAAATCATCAATTAAAACGCCAATATAAGCTTCATCTCTCCCAAGCACAAACGATTCCTTTCCTTGCAATTTTAGATGCGCGTTTATGCCAGCCATTAACCCTTGGGCTCCGGCTTCTTCATAGCCGGTAGTACCGTTAATCTGGCCAGCAAAATACAAATGATTTACTAACTTAGTTTCCAGAGTATGGTGCAACTGAGTAGGATCAAAAAAGTCATATTCAATGGCATATCCGGGACGAAATATTTTAGCATTTTCTAGTCCGGGTATATGTTTTAAGGCGGCTAACTGAACAGATAAAGGCAAAGAACTACTAAACCCATTTAAATAATACTCAATCGTTGTTTCTCCTTCTGGTTCTAAATGTAATTGATGCTTATCCTTATCGGCAAATGTTACAATCTTTGTCTCGATACTCGGACAATAACGAGGACCCATACTTTGAATAGTGCCATCATATAAAGGAGATTGATGCAGTCCTGCTTCTAAGGCCTCATGGACTTTGGTATTGGTATAAGTCAACCAACAACTTTTCTGAACTAATTTAGACTGTTCATCGGGTAAGTAAGAAAACTTATAAAAGGTATCATCACCTACCTGTTCCTCACATTTTGAAAAATCAACAGATCTTCCATCTACACGAACAGGAGTACCAGTTTTCATACGATCAGTGACGAACCCAAAATCCTTCATTTTATTACTAAGACCATAGGAACTAGCTTCACTAATACGACCGCCTTCCATTTGCACTTGCCCAATATGCATAAGTCCGTTTAAAAAAGTACCATTAGTCAAAATAAGGGCTTTACAAGTAAACTCCACTCCCATTTTCGTAAGAACAGATTTTACACGATTCCCGTCAAACTGAATATCAACCACCGTATCCTGCCAAAAATATAGATTCTCTGTTTGTTCTAAGATCGACCTCCATTGGGAAGAATAAACCATTCTATCACACTGTGCCCTTGGACTCCACATCGCAGGACCCTTTGATCTATTTAAAAGTCGAAACTGAATAGAAGATCTATCAGTTACTACACCTGCATATCCACCCAGGGCATCAATTTCGCGAACAATTTGACCTTTCGCAATACCGCCAATGGCCGGATTACAGCTCATTTGGGCTATTTTATTCATATCCATTGTAATCAACAATGTTTTAGAACCTAAATTAGCAGCAGCTGCTGCTGCCTCACAACCAGCATGCCCTGCTCCAACCACAATAATATCGTAATTAAAATCCATAACAAATCAATAAGAATGCAAAGGTACATGCATTCAGTTATTTACAATAAAAAAACAGTGAAATTATGAAATTGTTTTAAGAACTTCCAGTGCTTGATCCTCTAAAGCATGCATAGCTGCATCTTCTTGGTCTGTTTTATCCTTAAAACCTAATAAATGAAGTATACCATGAATAATAACACGATGTAATTCGTCTTTAAAAACAGTGTTATACTCCTTGGCATTAGAACGTACCGTATCTAAACTAATCAGAATGTCTCCGCTAATGAAATTATCTTCGCAATAATCAAAAGTTATAACATCCGTATAATAATCATGATTTAAATAATCACGATTGATTTTTAAAATATACTCATCAGAGCAAAAAAGAAAGGAAATTTCTTTACAAATACCTTTATGCTGGTCTACAATAATATTTATCCAGCGCTTCAATAAATCAGTATCTAACTGTATATCAGACACATCCTCATAATCAAAATAAATCACCTACAAATTAAATGTTAACTTAACCATACTACCCTCTTTTTCAAAATCAATTTCATCAGCTAAATGGTTCATCAAAAAAATACCTCTACCATGCGTCTTTTCAACATTCTCAGGTAAAGTTGGATCTGGAACCTTAGTGTAATCGAATCCTTTTCCTTCATCCATAATGACAATTTGAATATCTTTATCGGATATTTGATATTCTAATTTTACATTTTTAGACGAATCTAGCTTGTTTCCATGTACAATTGCATTGTTAACACCTTCAACAACGCCTAACAATAGCTTACCATATACATCCGAATGTATATCGTATTGACTCGAAATATCATCAATCAATTTCTCGATTAGGCTAATATTCTTAATGTCAGAACTTATAACGACTCTTTCCACAGTTAAATCCATTTATGTCTTAGTAATTTACACTTACATTATACTACAAATTACACAAATAGTTACTCAAATGTAAATATTTTTCTTTTAATTATAAAGTGCTATTTCTGCAACCATTCTAAAGGGTTAATCTTTTTACTCTCCTCCCAAATCTCAAAATGTAAGATACCATTCTTATCTTCATTATCAGCAAAAATTTGACCGATACTTTGATTACTTTTAACAACTTGGTCATTTTTTACATCAACCTTGGCCAAGTTGGCGTAGACGGTCAGATATTTTCCATGTCTCACAATGACCGCCTTATTGTATCCAGGAATAGCAATAACGCGGCTTACAGTACCTTCATAGACACATTTAACCCTATTCTCTTTCGATGCTGTTATATCAATGCCATTGTTCTTAATTTTTACGCCCTTTAAAACGGCGTGATTATGTTCACCAAAACTACTGGTTACGATACCATTTTCAACAGGCCAATTTAACTTACCTTTAGCACTATGGAAATTAGAAAAAGAATAACCTACCTCGGAAGAAGATTCCCTAATGAGTTTTTCAATACTCGCTTGTAATTTTTTGGTAGCACTTTCTTTTTTAAGAATTTCACGCCTTAACCATTTTTCGTCTTTTTTTAAATCAGCTATATATTTTTGTTTTTGAGAAACACTCCTTTTTAAACTTTCTATTTCATTCAATAAAGCTAAATATCTTTTTTGTTTACTTTCAAGTATAATCTCATTTTCACGAACTATACTATCGTGTCTTAATTTAGTGTCAATTAAAACCAGACCTTGCTTTTTTCGATAAGAAGCATATTGTTTCATGAGATGAAATCGCCGATAGGCCTCAGAAAAAGACTTGGCACTAAAAACAAGCATAAACTCATTGTAATTGGATCCCATCTGCTTATGTGCAGACAAAATTAGATTTTTATAGCCATCACGCAAGAAACTAATTTCTTCTTCCAAGGAAGCAGTAAGCTCCTTATTTATATTGATTTGTTCCGTAATAGCCTCCATTTCCTTTTTATATGAGGCAATTACCAACTTTTGGGCACTTATCTGCGCATTAATCAACTTTAAATCATTCAGATAAGCGATACGCGTATTACCCTTTGTCTTTAAAAGCTTTTTTGCATTACTAATATCTCTTTCATACTGCTCACGTTGCTTCTTTAAGGACTCAACATCAGTACTTTGTGCCGAAATTCCAGTTAGTACCAAGCAAATAAGTATGGCAACACTACAAAGCTTTAGAGGTATAACTCGAAGGAATTTTAAAATGAAGGCTACCACCATCGTTTATTTCTAAAAAATTTATTTTTAAATCTACATCAAAAACCTGAGAACCATGCGCTGCTTTAATTTCTAACCTTTCAGGAAACAAGATATCATCAAAGGATTTAAAATCCTTATACTTAATAAAAACGGACTGATTAGTTGAGAAATCCTTAATATACACATTAAAAATACGATATAAGTCAGGATAAATATCAATTTCGTGGAGAATTATATTATTATTACTACGTCTACTTAACCTTCCTAATCTTTTATCCTTTAAAGATTTAAAAGAATAAAAGTCATCTTCGACATGATGTTTATACTTTTTTAATCCATCCATATAATCACCATCAGAAGGATACAAAAAAAGAGAATTACTTAAAATCGACTGGAGCGCAAAGAAATCAAGATCTAATCCATACTTCGTACTAAAAAAATTGTAATTAGTGAACATAGCCACTTTATTATGCTTATCAAGAATAACGACCTCATTTTTCGTGAATTTAGCCCTCACCAATTCAATACCCATTAATGCATAAATAGAAACAATGATTTGACTATCCTTTTCAATAACAAAACTTCCCTTAAAGGACTTTTTACTACGTCCATCATTATAGTTAAACTGGACTTTTTTTAAATATAACTTATCATAAACAACTTGATTTGCATCCAATTGATTACGCAATCTGGCATCACTAATATTAGAAACTTTCCCCAAGGTAATCCTTTCCGTCGTTTTACAACTAACAAAGAGAATAATGCACCCTACTACACATATAACCCTATTCAGCAACATACTTTTTTAATTCTATTTTTCGTTTTAAAACCACCGATTCATTACCCATATCCAAAGACTTTTTCCACTGAATCAAAGCATCCTCCACCTTATTATTCATGAACAAAATATCTCCATAATGTTCTACAATAACATCACTGTCAACACCTCCGTTATCTATAGCTCTTTCAATAATGTATTTAGCTTCAAAAAACCTTCCTCTTTTAAAAAGAACCCAAGCATACGTATCTAAATAGGTAGCATTACCTGACTCTAACTCAATACACTTAGAAATCATTTTTTCAGCCTTTTCCAGCTCCTTATTCTCAACAGATAAATAATAACTATAGTTATTTAGCACAACCACATTGTTATCATCGATTTCTAAAGCCTTTTCGTAATGTTTAAAGGACTCATCTGAATTACCTAGACTATGTTCTACATCCCCGAGATAAGCATGCATTTGCCCCTTTAAAGTAAGATTATCACCCGCATATTCTAGACCATTCTGTAACTTTTCCTTTGCATGTATATACTCCTCCTTCTGCATGGCGGCTAAGGCATAAAACAGATTAAATAAAGGCTCTTCAGGAAAAATAGAAAGCACTTCATCAGTTCCGGTATATAAGTCCTCAAATAATCCTAAATCGATTTCTAACAGAAACATATCTTGCCACAGCGCAGGGTTACTCTTATCAATACTCAATGCCTTTTTATATTGAACAAGAGCAGCCGGCTTATCTCTATTTTGAAGGTAATTGGCATAATACACATAACTACGGGCGTCGTCCTTATGAACAATAGTTAAGCGATCAAACAATTCAGCTACAACATTTGTATCTTTATAAGTCGCAAAATCCTTACCCATCAATAAAGGTAACAAACGTTGAAATTTAACTTCCAATGCAAGATCCTTATCATCCAATGCTTTAGCAAAATAAGTAAAATAGGCAGTGGTATCCGCTTGCTTTAATTTAGTATTGGCCAATGAAAAATAGCCCATTCCATTTCCTTCATCCAATTGAAGAATTTTTAGATAGCTTTGCTCAGCCTTGGTATAATTTTTATTATACAAATATAAATCACCTAAAAAACCATAATACCTGGGCTCATAAGGATTATCATCAATCAACTTATTAATTTCTTTATAAGCTAATCCTTCCTTACCCATCTCCAGATAAATCTTTTCCTTTTCAGTAGATATCGTTTCGTTAATACCTATACTTTTCTCTAGAACATTGTAAGTATCAATGGCTTTCTGATAATCTTTATTGTTTTGATAAAGTTGGGCTAGAACATATGTGAATTCATCACTATCAGGAAATCGCGCTACTAATTTTTCATAGGTAGCAATGGCTTTAGGGATATCTTTATTTTGCTGATATAAATCGCCCAACAAAATCTGAAACCACTTATTATCCGGAGATAGACGCACCGAATTACTCAGCAAATCCTGCGCAGCTTTATAATTTTTGGCAGCGATGGCAATATTCGCTAATTCAAAATAACAAGTACCACTTAAAGAATCAATTTTTAAACATTCCACAAAATAATTTTTTGCTTTATTTAAATCACCATTCATTTTTAAACGTTGGCCTTCATAAAAAAAGTAATCAAACTTTCTCTTATTTTGAGGACTCAAGAAAGAAACTTTTGAATCCAAATTCTGTTTAACTGTTACGGTATTCTTAACACTTTTGCATCCTCCTAAACAAATAACAAGAGCCAAAAGCCAATATAAATTTTTCATGCGATAAAATTTTAATTTGAATGATCACATCAAACTCACCACCAAAACATATCCTAAGAGAATAATAATGGTTCGTTTTATCTGCCCGATTCTCTCTTTAATAAACTTTAAAAATCATTCAATAGTCAATATTTCCTCACTAAATCAAATGAGTTTTATACAAAACAATGAACAAAGTAATATTGCAAAAAATACTAAACCTACCTCAAAGAACAAAACACATAAAAGCGATCTAATAAAACACAATACGAATTAAAAACATTTATAACTTACCGGTGTGGCCAAATCCACCAGCCCCTCTTTCTGAATCTACTAACTGATCCACCAATGAAAAGGTCACTTTCTCATGTTTAGCTACCACCATTTGACAAATGCGTTCACCATTTTTAATAACAAAATTATCCTTGGAGAGATTAATCAAAATAACTTTAATTTCACCTCTATAATCAGCATCAATCGTACCAGGGCTATTCAAAACTGTAATACCATGCTTAAGTGCCAGACCACTTCTAGGTCTAATTTGAGCTTCAAAACCAGCAGGCAATTCAATAAACAAACCTGTTGGAACCAACACACGCTCTAAAGGTTTAATAAGCATATCCTCTTGAAGACTGGCTCTTAAATCCACTCCTGCCGAGAGCTCAGTAGCATACGAAGGAACAATATTTGAACTTTTATTAATTAACTTAACTTCTAATGTCATGATTTTATATTAGCTTCTTTTTAAACTCTTTCAAATAAACAAACCCTAAAAATACAATTATTAAGCCAATCCGCACACCATACAATAAAATATCATACCAAAGTATGGAAAAATCTGACTTATAAATATTTATTAAGGGCAATATATAAATGCCAGTCACATAAATAACAGCTGCAAGAGCAATATAACGCAAAATCGGCCACCAGTTATACCGTATATTAGAATGTTTATTACCCCAATAAATACTTAATCCCACCATAACAGCAAAACAAATTAGACTAGCCAAAGCCGCACCAATATACCCGATAACAGGAATTAAAATAAAATTAAGCGATACGGTAATAATACTCCCCACAATACCCATAAAAGCACCGTATTTAGTATTATCTGTTACCTTATACCATACCGACAAAGTAAAATAGATTCCACTTAAAAGTTGGGCTACCAAAACAATTGGGATAATCACATTTCCTTGTTCGTACTCCTCAGTAAGAACGATATTGATGAAATCCATAAAAAAAGTGACGCCAAGGAAAATAAGCAATCCGAATAGGGTAAAAAACTTCAATATGTCCGAATACATACCCGGACGTTTATTGTCAGCATGATTTTTAAAGAAAAAAGGTTCAAAGGCTAAACGAAACGATTGCGTAAACATAGCCATGAGTACACCAATTTTAAAGTTGGCACCATAAATAGCCAATTGTCTTAAACCCTCATCACCACCTACCAATTTAGGAATCAAAATCTTATCTATTTGAATATTTATCATCCCGGTAATTCCTACAATCAGAATTGGAAAAGAATACTTATACATATTAAGGAGCAAACGAAAATCTAGCTTACCAATACAATTAAAAACATCCGGTAAAATGACAACTAAAATAGAAAAAGAGGCAAATAAATTAGATAGTAAGACAAAAAAAGCTTGATCATCAGAAAAGGCATACCAATCCAATAACCTAAAAAAATTCGATCCATAATTTTGCGGACACCAGTACAGAAAAAATAGGTTGAAAGAAATTAAAATTAGTACATTTAAAAGCTTTAATAAACCAAAACGAACACTTTTACCTTCGTAACGTATTTTAGCAAAAATAAGGGATGAAATAGCATCAATAATGACTATTAATGCAACAATAACAACTAATTTAGCAGGAATGCCATTACTAAGCCAGGCACTAAAACTATCCTTAAAAATAACAACGAACCACAAAAAAAGTAAACTGGTTGAAAAAATACTACCAATAGCAGTGGTAAAAACAGAACTATAATTTTTTGTTTTAGCAAAACGAAAAAAACTGGTTTCAAAACCATAAGTTAAGATAACCAGTAATATAGCAATATAACTGTAGAGCTGAGTCACGATACCATATTGTATCCCATCCATCGTACGGATATAATAAGGCATCAACAACCAATTCAGAAGACGCACCAAAATGGTACTTCCGCCATACACAATTGTATCACCAGCCAAAGACTTAAACTTACCCAAAATACATTAGCTTATTAAAAAAGTGAATACTGTTCCTGATTAAAAGAATCTTTTCCCAAATGACTATAAGCCAACGCTGTCGCCATACGTCCCCTCGGTGTGCGTTTGATAAATCCTTCCTTTATTAAAAAGGGTTCATATACCTCTTCTATGGTACCACTATCCTCACCAATAGCAGTAGCAATGGTACCAACACCCACAGGCCCTCCATGAAATTTATCTATAAGCGTACATAGTATCTTATGATCCATTTCATCCAATCCATGCTGATCAATATTGAGGGCCTCCAGTGAATATCTAGATATTTCAATATCAATGGAACCATTACCTTTTACCTGGGCAAAATCTCTGACCCTTCGAAGTAATGCGTTGGCAATACGTGGAGTTCCGCGACTTCTGCCAGAAATTTCGAGACAAGCCTCCTTACTAATACTTGTATCTAAAATACCCGATGATCGATTCACTATACCCGCAAGAACTGTATTATCATAATATTCCAGGTGACAATTAATGCCAAAACGAGCCCTTAATGGACTAGTTAACAATCCACTACGTGTAGTTGCACCCACCAATGTAAAAGGGTTTAATTCGATTTGTATACTTCGTGCACCAGGTCCTTTATCAATGACAATATCTATTCTATAATCTTCCATAGCTGAATAAAGATACTCTTCAACTACAGGACTAAGACGGTGTATTTCGTCAATAAATAGAACATCATTAGGTTCTAAATTAGTGAGTATACCGGCCAAATCACCAGGTTTATCAAGTACAGGTCCACTTGTTAATTTGAAGCCTACGCCCAATTCATTGGCAATAATATTCGATAAAGTCGTTTTACCAAGGCCTGGAGGGCCATGTAACAAAACATGGTCTAAAGCTTCCTCGCGCATGGAAGCAGCTTGCACAAATATTTTTAGATTTTCAACAATACTATCCTGTCCTTTAAAATCATCAAATTTCAAGGGCCGTAACTTATTATCGGCTTCTCTTTCTATATTTTGGTACCCTTCCTCACGTATATCAAAATTATCTTCCATCCCACTATTTAATAATTCCCAATTGTTTTATTAAGGCCATAAATAAATCTAATTCGAATGGCTTAGCCATATATTCATCCATACCTTGTGCCAAACATTTTTCGCGATCGGCATCGAAAGTATTGGCCGTTAAACCAATAATTGGCGTAGAATAACTCAAACCCTCTTCATACTTTCTAATTTCGGAAGTAGCCTGAAGACCATCCATAACAGGCATCATTAAATCCATGATAACCAAATCATAACGACATTTTTTAATCATATCCAAAGCCTCCTGTCCATTATTAGCTATATCCATCTTAAAACCTAGCTTACTCAGATTCAAGAATATAAGTTTTTGATTTAATATATTATCCTCAACTAATAATATAGACAAAGAAGCAGAATTTTCCATTTAAAATAGATATTGAAGTCCAAGCACAAAAAAAGCAAAATATTAGCACATATGTAAACTATTCGTCAAATTAAAGACCTAGTTTATTAGAAATATCTAGCATTCTTTCAATGGGCTTCACGGCTTTCACCCGTACCGCTTCATCTACTTCAATGGTTGGCCACCCAAATTTTAGTGCATTATAAAGCTTATCCATGGTATTTAAACGCATAAATTCGCAATCATTACATGCACAAGTAGAATCATTAGGCGGAGCAGGAATAAATGTCTTATTAGGGCTCTTTAGTTTCATTTGATGAATAATACCCGATTCGGTAGCCACAATAAATTTTTGACTACTGCTGGTAGAGGAATAATTCAAAAGGGCAGCGGTAGACCCAATATGATCAGCAACCATTAAAAGTTGCTTTTTACATTCAGGATGCGCCAATATTTCAGCGTCTTTATTACTATCCTTGATTTCAAGTATTTTTTCCAGTGAAAACTTTTCATGAACATGACAGGCACCGTCCCATAAAAGCATTTCACGTCCGGTTATACTATTAATATAATTTCCCAGATTTTTATCAGGTCCAAATATTAATTTTTCATCCTTAGGAAAACTATCTACAATAGCTTTAGCATTGGTGCTGGTTACTACAATATCAGATAAAGCCTTAATTTCAGCTGAAGTATTCACGTAGGTGATGACCTTATGATCTGGATATTGTTTTATAAACTTAGCAAAAACATCAGGCGGACAACTATCCGCTAAACTACATCCTGCATTTAAATCAGGAACTATTACTGTTTTTTCTGGGGATAATATCTTAGCACTTTCACCCATAAAATGCACACCCGCGACCATAATAATTTCAGCATCTGTTTTGGCTGCAAACTGTGCCAAAGCTAAACTATCACCTACAAAATCCGCGATATCCTGGATTTTATTCTCTTGATAGAAGTGAGCCATTAATACGGCATTTTTTTCCTTTTTCAGTTTTAAAAAAGCATCTTCTATATTTCCAACTTCTTTGGTAGATTCATCGACGAATCCTTTTTTCAACCAATTTTCCTTTAGTTCCATTATTATTTTTAAATAAAGAGAGATTTCTAAAATATATGATGATTATAATAGTCTGTTAATACGGTTTATAAAATTGTAAACAAATCCTTGTTTACATGTTACTTCAACATTTGAAGCAGGTTTATTAATATTTAATTAACATGTAATATTGTTAGTTGTTTCTTAAAAACCAAGTTATTACTATACTTTATTAACAAGTTGTTAATAGAAAACAAATTTAATAAGATTATCGGTTGAAACGATATAACAGCTGTTAAAATGCTGTTTGAAATACGTGTTTAATTAATTACTTTATCACTTGACTTATTCGTTTCAAGGATGACTTATACAAAAATGAAATAATTACAAATTTATTTTTTGATATTTTTCATTTCCGCTTTCACATTTTATCAACAATTAATAACCAGTTATTCACAGTTTATTAATAATGCCTTCATATACTATATTTAGGTCCTTCTTTTAGTCTATTATATGTAGCCCTTAACGTAGTTGTCGGCTTAGATGTTCAAGTTTCTTTTTATCTTTGAAAAAAAAAATGAAGTATACTACTATTGGCCTGGCTGCAGATCATGCTGGTTATGAACTAAAAGAGACTTTAAAATCATTCTTATCCGAAAAGGGTATAAAATGTATTGATTTTGGTACTGATTCAAAGGAAAGTTGTGATTATGCAGACTTTGCACACCCTTTAGCAACAGCTGTTGAAAACAAAGATGTGGAGTTAGGTATCTCCGTGTGTGGCAGTGGAAATGGCATAAATATGACTGTTAATAAACATGTTGGTATCCGTGCTGCCTTGTGTTGGAATAAGGAAATTTCTGAACTGGCTAGGGTTCATAATGATGCCAATATATGCTCTCTTCCTGCCCGATTTATTAGTTCTGATGAAGCAAAGGCTATTATTGATGCTTTTTTGGAGTCAGAATTTGAGGGTGGAAGACATCAGCGTAGGATAGAAAAAATACCTTGTTAATTAATTGTTATTGAGAACGGAAGCTAAGAGATTTTTAATTTTTATGGCTTAGCTTCCTACTTATTTATGTGCGTAACAAATTAATATGGCTCGCTCGCTCAATATACTAGAGACTTTGGTTTTGTTTGCAATATGCAAATTAAAAGAATGTGATTAGATATTTGTGTTTTAGCATATTTGTGTAATTTAGTATTTGTAAATCTTTTATTATGCTATCTAATACTTGTAAATACGCAGTTCGTTCGGTTATATATCTGGCTTTGAATCAACAAGAGGATAAAAAAATAGGTATAAAACAAATATCAAAGGATTTGGATATACCTACACCTTTTTTAGGCAAGATATTACAGACTCTTGCAAAACAAAAAATGTTACTGTCTAATAAAGGACCGCATGGAGGATTTTCCTTAGCCATTGCAGCCGATGAAATTACACTCTTGGATATAGTGAGTATTATTGATGGACTCGATGTATTTGAAAATTGTATGATTGGTATGAATAGTTGCCAGTCGGCTCATGAAAATAATCGTCCCTGCCCTGTTCATGATCAGTTTTGTGAAGTGCGTAGTCAGATGTTTAAACTTTTTAAAGAAGAGACCATCGGCAATATTACCCGTAGGATCAAAAATAAAGAAGATTATTATTTGTTGTAGACCTTTTTAAAAAGCATTAATCTATATATAAATGCACTATTTCTTAAGGCAAAAAAGAAGATGCTTCCTGTCATAACACCTATGGTATTAAATACGGCGTCATAAAAATTTCCACTTCTATTATTTGTAAATAGTAATTGTATGAATTCTAACAATATACCTAATACTATGGTGTCCAATACTATCCATCCTTTTCTAATAGGTTTTGTACTTTTATGATTTTCAATAAAAAAAACAAAACTAAGGGTCAGATACATGGTGAAATGTGCAAATTTGTCGAAATGATGAAATAGTTGCACCTTATCGGGAACAAGATTGTTGACATTTGAAACGCTTAGAAAAAATATTGTTAAGAATAGAAAAATGCTTCTCCAGTAATTTTTAATAAAAAACATAATCAATGTGTTTGATTTATAGTGTTTTAAGTTTAGATTGTGAAAAATATTTGCAACAAATGTACCATATTTAAATAAAAAACAAATGTTTCACGTGAAACGTTCTTATAATTTTTAAACTATAGCAAGGATTAATAGTTACTGTATAAAATAATTTAATAATGGCTGGTATTTATATACACATTCCCTTTTGTATTCAAAAATGCGGTTACTGCGATTTTTACAGTATTATTCGATTAACGGATAAATCTGACTTTGTTGCTTGTTTATGTAAGGAGATCATTGATAGAAAAGACACATTAAATGGTGAAGCTGTAAAAACTATTTATTTTGGTGGCGGTACGCCTAGTTTATTAAGTAAACAAGACCTCACAAAAATAGTAGATGTTTTGTTTGCTCATTATGATCTATCTAAGCTTGAAGAGTTTACCATTGAGGTGAATCCTGATGATATCAATATGTCATATCTGACAGATTTAAGAGAATTGGGTATAAATCGTTTAAGTATGGGAATTCAAAGTTTTAACAATAAGATTCTTACTTTTATGAATCGTAGACATAATGCTGCTGAGGCGCTACAGGCAGTTGAATTGTCTAAACGGTCCGGCTTTGATAATGTGAGTATTGATTTGATCTATGGTATTCCCAATATGAGCCTTCAGGAATGGGAAAGTAGTATTGATACAGCTTTAGGAATGGGAGTGCAGCATATATCTGCTTATCACCTTACTTTTGAACCGGGAACTGTGTTTTATAAAAATTTAAAAAAGAATATATTGAAAGAGGTTGATGATAGTGTAAGTGTGGAACAACATGCTTTGTTAATTCATAAATTAAAAGAGAAAGGTTTTATTGATTATGAAATATCTAACTTTTGTCAACCTGGCTTTGAATCTAAACATAATTCTAGTTACTGGAATGGAAGTAACTATTTAGGCTTTGGTCCCTCTGCTCATTCTTATTCTGCACCGTCAAGAAGGTGGAATATTTCTGATTTAAAAGAGTATATGAAAAAAGTGCAAGAAGAGGAGTGTTATTTTGAATTTGAAATTTTAAGTGAAAAGGATAAATATAATGAGGCTATTATGCTCGGATTACGCACAAACAAAGGTGTTGAGTTAAATGTAATCAATCAAATGAAGGATGAATTTATCCTTTTTTTTAATGAAATAATGAAGAAAAATATAAAATTAAAAACTACGTTTGAGCAAGATGGTTATTTAAAAGTTTGTTTTGATCAGAAAATACTGACAGATCAAATTATTACTGATTTTTTTATCGCATAATTATAGTTGGATGAAGTTTATTTTTTGTTTAGGTTTATTTTTTGTATTGACAATTAATGGTTTTTCGCAGAAGTCGAGCATCCTTGAGTGCGATGAATTTTATAATTCTATATATACTCTTAATGATGTTGTTATCTTTGATATAAGGATCAAAGAAAGTTACCAGAAGTTTAGAATTAAGGATGCACTTTGGGCCGGAACGAAAGAGCGTTTACGTAGCTATTTAAAAGATATAGAGAAAAATACTACGCTATTTGTTTACTGCGAAATAGGAAAAAGAAGTAAGGATTGTGTAGAATTATTAGACTCTTTAGGTTATAGAAATGTTTTTCAACTTAAGGATGGTATTAGAGAATGGAAAAAGAATGGTTATCCTATTGATCGTTCTAGGATTAAAGATAAATTATAATGAGCCAGAAAAAATTGTATACTACCGGATTAATCATTTCTTGGTTGTCTATCGTCTTAAATATTGCATTATTTGCCATTAAATTTTGGGTGGGTATTTTATATAATTCAGTGGCTTTGATTGCGGATGCTTGGCATACTTTAACCGATTCAATTTCGTCTTTTGCTGTTCTTATTGGTATTAAGGTTTCAATGAAACCAGCGGATGAAGATCATCCCTTTGGGCATGGCAGAGCTGAACTGATTGCTACTATTTTTGTAGGTATATTATTGGCTATTGTGGGTGCTAATTTTACCTATGAATCCATCCTGAAACTTAGTTCTCACGAATCAGTCGAATATGGAAAGTATGCTATTATTGTAACTGTTGTTTCCATTGTTGTGAAAGAAATGATGGCTCAGTATTCTATTTATTTTGGAAATAAAACATCTTCCACATCTTTGGTTGCAGATGGATGGCATCATAGAAGTGATGCTATTTCAAGTGTTGTAATTTTGGTGGGTATTTTTATTGGGAAATATTTTTGGTGGATGGACGGAATACTTGGTCTTATTGTTTCTTTTTTAATATTTTATACTACTTATAAAATATTAAAAGAAGCATTGTCGTTGTTTTTAGGCGAAAGAATTGATGATGAGTTAAAGGAGAGCATTCAAAAAATTGGTTTTGATACTTTTATGAGAGATTTAGATCCTCACCATTTCTTAATTCATAAATATGGACATCACTCTGAACTTACTTTTCATATTTCTTTATCGGGTAATATGAGCCTGGCGGAAGCCCATCGTATGGCAACCCAGTATGAAAATAAAATTAAGGAAAAGTTTAATATAGGTGTCACTATTCATATTGATTCTTTAGATTATTAACGGGAGTGTTTTAAAGTTTTTGTTTTAATTTTTTTTGGGACTTGTTTTTTTAAATTAATGATATTCAAATTATTGTAGGCCATAAAAATCCCATTTGAAGGAGTGTGCTTGGGGTTATCACCAATTTTTGGTGCATTATCAACTATTACGGGCTTCACGTGTAAATAATATTTATCGCAAGTTTTAAGCCTGTATATTGACTACAAATGGTTTGTAATGAGGTTTATTTTTTATTTCTTTCTTTTTAATCTGATATTTCTTTGCGGATGTCATCATAAAGGTAAAAATATTTCAGTAACTAGTATGAAGTTTACCTGTCAGTTTGCTGGTGATTCTATTTATGTTCATGAGCCTTATTTTGATACTTTACAATTTTTTATATCCCGATCGAATCCCGATTTAATTAGTTTTAAAGAGAGTAATTTTAGTAGAAAGTGTACCGATCATATTGAATCAATAGGGTATCGTTTTATGCCTTTGAATATTGCCCAGGATTCTACTTTACAACTTGTTTCTCCTGTTGCCTATAAAATTTCTTCATTTGATTTTTTGGCTTCGTCCGTAATTTCTTATAACAATGATAGTCTGAGGTATGGCCAAAATTTGGTTTCATGGTATCAATTAAGAAACCAGCGAACGGGGCATATTTTCTATCTTTTTAACCTACAGCTTCAAAAGAACCTTACTTTGTATCAATCCAGGTTAATAGGTTTTGATTTGTTAAGAAAGATCGATGAAATATCTGCTGGCGTTCCAGTGATATTAATAGGTGATTTTTATGGTTCAAATGCGGAAATTAAAAGATTATTGACCGATAATTGGAAAAACACATATCCCCTTAGCGAAGTAAAAACAAGTCATCAAGAGTCAGATTTTTTGGTGAACGAATTTCTAAAAATTAAGAACAGTTCCAGTAATAAAACCAACGACTCTATTATAAACAGTGTGGTTATTCAGTTTGCTATAAATACAAAAAAAATATCCAGAAGTAAATCTGGACATCCTATTCCTGAATATTAGATCAAATACTTTCACTAATGATTATATTTAATTGTTTGATTAAAAGATTTTAGTGACGTGAATATTTACTCAGGTGTTTCTATTTCAATTAGGTATCCATTGTGTTTTCTAATATTTAGCACGAATGAGTTATCCAGTAACAGATATTGACCTTTTATTCCGGTTAAAATACCTTCTATCTTCTCTGATTTATCAAAACTTAAGCTGCTAATTTTTGTGGGATACTGGTCCACAGGAAAATGTATTTCGCTTATGTTGTTGTCGGAAGTGCAGTATTGTTTTAACTCATTGGGTAAATAATGATAGGCCTTTTCTTTTTCGCTGTGTAAATTAATTTGCTCTATTTTTCCCTTTAACATGCCTTGCCAACTTGTTTTATCAGAATAAAATTGCATTAGAAATTTTTCTATGGTTCCTGCGATGTGTCTGTTAGGTGTTTCCGCGACTATAATAGCGCGTGAGGCTCCCTGGTCAATCCAACGTGTTGGTATTTGTGTTTTACGGGTGATTCCTACTTTTAAATTGGATGATACGGCCAAATACACAACATGTGGTTGAAGACAATGGTCATTTGCCCATTCTTGATCTCTGGAAATACCTAAGTGTGCTTTACATTTATCAGGATGTAAGACGCATTCGCTTGCCTGTGGAGATTCTGTAAAGCAGGTATAACAAAAGCCTTGTCCAAACGATTTGTTGGTTTTATTACCACAGGAAATACAATTGATTTGGTGTAGGTATGTTAAAATAATTTTTTGATGAATGAATTTATTGAGTGCAATGTGTTTATCACCTATGGGAAGCACATATTCAACCGGTTCAGCTAAAGAGCTTTTCATTTTAATAATATTGCCTTGGTATTTCATTTTTCAGTTTTTAAGCTTCTTGTAATTTTAAGTTGTAACATAGTTCGATCGTTGTACACCCATGTTCTTATTAATGAGATAAAGATGTTTTATTGATTCAACGAGGTATGTGCATCAACTAGTTTATATAGTTTGTCTGATCGTCTTATTTTTTCCTTAATAGGCATAGAGAACCTCTCCCCTTTTTGGGTCTCTTCTACTGGTTTTAATTCTACTCTTATTTCAGGAACCTTCATTTTTATTACACCTGTGGTTGGACCTGTAATGAGTATTTCATCACCTACTTTCAAACTTTGTGTTTCCATGAGAAACTCTGCTACACCAATTTTAGGAAAGTAGTTGGTTCCTTTACCTATATAAATTTTTCGTTTTGAGGCTCTGTTTCCGTAATTGTGACTCCATTCACCTAGCTTTTGCCCCAAGTAATATCCATCCCAAAAACCACGGTTAAAAACTGTTTTTAATTCTTTATCCCATCCATCAATTTTACTTTGATTAAAGTTGCCTTCCAGAATGGCATTTAAGGCTTCATTATACGCCTTTACCACCGTATGTACATATTCTGGACCTCTTGCTCTCCCCTCTATTTTAAATACGCGTACCCCTGCATCCACCATTTTATTTAAAAAGTGAATGGTTTTTAAGTCTTTGGGTGACATGATATATTCATTGTCTACTTCTAATTCTTGACCTGTTTCCTTATCGGTTACAATATAACTTCTGCGACAAGTTTGTAAGCAGGCTCCCCTATTGGCCGAGGAAGTAGTATTATGTAAGCTCAGGTAACATTTGCCTGATACAGCCATACATAGTGCACCATGACAGAACATTTCTATTTGAATTAATTGACCATTTGGACCTTTAATCTGTTGAAGCTCAATTTCTCGATATATTTGAGCCACTTGATCCATGTCGAGTTCACGAGCTAACACCACAACATCAGCAAACTGCGCGTAGAATTTGAGGGCTTCGATATTTGAAATATTAAGCTGTGTACTTAGGTGTATCTCTACTCCTATTTCTCGTGCAAAGGAAATAGCAGATACATCAGAAGCTATTACTGCCGATATATTGGCTTCTTTGGCTGCTAAAATTACTTTTCGCATCAGGTTTAAGTCCTGATCGTAAAGAACAGTGTTTACAGTTAGATATGTTTTAACGTGCTTTTCTTGTGCTATCGTAACAATCTTGTGTAAATCGTCGACTGTAAAATTGTTGGATGATCTGGAGCGCATATTCAATCCTTCAATTCCAAAATACACTGAATTGGCTCCTGCTTGAATGGCCGCTCTCAAAGATTCATAAGAACCTACTGGCGCCATTATTTCAAATTCTTCTCGTTTCATTAAAAAATTTCAATAATGATAATTCTGGTGCAAAGGTACTTAATTATAAATACTACTTTAGCAAAAAAAAATCTATGAATGTAGCCATCGTTGAATTTAATAACTTCCATGATGAATGTATTTATTCTCAAGTTGTTTATTTAAAGTCGTCTGCAGAGGTTAAATTGTTTTTGGTTTGTAACTACCGCATGAAAAGCAGAATTCAGTATCTTGATATGTTTGAAGATATTCTGACTGTTAGAAGTAATCAATGGGGTGTTGGACACTTTAAAATTCTTAATTTTTTAAGAAAAAATCGTATTGAAAAAGTTATTTTTAATAGTTCCTTATATAGTCCTGTAACCAATCTTTTAAGAATATGCTCCAGTAAAAAGAGGGATTATTTTGGCTTGGTTCACAATAAAAAAATGCTGATTGAAAAGAAGAACTCTCAATTGGTAAAAAAGGCGAAGGGCTATTTTTTTCTGAATGATTATTTGTTGGATGGAATAGACAATTGTTTACCTGTAAAAAAGAATTGTTCATCCTACTACCCTATTTTTTTTCAAAAACATAAATCTATTCCATTAGATAAACAAAAGGATGAAATATGGGTCACTATTCCCGGTAGAATGCAAAAATCCAGGCGTGACTATGATACCTTGTTGAATTCTTTTAAAAGTGGAAAACTGAATAAAAATGTTAAACTCTTATTTCTTGGACAAAGTATCTTTGTGAAAGATCATGGTCAGGATATTCGAAAGGAATTTGAAAAATATGATAGTAACCATAGCTGTATTTTTTGGGATAAATTTATAGAAAAGGATGTTTTTCAGAGTTATATGGAGAACAGTGATTTTATTTTGCCACTTATTCATTCAAATCACGTTTCTATTGAGGAGTATAAAAATAAGATATCTGGTTCCTTTAATTTAGCCTTTGGTTATAATATACCCTTGATTATGGATCACTTTTTTAGTCAATTCGAAGATTTTAAAAAGACGTCTTTATTTTATCATCCAGATGAAGATATTGTTCGAGTGTTGAATAATTTAAAACCCCAAAATAAAGAAAATGTTTATCATCATGAAAAGTGGAGTTTTGAATTTCAGTGTAAAAAGTTTATTAGTTTTTTGAATGAATAATGAAGTCTATTGGTAGGATGTATTAGTTTTACCCATAACAGAGTCCGTAAATTTAGAGATTACATATGCGAAATTTTGTCCGAACATTAAAGTCTTTTAGACATAAAAATATTAAAGCCTTATTTTATCTGGATAATGGAATAAAATTTATTATTCCCAAAGCCTTTTATAGAGCTATGCTAGGTTCATATTTTAAGAAAAAATATTTAAATGACCCTTACCTTCAAAAGAGAGTAAACTATTATAATAAGCTTGATAAAAACTATACTTTATCAGATTTTGTTCCATTAAAAGATTATAAATTTAATGGTAAAGATTCTTCTTACTTTTTTGATTTATATCAGGATATAAAATTTTTTCCTTTAAAGAATAAAATAGCTTATTTATTTGGAGATGTAACTACGATTCCCAAAGGACCAACTCTTGTTAAAAGTAGACCTATAGAAGGTGAAAATCAAAATTCAATCATATTAAAATTGAATAAGGTAAGGCATTATACCTTTTCTAAGGATAGATACAAATATGCTAGGAAAAAGGATTTGCTTGTGTGGCGTGGCCATATTGATGAGCGTACAACAAAAAGAATAGATTTTTTCAAGCGGCATTTTAATAATACCTTATGTGATATTGCTGCTACCCCGCATTCAAGATGTGATGACGTTTGGAAACAACCAAAACTAACCATTGACGAACAGTTAACTTATAAGTTTGTATTGAGTATTGAAGGTATTGATGTAGCTACTAATTTAAAGTGGATTATGTCTTCTAATTCTATTGCGGTAATGCCGAAACCTGAATATGAGACTTGGTTTATGGAAGGTACTTTAATACCTGATTATCATTATATATCTATTAAGAGGGATTTTTCTGATTTAGATGAAAAGTTAAATTATTACTTGAAGAATGAAGATAAGGCATTGGAGATAATTAGAAATGCACATCAATATATTCAGCAGTTTAAGAATAAAAAACAGGAAAGAGTTATTTCCCTTTTGGTTTTAAATAAGTATTTTCAATTTCAATCGTAATATTAACATTTAGATATGATTTCTGGATATAAAATTAAAGATTCAGTGAAGCAATTGCTCTCCACAAGAATGAGCACTTCTAAAGAGCTTTTTTATGCTACTAATTTTTTAAAGTATACTATTCCTCAGTTTTTGTATAAATCAAGATTGTCTAAGTTATTAGATGAAAAGAATATTAAAAATCTGGATTATGTAAAATATAGGGTTGACTATTGTAATAAACTTGATGCGCCTTTTAAACTTAATAATGCAACCTCCATTAAAAATTTTAAGTTTAGGCACGCATTTTCTACTTATTTTTTTGACACCTACGAATTAACAAAGTATTTTAATAAAAATTATGTCTTTAATTATGAATTTGGAGACGTTGTAACAATTCCAGAAGAGCCATCATTTGTAAAAAGTAGACCTATTCATGGTGATAACAAAAATTCAATTTTACTGAAACTCAATAAAATTCGACACTATGGCTTTGTGAAGGATAAGATAGATTTTAGTGATAAAAAAAATATTGTATTATGGAGAGGCAATGTTACTGATAATAAGGTGAAAAGGATAGCGTTTTTTAAAGCCCATTTTGATAATGAATTATGTGATATTGGTGTTACATCTCGAAAGTTTAGAGAAAAGAAATGGTTCAAAGAGAAGATGACTTTGGGCGAGCAATTGAAGTATAAGTTTATTTTAAGTCTTGAAGGACATGATGTTGCTACTAATTTAAAATGGGTGATGTCATCTAATTCTATTGCTGTTATGCCTACTCCTGAGTATGAAACTTGGTTTATGGAAGGAACCTTGATACCTGACTATCATTATATTCATATAAAAAAGGATTATTCTGATTTAGATGAAAAATTGAATTTTTATCTAAATAACCCAGAAAAAGCAGCGGAAATTATAAAAAATGCCAATGCTTATGTGGATAATTTTAAAGATAAAAAACAAGAAAGGTTAATATCACTTTTAATTCTTAAAAAGTATTTTGATCTTAACAAGTAAGTGTTTCCAGCCATCCTTTATGGATGGCCGGGGTAGTATTTCTTTTATAAAAAATGACGTTCTTTTTTATTTATTTGATTGGTAGTTATTTAAGATAATATCATATATTTTTTTTATTTGAACTGGTTGGTTGTAGTTTTTTTCAATATGCAATCGTCCATTTCGACCCATTTCTTTTGCCTGGATAGGATTTTTACAAATTTCGATCATATATTTAGCCATGCTATCTTCATCGTTTTCTTCAATTAAATAACCTGTTTTGTTGTGTATAATGGCCTCTTTTATACCTCCATGCAGAGTACTTACTACAGGTAGTCCTGTTGCACTGGCTTCTAAAATACCTAATGGTGTTCCTTCCATATCTCCATTGTGAGCAGTGATGGAGTGCTGAACAAAAGCCAATGAAGATCTCATTAACGCAGCTATTTCATGGTGTGGCAGTGCTCCTGTAAAAATTACAGAATCTTTAATTTTTAATTCTTGTACCAATTGTTCGCATTTTTCAAATAGACCTGTTTTTTTTCCTACTATAGTAAGTGTAGCGTCTGGGAATTTTTTTAATACTTTACTAAATGCCGAAATTGTTGTGAGTGGTGCTTTTTTTGCGGTTAAACGACCCACTGCAAGAAATTTTTTCTGTGTAATAATTTCGTTGTTGGGTTTAAATTTAGAAATATCTACACCATACGGAATTACTTTAATTTTTGAAGGGTTCGCATCCAGCGCAATAAGTTTCTTCTTCATTTCTTCTGATACAGCTATGATACTTGAAGCGTAGTCAAAAAGCTTGTGGTACTTTTTTCTAAATTTTCGGATGATTTTGTTTTCTGTGGCATCATATCCATGAAAAATGACAATTAATGGAATATTTAATGTTTTGCATACCGGAACCATATATGAGCCTGACATTCCATAATTGGCAAACACCGTATCAATTTTGTTTTCTTGTAAATATTTTTTTACGCCGTAATTACCGAAAAAATTGTTTCTACCAACAAAAACTTTGACAATTTTGTGCATGATCCATAATGGCTTGGGACTTAAGAGACTGCCATCTTCTTTTCTTTCAGGGTATATTCCTCTGTATATTGTATATATATCTGCTAGTTTTGAAAATTGGGTAATCTGATCATGTATAAAGGTTTCTGAATACGCCTTTTTAGCCGTTCGTGTAATACAAATACGCATGTTATTATTTATTAGGTTTTAAGTGTGTTGAATTAAGTTTAAAGCTTTATATCTTATTAAAATACTTATTATAAGTTTGTTTTAAAAAAGTATTTTTGTAGAACCAATAAGGAAATCAGATCTTCTCTTTCTTTGTTTTTGAATTGATGAATGTATTTGTTGGCATTTTTACGTATTTCCTCCGTTTTTTCAGGGTGGTGGATATAGTAGTTCAGTTTATCGTTTAAGTCTGAATAATCGTCCTTAATGTGAATATAATGGTAGTCTGGAATAAGTGTCCCTTCCATAAACCAGGTCTCGTATTTGGGAGTTGGCATTACTGCCACTGAATGAGATGACATGATCCATTTTAAATTGGTTGCCACATCGTTTCCTTCCAGCGAAAGAATAAATTTATAATTTAGTTGTTCCACTATATTTAGTTTATCAACTTGCCATTTACTTTCTAGGTCTGCTTTATTTACATGGCCAACATTACAAAGTGGATTGTTAAAATGTTTTTCTAAAAACAGTATTCGTTGGGGTTGGTGTTTCCAAATATTACCTCTCCATACGAGTTGATCTTTTTTTTTGGAGAGAGACTTGCTTTCATTTACATAAATAAAATGACGTATTTTGTTTAAGTTTAATAAAACCGCATTTTGATTTTTACCGTTGATGGGTCTACTTTTTACAATAGCGGGTTCATCAGGTATTTGGGTGACATCTCCAAATCTATAGGCAAATTTATATTCTGGTTTAAAAAAACGGGTGTATTTCCAAGTGTCAAAAAAATAAGTTTTTTCTTTTCCATCAAATATAAATTCTTGTAATGTGCCTGTACTTTTTTTTAAGGCAGTTTCATTTTCAAGTTTATTGTAATAGTTGACTCTATTTTGAATATAGTTTATATCGAATTTTTTAATTTTTTTTAATTTTTTATCTAGCTTATTATGAGTGAATTGTGGTAGTATTTTAAGCTTTAAAAAGTTTTTTAGATAGTAAACAGGCTTTAAATTCTTGTGTTTGGCTGTTACTATGTTGGTGTATGTTTTTTTTAAGCTGCTCATATCTAAATCATATTGTTAAATGGAGGATTTTGAAAATACAGAAATATTTTTTTTAATTTCTTCTACAATTTGTTCTGGTGTAATATCTACCAAACATTTTTTAATTTCCTGCAATTTACATTTGGTATTTCCATGTTTACTACAAGGTTGACATGGTAACTGTAAATCAAATATTTTCATTTTTTCTCCTGTTGGATAGCCAAAGGCTGTTGGTCCTATTATGGCGCAACCAGGAACATTAAAAAGATCTGCAGCATGTAAAAATCCAGTATCGCCACTTACCACGTATTGAGCTTTTGAGGTAACACAAAAGCTTTCTAGTAAAGAGGTTTTACCGGCTAAATTCAACACTTGTTCGGGTGCTGTTTCCGCTATATCGTTACAAAAGTTATCTTGAGGTCCGGCTAATATGGTAAAATGAAAATCAGGTAGTAATTCTATCAATTTTTTCCAATAGGAAACTGGCCAGCGTTTTAGTTCCCAAGCGGCCGAAGGCACCAGGGTAATTGTTTGTGCAGGTTGATTTTTTAGTAGTTGCCTACATTTATCTTCTGTTTCTGTGGGAAATACCCAATTGTTTTGCGGGGTGAAGAAATTATGAATACCCCATTTTATTAATGGCTTTCTAAATGATTCAAATGCTCTGAATGGTTTAGGAAGTAAGTTAATTCTGAAATTGAACAATAGTATTCTTTTCAGTCTGCTTTTTTTTCGGGTAATTTGTTGAATATGTGTTAGTGGCGGACAAATAATAGCCTTTAAAATATTAGAACGTATGTTGCTGTGTGCATCATAAACGTGCGTATATTTTTCTTTTTTTAGCTGAAAAGCGAGCTTGATAAGGCCACCTATCCCCTCTTCGCGATCAAACGCAATGAGCCGATCAATCCTGGGATCGATTTTTAAAAGTGATGCTAAATCCTTACGTACAATCCAATGTACCTCTGCATTAGGATGGTGGTTTTTAAAACCTCCTGTAATCGACATGCATTGAATGATGTCCCCTATGGAACTTAATCTGATGATTAATATCTTTTCCAAAATATATTGTTTACAAGTACCCGTATCCATTATGTAATTATTTGGACACTTTCGTGAATATGGTGTAAAGTTAATTGTTTTGTATGGAATATTAGATTCTTTGTTTTTTTAAGCAAAAAAAAGCCGTAATCGGGTGTGATTGCGGCCTATATATTCAATATAATGTTGATTGTTATTCTTTCATTGAGCTCATCAATATGGACGCTTTATTGTTTTTACATTCAAAAACACCACCATTACAGTTAAAAAAATGTTCTTTACCATCTTTGGCAAATATTCTTATTTTACCTGGAACTAAGGTTGAAACAATGGGAGCATGGTCTTTTAAAACGGTAAAACTTCCATTAAAACCTGGTAATTGAATAAATCCCACATCGGCCGAAAAGAGTATTTTTTCGGGTGTTATGATCTGTAAATTTAAGTCCTTCATAATAGTTAGTACTTGTCAACTAATAATTATATTATTTTGCTTCTGCCAATAGTTTTTCTCCTTTTTCGATGGCTTCTTCAATGGTTCCTACCAAGTTAAATGCAGCCTCAGGATATTTGTCTACTTCTCCATCTATAATCATATTAAAGCCTTTAATGGTATCTTCAATGCCAACGAAAGTACCTTTCAATCCGGTAAATTGTTCGGCAACATGGAAAGGCTGAGATAAGAAGCGTTGTACCCTACGAGCTCTGTGGACTACTTGTTTATCTTCTTCCGATAGTTCTTCCATTCCTAAGATGGCTATAATATCTTGTAGTTCTTTGTAACGTTGAAGAATTTCTTTTACTCTTTGTGCAGTGTTGTAATGTTTATCTCCAACAATATCAGGTGATAAAATTCTGGACGTAGAATCCAATGGATCAACGGCAGGATAAATACCTAGCTCTGCAATTTTACGACTTAGTACGGTGGTTGCATCCAAGTGGGTAAATGTGGTGGCTGGTGCCGGGTCAGTAAGGTCATCAGCGGGTACATATACAGCTTGTACAGAGGTGATAGAGCCACTTTTTGTAGAAGTGATACGTTCTTGTAACTCTCCCATTTCTGATGCCAATGTAGGTTGGTATCCAACCGCAGAAGGCATGCGACCTAATAAGGCAGAAACTTCAGAGCCAGCTTGTGTAAAACGGAAGATATTATCAACAAAAAGCAGGATATCTTTACCAGTTCCGGTACCATCACCATCACGAAAACTCTCGGCAATACTTAAACCTGATAAGGCAACACGGGCACGTGCACCAGGGGGTTCGTTCATTTGGCCAAACACCATGGTTACCTGTGATTGATCCAGTGCTTTTTTATCTACCTTGGATAAATCCCATCCGCCTTCTTCCATACTTTTCTTAAATGCTTCGCCATAGTCTACGATGCCTGCTTCAATCATTTCCCGGAGTAAATCATTACCTTCACGGGTACGTTCACCAACACCTGCAAATACTGATAATCCATCATATCCTTTGGCTATGTTGTTGATTAGTTCTTGAATAAGTACGGTCTTTCCTACCCCTGCTCCTCCAAAAAGACCAATCTTACCTCCTTTGGCGTAGGGTTCAATCAGGTCAATTACTTTAATACCGGTAAAAAGAATTTCAGTTTCAGTAGATAATTCTTCAAACTTGGGAGGTTCTCTGTGGATGGGTGTACCATTTACTTTTGTAATATCTCCAATACCGTCAATGGCTTTTCCGGTCACACTTAGCAATCTACCTTTAACTGTATTGGCAGGAGGCATTAATATTGGTTGTCCTGTTGGTATTACCTTCATGCCACGTACCAAACCGTCCGTGGTATCCATTGATATACACCTGATGGTTTGCTCTCCGATGTGTTGTTGACACTCAATGGTAACTATTTCACCATTCTCGCGACATATCTCGAGTGCATCTAAAATACTAGGAAGTTCTTGATCTTCTAAATCAAAACTAACATCAATGACAGGACCTACTATCTGGATGATTTTTCCTTCTAATTGTTTCATGTGTCAAAAATTTTGTTTTTCAACGGCCACATGAAATTCCCATGAAATTATTTATCCACTTGGGTGTCAAAATTCCTTGGCATGGTCGTTTCATATTGTAAGTTTACCTTTGTGGCAACCAGAATTATATTGGTTAATTACTGCTTAAAGAGATGTAAATAATCTTTTAGCAATGCTATAATGTGGGCAATGCTAAAATAGCAAGATTATTGAATAAGAACTAATTAATTCTTTGCATTAGTTGTGAAGCAAAGTTTTTTAATTCTTTTTTTACGGACTCATTCCCCTTAATTTCTCCTAGGCATTGAATCGCTTTTTCATAATACTCGTTCATTTTGTTTTTTGAATCCGTATCAACTGCTAATTTTTGATATATCTTTTTTACCTCTTCAATTTTTAAGTTATGATTGTCATGTTCTACGGTAATCCAATTAATTAGGTTTCTTTTATCTTCTTTTTCTGCCTTTTTTAACGCGGTCAACAGTAAAAAAGTTTTTTTATTGGCAATAATATCACCTCCTATTTTTTTGCCAAAAGTGTCCTGATTTCCAAAAGTATCTAAATAGTCATCTTGTAGTTGAAAGGCCAATCCTATATTCATTCCAAATTGGTAGATAAGGTCGGCTTCTTCTTCGGAAGCATTGGCTAATATGGCTCCCATCTTTAGGCTTCCGGCTAATAAAATAGCGGTTTTGAGGCTGATCATTTTAATGTAGTCTTCTACCGAAACATCTTTGCGTGTTTCAAACTCCATATCGTATTGCTGACCTTCGCAAACACCCAAGGCTACTTCATTAAAAAGTGTGATAACTTTGGGTAATTTAGAGTCCTCACAGTTGCAAATAAACTGATGTGCTTTAATCATCATGGCATCTCCTGATAATATAGCTGTATTGGTGTCCCATTTTTTATGTACGGTGGGATTGTTCCTGCGTACTTCAGCATTGTCCATAATATCGTCGTGCAACAAGGTAAAATTATGGAATATTTCCAGTCCTAGTGCAGGGTATATGACTTTTTGGGGTGCATGACCGAATAATTGTGCTGCCATAAGACATAATACGGGTCGAATACGCTTTCCACCTTGTGCAAGGGTATATTCTATAGGTGCATATAGTGCCAGAGGCTCAGTTGTAAAATTTATTTTTTTTAGTTCAGCATTCACCAGTTGCTGTGTTTCTTTTATATTGAGCATTTTTGTTGTGTCTGTTTAATTTTCTTCTATTGAGTTAACTTTTTCTTTTTCTATTTTCAACTCGTTAATTTCAATATCTTCATCTTCATTGAAGATATGAAGCAATGGTTCTCTAAAGGATTTATTGGTAATTTGTTTTTCTAATGTTAATAGTAACGAAGGTAACAATATTAAGTTTGAAACAAGGGCTATTAATAAGGTTACTGCTACCAGTATACCCAGTGCTACAGTACCTCCAAACTCTGAAAATCCGAAAATACCAAAACCAAAAAATAAGATGATGGATGTATATATCATGCTTACGCCTGTTTCCTTGAGGGCTAGGACTACCGCTGCTTTAATACTCCAGTTTGTTTCGCCTAGTTCTTGACGGTATTTGGCCAGATAATGGATGGTATCGTCCACTGAAATACCAAAGGCAATACTGAAAACCAATATAGTTGATGGTTTGATGGGAATGCCAAAGTAGCCCATTAGGGCAGCTGTCATTAGTAAGGGTATTAAATTAGGTATAAGTGAAACGATAACCATACGTTTTGAAGAAAACATCCAAGCCATAAAAGAGGCTATTAAAATGATGGCCAATAGTAAGCTGACAAATAAATTACGAATAAGATATTTGGTTCCCTTAAAAAATAATACACTGGCTCCAGTAACCGAAGTGCTATACCTCTCTTGTGGAAATATTTCGTGCATGGTTTCACGTATTGATTCGTTGAGCTCAGTCATTTTTGTGGTACCAATATCTTTTAGACGATAACTCAGCCTTGTTTTTTGTTTGAGGGAATCGATAAAGGTACTAATAACCTGCTGTTGTTCTCCTTCTCCCTTGGATACGTAGGATAATAAAAAGTTTCTCTCTTGATTACTTGGAATGCCATAGTATTTAGGATTACCGTTGTAAAACCCTTGTCGTGCAAACTTAACAACCTCTGTTAGAGATAGGGCATTGGATATATCAGGGTGAGAAGAAAGCTTTTTATTTAACAAGTCCATCTTTTTTAGGTTGCTTGCTTTAAGAACACCATTGGGTTTTTGGGTGTCAATCATTATTTCCAGCGGCATTAAGCCATCAAAGTTTTCTTCAAAAAACTTAAGATCGAGGTAGAGCGGATCTTCATGTGGTATATCATCGAGCATGTAACCCGTCGTTTTAATCTTAGTGATTCCTATAATACCGAGTATCAAAATGACTCCAGTGGTAATGTACACTGTATTTCGATGATTTAATGATATATAAACTAGTTTATCTACTATTTTATTAACGGCTTTGTTATCCAGGTGGTTGAGATGTCGTTTTTTAGGAACTGATAAAAAACTAAAGATAATGGGTATCAGTAGTAATGATAGGATAAATACACCAATAATATTGATGGCAGCGATGATTCCAAATTCAACTAATATACGGCTACTGGTAAATATAAATGTTGCAAACCCTGATGCTGTTGTAAGGTTGGTTAAAAAGGTTGCATTCCCTATTTTACAAATAACACGTTGTAATGCTTTTATTTTATTGCCGTGTTTCCGATATTCCTGATGGTATTTGTTAAGGAGAAATACTGAATTAGGAATACCAATTACAATAATAAGTGGAGGTATCATACCTGTTAGTATGGTAATCTTAAAGCCAAATAAGGCTTGTGTGCCCAGTGCCCATATAACAGCCATTCCTACCACTAGCATTGAAAACAACATTACCTTAAAGGACTTGAAAAACAAAAATAGAATGATGGCTGTAATTCCTAAGGCCATGAAAATGAACATATTCAGTTCTTTTTTTACCATTTCAGCAGTGGTAACCCGGATGTAAGGTAGTCCTGAATAATGAATATTTATTTTTGTTTTAGAAGTGTACTCATCCCCCATTTTTACGATTTGTTCAATAAGGCCTACCCGTTCTGGACTTTCTAAAATATGAGGTTCTAGGGTAATGGCCATTAAATATGCGTCCTTACTTTTATTGTAAATGTTACTCTGGTAAAAAGGCAGTTGATAAAACTTATTTTTAATGGAGTCAAGTTCATATTGTGATGATACCTTGCCTGCGAATAAAGGCTCTATTTCAAATCGTTTTTCCTTGGTGTTTTTAATGAGGTTATAGGATTCTGAAACAGAAAATACAGAGCTGACACCTTCGATAGAGTCAATACGGGCACTTAATCTGGTCCAATTTTTATAATTGTTCAGTTGAAAGAAATCTTTGTCCTTAACACCTATTACCATTAAGTTTCCTTCGTTACCAAAAACTTCAGCAAAGGCTTCGTATTCAATATAGGCAGGATCGTCTTCAGGTAAAAGAGGCGCATATTGGTACGACATCTGAATATCTTTGGCATGGTAAGCCATAAAAGCGGTAAACAGCGATAAAAGGGTTAAAAACAATATTCTGTTTTTTAATATGGTGCGAGCAATAAAAATCCACATGTTATTTAAACTGTATTTTAGTGATAATATAAGCGATTCTGGTAAATATTCTAATTAATACGAAATTAACCCTTCCATTTCTACTAAATTATGATGTTGATTCAAGGCTGGACAGGTGATGACCGTTTCAACATTAGGTAATAGTCCTTTGATTAATTCTTCCACTGTTTTGCAGTCCTCGCTGTTTTTAATTTTTACTTTAATAAACTTACAATGATCCTGAATATTTGGCTCTACCTTATATTTCTCTTTTAAGGTGAAAATATTTTTTAATGTTTGTATGGTTTGTTGCTCAATATCATGTGAAATATGGTCATGATCTGATGCACTTGTAAACCAATACTCATGGCTGTCGTTGTATATAAATTTGCTCTTTATACCTGTATTTTCTTGGGTATAATTTTCCTTGTCTTTCAATTTTGTATGGGTGTTTTCCGGATACGGACCCAATGCATTGAAATCGATGGATAGCCTGCGGTCTAAATTATTGATATCGCTTTCCAATGGATTTCCGTTAATTAACAAGGCTTCTTCGAAAAATATATTTTTTATTTCGTTAAATATATAAATATTAGCTCTTTTTTGACGGTCGTAATCCGATAAACCATTTATTTGAGGAATATAATTCCACTGTCGATAGATATGACCAAAATTTAAGTCTTCAGCCATCAAAATCTGTTCCGCAAAATCAAAACATCGTTGTGCAGAAAATAAAAGTGAGTCTTCTTTGAATGATATAGCTCCCGAAAATAACTCTATTCCAGCGTCATGTTTTACTGTAACGTAGTGATGATTTAGTAATTTTTTGTATTGAATATTTGTATTTTCATATACTTGGTAGTGTATGACAAATTCTTCATTTCCGGGTATATGCTGAAAAACAATGGAGTGGGCAGGCATCTTATCTTTAAATACGGTTTTCATTGTCTCCACAAAACACTCGTATTCTTCATTAAACTCCTCTTCCACCTCATTATTAATGATGATATCCAGTTTTACAATGGCCTGTTTGTTATCTTCTTTTAATATATGATGGAGTGTGTTTTTAATCCTGCTCTCAAATGTATTTCCGGCTTTTGCGCTTATAAATTTTACAATTCTCATTCCTTAAATATTAATACGGGGCAAATTTATTTGTTTTATTGATTAAGGTATCATTTAGTGTAGTTAATTTTTAATACTTAGGGTTTTTTTCAACATTTTATAAACAAAAAAAGTAACCTATTCATCATACTAACCGTAACAGGGGGAGGAAAACAAATATAAAAAGTGTTGTGATATGAGGAAAATCTTACTGCTCTTAATACTTATGGTGGCGGTTCCAAAGATTGGTTCCAGTCAAGTTGAAAAGTACAAGTCTGTATTTACACTAAACTTTATCCGTTATATAGGATGGCCAGATGATGCCAAACAAGGTGACTTTGTTATTGGTGTCTTAAAAAATTCGAAAATTGCGGATTGGCTGGTTAAACAATCAGGTGGTAAAAAGTTCGGTTATCAGAATGTAGTCATTAAGCAGTTTAATTCTGTGGATGAAGTGACTGATTGCCAGGTGTTATATGTTTCTTCTAGTGTTAATTTTTCGCGTCATTCGGAAACTTTGTTTTCAAAGATTGGTAAAAGTTCACTGGTAATTACCGAGGCCGAAGGGGCTACCAAACACGGTTCAGTTATTAACTTCGTAGTTAGGGATAATAATTTGAAGTTTGAAATTCATGATTTAAACGCAAAAAATTTAGGTCTTAGTATAAGTTCCAAACTTTCTAATATGGCGGCTGCTATTAAAAAGTAGGATTAGATGAAAGGGGCTGAGAGTATTTTTTACATTGAAAAATTTCTTATGACCTGATTCATGTGACCATTGAAAAACAATTTTAGACAAATGAAAATAAAATTAAATATCGCACAAAAACTGATTGCTGGTTTTAGTATTCTATTGCTGGCAATTCTTATTAATGGAGTTTCTACTTATTTTACCCTAAATAATAGTCGTTCTTTAAGTGATCAGATTACCGGAGTGTATAGTCCGTCAGAACAAAATATACAACAGTTGAAGGACATGGTTATTAGTTCCAAGGCTTTGATAAAAAGTTGGGTTTTTATTGACAGACAGCCTGGTACTTCCGATAAGGTAGTACTTGAAAATTTGCACACAAAAGATTATCCTGCTTTAATTGAAAAGCTTACTAAAAATCAAAAGCAGTGGGATAAATCTGATCAGGATATCTTTAACTCAATTAAGTTAAAAACCGATTCATTGTTTACCAAACATCAATATATCATGAGTAGTTTGAACTCGTTTGAGGCTTATGATGATGTTATGGTGATATTTGAGGTGGAACCTATGGTTCAGGAAGACGGTGAAATCATCACATTGAGTAACGAAATTGTGGAGGAATTAACGGTATTGGTTGATAAGTTTAATGGATTAAATACTGCATCTCTTAAAGAAATGGATGATTCATTTGCTTGGTTCAACGGATTTGTGTTGATGATGGTTATTATTTTGGTGGTTGTTTCTGTTGTTATTGCTTTTTGGTTGTACAAGAGTATTGTGGAGCCTTTAACAAAAGGAGTTGCTTTTGCGCAGGCCATTGGAAAGGGTGATTTAACAGCTGAACTTGAGATTGAGCAAGATGATGAAATCGGAAAATTAGCTGATGCTCTTAAAGCTATGGCTTTAAATATCAAAAATATTGTAATAGCAATTAAAGAGAATGCAAACGATCTAGTATCTAGTGGAAAGAGCGTTAAAGATAGTTCAGTACAGTTGTCAAAAGGATCTGCTGATCAAGCAGCCTCCGCTGAGGAGGTGTCTACCTCTATTGAAGAGATGGTTGCCAATATTGATCAAAACACGGAGAACGCTGTTCAAACAGAGAAAATTACTGTTGAAACCGCACAAGATGTAAATGTAGCAGATAAGCTGTCGTCAGAAGCAGCTAGTTCTATGAAGAGTGTGGCTGAAAAAATTACGATTATTGGGGATATTGCTTTTCAAACCAATATATTGGCACTGAATGCTGCCGTAGAGGCTGCTCGTGCCGGAGAGCATGGTCGAGGTTTCTCTGTAGTAGCTGCCGAAGTACGTAAGCTGGCTGAGAGAAGTAAAGTGGCTGCAGATGAAATTCATAGCCTGGTGAATGGCGGACTAAAAGTTTCACAAGAAGCGGGTGAGAAATCGCGCTTATTGGTGCCAGATATTGAAAAAACAACTCAGCTCATTAAAGAAATTTCAGCAGCAAGTTTAGAGCAAAAAACAGGGGCCGAGCAGATTAATATGGCTATGCAGCAGTTAAACCTGATTACTCAGGAAAATGCTTCTTCATCTGATGAGTTAACACAAAGCGCCGAGCAGTTGGCCGAGTTAGCAGATAGGTTAAAAGAAGCTGTTAGTTTCTTTACCATCGGCGATGAAGGTAATGAACAGACAAGTACTGTTAATCAGGATTTGGATAGTCACGCGGAAACAAAGAAAAAAGCGTCAGGTGTACAAAAGAAACCTCGCCAAACCAATGTGTCCGGAGGAAAAGATGACTTGATTAACCTGGAAAGAGAAATGGATATGGATAATTATGAAAAATTCTAGGGCAATATACTATTAAAGCTGCTATATGGAGAAACCATTTTCACTTGAAATAAAGCATGATGACAATAAGCAGGAAGTGATTCTTTCCGGCGAATTGATCATTAACCATGCGGATATTATAAAAGAAGAGTTGATGAAAACAATTGACTTTTCAAAACATCTTAATGTAAAGGTTGACAACCCAACCGGAATTGATATTACCTTTATACAATTTATTCTTTCGATTAAATTGGCTTATGAAAATAAAGGGCTCCCATTTAATTTGGAGGGAACATTCAGTGATGATATGTCCGCTCTGGTTGTAAATGCAGGTTTTAGAGACCTTTTTAAACTATAGAAAAATATTAACAAAATTATGGCTAAAACAGTTCTTATTGTTGACGATTCTGAAAGTATCAGGGAAGTTGTAAATTTCACCTTGCAAAACGAAGGGTACGAAGTTTTGGTAGGTATTGATGGGGAGGATGCTCTTCAGTTTTTAGATGGAAGAACCATCGATATTATCATTACCGACTTGCATATGCCTAATCTAGATGGCTTGGGTTTAATACGTAAAGTAAGGGAAATAGATGCCTATAAGCATATTCCTATTTTGTTTCTGACAACAGAATCGCAAGCGGCTAAAAAGATGGAAGCGAAACAAGCCGGTGCGACAGGGTGGATTATTAAACCATTTGTTCCAGCTAAACTATTAAGTGCTATTTCAAGAGTTTTAAGATGATAGAAAAGATAAAAAAAGGTTTTATCAACGATACGCTTAATGATCTAAAGACCATCGAAAATGATTTAAATGCCGATATGGCAAACAATGCACCTGAGGGTGTTGTTGAAAAGGTGTTTATGACAGTGCACAAAATTAAAGGTACTGCACCAATGGTTGGCATTGAAGGTCTCGATGATATTGCCGTGAAAATGGAACGGGTCTATAATGCGATCAGAAATGGTAACCTTTCTTTGTCAGAGGAAATAGTATCCAATACGATGAAGCTTATTCCTGCTTTGAAAGCAGAATTGAGCAATATCCAACAGAATAACCTTGATTCGGAAGACGTTAATAAATCATTACGTTTTTTTGAGTCTCTAATCTAGTAAAAAGCAGGCGGATGATTGATAAGTTTAGAGCCAAATTTGTTGAAGAATCACTCGACAATGTGCATGACCTCGAAGAAGCTTTGTTGCTACTTGAAAATGATAGGTCAGACAAAGAAATAATTGAACGTATTTTTAGAGCTATGCACTCTCTGAAGGGTGGTGGAGCTATGTTTGGTTTTAATGATTTGAGTGAGTTTACGCACCATTTAGAAACTGTTTATGACTGGGTTAGGAATGGAAAACTGGCTGTTTCTGAAGAGATTATTTCGGTCACTTTTAATGCTATTGACCAAATAAAATATCTGCTGGATGTGGGTGATTTATCCGATAATTCAGATAAACAGGAATTGGCAGCATTAACACGTAAAGTACAAGGATTAGTATCCGATTCTGCGGTGGAAAAACCGGTTGAAGAATCCAAGGATAACAATATTTCGGAAGAGAAGCCTTCTGATCACTCCAAAACATATTTAATCAACTTTAAGCCTCATGCAAACATTCTGCAAAATGGAACCAATGTTATGTTTTTGTTGGATGATTTACATGCCTTGGGTAAGGCTGTTGTCTTGTTCAACGATGAAAAGGTTCCTGAGTTAAGCAAATTAGAAGCACAAGAATGTTATGTTAGTTGGGATATAGTTTTAAATACGAGTGAGGCACTTAACGAAATTCAAGATGTATTTATCTTTGTGGAGGATGAGTGTGATTTAGTGATTACAGAGGTATTTGATGGTGATATTATCGATCATGTTTTGTTTGAGGAGATTATATCTAAGTGCCAACGTAAGGAGGAGAAATTAAGTGCTGCATTACTTAAAGGAATATCCTGGGGAGGAGAAGAAAAAAAAGTATCCGCTGAAAAAGCAAAGAAACCGCAATTAAAGGAACATAAGATTTCCAGCATCAGGGTGGCATCCAATAAAATTGATGAACTGGTTAATTTGGTAAGTGAGTTGGTGACCATTCAGGCACAACTAAATTTGTATGCAGAAAAGAAAAGCGGTGATCCACAAATCATTATGCTTTCTGAAAATATACAGAAGTTAACTCGACAATTGAGGGATAATGCCTTTGAAATTAGCCTGATTCCTATTCAAAATGATTTGATGAGGTTTCAACGGCTGGTGCGTGATTTATCTAAGGAACTGAATAAGGAAATAGATTTTATCATTGAAGGTGGCGATATTGAGTTGGATAAGAATATTATTGAGCACTTAACCGATCCATTACTTCATATGATACGAAATTGTGTGGATCATGCCATTGAGATGCCTGATGAACGTATTAAAAAGGGAAAGAATCCCAAAGGAAATATCATATTCAGGGCCTATTACGAAGGTGCTAATGTAATTATAAAGATTATTGACGACGGTAAGGGTATTGATCCTAATTTCATCTTGAATAAGGCCATTAATAAGGGGCTGGTTGAAGAAGGGGTTGAGCTAAGTAAAAAGGAGATTCTAGATTTGGTTTTTAAGAGTGGATTCTCTACCAAAGAACAAGTATCAGACCTGTCGGGTCGCGGTGTTGGAATGGATGTCGTTAAACGAAAAATTGGTGAAATAAGGGGAGAAGTCTCCATTGATTCAGAAGTGGATAAGGGGACTACAGTAACTTTAGAGTTACCCTTAACGCTATCTATCATTGATGGACTACTGGTTACAGTTGCTCAATCGCAATATGTCATTCCTATTTCTGCGATTGAAAAAATTTATCCTTTGGAAAAAGAGGATAAGAAAAATATTTTCAATGATGTGATTACTTTAGGTGGAGAACAATTCCCTGTCATTGGATTGAGGAGTGTTTTTAAGGAAGCGATTACGGATGAAAAGGAACACATTATTCAAGTCAAATACGAGGATAGACAAATTGGTTTAATAGTAGATGAAGTAATTGGAGAATACCAAACAGTGGTTAAACCATTTGGAAGGCTGTTGAAAGATCAGGAAGTGATTTCTGGAGCTTCTATTATGGGGGATGGTTCTGTTGCTATGGTGATAGATACTAATAGGTTAGTTCAATTTCATTCGAACCAAAAATTACATAAATAACTATGGAAGGTGAATTTGTAACAATAATTTCCTTTGGTCTTGGCGAACAAACATTTGCTTTTGATAGTCTTAAGGTACGTAATATACTCCCTTACGAAGGGAATTTGACCAAAGTGCCCAATACACGTGAGTTTATCTTAGGTGTTATTAATCTGCATGGTAACATTGTACCAGTGACAGATATGAGAAAAATAATGGATATGGAAGATGCGGAACGTACAAAGGATACGTCTATCATTATAGTGTCGCCTGAAGATAAGTTAGAATCTCAATTCGGTATTATGGTTGACATGGTTAAAGAGGTTTTTGAAGTACCTTTGGATCAAATAAAACCAGCCGTATTTGAAAATAAAATGGGTTTGATCGAATGCTTTGAAGGTACGGTTAAGGTAAAAGATGAATTTGTTCATCTGATTGATTTAACGCATGTTGTATCACAAATTGAACGAAAAAATTAATTGATATGGAAGATATTAATAATTCATATCTGTCTTTTAAGGTGGGGTCGGAGACCTTTGCAATTCATGTAAGCAAGGTGAATGAAATACGCGAATATGAAGTGCCGCGTAACATGCCAGAATCTATTTCCTTTATGACTGGTGTTATCGATCATAGAGAAGAAGTGATTCCTGTGATTGATACAGGTGTTAAGTTTGGGATGAAACCCATTGAAATAACACCTTTGACCTGCATCATTATTATTGATGTTAAAAGAAAAGATGATGATTCTACTTTAAAAATGGCCATTCTTACAGATGCCGTAAGCGATGTTTTTGAGGCTGAAGAGAAAGATTTTAAGAACATTGATAATGATTACAGTCCTAATTATATTCAGGCTGCAATTAATATAGATGAACAGTTTTATTTGATTTTGAACTCAGATGAGGTGTTCAGTCAAAATGAGATTATAGAACTAAGCAGAATTGTTGATGAAATAAAAAAATAGTGACAGATCCAAGTAATATATATTCAAATGAACTTGATTGTTTCAAGGCTGAACTTTCTGAAAAAGACTTTTCAGCATTTAGTAGCTTCATTTTTAATGAGTTTGGTATTAAAATGCCACCCGTTAAAAGAGTGATGTTACAGGGACGTTTGCTCAAAAGAATCAGGCAGTTGAATATGAAGTCGTATAGTGAATATAAGGATTATTTATTTAGTGCAGAGGGCCAAAAGGAGGAAATATTCAATTTTTTAAATGTGGTAACAACCAACAAAACTGATTTTTTTAGAGAACCGGTTCATTTCGATTTTTTAAAGAATGACGTTTTGCCTATGTTTACTGAACGTGGAACAAGAGAAACCTTTAAAATTTGGAGTGCTGGTTGTTCCAGTGGTGAAGAATTGTATACCATTGCGATGACCTTAAACGAGCATAAAAGGGAAAATGCCGGATTTACCTATAAAATGTTGGGTACTGATATTTCTCAGAATGTGTTGAGTAAAGCAGCCAAAGGTATTTATGCCAGTAATAAGGTGGATATTGTTCCCTTGGAACTTAAGAAAAGATATTTACTAAAGAGTAAAGACAAAGAAAATCCTACTGTAAAGGTGCGTCCTGAATTACAAAGTAATTTAAATTTGAAGTATCTAAACTTAATGGATTCAAATTATGCCAATATTAATGAGCTGTTTGATGTGATATTTTGTAGAAACGTTTTAATATACTTTGATAGGGATACACAAGAAAGTGTAATCAATAAATTAATTACGCATCTAAAACCAGGAGGAATATTTTTTATAGGACATTCGGAATCGTTGACCGGAATGGATGTACCATTAGAACATATTAAACCAACAATTTTCAGAAAAAAACAAAGCACAAAACTACAACCATGAATAATTTATCTGACAGACAATTGCTAAAGGAGCTCAGACAACGGCTTGAAAAAGGAAAAAGCAGCGAAAAGGAGATTAAGGATCTTACATTAGAATTACAAAGTGTTTCTAAAAAGCTGAAAGATTCGGAAGCATTAAAAAGTCACTTTATATCAAATATATCAAATGAAATAGTTAACCCCTTTACATCTATTCTCGGGTTGTCAAAAGCCATACTGTCTGTTGAAAAACACGATTGGAAGAAAGTGGTGTCTATGGTTGCTTTGATTCATTCAGAAGCGTTTAACCTGGATTTTCAGTTGAAAAATATATTTGTAGCGGCTAAAATTGAGGCGGGTGAAATAGCACCTAATATTGCCAAGGTAAATATCAGAAGTTTGCTTCAAACGGTGGTTGATTCATTTAATATCATTAGCCGTAAAATGGGTATCTCTTTTGATATTCAGTTTAATATTGATCATGGTTTTGGTAAAAACTTTTATTTCAAGACTGATTCAGAAAAATTGAAACTTATTTTAAGCAATCTTATTAATAATGCTTTAAAATATAGTTATAAAGATAGTAAAGTTATCATATCTATTTGGTTAGACGATGATGATGTATTAAAGATCTCGGTTCAGGATTTTGGAACTGGTATCTCAGAAAAAAATCAGCAAACCATTTTTCAACGTTTTAAAAGGTTGGATACCGGCATTAATTCTATCAACCGGGGTCATGGTTTAGGACTGTCAATTACGAAGGCTCTTTTGGATGTATTAAGTGGTGAAATAGAAATTTCAAGTAAAAAAGGAGATGGCTCAACCTTTACCATCAGTGTTCCGGAGGCCAAAAATATTGTAGATGGTTTTAGTGGTGATGGTAACGATATATTCTTCGATGAAGAGGACGAGATTTTTTAAGGATAAATAGATGAGTCAATATTTACAACATTTTTTATATCCTTCCTCTTTGTTTGCAAGTAAGGAGCCACACCTGGTTAAAACAATACTGGGTTCGTGTGTGGCGGTGTGCTTGTGGGATTCTAAATTGAAAATTGGAGGTATTAACCACTATATGTTGCCCAACTGGAATGGTAATGATTTGGCATCTCCAAAATATGGCAATATAGCTATTGATAAGTTAATTGATAGGATGCTTTTTTTAGGATCAAAAATCGAAGACTTGCAGGCAAAAGTATTTGGGGGAGGTGAAATGATGCAGACAGGGAGTTCTAAAGCCAAGATTGGCGAAAGAAACATAAGGCTGGCTATGTTAATGCTGGAGGAAAGAAAAATTCCGGTGGTGGCATCCAGTACTGGAGGTAGAAAAGGAAGAAAAATAATATTTTTTACCGATTCTGGTGAAGTAAGACATAAGCTGTTGGATAAAAATAAGGATTAGAAGATGATCCTTAGGGCGAACAGTTGGATTATGTGAAGCAAATGACTTTTTAACGTTGTGATATGAGGATGAATAAAATACGGGTATTAGTAGTGGATGACTCAGCGGTAGTTAGGCAGAGTCTTTCATCAATATTGGGGTCTGACCCCGAAATTGAAGTGATGGGGACAGCGGCAGATCCGATTATAGCAGTAAAAAAGATCATGAAAGAGGTGCCGGATGTTATCACCTTGGATATTGAAATGCCTAGGATGGATGGATTGACATTTCTTAGAAAGATTATGTCGCAGCATCCTATTCCGGTGGTTATTATTTCTTCATTAACGACCGAAGGTACCGAAGTTGCCATGAAGGCATTGGAGTATGGAGCATCTGAAATTATTGGTAAACCTGCCATGAATGCAGCTAAGTTTATCAATGAATCAAAAATATTAATCTGTGATGCGGCAAAAGCTTCAGCTCAAGCTAAACTGTCGCGTAAAAAAATTAATGGGGGTATATCAACTAATCCTCAACCGAGTACGCCCAAGGCCCGAAAGCCGGCAACACGCCTGCTAGAGGTTGCTCCCAAGTATTCAGCCGATGTTATTTTGGAAAGAGGATCGGCTTATGATAGAATTGCTATTACAGAAAAGGTTATCGTCTTGGGCGCTTCCACAGGTGGTACTGAAGCCATCCGAAACTTCTTAAAGAATTTACCGGATAAAATGCCGGGTATTGCTATTGTTCAGCATATGCCAGAGGGGTTTACCAAGTCCTTTGCTAATAGCCTTAATAATATCTGTCAGCTGGAAGTGAAAGAGGCCGAAAATGGTGATAAATTATATCAAGGTAGAGTTTTGATTGCCCCAGGTAATCACCATATGTTGTTGAAAAGGGTGGGTAAAGAGTATTTTGTGGAGATTAAAGATGGTCCGCTGGTTAATAGACATCGTCCTTCGGTGGATGTTCTTTTCAGGAGTGCAGCACGGTATGCTGGAAAAAATGCTACAGGATTGTTACTGACAGGGATGGGTAACGATGGAGCCAAAGGCCTTCTTGAACTTAAAGAGTCTGGAGCTTATACTATTGCACAAGATGAACGTAGCTCTGTTGTTTACGGAATGCCGAAAGAAGCAGCAAAATTAGGTGCTGCCAGTAAAATATTGTCCTTAGATGAAATGGCACCGAGCCTCTTAAAATTATTATAAAACATTACCATTACTTTTGAGTGGTATTGTGAGAAAGTTTATAATTTCGCCGGGCTTATAAAAATAGGTCTGTAATTTTTAATACAATCATCGTGAAAAAGCTTGAATTATCGCGTATTTTAGGAAAATATACTTTTAGGGGAATCTTATTTGGGTTGATCGTTGTGATAGGCGTAATCTTAATGAATAGAAACTCTGAAGTTTTTTTGCAATCCAATAGGAGCATAGCTGATATGTTCTATCTGTTTCCAGGAATGTGGTTATTGCTGTTGTTACCTTTTGCCACAGGTGCCATAGGGTATGCACTTGCGCTGTCTTTTACAAAAATTATTCGTAAACAACGTAAGTCTATCAAAGCGGAAGCCAAACGTTCTGATATGGTACTTAAGTTTATTAATAACTTGAGACAAGGGAATCTGGATACTGTAAATATTGGTTCTGGAAAGAAAGATCAATTGAGTAAATCCTTACTAAAGCTGCGTGACTATCTGATAAAAAGTAAAAAAGAGCAGGAGCAAGGAAGGCTGGAGGAAGAACAGAGAACCTGGATTACGCAAGGATTGGCGCAGTTTGCCGAAATTTTGAGAAGGAATAATGATAACCTGGAAGTCTTATCCTACAATATTATTAGCTACATGGTTAATTATTTGAAGATAAACCAGGGAGGTGTGTTTTTGGCTAATACCAATAATAGAAATGAAAAAATTTTTGAGCTCACGGCCTGTATTGCTTTTGATAGAAAAAAATATGCCGATAAGTATGTGCCATGGGAAGATGGTTTAATTGGTCGCTGTGCATTAGAGAAGGAAACCATTTATATTACTGATTTACCTGATGATTATATTAATATAACATCTGGCCTTGGAGAGGCAAACCCTAAGGCTTTGTTAATTGTACCGCTAAAGGTTAATGATGAAATTTATGGTGTCATTGAGCTGGCCTCATTTAGTGAATTTGAGCCTTTTGAAATAGAATTCGTGGAGAAAACAGCAGAAAGTATTGCTTCTACCATTTCTACGGTTCAAATAAATATTCAAACAACTAAACTGCTACACGAAACACAGATTCAGGCCGAAAAGATGTCGCAGCAAGAAGAAGAGTTACGTCAAAACTTGGAAGAGATGCAAGCTACTCAAGAGGAGTCTGATAGGCGTGAAGTGGAGATGAAAGGTATTTTGGAGGCTATTGATAACTCGGCTATTAGTTGTGAGTTTGAAACGGATGGATCACTTATTTCGGTGAATCAGCTGTTTCTACAAACTTTTAAATATCTCCCCGAAGAGGTGGAGGGGCAGAACCTGCGTATTTTCTTCTTTCAGGATGAGGTGGAAGAACTTACAAATATATTATCAGACTTAAAAAGTGGTCGTAACTTTAAAGGTAGGGTGCGTAGAAGAACGAAATTGGGTGAAGAAATATTTTTGTTAACCACCTATACCCCTGTTATTGATAACAATGGCGATATTGTTAAAATATTAAGTCTTGAGAATGATGTGACTGATCAGGTTCGCATGGAAGAGCAAATGAAAAGCTCTAAAGAAGAGTTGGGTGTTCTCTTGGAACAGGCTCGCGATGAGATGAAAGAACAGTTTAAAGAAATAGAATCGGTTAAAATACGCAATGAAAAAATGTTAGAGGGAGCCCTGGATGCCATCATTACTACCAATAAAGAAGGTATTATGGAGTTCTTTAACGAAGCTGCTGAAAAACTTTGGGGCTACGAAAGAAGCGAAGTGCTCGGACAACATATCTCCATGTTGTTTGCTCCCGAAACAGCTAAAAATGATGCCTTTGTTCATGCCTATGTTACGACTGAAGAGAATAAGGTGATAGGAGAACGTAAAGAGGTGCCTATTAAGAATAAATTTGGAGATGAGATACCTGTTCTGTTCTTACTTTCCGAGGCGCAGGTGGGTGATGACCACTCGTTTACAGCGTTTATCCAAAATGTGGAAGTTGAGTTGTTTTAATTTTACACCAGAGGAAAGTGAGTAATATTACATTTAGAGATTTCCTTCAGGAATTAAAAAGACATACACCTTATAATTTTTGTGATTATTCTGATAATTCCATTCAAAGGCGTATCGATAAAATCCTGAAGGATCAAAATATAAGTATGGATGAGCTCTTAAATAGGGCGAAAAGTGATGGGGAATTTTGTGAGCAGTTGGTAGATGATATTACTGTAAATACAACAGAACTTTTTAGAAATGAGGAAACATGGGAATATTTATATAAAAATGTTTTTCCAGCACTGAAACAAAAAAATAAAATCAATATTTGGCATGCAGGGTGCTCCACCGGACAGGAGGTGTATTCTAATTTAATTTTATTCAATGAGATGAACTTATTGGATAAGGTAAACGTGGTGGCTTCCGATTTGAATAATAAGGTGCTGAAGGCGGCCAGGAAAGGGGAGTACGACTTAAAATTTAATGCGCAATATATTGATGTTTATAATGATTTAATGCATAAGATTAAACCCAAAGGAAATCCCTTTGAGCATTATTTTGAGGTGGATAGGGAGAATGATAAAATTAAAATACGGGATTTTATGTCCGCTATTCCTAAGTTTAGAAGGCATGATTTAGTGGTGGAAGAAATTCCTTTTTATCAGAAATTTGACATTATTTTTTGTAGGAATGTTCTCATATATTTCAATCCAGAGTTGCAACTAAAGATTGTTAGAAAGTTCTTTGATAAGTTATATGATGGTGGTGTGCTTATTTTGGGTACCCACGAAGCTTTGCATGGTTTTTTTAAAACACGCTTTGTTAAACATGGAATGGTCTATACTAAAAGTAGTACTTTTCATTTAAAGCTTAAATAGTAAAATGGCTATTGGTCCAACGATTAATGATATAAGGGAAATAACCTCTGTGTTATCTGAAAAGCTTAAGATGGATTACAGCAATTATGCATTTTCGTTTCTAAGGAGAAGATTTGCTTTTTTGTTTGAGGAGCTAAAGGTAAAAAATACCAGGTGTTTTTTGGAGGCATTGGATAGTAATGACCTCATGGATGAATTTTGTTATTTATTTCCTGTGGAAGAGAAGGAAATGTTTCGAGACCCTTCGTTTTGGAGAACCTTACGGGGGAAAATTATACCCGAAATACAGAAAGAAAATTTGTCGTTTTGGTTTCCTGAATTGGTTTCAACGGAGGAGCTTTTGTCTTTAATAGTGATTTTGGATGAACAAAATTTGCTGCAAAAATCAACCATATATTGTAATGTGGGTAGCTCTAAACGTGTTGAAGTAATAATGGAAGGGAGAATACATGGTAAGTTTACTGAGCTTAATAAAAGTAATTTTAAGCGTTTAGAACTAGCTTGTACTTTTGAAAAGTATTTTGTTGAGGAAACAGGGTATATACGTATGGCTTCTGATAAATGGTTAGATCATGTGGTCTTTTTGTCGGGTAATTACTTTAATCATTTGCCTGATAAGGAGGTAGATGTAACTTTTTTTAGAAATAGAATGCTATATTATAATGCTAAATTACAGGCAGAGGCCGAGAGACAGTTGCATCGTAGTTTAAATAAAGGTGCTTTTGTGGTTTTAGGTATTAAAGAAAAAATATTGAAGGAGAACGAATTGAATTTTGTTCTTTACGATCGTGGGGAACAAATTTACCGTATTTCTTAAAATTGCTTATGGTATTAGCTAGGGAAAGATATTATAAAGGTATAGTTATTGGAGGATCGGCAGGAAGTTTTTCAATTGTGTCTAAAATCCTCTCGCATATTAATGCAGATTTTAAGTATCCGATTATTATATGCATGCACCGTTTAAAACATATACGTTCCGGACTGCTGGAAGGATTAAACCTTAAATCTAATTTGCCGGTTGTGGAGCCTTGTGATAAGGATAAAATAGAGGGAGGAAAAGTGTACTTGGCTCCTTCTAATTATCACATGTTTATTGAATTTGATGCAACGTTTAGCTTAACAACCGAAAATGTGTTTAATCATAGTCGTCCTTCCATTGATTATACCTTATCCTCGGCAGCTAATGCTTTTAGAGATAAGATGGTGGGTATTATATTGACTGGAGCGAATAAGGATGGCGCCAAGGGAATGAGAGATGTGAATTTAAAAAAAGGGTATACTATTGTTCAAGATCCTGTTACCTGTGATGTGGATACAATGACAAAATCTACCCTTCAACTTTTTGAACCCAACGAGGTTTTGTCGCCAGATGGTATCATCCGTTTTTTAAACAGTCTTCATTGAGGTATGTATACAAGGATAAAGATCAGCTATTCATGAGTTGAATGTATAGTAAGCATAAATGTGTTTGAAAGAATTCATAGGACGATTGAAAGAAAATATAAGCATATGAGAAAAGCATTAAATAGATTATATTATTTTTCTGCAGGAGCATTTCTATTGGCTCTGGTTAAGTATTTTTTTGTGTATGAATTTGTGTTCATGCCTAAATTTTATATTGTAGAGTTTCTTTCTTTTGGTTTTTTTTTAAGTATCGTTTATCTTTTCGACCGTCATATCCGTGTGAGTTTTAAGGAAAATTCGCAACATGAAGAGCTGCTTAAGTCAAAAGAAGATGCGCATGCGCAGGAGATAGCCAAGCTCGAAGAAGAGATGGCTGCTATAAAAAATGAGGGTAGTCAAGGGAGTACCAGTGAGAAGGAGTTTGTGAGATTAGGCGGGATTTTATCAAAGGGTCTTAAAGAATGCGACAGTGAGACTGCTTTTGCAAGACTGCTTTTGAAAAATATGGCCAAGCTTTACGAAGTTGGATTGGCCGTTTGTTATATTTATGACGAACCTTCTGATGGTTTTAGCGTAAAGGCTACTTACGGTCTTGGTCCCGACATGCAACCGAAAAAAATTGTATTAGGAGAAGGATTAAACGGTCAAGCAGCTAAGGATATGGAACCAATGGTCATTGAAGATGTGGATCCGGATTATTTTAATATAGAGTCGTGTTCTGGATCTTCATTACCAAAATATATTTACCTTTTACCTATTGTAAAGGATAACCATTGTATTGGATTAATAGAAATTGCCACCTTTGGAAATATTTGTATCAACAGCCAATGGGAACAATTGAATAATTATATTGCTGACGCAATGTCTTTATAAATTTGAATTATGCCTGCTAAAAGGATCAGTAAATACATACGAGATTATCTCAACTTTGCACTCATCAAAGAGCACGAAAAGTTTTTTATCACTGTTTTTTTAATGGTGATATATTTGGTGATATGGGCCGGATTCATTGATTTCATGCGCTTGCCCTTTTCCATGAAAACGATTGTTAAAATTCATACTACCTGGTTGGTGTGGTTGGTGGATTTTTTAGTCGCCTGTGTTTCATTGGGAGCTGTTATTTTTATTAATCATGATAGGAATATAAAAAACAAACAGAAAAAGGAATTGGCTAAGCTTAAGAGCCAGTTGGAGTCTAATCACCAAGTTGCTGAGCTGATTCGTAAAGGGGAGTACAATAAAATCATGCACATTACCGATCATCATTCCTCGTTGTTAGATCTGGCCAAAAACTTAATGGAAACCAACCAAAAGGAAGAGGCGGTCAAATGGATTACCAAAGGAAAAGATATTATCAACGAGGTTTTACGTAAGTATCGTAAAATTGACGAACTTTCTATTGAGATCATTAAAGCCATCATTCAATATACGGATGCCATACAGGGTGCTTTTTATTTGTTAGAAAATGATAAATTGGTGAGCAGAGCAACCTATGCTTTTAATCGGCAGCGTTTCGTGAAACAAGAATTTGAAGTGGGGAGAGGACTGGTTGGACAGGTGGCCTATGAAAAGGCAATGATATACCGTACTGAGATTCCAGATGATTATTTTACCGTCACATCCGGATTGCTCAATGATGTTAAACCTAAAAGTCTACTCATTTTACCTTTAATGCAAGAGGATGAGCTACAAGGTGTTGTGGAAGTTGCTTTTTTACAAGACCATATACCAAGCTATAAACTCGATTTTGCCGAAGAACTTAGTTCTATGATTGGTAGAACTATTTATGCTCAAAAGATCAATGCTAGAACAGAAGTGCTGCTTAAGGAATCGCAGGAGATGACTGTTACTTTGCAACGCAATGAAGAGAAGTTAAAAGAGAATGCCAGAGAAATGATGATTGCCCAGGAAGAGCTGGAACAATCAAATGAATTATTAGAGTCTAAAATACAGGAGGTTGAAAATGGTCAAAAAAGAATGGTGGCCTTACTTACCAATGCTTCAGAATTTATTTCTATATATAACGAAGATCAACAACTTGTTTTTGAAAGTCCTTCTGTAAAACGAATTTTAGGTTATGCAGATGATGAAAATATTGTGGGAATGGATCCTGAATTGATGACACCTAAGGGATACAAAACCATTAATAAGCTATTTGAATATCTTAAACAAACGCCTGGAGGGGAGAGTGTGGCTCAGTATGCCTATCTTAAAAAATCAGGTGAGAAATTGTTTTTGGAAACCAAAGGGAAAAACTTGTTGCATGACCCTGCCATAAAAGGTATCATCTTTAATACGCAGGATATCACCGAACGTATACGTGCCGAGAAAGAGGAAAGGATGAAAAGTAGAATGCAGTCACTTTCTGAAAACTCTCCGGATATGATTATCCGTATTAATACGACAGGAAAACTGGTGTATGCCAACCCCGTGGTATCTGAATTTATGGGGCTTTCTATTCAGGAGATCACCAAAAAACGAATCAACGACTTGCATATTGATGAACGTTTCATCGAGTTTATCAATAATGTGCTCAAAGAAATTAAAAATAACGAAGAGCAAATTATCGATGAATTGGAAATTGCTGCACCAGAAGGTAGCAAGATTATGCAAATCAAAGCGATACCAGAACATAGCGAAGACAACGTGTTGGAATCTATATTGTTTGTGGCGCATGATATGACCGAGATTAAGATGATTGAGCAGGAAATTAAGGAGAAAAACAAGAAGATTTCCGATAGTATCAATTATGCGCAAAGAATACAAACTTCTATTTTACCAGATACTTCGTTTATTCAACGTCACTTCCCTCGCTCGTTTATTTTTTATCGTCCAAAAGATGTTGTCAGTGGTGATTTTCCATGGTTTGTAAAAAAAGATGAAACTTTTTATGTGGCAGCCGTAGACTGTACTGGTCATGGTGTACCAGGCGCTTTGCTTTCTTTCATCGGTTATTTCTTGTTGAATAACATCGTAAATATTGATGATAATTTTAATGCAGCCAAAATTTTAGATCTGCTGCATGAGGGTGTAAGAACTACCTTAAAGCAGAACGAAGAAGGAAACAACGGGCGCGACGGAATGGATTTGGCCTTGTGTAAAATAAATAAAGAAAATAAGACCATACAATATGCGGGAGCACATAATCCTTTATATTTGTTGCGAAAAGGTAAGCTTATCGAGTATAAAGGAAGTCGTAAAGGTATTGGCGGTAAACCATTGTTGAAGAAAAAAGAAAAGGAATTTGAGAACCACGAGATAGCTTACGAAGAAGGAGATAAAATTTTTATATTTTCGGATGGTTTACCTGATCAGTTGGGAGGAGAAAGAAGACGTAAGTATCAATCTAAGAGAATCAGAGAGGCGCTGACTGAACGCGAAGATTTGAGTATGGCACATTTTGAACGTCACTTTTCGTCTGACTTTTATGAGTGGATGGGAAAAGAAAAACAGGTGGATGACGTTCTTTTAATTGGAATTGAATTGTAAATTTGCATTTTAAATAATTGTTACAATGGGAAATATTGATAACCATAGTTTTTTGGATTTTGCCTACCAGCTGTATCGAACTATGAAAACAAATGAAATTAGTTTAGTATACGAAGGGGAAGTAACGCAAGATATCACTAAAACATTTACCTCGTTAACGGAAAGAAATTTGGCCAAGAGCGAGGAATCTAATGCTGTTCAACGTAAAGTGTTCAACGTTATGGTTGAATGTTTGCAAAATATTAGTAAGCATGCTGATTCAATGGGCGGGGAAGATGGAGAAGAGAGACGAGGCATTGTAATGGTAAGCAAAGGAGATGATTCCTATAATATTATTACAGGTAATATTATAAAAAATTCTAAAGTGCCGGGGCTTACTGAAAACCTGGAACAGGTAAATTCTTTGGATAAAAAAGGCCTGTCGGAACTTTATAAGAACCAAATGCGAGATGGAAAACTCTCAGATAAAGGTGGAGCCGGATTGGGACTGATAGATATAGCCAAAAAGACCGGTAGTACACTGGGCTATCAGTTTAAAGAACTGAATGAGGAAGTTTCATTTTTTATTTTAACATCGACAATTAAACGAAGTAAGTAATTAACACATAAAAAACTAACCATGGAAGTTATCAATATTCAGGGAACCGATGATACTCCTAATGTAATTCTTGATAAGGACAACGGAAAATTCGAAATTTCAGGGCGCTCATTACCAGAGGACGTAAATCAATTCTATCAACCAATCCTGGATTGGATTGATGCGTATGCTGAAGGCGGACCAAATGAAGAAACACGTTTTAATTTTAAATTGGAGTACTTTAACACGGCTTCTTCAAAAATTATATTGGATATTTTATTGAAGTTCGAGGAGATTGTGGAAAGCGGTAAAAACGTTAGAATTATTTGGCATTATCACGAAGAGGAAGAAGATATGTTGGAAGCAGGTGAGGAATATGCCGATATCGTTGAGATTCCTTTTGAATACGAAGTTTATACAGACTAACCCGATTAAGTAGTTGTTGATCATTTAACATATGAGTGAGGAAATATTAAAAGCCCTAATGCAGCTGTTTGGTTTAATTGCCAAACAGGACGGTGGTGCACAGGATACCGAGATAGAGTATGTAAATAGCTTTTTAAAAAGTCAGTTAAGTGCCGAAGCTGTTGAGGAGTATTTTGCTTTGTTTCAAAAACACTCTGTTGATAAAAAAGTTAATAGTAATCGCAACGAAGAAGGTAAGGTAAAGCTTACCTCCATGAAGGATTCCGTAAGAATTATCGGGATCTGTAAAAAAATTAATAAGCAGCTCAACAAAGAACAAAAAGTAGTTGTGCTGGTTCGGATGTACGAATTGATTAATGCCGATAGAAGGTTTACAGACCAACGAATGGCCATTATTAATACGGCAGCCGATGTTTTTAGAATGCCCGAAGAAGAGAAGAAGGGCATTGAAGCTTTTGTGGTTAATAACAACCTTCAAGATCTCGATATTGAAGGTTTAATGGTTATTAACTCCAATGAAGATAATGGTGTAAAACGCGAACATATACAGTGTGGTAAGCTGGATGGTGATGTCTTTATATTAAGAATAAAAAGCGCCGATCTTTACTTTTTGAGGTATACCGGTAGTCAAGAGATATTTTTAAATGGACTTATTATCAACCAGCGGAGAATCTACTTATTTCCTAAGGGTAGCTTCTTAAAATTCCCTACAGGTGCCCCCATCTATTATACCGATGTGGTCGGACATTTTATGAGTGATGCTTCTACGGCAAAAATATCATATGTGGTGGATAATTTGGGTTTTACTTTCAAAAATGGAGGCATTGGTCTGCGTGATGTAAACCTGGCAGAGGAACACGGGCGATTGGTTGGTATAATGGGCGCCAGTGGAGCCGGAAAAACCACCTTGCTTAATGTACTATCAGGTACAGAATCCCCAAGTGCAGGTGAGGTTCGGATTAATGGACTTAATTTACATACAGAGAAGGAAAAGCTGGAAGGTGTTATCGGGCTCATTCCTCAGGATGACTTATTGATTGAAGAGTTAACCGTATTTGAAAATCTTTATTACAATGCTAAGCTTTGTTTTAAGGATAAAGGTGAAGAGGAAATTACCGGAATGGTGAATGATACACTGCAAAGTTTGGGCCTCTTTGAACGTCGTAACCTAAAAGTTGGTTCTCCATTAAATAAGATGATTAGTGGTGGGCAACGTAAGCGTTTGAACATTGCTTTGGAACTGATTCGTGAACCGGCTATTTTGTTTGTTGATGAACCTACCTCGGGATTGTCATCCAGAGATTCAGAAAATGTAATGAACCTTTTGAGAGAGCTTACCTTAAAAGGAAAGTTAATATTTGTGGTGATTCACCAACCATCCTCCGACATCTATAAGATGTTTGATAAGATGTTTATCCTTGATACGGGTGGTTATCCTGTTTATTATGGTAACCCAAGTGAATCACTGATCTATTTTAAACAACTCGACGAACAGATTAATAGCGATCAGGGAGAATGCCCACAATGTGGTAACTTGAACCCTGAAATGGTGTTTAATATCATTGATGCCAATGTGTTGGATGAGTATGGTAATTACACCAATAAACGAAAAACGAGTCCGCAGGAATGGAATGATTTTTATAAGAAAAATATAAAGATACCAGAGGTGGAGGAGGTTCATTCGGCTCCCCCACAATCATTAAATATACCGGCTTGGTTTAAGCAATTTAAGATATATACACTTAGGGATTTTTTCTCTAAAGTGGCCAATAAGCAATATATTTTGCTCAACTTGTTAGAAGCACCTATATTAGGGCTTATTCTATCCTTTTTGATTCGGTATATTGTGGATCCCGACTCTAATATTTATATCTTTAGAGATAACGAAAATATTCCTCCCTACATATTTATGGGTATCGTGGTGTCTTTGTTCTTTGGTCTGATTGTGAGTGCCGAGGAAATATTTAAGGATGCTAAAATATTAAAAAGAGAATCGTTTTTGAATCTTTCCCGATCGAGTTATTTAGTATCCAAAATATTGATATTGTTTACTATATCTGCATTGCAGATGGCGCTGTTTGTGGGAGTAGCCAATACTGTTTTGGGTATTAAGGGTATGTATTTTGAGTTTTGGTTGGCCTTGTTTTCTGTTTCGGCATTTGCCAATATTCTGGGACTTATTTTGTCGGCATCTTTTAACTCTATTGTTACAATCTATATTCTTATTCCGTTGGTGATGATACCACAGATGGTATTGGGTGGAGCTATGTTTACTTTCGATAAGTTAAACCGAGATATATCCAGTGCCGATAAGGTTCCATTGATTGCTGAGTTTATGCCATCGCGATGGATATATGAGGGACTTATCGTTGACCAGTATAAAAATAACAAGTTTAAAAAGTTATTTTTTGACGTTGAGCAAGAGGAAAGTGCCACCGATTATAAAATTGTACATTACCTTCCTGAAATGGAAGATATATTGGATGCCTGTAAAAAGTATGTGGATAATCAACAATCCAGTGAAGAAGCGGAAAGTTTTGAACAGGATTTAGCCCTGTTAAAAAATGAAATAGGGAAAGAGAATGTTCGGGTCAAAGAAATACAATTTGCTGATCTCGATAAGCTTAGTTCAGCCGGTTTTACCCCGGAAGTTTATTCCTTATTGTTAAGCCATATTGAAAAACTGAAGGATTATTATACACAACGTTTTGTAAAAGCCACTACCAAGAAGGAGAAAATGATTAACTTGGCAATGGATAAATATGGTAAAGAGCAGTTTAATGCTGTAAGAGATCAATATCTCAACGAAAGTATATCAGATATTGTTCGTAAAGTTTTTGAAAAGAATAAAATTCTTAGAGAAGGGGATAAACTGATTCAGAATGTAGATCCCATATACCAGATGCCTGAACCAGAAAATGCACTATCGATGCGTACTCACTTCTTTGCACCGCAAAAGCATTTTGCAGGTCATTATTTTGATACGCTTTGGTTCAATATCTGCATGGTTTGGATATTTACTATCTTCATGTATATTGTTCTTTATTTCGACCTACTTCGCAAGTCATTTAAGTTTTTTGGAGAATTAAAGTATCTTAAAAAGTAACCTTTTACTAGGTTTTATAGTATAAATCAGAAGTTTTTATTATTTAAACAAGCTATATCATGCTAAAGAAATTATTTTTTACAACAGCTATATTTGGTGGAATTTTGTTATTTTCTGCTTGTTCAGGAAATTCAAGTAAAAGTCAGGAGTCGAATCAAGATGATTTTTCTTTATCTGACTCTGACGTGAATAGTAGTGATGCGCCATTGGAATTGTCTGAAGAAATTATGGGCGATGTAATTCAAAATATCTCTTCTCCTGTTGAGATGGCTTCGCTTATTAAAAAATCCGGTGCTGGATTCTCTCAAAAGACATTGAATAAGCCTGAAAAGGTAGACGACTATAATACCAGTTTTAAAAGAGCACTTAACTTGGGTGTTTTTAGTGCCGATTTGGGTTACATTAATACTTTTGATAAAAATAATATTGTAGTTTCCTATTTGTTATCTGTAAAGGAGTTGGCTGAAGGGATTAAGGTTGGTCAGTTTTTTGATTTTGCCGCTTTAAAAGAAATGGCTAGCAGTAGCAGTAACCTGGATTCATTAATGGAAGTTTCTATTAATAGCTTTAATAAAATGGATTCTTACCTTAGAGATCAAAACAGAAGTAACGTGAGTACTCTTATTGTTACAGGTGCTTGGGTCGAAGGATTATACATTTCAGGTAAGGTTATTCAAGAAACACAAAATGAAGATCTTATCAATCGTATGGGTGAGCAAAAAGATATTATTGATATCTTGTTAATCATTCTGGAAAACTATAGTGCGGATCCTAACTTTGCTGAACTTGTAAGTAGAATGGAACAGATTAAGCAAGCGTATGCCGAAGTTAAAATTACTACTGAGTTTGGAGAACCCAAAAGGATTGAAAAAAACGGTACATTAATTATTGTGCAGGATGAAATTAGTCATGTAGAAATTACCCCTGAGCAGATTAATAAGATTGTTGTTGAAATTACTAGCTTAAGAGACTTCATTGTTTCATAGATATTTTATTATAAACAACTATCTTTGCCAAGATTAATAAGCAAACGATATCCTGTTGATATTCACATTTGTAATTGATGTTGTTGGTTTATATGTTTATTAGGTAGAAAAATAAATTTGAGCAGATGAAAAAATTATTAGTTATAGCAATCCTTTTAGTAACCGTGTTTTCGGCATCAACTTATGCGCAATGCGGTGACGATTTGCTTAAGACAGCTTTGAAAGAAATGGGCGATGCCCAATATATGAAGGACTTTTCTATTGATTTAAAAAAGGCCAAAAAAGATACCAAAACCGGGTTTGTGAAGTTCAGTGTGATATTAAACAGTAGAAGCCATTATCGTTTTAATACGGTTAATGGTGCAGGTAACCCTGAAAAGGTAATTATGCAGCTTTACGATGGCGATAAAATGATGGTTAGTAATTTTGAAGCTGGAAAGATGTATGGTTCTTTTGAGTTTGTTTGTCGAAAATCAAAAGTTTATAATATTGTTTTCTCGTTTAAAGGTGGAGAAGAGGGGTGCGCAAAGGCTGTGATGTCTTTAGTGAAACAATATTCTGCTGAAGAAATGAATTTTTAAGAGCTTAGAGATCGAATATATAGAAAGATATTAGGATCTATATAAAAAAAGTCGGGAACAACTTCCCGACTTTTTTTATGCTTATATTTTTGTTAAACCCGGATGATGCTGTAGAGCTTCGTAATAGATTTTCTACTGCATCATCCGGGTTCATTTGTTTTGTTTCATGATTCGGTATGAGATAGTGGATATGTTATATTCTTGTGTAAAAATACGGCGAGTAACGTTTCTACAGTCCTTCTTTCTGGGTTTTAATCTTACAGTATATCATTCTTTGCATACGGATTATCATTAAAGGAGAAGCCTTAGGGTAACGAATAATTACATATATCCAGTTATTGTATACTTGGGGCATTAAAAGGGAAAATCTTCTTCTAGAGGCTTATATTGGCCTTTTTCCTCCTTGGGTTTTTGAGCCATTTGGTGAATGGTATTTCCTTCTACATATATGGCCTTATGTGGATAATCCACCGGACAGGGATGTTCACAGGCTCCACAGCCAATACATAAATCCTGGTTAACTTCTGGAATAACCAAACCATCGCGGTAGGGAACCATTGTTACAGCTTTTGTTGGACAATGTTCTGAGCAGGCGCCACAATCGGTTCCGTCTCTATGAACCACACAATTACGTTTTACAAATACTGCTTTGCCCAGTTGTGTTAGTTGCTTTTCCTCTATCGGCAATGGTAAGATAGCACCTGTAGGGCATATATCACTGCATCGGGTACAATCAAAATTACAAAAGCCGGCGTGCGCATAATTCATATGTGGTTGCATAAAACCTATTAATCCATATTCCATAATAGCGGGTTGTAACACATTGGTGGGGCAAGCTGATATACAAAGACCACAGGCTGTACAAAGGCTGTTAAATCTTTCTGTACTTTTTGTTCCTGGAGGAGTAACGGGATGTTCTCTTTTGGATAGCTTATACGGAGGGCGATGGCCAAATCCGCCTTTTCCTTTACCGTGTTGATGGCCTTTTCCGTGTTCATGTCCTCTTCCATGTTGTGCCAAAATTGTTGTGCTGGCAGTAATAGCAAGAAGTGTTGTAAGCGCCCCCCTTCGATCCATTTTTTTTTCGCCTTTTATAAGGTTTATTTTTGATGTATTGTTTTTGGAAGGAAGTGAGTAACGGATCGCATTATCTTTACAAACAGGGAGGCAGTTGTAACATGCTACGCACCTGGAGTAGTCAATTACCTGATTTTTCAAATCGATACATTCGCTTTTACAAGCGCTTGCACATTTTCCGCATTTGGTACAGCTATCTGTTGAAAGACGCACTTTAATAAGGGCGTTCTTAGAAATCAATCCTAACAAAGTACCCACCGGACAAATTAAATTACAAAATAGTCGGCCTCGTTTGTATGATAGATAGGCTATGCTCAATAAAAATAGTAGCACATAGCTTGTGATGGCCCATGATGTTTGAAAAAGTTCAATAATATGAAAGCTGTATATTTTTTGTTCTTGTAGTATCCCCGCAACTACATTATTTATCCACACAAATACGGGTTTAACGAGGTAGGTAAATATACGCCCGGCGTTACTGTAGGGATCCAGTAGGTTTATGAGTAGTGAGCTACCAGCTATAAAGCTTGCTATTGCGATACTTAATAATACATAACGTACATAAGGGTACGCTTTCTTGAATTTGAGGAAAACCTTTTTTTTATTTCTTTTTCTGGCCACAAAAGTAAACATGTCCTGCAATATTCCCAGTGGACAGATAGTAGAACAGTATACACGCCCCAACAGGAAGGATAGTAAGATAACCACTATAAATCCACCTGCTGATAATGATAACACTTGAATGAATCGAAGGACAGAAGGCGCAAATTGTATGAATATTATATTTGAAGTCCATGCTTCCGGCATAAACTCATACATATCTATAAATGAAAATAGAGTAAGTGAAAAGAACAAGAGTGCGACAATGATTCTTGTTTTTTTTAAAATCGAGTAATGCATTCCTAATTATATTTTAATGCGATGAATGTTTAGTTCCTGAAGGTTTTTATTTCCTAAGCCCATTTGGTGTGCTATTTTTATGTGTCCTACATCATCGGGTTCAAGACCAAACATTTTAGTGGCAGCCGCATCTGTGGCTACTATATCAGTGGAGGCAATCAAGGCTTTCAAATTGACCACGTCAGCGGTAGAAACGCCTCGTGGACCATTTTTGGTCATCATATTATAGCCGTCAATAATGGTTAGATCTGGTTTACGGAATGAAATAAAATCCGCAATGCATTGGTGAAGATCGTTACTGTGGTAAAATTTTCGATCCCAAATAACGCCCATTAGATTTTTCATGCCCAAGGACAATTTGGTGGAGGCGTGGTGCTTTAGTACTGGTACGTTAATAAATACATCGCTGCTTTGTACCAAATTATGTACTTTCACGCTTTTAAGGCTTTTTCCTGCGGGCACTTTTACTTCCTTGTAATAGCTTTCGGTGTTGCCGGGCACCATTGTTCCGCCTGCTTGTTTTACATATTTTTCTATTTGACTATTGCTGTAGCATCTATCCCATTTGTTGCATGTTTTGTCGAATACGTTTACTTCGGAAGCGCCTACTTCATAGCAGCGTTTTACAATATGTCCCACCAATTTGGGATTTGTATTGGCTGCTCTTTCTGGTGGAGCATCCCAACCTATGTTTGGTTTAACAAGTACCGACTGCCCTTTAGAAATAAATTTGTCCAAGCCACCTAGCGCTTCCATGGCCTTGTCAAACATTTCTTCGGGTTCACCTCCTCTGACAGCTGCCAAGTCTGTTTTTTGCGTGTTATTATTTGCTACTAATGTATCCAATCCTCCCCAGAAGGGGGCGACTCCTGTTAATAAACTTAATCCTACCCCTGTTCTTAAAAAGTCTCTGCGTTCCATATGTGAATATTAAAACTCCTTTATTATTAATATATTGGAAAGTTATAATTTTTATGGATTCTTCTTACAGATAAGCAGCAATTTATAAATGGTTTAAATAAAAAAGAGGGAGATAAAACTTATCTCCCTCTTTTGGTATTTAATTATATGTTTAGAATTCTTTTTTTTCGGTCAGTTTACCTTTTTCATCATAAATCTTCCATACACCTGACTTTTTACCATTAGCATAGAACATGTCATATCTTAAAACGCCATTTTCGTCGTATATTTTCCAAGCACCGTCTTTTATACCTTGTTTATAACTGGCAACAGCTATCTTGGTTCCTTTTTCATTCCATGTTTCCCATAGACCATCCATTTGGTTTTGGTCATACGAACGAATTTCTTGTTTTGATTGATTGTCAAAGTAATAGGTAGATACGCCTTGTTTTTTACCTTCCACTACTTTCATCTCAACCCGTTTATTACCACTTGGGTAGTACTCTACATAGGTGCCACTATATAGCACCCCGTCGGCATTGTAGTAAAGTCCGTCTTCTTCATTCAGTGTTAACTGAGCTTGGCTGAAGGTCACTAGACCCACAAAAAGCAATAATGTCATTAATATTCTCATGGCTTTTAATTTAAATTGTTAATAATAAAAGCCTCCCGGATTTAAAGTAGCTGTGTACTACTTGTAGATTAAATCCTCATGTGTACCATAATATTAACTTCAAATTAACATGAAAGTTACATTAATAGCAAGTTATCCATGTTAAGTTTTAATGTTTTTCTATGGTGTTTTTTTTATGTACTTGGTTATCAGTAAAAAAGCCATCTTTATGCAGATGGCTTTTTATTAATTGCATGTTAATTTATTGTTAACTCAGTGTTGTAGAGAGTCACTTTTCTTTTTTGGGAGCTTGGCTCTTCCATATTTTTGGTTTAATGGTCATTTTTATTTGTTGGCTTGTTTCATTTTAAAGGCTATGTGGTTATGGGTACTTGCTTCTACTTTTAGTTCGCGTCCTTTAATTTCATTGTATGATATTAATTTAGCATTGACAGTATATTTTCCAACGCTTACTCCATCGAAAGTAAAATGGCCATCAAAATCGGTATATGTTTTTAAATCGGTACCTTCCAATATTACTTCTACGCCTACCAGTGTCTCTCCGGTGGTCTCATCCATTACAGAACCATTAATACTCGTTTTTGCCACTACGGTAGCTTTGGCCTTATTGTTTTTTTCTCCAGTGAAGCTACTCATTGACATAAACGTTACCATTGCGAATAATAATAGTGCTTTTTTCATTTTGCTTTTTTTATTAGTATGTGGTTTTTTATGTTTTTGCCTACATTAATCATTTTCATATGACAAACATATGCCTTAATTGTTAGCTATAGATTATGCTCTTCTTACCTGTTCATTAATAAATTGTAAACATTTGTGTTCTTTTTGAAAAATGCTTAATTTTTTAAGGTATAACTGCTACCAGATATGTAAACTACATGTTATGAACTATATCAGTGATTTTTTTCAATTGTTTTTTCCCAGAACTTGTCCCATCTGTCATTTGGCGCTGTTTAAGCATGAGAAAAGCATCTGTACCAAGTGCTTGCGCAAATTACCGCGTACCTATTTCCATTTAGCGAAGCATAATCCCTTGGATTCAATATTTTGGGGCAGGGTAGATATAGAAAAAGTTGCTTCTTTTCTGTTATATACTAAGGGTAGTATGGTTAAGTATATTTTGCATAGCCTTAAATATAAAAATCAAAAAGAATTAGGTTATGAACTAGGTAAGCTATATGGGCATGAATTGGCCAAAGTGAATTATTTTGGACCCATGGATTATTTATTGCCTATTCCTTTACATCCTAAAAAGCTGGCGCAACGAGGATACAATCAAAGTGAATGGATAGCCCGGGGTTTGGCTGAACATATGTCGGCTCAGCTGATGATAGATAATTTGTACAAATGTACTTTTACCAGTAGTCAGACCAATAAGGGAAGATATAGGCGTTGGGAGAATATTTCCAATAGCTTCGATATCAGAAAACCTTCCTTGTTAGAGAATAAAAGAGTACTATTGGTGGATGACGTGTTAACCACCGGTGCTACCATAGAAGCATGTGCTGCTCAGCTGACCAATATCAAAGGAGTTAGTGTGAGTGTGGCAACCCTCGCATATGCCACAACCCAATGAGCTTATAGAAATTGGCGTTCAGCTGGTGCTTTATGGGTTAATATGAATTATTTTTTATCTTTCTAAGTATTTTTGCATTGATCATCTTATATATAAATGGACGAATTAAAACTATTAAATAATTATTTAATCAGGGAGGTTGCTGAAAGGAAACGGGCCGAATTATACGCAGCAGAACATGCCAACAATTATAGAACACTTTATAATAACAGTTACGATGGGTATCTTATCTTGTCAGAAGATTATCGCGTTATTGAATTTAATCAGGCTTTTACTGAAATTACCGGCTATACCGAAAAGGATTTGGTGGGGAATTGTATTTTAGATGTAATAGGGGATAATTATGTGTCTATTATTGAAAAAAGAGGAAAATTGTCGTTGGCACAAAAGAAAATGCCAAATCTCACTTTAGATATCAAAGATAAAAAGGGGGATAGATTGGTTTTACAGACTCAGCGGGTTGTTATCAATCAAAACAATGACAGCTACGTTTCTTTGGTGATACTAAAAGACGTTACAGAGCAAACCATAGCGACAGAAAAATTGGCGCGCAGTGAAGTGCTATATAGAACCTTGTATAGAAATACCAATGATTCCATTTTAATTATGAACAACGATGTGCTTGTTGATTATAATATAATGGCTCAAAAACTCTATCCTAATATACAGGTTAGTAATAAAGACATCCCTTATGTAGATGTAAATAAGGATTTTGGCGTGTTAAATGAGAGCGTTCATCTTGGCCATAAACTTTCATTGGCTTTTCGAGGTAAGACGCAGATATTTGAATGGGTGCATACCCATGTTGACCCTCAAAAACCGGTATATACCCTGGTGAATATTACCCCATTAAAGGAACTTGGCGATTATTTTTATATGGTGGTTGAGCGGGATATCACAGAAAGTAAAAAAAGTCAGAATCTAGTGTTGAATTCTATTATTCAAACCGAAGAAAATGAACGAAAAAGAATTTCCTCGGATTTACATGATGGAATTGGGCCCATCCTCACAACAATTAAGTTATATACCCAGGCCCTGATGGATGAAAGTTCATCGGATAAAAAGGAGTTCATTAAAACTAAATTAACAAGCTTGGTGGATGAAGCTGTTAACTCTATTTCTGAAATCGCTTTCAATATTAGTCCACATATATTGGTTAATTATGGAATAATTGCTGCCATAGAATCGTTTATAGCTAAACTAAATTTGTCAGAGAAATTTAAGATTATATTTTCGCATAATGATGTTCAACGTTTGGATAAAAACAAAGAAATTACTGTTTACAGAATTTTTACCGAATTAATTAATAACGCGATTAAATATGCCAAAACTACCAAAGTGACTTTTCATATAGAAGAAAATCAATATGGGATTAACCTACATTATAGAGATAATGGTATTGGTTTTAATAAGGAAGAGATTGGAAAGAAAAAGGCTGGTATGGGATTGCAAAATTTAAGGAATCGGGTACAGTCTTTTAATGGTAAGTTTGTGTTAAATAGTGAATTAGGTCGAGGTGTTGAAGTAAAAATGTGGTTACCCAAAGCAAATAGACTATGATACGTGTTGCAGTAGTAGATGATCATGAACTGTTTAGAGAAGGATTGGTGTTGGTTTTAAATCAAATGGATGATGTAGATGTATGTGCTAATTTTGGTTCAGGTCTGGATTTTTTAAATGCTATTGATGGTTTGAATATTGATCTGGTGTTAATGGATATTAATATGGAAGCCATGAATGGAATTGAAACCACCCAAAAGCTGAAGGCAATAAAGCCTGACGTAAAAGTGATTGCGGTAACGATGTATACCGAGGATTCCTATTATATGCAGATGATCAATGCCGGAGCCCATGGTTTTGTACTCAAAAAAGCCGGTAAATATGAGCTCGCACAAGCGATTCATGAAATTCATAAAGGTGGCAATTATTTTTCACAGGAGATCCTGCAAAAAATGGCCCTTAAAGCCATTGCTAAACCTGAAGAAAATGAATTAAGTGTGAGAGAAATTGAAGTGTTGCAGTTGATTTGTAAAGGTCATTCAACCAAAGAAATTTCAGAAATGCTTTTTTTAAGCCACAAAACCATCGAAGTACATCGATCTAATATTCTTCGTAAGTCAGGACAAAAGAATGTTGCCCAGCTTGTTATGTGGGCACTCAAAAATAATTATGCAAGCATTTAGCTTCATTTTCATATGTCTAAATTTATCTTTCAATGCTCATATGGAACTTGGCTAGCCTAATCATTCCCCCTGCGTGTGAAACAATTTCCATGACTCGCTTCATGTTAAAATAGCATTTATTATAGAAACTTCATTTATGTACTAAGGGTAAACCCTTAATGCTATTAGGTAGTTAATTGCCTAAAATGCAGATTTATCCTATTTCACACTTTTATATTCTGTTGCACCTTTGCAGCGACAAAAGATAAGGTGATGAAACAAGAAATAACAGTTAAGCTAGGGGATGAAAATTTATATGCATCCACAATGAGTTAGCAGAACTTCTTATGAACTCTATTTTGCAACTATCAATTTATCAATAAGTTGTCTGGATAGGTATGCCAAGACACGATGAGGTAGTTATTCAATTAATAAAATACAACACAGCAATTTTACTAGGTAATAGAAATAGTGCTTTACTGCTACTCAAGTGGTAAGTGGTTGAGTATATTATAAATTATTTTGAAAGATTACTATTATTAAAAACGTAAATATGAGAACGATCAAAAAACAATTATTAGTACTTACGGCTGTTTTGGCTTTTTTTGGTGTGCAAATAAATGCACAGGATCAATGGGAGCCTCAAACCAAAATCAGCGGGTATCTCTCTACTGAGTTTAATTACTTTAATGACCTTGATGGTTATGATAAAGAATACGGAGTAGCGCTTTCTGAAGCAGGAATCTTAGCCAGTTACCAACCTCTGAAGGACGTTTCCTTAAAAATGGTATTTGTGTATCGCCCTGATTATTCTATAGATCAAATGATTAACGAAGCGAATATTCAGTATCGTCTTTCTCAAAATGTGAATTTCAAGGTGGGTCGTTTTCTTACGCCACTAAGTCCTATGAACACCTACTATTATGCGCCTGTTAATATTAGTGCTACTTTACCTGTATTAATATCAAATCATGAATTTTTCCCTTTAAATATGGATGCCATTTCTTTAAATGGTAAGTTCGGAGATGATGTGAGTATAAGCTACGATGTGTTTGCAGGGGGATATAACAATGCAATGTGGTTGAATACAGGTGCTGTTGGATTTTTTGGTAACGAAGTGTCCTATTATGGAGCCTTATTGAACAGCCCCTTCACCATAGATGATTCCTATAAAGCAACCCGTAACCTGGCTGTTGGTGGTAATATTCGTTTTGCGTATCAAGATTATGTAAATATTGGTTTGAGCATGTTTAACTCGCAAAAAGAAAAAGTGCCTGCTATGGTTATGGGTAACAACTCTGTACTAATTTTTGACTCAGAACGATTTAGTTATGGCATTGATGCCAAATTATCCTATAATAACACTCAGTTGATCGGAGGATTCTGGAATTCTGATCTTACCATTAATAATAAATTTATAGACCATAAAGGCGCTTTTGTAGAGTTAAATCATTCTTTTGTTAAAATCACACCTTATGTGCGATACGAAGATCAAACTTCATTTTATATCGAATTTCAGCGTTATACGGGTGGAGTGATGTATAAGCCTAGTTTCGAAACCACGCTTAAATGTGAGTATTTACATTACGAGCAAGAAGTTCAAAATCTAGATGGCTTTGTTGTATCGCTTATTTATTCCTTCTAATATCTTATAGACTAATTTAAAAATGAAGAAATTAACGGTATTATTTATATTGGCTGTGAGTTTGATGCTAGGTAATGTTCACGCTCAATCTTATAAGGTCATTGTTAATAACATAAATGAAATTGGCTCTATTAGTAAAAAGGAGCTAGCGATGGTTTTTTTGAAGAAAAAGAAGAAGTGGGAAAATGGGGTTATGATTATACCTGTTGATCAGTCAGTACGCGCTAAAGTAAGAGCTTCTTTTTCGCAGGATGTGTTTAATAAAAGTGTGGCGGCTATCCGAAGTTATTGGCAACGCGCTATATTTTCGGGTATGGCGACTGCTCCTGTTGAAAAACCGACGGACAAGGAAATAATAGCGTTTGTTAAAAATAATAAGGGAGCTATTGGCTATGTTTCATCCGCTACCAGTACTGCCGGCGTGAAAACATTGGTCATTAAAAAATAAATATTATGAGACTGTTAAAGGCATTAAAAGTACGTGCTAAAGTAGCTGTCTTTCCAGGACTTTTTGTTCTTGTTATCGCTATTCTTTTTTGTATTATTCAATGGAGTAATAACAATAGTCGGCATCACTTGAACGAGATCCATAGTGCATATATACCTTATAATGAAATTTGTAACAGTTTGTTAATCGTTCAGGAAAACATGCAACGGTCATTTCAGGATGGGGTGGCTGCTATGGATGAATCTTATATTGATGCAACTATCCAATGGCACGATGAATTCTATTCACTCTGTGATAGTGCAGTACAATTACTTGAAAATGTAGAGAGTGTAAAAATGGATAGCGCTCTTCTTGTACTTGATAAATATTATCCTTTGGCAGTCTCCACCTCTAAGAATATGATAGCTGGTAACATGGGTGAGGAGGTGAGTCGTGATATGGAGTTAATGATCACAGAGCTGAATATATTTAAGCGTTTGTTGAATGAAATGGCGGTTTCGTCAGAAATATTATTACAACAGGCTTTTGAAGAGGCTAATGCGCAATCCTCTAACTTAGCAATGATTATAAATGGGGTATTGCTGTTTAGTTTAACTATTTTTATTACTGTATCTGTAGTTATATCCAGATCTATCGTGAAGGGTTTGAAGTTGTCTATTAATTATCTGCTCAGGTTGGCAAAAGGTGATCTAAATTTTAGAATAGATGATGAGATAACGAGTAGCAAAGACGAAATAGGAGATATTTCCAGGGCCATTAACATGCTTGTGTCAAAGCTTTCTGAAATTATTGTTGGCGTTCAAGAGGAAGCCAATGAAATTAATAAGGTTAGTGGGCATTTGAGTGTTACTTCTGAAAAAATTTCAACAGGGTCTAATGATCAGGCAGCATCGGTAGAGGAAATTTCATCTACGATGGAAGAAATTGCAGCCAATATTGATCAAACATCAGAGTATTCCGTAAAGACTGAAAAACTTGCTGTTTCGTCTGCTGATGATATGCGGCGCGTCAGTGAAGCAGCCCTTAAAAGTTTGAATTCTGTTACTTCTATTGCAGAAAAGATCAATATGATTACTGATATAACTTTTCAGACGAATATTTTGGCTTTAAATGCTGCCGTGGAAGCGGCGAGGGCAGGAGAGCATGGTAGAGGTTTTTCTGTGGTGGCTACAGAAGTACGAAAATTGGCCGAAAGAAGTAAGGTAGCAGCTGATGAAATAGTGGCTCTCGCAAGATTAAGTGTTGAACAAACCACAGACTCCAAAGACCTAACAGAGGGTTCTATACCTCAGATAAAGACTACTGCGGATTGGATTCAGGAAATCACATCGGCCAGCTTAGAACAAAAGAATGGTGTTCGTCAGGTGAATGAAAGCGTTCAGCTTTTGAGTGTGGTGGCACAAGAGAATGCTTTAAGTTCGGAGGAGATGACATCTACCTCTGAAGAATTGAAACATAAAGCAGAGAAGTTTTCAAAATTGATCGGCTATTTTAAGGTCTCGTAGTATATTGAGTGCTTTAATCGGTGTTAAATTTTATTTGCCTACTGGTTAGTGTTTTGCCTAAGTTGTGATGGATCATATTTTGAAAATAAAGTCGATAGGTACCATTGGCTTTGAAAGTGGGGAAATAATGATGCATCAGGGACAAGCACTTGGGAATCAATAGCATAATACAGTAGCGAAAGAGAGGGAGAAGGGAGGGTTCTCCCTCTTATTGGTTATTGTTGGGTATATATTCATGTAATTCGTGCTTAAAATGATACATTTGTTCAAACGAATTTGTGATGTTAAAAATTATTGCCGATAACAAAATTCCTTTTCTGGAGGGTGTACTGGAACCCTATGCCCATATAAGCTATTTACCAGGAGCAAAAACAGATGCCTCTGTTATAAAGGGTGCCGACGCATTAATTACGCGCACACGTACTAAGTGTGATGAAAAAGCTTTATCTGATAGTGGTGTGAAAATGATTGCAACAGCCACGATTGGTTTCGATCATATAGATACTGCTTATTGTGATAAGAATAATATAAAATGGGTCAATGCGCCCGGTTGTAATTCTGGTTCAGTATTGCAATACATAGCGGCTACTATTGCTACACTGACCAGCAAGCTGTGTATAGATGCTACACAACAAACCATCGGTATTATTGGGGTAGGTAATGTGGGTAGTAAAGTGGCTGGTTTTGCCAATAGTATTGGAATGAAAGTGCTCCAGTATGATCCCCCTAGAGCCGAAAAAGAGGGGCGTGAGCAATTTGTTGACTTGCCTGAGTTACTTGCTCAGGCAGATCTGATCACTTTTCATGTACCGCTTCAGCGTACTGGAATATACAAGACTCACCACTTGGGTGATGCCGCTTTTTTTGAGCAATGTAAAAAGAATGCGATTATTATTAACAGTTCCAGAGGAGAGGTAATCAATAATGATGATTTACTAGCTGCTTTAAACAAGCAAACCATTGGTCATGCCGTGCTGGATGTATGGGAAAATGAGCCTGATATTAATAGAGGTTTGTTAGACAAAACAATGATAGCTACTCCTCATATAGCTGGTTATTCAGCCGACGGAAAAGCAAATGGTACTTCCATGAGCGTTCAGGCTATTAGTCGACGTTTTGGATTACCGTTGGAAGACTGGTACCCCAGTAATATTCCTGCACCTGCTCATCCGACCTTACAAATAGATGCACAGGGTATGACAGATCAGCAAGTGTGGTCCAAAGCCATCCTTCATACCTATGAAATATTAGAAGATGATCAACGTTTTAGAAGGGAACCAGCGACCTTTGAATATCTGAGAGGATCATATCCCATTCGTAGAGAATTTCGGGCCTATTGCATTCAGTTAAAAAATGGGTCGGAGAGATTGGTGGAGATGTTGAACAAAATAGGATTCGGGCATGTTGAATTAATTTAAAAAAACTAGATAATATGGCTTAAAACCTTAAATTTGAGCTGATATAAATAATTTACTAAAATGAGCAAAAAAGCAGATATAGGATTGATTGGGTTGGCCGTGATGGGCGAGAACCTGGTTTTAAATATGGAGAGCAAAGGTTACACCGTGGCTGTTTATAATAGAACCACCGAGAAAGTGGATAAATTTGTAAATGGACGTGGTAAAGGAAAGAATTTTGTTGGAACACATTCCATTAAGGAACTGGTGGATTCGCTGGAACGTCCCCGTAAGGTGATGATGTTGGTTAAAGCAGGTAAGCCTGTTGATGCGCTTATAGATCAAATTATTCCTCATCTAGAAAAAGGTGACATTATTATTGATGGTGGTAATTCCCATTTCCCTGATTCCATACGTAGAACTAAATATGTTGAGGAAAAGGGTTTGCTATATGTGGGATCAGGTGTCTCTGGTGGAGAAGAGGGCGCCTTAACGGGACCATCATTGATGCCGGGAGGTTCTCCGGAGGCTTGGCCTTTTATTAAAGATATCTTTCAGAATATATCAGCAAAGGTAGAAAATGATGTTCCCTGCTGCGATTGGGTTGGTCAAGATGGTGCTGGTCATTTTGTGAAGATGGTGCACAACGGTATTGAATATGGCGATATGCAGCTTATTAGCGAAGCATATCATATCATGAAAGATTATGTTGGCTTGTCGCACGACGAGATGCATGATATTTTTGAAGAGTGGAACAAAGGAGATTTAGATAGTTACCTCATTGATATTACGCGTGATATAATGGCTTACCGTGAAAATGGAGAGCCATTGGTTGAGAAAATATTGGATGCTGCTGGACAAAAAGGAACAGGTAAATGGACCGGAATATCAGCATTGGATTTGGGAGTGCCATTGACTTTGATTGGAGAAGCTGTTTTTGCCCGCTGTTTGTCTGCTCAAAAAGAAGAACGAGTGGAAGCAGCCAAAGTGTTGGGGTCTCCCATTAAAAAGTTTCAAGGTGATAAAGCCCAATTTATCAGTTATATTAAAGATGCTTTGTTTGCATCTAAAATTGTATCTTATGCACAAGGTTATGTGTTGATGCGTGAAGCGGCCAAAGAAAATAACTGGGATCTTAATTATGGAGGAATCGCTTTGATGTGGCGTGGTGGTTGTATCATACGTTCTGTGTTCTTGAAGAATATTAAGGATGCATTTGACAACAACCCTGAGTTACCTAACTTATTGCTGGATCCTTATTTTAAAGATAAGGTTGCAAAGGCCTTGGCAGGATGGCGTCAGGTGGTTGGCCAGGCCGTTATGAATGGTATTCCGGTGCCAACTTTTTCCAGTGCCTTGAGTTATTTTGATGGCTATCGTACAGCTAGCCTGCCAGCTAACCTTTTGCAGGCGCAACGTGATTATTTTGGTGCTCATACCTATGAGCGGGTCGATAAACCTAGGGGTGAGTACTTTCATACCAACTGGACTGGTAGAGGTGGTGATACGGCATCTTCTACTTATGATGTGTAAGGTTGGTCTTTGTGAATATTGACTAAAGAATGAATGATGGGCTGTTCATTTTTTGAAGAGCCTTTGTTATGTTCTGATTATAGCTTTGTATATGACAAAAAAAGACCTTGGTTGACTAAATAACCAAGGCCTTTTCATATCTAATTGTCAATCTATTATCCAGCAATATATTTTGCCAACCAATCACCTACCTCTGAGGTTTTATAAGGTTTTTCTTTGTTGATATCTTCGGTTACGATACCTTCTTCCAAAGATTTATTCACGGCTTCACGTACCAATTGAGCTTCTTCCAATAAATCAAGAGATTCCAATAACATAGCTGCAGAAAGAACGGTGGCTACCGGATTGGCGATGTCTTTACCAGCTGCTTGTGGGTAAGAACCATGTATGGGCTCAAATACAGAAGTGTGTACGCCTACCGAAGCTGATGGCAATAAACCAAGAGAACCAGTAATTACAGAAGCTTCATCACTGATGATATCTCCAAACATATTTTCAGTCACTATCACATCAAATTTCTTAGGCCATTGAATCAATTGCATGGCTGCATTGTCTACAAACATATAGTCAACTTCAATGTCTTTATAGGCCGGTTCCATGGCTTGTGCAGTCTCTCTCCATAGGCGTGAGGTAGCTAACACATTTGCTTTGTCAACTACCGTTAAGCGTTTGTCTCTTTTACCAGCATAAGAAAAGGCCAATTTTAAAATGCGTTCAATTTCTTCTGTGGTATATGTGCAGGTATCAAATGCTTTTTTGAGGTCTTCGGAGCGACCTTTCTCGCCAAAATAGATACCACCGGTTAACTCACGAACAACAACCATATCTGCTCCCTCTACAATATCTAGACGCAGGGGGCTCTTGTCCAATAAGGATGGAAAGGTAGCAACAGGACGAATGTTGGCATATAAACCCAGTTTTTTACGCATTGCCAAAAGTCCTTGTTCAGGACGTACTTTCGCCTTGGGGTCATTGTCAAACTTAGGGTCACCGATAGCTCCAAATAAAACCGCATCCGAATTCATACATACTTCATGGGTGGTTTCCGGGTAGGGGTCACCAAGCTGGTCGATGGCAGTAGCTCCTACCAATGCTGGCGAGTATATTATTTCATGGTGGTACTTGGCTGCAATGGCATCCAATACTTTTTGTGCTTGTGTTACTATTTCGGGACCTATCCCATCACCGGCTAATACCGCAATATTTAATTTCATATGTTTATAATTTGTTTCTTAATGGTCATATGGAACTCGCCGTGATAATCATTCACCTGTGTGAGAGATCACTCTCATGGCTGGTTTCATATGTTTAATTTTATTTTATACTCTATTTTTTTAGGGTGAGAAGAAGCTATTTATTCCTTGAATATTGACTCCTATTCTCATTTTGACACTATTTTGCCATTTTTTCTTTCCAGTCGGCTTGCCGTGTCAGGGTACCTTCTTCAATAACATTTAGTACTTTTATGGTGGCTTCTATGGCAGCCTCTGTCTGGTCGGCAGAAAGGCCTCTCGACTTAATTTCGACACCTTTGTAATCCCATGTTATCATTGTTTCTACCAGTGCATCAGTTTTTCCTCCAGGGGGAATACTCACCCAGTAATCTACCAACACAGGATGTACTTTTTTCAGTTTATTGTAAATACGCCATAAGGCCTTCATAAATGCATCATACTGACCATCACCTACGGCCGTTTCGTCATATCGTTTACCATTAATCTCCAGACTAATGGAAGCTAAAGGACGTAAATCATGGGCAAGAGAAAGGTTATAGTTTCTTATTTTGATGGCATCTTTAACAGATGAACTTTTTAATACATCAGAAATAATAAAGGGTAAATCCTCAATGGTAACCATCTCTTTTCTATCACCCAATGCAATGACTCTCTGTGTTACTTTTTTCATGGCCTCAGCATCCAGTTCTATACCGAGTTCCTCCAGGTTCTTTTTAATATTAGCTTTGCCGGAGGTTTTCCCTAAGGCATATTTACGATTTCTGCCAAAGCGTTCAGGCATCAGGTTATTGAAATATAGGTTATCTTTGCTATCGCCATCAGCATGAATACCACTACACTGTGTAAATACATTATATCCTGTAATGGGCTGATTCTCCGGGATTCGTAATCCAGATAGTTGTTCAACGACCTTACTTACCTTAGTGATGTTTGATTCATTGAGCTTATTTTCCAGTTTAAGGTGGTCATTCAAAATACCGATTACACTGGCCAAAGGTGCATTACCTGCTCTTTCTCCCAGGCCGTTTACGGTGGTATGGATACCTTTGATTCCTGTTTTTAATGAGGAAAAAACATTGGCTACGGCCATGTCATAATCGTTATGGGCGTGAAAATCAAAATGGACATCGGGAAAGCGGGTTACCATGTCGGTGCAAAACTGAAAGGTTTGATCAGGATTGAGCACCCCCAAAGTATCCGGCAGCATTATGCGTTTTACATTCATTTTTTGTAATTCACCAATCACGAAATAAACATATTCCGGAGAAGAAATCATTCCATTGCTCCAATCTTCCAGATAAACATTTACCAGCATGTCCATTTTACCAGCTGTTTTCACCAGTTTTTGTACATCTGCCATGTGTTCTTCCGGTGTTTTATGGAGTTGACCTTGTACGTGCTTTAAAGAGCCTTTGGTAAGCAGGTTGATTACTTTTGCTCCGGCATCATGAATCCATTTCAAAGAAATATCTCCATCAACAAACCCCAGTACCTCAATTTTCTCCAGGCAGTTTCTTTTTTTTGCCCACTCAGTAATTCGTTTAACAGCCGCAAATTCACCATCTGATACCCTGGCAGAAGCTACTTCAATCCGATCTACTTTTACTTCTTCAATCAACAGACCGGCCATTGCCAGTTTTTCTTCTTCGTTAAATGAAACTCCGGTGGTTTGTTCCCCATCTCGGAGTGTTGTATCCATTACTTCAATTTTCATGTTTACCTTCATTGAATGATGAACACAGAATTACTGCAGTACAGTGTTTTTTAAATATGTTATCTGTAGCAAATTCTGCTTTTATATAATTAATTGCGGTCAAGATTTATAAAATAACGACATAAACATGTTATTGTTTATGTCGTACATTATTTATCAACCCCTATTTTGCTCGTAAGCTTCTATCTCTTCTTTTGAATTAATCAGATAATCAATGTCGTCATAACCATTTAATAGGCAATTTTTCTTATAGCCATTAATTTCAAAAGACTCGGATTTACCCAATGCTGTGTTGGTAATTGTTTGATCTTTTAAATTTACAATCACCTTATTGTTTTCGTCAGCAGCAAATAACTCAGCCAAGAAACTTTCAGAAACTACTACCGGTAATATACCGTTATTGAGAGAATTGTTTTTAAAGATATCGGCAAAAAAGCTGGATACTACCACTTTAAAGCCGTATCCATGAACGGCCCATGCGGCATGTTCGCGGCTTGATCCTGACCCAAAGTTTTTTCCTGCCACTAACACTTCACCTGAATATTTGGGGTTATTCAATACAAAATCAGGCTTAGGAGATCCATCTTTATTGTACCTCCAGTCAGCAAATAAATTATCGCCAAAGCCTTCTTTGGTGGTTGCTTTTAGGAAACGGGCCGGAATAATTTGGTCGGTATCCACATTCTCAATGGGAAGAGGCACGTATGTTGACTCCAATGTTACAAATTTATCTATTGCCATTTTCTACAGATTTAAAAATTATAAAGTTCGAGGATCAGTTATTACTCCGGTAACAGCACAGGCTGCAGCAGTCAATGGACTTGCCAATAATGTTCTGGAACCAGGTCCCTGACGGCCTTCGAAGTTACGGTTGCTTGTTGCCACCGAATATTTTCCTGCTGGCACCTTATCATCGTTCATAGCCAAACAAGCCGAGCAGCCCGGTTGACGTAATTCAAAACCGGCCTCTTCAAGGATGTCTTTCAGTCCTTCAGCAATGGCTTGATCTTCTACTTGATGTGAACCAGGAACGATCCATGCAGTAAGGCCTTCTGCTTTCTTTTTACCTTTTACGGCGTGTGCAAATGCCCTTAAATCCTCTATGCGTCCATTGGTACAACTACCTACGAAGATCCAATCTACTTTTTTTCCAAGCATCACTTCTCCGGGGGCATAGCCCATGTACTCAAGTGATTTTAAATATGTTTTTTGGGATGATTTTTCAACCTCATCCAATGTTGGAATATTTTGCGTGATACCTACTCCCATTCCTGGGTTTGTGCCATAAGTAATCATGGGTTCGATATCAGCAGCATCAAAGTTGTACACTTTGTCAAATTGAGCATCCTCATCACTTACTAATTTGCGCCACTTAGCAACAGCCTTATCCCACTCTTCACCTTTGGGGGCGTACTCGCGACCTTTTACATATTCAATGGTTTTTTCGTCGGGTGCAATTAATCCACCACGGGCGCCCATCTCAATGCTCATGTTACAAACGGTCATACGGCCTTCCATTGATAAGCTGTGAATGGCTGAACCAGCAAATTCAACAAAGTAACCAGTCCCACCACCGGTTGTTAGTTTAGAAATTACATATAAAACAAGATCTTTAGCTGTGACTCCGTCAGTTAGTTTCCCATCAATATTAATCTTCATGGTTTTAGGACGAGGCTGCATGATACATTGTGTAGAAAGTACCATTTCAACTTCAGATGTTCCTATTCCAAAAGCAATACTACCAAAAGCGCCGTGGGTAGAGGTATGGCTATCTCCACAAACAATGGTCATACCAGGTTGTGTGATACCATTCTCTGGTCCAATTACATGTACAACGCCATTTTTAGGATGTCCCAGACCAAACAGCGTTACCGCATTATCTTCGCAGTTCTTTGTTAAAGTATCCACTTGAAAACGTGAAATCTCATCTGCAATGGGAAGATGCTGGTTGATTGTTGGAATGTTGTGATCAGGTGTAGCAAAGGTGTTTTGCGGTCTGAATACTTTAATTCCTCTTGCCTTTAACCCTGCAAATGCCTGCGGGCTGGTTACTTCATGAACCAAATGGCGGTCGATATACAATACGGAAGGACCATCCTCGATAGTCTTCACTTCGTGCATATCCCAAATCTTGTCGAAAAGTGTTTTCCCTGCCAATTTTCTAATATTTAAAAGTTATTATTTATTTTCTTTTTACTGACTGAAATCAAATAAGGAGATGGATAAGCTATCTTGTACCTCCAGGATGACCTTGTTATCGTCTTATATTATTTTTGAAAGCGCATCCAAATAGGCCCAGACAGAAGCTGTAAGTATGTCCACATTAGCACCGAAGCCATGAACCGTTCTTCCATCTTTGGATAGTTGAATATGTACTTTTCCTATTTCGGAAGATCCTCTGGTAACAGCCTGTACCAGGTATTCTTCTAGTACAGCATCTTCTACTTGAAGCATGGTTTTAATGGCCGAAAAAGCAGCATCCACAGGTCCATTACCGATGGCATTGTGCGTCATGATTGTTCCGTTATGGTTAATGGTAACTGTGGCCGATGGAATGCATGACTTTCCACATATCACTTGAAAATTATCTAATTTCAGGACGCGTTCTTCTTTCTTCTCATGGCCAACCAGTACTTCTATATCTTCATCACTGATATCCTTTTTTGAATCGGCCAATACCAAAAAGTTCTTATAGACATGGTCTAGCTTGTCTTTGTCTAACTTATATCCAAGTACTTCGAGGCGGTGTTTGAGGGCCGCTCTTCCGCTTCGTGCGGTTAGTACAATGCTGGATTCTTTTACCCCTACATCAGCGGGATCTATGATCTCATATGTCTCACGGTTTTTTAGTACACCATCCTGGTGTATACCTGAAGAATGAGCAAATGCGTTACGTCCAACGATGGCTTTGTTGGCCTGAACAGGCATACGCATTAAGGTAGAAACCAACTTACTGGTCTTGATGATTTGCTTGGTGTCAACACCTGTCTCATAGTCGAGGTCTTTGTGGCTACGTAGGGCCATTACTACCTCTTCCAGGGCTGTATTACCAGCTCGTTCTCCCAGTCCATTGAGCGTTACTTCCACTTGTCGGGCACCATTCACTATACCAGCTAAGGTATTTGCGGTGGCCATACCCAAGTCGTTGTGACAGTGCGTTGAGATGATGGCACGATCGATATTGGGTACATGATTTACCAAGTATGCAATTTTTTCGCCGTATTCTTTAGGTAAGCAATATCCTGTTGTGTCGGGTATATTTACCACTGTGGCTCCTGCTGCAATCACAGCTTCAATTACACGTGCTAAATATTCGTTTTCACTACGTCCGGCATCCTCTGCATAAAACTCCACATCATCCACAAACTGACGGGCATATTTGACTGCCGCAACGGCACGTTCTATAATTTCCTCTGGATTAGAGTTTAATTTTTGGTAAATATGATAAGGCGATGTTCCGATACCTGTATGGATACGACCCCTTTTTGCGAATTTAAGGGCCTCGGCAGCCACTTCAATATCTTTTTTAACAGCTCGTGTTAAAGCGCATATAGTGGGATTACTGACCGCCTTTGAAATCTCTACAACCGAATTAAAGTCGCCGGGACTTGAAATTGGAAACCCGGCCTCTATGACGTCAACACCCAGTTTTTCCAGTTGCTTAGCTACTTCTATCTTTTCAATAGTATTTAACTGGCAACCGGGGACCTGCTCCCCATCTCTCAAGGTGGTGTCGAAAATATAAATTTTATTGCTCATAACTTTATTCTAATATTTAATGGCAGAGGCCGGGAAGACCCCTTACCGATATTCATTAAAATGTTTCTATACCTCTAATTTTATTTTCTGTCCTAAGTTTCTTTAGGTATTTTTCGAGAAGTTCGGTTCTTAGCTTGGTAATGGCCACTCTACCAGACCGAATAAATTGAAGTACTCCGTATTTATCTAGCTTAACAAATAGTTCTTGTGTTTCTGCCTTGTGTCCTGTTTTTTGTATCACCGTATATTCTGGTGTTACTTCCATGATTTGGGCTCCATAGTTACGGACGATTTGCTCAATCTCATTTCCATTTAGTAAGGCTTCTGTTGGTACTTTGTATAAAGCAAGCTCTTGGTGAATGATTTCGTCGTTGGTAAATACAAATACCTTGAGTACGTCAATCTTTTTTTCCAGTTGTCCGACCAATTTATCCATTTGTTCGCGTGTGGTGAATACCACAATGGTAAATTTATGAATTCCTTCAAGTGATGATTCTGAGGTGTTTAAACTCTCAATATTGATGCTACGACGGGTAAAGGCTGTAGTTATCTGGTTGAGCAGACCTACGTGGTTTTCGGAAAATATGGTAATTGTGAATTCTTGTTGCATAGTTTCAATCTTTTTTTGGCTGAAATAAAATACTACTCTAAACGTATATCGGATACGGAACTGCCAGCCGGAACCATTGGGAATACATTACCTTCTTTTTCAACTTTCACCTCCAGGAAGAATGGCCCTTCATGTTTGGCCATTTTATCAATGGCTGCATCCAAATTTTCTCTCGAGTCCACTAAGGCACTTTTAATTCCAAAGCCATTGGCAATCATCTGAAAATTAGGGTTCACCAATTCTGTTGATGCATATCGTCCATCAAAGAACAGTTCTTGCCATTGACGTACCATACCTAAGAAGTTGTTGTTCAGTACAATGATTTTTACTGCAGCCTTCGTTTGAAAGATGGTTCCCAACTCTTGAATGGTCATTTGAAAACCACCGTCACCAATAAACACACATACATCGCGATCCGGGGCACCCAGTTTGGCACCTAATGCAGCAGGAAGACCAAAACCCATGGTTCCTAATCCGCCGGATGTGACATTACTTCTGGTCCGTTTAAAGTTAAAGTAGCGTGAGCCCATCATTTGATGTTGCCCCACATCCGTTACTAGAATTGCATCGTCATCAAAGGCTTTGGATACCTTATGAACCACTTCGCCCATGGTTAATCCTTTCTGTGTTGGAAAAACTTCATTGGCAATCACCTTTTCGTTTTCAATTTTATGACAGGCTTTAAACTCCGATAACCATTCAGGATATGCATTTCCATTGACTTCTTTTGTGAGTGCAGGTAATGTATCTTTTACACTTCCTAAAACAGCCACATCTGCCTTTATGATTTTATTCACCTCCGCGGGGTCTATTTCAAGATGTATGACTTTGGCTTGTTTGGCATAGGAGTTAACATCACCAGTAACCCTATCGTCAAATCGCATACCGATGGCAATCAATACATCACATTCGTTGGTTTTTACATTGGGACCATAGTTTCCATGCATGCCTAACATACCCACATTTAATTCGTAGTCTGAGGGCATGGCCGATAGTCCCAACAAGGTCCAGGCTGCCGGAATACCTGTTTTATCTAAAAATGCTTTCAGCTCTTCTTCAGCGTGACCTAGGATTACGCCCTGGCCAATGAGCGCAAGAGGTTTCTTGGCAGAATTGATGATCTCAGCCGCATCCATAATAGAATCCGGTTTTGTGAGTGGAACAGGAGTATAGCTTCTAATATGTTTTACCTTTTGGTAGTTGAATTCCACTTCACCAAACTGAGCATCTTTTGTGATGTCGATCACCACAGGTCCTGGTCGGCCGGTGGCTGCAATATAAAATGCTTTCGCGATAGCCTCAGGTATCTCCTCTGCTGTTTTTACCAAATAATTCCACTTGGTAATAGGTTGGGTGATACCCAGTACATCGATCTCTTGGAAAGCATCAGTGCCCAGCAGGGGTGATGCTACCTGACCAGTGATCACTACCAGTGGGGTAGAATCGATCATTGCATCCGCTATTCCGGTTACCGTATTGGTGGCTCCGGGACCTGAGGTGGCAAAGCAGACGCCCACTTTGCCTGTAACTCGTGCGAATCCTTGGGCTGCATGAACGGCTCCTTGTTCATGGCGAGTGAGTACATGGTTCAGTTTATCTTGATAATCGTAAAGGGCATCATATACTGGCATGATGGCGCCTCCAGGATATCCAAAAATTAAATCCACACCCTCACATAATAATGACCGAAGCACTGCTTCTGAACCGGAAATTCTCTCTTTCGCGTTCTTGTTCTTTTCCATGAGTAATTGGCTTTGTGGTTCCATAATTTTATTAGATTGTTAGTCATCAGATTAAGATATCATAAGCTATTTATATTTTACTTGTATGTTTGATTCTTAAAATATGATGGTCTGTTAATCTCCTTTAATATCTATATTATTCTTACTGCCCCTTTATCGGCAGAACTTACTAAATGTGCATATGCCTTTAAAGCTTTAGAAACCTGTCTCTCACGAGGCTCGGGCATAAATGCATTATTTCCTTTTGCTTCTTCTTTTTTTCTACGGACTGTCAATTCCTCATCGCTGACCAATACGTTGATTGATCGTTGGGGAATATTGATCTCTATTTCATCGCCTGTTTGTACCAATCCAATGTTACCGCCTGCTGCAGCTTCTGGAGATACATGTCCGATTGATAAACCAGATGTTCCGCCCGAAAACCTTCCATCCGTAATCAAAGCACATTTTTCACCTAGGTGACGCGATTTGATGTATGAAGTAGGGTAGAGCATCTCTTGCATACCTGGGCCTCCTTTGGGGCCTTCATATATGATCACAACCACTTCTCCTGCCTTTACTTCTCCCGATAATATACCATCACAAGCGGCATCCTGAGATTGATAGACCCTGGCTTTCCCTTTAAATATAAAAATAGATTCGTCTACACCTGCTGTTTTTACAACACAGCCATCTACTGCAATATTTCCTTTAAGAACAGCTAATCCTCCATCTTTGTTGTAAGCATTTTCAACAGACCGTATGCAACCTCTTTCTCTATCTAGGTCGAGTTGTGCATAATGTGTTTTTTGTGACCCCATTTTTAGGTTGCGAATACCTGCGGGGGCACTGGTGTATATATCTTTTACATCTTCTGGAATAGAAGGCTTGGTTACATCGTATTTGTCAACCGCTTGTTTTAATGTTAAACCATCTACTCTGGATACATTATGGTCTAATAGTCCTGCTCTATCTAATTCTGCCAATATACCTAATATACCTCCTGCGCGGTTTACATCTTCAATGTGGTAATCTGAGTTAGGTGCTACCTTTGATAGTACAGGCGTTTTTCTGGATATCTGATCAATATCATCCATGGTAAAGTTGACACCGGCTTCGTGGGCAATGGCCAGAATATGAAGAACAGTGTTTGTTGAACCTCCCATGGCCACATCCAACGTCATGGCATTTGTAAAGGCTTGAAACGTAGCTATATTACGCGGTAATATGGAAGCATCTCCGTCTCGGTAGTACTTGTAAGTATTTTCTACAATTATTTTGGCAGCTCTCTCAAACAGATGTTTTCGATTGGCATGAGTGGCAACGATTGTTCCATTGCCAGGTAAAGCTAGTCCGATGGCCTCATTTAAGCAGTTCATGGAGTTGGCTGTAAACATGCCTGAGCAAGATCCGCAAGTTGGGCATGCGTTTTCTTCTACGGCACTTACCTCTTCGTCAGAAACGTTATCGTCTGCTGCCATTACCATGGCGTCGACCAAATCAAGTGCCTTATCACCTACTTTTCCTGCTTCCATTGGACCTCCGGAAACAAATATGGCCGGAATATTTAAACGCATGGCAGCCATTAACATGCCGGGGGTAATTTTATCGCAATTACTGATGCATACCATGGCATCGGCACGGTGCGCATTACACATGTATTCAACACTATCGGCGATGACATCGCGTGAAGGTAAAGAGTACAACATACCATCGTGCCCCATGGCTATGCCATCATCCACTGCGATCGTATTAAATTCGGCCGCGAAACAACCTTGGGCTTCAATTAGTTTTTTAACCTCTTGTCCTATCTCGTGCAAATGTACATGACCTGGAACAAATTGGGTAAAGGAATTAACAATCGCAATCATAGGTTTTCCGAATTGTTCTTCTTTAACTCCGTTTGCCCTCCACAAGCTTCGTGCTCCAGCCATCCTTCGGCCTTCTGTTGTTGTCGCACTTCTTAATTTGTGTTTCATATGTTTATAATTTTCTTTCAATGGTCATGGGGCATGCTTAAATTTTGTTGAACATCCCAAATAAAAAAAAGGCCTTCCTCAACATTGTGAGAAAGGCCTATATAAAATATCCTATATGATTATTTTATGCACAGCATCCTCACGTTCGCTTGGTAATGACCAAGAGAATGACGTTAATGAGAATGAGTGATAAAATATAATTCATTTCGTTTTGCTTTTGTTGACACCAACGATTACAAATGTAGCGTTTTTTTTCAATCCTCAAAAAAAATAACGCAATTTTATGCATCTGATCTTACTCTCTTATCGCCACGTTTCAAGCAATTTCGACATTGAATTGTATATTTTTCCATTTTCAAGTGCGTTCCATGCATGTTTATGCAATGTCTTTAAATGCTGTTTAGCGCCCTGATGATGCGGTTTTTAACACATGACAAAAGTCATTTTTATGCAAAAAAGAAAGCTCTTTAATAATGGAATAAATAAACCAATAATTCAAAAAAGTATTATTTTTTTCACCCATCCTTTTCATGAAAAACTCCTATTTTTTTTCAATAGTTTGGATAAATGAAACCCTGTTTCGATCTCATCATCAAAACAGGGTTTGTGTATTCATTGTAACCTTTAGATAATTGCTTTCATGGCGGTCATTGCGTCGCGTAGCTCTGCACCCACCATTTCCACATCGTGGAATCGGATTGCTTCGTTTACTTCTACCAACTCCTTATTGCTAACACTGGCTTGTAGTCCTTCGTTAAAGTTTTTACCAATGACATTGGTTTCTACTTTTTTCATAAAATCAGCCAGTAGTGGTTTGCAAGCATGGTCAAACAGGTAACAGCCATATTCAGCTGTATCTGAAATAACGCGATTCATTTCGAACAGTTTTTTGCGTGCAATAGTATTGGCAATCAAAGGTGTTTCGTGTAATGATTCGTAATATGCGCTTTCTTCTTTGATACCTGCTTCTGTCATTGTTTCAAAGGCCAACTCCACACCTGATTTAACAAAGGCAACCATTAGGGTACCGTTGTCGAAATACTCTTGTTCACTGATCTCAACATCTCCAGCCGGTGTTTTCTCAAATTCAGTTTCGCCTGTTTCGGCTCTCCAACCCAATAGGTTTTTATCTCCATTGGCCCAGTCTTCCATCATGGTAGAAGAAAATGCTCCACTCATAATATCATCCATGTGCTTTTGAAACAGTGGCCGCATAATGACTTTTAGTTCTTCAGCTATTTTAAAAGCTTCTATTTTAGCAGGATTGGATAGACGATCCATCATATTGGTAATACCACCTATTTTTAATGCTTCGGTGATTACTTCCCAGCCGTATTGAATTAATTTGGAGGCATATCCTTTATCGATTCCTTTTTCAACCATTTTGTTGAACGAAAGAATGGAACCTGTCTGCAATAATCCACAGAGTATGGTTTGTTCACCCATTAAATCAGATTTTACCTCAGCAACGAATGAAGAGCGTAAGACCCCGGCTTTGTGCCCACCTGTAGCCACTGCGTATGCTTTTGCTATTTCAAGCCCATCTCCATTGGGATCATTTTCGGGGTGAACGGCTATGAGCGTTGGAACACCAAAGCCTCTTTTGTATTCTTCGCGTACTTCAGAACCAGGTGACTTAGGAGCTACCATAATCACCGTGATGTCTTTTCTTATTTGCATTCCCTCTTCAACAATATTGAAGCCGTGTGAGTATGATAGGGTGGCTCCTTGTTTCATCAATGGCATGACTTCTTTTACCACATTCGTGTGTTGTTTATCTGGTGTAAGGTTTACTACCATGTCGGCCGTTGGAATCATTTCTTCATAGGTGCCAACTGAAAAATTGTTTTCTGTGGCATTTTTCCATGATTGACGTTGCTCTTTGATGGCCGATTCGCGTAATGTGTAGGAAACATCTAATCCTGAATCTCTCATGTTAAGACCCTGGTTAAGACCTTGTGCTCCACAACCAACAATCACTACTTTTTTGCCCTTTAGCTTCTCTACTCCATCGGCAAATTCTGAGCTATCCATGAATTCACATACACCTAGTTGGTTTAATTGTTCACGTAACGGTAATGTATTAAAATAATTAGCCATTTTGATGATTTTTTTATGTAATTTATTTCTTGATATCTAACACTAAATACCTCGTATTTGGCGCTCATTTTTAATGCGCTAACCAAGATACGTAAGTTCATGATACAAATCAACAGATAAATACATTAAGAAATATCGTAAAAAAGCTCTTTTTTTAGGTACTTTTCATGGATATTATAAATATACAGTGCTTGTGTATATATTTTCATCGTTCAAATTTGCTCCTGAATTGAATGGGTGTAATGCCAATTTGTTTCTTAAAAAACTTGGTAAAATAAGACTGATCTGCAAAATTTAGTTGGTCAGAAATTTGCGTGACTGTAAGGTTTGTATGGACAAGTAGCCTTTTTATTTCAAGGATCTGTTTCGATTGAATGATTTCGTTGGAAGTGCGCCCTGTGAGTTGTTTTAAGGTTTGGGTAAGGTGGTTGGGGGTGATAGCGAGCAATTGAGCATAGCTGTTTACACTTAAATTATTTTGGTAATTTTCCTCTACCAACTGAAAAAATCGTTTTACAATCAAATGTCCTTTCCCGGATGCCAGTCCTTCTTCCTCGGTGGGATATAAGCGTGCGGTATAGTTTAAAATGGTATCCAATAGGGAACGAAGCAAGTCGATGTCTCCTCCGTCTTTTCTACCTACTTCTTCTATACCTTTCACAAATAATTGTTTTAAAAATTCTTGGTCAGACTTGTCCACTAATTGCAATGGTGGGTTATCTTGATGTATGTTAAAGAAGAAAGGAAACTCCAGCAGGCGGTTTTGGTTATTCTTATCAAAAAGATAAAATTCGGCTGCAAAAATAAATAGATATCCTTCTATGTCATTAGAGAATTCAATTTTATGTGCCTGTCCTGGCGACATATAAAAAACACAAGGGGGATTTATTTTGTATTCGCTGCTATCAATTATATGATAGCCGGTACCTTTGGTTAAATATAAGACTTCGAAAAAGTCGTGGCGGTGCGGATAGCTTACTGTAAAATGTCGATTGGCTTCAAAAGGTTCCACGTGAAAATGTCGACTCGCATGTTGCGGATGACTAAATGATCGTAGTCCGTATGTTGGTATGTTTTGCTCTTTCTTTGCCACGGAGTATACCTGAATTGAGGTTTATAATAAGCTGCGTTTTATATGTAAAAGATATTATTTTTTTGCTAGAGAATCTTTGTCAGTTCATCGTTATTGCTGATGTAGCAAAGTTAGTAAATTATATACAAAGCCTATGGTTTATGCCTTATGTGAAGCAAATAGTCGATAAGTAGCTTACGTGTGTGTTGTTCAAAGAGGCTGTGGACGTCTATTTGTTTTTTAATGAGTGGGATGGGGGCCTAATCAACTATCATATTCTATTTCTAACTGATGTTTGTGTAGTAAGCCTTCGAGGTTGAAGGCAGAAAATTTTGCTTTTTTCAGTTTGTTGGTCTCTGTATCTATTGAAAAGTTGTTTGCAGTTCTAAAATCTGCCTTTTCTAGTATGGTTCTTGAAAATATGGTTCCGGATAAGTCACATTCAGAAAAAACAGAAGCTGTTAGGTTTACTTCTGAAAAATCCGTTTCCCTCAATGTGCACTTGTTAAATTTTGTTTTCTGTAATTTTGTCCCAAAAAAGTTTGAGTAATCTAAATGACAATTATGGAATGAAAAAGAGAACATAAATTTATTGCATTCAGAGAAGTCGACACCTATAATCTTGCAATCTTTAAAGCTGGCATTTCTAAATCCAGCCCCTTGAATTTTGGTCATCGAAAAGTTGCAATTTTCAAAAGTACAGTCTTCGAAATCATTACCGATAAGGTCACTGTTTGTGAAAATACAGCCTATAAATGTACATTTATAAAATTCTCTATCTCTTAGTGTTTTTCCTGTATAGTCTATTTTTGTAAAGGTTTTTCTTTCGTGATTTGTTATTTCACCCGTCATATGGCTTGTTTTAGTATGGATGTGTTTAAATGAGTATACAGGTAATCGTCCGTATTTAATACTTTTTTAATATTATACTTTTTGTGAAATCATATAAGCCACGGCGAGTCTTAGTTCTCCATAGCTAAATTCCTTACCCAATTCTTTTTTAAGGGGTGTTAAAGCAAAGGTATCCAGTTTGTGAATAGTTTTTTCAATCATGGCGAGTTTACCCTGCCCAATAAAATCGAGTACATTGAGTTCTCCAAGCTGAACAAAGTGAGCCAGATGACCTTCTATCGTACTTTCGGTTAGAGAACGTTTTTTTGCTATTTCTTTTATGCTTTGTCCATCTTTATATAGTTGATAGCTAATTTGTTTGGTGTCTTCTTTTTTTTCTTTTTTCTCTTTGGGTAGCTTTTTCTTTGGTGTAATATTTTCACGGCTTTCGGTAAAGTCAGGTTTTTTAATCGTATTACGGTCAAATTCTGTTCCGTCAATGGCTGTTTTGATGAGGGTTTGTGCTTTGTAAATCATTTGAAGTTGACCATAATACAAGTTGGATAAATCGATTAGTTCGCTGTGGTATGTTTTGGCTCCTTTTACACCTTTAATTTCATTACACAATGTTCTAATATGATCGTGAATACTTTTAATAAGAGGTTCAAAGTACCCGGCTGCTTTATTGACTCTTTCCAGTAGATGAGGAAGGTAATTGACATGATCGGTATTAATAATCCGATTCACCTCTACTCTAAATGAATCTGCTACCTTACGTAATGGTTCTGTTTCTTTCATCCATTCCAATGCCTTGGACTGGTGTTGTTGTTTAATGGAACGTTTGGCATCTTTGGTGTAGGACGAGATATGAAAACTTAAATCTTGCATCAAGCCTGAAAAATCAAAGGCCTGCGCTACAAAGTGATTAAAGTAACTTCTGGATTCCTTTTTTAGAAGGGGCTGTAAATCTTTTTCATCTTTTTTTAAACTAGCGAAGGTTTCCAATGATGGATCTAAGTTAAACCCTTCTTTAGGTATGGGAGAGGTTAGTATCAGTCCGTCCAGACTCCGGAGTCTGGAAAGTGCCACATAAATCTGGCCTGGCGCAAAAGCATTCTGTACGTCGATGATGGCCTTGTCGAATGTCAGACCTTGACTTTTATGCACTGTTATTGCCCATGCCAATTTAAGTGGATATTGTTTAAAAGTGCCAACGATGTTTTCTTCAATTTCGTTGGAGTCTTTATTTACCGTATACTTTTTGTTTTCCCAAATGTATGGTTCAGCAATGGCTGGTTCATCCCCGTTATTAAAACTTACCTCAATCTCATCCTTGTGTAAACGGGTAATGGTGCCTATTTTGCCGTTGAAGTATTTTTGTTCTCCCGAGTAGTCATTTTTGGTAAACATGACCTGTGCACCTTTTTTAAACTCCAGTTGTGCTTCGGTAGGGTAGTTGTGTTCAGAGAAATCACCAATGACTTCAGCCTTAAAAAAGACCGATTTTTCTTTTATGTTTCGTAGGGCTTTGAGGTTTTTATCGTTGGCAATTCTATTGTGCGTGGTTAATAGAATGATTTCTTCATTGCTTTTTTGTTGATAATTAGGTCGGTAATATTTATTAAGAAGCTTCACATCAGCATCGGTCACTATATTGTTGCGTAGATTATTCAATAAATTGATAAAAGTATCATCCGACTGACGGTATATTTTTTCGAGCTCAACATATAGAGGGGGATTTTGTCTTAATACCTGTGAATGAAAAAAGAAAACGCTGGGGTAATAGGCGCCAATGGTCTTCCATTCATCATCTTTAACAACGGGAGGTAACTGCAATAAATCACCGATGAACAATACTTGTACGCCTCCGAATGGAAGATCTCTTTGGTGTCGAACACTACGTAAAATCAAGTCGATGGCATCCAGTAGATCGGCCCTTAGCATACTTACCTCATCAATGACAAGCAGTTCCATTTTTTTGAGCATATTACGCTTGTTCTTATGCATTTGAAAAGAACTTAATAGGGTGCGTGGAGTGTTGATAGGAGTGCTGATTGTTTGCTGAGGCAAGCCATTATTATCGGGAACAAAAGCACCAAATGGCAGTTGAAACAAAGAATGCAGGGTGACCCCTCCGGCATTAATGGCCGCGATACCTGTGGGGGCAGCCACAATTACACTTTTATGAGTGTGCTGGGTAATACTCTTTAAAAAGGTTGTTTTACCGGTACCTGCCTTACCTGTCAGGAATATGTTTTGCTGGGTGTTATTAATAAATTTGGCCACTAATTGTGGCAATGAATCTAACTGCTGGCTCATGCTATTGGATTACTGTTTATGCAAACTGCAAATTAAGAAAAGATTTTGCATAGGTCAATCTTTTTTTTGCTGAGATTTTTAGATTCTATAATGAGATAAGCATGTGATTGTTACAGCTTTTTAGTCTGCCTGTGCGCATTAATCTGTAGGCAGTACAAACCAGTCTTCTTCACCTTTTAAATCTTTAAAGTTAGCAGAGGCTCTTAGGATGGAACTTAATAATTCGTATTCTTGCATTTGGTAATGAAGGTGATAACTGGTATTAAGAAATACCATGAATGAATCCAGGCATGTACCTTTGTAATCTGTTAAGCGCGCTATGTTGTCACGAGATACAAAATAATTAAATCTTTTGCTTTTATCTTGAATATCCAGCAAACGATCTACTTCTTTTCTTTGTGCTACTACTTTATCTTTGGTGCCCATCGATAAACTTACTCCAAAAGTTCCACTGGCCACCTTGGCATCAGATTTACCCCAGGCAATAGCATCTGCAAAACTTTTCTGCCAAGTATCAACTTTTTCTTTTGCCTTTTCTTTTTCTGTTTTTTCCAGTTTTAAATCTTTAAAGGCTTGTTTAAAATGTGCATATGAATAATATCGAACCACGTTTACTTCACTTAAGGAGTAAATATTGGGCTGTACTTTTAATTGTATATCTTCTTCCATGGCAAACCAAATACCTGGAATGATCCATGTGGTATCTCTATAGCCCAGACTGTGAAAACGCAAAGTATCTCCCACAGATCCGTATATTTCAAAATATCCTTCTTCATTGCTGAGGGTTACCTCTCCTGTTTTTATATTTTTTACAGCGCCAAACTGAACCGCTTCTTTGGAGGGGTCTTCGTTAAGATGGGCGCCAAATAGTCTTAACTCACTTTTTTGAGCGATGGATACGCTGATTGTTGTAAAAAAGATACTTATTACCAGGATAGTTCTTATTCTCATTTTCATTCTATTATTGGTTGTTGTTCTTGGGCTTCAAATTTTTCTTTTAATTTTAGAATGCGTTCTTTCACCAGCAAGGCATTATCACGGGAGTTAAGGTGAAGGTTTACATTACAGTATACAATAAAATCATTTAGTTTTTTCCCTTCTTCGTAGCCCGATACTTCTTTTATAATGTCTCTATTATAGAATACATTTATTTTCTGCTGTTCGGCGTCTTTAGCTAATTCTTTTATGGCATTACGTTTTCTTTTTTCCTGTTTGCTGGTATAGTAATGAATAAAACTCAGGGGATTAAAAACGGCTGCTAAGACTGGAGGTTTGCTTGAAAAATTTCCGCTTCTTAATGCTATAGGTTTATCATCATCCTTTTTCTCGGCCAACTTGATATCGCTGGGAAGGTGCAAGTGTAATTCTTGTTTGGCGGGAACATCTACAGAACGTATCATATAGGTGCGTCGAGCCAACTCCAAGGTCAATCCATCTTCGATATTTTCAAATTGTTTTACTTTAATCACCACTGCCTCATAGCCCAAACCAAATACTTTTAGGGAGTCTGTGGCGTTAAAAACGTTTCGGAAAGAACCAAGCGAATCTGTTGCGTAGATATGCATGGTTTCGTAACTAATGACTTGTGCATTTTCAATAAAACGATCATCTGTTTTATCTTTTACGATGAGTTTAACCCAGACGGTAGAGTCCATACTCGTTTGTCCGTACAATATATACGAATAGAAAAGAAGAAGAAAAAAGAAGCACAAGCGCATAAATCAATGGTTTCTACAGTCGAAATTAAAAACAAATGTGGAGTTTAAATGTTTTTGGGGTAAAATTAACCAAACTTTAACAAAAATGTTTTGTTACAAAGCCATACCTTACCAATTATTTGCATATGGAAGGCTTTCATTATATTTTAGCATCAAATTATTAAATACGAACAATCATGTTAGATGAATACAAAGAAGTTGTTGAGCAAGCCTGGGAGAATAGGGATTTGTTAAGCAAGCCTGAAACACAGGATGTTATCCGTGAGTTAATGGAGATGTTGGACAAGGGAAAGATTCGGGTGGCAGAACCCAATGGTAACGACTGGAAAGTGAATGAGTGGGTTAAGAAGGCCGTGATATTATATTTCCCAATACAAAAGATGGAAACCATTGAGGCCGGTCCAATGGAGTTTCATGATAAAATGGCCCTTAAAAAAAATTATGCTGAACTAGGTATTCGTGTTGTTCCGCATGCTGTTGCTCGCTACGGTGCTTATATTGCGCGAGGTGTTGTTCTGATGCCTTCTTATGTGAATATTGGTGCTTTTGTAGAAGGTGGTACGATGGTGGATACTTGGGCTACAGTGGGTAGTTGTGCACAGATTGGTAAGAATGTTCACCTAAGTGGTGGTGTTGGTATTGGTGGTGTGTTGGAACCTATTCAAGCGGCTCCGGTTATCATTGAAGATGATGCTTTTATTGGTTCTCGCTGTATTGTGGTTGAAGGATGTAGAGTGGGCAAAGAAGCTGTGCTAGGTGCCAATGTGGTACTAACAGGCTCTACCAAAATTATTGACGTAACAGGAGAGGAGCCGATTGAGTATAAGGGATACGTTCCTCCACGGTCAGTGGTGATACCAGGAAGCTACACTAAAAAATTCCCGGCAGGCGATTTTCAAGTTCCTGCAGCATTAATTATCGGAAAACGTAAGGAATCTACTGATAAGAAAACCTCATTGAATGATGCCCTTCGTGAAAATAACGTGGCTGTGTAAGTTAAAAATAAGGATATGGAAGATGGGAGATAAAAAGGCGATAGCTGGTCTGTCATCTTCTGTCTCTTCTATTTAAAATCCAACGCATGATTGACGATATAAAGAGAGCCGTTGAAGTATTGCAACAAGGAGGCTTGATACTTTATCCCACTGATACCATATGGGGTATAGGTTGTGATGCGACTAATGTGGAGGCTGTTAAAAAAGTTTACCGACTGAAAAGGAGAGAAGATAGTCAAAGTATGTTGGTGCTGCTGGATAAGGATGCCAAGCTAAACTCTTATGTGACTGAAGTGCCAGAACTGGCATGGGATCTGATTGATCTTAGTACGAAGCCAACCACTATTATCTATCCCAACGCTAAAAATTTGGCTGAAAACCTTTTGGCAACAGACAAGAGTATTGGTATTCGCATAAGTAAAGAAGAATTCTCTCAGAAACTTTGTGAGCGGTTCAAAAAGCCTATTGTTTCAACCTCGGCCAATATAAGTGGAGAACCCGCACCTGCCCATTTTGCCGATATCACGGCGGATATTATAAATGGAGTGGACTATGTGGTAGGCTTTAGACAAGATGATAATTGTAAAGCTGTTCCTTCGAGCATCATAAAACTGGAGGTTAATGGACAGGTAAAAGTAATTAGAGAATGAGTGAAGAAAATATAGACTTCCGTCATCAAGATTCTATTCAAATACGTTTTAATGATATTGATGGTTTGGGGCATGTGAATAACACCACCATACAAGAATATTTTGATTTGGGACGTTTGGGATATTTCAATAAGGTGTTTGATAATAATGTTAACTGGTCCCGATTTGGAGCTGTAGTTGCTTCCATTAAAACAGACTTTTTAGCTCCTGTTTTTCTTAAAGAATCGCTGGTTGTGAAAACCAAAGTGAAAATGATAGGAGATAAGAGTATGCAACTAATACAACATATTACCGACAGTGAGGGGGTAATAAAAGCTACTTGTAGTTCGGCAATGGTAGGTTATGACCCTAATACGCACACATCCCGTGTGATTCCGGAAGATTGGAGGAAGCGTATTGGAGATCTGGAGGGATGGGAGTAAAAAACACCCTTACGAAACGACTTTATTTTTTAAGGCGATTGGGATTTTTTCCGATAAATTCTTTCCAACTCTTCACCGATTTACCGGTGTTTAAAGATTGGTTTTGAAAGAAATGGCATAAGGCCGCAGCAACTCCATCGGTGGCATCCAGGTATTTAGGTGTTGTTTCTATTTTAAGATATTGAGAAAGGATGCGAGCTACCTGTTCTTTACTGGATGCGCCATTTCCTGTGATAGCCTGTTTGATTTTTAGAGGGGCATATTCAAATACAGGAATGTCTCGTGATAGTGCAGCTGCCATTGCAACGCCTTGGGCACGTCCTAGTTTTAGCATCGACTGTACATTTTTACCGAAGAAAGGAGCCTCAATCGCCAATTCGTCCGGATGGTAATGATCACAAAGTCGAACGATGGTTTCGTATATCTTTTTTAGCTTGATATAATGATTGTCGTATTTTTTTAGTTCGACAACGCCCATGGAGACCAAAGATGGTTTGTTGCCAACTATCTTTAGAATACCATACCCCATTACGGTGGTACCTGGGTCAATGCCTAAAATAATACGTTCTTTAATCACAAGGTAAATTATAATGACTTTAATATAGTGCTGAAATATAGGACATCTTGTCCAAATTCAGAGCTCATTTGTCCCAATACCATGGGAGATTGCTTGTGGATGGTTTCTAGATCGGAGGGAGTGCTTACTTTGCATTGCACAGATACGGTTCTTTCGTCTTTGTTTTCGCTTGTCATTACCTCGTATGTTCCGATGTCGCACATGGGTATCATATTCTTGGTGAGTGGCTTATATGTGTTGTTCAGCCATTGTTCCCATTGTTGAAATTTACTTGCCTGGATAACAAAAGTAGTATTAAATACAAACATTTATTTTAGCTGTTAATTAAAAAAAAGGAAAGCTTTTTCAACAGTAAAATCGTTTGTTACTCTTGAAAAAGCATTTCAATAATTTTGGGGGTGAACCCTGTTATTTTATCATGTCAAAGCCACAATAAGGGACCAAAACATCTGGTATTTTAATTCCTTCGGCTGTTTGGTTGTTTTCTAATAAAGCGGCCAGAATACGAGGCAAGGCCAGCGCACTTCCGTTTAATGTATGTACCAATTCCGGTTTTTTCATGTCCTTACCTTTGTATCTGCATTTTAGACGGTTAGCCTGATAACTTTCAAAGTTGGATACGGAGCTGACCTCCAGCCATCGTTCTTGTGCTGCAGAAAATACTTCGAAATCAAATGTTAAAGCCGATGTAAAGCTGATATCACCTCCACATAATCTTAAGATACGATATGGCAATCCTAGTTTGTTTACCAATCCTTCGACGTGTGCTACCATACTTTTGAGTGCTTCATAAGATTTTTCGGGATGCGAGATTTGTACGATCTCCACTTTGTCGAATTGGTGTAGTCTGTTCAGGCCTCTCACATCAGCGCCCCATGAACCAGCTTCTCTTCTAAAGCATGGTGTGTAGGCCATGTTCTTGATGGGTAGGTCATCTTCCTTCACTACTTCATCGCGGTACATATTGGTTACTGGAACTTCAGCTGTGGGTATCAGGTATAAATTATCAGCGGTTGCATGATACATCATTCCCTCCTTATCGGGCAATTGGCCTGTACCAAAACCAGAATCTTCGTTCACAACAATTGGAGGAAGTACTTCTTGGTAACCGGCTTTCTCTCCTTCATCTAAGAAGAAACTAATTAAAGCACGCTGTAATCGTGCACCTTTGCCTTTGTATACAGGAAATCCTGCTCCTGTGATTTTTGTTCCCAACTTAAAATCGATAATATCATACTTCTCAATCAATTCCCAGTGGGGTAGCTTATCTCCTTCAATGGCGGGTAAATCTTTTTCCCAAGCCTTTTCTACCAAATTATCTGCATCGCTATTTCCTTCAGGTACAGAGGGATGAGGTATATTGGGCAGTTTTACTAACTCAGCCTCCAAAGAAAGCGTTGTTTCATTCAACTGGCCGTTTAATTCCTTGATGGTTTCTTTTAGATCGGCTGTTTTTGATTTTGCCTCATTAGCTTCCTGTGTCTTCCCTTGCTTAAAAAGCATACCAATTTCCTTGGATAGGGTGTTCATTTCGGCTTGTCGCTGATCAAGCGAGCTTTGTGTTGCCTTGCGGGTATCATCAAGGTTTATAATGGCTTCAACCACCTCTGTGGCTTCGAAGCGTTTTATTTTAAGACGTTTAATCACCTCGTCTTTGTTCTCGAGGATAATTTTTAGCGTAAGCATTATATGGTGTTGTTTTTTTTGTAATACAGATAAAAAAAAATCTCCTGAATCCGTTACGAAAGTAACAAAAACAGGAGACTCTTAAAATCTTTACAAATCTTTTTTATTCAGCAGCAAAAGGCTCAACTGAAACGTAAGATCTGTCGTTTCTTTTTTTACGGAATGTTACTTTTCCATCAATTAAAGCAAATAAAGTATGGTCTTTTCCCATACCTACATTATCACCTGGATGATGTTGAGTCCCTCTTTGACGAACGATAATGTTACCGGCTTTGGCAGACTGGCCGCCAAAAATTTTAACACCTAAACGTTTACTTTCGGACTCCCTACCGTTTTTCGAACTACCGACTCCTTTTTTATGTGCCATCTTATTCTAATTTTTTTAATTATCCAACTAAAATGTCTTCAATTTGAATTTGAGAAAATTGTTGACGGTGACCGTTTTTCTTTTTGTAACCTTTTCTTCTTTTCTTTTTGAAAACGATTACTTTATCACCTTTAACGTGTGATAGTACCTTAGCGGTAACTTTCGCTCCTTCAACAACGGGTGCTCCTACTTGAACAGTTCCATCGTTGTCGATGAGCATCACTTTTTCAAACTCAACAGCAGCTCCTTCTTCTTGAGCTAGACGGTGTACATAAATCTTACTGTCTTTTTCTACTTTAAATTGCTGTCCTGCAATATCTACAATCGCGTACATCACTAATTGTTTAAAATTTTGATCCAGGAGGCGGGCTTCTATCTCACAATCAGCCACTTTACCATGCCCCTCGGGAAACATTGGAGTGCAAAAGTACACATTAATTTTATTTCTGCAAAAATAATTTATTTAAAAGCATGAATCTCAATACCGTTGGCCCATTGTTAAAGTAGTTCTGCGGTGCGTATAAAGTTTCGCAAGAGTGGATGGTTTTAGCTTGCTGAAACGAAGGGTTTTGTTGATGGGAACTGTCTGTTTTTAGCTTATATGAAGGTTTGTATAAGCGTGCATGAATGTGTCTTTTGTGTGTTGTATACTTTTAATCCATGGAGGATGTCCTTTTAAAACTGCTGATATATGTTAGAACTTTGTTAAAAACATTTTGTTATATTTGTTCTTATATTATAAATAATATGTGTCTTCGCTATCGAAGTTAGTCTATGAGCAAAAAGAAAATTAAACTGAATATACTTGGCTTGTCCTATAGTCAAACCCAGTCGGGTGCTTATGCTTTGGTTTTGGCCGAAGAAGAGGGGGAAAGAAGGATTCCAATTATTATTGGAGGCGTAGAAGCGCAATCTATTGCTATTAAGCTGGAGGGGCTTGAACCGCCTCGTCCACTTACGCATGATTTGTTCTTAAATTTTTCTCGAGCGTTTGACATTGTCGTTACAGAGGTGGTGATATATAAACTGGAAGAGGGTATTTTTTATGCTGAGTTGGTTTGTAAAAAGGGTGATGAAGAGTTAAGGATTGACTCTAGAACTTCGGATGCCGTGGCTCTATCGTTGCGCTTTAATTGTCCTATTTATACCTATGAATCGATTATTCAATCTGCGGGTATTGTGTTGGATGTGAGTAAGGATCAGGAGATTGAATTAGATGTGGATGAACATGCTGCCAAAGCAGGAGAATCGAAATATGCAAATAAGTCCTTGGACGAACTTAATTCCTTGTTAAATGCGGCCATTGAAAGTGAAGATTATGAAAAAGCTTCAGAGATAAGGGACGAAATTCAGAAGAGAAGTGCTTCTTAAAACTTAATATCATCATAAATCTCATATAAAGGTATTCATGAGCAAAAAAATGTTTCCGGCTATTGTTGTGTTTTCATTGCTACTAGCGCAACCGGCTATGGCCAACTCAGTGGTGGATGTAGCACAAAGTGACGGAATATCCATGATCAGTATTTTTAGAGGGATCTTGGGTATGATAGTTTTGATTGGCATAGCCTGGGTTTTTAGTAGTAACAAAAAGGCGATTAACTGGAAGGTTGTTGGAATCGGACTTTCTATTCAGCTCCTGTTGGCTGTTTCTATTCTGAATATATCTTTTGTGCAATCTTTTTTTGAAATAGTAAGCAGAGGATTTGTACAGGTTTTAAATTTTACGGAGGCCGGAACTTCTTTTTTATTTAAGAGTTTTGGGTCGGGTGAGATTGAGTCTCCCTTGTTAAACTTTGCTGTTACCATATTGCCTACCATTATATTCTTTTCGGCTTTAACCAGTTTATTGTTTTATTATGGCATTATCCAAAAGGTAGTTTATTTTTTGGCCTTGGGTATGACTAAGCTCATGCGATTGTCAGGTGCAGAAAGTCTCTCTGTAGCTGGTAATATTTTTCTTGGACAAACAGAATCGCCCCTTATGATTAAAGCATATCTGGATAAAATGAATCGTTCGGAGATGTTATTAGTCATGTCTGGTGGTATGGCTACTCTAGCGGGAGGCGTTCTTGCTGTTTATATTAAAATTTTAGGGGGAGGGGATCCTGTTCAGGAGGTGATGTACGCCAAACATTTGTTGGCAGCTTCTATTATGGCAGCACCAGGTGTGGTGGTAATATCAAAGATATTATTGCCTCAAACAGAAAAAATAAACAATGAGGTGGTTGTTAGTAAAGAAAAGATAGGTAAAAACGTGTTGGATGCTATCTCAAATGGAACAACGGAAGGATTGAAGCTAGCTGTAAATGTTGGTGCCATGCTATTGGTCTTTATCTCATTTATTGCTATGGCCAATTATATTTTTCTTAAAATAGGATATTATTCCGGCCTCAATGAAACCATCGCCGAGGCCACAAATGGCGAGTACGCTGCTTTGAATTTACAGTTTATACTTGGGTATTTGTTTTCTCCTTTAATGTGGCTCATCGGTGTTTGTAAAGAGGATATGGATCTGGTGGGGCGAGTGTTGGGAGAAAAACTTATAATGACTGAATTTATTGGCTATGTCAGTTTGGGTGATCTGAAAGATGCGGGCGCTTTTGTGCAGCAAAAATCTGTCTATATTGCTACCTACGTATTGTGTGGCTTCGCTAACTTTGCATCCATAGGTATTCAAATTGGTGGAATCGGAGCCATTGCTCCAAGTCAACGTGTAACTTTAACTCAACTGGGAGTAAAGGCTTTACTGGCTGGTACCTTAGCTTCATTGCTCTCGGCTACTATCGTTGGAATGATATTGGGTTAGTTGCTATGTTCGACGAGCTTCTTATATGATTTGAAAAATTCTTGGATAGTTGGAACTGCTTTTATTCTTCATAACCCCACTGGACGTTATTATATATTAAATGTAAATTTAAGGTTGCTTTATAGAATATTTATTTTTTACTTTTCGGTATCCAGATAAGATATAAATATTTTGCAGCTTTGGAAATCAGAGAGATAAAGCAGTGCTTAAGCATCTTCACAGTACTGAAACACTACGGTTTGTACCCCTATAAAAACAACATGTTAAAATGCCCTTTCCATGCCGATGACAAACCAAGCTTGAAAGTTTATCCCAACACGAACACTTTTAATTGTTTTGGTTGCGCTGCAAATGGTGACCGGAAACAGCAAAAAACTTATCAATAGCAAACTAAGGAGTATCAGGAACTTTTATGAATATCTTCAAAAAGAGAATGCAAACATTATTAACCCTGCAGCAAACTTGGTTTTAAAAGGTGTAAGACAAAAACTACCATCCAATATTATCGACTTTACAGAACTTGAAAATATTTACCAATCCTATCCGTCAAAAGCCGGACAAGTTAAAACCAATGGTAACCGAAGCAAAAGAAACAAAGTAACCTTAGGTTTATTGGTTTATCAAGGTCTGACCACAGAAGAACTGCACCAATTAGAGCCGGAACATCTAAAACTCAAACAAGGTAAAATCCATGTGCCAGGCAACAGGAAAAGAAACGGCAGAACACTTGATTTACAACCTTGCTAGATACTGGAACTACACGAATAAGTAAGTAAAATAAGGCGTAAAATCAAGCGCTTAAACAGCAAACAACTCTTTGTGAGTATGGAAGGAAACAACAACCTTAAGAACTCTTTGCATCATATGTTTAGAGCCATTAAGAAGAATAACCCTGAAATACTTCATCCCAAACAAATCAGGTCATGCGTGATAGTCTATTGGCCTAAAAACTATAATCTCCGAGAGGTGTAATATATGGCAGGACACAAGTATGTGAGCAGTACAGAGAAATACCAGATAAACAATGTATTTAAGCTACAGGGAGAAGTAAACAAATATTATCTGTTAATCATGAACAAATGAGACCGATAAATCGTAACTTGGTAGAAAATAGAATGATTACATAGCCGAAGACTCTATTCCTGCAGCCAGAAAAGTAAAGAAAACCCTATAGAACAAACTAATCATACAGAAAACTTGTCTGGTCACTGCCGGATATGGACCAAGATATTTACCTACTTTAAAAACGGTTTAAATACCGGAACTACCAAATGCTGTAAAGAGTATCTTGTAAGCAGAGCCTTTAACGTAAATATGTGGTTTGCTACATATTCCAAAAGATTCCAGTAGGACTTAGAGGATTCCAATGCTTAAATCGTTCTCCCGAATTGTAACTTTCTTTTTGGGTGCAGCGTCTTATGTCCATATGTATATTTTTTTAAATCTAATTTTTTAATCATGCAAAAACTTAAAACTTACTTAATCGTAGTTGTTGTTCTATGTTCTTTAAACAGCTGTATTATTAATAATGTGAGTGGTCAGGCCAAGATTGTTATTGATCAGGCCGAGGCCAATTTCGAAAGTGTGTCAGAGTTGGTGGTAAAAGGTTCATTTTGTAATGTGAATATAGATAGCCATAGTTCTGAAAAAATACTCTTTAAGGGTGAAGTGAAAGCCAATAAAGAGCGTGATGACATCAAGATTAGGTATAAGCAAGATGGTTCTTCGTTGGAAGTTTGGATTGAAAGACCAAGATCGTTGCGGGGGTCATTTGGCGGTTTGCTTGGTTTCAAGGTGCCATCTGGTACACACATTCGGGTTGACAATACATCAGGAAGTGTTCATGTGGCGAATATGGTGTCTAGTAAGGTTCATTTGATGGCTAGTTCAGGCAGTATTAACGCGGAGAATATGGACTGCGACATAAGTGCCAAAACCAGCTCAGGAGGTCTAAAATTGACCAATATTAATGGTGATTTATCTTGTATATCTTCTTCTGGTAGTCAGTCCTTCACAAAGATTAAAGGTAATGTTGTTTCTAAGCTATCTTCCGGAAGAATTAGTATGGAGGAGATCAATGGTGATGTGGATTCAGAGAGTTCTTCCGGTTCGCAAAGTATAACGATGGTCATGGGCAATGTACAGGCCAGTGCTTCATCGGGTAGTATTAAAATGAGTGATGTTCGGGGAGACGTACAGGCCCGTGCCAGTTCAGGCAGTATAAAACTATATAATATAAATGGTGCATTGAATCTTATTACTTCCAGTGGAAGTCAGTATGGTGAGGAAATTATGCTAAGTGGTAATTCTTCTTTCAAAGCCTCTTCGGGCAGTGTGAAGATGAGTTTGAGTAATCAAGCAGATGAATTATCTTTTGATTTAATGGCCTCTTCTGGTAGTTTAAGTGCCAAAGGGATGAGAGGTAAAAAACAATTAAACATTAAAAAAGGAGAAATTTTAGTACTTGGTGTTTCTTCGTCGGGAAGCCAACATTACTATTAATTCTTATGACGAAGTTTTAATCCAGCTTGGGGGTAATGTTTCCAGCCGGTGTACTACTATCTCAAGTATGTTCAGGAAAGCATTTTGCCAATGTCGCTATGCTTCTTATTGTTTTGACCAACCTGGTAGTTGGTGAGGGTGAGGATTGGTTTTGTACATTGTTTTTTATCTAAATAGATGGTAAAAAAACGAAGCCCGAAGATATGTCTTCGGGCTTCTAATATAAATATTCTATTGTCTAAATACCAACTATTACAATTTTGCTTTAATAGCTGCAGTTTCTGCTTCGAACCCTGGTTTTTCCAATAAAGCAAACATATTCTTTTTGTAAGCTTCAACGCCTGGTTGATCAAATGGGTTGATATCTAATATATAACCACTAATACCACAAGCTATTTCGAAGAAATACAATAACTGTCCCAAGTAATACTCATTGAGAACTGGGATTTCAACTTTGATGTTAGGAACACCACCGTCAACATGTGCCAATAGGGTACCTAGCTCAGCCATCTTATTCACATCATCCACCCTTTTTCCGGCCAAGAAGTTAAGTCCATCAAGGTCTGCTTCATCTGTAGGTACTATCACCGTTTTGTTGGCTTTAGAAACGGTAATGATGGTTTCAAATATGTTACGAACGCCCTCTTGAATCCACTGTCCCATAGAGTGAAGGTCGGTTGAGAAATCAACAGCAGCAGGGAATATACCTTTATTTTCTTTTCCTTCGCTTTCGCCATATAATTGTTTCCACCACTCTGCCACAAAGTGCAGTTTAGGTTGGTAGTTCACCAATATCTCTGTTGCTTTTCCATTTTTGTAGAGCTCGTTACGAACGGCGGCATAAGTTGCAGCAGCGCTGTTTTCACCTTCTTTGGCGGTAATTTCTTCCATGTCTTTGGCGCCTTTTACCAAAGCGCGGATATCAATTCCTGCCACGGCAATAGGCAACAAACCCACAGGAGTTAATACAGAATAGCGTCCACCCACATCGTCAGGGATTACATAGGTTTTGTATCCTTTTTGATCTGCCAGAGTTCTTAGTGCACCTTTTTTTGCATCGGTAATAGCCACAATGCGGTCTTTGGCTTCTTCGGCCGAATATTTGCTTTCGAGCAAGTCTTTTAGTAAGCGAAATGCCAATGCAGGCTCCGTTGTGGTTCCTGATTTAGAGATGACTACCAAGGCAAATGATTTATCCTTTAAAAGTTCTAATAATTCAGCGGTATAATCTTCTCCAATATTTTGACCAGCATAAATAACAACAGGGTTCTTTCTCTCGGTTATTAAATGATCAAAGCTATTTGACATGGCGTCGATCACAGCTCTGGCTCCCAGGTAACTGCCACCAATTCCGATGACCACTACCACGTCAGCCTTGGATTTTAAGTTTGCAGCGGTAGTTTCAATATCAGATAGTTGTGCTTCATCAATGCTAGATGGCAGGTTTACCCAACCAAGGAAATCGCTTCCTCTTCCTGTTTTTTCGTATAACGACTTGAGGTGAGAGGCGACCTGACTTTTGTATCCGTTTACTTTTTCTTCAGATACAAAAGTGAAAGTTTTTGAAATATCAATTTTTAAGTTTTCCATTGTGAAATTGATTTTTATGAATAAGGACTATTTTTTATCGTAAATTTTCTATGAGCAAGCGTATTTCGATAGATGGCGAAATGCGTTCGTAAATAATATTATAAACAGCATCGGTAATGGGCATGTTTACCTTGTATTTTTCATTGATTTCCTTAATGCTTTTAACTGCATAGTATCCCTCGGCCACCATCAACATTTCCATTTGTGCATATTTCACAGAGTATCCTTTCCCGATCATTGTTCCAAAGGTACGGTTCCTACTAAATTGCGAATATCCTGTCACCAACAAATCGCCCAGGTAAGCAGAGCTTTTTATATCGCGTGTTATGGGATGAACCGTATCCACAAAGCGCTTAATTTCTTGAATGGCATTAGACATTAATACGGCTTGAAAGTTATCTCCATATCCCATTCCGTGGCAGATTCCAGAGGCCACAGCCATAATATTTTTTAAAACAGATGAAAATTCCGTTCCGTAAATGTCGTCAGAAATTGATGTTTTGATATAACCGCAACTTAAAAAAGAAGCAAAAGCACGGCCTTTCTTCAAGTCCTGACTGGCAATAGTCAAGTATGAGAGTCGTTCAAGCGCCACTTCCTCCGCGTGGCAGGGGCCCGAGATAACGCCAAAATTATCCAGAGGTACATCATAAAATTCATTTAAAAATGTACCCACAATCATATTCTCCTCAGAAACCAGTCCCTTCACTGCTGAAACCATGTATTTATCCTTCAAAGATACCGACAAATCGCTTAAGGTATTCTTTAAAAAGGCTGACGGAATAGCAATGATAAGTACATCACTCTCTTCAACAATGTGATTGATATCTGAGTAAAAATGTATCTTATCGGTCTCAAAATCAACACTAGTGAGATAATTAGGATTGTGTCCATGCTTTCTGAACTTCTTAACATGTTTAGGATTTCGGAAATACCAATTAAACTCCAGCACATTGTTGGTGAGCATTTTAGCTATTGCTGTAGCCCAACTCCCACTACCAATTATACCAATTCTAGATGATTCGTCCATATATTGTGATTATCCGCTCCTTGAAATTAATACTTACCCCCATTACTTGTTGCTGTGTTGTTTTTTGTCAGCTTTCACCAATCATTTGGGTTCATATCAAGCAAACCAAGCCTTCACTTCATCTTGCGAAGGGTTTTTATATCCTAATTTATTTTTTTTGTTGTACCCACAAATATCCTGATGTAATTTGGTATGTTTTACTTCTTTAACATCATCTATTTTTTTGTATCCTAGTTTAATGATTACTTCAGCCCATTCTTCGGGGACGCCGATGGCTGTATATTTTTCTACTCCATCTGCCTCCACTTTTTTCTCTGGACGCATCTGAGGGAAAAGCAATACTTCCTGAATGGAATGCTGGTTTGTCATCAACATAGCCAGGCGATCAACGCCGATACCCATACCTGAGGTTGGGGGCATACCGTATTCAAGTGAGCGTACAAAATCCATATCGATAAACATGGCTTCGTCATCTCCTTTCTCCGATAATTTCAACTGATCCTGAAAACGATCTAGTTGATCAATAGGATCATTTAATTCTGAGTAAGCATTGGCCAACTCTTTACCGTTCACCATTAATTCAAAACGTTCTGTTAGTTCAGGGTTTTCACGGTGTTTCTTACACAATGGCGACATCTCCACTGGGTAGTCGGTGATAAAGGTGGGTTGAATATAGCTACCTTCACATTTTTCGCCAAATATCTCATCAATTAATTTTCCTTTTCCCATGGAAGGATCGGTTTCTACACCTAGTTCGTCGCATACTTTAAAGAGCTGTTCTTCATTCATGCCATTGATGTCAATTCCTGTATGTTCTTTGATAGAATCTATCATCGAGATACGTTTAAACGGACGTTTGAAATCAATTATATTTTCACCCACCTGCACTTTTGTTGTTCCATGTAGGGCGAGTGCTACTTTTTCTATCATCTCTTCGGTGAAATTCATCATCCACTTATAATCTTTATAAGCCACATAAATTTCCATTACCGTAAACTCCGGGTTATGGGTCCGGTCCATTCCTTCGTTTCGAAAGTCTTTCGCAAACTCATAAACACCATCAAAACCACCCACTATGAGTCTTTTTAAGTAAAGCTCATTGGCTATACGTAAGTACAGGGGTATGTTTAAAGCGTTGTGATGGGTTACAAAAGGACGCGCTGCGGCACCTCCCGGTATTGCTTGTAATATAGGTGTTTCTACCTCTACGTATCCTTTTTCATTGAAGAAGTTACGCATGGTATGTATGATCTTTGTTCTTTTTAAAAAGGTATCTTTTACTTGGTCGTTCACAATCAAGTCAACATAACGTTGACGGTAACGTGTTTCAGGATCTGTAAATGCATCATAGGTTTTTCCATCTTTTTCTTTGACGATGGGAAGCGGTTTTAGGGATTTGGTAAGTACCTTGAATTCTTTAACATAAACAGATGTCTCACCCATTTGTGTTTTAAAGACGTATCCACGCACACCAATAATGTCGCCAATATCCAATAGTTTCTTAAAAACAGTATTGTACATGGTTTTATCTTCTCCCTCACAAATATCATCGCGTCGGAAATATAATTGTATGCGGCCTTGTTTATCTTTGATTTCAGCAAACGAAGCATTACCCATAATCCTGCGGCTCATGATTCTTCCCGCCATAGTAATGTCTTTCAGCCCTTCTTCATCTTCCTCAAACTGCTTCTTGACATCTTCTGAGTAATGGGTAATTTTAAATTCTTCTGCGGGGAAAGCATTTATTCCCAATTTGTTTAATTCTTCCAGACTATTTCGTCTGATAAGTTCTTGTTCGCTTAGTTCAATGGCACTCATACCAATTATTATCGATTAATATATTTAAGTCTTCTCGCTGCAATTATGATGCTTTGAAAGCAAATAATCAGTGAGATAGCATGTGGGATTTTTCTTTAAATTTACTGAAAAATCGATGCAAAGATAATCATTACGGGTTAATATTGAAGACATAAAACAATCCAGACATTGAACTTTAACTTATTTTTTAATGTTTAAGGTTGATATTATGCCTTGTATATGTAGGCAAAGCTAACAAATTTCATAGGTATCACTGAACAATTTTTGTACTATTGTATATTATAAATATCGGTATTATACCTAGCAGATAGGCGCAAGTTATTTGGTATTAAAAATAAAGGCCTTTTAAAAAGAGAAGTGTTTGAATGATGATTTGGATTGCTTCGGGCCATATTGCTGTTTTTAAAAAAATGAAGAAATGAATATAACAAAAAGAAAGCCTGATTGGTTAAAGATACAACTCCCTAATACTGCTGATTATAAATGGATGAATCAGACGATACGGGACAATAAATTACATACCATTTGTACCAGCGGAAAATGTCCGAATGCTGCCGAATGCTGGGCTGCAGGAACGGCTACGTTTATGATTTTGGGTGATATTTGTACCAGAGCCTGTAAATTTTGTAATGTAAAAACCGGGAAACCATTGGCAGTGGATACCAAGGAGCCATTACGCATTGCTCGATCTATAAAAATAATGAAACTTAAGCATGCAGTTATTACCTCTGTTGATCGTGATGATTTGGAAGACGGTGGTGCTGGTATTTGGCACGAGACCATATTAAAAGTTAAGGAAATGAGTCCAGGTACAACGCAGGAAGTTTTGATTCCGGATTTTAATGGACTTCATCATCTTATACAAAAAGTAATTGATGCTAAGCCTGAAGTTGTTTCGCATAACTTGGAAACCACGCGTAGGATAACACCTATTATCAGAAGTAGGGCCAAATATGATATCAGTTTGGATGTGTTAAAATATATAGCTGATGCCGGCGTGGTGGCAAAAACCGGTATTATGGTGGGTATTGGTGAAACAGAGGAGGAGGTATTGGAAACGATGCGGGATGCTTATGCTGTTGGGGTTAAGGTGTTTACTATCGGACAGTATCTTCAACCAAGTAAGGAGCACTTGCCAGTTACGGAGTATGTTACACCTGAACAGTTTGCAAAATACAAAGCAGCAGGTTTAGAAATGGGCTTTAAATATGTGGAGAGTGGCCCCATGGTGCGCTCATCTTATCATGCCGAAAAACATATTAATGCTTTAAAAGATTAAATATGAATGCAAATACCATATTTGAGGACCTTGGTCTGATTGAATATAAAAAGGCCTGGGACTATCAAGAAGAGAACTTCAATGCTATCATTGACGCTAAGCTTTTTAACCGTGAAAATATTGATACACCTCGTGCTATTACACATAAATTATTGTTTTGTGAGCATCCACATGTGTACACTTTAGGTAAAAGTGGAGCAGCTAATAATTTGCTTATCAATGATGCTTTTTTAAAACAGATTAATGCCTCTTATTATAAAAGTAATCGAGGAGGAGATATTACCTACCATGGACCCGGGCAAATAGTTGGATATCCTATTTTTGATTTAGAAGAAATGGGATTAACGGTGAGGTCATATATAAATAAATTGGAAGAATCCATCATTAATTGTATAGCCGATTATGGTATAAAAGGAGAGCGCTTGGCGGGCGCAACGGGTGTTTGGATTGATAAGGATGTGCCAGGTAAAACACGTAAGATATGTGCCATTGGTGTAAAAGCTAGTCGTTTTGTGAGTATGCATGGTTTTGCGCTCAATGTAAATACCGATCTTAACTACTTTAATCATATCAATCCATGTGGATTTATCGATAAAGGGGTTACTTCTATGCAAAAGGAATTGGGCGAAAAACAAGATTTTGAAGTGGTGAAGACGAACTTATTGGGGCAACTGGAAAAAGTATTCCAATTAAATATAAATAAACAATAATCTACCCTAAACAGTTGATAGTGCTTTGTTTATCAAAGGACTTTTGGTGATTATACGGTTATATAAAAAGTAAATGACGGCATCAGGTTTTGAAAATCCATTTTTTTTGGGAAAATTTAACCTCGGAAAAAAGCCCTCATAAATAATATGGAGAAGAGATGGAATATTAAAGAAACTGGTGACAAAGAAAAGGTGGAGCACTTGTCAAAGGTTTTAAACATAGACAGGTTTCTATCAAATTTACTGGTGCAAAGAGGGGTTGAAACATTTGATGAAGCAAAGGCATTCTTTCGTCCGTCGTACGAGCATCTTCACGATCCTTTCTTGATGAAAGACATGAACAAGGCTATTGACCGGTTAGAGCAAGCGATAGAAAAGGATGAGAAGGTGGTTGTTTACGGCGATTATGACGTGGATGGAACGACTTCTGTATCGTTGGTATACTCGTTTTTAAAGCCTTACTTTAAGAATATTAGTTTTTATATACCGAACCGATACGAAGAAGGCTATGGGATATCCTATAAGGGAATAGACTATTTTGCGGAAGAAAAGTGTACGTTGGTGATTGCATTGGATTGCGGCATTAAGGCCGTGGATAAGATGATTTATGCCAAGGAAAAAGGTATTGAATTTATTATCTGTGATCATCATACCCCAGGAGATATACTGCCGGAAGCAGCTGCTTGCCTGGATCCCAAACGACCTGACTGTAATTATCCCGATGAAAACCTTTCGGGCTGTGGCGTAGGTTTTAAATTCTTGCAGGCATTTTGCAAAAGAAGAAATCTGGATCATGCTAAATTATATGACTATCTTGATTTGGTGGCGGTTAGCATTGCATCAGATATTGTACCTATTGCTGGAGAAAACAGGGTGTTAGCTCATTTTGGATTGGAGAAGTTGAATACAAATCCCAGTATGGGATTAAAGCATATTATCAAGGTGGCAGGGATGCAGGGACGGGAGATTACCATCAGCGATATAGTGTTTAAAATAGGTCCAAGGATCAATGCGGCTGGTAGAATCGATTCGGGCAATGATGCGGTTAATCTGCTTGTGAGCACCAACGAAGCAAATGCCTCAAGTATGAGCATCGACATTGACAAGTGCAACGATACCCGCAAAGGATTTGATAGAGATATCACCCAGCAAGCATTGGATTTAATAGCCAATGATGCAGATTTAAGAAACAGAAAGTCAACCGTACTATATGAGCCGCAGTGGCACAAAGGTGTGATTGGGATTGTGGCATCCCGGTTAACCGAAACCTATTATCGCCCTACTGTTATACTTACGGAATCAAAGGGCTTTGCCACTGGTTCTGCTCGATCTGTGGAAGGTTTTGATTTGTATAAGGCGATTGATGCTTGTAGCGATTTGCTCGAAAATTTTGGAGGACATATGTATGCGGCCGGTCTCACTCTAAAAATAGAAAATATTCCTGCTTTTAAGGAGCGGTTTGAACAGTATGTGGCAGAAACAATCACTCCCGATCAAATGATACCTCAAATAGAGGTAGATGAGGAAATTGGACTGAAGGATATCAATGATAAATTTTTTAGGATACTTAAACAGTTTCGTCCTTTTGGACCAGGAAACCTGAGACCTGTTTTTGTTACAAAAAGGGTATTTGATTATGGTACCAGCAAAAAAGTGGGCAAGGATCAAGACCACCTTAAGGTGGAACTCATTGAAGAAAAATCCGGTTCTATTAAGCAGGGCATTGCTTTTTCCATGGGTGATTATCTCGATAAGTTACAAACCGGGAACCCTTTTGATGTATGTTATACCATAGAAGAGAATGTATACAATGGACGTTCTACTTTACAAATGATGCTAAAGGATATGAAATTTCCTTATGCTGAGGAATATTCTGATTAATTGATAATTTGTTGGAAAAATAAAACAACAAAAATCAATTTCTTTTTGAAATAAATTATATTTGTAGCTAGTGATAGTGAGCTAATAAATGAATTACTAATTAACCGCTGTCAAAAAACGCTGATTTTACTTAAAGAGTAATACCTACACATATGAAGAATACTATAAAGTTTTGGGGTTCAGCCTCATTGTTGTTAGCCGTAATGATCGGTTTTGCATCGTGCAACAGCTCGTCCAAGAAAAGCAAACAGTCTAAACCTGCTCTTGTTGAAAAGGCCGAAGTAGAAACCAAAGTGAGAGAATTTGTTTATCCGCTTCCTACTTCTTACGAAATTGTTGAAATGCTTAACAAGATTGAAGCCGGTTATATTTTTGATTTGGCCAATAACCCAGCCAATGCCGATAAATATTCCACTGAAAAATCCATGGCACTTAACCTGGGTGTATTTGGTGGTGACCTAAGTTATGCCAGTACTTATAATCAAAAACAAGAAACTGCCAATTTTATTGAAGCCTCCAGAAAAATGTTGGAAGGACTTGATTTGATGGCGGCTGTTCGTGAAGATTTGCCTGAGCAGGTAGAAGCCAATGAAGACAATAAAGAAGCATTGGTGAAGTTGATTACCGACTCGTTTTATGATACCTACGATTTCTTACATAGAACAAATAGAGCACCCGTATCTGTGTTAATCATGTCGGGAGCTTGGGTCGAAGGGTTGTATATTGCTACGCATATTTCGGAAGAGACATTTAACAGTAAAGAGATGGTTGAAATCATCCTTAAGCAGAAAGAACCATTGCTTAAATTAATGGAAATTTTAGCTGAATATAAAGATGATCAAGGAGTTGCGGAAACAATTGCTGACTTGTCTAATATAGCCAATATCTATGCAGGTATTGAAAGTTCAGCCATCACTCAAGAGCAAATGATTCAAATTGCCGAAGAATCATTAAAAATTAGAAAGAAATTTATTGCTACCAAGTAAGCATAACAAATAAAATATCTTAAAAGCGATCAATCTTTGGTCGCTTTTTTTATAAATACCTATATATTTACAGGTATATTGTATTTTTATACCAGAAACTTCGGTTAACCAAGTATAATAATGTTATGAGTGAAACTTTACTGGATGCATTAATGAAATTATATGCTTTGCTAACTAACGTACGCAAAGAGAGTAGATTAGATAGTGCACGTAAGCTGATTGAACAGGAGTTGCTCCGCAATTTTAACAGGGAATATGTGGATCAATATCTGCAACGATTCAATTTTTACATTCAGTCTTTTCATAAATATACATACAGTCCCATCAAATCGAAGGCTGAAAAGCAATCCTCGGATAATTATAACCAGCTGAATTCAATTTGCGATGAGTTAAACAAGGAACTGGAAAGCGAATCTAAAATATGGCTTTTTGTTCAGCTCTTTGAGTTCATGCGCAAAGAGGAGAAAATTAGTACCATTGCTAATGAGATAGTGGATAAGCTATCCAATGGAATGATGATTGACCCAATGGATTATCAGTTGTTGAAATCGTTCATTCTGCAAGGTCCCATGGAGGTTAGCAATCCTGAAAAAGTGCTTATTATTAGTGGACAGGAAGAGCCCCCCATGCCCAAATTTAAACATATATATAATCCTAAACAGCAGGTGTATGTATGGGTATTACATATAAAAAGCACGCACACTTTTATTTTTAGATATTCAGGTGATAGAAACCTTTATTTAAATGGCCATAAAGTTGAAAGAAATAACTCCTACATATTGTCTGTGGGATCTGTTATTAAAACTTCGAGGATGGCGCCGGTGTATTATGGTAAAGTGGCCGAAGTTTTTGTGCAAAAAGCTGAACGCGGAAGAATAATGCTTAAAGCTCGTGATATTGTTTATAAATTCAATGATAAACAAACCGGCATTCATCCCTTTAGTTTTACAGGTAGGTCAGGACAGTTGGTGGGTATTATGGGTGGTAGCGGAACAGGCAAGTCTACCTTGCTGAATGTGCTTAATGGTAATTACAAACTCTCAGAGGGGTCCTTACATATTAACGGGCTTGATGTGCATAAACATAAGGATGCACTTAAGGGTGTTATTGGGTATGTACCGCAGGAAGACCTTTTGATTGAGGAGTTAACGGTTTTTGAAAACCTGTACTTTAACGCCCAGTTGTGCTTCAGTAATTTTAGCAAGGAAGAAATAGATGAGCTGGTAAATAATGCCATTAAGGATTTTGACCTTCTGGAAGCACGAGATCTGATTGTGGGTAATCCGCTCAATAAAATTTTAAGTGGAGGACAACGTAAGCGTTTGAATATTGCACTCGAACTAATTCGTGAACCTTCCATATTGTTTGTGGATGAGCCTACTTCCGGTCTTTCTTCTATGGATTCGGAAAAGGTAATGATCTTGCTGAAACGGCAAACGTTAAAAGGTAAACTGGTGATCATCAATATACACCAGCCTTCATCCGATCTTTATAAGTTACTGGATAAGCTGTTGATTATTGACAAAGGAGGATATATCATTTACAATGGTAATCCGATGGATGCTATTGTGTATTTTAAACAGAAGGCCCAATATGTAAATCCTGAAGACAGTGAGTGTTACCTTTGTGGTAATGTGAAGGTGGAGCAGCCTTTACGTATTATAGAAGGTCGTATGGTTAACCCCAATGGTAGGCTGATTCGTGAAAGAAAAATTAAGCCCCAGGAATGGTACGAGAACTATATTAGCGATATTGAAAGTAAATTTGATTGGAAGGAGGCAGAAAAGCCTGATAAAGTGGAAGATCTTCCTCCTAACCTTTATAATATACCCGGTAGATTAAAGCAGTTTATTATATATACCTACCGGGATAGTCTATCTAAATGGAAGGATCGTCAGTATGTGATGATTAATTTTTTAGAGGCACCTATACTTGCCTTGATCATAGGTTTCTTTACCAAGTATATCGTTGGTTCAGATGCGGATCCTAGCCTTTATATTTTTAGTCAAAACGATAATATTCCAGCCTATCTGTTTATGGCAGTGGTGGTTGCTTTATTTTTGGGTTTGAATGTAAGCGCAGAAGAAATTATAAAGGATAAGAAATTATTACAGCGCGAGAAATTCTTGAATTTAAGTAGGTTTAGCTATTTGAATAGTAAAATTACCATTCTCTTTGGAATTTCGGCCATTCAAACCCTTAGTTTGGTTCTGATTGGGAATTATATCTTGGAAATTAAAGGTCTTAATTTTAGTTATTGGTTGATATTATTTTCTACAGCCTGTTTTTCAAATATGCTGGGGCTGAATATTAGTAGTGGTTTAAAATCTGTGGTGGCTATTTATATATTGATACCATTAATTTTGGTGCCACAGCTTTTGTTAAGTGGGGTGATCGTTAATTTTGATAAGCTGCATAGTTCCATCGCTACCAAGGATTATGTACCGCGTATAGCAGATGTGATGACGTCACGCTGGGCTTATGAAGCTCTGGCCGTAAATCAGTTTGCTAACAATAAATACGAAAAATATTTTTTCGAAGATGAACAAATAATTAGTCAGGCTTCATATTATTTGGCCTTGTTGATTCCTAAGTTGAAACAGCACAACAAAATTTGTAAAGACTTTTTAAAGGCCGGTGATGTAGAAAGAGCAGAAGCCAATCATGCACTTATCATGCATGAGTTATCTAAGATTAATGATAGTAAGGTTGTGGATTTAGAAGAGGTGATGGTTGTGCAACCTTCTAATCTAAGTGAGTATTCCATCGAAAAAATGGGCAGTGTATTGGATAGTCTGGAGTCATTTTTTCAAACGCAGTATAACACTACCCGAAAACATAAGGATGATTTTTTCATGGAACTGGAAGCGCAATTAGGTGGCTCTGATAAACTTTTTGAGATGAAGCAACAATACCAGAATCGAAAATTGGCGGCTTTGTTGCTGAACAAAGGTGAATTAAAGCAGATTATCTTTAAAGATGGTGAGTATATTCAAAAGAAAGATCCGGTGCTGAGAGATGGTGCTTCGAATTGGGGAAGGGCACATTTTTTTGCGCCCAATAAAAAAATGGCAGGTATTAAGATACCTACACCTCTGTTCAATGTTCTTGTTATATGGTTAAGTACATTCTTTTTGTATATTACCTTGTATTTGGATATACTGAAACGTATTATTCGTTATTTCGAGAAATTTAGGTTGCGGCGAAGTTTTCGTGTTCATTTAAATAAAGTGTAGCTACCATCGTAGTGATGGAGTTGATGGGAAGGGTTGTTGAATTTTATGATCATTCAAGATCTGTGTTAGACAGGGATAGAAAGGTATGTGTATCAATAGCAGGTATTTAAGGTAGATTTGTAGCGTTAATGAAGTTCTGTTGGTTGGCGTTTGTTAATTTGACTTTTGTATAATTCCCATTTTTTAAAGTAATTTTGCCCACAAACAATTTAGTATATAATGAAAGTTTATTCCGATCCGGAATCATTTTCTGGCAATAATGTAACGGTAACTATTGGTATGTTTGATGGGGTGCATTTGGGGCATGCCAAGTTACTTCAACACTTGGTGCAAAAGGCAAAAGAGAATAAGGGACAATCCGCTGTTTTGTCATTTTGGCCGCATCCCAGGTTAGTGCTCAATCAAGAACCTGAATCGCTCCAGTTTATTACCACGCTGGAAGAAAAAACTAAAATAATAAGCCGTTTTGGAATTGATCACCTGATTCTCATTCCTTTTAACAAGGAATTGGCCAGCTTAACAGCTGAACGATTTATCGAGGATTTCCTTATTGATAAAATAAAAATGAGTCATTTGGTGGTGGGATATAATCATCGGTTTGGTAAGGATCGTTTGGCGGATTTTAATGTTTATACCAGTTTGAGCAAAAAGTTAAATTTTGGTATTTCGCGGGTCGACGCCGTTTATATGGAGGGAAAAGCCATTAGTTCTACCGTAATACGCCAATTACTGAATGAAGGAAAAATAGAAGAGGCCCGAAGGATGTTAGGCTATGATTATTCTATTTACGGAACCGTTACGGGAGGACAAAGATTAGGTCGTAGGTTGGGCTATCCAACAGCTAATATTAGACCCAATGAGAATTATAAATTAATACCTTCATCAGGGGTTTATGCTTGCACTATTCAAGTAATGGGTAAAAAATATGGAGGTATGTTGAACATTGGTGTACGTCCTACAGTTGATAGTAATAATGAGCTTACCATTGAAGCACATATCCTCGATTTTAATCAGGATATTTATTCTGAAGAAGTGGAAGTAACTTTTATTAAAAAGATAAGAGAGGAAAAGAAATTTGATGGTGTGGATGGTTTAATTGAACAGTTGCATAGCGATGAAGTAAATATTCGAAATATTTTGCGTTCGCTGGCGTTATAATAAGGTGTAAAACAACTGAGTTTTATTACATTTGCTCAGAAAATAAAAAACGATAATATGTCTGGAGTATTAACGGATACACTTCCTTACAAAGTGAAAGATATGGCCGAAGCAGATTTCGGTAGAAAAGAAATTGAGATTGCAGAAAAAGAAATGCCCGGTCTAATGGCTTTGCGTGAGCAATATGGCCAGCAAAAACCACTCAAGGGAGCCAAAGTAATGGGGTCGTTGCATATGACTGTTCAAACGGCTGTTTTGATTGAGACTTTGGTTGAGCTAGGTGCAGATGTGCGTTGGTGTAGTTGTAATATTTACAGTACCCAGGATCATGCCGCAGCGGCCATTGCAAAAAGCGGTGTTCCGGTATTTGCATGGAAGGGAGAAACATTGTCGGAATATTGGTGGTGTACTGAGAGAGCATTGGATTTTGGTAATGGAGAAGGGCCTGATCTTATCGTTGATGATGGTGGTGATGCTACTATGATGATACATTTGGGTCGCGAAGTGGAATTGGATAAATCAATTCTTGACAGAGATTATAGCGCCGAAGGCGAAGATTATAGAGAGCTCGTGGCTCGTCTTAAAACGGAGTTTGAAAAAAATCCTACTCGTTGGACAAAAGCAGCAGCAAAATGTAAAGGTGTGAGTGAAGAAACCACCACAGGAGTTCATCGTTTATATCAAATGATGGAAAAGGGTGAGTTGTTATTCCCAGCAATCAATGTGAATGACTCAGTTACCAAATCAAAATTTGATAATCTTTATGGATGTAGAGAGAGCTTGGCCGATGGTATCAAGCGTGGAACGGATGTAATGGTGGCTGGTAAAACGGTGCTGGTATGTGGTTATGGCGACGTGGGTAAAGGATGTGCGCAGAGTATGCGTGGTTTTGGTGCTCGTGTGCTTATTACTGAAATAGACCCAATATGTGCACTGCAAGCTGCTATGGAAGGCTTTGAGGTAACAACTACCGAAGATGCGCTTTGTGAAGCTGATATCTACGTTACAACCACAGGTAATAAAGATATCTTGACCATCGAACACATGGAGAAAATGAAGGATCAGGCTATTGTTTGTAATATTGGTCACTTCGATAACGAAATTCAGGTTGAGAAACTGGAAAATTATCCAGGTATCAAAGAGAAAAATATTAAACCTCAGGTAGATATGTTTGAGTTTCCTGATGGACACGCTATTATCCTACTCTCAAGAGGTCGTTTGGTGAATCTGGGTAATGCAACAGGGCATCCTAGCTTTGTAATGAGTAACTCATTTACCAATCAAACATTGGCTCAATTAGAGCTTTGGCAAAAAGATTATAAAGTGGGTGTTTACACCTTGCCTAAACGTTTGGATGAGGAGGTAGCTCGTTTACACCTTGGTAAATTGGGGGTTAAGTTAACTCAACTAACAAAAGAACAAGCAGACTATATTGGTGTGCCACAGGAAGGACCTTTTAAGCCTGATCATTATAGATATTAATATCAGAATCTGTAAGTTATTAAAAATGGCCAGTGATCTCTCACTGGCCATTTTTGTAGTGTGCCTGCATGGTAACTAACTAGATGATGCAAGTTCATTAGGTGGGTTTGTAGTAGCCATCCATTAGCCAACGGCAAGGGTGCTTACCGTGAGGTATAATCTGAAGGAAGCCCAGTCATAAATGGACCGAATCACAGAAAGAACGAGCCAATATCTTATTCAATGTGTATCCAGACATAGAATATAACATATGATTTATCACATCATCTGTATTTTATTTACAGCCGAAATATTACTAAACCCGTTGTCATGACTCATCTGGCAAAATGGTTTAATCAAATAGAATTAACAGATATAGATTCTTTTCAAATCCTCAGAAGAACCTTTGAGAATCATTATCAGAACATCATTAATTTCTTCGATAACAGAAGTACCAATGCTGCAGCAGAATCTTTCCATGCAAAAGTAAAGGATTTCAGAAGACAATTTAGAGGTATTAAAATGATTGGACATTCTGTTTTATTCGGACACCCATTCCGGTTTTATCCGGACACTTTTTAGGTCTGCGATTTTTTCAAAAATAGGTATTATTTTTTTAACGTTTTGCTATCATTTTTCTCATTGATTCGCCTTGCATTTCGATACGGTATGACCCGTTAACCAACCTATCCATTACTGCATCGGCAACCACGGGGTCACCTATGGATTCAAACCACTGTTTTAAAGGAACTTGAGATGTTACCATTGTTGGTTTTAGGTTATGTCTGTCGTCAATAATTTCAAGCAACATATTTCTTGAGCCGGTGTCCAAAGCTTTGAGGCCAAAATCATCTATAATAAGTAAATCACATTTAAGTATTTTCTTTATTTCTCTGGGGTAACTACCATCTGCCTTGGCATACATCAACTTGTCAAAAAGCTTGTTGGCCGTTACATAAAGAGTACTCATCCCATTGGTGCAGGCATGATATTCCAGGGCGCACGCAACAAAGGACTTGCCCACGCCCGTAGATCCCGTTAATAGGATGTCGCGGCCTTTTTCTACCCATTGGCACATCTGGAGTTTTACCAAAAGATTTTTGTCCAGGTTCCTGTGGGTATTAAAATCAACCTGATCTATTGATGCGCTTTGTTTCAGGTTGGCCATTTTAATATAGCGTTCGAGCTTTCTATTGTACCGTTCGTCATACTCCGCATCGATTAATATAGCGAGCAGTTCGTCGAAGGTTAGACCTTGACTGCTGCCTGATTCGAACACTTGGTTGTACGCTCTTTCTATACCGTACAACTTCATTTGCTTTACTTTTTCAATAGTTTGTGCGTTCATCTTTTTTAGTTTAATATGTCCAGTCTTCTGGTTTCGTTATCATCCATAATTCTTCGTATCTCCTCCTCGGCATCAAGGTTAAAGGTTTTATATTTCAGTGTGTTGCGGATAAATTTGCAGGTGTAAACTTTCATCTCCAGAGCCTTTTTGCATGCCCTTCCAAAATCTTCGGGTGCGTGTTTCTTACTTTCCGATAGTATGCCCATACATGCTGAGAAGGCCTGTTCTGGGTGTGCTTTGCTTTCTATTAGTTCCTTGATGAAGGATTCCGTTTGGGGTGATACCTTGGCAGCCCAGCGGATAAAACGGTCGGCATCCCATTCCGACACGAATTTGTGTTGGGATGGCCTATGTTCCCCGTCTGTGGTATACCCGTAACGGTGCGGGTTACGTTGGTGTATGGCCACACGTACGTTGTTATAGCTTACCTCCACCACACGGCTGTTGTAACTGAGTTGTACTTTTTTCCCCGTCAACTGGAAGGGCACGCTATAATAGTGACGATCTTCCCTCAGGTATACATGGTGGTTGTATTGCACTTTGACAATGGCAAAAGCACGCAGGTCGTAAAACGACACGGGCAAGGGCTGCAGCTCCTCCTTTTCAACAGTATCGAACAAATACTCGCGGGAGTAGTCCTTGCCCTGAAAAGGCATCCCGTTGTGCTTATCAAGCTCTTCCCACATGGCATGGTTGCACTCTTCCAGCGAAAAGAACGGTACGTTGCGTAAGGGTGCAAAAATTCGGGTATATGCTGTTTTTACAAAGTTCTCGGCCAAGGATTTGTCCTTGGGGTGCAAGGCCCTGGCAGGCAAGATAACCGTGCTGTAATAGTCGCCAAAGTCTTTGTAGGTCGCATTAATCTGAGGCTCGTACCGATCGGCCTTCACAACTGCCGACTTGAGACAGTCGGGCACGATGCAGCGCGGAACGCCCCGAAAGAACCGCAATGCATTCTCGTTGACCTTTATCCAATCCGCCTTTTTCTGACTCTCGACGGCTTCTATGTAAGCTTTTTGGCTGCTGCCCAGAACACCAACAAAGACCTCTGCCTCCCTAATTTCACCAGTTGCGGCATCTATAATCTTCTGCTTTACCCCGGTAAAATCGACATATAGTTTGTCGCCTGCCTTGTGTTCCATGTGCATCCCCACTTTCTGCTTCTTGGCCCATTGTTGATAATGGAAACAAAATTGGGAGTAACTGTACGATTTTTCACGTGCTGCAAAAAGCTCCTGCCACAGAAGCTGTAGAGTAACACCCGGACGTAAGAGTTCTTTTTCTATATATCCGAAGAGGGAAATCAAATGGGCATAACGTTCGTTTGCCTGCTTTCCGTTGGGTCCGGTTATGGCCTATAGTAATACACTGTCGGTCAGCTTCGACATTTTATCCAGTTCTATCCCGCTCGTTTTGAAGCCGCTGACATACTCGCTGGCACTGCTCTTGCTCATGCCGGCAATCTTGGCTGCCTGACGTGAACTATGGCCTTGGCCAATAACTAGATGCAATAATTCGCGTACTTTTTTCATGTCTGTTTTTTTCATCGCTTTCCCTTTTTTGGAAAAGCAAGATAAACAGACCTAAATCAATGTCCGGATGTTTCCGGAACGACTGTCCGAATGTTTCCAGAATGAGTGTCCGAATAATTCCGGAATGCCTGTCCGGATGTTTTCAGAATGGGTGTCCGAATACTTCCAGAATATGCACATATGGATATGCCTCTTGAAAAAAAATAATTATTTATTTGTTTTAGTCTTAGAATACGGGGGGGGTTACAACCAGCCATTCTTTATTATTTTTCTATAATAATATATTATATAAAATCCATGCAAGAACAATAGTAAAAAGAATCTGACTATGTTTTTATCTTTGTTCTTCCAAACAATTATACACTTTATTAATAAGATAAATAATAACAACAAGGAAACACCTCTAAGTGAAATTGCTAGAGGGCTATAGAATACAGGTTTAATTATATCTACATCACTTAATATTGATGAAGATACAAGCATAACCAATGTCAAAATTGTAGATACATAACATATATTAAAAAATATCAATCTTCTTTTCATACTAAAATTAATTTATTCTTCTTTCTTTTCTTCTTCAGTACTTTCTTGTACAGACAAATTTATTCCTATTCCAGCTCCATAAAATGCATTAACTTCAGGATTTAACCCAAGAGCTGCCTTATATCCCTCTCCTTCTTTTTCCGTCCCAGTATAGATCCCAACAGTACCTTCTCCGACATCTTTGAAATCTTCATCTTCTATTTTATCTGCGTCTGAAACAAATTCACCTTCTTTAAAATTAAAACCAATTTTCACTTCGCCTCCTGTTTCCTTTTCCGTTGTTTCTCCACCTCCAACAACTCCACCTGCTGTTAATTCATCACCTCCTTTTTCTCTTTGCAAACCAGCTCCTCCTATAGTAAACTCTTTTGTAACTGCATCAAATGAAATATTAATTGACACTTCGTACTCTTTAGCACCTTGGAAGCTATACTTAATTCCTAATGCTTTTATTCCAATTCCAACAAAACCAGAATTAAACTTTAGATGGCCTTGTAATTTATATTTCTCTTCTCCATTAGGATCTACAAAAAGAATAGGATTATTCCCTGCATAAATAAATGGTGATTCGTGAAAATATTTTTCTGCTTTAGGATCTATCACGTGCCACCTCCCCAAACTCGGGTCATAGAACCTAGCTCCATAATCGTAACTATTTAGGCCAGCTTTTCACTACTTTTTCAAGCTCTTACCACCTCCAAAACTGCATCTCAAAGAATGTCCAACGCCACCAAAAATAGTATCTTTTTTCTTTTAATTGAGGTTTTTAATTGAAGATTATGTTTTCATATATTCAGTTAAAAGAAAAAACAATGTGCTGCTTGTGGGTCGGACAAAAAATAAAATAGAAGGGTTGGCGCAGGGGAAGGACAGAGGGATTCCGAGGCATTTCGGAAGGCTGGGTTTTATTTGCGGGGAAGTGGATTGAATCCTTTATTTATGGCCGTAGTGTCCCCAGGTACTTAATACATGAACTGTAATTTTCTCTTCTTCAATCGAGTATACCAAACGGTGTTTACCATTGATTCTTCTGGAATATATTCCTGTTAGACTATGTTTTAACGGCTTAGGTTGACCAGTTCCTATAAGGGGTGCTCCATCAGTTCTTTAAGTAAGTTGTCCATTTTTCTCAAAACAGCCTTGTCGCCTACCTTTCTATGCTTTTTGATATCTGCCAATGCCGTTTTCGTAAACTCTAAAACATAACTCATAGTCCTAATAAATCGCTTATTCCCTCAGGTGTTGTAACTTGTTTTACTTTACCCTGTTTTACTTCTTCTATGCTTTGTTTTATTTTCTGCAGCATTTCTGCATTAAAATAAATATCATCCTCATTGACTGGCGTTAAAGCATAAGACTTATCTTTTCCTCTTTGAACTATAATTTGTTCTCCGCTGTCAGCTCTCTCAAAATACTTTTTTTGATTTTGCCTAAATTCTCTACTACTGATTACTAACATGATATTTCGTTTTGATGTGTACCAACATGGTACAAAGTTAGTAATTATTACGCATATTACATTCATAATGTTTAGGTTATTTGGACTTCCTTTTCAAATCATTTTCTCTTATAAATTTCTGCAAACGTCTTATTTATTCTGCTCTTTCTTTGCTAATCATTATTTCATGGGCATTACCATCCAGTGTTATGGTGGCTTTTACTGCTTTCTATTCCATATATTTTACCTTCTTTGAGTTTTAGGTGGTTTGGTTCAAGTTGTTTTATATACCCACCCCCCGATTTTAAATGTTTTTCAAGAAGCTCTCTAAAAATACCCATCTCTGAAAACCGACCTTCAGGAGCTTGTTAAATTATTAAAGGAAGAACCTGATTCAGGTATCCATTTAGGACAAGCATACATGATTGACTATAACCTCTAAAGGCAAAGGAAAATCTGGGGGTGCAAGGGTAATCACTTATTTGATTAGTGAGGACAACAAAGTTTACCTTACATACATTTACGACAAGAGCCAGCTCGAAAACATTACCAAAGAACAAATTATTGAACTGCTTAAAAAAGCAGGTTTTGTTTTATAATAATGCAATCACCAAGAATCATTAATAGTCAGTAATATATATTTTTCTACTAACATACCACTTTCTTTCATTCTTATTTGCAAAAACTAATGCATCCCAATAATCAGGACCTTGCCCTCCCTCTATAAAAAAACAAGCATTTTTATTATCATTAGATATATAAATATGAGAAATAAAAAAAACTATCCTTTTGCTTGGTTTTATTTCTTTGATGATATCATCACTTATTAGACCATATTGGTAACCACAATTAGAAATTAGTTGGTTAGTATCTAACTTAGTATTTACTCCTAATGATTTGATAAATCCTTCAAATGTATTTAATTCTAGGTCGTTTAACTTTATAGAATTAACATTAAAAAACTCCCTGTCTTTGATGTCGGTTGTCAGTTCTGCATCGAAAAATACAACCTTCTCATTTGTTGGAAGCTCAACCCTATGCTCAAGATAAAAATCTTGTTCAACAGGTAATGAATCTATTCTTTCACAAAATGATATATAACTCTCATATTTATAACCTTCTCCAATTACATCACAAAGCACATCATTTAAAATCAAATAAGATTCATCTGGTTTAGAGCAGCCAATTATAAATACAAATAGAATTGTAAAACTTATTATTTTTGTCATTTATCGGTTCCTCCATAATTAAAAGCATCATGTTTAATTGACTCTTTTGATTTTTGTGTTTTTAAGATACTATGTACCTTATAAACTGCAGGTAATCCAATTCTTCTAAATCTAGAATTGGTTTTCTTTGCATTATCATGGTCTAATTTTGCATTTATAACCGGTTTTTTACCTAAAGATGCAGCATCTATATCCTCAAGGCCATGTATTACTAATTCGTGTATGATAGTTCCTGCTCTGCTCGCTACATAAAGCATTCTTGCAGCTTCAGCATCTTCTGCACTAACATTATTCTTACCGTATTTATATTGTAGACTTTTATTATTAAATTCACTTGCAGCATCATTACGACCTACGTTTAATTCTGTATTTAGACGGATTTTAGCTTTCCATCTTCCACCTTCATTGTTCATCTCCCATGAACCATTAGGGCCGTAATCACCTCTTTTTTTCTGTTTTTCTGTGGGACCTGCAAAACTTAAATCAAATCCTTTATCATGTAGTGCTCCATTCTTCTCATATTTAACACCCAACTCGCTTATTTCCTGCCCCTTTTCTGCAAAAAGAGAAAGATATTCTGAACCTAAGTCTGTTTGAGCAAAAGCTAAAAATGCTTGAGCCAATTCAGGCCTTTTGTATTCGCCTTCCTTATTCTTCTTTAGAATCCAGTTCAAATCTAATCGCATTCCGTCTGGGTCTATAAAAAGGATAGGATTATTAATTGCATAAACATATGGCCCATAGTTTAAGTATTTCTCAGCTAGCGGGTCAACAGCATTCCAGCGTCCAATCGCCGGGTCATAAAACCTAGCCCCATAATCGTACCAGTCCAAACTCACGCCTCCAAGATCGTCATCCTGAAGTTCTTTTCCGTTGTAAAGATATTTGTTTTGTTGGTAATTTGCACCTGCTGTATTGTATTTTTTTTGCGCCATGACCATTCCAAATGGATAGTAACTACTTGTTTGCACAATGTCGGCACCTCCGGGTATCATACTTCCTCCAAATACAACACGGGTATTTCCTAAGTGATCTTTTAAATTGTACTCAAAGTGCCAGCGAGTATTATCGCCTTCTTTTATAGGAACAGCTCGTCCTTCTTCTGTGGAGAAAAAACTCTTTTTACCATCAGTATAAACCAAGTTGTCAACATAATCAGTAGACTTATATGTTCCATCATCGTTAATATATTTGGCCAACTTGTTTCCTGCCGCATCGTAATGATAAAAAATCTTTCGTGTGTCACTAACTTTAACTTCCTGAGGTAGATTTAAAAAGTTATACTTGATCACCATTCCCCTTGATGGATCATATTTCATATTGCCAGCATCGTCGTACTCATAATTTCGGCTTGGTTGTTCCAACTTAAAATCTGCCAGATCTATATCGCCAGCCATAGCTGTTATATCTCCAGCAGGATCGGTAACCTTCTTCAACCTATTACTTTTTTCATTCGTATTTTCGTAGGTGTAAGTCAAGTCATCAGCTAGCATACCATTAAAATAGCGCTTTAATGTCTGTATATTACCATTCTTATCGTAAGTAATATCACTCACATTATTCTTATTCTTGTTATTGGCTAATGCACTTCCCTCACCATAGCGAGCATATTTTAAACGGTTTAAACTATCGTAATCATATCCAAACCCATGTACCTGGCTGTTTTCACCCATTGTTCCGCAAACCATTGCAGCAATATTACCATTAAACTGTTGGCTTGCAGTTGGCACAATAGACTGGTTTAACGAACCTAAATTATTATAATATAGTTTCATTCCAAACAAATCATTGTCCTCGCTTAAGTCTGGATCGTTAATCGAGGTTAACCAACCACGGATGTTATAACGATAGTTTACTTCTTGCACAAATGTTTTAGAACTGCTATTGCTAGCATCCTCTGAATGCAGGTATTTCGTAACCAATTCTCCTAACTCATTGTAGCGTGATGCATTGAGCACAAACTTATCTTGGTTATTCACCTTACAGGTGGTTTCCAGCAATCGCCCCATATGATCGTATTTAAAACCTTTTACTACTGTCAAATCTTCCTGGTTAGGAATTTTATGCACTTGCGTGGTTTCTTCTACTTCATGAGTTATTTTTTTATATTTACTACAAAGCCTGTCAACACCACCCTTGTGGTTTGTTTTAGCAATCATAATGACGTTGCCATATTTATCGAAATAAGATACAGTAACTAGCGTTGTGTTAGCCATAATTAAGCCCGATCCTCCAACTGGAAGTGCTTTAACCATGCTTCCTATAGCTACTCCCTTGGTATAACTCGATTTGTTTTGCTCATAACCATCAGGCATGTAACTTGAGTTAAATTTTAGCTCATCGCTATAACCAAGGTTTTCGATAAAATCATAATCCTTATCATCATACCATGTTACCGTTAATATATCGATGGTATTATTATCTACCGCCAATGATGGATAACTCTGACTTGTCGTATAGCCGTATGTGTTCTTATTTTTGCCTTTCTGGTATTCTTCATACATCTTTTCGGATGATACATCTCCATAATTATCAAAATCAGTTCTTAATTCAGAAAGGCTTTTCTTAGCCACAATGGTTCCAGTTAACACCGGACGATTCAACTGGTCGTACTTAGTAAATAGGTATTTGTTTCCGTTTTCGGCGCGCATATTACCATCTTGAGTCAACACTAGTCTGTCCCTGTAGTCATAAACCATATTAACTATTTCTGCCCCAGGTATCTTTTTACTTATCATACGCTTACGTCCATCATAGCAGTAATAATAACAAAGGTCTTCATCTTCTGGAGAATCCGCCAATGGCGGCACAACTATACGTAACAATCCAAAATCATCGTAGATATAATGAGTCCTAAGGGTTTCTGATTCATTCATAGATTCCTTTAAAATAACCTGTCCAAGTTTATCTTTGTACTCTTTAGTGACATGCCCATTTTCATCCATTATTTCTGTTACATATAAAGAGTATTTTCGGTAAGAAAAAGCTCTTCGTTCTTCATCCCATGAACTAACTGTTTCTGTATTGGTAGTATATTTATAATTTACTGCCTTATTTTTTGTATGCCAGTCACTTCCTGCTCCCAGCTGGCTTTCAACTCGGTTTAGCGGTGAGTTTTCAAAACGAGTAAAAGCAAAAGGATTAGAGTCATGTTCTTTACCTTCAATTCTATTGGCTGTTTTATAAAAGTTTACACATTCTGATACTGCATTTTCAACAAACGCCCCGTTGTTATTAATATCAATATACGGAAGGTATTTTTTTGCTTCTCTTCCAAAATCATCATAAACAATGGGCTGCACAATATCATGACCTTTGGGTGATGCATCTACTTGTATTATTTGGCTAGGCCTGCCCAGTCCATCAAAATACTGTATCTCTTCGGTATGAGCATAACTTCCTGAAGGAATGCTTGAATGAGGCTCCCTGAATGCAATGCTTCGAATATAGTTTTGACTTGTAGTCGTGGAGGTTCCGCCAACAGTTACAGATGTCGTTGCTGTTGATGTTGGGTTAGGCGATGCCGCAGAAGCATCGGGGTCAATATAAGCATGAAAGTCCGCTCCTGCTACCGCATGAAATCCAGGCTGTAAAACGATACTCTTTTGAGCCTTTAATATGGTCTTCCCTGTTATCACATCATCTACTGTGATATGCTCCTGAGCTTGCGAGGGTAACAGATCTACCAACAGGAACATGAGTATAATATATATTTTATTTTTCATTTATTTCTACTTTAGTATAAAAGCTTAAACATTTTTCCCTTAAGCACTTGTCTTTATAAGAGCACAAGATTCTACACACAATTTTATCAGAAGAGATAATTATCAGCCTGAAAGCATTTTGTAATACTCTCTAGTAGTACATATCAGGTAATATCAGCATTATGCTTGTTATCTTTTCCTATTATACTTTTATTGTATATCTAATTTTTAACAAACTTCTTAGTTAATCTTTTACCATTACTTATTATAGTAAAGAAATAGATACCTGGATTCAAGTTTCTGGCTTCCACTTTTTTTTGCTCACCGGGTAAATAACGATCAATCTTTTGATGGTAGTGTATAATTCCTGCTCCATCTACAATCTCTACTGTCATCTTTACTTCTTCCGTAGTTTCAAATCGCCATGTAAATGATTCTTTTACAGGAATTGGGTATATAGTTACCAGACGTTCCCCTTCAGTCAAGTCAGCATAATCTAGTTCCTCGTAAAACTCTATACGAATACTATCACTCCACTGACATCCGAGGCTATCGGTTATTGTAAGCTTATAGCCGTAAATTCCAGCATGGTTATTGCTATAGGCAATCTGGGTTTGAAGGTTCGTATTATCATTCCACAAATAGGCAAAGGCATTGTCAGGACCTATCAACTCAAGTTTTTCGCTTATAAGCATAGCGGTATCGCGACCCAGACTAAACTCTAGAGTTGGTACTTCTGTAATGGTAACTGTATCAGATATTACACAGCCTCTTTTATCCACCATGGTAACATAATAATCGCCCGGGGCATCGATATGTATAGATTCCACATTCTGGAGTGTATCATTCCATATTATATTCATATATCCTTTTCCTATGCTTAACTCAGCTATACTACCTTGACACAAATATCCTGGACTGTTTATTGCTGAAGCTACCGGAGGGCAATTGTAATATTTGGCCACAAAAATATCTTCATCGCCCAGTGTTTCTATTTCGGAGCCCCCGGCACTTAGGCTGCCATTGAAGCTTCCCATCAAATACAAATTACCTTTTGTATCCAAAGCTCCACCATTACTGGCGCTGCCACCTTTACCATGCATGGCTTCTGCCCAAATTACCATACCCGATGTATCTAACTGTGCAATAAATGCTTCAGAATATTCACTCACGGTATTTATCTGTATTGAATCCATCTGCAAAGTATCATTAAAGCTCCCGGTTACCATGGCGCCTCCAAACATATTCAATTTCAGATCGCGACAACGATCGCTATATTTACCTCCAAAGGTTTTTAGCCAATTTATATTTCCTGTTGAATCAGCTTTACATACAAAAAAATCTGTTAGTCCCTTACTGTCAAACTGCAGGGTATCCACCAACAGTTCCTGATTAAAACTGCCCGATAACAGCAATTGGTTTTGTTTGTCACAAGCCATTCCCGTTATATCAACATATGAGGGACTGTTAAAAGGTTTTGACCATATGCCCATGAGCATACTATCCAGCTGCATGATAAAACTATTGCTTTTTTGTTGTTTACTGCTTGCTGTAATTTCCAAATAACCAGCTTGAAAAGCCTTTTCGTTTTTGCCTGCAATATAAATATGGTTTAGACTATCTACGGATAGTGCGCTCAGCTTTTCCTTTCCTTCCCCGCCCAATTGCACAATATTATCTACTGTTCCGTCTGGCATTATGCGGGCTACAAACATGTCGTTATGCCCTTTACTGATCAAATCTCCAGTTGCACAATGGAGCGTATCGCTAAATACTCCTCCAACAATCACATTGCCCTGAATATCCGCATCCATCAAATATCCAGATGCTGCATAATAAAACGGAATGGTATGAACCCAATCGGCCTTACCTCGCTTATTAATACGGGCTACAAACAGCTTTTTGCTTTCGCCTTGTATCTTTTGCTTGCCAAACTTCATCTCTCCTTGTATGATTCCAGTTATGTATAGGTCATTATCGGGTGCCGGATAAATAGCCGATATATTGTCCATATATAGCCCTCCGGCCTGCCAAAGCCACTGCAATCTGCCGTCTTGAGTAAAACGAGCTACATAGATATCGTGATTTCCTTCGCTTTTTATTTCCTTTTTGTTGCATTGCAGCCTTTCAGTAAAACTCCCTGCCACGTAAACATTGTTTTTGCTGTCGGTGGTTATACTTGTGGGTATGTCCCAGCCAGGCCCTCCTAATTGCTGCATCCAGTGGTAGATTTTCTGAGGGTTTTGCGCATTAACTGTAATGCTAAGCATCAATAATATCCCAACCCAAATTGGTGTTAGATTTTTCATATTAGGTGTTTTAGTAAGATGTTTCTGTAGCATATTTGTAATCGTATTTTTGAAGGATGTTATGATCCTGATCTTTGATATATTCTAAACGACCGAAAGAATCGTACTCGTAGTAAGTAATTCGGCCGTTGGGGTCTGTTATACTGGTTATACCTATAAGAGGATTGTAGGTGTAAGTGGTAACTAAAGCACCTGGTATTTTTCTTAAATTGGTATTTTGAATATCATTCAACCCTCCACTTCCAACACCATCGCTTAAATGAGTCAGCCCCAAAGCTCCTTCGACTTGGGATATTGCTGCGTTAATAATTTTTGCAACTGGGTATTGGTTATTGTATCCCCATACATAACTCGTTATTTTGCCACTCTTGTCTTCCATCTGCAGAACTTTACCCTTATCATTATACTTAACAAACTCCATCTCTGGAGTTTGGTTATATTCAGCTTGAACACTTCCTGAAAAATTAGAAAATCCAGATATTGGTTTTGCATTATTCAATGTATAACGCTTATATGGTAAAAATAAACCGTTAGCCTCTTGGTAAGTGGTTAAATTACTATCTACTAATTTACCATCGACATATCTTCTGATTTCAACTGGAAGTTCGATCATGTTTGCTGTTTTCATCCCTTCATATACTCCGTTGTCATCAAGAATATCGCAAGTATATGTAATTTCTTGGGTCGCAACTCCACCATCACTAATTGGATTAGTAATTTTGTTTACTAGAAGATTCTCTTCGTTATATAAGTACTGATATACTTCTTGGATACTATCATTTGATAAGCTGTAATTAGTCATCGTTTCGGATTCTAATTTCCACCATTCCGAAGAAAGATTATAGTCAGCCAATAAACAAGCTTCTTTATCTGGCCCAAAGTATTTTTGTAATACTATTCCCTTTACATATTGATTAAAATTTTCTGATTTTTTATAGACGTTTATCTTTTTTCGTAACAAATTATCAGATTCATCGAAGATATATTCTTTCCTTAAAATCCCATTGCTTAAGTTAGCAGTACTAGGCACTCCTGGTATGTGTCTATACTGATTTTGATCAGCAGTGTTCAAATAGAACATGACTTTTTTTCCTCCTTCTCCACCTTTAAAAGATTCGGAGACACAAGAATAACCAATACTTGAACCAGCAGCAGAATACCCTATAGGAGTATAACTATTTGACATTCCTACCAGATATTTATATCCTGTTGTAACATTCATTACCCCAGTTGTTCCATAAAGATATATTGTACTCATATACAGATCTATATATGATATGAATTCAGGGTCTGTCATTAATATTCCACTGGACTCTTGCCCATACAATGAAGAATTATAAGTAAATTCGCGCTCAATTTGTTCTTCCCCTGTTGTATCTGTAATTTTCTTTATCCTTAAACCTCCTCCTTTTTCATTTATATTAGGAATCAGGGTAGAGTCAGAAACATAATTTAAACGAACAAAATTACCCTCAAGGAATACACCCCTAGCCAAAACTTTATAAGTTCCTGCCTCAAGATAGGTTGAGTCCACGTCCACAAATTCCCATAATAAATTCTCACAAATCGTCGTTTCTTCAAATAGATATTCGCCAGGATACATACTGTATGATCTTATCGTATCGACAGACTGATCATCATTTATTTTTATAATAGCTCCATATTTTCCTCCAACCAATAATGTGAAATCGCAATAACCTACTTCTTCAGCACCTATTGTTAATTTGGCCATCTCACTTTCAAGAGCAGTGAATCCATGTTGGATTTTTACAAACTCTTCTTTTTCCAGTGTAAAATAATCCTCATTTTCAGGAATACTACCTATTGCTCCGTTTGTTTTAGCATAACTATTCGTCTCTTCATACTCATAGTAAGACTCTTCTGGATCGAAATAGTCGTTTGTTTCGTACTCGAACTCACTATTGCCTCCTGTGGGATATGTAATAGATTGCAAAATTCCCATTTGATTATAGACAGTATCAACATCTCTATCAGCTCCATAAATTGTTTTGGTCTGTCCCTCCTCTCCTGTATAGGTATATTGAGGGATTAAAGTTCCTCTACCTGGATTATAAGTAGGAGAAGTATACCCCCATTTATATAGGTTGCCAGTACCATTATTATAGTAGCCCCACGTATCAATTTTTACTGTTGTCTTAGATGGCCAACTAAAACTTTTATTATATGTAAATAAGTATGAGTTACCGTTAATACCCTTATTATATTTATAGATAGAATCTAATAATAGCCTATTACTTTCATAACTGAAGTGTAACTTGTATTGCATTATGGTATCAGTGTCAGTCAAAACAATAATCTTATCTAATTTATGAGCTTTACCACCCGTAGTTGTATACGGAGAACCTGAATCCAAATCATCTCTATCAGTTACTTCAAAGCTAACTTTACCCCCCTTAAAAGTGATTTCTCTTAAACATAGCTCTTGATGTTCTGTACATGAAACAGAATATGTACTAGCCCTCATAGGTAGTACCGAAGGATAACCGCGTTCCCCTCCTAACCAAGTCCTAATTACATAACATAATTCACTATAGGATCTTGGTGTTTTGAACCAATGTTTGTTTTTTATATATGAAAAATTAATTGAGTCGCCTATTGAAGAAACAATGGCATCCAAATACCATGAACTTACAGCGTCTGGATGATCGGAATGCAATGGTAATACAGAAGGATTATACGGAAAGGAAGTCGTCATACCTAGGCTATGAGCTAATTCTGTGCTTTCAAAATAATACTTATTCCCTTCTCCATCAATTATTACCCACCTTTCTTCTTCTGGATAATATTTTATATCTAAATTGTTTCTTTTTTTACATATGGGGACTGCATAATCTTCTGTACTATTTCTTTTTCTGTCAAAATAAAATGTCCCGGTAAAAGTCGCAAAATTAAAATAAAAAACATCTGGTTGTGAATCATAAAGACCATTGGCCATGTTTTTATAATATGCTAGATCGACTTGACTTATATCAGTTAAATCAAGATCCTCTGTTCCATTCTCAGTACCAGGAAAATCCTGGTTGTAGTAGTAGCCATAACTAAAAGCATTTTCAACGAAATTAGGATTCTCAAAATCATTATACCCCACTATTGATCTTGTTATGACACCCCCTGAATTTAAGACCCAACCTAAACCTACCCAAGTTGCATCCTGATTAGGTCTAATACCTCCAGCATAATAACTTAAAGATAACGGTAATGATAGAGACCCTGATTTGATTTCATATAATGGTATGCTTATATTAGGAACACCTGTATAATAACCTACTGGAGTACTTCCATAAATCCCTAAGCCTGATGCATTGGGAGAAGGTGAAATAATTTCATTTTGAGAGAAGCCAAATGTTGAAAAGCAAATAATCAAAATTAGATGTATCGTTTTTTTCATAATGTAAAAATTTATTTTTTCATATCTGTGATAGATTTTGAAAATTCATCAAAGAATTTAGCAAATTTTCCTACTCTCTGGGTTCCTTTAACTGATCTTCAAACACTGTAATGTAGCCCGAATACTACCTATTTACAATCAACCGCTCGACTGTTTAACAACACAATCTCCAACCTTTCTAGCCTTTCTTCTAGATTCTCCCTTTCTTTTTGTTCCTTGCTTTTCGCGTTGTCTAACTCTATTGCATAAAGCGTCAACTCCTCCACCTTCTGCAACAACAGTTTATTCATCTCCGCCAAATTCACACCTTGCTCTTCCATTTGGGTAGCACTAGGTATATCCGGTAAGTGTTTATGGGTAAGAATGTAGTTTTCCACTTCGGAGAGAGGAGCTAGGTAATAATCATCTGCAAATACAAAGTCAGCGGTTTCACCGTTAGCGGTAACGATGATATTGTTGGCGGCTAGGTTGCCGGCAAGGTTAAGGTTATTGGCAGCAATGTCTTCTACACGGATTTCTTCTGCAAGGATATCTCCTGATACGTGAAGTTTCGCTTGCGGTGAGGTTGTGCCAATACCTAGCTTTGTGCGAAAATATCCAATCCCAGAACCTGTTATTGAAAAATTTCTATACCATTTATAACTTTCTAAATAGTAATTATATCCAACCTCAAAAAGAGAACTTGATTCATCACCCATTCTAAGTTTAAGCGTAGCGGCATCTTTTGAATCATCATTTCTATAGAGATAGGTCGGATCTGTATTATCTGAACCGTCTGAGTTAAGCCAAATTATTTTGTCAAGTGTTTCTGATTGACCTAAGACGTTTATTGTTGCAGTGACAATACATAATAGTGTAAATAATTTCCTCATTTTTTCTATTTATTGCTTAATATAATTTTTTCTAATTTGGCAAGTCTTTTTACCATTTCCTTCCTTGCTCTTTGTCCTTTGCTCAATACTTCGTCCAATTTCTCTTTTCCCTTTCTTTTTTCTTCTTCCAGACTTTCGATTTCTGCCTCTAATCGTTTTACTTCTTTTTCTTTAGTAATTTGGTACAGCACAAGCTCCTCCACCTTCTGTAACAACAGTTTATTCATCTCTGCCAAATTCACACCTTGTTCCTCCATTTGGATAGCATTTGGGATACCTGGTAAGTGTTTATGGGTAAGAATGTAGTTTTCTACTTCGGAGAGAGGAGCTAGGTGATAATCATCTGCAAATACAAAGTCGGCGGTTTCACCGTTAGCGGTAACGATGATATTGTTGGCGGCTAGGTTGCCGGCAAGGTTAAGGTTATTGGCAGCAATGTCTTCTACACGGATTTCTTCTGCAAGGATATCTCCTGATACATGCAGTTTCGCTTGCGGGGAAGTGTTGCCAATGGATACATTTCCAGATCCATCAACATATAAATTGTCTATTTCATATCTTGGTTCTGACATAAGCTGTTCACCTTCAACAACAACAGAATCCGGATCTCCCAACGTAATATCGACTCCTCCTGCAACTTTTATGAGATTAATTCTCATTGCCATATGATTATACGGACAATTAGCAATTAAGTGAATCTTAGAATCGGTTATCTTTCTTAATCCAAGTATGATTTTTGAAGTCTTTTCATTTTGCACTAAATCATATGCAAGTCCTCCTGAAAACCTGACATAAAGTTTAAAATCTGAGACAGAGGGAAGATTATACCCCCAATTACCATTATTGTCAACTATCTGCCCAATTATTGCAACACCAGTATATCTCCCGATTGTGCCCGCATCTAAAACTGCAACTATTCGTTCTCCAGCCTTACTGCCTGTATTTTTAACATTCCATTCAAACTCCTGTGCATGTAGTACTATTGTGAAATTTATTGACAATAATAATGGTACAAATAAGCATTTCATTTTATGTTGTTTGATGTTATAATTTGTTTGATTTTTTGAAGATCTTCTTTGACATTTTGCAACTCTTTATCTTTCTCAATTAAGTGTAAAGTCAACTCCTCCACCTTCTGCAACAACAACTTATTCATCTCTGCCAAATTCACACCTTGTTCCTCCATTTCGGTGGCACTTGGGATATCTGGTAAGTGTTTGTGAATTAAGATGTAGTTTTCTACTTCGGAGAGGTTGCGAAGTTGATAGGAGTCGGAGAATACAAAGTCGGCCGTTTGCCCGTTGGCTTCAACAAGAATTTCTTCTGCCCGAATGGTTCCGGCAACATCGAGTTCATATTCTGGTTGATTTTTACCAATTCCGATTTTCCCAGTGTTTCCATTTATAAATAATCGCTCTATACCAGCTCCTGCTGCGAAAATTAACGAATTAAAAGCTTCGCCATTCTCACCATCGGATGAACGGATATACGCTCGATCATCACCATTTTCTTTCTCTAGAAACTTGAATCTATAGGTTCGAGACATTGCAATATCTCCATTAACTTCAAACTTAGCTATGGGATTATTAGTCCCAATACCAACATTACCGCCTGCGTCAATAATCATTTTAGTATTTCTGTCAATAAGTTCTTTGTCGGTCATTGTTTTGCCACCTTTATAGGTATCATCATGATGAGAAATAAAACGAATGTTAGAGAAGATATCCATGTTGATTAATCCGATAGACGATCGAGCCCCATCCCCATATAGTTTCCAAACACCATTTTGACGAATTCCATTTAAAGCAACAGATGAATTAGTATGACCTAAACTAGAATTAAACCATTCAAACAGGGCCACTCTTTTTGTTTTCAAATTTCCAACAATATCTAATCGTTCAGATGGGTTAACTGTTCCTATTCCAATATTTCCATTTGTATTAACTCGTAACCTATTCTTACATTCTGTAAAAAAATCAATACCGAAAAAACCTGACAGATAGGCATTTCTTCCATTTAACGCACTGCTGTTATCTCTAAAATCATGAAAACCAAAACCATAATTATTTAGATATTTACCATCATATAAAAAATCATCATTTAATCTTACTGTAATCCCAGGCGAGCTATTATCAATTGAATTGGCCATTTCAATTTGAACAAGTCCATTTAATTTTTCCTGCTGCCCCCATACACTAAGATTCAATAAGATCATTACACCAAATAGGCTAATTTTTTTCATCATAATCATTATTAAATAAGCACCAAACACTTACACGACTGATTCATCACAATTAAACACTCTTTTTTGTATCATATACTTGATGCGAATAAAAAATTCGCCAGAATTGCACAAGAATAGCAATATGGTTTGATCAATGTATTTCACCTAAACATTTAAAATCTATTTCAACTTCTTACTTAGTTCTACTTTAACAGATTAAAATGATCACTGAAAAAACGATAATTTAGTATTGTTTTTCTTTCGTAATAAACAGTAAATTAGTATATTGCAATTGAAACAAAGAACAAAACTCAAGTTTGCAATGGGTAACGGGCGAAAAACTTAAAAAAATATACGAATAATGGTAAAACACTGCTAGCGGTCAACAACCGACTTGAAGTGTATTTATCTGAATTTCAGCACCATTTTAAAAATAGAACAAAATCCAACTTCGACAAAGCTACTCAATACGTCGAAGGTCTAGCTTTAAGCGATTTGAAAAACATCGAACGCATCACTGAGACATTAAACGCAGACTACCATAAGATGCAGCATTTTATCACCGAATCCAATTGGGATGCAAGAGCTGTCATCGACCAAATAGCAAATCAGGTAGACCAATCACTCCCAAACCAAAATTAAAAGGATTACTCATAGACGAAAGCGGATGGGTGAAAAAAGGTGACAAAAGCATTGGTGTTGATCACCAGTATTGCGGGAACGTTGGGAAGACTGCAAACTCGCAGGTTGCAGTTTTTGGTTGCTTGTGCACGGACAAATATGCAGCGTTGGTCGACACGAGACTGTACCTTCCAAGGTCATGGTGTACTAACAACGCCAGGTGTGAAACTGCTGGCATCCCCAAAGAGGACAGGGTTTTCAAGACAAAACCGGAGCTGGCTACAGATATTGTGAAGCACCAACTGGAAATGGGTATCGAGTTCGATTACGTTGGGGGGGATGGACTTTATGGCAATGACCTTGCGTTTACCCGTTCGGTTGAGGATATGGGTTTGGTGTACATGCTTGACATTCATAGCGATCAAAAAATCCACCTTGAAAAACCAGAACTACATATTCCAGAGCGAAAGAGCAATCGTGGGCGCCCACCCAAAAGGCCGAAGGCAAGCACCCCATCGGTAAACGCTAACGAATATATAGAAACGCTTACAAACAAGGACTGGAAAAAGCTTGACATTCGTGATTCTGCCAAGGGAAAGCTGAAGGGATTGTTCCATTTTAAGACAGTTTACATTTGGGATAAGGTTCAGAACATTGTTGAGAAACGGTTGCTGGTCATTTCGAAAAGAAAGACAAAGCAGGGAGTAGAAATAAAATATTCGTTCACTAACGCAGAACTTGCTCAATACACGCATCAGGCGCTGGCATACATGCAGGCACAACGCTTTTTCATTGAGCATAGCTTCAAAGAGCAAAAACAGATAGTAGGCTTGGATCAGTTCCAAACCCGCAAATGGCTGTCATGGCATCACCAAGTAGCCCTCAACTTAATGGTGGGCAGCTTTATGCTGAAAGAAAAACTATTGAATCAAGACGAAGTCCCATTGTTGTCGGCAAGAGACATTATGGATTTTATGGTATACAAATTTTATCGTGAAATGACCGATGAACGGATGCTGGAAAAACTGCAGCAGCGACATGAAAAGCGACAGCGTGACATAGACCTCTGTTATTCAAAGCAATAAATCTGTTAAAGTAGAATTAGTAATAAGTCTTTTAATCAGTGCGTCCAATTCGTTTAGCTTTTCACCTTGAATTACCAGTTCATTCTCCAACTTCTCCCGCTCCTTTTTCTCTTTATTCCTAGCATCCTTCAACTCACGAACCTCTTTATTTTTTGCAATTTGGTACAAAGTCAACTCCTCTACCTTCTGTAACAGCAGCTTATTCATCTCCACCAAATTCACACCTTGTTCTTCCATTTCTGTGGCACTTGGAATATCCGGTAAGTGTTTATGGGTAAGTATGTAGTTTTCCAATTCGGAGAGGTTGCGGAGTTGATAGGAGTCGGAGAATACAAAGTCGGCGGTTTGACCGTTGGCTTCAACAAGAATTTCTTCTGCCCGGACGATTCCTGCGATTTCGAGGCTTGAAGCATAAATCCCCTTCTCAGAAGTTATATTCCCACCAACAACAATACTTGGGTCAGATTTATCCCCACCTCCAATACAGTCTTTAAAATAGAATGTATTCGATTTATAACCTATAAAATCTTCTGAAGTTCCCGGGTCTCCAAAAGAGATATAATTATCATTTTTATAGTACGCCTCATCGGGTGAGAAAGAACCTTTCATGCGTACACCGCCTGCAAATGCTAAATGTCCTCCTACACTATTAGAGACCAATTTTAATATTGCCAAATCATTAGCCTTTGCTCCACCACCATATTCAGTATCGGTATTTTTAATCCGAAACTCAATACAGCCAACGGACTCATCATTTTGATATAAGAAGTGAAGTTTAGCATCTTGAAGATACGTTCTCAATGATTCACTATCATAATGAAACCTTCTAATAACAAAAGGTCTATTATCTTCAGGTTCTGAACCTTTATTTGCATATGTGTTATTTAAAACAAAGCCTGGCACACCAGCTGCTGATAATGAATTATAAATCTCAAATTTGGCAATAGGATCAGAAATACCAATTCCAACATTTTCATTCTTAATATAAATGGGAGTAGTAGTATTGTTCTCATCTTTTATATTGGTCTGTCCCAAAACTGAGGAGCCTATAACTCCAAACACCAAGAGTGTTAATATTCTTCTCATATTTATATTTATACGAATTAATATTTAAGTAAGTATTTAATCGGTACAATTTGCAATCATGATCGCATATCCCTTAAGTATTAGCTCCTGACATTCCGTCTTTATATACTCTATTTTTTATTTATAATCAAGAGTTGGACAACAGCAATCACTTGATCATGAAGGAACAATATCCGTAAAATGTATCTCATCCCTACTTTTAAAATAGTCAAGTCAAATACAATGGTCTCTGGCGTACAGCCTTCGCTTAAAATTATAGCTCCAAGATTATTGTATATTAGTTTGCATATAGATCAAAAACATAATACAAAAATACTTCCTAACAGTATAGGTATTTTTTTGTAAAAAATCGATTCAGTAATTACATAGAACATATTCGTTCAGCCTTTAAGTTAAAACAAGAGAATCGTTTATATAACAAGCTTGAAGTGAATGAAAAATATAATCGGTTAGAAAAGTTACAAAAGATATTCAAGTATAGAAGTATCATTGGATTAAAGTGTGGTTTTCAGTTAAGTTTGATTAGTAAAAAATAAAAGTTTATTGTGATAATATAATTGATTATTTGATTCAGTACAAATAAAGTTAAAAAACATAAATAAACCAAATTAATCATCTCATAGACTAACTAAACAACTTTAAATTAGATGATTTGTATTATGAAAATATATAATAATATTTTACATTGTTAGACACTGTAAACTCAACTCTGTCCATAATTTTGAAATTATATTATTTCAGAATTATCAATAAAAACATATTTGTTGATGTAACTCATCAGTTGCCACCTTATGGTAGACACCATGTTTTTTAACAGACCCAACTTTGCTCTTTACAAACGTAATTAATAAGTCGGCCAACATTGTCTCCCACATCTTTATTTCATCTGCGTTTTCTTTGTTCCCTAAGCACTCCGTCTTACCTTTTGTTCCTGCGCTTTGTTCTTTCCCTAATAAAGAACTACTTCTTCACCTTTTGCGTAAGTCTTCGGTCTTTCACATATTGCGACCTTCATACTAGAGCTGTTTCTTTGATGGCAAAAAATGAGAATGACATTAACAACATTTAAGCGTTTGTATAAGGATTACCAGGAATCAGGTTTGAACATAAAAGATTTCTGTACCAACCAAGATTTGGCTCCTTCCACTTTTTACTATTGGCGAAATAAATTGGAAGAGGCATTAGCACATGAGCCAGATAGCTTTGTTCCACTAGAATTTGACAGTAATCCGTTAACGACGAATAACCAATCGAGTCCATCTATCATCAAGAGTAAGCCTACTTTAAACAATGATGCTCCCATTGAATTCGTATTTCCCAATGGCACCAAGATGCTACTAAGGGATAATATAAACACGCAAGTATTAAAAACAATTGTTCACTTATTTGATTAAGTCTGATGTTTCATTTACACGATAAACTTAAATACTTTCTATATCCGGCACCAGTGGATATGCGTAAAAGCTTTTACACACTCAGCGGCATTGTAAGCTCCTTAATGAAGCGTAATGTTCAGGACGGTGAAGTTTTTATATTTGTCAACCGTAGGCTGACCACCATGAAAATACTTCATCTAGAACACGGCGGGTTGGTAATTTACCATAAGAAGCTCGACAGTGGTGTTTTCAAACTTCCTGCATTTGATGAAAGCCTCACATCTCACATTATAAGTTGGCACGATTTAATGTTGATTGTACAGAATGTGAAGCCAAAAAAAGGCTTTTAAAGAGGTGACAAAAAGAAGCAATTTTTTAGGATTTTTAGATCGATAAAATTGGCTATAAGCCTTGATTTTACTATCTTTAAGCTCGTAATTAAGCAGTGATAAATGAGCGATTTTTCAAGCAATAAAGATGTGTTAATACAGGAGCTTCTCCAGGAACGTGACGAGATGTTTCAGGAGCTTTCCCGCTTGCGAAAAAATGACAATAGGGTTCTGGACACTTTGGAAGCTAAAAACAAAAAATTAGAGGCTATAGTCGCTAAAAAAGAGCAGCAAATTAAAAAGCTGATCGACCAGCTTGCTTGGTTTCGCCATAAGTTTTTTGGCAATTCTAGTGAAAAGCATATTGCCGAAGATCCCGATCAACGAAAGATCGATTGGGACGGACTGGAGGTCGTTGCAGAAGAGAAAGCTATCATTGAAAACGCAGAAAAAGAGCTTATCGAATATGAGCGCCGCAAGCCTGTAAAAAACAAGCAGAGGCCAGTTCGTCAACCACTTCCTGACCACCTTAGACGAGAGGTAGAAGTTATTGAACCGGAAGGTAAACAAGATAACTGGGTGCGTATTGGCGAAGAAGTAACAGAAATACTCGAACACAAGCCCGGAGAGGTATATGTACGTCGTATAGAACGTCCTAAATATGCAGTAAAGCAAGAATCAGTATCACCGGATATTGCTACAGATCAAAACACCGAAGAAGCATCAGCTATCCGTATTGGTTCAATGCCATTATTGCCTTTGCCACGCAGCAATGCAGGGCCTTCTTTATTGAGCGAGCTGATGATGAATAAATATTATTTCCACCAGCCTTTTAATCGCCAAATGGCCATGTTCAAAATGATTGGTATAAAATTACCTGCATCCACCATTAATGGTTGGTTTCAAGGAAGCTGTGATTTACTAAGAGCTCTTTATGCACGTTTAAAAGAAATTGTTCTAAAATCTGATTATATTCAGGTTGACGAAAGTACCATTTCGGTTATTAGCAACGAAAAGCACAAAGCACAAAAGGCTTATCTGTGGATGGTTCGATCAGTAATGAATAACTTGGTTTTCTTTCACTACGACAAAGGCTCCCGAGCACAAAAAGTGATACTTCCTTTATTAAAGGATTTTCAGGGAGCTCTTCAAACCGATGGATATCAGGCATATTCAATCTATGAGCAAAAGAAAGGTGTTTTGCTTCTGGGTTGTTGGGCTCATGCGCGCAGGAAATTCTCCGAAAGTCTAAAAGAAGACAAAACGGGGGCTGAATACGCATTGGCACAAATTGCTAAAATCTATCAAGTTGAGCAAATGGCCACCGATCAGAACATGAATTACAAGCAAAGAGCTGAACTACGAAAGCGCTTGGCTTATCCAATCATGCGTGCTTTTGAAAAATGGATCGAAGGCTATTACCCCAAAGCGCTACAAGGAGGAAAGATGAGTAAGGCGCTGGCTTATACATACAATCTTTTCTTACGTCTGTCTCGCTATCATCTTGATGGCCGATATCTGCCTGACAACAACGGAGCTGAAAATGCAATTAGGCCGGTAGCTGTTGGAAGAAAAGGCTATCTGTTTTGTGGCAACCATGATGCCGCAGAAAATGCAGCAATTATGTACTCACTACTGGGATGCTGCAAAGCCAGTGATGTAAATCCTCGCGAATGGCTTACAGATGTATTTTCTAAGATTGCGTTATACAACAGCAATTATGATTTAGACTTGGCTGATCTTTTGCCGCACAATTGGAAAAAGTCTAATAGTTGTCAGAATATTCCAAAAAACACCCACTAATTTCGATTAATTCCAAAAGATTCCAGTAAAACTTAGAGATTTCCAACGCTCCAATCGACATCCGGATTGGAGCATTTTTTTACTTTGCAATATGTAGCAGACCGCATATTTACCCTTTTGCCACACCAGAGTCGGCATCATCTGAAATATCAAATTCCTCCTTTGACTTATATTAAGCATTAAACTCAATAGGGTCACATAGCATATATGTTTCTCAAAAATGCTTCATAACGTGAATAATCAACACATGCTTTTTCAAATGTAATGATTAAACTTGAATGCAAATTCATAACCTCATTTAGAAAAATACTCTTCTGTCTTTCCTGCTTCGCTATCCATTCACACCAAGCAAGGTACATTTTCGCTTGCTTTTATTATGGTGTTTACTTCAACACCTCTCCTTCTTGCTAATTGCCAACTGCTTAGGATATTCTTAAAAAAAAGGGTTATGATTGTTAAATCTTTGATATAAGGTTGCTTTAATTCTACGTCGCTAAAGCAGCTATCTACTATACTTGACAAATATTTCTTATACACATTCATGTAGATGTCCTAAAAAACCTTACTACCCTGTCATTTATTTACCTCAGAAAAGATACTGCATCTTACCAACCAAACAGCTTAACCCTATATAAGATATTTATAGGCATCGGCAAGCAAATCTAATATCACTTTCGCGAGTCAAATGATAACCTTCAAAAACGATAAACAACATAACTACAAAACAATAATATATTAATATTTTTTATGCAACATCAATAAACATATTATCTAACTGTCTTACAGCCAAGCACTATTAACAAACCCTAACACTTAATTAAATATAGATTGCCCACTAAAATTTGCACTTAGAACTATGTCTTACTATTTCTGTTGCAACTCTATAGTCAACAAACCGAGTAGTTCTTGGAGATATTTTGCATAGATAATTCTTAATAGACACTAGTGATAATTATATTCTATTTTTTTTATGATGTTCCAGTCTTGGTCGCGCAAGTTTATTAGCCTGCCAAAACCGTCGTAACAGTAATATATTGTTCGCCCATTAGGGTCGGTTTGTGAGGTCATACCCACCAAAGGAATATAAGTGTAGGTGGTAATTGACGCACCATCAGGCAAAGCATTCCTGATGTCGTTGTTGAGATCAGTCAAGTCAGACTTGTTTGAAATATTAATTTCACCGAAAGTTTCTAATTGGTCGAGATATTCTTTTAGCATTGGGTCATTATCGATTACCGTCGATTTTAGATTATCCATCTTAGCCATAACATAAGATGAACCGTGCCCCCAATAATACGAAACTAGCTCCCCTGTTTTCAACTCGATCTGCCTCGTTTTACCATTAAAGAAATACTGGACGCAAAGCTCGGGCAAGCTAGGGTACTGAATCTGGTTATCTCCGTTAATTGAACTGTTCTGTAAGTCCTTTTTGAAAATATCCCGAACATTTATGTTCTCGTTATGCTTGGCAAAAACGTAAAATAAAGATTCTTTGAGGCTGCCTCCCGATTTACGGACTACCTCAACAGGACGATCTACCATGTTCTTTCCTACCATATCCTGCATTATACTCAGGTTGGCATTGTCGTCCTCGTATAACATTGCAAATCCGTTCGTGTAATCCAAAGGATATTTCCATATGGTTTCCTTGGTTGCCCCTTGGCTATCTATTGTCTTTGTTCTTCCCGGGAAAGAATAATTTGGATTGTCATAATAACTATAGTTACGAACAACAAGGTTGCCATCTTCATAAATATTGGTTACCACTGTACTATCAAGATGCTTCCAGCCCGAAATATAGTCAAACTGTACCGGATGCTTATATGCCGTATAAAAAGCTGAGCAACCATTACATTTTCCTTCGACCGAACCGTCTTTTATCAGCCTAAAACTAGACGATTTGGAATTTTGTCGGAGATCTATACTATAATAGTTTGATATCATTTTAACCGAATCGTAAACACCTTCATTATTCTTGTAAATAGTTTCCCGTATTAATTGTCCCCTCTTCCAACTATTGGAAACAATAGGGTATTCTTCACCTATATACTTATCTTTACATATATCAAACTCATAGTTTACATATCCAGTGTTATTCCCTTCTGAATCTTTATTAAAAACCTGAACATATTGGTAATTAACACAATTCGAATACAAGCCGCTTATCGGGTTACTGTGACTGAGGATAGTTGTATTTACCGCCAGTCTACATCCGGGTATAACCGACGGATTATCTAAATCTGATTCTGAATAGTCTGGCTCCACCCGTACATCATGTCTACTCGAGGTAAACGTTAAAGTTCTTAAGTTGTTGAGCATCCCACTTGACTTATTTGTATTGGGAATGAGATAAGTGAAATTTTGTTCGTTAATCTTCGCACCATTGGTATCACGATTCACAATATTCTTGATTCTTAACCCACCTATTGGGTAATTATACTTATCATCAAAATAGTCATTCCCAGCATAACTAAAGTAGATACTACTTTTGATGTTATGGCAATTGGAACTAACACGAAAGTAATATTTATGCCCTTTAATAATATTCACAGTTCTCGTTCTTGTAAAATCATTGGCTTCCCTTGTTGCGGATATTAATGTCCTCCCCTCTGTCAAGTCACTGATCTCAATTTCAGCCTGATCATATTTATTGTGCTGATTATTGTAGTCAATTTTACGTTGAATGCTATATGTAACATCAATTGATTGAGAATACCTTGCTGTAAACAAGTAGAAATCACTGCCAGGGAATTTTACAACGCTATCAATTGGCAATAGAATATCTCCATCCTCACAACTTAATCCTTCGGGATAACCTGTTGTCATTGAAACGTCTTGCGCATTTTTTTCAACAACTATAGGATCTTCTTCACCGTACCTGTTAGACTCCCATTCAAAAACCGTCCGCCCACCTGTCGGATAAATAATCTGCAACAGACTACCGAATTTTGATGAACTTTCATCAACATATCTGGACTGAAAACCAACTGTGCCCGGAATAGGTGACATATTGTTCACACCGTTGTAATACCCCCAGTAATCCTTTGAAAAGCTATTTTTATCGGGACAGTAATCTCCTGAATAAACAAAAGAAGTGACTTCTTTTTCGGTGTCTCCTGATCCATATGCCAATTTTGAAACACTATCCAATTTAAGACGTAACTGGTCTATTTGTTCCGAATCAGGAGAGGAAGTATAAAAATATGAATAATGAAAATCAAAACTATGATGTGGGATATAATCATTTCCAATTTTATTTTCTATAAGGATTTGCTTTAAACGTCTTAATGGAGGCACCGCACTCGCACTAATGGGCGAATATGCTTCAATATCCTTTCTTTGTTCAAGTATAAACGTGACCCTTCCGTTAGGAAATGTAATCTGGTATGGTTTTTGGGCCTTAACCATTTGGTTGGAAACACTTTTTTTAAAAGATATAAGTGTTTCCTTCGGCAGTATGTTATACTTTGAGCATTCATATTTCATAACAGATTTACCTTGGCTATACCCAAATGTTTTGGTCGTGATGCTCCCGTCGGGTTGGTAAACATAGGAGATCCGATCATCTGTTCCCTGACCTATTATCTCTTTAACATGCCACGTTGAGATATATTCTGGAATGCCTGCATGAATAGGATAAACAGATGTTCTATCAACACCATCGTCATTAAATAGGTATCTAATTCCGTTAGGGGCAACGATAATATCATTTCCCGACTGTTTCTGAAATAAATAATTACCAAACGGTATCTGCATTTTTTCGCCAAAGTTATTATAAACAAAAGATCCATTATACCCCGCTAGATTAAAATGGAAGACATCGCGGAGGAAAGAATAAGCTGGTGATTTCTCACCTGAAATATTGTCCAAGTATAGGTTGTCGTCAGAATTTACATTCTCCAAATAATCAACCACTTCGTTAATATCCGGGATAGACCAGTTTTGGCTCGGTTCATCTGGATAACCGTTCACCTCTCTTGTGATTTGACCTCCGTAAAACAAGTCCCATCCCAATCCAACCCAGGAAGCTTCTTGGCTAACCTTTATTCCACCTCCATGATAACTCAGCTTAATCGGAACTTCGATATCACCCGCCCTTATCGTATAAAGAGGTATTTCAATTGAAGGTAATCCTGTGCTATAGTTAACAGGGTAAGTACCATATGTGGCTATACCCGCAGCAGAAGGCTCTATAGGTTCCAGATGTCGCTTAATTTCTAATATGTCGTCTTGTGCAGTTATGCCTGCAAAGATGTTTATAATCAAAAAAAATAGAACAATGTTTTTATTTTCCATAGAAAATATAGATTTAAGAGTTTGTAATATTTATTTTTTTCGTTAATACATATTAATACCTAAGATATTTATATAAAAACACATATCCCTATATATGAACATATTAAATTTACAACACTTATTCATCCTTTAGTAATAACTCTTCCAATCTCACTATCCTCTCTTCCAATTTAATTCTTACTCTCCGCTCTTCCTTCAAAGCCTTATTTAAGACCTCCATTTCCCCCTTGTTCTTTATACGTTCCTCTTCAATCTTTTCAATCCTTTTCTCCTTTTTAATAGCATAAAGCGTCAACTCCTCCACCTTCTGTAGGAGTAACTTATTCATCTCCGCCAAATTAACACCTTGTTCTTCCATTTGTGCAGCAGATGGTATTCCGGGTAATCGTTTGTTAGCGTTGATAAAGGTTTCTACTTCGGAAAGATCTCGCAATTGATAGTTTTTATCGAAAACAAAGTCGGCAGTATTACCATTGGCTTCAACAAGGATTTCTTCGGCTTGTATAAGTCCACTAACTCTTAATTCCGTCATTTCTACCCTGGTTGATCTCTGACCAATAACACTTGCTAATTTAATTGCATTACTTAAATTATCAGGCTCTTCCGCATCAATAAGGATGCCTCCTTTTTGATATTCTGCTTTAATATGTGGAATCCACCCCTTATGAATGTTTTTATATTCACTCTTCCACCAAAGATGAAAATGTAAATTACCTTCCAATAAATAGTAAAAAGTACCACCAACATTATTATACAATTCATTTAAAGAAACACTCCTCCCCCACCTTCTTCCAATTAAAATTTTCCATCCATTGTAATTCGCATCATATCCTTCGATATTGGCAGATAGTTCATATGCTCCAAGATAGAATTTTCCTATATAAAAAACGCCTTCGGCACAGTCCTCTTCTGGCAAATCATACTCTACAACCTTCCCATTTTCAAGCGTCTGCGCCAACGTATTCCCTCCAATAAATCCAATAAAAAAAAGTACAATAATGCTTCTCATATTTTTAAATATTATCAAGTCCTAATCTTATAAAAAACTTATTCCTGACTATTTCCCATGTCTTTTTTCTTCAATCAATACTTTATTATAGCTCTATTAACATTCTGAACCAAGTCATTTTTAAAATTTCAGAGAATTTAATATTCATGCTAAAATCTGAAACAGTTTATAAATTATATCCCACAATTACGATTATCATCAACTGCTTAACCAATTATTGCAACTCCATCATATCTATCAATACGATTAGCATCAAGTATTACAACAACTCTCTAGCCTGGATTAGATCCTATATTATCCAGTACTCATCCAAACTCTTGACCTTTAATTTCTAAAAAGACAATAAAATCATAACAACAATATACGTTCTGCATACAACTTTAGCATGAAATATAGTTGCTATAACTACATCAATATTGCATACACTATTTTATAGGATAACATTCAAACATGAAAACACGACACAAAACACCTCTATGAACAGAATACATTAATTAGTTAAATCCAATTCAACAAATAGGCAATCTACAAAAAAACAACCTCTACTTCACCACAAAACAGTCTACTGTAAATTACACTTGAAACCAATAGAAAATATAATCTAACAAAAAACTTTCGGAAAATATTTCGGTAAAAAAAATATAGTTTGGTTAAAATATTTCATTCTGGAGCTTAAAGTATAGTTGATTTAATTATATGAAAAGAACCTTCATTATTTTTTAACAAAAGAGATTTATTTTGTTCGACACAAATAACGTAAAAAATAATAATAATACAAAAAAACATTAATATATCAGGTCGAGTTAAGAATAGTTAAATGATTTACTGCAAGGTTAAATTCACTTCAAAGCCTGGCTTTTCATATAATCACTCTACAGGTATAATATAAATGCGAATCAAGGGTTGAAAATTATTGAATATCATTCGTGTAATAAAATGGTAACAACCCAGGTATCAAAGAGTACTTCGGAGAAAAACAAAAAGGTAAACACACTGTTTTTCCACTTGACCATTATTTTATGAAAGGCAGCCAGCTTTTTAAGGTAAATTTTTGGTGAAGAATCCAATAATTTTTGAAACTCCTGCAATATTTCATCCCGCATCTTTAAGGACTATAAATAATGAGATTGACATAAATTCTTTTTGAAGTCGATGGCTTTCATGAACAATTCTTTCATCTGAACAGGTCATTTATTTTCTGTAACTTCAATAAAGTCGTTAGGTTCTCAGAACACCTGATCCAGGCACAACAATTGTGTGTAGGCTCTTGTTTTCAAATGTGCACTTAATGAATCTGACACCAACACGGCATTGGCTAACCCTTGCGGGAACTCATTTTCAATCACACTTTTTCAACTCAGAAACAAATAACGCAAGGAAACCATGTTACTTATATTTGGTTTTTGCTTACTGAGTAGTTACCCGAAGGTATATTAGGGGTCTGCAAGATACAGCGATCATTCCAAGTTGAACTACAGCCTATTTTTAATACTTACCAAAAATTTATTTTTTTCAGAATCTTTTTTTCTATTAGCATAGAAGAGAAATGTTGTGCGCATCCCTGGAGTTACTAATGTTTCAACAATTTTTAGGAATATACTCACTTTTTTATGAATATTTCAAATTAGAGGGGTATTTTTGAAAAACAAAAATGCTGATATTGTACATAAGTATGATCAAATAAGAAAGATTAATAATACGCCAAATAACCGGACAACAATATGAAACAATATACGAAATGAGAACGATAACATTATTAGCTCTAATTTTTATGAATATAATAAAAATAAATAGTCAAACTCTAAAAGGTGATAAATTGGAGTTTAATTCTTCAGCAAATAAAAAGATAGAATGGTTTACATCTAGTTATGAAAATGGTTTTGGTCATAAAATTTATAATTCTGACCCAGGAGGTAAAACTCTTTTAAATATTGACGCAAGGCATAACAGTAATACTTGGACTAATGCATTGACAATAACCTCACAAGGAAAAATAGGAGTCGGAACAATGGATCCTGCATATTTGTTTCAAGTAAATGGAACTGCAAGTTTCTTAAATATTGTCACAATTAATAATAAGCTTGGAATAGGAACTAATGAACCTGCTGCAAAACTACATTTATATGAAAGTCAAGAATTAGGTTCTAATTTGAATGATACAAAACTATTGATTCGTATTTCTGGAAAGTGTGGAGTAGGAAATACAGTTATGAATAATATTTGGTTAAAAAGAGATTTTCAAGGCTCTGATTGGTTATCTACTCGATTGCATAATGGTATTTCGATTGATGCCTCGTATCTATCCCCAGGGACTGATACGAGGACGTGGTGGGAAAGAGATCCATATAATAATATACAATCATGGGGGAATGGAAATAAAGTTTATATGACTTTAAAGTCTGGTAACCTAGGATTAGGAACAGAAGAAACAGGTCCTCATAGATTTGCTGTTGAAGGTTCAATTGGCGCAAGAGAAATTCAAGTGGAAGCAAGTGGTTGGTCAGATTTTGTTTTTACAAATGAATATGAGTTAATGAGTCTCGAAGAAACAGAACAATTTATCTTAAAAAATAAACACCTTCCAGACATACCAAAAGAATCAGAAGTTTTAGAAAAAGGCATTAATCTCGGAGAAATGGATGCCAAATTATTGCAGAAAATTGAAGAACTAACCCTATATATTATTGAGCAGAATAAATTAAACCAAATTCAGCAAGTAAAAATTAAACAACTTGAGAATAAACTAAATTCCCTAAAGAAAAAATAAAAGCGATAACACAACTGTAACAAGGCAGCCTGAACTTCATAGAATATTGTAGGTTTTATTCTACCCTGTCAGGCCGATTGGTCTGAAACTTTTGTAACTTGAAGAAATATGTATTAGAACTTCGTTATGAGGGTTGAAATGGCAATAAAAGCAGACTTTTCTGAGACGAGGCATAGCACCGCTATGGTGAGTTGAAAAAAAGAAACAAAATGCCCTTTTTAACCATATAAAACAAAAACCCGGTCATTGCCGGGTTTTTGTTGTTTTATCTTATTCACAATGTATTAGTAGAAAAGTATAAAATGAAAGTTAATTGGTTGTCCAATCAACGGCATTGTTCGTGTGAAAGCGTGGGGTTGATGTAAAGTCCTTCTGGTTTAAGCCAACTTTACTTCAAAATTTTTTCTGAGAAATCAACAAAGTCAATGCCTGAAAAATTACCAGAACTCATAAACAAAAGATTGGTATTTTCCCATGTTGACTGGAGTAATAATTTTTGTAGTTCAGTTGTATTGGAGAAAACACTTACATTGTTTGTGCCAAATGCATCATGGACCAGGGTCTGGTTTATTGCAGGAAGATGTTTGTGTTTAAGTACCTCCGGATTAAAATATACGTAGGCTACATCGGCCGCGGCCATCGTGTCTTTGTATTGGGGTAAAAAATCTTTGTTGAGACTACTAAAGGTGTGTAACTCCATACAGGCCACCAATTTTCTTTCGGGATACTGAAGTTTTACAGCTTCAACGGTAGCTTTTAGTTTCGATGGTGAATGGGCAAAATCAAGAAATACAGCTGTATTCTTTTTCTCCTTTAGTGTTTGTAGCCTCTTGGCAGCACCTTTAAATGAGGATATACACTCAAAAAAATCATTATCATTGATACCCAATTCTGCACATATCATTCTGGCACCATTTATATTCTGAAGGTTATGGGCTCCAAAGACTGACAGCTCATAGCTAGTGTTGTTAAATGTGACTATCGATTTTCCATTTTTCAATTGTGCAGGCAATTCTTTATAGGCCAGGCTTTTGATATCTTTTCGCAGGTCTTGGGAGATATCTTGTAGCTCTTTATCCATGGTATACCAAATGAAAGTTGCATTTTTTGATAATGAATCTGCAAATATTTTAAACTGCTCCACATAATTCTCCCAAGTAGGGAATACATTAATATGATCCCAAGCTACTCCAGTCAATAAGGCCACATGAGGTTTGTACCAATGGAACTTAGGACGTAGATCAATGGGAGAAGACAAGTACTCATCTCCTTCAAAAATAGCAATAGGGGCATCGTGCGATAGCTGAACCATGGTATCAAAACCTTCAATCTGTGCGCCTACCATATAATCGAATTGATAATCGAGTTTCTTGAGCACATGCATCACCATCGAAGTGATGGTTGTTTTTCCATGGCTACCTCCAATAACAATGCGTTTTTTATCTTTGCATTGTTCGTATAAATATTCCGGATAAGAATATACTTTTAGTTGAAGTTCCTGTGCCTTCAATAGTTCCGGATTATCTTTTCGGGCATGCATTCCTAATATTATAACGTCAATATCCTGATTGATTTTATGGGGAAACCAACCATATTCAGGGGGCAATAGGCCGTATTGATTTAAGCGACTGCGTGAGGGATCAAAAATTTCATCGTCTGATCCAGTCACCTGATACCCTTTTTTATGTAATGCGATAGCCAAGTTGTGCATAGCTGCACCTCCAATGGCAATAAAATGAATATGCATAGTAATATTTCTATCTTTGTTGATTAGCTTATAAGTTGGTATATCCAACAAATAATAACAAATATAACCAAATGCAAGTAAAACCATCCTACATAAAAAAAACAATCGCATTTATATTGCTGGCTGTGACGGTGCTGTTGCAAGTATTTTTTAAAAATAATGCGGCTTATACCGAAGAAGTTTATTCTCATGGTATTTATCCATCTATCGCTTATGTGTTATCTAGTGTTTCTGCATGGGTACCCTTTTCTTTGGATGATGTTTTTTATGTGACTCTTGTACTTTTTCTTTTGATTGGCTTGTGTATGGTTGTTTTTCGCAAGTTAAAGTTATGGAAGTATTTGCTCTTTGTTTTTCAAACAGGGGCAATGATTTATGTTTTATTTTACTGTTTGTGGGGTTTTAACTATTATCGTGAGCCAGCCCATCAGCGTTTTCAGTTAAGTCAAAGTGTGGCCAATGATTCGGTATTCATTTCGGTATTCAAGCAGGTTATAGATCATACCAATAAGAGTTATACTTCTACCGCTTTCTTTGAGAGGGAGACAGGTAATATTGCGTTGGAGAAATCTTACCGGCAGATGGCTGCCTATCTTCATTTGCCTCGTCGCATGCCCAGGTGGAGCGCAAAGTACGTTACCTTTAGTGATTTTTTTGCGAAAGCTACCATACTTGGGTATTTTGGACCGTTCTTTAATGAGATACATATCAATAGATATTTAACCGCCTGGGATATACCGGTGGTGACTGCTCATGAGAGGTCTCATCAACTGGGTGTTACCAGCGAAGCTGAAGCTAGTTTTTATGGGTGGATCATTTGCGTGAATAGTGATGAACCTTTTGTGCAATATTCGGGTTGGTTATATGCCTTGGATTACTTTTTGTATCAATCTAAGCACCTAGAAACGAGGGCGGAGCTTATCAAACAGATCAGACCCGAAGTGGTGGAAGATATTAAAAGTCAGCATAAGCATTGGCGTCACTGGCGAAATGCTGAAATAGACAAAGCTGCTTCTAAGGTGAATGATGCTTATTTAAAATCGAATAATATTAAAGAGGGGATTGACGATTACAACGGTGTTGTGCAGTTGATTATTGACTATACACTTCAAAAAACATTAATATATGGTGCAGATTAAACTAATTGTAGCAGACATGGATGGTACTTTATTGAACTCCAACCATGAATTGTCTCCTAAATTTGAAGCTACCTATAAGCAATTAAGGCGTCTGGGTATTCGATTTGTGGTAGCCAGTGGCAGACCTTATTATACCTTGTTGCCGCAGTTTGAACATATGGAGCATGATATGATTCTTATTGGAGATAATGGTGCTTACATTGGTACGCGCCCTGAACCTGTGGTGATGAAGGCGTTTGCGCATGATGAGGTGGCTGAAATTGCGGCTTTGGGACGTTCATTAGAAGATGTGTATCTGGTGATTTGTACTCAGGATAGGCCCTATACCGAATCGGACGATCCTTATTTTATAGCTGAGGCCAAAAGGTATTATCCTACATTAAAAGTGGTGAACAATACGGATGAACTGGAGGAGAAAGTTCTGAAAATCGCGGCGTTCGATGCCAAAACATGGCAGTTGAATAGTGGAAAAGCCTGGGACGTCTTTCAGGATAAGTATGTGGTTGCTAAATCGAGTAATGTTTGGATTGATTTAATGCCACTGGGTATTAATAAAGGGGCCGCAGTTAAATACCTGCAAGAACAGCTTGGAATCAGTAAGGAGGAGACCATGGCTTTTGGTGATTTTCATAATGATATAGAAATGCTGCAAATGGCGCATCATAGTTATGCCATGGAGAATGCCCATGATGATGTTCAACAGGTAGCTCGCTTCAAGGCCCCAAGCAACGACCGCGATGGTGTAATAAAGGTGATTGAAGAAATTGTGTTGAAGAAGATATAGCTATGGGTAGCTTTTAGGTAGAGGTGGTGCCTAACTACTTAATATTAAAGAAAAGAACATGTTGTTATTATAAAAATATTACTTACATTTGCAGCCGCAAAACAGAGTTTTTGCATCATTTGTTAAACAAATAAAATTTAAACACATGCCAGTAAAAATTAGACTAGCAAGACACGGACGTAAAAGGCATGCTTTCTACCACATTGTGGTAGCTGATAGCAGATCACCACGTGATGGTAAGTACATTGAGCGTATTGGATCTTATAATCCAAATACCAATCCTGCTACTATCGACTTGAACTTCGACAAAGCCTTAACTTGGTTAAGTAACGGAGCTCAACCTACTGATACAGCAAGAGCAATCTTGTCGTACAAAGGGGTTATGATGAAAAAACACTTGCTTGAAGGTGTTAAAAAAGGCGCTTTTGATGAGGCTGAAGCTGAAAAGAGATTTCAAGCTTGGTTGACTGAGAAAGAAGCTAAAGTTCAGGCAAAAGTTGACGGACTTGCAGGAAAAGCTGCAGACGAAGCTAAAGAGCAATTTGAGCGTGAAGCTAAAATTAATGCTGAAAGAGCTGAGGCAATTGCTAAAAGAAAGTCGGAATTGGCTGCAGAAGCTGAGGCTGCTAAAGCACCAGAAGCAAGTGCTGAAGGTGAAGAAGCTGCAGAAGAACCAGCTGCTGAATAAGCAAACGATCTTAATAATCTTTTATAAAAGAAACCCTCATTTTTTATGGGGGTTTTTTTATGGCCCATAATTATCTACTTTTATATGCTCAATAGTTTATGATATGCTTTTAAAAGAAAATACTGTTCAAATAGGTTTTATTCAGAAAACACATGGTGTTAAAGGAGAGTTATCTCTTGCTCTGATGGATGGGTTTTATACTGAGGATATGGATTGGGAGTTTCTGCTCCTGGATATTGATCACGGATTGGTTCCTTTTTATGTAGAATCGTACCGCGTGAAAAGTGCTCAAAGTATGTTGGTGAAGTTGGAGAGTATTGATAGTGAAACAAAGGCTAGTGGGGTGTGTGGTACGCAAGTGTATGTGGAAAAGTCAGAGATGGAAGAGGAGCAGGAGTTTACTAGTAATGCTTTTGTAGGGTATAAGGTATACGATAAGAGCAAAGCTTTTATTGGTGAAATAGTTGAGGTTCAGGATATATCCAATAACCCTTTGTTTGTATTAGATTACGAGGGTAAGGAAATACTTGTCCCTATCAATCCTGATTTTATTAAGGAGGTGGATGCTTCACAATCGATGTTGAAGGTTGATTTGCCTGATGGATTGGTTGATCTGTATCTTGATGAAGACAATGATGAGCTAGACATGTGAAGTTATACCTGAAAATGCATTAGAAAATCCATTGCAAAGGGCTAATGATTCATCGAATTAAAGTGTAAGATAAAAAAAGGTTGAATGTTATTGACATTCAACCTTTATCTATAAAAATATATTTCAACAAGCCCTATAGGCATTGCTTAATCTTTTGGGCGATTTCATTGAACTGTTCAGGGCTAAACTTAAGTTTGGGGTTGGAAAAATTAATGTCACCCTCACCCTGAAGAGGAACCAGATGGATGTGAGCATGAGGAACTTCCAGTCCTAAGACAGCCACACCTACCCTTTTGCATTCCATGGCTTTGTCCAGTGCCTGCGCTATTTTTTTAGCAAACACATGTAAGCCTGCCAATGTATCGTCATCCAGATCAAAAATGTAATCTACCTCATTTTTAGGAATTACCAGTGTATGTCCTTCTTGTAATGGGTTAATATCTAAAAACGCAAAGTACCTGTCGTCCTCCGCGATTTTATATGAAGGAATTTCTCCTTTCACTATTTTTGAAAAAATGGTTGACATAAAGTATGAATTAAATAGATATTTCTACAATTTCAAAAGTCATAAGCCCTGAGGGCACCTGAATTTCGGCTTGGTCACCAACTTCTTTCCCTAATAAGCCTTTGGCGATGGGCGTAGAAATAGATAACTTACCTTCTTTGAGGTTTGCTTCACTCTCGGGAACCAGGGTATAGGTCATTTCTGCATTGTTCTTCAGGTTTCTGATTCTCACTTTATTCAGGAGTTGAACCCTTGAAGTATCAATTTTAGATTCGTCAATAATCCTGGAGTTAGCCAATATGTTTTTTAGCTTGGAAATTTTCATTTCCAGCAGTCCTTGTGCCTCTTTGGCCGCGTCATACTCTGCATTTTCCGACAAATCTCCTTTATCTCTAGCCTCGGCAATCTGTGCCGAAATACTGGGTCTTTCCACCGTCTCTAATTGGTGAAGCTCTTCCTTTAATTTTTTTAAACCCGCTTCGGTAAGATAACTTACATTTGACATCTTTATTCCTCCTTTATGTATTCTATATAAAAAAATAAAGAATCCCGGAAACCGAAACTCTTTGTTGCAAAGATATAAATTATGTGATTAAATTGAAATGAACTTTTTATTTAAAATTCTGGTCGCTTAAGAATTTCGGAATAGATAACAGCTTGTTTTAAGTCAAAGTCCATTGTGCTTGCTTCGAGATCGGCCTGTTCTTGCAATTCTACTTCCTGGACTTTTTGTTTTGTCGGGGTATTTTTTACCCGGGTATAGCTGTTGGCCATCTGTTTTTTCTTTTCTATCATCGCTTTATCCGGCTCCCGTTGTTTTGCAGGTTCCCTGACAAAAAAATCTTTTGGACGCTCTGAATATTTACTCACCGGTACTTCTTTCTGAAAAACCGGGGTTTCTGTTTCTTCCTTCTGGATAATAAGTGGTTCTTCGTCCCAAAAATCATCCTCCTCAGCTATGATTGGTGGGGGTGTTTCTTGCGCTTTTTTGTTGTTCTTTTTCGCAATACTATACACAATTCCTATAATGGCAACAATGATATATAAAAAATCTCCTAAGTCTTCCATTTATTTTAATTTACGAACAATAAAAATATAAAAATATCTGTTGAATTTATAATAGTCATTGTCCTTTTTTTAGCAAGATACATTATACTAGTGGTTTTTTAATAAATTTGTATTGAATTAAACTTTTTACATCATGAAGTTCAAGTTGTTTTCAGCCTTCATTATTGTTTTTTTGTTGGGTACGCATTCTTGTACCGATACCGAAGAAATTATACCTCAAGTTAGTTTTTTTGCACGGCTTAAGTTTATAGCAACTGACCCAGCATATAACCAGGAGAATCCTTTTGTTGTTAAAATTGATTCGTATAATCAACTGATAGGAAATGCCGGCGTTGTAATCTATAGATTGAGTGACCAGGAGTATTATGTCTTTGATTTGATGTGTCCCAACGAAAAAAGTAGGAGTAGCCTGGTGGAAGTGACGGAGGATGGTTATTGTAAGTGCCCCACCTGTGGTTCTTTGTTTGCTGTTTCTATCCCCGATGGGGCTTTGTTAGATGGCCCCTCGCATTACGGACTCTATCCGTATAACGCTGAAGTTGTTGATGGTAGCTTGCAAATAAGTAACTAACACATCTTTTTACCATAAGGATTATGGAGTTGTATGAACGATTTCTTATTATTGCTCAGGCACAAGTAGGTCGTTTGTTTTATCTTTTGCAAGGGGGTGGTAAATGAGGGTAAAGCGTCTGTGCCGTCTCTTCACAAACGGCACAGTTATTTAACAATTATTCTTATTGATTTACTTTTTCCCAATGATGTGTTTCGCTGGATTTAAACACAGCGTCAATCACTTTCATATTATACACTGCATCTTCCGGTTCAACCGGGCTTGTTTTAGCGTCCATAATGGATTTAGCAAAAGCATCAAACATCAGCCCGTATTGGTCACATACATCAAATGTTACTGTTCTTTCACCTTGTCCGGTAGAAATAGTGATTGCTGCGCGTGTATCCACGTAAGTATTAAATGGTATCTCAATACGTATGCGGCCTGCACTACCAATGATTTCCACAAACTGATTTGCATGACTTAGTGTAGAGACAGTATAGCAGGCATGTGTACCTTTAAAATCTAGTATGGCTGAGCTGAGTACATCTGTGCCAAATTCTGCATGTTTTTCATGTATGGAAATTACCTGAGAAGGCTCTTTACCTATAATAAAACGCGAAGCAGAAATTGCATAGCATCCGATGTCCATGAGTGCACCCCCTCCAAAGTCCTTTTTATTTCTAATATTATCAGGTGCTGGATTATTATACGCAAATGATGCGTTTATATACATTAGCTTACCCAATTGGTTGGTTCGGATGGTGTTTTTTGCATGTATCCAAAGGGGGTGGAATTTGTACATAAAAGACTCCATGAGTTTAACATCCTGTTTAGAGGCTAGGTCTGCACATTCCTGTGCTTCTTTTGCATTTAGTGCCAGTGGTTTTTCACATAGAATATGCTTTTTGGCCATGGCTGCTTTTTTTATCCACTCTAGGTGTAAGTGATTTGGTAAAGGGATATATACAAAGTCAATGTCAGGATCCTGCAATAAATGCTCGTAACTATTATGCACTTTGGGTATACCAAACTCCTTGGCAAACAGATCTGCTTTCTTTGCGTTCCGGGAGGCGATGGCGTAAAGCTCGCAATGTGTGGTGTTTTGTAGCGGTAGAACGATGCGTTTTGTTAAATGGTTTGAAACACCAAGAACTCCAATTTTTAATTTTTTCATATGATTATATTTATTTTTCAATGGTCATATGGAACTCACCAGAATTAATGATACTCCTGTGAGTGAATCCATTCCCATGGCTCGTTTCATATGTTGGTTCTGATGACTAGATGCTGCGTTACTCTATTTTATAGTTGTATAAGTAATTATTGGCACCACCAACAATCAGGTTAAATTTAGTACTTTCATTATTTAAAAAGCCTATACTGAATCTTGATTCCCCCCTTAATGGGAAATTTTTATAGATGGTACCATTACTGTTAATGAGATATATTTTGTTATTTTCTTTGTCAAATACTCCAATTTTTTTATTGTTACTTGAAAACAGATAGCTATCCGCAGTAGGTAGTAAATCGCCGTCTATTTGAACCTCAAAAAGTTTTTTTGAGTTGGCTTTATAAGTGTATACCTCTTTACGGGTCACAATAATGTATTCCACCCCCTTGTCTTTTGTTATGTCACGGGCTATAAAATGATGGTCTTCTTTTGAATGAAGGAGTTTAGTCATTTTGCATTCGCCTGTGTTTAAATTAATTTTACGCAAATTTCCGTTGGTGTCGGTTGTCACCAGTGAAGGAATATTATTTTCTAATAATAAGTAAAATAAGCTATTTTCATTACGGACAAAATCTGATTGGATGAGAACCCTATTTTCTCCTTTTCGATTCAATATATAGTTGCGTTTGTCATCTGCAAATACAATGTAATCTTTTTTCAGTGCTCTAATGTGTTGAATAGGCTGACTAACCTGACCTTCGGTTGCCTTAGCTTTCCAACCGGTAATTTTTCTTCCATATTTGTCAAAGACATAGGTTTTTCTATTGGCACATGCCACAAATATTCTGTAGTTTCGGTTTTTGTCGTAATCAAATACGGCGATTGAATTAGTGGCTTTATGCGCTAGGTCGATGGGATATTTTTCAACGTTATTTCCATTTCTGTCCAATAGGTAAATCCTGTTTTCGGTGTTGAAAATGTACTGTAATTTATTGTTTCTGTAAAAATCTATTTGGGTGACTTCGCCTTTTATTTGTGCATCCAGTTTCTTTTTCCATAACACCCTGCCCGAGTTTGATAATAGGTAGAGCATGTTAGACTTGTCTTGAACCATGATCTCTTTTTCTTTGGTATAATGGTTGATGACCAGTGCAGGTTTTCCAATAATGGTGCTGTCAAGTCCACTTTGCCATACTGTTTCAGGCTCGCTTTCGCGCATGGGCATGTAATGCACACAGGCATTTAAATATATGAGGTAGTTTGCTGCTGTGGTCAGTTGAATACCCAAACCATAAAACTGGTTTAGGCTTTCTTGCTGTGTTCTTGTAGGATTAAGAAGTGTTAGATGACTGGCTCCAGGTAGCAGCGATTTTATTTTTGAAATGTCGCAATAAACAAACATATTTTGTTTGTATGAAAACATATCGGTAAAATCCTGGTGGTATTTGCTATTGCCTAAGGTCTTATTTAAAATATGGGCATAAATTAGATCTGACAGCTTTTGGGTAGAGTTGGAGAACACCAGGTAATTATCTACGAATGTGAAATATTTTTGAGGGGGTTCAGGACAAAAAGGACTTAGCAGAGTGGGGAATACTTGCGCTGCTTTGGATTGATAAATGGGATACTTGACCTGTTGATCTAATTGGTAATATGTTATTGGTTCTATGTCTGAATTTAGCAAGTTCGTTAATAGCTTCATGGTTTTTGACTTGCTTTTGGTGCGTACAATAAGATAGCTATTGTGATTGTTTTCAGTGTCGTTGTTAACGATGTAGGAAAATTCTTTGTCAATGATGTTAAATACTTTTTGCTGTGTTGATTCCAAGGGGTCTTTTAGGTCCAGGTTCTTATAGTTACTTTGAACAGCCTGATATGAACCGTTTTTTTGTAGATAACTTTTTAGGTTGATGCGTAATTGCTCGTTGTCATCAAAACTGTATGACTGCACAAAGCTTGCATTGTCGGGTATTACCTCATTTATTTTTGTGGAACCTGGATCTATATCCTTAAATAAAGCATTTATTTTGGTTTGGTTTTCATCTGTATATAAAAAACCATTGGATAATATATGTGTGTCGTTGAGGGTGAGGTCAAATTCTCCCCAAGAGGCAATGTGAGATAAGAATGATAGCTTTTTTTTGTGCGCTGGACTAAAAGCTTTTGACAAGGTATGTGCGATGTTGTTGAAATTAATAAATAGGTTTGCGTCGCTATTGTTTCCTATTGTTTTAAAAAGCTTGGCAAATGTTTTATCCGACATAAGTGAGAAGTCGGATCTAAGTTGTCTCAGGGCATTTTCTATGAGCAAGGAGGAAGGGCTAATCATTAGTAGTCCTCGATAAAAGCTGACATATAACTCAGTTTTTATGCCTGTGGGTTTTATAGAATAGATAGTGGAAGTATTGTATTTTCGTTTATGAATGATCCATTTATCCGGATTTTCCTCAAGGTAATTGATAAATCCATTTTCTTGTGCTTTGTTACTGATAGAGTAGGTGAACAGAGGTTTCACATCATCTTTACCAAGTGGGTGAAGTGATATGGTGATGGGTTTAGATTTAATAAAGTGAGAGATGTGTTCATTTAAAATAAGCGTATCCCCCTGCGCTTCTTTTAAAAAAGTAAAGAAGCTTTTGAACCAGTGAAACTTAAGGAGAGGCTCGTTATAACTGATGCCATTTAGTATGATGTTGCTTACACGGCTGGGTTTTTGCACCTGTATAATAAGCGAAGCATCGGTGGGTATGGCCTGAATGGTTTGGTTGTTTTTAAAGTTCTTAAGATTGGAAAAATGAACATATGAATAAACAAGTAATCCTACAAGAACTATTGATATAATTATAAATGTAATTCGTCTGGTCATAAAATACTTATAAAACTTTTAAAGGTTACTAAGGTACAAGTAAAATATTTTTGGTTCTTATCTGATGATCATTATTTTGGTTACCATTTTATTGGAACCCTCATCGTCGGTTGCAAATACGAGGTAAACACCACTACTGACTTTTTCATTGTATGTGTTTTTGCCGTCCCAAACCATTTGACCACCTGTTGAGTTTGCCTGATATACTATTTTGCCACTGATGTCAGTGATTCTTACCTCCGAGTCTTCCATCAAGCCTGTTACAGTAATTAAGCCTTGGTATTCTGGTTGAACCGGATTGGGAAAAGCTTTTGCATTTGAGAAGTTCGTTTCTCCTTCAGTTGCTGTTCCTCTGTACGACATAATTCCTTTGTCTGTACCAATAAATACCTCACCACTTTTGGGGTTGATGGCCAGAGAAATGATTCTGTCAGATAATAGAGGGCTGTTGTTTGTGTTGAACTCTTCAATCGTTTCTGTTCCGTCGGCCGATATTAGATATACACCATTGGATTCAGTGGCAATCCATTTTCTGTTGGCGCCGTCAACTGCTATAAAGTTAACTTGCACATTCTCTAGTAGATAGTCTGCAAGGCCACTTCCATCGTTTCTGGATATCTTAATCCGAGATGCAATGGGTTTGTCTATATCAAAAATGTCTCGTGCACGATAATAAACCACGATTCCGCTGCTTGTTCCTACCCATATATATCCGTTTTTATCTTCGGCCAAACAGATGGGATCCATATTTAATACATTACCGTCTTCGTCCCAGAGTAACAGTTGGTCATTGCCTGAATTGTTCACCTCGCCGGCATATCTATAATTATCGTCACTATCTGTTTGTATGGTATTGGCCGTGTCATAAACAAAAAGACCTACGGGATTACGGGCTGAAATGCTCCATAGATGTCCCCAGGAGGTGACAATTGTTTGCCATAACCATGGATCAGAGTCGGCAATGTCAGATGTTTCATAGTCATACAGATACCATCCGTAATAGTTGGCGCTATCGGTGTTTAATAAAACATCTGGTTTTACAATAACAGGTATAGAGTCGCTCATGTTATTGGCATATAAATTACCATTCTTATCCATTACTACACCGTTTACGATGCTCCATATGTATGCCAGGTCGATGGGGGCATTCTTTTTTTCCCGCATATAATGGTTTACAATTTCATCATCCAGCCATTCAAATATACCTGTATGTGCACTGCTGATGAAAACATGATTTTCATTTCTTGGATCTATGGCAATGTCATTAAGGTTATATGCGTCAGTTAGATACGTATTGTTTTGTTTTGTAAAGTGTTTCCACTCATTGTTTTTTAGGAGGGAACATTCGGCGGGGTGAAATTCAGGAGCTACGTAATGATTAATACCAGCTACCACCCATAAGGCATTCTCTGATGCTGCCATTTTGTAGGCCGTGTTGGAACTAGGGCCATCCGGAACCAGGAGCAGGTCATTGGGACTAGATATTTGAATCAAGCCATTGGATGCATCGCCCACCCATTGATGATTAGATTCGTCTATGTAAATAGATGAAAAATCAGGGCTGATCTCTTGTTCCTCAAAGGAATATTGTTTAATACTATCGAGCAGATTTAGATTTTTATCGTATATATAGATTATTGAATTACTAATTATATATGGCTGCGAATTATAAAACTTTAGATCAACAAAATTTGTATGCTGGAATAAAGACTCCCATTGACCGTGATTGTATTGCATGATGTTACCGGAGTTATTATTTTTTTTGACAGCAATTAATTTGTCCTCGTTGGTAACTATGGCTAGATATTCCTCGTTATCGGAACTCACGGTTTTCCAGGTTTCATAGAACGAGAGTGAATTACTCTCCAAAGGTGCACCAAGAACTCCATTTTTAGTGCTGGCGAAAATGGAGTCAGTGGTTGTAGTTATTTGGTTTACCGTTAAAAAGGTTGAGTTGTTACCTAGTAAATAGGTATCGGCTATTTCCTTTTTTATCAGATTGACTACTATAATTCCAAAAGTTGTAGAACAATAGGCCAAGTTATCGTGAATATGTATATGGTTAATTTTTTTCTCTGTTACAAGTGCCTTCATTTTAAGGTCAGGAATATTCCATACCTCATCGTCAATAAGCAGATCAATATTGCCGTTGTTGTAACCAATAATAAGTAGGTTTAAACTGTTTGATTTGGCAATGGCTGTTACTTCGGTATCCGATAAGCCATTGAGTTTGGTGAACTTTTCAATTACATTTTCTTGTGTGTCGTAAACAAGCAGTCCAATGTCAGTAGCTGCATATACCTTGTGGTTCAGCTTCTCTACGCTATTAACATGGGTAAAGGACAGATAGTCTTGCCAGCTCCCAACCGCTACCTGAGCCTTACATATATGAAGACCAAGTATAAACAAACAAAATGTTATGAATAATTTCATAGTAAAAGATATTGTATCTATCGTGTTTTTAAAAAATGAACCAGTTTTTCAACGGCTCTAGCGCGATGACTTATTTTATTTTTTTCCATTGAATCCATTTCGGCAAAAGAAATAGGATATCCTTCCGGTATGAAAATAGGGTCGTAGCCAAATCCTTTGGTTCCTGATGCCTCGGTTTTAATAAGTCCATTGACGATGCCTTCGAATTGGTACTCCGTTTGGTCTATGATCAACGAAATAACAGTTCTGAATCTTGCTTTTCTGTTTTCTATGCCTTGCATCTTATGCAGAACTTTATGCATATTTTTTAGTGCATCCTTTTCTTCGCCAGCATAGCGGGCGCTGAATACGCCCGGCTCACCATTTAGTGCTTCAATCTCCAGTCCTGTATCATCTGCAAAACAGTTGAGATGATAGTTGTCGTAAATATATCTTGATTTCTGGGAGGCATTTGCTTCGAGGGTCATTCCTGTTTCAGGAATCTCGGTGTTGCAATGAATATCATCTAAGCTTTTTAAAGCTATCGCTGTGCCCAAGATTTCTTGAAGTTCTTGGAGTTTATGATGATTGTTGGTTGCAAAAACAAGTTTCATGTTAATATAGATAACGTTATGAATGAATGCAAAAATATTTTATTACTTAAAAAAAAACAACGACTGCATGGTCGTTGTTTAAGGATGATCATTTTTTCTTAAAATTAAAATCCACCTCCGTAACCATATTTCATTAAATCGGTTCTTGGGTTTATCACCATAACAGGTACTTTGTAGCTATTGGCGATGATTTGTTGTTCGTTGGCTCCAAGTATATAATCATGAAAAGCAATGTCTCTGGTAGTCATGATTATGATGGCAGCCGCCTCAATGTTGTCCGCAAAATTAATGGTTTCTTGTGCAAAGGAGCCTTTACCTTCCGATAAGGATAGTTCGTAGTCAATACCCTTTTCTTCGAAGAATTTTTTACAAAAAACCAAGTTAGCTTTTGTTCTGGGTTCTATAACACCGTCTTTTGTGGAACTGCTTAAAAGATATATTTAGGTGTTAACTAGTTTAGAAATAAATTCTGCCCAGTATAATTTTTCTTTATTTTCGGTTTTAAAATCTACGGGGAAGACAATTTTTTTCACTTCGCAGTCGATCGGTTTTTCTTGAACCACAAAAAATGGTATTTTAGAACCAACAATAACCTTTAGAGCCCAGCTCCCGGTCAGTTTTTGCATTCCTCGGATACCATGTGTTCCCATAATAACCATAATAGCATTCATTTCTTGCGCTACTTCGTTGATGGTTTTAAAGATGGTTCCCTCTCTTACAATACCTTGGGTTTCTATGTTGTATTTATCCTTTATAAGAGCCGTTTCTTCGTTTAGTTTTTGAAGGGAAGGTTCAATGTCGCTATCTTTTTTAACAATATGCAACAGGCAAATTTTAATATTGTTTTTGCTTGAGATAGACTTGGCATGGTCTACTGCATGCATGGCAACTTCGGTGAAGTCATACGGTACCAATATTATGTTTTCAGAGTTCTCCATGAGGTTTATTTAAAATATACGGTTTATTTTGCGAAATAAATATACTACTTTTGGTAAAAAATCAAGAATTATAGATTAAAACAATCTGCTGTGACTAATAAAGTTTTAATCAAAAGTGCCCGGAGACTTGTTTTAGTTGTTCTATTTCTCTTAACATTACAGGACTATAACTGCTTTGCAAAGGAAGGTATTTTTAATAAGAATATAAGAAAAAAAATAATAAGTTCTATTATTCTTTGTGGAGATACCATTCCGTTATCAAGGATATCGGACACAATAGAGGTAAATGCGAATAAATTTACATTTGTGGAGTTCAATTTTGTGCCTCCCGATATTAATCATGTGCAGTTGGTGCGCTATTATCTGAAAGGATTGGATGCGGGATTTGGGGAATGGACATTAAAAAACAGTGTTAGCTATGGTGGTTTAGATCATGGAACATATGCATTTGTGCTGGAATCAAAGGTTTGTACACAAACTGTTTACTTGGAAATAAAAGCACCATACAACAGATATTTGTTTTCGACTATTCTATTGTTGTTGCTGATTGTTTTTGGGATTACGATCTTAAAGATAAGTTTGAGAGGTAAAGGTGATGCCCATTCCTGGCAACGTGATTCCATTGCACCCTTGTTAAAAAAGTATATTATTCGTCCTCAGCCTCCACTTACAGAAGTGCCCAAGTTAACACAAAGGGCATCTGTTAAGTATGAAAAGACAACAGTTTTGTTTGCCGATATACAAGGATTTACAAAGATTGTGGAGCATATGAATCCGGAGAATTTAATTGATGAGCTGGATCGTTTTTTTGTACATTTCGACGAGGTAGCAGATAAGTATAGGATAGAGAAGATAAAAACCATAGGCGATGCTTATATGTGTGCCGGTGGATTACCAGAGAAAAATAGGACCAACCCCATTGAGGTTGTGATGGCAGCCATAGAAATGCAACGTTTTATGCAAGAGAAGGGGCAGAATGCACCCAAAAGTGGAAAAGATTTCTGGGAGCTACGCGTGGGTATTCATACCGGTCCGGTAATTTCCGGTGTGGTAGGGCGAAAGAAGCTGTCGTTTGATATTTGGGGTGACACGGTAAATATAGCCAGTAGGATGGAGTCATCAGGTGTGGCAGGCAAAATAAATATTTCAGGTGTTACATATCAGCTGGTGAAAGATTTTTTTGAATGTGAATATAGGGGTAAGATGCCTATTAAATATAAGGGAGAAACAGATATGTATTTTGTAAAGGGTATCGTGCCACACCTTTCTGTCAAAGGTGAAGGTATTTATCCCAATGAAGATTTTTTTACGAAGCTTCAATGGATTCGTTATAATGATTTGGAGGAAGTGGTATTGGGTCAGTTGCGTATGGAGCTTCCTTCGTCTTTTAAATATCATAGTATAAAACATACCATCGATGTTTGTACCCAAGTGGAGGTTTTGGGTAGAGCTGAAGGCTTAAATAGTAAGGAGTTATTGCTGGTTAAAACCGCTGCTTTGTTCCATGATACAGGTTATATGATGAACCCAATGAAGCATGAGGTTCAAAGTGTGAGAATTGCAAAAGAAATATTACCTCATTTTTTATATACTAAAAGTGAAATTGAAGCCGTTAGTCAATTGATTATGGCCACCGAAAGTAATACTGAACCAACTTTGTTGATGGAGAAAATTATTAAAGATGCAGACCTTGACTATTTGGGAAGGGCTGATTTTATTCCATTATCAGAAAAGCTTTGGGAAGAATTATGTAACTATAAGGGTAAAATTTCACAAAAGGAATGGAACAAAAAGCAGCATGCTTTTCTTAGTAAGCATGTGTACTATACCGAAACCGCTAAAAAGTTAAGGCAGGTGAATAAAGAAATGCAATTGAACAAGATTGAGAAATTATTAATGTAAGATAAGGTATGGATAGCATAGAAATACTTTTGATAGGTATTTTTTAAGGGAAGTATATTAATATTACATCATTTTTTTATTTTCTTTGACATTGGAAAAATTATAAGCAACAATTAAAATCATAAAATATGGCAAAGTCTTACGAACCCGAAACTAAATTACATAACCTAATTGGTTCAGGTACTAAAATTATAGGTAATATCGAAACCACTGAAAGCATCCGAATTGACGGTGAAATAGAAGGTAATATTGCATCTAAAGGAAAAGTGGTGATTGGTGCTAAAGGAAAAGTTAAAGGAGAGGTTAATTGTCTTAACTCAGAGATTGAAGGTGCTTTAGAAGGTAAAGTGATGGTGAAAGAATTGCTTTCATTAAAGGCAACATCAAAGTTGGTGGGAGACATCGAAACCAGTAAGTTGACCATTGAGCCAGGCGCGGTGTTTACTGGTAAATGTCAAATGGGAGGTAGTTCTGGTATGGTAGAACCTCAGGCAAACAGTGCTAAAAAATAATCATAGCACATATAGTAGATGGCGATTGCCCCTCTATTACCTGATACTTTTTTTTGTATTACTCTTGTTAAATGGTGTTGTCACTTATTTTTTCTACAAGGATTTATGGAAAATTGTATTGGAAGGACAGATATTTCTCTTTCTGATATTTGTTTTAACAGCTCTGCTCACCAAATATCGCAACAAAAAGATTATTATATATAGCGTTAGCGTTATTTTGGCTGGAGTTGTTATAAAAATGGTGGCCGCGCTTATTTATATTCTTCCCTTTTTATTGGGCGATCATCACCAAAAAGAGGGCATTGCTTTATTTTTCATGATAAATTATTTGGTTTATCTTAACTTTTCGGTTGTTATTGTCGTAAGAAATGATTGAAATAAATGTTCGATTGATTTAAAATTGTGATGAGGAAATTTCTTTGTGTACTAATGTTGCTCGCGAGTGTCTTTTATTCAAGCATGTATGCTTCCGAAGAAGAGGTGCCTTCAGAACCAAGTGAAAAGGCTTTTGATCCAACCAGTTTGATTATGCATCATATATCGGATGCGCACGTATGGCACATCCTTTCATGGGGTGAGGGTGAGCACGAGAAGCACATTGAGATACCTTTACCTATTATATTATACGATCAGGGTCAAGTACATTTTTTCTTATATTCCAAGTTTGACGATGACACGCATATAGCCGAAAGTAAAGGGAGTTACTTTTTGTATCACCATGGTAAGATTTATAAAACAGATGCAGAGGGTACTATTTATAAAGATGCGTTAGGACATATTAGCAATGATGTGCCATTGGATTTTTCTTTGAAACGAAATGTTTGGTCCATGTGGTTGTCTATTGCTTTGATTATATGGATATTTGTGGCTTCGGCAAGGGCCTATAGAGCTGGTCCGGCAAAGCCCAAAGGAATACAGGCATTTGTGGAGCCTATTATCTTGTTTGTGAAGGAGGATATTGTGGAAGCCCAAATTTGTCCTCAAAAGGCACATAAATTTGTGCCTTACTTGCTGACTGTTTTCTTTTTTATATGGATTAATAATTTGTTGGGTTTAATACCATTTTTCCCTGGAGGAAGTAACTTTACTGGTAATATATCGGTAACGATGGTATTGGCTGTTATCACATTTTTATTGACTAATATTAATGGCAGTAAGGGCTACTGGAAACACACATTAACAGCTCCGGGAGTTCCCTTTTTTGTAAAGTTAATATTAGTTCCCGTTGAAATTATAGGACTGTTTACGAAACCATTTGCACTGATGATTCGTTTACTGGCTAATATAACAGCCGGACATATCGTTATATTAAGTTTGGTTTCACTCGTCTTTATTTTAAAAACAATTTATATTTCCCCGGTATCCGTTATATTGTCTGTGATTATGCTATCACTTGAATTATTGGTAGCTGTTTTACAAGCTTATATTTTTACATTGTTATCGGCTTTATTTATTGGAATGGCGGTTGAAGATTATGAACATTAAGGAATCATTTAATATACATTTATAAAATTATAAAATTATGACACTTTCTCTTACAGCTGTAGGTCTGGGAATTATCGTATTAGGTGCAGGCCTAGGAATTGGGAAATTAGCTTTCGGAGCGATGGAAGCAATGGCACGTCAGCCCGAAATTTCCTCAAAAATACAAACTGCTATGATTATTGCAGCTGCACTTATTGAAGGATTAGCCCTATTTGCTATTGTAGTTGCTCTTCTTAAAGGATAACTTTCTTTAGGTGTTTGATTATTTAAAACGAGGCGTATGGATTTTATATTAACACCCGATCCGGGTTTAGTTTTTTGGACTACTCTTTCTTTTGTTTTTTTGGTATTTATCCTAAAGAAATATGCATGGGGACCTATCTTACATGCTTTAAATGTTAGGAATGAGACCATAGAGCAATCGCTGCAAGCTGCCGAAAAGGCCAAGGCTGAAATAGATAATCTGGTCAAGGTTAGGCAGGAGATGATGGATGCTGCTAAAGATGAGCGAGACGAGCTGTTGAAGGAAACCCGTGAGCTGAAGGATAAAATCATAGCGGAGGCTCGCCTTGGTGCAAGTCAGGAAGCCGATAAAATAATCGATTCAGCGAGAAAACAAATAGTGGCAGAAAAGGTAGCTGCCATGAAGGAATTAAAAAAGCAGGTGGCCGAATTGTCGGTTGATATTGCTGGTCTTATCATCCAATCTGAATTAAAAGACGACAACAAGCAAAGAGCTATTATTGATAGCTACCTTGAGAATGTAAAATTTAATTAATTACGGAGTGGGGAAATGATATAGCCTTAAGATTTAATTTTTAGCCTAAGTTTTAACGCTGCAGCATGTGACCTTAAATGCACAATAAATAACACATGAACAACAGTTTAATTTCCGTAAGATATGCAAAGGCTTTATTTCTTTTGAGTAAGGAAAAAGGCCAGGTGGAGAATGTGTATAAAGACATGACTATGCTCTGGGATTATTGTAATAATACAGAGGAGTTTAATGAGCTTTTGAAAAGTCCGGTGATTACCCCCAGTAAAAAGAAAAAGGCGCTAAAAAATATTTTTGATAAGTATGTAAGCGATTTAACCATGAATTTCTTAAATATCATGGTGGATAATAGGCGCGAACTTATGTTGGCTTCTATAGCCCGAAATTATGTTGACTTTTATAAGGAGGAGAAAAATATTAAGTCTGTATCGTTATATACTGCTTTTGCGTTGGATGAGGACTATCTGCTGGCTATTAAAGAGTTGCTTCATAAAGAGTTGGGGTCTCAGATAGAACTGACAGTGCGGGTTAGGGATAACCTGATTGGTGGTTTTATTTTAATGGTGGATGGAAAGATGATGGATGCTACGGTGGCCAATAAGTTGAAGCAAATTAAAAAGAGACTGTTGAGTTAGTTAATTACTACCTGTTAAAATTGTATGAATGGAAAATATTAGACCTGCCGAGGTTTCGGAACTATTAAAAAAGCAAATACAAGGTTTTACAACAGAAACTAACCTGGAAGAGGTGGGTACAGTGCTCCAGGTGGGTGATGGTATTGCGCGTGTATACGGGCTTAACAACGTGAGAGCTAATGAGCTGGTTGAATTTGAGTCCTGCAAAGGTGTTGTTTTAAACCTGGAACAAGATAATGTGGGTGTTGTACTTTTGGGTGCGTCACATGAGATTAAAGAAGGGGATATTGTAAAGCGTACCGGAACAATTGCTTCTGTTATGGTAGGTGATGGTATGTTAGGCCGTGTGATCGATACCAATGGTGACCCGATTGATGGTAAAGGTAGTATTGACGGAGCGTTGTTTGAGTTTCCCTTGGAGAGAAAAGCACCAGGTGTAATTTATCGACAGCCTGTTCAAGAACCTTTGCAAACAGGTTTGAAGGCCATTGATTCAATGATTCCCATCGGTAGGGGACAACGTGAGTTAATTATTGGAGATCGTCAAACAGGAAAGACGGCTGTAGCCATTGATACTATTATCAATCAACGTGATAATTTTGAAAAAGGAAAGCCTGTCTATTGTATTTATGTGGCCATCGGACAAAAGGGTTCTACGGTGGCTCAGATTGTAAAAACACTGGAGAAGTACGGGGCAATGGAATATACCACCGTGGTGTCTGCTAGTGCTTCTTATCCTGCTGCCATGCAGTTTTATGCCCCCTTTACGGGTACTGCTCTTGGTGAGTATTTTAGAGATACGGGTAGAGCTGCCTTAATAATTTATGATGATTTGTCGAAGCAGGCTGTATCCTACCGTGAAGTTTCCTTGTTGTTACGTCGTCCACCTGGTAGAGAAGCTTATCCGGGTGATGTGTTTTACTTACACTCTCGTTTGTTGGAAAGGGCTGCAAAAATTATCGATTCCGATGAGATTGCTGTTCAAATGAATGATCTACCGGAGTCTATCAAAGGGAAAGTAAAAGGAGGAGGTTCTTTAACTGCGTTGCCTATTATTGAAACGCAGGCAGGTGATGTATCTGCTTATATTCCCACCAATGTGATCTCCATTACTGATGGTCAGATATTCCTGGAGGGAAATTTGTTTAACGCAGGTATTCGTCCGGCGATTAACGTGGGTATCTCAGTCTCACGTGTGGGTGGTAATGCACAAATAAAGTCCATGAAAAAAGTGTCGGGTACTTTGAAGTTAGATCAGGCACAATATAGAGAACTGGAAGCTTTTTCTAAGTTTGGTTCAGATATGGATGCAGCTACTAGAGCTGTTCTTGACAAGGGAGGTAAGAATGTGGAGTTGTTAAAACAGGCGCAATATGCACCGGTAAAAATAGCACACCAGGTGGCATTGATCTATTGTGGAACGCAAGGGTTGTTGTCGGATGTGCCTCTGGTAAAGGTTAAAGAGTTTGAGCGAAGCTTTATCGATGACCTGGAAATGAAACATAAGGAAGTGATAGAGGCTCTTGGAAATGGAATAATATCTGATGCAGAAACCAACGTTCTTAAGGAAGTAGCTGCCGATATAGCCCGAAGATTTAAGGTGGTTGAAGAGGAATAAGAATTATAATAATATGATTAGCTGATGGCTAGCTTAAAAGATATACGTACACGCATAGATTCGGTTAAAACAACTCGACAAGTGACCAGTGCCATGAAACTGGTATCCGCTGCTAAGCTGAAAAAAGCACAGGATAATATTGTTCGAATGAGACCTTATGCAGATAAACTCAATGAGATTATCTACGACCTGATTAACTCAGTGGAAGATGATAGTATAGAAATTGATTTGGCCGATGTGAGAGAAACCAAGCGGGTGCTTGTAGTAATGATTACTAGTAACAGGGGCTTGTGTGGTGCTTTTAATTCCAATGTTGTGAAAGAGGTAACAAAGCTGATAAAGGAAGAATATGCATCGCTCTTTAAAAATGCATCTTTGGATGTGCTGGCTATTGGAAAGCAAGGTGAAAAGCTCCTGAAATCTGCAGGTATTCTTTGCGTAGATGAAAAAAATGATATCTATAATCATCTTAGTTATAGTGCGGTGGAAGATATATCAAACCGTATTTTTGATGACTTCCGAAAAAAGAAGTATGACCGTGTTTTTGTTGCGTATAATGAATTCGTTAATGCTGCAGTCCAAAATGCTACGATCCAACAGTTTCTCCCCCTTCAGTTACCTGAAAAGGATCCGAGACATGCATCTGTATATTTATATGAGCCAGATGAAAAAACGATTGTGAGTGAGCTTATTCCGAAAGCCTTGAAGACTATCTTTTTTAAAACTGTGTTGGATTCTGTGGCTGCTGAGCATGGTGCCAGAATGACTTCGATGCATAAGGCAACCGATAATGCTTCAGACTTGATAAGTGAATTGCAGTTAAGTTATAATAAAGCGCGACAAAGTTCCATTACAAATGAGATTCTTGAAATTGTTAGTGGGGCAGAGGCCTTAAGGAAATAAAGTTATATATTAAGTAAGATATTTAAAGGTTGGTATTGATTGCCGCCTTTTTTTGTGCGCTAAAGATTGATATTATGAGAATAGAAAATGAAATTAAATTAGGTTTTAAGGATGTTATGTTTCGGCCTAAACGATCTACATTAAAAAGTAGATCACAGGTTTGTTTGGAACGAACATTTAAGTTTTTGCATAGTAGTGTGCAATGGACAGGTATTCCTGTGATGGCAGCTAATATGGATACTGTGGGAACCTTTGAAATGGCCATTGCTTTGGGTAAGAAAAAGCTTTTTTCTGCGATTCATAAGCATTACACAGTGGAAGAATGGAATACGTTTATAAATAGTGCTCCCAAAGGAATAGAAGATTATATCGCGGTAAGTACAGGTACCGGTGAGGCTGATTTTGATAAAGTGACTCAAATATTAGACTTTAATAAGTCGTTAAAATTTATTTGTATTGACGTGGCCAATGGTTATTCAGAACATTTTGTGTCTTTTGTAAAGAGAGCAAGGACCCAATTTACTGACAAAGTGATTATTGCAGGTAATGTGGTAACCGGAGAGATGGTAGAGGAACTTCTGCTGGCAGGTGCTGATGTTGTTAAGGTGGGTATAGGACCTGGTTCGGTTTGTACTACACGGGTTAAAACCGGCGTGGGATATCCTCAGCTTTCGGCAATTATTGAATGTGCAGATGCAGCTCATGGTCTGGGAGGGCTGATTATCAGTGATGGAGGTTGCTCTGTTCCAGGTGATGTATCTAAGGCTTTTGGTGCCGGAGCTGATTTTGTGATGTTGGGAGGTATGTTGGCCGGTCATGACGAGAGTGGTGGCGAAACCATCGAAAAAGAAGGTAAAGTATATAAGCAGTTTTATGGTATGAGCTCTGCCACTGCCATGGATAAACATGTGGGAGGTGTTGCAGAATATCGAGCTAGCGAAGGTAAGACGGTGGAAGTAGCTTATCGTGGCCCTGTAGAACATACGCTGCAAGATATTCTTGGTGGCCTGCGTAGTACATGTACATATGTGGGTGCGTCAAAATTAAAAGAGCTATCTAAACGGACTACTTTTATTCGGGTAGCGGAACAAGAAAATAAAGTGTATTCAAAATAAAACAAAGCCCTGGTGAATTGTTGTTCATCAGGGCTTTGTTGATGGTGTTGATGGGCTGCAAGACTTTATTCTTTTTTTTCGGAGAATAGTCTGTTTCTAAGTCTGACAGCTACTAAAAACATAACTGGCGACATGATCAGAGTGAGTACGGTAGAAGTGCTCAAGCCAAAGATCACAGTCCATGACATAGGTGACCAGAAATCGGCGTTGTCACCTCCAAAATATATGTGTGGGTTTAGTTCGTTGAGTAAACCAAAGAAATCGAAGTTAAAACCAGTGGCCAAGGGTACAAGTCCGAGTATGGTGGTGATGGCTGTGAGCAGAACCGGACGAAGTCTTGTTTTACCGCCTTTAATAATACATTCCACTTCATCTTCCATGGGTAATCTTTGGTATTCTTTCAGTCCTTTTTCTTTCTTCTTTTCTTTTCGTAGAATATCGATGTAGTCGATTAGGACAATACCGTTATTCACCACGATACCAGCCAATGAAACAATACCCACACCTGTCATCAGAATTACGAAATCCATTTTAAAAGTAGCCAGACCCATAAATACGCCGATGGTGCTTAAAAGTACGGTTCCTAGGATAATCAAAGGTTTAATGGCTGAGTTAAATTGGGTGATAAGTATCATGGATATCAAGGCAACGGCCAATAGCAAAGCTCCCACCAAAAAGTCAGAAGTCTCTTGTTGGCTTTCTTGTTCTCCTGTCATCTTCCACTTGCAACCCTTCGGTTTGGGGTAGTCGGCCAATAGTTCTTTGATGCGTGCGTTAATTACATTGGCATTGTATCCTTCGTTAACATTAGAGTAGACTGTTATGACCCTTGAATTATCAATGCGATTAATTTTTTCGTAGGTGGATGTGTATTTATAATCAGCCACTGATGAAATAGGCACATAATAGGGTGTTCCGTCATGCTCCACTCGTATCTTTAAGTTTAAGAGTTGGGTGGTACTGCTGCGGTATTTTTTTGCCAGTCGCACCATCATTTCAAATTCATCTTCTCCCTCTTTGTATTTATCTACATTGCTACCGTATACGGCAGTACGGATAGTGCTGGCAATCATAGATGTTGATAAACCGAAACGGCGCGCTTTCTCCCGGTCGATCTCCAGTAGCATTTCGGGCTTGTTGGGGTTGATATCCATTTGGAGTTCTTCTATGCCAGGTATTTTGTCTTCATTGATGAGGCGTATGATATCCTGCGAGGTAGCAATGAGCTGCTCAAAATCATCCCCAGACACCTCTATATTAATGGGTTTGCCCACTGGAGGTCCTTCGTCTTCTTTCTCGATAAATATTTTGGCACCCACAAAACCTTGAAATGATTTGGTGAGTTCTTGCATAATAGCGGTAGTGCTAATTCCATGTCTGTCTTCGTACTCCACAAAAGTAATGGTGGTTAACGATTTATTAGGTGAGCGGTCGCCTTCGAACAAACCGCCTTTGCCTTTACCGATCGTTATACCAACCGACTTAACAATATGTTCGTATTGGTTGAGTGTTTCGTATATTCTATCCTCAACTTTCAGAGTCAAAGAATCGGTCATATCCAAGTCTGTACCGAGGGGCAGTTCGGCTGTTACGTATATTGTTTTGGGTTCATTCTCAGGGAAAAATATGACGTTGGGGTTGCTTCCGCTGAAAAATATGATGGAGAAAATAAATAACAGAACAGAGGAAATCAGCAATATAACGGATGTGTTTTTAGTCAATGCCTTTCTTAAAGTTTTCTCGTACATATTCTCCATGAGAGGAATGCCTTTTTCCTGAAACCATATGGCAAAAGGTTTTGTGGCCAATATATTAATGGAAGTGATTAGCAGGGGGAGTATAAAAATATTGCCCCAAAGTATGGATCCTAAAGTGTAAAATATCAGACCCAATAGGGCCATTCCACCAACGATAGAAAATAGTACTTTTCTGTTTTTCTTGGCTCTTATGTCTTCAATTTTCATGAAACGGGCTGCAAAAACAGGATTTAGAATCAAGGCTACAAAGAGTGATGAAGACAGGACTATGATGAGGGTTATGGGCATATAGCTCATAAAGTCGCCTACGATACCAGGCCAAAACAGCAAGGGTAAGAAGGCGGCCAAGGTGGTTGCTGTGGAGGAGATGATGGGAATTGCAATTTCACTGACTCCATTTTTAACCGCTTCCATTTTAGACAAGCCTTCTTCGTGTAAACGGTATACATTTTCAACCACCACGATGGCATTGTCTACCAGCATACCCAGTGCCAGTAACAGGCCAAATAAGATCATGGTGTTTATTGTATAGCCAAACTGTGATAGCAGCCAAAAAGAAATAAACATAGACATGGGGATAGCCAGTCCCGAAAAAATAGCATTTCGGATACCCATAAAAATGTAAAGAACCAGTATTACCAATAGCATTCCCATGATGATACTGTTTTCAAGGTTACTGATCTGGTCTTTGATGCTGGTACTTTGATCGTCGGTGATAACGATCTTAATATCTTTAGGGAGCAAGCCATCGGCTTGTCGCTCGTTTATGATCTTATAGATCTGTTCTGTGGCATCCAGGAGGTTTTCTCCGCTTCTTTTTACGATAGATAGTGTGACCACAGGCTGTCTGTTTAGAACTGATATGGAGGTTTTTTCCTCAAAACCATCCACCACTTCTGCTACATCTTTGATGTAACGGATATGTCCTTCTTTTGCGCTGACAATGGTGTTTTTTATTTCTTCGATGGATCGATAATCGGCCTGAGTGGTGATGGATCGTCGGGTTCCATCTATCCGGAGCTCACCGGCTCCTATGGTGACATTTTCAGCGATGAGGGCTTGCTCCACATCGTAAAATGTAAGATCCATGGCTTCTAGTCTGAATGGGTCTACATTGATTTGAATCTCTCTTTCGTCCACCCCAATGATGTCCGCTTCTCTCACTGAACGTAAGGCTTCAAAGTCATCTTGCAGGTCCTCGGCAAACTTTTTTAGTTCGTAGATGGAATAGTCTCCCGAAAGATTAATATTAAGGATGGGGAATTCGGTGAAATCAATATCATCTACAACGGGGTCTTCGTCTAAGTCATCCGGAAGCTCTGTTTTCGCTTTATCCACTTGGTCCTTGACATCTTGTAAAGCTTGTTTAACTTCTACGTCTGTTTCAAATTCAACAACAATTAAACTATAATCCTGGTAAGAGGATGATGACATTTTTTTTACGCCGTTCAAACCTTTTAATTCTTTTTCTATGGGTCGTGTGATCAGATTCTCCATGTCTGAGGGACTGTTACCTGGGTGAAGCGTACGGACCATAATATATGGAATGACCACTTCAGGAAACAGTTCACGCTCCATGGATTGATAGGAGGTGATACCGGCAATAAATAGGAAAAAGGTTAATAGATATATGGTGTTTTTATTTTTTAAGGCAGCAAAAGTGGGCTTAAATTTTCTATAGCCATGCTCTTCTACATCCTCGTCTTTTCTTTGAGCCATAACAGTATTGCTTAATGGTTTACAATTGATATTTCGGTTCCGTTCACAATTTGGTCGTAGCCTTGGGTGATAATGGCATCGCCATCTTTTAGTCCTTCCTTAATAATAGATTTGTTATCGGAGTTAAAAACAGATTGAACGTATTGTTTTTTTGCCCATGTTTTTCCGTCCTTTACCTCAGCTATAAAAATAAATTCGCCTTTAAAATCTTGTTTAACCAGTATGGATGGAACAATAAGCACATCTTTAGCTTTATACACCTTTAGTTTCACAACGGATATCAGATTTGGTTTGATCACATGATCTGTATTTTTTAGGTTAATGCGTACCCTGAAAGTTCTGGAAATATCGTTGATTATCATCGACGATCTGAAGATGGTGGCATCAACAGTTTTTTTGAGGGCTGGAAAATATACCGTTGTGGTGTCTCCTTTATTGATTTGGCCTAAGTAACTTTCACCCACCTCCGCATTAATATAAATATCATCGATATTTACGATGCGAGCAAAAGGTATTGCGGGTCCTGCAATTTCCCCTTTTTTCTGAAAAACCTCGTCTACAATACCTTCTATTTGAGATTTTACAGTTGACATGGCCAGTTGTGCTTGTAACGCTTTTAGGTTTTGCTCTTGCGATTCTTTATTGGATTTGGCCTGTAAGTATTCTATTTCGGATCCGATATGTTGATCCCAAAGATTCTTTTGTCTATTGTAGGTGGTAACGGCCAATTCTACACCTGCCTTGGCCTGCATAATTTGGCTTTCTATGGCGTCGGTATTTAAATATGCCAATACTTGTCCTTTGCGCACCTTGTCACCTTCCTCCACTAAAAGTTGGGTTATTTTACCGGCGCCTTCAGGACTGATAATTGTATTTTCGTCGGCCTTTACCTTACCTGTCACTTCGATATAATGGTCATAGGTTTTAGGTCGTATGATGTCTGCGGTCACGTTTACCACGTTGGCAGATGTTCCTTCTTCTGCTTGTAATTGGTTTTCTAGTGAGGATATCTTCTTTTTAAGTTCAGTCATTTGTTTTTTGTATGCCGCAAGTTCTGTAGGTTTGTCTACAGAGGAGCCACATGCCGATGCCGTCATTATCAGTATCGTAAGTATGGTGTTTTTTATAAGGTTTTTCATGAGGTAGCGTATTTTTATAATATTACAATTGCGATGTTATCTTTTGATAATTGATATACATATTAAAATAATTGGAAGAGGCTTGGCTTAGCGTGATAACAGCCTCTATCATGCTATTTTCAATTTGCGATAGTTGGAGACTGTTCATGATACCATTTTTGAATTTGACCAAGGATTTGTGATATATTCTGGTTGAAATATCCAGTGCTTCTTTTGCGTTGTCATATTGTATTTTTCCGTTTTTGAGGTTGGTCTCTGCAACCAGCAAATCTCTTTTTAAGCTTTGTTCCAGCATTTGCTTTTCAACAGTTAGCTTGGTGAGTTCCAGTTTTTTTTGTTTGAGTTGAGCAGATCGTGAGCCGCTGGAAAATATGGGTATACTCAAGGTTAGTCCGATAGCTGCTGCATCCGTATTGATTAGGTCGTTTAATTGATCGCCCAGCATGGTGTAATCATAACTTGCAAAACCTGTTAACCTGGGCAGTGCTAGTGTTTTTTGGTTTTTAATATCCAAGCCCTGAATGTCTATCTGTGTGAGCAGTGTTTTATAATCAATGTGAGTGTTCATTTCAAAATCTAACTCCGGATTGAGAGGGATGGGAGACAATAATTCGGTAACGCTCTCTGTAACTATTAGTGGCTTGTCAATGTCGTAGCCCATTGAAAATTTCAGGATGGCCATTGTGATGGCTTTTTGTCGCAGGGCTTCTTGGTACAAACGTCTGGATTCATTTACCATTAACTTGATTTGATCCACATCAATATCCTCTTTCATACCATTGTCAAAGTAGACCTTTGTTTCCTGGTATGTTTTCTCGTTTATTTTCAGACTTCTTTCAAATTCTTGGATGTTTTTTTCGGCCATGGAGGCTAAAAAATATACCTCAGCAACAGCTTGTTTAATTTCGATATCGGTCTTTTCTTTGGCATTGTCTGATAAACGTACGTATACTTTGCTAGCTTGTAGACCAACTAGATAAGAGCCATCAAATAATAGCTGTTCTGCACGTGCTCCAAAGGAACTGCTGTAATTGGTTCCCATTTTAAATCGTTGGGTTTGTCCGTCTATCTGTGCAACGATTTCTTGAATAAGCAAGTTCTTGGTTAGGGAACCACTGGCTGTTATCTGCGGTAAACCAATAGAAATGGTTTCATTTACTTTTTTTTGTGCTATTTCTATGTCGTGTTGCGCATTGATACTCTGGTAGCCGAACTCGGTGGCATAGGCCATGGCTTGTCTCAAAGAGACTTTTAATGTGTCTGATTGTGCACTTCCTTCAAGGGAAATGCCAGCTATCCATAGAATAAGCAGTAGTTTGATATTGGATGTCATATCTTGTTGGTTTATTATATGTTTAAAGCGAATCTTTATGTATTAGTTCATTAAATAACTTGCGTCCTTTTTCAGAACAAATACCATTCATATGATAAATAAAAAACTGATTGGAAAAATGTTTAGATGTTAGGTCTGCTTCTGATATGGTGCTGACTTCAGGATAAAATACTGCAAAAGCCAAGGTTATGGACAGCTTACTTATAAAATCAGCATCTAAATCCTGTCTGATGAAACCTTGATCTTGCCCTTCTTCAATAAATGATCTGGTTGTTTTTATGATCATTTTATTTTTGTGTTCCACAAAATCGGTGAATATTTGCGGGTAAAATTTTTTTAAATCAAATAAATATGTCGGTTTAATTTTTAAGTAGGTATCTATGTATTTTTTACGTTGATGGACCTCCTTCTCAATGACATTTAGAGAGGAATTGTTAAACTCTTCTATGATTTTGTCCATCTCCTCAAGAATATGGTTAATGCTTTTTTTTACTAGCTCTGTTTTGTCACTATATATTTGGTAAAGTGTTTTTTTTGAAATCCCCAGTTCTTTGGCTATGTCATCCATGCTCACACTCTTAATACCATATTGTAAAAAAAGCTGGGTTATCTTTTCTATGTAATCTTTCTTCTTCATTGTGTGTAAATGTAAGAAAGGTATTTCTAATTGGAAACTATTTTTACACTAAAAGTTTTTAGAGTTTTTTGTGACTTGAATGCAGAAATTCTTGTATTCGTTAAAAAGGAGGTATAGACTAGTAATTTGTTGATGATTGTTTTTTGTCTAAAATCCATCAAAATATTTTGGTTTTCTTTTCGTTTTATTAACTATGTAATATTATATAGGGTGTAATGATGATGTAACGGGTCTGTAGGCTTTGTAACTTTGAAGGAGGACTATGCGGATGGTTAAATGTCAGGATGGTTTCATCGAAATAAATGGATCGCTAAAACTACAACGGGATGAATAGTTCATTTAAATTGTTTTTCATGGTACTGGTGCTGCTTGCCAGTCAGCATTCCTTTTTAATGTCGCAAAGGAGGAATAAGGGAACCAGTAAACGCGAAATTCGAAAAAGACAGGAGGACGCCAATAAAAAGAGTGAATATAATAAGTTTAATCCGCTGCAGCCGATGGGCTATAAGGCTTCCAATGTTCGTACCGATTTTGTTTGGAGTTATGAGACAGCTGGTGTGGTTCCTCAACGGGCCGGTGATATTAGTATTATTATGCCATCACGGTTTTCTGTCAGAAAAGGTGTTGAGTTTGGTACTTCATTGGCTGGTTTGGGAGTGGTACCGGCTTTTTACGTAAAAAAAGAATGGTTGGGGGGTGAATGGTATTTTGCTTCACGTCATCAAGTGTATTCGTATGCTCCCATGTTATATTGGGGACAAAAAATGGAATACTCCAGCATATTTCCACTGGATAGAAATTTGCCTATTAGTATTGGGGTTAAGAATGAACTTATTTTGAGTAAGCCTTTTTTAAAGGATATTCAGTGCGGAAGTGTTGAACAGGCCTATATTGTTGTTACGGGTGCCATTGCCTATGATTATGGGTTTGAGGTAGAGAAGACTGATGTTGAATATATGCAACGAAAACTCCTTCGCCAACGAAGCAATGTGATTCTGGGGGGAGGTGGTTTTGGCTCGGCTAGGCTGCAAGGCGATTTTTATGTTCGCAAAAATTTGTATGCCACAGTGGCTGTAAGAGCTTTGTTCTCTGATGGTAGTGCAGGCAATTCTCTGGAACAGAATTCGTCGCTCAGATTGAAGATAAGTCCTCATTTTTCACTGATGGCTGGTTATTGGCTCACCTTGGGTAAGGGAACAGAAACGCCTGTATTGCCTATTGTAGACCTGACTTATCATTTTGGACTTAAACAGGGGCGTGAGGAAGGACTCTTCAAAAGATAATTGCTTGAAGGCTGCCTTTTCATGTTTAACTTTGGAGACAGCCTTCGGTCTTTTTGTACTATAAGGCTATTAAAAAAATAGCTGCCATTAGCACGAGCACTTGTAGTAGTAGGAATCTTACGGGGATGTCTAATTTGTTGATTTTGAATAATTTTGTAAATAGGACATTTTTCATAGTTGGTGATTTTTTTAAATGGTTACAGTTACTTAGACTTGTATTTTTGTAAAAGGTTGCGTTATGAAATTAAAAAAAATGGAAAAGCCTATTAAATAAGATGATAAACTCTTTTATTTGTCTTTATTATTTCCTTTATTTGTGTAAACGAAAATTTATTGTGATTCGTATAAATTATATATCTACTTCTACTAATGCCAATAGCTTTGGTTCAAAGGCTATTACAAATCATTCTTTTATGGTATTGGATATGATGTGTCGAATGATGATGACATTGTAATGTCGCGACGCATTGTATTTGAATAATAAAAACAAATAACTTCTTAATATAATGCGTCACGCATTCAGAAGTGGAATTGCTATTGTTTTATTATTTATTAAATATTATATATCATGGCTGATTTAAAATTTGAAACGCTACAATTACATGCAGGACATCAGGTTGATTCTGACACTAATTCGCGTGCTGTACCCATTTATCAAACCTCATCTTTCTTGTTCAATGATTCGGAACATGCAGCTAACCTGTTTGGTTTGAAGGAGTTTGGAAATATCTACACGCGTATTATGAATCCCACTAGCGATGTTTTTGAAAAAAGAATGGCGGCTCTTGAAGGGGGTACAGCTGCCGTTGCTGTAGCTTCAGGACAAGCGGCGCAGTTTATTGCATTAACCAACATTTTGCAGGCGGGAGATAACTTTGTGTCTACCTCGTATTTATATGGGGGTACTTTTATTCAGTTTAAAGTCCAGTTTAAACGTCTGGGTATCAATGTTCGTTTTGTAGAAGGTGATGATCCGAAGGATTTTGAGGCTCGTATTGATGAAAATACAAAGGCTATTTATGTTGAAACCATTGGTAATCCAAGGTTTAATATTCCTGATTTTGAAAAACTGGGTGAGATTGCCAAACGTCATGGTATCCCTTTGATTGTTGATAATACCTTTGGAGCAGCGGGTTATTTATTTCGTCCGTTGGAACATGGTGCTAATGTTGTTGTGGAATCTGCTACTAAGTGGATTGGTGGTCATGGAACATCTATTGGAGGAGTGATTGTGGATGGGGGTAATTTCAATTGGGGCAATGGTAAGTTTCCTTCATTGACCGAACCTAGTGAAGGTTATCACGGACTGAAGTTCTGGGATGTTTTTGGTGAGGGTAGTCCATTTGGAAATATCGCCTTTGCTATTCGTTGTCGTGTGGAAGGTTTGCGTGACTTTGGTCCTACATTGAGTCCTTTTAACTCATTTTTGTTGATACAAGGACTGGAAACGTTGTCGTTGCGACTAGACAGAACAGTGGAGAATGCCCTGAAAGTTGCATCGTGGTTAGAAGGTCATGCGGAGGTAGAATATGTAAATTATCCAGGATTGGCTAGCTCGAACTATCATGAACTGGCTAAAAAGTATTTGAAACGTGGTTTTGGTGGCGTTATGACTTTTAAGATCAAAGGAGGCAACGATAGAGCCGATAAGTTTATTGAGTCGCTAGAGTTGGTGAGTCATCTAGCAAATATTGGTGATGCAAAAACACTCATTATACATCCCAGCACAACCACTCACGAACAATTATCTGTTGAAGAACAAAAGGCAGCAGGTGTGGAGCCCGGATTGCTTCGTTTGTCTGTTGGTATTGAGCATATTGATGATATATTGGCTGACTTAGAACTAGGTTTTAAGAATTCATAATTTTCATGGGGTATCATCAAATGATTGTACCCCATATTATTCTTAATTTAATAGATTCATTATCCTGATAAGATGAAAAAAAAATTAAAAATTGGATTGGTCGGTTTCGGCGTAGTTGGACAGGGCTTATATGATGTGCTTCAAAAAAGTCCGGCTTTGGATGCTGAGATCGTAAAAATTTGTGTAAAGAATAAAAGGCAACGTGCTTTGCCTGAAAGTATGTTCTGCTATTCTGGTGAAGAGTTGGTGAAGGATGAAAATATTAATTTGGTTGTTGAGTTAATATCGGATGCAGATGCTGCGTTCCATATTGTCGCCGCTGCTTTAAGAAATGGGAAAGATGTCGTTTCGGCTAATAAAAAAATGATTGCAGAAAACTTGGCGGAACTCATCAAGCTTCAAGAAGAATATGGGGTTTCTTTGCTGTATGAAGCTTCTGCTTGTGGTAGTATACCTGTTATTCGCAACCTGGAGGAGTATTATGACAATGATTTGTTGCTGTCTGTTACCGGAATTCTTAATGGATCCTCAAATTATATACTGTCAAAAATATTTGAAGAAAACAAGGGCTATGCTGAGTCGTTAAAAGAAGCGCAGGAGTTGGGGTTTGCCGAGGCGGATCCTAGTTTTGATGTGGATGGTTTCGATTCCTTATTTAAGCTAGTGATCTTAACGGCCCACAGTTTTGGTACGGTAGTGAATCCGGAAGAAGTGCTTCATTATGGCATTTCGAATATCTCGGATTTTGATATTCGCTTTGCCCGAGAAAAAGGTTACAAGATTAAGTTGGTGGGGCAGGTTGAAAAACTCGAAGAGAATAAGATTTCTTTGTTTGTATTGCCTCGCTTGGTGAAGAAGGATAAGTATATATACAATGTGGAGGATGAGTTTAATGGTGTTGTGATTAAGGGATTAGCTTATGATAAGCAGTTTATGTTTGGTAAAGGAGCTGGAGGTTATCCAACCGGTTCTGCTGTTCTGTCTGATATTACTGCCATTGGTCATGATTATAAATATGAGTACAAGAAAAAGAATTTTTATAAAGAATTTTTATATGTGCAGTCGGGCGAGATCGAAATCTATCTTCGGTATCGAAAGGATGAAGATTTAGCTCACTTTAATTTTATTAGTATATCAGAGGAATATACAGGTCCGGAATATAATTATAAGATTGGCTTAATTTCTATTAAGGAATTGTTGGCCATCAAAGATCACCTTAGGGAGATGGATATTTTTATTGCGGTGACCCGAAAGACGTTAAACTATTAATTAGAAAATCTGTTTCGAATTAAAATTACTGCCAGTCAAGTAGGCAGTTAACTTGTTTCAATTCACCATAGCGGTGCTGTGTCTCATTTTAATAAGTTCTTGATTGATTGTGTGTTTAGTTCTCGAGAAGAACTAAAGGAATTGGTTTCGGGTGCAAAGAAATGCTTTGTGTCTATTGTCCACAGAAGAATGCTTGTTTTAGGATGTAAAACAAAATATTTTGCCGTTTTAACAAGCAGTATCTGTGGACAAAATATTATAATTTAGCGCTTGGTTTCGAATAAGGCCTCAGATACATTGATGGCGTAATTTCCAATTTTCTCACATTCGTGAAAAATATCGGTGAAAACAATTCCTTCATCGTAGGAGTAATCGTCATTTTTTAGGCTTTCCAGGTGTTCAGACTTTAGTTGGTGGTAGTATTGGTTAATTTGTTGTTCAATTTTATTGGCTCTTGTCAGTTCAATTTTTTTCTCTTCGGTGTTTAAATTCTGTCGCATGGCTGTTAAGGATTCTTCTACCAAATTAAACATCAAATCTAATTTATCCATCATGGTGGGTGAAAATTTGATGTGGTTTTTATGCATGCGATTGATGATACGGGCCAGTGTAAAGCTGCTATCACCGATACTTTCCAAATCACTGACCAATTTTAACATGGCTCTAATTCTTGCGCGGCTTTGTTCGCTGAGTTTTCCCTGTGAAACTTTGGCCAGGTAATTGGCGATTTCCACTTCCACATCGTCACTGATTGACTCATATTTTTCTATATTGGCATAGTGTCTGTTAAATTTCTTTTCGTTTTCCTCCAGTAATAATTTTCTGTTGAATCCTAGCATTTTATTGGTATGCTTGGCATAGGACTGTAATTCTTTTTTAGCTTGTAAAATAGAAAGTTCGGAGGTGGAGAGCATGCCAGTGGTAATATATCTAAGTTTAAACTCTTCTCCTTCTTCACCTTTATGAGGAACAAGTTCAATAATGACGCGGTGTATGAATGGAACAAAGCCTATAAAGAGAAGTAGGTTAATGATGTTAAAGGAGGTGTGAAACAGGGCCAGGGCGAAAGGAATAAGAGCCTGTGGGTTTTTTACAGAAACAGCATTAACGTTACTAAGGCTGTCTTTAATAAAAGAAGTATAGGGTGTGAAAACGCATAACATCCAGACCACGCCTAGTAGGTTAAATAACATATGAACGCGAGCAGTTCGTTTGGCCGAGATATTACCTATGGTGGCTGCAATATTGGGGGTTATGGTGGTTCCTACATTTTCGCCTAAAATCATTGCTGCACCAAGTTCATAGGGTACCCATCCCTGGCTACAAATGACAAAGGTAATGGCTATGGTAGCGCCTGAGGATTGTACGATGATGGAAAGTAGGCTGCCAATAAGAAGAAAGAGTAGGATGGATGCAAAGCCTAAGTTGGTATAGTCGGATAAGAAACTTAAAATTTCGGGGCTGCTATTGACGTCCGGGAAGGTGGTTTTGATGAAGTCAAGACTCATAAATAAGATGGAGAAGCCAATAATGGCTTCACCCCATGACTTATGACGGGTACTCTTGGAAAATACCAGAGGAAAACCTACAGCCATTAAGGGTAGTGCATATTCCGTAAAGTTAAACCTAAATCCGAACAAAGATATGAGCCAACCGGTAATGGTAGTGCCCACATTGGCTCCCATTATTACACCGATAGATTCCATCAACGAAACCAAACCGGCATTTACGAAACTAACGACCATTAAAATGGTGGCACTGGACGACTGGATGGTAGCAGAAACTAACAAGCCAGTTAGTACACCCAAAAAACGATTGGAGGTCATCGCGGCAAATATGCTTCTCATCTTGGAGCCTGCAACCTTCTGAAGGGCTTCGCTCATGAGCTTCATTCCATACAGGAAGAGGCCTACAGCTCCTATCAGTTTTAGTAAATCTATTAACGAATAATCCATTTGACAATTTTAATCGTGAAGTTGGCGCTATAAAAATAGTAACATTTTCAGATTGAAGTTGTTTTTAAAGATAAATAGATGATGAATTATTCAGAAAAGTTTACGATTCGCTCTTATTTTGGGGCTATATGTACGAAAGATGGCATTTATTCATAAACAGTATGTTAAAGTAATATAAAATTTGTTGTGGCTGTGGTTTTATCCTTGGCTTCCATACCTTCGTGTTTGATATGAAATATATTTAATAAGCATCTTCATGATAGCGTTCTTCTTGCATGAGTTTGTCCATATCTTCTGATGTTCCGGTGAGTAATGCTGTTAGGGTATGTTTTACATCGGCGGCCATTTTCATGGAGCCACATACATATAGATGGGCACCTTGCGATAAGTAGTTAATTATTTCGTTGGTATGAATGGGTAATAGATCTTGTACATGTTGTCTTTTATTTCCGTCTCGTGAAAAAACAAGATCCATGCGTTGCAGTATTCCTTCTTTTTTAAAGTGTTGAAGTTCATCTTTATATAAATAATCGCAGGCGTGGTTCTTGTCGCCCCAAATAAGCCAGCATTTATTTTTAATATTTCTGTGTTGATAATTCTGTAAGAAGGCTCGGAATGGTGCAATGCCGGTGCCTACACCAATCATAATGAGCGGGCTATCTTGTTGGGGAAGCCTGAACTCCAAATTGGGGTAGTGTTTGAATGTTAATGTATTTCCCTCCTTTAGTTTTTCTGTTATCTGTATGGATGCGGCTCCTTCGTGTATGCTGTTGTTAAATAAATAGCGGATAGCCTTAACTGTGAGGTGTATTTCGTTAGGATAGGTTTCTGTGCACGAGGCAATCGAATAATAACGATTTTTAATGCTGGGAGCGATCTCTTTTAGCTTCTGAAAATCCAGGTGGGCAGGGAAGTCATTTAAAAGATCTAAAAAATTAGCCTTTGATAAATAGCGCTTGGCTTTGTGCTGATTGTTAAGCAATGCTGCTAAATCCTGATTTTCTGATGCCTCGCAATAGCGGCGGGCCGTTTTTTCTGAAACCGAAGTTAGCTCTACATTCTTTTGTAAATACATGTAAGAAGGGGTTGCGGTCATAATGCCTATTTTTTCACCCAACGCTTTTACAATCCAATGTGGATTTTCTGGTTTTATTTCAATAGAATCACCAGGTTTTATATGGGTGAGGCTATCATGTGTTTGTAAAACAAGATGATAACAGGGTTTCTCAGAAGTGCCATTGGTAATGGGCTGTACTTGTTTTATCCTTGCAACTTGTTCGGAGATAGCGTTTATCTTTATATCCTTTGATAGGGTGTTGTTGTACTCGTTGTGATTAGTTTTTGCTACTACTTCTTTGATCCAGGCCGTAGCTGGTTTTGCGAAATCTGTATCACAGTCTACTCGCGATAATATTGCTGTGCCTCCTAGTGCTGAGAGTCTGGTATCTAGCATTTTACCTGCCTGACAGAAATATGCATAGGAGGAATCACCCAGTGCACATATTGCATAATTTAACTTGTCTAAGTTAGGTGTGTCATGATCCAGATAGTGAAAGAAAGCATTGGCCGATGGAGGCGGAACGCCTTCTCCATCTGTACTGATGACTATAAATAGTTTGTCGAGGTGGGGTATGGTGGTCAGATCAACCTTGGATATACTTTTGCATTTTATTCGTATTCCGTGATCTGAAAAATGCTGTTGTGCTTTTTGAGCGACTAATTTTGAGTTTCCGGATTTGCTGGCATAGGCTATTAACCAATTGTCTTGAATATTTTTATGTGTCTTTTTTGTTTGCGTATGTGATTTGGCTGGCATTTGAAGTCTCCATTTGTTTTTGAGGCGTTTATACCATAGCCAGGTTCCGGTAACCGGTAATGACATTGCTACCAAGCAGGTTATAAAATAGAGTATTAAGCTTGGCCAGCCTAATATTTCTCCTGTGTGCATGGGAAGTGACAATGCAATAAATTGTTCGCTGAGGGACTTGTCTCTGAATAGTTCCATGTTTTTGAGCTCTCCTTTTTTGTTGAGTTCAATAAGGTCTGGAAGTAAAGCGTTTAAAACGTTTTCACGGTTTATTTTTGTTACGCTTATCCAGCTATTGTCTTTATCCGGTAGCTTTATGGTGGTAATAGCTTGGTAGGGTAGTAGTTTGTTGCTAATGCGTGTAATACTATCTAAAGAGATGATGGGCTGTGGAGTTTCCTCTTTCGCATCTTCTTTTTGTGCCATGATTTTGGCCAGAGATTCTGCAAAGGATGCCGAAAGTTCACTGTTTACCTGAGCACGTTCGTCTCCGGTACTTTGTGATATAACCGGATTTCCACCTAGGGCAACAATCAGTGCACTTTTAACCCAGGGAAAGGATATATACAGACCTAAGATGGATATCCAAAGCATTACAGGAATAAAGTAAAATCCCAAAACATTGTGTAAATCAAGAATAAACCTGGAGTTTCCTTCTTTTCTTTTGATTGTTAGTGCCCTTCTTAGTCCTTTCCATCTTTTGGGAAACCATAATATCCATCCAGATAATAGCATAAAAACAAATATTAAAATGGATATGCCCACGATTGTTTTGCCTATGTTGTTTATCAATAGGTTTTTATGTAAGGATAGTATGAGGCTGAAAATATTTCCCAATGATGTATTTCGTTTGCCTAATATATCTCCCGAATAGGGATCTATAAAATACATTCCTGCGTTTGCTCCTTCAATCGAACTATAATGGACTTCAATACTCCTGTTTTTAGCATTGTAATTGGTGATGCTGTTTATATGGAGTCCTTGTTGATGAAGCCTTGACGAAATGCTGTCTAAAGAAATAAAGGCCTGATCCCTTGTTTCTATATAAACTTTTTTATAGTTGATGGCATTTTCTATTTGGGTTCTGAAGGTATATAAAGCACCTGTTAAGCAAACTAGAAATATAATTAATCCGGCTGCTAAACCTAAATATAAATGCAGGTTGTATATTGTTTTTTTGATGGAGGGTGGAATGTTCATCACTTTCGGGGCATGGATGTTAAAAGTTTGTACTGTAGGTGTTTAACTTTTCTTTGTATGATAGACTCGTTTGCTGCAACAAAATCTTGATACATAAGTAAGAAAAGCAATATCCCCCAAAGTCTATTCATTAAACCCGAATGAGGCATTAGAACTTCGTAATAGATTTTCAAAGGCATTTTACGGGTTAAAAATATGAATAGATTTTGGGGTGGACTAAGTAGTTAAAATAATAATAAGATATTATTGTTTTCCGTGTTCTCCACGAAAGCTAACCTCTTGTACAATTTTTAAATACTGATTGTATTGTTCTTCGTTGAGGATATTTTTAATGGCATCCTTACGGTTTTTGTCAAATTGCATCCAATATGCTTTGGCTGCTTTGTGATCGCCGTGATATTTATCGTGGGCATTCACATATGATTTTTCAAATGCTTGATCAACAGCCAGCACTATTTCATATTGTTCTTCGGTCAGTTGGAGTTCAGATTTGATTTGAGCCAGTATTTTTTTTGTGTAACCAGCTTTACCAGGGATATTGTTTTCCATAAAATCAGCATATTTTTCGAATTGTTCTTTATTCAATATCTTATGGATTTCTTCCCCTTGGTCTGCAAAAATCTGTTTCATCTGTGCCATCACTGCTTCTCTGTTCATGTTACCGGCAGATCGAGCAGCAGCAAATGTTTCTTCACGTTTTTTTTGATACGCTTCGGTTATGTTGTCAAACTGTTTTTCTTGTTCAGCATTTAACCCTAGTTCTTTTTTCACGACAGCATAATCAGGTCCTCTTTTGCCTTTCTCTGAAGAACAGGCCAGCATGCTTAATACAAGCATGGATATGATCACAATATTTTTCATATGTTTAAATTTATCTTTTAATGGTTATATGGAACTCGCCTAAGTGATTCATTTTTTTGTGAGTGAAGTATTTATCATGGCTCGTTTCATGTCTTTTTATTTTATAATCAAAAATGTGTGTATCTTCTCAAAATGCTAATACACACCTATGTAAAATGAACTTGCACCTGTAGTCACCGAGGCTCCTATTTCAAATCCGTCGGCACTTTCAGAGGTGGTATCAAAAATATATACGTTTCCGCTACCGCCGATGGGCGCAAGAACCATATAAACTTTTCCATCTTCAATCACTACATTTTGGTATTCCAGTAGGTATAAGCCGGTTGGAACATTTAACTCGATGGCTGTTTTATTGATCAGATCTACCCTTGCTACACCCCAGTAAATGTTTTCATAATCTCCACTTGTTGAGTTGTATTCGTCCACATCATAGTAGGTGACATAGCCAATGCCATCACCGGCATAGAACCATCCTGTAGAGGCTATATTTCTGCTGAGTGCCTCATTCAGATTAAATGAATAGCTATTGTCGTAATCTCCGTTGCTAAGTTTTAAAAAGTGTGTATCTTTTCCTTCCACCTTATGAACCAAAGGACCTGCGCCAGTTAGTTGATATACATCTCCATTTTCACTGAGGTGCATGGTAGGAGTTCTGTATCCATTGGTAGCCCCTACGACACCGTCGATAGTTGATTCTATCAGCACCGGATTCTCCAACGAAGGGTAATCAAGTACCATGGTTTGTATGTTTAGATGGTTTCCTCCAATGCGGTTTCCATCGGCATCATACTGATATCTTTGCATCCCGTAATAGACCTTATTCCCAGAAACAATGGGTGCGTCAATCCGAAAGGTGTAAAAATCGTTCTCTGTATCCGTTGTACTTTTGGGAATTGTAAACTCCTGAATAGAACCAAAAGAAAGGTCTTCCAGATTCACTGACATAATACGGGCTGTTGCTACTTCCTCCACATAATTACCATCTTGGTCTGTTATGGTTTCTGTAGATACGTTGTGCATGAGGGCAGTGGTGCTGCTCACTGCTTTCCAACGTGGGAAGGCAGTGCCTATGGCATATTCTGCAGCGGCTTCGTCTTCAATAGAAAAGTTGGTGTTTGTTCCCACCGAAAGTTTGGAAATATCTGCGCTACCATAGTCCATGTTATAGATGAACCCATCGTTTACAGAAAATAAACGGGCTGCATTGGTTGACTGTATCTCGAAACCATTGCTGGCCACATTGATATTTGTACCGGTTGTTAGGTCTGTAAAGCCTTGCAAATATGCTGTGGCTGTATTGTCTCCATTGTTGATCTCCTGAGCCAGGGTATAAATTTTTGTGGAATCATCTTCTTTATCAGCTGCGTCCTCATCGTCACTACATGCGCTATTTAAAATTAGACATCCCAATAGGGCTGCATATGCAAAGGTTCTAAATGGTTTTGTTTTCATGATGATAAATATTAATGAATTGAATAATTAATTTTAAAAAAAATAGCTCTGCCCGGTTTCTGCAGGGCAAAATTGTCGTATAATGTTTCGTTGAAAATATTTTTTGCATCCAGACTTATGGAATAGTTCTTTTGTGGAAAAGAAATGTTAATGCCGACATTATGCGAAAGCTGAGAGGGAATCATATCCTTATTGGCAGAACCACTACTGGAGTAGTTCCTGAAATACTCATGTATGTATTTTGCGCCGTAAGAAATATTGGTTTGGCTATGATTGAATATGATATTCTCCAATGAATATTTTATGCCGTAGTTAAAATGAAAATAGGGTTCATTTCGGAGTCTGTCTTTATAGTAGGAATAGGCGGCACCATTTTCATCATACTGTGTGTTGAATCTGGCGTTTAATACAGACATGGCCATCTTAATGCTTAGCTTTCGGTTGTACATGTAGTTGAGGTCTAAGTCAACTCCAGTGCTTAAGACATCATCTAAGTTTTCAAAGGCGTAATCTTCATCACTCACCGAGTTGGCCTGACGTATCATGTCCTTTGTATTTCGGTAGAAAAAGTTTGTGATGAACGATAAGTAATGTTTGTTGATGGCTGAGGTGCTGTAGTTAAAGCCCATATTGGCATTCAAACTTCTTTCGGGTTTTAGGTTATAGTTGGTGGTGATATTTTCTGTGTTGTTGCCAAATATTTCTTCAGACTCTGGCAGTCGGACACCATTTTCGATCGAAAACTGCCCTATAAAATCTTTGAATATTTTATAGGATGAGGCCATACCAAAGCCTGTGTTTTTATAATTATTTTTTACATGTTCCTGTTCAATGGCATTGTTGAAGTCTGAATTTCTGTATAAGGCGTTCACATCCAGGTTGTAATATTTTATAAAAAATGAAGATGTGAGACCAGGGATGAGTTCATTCGTTTCAACGGTCAGACCTGCCACATTTTTAATGTAGCCTTTGTCATCTAGTAGTTCTCGTTCTTTGAGCGTTAATAGTACATCGTCTCCTGATCTGTTAAAGTCGGTTCTGATGTAATTAGCACCAAGTTTTAGTTGGTGGTTTAGCTGGTAGGTGATGTTTATACGATTGATTAAACTGGTTTCTATGTCTTCGTTTAATGTGGGATCACCTGCTTCTCCTGGTGTTGTATAGTCAATAATGTCACTGTGTATACGTCCGCTCCAGTCGTACTCCTGAGAGGTAGTATCAACAATTTGACGTGTTAAATGAGAATACATCGTAAATAAGTTGATATCTAATCCCTCGGTTAAGAAGTTGGACTGGATATAATTAATGCCTGGAGCTATGGTAGACGAATTATATTCTCGTTCACCATATACTACTTCCATGGTTGATCCCGTTTGGATTTCTTTATCCATATGGGAGAATACTAAATTGAACAAGAGCTTGTCGGCCCATTTTTTACCAGTAAAACCAATGTCAAATTTTCCGCCATAGGATAGGTATCCGTCGTTAAACCGTTGGGCATCTATCCGTTTGATTCTTCCAAGAGCAGGATCGCCATCGTAGGCTTCCACATCTTTAACCGTGTAGTTGTTGTCGGAGTAATTGTAAAATGCATTTCCTTTAATAGTGAATCCTGTTTTGTTATCTCTTCGAACTCCGTTGATAGATGCCTGATGGGTATTAAAAGAGCCGATGGAATAGGAAAAATCTAATCCGTTTTTGGCATCATCTTTTGTGGCAATGTTGACCGCTCCGCCCAAGGCATCATTGCCTAGTTTTACGGGTACTACGCCTTTGTAGACTTCTATTCTGTTAATGGAGGAAGGCGGAATGCTACTTAAAGAATAGGAAGGTCCAAAGTAGTCCATGGGGATGCCATCGATAAAGAAACGGATTGCATTTCCACTTAAGCCATTGAGGTTGTAGGAAAGCCTGGAACCCAGTCCTCCTTCCTGTTTCACCTGAATGCCTGCCATCCGATCTAAAAGTTCATTGGATTGTACGCTCTGTAAACTAGCGCCTTTGGTTTCTACTGTGTTTACAGCGAAACCTTTTTGTTTGATGAGTGTAGATTTGCTTTTGGTACTTACCACTATCTCATCGATGTCCTGAGTGCTTTCTTCCAGTGTTTCGAATATGTTTATGTTCTTACCTTTTTTGAGGTTAATGGTTATGGTCTTTTGTTTGTATCCCATGCTTCGGATGGTAAGGCCTGCTTTGCCATCGAACTGGGTTGCTAGCTGAAAAGTGCCTTGGGCATCAGTCACTGTTCCATTTCCTGTGTTATTAATGGCAACGGTTGCGAATGATATGGGTAATCCTTTTTGATTGAGAATGGTTCCTTTTACGACACAAGGCTTGTTTTGTGCCTGTATATTGAAGCAAAACACACTGCCAAGTAAGCACAGTAAGAGTAGGTAGTACATCCGGTTCTTCATCATTGCGATCATGGTGATTTGTAGAATCAATCTAAATAAGTTAGGGCAAAAGTAAAGGAGTGGTTCAGAGTGATCAATCCCAATAAATAGGTATTTCATTACCTAATAGTAATGATGCTCAAGTGATGGGCAATATGAATGGAGGTCTTTGTGTCTGTAAAACAGTCATATACGAAAGTGGTGGTGATGGCTAATAGTGGGGAGGAGGAAGCTGATTGCATGCTGCATAAAGAGATACGTAGCTTGCTATTGCAATGGAGCAGACTTAAATATGTTTATCTGATTATTATTAAGAAGTGATATTCTTGTCCTAATTATTGATTAAATGTATAAAATATGTCATTATTGTAGGTGTATACATTTATTGAATGAATCAGGATATTGAATGAAACATATTTATTTAACTTTAATAGTGCTTTTGATTTTTACGAGTTTGATGGGTCAAGAGCGAGACACCATTCGTTTATGGAGCGGAGAGGTTCCAAACGAACCCTTGCCCAAAGGTGCAGCTGTGGTGAGTGATAATGATAAAGGAAATGTACTTCGATTGTCGCAGATTACTGATCCTGCAATGGTAATTTTTGAGCCGGAAATGGCCAATGGTAGCGGTGCAGGCATCATTGTTTGTCCTGGCGGAGGGTATTCTATTTTGGCAGTGGACAAGGAAGGATATGAGATTGCAGAATGGTTAAATAAACTGGGTTACACTGCCTTTGTATTGCAATATAGGATACCAAAAAAAAGGGAGGCTGCATTGATTGATATTCAACGGGCCATTCGAGTGGTTCGGTCTAAAGTTGATATATATGGGCTTCATGCTGATAGAATAGGTGTTATGGGATTTTCTGCCGGAGGAAGCTTATGTGCTAGAGCATCAACTCATTTTAGTGTAGATACTTATGCGAAAAGTGAAGCGTTGGATAGTCTATCTTGTCGTCCTGATTTTTCCTTGTTGATTTATCCTGCTTATTTGGATGAAGGATTGAATAATAGTTTAAGTCCCGAATTGGATATCACAGAGCAAACACCTCCATTTTTTATATTTGGTACAGCGGATGATAGGTATGGAAATAGTCCACTGGTGTTTACAAAAGCTTTGAGAGATCATCAAATACCTGTTGATCTTCATATAATATCGAAAGGTGGTCATGGCTATGGTTTGCGACCAGGTAATGTGGCTGCTCAAACATGGCCTGCATTGGCTGAAAAGTGGTTGTCAAGAACTATTCGCTAATGACAATCATACTGGATTGTGCATGAAATTACACTTGCAGAATCAGAACGATGTATTGGTACTTCGTAATACATTTTTTGGCTTAAAGAATGTGTTTTTTAATTTGTTTCATATGATGTTGAATCAGGTTAGAGAGGATCATGTTTATATCGGAAATAACTTATGATTTGTGCTGAGTAGAGATGACTAAAACGGTGTAATTTGTACTGGGAAAAAGGGATGTTTCAAGAGAGTATTGCTCTGGATATAATCCTTTTTGGGCATCTTTAAATCCTAGCTTATTATAAAAGAGAAGAGCCCTTTTATTGGAGTTCAATACGAGCACTACTAATTCTTTAAGCCCATTTTCTTTTCCCAGCTGAAGGCATTGCGCTATTAAGGTTTTTCCTATCCCGAGGCGTCTGAACACCGTTGCTACTCCCAAAGAATAAATGACTCCGTAGGGATAATGATCGGCAGAATAATACCGGCCAATGGTTAACCATACCCATCCAGCAATCTTTCTTTTAGCAAAAAGGGCATGGATCTGGATGCCATCTTGATTTTGGCCTGCAATATTCTTCTTTTTATTAAAAGAATGTACTTGCCAAGGGATGGGAAATAAGTAATTTATAATTCTTAATAAGTAATTACACAACCAACGAACATATTTCATACACCAGCTTATAAATAAGCAAAAGTAAGATTCTTTATATATAAATGAGCATATTTTAGCATCGTATTGGGGTTTCACTCATACCTCAATGCTTCCACAGGATTTTTTGTGGCTGCACGCCAGCTTTGCCAACTAACCGTGAGTAGAGCAATGGCTAAGGTGATGACTCCAGCCAAGGCAAATATCCACCCATTGAGCGTTGTTTTGTAGGCAAAATTTTGGAGCCATTGAATGGCCCATAAATAAGAGATAGGGATAGCAATGATTAATGCTATGAAGATCCATTTCGTATATTCTTTTAATAGCAGAACTATAATCTGGTAGGAGTCGGCTCCATTGACTTTACGTATGCCCACTTCCTTTGTTTTACGAAGAGTGCTGTAGGATGATAGTGTATACATGCCGATGGATGATATTAGAATGGATATACAGGAAAAGATCATGATTGCATTTTTTTCCTGGTATTCATTGCGGTACATTTTGTAATATAAATCTGGTAAGAATTGATAATCAATAGGGTATTCTGTGTTTATTTTTGACCATTCTTTTTTTATTACTTGTAAAGCTTCTTTTTTTCGATGAGGATCTATCTTTATTATAAAGGTGCTATTCATGATTTTTTTTGCAGTCAAAACGATGGGCTGTTCTTTTGAAAATATGTTTTGATAATGAAGATCATCAATTACCCCAATGATTTCACCTTTGGGTAGTAGGTATGGAGCTATAAATTCGGGTTTTAATTGTTTACCTATTGCATCAATGGCTTGTTGTATGTTAAATAATTTTAAAGCTTCTTTATTGATCACATACTTTTCTATATGGCGTCCATGTTCTTGGTTGTATTTTTCTAGAATCTTCACGTATTCTATGTTTTTTGTTTGCACATTGTTTGCCTTAATAGCTATATTTTCCCATTCGTAACAGGAAGTTGTTCCCATGTCTAGTGTTCCTGCGATGGGTTGTATGTCAAACAATAAAAAGAAATCTTTGTCTATAGAAAGTAGGTTTATTTTTTTTGTTGGGTCGCAGGGAGCACCATCCAGGCTATAAGGACAATTAAAAGCAAGTATGGCCCCTGGCTCAAGTAATGAACCACTAACGTTTCTTATTACAGAATGTTGTAATAAGTTAGACTTGAATGTTTCATAACGTCCGATAGCTTTGTATGGAACATTGGGTATAATTATAATGGATTCCTTTTCTTTTCCAGGATGAAGGTTCCCAATTAATTTTATTTGTTGAAAAATAATGATTGAAAATATAATGGCTGAGGAGGATAAAGCTATCTGAAAGATGGTGGGATAAATAAATTTTTGTGTGCCATATGTGGGTTCACCATAGAAGTTTTTCTTTACCTTTTCAGATAGGAGAGGTAAAAATGAAATCGCTGCATACAAAAGGTAGAATCCCAAAGCGCTGATTGTGATCCATTTGATAGGGCTGGAAAATAGAAATGAATAAGGCGTTGAGTAGGATATATAACAGATAATGATAGTTCCAATTATGATGGCTGTTGACGTTTGGTATAATGATTTTTTAATGACGATTTTTGCAATGTTAAAAAAAGAAGCCCCATTTATTTTGCGAATTGTATATTCTTTATGGTCTATGGTAAATCTAATATAATTGAGGTTTGAACTATTAATGAGTGCTGTTAAAAAAACAACAATGGCCCCGCATAGTAGTACAAATAAAGTATTTATACTTCCATTTTGTTCTAATTCATCCCATAAATTACTTTTCAAGTGAATATCTTGTAACGGTTGTAAAAGGAAGTTAGGTTTTGTTTCGTTTGCTCTCGTTTTTTCTTCCCAATAGTGATTTAGTGCTGAACTAAAATGGTCGATTTTACAATTCTTCTTCAGTAACAAGTAAGTGTATGCAAAATTATCTTCGGTCTTTATTTCTTCTTCTGGATAAGACAATAAGATTTCTGCTTTAAAATGTGAATTGGTAGGGAAATCTTCCAGAATAGCCATGATTTGGTACGTGATTGGTTCTTGTTGCCATTGTGTTTTTATTTGCAATGTTTTTCCAGTCACATTCTCTGTTCCAAAATATTTTTTGGCGGCAGAACGGCTTATGGCAGCTTCTCTGGCGTTGTCAAATAAGTTCTGTTTGCTCCCATATATAATGGGAAAATCAAACATTTTAAAGAACGAATGACTTGTTTTAAATACTTTTGTAGGATAAAATTTTTCGTCTCCACTTATGAGGATAAGATGTTGTGCAGGTATAATCTTTGTTATGCTTTGAATATCAGTGAATTTATCGTATAGTGGTTGATTGTACTTAGTTGATATTCGACAGGAAAATTCACCGTCTTTATCTTCGTTTTTGTCACATATTATCCTATAAATAGATTTGTATTGAGTGTGAAATTTGTCATAAGAGAGTTCATTGCTAATTCTTGAAACAGTGAAAACCGTGATCATAAAGGCCAGAGATATACCAATGGAATTAGCAATGTTATATTTCTTTTTTTTCATCATTAGTTTTGTTTATTTATTTTAGTCCTGTGCTGTGTAATCGTTTTTCATTTTGTTAATTATATCACTCATACCTCAATGCTTCCACCGGATTTTTTGTGGCTGCACGCCAGCTCTGCCAACTAACCGTGAGTAGAGCTATGGCTAAGGTGATGACTCCGGCCAAGGCAAATACCCACCAGCTTAGTGGGGTTGTATAGGCAAAGTTTTGGAGCCAATCATGGGCGATATAATAACCGATGGGAAGAGCTATGATAAAGCCTATGATCACCCATTGCAAGGTGCTTTTTATCAGCATCCAAACAAGTTCATGTATTTTAGCTCCATTGGCTTTACGTATGCCTATTTCTTTGGTTCTGCGTTGTGTGGTGTAATGCGTTAAGGCCACTAAGCCTGTGCTGGTGATCAATAGGGCAATCATCATTCCCCATGTGACCATTTGTCCTGATTTTATCTCGTGCTCATATAGCTGATAGTAGGTCTGATCCAAGAAATGATATTCAAAATCAAGGTTTGGATTATATGTCAACCATTGTTTTTTCAGGGCTTTAAGGGCTTTGGGTGTATTACCTGTTGTTTTAATTAGTATAGGGTAGGATGATTTTACTGTGTCTGTGGGTATGTAAATCTGAGGATCTGTTTTGCTGTGCAATGATTTGGTTTTTGCATTGGCCAGAACGCCTTTAATGATCATGGGTTCATCATACACAGTAATGCTTTTACCGATGGGTTCGTCAAGCATCAATACTTGAGCGGCACTCTCGTTTATCCACACATAATTCTTGCCTTCGTCGTGCCTGCTTATATCTTCTCCTTGAATTATTTTAAACTTCAATACATCCCAATAGTTAGCCTTAATTTTACAAATCTCCATTATATATGGATCCTTTGAAGAGCCGGGAACTGATACTGCACTTCCTGTTTTCCATTCGTTTGGCAAACAGCTTTTGGAACTTACTTGTGCTATATAGGGGCTTTTTTCTAATTTCTGCTTGAATGATTGGTAATGACTAGAAATATCTTGAGCAGTGCTTAAGTAGATGATGTTATTATGATCAAAACCCAGGCTTGTGTGCTGCATGAAGTATACTTGTTTTTTAATGGTTATCATCGTTATTAACAGTACGATGGAGGCGGCAAATTGTATGATCACTAAGCTTTTTTGAAAGCCAGAGAATACTTTGTTGGCGCTTTTGCCCTTTAATGTGTTCACTATATTGAGTTTTGAAAGTGAAAATGCCGGAAATGCACCTGCAAGTAGCATGGTTATGAGGCCTATAAGGCCTAAAAACACATAGAGCTTTGGACTCAGGAGATGGAAGCTTACTTGTGAATTCACCAGTTGGTTAAATACTGGTAAAAGGTTAATGGCTAAGAGTAAGCCTATCACTAACGATAATAGTACGTACAAAGAAGTTTCGCTGAAAAATTCAAAAATCAATTGCACTTGAGTGGCTCCATTGCTTTTTTTGATGGCAATGGACTTGGCGCGAAGGAATGAAGTGGATATATATAAGTTGGTAAAATTGATACATGCAATGCATAAAATGGCCAAGGCCATAAACGACAAAATAAATGAAAATCGTTTATCACCTTTTTTTACTGAATCAAACCTAAAATATTGGGTGTCGAAATAGATATCGGTGAGGGCCTGTAGCTTATATTCAATGGGTATTTCTCTAAAAGGAGGTATTGCCTGATGAAGTACCTTTAACATATTTTTTTCGAGTAAGGGTATAGAGGTGTTGGGTGCTAGTTTTATATAGGTCTTGTAAATATCATTGCCTCCCCATTGTTCTTGGTTGATCCTCGGTATTCCGGTAATGGGTACCAGAAGATCAAACTGCAAATGGGAGTTGGTAGGCACATTTTTCATAATAGCCGTAACCGTCCAAGTTTTTCCTTCATAGGTGATTATCTCGCCCATACAATTCCCATTTGGGAAGTATTTTTTTTGTGCTTTCTCTGAAATTACTATGGATGAAGGAGACGACAAACAGGTGTTTTTATCGCCTCTTATTAAATCGTACGTAAAAAAATGAAAGAAATTTGAATCAACAGCAAATACAACATCTTTGCCTTTTATTTGGTTTACTTGTAACTTAGCCTCAAATTGATTGACTACCCTGACTACTTCTTGTATTTCTGCAAATTTTTGTTTAAACGCTGCTGCTTCTTTTCCGTAACAAGAGCCTATTTTAATAGACTCATTATTTATGTATCCGGCTCGACAAATGCGATATATGGAGTCTTTGTCTTGGTTAAATTGATCGACACTGAACTCATGTAAGCTCCACCAGCCAATGATCAGTGTGGTGGCCATGGCGATACTTAAACTTCCGATACTACAAATACTCGTTTGTTTATATCTCCAGAAATTTCGTAGGTATTGTTTAAAAATAGTCATTCTGTTTGTTTAGTAAGTGTTTTTCGTACTGGTAACCATGTGAAGGATGTTTGTAAATTGATTTTTTTGAATGACATTGAGAATGTTGGAGCCATTTACATCAAGGCGATGTCTCCAATTTCTTTTTTCATTTCTTCGGTTATCACTTGTCCGTCGAATAGGTTGACTACCCGGTGAGCATAGTCTGCATCGCGCATGGAGTGAGTTACCATTACTATGGTGGTTCCTTCGCGATTTAATTCGGTGAGTAGTTTCATCACTTCTTGTCCGTTTTTTGAATCCAGATTACCTGTGGGTTCATCAGCCAATATTAGTTTTGGGTTGGCGATTACCGCACGAGCGATGGCCACACGTTGTTGCTGTCCTCCAGAAAGCTGTTGTGGAAAATGCTTGCGACGGTGTCCTATCTTCATTCGATGTAGTACTTCTTCTACCATTTCTTTGCGTTCTTTGGCTTTGTATTTTAGGTAGATCAACGGTAATTCTACATTTTCAAACACATTGAGTTCATCAATTAGGTTAAAGCTTTGAAATACAAAACCAATGTTTCCTTTGCGGAGTTTGGTGCGGTTCCGTTCTTTTAATTGCCCTACTTCTTCTCCGTCAAATAAGTATTTTCCTTCTGTTGGGTTGTCTAACAGTCCTATCACATTTAGGAGTGTAGACTTACCACAGCCCGAAGGACCCATAATGGCCACAAATTCACCCTTGTTAATATGGATATTCACATTGTTCAGCGCACTAGTTTCAATTTCTTCGGTGCGGAATATTTTCTTTAGCTTTTCTATTTTTATCATTTTTTTGTTTTTGGTTAACAAGATAATAATTTGCAAGCGTGCATAGTCGCTTTTTTTATTGTGTTTTACTTTATTGTAAGTCTATTTTGTCATTGTCTCCGAATAATTCGTAGCTCGAGGTAATTACCTTTTCACCATCTTTTAAACCTTCTAATACTTCGTAATAGGCGGGGTTTTGTTTGCCAATCTTGATGTTGCGTTTTACTGCTTCTGTTTCATTTTTGTTAAGTACAAAAACCCATTGTCCGCCAGTGCTTTGAAAAAATCCGCCTCGGGGAACTATAATGCTCTGTGTGGGCTGTCCCAATTCTAATTTGATATGGTAGGTCTGGCCTGTTCGAATGTTGTTGGGGCGTTGTTGCTTGAAAATGAAGTCTACTTTAAATTGACCATTTCTTACCTCGGGATATACTTTTTTTATACTTAAACCATAATGTTCATTATTTCTTTGAAAGGAAGCGTTGAGTTTGCGTTTTACACGGTCGATATAATGCTCGTCAATTTGGGCATTTATCTTATAATCGGTGAGTACATGTACAAGACCCAGACTTTGTCCCCGTTTAATGGATTGGCCAATTTCTGCATCCAGCAAACCTAGCTGGCCATCCACAGGCGCTTTTACGTGTAAGTTATCTAGTCTTTCATGTGCCATTTGCAGACTGCGTTGGATATTATTTAAACTCACATCCATTTGTTCCTTCTGAAGTGACATGAAAATGGAGTCCTGAATCATTTTTTGATATGCTAATTCTTGTTCTTTTAATGCCAACTCGTAATTTTCTTTCGCCTCTAAAAAGTCATTTCGGGCAATCAGATCATCTTTAAAAAATTGTTTATATTGTGTATAGTGCCTTTGGGTCTGAATCACTTTTAAGTCGTATTGCAGTTTTTGCTGTTTGTTGGTAAGCAGTTGTTGCTCCATTAGAATTTGTGTGTTGCGCATTTCGTTGGCATGATAGGCCAATTGTGATTCACTATTCATGATGGAAGTGTTTAAATCGGTATTTTTAAGTTGAAGTATTATATCTCCTTTTTTTACCATTTCACCTTCTTCTATAAATATTTCTACTACCTTTCCACCTTCTTCGGCATCCAGATATATGGTGGAGATTGGTTCTACTTGTCCTATGATTGTGATATAATCATTAAATAGTCCGTGGGTGACTGTACTAATGGTCAACTTGTCTTTTTCGGTTTTATATATGGTTTCACCACTGTTCAATACTATTTGTGCCATTAATGTTGCAAACAGGAGAGCTCCTATGCCCCAGAGGATGTGTTTCTTTTTTAGGCCTTTTTTCTTTTCTATAATCTTATCCATTGACATCCATTGATCATTTTTATTTCTAACCTGTGCTATTCATAAATCTGCTGTTACCAACATTCATGAATAATTCAGGTTAGCTGATAAACCAAAGTGATGCCAAATTTATAAGTGGCTATATGTGAGCGTTATAGGAAATTTAAGAAAAAGGGTGTGTTAATTTATTTTACAAACGAGTGTAAAAATAAATTACAGTCATTTGTCTATACGAGGGGCTTGCTATACATTTGGGAATAAATTTTTTAACGAGATGAAGGGAAATATATTAATTGTTGATGATAACAAAAGTATATTAAGTGCCTTGGATATTTTGTTGTCTGCTCAGTATGATTATGTAAAATGTCTTTCTTCGCCTAATCAGTTGATATCGGAGTTGCAAAAACACGATTATCAAGTGGTTTTGTTGGATATGAATTTTAAGACAGGAGCCAATACAGGTAACGAAGGTTTATTTTGGTTGCGAGAAATAAAAGATCAGTCACCGGCTTGTTCGGTGGTTCTGATTACTGCCTATGGGGATGTGGAACTGGCAGTGAAAGCCCTTAAAAATGGTGCAACTGATTTTGTTTTAAAACCCTGGAAAAATGCCAAGCTATTGGCTACCATTCAATCAGCCATCCAATTGAGTTTTTCTCGTCATGAGGTGAATCATCTTAAGCAAAAGGAAAGGGAGTTAAAGCGGGAGATGAATACGAATGAAAAATTTATGATTGGTTCGTCGCCTGAGTTGATGTATGTTCTAAAAATGGTGCAGAAGGTTGCACGAACCGATACCAATGTACTTATTACCGGCGAAAATGGAACAGGAAAAGAGCTGGTTGCACGTGAGATTCATCGTTTGTCAAAACGAAATAATGAGATGATGGTTTCGGTGGATATGGGAGCTATTACAGAAACGCTTTTTGAAAGTGAACTTTTTGGTCATGTGAAGGGTGCTTTTACGGATGCGAGGGAGGCACGTTGTGGAAAGTTTGAAGTGGCGAATCATGGTACTTTATTTCTGGATGAGATAGGTAATTTGCCCATTCATTTGCAGGCCAAGCTTTTGTCGGTGTTGCAAAGCCGAGAGCTAACGCGTATTGGATCCAATGAATCGGTTTCTATTGACATAAGGTTGGTATGTGCCACCAATAAGAATCTTTCACAAATGGTGGCAGACGAGTTGTTTCGTGAGGATTTGCTTTATCGCATTAATACCATACATATCGAAGTTCCTCCTTTGCGTGCACGAGGAAATGATATTTTGGTTTTGGCCGATTTCTTTCTGAAAAAATATGCGTATAAATATGATAAAATAATGCCCCGCTTAAACAGACAGGCGCAAGATAAACTATTGAAATATCAATGGCCTGGCAATATCCGTGAGTTGGAGCACTGTATTGAAAAGGCCATTATTTTAAGTGATCGTCATGTGTTAAAACCCGATGACTTTTATTTGCGTCCTCTGGCTGGTGATCCGATGGATTCTAGGTCTTTAAATATTGAAGTAATGGAACAACGACTAGTGGCTAAGGCCTTAGATACACATCCTGGTAATATTTCTGCGGCAGCACAGGAACTGGGAATTACACGTCAGACCCTTTATAAAAAAATAAAAAAATACGGTTTGTCATGAAGAATTATTTTGGGTGGCAGTTGGTATTTCGAATACTCATTATTCTGGCGTTGACAGTAGTTGCTGTTATCTGTTTTGTGAATCAGGGTTTGTATACGGTTTTGGGGATTCTGAGTTTTTTAGTGCTTATTTACTCAATTGTTAGTTTTGTGAAGTACTTAAATCGTGTGCATGAGCATATTAATTTTTTCTTTGATGCAGTTTTGAATGAAGATTTTAATTCGGTTTATTCTTTTCATAGCAAGAGTAAGGTTTTTACGCAGTTGAATTATAAATTGGCAAAATTGAATCATAAGATTCAAGATGCTTTGATGGCCAATGCGCAACAAGAACAGTATTTTAGGGCCTTGATTGAACATATAGGAACAGGAATATTAACGTGTAATTCAGATGGATTTGTGATTGATGCCAATAGCGGAATGAGACAATTGTTGGGACTGGATCAATTGACCCATACCAAGCAATTGAAAAAAGTGGATGAGGGACTTATGTGTGCTGTTTGCAATATAAGACATAAGGAGCAGAAGGTGGTCCGTTTTAAGGGGGGTGTACATCAAAGTGCTGTTAAAATATTGCTTAAGGCAGTAGCTTTTCAAACAGGAAAGGAAAGGCTGATGTTGATTTCTGCCCAGGATATTAATAAGGAGTTGGATGAAAATGAGCTGGATTCATGGACGAAGTTAATTAGGGTGTTGACGCATGAAATTATGAATTCCATTGCCCCTATAACATCACTGTCGGAATCCATTGCTTCGTTCTATACGAAAAATGGAATGCCTGTTGCTCGTGAACAAGTAACTGATAAAACCATTGAAACAACCATCCGCGGATTAGATGTTATACAAGAACAAGGAAAGGGATTGATTTCTTTTGTGGAGTCCTACCGATCGCTCATGCGTTTACCTAAACCTAAAAAGGAAAATATTGATTTGTATTCCTTTTTGGAGAATCATATGATCATTCATCAAAAAGAAGGGGTGACCATGTGTTTGCATTGTGCCGATGAGGACCGCGGATTAGTGTTAAGTGCCGATAAAGATCAAATATCTCAGGTGCTGGCTAACTTGATCAAAAATGCATTCTATGCGCTGAAGAAACAAGATCATCCCTTGTTGGAGCTTAAGTGTCGCTTGAACGATAAAAAGCAAGTAGAAATAGAAGTGAAAGATAATGGACCCGGTATTCATGCTGATATCCAGGATGAGATTTTTATTCCTTTTTTTACTACCAAGGATGAAGGGAGCGGTATCGGATTAAGTATATCCCGACAAATTATGCGCTTGCATGGAGGGTGGTTAAAAGTGTATTCAACAGTGGGTTTAGGAGCTCGGTTCGTTATGTTGTTCCCAAAAGAAGATGTTTGTTAATGGGTGCATGCGGAATAGGACTTTATGAATATAGGTCGTTTGTTTTATTTTGGGATGATTAAAATAATGATTATGTTACAGCTCTGTTGTCTATTTATTGGGAAGGTTGAAATTCAAAATGATTGATTAACGTAGTATTTTACAAATGAAAAGATTGGTCTTAATAGCTTGTTTTTTTGTAGTGTGGTAAATAGCCAAGGGCAAGAAAATAATTTAGAAAACAATTTATTTGGAATACAAATAGGTATCTATCCTTTATCTGTTTATAATGAATATCGGATCAATAGAGCATTGGTTTTGAGAAGTGAGCTGGGTTTTTCATACGCTTGGGTAGGAGGAACAGGAATAGATGGTTCAGATCAATGGGCATTAACTCCTGATGTCGTCTTAGAACCAAGATTGTATTATAACATAAATCGACGAATTAGTAAAGAGAAAAGAATAGACGGCAATAGTGGTAATTATTTGGCAGTTCATTTAGGATATCGTATTGGAGAATTAGCCATTAGGTCTAAGAATATTACTGTATTCCCTTCTTTTTCCGTTTTACCGATGTATGGATTAAGACGTAATTTGGGAAAACATTTTAATTTTGAGTTTGCCTTTGGGATTGGGCATTCGTGGACTTTTCAGGAGTTTGACTATGTTGATTATATGACGAGCGAAACAGAAACCTATAAAGGAACGAACTCAGAGCTTGTTTATGGGCTTAGATTGGCTTTTGGATTTATATTTTAGAATTTTTTCTGGATCTGCTGCACAGCTTCAACCCACATAAATCGTAAAATTTTTTGCTTTGTTCGCTATGATAAAGTTTCAACTTTAGTGTATGCAGGTTCTGATAGTTTGTTTTTTAAAATCTATTTGGTATTTTTGCCAAATAGAAAAATGCTTATTAGATGAACTACTCATAAGAATACCGTTCTTACACAGGAAGATGTTTAAGCCTAGTAAGATCCTTGTTATTTGAAAATTATATTTAAGCGCATGAATAAGGATATAGAAATAGAATTTGCAGAGAAAGCAGAGCTATTTAAAGCATTAGCTCATCCTACCCGTTTGTTTATTGTTCATGCAGTAAAAGATAAAAAATTGTCGGTAAAGGAACTTACGGAGGAGGTGGGTATTGATATCTCAACCATGTCAAAGCATCTTGATATTCTTAAACGACACAAAATAATTGAAGGAGAAAAGGATAAGAATTTTGTATATTATCGTTTAGCGATTCCATGTGTGCTTGATTTTATGAGCTGTGCAATCAAAGTCATCAATAAGAAATAAAAAATTTTATACATCTATTTGGCTATTACGCCAAATAGGAAATTATTTATTATGCATGATTTAGAAAAAGTAATTGAAAAAATGGATTTCCGTTATTTTGGTACAGGACAACACAAGATGGAAGCGGAAACTTTTCTTGCATCAGAAAATGCTGTTTTGCTCGACGTAAGGGCAAAAGAGGAAGTTGAAACGATAAAACTGACTTTGGTTCATCATGTTCAAGTTTTGGAGATTCCTACGCATGAAGTTCCACAGCGGATTCATGAAATACCCAAAGACAAATTGATTGGGGTTTTTTGTTCGGCAGGAGTAAGGGCTGTCATTATTTTCACCTATCTAAAAAGCAAGGGATATGAACAGGTAAAAATAGTTCTTGGGGGCTATCCTCCGTTGATGGAAGCTGTGATGCCTGGGAAACTTTATAAAAAATTGAATAAATGAATATTTGGTTATTGGCAGTCGTAATAATGCTCATTGCATTTATTATGACTATGACCGGACGGGGAGGTGGGAATTTTTATGTGCTCACACTTGTGTTCTCCGGTATTGGTATGAACCTATCGGCATCCACAGGTCAGTTTATCCTGATGTGTTCGTCATTAATGGCTGCTATTTTATTTAGCAAGCAAAAAATGAATCATTGGAAATTAACCATTTTGTTGGGTATATTTATTTTTATATCAGCGATGGCAGGTGGTTTCTTTGGACATTGCTTTAATGAAAAGGTATTAAAAGTAATTTTTGCTGTAGTAATGTTTATTGCTGCATTACTAATGTTATGTAAACCCAAAAAGAAAATGAAGGCTGATTATAAATGGGTTGTTTCTTTAACATCCAATGGAGATACATTTGATGTGAATTTATTAGTAACCGTACCCATTGTACTTTTAGCTGGTTTTTTATCTGGTATGGTAGGTGTTTCGGGAGGGTCTTTTTTGGTTCCTCTCATGCTGTTGACGATGAATGTGCCCATGCATATTGCTGTAGGTGTATCAACTTTTTTGGTGTCTATGTCTGCGGCAGCTGGATTTTTTGGACATTGGGAAGCCGGAATCTTTGATTTCTCCATGGCCATACCTTTAGCTTTGGGCGGAGTTTTGGGTGGTTTTGCAGGGGCTAAAATGGCGCTTAAATCAAAACCTAAAAACTTAAAATATCTTTTTGCAGGTACCCAGTTGCTTGCTTCTGTCATCATGATTTTTAATGTTATATACTAAGTGTAATCGTATGAGAAGGCAGTCCCGAAAAAGGCATTAGAAAATTAACGACCAATTAAAATCGTTCGCTATCATTTTTTTGTGTCTTTTTTTAAATAAAGGCTTTAATTGAGAATATTCTCACTATTTTTATATCATGAAATGTTTCAGACCTCATGTTCATGTTTTGAGTGTACTGTAGAAACTATAAAAGTATCGTTATGAAACGAGCCATGATAAAGTAATTCACACACTGGGGATGATTAATTATGGCGAGTTCCATATGGCCGCTGAAAGATAAATTTAATCATATGAAACGAGCCATGAGAGTGATCTCTCACACAGGGGGTTGATTATCACGGCGAGTTCCATATGACCATTAAGAAACAAATTATAAACATATGAAAATTAATAAAGCCCAATTAAATCTATCGATAGACATGCTTATGTTTATTTTGATGGTTCCCATTGCAGGTATCGGTTTTTTAATTAAATACGTACTTGTTCCTGGATTTAAGCGTAACGCCATATATGGTCGCGATGTTGAACTATATTATTGGGGAATGGATCGACATCAATGGGGAGCGATTCATTTAATATTGAGTTTTATTTTGCTATTCCTGTTATTGTTGCATATTGTGTTTCATTGGAAGCAAATTGTAGGGATATTTAAAAGGATGGTGCCTGTGAAGGCATTAAGAGTTATTCTTAGCGTCTTATTGGTGATATTTACTTTTGTATTTGGAATCAGTCCTTTTTTTCTTACACCAGAGATTAAGGAAAATGTTTGGAATCATGAAGAGCATTCCGAAAAGGGCAAAGCTTACTCTTCAGAAGAAAGACAGCATAAAAAGCGAATAGAAGCACAGCCTGTTATTGATAAACCGAAGGAGGCTGTGTTCAATGAAAATACGCCGCCAAAGCGGGAGAATCACCAGCATAAACACCGCGCTGAAATAGAAATATATGGAAATATGACCATTAATGACGTGGCCCAAAAATATAATGTTTCTGCGCAAGAACTGGCCAAAATTATACATGTGCCGGATGGCCATAATAATGAAAGATTGGGGAGGTTGAGAAAAAGCTACCCTTTTCAGCTAAATGATTTGCGTGACTTTATAGAAAGTGAAATTAAATTGAAAGCTATTTCAGTGCCAAACAATCGCAAATGAATCGCTTGCTTAACCTTGTATAAGCAAATTAAACGCGGATGATGCATGAGAATTTTGTCATGAGCATAAAAAAAGCAAGCCCTTATTGAGCTTGCTTTTTATGATTATCTGATATGATATTCACCATTGATAGAATATCTTCATCAGTTTGCTTTATATATGTTAAATGAAAGTTATTGATGGACTTTCATTATTTACTCAACAATTCAACAACTTTGTTGAAAACATTTTCAGCGGTGAAGCCGAATTTCTCATCGAGCACAGTATAAGGGCCAGAATAACCAAAATGGTCTAATCCCCAAACGGAGCCATTGGCACCTACTAGGCCTTCCAGTGTAACGGGTAAACCAGCTGTTAAACCAAAGCGAGGCACATCATTGGGTAGTACTTCAGTTTGATAAGCTTTGTCTTGGTTACGGAATACACCTTCTGAGATGACAGAAACAATTTGTATTTTCAATCCTTTTTCAGCTCTTAATTTAATGGCGCCTTCCACCAGTGTTGCCACTTCAGATCCGCTGGCCAGTAAAACCACGTCAGGTTTGTCAGCATCTTTTTCCACAATGTAAGCACCTCTTTTGGCTTGGAGAGCTTGTTGGTAATTGCTTCCGGGCAAGTTTTTGATGTTCTGGCGTGATAGGATTAGTGCCGTTGGTGTTTGCGTGTTATTCAATGCCATTTCCCATGCTACAGTTGATTCTTCCACATCTGCAGGACGAAGAACCATCATTGAATTATTGCCATGGTGATTTTTTAATTTCTCCATCAAACGTATTTGCGCTTCTTGCTCAATTGGCTGATGAGTAGGACCGTCTTCTCCCACGCGGAAGGCATCGTGTGTCCAAACATATTTAACAGGTAATTGTTGCAATGCCGCAATTCGTACTGCCGGCTTCATGTAATCAGAGAACACAAAGAAAGTACCCACAACCGGAATTACTCCTCCGTGAAGTGCCATACCATTTGCTATAGATGCCATGGTTAACTCGGTTACTCCCGATTGTAAGAATTGACCTGAGAAGTCACCTTTTTCAAAGGCTTTGGTTTTCTTCAGGAAACCATCTGTTTTATCTGAGTTAGCAAGGTCGGCTGAAGAAACAATCATATTCTCCACTTGATCGGCAAATACGCCCAGTACGGTTGCAGAGGCAGCTCTTGTAGCAGCTCCCGCCTTTTGCTCAATGGCACTGAAGTCTACTTCGGGAGCTTCACCGGAAAAGAACTTAGCGAATTTGGCTGCTAATGCTGGATTGGCTTTTTCCCACTCTGCCTGTTCTGCTTTTTTTGCAGCTGCATAGGCTGCTTTTTTTTCATTCACAGAAGTGTAGTATGCTGCCACATCCTCAAAAACTAAGAAAGGATTTTCTGGGTTTCCGCCTAAGTTTTTAATGGTGTCATCAAAGGAGGCTCCAGCGGCAGACAATGGCTGTCCGTGCGTTGAAACCATTCTTTCGAATGAAGAACCGTCTGCTTTAACAGCGCCTTTACCCATGATGGTTTTTCCGATGATAAGGAATGGTTTTTCGGTTTCTGCTTGAGCAGCATCCATGGCTTTGCGTATTTCATCGGCATCGTTACCATCGATTGTCATTACTGACCAGCCCCAGGCCTCATATTTTTTAGCAGTGTCTTCGGTTGTTACCGCATCCGTTTTGGTGGATAATTGGATGTCGTTGGAGTCGTAGAACATCACCAGGTTATTTAAGCCAAGGTAACCTGCTATACGGCCAGCTCCTTGAGATATTTCCTCTTGGATACCACCATCCGAAATAAAAGTGTAAATGTTGTGGCTCATCCATTTTCCGAAACGCTCCACTAAGAATTTTTCAGTAATAGCTGCACCTACAGCCATAGTATGTCCTTGTCCCAATGGGCCGGAAGTGTTTTCCACACCACGAGAGAAATCCACCTCTGGGTGTCCGGGAGTGGGACTTCCCCATTGACGAAAATGAGCGATTTCTTCCATGGTGTATGCGCCGGTTAAAGCCAACTGGGCATATAACATAGGCGACATATGACCCGGATCTAAATAGAAACGGTCTCGGTTTACCCAATTCCTGTCATTAGGATCATAGTTAAGGTATTCAGAAAAAAGAATGTTAATAAAATCGGCACCGCCCATTGCACCTCCAGGGTGGCCTGATTTTGCTTTTTCTACCATGGCAGCTGATAGAACTCTAATGTTGTCTGCTGCTCTGTTCACAGTTACGTTACTCATCTTTAAATAATAATTATGGGTTTAACTTTCCATCTACGGTTTTTACCCCTATGATCCTTGAAATGAAAATCGTGACAAAGTTAATTTTTTTTTGTGATTGAGAAATTTTATAACTGTCTATCTTGTGTTTTCATTCCGCTAAGAGCCCAATTTTAGGTGGATCGTTTTGTTATTGCTCCATAGTGGGTGGGTAATGCTGAGTAATGACTGTAGGGACTACCATCCGGAAAGGATATTTATACCAAAGTTAGCCTTATGTATTTTACCTTGATGGTATGGAAAGGCATAGTATGGTTCGATGATCAGAGAGCCCAGTAAGTTGATTCTTATTGCAGCACCTGTGCTCATGATTGGTATTCTCTTGTTTTCGTTTGTGGTAGTGAGACTCCAGACGAGTTCTGAGTCATTATCCCAAGCCAAACCAGCATCGTAGAAAAGGGCCAACTCTGAAAATAGAAAGTTAGACCTGATCCAGGCGTATTTAGCGGGGCCGGTAAAGGGAATGCGCATCTCAAAGTTAGAAACCATTACCTTGGATCCCAGCAGTTGGTTGGTTGATATTTTGCCTTCTTCTTCACTACCATAGAAATTTCCAGTCTCGTAACCTCTTACATACCATGGATAGCCAATGTAAATACCCAATAGCTTGTCGCTGTCACTTTCTTTTCCATATCTTCCATAGTGGTAAAAACGGAAGGCAAAAGTGTAGGGTTTAGCCCTAAAGTATTTACGGTAGTCTACCAAGAGGGTATTTATATTAATGCCGTGCAGATATCTTTCATAAGCGAGTCTTATTCTTTTGCCTTCGATGGGAGAGGCCAATCCGTACTTTGAGTTATCGATGACATACGCAAGGTCAATAATACCTACTCCAAAAGGCGAGGGGGAATCAATGCGATGTTTCTTTTGTGTGCTAGTGGAGTAAAAGGAGGTAGGGTTGTCGATGCGCTCAGTTCTGTAGCTATAGTGAGCTGCAGATATTCCTGCTTCGATGCGGTGTGCCTTGTTGATGGGATAATAGCTAAATAGAGTGAGCTGATCTACAAAGGTACGCTGAAAGATATAGGAAAGCTCGTTTTCTTCATCGCTTTCATTTCGATAATAACCCGTTCGATAAGGAATGTGTGATATACTCATTCCTAACTTAATAGGATGTTTTTGTTGAACATAAGCAACTTGAGCGCCGAAATCATAAATCTCTCCGTTGATATTTATCCCGCTATAAATGACATGCTCACTTAGAATGTCACTAAATCGGGCCTCTATGCTGCCTGCCATGCCCGAACCAAACCTGCCAGTCATCACACCTACTCCTGTGTTGCCAATGTAATCGAGTTTGAACTTGGCTTTCATATGATCCTTGTAAAAGCTATCTGAATCAGTGGGTTGAATCATATTGTTGACCATTAGGTTAGCGTCAACCTCCGAAGGAAGTGTTGAATAGGGCATCAATCGGCATGCGTAATCATTATAGTAATGGTTGTTTACGTCAATGGCTGTTTTTTCTATCTGACTTAAATTTGTTTTAAGGATCGAGAAACGTCCTTCCCATAACATGTTATAATATAAATTTTTACCTGAAATGGATAAGGCAGGGGAGAGCATGGTCATCCCTGTGATGCCCGTAGGGTATTGGGTGAGTTGTTTGATAGAACCTGAATGAAGATGGAGTACATACAAATTGCGCTTACCGTCACGATCTGATAGAAAATAGATTTTTGAGTCCTTTTCATCTATTATAGGATTTACATTTTGTGCACCATCGAATGTGGTATAAATTTTTTTAAGGCCCGTTTTTAGATGAATAGAAGCCAAGTTATATCGCTGAGGCCTATGTTGATTTGCACTGGGCGAAGGAGCGTCTGTAACATAGTATAAGCGGTCTGCAGTGTGATTCCATACTGCCTGTAGATTACATGCAGGATCGTTGGTGATATTACGTAGTTTTTTTGTCCGCATATCATATACATATAAATCGGATACCCCATTGTTAAGTCCGGTAAAGACAATTTTATCGCCGAGTGGCGACCAGGCCGGATAGGCAATCCCATCCACATCCTCAAAAGAAATGGTCTGCGATATGTCACCACTTTGTGTATCGAATATTACTAATGCACTTTTACCCTTAATGAATGCTACGTAAGCAAAGTGTCTACTATCATTGGACCAGGTTCCTGCCGTTTCTAGAAAACTAAGGGCATCAATTTCATCGCTGTAGGTGGATGTGTATATCTTTTTTATCAGCTTACCATTATGTGCATCAGCTATAAAAAGGTCAAGACTAAATAGATCTCTTTCTGATAAATAGACTATTTTTTCACCATTGGGACTCACCGAGGGTGCAAGATTATAGTTGCCGCTGTTTTTGTGTGATATTATTCGTTCTCCATGAATTGAGAAGGTGGAGTCGTTCACGTTTTTGAGTAAATGACTTTTAAGTTTGTTCTTCCAAGCGGTCGAAAGGGAGTCCATGGACAGCATGAATACATCTGAAATGGCTTTTTCTACTCCTTTGTTGGCGGTTTCCAGCATGAGGTGTTTAATATATTGTTCGCCATAGGTGTGTGCAATATAGCTCCAAAAGGCCTGGCCGTAACGATAGGGTGAATAGTTGTAATTCACCGTCATCTGTTTTAATGTTGGAAATGTATTGTGAATTAAGGCATCACGCATCCATAAAGCGGTGTGGCTATCTGTGTTCCCGATGGAAAGGTATTCTGCCATACCTTCTATCATCCATAGGGGTATATTTTGAATGGCTGAAAGACCTAAATTGGCCTGCTCTTGAATCATGTGATATTGAAAGGCATGTACCATTTCGTGCCCTAAAACATGGTTGGTTTGTTGTGCCGAAAAATTAACCGGCATCACAACTCGGCGTTTCATTCCTTCTGTAACCCCACCGGTTCCTACACTGATGTGACCACTAATGGCTGTGGTCTGTTGAAAATCAGCGTGGTTGCTGTAAATAAGTAGAGGGTTTCTGAGATGAAAGGTGTCTTGTAGTATCTGTTGGTGGTAGTGATACCATTTCTCGCTTTGTTGGGCCAAAGACTTTACCAAGCTGTCAGACTGAAAATAATGGTAAATTTCAAAGTGAGGTGTTTTGTATAACTCAAAATTAAATTGCTTGTAGTGTGGTTTGTTTTGTCCAAAATATTGCGCACCCAGCGTGAATGGTAACCATAGAGTTATCCATGAGAGTATGTATTTTAGACTGTTGTTCGGCATGGTAAAATTAACTTGTTCAACTAAGGTACAACCGGAAAGCCTTATACGCAATATGAGTGCCTAGGTTTGTTTTGAAAGGAAGAAGCTTTCATCTTTTTTGATTCTAATTGGTGGTTCACGTGAGTATTGGTATTAAATATTGACAAAATAAGGTATGTATTTGTTAAAAAAGGTAAATACAGATATACGCATCTTTAACTACATTTGAATACCAAATCAATCATAATGCTTGCAGCTATGTGTTGAGACAATTTTTGAACATGTCTTTTTATGGTGGTAGGTTTTTTATGTAAGTAATTTAAAATATGAAATGAGCCATTAGAATTGTTTCACACACAGGAGCATGATTAATTTCGGCGAGTTCCATATGACCTTTGAAAGATAAATTTGAACATATGAAACGAGCCATGAGAGTGATCTCTCACACAGGTGAATGATTATCACGGCGAGTTCCATATGACCATTAAGAAACAAATTATAAACATATGAAAAAAAGTACGATTTCAGATCCCTTTGAAGATGCGCGTAATCAAACAGGCTATCGTGACATGGATGATCAGGACGATTCAGTGAGTATGATATTGAGACATAAAGATGTACGCAAGTCTGCTCATGATTGGAAGACATTTCAATCGGGGGCTAAACCCGGACGAATTGTTGTGCCATCGGAAGTACACATACGCACCTTGCGACAAATTCCTTTTGAACTTGATCCCCCTGAACATACTGGATTTAGAAATCTGGTAGAGCCTTGGTTTAAAAGACCTCTGGAAAAGGAATACCAAGCGAAATTAAAGCCGATTATTGAATCAGAAATTGACCAGGCCATTGCTAAAGGAACTGTTGAGGTGGTTCATGATTTTTCTTTACCCCTGCAATCGAGAGCGCTTACGGTATTGTTAAATATGCCCGAGGAAGAAGCCGAATTATGGATTGGTTGGGGAACGCACGTCTTTCGTAGTGAGGGAGATCCTCTGGATAGTGATAAAGCCAGCGGCTTAGCCGAGTATTTGGATATGAAAGTGGAAGAGTTGAAGAAGAATCCAGGAGAGGATTTGTTTTCGGTATTGCTCGGTTCAGAGGTGGATGGGAAGAAGTTGACCGATGATGAAGTGAAAGGTGTTTTGATGTTAACCTTTGCTGGAGGTAGAGATACGGTCATTAATACCTTAACCAATACCATTGCTTACCTGGCAGATCATCCTGAATCGATAGAGAAGCTACGTAATGAGCCGGAAACTATTGAAATGGCTATTGAAGAGTTGGTGCGCTATTTTTCACCACTGACCCATATGGGGCGTGTTGCTACTGCCGATACCACCGTTTGTGAACATGCCATAAAAAAAGATACCCGGGCTTCGTTGTGCTGGGCCTCAGCCAATCGTGATGAAAAAGTATTTGAAAGGCCGAATGAGGTAATTCTAGATCGTAAAATGAATCCTCATGTAGGATTTGGGTTTGGGGCTCATAATTGTCTGGGTGCTACCCATGCCAGAACCATCATGAAGATATTTATTGGATTGCTGGTGGAAAAAATTCAATCCATGGAGATTTTAGATTGTGAGGATAATATTGAGAACCTAGATGGTCTTGAACGCAAAGTTGGCTTCCATAAGATTCATGTAAAATTTAACCAAAGAAAATAAGTGATGGTGGTGCTTGGGGCACCGTTATATTAATTAAAGTAGAATATAAGATGGCAAAAATAACTTTTATTACCCGTGACAATGAAACCATAATTGTTGAAGGAGAAAGTGGCTCTGTAATGCAGCTGGCTAAGCAGAATGGTATTAAGGGCATTGATGGAGAGTGCGGGGGTGTTTGCTCGTGTGCGACATGTCATGTGCATGTGCAGAATGGTGCTTTTGACAAAACGGGAGAACAAAGTGTCAATGAACAAGATCTGTTGGAGTTGAATGAGCATGCCGACGAAAATAGTCGTTTGTGCTGTCAAATGCAATTGCATGATGGCTTGGATGGACTGGTACTTAAGGTAGCAGAGAAAAGTACTTTTTAGATTGGAATTAAATCACAGAAAAATGGATACATCCAATTTAAAATGTGTAATCATAGGAGCCAGCCAGGCCGGAGTCAGCTGCGCATTTGCTCTCAGGGAAGAAGGATGGAAAGGTGAAATCAGGCTATTTGATGCGGATTCGAAATGTCCTTACTCTCGTCCTCCATTGTCAAAAGGTGCACTTACGGGTAAAGACAATATGGATGACCATGTGTTAAAGCCATTGCATTTGTACCAAAAAGAAAATATTCATCTTCATCTGGGATCCAAAGTAGTATCGTTGGATCCTATTGATAATCAGATTGTATTAAGTAATCAGGCAGTTTATGAGTTTGATAACTTAGTGCTTGCTACCGGGGCAAGGGCTTTTGTTCCGCCTATTCCTGGAATTGATTCTGTGGAAAAGGTATTTGTTTTAAGAACCCAGAGTGATGCAGAAAATATTAGGAGAGAGGTAAGTCATAGTACTGATAAGGAGGTGCTGATTATTGGTGGTGGTTATATCGGGTTGGAAACGGCTTCTTCATTGAGTGCGATGGGTGCTAGAGTAACAGTGCTGGAAAGAGAACAGCGCATTCTGGAACGAGTGACTGCACCTGTGATGTCTGCTTTTTTTATGCATTTACATACCCGTCACAAAGTGGATATAAAACTGAATAAAAATGTCGTCTCAGTGGATCAGGAGGATAAGTGTCGGGTAGTTTGTGAAGATGGTTCTACTTATCAGGCTGATATTATTGTTGTGGGGGTGGGTGTTATGGTAAATACAGAGCTGGCAGAGCAAGCTGCAATCAAAGTGGATAATGGTATATGGGTGAATTCATCCATGCAAACGAGTCGTAAAAATATTTATGCCATTGGTGATTGTACGCGCCATTACAATCCTTTTTATGATAGGTATATTCGGCTTGAGTCTGTACAAAATGCCAATGATCAGGCAAAGATAGCTGCTGCTTCACTGTGTGGAAATAAAGGGGTATACGATGTGCTACCCTGGTTCTGGTCTGACCAATACGATGTGAAACTTCAAATTGTGGGACTGTCAGAAGGCTACGATAATCTCGTGGTAAGACATGAGGATGGAAAGGAAAATGCTTTTTCGGTGTGGTATTTCCATAAAGAGCAATTATTGGCCGTTGATGCGGTTAATAATGCCAAAGCCTATATGATTGGAGCAAAATTTATCAGACAGAAGATTGGTGTTGATAAAAATAAATTGGGGGATAGTCGTATTCCTTTAAAGCCTACCAACCTATTAAAGGAGTAGCTATAAAATAAATATCAGCTGTACTTAATGGTTGAATTCATAGGAGCGCCCGTATTCTTTTTTATAATGATAGGGGGTAATGGATTTGTATTTTTTAAACTGCCGATGAAAGAAGGGCAGGCTATCGAAACCACTTAAATAACAGGCTTCCGATACGGTTACGTCCTTTTCTTGGAGAAGCTTACAAACTCTTTGTATTCGGTATTCATTCAGAAAAGAGAAAAAGGGCTTGCCCATGGCCTTGCTGAAGAATCGGGAGAAAGCTGATTCCGATAAACCAACAAGTTTGGCCAACGTCTGTAAGTGAATCTTATTTTGATAATTAGACTCTATATGGCTAAAAATGGTGTTTAAACGGTCGCTTGTTGTGGTGGTGATCTTTTGGCTTCTGATGGAGCTGCATATAAAACGTTTGTGAGCATAGGTGCTCAAAATATATAGTAACTGTAAAAATAGAATATGTTGATGAAGCCCTCTTTCTTTTATTATCTTTTCCATAAGCTCGATGATAGAGGGGGATGCTTGAATTTTTAAGCCTCGTTGACTGTCTTGTAATAGAGGAAAAAGGTCTGATAACTCAGGTCTGTCATCCACCAAAACCGGTTTCCATTGTATCACCAGTGATTGACACCTGGAAGAAGAACCTACCTCGTTTTTCCAGCAATGAACCATGTTGGGAGACATTAATACCAAGTCTCCCTTTTCAAAAGGCTCAATTTTATCGCCTACATATCGTGTCCCGGAACCCTCCAGGATATATACCAACTCGTATTCGGGATGAAAATGTAATGGATCAACAAAATTATCTTGGCTGTATTGGTAGGCTAGTAATAAGGCTTCTTGATCGATGGCTATGTTTTCTAGTATTGCTTTCATGTAACAAGGGTTGATCTTTAAATAATATGATACTATTATATAACAGTTTTGTTATAAAAAGGTTAAGCTTTATAGCTATAAATCATGCAATCTCAACGAGTGTTGAATGAAGAGTATCATTGACATAGCCACAGGATAAAAACTGGAACATAAATTTCTCGACATTCTCGCTTAAAAAGCTAACTTTGTGAGTTGAGTTCAATGCGAACTGTTTGACTATAAAGAGCTGATATACAATGTTTTTAATATTTGATACTGAAACTACTGGACTTCCTAAGAATTGGAAAGCACCTATAACCGATACTGATAACTGGCCCAGAATGGTACAGTTGGCATGGCAATGTCATGATGTGGAGGGTAACTTCTTGTTTGCCAAAAACCATGTGATTACACCTGATGGGTATACTATTCCTGAGGATGTGGTAGCAGTGCATGGTATCACCACTGAAATAGCCTACGAAAAGGGTATTCCTTTGAAAGAGGCGTTGGAGGATTTCATGGCCGATGTGGAAAAAAGTAAATTTATCATTGGTCATAATGTGAACTTCGATATTAATATTGTTGGTTGTGAGTTGATTCGCTCTGAGATGGATGAGCAGACCTTGGTGAATGCGCCCATGATTGATACTATGACGGGTAGTAAGGAGTTTTGTGCTTTAACACGGGGCGGGAAACTTAAAAATCCAACACTTACGGAGTTACATATAAAGCTTTTTAAAGTTCCTTTTGAAGAAGCGCATAATGCTGCGGCCGATGTGGAGGCTACTTCCAGGTGTTTTTTGGAGTTGATTCGGGTAGGAGGACTGCCTTTGCAGATGCTGCAAATGACAGATGCTGAGCTGGAGGCTTTTAGGAAGAATAATCCCCGTGAGATTGCTTTGGTGGGTATTAAGTACGAATCTTTTAAAGTGGATGTTTTTGAAGATATTCCCTTGGAGGAAGAGGAACGTATCATTACCGAGGCCGCTAAAGATGCGGAGATATGGCCCTTTGTTCATCTTCATGTTCACACACAATATTCTATTTTGGATGGAGCCAATAAAACAGGTGCCATCGCTGCTAAAGCCAAGGAAGATGGTCAGCCTGCTGTGGCTATTACCGATCATGGAGGTATGTTTGGTGTGAAAGAGTTTCATGAGGCATGTAAAAAGAACGATGTAAAGCCAATTCTTGGTGTTGAAGCTTATGTTGCTCAACGCGGCCATCTGCGTAAGGATGACAAAACAGATTCCTCAGGACATCATATCATATTATTGGCTAAAAACTACAAAGGCTATCAAAACCTATTGCAGCTCACTTCCATTGCACATACCGATGGTTTTTATTATAAACCACGTATTGATAAGGAGCTGCTTGAAAAATATAGCGAGGGTATTATTGTTACCAGTGCTTGCCTGGGAGGAGAGGTGGCTCAACATATTATGCAGGGAAACCTGGATAAAGCCAAGGAAACCATTCGGTGGTTTAAGCGGGTGTTTGGAGATGATTATTACCTGGAGTTGATGCGCCATATTAATAATGATCCTATTTTAAGGCGTGATACCTGGCAAAATCAAGCCAAGGTGAACCGTGTGCTGATAAAATTGGGAAAAGAATTGGGGGTGAAAGTGGTTGCGACCAATGACAGTCACTTTACCAATGAAGAAGACGCCGAGGCGCATGATATGTTGGTATGCTTAAGTACCGGTCGTGATTATACCGATCCTACACGCATGCGCTATTCTAAGCAAGAGTGGTTTAAATCTTGTGAAGAGATGAGTAAGCTCTTTGCTGATATTCCGGAAGCGATTCATAATACCATTGAAATAGCCGACAAGGTTGAGTTCTTTGAGCTGAATAGTGATCCTATTATGCCTCCGTTTGATATTCCTGAGGATTTTGGAACTTATGAAGGATATTGTGAAAAATATGATGAGGCAGCACTGATCGAAGAGTTTGGTGAAGATTCGTTTAAGCGTTTGGGTGGATATGAGAAGGTGGTGCAGATTAAACTGGAAGCTGATTATCTAGAACATCTAACCTACGAGGGAGCTAAATTGAGATATCCCGATAATTTTACGGAGGAAAAAAAGGAACGTATTGTCTTTGAGTTAAATACGATCAAGACCATGGGTTTTCCAGGGTATTTCCTGATTGTGCAGGATTTTATTAACTGGGCCAAGGATAACGGCGTTCTGGTGGGACCGGGAAGGGGTTCTGCTGCCGGAGCCGCTGTTGCCTATTGTATTAAAATTACGGATGTGGATCCCATTAAGTATGATCTGCTGTTTGAGCGTTTCTTAAATCCGGATCGTATCTCCATGCCCGATGTGGATATTGATTTTGATGATGATGGCAGGCAAAGGGTGTTGGATTATGTAACTGGAAGGTATGGAAAAGATAAAGTAGCCCATATTTGTACTTTTGGTACGATGGCTACTAAAAGTTCCATTAAAGATGTGGCCAGGGTGCTGAACCTGGATTTGTCGGAGGCAAACCGTCTGGCTAAGATGGTGCCAGAAGCTCCTAAGATGAATTTTAAAAAGGCCTTTAAAGAAGTTCCCGAGCTGGAGCTGGAGAAAGAGTCGCCCGATCCTTTGGTGGCTCAAACAATGAAGTTTGCGGAACAATTGGAAGGAGCCGTTAGACAGACAGGCGTGCACGCTTGTGGTGTTCTGATTGGTAAAAATCCTCTGGTGGAGCACCTGCCGGTGATGCCTACCAAAGGGGAAGAATTGCTCACAACGCAGTACGATGGACGTTTTGTGGAGAATATCGGTTTGTTAAAAATGGACTTTCTGGGACTAAAGACTTTGTCCATATTTAAAGAAGTGTTGGGTAATATCAAGCTGTCCAAAGGAATCGATGTTGATCTGGCAAATATTCCTTTAGATGATGAAAAGACTTTTGAGCTCTTTGGTAAGGGTGAGACAACGGCCGTATTTCAGTTTGAGTCTCCGGGCATGAAAAAGCACTTGCGAGGATTGCAGCCAAACCGTTTCGAGGATTTGGTGGCCATGAATGCCTTGTATCGTCCGGGTCCTATGGAATATATTCCTTCATTTATTGAACGTAAGCATGGACGAGAGAAAATCATATATGACCATCCTTTGATGGAGCCCTACCTAAAAGATACCTATGGTATTACGGTGTATCAGGAGCAGGTGATGCTCCAGTCGAGAGCATTGGGTGGCTTTACAAGGGGTGACTCCGATTCGCTACGTAAGGCCATGGGTAAGAAGGTCATTGCCATGATGGATAAGCTGAAGCTTAAATTTATTGATGGCTGTTTGGCGAGTGAGGACTTTGTGAATCCTTGTAAGAATGGAGAAACAACCATTAGTAAGCCCGAAGATCTCATTGAAAAAATATGGAAAGACTGGGAGGCTTTTGCCAGTTATGCCTTTAATAAATCCCACTCCGTGTGCTACGCTTTTGTGGCTTATCAGTCGGGATATTTGAAAGCGCACTATCCTGCAGAGTTTATGGCCGGGGTTTTGAGTCGTAACCTTACCGACATTAGCAAGATTACCACCTTTATGGAGGAATGTAAGCGGATGGGAATGGAGGTTTTAGGTCCTGATGTGAATGAGAGTTACCGTAAATTTACCGTAAATAAAAGTGGAGCCATTCGTTTTGGAATGGCAGGAGTAAAAGGTGTGGGAGCTGGTGCAGTAGAAGAAATTATCAGGGTACGTGAAGAGGGCGGACCTTTTAAGGATATATTTGATTTTGTGGAGCGTGTGAATCTGCAGACAGTCAATAAAAAGAACCTGGAGGCCTTGGCCGCTGCAGGTGGTTTTGATGGTTTCACCGATTTACATCGAGCGCAGTATTTTGCTTCGTTACCCGGAGAACAAACCACTTTTGTGGAAAACCTAGCCCGTTATGGTAACTTGTATCAAAATGATCAGGCCACAGCGGCCAGTTCTCTCTTTGGTGCAGCTGGCGCCAATGCGGCCATTACCAAGCCGGTAGCACCGGTCTGTGAAGAGTTTTCCATACTTGAGAAACTAGCCCGTGAAAAGGATCTGATCGGAATTTACCTTTCTGCACACCCACTGGATGTTTACAAGCTGGAGATAAATCATTTTTGTACAACCAAATTTAAAGATTTGGAAGACCTGGAAAAGATGAAAGGTAGAGATGTGACTATGGGCGGAATTGTGACGGCGGCTCGTTCCGGTACCACCAAAAAAGGGAATCCATATGGTATTATGACAGTGGATGATTATACCGGATCGTATGAGTTTGCCTTTTTTGGACGAGATTATCCTGAATTCGCCAAGTTTATGGTAGAGGGATATTACATTCTTATTAAGGGAAAGGTGCAGGAGAAACAGTGGAGTAAGGATGGAGAGCTAGAGGTGAAAGTTAATAAAATTGAGATGTTGGATGGGGTTCGTGAATCTCGAATATCGGGTATTAACATTCAGATCCCCTTGCAGTCGCTGGACGATGCTTTGGTGACCGATTTGGCTGAACTTACCAAGGAAACCGAAGGAAATGTGACACTTCGCTTTTCGATATATGATAAGGAAGACCAAACACAACATGCGCAGTTTTTTTCCAGATCAACAAAAATAAATCTGAGCGATGAAATAGTGGATTATTTGGATTCCCATCCCGAAATATCATTTTCATTATCTTAGTAATGAGGGTGCTACGTTGGACTTCTGCGCTTGTTTTGTAGAGAGCCAATGTAAGATGCTCGCAGAGAGAAAAATGTGGAGGTGTGAAATAATTTTTTATTTTTGTGACTCATAAAAAAGCAGTACTTTGTATGTCTGCTAAACTTGGTAAATAACTATGCAACAATATCTTGATTTATGCCAACATGTGTTGGATCACGGTGTTTCAAAAGGAGACAGGACGGGGACAGGTACCATTAGTGTATTTGGACATCAAATGCGCTTTAACTTAAAGGATGGTTTTCCCTTGGTGACTACCAAGAAGCTTCACCTTAAGTCCATTATTCATGAACTAATTTGGTTTCTTAAAGGTAGTACGAATGTTAAGTATTTGCAGGATCATGGTGTTCGTATCTGGAATGACTGGGCTAAGGAAGATGGTGAATTGGGGCCTATTTATGGTTACCAATGGCGTTCGTGGCCCATGGCCAATGGCGAGTATGTGGATCAGATTAAAGAAGTGATTGAATCCATAAAGAACAATCCCGATTCTCGTCGTCATATTGTAAGTGCCTGGAATGTGGGACAGCTGGATGAAATGCAATTGCCACCTTGTCATATCTTGTTTCAGTTTTATGTGGCCGAGGGTAAACTGTCGTGCCAGTTGTATCAGCGAAGTGCTGATTTGTTTCTGGGTGTTCCGTTCAATATTGCATCTTATGCCTTACTCACTATGATGGTGGCACAGGTTTGTGGCTTGGAGTTGGGTGATTTTGTGCATACCTTGGGTGATGTGCATATCTATAAAAATCATATAGATCAGGTTAAATTGCAGGTTTCACGTGAAACGCGCCAGTTGCCTACCATGACTATCAATCCTGCCATTAAAAGTATAGATGATTTTAAGTTTGAGGATTTTACATTAAGTAATTATGACCCTCATCCACATATTAAAGGAGCTATCTCCGTATAAATTAATTTAGCCAATGACAAAAATTTCAATGATTGTAGCTATAGCCAAATTGCAGGCTATAGGTCAAAATAACGATTTGTTAGCTTATATTCCCAAAGACTTAAAAAGGTTTAAAGCACTCACAACAGGGCACACCATCATAATGGGTCGTAAAACATTTGATTCATTGCCCAATGGAGCATTACCAAATCGCCGAAATATTGTGATATCCAGAAATGAAGCACTAAAGATTGAGGGTGCTGAAGTTGTGCATTCTCCTGAAGCTGCCATTGAACTCTGCAAGAATGATGAGGAGGCTTTTGTGATAGGTGGTGCAACTGTTTATGAAGCTTTTTTACCCAAGGCAAATAAGCTTTATCTTACCTTGATTGATCAGTTTTTTAATGATGCGGATACTTTCTTTCCTGAGTTTGATGAATCTGAATGGAAAGAAACGTATAGGGAAGAGGTGGCTGATGATCACCAAAATGACTTTAGTTATACCTTCTTGGATTTAGAGCGTAAATAGCCGCTTGTTAGCCACGGTCTGGCATTATTACTATAATTTTTCACCACAGAATTTACAAAAACGCGCGTCTTTATCATGTCCTTCTTTTAAACACGAAGGGCATACCTGTGTGGTGGTATCTGCTTCTCGTTTGCGTGAAAGCTCAGCGGTAACAATTCCTGTGGGTACGGCTATGATGGCATAGCCCATAATCATAACCAAGCTTGATAGGGTTCTTCCCAAGGCGGTAATGGGTGCAATATCGCCATAACCTACGGTGGTGAGGGTAACAATGGCCCAGTAAATACTAATGGGGATGCTGGTGAAGCCGCTGTCGTTGTTTGATTCGATGATATACATCAGGGTACCTAAAATAACAACCAAAATCAATACGGTGAACAAAAAAATGCCAATCTTTTTTCGGCTGGCCATCAGGGCTTTCCAAAGCTGAGATGATTCGTTGATATAACGTGTTAGTTTCAGTACTCTAAAAATACGTAGTAAACGTAAGGCTCTTAAGACCAATAGCATGTGTGTGCCACTAAATATTAGTCCTAAAAAAGTGGGTATGATGGCCATAAAATCAATAACACCATAAAAACTAAGAGCATATTTAAGGGGTTTTCGAACCACCCAGAGACGTGTCGTATATTCAAGCAAAAAGGCAAAAGTCACTATCCATTCCAGTATTTCTAAACGGTGGTAAAATACATCCGATTGATCTTGAAGGCTTTCCAACATCACGCTGGCAACACTTAAAAGAATAAGAACAATTAAAGAGATATCGAATATTTTACCTGCTTTGGTGTCTGCTTCAAATATAATGTCGTATAGTTTCTGTTTCATTTGATTTTTGTGTGTCAAAAATGTATTCTTTATCCTTATTTATTTTCCAGAACAAAATCACATTGTATATTTACCAAAAATAGTAACATTAATGAGTATAGACAGCATAAAAAATAATTTTAAGGAGTCCAGGCGCGTATTGACCGATTTTATAGAGGATGACAATAACTGGGAAAACATGAAGTTGGCCGGTGATATCATGGTGGATTGTCTTAAAAAGGGAGGTAAAATAATTTCGTGTGGCAATGGTGGTTCGATGAGTGATGCTATGCATTTTGCCGAAGAGCTGAGTGGTCGGTTTAGAGAGGATCGCAAAGGACTGGCTGCAGTCTCTATTTCTGATCCTACACATATTACCTGTGTGGGTAATGATTATGGGTTTGATGCTATTTTTTCGCGGTATGTGCAGGCGGTTGGAAAACCAGGAGATGTGTTGCTGGGTATTAGCACAAGTGGTAACTCTGTCAATGTGTTAAAAGCAGCTGAAGAGGCCAGAAGAAGTGGAATAAAAGTTATTGCTTTAACCGGAAAAAAAGGTGGAAGGCTCAAAGACCATTGTGATGTGGAACTCAGGATTCCGCACGATAATTATTCTGATCGTATCCAGGAAATGCATATTCAAATAATCCACTCTTTTATTCAATATATTGAGATGGAATATTTTAAGTGATTTTTTTCGCTTACGAACATACTAGAACTGCAAATTGTTTGTTATTAGTTAAATGGCATTTGTTCAATTGTATATAGTATGATTTTCAAAGAAAAACTTATTGCGCTGTACTTAATGGCACTTTGTGCATTGTTGCAAGCTTGTGTAAAAGAAGACTTAAGTAAAATATCTTCCGATTATGAATGGAATGGTAAAGTTTCATTACCATTGAGTGCCAAAGAAATTACCTCTGATGATTATGTTGGTATTTCGGGTTTAGTGGATGATTATATTAACTCGGGAGGATGGGGAGTGGTGCTAACTAGTTATGCCGACTTTAACTTTTCGGATAGATACACCCAGCCTACGTATGTGGATAGTATGATGCTCCGCTTTGAAATAAGCAATAATTTTCCGGCTAATTTAAAGATGGGTTTGTATTTTATGGATGAATCCACCATTCTTATGAATGCGGTGTCTGATTTGCCTTTGGTAATGGAAGCGCCTCTTGTGAATGAGCTAGGAGAACTCAACTCTCCACCTTATCTCATGATTGATCAATGGTTTGCTGGTGATGATATTGCCACATTGATGAATGCAAAGAAGGTAGCTGTCCGTATTATTATTTCTGATATTGACTTAAGAGAGGTAGTGACTGACCAATTGGAAACATATGGTATAGATGTCCGTATTGCCTTACGCTCAGTGGTAACCATGCCCTTGGATGAATTGTAAGCTGATGAAGCAAGCTCTGGTAATGGTTTTCACTCATAGGGGGGTGATTAATTTCGGTATATTCCATATGACCATTGAAAATGAAATTTAAACGCATGAAAAAACTTCTACTGGCTATTCTCTTGTCTTGTATCTCTGCTGCGTTTTTCGCACAACAGAATAACACGTTGTTTTTGATGCACGAACTTCCTCAGTCCAATATTGTAAATCCGGCGGTGCCCATCGATTGTAAGTTATTTGTTGGTTTTCCTCTGGTGGGATCTACCCATGTAAACGCCTACTCATCTGGGTTTGCTTTAAGTGATATACTTGTTTCGTCCACGGACGATTCATTGAAGGTGGACCTGGATGGGGCGCTTTCAAAAATGGATGTTCGTGAAATGATCGCCACTGAAATTCATCTCTCACTTCTTTCTGTTGGATATATGTACAAGGATCATTATTTTACCCTGGGTATCAATGAAAAGGTAAATACCTATAGTACTTTAAATAGAAATGCAGTACTTCTTGTGAATGGGGGTAATACGCCGTTTGAAGGGCAACGAACCCAGATGGATGGGACTCGTGTGAATGCTATCCACTATAGAGAATATGCATTGGGGTGGGCGCGAGAATGGAGCGAAAGCTTTAGTTTGGGTGTGCGGATCAAATTTCTGTTCGGAAAATCGAATATATATACCAAGCCGGCACAAGTGAGTTTATATACCGATGCCATTTCTTTTGATACCTATGTTGCTGGATCCATGGAGGGAAATATGTCTTTACCTGTGGATGTGAATAGGGATGCCGATGGGCGGTTGGATAATTTTGTTAAGCGTGATGAGGTGGCGCTGGGGGATTATTTGATGAATAAAGAGAATAAGGGTTATGGTGTTGATTTGGGTTTTATTTACCAGCTCAACGATAAAACAACCTTATCCGGAAGTCTGTTGGATTTGGGTTATGTGAATTGGAAATCGGATGCTTATGCCCTAAGCAGTGCTGGCTCTATGGATATTACAGGGGAAGCGGTAGAAGAAGGATTGGGTAATCTGGATGCTGTTATTGATTCTTTGGCTGAGGTGTTAAATCCAGAGGTGGCTGACCAAGCTTATTCTTCGCCACTGGTGCCTACTATATACCTGGGCATAAGTCGACAAATGAATTCGTGGCTACAGACCGGTGCGGTTCTTCATACTGAATTTTATAGAAATAGCCTTCATTCATCATTTAGCCTCACTGGCAATGGCAGGATTGCTTCGCATGTATTCGGTAGCTTGTCTTATACCATACAAAATGGTCAGTTTAATAATGTAGGTGCGGGAATAGGCGCCCAATGGGGATTTATTCACATTCATGCACTCAGTGATAATATCCCGGCTTTTTTTAATTTGATGGATGCAAGAAATGTTAATCTTCGCGTTGGTATTAGTATGTTATTAGGGTGCGGAGGAGAAAAGAAAAGCTATGGTAATGATAAAGGAATACGTGCTCTTCCTTGTGTAGGGGATCCTTATAGTGCCATTAAAAGCCGAAAGAAAAGAAGGCGAAGATAGTGCGACGCTTGTATACCACATGATGGGGTTCTAGTAATTTTTTTGGGGTGTAGGTGTGTATAGCCCAATAAGCTCAAAAACAGGTAGTCTTTTAAGGATTAACTTCAACATAGCTTTATTATATGCTATGTTGAAGTAAGGATTTTGTTGATGTCTGGCAGGTTGATTGTGTCCCGGTTTGTTTTTAGGACGGTTTATAAATGGTGAATAAAGTCATCGATCATCTGACTGAGTGTTGGGTTGCCAATCACCTGCAGCGAATAATGCACCCTGGTATAGGGTTTCTTAATTTTGATCATGGAGCCTAAGTCTATGGGTGTTGCAAGAACAATAGCATCGCAAGGTGTGTTTTCGATGCTTGCTTCCAGATCTTTTATCTGCTCTTTGTTGTATCCTATTGCCGGCAGTACCTTGCCTATTTCCGGATATTTTTCGTAGGTTTCTTTGATTTTTCCCACGGCATATTCTCTGGGGTCGATGATTTCTGCTGCTCCGTATTTTTCACTGGCCATAAGTCCTGCTCCTATCTTCATTTCTCCATGGGTGACGGAGGGGCCATCTTCAATAATCAATACCTTTTTACCCTGAATGATGTGAGGGTTGTCTATTTCTATGGGTGAGGCAGCTTCAATAATGATGGCCTTGGGATTGATCTCCTGTATATTTTTGCGCAACTGAATTATATCGGCAGCATCAGCACTATCTATTTTGTTGATGATCACTATGTCTGCCATGCGAATATTTACTTCTCCGGGGTAGTAATTTTTTTCATCTCCAACCTTAAGGGGGTCGGCCACTGTGATCCACAAATCAGGTTTGTAAAAAGGCATGTCGTTGTTACCTCCATCCCATACGATTACATCGCATCCGTTGTCGTCATCTTCGGCTTCCCTTAAGATATCATGGTAATCAACACCTGCGTAAATGACATTACCATTCATTATGTGGGGCTCATATTCTTCCATCTCCTCAATGGAGCATTGGTGTTTTCGTAGGTCTGAGAGTGTTGAAAAACGTTGAACGGTCTGTTTTCTCAGGTCTCCATAGGGCATTGGGTGGTGGATTGCTACCACTTTTTTTCCACGACTGGTTAAAAAGTCAATCACTTTACGCGTAGTCTCGCTCTTGCCACATCCGGATCGTGTGCCACAAACGGCAATGACCGGTTTGAGGCTTTTTAGCATGGTGTTGTCTGGTCCCAGCATCCTGAAGTCTGCTCCGGCTGCCTGTACCACTGAGGCCAGACTCATTATGCGTTGATAGGATATGTCGCTGTAGGAGAATACACATACATTGACGTTGAATTTTTTTATCAGGTATGGTAAATCGGCTTCTTCCTTAATGGGTATGCCATAGGGGTAATGTTTACCTGTTAGTTCTAAGGGGTAGGTTCTGTTTGCAATATCAGGAATTTGTGTAGCTGTAAAGGCTACTACTTTATAACTGTGGTTGTTTTTAAAATAGACATTAAAGTTATGAAAATCGCGTCCTGCGGCGCCTAAAATAATAACATTCTTCATTGTTCATACATTTGGCAAAACTACCATAACCGTAAAATGTTTATACTACTTTTAGTAGCTTATGGTTATGTAGCTTTTTGGTTGGTTCTCAATTATAGTGTTTAAAGTAAATAAATTTATTTGTTAGAGATTATAATTTTGGGAGTAAATTTTTATCCTAGTGTATTTTGCTGGGCGATATTTCTAACTTTACATCATGAATTTTTTGGCACATATCTATTTATCGGGTGATCCTGGGCCTTTGATGATTGGTAATTTTATAGGCGATTATGTGAAGGGGAACCAGTTGGAACGTTTTTCTCCTGAGATTCAAAAGGGGATTCGGTTGCATCGTATGATCGATGATTTTACCGACCACCATGCGATTGTTAAAAAAAGTACGGCGCGTTTTAAGCCTTGTTATCAACGTTATGCTTCAGTGGTAATAGATGTGGTTTACGATCACTATCTGGCAAAAAACTGGGAGCATTATTCTTCGGTGCCATTGAGTACTTTTGTAAACCAAGTACATGCTTATTTTATTCGTCATTATTTCACCTTTCCTAACAGGGTAAAAGGTTTTCTTCCTTTTCTGGTAAAGAGCCGAAGGCTAGAGAATTATAAGCATATTTGGGGTGTTGAAACATCCTTGTCTATTATGTCTAATCATACTTCATTACCTGCAAAATCAGCCTGCGCTACTAAGATTATGCTAGAACAATATGAGGCTTTGAATGCTGAGTTTGCTGCCTTTTTTGAAGAGGTCCAGCAGATGGTAAAAGACCATCTTTGAAGTTAAAAACCAGCCTTTACCATTCGGTCTTTACCAAACAAATCCTTACGCAATTCAATCGATGTAAAGCCAATTTCACGGAACAAAGCACAGGTTTCCTTGCCCAATGCTTCATTGATTTCGACATATAAGAAGCCATTGCTTTTTAAAAACTGATAGGCCAACTGAGCTATCTTACGGTAAAATATGAGGGGGTCGTTGTCAGCTACAAATAGAGCCAAGTGAGGTTCGTATTGTAATACATTGTGGTGCATCCATTCTTTTTCCAGTATTCGGATATAAGGGGGGTTGCTGACTATAATATCTAGTTTTTGTGTGGGAAACACAGTGGGTTGTAGCGCGTCGTTTAATTGATAAGTTATTGTAAGGTCGTTTATTCTTGCATTGTCTCTGGCAATGCTTAGCGCCTCGGGCGATATGTCCCAGGCACTTACTTCTGCCTTAGGTAAATTCTTTTTTAGAACCACGGGAATACATCCTGAACCAGTACCAATGTCTAATATGCTGGGTGCGGGAATGGTATTGTCTTGGAGTATCCACTCTACCAGTTCTTCTGTTTCGGGTCGTGGTATTAATACATGGCGGTTTACCTTAAATGTCAGGCCGTAAAAAATAGTGCTTCCTATGATATGCTGTATGGGTTCGTATTGCGTTAGTTGATGCAGTGCGTGACGGCAGAAATCTTGCTGCTCTGCATTGAGCGTTTGTGTTTCCTTCATCATAATATCTGTTTTTGTGAAACCAAGTAGGTGCTCAAATATGATCCAGATGAAATTTCTTATCTCCTCTGGAGGATAAATACCTTCCAGTTCTTTTTTAAATTGGGCAGATATCTGTTTGATGTTGGAAAAATCCATGAATTACAGCTAATGTTTTTGTAGTGGCGCAAAATTAACCATTTTTGTATAAGATTATGCATTGATCTTTTATTTCTAACAAAGTAAAGTACTTGTGATGGATACCAATATGATATATATGCAGCGTTGCCTTCAATTGGCGCAAAATGGATTGGGAAATACCTACTCCAATCCGATGGTGGGCTCGGTGATTGTTTATGACCATAAGATAATAGGCGAGGGTTTTCACCATAAAGCCGGGCAAGCGCATGCCGAAGTAAATGCCATTCATTCTGTAAAGGATAAGGAACTGTTAAAGAAATCTACCTTGTATGTCAACCTGGAACCTTGTGCGCATTACGGTAAAACACCACCCTGTTCTTTGCTTATCAAAGAGAGTGGTATACCCAAAGTGGTAGTGGGTTGTACGGATACTTTCTCAGAGGTGGCTGGAAAAGGTATTGAGATGTTGCGCCAAGCTGGTGTGGAAGTTATCGTTGGTGTGTTGGAGAAGGAAAGTCGGGAGCTGAACAAACGTTTTTTTACTTTTCATGAAAAAAAAAGGCCTTATGTTATTCTAAAATGGGCTCAAACGCTCGATGGCTTTATTGATATTGATCGAACAGTAGAGCATTATGGCCAGCCCACATGGATCACCAATGAAATAGCCAAAAAATTGGTACACAAATGGAGGAGTGAGGAGCAGGCCATACTGGTGGGAACAAATACTGCTGTAAAAGATAACCCATCACTGACTACACGTCAATGGCCCGGTAATAATCCACTCCGGATACTCATTGACAGGCAAGGTAAGGTGCCGAACGGTCATCATATTTTAGATGGAGCCACTGATACCATTGTTTTTTCTGCGCAGAAGGCTGGGGTACACGGAAAAACGAAATATGTACAGATAGATTTTCGGCAAAATATTATTCCTCAAATACTTCACGTCCTGTATGCACATCAACTTCAATCTGTAATTGTTGAGGGTGGACGGCAAGTATTACAAAGTTTTATAGATGGTAATTTGTGGGATGAGGCGCGGGTATTTATTGGAGATGTGATGTTTATAAATGGTGTTGAAGCTCCAAAACTGAATGTGTTGCCTTTTCATGAGGAAGAGGTGGGTAATAGCAGATTGCAATACATGAGAAATTTCAGTATGCAATAAGTGGTTTTAACCGTAATTAGTTTTATTTTTAAGATCAAAGAATTTATAACCGTATCTGTTTATTATGTGGTGGACCGAAAATTGGGATTCTTTAGTCTATTCTTTAGTCTTGCTATCTTATCTGATATCTATTCTTGTGGTTATTGGAGTGATGGTATTGGAAAACCGTAGCCCCTTAAAGTCGCTTTCGTGGATATTGGTGCTTTTGTTACTACCCCTGCTAGGTGCTGTGCTGTATTTCTTTTTTGGGCAAAATTTGCGCAAACAAAAAATTATTAGCCGCAAAGGACTTAAAAATCATGACTATATCAGAGAAGTGGCCGATTTGCAGACCAAGGATCTTTCGCAGTTTTATGGACTAAATGATGAAATACTGGAAGAGAAAAAGCGAATTATTCAGTTACAGTTGAATAATAGCCATTCGGTGATGACTGCGGGTAACAAGGTGCAATTGTTGAACAATGGAGGGGATAAATTTAAAGTATTGTTTGAAGAGCTTGAAAAAGCCAGACATTTTATTCACTTGCAATATTATATCATTGAAAAGGATGAGGTAGGTAAGCGTTTAATGGATTTGTTGGTGCGTAAAGCCCAAGAAGGCGTGGAGGTGCGGGTAATCATGGATGATGTGGGTTCTTGGGAATTTAAGAGAAAGGATCTGCAGGAGCTGCGGGCATCTGGCCTGGAGATTTATTCTTTTTTGACGGTGCGTTTTCCAACCTTTACCAGTAAACTCAATTATCGCAATCATAGAAAGATAGTTGTTATTGACGGTTTGGTTGGTTTTTTGGGTGGTATCAATGTGGCCGACCGTTATATTCATGGCGATCCTAAATATGGAATATGGCGCGATACCCATTTGAAAGTCGAAGGTGATGCGGTGAATAGCCTGCAAACGATCTTTTCTATCGATTGGTATTTTGTAAGTCAGCAGGAACTCTCTGATGAAAAATATTTTCCAGCCAAGGAGCCTTTGGGTAATAAGATGGTGCAGATAAGCTCCAGTGGTCCAGATACGGATTGGCCTGGTATTATGATGGGGTTTTTCAAGATTATTACCACCGCCAAAAAATACGTATATATTGCGTCTCCTTATTTTATGCCCAGTGAAAGTATCCTGATGGCTTTGAAAACGGCCGCCATGGGAGGTGTAGATGTTCGGATTATCATTCCTGAAAAATCGGATGCTTATATTACTAAGCTGTCGTCCATGTCGTACCTGAAAGAGATGATGCTAGCAGGGGTGAAGTTTTATTTTTATAAGAAAGGTTTTATTCATTGCAAACTGATGGTGTCAGATGATATGATTGCCTCGGTAGGCTCTGCAAATATGGATTTTAGAAGCTTTGAGCAAAATTTTGAGGTGACCGCCTTTGTCTATGATAAAGACTTTGCTTTGGAAGTGAAAGAATCTTTTATGGGGGATTTTGTGGATAGCAATGAAGTGGTGTTGAGTGAGTGGTTGAAAAGACCTGTCAGGCAGAAGGTCAAAGAATCACTGGCTCGCCTGTTAAGTCCTTTGTTGTAATAGCATTACAAGGGAAATTATGATGACTTATCGTTCTGTGTGTTTGTGCTGTTTGTGCTGTTTTTAGCTATGAGAGCTGCTACCACGGCAGCTCGTAGACCTCCGTCGATATTCACCACGGTAAGATTGGGAGCGCAAGAGGCTAGCATAGATGTGAGTGCTGCTTCCTTGGCCCTGAAACCATACCCCACGGATGTGGGAACACCAATGGCCGGTAAGGAAACTAGTGAAGCTACAAATGGCGCCAATGCTCCTTCCATACCTGCTACCACAATAACGGCTTTCACATTTTTTTTGATGCCCTCTTTAATCGCTTCCAAAACACGGGTGGGGTGCGCAATACCTCTGTCTTCGAAGACAATGGGGTTTACGCCAAGCGCCTTTAAAACTATTTCACACTCCTCACATATCGGATGATCAGCCGCTCCGGCACTTACCACTAAAATATGGCCATAGGCCTGAGGAAGTTCACCTATAACAAGCACTTTGTCCCCTTTTAGGAGCGGATGATGATTGTCAAAATGTTGAGCTACTTCATCATTAAATGGACTACGGGATATCACTACACGAGGATGTGTGTTTAGGATCTTGCTTGCGAGTTCAATAGTTTGATCTAGCGATTTATATTCCCCATAAATAATTTCCGGGATATTGGTGCGCATCCCTCGGTTTACATCTAAAATAGAACGACTGGCTGTTTCCATCCACTCTAGGCTAAAATGCTGTTGGGCCTCTTCTTTACTGATTTCACCTGCTTGTATTTTATTGAAAATCTCGTCAAATGTCATTTTATGGGTTTTATCTATACTTTGATGCTGTTTCAATTCCCTCTTGGCCAAATTTAGTGAATTTATAATACATTTTTCGTTCATGGAAAAATATGGCGTGGTTTATAATCCGAAATATCTGTTCGAATGATAAAAGGATGTATAGCTATCAGGGCTAGGTCGCTTAATGAATAAAATAAATTTGAGCTATGAACAAAGTAGTTAATAATTAGTTAGATACGAGTGGTTGCTTGTTAAAATGTTGATATTATCTTGCTTTATTGCAATGGTTTTGCAATTTTTGACGCCCCTATCCCGAGAGATAAATTATATATTATGGAGAATAACGGATTTATTGGTATGGTTGAGCATGCCTTGAAAAAATATGGAAATCGCTCAGCCTTTAGTGATTATCAGGGGCAAACATATACTTATCTTCAAGTTAGCGAACGGATATATTGGATACAGGAACTCCTAAAGAAGTGTGATATTCAAAAAGGAGATAAGGTAGCGCTTGTAGGGAGAAACCTCAGTAATTATGCCATTACCTATTTAGCCACCGTATCCTATGGAGCAGTGGTTGTTCCAATATTACCGGATTTTGGAAGTAACGAAATTCATCATATCGTCAGCCATTCTGAATCAAAACTGTTGTTTTCAACAGAGTTGATCTTTAATAAGGTGGATGAAAGTAAGATGAAAAAAATTGTGGGTATAGTCAATATAGAAAACTTTAAACCTTTGGTGAATTGTAAGCTTCATCTTGGAGAAGTGATCGATTCTATAAAGATACCTGCAGATTTTACACCCGCGCTTATTGATTTTGCCAGCATAGATGCAGAGGAGATGATGGTATTGTCGTATACCTCAGGGACCTCTGGTTTCTCAAAGGGTGTGATGTTACCGCATCGCAGCATATGGTCCAATGTGTTATACGCTCAAGATAACCTGCAATTAGAAGTAGGTAGTAGGATGGTATCGTTTTTACCTTTGGCGCATGCTTATGGTTGTCTCTTTGAATTTTTGTGGCCTTTTACCGTGGGTTGTCATATCACTTTTTTAAGTAGAACTCCTTCACCTCAAATTATCACAGAGGCGTTTCAACAGGTGAAGCCGCATTTAATTTTGGCAGTGCCTCTTATCTTGGAGAAAATATTTAAGAGGCGTATTCTTCCTGCACTGGAGAAAAATCCTGTGAAAACCCTTAGCAAAATACCTATCTTAAATCAGTTGGTTTATCAAAAAGTTAAAAATCAACTGACCGAAGTCTTTGGTGGCGAATTCCAACAAATTGTTATCGGTGGGGCGGCATTGAATAAGGATGTGGAGGATTTTTTACGTAAGATAGGTTTCCCTTTTACCATTGGTTATGGTATGACCGAGTGCGGTCCTCTTATTAGCTATGAAGCATGGGATGCTATTCAACCCCGGTCGGCGGGTAAGTTGGTACAGCGGATGGATGTGATGATTGACTCCTCCGACCCTTACAATGAAGTGGGAGAGATATTGGTGAAAGGAACCAATACCATGTTGGGCTATTACAAAAATCAAGAAGCTACTGATGCATCATTTGATAAAGATGGATGGTTGCGTACCGGTGATCTGGGACTTATAGACGAGAATAACTTTATATATATTAAGGGACGGAGTAAAAATATGATACTCAGCGGTTCTGGCCAAAACATTTATCCGGAGGAGATAGAAGCCAAACTGAATAGCATGGATTATGTTCAGGAATGTTTGGTCAGAGATATGGGAGATGGAAAATTAGAGGCGCTCGTTTATCCTGATTATGAACGTACTGATGCCGAAAACCTGTCAGAGAAGGAGATCGTTACGACTATAGAGGGACTGAAAAAACCATTGAACGATGAGCTGCCCGCATATATGAACCTTTCAAAAGTGACTTTATTCCCCGAGGAATTTGATAAGACTCCTAAGAAGAGTATTAAGAGGTATAAGTATATGAAGTAGTATCGCTTTGTTACAAGTGCATGTTTAAACGAGATGAATAGAAAGAAATTATCTTGATGATAGAGATAGAAAAAGAGGTTGCTCAAACGAACAACCTCTTTTTTAATTTTAAATACCCGTGTTTTTATTAGAGTTTATATTTTACACCTATGCTAAAAGACTGACCAGGACTGTATTTTTTAAATGTTTGATCTTGGGCTTTGTAGGCTTGATATACTTCGTCATAATCATTGTTGAGCAGATTAGATACTTTAAATTCTATCAGTAATCGTTGTGTTTGTCCGAATTTTTTATTGACACTAAGATTTAGGCTATTAAAGGGTTTTACATATACATCCGGAAATATGCCTCCTCCTACAATAGATAAGGTTTCTCCTTTTACATTGTAGAAGATGCCTGCATCGAATCCTTTTGAGCGCAGGCCATAGGTAATACCCGCATTTATCACATAGGGTGCTTGTCCGGCCATTACACGTTTATTATCGATGTCTTCTCCGTTTCGTTCCAGGCTTTTACGAGAGTTGTATTCTGTATCAGTCATTTCCACTTTTGAATCCACTAGGGTTAAGTTACCACTCAGGTTGAGGTTGTTAAGTGACATAAAAGCTAGGTTTTTCCTGAATTCCAATTCCAGTCCCATCAAATTTCCATCTCCCACATTTCGAGGTTGGTACTCTGTACTGGTTTGTTGTTCTGGAATACGTACCAATTCAATGGGGTCTTCAAATTGTTTATAAAAGCCACTCACGGAAAACATCTGACCTTCCTTTAAGAATACTTCCCAACGGAGATCGTAATTGTTGATATATGTAGCACTTAGGTTTCCACCGCCATCACCATAAACATGTAGAGCTCCATTAAAAATAGTATTGGATAGAGGATCAATGATTTGTGCAAAAGAAAGCTCTTTGAATGATGGTCTGGCCGTCGTTCTGGAGAAGGATGCACGTAGGTTTTGCTCATTACTTAATGTGTATATTAAGTTGATGGAAGGGAACATGTCAAAGGAGTTTAGTACTTTTTCATTTTTCAGTACCTTTCCAAAGGAGCTTCCTTGAGCGCCTGCTTGATCCCTGCCAGTATGGTTCATCACAAAGCTCTCGAAGCGAAGACCTAATGTGGTCTTCAGCTTAGCGAAGACATTAAATTCATTGGACAGGTAAAAAGCTATATTGCTGGAGTTTGCACTGTATTCGTTGGGGTTAGGGTTGCTATAGTCGGTTTGGTAATAGAAGTTTGCCCCATAGGGATAAATATTTTCAGGAATGAGTACCAGATTTGCGTCAAGAGAGTTCCAGGTGGGCTGTCCTCCAAAATTGACCAGGTCATATTTGATAATTTCATAGTCCCGATCCTTATAGGTATAGCTAGCCCCGAATTTTAAGGAGGCATCATTGCCTTTAAACTTGTATTTTTTGGTAATGTCAAATTTACTGGAGAGGCTGATTTCCTTCAGCTCTCTCCAAATTCGTGTTGGATTACCGCCGGCACCGGCACTAAAGGTGGTGTCATTTTCTCCGAAGGTAAAGGCAGTTTTTCTTATGTCAGGATCATTGGAAATTGATAGGGTGGGCGATATACGCCAGTCTACTTCCCAGCCTGTATTGTTTAGTACGTGCTTGCCATTAAGCAAAGCGTTGGTCAGCGATCTCTCGTTGTATTGAAGGTTATTGGCATAGGCGAGATAGCCAGACTGCCCCAGTGCCAAACTGTTGTTGTCAATGTAAAACTGTCCGGCTTTGCTTTCACCACTTTGTAATCTCATTACGGTGAACCTTAGTTTGGATAGATTTGTTTTGTAGGCTACGCCTCCAAGTAGTCCTATAAGTACTTCATGTTCTCCTAGTCTGCCATCCTGGGTGGTGGCATTGACCATTTCGAATTTACTCTTATCCTTGTTCAGTTGATAATCACCGTACTCATACTGGTCGTAATACTTATACTTTGATTTATAGGAGGCGGAAAAAACATAACCTAGTTTTGGTGCTTTGTCAGCATAGTTTTCTTTGTTGCTACCTAAGTCTATTTGGTTTCCATAAGAAATACCTATGCTAAAATCAGTTGGACTGGTTTTGCTTTTAGCGCCCAGTTCCGGATTAAAACTATTGATAAAAGCATTGGCTTCCTCGCTGCTGTGTCCACTTATGGGAGATGGAATAGCTTCTTGTCTGGCATTTGATGGGAGCTTTCTGGTGCCATCATCCATGCCTAAAAAATCAAGGTCTCCACCCTCATAGGTCAGGTAATCAGCGTTGAAATGCATATCCGGGTTGTAAGAGGTACCCACCGATACGCTAAATATTTTTCTCTCGGGGAAGTCCTTTGTTTCTACATTCATGACTCCTCCAGTAAAATCGGCCGGGAGATCAGCCGTAAAGTTTTTGCTGACCATCATATTGTTGATCAGGTTGGTTGGGAAAATGTCCATTTGGATACTGTTCTTGTCGGGATCAAGACCGGGAATATCCATTCCATTGAGTGTGGTTTTTGAATATCTGTCGCCCAAGCCACGAACATAAATGTATTTCCCATCTTGTATGGAAACACCAGTAATTCTTTTTGCTGCCTCCACTGCGGTAGCATCTCCTATTAATTGAATTTTACTAGCAGAAATACCGTCTAACATAACGGTTGATTTTTTTTTCATCGTTTGTAGTGCTGTCTCCGTTGTTCTCATGACTTTGGCTTTAATCACTACCTCTTCAATATCTTGTACGTTCTGTCCCAGATGCACATCATTCATCACTGTTATATCGTTGGCTTTTACCTCTACTCCTTCCACAATAATTGTTTCATATGAGATATAAGAGATCTGTATATCATAAGTTCCGGCGGCCAGATCAATTGAATATTTGCCATCCAAATCAGTAATTGTCCCAGTGGTTGTACCTTTCACAAATACAGTTACTCCCACCAGTGTTTCTCCATTAGTACCATCGATAACCGTACCCCTAATTTTTCCATTCTGGGCTTGAGCCCATACAGAAACTAAAACAAAAAAAACAATGAATAAGTTTTTCACAGTGTAAATTATATGTGTTTTAAATAAATGAAGCAGACCCGCATGAGTATGCGAGCCTGCTTTTGAATATCTTATTGTGCGTGATATAATCGCATATTAAAATTTTCCAGCTATATAAGCCCAAGTCCATGAAAATACAGATTTATCTACTGTACTGGTTGTTCCGGCTGTTACTGTAGCTGGTACTTCAGTAGCATCTTCCAGGTGAAGAAGAAGGTCTTCCTCTGCTACGTCTAAGACAATATTTGAAATACTCACATCTGCAGCTTCTAATATGTCGGCATCTATTGTTTGCGTGTTGATAGCTGTAAAGTTGATATAACTTAAAGAAACCATAGAGTTTGCATCTCCATTGATCAAATCTTCACATTCACGTTCAACTTCACCCTCTGAATCAAATTCACTCGCAATTACAGTACCGTTTGAAATGGAGTGAGAAGCAAAAACAGACTCGTCGGATCCTTCAGGTCCGTCTAATTCGAAAGCATGACCAGCAGGTGTAATAACAATAAAGTTATCAACAGACCCAGACCAGGCTTGATCGGTATCCAGACCGTCGTCACCTACGTTCCAAACAACTACGTTTTTAACATCCACTGATCCACCAAACCACTCGATACCATCATCCTGGTTGGCTACAATCTCAATATTTTCAATGGTAGTTTTGTTTCCAACTCCACCCAAAGAAAGTCCGTTAATTTCATTTCCTGAACCGATATTCGCACCACCGTGACGAATGGAAATATATTTAAGTATACCAGAGTTATCTTCTTCATCGTTACCTCCATAAAGACCGTTGGTGTCAGATGTAGGTATTCCTTCAATCTGAATTTCAGTAACGTCTTCATCGCTTTCGTTGGCCGCTGATATTGGTGCTTTCCCCAATACAATCACCCCGCCCCAAAGACCGTTGATGTCATTGTCTAGGTTCGGAGAAGCAAAGTTACCTGCAGCGATATCTTCGGGTAATAGTTCGTCGGCAACGGATGTAAAGATTATGGGAGCCGATGGAGTTCCTTCTGCTAGTAAGGTGGCACCGCGAGCTACCAAAAGAGCTGTTGCATTTGAACCGGTACCTGCTTCTCCTTTGATGATGGTTCCTGGCTCTATTGTTAATGTTACGTCATCAAGAACCGTGATACGTCCGCCTAATTGGTAAACGCTGTCGGCATCCCATGTGGTGTTCTCGGTAATGTTTGAGGATACCTTTACGATAATGCCATTGTCTTCGATAATTTTCTCAACAATTTTTTCATCATCTTCACTACAAGCAGTAAACAAAGTGGCTACTGCCAATCCGAATAATAAAAATGTCTTCTTCATTTTCTAATGATATTTAAAATATTAGTTGTTTCAATTTTTACTCCTCACAATCCTTTTCATGTGAGTTTTAATTTCGTTAGCAAAAATATGTTCCTAAAGTGGGCAATCCGATAAGTGAATATTAAGGGTGTATGAAGTATGTGTTAACTACAAAGGTGTTATATGTTGTTGTTATTCAGGTGTTAGTGTGTTTTTTGCTTTTGTTTCTATATGTTAATAAATAGCGCACTTAACGTTTGCGTAATCTTTGGGTAACATTTTGTGCTATTCGGTTACTTTGGAGCTTATTTGAGTTCTTTATTCTGCTATTTTCGACGCCCATGACGAAGGTTCCATAAATCTTTCTGGGACAATGAGCGGGGATGTATTTTTGGGAAGGGTAATGGTTTAGTATACCAATTGGGGAGCACTCCTGTTGTTTTGATCTCACTATTAGAATGCTGTGAAGTGTATTGGGGTGAGCAGGATGTGTTGTTTACTTGCTGGACGTGTAGAAGGTCCCACTGGTAATGGTGTATGAATTAGTCTGGACGCCTCATTAATGCTCTTTTGAATAGCTGGCATGGAAATCGCGATGTGACTTCAACAAGTTAATGGTATACAGAATGAGATTTTTTGATTCTGCATAGCATTCCAATAAAAGAATACTCGAGCGTGTTTTGCCAACTCCATCCATGATACGTTTAATCTGTTTTTTGCGTAAGTCCTCGATTAAATCAACGATGTATTTTTGCTTTTCAATCATCTCAGGAACCGAATCAAACTTTTGCTCTTTTTCTATGTGAACGAGATAGTTAAAAAAACCTGTTACTTCTTCCAGTAGAAGTAGGATGTCTTCTTTTTGGCTTTTAGAAAGTCCTTTGTGTTGATTTTCGACATGATTAAAAATAGGAACTGCAATTTGTTTCAAGGTGCTGGATAGCTCGCCCAGATAGTCTATGGCCTGAATAAAATAGTGGCTTGAATTAAAAGCCCCGGCATCCATCTTTGAGAAGGTCTCAAACAAATCTTCTTTGATGTTTTTCGATACTTTTTCCAGATATTTAGACTTCTCGCAGGTTTCTTTAAGCTGTTTTACATTCTCATCTACAAAGCCTTGTATGATTAAGATGTAAATTTTTGAGGTCTCTAGGATGTGTTTTCGAATTCGTTCTCTTCCGAGGCCTGCCATATTTTCTTTGTTATCGGCTATTTGTTGCTTTCTTTCGCTTTTTAATTCAGTGCGCTGTAGGCGTGCTTTTTTATGTATGCCATTGGTTTTGTACAACACATAGGGAATGATTAATGTGAGTAGTATAACCGCATATAACTCTCCCCACCAGATAAATACAGTAAGCACAAATGCTCCTACAAAACCAGCGCTGGCAGTAATAAACCATCCCCCCAAAACAGAGAGCACACCGGATATCCTATATACTGCACTTTCGCGTCCCCAAGCTTGATCGGCCAATGATGTACCCATGGCTACCATGAAAACCACAAAGGTGGTAGATAGCGGAAATCTAAGGTAGGTGCCAATGGCTATTAGAATACTGGCTACTACCAGGTTTACGCTGGCCCTTACAGTGTCAAAGAAAGCTGGTGTTGTGGTGCCGTCGGTCATTGCTGGTGCGGCATCGCGCTCATATCTCTGTGAAAAAAAGGAAGTGATTTTTTCGGGCATTTTATTGCGTATGTATGTATATAGCGTTAAAAATATCCTAACCAGAAGCTTTGATAGATGCGATGGTTCAAAAGATTCTTGTCCGGATTCCTGTTTGCCCAAATATAATTCAGTATTGGTTACCGTGCGTGCTTTTCGTGAGTAGAAGAGTGCGATGGCCATGATGAGACCGGCAGCGAGATAAATAAAACGATACGTACCTTTTTGCCAAGAGGTGTTGGCCAATATTCCATCACCCCAAATATTCATTAAGAAATGGCTGGCATCACCACTCCCCTCAGCGGAAAAAATATGGATGCCTTCAAGCGCTGATAAAGGAACTCCAATGAAATTGACTAGGTCATTGGCTGCAAAAGAAAGTGCGAGGGCAAATGTTCCGCAGAAAACAACAATGCGGGGTATGTCCGCATTAAAAACGTAGGCAAGAACTGTAAACAAGGATAACGATAGTGCAAAGAATATCGCTAAGACGGTAGCTAAATGCTCATGAACAAATGTATCCATGGCGCCAGAAAGAAGATTGGCAAAGGCAATATCTTGTTTTGCCAATAAAAAAACAATGGCGGTCAGAGAAACGGCACCGGCAACGGAAAATAAAAATTTAAATTGGTTTTTATATTGGAATGTAAATATTACGCGTGTAACAAACTGAACAATGGCACCTGTGATGAATGCCAAAAAGATGGATATGACGATGCCTCCTAAGATGGTAAATATGCGTTGGGTATTTATAAGGTCGTCAATGATCAGCTTGTCAGGATTATCTCCTCCGATGATTAAAAGCCCCATCGCCAAAGCAGCACCCAGCATTTCGAATACAATTGCGATGGTAGTAGATGTGGGAAAACCAAAGGTGTTAAATAAATCCACCAATAATATATCGGCTATCATCACCGCTACAAAAACCATGAGTAGCTGATTTAAATAAAAGTGTTCGGGGTAAAAGACTCCTTTGCGCGCTACTTCCATCATTCCTCCTGAAAATCCCGCGCCAATGAGTAAGCCGGCTCCTGCTACCAAATACACATAATGCCTCTTGGCTACTTTTGAACCCATTGCTGCGTTTAAGAAGTTAACGGCATCATTAGAAACCCCGACTACCAGATCTACAACGCCCAGTAACAACAAGATCACAATTATAAGGTATAGGTACTCCATCTATCTATTAAATATTAGGTGCAAATATAATGGTGTAAACCAACAAAGTTACTATCATTTTTTCAAAATGATAAAGCTTTAATGATTTAATCACATTGCATGGTTTTTAATTCACATAAAATTCACTTTGCATCCATGTAATAGTTGGTTATTTCGTGTTACATTTGCCAATTAATTGTTATATCTTTTTATTGTCAAACATTTTTATTTTCATGGGAGTTCCGTATGGCATTTGAAAATTAATTAAATCATATGAAGAATATTACGTCTAAAAAGTTAATTGCCCTTTCATCATCTATCTATTTTTTTCTTACCATATCTTTCTTTCTGGTTAATTATTTTTCGTCCAATATCATTGTGTCATTAATCATATCTATTCCGGCTTTGCTATTTATTTATGTTTTTTATGCCGGATATTTTATCAATAGTTTTATTAAATCTAAGGTAAAGCCAATTTATAAGACCATACATCATTTTAAGCCTTCTGCATTAAGTATTATACCTGATAATAATAAAGATCCTTTTACAGAGGTGAATCGTCAGGTAGCCAATTGGATGCAAGGTAAAACAAAAGAAATACAACAGCTCCGGCAGATGGAGAAGTATCGGAAAGAATTTTTAGGCAATGTATCGCATGAACTGAAAACTCCGATATTTAATATTCAGGGTTATATATTAACTTTATTGGATGGAGGAATTGAGGATAAGGATATAAATATGTTATATCTTAATCGGACAGAGAAAAGTATAGATCGAATGATCTCCATCATCGAGGATCTAGAATCTATTTCTAAACTGGAAGCCGGTGAATTGGAAATAAAAATGGAGGATTTTAATCTGTTTCAGCTGATTGAAGATGTGTTCGACCTCCAGGAGATACGGGCTACGCAGAAGAAAATAGAACTAAAGCTAAATAAATCGGGCGAAAAGCAGTTGATGGTTGTGGGCGATAAGCAACGCCTGTTTCAAGTATTCAGTAACTTGGTTGTTAACTCCATCAATTATGGTAAGCGTGGCGGTAAAACAAGTATTAACTTTTACGATATGGATAAGCGTTATTTAATCGAGGTTAAGGATGATGGAATAGGAATTAAGGATTCTGATCTGCCGCGTATCTTTGAACGTTTTTATAGGGTCGATAAAAGTAGATCTCGAGAACAGGGCGGTACCGGATTGGGATTGGCTATCGTAAAACACCTCATAGAAGCACATAATCAAACCATTAACGTTACCAGTACTTATGGAAATGGAACTAGCTTTACCATCACATTGGATAAGTCTAAAAATTAGACTTTTATTTAATAGAGTGCTTGATGTTTAAATTATATAACAATATATTTACGGTCACTTAACAATGCCAAAGTGTAAAATTAAATCATTTACGTACCTTACCGGCCGAATTCAAACGCCTTAGAAATGATAGAAGCAGATAATTTCAAGATCTTATTAGTAGATGACGAACCAGATATTTTAGAGTTTGTCAGTTACAACTTAAAAAAGGAAGGTTTTCAGGTTCTTACTTCTCAAAATGGAAGTGAGGCCATAGAGATGGCGAAGAAAGAACTTCCTCAACTGATTATTCTCGATGTGATGATGCCTGAGATGGATGGTATAGAAACATGTGAAGAAATTAAAAGAATACCTCTATTGAAGAACACGATTGTGGCATTTTTGACTGCAAGGGGCGAAGATTATTCTCAAATTGCAGGTTTTGATGCCGGGGCTGATGATTATATCTCCAAGCCGATTAAGCCAAAGGTGTTGATATCCAGGGTTAAGGCGCTGCTGAAGAGGTACAATCCGGAAACGAAGACGGCTCAGGAAGAGAAGTCGGATGTGATACGCATAGGAGAGCTGGTGATCGATCGTGAGAAATATATCATTATTAATAAAGGTGATGAGCTGGTATTACCCAAAAAAGAATTTGAGTTATTGATGCTCTTGGCTTCTAAACCTGATAAGGTGTTTACGCGCGATGAGATATATCACTCTGTTTGGGGTGATAGTATTATCGTAGGGGACAGAACCATTGATGTTCACATTCGAAAAGTGAGGGAAAAAATTGGCCAGAATCATATTAAAACTATAAAAGGTGTTGGTTATAAGTTTGTTGAGTAATGACGTGAGCGAGAATAATGTGTGTTTGTAATGTTGGTGGACGCTGAAAAATGTTTTTACGACGGCTTCTTTCTTGTGTCTGCTTTAAAAAAGCAGTAAATTAGCCTTATCTGAATTTATTTTCTATTTTAGAAGTCTTAAATGAACACATGATGACAAACAAACTAACACTAATACTGATGATTTTTACTGTTGCTTTTTTTAGCTGCGGTAAAAAGAAAGAAGAGCCTAAAAAGGTAGTGCAACGCGAAGTGATTAAACCGGTGGAGGAAAAGAAAGATACTATTATACCGGTGCCGGAACCAGAGCCGATTGTGGTGGAAAAACCAGCAAATAAATATTTTTTAATAGCAGCCAGCTTTGTGAAGGAAGCCAATGCTATTTCCTTTAAAGATAAACTGGTAGAAGAGGGATTTGATTCTGAGGTAATTGTTAGAGACAGAGGTTTAAATAAAGATTTCTACAAGGTCTCTTATAAGGGGTTTTCCGATAGGGAGTTGGCTTACCGTGAATTGAGAAATGAGAAAAAGCAGCCAGATCACGAAGATGTTTGGCTACTTATAAAGAAGTAAATATTTGTGGTTATGTTATCAGTAGTCAGTGCTTACTGACTTACTGATAATTGTTCAAGAATTAGCTTGTCCATGCGTGATACCCATTGATTGGGATATTCTACCAACCAAGATTCAATACCTAGGCTTCTTGCCATCTCAACGTTGGCGGGGCCATCATCTAGAAAAAGAGTCTCTTCTGCTTTTATATTAGCACCACTCAGTACCGCCTCAAAAATATCCCGATTGGGCTTGCTCATGTTCATCTCATAACTGTAGTATAGCTTGTCAAAAAGCTTATCTAGGGAACCTACGATAGGTACCCGATCGGCACATGCTTTGATATGAAATTCGTTGGTATTACTTAGTAGGTAAACATGGTGTGTTTCTCTTAGCTTTAAGATGGTGTTGATGCGTTCCTCTTTGTAATCTCCGATAATGGCATTCCATGCCTCTATCACATCATTATCACTTACACTTGCATTCATCTGTTCTTTGATTCCTTTCACAAAGTCCATTGTTGTGATCTTTCCTACTTCGTAATCGTGAAAAATACCGTCTTGTTTGTATTTGCCTAAAAAATTTCCATGCTGCTTAAAACCGAGTTCTTTAAATCGTTCTATGGTGGTATTCAGGTGGATATCGACTACTACATTGCCTAAATCGAAGATGATATTTTTTTTATTTTTTAAATTTGTCATAAAATATTAAAAATGTATTTGATAAATTGATATAACTTACTATTTTTGCATCCGCAATATACGAAATGCTTTTCGTATAACAATGCCGGGCCTATAGCTCAGTTGGTTAGAGCACCTGACTCATAATCAGGTGGTCCCTGGTTCGAGCCCAGGTGGGCCCACCGAAAAAAAAGCAGTTACATTAATTTGTAACTGCTTTTTTTATTTTGATGCATAAAAGTGGGAAAGCTAATTTTTGGTTTGTGTATAAAAGGACGTGGGTCTATAGCTTATCCGCACCCATGGAATCGCCAAACCCCAAATACACACAAATAAGTACAAACCCTTGTTGATCCATATAAATTCATTAAAAACTTTAGTGCTCCACAATCATATTTATATGTAGATACCGATGTCCCCTTTTTAAACACAGAAGATCTAGAAATACTATAGTGAGATAGAAAAATGGTTGAATCGTACAATCTTGAAAACAGAGGTTAATGTAAGCGATATAGTATAGTAGGTGTAATAATGCTTAATCTACATGAAATATATTTGGCAGTTATATAAATAATCCCTTTTTTTACAAAAAAGTTTAGCTCTAACTAAACATTATGACTAAATTTACGTTAAACCCTATAGAAGAAATAGATGGAAAACAAGATATCTATAAGATACAAATAGATGATGAGTGTTTGTTTGATAATTTTGAAGATGAAATTGAAAAACGGGGTCAATACGAAGAAGAACTCAATTCAATATATAGCTTAATTGAAGATGTAGCAAACAATAAATTACTACCCAAAACAAAATTCAGAGACATAAGCATTAGCAAAAAGGATACGGTCAAAGAATATGAATTTAAATCAAAACACCTAAGGGTGTACCCCATTAAAGCTTCCAATGGCAAAATAATCATAATGGGTGGTTACAAGAACAATCAAAAAAAGGATATTAAAAAATTCCGCAGTATCAAAAGTGAATACGTAAAAACTTTGGAGAAATGAAACGGGAAAAACTAATCAGAAGCAAAGGATATAATGTTACTAAAATTCAAAATGAATTATTCAGACAATTAACATCATATCTCGAAGAAAACAATATGACCCAGAGTGCTTTTGCCAAACAATTAGGAGTATCAAAAGGCTATGTGTCACAAATATTAAATGGAGATTTCGATTATAAACTTTCAAAATTAGTAGAACTTTCTTTGGCTATCGGTAAGGTTCCTCAAATTAGCTTTGAGCCTATTTCAAAAGTTTCAGAAAAGAAAAATACGACAAAAATAATTCAATTGGGAGAGAAAAAAATAAAGAATTCGGCAGCTAGAGTGTAAATATGCGGTCTGCTACATATTGCAAAGTAAAAAAATGCTCCAATCGGGATGTCGATTGGAGCCTTGGAATTCTCTAAGTTTTACTGGAATCTTTTGGAATTAATCGAAATTAGTGGGTGTTTTTTGGAATATTCTGACAACTATTAGACTTTTTCCAATTGTGCGGCAAAAGATCAGCCAAGTCTAAATCATAATTGCTGTTGTATAACGCAATCTTAGAAAATACATCCGTAAGCCATTCGCGAGGATTTACATCACTGGCTTTGCAGCATCCCAGTAGTGAGTACATAATTGCTGCATTTTCTGCGGCATCATGGTTGCCACAAAACAATGCGTATTCAGCCCCCGTTTTGTCTTCTTTTAGACTTTCGGAGAATTTCCTGCGCGCATGAGCCCAACAACCCAGAAGCAAAACACCTTTCTTTTGCTCATAGATTGAATATGCCTGATATCCATCGGTTTGAATAGCTCCCTGAAAATCCTTTAATAAAGGAAGTATCACTTTTTGTGCTCGGGAGCCTTTGTCGTAGTGAAAGAAAACCAAGTTATTCATTACTGATCGAACCATCCACAGATAAGCCTTTTGTGCTTTGTGCTTTTCGTTGCTAATAACAGGAATGGTACTTTCGTCAACCTGAATATAATCAGATTTTAGAACAATTGTTTTTAATACTTGCGTGTTTATATTATCCCTTAATAGCATCTTGGTGCCATTGGGAAATACGAATTCAATGGTGGGAGCATTATTATTTAAAGTAGGCTTACTCTTATGAGAGATTGACTCGTTTGGTTATTCGTCGCTAACGGATTACTGTCAAATTCTAGTGGAACAAAGCTATCCGGCTCATGTGCTAATGCCTCTTCCAATTTGTTTCGCCAGTAATAAAAAGTTGAAGGAGCCAGATCTTGGTTGGTACAGAAATCTTTTATGTTCAAACCTGATTCCTGGTAATCCTTATACAAACGCTTAAATGTTGTTAATGTCATCCTCATTTTTTGCATCAAAGAAACAGCTCTAGTATGAAGGTCGCAATATGTGAAAGACCGAAGATTTACCGTCTATCGATAAAAAACGCCCCATGTTATCGGGAAATATTAAATAATCTTCGGCATGTTCCTTTTGGTCCCATGTGCTGTAGTCACTAAGTTTATGCTTGTATTGTTGTTGAAATGTACTTGCGTTGATACCAAAGAAAATCTTTAAACTTTCTGTGCTAATTGCATTACAGTCCACCAATACCTTTTAAAAAAGAGGCATACTCCGGATCTAACCGTGTGCCCTTTGCTACACTCTCCCAATTTCTACTCCTTTTTTGATATCGACCATCTAATAAAACATCCCATCTTCGACACTTGACACTCAGCGTAACCAAATTACGACGTATGGGACAGTCTTTTATTAACTTGGGCGGCATAAAACCACTTGCCTTATATTCTTTGTCTGAGTATTCTTCCGGAATTTCTTTTTTCTCCTCCAGATATATAGTCAGTTTCTTAGTATAGGCTTGCTGACCACTGGACTCTTGATGTAGGTCAGTTATCACAAAATGGTCTAGAATCCCTTCGGGTAATATCAGTTCTAATAATTGAGTATTGATGTCGTGCACGGCAATCTTTTTTGTTATATTATTCAATGCAAATCTAACATAACAATTTATGAAAACCCAAAATTATGGGGTGATCCATAAAGGACCATAAAACAGGATTTTTATGCAAAGGTTTTTATAACTAAATTAATTGAGATACTCTCAAAAAGATTAGAAATAAGAAGACCCGGAAGATCATTTAAAAGACCTGATACATCATCAGGTGAAGACGTAAAGGTTTATATATAAAGGGATATGACCTTAACTTAACGACATTGCACGTGCGGGATGGAGGGGCGCTGATAGTCTACTAATTATTATTACTTTTGAACAAATAATATGAGTAGCCTATCAGGCTCTACACTACGCTATAATATGAAACAAAGATTATCATTTACATATTTAATTTTTATTTTTATAAATACTCTTTTTGTAGTTAAATATGCTAGCAGAATAGATGCTTTTAATGGCTACGTAGTAGCCTTTATTTATACATTATTGATATCAATAATTAGTATTGTATACATTCGGTTAGATTTAAAGAATTATTATAAATATTTGTTTAATATTACTTCTATATTCTTCTTTGTTTTTACAATTTATATAAACATTAATGTAGATGGTAATTCGCTTATGGTAGACAGATGGTCTGCAATGGAAGTTGGTATAAAAGCTCTTTTAAATGGGGAGTACCCTTATTCTGCAGTAGACCATTTAAATGGAAGGACTTCAAATTTGCCTACCCTTCTTCTCATTGGAATTCCATTCTATTTTTTAGGTAATATTGGATTTTTGCAATCCTTTGCATTTTTATTATTTATTTATATTATATCGAAAGTATTTAGCACCTATAAGGAAAGACTATTATGTTTATTACTTTTAATATTTTCACCCTCATACCTTTGGGAAATATATGTTAAAAGTGATTTGATGTCTAATTTTATTATAATTTTAGCTGTTGTTGTTTTTATGCAAGATAGAATTTTTAGAAACATAAAAAATAACCCACTATTTGAATCATTTTTATTGACATCTTTGGTAATGACTAGAATTACTGCTGTTATTCCAATCTCAATATTATTTTTTAAGCATTTTTACAGATTTTCCGTCCAAAAAAAGATGATTTTTATAGCAGTATCTTTGGCTACCGTTATATTATTTTCTTATATCTGCTTTAACAAAGTTAGCAGTTTTGAACACTTTTGTAAACATAATCCTTTTGAACTTCAAAACAGACAATTACCTATCTTATTGAGCCTTATTTTAATTATAACGCCAATGATATATTCTTTTCGAGCAAAAAACATAAAATCAATCCTATATTTGACAGTTATTTTTCTATTACTACCTGTATCAATAGCATTCTTTACGTCAATTTATTATAGTGGGTTTAAGGCAACTCTATTTGACTCAAATTTTGATATTAGCTATTTTAATATGGTATTGCCCTTTTTATTATTGTCTTTGACATTTGATTATAAAATATTATTGCCAATAAATAGGAATATGAGCAGTCTGCAAGACCCAGCGATTATTCTAGGTTGAACTACAAGCCGGATTCTCACTACCCATGTATTTTAAGAGTGATTTTTGTTTGGGTGATAGCCTTTGTATACTGTGTTTAGAGTTTTAGCATAGTTAGAAGCTAAGTTAAGGAGGTCTATTTTTATAGCTGTAGATGCTATTTTACATCTCAGATCATCCCAAAGCTACAATTTAGGCACTAGTGTTTTAGGAAACTAGCGAAGCTTGTTTATGAGGGGCTTTAAAAAATATGGCAAAAGTAAAAAAAACGCTCCAATCCGGATGTCGATTGGAGCGTTGGAATTCTCTAAGTTTTACTGGAATCTTTTGGAATTAATCGAAATTAGTGGGTGTTTTTTGGAATATTCTGACAACTATTAGACTTTTTCCAATTGTGCGGCAAAAGATCAGCCAAGTCTAAATCATAATTGCTGTTGTATAACGCAATCTTAGAAAATACATCCGTAAGCCATTCCCGAACATTAATACAAATCCCTAACTTCGATTGCTTTTATTGTTGGCGCAATTTATATTTTGGGTTATATGGCAATTAGTTCAAAATCATCACGCAGGTTTTTCGGTTAAAATCAAGATTTCGTCAGTCACTAAGTTTATCCTTCTCAAGCATGTAAATAGCTCCATTTCTTATGTAGTTAATATGTTTTAGTCATTTAAACCTTGATTTTCAAAGCCCTTTCAATCTGTGTGTTAACTTGTCCATTGTTCTGTTTCACTCTGAACAAGCGATGATGGCGTCTTTTTGTGCGTATTTTAATAGGTTTGGAAAAAATATTAAAAATTAATAGAGTTTTGTCGTTTAAAAGTAAATCAAAATATGTATATACACATGAAAAAGTCACTGTTTTTGTTAGTCCTTGTTGCCATTCTTATTTCTTGTCAATCTAAACATTCGGAGATGGAATCTCCTCGCCAAGTTAGTGGTATCTACCCGCATTTGGCCATGTATAATAGTCAGGGGGAGTGTGGAACGGGTGCTATTGTATCCTGGGCCGATCGTCTATGGGTGATAACATATGCCCCTCATTATCCTGTTCGTACAGATGATATGCTATTTGAAATTACGCCCGACTTGAAACAGATTGAGAGAAAAGAAAGCATTGGAGGAACTCCTGCTAACCGTATGATTCATAAAGAAAGTCAGCAGCTTTTTATAGGGCCTTATGCAATCGATGCCGATAGAAATGTTCGCGCGATTCCTTATACAGATATGCCAGGTCGTCATACGGGGAATGCCCGTCACCTTACTAATCCCCAACATATGATATACTATGGTACCATGGAAGAGGGATTTTATGAAGTGGATGTGCACACGCTAAAACATAATGAATTGTATAAAGACAGAAATAATGAGAAAGGAAAGATTGCCTCTAGACCTAAGCTTAGTGCTAAGCAAAGACTTGCTAATTTACCCGGGGCGCATGGTAAGGGATTATATTCTGGTCAAGGAGTGATGGTATTTTCCAATAATGGAGAGGCCGGTAAGAAAGCGAAAACCGATTTTGATACAGAAGCTGGAGTTTTAGCAGAGTGGGATGGTAAAGACTGGAAGGTGGCACGCCGTAATCAGTTTGTTGAAGTTACAGGGCCTGGAGGGATTTATGGAAACGAGAATCCAGAAAGCGATCCTATCTGGGCAACGGGTTGGGATTCTAAGTCCATTATTTTAGGTGTCAGGAATGCTACAACGGGATGGGATTTCTATCGTTTGCCCAAAGCCAGTCATAGTTATGATGGTGCGCATGGTTGGAATACTGAGTGGCCGCGCATCAGAAATATTGGTACGACAGAAAAATCTGATTTTTTAATGACCATGCATGGTATGTTTTGGAAATTTCCAGGAAACTTTACTGCTGAAAATTCTGCAGGAATTCGTCCAAGGTCTTCTTATTTAAAGGTAATTGGTGATTTTACCCGATGGAATGATCAATTGGTTTTTGGCTGTGATGATTCTGCCCAAAAGGAATTTCTCAATAAAAGAAAGCAGAAAGGAGATATTGAAGGACCCGGACAGTCCAACTCAAACTTATGGTTTACCTCCATTGATAAACCTGACCACCTTGGACCTAATACGGCATCTGGTTCAGTGTGGTTGAATGATGAAGTAGCTGCCCATGAAACGTCGGAACCTATGCTTTTTTCTGGATGGCCCAAACGAATGGCTTGGGTTTTGAATGGAGGCGACTTGGATACTAAGTTCGTTTTTGAAGTAGATAAGATGGGGAATCAGCATTGGGAAGAACTAAAGACTATAGCCCTAAAAGCAGGAGCATCGGCAAGTGTTGAATTTACTTCACAAGAAAAGGGAGAGTGGATTCGTGTACGTTCTACATCTAAAACCTTGGCAACGCTTAGCTTTAATTATAGTGATATCGATGAAAGACAAACGAAAGCTAGTCCCATGTTTACTGGTTTAGCAAATGTCAATGAAACCAACGTATTGAGTGGCTTGTTATATGGTTTAGGTGATAATAGACGCGCCCTTGGTGTTTGGGCTAAGACTTTTGAAAATGGTGTTGAAAAAGAATCGGGATACTACGAATTGGATGATGCTTTTCATCTTGTGAAGAAAGAGGATACTAAAACCAAGGCTTTTATCAAAGAAAAGTTTGCAATACCCGAAAATGTGATTGATATCCAGGAGTCATCGGTTTTAATTGTTGACGATAAAGATCGCAGATGGCGTTTGCCATTGGGAAATGAGGGGTATGAAGCATTAACCAACAAGGCACAATTGAGAATTTGCCGCGAGGTTGCCACCGAACGAGATCTTTTTAGCTGTTCCGGTACGTTTTATGAGCTGCCAGCTGAAAATGCGGATGGCTTTGCCAAGATAAGACCTATTTCATCTCATAATTTTCGTATTCATGATTACGCATCGTACCGTGGAATGTTGGTGATGACAGGTCTTCATCCTAAAGTCAATGAAGGAGATCACATAGTTCGATCTGAAGACGGCAAAGCAGCCCTTTGGGTCGGTGCTATTGACGATTTATGGGAAATGGGAAAGCCTGTAGGTAAGGGAGGTCCCTGGAAAAATACAGCTGTAAAAACGGGTGAAGTTTCAGATCCTTACTTAATTGCCTTTTATGACAAAAAGGAATTAACATTAAGTCACAATTCCAATGATGATGTGACTTTTACAATTCAAGTAGAGCCAGTAGGACATGGACCTTGGATGGATTATAAGGAAGTGACAGTGAAAGCAGGTGAAGAGTTTAATTATACTTTTCCAGATGCATTTCAAGCCAGGTGGATACGTTTTAAAACTGATACAGATTGTACAGCCACTTCATGGTTGGTTTATAGATAGTGGCTGTAAGAAAACTACTGTTTTTTCTGTCTTGCCAGGACTAGATAATATTTTAAGTGTTGAGTGGTGTTATAGTAAACGTTTAATTGAAATTATTTCTGCTGCTTTTGTTTTTTTATATTTGACACATGATGCGTTTAAAATTAAAATATATCTTATTGGGCTTCATGAGTTTGTTTCTCATAGATAGTTTTGCCGTAGCGTTTCCTGATATAGCTAAGCTGAGTGCCCAATATAAAAAATACAATGCCGTAATTTCAAATATGCACACTACCTATTTGATGGATTGGGTAGATGATTCGCTTGTAATCACGCAGCAAAATGTAAAAGAACTTGTGATACTCAATGATTTTTACAAAGGTCTGGCAAAAGATTATATATTTTTAGGTAGTTTTACTACGATTCAAGAGAAAGAGGCTTACACCATGGTTCCAAAGGGCAATGGCTTTGAGCAGGTAGCTGTGAAGCAATTTCAAGAGAGGCACAACACCGATGGAGGTATCTTTTACGATGATTCTAAACTTTTACAGTTCACCTATCCGGCGCTTCAAAAAGGAGCTGTTACTCATTTGAATTACACCATTCGTTATCACAACCCTAAGTTGTTGGATCAGTCGTATTTACAGTCGTTTATTCCCATCGTTAAAGGCAAAATTACGGTAAAGGCTCATAAAAACATTGATCTGGGTTTTAAAAATTTTAATTTTGATAAAATACAGCCTCAGTTTAAGACCTATAAAAAGGGTAAGTACAATTATTATGAATGGACGGTAGAGGATGTGCCACCCTATCCTTATTATTCGGATGGTTTTTATTCGCCCAGTTACTTTAGTCCGCACGTGACTTTTTATGTGGAGCGTATGAATGGTGAACCATACTTTGGTACCCTGGGTCAATTATATTCCTTCTATCATGATTTTATCAGTCAGGTAGATACTGTTGGGGTGGATTCGTTAAAAGTCATGGTTGATAAAATCACGGATGGCTTGGTAGATGAACGTGAAAGAGCGCGGGCTATTTATTATTGGGTTCATAAAAATATCAAGTATATAGCTTACGAAGAGGGGTATTCTGGTTTTGTTCCTACCTCTGCCAAAGAAGTCCTTGCTAAAAGGTTTGGCGACTGTAAAGGCATGTCGTGTCTAATTAAAACCATGATGGATTTAGCCAATATTCCCACTTATTATACATGGGTAGGCACTCGGCACAAGCCCTATGGGTATGAAGAACTACCACTTCCCTTGGTTGATAATCATATGATAGCCACGCAAATAGTTCATGATTCTGTTGTCTGGTTGGATGGTACCTTTGAATACCTTGATTATGGGGTAAGTCCTTATCATATTCAAGGCAAGGATGCCATGGTTGGTATCAGCGAGGATACGTATAAGATCTTCAAAATACCAATCTCTCCAGCCGCTTATAGTGTGACCATTGATTCTGTTAAGATTCAGCTGAGAGATGGCAAAGTACTAGGCCATGATAATATCCAGTATTCCGGATTTAATAAATTGGAATTGGCACATGCGTTTAATGGGGTAAAGCCAGCCAGTTATAATCGGTTCTTGTCGCATTATTTTGCCATGGGTAATAATAAATTTGTGGTGACCGATAACCAAGTAGGTAATTTGTTTGAATACAATCGTCCTGCCAGTTTACAATTTAATTTTGAGATCAGTGATTATTATAAGTCTATTGGTAATGAATTATATTTGAACTTAAATTTAGATAAATCCTATGGTCAGATGACTATCGATACAACAAGTAGTACCTTTACGCCATTGGAAAATGATTTTTATTGTACCAAAAGATATGTGGTTGAATTGGAAATACCAGAAGGATATGAAGTTACTTATGTTCCCCCAGCGAGCAGTTTTTCGAATAAAGATTTTCAATTTAGCATTCGGTACACCTTAAATGAAAAATCTGTGATTCTGGAAAAGGAACTTAAGTTTGAGTTTCTCATCTTGCTGGAAAATAAGATTGAAGATTGGAATCAGATGATAAAATTATTAAGCAAAAGCTATCGAAATACACTGGTTTTAACCCGAGAGTAGTTTTTTTTATACGCAAAAATGATTCATATGGTCAGTTGCTTATGGCCATTGAAAGAAAATTTATACAGATGCAAAATATAATATTACTGGTATTATTCGCACTCACGATGGAGCTGAGTGCACAAGATAGCGATAGCATTGTGTGGTCAATTGAGCCAGAATATTCTTCTATTAATGAAGAAAGCAAAGGTGAAAATGTATTGGGTATTTTTCACCAAGAAAAGTACGAGTACTTCTATACTGCGGAGGAGGGCTTATTGATGAATCATACCACCCATAAAAAATTTCGTTTGAACAACGATGAAGCCATCGATAGATTTAATAAGATATCTGTTGCCTTAGACGATGTTATGGCTGTAGTAGATGTGAAGGCTCGGACAATCAAAGCCAATGGTCAGGCCATAGAATTTGATAAGGACAATATTAGAGAAATGACGGATGTTGAAAGTGGTAATAGTTATAAAATATTTGCCATCGATGGTATTGAGGTAGGTGACGAAGTGGAGTATTACGTGGTTCGGAAAATGTATGCCCGTAATTTTGGTCGCCATTTTTTTCAGTTTGACTTTCCTTTAAAAAGGGCTTCTTTCGAAATTATATGTCCCAACACTTTGGTTTACGATATTAGGGGGTACAATGGCTTTTGTAATGGAACAGTCTCGCAACTGGATGGCGAGCGTAGTCGTTACGTATGTGAAGGTACCCTGATCCCGGCCATTAAAAGTGAGAAATTTTCTTATGTCAATCCACGAAGGCAGCGCATAGAATATAGGTTAGATTATAATTATTCGCACGATACAGCACAAAAGCTTACCTGGGACGATGCAGCAAAGGGTGTGTATAGATCTACCTACATGACCGCTAAGTCTAAGTCCATTGATAAATGGATGGATTTGTTGCAAGTTGAAGGAAACACTGACGAAGAAAAGGTAAGATATGTAGAGGCATTTTTAAAAAAACAAATTTATGTGGAGACATTTAATGTGGATGCATTCTCCGATTTAGATTTTGTGCTCGAGAATAAGGTGACTGGCAGCCGCGGGATTGTAAAGGTATATGCTAATATATTCAAGAGATTGGGAATTGAACACCAATTAGTGTTGACCTCAGAGCGCGACAACGTTAAGTTTGACGGAAGTTTTCAGTCATGGAACTACCTTGATCAATATTTAATTTACCTCCCTAAATTGAATCAATATATTGATCCATCCAATGCCGGTTATCGCCTAGGTGAGGTCAATGGTAAACTGACAGCTACCGACGCACTTTTTATTGTTCCTGTGCAAGTGGGAGACTCTGAAACGGCTATGGGTGAAATAAAGTATATCCCGGCTACTCCATATGATCATAACTACGATAATATGCTTATTGACATGAGGGTGGATGTGGATAATGACCAGGTTCGTATGATGACAGAACGAGGACTTAAGGGTTTGAGTGGTGGGTTTTTTATTCATTTTTATAGGATGATGGATGAAGAACAGCAGCAAAACACACTCAAGCAAATGACCGCGACACAGGGCTCTAATCCTACCTTTCATAAGTTATTTGTAAGAGACTCTAGTGAGCTAGCGCATTTGAAAGATGCCGAGTTTCTGGTACATTCTGATTACAGTAGCACCTCATTTCTAGAACGAGCGGGTTCGAAACTGTTATTAAATATAGGTGAAGCCATAGGGTCACAAGTTGAGATGTATTTTGAGGAAGACCGGCATTCCAAAGCGGAGAATGATTTTAACCGTATGTACTATCGAGAAATTAACCTACATGTACCTGTCGGATTTAAGATCGTTAATCCCGAGGCAGGTAAATTGAATGTGTTTGAAAAAAAAGATGGTGAAAAAATATTTGGCTTTGAGTCTAATTACACCTATAGCCATCAAACATATAAAATTGTAATTGAAGAATATTACAAGCATATTTTTGTGGATGAAGATTCTTTTGAGGGCTTTAAGAAGGTGGTTAATGCCGCTGCCGATTTTAATAAAGTAGTATTGATTCTGGAGGAGGAATAAAAAGTCACTCAAGAAGGTATTACTTTTGCACCATGTATTACGGGTGGTAGTGAATATTTTTTAGCCGGACGATACGTTAACTTCGTAATAGATTTTTCCATGCATTTTCTGGGTTTAACCAAAGAAAATATAACCAATCACAATGGCTGCAATAATTCCTGCAAAATCGGCAATTAAGCCACATCCTATGGCGTGGCGTGTGTTCTTGATACCGACTGAGCCAAAATAAACAGCAATAATATAAAATGTTGTATCGGTAGCTCCCTGTACCGTGGAGGCTATTTTAGCTGCAAAAGAGTCCACGCCAAAAGTATTGAATGTTTCTACCATCATTCCGCGAGCACCACTTCCGCTCAAGGGTTTCATGAAGGCGGTTGGTAAGGCGTCCACAAAGCGGGTATCCAATCCCAACCATTGGCAGCATATTTTGATTAGGTCAGTGATGTAATCCATGGCTCCTACCTCTCTGAAAACACTTACAGCCACTAGGATAGCAATTAAAAAAGGTATGATTCTGATGGCAATTTGAAATCCTTCCTTGGCACCCTCCACAAAGGCATCATACACATTTACTTTTTTTGTAGGTAGCCATGGCTACAAATAATATCATGATGGTAAAAAGAATAACGTTACTTCCCACATTGGATATTACCTTCACTTGTTCTTTGTCCAATAAGGAAACACCATAAATGGTTCCTAGAACCAAGAGGGTCATACCCCCCAGGTAAGCCATAACAACGGGATCGGCCAAACGTATTTTTTGAACATAAGATACGGCCAGAAGTCCTGCCAGGGTAGAAAAAAAGGTAGCCAAAAGTATGGGAAGAAAAACATCGGCAGGATTTAGAGCGTCATATTGGGCTCTGTACACCATAATGCTGATGGGAATTAAGGTTAAGCCGGAAGTATTCAAAACCAAAAACATGATCTGAGCATTGCTGGCCGATTCTTTGTCGTGGTTTTCCTTTTGTAATTGCTCCATGGCTTTTAATCCCATGGGTGTTGCCGCATTATCCAGTCCTAGCATATTGGCGGATAGATTCATGATCATGGTTCCAAAGGCCGGGTGACCTTTGGGTAGGGTAGGAAACAGGCGGTTAAAGAGTGGAGCAATTAGTCGACTAATTACCTGAACCATTCCGCCCTTTTCTCCTATCTTCATTAAGCCCAGCCATAAGGAGAGGACCCCTGTTAGCCCCAATGAGATTTCAAATCCTGATTTAGCAGCTCCGTTAACGGCATTCACCAGGTTGGGGAATACTTCCATGTCTCCCCAAAAGACCAATCTGATCAATGCAACCACAAAGGCAATTAAAAAGAAAGCTATCCAAATGTAATTTAAAACCATATGCTTTAATCTTAGATAAGAGATTAAAATTAACAGACCATCATATATTCAGTATGCCTTTTGCAGGCATTGACACGCAGCTTAAAAGCTTCTACGCACCGTACCATCACCTTGGTACTTTTCATGTGGAGCACCAAATTCCTTACAAGTTACGTGATCAATAGGTACCTCCCAAATTTTAACGTTCCGAATAGCGGGGCCAGAATACTTGAATTTCTTTTCAGAATACTGCTCCATCATGATATTCAAGGCCTCCTCTTTCTTTTCAAAATCTTCTTGAAATTGCACTTTACCCCAGGCCACCACACTTTTTGATTTCATGCGATAACTACAGGCTACCTCAGGATGTTGGAACGCCAATTCATGATCAGTACTAAAAGTAATGCAAATATTCTTATTTTTCTCTAAGATATTGATGATTCGTCCCCCTGGTGCGGAGTGTAGATAAATTACATTGTCCCTATAGCCAAAATTCATAGGTAGCACATAAGGCATATCGCCATCTACCACACCTACAAAGCAAACATCACATTTTTTGATGATGGCTTCTATTCTTTCTTTGTCTAAATGTTCTACGGTTTTCATGCTTATTTGATAAAATATTTTGAAACAAGGGAACGCCTATCTTTGGCAAACCGGGATCCCTATTTTTATTGGTTTAAACTTCTCTTTCACGTAATTTATACAATCGTTCTATCCCCCAATTCTTTAGATAATAGTGATTGTAACTGTTGCAAACGGACCATGGTTTGCATAATTTCTATCATTTTTTCTCCATCCTCCTTTTGTTCTGCTAATTTCAGTTCGTTCCTATACTTATCTATCAATGCTTTAACTTTCTTCAATTTCAGTTCGTTGACTACTTTAGGAACCAACCTATCTAGGATACTAGCCTCATCCAGATCACCAGCCCCAAACCGTTGATGAATCTTGCTTAGCGGATACTCCTTGCTCAACAAATCGGTAGCCAACCTACTTACATCCTGTTCCATATGACTTACAAAAAACTTAACAGCCTGAAAACCCTTTTTTTTCTTATTTTCTTCGTATAGCTTCAGTATTTTATTATACAGGGGGTTTTCACATTCCAACTCATCTTCTCTCAGTTGTTCCAGGATATAATCTCCCACAGTAATTTCCTCTTCCTCTTCTTCTTTTCCCTCTTCCACCTCCACCATTTGAATATCACCGTATTTTATCATAAAACGGATTAGTTCTTTCTCTTCCTCCTCAAAGAGATTCAGTGTAGTGAAAGCCGGACTAGCTGTTGGAGAACTCGGCACTTGAGGCACCTGAATACTGGGCGTATTACCTCTATACTTTTCTTCTCTGCTTTTTTTTGTGAGCTTAGCTATCTCATTATAGAGTACCTGTTCTGTAACGTTCATTAATGCACTGCATTCCTTCACATATTCGCCCCGTACGATGGCATCGGGGATTACAGAAATGGTTTTTACAATATCTTGCAATAGACCGGCACGTTTTACCGGGTCGTTTTCGGCATCCTTTAAAAGAAGACCTGTTTTAAACTTGATAAAGTCACCCTCGTGTTTGGTAATATAGGCTTGTAGCTCTTCAGCACTGCGACTCTTGGAAAAAGAATCAGGATCCTCACCCTCGGGAAGCAAGAGCACTTTTACATTCATTCCCTGCTCTAAAACAAGGTCAATTCCTCGTAGCGAGGCTTTGATTCCCGCTGGATCACCATCATAAATAATTGTGATATTGGGTGTAAAGCGGGCTATCAGTCTTATCTGATCCACTGTTAATGCAGTCCCTGACGATGCCACCACATTGGTGATCCCTGCCTGGTGAAACGAGATTACATCTGTATAACCCTCCACCAAAAAACATCGGTCTTTTTTGGTGATTTCAGTTTTTGCATGAAAAATACCATAGAGAATTCTACTTTTATGATAAATCTCGGATTCCGGTGAGTTGAGGTATTTGGCAGTTTTTTTATCGGTCTTTAGAACACGTCCGCCAAATGCTGTTGGCTTGCCCGAAATACTGTGTATGGGAAAAATTACTCTGCCTCTAAAGCGATCGGCTTTATAATTGTCTCGCACAATGGTGAGACCTGCTTTTTCCAGGAACTCAAGTTTATAGCTGTTCTTAAGTGCCTCGTCGGTTAAGGCAGTCTTGGCTTCGGGCGAATAACCCAGTTCGAATTTTTGTATAATATCATCCCGAAAACCACGACTGCGAAGGTAAGACAGTCCTACCGAGCGCCCTTCGTCAGACTTGAGCAACTGGTTCGTGAAAAATTTTTGTGCAAAGCCGGATACAGCCATCATACTCTCCCGGTCATTTTTTACCTGCTGCTGTTCCGGACTCAGCTCCACTTCCTCTATGTGAATATGGAATTTCTTACCCAACTGCTTGATGGCGTCGATGAAAGAAATCTGCTCCACATCCATCACAAAGTTTACTGCATTTCCGCCCTTTCCGCAGCCGAAGCATTTATAAATACCTTTGTGGGGTGATACCGTAAAAGAAGGAGTCTTCTCATTGTGAAACGGACAGTTTCCCAGGTAATTAATCCCTCTTTTTCGCAGTGTCACAAATTCAGATACCACATCTACTATGTTCGCCTGCGAAGTCTCTACTATTCTATCAACTGTATTTTGATCGATCATTGAAATGTTACCCTTCTAAAAAATGAGAAACACAAAGATAAAAATTGATTGGACAAAGTGTTGCTGTATGTCGCCTTAGTTATAAACATTGCATCGCGGTTTAATTGAGTTGAGGCAGTGAAGCATCCGGAAGTTTTATTTACATCCCTTGTCAGGCCTGTCCAATGGGTGCAAAAGTAATTTTTTTGTTGTTTAAAGATAGGGAGATAAGCACTCTGTACCAGCACCTATGATGAAATCATCACCTCCATCCGGAGGTAATGCCATTGGCCACTTTTTGCAGGCTATCACTTATGCCACCTTTCTTATTCAGGAAATCGATAAACGCTCCTGCCCATTGGGCTAGCATATCGTCACCTCCCGCACCATAGGATGCAGCACCTATAGCGTATAGTATAAATATCAAGTATAAGATAAGCAAATATAACACATGTCTCTTTTTAAGTTCTTTAGAAAAATAAAATACAGCCATGGTAATGATGGTTACCACAACCAACATGATACGAATATCAATTAAAGTTGGGCCTGCAGCTCTAAAGTCAATCCTTTGCCCAGTAACCAAAAGGTAAATAGCCAAAGGCAGACCCATGCTAATGGTTATATCAAAGATGTTAGATCCCAGTACATTAGAGAGCGCATCGTCGTAATTTCCCTTTTTGCCATCTTTAATGGAGATGATGGTGTCCGGAACACTGCTGGCAGCCGCAACCAATACCAGTGCAATAAATAACGGATTTATTTTCATGGCGTCGGCCATTCCGATACAGCTTTCCACCAAGCCGGCACAGGTAAGCGCTATGATAGCTGTAGAGCCCAACAGTAACAGCCAACTGCGACCTGTTCTTCCCTTGTTGTGCTTTAGCTGAAAATGGGTGTACCAATTTTCGGCTTTAAAATGAATTATCTCCTTTTTATGAAGATCCTTTTTCATGGATAACAAGGTGTAAGACAAATACACCAGATAGAACATGGTAAATACCCATCCATGCCATTGGGTGATGTAATCACTTGATAAAAGGACCAGTAAAATTAGTTCAGCGGCGATCAAAAAAAGGCCATCCCGTAAAACCACTTTTTTGGCAATTTTAATTCCTTTTACTCCGGCAATTGTAGCAATTACAATCCATATCACTAGCATGGGAATGACAATACTATTAAAAATGGCCGAACCCGTATTGCCACCAACACTGGCAGCTAAATCGCGCCCTAGATGCTGACGACTGGCCAAAGCCAAAAAAAATACCGTTGTAAGTAGTTCTGGCATAGAAGAACCGATGGCATTGATCGTTGCTCCTTTAACACCCTCGCTGAGGTTTCTTCCTAAATAATCAGATGATGCCTCAAATACATCACACGCTTTAGCCATGATGATAGATGAAATGACCATCAATACCAGACCTCCATACCAAGTATGAAAAAATAATTCGTAAATGCCCATTCGTAATAGATTAAAAGTTTTTCATGGCAAAGATACTCTTTTATAATTTTAAGGTTTCCTTCCTTATATATCATTTCCTATCTTTATTCAATCTACATTAAAATGCCAAATATCAGAATAACGAGCTTTAATTTTTATTATATTGAGCATTGGAAAAGCAAACACCTGAAAATCCCTTAATTCCTTAGGTGTTTATCCAGGAATTTAGCTGAAAGGCTCTAATGGGAGCTTTCGTTTTGATTTTTGTTGATTTTATTTTTGATTATAAAATTTTCTACTCATATAAATCAAACACAAATTAAATCTACTATTATTATGATTACACAATTATTTTGGATCGTACCTGTCGCCTCAGTGGTGGCACTGGTGTTTGCCTGGTTCTTTTTTAGAACTATGATGAAAAGTTCAGAAGGGACAGACAAGATGAAAGAAATTGCTCAATATGTAAGAGATGGTGCAATGGCTTACTTATCGCGGCAATATAAAGTTGTTGGAATTGTTTTTCTTGTATTGTTGGTAATATTGACTGTCCTTGCTTACATGGGTGTTCAAAATCCTTTTGTACCCATCGCTTTTTTGACCGGAGGCTTTTTCTCGGGACTCTGTGGATTTTTAGGAATGAAGACTGCCACATTTGCTTCTGCACGTACTGCACAGGGAGCTTCGGAATCGCTGAACAAGGGACTTAAGGTGGCTTTTAGAAGTGGCGCAGTGATGGGACTGGTAGTGGTAGGTTTTGGTTTGTTAGATATTTCGCTATGGTATGTGATATTAACAAAATTTGTGTACACGACTGAGCATATGGCCAATGGTTTTCAATTTTTAGGTCTTGATTTGGTTCATCAAGGGATGGATGAATCTCAAAAATTATTAGAAGTAACTGCCACTATGTTAACCTTTGGTATGGGAGCTTCTACACAGGCTCTTTTTGCCCGTGTGGGAGGTGGTATTTATACCAAAGCAGCCGATGTGGGGGCCGACTTGGTGGGTAAGGTGGAAGCTGGCATTCCAGAGGATGACCCGCGGAATCCAGCCACCATTGCTGATAACGTGGGTGATAACGTGGGTGATGTGGCCGGAATGGGAGCCGACCTGTATGAATCATATTGTGGTTCTATACTAGCTACAGCTGCCTTGGGTGCCGCCCTGACCGTGAATAATACTGGTGCTGACATGTCAGGAAAAGTGATTGCTCCCATGTTGGTGGCCGCTATTGGTATTGTACTCTCCATTGTGGGTATCTTTATGGTTCAAACAAAAGAAGATGCCAATGCTAAAAGTCTTTTAAATTCTTTACTCATTGGAACGGGAGGTAGTTCTGTTTTAATATTGGCAGCTATCGCAGGAATGGCTGCATTGGATTGGATCACTTGGGGTATTTTTGGTGCGGTGGTATCTGGCCTGGTGGCTGGGGTAATCATTGGTCAGGCAACAGAATATTATACCTCAGATGGATATAAGCCCACACAGGGCATAGCTAGGCAAGCACAACAGGGGCCTGCCACCACTATTATTGATGGTGTGGCAGTAGGTATGTATTCCACATGGATTCCAGTGGTTACAATTGTAGGCGGTATTATTGCTTCCTTTGGCTTTGCCGGAGGCTTTGATAACTTTGCCGAAGGGGTTTACGGTATTGGATTTGCAGCCGTGGGTATGTTATCTACTTTGGGTATCACATTGGCTACCGATGCATTTGGACCCATTGCTGATAATGCCGGGGGTAATGCAGAAATGTCTAACCTTCCGAAAGAAGTGCGTGAGAGAACGGATGCGCTTGATATGCTGGGTAATACCACGGCCGCTACTGGTAAAGGTTTTGCCATTGGATCGGCCGCTTTAACCGCAATGGCATTGATGGCTGCTTATATGGAAGAAATTAAAATATGGCTTAAACGAGGCCTTAACGAAGGAGATACCGTTGTTCAAAACTCCATTCAATTTGTGCTGGACTCGTCGACTCAGGTAGGTGAGGGCATTAAAGCTGTGGTTATTTCAGAGGCCACATTGAAAGACTTCTCCTCTTTTTACGACTTGTCGTTATTTAACCCTTTATTATTAGCAGGTTTGTTTATTGGAGCTATGATGGCTTTCGTTTTTTGTGCTATGACCATGAAAGCGGTGGGGCGTGCTGCTGGTTCAATGGTTGATGAGGTTCGCCGTCAGTTTAAAGAAATACCTGGTATTCTTGAGGGTACAGGCACGCCTGATTATGCCAAGTGCGTGGCTATCTCCACCAAAGGGGCTCAGCAAGAAATGCTATTGCCATCTTTATTGGCTATTATTGTTCCTATTGCAGTGGGATTAGTATTTGGTGTTGCAGGTGTCATTGGACTTTTAATGGGAGGCTTGACCACCGGCTTTACCTTAGCTATATTTCTGAATAATGCGGGTGGGGCTTGGGATAATGCGAAAAAGTTTATTGAGAAAGGAAATTATGGTGGAAAAGGTAGTGATGCTCACAAGGCTGGTGTTGTGGGTGATACTGTAGGTGACCCATTTAAAGATACTTCGGGTCCGTCGTTGAATATCTTAATTAAGTTGATGACCATGGTAAGTGTAGTAATGAGCGGATTAACGGTTGCTTTTGCCCTCTTTTAATCCGACCTACGAGTGCTTTGCTGATTGTTCCAAAAATGAAAATAACGCAGTGTTTGGAGTTTTCTTGCAAAGACTATTTAGCCATTGATTGTATCACCGTCTTTATTATTCTCGCTTATAGAACCTCCTGCAAACCATGCAAAGAAGTTTGTGGGAGGTTTCTTTTATTTTTTTTATGTGATATGTTTTATTTCAATAAGTTTTAGGTCGGTTGTACGTCTAATTCTCATGGTGAAGTTTTAAATACTGTGGGTGTCAGTTTGCATTTAATACCCTAGGAATTGTATCTTGCAACTTCTATTATAATAATTAGATGATTCAACATGAATTTACCTACTTTTTCAGATATTGAAGACGCATACCTGCGTATTGAAGCCCAAACCCATATCACACCTGTTTTAACCAGTCGTGCTATTGATAAGATAACGGGAGCCGAGATATTTTTCAAGTGTGAGAATTTTCAGAAAGTGGGGGCTTTTAAATTCAGAGGAGCATGCAATGCCGTATTTGCGTTAAATGCTGAAGAGCTAGCCAGTGGAGTTGCTACCCATTCTTCAGGCAATCATGCCGCCGCCTTGGCACTGGCTGCCCAACTGCGACAGACACAAGCACATATTGTGATGCCACAAAATGCCCCCGAAATTAAAAAGAAAGCAGTTGTTAGTTATGGCGGTTTGATTACTTTTTGTGAACCCACATTGCAGGCACGGGAAGAAACATTGCAAAAAATATTGGAACAGACAGGTGCGCAAATGATTCATCCTTATGACCAAAAAGAGGTGATTGCCGGACAAGGTACCTGTGCCTTGGAGTTAATACAACAGCAAGATGATTTGGATGCTATTGTGACACCTGTTGGAGGTGGTGGGCTGTTGGCGGGTACTTCTATTACTGCTAAATATATAAATCCTGAGATGGAGGTGATTGGGGCAGAACCCCAAGGAGCTGACGATGCTGCTCAATCTTTTCAAAAGAAACAGCGTATGCCATCTCTTCATCCCAATACCATTGCCGACGGCCTGTTAACCGCACTGGGGAAACTTAACTATGAATTAATCATAAAAAATGTAGATGATATCATCACCACTCCAGATAGTACCACCATTGAAGCCATGCGACTGATATGGGAGCGCATGAAGATCATTGTTGAGCCTTCCAGTGCTGTTTCTTTGGCCGTTATTCTGGACAATAAAGAGGCTTTTAAAGGTAAAAAAGTAGGTGTTGTTTTAAGTGGAGGTAACGTTGATTTGCAGCATTTGCCATTTTAGTCTTCTCTTTTTCACCTATTTTTTACCATATAAACGGGAAACAGTTATGCAGAAGTGGAGATGATATCCCAATGCATTTCTACTTTTGCATGACATACCTGTTCCAAAACTTGGTATGGTCATTTGCCTGTTCACCTATATTAAAAATCCACCAGTTTTCAACACAGTCTGAATAATCAACTCCATTGTAATGGATGTAAGACCATTCTTCCGGAAAGCCTTCAGGAAATTTGTTTGCAATAATGTCTTCAGCTGTTGCCCATAATTTACTGGCTTTTTTGTTGACAGATGATTTTGCCAGCTCCATCCATTTGCTGTCCTTATTTCGGTACTCTGGTGTGGGATATGGACCACGATCTCCCCATTCTGCATTGGTAGGCGCATTTCCATCATCCAATGAAAAATAGGAGGTTTTATCTTTTACATAAGCCAAGTCGGTGGAGTCGGTTTTGTCTTCATTCCAGTTACTGTGCTGAACGACCAAAACATTTGATTTTACCACTTGGGCCGCTACTGTTTTTAACACTTCCTGAACCCAGTCTGCTGTAATGTTAGATTGTCCTGCCTCTTGAACCCAGACTTTTCCTCCTTTTTGGAGAATGGGAATTACCTGATTTGTTATTTTTTGTACTGATAATGCCCAATTGGCATGTGCATCTGTCCATTTATTGCCAAAGATCATATTGAACAACTCTTTTGAATCAATATATTTTCCTCCTTGTGTGCCAACCGCACCTGCTACAGCGTAATATTTTACTCCTTTTAGATCTTTATGCAGTAGCATGGATCCCAAGGCGGCCTGGGCATGAATATCATCAGGATCTGGTTTGCTATCAAATTGTGCAATTAAAATGTCCTTTTTTTTATCAAAGATGGGGCGCGCAAAGCTGCTTACTACTGCAACATTGAGAATGATTGCTACAATAATCATTTTTTTTATTTCCATACGATTTCTTTTTAATGGGTATATTTTTTAATAAACTGGAGCACAAAGTAATGTATAAATTTAAAAATAATGTTTGATCCATGCCAATGATTTATTGGATATTGCTTATTATTTCTAAATTTTTAATCACTTACTTTTCAAGTGAATCATCATTTCCTGGTTTCCGTTGTATATGATTTTTAAAGTAGCTTCTTGTTCTGTCAATTGGCCAATGTGTTTGATTTTTAGTGCTATGTCATTCCCTTTTTTAATTAAACGGTTGTTGATATCTATGTCTGTTTTGAATTGCTCATTATCCGTACCCATCAGTTGAGCCTGGGAGATAAAGATTCCGGTATTACCTTGGGTGTTTTTAAGTAAGATGGACTTGGTGGAGCCCACGGGAATTGTAAGCTCAGATGGAGCCTTCAGTTTTGATGGCCTCAGTGCATGTCCTTCTGGCTTGTCTTCACCATAGACCTCCATATTTCTTTGTCTGCCGCCACCTCGTACAGGTGATCCGGCGGCAATGTAAACGCCTTTCCCAGAAAGAATAGCTTGTGTGCCATGTCTTGCATAATTCATGTCTGCTTTACGTGACCATTTTTTGGTGGATGGGTTATAGGCTTCTACTCGTTTAAAAGCAGGGCCTGACACTTCTCCTTCGCCTCCCATTACTAGCAATTCATTGTTGTAGACAATAATGCCGGGAGCGGCTCTGGGTGTAGGCAAGGGTTCGTCTAGCACCGACCATGATTTTGTGTTGAAATTGTAAATGTCAACAAGGGCGGGTAAGGGCGAAAATACGCCACCTTTACCACCAGACTGTCTTCCTCCGGCAGCATAGAGTGTATTTCCAATGACTGCGGCATGAAAATGATCACGGGCCTGTGAAGCGCTTTCTAAAACAGTCCATGTATTGGCTGTGGGATCATATTCATCAAACCAATCTACATAACCTCCATCATGTCCATTTGTATTGCCCCCCAATACATAAAACTTATCTTTATAAACAACCAGTCCTGCACCTCCACGTCTTCTTTCCTTTGGTATCTCGGGGCCTTGTATCCAGCAGTTGTTGGGTGGATAGTAGAGCCAGATATTTTCCTCTGGTACTTCGCTTGGAAAACTATTTGTTTTATAAGCTGCAACTACCCAGACAAAGCCTTCGTAGGCAGTTGCCTGAAAATGATTAAACTCCTTAGGGGCACTTGTGCCTGTATTCCAGGTATTAGACGTATAATCATATACATCTAATTTCTGAGCAGATTCTCTTCCTCCGAACAGAATGAATTTTGTTCCAATTTGTACAAAAGAGCATTCGTGTCTGGCTACATAATTCTCGCTTTCTTCTTTATCTATCCATTTAGTATCTTCGTTTTTGCATTGGGAAAATAACCCAAGTGGAACTAAAAATAGTAATAGACCATTGAAAAAATAGCTGCTAAATTTCTTATACTTCATAATCAAATATTTTAAAAGCTAAATTTAATATGATTAAAAATGATTGAAACTTCACGAAACTGTGTAAGTTTTAATCATTCAACTGTGTCTCATTATTTATGCTGGTTATGGCAGTTTCTTATGGTTATTTTTTTTAAAACGCATTTTTATTGGGTATGCCGTCACCAATGAAAGTTTTAAATTTTTCAGGACTTCCGTTGTCATCTCCAACGAGTAAATAGTAAAACATACCGCAATCTGAAATGTCGGCATGTCCACCGCTATGCGCTTGTAATCGGGTATACATCCATCTTATATTCGGATCTTTGTGATCCCTCATCCAATACCAAACAGAAAAATTATTCATGGAATGCCAGAGATGATGGGGATTTGTCTTGTCGTTTTGGTCTTGAATCTTTTTATAATGGATGCGATGGCCACATAGCTTTTGTACATCGCTCCAGGTATGATGATAAGCACGTCTTTTTTCGTTTTCATTAAATTTACTATGGGATATAAGATATACGTGGTTCAATGCCTCCATATTGCCATTGTCTATAACCAATTTTACAACCTGGTACAAAAATTCAGAAAGTCCTGCATGGATAAAATATAAGGGGTCTTCTGCTGTTGATTTACCCATTTCGGCAGCAAGGTGTGATCTTGCTGCTTCTAGTTGAGTGGTGACATCAAAAAATACCTTTCTGTTAAATCCCCAACGCTCAATACAGCCATCGGCACTTATTTTTAACTGGTTTTCATCATCAGGTCCTCCCGGTGCGTCTATGAAATTATTATAAGAGCAATGTACCAGTTGATCTTGAAGTTGAAGTTTCGCCATAATGGCACATGAGGCAACCAATGCACCCCAATCATCCGGATCGCCTGTGGGCCATTTGTATTGGTCATCAGGCTCACTGTTTCCATCAAAACTTACCGCCACCCGGTTGTTATTATACCCCCATGCTGACTGAGCATGTAAGGCTTCTGAACAAAATACAAATGACATCATCATTGTAAACATATACAAAAAAATCATCATCATGCTTTGTGAAGAAAAAATATAGGTCTGTGACTTATCTAAATTAATGCGATTCCTATTCATGGTCGTCTATTTATGATATTCAATAAAATGATTCTTTGATCTTATAACTTGCTTCGGTAAAATTGAGCATATTTGCTTTTATTAAAAAGGATATCACCTTAGCAAAAACTTAACAATTTGAATTTTTGAACTGTATTAACCTTTACAGTCTACAAATAATGATATCTTTAGGAAGGATTCTTTTATAATGGATTGAATGATTTGTAAATAGCTATTTATGAGAGTGGTAGTGCGGTATTTGGAACTTTTGTTGTTGTGTTTTTTGGGGCAATATGCCTATGCACAACGTAGTTTAGTTATACAAGATGATAGCTTATGGGTTATAAACAAGCTTTACAATAAGGCCAATCTTTTAGTGGCATCTGATCCTGATTCGGCACGTATGCTTTTTAAGGAATGCAAGTCTCATTATATACAGAAATTGGATACGACAAGTGTTAATAGAGTTTTGGTAGCATTGTCTGATCTTGAAAAAGCCAAGGAAAGTTACAGTCTGTCCTTCGATTACTTATGGGAAGCAATGTCCTTGGTAGAATCTACTGACAATAAGCTGCAGCTATATTTGATACACGATAGGCTAGGTATGTTGTACAGTATTTTTGAAAAGAGCCAGGAAGCATTAGCACATAAGTTGAGCACCTTGAAATTAAGTAAGGATTTAATACAAGAAGGAAAGCTTCATGCGGGTGCGCTTTTGTCCAGTTACTTTAGTATTGCTCTCCATTATCGTAAAACCTCTAACTTTGAGAGGGCTATCAGCTATTTAGACTCATGTAAAATTGTGGATCAATCAATCAATAAAGGCAAACAAAACAATGGTTTTATCATGGTTGAGCTGGGGTATATAAAAATGATTTTAGGTGATTATGCCAATGCTGAGTCATTGATGAATGAAGCCATAGCTCAATTTAGCGCTGGGGATGATCATTATCTTGTTTTTGCCTATGCATATCTGGCCGAGCTAAAAGAGCTGCAACGTCAGAATAATGCCGCCATTGATAACTATTTAAAATGTTTGCAAACAATGGAACGCATTAATACACATGTTGACCTAAGATCCGGTATTTTAGATTGTTTATCTAGGCTATACCATGAGGAACATAATTATTCTAAAGCCTATACGTATTTACGAGCATCAAAAAGTATAAACGACAGCCTGTTTAATGTTAAAGGTATCAGTAATCAGTTGTTTCAAATGCGGAACAAATACAACGAAGCCATCGAGCTTAAAAATCAACAACTCAAGTCCAATGAGTTACTTTTGGTCAAAAAAAGTCAAAGCAACCTGCAACTTAAAATATTTCTTTCTTTGTTGTTACTTATACTCTCTGTTATTGTTTTTATATTGATATATAACCTTCAGAAGAAGAAGTATTTGCATGAGAAAAGAGAAACCGCATTAAAGAGTTTGCACGAAAAGGCGAGGGCCAAAGAAATACTAGATGTGAAGAACAAAGAGCTTACGGCCTATACCTTGCAGCTTATTGATAAAGATCGCGTTGTTAATGAGCTGTATCAATATATACAAACCCATATTCCCGACCCCAAAGTTACCAATCACATCAAAAGAAGTATCTCCGGAAATAATCAGAAAATGTGGGATGAGTTTTACTTGCGTTTCATTGCAGTTAATGCCGATTTTTATACCAAGTTGGGAGAAAGATTCCCCAAATTAACCCCGACAGAACGAAAGTACTGTGCGCTTATTAAGTTAAGATTTTCTAGTAAAGATATGTCCCAATTACTCCAGGTTACCGTAGAAAGTGTCCACATTACCCGACATCGATTAAGAAAAAAAATGGGACTGCCTCGGGGAGCAAGCCTGAGTAATTTTATTGCAGAAATATAAGTGTTATATGTGAATATCTTTACGTTAATGTTGTGGAGTGGTGAGCAAAATTAGGATTTTTTAACATCGGATATTGTTTTTGCAATTTCCACATTCAATACCTCATTGCTCTTAGGAACCTCCCAACGAACCGTTATGGCCGCATTTCTTAAAACATTATAATATTCAACTTTGATATCATATGCGTGACCACCTTTTAAATCTAATGTTCCTTTGGAAGTAAATCTTTCTTAATCAATACGCTATTGGGTGATTGTTGCCACCAAAGAAATTCTATTATAGGGTCGACACGGGTATATTTTGCATCACCTGTTAAATCTTTGTTGTTATAGAAACGTCCCAGTAAACCGGGATGCTTTTTCCCCTTATGGTCGATGTGGTACAAGAAACGTGGTTCAATAGCTCTGTTTTCTCTAACCGCGATAGGACAAGCTTGTGCGTAGGTTATCTCGGTTTCCGGACCAAGCTTCTTTTTAATGCCCTCAAGTACGGTAACGGGATTCGAAGCATCTCCGTGATAATTAGCTCTTAGTGCAACCAGGTTGTTGGTCTGTGGAATATAATATGGTACAAAGCCCAACGTAAATAGTATATATACGACTAATGATGGAAGTAATATTGATTCGGTATTAATACTATATGTTGCACAACATAGGAATATAGTGCCGTATGAATAATTCTGAATTGCTAAAAAAATATCTTATTTAATTTATCTCATGTTACACATTGTTGACTTAATAAGGAGTGGGATTACAAAAATATTATTAGTTCTTTTACCAGGCTATACCTTATAACAGATGGGGAAGGCTATATATTTATGGGGGAACACAAAATAAAGCTGCGTAAAGGTTATTTGTATCTGATTCCAAGCTTTGTTCATTGTACCTACTTGTGTGAGGACTATATGGAAGAGTATTACGCAACTTCTACTATTCATCTGCCTAATGATTTTAGAAATAATTCTTTTCGCTAAATGATAACGTTCAGCACCACCAACCTTGAACATCGAAATCTTATCGGAATATTTTGATACCCCGTCTTTACGAAGTTTATGACGATAAGTGAATGGTTCTGCTGCTTTAGGTTTTACTTGAAAAAGTCCTCTATTAAAAAGCGATAGGTAAATTCAGTATTCTTATTTGCTTTTTTTAAGTTAGACATGCAAGTTTTAGTGATTAGTTCAGGGTGAGAATCTAAATATCGAAAATAGAGTTTCAGTTGATTCCTGGTCATATGATCTAGGTATTTCGATAGTATTTCTACAGCATCTGAGTTTGCTGATTTTAATTGGTCGATTAATAGAGTCCTCGTATTGATATCCACTTGGAGAAATTCATTGTAAAAATGAGCTGTTGTTTCTTGTTCGGATAAAGCATCCCTGGGTATTTTTTTTAGAATGTAAGCTTGGGTTAAGCCATTGGTTGTTTTAAATATGTTTATAATTTGCTTGGAGTGTTCACTAAATTCCACTTGATCTAATCGTTTTAAAGCATACATCTGGTAATCGGCATAGGGCGCATATAAAAAATATGACATAAGTTGATCTGAATTTATGTATTCCAGGTGTTTTTTTATTTTTTCTTTGACTTCTCCGTGAATGATGTGCCATATTGTATAGCATGAATACAAGGCTCCTTTAACGATTGATTTTTCTATTTCTTTTTTTGTGGCTCCGGAAATGGCATCAATTTCATTAGAGTCTGTAGCAGAAGATGGAGCTGTTGTTTCATCTAATAAATCAGACATTTTTCGTCTTTTGAGAATAGAATTATCATCCAATAGTAATTGATGAAGTTTTGCATAGTCTTCCGTATTGAAATGGTTGTGTTGCCACTTTGTTAGTGGCAACTTGGGATCTATGTCATAGCCTACGTAATTACCGAGTAAATTCCAGTATACTTTGATATGAGTAAGTTTGCACATTCCATCTGCGCACACTGAAGTTTTTATGTCCGCAAAATACAGTAGGGGTTCCCCTTCTTTATTGGATAGTAAACGCACCTTGTATTTTGTCTCTGTTGTATCTATGGTTTTGACTGTAAATACAAAAGCTAACTCATCTTTACGAATATTTTCAAACGCGCGGTCCATGGTAAAAAACAGCGGGTTATAAGCAGGATCTTTTTGATTTTGAAACCCGCTGATAGCGCTGATAGTAAATAATATGGCTATGTATTTATGCACTATTGCTGTTTTTCAATTAGCTCAAGGTACTCCTGGAGATATTTTGTATATACCTCTCTGGGAGTTGCATGGTGTTTTTTACATATCGAGGCAGCAAGTCCCACGGCAGCACCCATTTGCCCGGTTGTAAGCATAACTCTCGGCCCTCCTAAGCCAATGTGGGAACAACTAAAATTTCGGCCGGCCAGAAATAGGTTTTTTATATTTCTTGAATACAGACATCTATAGGGGATATAATACTTTTCGGTTTTGTAAAAAAGGGCTTCTGACAAAAAATCAGGATTTTTGCTGTCTTTTAAAATTCTTTGGTAATGAACGTCCACTGCTCTTTTTTCTTCTACGACCGCATCTTCAAATTTTGTATGGTTTTTCACATCATTAAAGGTATATATATAATCGCCCATTAACCGTCTGGATTCTCTCTTTCCTACTAAATAAGAAACCCATTGTAATTTATAGTTCTTATTTTTTTCCATTTTTTTTGCATTGGCAAAGGATCCATAAATAGCTCGTAACATATGATCTCTAATTTCTTCAGCATCATGAATTTGATGAAGGTCATTTCTTGAAAATTCCCAATACCATTCTCCGGCAATGGCATGATGATCTTTAGCGATATCGGCCGCCCATGGTAATGAAGGAAATAAATGTTCTTCGTTTGTCTTTTCGTTTTGCCAGAGAACGGATGCTCCCATTACTAAATTATCACCTTCTTCGGGGCTCCATAATTCACCTTCTTTTTCCCATTCTTCTCCGTAGGTTTTTGAACTTTCCCTGCCGTATGAAAAATCTGCTCCTGCCCAAAAACCAATCCATCCATCTCCCGTAGAATCGAGAAAGTGGGGTGCTTTAAAACGTATACGTTCTCCGGTGGCAGTATGCCTGGCATCCACATGTGTAATATGGTCGTTTTCTGACCGAGCATCGTAGGCCCTCCAATTTAAAAAGAGGTCTATGTTTTTAAAACGCTTCATGTTTTTATCTCGTTTCTCTTGGTCGTATTTTGCTTTAAACGATCCGTTTGGATAGTGTTTGGTGTCAATCATTTTTAATATTCGTTCATATTTGCCGTAAATGCCTAAGCTATGCACACGAACTTCTTCACTGGCATTACCTCCTAAAACGGGTCTATCATGAATTAAAGCCACCTTTAGTCCTTGTTCTGCAGCCGAAATTGCAGCAGCACACCCGGCAAGCCCACCTCCTGTTATGACTAAATCGTAATTCTTTTGTTGTTCTGGAATAGTACTTTCTCCTAATTTCGTTTTTCTCCACGAAGTCAGATTTGTCTCTGCCTCCAGTGGCATCTTTTTAGATTGACTGAAATAAATAGCATCGCATCTGCCATTAAATCCAGTAAGGTCTGATAATTGAATTTCAACGTTGGTTGATTTTATGGTGACTTTACCTGCATATTCCCATGTCCATCCAGCGGTAATGCCTAGTGTTCTTTTTAATGTTATGCCATTAACTGTCATTTTAAATTGTCCAGGGGCCTCCCAATTTCCCGGAGCCCAATTCTTGGTTCTGGCCCAGACATGATATTTCCCTTTTTCCTTAAAATTTACATGGGTAATGGCATTTGCAACTGGAACACCCATGCCATGAGCCATTAGATAGGGTGAGCCCATTTGTTCTACAAATTGGGGGTCAATAACCCATCCTCCCTTATCATTAAAACTTTCGGCTTCAATGAATACATCTTGTGCTATACCTGTCATGTATAGTGATTGGATACAAATAATAAGAATAAATGATAGTGTTTTCATATGTTTATAATTTGTTTCTTAATGGTCATATGGAACTCACCGTGATAATCATTCACCTGTGTGAGAGATCACTCTCATGACTCGTTTCACATGTCTAAATTTATCTTTCATAGGCCATATGGAACTCGCCGACATTAATCATTGCCCTATGTGCGAATCTGTTCTTATGGCTCGTTTCATATTGAATATTGTATTTTTTCTGAACCTTGGTGCTGTTGTTGAATACTCTTTTCTGCTGTTAATATCTTTCCAAACTTATTAAAATGTGCGCAAAAATTGCCATCTTCGCTTGTTCAGAGTGAAACAGAACAATGGACAACTTAGTGTTCTGATTGAAAGAAGCTTAAAAATTATGGTTTTGGTGACTAGACAATATAAGAGACGTCTTAACTACATAAAAAATGGAGTTATTAACAAGTTTGGGAAGGGTAAACCTAGCCACTGGAGAAATGTTGATTTTAAAGATTTAAGTTTTGAAATTAAGTTAGCCAGTAATATTTTAATCAGTGCCAGCACTTTAAAAAGAATATTTGGAAAGAACAAGACGCCTGACACCTATTATCCCCAGGAATCTACGTTAGAAGCGATGGGAAAGTATGCCGATGTTCATGCTGATGATGAAAAGACGATTTTTCTTTTCTTAAAAAATACCTATTTCTTATTGCTTGCGGTATTTGTTTTGATCGTAGGGATTTTATGGTTTTACGGAATATTTGCCTCTTCTTCTGAGAAATTGATACCTGTAAAGTTGGAATTGCAAAAAGTGGATGGGGCTAATCCGGCAACGGCTATCTTTCATTATGAAATTCCAGATACAGAAGACTCTCTTTTTATTTCCTTTGGCGATGGATATCCATTAAAGCATCTTGTGGCGGAAAAGAAATTGATTTCTCATTATTATAAATATCCCGGGATTTTTAATATAACCATATGTACCAGGAAACAGGTATTATCTGATACTCTTAAGCTTTTTATCGGAACTGATGACTGGCAAACATTGGCCCACTATTATCAGCAAAACCACAATGAAAGGTATTTTCCCATACCATTGGAATATGCAACAAATGCTGAAGAATTTCATCCTACACGAAAGATTTTAGCAAATATTGGTATGGATACGACTCGAATCATTGTGTTACGTTTGGATAACTTTAGGCAAACAGGAAAAAATGGAGATGCTTTTCAGTTAAAAACACGACTAAAAAATATAAGCTATTGGCCGGCTGTTCGTTGTTATTCTGCTTACATCCATGTTGTTGGAAGAAATGGATCCATTAAAATTAAACTGGCTAACGAGGGATGTAGTCAATACGGAAATGTTACTTTAAGTGAGAAAACAATACAAGGGATTTATGCCGACTTAAGTAACTTTTCGTTGGATATCAAGAACTGGAACGAAATTGAAATTATCAATAATAATAAGCAAGTTGATATTAAGATCAACTCCACTACCATTTTCCATGAAGCGTATAATACTTCTATTGGTGAGCTGATGGGGGTAACATTAAAGTTTCATGGGAGCGGTTATGTGGATTATTTTATATTACAAGATAAGGGTTATTCGCCCATCTTTGAAAAGCAGTTTTGCAATAAAAATTAATTTTTCAGACAGGATAAGTTATTTGTTAAATCCAATGTATGGAAGATCTATTTTGAATTTCAAATTGCTTTTAATTCATGGGGTAATTATAACCATTGGTTGAATAATCTGAATATTTGGTCATTCTTTCTCATAAAGACCTAAACATTTTTCGTATTACAAAGTTTAGTACGGTAATCGTTATTGTTTTATATCAATATGTTGTATAAACTGGCATAACTTTTTATTCACGATGCTACTTCTTTGGGTAGTTAATCACATTACTATATGCGAAAAATATTATTGGTTAGTTTTTTTGTTGTGTTTTGTCTAGAGGTGCAAGGTCAAAGCAAATATTTGGAAGATTTTTATACAATTTATAATGGGAAAGGCGATGCGAATGGTGGAGAGTATAGCTATAAGGCAGATGTTAGCTTTCGTGCGGATGCGCCTGGTTTGGGTGATATTAGAATGCAATGTAGTATTTCATCCTATCAAATTGAAGGCCTCGTTTATAAGGGTAAATTGCACAGTTATGGTCGAGGTGTAGAAGGAATGCCTATAGTTATCACTAATGGACAATTTGACGTTGCAGCTACAGCAAAATTTAATAATACAACCATTAGTGGAGATTTGGGTGTGTATATTTCGTTTACAATAAGTGGTGTAAGAAAAGGGGCGATGGATTATTATTACTTATCGAAAGAAGAAGTCAAGGAAATTACAAATACTTTAGGTCTTAAAACATCTTCAGATTTAAATAATTTGAGGATAACTATAACGCATTGCGAATTAAAAAAAACATATTTTGAAGAACTTTCAGAGTTTATAAACCAAATAAAAGAGGAAGAAAAAATGGCAGAGACTTCCACTTCTTCCAGTAAAACATCAACATCTTCTAGTGTCAGTAAGAATCAAAATAATAAAGAGAATGAAATTCGTGAGGATGTAACAAATGAAGATGATAATGGTGGGCATGATAATGACGAAAGTGATGATGATGAAAGAGATTATGAGGCAGAAAAGGCCATGCATGATGCTTTAAAGAAAACAAACTATTACAATTATGTCTATTCTGGGATAGATCAAGATGCGGCCTACCGAATGGTGCAAGACGATATAAACAGAGAACTGCATTATAAAGAAATGGAATCCTCTTTAAATGCTCTGGGTTCCTCTGTGTATTCTCTCTTTGAAAATAGAGCTAACCGTAAAGAGGCCGAAAGGGCAAGTGAACGGGTCAGGAAAAAAGCGTATAAGGATGAGCTAAACGCTAAGATTGCTAGGATTTCTAAAGCCAACTCCAAGTTTCGTACTGATTTAATGCAGGAAATAGATGCTAACTATCCCTTATCTTCCAATGTGGAACAAATGAAAATGCGTATTCGGGCGATTATTTATGGCTACGATAACTATATTTATCCTCGTAATTTTAGAGGTAGATACGATCCACACCTTGATCAAATTGCTTCTATGGTTGAGGGTAGGCCTGTTACAGGCAGTAGGGAAGATGTGCGTGGATATGCGCAGTTAAAAATAAATAAAGTATGGTTTAAGGGAGAGGTTTTAAATATCGATGTGTCGGAAGAGATGGTGGAAACCGAGGCTGATGTTACCTATGCACCCCATAAATATATGGTTCGTTCTCTTATTGCGTATAATGTTGTCACTAATACATCAGACATTAAGCGACGTATCATTTGGGCCAATGAAACAGCGCTTCCACAAAGTGGTTGGCTAAACAACTCGGATTTTAACGATCATTTACAAAGAATTAATGATCCGAAGTATATTATTCCAGATAAAATTAAATTTTCTAAAACCGATATGGAAGGTTTAGCCTTTGCGTACGACGCAAAAGCATCTATTCCTCCTTTAGAAAAAGCAATGCAGTTGAATTGGCGAAGGAAACAGTTGGCCAAGCCTGATTTTATTAATCACTATGCGGAAACACTTAAAAATGACTTAGATTATTTTAAGGGAAGTAAATACGAGCCAATACCTTATGTGTTTTTTAATGATGAATTAAAATCTTCAAACCCCAATGAAATCAGAGTCTTGTATCTTTTGAAAGATAATAAATACCTTATCTTTTCATTTCCTGAAAAAGAAAAGTTAGATATTTTAGTGGAACCTACGCTTTGGACTACAAGGCGAGAAGACCACGATAAATCAGTAGAATACTATTCGTTTGGAACACAAAAATTCAGGCCTAGCAAGGAAAATGCTGATGTTTATATTGGAGGAGAATCAGGCGAAGATTTATTAATTCCCAATAATAGTAGTAATAGTAAAAAAATAGCCCTTTATACCAATTATAGGGATGGGCTTTTATTGAAACAAATAGGGTATCGACAAGAAAGTGATCGAAGCAACTGGAGTCCCAAAATAGAAATTGGTACCTACAGTTTACACTATGACAAGGATATTAGTATAGATCCAGAACTACAAAATAAATTAAATGAATTTGGAGCCAAAGCATCTTCTAGCTCTTACCATTTGGGTTTAAAAATACTATTTCATTCTGAAAGAAGCGGATATTTGAACCCTATTAAGCTTAACGATTATACCTATGCTCAGCAGAAAATTAACAGAGGTGGGTTTGCCGATTTATACTATTATAAGTTGAATAATAGTAGTAGTAATAGTAATGCACTTAATCTTTACGAAAGTTATAGAATCTATGGTGAGGTACCATTTAGTAATTTAAAACAGTACAAAGAACTTAGTCATCTATATAGCAGTTATTACTCGTTTGAGCTAATGAATACTTACTATTTAAGCCTTAAAAAATTTGAGGTGGGAAGAGAAAAGTTCCAGGAGGTTTCTAATAAAGGTACAATAAACACTCTTTTAGGTATTATGAAGGAACTAAGCCAGTTTGATTATGCTTTGACAAGCATTGAAAATGAAGGCAGGATAAAATATTATCATGAAGATGGTTCTGTTAAGGCATTAGGACTGTTAGTTAACAATAAAAAATATGGAGAGTGGGAAGAATATCATGATAATGGAACGGTAAAAACGCGCATCAATTATAGGAGAAATGAGTTGCACGGTAAATATGATGAGTACGACGATAAAGGGAGATTAAAAATATCAAAGAATTATTATTATGGCGGAATTGAGGGGGAGTATTTCAGTTATGTATACTACAATGATGAATTCCATAAGAAGTTTAGCCATAATGTTGATGGAATTAAGCATGGAACAACAACAACCTATCGTAACCATGTTCGCTTTGCCACTCAGGATTATAATGAAGGATTGCCTGAAGAGTATATAACATTTTATTATCCCAACGGTAATATTAAATCCAGAGGAGAATACATAAATAGTAAGTTTCAAGGTCATGTTCAATTATATCGCGAGGATGGTACGCTAAAAGAGGAAGGAGAATGCATAAATAATAACAAGGTAGGTCAATGGAAAGTGTTTGACCATCAGGGTAAGTACTTAAAAATTAGAAATTACGATAACAACTAATTACAGAATTAATAAACCTCATATTCTTATGAAAACAACAATATTTTTATTTTCAATATTAGTGTATTTAGCAAATACAGTCTGTACTCAGGCACAAAATGTACCTTTTTGTGATAGTCCTGATTATTCTTATAAAAGAGTCAGTGGGGAAAAAGATGCATTAGGTAATAAAACAGGGGTATGGAAAGCTTATAGAGCGGATGGTAGTTTAGTTAAAAGTGCAAATTTTGCGAATGATAAGATAGATGGTACATCTACCCTTTATTGGGAAGATGGCACAGTCTATTCAACAGGAGATTACATAAATGGCAAACCTACTGGTGTTCATAGAACTTACTATAAGTCTGGAAACATATATGAATCAGTAAGCTATCAAAATGGTGTAAAACATGGTCTAAAAGAAATTTATTTTAATAATGGTAATTTGTTTCAAATGGAGAGTTTCAGTAATGGTATGCTTCATGGAGCTAGTAAAATATTTAGAAACTCACAATTAGATGAAGTTATTCATTATTATGAAGATGTTAAGCATGGAGAGTATATAGAGTATGATGATGGTAAAATTCAAATTACAGGACAATATGAAATGGGTGTGCCTGTGGGACAATGGAAAACCTATTTTACAGATGAAGAAGAATTGCACAATGTAGTAGAAAGAGAAATCATGTTTGTTAATGGGAAGCCTCAAAATCCGGTAAAAATTTATGAATTAAGTGATGATTATTTTGAATACTCCGAAGGGTATTCGGATAAAGTAGATAAAAAGCCAAAACAGAAATACTATTGGTTGGGTAATGTTGATGTTTCAGATTTAAATGAGCAGTATATTTCATCTAGACTTGATGAAAGGGGTGAGTGGAAATTGTATGATATGTCTGGAAATATGATTGCAAAAACCTTATATAATAATGAAGGACAAGAACTAGAGGAGTTTGTGTATTACTGGAATGGAAAGCTTGCGGAGAAAAATGTTTATGTGATTGATGTGTCAAAGGAATATAAAGAGTTTTACATTAATGGAGATCTTAAAAGGCACGCTAAGTATGATTATAATTTTGGGGGTAATATTAAGGACAATATTTCCGTTTCATATTATCCTGATGGAAAACTAAGACACGAAACAAAAGCGTTCAAACAAACATTTTACTTTAATGATGGATCTATCGAGATGGAAAAGTTTAGCAAAGTTAAATATGAATTCAGGCTCCCGATTAAAACAATCGAATATTATCCTAACGGGGAAATTAAAAGTCTATTTACAAATAACTATTTGGAAGATAGAAAGTTGGAAGAGTATGTAAGCAAAGCGTTTTATGAAAGTGGTAAATTAAAAGAAATGAGTGTACACCTTTATAATGATGATAGATCCTTTGATGAAGATGTAGATACATATTATGATGAAAATGAAAAGCTAATAAGGCTTGTGAAAGAAGTAAATGGCAAGCTTGTTAAGGATGAAAAATACTAACTAGTTTGTTGAAAATATAACTTGGGCAATCTCGCTGGGCGTTACCCTCCCTAGATGCCTCTGGATTTTGGCCATCTCGAATAAATGGCATGGTATTTCCCATCCTTTCCTTTCAGTATGTTTGTACCCCAAACGTTATAGTCGTCTTCAGAAATAATATTTTCTTTATGGAATTTTTCAGGAAGTCGATTTGCAAAAGAAAGATCACTAGGGGGATTACAGCCAGGTAAACAAAATAAGCTGATTGTGAAATGGAAAGTGTTGCTTCCGTATGGACGCAAAAAAGCCGGAATGAAAATCATCCCGGCTTAATTTAATTCTTTAAGCAGTAAATACTACTCTAATTTCCTCATTAAAGTGGTATAAATATATTATAATACTCTAACGTTCACTGCGTTCATACCTTTACGGCCTTCTTTAAGTTCGAATTCAACGGCATCGTCTTCACGAATTTCGTCGATTAAACCTGATACGTGTACGAAATACTCTTGGTTTGTTTCGTCCTCTTTGATGAATCCAAATCCTTTAGATTCATTGAAAAATTTTACTGTTCCTTTATTCATTACTATAATTAAAAAAAATATATTCATCAAAGGTAACGTAAAATATGACAATCCCAACAATTGTATCTATTTATTTTGTAATATTTTAAATTGTGATTCAAAATATAAGCCTAATTTCTGCTCCTGAAATTTGCTGGATGATCTCGCATGGCAGTGTGGTACTAGGTTTTAAATAAAATACCATAGCAAGGATGGCTTAGTATGGTTCAATGATTTAATTTTAGATTATTTTTAGTTATCCATCTTTGATGGCTTTATGTGCGAAAAATTGAATTCCATTTACGCTTGGTATTTTTATGTTATTCTATATTATTCTGAGATATTAGGAATATATTTACAGCACAATTCTTCATTTGAAATTGCTACACTTGGTTGATCTTAGTAATGGGCGAAAGATTCATAAACGAGTCTCTTGTTTAAAGAGCAGTGGTGTAATGCGTTTTTTTAATATACTATATGATGGAAATAACTATTCTGATGGACAATGAGAAAAACGATTTAGTATATCGTAGTGAACATGGTCTTTCTATGTTAATAGAATGGAATGGGACAACTGTTCTTTTTGATACTGGTAAAAGTGATGCATTTATGCAAAATGCCAAGTTGTTGGGTAAGGATCTTACCAAGGTAGACTATGTGGTTTTAAGTCATGGACATTATGATCATACTGGAGGTTTAGAGGCTTTTTTAATTTTCAATAAAAAAGCCAAAATTATCCTTAAGAAGGAGGCATTGGACGAACGTTGGAGTGTTTCGCAGGGGTATAATCGTAAGATTGGTTTTCCCCTTCGTAAGAGGTTTGAACAACTCAATGAACGCTACATGTTTGTGGATGAGACACAGGAGATTGTTCCCGGATTAATCGTCTTTACCGATATTGCCAAGCAGGCTGGACATACCTTTACTGATTCCTATTTATTTGTACAGCAAAATCATACCTTGGTGCCTGATACCTTTAAGGACGAATTGTTTATGGCTGCTGTGCATAATGATAAGCTGACCGTTTTTACTGGCTGTGCTCATAATGGAGTAGAAAATATGATTCGTACCGCCATTGAGTATACTGGAATTAAAAAAGTGGAGTTTGTTGTGGGAGGTACTCATTTAAATAGAGCTTCAGAGCAACAGGTAAAACGGACCATCATGGAACTCGGGAAATTTGATATTGAAAAGGCGGCGTTTAATCACTGTTCAGGCTTACAAAATATTCCACGCATGGCAGCTAGTCTGAGGGGAGATATTGAATATGGCTATGCCGGCACACGTTATGTATATTAATGTTTATCTTGGTTTTGTTTCCATGCTTATGGATCTCATAGAGCCTCTTTGTTCTATGAATTGCGAAGGAGTCATGCCATACTCTTCTTTGAATTTTTTGGTAAAATAAGCGGCTGAGGAAAAACCTACCTCAAAGGCTACTGCGTTTATATTGGAATGTTGTTTAAGTAATAAGTCTTTGCTTTTTCTTAACCGGTATTTATTGATGAATTCCGAGGGCGTGTAATCTGTTAATGCTTTTACCTTACGGTAGAGGTGGATTCTTGAGAGTCCTAGTTGTCGACCACATTCTTCAACACTGAAATTTGCGTCGCTGTACTTAGATTCAACCATCAGAATTAGGTTTGATAAAAACTTTTTGTCCAAGGGGTTTTGATTAGATTGTTTGATCATCTCAGGGTTCAGCATATTATTTTTGTGGTATTCCCGAAGAATGGCTCTGGATTCAATAAGTTTTCGGATTCGAACTAATAAGTAAGTTGTCGTAAAAGGTTTTTCTATATAGGCATCGGCACCTGTTTCTATTCCTTCAATCTTTTGGTCTTGTGTACTCTTAGCAGTGAGCATGATTAAAGGAAGGTGACAGGTTTCGAGATTGGATCTAATTTTTTTAGTCATTTCAATACCGTTTAACTCAGGCATCATTAAATCAGTGACAATAATGTCAGGATGTTCTTCTTGCAGCATTTCCAGTGCTATCTTTCCATTCTCTGCGCTTTTAACAAAAAAGTATTCATCTAGTAGGTTCGTTAGGTATTCCCTTAGCTCAATATCGTCTTCCACAATTAGTACGGTGTTTTCTTTATGGCTATTATTAGTGAGTAGAGGCTTTTCTTTATTATGATATAAGTTGTTTGTTTCGGGTGTTGTCTTTATTTCCTGTTGAATTTGGATTATTTGTTTGGTACTAAAATGTTCTTTCCCTTTGGGGATAGAAATGGTAAATATACTGCCTTGTGAATCGCTTTTGCTTAATGCCAGTGCACCATGGTGTAATTTCATAAAACCTTTTGATAGCGATAATCCGATGCCAGTACCCATAGATCGGTGTTCACTTTGTTGATAAAATGGCTCAAATATATTACCGCTTTCTTTATGGGATATTCCAGGGCCGCTATCTGATATTTCTATTAATACATATTTATCGTGGTTGGTTTTTATGCGAATAACAATGACTCCGTCTTTAGGGGTAAACTTAAAAGCATTTGATAGTAGGTTAAAAAGGACTTTATCTATTTTGTCCACATCAATCCAAACATCGTATCTTGTTTCTTCTTTTTCTAAGTGAAAATCAATGTTTTTTTGCTGGGCAAGGGGCATAAATGATTGATAGATGTGCTTGCATTCATCTATTATATTAACCTTGCTGATGCTTAAGTCTGCCTTGCCTAATTCTACCTTTCTAAAATCCATTAACTGGTTTACCATACGCAGCAAGCGATCAGTATTACGCTGTATCAGATTTAAACTGCTATTTACAGACGATGGTAGGTTTAGTTTGTGAGCTTGTGTCATCATTGTCCTTACCGGTGCTTGTATCAGCGATAGGGGTGTGCGTATTTCGTGACTGATATTGGTGAAAAAAGTGAGTTTAGCTTGGGTAGCATCTTCTACTTTTTTGCTCATCTCGAGTATCTGTTCGTTTTTCTTTTCTAATTCTTTCTTTTGACGCTCAATAGCTGCATTTTTTATGGCTAATTCATGATTCTTTTTATTGATTCTAACAAAGTAGAAGGCCAACCATAATGCAGCTACCACTAATAAAAACAAACTAATGAGTGTTACATGGAGTAAGGTTCGTTGGTCATTGTATTCTTGGTTTTGGGCTTCAATTTTTCCAATTTGCTTGTTGATGGTAGACTGTTGGTTTAATACTTGTTTTTGTTGTAGTTGTATTACTTTTACGTTGCTTTCGTCAACAACGGATGTTTCTAGTTCGTTGATTCTTATATATGGTTTATGATGAAGTATTTGGATGGCTAAATCTATGGCCAGGTTACCTCCGGTAGGATATATAAATGAGGCCTGAAGTTCTCCTTCGTAGACTTTCTTAATACCGAGTGAAGGAAGGGCGTCTACGCCCACGAAAAATAGATGAGATAGCTGTTCTTTGGGTGCGAACTTGCGTGCGCCTAAGGCCATTACATCATTATGAGCAAAAACAATGTCGAATGAATCTTCCTTAAACTTCGTCATAGCTATCGCTCCTGCTATTTCAGGTAACCATTGACCTTCTTCACTGGCTTTCATTTGTAGGTGAGGATGACGTTCTAGACCTTTCAAAAATCCTTGGTGGCGATCGCATCCTGGACTGGATTTGTCAAGACCCCTGATTTCGAGGATGCTCTTGCGCTGGTTCGAAAATAAGTTGCCCAAATATTCGGCTACGTTTTTTCCTATCTCGTAATTGTTGGCACCTATGTAAGCTGTGTAATTATCAGAATTTATCTTTCTGTCAATAATTATTGTGGGTATACCTCTGTTATATGCTTCTTCTGCAATCTTAGTGATGGGCTCGGATTCATTGGGCGATATGATTAATAGATCTACGCCCATATTTATTAACTGTTGAATTTGAATATTTTGTTTCTTGTTAATCCCGTCAGCATTTAATATCGTTAGCTTAATATCCGAATATAACGAAGCCTCTACACGCATCTCCTGATTCATTGTTTGACGCCATAAATCCTTATCTGTACATTGAGAGAATCCTATGTGAAAAGTTGCCTTTTGCCTCTTCCTGCAGGATGATAAGGTGAGTAATGATACGCTAAGAAATATATAAATGATAATTGTCCGCATATTGGATATGTTTGGATGTCCAAAATAATGAAAATCGGGGAAGAAATTTGAATATAGCAAAGTAAATTGTATTAAATCCTTGACTGACTAATTGACTGGGTTTAAATAGTAAGCAAAGAAACCTTCTAGGGAGAATAGGAAGTTCTAATATTCGTATCATTCTTTTCTTTTAATTTTTGTTGATGCTGTTAAAAAATGTCATAAGATCTCAGTTTTTTTACCTATCACTTATGTTACCTCTCGGTAACGTCAGTGATAGATGCGCTCTGTAAAATCAGGGTATGTAACCTGATTGATATACCTTGTAACTTCTGTGATATCGCATAGATGTTCACTACCTTAAGTTTGTGTTAAAGATTATTAAAAAGTGGTGATTGAATATCTTGATCGCCCATTACTAGGTAAGTATTCTAAATCTATTTATTATGAAAAAAAACAGTGTCTTTAGCAAAAATTGTAGAAAGCTGATTTTAGCATTCATGATGCTAATGTTAATTCCTCAGATAATTTTTGGGCAGGAATTAATAAATGTTACGGGTACCGTCGTCGATCAAACCGGAAACCCTTTGCCAGGGGTGACTGTCGTTGTTACAGGTAGTACCACCGGGACGATTACCGATATAGAAGGAAATTTTTTACTAAAAGCTCCGGTTGGATCAACGGTGACATTCTCTTTTATTGGTATGAATAGTCAGGTGATAGATGTAAGTGCTAATATGACTGCATTAAATATTACATTGAGAGATCAGACATTAGACCTCGAACAAGTAGTAGTGACCGGTTATTCTTCCATGCGTAAGGCCGACTTGACAGGTGCTGTGGAGGTAGTCAAAATGAAATCCATTGAAAATGTAAGTCTAAGCTCTGGTAATCCGATGCAGGCTTTGCAGGGTAGAGTGCCTGGACTTTACATTGAAAAGTCTGGTTCGCCATCAGGTACCAATAGCCGTATCCTTATACGAGGGGTAAATACCTTAGGGGATAACAACCCCTTATATATTATTGATGGCGTTCCAACTAAACGACCAGAAGTTTTTCAAGGTATCAGTCCCGGCTCTATTGTCTCAGTTCAGGTATTGAAGGACGCATCTGCATCATCGATCTATGGATCCCGTGCCTCTAACGGTGTTGTGATTGTGACAACTAAAAACGGATCGGATAATGAGGGGAGGGTAAAAGTGCAGTTTAATTCCAATGTGTCTATTCAAAGTGAAAAACGTCAACGTTTTGATATGTTAAATGCTGAAGACAGAGGGCGCGCTTTGTGGCAAGCGTCTGTTAACGATGGTGTTGATCCAGTCAGTGGATATGGTGAGATTTATAATTTCGATTGGAATGGAGATTATAATAACCCTGTTTTAAATAGTGTTTCTGTTCAGCCCTATGTGGGTGGAGATACCAATGTTCCGGTAGGGGATACAGACTGGCAGGATGTAATGTACGAGCCAGGGTATGTGATCAACAATGACCTTACCATCTCAGGCGGAGATAAGAAGTCCTCTGTTCTTTTGAATCTTGGTTATATCAAAAATACAGGTATCTTGAAATATACCGATTATGACCGTATTACATCACGTTTAAACGCGCATACAAGTATGTTTGATGAGAAGGTTAAGGTGGGTATCAATACTACTTTTGTGACTTCCAATGAAACTTTAGAAACGCCTGACTTAGGTTCTGCACCAACTCCCGGTCTGGCGGTTACCTTGGCGCCAACTATCCCGGTGTATACTAATACAGGGGAATTTGCAGGCCCCTTGGGTTCTGGTTATTCTGACCGTAACAACCCACTACATATGCAGTATATTAATAGATGGGATAATACCAAACGTTCTTATTTGTTTGGAAATATATTTGCTGAATTAGAGTTGGCGAAGGATCTGAAATTTAAAACAAATGTAGGTCTTGATTTCTCAATGATTAAAGATAAAGATATTGAACCGGCATTTACAGAAGGTTTTATTGCTCGTGCGGTTAATAATATGACCCAGATGCAAAGTGATTTTACCAGCGTTACATGGTCTAATACGCTGAATTATAAACTGGATGTGAATTATCATAGCTTTAAGTTTCTGTTGGGCGTTGAATCGGTAAAAGATGATTTTAATGCGATAACAGCTTATAAAGAAGGATTTTCAGTGCAGACGGAAGATTATTTTGTGTTGGATGCAGGTACTACAAATGGAAATAGTTTTGGAAATGCCACCACTAGTACCTTATTCTCTCAGTTTGGTAAAATTGATTATACTTTCTTTGATAAATACCTGGCTTCTTTTACGCTCCGTCGTGATGGATCATCTAAGTTTGGAGAGGATAATAGGTATGGTTATTTTCCAGCAGCAACCTTCGGCTGGAGAATTACTGAGGAGCGATTTATGGAAGACATAGATGTGGTTTCTAACTTGAAAGTGAGAGCCGGCTGGGGGAAAGTAGGTAACCAGGATATTGGAGATTTTGCCAGTCTGGGACTGTTTGAGCCTCGTTACGGATCTACAGCTTTTCAAGTGTCTGGTATTGGGCATGATGATTTCTTTGACCGATACTGGAATATCGGTTCTGCCTATGATCTTGCTGGTTCTAATTCAGGAAATTTATCTTCTGGTTTTGTTTCTGTGCAAGCCGCCAATGCCGGTGTAAAATGGGAAACCACAGAGGAGCTTAACCTTGGACTCGATTTTGGATTGTGGGATAGTAAAATTGTGGGGTCCTTTGATTATTTTACCCGTACTACAAGCGATATTTTAATTCAGCCTCCGGTGGCTTCCGCCGTTGGTGAAGGGCAGATGCAATGGCTCAATGGTGCAACAAAAGAAAATAAAGGATGGGAATTGGCTTTGAGCTATTATAAGGCTAAAGAAAATGATCTTTCTTATACAGTAACGCTCAGTGGTAGCCAGTTTAAAGATAAAATTACTGAGCTTCCTGAAGAGGTGAGAACAGCCTACCCTGGAAATGCTGAGAAATCTATTGTCGGTCATTCTCAATTGTCAATCTTTGGGTATAGAACCGATGGTATCTTCAAAACTCAGCAGGAGGTAGATGAGCATGCAGACCAGCCAGGGAAAGGGATTGGGCGTATTCGTTATAAAGATTTAAATGGAGATAATAAAATTGATGCGCTTGATCAGGATTTCTTGGGGACTACCTTGCCAAAATTAGAGTATAGCTTAAAAATAGATGTGGAATATAAAAACTTCGATTGCTCAATCTTTGGTTCTGGTGTTGCCGGTAAAACAGGCTATGATCCTTATGTCTATTTTAATGATTTCGTTAGAGGAAGAGATAACGTTGGGCCGGGCGTCTTTGATGCATGGACACCACAAAATATGGACTCCTCAATTCCCGCATTGAGTTTGTCAGATAATAATAATGAAACCAGAGTCTCTGATTATTACAATATTAATGCTTCATACTTCAAGTTAAGAAATGTACAACTGGGTTATACTTTTAATAAATCGTTTACAGATAAGATTAAACTTGAAAAACTGAGAGTCTACTGTATGGCCGATAACCTTTTTTGGATTAGTTCAAAAGAATTCAAAGGTCCTGATCCGGAAAGATTAGATGTTAATACCATTCCAATTCCAAGTTCAATATCGTTTGGCGTAAATGTTACATTATAAAATTATTAAAGCTAGAATTATGAAATCCAAATTTATATATATTGCATGTTGCATGTTGGCAGTTGTTTCTGCTATTTCGTGTACTGATTTTCTGGAGGTAGATCCTCAAGGTGCTGTTACCGCAGGCGCACCTACAGCCGAAAGTGCGGATGGACTTGTTACTGCAGCTTATGCAGCTGTGGGAAATGATGATATGATTGGCCCTATGACCAGTATGTGGGTATATGGTAGTGTTCGTTCTGATGATGCCTATAAAGGAGGGGGTGGCGTTGGTGATGTTGCCGATATAAACTTTTATGAACAATATAACCTAACACAAGCTGATCAGAATTGGATGCATCCCTATACCTGGGAGAACTTTTATACCGTAATATCCAGAGCAAACTCTGCTCTCGTCGCGCTGAATCAATTGAGTGATGACGACTATGAGTTGCGAAAAGTAAGAATTGGTGAGGCCCGTTTTATTCGTGGACATGCTTATTTTATGTTGAAAGTTATGTTTAAATATATTCCCTACATAAAGGAAGGCTTGACCAAAGAAGAGATTCTTACTATTTCTAATAGAGAACTTACCAATGATCAGCTATGGGATAAAATAGCCGAGGATTTCCAGTATGGCGTGGATAACTTACCTGAAACCCAGGATCAGGTGGGTAGAGCAAATTATTATGCCGCAGCTGCTTACTTGGCTAAGGTGAGACTATATCAGGCATATGAGCAGGATGAACAGAACCAGGTTATTGATATCAATACAGATAAACTGCAAGAAGTTGTCCGTTTAACGCAAGAGGTTATCGGTTCTGGAAAGTACAGCCTTCAGCCGGATTTTGGAGAGAATTTCTTAGATGGTTTTGATAATGGTCCAGAATCTATTTTTGCTGTTCAATTCTCCATCAGTGACGGTACCGCCGTAGGACGTTTAAGTTTTGTTACTGGATTGAATTATCCGCATGGCGCAACTCAGTTCGGATGTTGTGGATTTCATGCGCCTAGCCAAAATCTGGTGAACGCTTTTGCAACGGATGTTAATGGACTTCCTAAGTTTGATACTTTTAATGAAGTAGAGTTAAGTGCTGCCGATATTACGCCAACAGGGGTTACTGTTGATCCTCGTATTGATCACTCCGTTGGTATTGACGGTCATCCATATAAATATCGAAATGAAGAAGCCTATATATTTAATAACAGCTGGGTGCGCGATCCTGGTGTATATGGATTCTTTCAGAGTATGAAAGAACAACAGGCTGCTGACTGTTCTTGCTATAAAAAGGAAGGCTCTTTTATTGGAACGTCAAAAAATATCGATATCATCCGTTATGCTGATGTATTGTTAATGCAAGCCGAGGCATATATTGAGTTAGGTGAGCATGATAAGGCTATGCCTTTGATTAATAAGGTGAGAGAAAGAGCTGCCAATAGTACTGCTCGGACTAAATTGGCGGATGGTACATCCCCATCTAATTATATGATTGGTGCCTATGATGGTGTTAATCTACCATGGACCCAAGAGAATGCGCGTAAAGCCCTGCAGTGGGAGAGAAGATTGGAGTTTGCCTTGGAAAGCCCCCGGTTCTTCGATCTTGTTAGATGGGGTATCGCCGAACCAACATTGAATGCCTATCTGGCTAAAGAAAAAACAAGAAGAGATTTCTTAAAGGAGGCTCAGTTTACAGCTGGAAGGGATGAGTATTATCCAATTCCTCAAAGAGAAATTGATTTTACTAAAGGTCTTTATGAGCAAAATGTAGGTTACTAATATTTGAGTAGTGCGTAGTTTATCATGGAGAGATTTAATGTAACTCTCCATGATTTTTTTAAGGGATAATTAAATTACGGTTTATGAGATGGTTTCAGTATGTAGTTCTGGTGTTTTTGGGGCTGGCTGTTGCGTGTTCTTCACGTAAAACGGCTGAGCATGATTGTGGGGATGATCACTTTTCGGTAGGGGATAGCCTTCAATTGGGGTTGGCAACTGAGTTGCTATATTATAAGAATGAGTATCATTTGTTTTATCAATGTGAAAATGCCGATGGAATGGCATGTTGGGGCCATTCAAAAAGTGCGGATTTGTTAAAGTGGAAGCAATTCCCACGGTTGATAAATGCTGGCCCACTTCAACATATGGGCGCTGGATCTGTTGTGGTTGACTATAACAATACCAGTGGATTAGGTGAGGGGCATTCTCCTTTAGTGGGTATATATGCTGATAATCAAAGTGGTAAGGGGCAGCAGGTTTCTGTTGTTTATAGTACCGATGAAGGGAAAAGCTGGAATGACTATTCTAAGAATCCGCTTGTTATCAATCATGGCTTTTACCCTGTGGTTGATCCAAAGGTTGTTTGGCATGAAGAATCTCAACGATGGGTTATGCTTATTGTTGCTGGTTATCAGGTGCAATTTTATGGCTCAGAGGATTTGCTTAACTGGATTTATCTAGGTGAGTTTGGTGATGTATATGAAGAAATGGGAGAATGGAGTCATATTGAATTTTTACCTGTGAATGTGGAAGAATCAGGAGAAAGGAAGTGGGTCTTATTTATTGCTGGTGACCAGGGAGCTCCCAATGCTCGAAAAGGAACCCGTTATTTTGTGGGAGACTTTGATGGGTATACATTTATGCCCTTTAAAAAAAAGGGGCTGTGGTTGGATGGCGGAACCGATACTTATGCAGGTGTTGGTGCGTATGTTTATGATTCCCATGCTGAAACCACAGCTTTTATAGGATGTATGACAGATGGAGAAACAGTCTATACTTCTCCTAGAAATATTGTATTAAAGAAGAGATATAATAATTACTATTTAGCTGCTAAGTCTTTAGTGGTACCTCCCAAAAATAGCAAAACTATTTTGATGGATAGCAGGGAGATCTTCGAAAAAGAAGATTTTGATGGGCATTTTCGTTTACCCGTAATGCTGGATTTAAATTATGAGGTCAATAACCGTAAATACCTTGATTTTGCCGAGGCCTATGGAATCATATTAACGAACGAAAAAGGAGATGAGCTTACTGTTGGTTACCAAAATATGAAACGGTATTTCTTTATTTCTATTGGAGGAAATAATAGGCAGGAAAGTAGCGGTGATAAATTATATTTTTCACCTTACATCATCGATGGATCGAAAATGGATGTCAAGTTAATCATTACAAAATCATCGGTGGAGTTATATGTGGAAGATGGTTTTTTATGTATGACCCAGCAATTCCCAATTTCCTATAAATTTAATCGCATTCAGTTTTTCTCTGAGGGTGGAAAGATTAAACTTATGAACGGTAAGTTAACCGAATTATAAGAATGACAATAACTAAAAATATTTGTAATGAATAATCAATTTTATATCCGAATATTTACCTTGTTAACTTTTATAGGTGCAATGGTAACTAGCTGTGTGTCTACACATAAACAGGATAGTGCGCAACAGGTATCTGCTTACTACACTGAGCCATATCGTCCACAATATCACTTTACCCCAGATTCGATGTGGATGAATGATCCTAATGGTATGGTTTTTTATGATGGTGAATATCATTTGTTTTATCAATATTATCCTGATTCAACGGTTTGGGGACCAATGCACTGGGGGCATGCCATAAGTACTGATCTAACCCACTGGGAGCATCTTCCCATTGCTATTTATCCAGACTCTCTTGGTTGGATATTCTCAGGAAGTGCAGTGGTGGATTGGAAAAATACCTCTGGTTTAGGAAACCATGAAAACCCTCCTCTGATCGCCGTTTTTACGTATCATTTCAGTCCGGGACAAAAGGCTGGAAAGATAGATTTCCAAACGCAAGGAATGGCGTATAGCCTCGATAAAGGACGTACATGGAAAATGTACGAAGAAAATCCGGTATTAAATAATCCAGGAATTCAAGACTTTAGAGATCCGAAAGTTTGTTGGTATGAGGAAGGCCAGAAATGGATCATGACTTTAGCAGTAAAGGATCATATTTCATTTTATTCATCTGCAAATTTAAAATCATGGGTACATGAGTCCGATTTTGGTTTCGGTGTGGGGGCACATGGTGGTGTTTGGGAGTGTCCCGATTTATTTAAGATGAAAGGACCGGATGGCGTAGAGAAATGGGTGCTGTTTGTGAGTATAAATCCGGGAGGTCCCAATGGAGGCTCTGCCACCCAGTACTTTATTGGTGATTTCAATGGGTCTGAATTTATCAATGAAAATCCCTCCTCCGATCCAGTTTGGTTAGATTGGGGTAAGGATAATTATGCAGGTGTTACCTGGAGCGATATACCCAAAGAAGATGGAAGACGAATTTTTATGGGGTGGATGAGTAATTGGCAATATGCGACTGTTGTACCTACGCAAAAATGGCGTAGCGGAATGACCATGCCCCGAACCGTAAAGTTGCTCTATAAAGATAGTATGTATCTAATTGCTGCAGAACCTGTTGAAGAAATAGAGGCGGTTTTAAAGCATGAGCAAGCTCAACAAGTCGCAGGCATAGATATAACACAGCAATCTACTGAAATATTTGAATCCAAAGTAAGGGGTGGTGCATGGATGAGTGTGTTGAAAATGAATGCTATGGATAGTAAGACTATCCGTTTAACTATGAAAAATGCAAATAATGAAGAGGCTTCATTGATACTTCATGTGCCCGATGGTAAGGTGGAGTTCGATAGAACAAAGGCTGGAAAAAGAGATTTTAGTGAGGACTTTGCTCAACCTATCATAGGAAATTACGCATTTGCGGATTCTACAGTAATTAAGGTAGAAATGTATTGGGACGAAAATGGATTTGAAATATTTGTAAATGATGGTGAATTCCAAATGACTAATCTGGTTTTTCCTAATGATAACTGGAATTGTATCGAATTGTCGTCGGATGATAGGGCACAACTTGTGGAGGCTTCTTATATACCTATCAGAAAGACTTGGGTAAGGTAAATGGCTGTTTAGCATGCGCTTTTTAAGCTTGCTGCACCTTAAAATGGAAAATAATATTTAAGATATGGATATGACGAATAATAAATTGAATTATGCAATGTTAGCTCCGGTGATGTTGGCATTTTTTGCGATGGGTTTTGTGGATTTGGTGGGGATTGCTACTAATTATGTGAAGGCGGATTTTCAGCTGTCAGATAGCGTGGCTAACTTGTTGCCTTCCATGGTCTTCTTTTGGTTTTTGATTTTTTCAGTCCCCACAGGGATGTTGATGGACCGAATAGGGCGTAGAAAGACCTTGGTAATTAGTCTGCTTGTGACCACTTTATCCTTGTTGATTCCTATGGTTGCTTATAATTATACTATGATGTTGGTTTCCTTTGCATTGTTGGGTATTGGAAATGCCCTGATGCAGGTTTCTATTAATCCATTGGTGTCTAATTTAATTCGTGGCGATCGCTTAGCCAGTACCATGACTTTTGGCCAGTTTGTGAAAGCAATTGCTAGTTTTATTGCCCCAATCATTGCCGCATGGGCCGCTTTTCAATGTGATGACTGGAAAATTCTATTTCCTGTTTTTATGATCGTGGCAATAGCGGCAGCCATATGGCTCAGCTTAACTAAAATAGAGGAAGAAAAAGTACTTGGTAAACCTTCAACCTTTGGCCAATGTTTTTCTTTACTGGGGAATGGTTTTGTCTTCCTTTCTTTTCTTGGTATTGTATGTCATGTGGGTATTGATGTTGGAACAAATGTTACCGCTCCTAAGGTTTTAATAGAACGTTTGGGAATGGACTTGTCTGCGGCAGGGTATGCAACCAGTGTTTACTTTTTGTTTCGGACGGTAGGCGCTTTAACTGGAAGTTTTATTTTGGTAAAATTTTCGGCTAAAAAGTTTTTTATTATCAGTGTAGTAATGCTTACCATGGGTATTTTGGGACTTATTTTTGCCTTTAACCAATGGTTTATTTATATGTGTGTGGGACTGATTGGTTATGGTAATTCAAATGTTTTCTCGATTGTGTTTTCTCAGGCACTGTTTCATAAGCCTGAAAAGAAAAATGAAATATCGGGTTTAATGATCATGGGATTATTTGGAGGTACGATTTTTCCATTATTTATGGGTCTGGTGTCAGATGCAATGTCTTCGCAGATAGGGGCAATCGTTGTGATGCTTGGTGGGGCTGTTTATCTGTTGTCCTTCATAAGAAAGGTGAAGTATTAATGAGGAAGGCATGAGAATCAAATGGAATCTATATCGGCTTGTGGGTATTTTTTTATTGGGAAGTTTACTCATGGGAATGAACATGGCAGGAGTGTCGGGAGCAGTGTCTTTTGTAAGAGATATTTTTGTGTTGGATAATATGGAACTTGGCCTCGTGGTGAGTTCTATAATGGTAGGATGCTTGCTTGGTGTACTAATAGCGTGGGGGCTGGGTGAAAGTTTGCGTAAAGAGGTCGTACTGTTGTTTGCTGCTATATTTTTTGCTGTTTCGGCATTGGGTAGTGGTGCCGCACAAACCATATGGCATTTAATAACGGCTCGTATAATCGGTGGGATGGCTCTAGGCGCTGTTTCGTTTGTTGTGCCTACTTATTTGTATCAATTGATGCCTGCTTCTATTCGGAGTTTCGTTGGTGCTATTCACCATGTAGGAATTGTGATTGGTATATTAATAGCCTATGTTATTAACTATGCAGTGGTTGATATGCAAGATGCTTGGAGATATATGTTGTATAGTCCCTTGATTTTTGCTATCCCATTTTTCTTATTGTCTGTTATTGGTTTATCTGCATCAATACGAAGCTTAGAGGTAAAGGAGGTGGGGAAAGGGATGGTAATGAAAAGGCCGATCCATGGCGCAGGAGAGGCGAGAAAAGTAAGTGTCATTCAGAAAATGTATTGTTCTGTGCCTATAGAAAGAGAACATGCGTCTTTCGTCGGTTTGTTTAAAGGAAATATGACCAGATTTATGGTGGTTGGATCATTGTTGACCGTATTTCATCAGGTTTCAGGTATTCATGCTATGATTTTTTATGCACCAACTATTTTTGCCAAAGTGGGTGTTGGAGGTGATACTGCCTTGTTGCAATCTATCTTCTTGGGGGTAATCTATTTGGTGTGCTCCTTAGGGGGTGTTTGGTTAATTGATAAGGTAGGTAGTAGGCAATTATTACTCTGGGGAGAAGGGGGTATGATGGCGAGTTTAAGCTATGTTACCAGCGCCTTTTGTGTAGATGAAGGTACTGGTATTGGTGTGTTTGTTGCGATGCTTGTTTATGTTGCCTTTTTTGCTTTGTTTTTTGCATCCGTGGTGTGGATGATCATATCTGATATTTACCCGACTAAGTTAAGAGAGTTAACAATGTTTTTTTCTACCCTTATTTGTTGGTCTTGCACATTGTTGGTGGTACAGTTTTTTCCATTTGTGTTAGAGAATTTGGGTGGTGGCTTTTCCTTTGGATTGTTCTTGATGTTGAGTGTATTCGCCTTTGTGTTTACCCTGATTCAGATACCCAAAACATAAGGAGTAGCATACAAACAAAAGGGTAATGTGTATGTCTCTTCCCGGTTTAAGTAGTAAAGATACTCTCTAAGGGAGAAAGGAAAAGTCCCTCAGAAAAATCATCGTATTTGTTTGATAAGTTGAAGTCCTGTAAAGATGTGTCTTGTCTTGATGCAACTTAGGCATGCAGTCAGATGATGAAGAGAGTGTAGGATTGATTCATTAAAAATAAAAAGAAAAACATTAAATATGAAGAAACATATAGTTATTGGTATTGGCGAAATACTTTGGGATTTATTGCCTGTGGGAAAAGTTTTGGGTGGAGCTCCGGCTAATTTTGCGCATCATGCCATGCAATTAGGAGCAGAAGGAGTGACCGTAAGTGCCGTTGGAAATGATGATATGGGAAATGAAATAAGCAGAATCATAGAAAGTGAAAATCTGATTAATGGACTTTATATAGCAGATAAGCCTACGGGCACAGTTGGTGTTGAATTGAGTAATGGTATTCCTAAATATACCATCTATGAAGATGTCGCATGGGATCATCTAGAGCTGACTGATGTGGCCAAAGTGTACTTGGAGAAAGCAGATGCTATTTGTTTTGGTTCTCTGGCCCAACGTAACCATGTGTCGCGCATCGCTATTTGGAAAGCATTGGAGATGGTTCCTGCATCGTGCCTAAAGGTGTTTGATATCAATTTGCGACAGGGGTATTATTCCAAAGAGCTGATAAGTAAGTCTTTGGAGTTTGCCGATGTTTTTAAAATTAATGAAGAAGAAATCGTTCTTTTTAAAGAGTTATTTGGAATGAATGGCACAGAGGAAGAACTGTGTCAATTGCTTGTGGAAAAATTTGATTTAACTCTTTTGGCTTTAACAAAGGGGGCAGAAGGAAGTTTGTTGGTAGCTAAAGATACAAATTCTTTTATTGCTACACCCCGGGTGAAGGTGGCAGATACTATTGGAGCTGGTGATTCATTTACTGCTAGTATGGTGATGGGATTGCTGTATAAACAGCCTTTAGCCGTTTTGCATCAAAAAGCAGTGGATGTTTCAGCTTTTGTTTGTACGAATAGTGGGGCAACACCTCTATTGCCTGAAGAAATAAAATATTGCTTTGATTAGTGTTCTGATTTTCTAATGTATCATCAAACCCTTAACTTCTTAACTTGCCAACTTAAAAGCCCCTCTGCTAAAAAGATAGTAGAGGGGCTTCTATTGTATTTTGTTTGTTATTAGCTAGCCTTCAGGCGTGCCAGGCTTTCTTTGTCAATTTTAGCTTTGGCATACTCAACGGTAATTACGAGTTCTTTCTCTTTGTTAGAAGGAGCTTCAAACATCATGTCCATCATAATGGTTTCGCATATCGAACGTAAGCCACGTGCTCCCAACTTAAATTCCACAGCCTTATCCACAATATAATCCAATACATCATCGGTAAAAGTCAAGGTAATGTCATCAATACCAAAAAGCTTTTCATATTGTTTGATAATTGAGTTCTTAGGCTCCTGCAGAATTCTTCTTAAGATATCGCGATCTAATGGGTTCAAATATGTTAATACAGGCAAGCGGCCGATGATTTCAGGAATCAATCCAAATGATTTTAAATCCTGGGGTGCCACATATTGCAACAGATTTTTTTGGTCAACTTTGTCTTTTGCCTTGCTGGCCGTATAGCCAACTACTTTTGTATTTAAACGCTGTCCTATTTTACGTTCAATACCGTCAAAGGCTCCTCCGCATACAAATAGGATATTTTTGGTGTCTACGGGAATCATTTTTTGTTCCGGGTGCTTACGTCCTCCTTGTGGTGGAACATTGACAATAGAACCTTCCAATAGCTTCAAAAGACCTTGTTGCACACCTTCGCCTGACACATCACGAGTAATACTTGGGTTATCACCTTTACGGGCAATCTTATCTATTTCATCGATAAATACGATGCCTTTTTCCGCAGCTTCCACATTGTAATCGGCCGCTTGTAAGAGGCGTGTTAAGATGCTTTCTATATCTTCACCTACATAACCAGCCTCTGTTAATACAGTTGCATCAACAATTGTAAAAGGAACATGAAGCATCCGAGCAATTGTACGGGCCAAAAGAGTTTTACCAGTACCTGTTTCTCCTACCAGTATAATGTTGGATTTTTCAATCTCAATGTCATCCTTGGTCTTGCGTTGTTGCAACCTTTTGTAGTGATTGTAAACCGCCACTGACAAATATTTTTTTGCCTCATCCTGACCAATAATATATAGATCCAGGAAGTTCTTAATCTCGGTTGGCTTTAGCAGAGTAATTTCGTCCACATTGAAACCACCTTTTTTCTTAAATTCTTCCTCCAAAATACCATGTGCCTGTTCTATACAGCTGTCGCATATATGACCAGAAACCCCTGCTATCAGCAGGTTAGTATCCTTTCTCTCTCTTCCACAAAACGAACACTTATCCATAAATTACCCTTTGAAAATATAACAATGATGCTGCATGGTGTGCCGCATGGTTGTTACTTGTTTTTTATCTTACTTTTTATCTCTGGTCAACACTTCGTCGATCATTCCATACTCTTTGGCTTCTTGGGCCGTCATCCAATAATCACGATCGGAGTCTTTCTCTACCTTTTTGAAGGTATTTCCGGAATGATCGGCAATAATGGTGTATAATTCTTTTTTGAGTTTTTGAATCTCTCTGGCTGTTATTTCTATATCTGAAGCTTGTCCTTGTGCGCCACCCATGGGTTGGTGTATCATAACACGCGAATGAGTAAGTGCTGAACGTTTCCCTTTTGTGCCGGCTGTTAACAAAACAGCGGCCATAGAAGCGGCCATGCCGGTACATATGGTTGCTACATCCGACGAAATATATTGCATGGTATCATAGATACCTAACCCTGCATACACTGAGCCCCCGGGGGAGTTAAAATAAATTGAAATGTCTTTTTGAGGATCGGCTGATTCAAGATACAATAACTGAGCTTGAATAATGTTGGCCACAGTATCATCTACAGGTAATCCCATAAAAATAATTCGGTCCATCATTAACCTTGAAAATACATCCATTGAGGCAACGTTTAACTGACGCTCTTCAATGATGGTGGGCGAAATATAGCCACTGCTTACAGAAGTGTACTTGTCTAATGCAAGACTGTTTATGCCAATGTGTTTGGTGGCATATTTTTGAAAATCTTTTGGATCTATCATGGTATTATTTTTTTCTTTTTGTAAAATATATTAGATAGCTAAATTAAAAAAAAATAATGTCTTATTGCAAATGAACAAAGCCTTAAATGCATATTGCAATTTAAGGCTTTGTATTTTGTTGATCAGCAGAATACTACGGCTTTCGTTTTGTGGGGAGGACTTTGCTGTGTCCGTCCTATTTTTTAGTTATTTTCGAAAAGCTTGTTGAATTCTTCCCGGTTTACTGTTTTCTCTTCAATTTTAACCGACTCTTTAATGAAGGCTAAAACCTTATCTTGCGCAGCTGTCTCTGACATATTTCTACGTTGTTCTTCCTGGTTCATGATGTCTTTTGCATAATTCTCCAGGTGCTCTTCCGGAATATTTGATAAGCCGTATTGCATGAACTGCATTTTTGCAGATTTTTTGGCCACTTCCAATACATCTGCTTCTTCTATTTTTATTTCGTTCACTTTCAGAATCTCATTCTTGATCAACTGCCATCTTAAATCATCTAAATATTTAGGCATGTCTTTTTCAAGTGATTCAGGAGTGATCTCTTCTTTGTCGTGATTGATTGTTAAGATCCAACGTTTCAGAAAAGCTTCAGGTAAATCTATTTTTACTTTCTTCATCAACTTTTCTTTGGCATCTACAGAGAATTTGTACTCGCTTTCAAAGGCCAAAGTTTTTTCAAGATCTTCTTTTATTTTAGCTACAAATTCTTCTTCGTTGGTAGCTACGTCTTTGCCTAATACTTGATCGAATAATTCCTGGTTTAATTCAGCTTCCACATAATTTGTGATTTCTTTTACTGTAAATTGGAAATCACCATCTATTTGTTCGGCTTCTTCAGCAGAGACCTTTAACATATATGAAATTTGCGATGCATCTTCGAAGGCTTTTTTAGGCGAAATAATAATTACTTCACCTGCCTTGGCTCCAATTAATTTGGCTTTTGTTTCTTCGTCTTTTATGGAGACAGCTGAAATCACCGTGTCTTCTGCAGTGATACCACCTTCTAAAACCTTGGCTTCCTGATCTAACTGTACTAAATCGCCCTTGATCATAGACTCTTCAGTGGCCTCTTCAGCACTTTCGGATGTGCCAAAACGACTGGTCGCTTGTTTTACTTGCTGATCAAGCATCTCATCTGTAACCTCGATGGTATAGTATGGAAGCTTTTCTCTTTTGGATAATTTAATTTCGAATGCTGGTGCGATGGCCACATCAAAGTTAAATTGAAAGTTTTCTTGTGTTTCAAAATCAATGGTTTCCTGTGTTTCACTAGGAAGTGGTTCTCCCAAAATATTCAATTTGCTCTCAAATAGATATTTTGAAATTTCGTCAGAAACAATTTTGTTCACTTGTTCGGCCAACACATGTTTACCGTACATCTTTTTAATCATGCCAAAAGGAACTTTTCCAGGGCGGAAACCAGGCATGTTGGCTTTTTTACGATAATCTTTTAGTACCTCGTCAACGCGGCTCTCGTAATCGTCTTTCTCTACAGTAAGCTTTAGTACTGCATTTAAATCATCAATGTTTTCTTTTGAGATGTTCATCAGCTAAACTATTATTAGTGAACTTTTTGTATGATTACTGTTTGACCTAATGTTAGGTCGTTATCAATTTTCTTAATTTAAAAAAACCGTCTTACTACCGATTTACATCGTAAGTGAGACGGTTTCTGTATTTTCTGAATTGGTGCGGATGAAGGGACTCGAACCCCCACGCCTCTCGGCACTAGATCCTAAGTCTAGCGCGGCTACCAATTACGCCACATCCGCGTTATTTTTTTGCGATGCAAAGATAAGTCGTTTTTAATCTAATTTGCAAATAAAAACATGAAAAAAATAAAAATAATTTCCTTTTGTCTAAAAATCAATTGCCTACATTGAATGTTCTGCGCTTTAACTCAAAGTCGTTGCCCAGATATAGCCTGCGAACCTCCGGATCTTCTGCTAATTCTTCGGCAGTTCCAGCCTTTAATATATTGCCTTCAAAAAGTAAGTAGGCTCTATCTGTGATCGAAAGTGTTTCATGTACATTGTGATCGGTGATTAAAATGCCAATGTTTTTGTATTTTAGCTTGGCAACAATTTCCTGGATGTCTTGAACTGCGATAGGGTCAACGCCCGCAAATGGTTCATCTAGCAAAATAAACTTGGGGTTGATGGCCAGTGCTCGAGCGATCTCACACCGACGCCTCTCACCACCCGATAATTGAATGCCCAGACTCTTGCGAATGTGTCCAAGACCAAATTCGTTTAATAATTCTTCTAATCGTTCTTTTTGGTATTGTTTCGAAAATTTGGTCATCTCCAGTACTGCTTTGATGTTGTCTTCAATGCTCATCTTTCGAAATACCGATGCTTCCTGTGCCAAATAGCCGATGCCACGTTGTGCCCTCTTGTAAACGGGTTCCTTGGTGATTACTGTGTCGTTCAGGTATATGTCACCTTCGTTGGGCGTTACCAGACCAACAGTCATATAAAAGGTGGTGGTCTTGCCTGCTCCGTTAGGACCTAATAATCCAACAATTTCGCCTTGCTCTACTCGTACAGAAACACCTTTAACAACGGTTCTGTTTTTATATCTTTTTACCAGCTTGTCGGTATGTAATACCAAATTTTCTTCTGCCATCATTGTATTTTTAAGTTCTTAACTTCGCTCAGCTTCTTCTTTCGTTCTTTTGCGTTCAACATTCTTAGCAATTAATATGCCGCCTTCGTATAAAAATATCAAAGGTACGCATACCAATACCTGACTAATCATATCAGGAGGAGTTATAATGGCTGCTAGCAAAAGACTCACAACAATAGAGTGACGTCTGTATTTTTTTAATGTTTCAGCAGATACTATGCCGATTTTAGCCAAGAAATATATTAATATAGGTAATTCAAATATGAGTCCGCCCGCTAGTACAATTGAGGTTATGGTAGAAATGTATGAGCCGAGGTTCAGTATGTTTTCTACCTTATCGCTCACATGGTAAGTGGCCAAAAAATGAACCGATAGGGGACATATAATATAATAGGCGAATAGTATGCCAACGGAAAATAGAATGGAAGCAAAAAAAATGGCACCCCTGGAGTGTTTGATTTCTTGTTGATACAAAGCGGGTTTTATAAAACGCCAAAATTCCCAAAATATATAAGGGAAGGCAACAACGATACCTGCTATAAAGGATACTTTTAGGTGCATGGTAAATTGTCCTGCCATTAAAATATTCTGAAACTTAATGGTTTCCTGATTGATTCTCAGTGCAGGCATATTGAATTTGTCGGCTATCTGTGCCAATAGGTGATTGGTGAAGAAGCCCGGATTGCTGGGACCGAATATGATCACATCAAACAATATATCCTTATAGAGAAATGCCAGTATCGCCACCACTACAATAGATGCAAAGGACCTAACCAGATGCCATCTTAGCTCCTCCAAGTGTTGCAAAAAAGTCATTTCTTCATTTCCTGATTCTGCCATTGGGATTGAAATAAACAGTTTTTTATAATGTAAACATTATTATTACTTAATGTTTGCGAAGATAACACAGTAATTTCATAATGACAATAAATAGAAATGAAGACTTTTTTTAGAGTCGATATTTTTAAATAACCCTGATAATCAATGCTTAGTGTACTCGGTTTATTGAAATCATACTTTTGTTAATCATATTTTTTTCAATAAAAGGACAAAGTTTCTCCAAGAAAAAGTATTTTTGTTTAAAGTGTTTGTTTGGAATAAGAAACTTTTTTAGCGCTATTTCGTTTAGCGGTATTGAGAGGATAATGAAATTTTGTTATGGGAAAAAAGGTCGATCTTGGCGTCCATTTAAAGAAGCATTTTGGTTTTGATACCTTTAAAGGAAACCAGGAAGAGGTTATAGAGAATGTTCTAAAAGGGAATGATACGTTTGTTTTAATGCCAACAGGAGGAGGTAAATCGTTGTGTTATCAACTTCCTGCTTTAATATTACCCGGTACGGCAATAATTATTTCTCCCCTAATTGCTTTAATGAAGAATCAGGTAGATGCTATCCGAAATATTAGTGAGGATGATGGTATTGCGCATTTTCTTAATTCTTCTCTTACCAAGGCAGCTGTTACCAAGGTAAAAGAGGATATGATGTCCGGGAAAACCAAACTGCTTTACGTGGCACCTGAGTCGCTTACTAAAGACGAAAATATTGAGTTTCTGAAACAGGTGGAAATTTCGTTTTATGCGGTTGATGAGGCGCACTGTATTTCGGAATGGGGACATGACTTTAGACCTGAGTACCGTAGAATAAGACCTATCATTGAAGAGATTGGAAGTAAGCCTTTAATTGCATTAACAGCTACTGCTACTCCCAAAGTGCAAAGTGATATCCAAAAAAGTTTGGGAATGGTGGGTTCTATGGTGTTTAAATCATCATTTAATCGTCCTAATCTTTATTATGAGGTTCGCTCTAAAAAACACGCTACAAAGCAAATTATAAAAATATTAAAAGAGAACGTAGGTAAGTCTGCCATCATATATTGTTTAAGCCGTAAGAAAGTGGAAGAACTGGCCGAAACGTTGGTAGTTAATGGCATTAAGGCCAGGGCTTATCATGCGGGTATGGATGCTACTAAGCGTGCCGGTAATCAGGATGCTTTTCTGATGGAAGAAACGGATGTGATTGTGGCTACCATTGCTTTTGGTATGGGTATAGATAAACCGGATGTGAGATTGGTGATTCACTATGATATCCCTAAGAGTTTAGAGGGGTATTATCAGGAGACTGGTCGTGCCGGTAGAGATGGTGGGGAAGGAAAATGTATTACTTTTTATAGCTACAAAGATATTCAAAAGCTGGAGAAGTTTATGCAAGGCAAACCCATCGCAGAACAGGAAATTGGTAAGCAGCTTTTATTCGAAACCGTTTCGTATGCAGAGTCTTCTATTTGTCGACGTAAGATCTTACTTCACTATTTTGGAGAGAAGTATAACGAAGAGAATTGTGATACTTGTGACAATTGCTGTCACCCCAAAGAGCAAAGTGAAGGAAAAGACAATGTGCTAACCATGTTAAGAGCAGTTCTTGAGCTGAAAGAGCGCTTTAAAGCTGAATATATGGTGGCCTTTCTAACGGGGGAAGCTAATTCTGCTATTAAGTCGTACAAACATCATGAGCATGAGATGTTTGGTGTAGGAAAGGATAAGGACGGTAAATATTGGAAGGCAGTTGTGCGTCAGCTATTGGTAGCTGGCCTCCTGGTTAAAGAAATTGAGAATTATGGTATCTTAAAGGTGAGTGAGGAGGGGAAAGAATTTATCAATAAGCCTCGGTCATTTATGATCACCCAAGAGCATGACTTTGATACCGAAGATGTGGAAGAGAGTAGTGGAGGAGGAACTGCTGCCGTAGATCCACAGCTCTTTAGTATGCTGAAAGATTTGAGAAAAAAAATCTCTAAAAAGAAAAATTTACCTCCGTTTGTTATTTTTCAGGATCCTTCATTAGAAGCAATGGCCATTCATTATCCTATCTCCTTAGAAGAGATGATGAATATTCCGGGGGTAGGTTCGGGTAAAGCGCATCGTTTCGGGAAAGATTTTGTGGAGCTGATTAAAAAGCATGTGGAGGAAAATGAAATTGAGCGTCCTATTGATATGGTCGTAAAATCAGTGGCTAATAAGTCGAAAAATAAAATCGCCGTTATTCAAAGTATTGACCGTATGATTCCCTTAGACGATATTGCTGAATCACGTGGTCTGGATATGAACGAGTTAATTTCTGAAATAGAGTCCATCGTGTATTCAGGAACGCGTGTGAATATCGATTATTATATCGATCAGGTGATGGATGAGGATCGTAGGGATGATATCTTCTATTATTTTAAGGAGGATGCTGAAACTGATGATATAGCTAGTGCTCTTGAAGAACTGGGTGAGGATGAGTATTCTGAAGAGAATATACGCTTAGTGAGGGTGAAATTTTTGTCGGAAGTGGGTAATTAATGTCTGTGTTGTGTTCAATTGTGCGTGACTCGCTTTGTTTAAAGCTTTATCTGGATTTGCATGCGGATGTTAGTGCGTGATTGACCAGGTATGGTTTGCAGACCAGAACCAATTTCATCTCGGTCGTAGTAACGGGTTCGCCCGGCTTTTATCCATAATTTAATCTTCTTGGCCAGCTGATAGCTTACCATGCCGTAAAACCTGGATCCTTCTCCTTGAAATGCCGGCGTGTAGAAGTTGTAAAGCAGGTCGTTTTCATAGGCATACAAACGGGTGTTGTAATTGTCTGTGTCGAATACGCTGTAACGTAGCCAGCAGGACATCTTGTTTTGTGTGTATTTGATACCACTATATGCTAGAATGCCTTCTGAGCTACCCTCATTTGTTTCCTTGTAAAAAGATTTTTCTATACGCATTTGTAAAGTCCAATTGGCATCTACTTCAAAGTCTGTGTGTAACCTTATTTTTCTCGTGTTGCTGGTTGTGGTTGTGTAGTCTGGTAAGTCTTGGCTTGTACTATTTTTTGATTTTTCTTTTTCGCGGTAACGTACGTATAGTTTAAAGTGTTGGCTAAATTCATAATCCGCTTGAAAGGAAACGTCATATCCGTTGAAAGGTCCATCTATATTATATTTTGGGCAATTGGTTTTGAATATGTCCACATAGGCCAATAGTTGTGTTTTGGACAAGGGCAGTGCTTTTATGCCCATGTAAAAACCCGATTCTCCGGCAGGAAGGGAGTTTTCGGATATAGCATTTGTCCATGGTGAATAATATTTATTGGAGAAATATCGATATGATAATGCCAGAGAAACATTATCGACCGGTCGGAGTAGTAAACCGTTTGTAAGGGCTATGTCTCCATTGTCATCCATGGCTAGTTCGCCAAAGGAGAGTGCTTTGTTAAAGGCGTAGTGATAGCTTACCCAATAGTGTGAAGTTTCTGTTTTTTCATGTGCCGTAAGTTGATATAGTTGCTTTACAGCAATAGAGTCCGCATCATAGCGTTGAGAGAAGCCACCCATGGATAAGGAGAACTTTTTGTATTGGTATTCTAAATTTGCGCCAAAGGTGGATTGGCCTAGTTTGTTTTTTTTGTTGATTTCGTTTGGTGTACGATGATAACCTGTTGTGGGCATGGATTCAACAATATGTAGGGAGGAGTCTTCGTTTATTTTTATATCTGCATCTCTGTTTTTGTGAGAACCAAACAACGAAAGTTCCATGTTCTTGTAGGCGAGGGTGGTGGCCACTCCTCTAAAAAAGGCATATTCATTGGATGAGGCGTATTTGTTGAAGCCGTTACTCCTTTTGCGTACACCGAGTGCTTCGCTTGTTTTTCCCATGCTTGTGCCGGTCCATAAAGCCAGACCTTGACCAAAGTTTGCATGGTAATCGCCAATAATCAGAGTCTTTATGAGTTGGTCGCTTTTACGCATGGCATAAGCCGAGATAAAATCCATCGGGAATAAGCTTTCTCCCGGATCCTTATCCAATACAGCCCCGGCTGACCAGTGATCGCCGTACTGAAGTTGCATTTTTGCATAGCTGTGATGTCTGTTGCCTTCATAGTGAGTTGCTGTGGTGTCTATTGTGTATCCTCTTGCTTTTTCCACATCGAATTGGTTTCGCAGGATGAGCTGTCCATTGATATATCTATAAGGTGTTTGTATGGTGTATTGCGGCTCCATTTTCACAAACATCATTAATCTTTCTATGTCGGTTCTGGTGAGGCCAGGAATGGCTTGCAATTGAAATTTTGAGTGTACAGGCCCCATCTTTTGCACATAGTCTTTGATGCGCTGAATTTGTAGATCTGAGAGAAATATGAGTTTCTCCAAATCAGATGTTTTCATGGTGTTGATGTTGATAGGTCTCTCGTAGAGCTCTATGAGCTCATCAAATAGCTGCGACTGATCGTTCAGGTTGATGTCCTTTTCGCTGATCGATTCCAATATTTCTTCAATCACCTGGCTTGGATCTCGTGGCGTTTGGGCATGTAAATTAATAATGAAGAGTAACAAAATGAATGTGAGGAGTTTTTGTTTCATGGTTTTTGTTTCAATAAATAAGTAATTCCAATGCAGGATGAAAGGCCAAGGATGTTATGGTTGGTCATTCCTATATCCAGTTGAAAATCAAAAATATGAAGTCCTAATCCCAATGTGTAGTTCCATGGTTTGCCAAAGACGCCGGTTCTTAACCATACTGTTTCAATTATTTCATATTGAAAACCTAATTTGAAAAGACTTTTGTAATCGTCTTGCTTTTCCAGTTCGCAAGAGATATCAAAGTTGGAGGATGGTCCCCAGTTAAATCCCAACACAAATAGCGAAGGTAGTGCTGTGGTATTGTCTTGAATCGTTATGGTAGATTGTTCCGGGTTGACGATTGCAACGCCTACCCGTATATGCTCGCTTGCTTCATAGATCAAACCCATATTGGAGAAGAACTGATGCCCTGATCCGCTTTGTGATAGTCGGTTGTTTTGTATGTTAAATTGAAAAGCAGCGTGTAGTTTTGGCGTGAGGGATTTGGAATAGGCTATGCCAATGCTATTTTCCTGATATGATGAATTGCCAAATTGTTGGAAATGTGTGGATAGTACACCCCATTTAAAAGGAAGTAGAATGAGGGCATTTTTGGCGCTAAGTTCATTTATGAAATACGGAAGGTAATAGGATGCCGATGCTCCTGTTTGTGAATGTTTGGATGTTCCTGCGGGGTTGGATAGGCTAGCCCAGCTATCAAAAGTAGATACCCCTGTACCTCCTTTTCCCATGGCTGAAGGGGAGTTTAAATATGCCGATTGCCCTCTTGTTACCTGAGCGAATAGCATGAGGGCAATCCAAATTAAAAACTGGTTTGGACTCATCATAAAAGGTAACTAAAGATTTTACCCCATAAGTTACCTTATTTATAATACGTTGACAAGTTTTCGGTAAAAAAAATTAAAAAGCCAATGTGAAATTACTAATTGGTTTTAAATTCATATTTTACTTCGCTTAATTCTTTATTGGCTTTTTCAATTTTCACCTTTAGTTTATCCTTAAAGTCTGCTACTCTGGCAGCCAATGCCTTATCTCCCAGTGAAATCATCTGGGCAGCTAAGATACCCGCATTTTGTGCGCCATTAATTCCTACTGTGGCCACAGGGATTCCGGGAGGCATCTGAACAATTGCCAATAAAGCATCCAGTCCATCCAGTGAAGCCTTGATGGGAACACCAATGATTGGCAGTTTGGTCATGGAAGCAATCACACCAGGGAGGTGAGCGGCCATACCAGCAGCAGCAATGATTACTTTTATTCCTCGTTCTTCTGCTCCTTTGGCAAATTTTTCTACCGCCTCTGGGGTTCTGTGTGCCGATAAAGCATTGATTTCGAATGGAATTTTTAAATCGTTCAGCACCTGGGCTGCCTTTTCCATAACGGGCAAGTCGGACGTGCTACCCATAATAATACTAACTACTGCTTGCATACGAATGATGTTTGTAATAAATGATTAAACTAGCGTAAAATTAATAAGTTATAAAATAAAATGGCTCACGCACGGTATTTTTTTGTATTTTTGCGCCATTAATTAAAAAATTCCCCCAATTAATGAAGCGTATAAAGTTATTAGACAGAGAGTTTGAGCTGTCTATACCTTATCAGGAGATCGACGAAGCAATTGAAAAAATTGCAGTTAAGATGAACAAGGAGCTGGCAGGCACTGATCCATTAATGATTTGTATCTTAAATGGGTCATTTATGTTTGCTGCCGATTTAATGAAAAAAGTGGATTTCCCATGTGAGATCAGCTTCGTTAAATTGTCTTCGTATGAAGGAACCGGAACAACTGGTACGGTCAAAGAACTGATCGGTTTAACCGAGAGTATTGAAGGTAGAACTGTTGTTATTCTTGAGGATATTATTGATACAGGTATAACCATTGAAAAAATTGTGAAACAGTTAGATGGATACAAGCCAAAGGATATTAAAGTAGCAAGTATGCTATTTAAACCTGATGCGTGTAAGGCAGATATTAATGTGGATTATGTTGGTCTGGATATTCCCAATGATTTTATAGTTGGTTATGGTTTAGATTATGATGGTTACGGAAGAAATTTGCCGGATATCTATACCGTGGTAGAATAAAATTAAATATAGTTAAAATGTTGAATGTAGTCATTTTTGGCCCTCCGGGGTCGGGTAAGGGTACCCAAAGCGAGAATATTATTAAAAAGTATAACTTAGCTCATATTTCAACCGGAGATTTGTTAAGGGCCGAAATTAGCGGACATACTCAATTGGGTACTATCGCAAAAAGTTTTATCGACAAGGGAGAGTTGGTTCCTGATGAGACGATCATTGGAATGATTGACAACAAAATTGAGTCCTTAGCTAATACGAATGGTGTTATTTTTGATGGTTTTCCTCGCACGGAAGCTCAAGCCGCTGCTCTAGATCAGTTGTTGGCCGAATATAAAACAGGAGTGTCTGTAATGGTTAATCTTGAAGTTCCTAAGGAGGAGCTGATTGAACGTTTGCTCAAAAGAGGAGAAACGTCAGGACGTTCTGATGATAATTTGGAAACCATCGAGAAAAGAATTTCCGTTTACGAAACACAAACAAAACCTGTTATTGATTTTTACAAAAAGAAAAAGGTGTATCAGTCAATACAAGGGGTGGGAAGTGTTGAAGAAATTTTTGAATCAATCTCCGCGGCTATTGATTCAGCTAAATAAAGAATTGTATTATATTTTATATAGAGCCACGGAGGTAATACCTGTCCGTGGCTTGTTCTTTTAAAAACGAGGTTATGGCAAGCAGCAATTTTGTTGATTATGTGAAGATTTTCTGTCGCTCAGGAAAAGGAGGGCCTGGCTCAATGCACATGCGCCGCGAAAAGTTTATTCCTAAGGGGGGACCCGATGGTGGGGATGGAGGAAGAGGTGGGCATGTTATTTTAAAAGGTAGCCGCAATCATTGGACCCTGCTTCATCTTAAGTTTCAACGCCACATCTTTGCGGGACATGGTATGTCTGGCAGTGGACAGGGGAGTTTTGGTGCTCAGGGAGAGGATAAGACTATTTTTGTGCCGCTGGGAACCATCGCTAAAGATGCGGAAACTGGAGAGGTAATCTGCGAGATAACTGAAGAGAATCAGGAGTTTATCATAGCCAAAGGAGGCCTTGGTGGTAGAGGAAATATGCATTTTAAAACGTCTACCAATCAAACGCCACGTTATGCCCAGCCAGGGCAGGATTCTGTGGAAATTGCCGTTGTTTTGGAATTGAAAGTATTGGCTGATGTGGGCTTGGTCGGTTTTCCTAATGCTGGTAAGTCAACTTTGCTTTCTGTGGTGTCTGCTGCAAAACCTGAGATTGCTGATTATCCATTTACAACACTCGTTCCCAATCTAGGGATTGTGAATTATCGTGATTATAAGTCCTTTGTAATGGCTGATATTCCTGGTATTATTGAAGGTGCCAGTGATGGAAAGGGATTGGGACTGAGGTTTCTGAGGCATATAGAACGGAATTCTATTCTGCTTTTTTTAGTGCCAGCTGATGCTGATGACATAAAAAAGGAATATGAGATTCTGTTGAATGAACTGAGAAATTATAATCCGGAACTGCTCGATAAGGAAAGACTTTTGGCCATATCAAAATGTGATTTGCTAGACGAGGAACTGATGGATGAAATTAAAAAAGATCTTCCTGAAATTCCATATACTTTTATATCTTCGGTGGCCAATATGGGTATTACCGAGTTAAAAGATATGATATGGAAGAAACTGGAGGAATCCAACAAGGATATATAGATTTAAAACAGCTGTATAGCGAACGAGCTCTTTATTTTACCAGGCAGGTAAAAATAGTGTCAACCAGACTAATTCGAGGAGGTTGGTTACGTCTCTTGTTTTTTGTTTTATTATTTGCGGCTCCTCTGTATGTTTTAAATTATTCGGCCATCGCAGCCGTTCTTCTCTTTGTTGGTTTTGCTGTTACTTTTGGGATACTTGTAAAAAGATCCATTGCTTATCGAAAATTGAAAGCAGAATTGGTACTGCTGAAAATGCTGAATGAAAATGAGGAAAAAGTGCTGGAAGGAGATTTTTCATCCTTTGATTCAGGAAGTGAATTTATTGACCCTCAACATGATTATTCCCACGACCTGGACTTGTTCGGAGAAGGTTCATTTTTTCAGTATATAAACCGAACTTCCACCCTTGTTGGTACTTGTACGCTTAAAAATAAATTGTGCGCCCCGCATACTGATCTCGAAAGAATTGTTGGAGAGCAGAAAGCGATCAAAGAATTGTCAGAGAAAATTGACTTCCGTCAGCATTTTTTTGCCAAGGGAAAAATGTTGAATGAAACAAAAAATGATATAGATAGAATTAATTCGTTTAAAACTTATAAGCCCTTTGTTAAGTCAAAGGGTAGGTTGTTTGGCTCCTTGCTTATTGCCATGCCCATATTGTTTTTATGCGCTGTGATTTTTTCTTTTTGGGAACTCCCATCTGCTGTGCCCGTAATTATATTTCTGATTAATTTGCTTCTTGTGGGCTTAAATTTAAAAGAAATTAATAGAATAAATGGACAGTTTTCATCACTTACCGGCATCCTCCAAAAGTATGCTTTGTTGATTAATCTCATCGCCAAGGAGAATTTTAGTACAATAAAGTTAAGTGATTTACAAACTCGTCTTCTTGCTGAAAATACAGAAGCAGCTCAAATTATTGCTACTTTAAGTAAATATATGAGTCAATTTGATCAGCGAAATAGTATGCTCATGGGGGTTGTTTTGAATGGTTGCCTCCTTTGGGATTATAGGTATGTGAATAAGATTGAATTGTGGCTTGAAAAGTATGGGGGGGATATTGACAAGTGGATAGAAGTAGTGCACGAAATTGATGCCTTAAATAGTATGGGAGGATATTCGTTTAATCATCCTGATTTTGTGATGCCTGTGCCGTGTACTGATATGGTATTGAAAGCGAGTCATCTAGGGCATCCCTTGCTGGATAGGAAGGATCGTGTTTGTAACGATTATGATTTGAAGGATTCTATATTTTCCTTGATCACGGGTGCTAATATGTCGGGGAAGAGTACTTTCTTACGCGCGGTAGGACTTAATTTGGTGGTGGCTAGATGTGGAATGCCTGTGTGTGCTCGCTCCATGTATTTTAAACCAATGTCATTGATAACCAACATGCGTACTTCTGATTCGTTGATGAAAAATGAGTCCTATTTTTTCGCGGAACTTAAACGGCTGCAATATGTCATCTCTCAACTGAAATATGGGAAAGATGTGTTTATTATTTTGGATGAAATATTAAAAGGTACCAACTCTAAAGATAAAACTTACGGTTCAATGGAGCTTATTAAGCATCTGCTTTCACTGAACGCCTATGGAATGATCGCTACGCATGATCTTGAGTTGGGAGTGCTTGAGGAGCAAACCAAAGGGAAAATCGTTAACCGTTGTTTTGAGGTGGAAAATACCGGTAATGAGTTGCATTTCGATTATTTGTTGCAGGCTGGGATAACTCAGAATCATAATGCAACATTTTTAATGAAGCGGATGGGTATCATTGTTACTGAATAGTTCGTTGTTTTTTGTGTGAGAATGAAAAAATGCCTAAAACACTATGTTTTAATGATTTTTTTAATTTTTTTTACGCTAATTTTACTCATTCTCCTTTGGGATGGATTACTATGATTTATTGATGAGGAGATTTATTACCGTTAAGTTAATTTTCGGTTCACAAAATTTGCAATAAACGGGTTCCTTCATCTGAACCCGTTTTTTGTCCATCATAATATTTTACAGGAACAGGTGTAATTTCTTACAATAAAAAGAGATTCAGGAAACTTACCAACCAGGTAAACACAATAAGCGTTTGCCACGGATCAGCATTGTACTTCTTATTGTTGAAAAAAGAATTGCCAAACAATATCCTGTTTTATTATATTTGGGAGATTTTTGATACACCTGAGTAGAATACTCATCGTTCGGAACAACGAATTCTTTAAAAAATAAATTAGCTATGTCGCAGCAATATTCAGAAGACGCTATTAGAACATTAGATTGGAAAGAGCATATTCGCAAACGTCCCGGAATGTACATTGGTAAGTTGGGTGACGGTTCTTATCCTGATGACGGAATCTATGTGCTCTTAAAAGAGGTTATGGATAACTCCATTGATGAGTATATGATGGGGTTTGGGAAAAAAATTGACGTTACTGTGCAGGAGGGGGAGGTTACTATTCGCGACTACGGGAGAGGTATCCCCCTGGGTAAGGTGATTGATGTGGCTTCTAAAATGAATACAGGGGCTAAGTATGATTCTAAAGTGTTTAAAAAATCTGTGGGACTTAATGGAGTCGGTATTAAAGCGGTGAATGCATTGTCCATAGAATTTAGCGTGACTGCCTTTCGGGAAGGAGAATGTAAAAAGGTTGACTTTTCACAAGGTAATATCACCCGGGAATATGATGTAGTGCCTACTGAAGAAGAGAATGGTACGTTTGTTACCTTTAAACCGGACCCTTTAATTTTTGAGAAGTTTACCTATAGGGATGAATATATTGAACACCTGCTCAAGAATTATACCTATTTGAATGCCGGGTTAGCTATCAATTTTAATGGCAAAGTGTTTAAATCAAAGCATGGCTTACTGGATTTGCTCCATGATAATATGACATCGCCGGGTATTTATCCTCTTATTCATCTTTCAACGGATGATTTAGAAGTGGCATTTACGCATAGTAATCAATATGGAGAGGAGTATTATACCTTTGTCAATGGGCAACATACTACCCAGGGGGGTACTCACCAGATAGCCTTTAGGGAGGCACTTGTAAAGACCATTCGAGAGTTTTATAATAAGAACTTTGATGTTTCTGATATTCGGACCGGTGTGATTGCCGCAGTGAGCATAAAAATTGAAGAGCCGGTTTTTGAATCTCAAACAAAAACCAAACTGGGCTCCAAAGATATGGGCGCTGAAGGTCCTAGTGTTAGAAATTATGTGGTGGATTTTGTGAAAAAAGAGCTGGATAATTTTTTACATAGAAACACCGAGATCGCTGAACAGTTGATGAAGAAGATACTGGAGTCTGAGAAAGAGCGAAAAGCAATATCAGGAATCCAGAAATTGGCTCGTGAGAGAGCGAAAAAAGTAAGTCTGCACAATAAGAAATTGCGCGATTGTCGTGTTCATTATAGTACGAACAAGGAGGATGCACCTAACTCCTCTATTTTTATTACCGAGGGAGACTCAGCCAGTGGTTCCATCACGAAGGCACGTAATGTAAATACTCAGGCTGTTTTTAGCTTAAAGGGAAAGCCCTTGAATTCCTATGGCTTAACACGAAAGGTAGTGTACGAGAATGAGGAGTTTAATTTATTGCAAGCTGCTCTTAATATTGAAGATGGACTGGAAACTTTACGTTATAACCATGTTATTATAGCTACCGATGCCGATGTGGATGGAATGCATATTCGCTTGCTGTTAATTACCTTCTTCTTGCAGTTTTTCCCCGAATTGGTGAAGAATGGTCACCTGTATATTTTGCAAACACCATTGTTTAGGGTGAGAAATAAAAAGAAGACTGTATATTGTTATTCCGATGAAGAAAAACAAGCTGCCATGAAAAAGCTCGGAGCTAACCCTGAAATAACCAGGTTTAAGGGACTGGGGGAAATTAGTCCAGATGAGTTTAAGCACTTTATCGGGAAGGATATACGACTGGAATCAGTAAGGATGAAAAAAGAAGACTCCGTAAAAGAATTGCTTACTTTTTATATGGGTAAAAACACACCAAACCGTCAGGAATTTATTATTGAAAACCTCGTAATAGAAGAAGATCCTGCTTAATTTTTATAATGCACCAGAAGAATGAGCGACGAAATTAATACACCAAACGAAGACGATTTAGAGCCAAATAACGAAGAGTTCAATTCCCAGGAAAAACAAAGTGGTGATAACCCGCTTGGACAAGCCCGGATTTCAAATCTGGGTGGTATGTACAAGAGTTGGTTTTTAGATTACGCATCCTATGTGATTTTGGAACGTGCAGTGCCACATCTTAATGATGGATTAAAACCGGTACAGCGAAGAATTCTTCATGCCATGCGAAGGATGGATGATGGAAGGTACAATAAGGTGGCGAATATTATCGGTTTTACCATGCAGTTTCACCCGCATGGTGATGCTTCTATCGGTGATGCCTTGGTACAGTTGGGGCAAAAGAATCTGCTGATAGATACTCAGGGAAACTGGGGTAACGTAGCTACCGGTGATGGTGCTGCGGCTCCGCGTTATATTGAAGCCCGTTTGACCAAGTTTGCACAGGAGGTTGTGTTCAACCCCAAAACAACGCATTGGAAGATGAGTTATGATGGGCGTAACAAGGAGCCTATCACTTTGCCTGTTAAATTTCCTTTGCTCTTAGCTCAGGGCGTGGAAGGTATTGCCGTTGGTTTGGCTTCTAAAATTTTACCTCATAATTTTAACGAGTTGATTGATGCTTCTATCTGTCACTTGGAAGGTAAGGATTTCGAGATTTTTCCGGACTTCCCAACAGGAGGGATGGCAGATGTATCACGTTATAATGATGGTCTGAGGGGCGGTGCTGTGAAGGTGCGCTCTAAAATAGTGAAAGAGGATAACCGAACGCTTAATATCACTGATATACCCTTTGGTAAAAATAGTACAACCCTTATTGAGTCTATTATAAAGGCCAATGACAAAGGGAAAATCAAGATCAAGAAAATTGATGATAATACCGCTGATAAGGTTGAGATTCTTATTCATCTGCCCAATGGTGTTTCGGCCGATAAAACCATTGATGCTCTTTACGCTTTTACCGATTGTGAGGTGTCTATTTCGCCCAACTCTTGTTTGATTGAGGACAATACACCTCGCTTTATGCCCGTTTCGGAGATATTAAAGCGGAATACCGATCATACAGTGCACCTCTTAACAAGGGAGCTGGAGATTCGTAAGGGTGAATTGGAAGAGGCATGGCATTTTGCATCGCTCGAGCGCATCTTTATTGAGAATAAAATTTATCAAAAAATTGAGGAGTGTGAAACGATGGAGGCCATCATTCAGACCATCGATCATGGACTGGATCCGTTTAAAGTAAAATTGCGCCGGGCAGTGACTCGTGATGATATTATTAAGCTTACCGAAATTAAGATTAAGCGTATCTCGAGGTTTGATGCTAAAAAGGCTGATGAGTATATTTCGTCTATTGAGGAGGAGATGGAACAGATCGATTATAACCTGGCGAATATTATTCCATTTTCGATTAATTATTTTAAACATATTAAAAAGACCTACGGGAAAAAGTATCCCCGTCAAACAGAAATCAGAAGTTTCGAGAATATCGAAGCTAGTAAGGTGGTTGTAAAAAACGAGAAACTGTATATCAATCGTAAGGAAGGATTTATGGGTACTTCGTTGCGACGTGATGAATTTGTCTGCGATTGTTCTGATATTGATGATATTATTCTCTTTTATAAAGATGGTCGTTACCTGATCACTAAAGTAACGGATAAGGCTTTCATCGGTAAGGGGGTATTGCACCTGGCAGTGTTTAAAAAGGCAGATACGCGTACCATTTATAATGTGGTTTATCGGGATGGTAAGGCTGGTTTTGTATATGTAAAACGTTTTGCTGTGACGGGTATTACCCGTGATAAAGAATACAATGTCACCAAGGGTACTAAAGGTTCTGATATCTTATATTTTAGTGCCAATCCCAATGGGGAAGCTGAAGTGCTTAAGGTTATTCTTAAACCTAAGGCCCGAATTCGTAATGTGATCTTTGATTATGATATGGCTACACTGGCCATTAAAGGTAGGGGAGCCATGGGTAATATTCTTACCAAGTACGAGGTGCAAAAGGTAGCCCTACGTAAAAAAGGTGTATCTACACTGGGAGGACGAAAAATTTGGTTTGATAGGGATGTGCTCAGGTTAAATTCTGATAGTAGAGGTGATTATCTGGGTGAGTTCCAGGCCGATGATCTCATCCTGGTGATTACCAAAGATGGTCATTTTTATCATACTAATTTTGATCTTACCAATCACTACGAGGATAATATCTTGCTCATCGAAAAGTATCAGTCTGATAAGGTATGGTCTGTTGCTTATTATGATGCTGACCAAAAATATTTTTACCTTAAGAGATTTCAGATTGAGGTTTCAAGTAAGGCGCAAAGCTTTATAGGGGACAATAAAAAATCTTATTTGGTGAGAGTGACAACCGTTGATTATCCTCGTTTGGAAGTGAGATTCGGTGGTGAGGATAAGGAGCGGGATAAAATGATTGTTGAGGTAGATGAGTTTATTGGTGTTAAAAGTTATAAGGCGAGAGGAAAGCGTTTAACCACTTATCAAGTATCTAAAATTAATGAGTTAGAGCCTCTAATTAAAAAGGAGGAGCCTGAAAAACCTGATGAACCTGATACGGATGATGAGGGTGAGGGTGAAGATACGGATCAAATGTCCTTGTTTTAGTCATGAGCTGGTGTAATTAAAAACGAAGAAATGACCCAAAGAGTTTATTTAATAGGATTTATGGGAAGCGGAAAATCCACCTTGGGCCGTTGGTTGGCAAGTGCCATGGATGGGTGGACTTTTTTGGATCTGGATCTTTTTATTGAAAATAAGTATCATAAAACAATACCTCAAATATTTGAGGAAAGAGGTGAAGATGAATTCAGAAAAATGGAGTCTTTTTGTCTTCAGGAAATTAGTAGTTTCGAAAAAGTGATTGTGGGAGCCGGGGGGGGGACACCCTGTTTCTTTGATCATATGGAACTGATGAATCGTTCGGGCTTGTCCATTTACCTGCAGCTTAGTCCGCAGGGCATATATGATAGGTTGCAGACTTCTAAATCGCAACGTCCTCTGTTACAGGGTCTGGATGGAGATGAGCTGCTTGATTTTATATCGGTGAAGCTGAAGGAAAGAGAACCCTTTTATAAAAAGGCAATGCTGATAGCTGATGCGGAGAAATGGAAGGTGGATGATTTTATAGATGCTATCCTTAAATACGCTTAAGGCGCATTTTAATAGCTATTCAAGAATTAAGATTTAATAAAGAATATGCAATTACATAAGATAGAGGCTGGTAACTTTATGGCTGATGGAGGTGCTGTTTTTGGGGTTGTCCCCAAGGTGCTCTGGGAAAAGAAGTATCCATGCAACAGCAGTAACTATTGTAACCTGGCTATGCGTTGCTTGCTTGTGGAAACTGACGATAGGCTTGTTTTAATAGATACAGGGATGGGTAATAAGCAAAGTGAGAAGTTTTTCTCGTATCATCATCTAAATGGGGATGATTCATTGGAAAAATCTTTCTTAGCTCTTGATGTACGGTTTGAAGACGTAACGGATGTAATTCTTACTCACCTGCATTTTGATCATTGTGGAGGAGCTGTTCAAAAGAATGGGCAGGGTGGCCTGAAGCTCGCTTTTCCTAATGCTACTCATTGGCTTAGTGAGGCACAATGGCATAACTTTAAACAGGCTAATGTGAGAGAGGGATCGGTGTATTTTGATGAAAATATACAGCCTATTGTGGATGCCGGTAAACTTAACTTGTTGAAGCAGGATGCTTGGTTGACCGAAGATATCCAGATGAGATTGTATCATGGACATACCAAAGGTCAAATTATTCCTTTTGTTAAATTTAATGGTCATACGCTTGTTTATATGGCTGATCTGATTCCTGTGATGGCCAGCATTCCTGAAGCTTGGGTTGCAGCTTATGATATTGAACCTCTTACTTCTATGAAAGAAAAACGTGATTTCTTAATGGAAGCCCTGGAAAATAAATATGTGCTGTTCTTTGAGCATGACTTATATAATGAATGTTGTTATCTGGAAAAGACAGAGAGGGGCATTACACATACAGATAGCTTTAAGTTGACAGATATTTTAAGCTGATTTTTTATGAATTGGGATAATAGATAATTGGGGAATAACTAGGCTACTGGCAGTTTAGCTTTACTATGGTTTTTCTAAAAAATATGTTAAGGTATTTAACATTTGCTAGGATTTGCTTCCAGTGTATTTAAATGCTTAAAAAATAGGGGTATAAATGTAGTCGCTGGTTCAAAACACTTCTTATTTTGCTAAAATATGTGTTAAAAGCTTGTTAAAAAATAAAAATAAACTTTATATTAGCGCTCGGAAAATATATTACCCTTTTCCCTTAAATCAGATAAAAAAAATCCGAAAAAAAAAGACCCGTTGCCCTCGGGTCTTTTTTTATTTAATTACTTTCTTAATGAACCAATAGTACATTAGCATTGTTAATGGCTAATGATGGATCAATATGTTTAATGTTATCTAATTTTTGCCAATTAGTATAGGTTCTGCAATTAATGGATGCCCGGGATTAATTAATATCACTCGCTCCAGTACTTCATGTAATTCCTCGTCACTGAATATTGGCATCCAAACACTGTTTGTATAGCCAAAATACTTATTGTCTTTTTTTGTTTTCTTCATCTCTACACAATTAATCTTACTCATTGGAAAAAATGAAGTCAATTTATATGCCAAAAATAAATTGATGACACTTGGATGTTAAAATAACGAGACTTTATTTTCTATGAATAATAAAATAATATGGATTCTACGGTAAATTAAATAAATAGATTCATAAAACTAAAAATAATGATGAGAATAATTGCATATGATAAATTAAATGATCATGGCAGTGCATTGGTCTAAAGTAAAATTCTATAAAAGAATTTTTGCATAATATTTAATAATGGTATTTTTGAACGAAACTGAAATAATGGAGAATAAAGATAATAGTTGGGAAGAGTTGTTGTTAAAAGTCAGCAAAAAGTTTAATGTTCTGGCAGATTTTGATTTTTTGCTATTTTTAATTGGTATACAGGAACGGGGAACTGGATATATTAAGTATTCCAAGGATGAAAAGATGGATTTAATTAACTTGGCGAGATGCGTGCTGTTTGAACGTAAAGGTTTTTATAAGCAGGACGGCTGTGATGAAGCCGGATGGCCTATTTTTTCTGTGGTGAATGTTATTGATGATATTCCACCCTCAGAACGTGAGCGTATTTTGAAACAAGCTATGGTTGAATACCTGGACGAAAAATTATAATATAATGAGGAAGATACTTTTTTTTTATTGGCTACTTTTTTAGTAAGTGTTTATGGTTGTTCTCCTAAGTCAGGAGAAGCTGTTGTGCTGATGAAGACTGATTTTGGTGATATTAAATTTAAACTTTATAATGAAACGCCTGCACATCGCGATAATTTTTTGAGACTTGCGAAGGAAGGATATTTCGATGGTACATTATTTCATCGTGTTATTAAAGATTTTATGATTCAGGGTGGTGATCCTGACTCTAAAGAGGCTGAAGCTGGGGCCCATCTGGGTGAGGGTGGTCCTGGTTATACCTTGCCTGCCGAATTTGCTTATCCGACTATCTATCATAAAAAGGGAGCTTTGGCAGCTGCTCGTCAAGGTGATCGTATGAATCCTGAAAAACGTTCATCGGGTTCCCAGTTCTATATTGTGCAAGGAGAGGTGTTTGGTGAGGATAAGTTAACGAAAATTGAAAATCAAACACGTGAGCGTAAGAAAAGAGATATATTTAATGGTCTCTTGACCAGCTATAATGATTCCTTGAATCGCCTTCAGCAAACGGGAGATGAAACTAAAATGCTGGCCTTACAGAATATGATCATGGCCGAAGTGAACCGGGTATATGCACAAGAACCTGAGTTTTCTATTCCTGAAGATGTGAAAGAAGTCTATAAAACAGTGGGCGGTACGCCACATTTGGATGGTAATTATACGGTTTTTGGTGAGGTGATAGAGCAGAAAAATTGGATGGAAAAAATTGGTGCCCTTTTCGGTAAGCATTATGGTTTTGAGGTGATTGATCTGATAGCTGAGCAAGAAACGGATGCAAGAGACCGACCTCTGAAGGATGTGCATGTTAAAGTAGAGGTTATTCGAGAATAGTTTTTTAGTGATGGTGAGCCTATATGGTCATTGAGTGAGTGAGGTATGGATGGGTGTTTTAACCCAATGGGTCTATTATGTGTGAAACAGAGGAGTAAGTAATGAGAACAGTTATTTTATTAGTAGTATTATTTTTTTACGGGCTTATAAGTGAGGCGCAAAGTAGGCATGTGATCATATCTACCAATATGGGCGATATCAAAATTATGTTGTACGATGATACCCCTAAGCATCGTGATAGCTTTTTGAAACTCGCCAAGGAAGGGCATTACGATGGTACTTTGTTTTATCGGGTGGTCAAAAATTTTGTGATACAAGGTGGGTCCTCCGACTCAAAAAATGCACCGGCTGGAAAACATATTGGATATGGAAGTGCAAAGCTTAATATTGATTCTGAGTTTAGAGAAAATCGCTTTCATAAAAAAGGAGCTCTTTGCGCACCGAGACAACCGGAAGATATCAATCATTTTAAAATGTCGGATGTGAGTCAGTTTTATATCGTCCATGGTAAGGTATATACCGACCAGGAGCTGCAACTGTTGCAGAAAGCTATCAATAACCCTATTAAACTTCAACTCAAAAAAAAATTCTATGTGCCACATAAGGAGGAGCTTCAAAAATTGAAGGTGGAGAACCCAAAAGAGTTTAACCGACGTTTGCGCGAAATAAAAGATAAAATCGCTGTTGAATATGCTTTGTCTCATAAATTAGAGTTTACTGAGCAACAGAAGGAAGTTTATACTACGCAGGGCGGCTTGCCTGAGCTGGATGGTGATTATACAGTCTTTGGAGAGGTGGTAAGTGGATTTGATGTGGTAGAAAAAATTGCAGCGCTCAAAACAGATAAGAATAGTAGGCCTTATACAGATGTTAAATTGGTGGTTAGAGTGTTGTAAGTTGTGGCAGAAAATGACTGGTTAACGTGTAATTGTATAAGTTTTTTTTAAGTATGAAGTTTTGATTGGAGGATGTTTTTTATGATTCGCTTGGTGTGCGTTAAGATAAAAGTCTATGTTGCTATATTATGGCTGGTTCTGTTCTCTATGCTTGCTTGTCAGCCTCGGCAGCAGAAGTCTACCATGTCGCAAGAGGAACGTATGCGTCCAAAGGGGTCTTATCAGCGTAATATTAAATCTGTTGTGACCATCGAGTGCTATGATCACTATAATCGTTTGTTGAAAAGAGGTTATGGTTTTTATATTTCGCGTAATAGCTTGGTCACACATCTCGATCTAATTAAAGGAAGCTATAAGGCAAAGGTGACGCCGGTGGGTACTGAAGACTATAGTGATGTGGCTGGTTATCTAGCTTATGATATAGAGAACAATCTGGTCATACTGAAGACCTGGAAGGAAAATTTGCACTACCTGCATCTGGAGAAGTCTATTCGTCATATTCCTGATTCTATTGCCGGTTTGTATCGCAAGTCGACAAAGATTTATGCCCCCAAAGTAGAGGTTGATCGAATAGAAGTTGATTCTACGATTCATTATTTTCTAAGTAAAAAAATAGCATCCGGTCTTCCGGCTTTTACTTTTCTGCATCATCCGGTGGGAATGGTCCTGAATCAACAAACGGATAGTGGAAAAGTGTGCGCCTTGATACCTTCGGCTGAAATATTGGCTTTGAATAAAAGACGGCTCAAGCGGGAGAAGTCTATTTATGATCTTCGTAGGAAAACCAATAAAGTATATCCGTCTTATAAGGAAATAAAGGGGTTTAGAATTGAAACAACAATGGGTAACATAGATATTGTGTTATACAACCAAACGCCGGTGTTTCGTGATAATTTTATTCGACTGGTGTCTGATCATTTTTATGATAGCCTTTTGGTGCATCGTGTGTTAAAGAATTTTTTGATTCAGACAGGCGCTGCCGATAGTAAATATGCAGGTAAGGATGATCTTGTTGGATGGCAGGGGCCTGGCTATAATTTAAAAACCACGACTGTACCTGGTCTGTTTCATAAGCGGGGGGCTGTGGCGGCTTCAAAAATGCCACCCGAACGTAATCCCAAAGATCGCTCCGATGGTTCTCAGTTTTATATTGTTTCTGGTAGAATCTTTTCGCGTGATGAATTGAAGGATATTGAAAAGCAGAAAGGCATTCGGTTTACGCCAGAGCAAATAAGTACGTATAACACTCTTGGCGGAGCTCCTCATTTGGACGGTGATTACGTGGTGTTTGGAGAGGTGAAGGCAGGTATGGATGTGGTGGATAGAATCGCTGCTGTAGAAACCTATGCAGTGGATAGACCTGTTGACGATATTCGGATTATGCATATCGATATCTTAAAAAAGTAAGTCCTATTTTTACCGTTTTACGTAAAATGACCTGTTAGTGATTGGGCGTTTGGGCTTCTTATTTGTACTTTTATGTAATTTTCTATTCTTCTAATCCATTCCTTTTATTAAATTTGCAGATTCAGAATAATATACAAAAGAAGCCAATAATGCTGGATAAAATAAAAGCTTTACGCGAAGAAATAAAGCAACTCACTGCTCAAACAGCCGATGAGGCAGAACATTTACGTATCAAATATCTTAGTAAAAAGGGTATTATATCGGAATTGTTCAATGATTTTAAAACGATTCCTAGCGAGCAAAAACGTGAGGTAGGACAGGTTATTAATGTGCTAAAAAATGAAGCGCAGGAGTTTATTAATGGTCTGAAGGAGCAATTTGCCGATACCCAAGTCAAAGGGGCGGGAGTTGACTTGACTCTTCCGGGAACGGTTATGAAACTGGGTAGCCGTCATCCCTTGTCGTTGGTTAGAAATGAGATTGTGAATATATTTGCCCGTTTGGGTTTTAATATTTCTGAGGGGCCTGAGATCGAGGATGATTTTCATGTCTTTACAGCATTAAATTTTCCTGAAGAACATCCGGCCAGGGATATGCAGGATACTTTTTTTATTGAGAAAGATCCGGATGTATTGTTGCGTACCCATACCTCTTCTGTTCAGGTGAGAGTGATGGAAAAAACACAGCCGCCTATTCGTTCTATTTTTCCGGGACGTGTGTTTCGTAATGAGGCTATCTCAGCTCGTGCGCACTGTATCTTCCATCAGGTAGAGGGATTATATATTGATGAGAATGTTTCTTTTGCCGATTTAAAGCAGACTTTGTTGTATTTTGCCAAAGAGATGTTCGGTGAAAAAACACAGATACGTCTGCGTCCTTCGTATTTCCCTTTTACAGAGCCGTCGGCTGAAATGGATATTTCTTGTACGCTTTGTGGCGGAAAGGGATGTAACGTATGTAAATATACCGGCTGGGTAGAAATATTAGGTTGTGGTATGGTGGATCCGCATGTGTTGGAATATTCAAATATTGACAGTGAGAAATATACTGGGTTTGCTTTTGGTATGGGTATTGAACGTATTACTATGCTGAAATATCAGATTAAGGATATTCGTCTGTTTTTCGAGAATGATGTTCGTTTCTTGGAACAGTTTAAAGCTAGTATATAATTTTGGTGATGACAAATATGTGGCCTTTGTGTACGTAGAAGTGAGCTATGGTCGCTGATTGCATGGCTAATGACCGGGCCTTTATTATATGAGCGAGAAAGATTTATTGAGCCAACCGTGATCAGGTTGGCTCAAATTGTTTTTTGTAATCTATTATGGGCGCAATAGAAGATTTTATCCATGTATGAGCAGCAATTCTTTCAGGATAGTGATCGTTTGATGCTTTGGTTAATAAATTTGTTGAAAGGGTGCAAAAGTCTGTATACTGCTTCAATTTTTTGATCGATATTTTCTGATAGCACCTCTTCATCCGATAGGTGACTTATAACTGTATATGATTTGTTTTGAACGAGGTGTATGTTGGGATCTGTTTTGTCAAAGCCTTTGGGAGCCGTTTTAAGTCTTTCACCCCATATCTCAGGAAATACTTTTTTAAATGCACTGTCTTCTATAATGGATTTATAGCTTTGCGTATTTTCTATGATGGCTTCCCTTACCGATTTTAAAACCTTGGGTGATGGGCAGTATATTCCTCCTCCTATAAAGCTGTTGTCCGGTTCTAGATGGAAGTAATAGCCTGCATAAGTACTTTTTCTTCCTCCATGTGAGATATAGGCTCCAAAGTTATTCTTATAAGGGTCTTTGTTCTTTGAAAATCTGGCGTCTCTATATATTCTGAAGACGCAATCTTTGGCCGCAGGATGACCTATACTTGGGTCTATGGTGTTTATCAGGGCTATTAATTTGTTTGTGTATGCTTCAAAAGCCTCCTTGGCACGCAGGTACTTTGGTTTGTTGTCCTGAAACCATTCTCGGTTGTTGTGAATGCTGAGCTCCACCAAAAAATCAAATATCTCTTTCGGTATCATGACAAATAATGGTTTAATAGTTTGTGCCAATTTAAAGCGAAAAGATAGCATTTGCAACAATTATATTCTTAATTGCCTATTTGTGGTGGGCTGTAATTATGTATTTGTTAATTTTGGGATCCAAAGCGAGTTATTTTAGATCTTTCAGTGTGCGGATAAAAAGTATGATTGGATCTATATGACCATTGAAAGATAAATTAAAACATATGAAAAAATCTGTTATCATTGTGGCTGGAGGAAGTGGAAGCCGTATGGGAAGTGAGCAGCCTAAGCAATTTCTTAAGTGGTGTGGTAAGCCTATTTTAATGCATACGATAGAACGGTTTGTTAGCTATGATCGACATATGCGCATCGTATTGGTATTACCCGCAAATCAGGTAGGTGTCTGGGAAAGACTTTGTGAGCAATATGATTTCACCATTCCTCTGGAAGTGGCTTTGGGTGGAAATACGCGCTTTGATAGCGTTAAAAGTGGTTTGGAAGTGCTCACAGAAGAATGTTTGGTTGGGGTGCATGATGGGGTACGACCGTTGGTGTCATTGGAAACACTTGAAAATTGCTATGTAACAGCTGCAAAGTGCGGGTGTGCTATTCCTGTGACTGATTCGTTTGAATCGATCCGGGAAATGAATGAATCAGGTAGCAGATCGGTTAATAGAGCACAGTATAAAATGGTACAGACTCCTCAGGTTTTTGTGATGTCTGTGCTTAAGGAAGCTTATGAGTTACCATTTCAAGATTCATTTACGGATGATGCCAGTGTTTATGAAAGTGCCGGTAATGAAGTGATTCTTACTGCTGGTAATCGCGAAAATATAAAAATGACCACACCTGTTGATTTGCTAGTGGGTGAGGCTCTTAAGAAAAATGGTTTGTAGATTTCATTATTTTGCTGCTTCCTTTTAGTAGGACCCAAACCAGAACCAGGGTGAAAATGATGATGGCACCCGATGGTAAATTAAAGAAATATGAGCCTATTAATCCTAGTATCATACCCATAAATCCAAAACCGATGGAATAGTATATCATCTTTTTAAAATCATGGGTGAATATGGCCGCTATTGCCTGGGGTATGGTAAAGAGTGATAAAACAAGTATGATTCCGGCAATTCGGATACTAAATACGATGGTCAAGGCCACCATGGCGGCTGTTACATATTTGATAAACTTGACGTTTAATCCTGTTGTTTTGGCGTACTCGGCATCAAAGGCAGTATATAATATGGGACGATAAAAAATGATGATGCAAGCTGTGATGAGGATGGTTAAGGCAAGCATATAATAGATATCACTGAGCGTTACTGTGAGTATGTTTCCAAATAGAAAGCTCATTAAGTTTGGAGTGTAACCGGGTGTTAAAAAGACAAAGATGATACCAATGGCCATACCCAATGACCATAATATGGCTATGGCACTGTCTTCGCGTATATTAGCCTTGGAGGTGGACCATTCGATACCCAGTGCTGATAGCACCCCAAATACAGCCGCTCCTAGGAATGGGTTGAGACCAAGGAAGTAGGCTAAGCCAATGCCTCCGAATGAAGCATGCGTGATTCCTCCGCTAATAAATACTATTTTTCTTGAAACAATATAGGTGCCGGCTATGCCTGCTAATATGCTTGTTAATAGACCTGCAATAATAGCGTTTGTAAAAAAAGAGTACTGGAATATACTGAGTAATTCTTGCATTGTATATGAATTAGTGGTTGTACAGAACCCGATGTGGTACCTTGCCATGGGTGATTAGCTCAATGGGACAATTGTATGTTTGTAATACCTGATCGTTGATCTTATTGGAAAGGTGATAATGTAACTCTTCGTTGACGCAGGCAATGGTTTTAATGAAGGACGAAATGGTTCCTATGTCGTGTGATACGAGTAATATCGACATCTTTTTGTTAAGGTCTTGAAGTAAATCGTATAGCTCACCTTCAAAGTGCTTGTCGACAAAGTTATTGGGTTCGTCTAGTATCAGGACTTGTGGATCGTTGATGATGGCGCGGCATAAGTATACGCGCTGCATTTGTCCCCCCGATAATTCGCCAATAGCACTTTGTGCATGTTTTTGCAGGTTTACAAAATGCAATAGTTCCAAGGCCTTGTTTTTTTCTTCTTTTGTATATCTTTTTAATAGCCCTTTCTTGCCCATTAAGCCAGATAGCACCACGTCAATAACTCTGATGGGAAAGGATTTGTCGGCTAAATTTATTTGAGGCAGGTATCCAATACTGGCCGGAGTCTCCAAATGATAGGTTAATTGACCTGACAAAGGTTTCAATAAGCCGAGTATAACTTTTAAAAGAGTTGATTTGCCTCCTCCGTTGGGGCCTATGATTCCAATGAAATCTAGATGGTTCACTTCCAGGTTTACCTCCCTAAGCACAGGCTTATTAGGCTCGTAACCGGCATAGATGTCTTTTAAGCTTATTAGTGGTGCCATGGCTATCGCAGGTTTTTTTCTAATTTACCTAAAAGCAAATTCATTTCTGTAAACCAATCTTCAGATAGGGGGTTAACTTTAACGATGGGTATGTTCAGTTCGTTAGAAATGATTTCTGCGTTTCTTTGATCGAATTCTTCCTGTATGAAAATCGCCTGTGTCTCTTGTTCTTTTCCCTTGTCAATGAGTTGTCTTAACCACTGGGCACTGGGCTCTTTACCTTTGTCTTCAATGGAGATTTGTTGTAGACCATAGTCTCTTGCCAAATATGTGTAAGCTGGATGGAAAATGTAAAACCTTCTTTTTTGTACAGTCTCCAGCGTATGTGCGTATTTTTCATCTAGCTGACTTACTTTATTTAGTAGTGCTTTGCCATTCTCGATAATATTTTCTTTGTTTTGGGGGAAGGCTGTTGTTAGAGCTTCCTGTGTGTTTTTGATGACTGTGATCATTGTTTTGGGTGAAGTCCATATGTGTGGATCGATACCGCCCTTGTGCACATGATCGCCATGATAATGATCCTCTCCGCGTATATAGGATATTCCTGTTGAGGTGTCTTCTATCTTTAAATGGGGATTGATCTCCTTGATCCTTGGGATCCATGCTTCTTCAAAACCAATGTGTCCTATCCGTAAATAAAGAGTGGACTCGCTGAGACTTTTTATTTGTGATGGACTGGGGGCATAAGTGGCAGGACTGCTGCCTTTGGGTATTAATACATTAATGGGAATGGTGTCGCCCATTAGTTGTTCTACGATATATTTCTGAGGTTGAATGCTAACACTAATACCACGGATGGATGTGGGTTTTGGGTTGCAAGCGGCCATGCCCATAATGATGAGTGCTATGACTACTGTGCGTGTGAGTATTTTTATGGTGTTTTTCATGTGAGTTATGCTCTTTTATCAATCTTAAAAATTACTTGTTTTTATTGCTGCAAAGCTTGCAAATGCCATTGATGATTAATTTGCTGCTTTGTTGTATATAACCTTCGGGTAACTCGTATTGTTTGATCTTACATTGTGGCATGCATGTGATTTGATGGCATATGTTACAATGAAAATGCAGGTGCTCTGTGTCGTATTCAGTGTTGAAGATGTTTCGGTTAATGCTATATGAGGTTATGCTACCGTTTACTTCAATTTTGTGTATGACTTCATTTTTTACAAGTGATTTAAGATTGCGGTATATGGTTACTCTATCTGACTGTCCGGAAAGTGTTGCCTCAATGTCTTTTTGATTCATGGGATGAATAGCCTCTTTTAATAGGGTGACTAGCTCAAGCCTGTTTTGTGTGACCTTCAGTCCTTTCTGTTTTAGAATATTTTCCGCATCCATTTTTAATATTGCTTAGTTTGTTCTGGTGCAAATATAGCAATTTTAATCTAAATGCAACATTGTTGCATTTGTGTATTTTTTGTGACCTGATAAAGGGGGGGAGCGGAGAAGTGAATGTGTTTCGTTTGGCCTGAGTGTAGACTAAGACTCTCCGAATAATCTGAATATTTCGTTCATATATGTTTTTGACAATGGAACTTCAATGGGTGGGTCAGTATCCATTTCCAGTACGTGAATACCTTTATCTCTCCGGATCAGTTTTATTTTTTCAAAATTAACCATGTAGGACCGGTGGCAGCGTGCTATAGGAAGGTGTTTTATTTGATGTTCTAGGTTTTTGATGGTATTCCGAAGGAGGAATTTGGAGATTGTATTTTTGCCTTTGTAGAATATGGAAACATAATTGTCTGTGCCTTTTAGGTAAAGGATGTCGTCAAGTATCAGTGAAATACGCATGGTACCTTTTTCGTCCTTGAAGGGAACCATTTTTTTGCCATCAATAACAGTTGATTCTTCTGATTCGGTTAGTTCCTTTATCTTGTGATTCTTATCTTGCCACGAAAAATATAGCCACAATACAGCATAGGGCAATAATAGAACCAAGGCCGTGTTCTGCAAGGATACTGCAAATACTTCAAAGAAATCCCTGTGGTCGTTTTTAATAAAAGCCGATTCGTAAATGGTGTAGAACAACGACATAAATATGATTTCTAAACCAATGATCAACAGAAATGCCCAAAGTTTTGTACGTATCTCTTTTTTATTGTAATGGTATAGTAGTACCCTGGATACTACCGCCACTAACACACCTGTAAGGATAATTAAACTGGAATAAAAAAGGAGCTCTTGAGACTGTAATTGAAGCCCAAACCAATTTCTAACATCAAAGGGCGAATATAGGTTGATAAACAACAGGGCAAAGCCTGCTGTAAATAGAATCAGCCTGACAATATTCTTTTTTGATATGAAGTATGCTGGTATTTTTTGATTTAAATCCATCTGATACGAAAGTAATGATAAATTCAAATTTCAAAAATAATTTGATTAAAAAAAACTTATTTTTGGCGGTTAAATTTTCACCCCTTATATGAAATTTTCACCCCTAAATACAAATTTTCGTCCCGTTCAGCTGTGTGTTATACCATTAATTTGTAGAATACTCTCAAGTTTTGTTGGTTTGTATTGCGATCAACAATAAGTGTTTTGATTGCAATTTATCCAAAGGTTATTTTTTATAGTGGCCTTTGTTAGGATGAGAATGATATTAAAAAAATAACTACTATTTTTTTACCCTTTTCGATTTTGCTAGTGTAAAAAAGCTGTTACCAAAACGTTGGAACAGCTTTTTTGATTTTTAAGGCTTTGTGTAAAACAGGTCTGCTGTATGAGAGGTAAGTCAAAGTGATGTGGCAAACCCGTGGATCGTGATTAGTAATTGGCATGATACGCGATTTTCATGATGCTTGGTTTTACCAGTCTTTCAAAGTCAGCATATTTCATTTGAATCAGCATGCTGTGCGTTCCGGCGTTAAAGGCAATAAATACAAATTCAGTTAAAGCTTCGGCTACATATACGGGCATATCGTATAGATTACCAAAGGGGGGCATTGCACCTACTTCGCAGTTGACGAAAAGATCCTTAAATTCTGCTTCGGTAGCCAGTCTTATTTGATGGGCTCCGGTGGCTTCTTTTAACAGGTTAAAATCAATTTGCATATCACCGGGTAATACAATCATACACATTTGTTCATCCAGCTTCATAATGACAGTCTTGGCAATTTCTTTTCCTGAGATGTGAGCATTGGCTGCAGTCTCTTGTGCTGTGAATGTTTTGTGGTGAATAATTTTGTTAAAAGAAACATCCTCATTTCTTAAAAATGATTCCAATCGTGATAATGGCATAGTCATTTCCTCCTTTTTTATGGTTCAATGTACTTAAGATAAGATATTATTTAACCAAAGTAAAGGGTAGTAGATGCCTAATTGATAAAAAAGGGTTTGGGGTGTGGATGGAATAGAAGTGGCTTCTGATGGTAATTGAATTGGGATAGAAAAATATCATTAGGCAAATGCCTGTTAAAGCAAATGTCTAATGAATAGTTTTTTATATGCTAGTATTTGGAAAGGGCGTTTCGTAGGTTGTCAAACCTGGAGTCGTAGTCAAGTGCTGATAACTTAATGACTTCTTTTGCCTCTTCTGCATTATAAATGTGGGTGATTTCACAATCTGCATCTAAACCGGGCATGTCTTTATAGGTTAAAAAGTAATGCTTAAGGCGGTTCACTACGAGTTCTGGAAGCTCAGTGATATCTTTCATATTGCCATAAACTATGTCTCCTTTTAATACTGCAATGATTTTGTCGTCGGCCTGGTTGCCGTCAATCATCCTGAAGCCCCCGATGGGTGTTGCCTGTGCGATGATGTCGCCATGGGGAACTTCTTTCTCTGTTAGAACACAAATATCCAAGGGATCACCATCGCCTTGTATTTCCTCCCTGCCGGATTTTTCAGCACAGAATTTTCCAATCCTCGGACCACAGTAGGTTTGGGGTACAAAACCGTAAAGCGCAGGAACTACATTGGAGTACTTCTGTGGACGATCTATTTTTAAGTATCCTGTTTCTTTATCTATCTCGTATTTGATGGTATCTGTAGGAACCACCTCGATAAAGGTATTCACTATTTCTGGAGCTTTGACGCCAATGTTAATGCCGTGCCAAGGGTGTGATTTGTATCTTAAGCCCATTAAGCGACCTATGGGGTCCATTAAGCTGTTGGTTGTAAACTCATCTGCCATTTTACAAATTGTATGTTAATTATTTTGGTTTTAAATGTGGTTGCAAAAATAGGGAAGTAATAAATATCTGCAGCACAAGTGATGAAATTTAATCATATATTTATAGTAAAACTACTTTTTGGTGTAAAAAATGGCCAATTAGTTTATCCTACCCAACCTGCTTTGTCCAGATTCCTATATTGAACAGCTTCGGAGATGTGATTGGCTTGTACTTGTTCTTGACCATCTAAGTCGGCAATGGTTCTGCCAACCTTTAGTATCCTGTCATAGGCTCTGGCCGATAAGTCCAACTTTTCCATGGCATTTTTTAGAATCTCCATCGCTTCTGTTGTAGGTGTGGCATATTTGCGTTGTAGTTTTGTTGTTATTTGAGCATTGCAGAAGACGTGATCAATGTTTTTATATCTTTCACTCTGTATTTTACGTGCACTGATCACCCTTTTTCTGATGTCGCTGCTTTTTTCGGAGGTAACAGCGGTGGTTAGTTCTTTGAAGGGAACAGGAACCACTTCAATCTGAAGATCAATTCGGTCCAGAAGGGGACCAGATATGCGACTTAGATAGCGCTGTACTACACCGGGACTGCAAACGCATTTCTTTTCTGGATGGTTATAGTATCCACAAGGACATGGATTCATACTGGCAATAAGCATAAAGCTGGCAGGATAGTCAACGCTGAACCGGGCTCGTGAAATGCTAATGATTCTGTCTTCTAAAGGTTGACGCATAACTTCTAATACCGTACGCTTAAACTCAGGAAGCTCGTCTAAAAAGAGTACTCCATGATGGGCCAGCGAAATTTCACCGGGCTGCGGAAAGCTGCCTCCGCCCACCAGTGCCACGTCGCTAATGGTATGGTGCGGACTCCTAAAAGGACGTTGTGTTAGTAAGGCTGTGTTGTTTTGTATTTTGCCTGCCACAGAATGTATTTTTGTGGTTTCCAACGCTTCGTCTAATGTTAATGGGGGTAATATGGATGGCAGACGTTTGGCAATCATTGATTTCCCTGCCCCGGGAGGGCCAATCATCAATAGGTTATGCCCTCCTGCAGCGGCGATCTCCAAGGCTCTCTTTACAGACTCTTGCCCTTTTACATCCACAAAGTCAATGTCGTCATGTAACAGTTGTTCGTAGAATTCCTTATCGGTGTCTACTGTGGTTGGCTCTATTTCTAGGTCGCCGTTTAAGAAAGATCCTACTTCGGTGATGTTGACCGCCCCGTATACATCGATGCCCTGAACAACAGCTGCTTCCCGGGCATTTTGTATGGGGAGAATAATGCCTTTGAAGCCCTCTTGTTTGGCTCTCACAGCAATTGGTAAGGCCCCCTTTACTGGCTGTAGGCTTCCGTCAAGAGACAATTCACCCATCATAATGTATTGAGATAGGTTTTCGGATGATATTTGTTTTGATGCAGCCAAAATACCCATGGTTAAAGGTAGATCGTAGGATGAGCCTTCTTTGCGAATATCGGCCGGTGCCATGTTGATCACGATTTTTTTCCCGGGCCATTTGTAGCTTTCAGATACGTTGAGAGCTGCTTGCATGCGTTGTTCGCTTTCCTTTACAGCACTGTCGGGAAGACCTACCATAAAAAATTTGATTCCCTTGGAAAAATTAACTTCAATAGTAATGGTTACTGCATCTATTCCAGTAACAGCTGCTCCAAATGTTTTTACTAGCATAGAAAATTGTTAGGATTCGTAATTTCCCATGAATTTACATAAACTATTTAAAAAATGAAATACATAGCGCACAAAACAAAATTAATACATAATAAAAGCATTGTACTATAATAGCGCTTTGTGGGTATGGTCGCTTGCTTGGCCGGACTGTACCTTTTGGTTGTATTCGTTAATGAGAGTGTTGATATCCCGGATTACACAGGCATAGACTGGGTTTGGCTGTATCTGTTGCATCAGCTCAATGAATTTGAACATGAGTTCAAAAGAGTTTCTCATGTCGGTACAGGCGCAGTTATCCTGAGTAGGGCTGTTTTCAATGTTGTTTCGTAAAGCCAGTTCAAATTTGTTTTGAGCCTCGCTTAATTCATCAAACCAAGTTTGCATGTGCAACTTCTGTATTGCTGAACTTAGCTGGGGAATTTCTTGAATGTCTTTTAGTAAGGCCTTGATTCTTTTTGTTTTTTCTTCCATGCTGGCCGACTCTACATACCAATGGTGTTTTTTTATGGCCTCGTTTATAAATTTTGAGTGGGCTTTCCATTCTGGTTGTATTTTTTTTTGACAGGCCTGTAAATAGTTCTTGATGGCCACAATGGCATCACTTCTGATGGCATCGGTATTGATTAGTGTGGAGTTACAGGCTGTATTCTTTTTGGTTTGGATGGCCTTTTGTATTGTGTAAAAAGCTCTTTGAGCAGTGGACATAGGTTTGGCTAAACCCAGTGTTTCAACCTCGAGTTGCTCAAGAATGGGAAATAAACGTTTACTGAAATTTAAGTAGTCAATGTCTTGATACTTATAGAAATAAGGGTTTTCGATAGTCATAAGTGGAGTTGTTTCGTTTTGGCATTATTTAGATAAATATAATGAAATATGGAGGATTTGTCAAGTTATTCTTTCTTTGTTTCGATATGCTAATCTTTCAATGGCCATATGGAACTCACCAACTTAATATCCCTTCTGGTAAAAATAGAGCCGGTAGCTCCGGTGATAATTCTTCTTTCACAGTTTATTTTATCCGTTTTTATTTAGTCTTTGAAGCTTTCTTATCAAAGACAGAAAAAACAGTCGTTTTCTTGCAGCCACTATTTAACAGACCCAATTTTTGTGCGTGATTCTTGAATGTTCTGTTTTACGATATAATTTAAAAAAAATTGGACATAAAAAAGGCCGTTCAAATTGAACGGCCCTTGAAATATAGAAGTGTCTGAATATACTATACTAAAATTCTCATTTTAAATTGAGAATAAATGGTTTAGATATTTTTATTTACATAATGAAAGTGAGGGCCGAAACGATCAAAGGCTGCTTTGTCCAGTTCTTCCTGGTGATCAGGGTGGGCTACAGAAGTAATGAGTCTGGCTCTCTCCTGCATTGTTTTTCCATAAAGGTTCACAGCTCCAAACTCAGTCACGAACCAGTGCATGTTAGCTCGCGTGGTTACAACGCCCGAACCCGGTAACAAAATAGGAGAAATTTTAGACAATCCTTTGGCTGTTACTGATGGCATGGCAATGATAGGTAAACCCCCTTCGGAATATCCTGCTCCTCTAATGAAATCAATTTGTCCGCCTACACCCGAGTAATGTTTGGTACCAATAGAATCTGCACACACCTGACCGGTAATGTCAATGGCTAAGGCCGAATTGATAGCTGTTACTTTATGGTTTTTACGGATTACATCCACACTGTTGGTGTGTTTTACATCCATCATAGCTACCATAGGGTTGTCATCCACAAAATCGTAAAGTTTTTGAGAACCCATAAGGAAAGAGGCTACCATTTTCCCTTGGTCTATTTGTTTGCGTTTTCCATTTACCACCCCTTTTTCTACCAAGGGAAGGATACCGTCGGCAAACATTTCTGTGTGTACCCCTAAATCTTTGTGATTACCCAATTGGGCCAGTACGGCGTTGGGAATACCGCCAATACCCATTTGAAGACAAGCTCCGTCTTCAATCAATTCGGCTACATTTTTACCAATGGCGATATCTGTTTCGGTTAATTGACCCATGTCGTGAATAAATAGGGGGCTATCATCTTCAACAAAAATGTCAATTTCACTCATGTGAAAGATAGCATCACCCCAAGCACGTGGAACATTAGGGTTCACTAAAGCAATAACTGTATCAGCAGATTCAATAGCTGCCTTAGTGGCATCTACGGATGTTCCTAAAGAAACAAAACCATGCTTGTCTGGAGGTGAAACCATCACCATGGCTACATTTACTTTTAAATAGCCTTCACGGATTAATTTTTGCGTTTCACTTAAAAATGCAGGTATGTAATCGGCATATCCTGCTTGTGTTTGCTTGCGCAAGTTTCCTCCTACGAAAAATTGTTCTGAAACAAAAACTCCTTCGAACTCTGGATTAGCAAAGTCTACCTTGTCTTCGATGTGGATGTGTTGGATTTTTACATCGTAAAATTCCTTGTTGCGGCCACGCTCAACCATGGCCTTAATTAGTTTATGGGGAGTTACGGCCACACTACTTAAATGTACCCTGTCTCCCGTTTTAATTACTTTTACAGCTTCTTCTGCACTTACACTTTTATACTGCATTTTAATTTATTTAGAGATATTTTTCTTTAATTGCTAGACGATGTGCAAAAGTATAATAATTTGCTCAAAATGTATGGGTTGAAAAATGTATTCTACAACATATTGCGAGCCCCGTTGTTAAATACATTTTTGATTCGTAAAATGCCTTGTTAGTGTGATGAGATTATGATATGCCGGCTTGTGTGGTCATTGAATGTAATTGAAGAGATGGTAAAATATGATTTTTGGTGGCTTCTTGGGGGATGTTTATGTGCACTTGTTTGTTTTTTCTTATCTTGTGCAAGGCATGGTGTGTGTTAGTGTTTGCTATGCAAAATAGTGTAACTTTTGTGTGTGGTTTAGGGTTTTAACAGATATGAAATATGGTAGATATGCAGCCTACTAGGATAAATAAATACCTGAGCGAAGTGGGGTATTGTTCACGTCGCGAAGCGGATAAATTAATTGATGCTCAAAAGGTGACCATTAATGGAAAGGTGCCTGTAATGGGAACAAAAGTTTGTGAGGGGGATGAGGTGCGTGTGAGGGGGAAGCTGGTTGCTGAAACCAAGGATAAACCAGTTTATATTGTGTTTAATAAACCCATAGGTATTGTTTGTACTACCGATACACGTGTTGAAAAGAATAATATTATTGATTATATCAATTATCCCAAGCGAATTTTTCCCATAGGCAGACTTGATAAGCCGAGTGAAGGCTTGATTTTTCTCACCAGTGATGGTGATATTGTGAATAAAATCCTTCGCGCAAGAAATAATCATGAGAAAGAATACCTTGTTCAGGTTGATAAACCGCTAACGGATATGTTTTTGAGACGGATGAGGAATGGAGTGCCCATATTGGATACGGTTACCCAGAAGTGTATGGTTGAAAAGACGGGGAAGTTTGAGTTTAGAATCGTGCTTACTCAAGGGCTGAATAGGCAGATTAGAAGAATGAGTGAATATTTAGGTTATGAAGTAACAAAACTGAAGCGAGTAAGGATTATGAATGTGAAGCTGGATGTGCCTGTTGGTAAATGGCGCTATTTGAGTAGTAGGGAACTGAATGAAATTAATAAATTGGTTTCGGGATCCGCTAAAACACATTTGTAGTTGATTGTTGAGTAATAAAGTTTAAATATAAAACCGGTATGGCGTAGTATATGATCAGGTACAGTAGGGTGTGCTTGTGATTTGCGTAGCTTATTAAGGTTTTGCAAAATTAGATAGTGATGAAGTTGTTAATAGATCCCAGTGGAGGAATGGCAGGCGATATGTTTGCGGCTGTTCTTATCTCGGCGGGTGCAGATGAGTCTAGGATGATAGAGGCAATGTTGAGCGCTGCCAAGAGAATAGGTCAGGCTACTATTAGTGCTGTTAAAACGCATGATGATGCCATCCGGCTTAGTATGTGTATGAATCATAATCATGGTCATCTGGCAGGTTCAAAGGCCAAAGCCTTGTTGGGTGAGTTGTGCGAAGAGCTGAAGATTGAGGGAGACTACAAAGCTTTTGCATTAAAAGTATTGGAGGCTCTTATAGCCGCAGAAAAGCAAGCTCATGCAGAAAATACTTTTTTAACAGACCATATTCATGGTCACCATCATGATCATCATCACAGTCATCCTCATCATGGGGATGATCACCATCATCATGATGAGGAGGAGGCTTGGTTGCACGAGGCGCAGGATATTTTGATTGATATTATTGGTGCGGCGATGGGGTTGCAATTGCTGAAGGCACCCGTAACAGCTAGTTTGATAAATCCTGTTTCATTGGGTGGAGGAAGCATTAAGTTCTCGCATGGAGAGATGGATGTTCCAGCTCCGGCGACAAAAATTATGATGCACAAATATGGAATAGCACATGTGATGGGTCCCATAGATGTGGAGCTTTGTACCCCGACCGGAACCGCTATTTTAGTGGCGTTGGGTAGTGACTTAATGACAGATGCAATGGTGTCAAAAGTGATTTGTAAAGGCAGTTCTCGAGGAGGAAAAGATTTACCCATTCCTCCATTAAAAGTATGTCTTACAGAATAAAATAACCAAAAAATGGCTGCTGTGGAGGGCGGCCATTCGTTTCTATATCAGCAAAAACTACACATAAACATTTCCTATCTTAATTAATTTGGGAATATTAAGAAGCTTGATTTTCCTGCCGTTCAATTCGATTAATTTGTCGGTCTTAAACTCCGAAAGCAGTCTTATGACAGATTCGGTTGCAGTCCCTACCATATTAGCTAATTCTTCGCGGGTTAATGAAATTTGTAAGGTGTGATCCTGATCCAATTCAAATGTGTCCATCAGTAATAATAGTACTTCTGCCAGTCTCTCACGTACCGTCTTTTGTGCAATATCAGTGAGGAATTTGTTAGACTCCCCAAGTTCTTTGCACGTAAGCTTCATCAATGACATGGAAAAGTTGGCGTTCGATTTTAATAAGGAGGCCAATACTTCACCCGGAAAATAACAAAGAATGGTGTCTTGGATAACTTTGGTGGTGCTGCAGGCCAACTCATCGCTGATGACAGATCTAAATCCGATCAGGTCGCCTCCTTTGGCAAATCGAATGATCTGCTCTTTCCCGTCAAAGCCAGTTTTAAAAATCTTTAATATCCCCTCTATAACTAAAAATGTGCCGTTGATTCTGCTGCCTTCATGGTAAATAGTACTTCCTCTTTTATGGATAGTACTGCTTATCGATTGATTTACCATCTCAACTTCTTCTTCAGATAATCCTTTAAATATCTCAAAAGCACGAAGATCCACAGGCTCGTTGTATGGAACACTTTGAACATTCTTCATTCCTTATGTTTTAATTTTTTTCACTTTGCAAAAATAATGTTAATTCAGTATAAAGCTAATGTTTTATTGTAATGTTGAAAACAAGAAAAAGTATTATTTAGCCTTTTGTTAAGTAAAATGCCTTTTTTGTGTAGTTATTTTCATTAATTTACCTACAAAGATATAAATATTGACGTATATTTATGGAAATCATGTATCTAAATATATAACTATGGAATGAATGATTGTTGTATATTCAAAGATATAGGAGATACGTATAGTGGATTGAGTACAAATGTAAATTAAAATGATAGACACATGAAAGCTACAGTTGATTTAGAATGGTTAGAAAATATGACTTTTCAGACCGAAGTAAATGGCCATAATATTAAAATTGATGTGGGAGAAGAAAACGGAGGGAATAATGCTGGTCCTTCACCAAAACCATTGATGTTAGTTGCGTTGGCAGGTTGTACGGGGACGGATGTGGTATCTATTTTGAAAAAAATGAGGGTTCAGTATGATAGTTTGAATATTGTGGTTGAGGCCAATTTGAGAGAGGAACATCCGAAGTACTATGACAGCATGAAGGTGGTTTTTAAATTTAAAGGAACCGAACTTCCTATGGATAAACTGGAGCGTGCGGTTCAGCTTTCGGAAGAACAGTATTGCGGGGTTTCGGCGCTTTATAAAATGGCTATCCCGGTTACTTTTGAAATAAAAGTAAACCAGGATTAATGATCATAGCCTTTCCCGGAAAAATCTAAGTTTTGGGAAAGGCTATGGAAGTGTTGTTGGGGTATGTTTTATTTGGTAGGGTGTGCTGTATGTCGTATCGTGTGATGATCCATAAAATGTTGCAGCGTATTTTGGGCCTCTGCTAATTTGTCTTCCCAATGTTTGATGGAATTTTGTCCGATAATGTCGGTGACGCATTTGATGCCGGCAAAGGGTATGTGGTGTATTCGGCACGCACGGGCAATGGCAAATGATTCCATGTCAAAAACATCTCCCGTACCATCTGCGCTTGTGAGAAAGGTGTCGCCGGTGTTGCAAATGCTATCGAATGTCCAATCATGAAAATAACCACATTCTTCTATTAGATCGCTAAAGTCTTCTTGGTAGGGGACCCCAAAGTCGCTCAGTTTTTCCATGTCTCTATCCACAAATTTGTTACACAAATGTATGGAGCCTAGGGCATGCTTTACGGTGCCTGCTGTGCCTATGTTTAATACGATATGAGGCTTGTGTGTCTGTATGGCTCTTTCAACAGCCAAGGCGGCCGCTACTTTTCCTACTCCTGTGCAGCAATAATGTATGCTGCAACCGGGAATCTGTATATGTACCCTTTCTTCTTCAACAGCATATGCAATTAAAATATGAATCATCATTTACCTTTTGGGGTAAAAATAGAAATTATACAAGAATCATGGGGTGCTTATTTTAATTTCTTAGTAAATAATTTTCTCAAATACCATATTACATTTCATTTTTTAATATTTTGTGCTCATCATAAAATATGGACCATTCATGAATTTTATCTTTTACGCCAATATTGTTATCGTTAATATTGTGGCATGGCTCGCCATTAGTTATTTCTGGAGTTTTTGGAATTTTAAACTGTTTAAACCTTATCAGTGGTTGGAATCTGTAAAAAGAAAAACAGTGTCTCGTGTAATTGTTCATAGTGAACGTAAGTTTAAAGATCGTAATCGATTTTATACCATCTGGTTTGTGTTGGAGGGATTGAGAAAGAAAAACATTGAAGGGGATCTGGCCGAGGTGGGGGTCTTTAAAGGGGAAACAGCCAAAGTGATTCATCACTTGATGCCAGAAAGAAGCTTGTATTTATTTGATAGTTTTTCTGGTTTGCCTGCCCAAGTTATTCGTGAAGATTGTGATGGAACTGTTCGTCCTCAGACAGTTAATTTTGAACAAACCAGCAAAGAGGAGGTGGAGAAATATATGAAGGGTAATCATCGGGTGGAAATCCGGGAAGGAATTTTTCCTGATACGGCAGCGGACTTGAAGGAACATACCTTTGCTTTTGTGCATCTGGATGCTGACTTATATAAGTCTACCCTTGACGGCTTGCAGTTTTTTTATCCCCGATTAGCGCCAGGAGGATCTGTTTTAGTGCATGATTATAACCATAACTGGGAAGGTGTGAGGAAAGCAGTGGATGAATTTGAAATGACAGTGCCGGAGCAATTTGTGGAGTTATATGATATGTATGGTTCCGTGTTGTTGACAAAAAATAAACTTTAAAGAATCATTATGCCCAGAGTATTTGCCATTATTGCCTTTTTGTTTTTAATTGCCTTTACAGTAGGTGGTCAGGAAGTTTTTACGGAGAGTGACAGACCCAAAATAGGTCTTGTTTTAAGTGGAGGTGGAGCAAAAGGGATGGCACATATTGGTGTGTTAAAGGTGCTGGAGGAACTGGATATTAGACCCGATTATATTACCGGAACGAGTATGGGTAGTATTATGGGAGGACTGTATGCCATTGGTTATTCTGCCTATGAGCTGGATTCTATTGTTCGTTTGATGGACTGGAATACTATGTTGAGTGATCGGATTCCTTTGTCGGAGGTGGTGCCTGAAGAAAAGCATGATTATAACCGTTTCCTGTTTCAGTTTGACCTTACTCCTACAGGGCCTAAATTGCCGAGTGCCGTTGTTGAAGGACAAGCTATTTCTGAGCTAATGAATTATCTTACTTGGCATGTGGCAGGGGTGGATGATTTTGATGATTTTGAAATTCCTTTTCGCTGCGTAGCATCCGATTTAATATCAGGGGAGCCCTATGTCTTTAAGGCTGGTAATCTGGGTACTGCGATGCGTGCCAGTATGGCTATCCCTTCTGTTTTTTCACCTGTACGTTTAGATACCATGTTGTTGGTGGATGGTGGGGTATTAGATAATATTCCTGTGGCGACGTGTCGTGAGATGGGCGCCGATATTATTATAACGGTCAACGTAGGTTTTAGAGAAAAGCCTAGTTTTGATAATTTTAATTCCATTGGCGATATCTTGATGGGATCAGCTATGATCAGAAGTAATTACGAAGCAAAAAAATCCTTGGAAGAAACGGATATTCTTATTTCACCTGATTTGTCCGGCTATAGTTCTGCTAGTTTTTTTGATGGTGATGCCATCATTGAACTGGGTGAAATAGCTGCCAGAGAACGTTTTGATGAGCTGGCTTCTCTGGCCGACTTTCTGAGTCTTTATCCCCAAAGATCCATGACAAAGCCTGAGATGCTGGATAAGATTTATATAGAAGATGTTAAGGTGGGAGAGCTTAAATACTTGGAGCGCACTTTTGTGTTGGGTAAATCGGGGTTAGAAAAAGGACATTACTATACAAAAGAAGAAATTAATAATGGTCTTCATCGTTTAATGGGCACGCGTTATGTGCAGAGCATTAGTTATACACTGACTAAGGGCGAAGAGGGTTTTGTACTGACCCTGTTACCTAAGGAGGCTTATCGAAGTAAATATAATTTTTCGATACAGTATGATAATATCTATAAGGCTGGCGCCATTTTTAATGTGGCTTTTCGTAATAAGTTTGTCAAAGGATCAAAAATTGCCATGAGCCTTAATTTCTCGGAGTATCCTATTTTTAATGCAGAGTTTTTGGATTACAAGGGACAGCGGCAAGTGATAGGAAATTACCTGAAAACAAGATGGGAATTTAATTCTGTACCTTTTTTTGCAGATGATGGCGACGAAGTGGGGCGGATGAAACAAAGTTATTTGAATGTGGAAGGTGGTGTGCTATATGCTCCTAATACGAGTAGTGTAGTGCGTGGAGGTGTTTACTTTAGAAGACAGTTAAGTAGTTCCGGGAAAGGTCTCCTGAATCTGTTTGCAGAGGATGTGGATAAGATAGGTAATAACTGGTGGGGGTTGACATTGAATTATAATAAGAATTCTTTTAATTCTACTTTAACAGATTTATTGCTTTGAATAACAGAGGTCTATGTCACGCTGTCGCTTTTCATGTCGCTGCTGCAGTTTTTCCAGCATCCGTTCATCGGTCATTTCACGATAAAATTTGTATACCATAAAATCCATAATGTCTCTTGCCGACAACAATGGGACTTCGTCTTGATTCAATAGTTTTTCTTTCAGCATAAAGCTGCCCACCATTAAGTTGAGGGCTACTTGGTGATGCCATGACAGCCATTTGCGGGTTTGGAACTGATCCAAGCCTACTATCTGTTTTTGCTCTTTGAAGCTATGCTCAATGAAAAAGCGTTGTGCCTGCATGTATGCCAGCGCCTGATGCGTGTATTGAGCAAGTTCTGCGTTAGTGAACGAATATTTTATTTCTACTCCCTGCTTTGTCTTTCTTTTCGAAATGACCAGCAACCGTTTCTCAACAATGTTCTGAACCTTATCCCAAATGTAAACTGTCTTAAAATGGAACAATCCCTTCAGCTTTCCCTTGGCAGAATCACGAATGTCAAGCTTTTTCCAGTCCTTGTTTGTAAGCGTTTCTATATATTCGTTAGCGTTTACCGATGGGGTGCTTGCCTTCGGCCTTTTGGGTGGGCGCCCACGATTGCTCTTTCGCTCTGGAATATGTAGTTCTGGTTTTTCAAGGTGGATTTTTTGATCGCTATGAATGTCAAGCATGTACACCAAACCCATATCCTCAACCGAACGGGTAAACGCAAGGTCATTGCCATAAAGTCCATCCCCCCCAACGTAATCGAACTCGATACCCATTTCCAGTTGGTGCTTCACAATATCTGTAGCCAGCTCCGGTTTTGTCTTGAAAACCCTGTCCTCTTTGGGGATGCCAGCAGTTTCACACCTGGCGTTGTTAGTACACCATGACCTTGGAAGGTACAGTCTCGTGTCGACCAACGCTGCATATTTGTCCGTGCACAAGCAACCAAAAACTGCAACCTGCGAGTTTGCAGTCTTCCCAACGTTCCCGCAATACTGGTGATCAACACCAATGCTTTTGTCACCTTTTTTCACCCATCCGCTTTCGTCTATGAGTAATCCTTTTAATTTTTGGTTTGGGAGTGATTGGTCTACCTGATTTGCTATTTGGTCGATGACAGCTCTTGCATCCCAATTGGATTCGGTGATAAAATGCTGCATCTTATGGTAGTCTGCGTTTAATGTCTCAGTGATGCGTTCGATGTTTTTCAAATCGCTTAAAGCTAGACCTTCGACGTATTGAGTAGCTTTGTCGAAGTTGGATTTTGTTCTATTTTTAAAATGGTGCTGAAATTCAGATAAATACACTTCAAGTCGGTTGTTGACCGCTAGCAGTGTTTTACCATTATTCGTATATTTTTTTAAGTTTTTCGCCCGTTACCCATTGCAAACTTGAGTTTTGTTCTTTGTTTCAATTGCAATATACTAATTTACTGTTTATTACGAAAGAAAAACAATACTAAATTATCGTTTTTTCAGTGATCATTTTAATCTGTTAAAGTAGAATTAATGACCAGTTTTTTGCCTCAAAGGGTAGTGAGCTGGATATACGTTTTGAATATCCGTTGGGCTTCGGTACCATCTACAAAGGGTCTGATAGCTCCTATGTTACTTTTGATGATCTCCTGGATATACCACAGGAGAGTTATCTAAAAGCGAGGGCTACCTTTGAGCATATGATACCTGTGAATTCAAAGCTGAATGTCTCATACTCCTTGGCTGCAGGTGGAGCTACCGAGCGATTGGGTAGTGCTCAGTACTTTGCTATTGGGGGGATTAAAGCAACCGCAAGAAGTGGTGATATACCTTTCCCTGGTATGGTGTCAAAAGAAATTTCGGCTCGGCAGTTTGTTTTGGGTTATGTTAATCTGAGGTATCAGGTGTTGAATAATTTATATGCCAAGTTGTCGGGAGGTGTTCTGGACTATAATACCGAGTTTGAAACCTTAAGTTTTATTCCTGTTCGTGGACTTACTTCGGAGGATTTGGTGTTGGGACTGAATGTGATTCTTGCGTATAATTCTATTATTGGACCCATAGAAATAGGTTATGGAAGGTCTAGTTTGCAAAATGATAGCAGATATCACTTTGCGGTTGGATTTCCGTTCTGATAAACTTTTTAAGGTGTGTGATGTTTATTGCTTATCTAATAAAAACGCCATGAATAGAGATTTGTCAGACATAAGGAATGATTTTGTGAAGAAAGAGTTGTCGGAGGAACATTTGAGCAGTGATGCCATCGAGCAAATGAAAGACTGGCTAAATGAGGCCATTGAGAATCATGAGCCTGAGCCAACAGCCATGACACTGTGTACCGTATCTTCTTCAGGTGTACCTTCAGCTCGTATTGTGCTTCTTAAAAATATCGACGAAAGGGGAAATCTGTGGTTTTATACAAACTATAGCAGTAGAAAGGGGACTGATTTAAAGGATAATAATCATGCTGCAGTTAACTTTTTTTGGCCCGGTTTAGAACGGCAACTTAGAATTACCGGGACAGTTGAAAAGTTAGCGGCTGAAATAAGTGATGGTTATTTTGAATCTCGTCCTGTGGATAGTCAGGCAAGTGCAATTGCCTCTCCTCAGAGTCAAGTGGTGGATAGTAGAGCCCAGCTAGAACAGTGGTTTAATGAAGCCAAACAAGGTAAAATGAAAAGGCCGGCAAATTGGGGTGGATATCGCTTACAAGCTTCTGAAATAGAATTCTGGCAAGGAAGGGCAGGACGTTTGCACGATAGGGTAAGGTATCGCCATGAAAAAGAGGAGTGGGTCAGAGAACGTCTAGCTCCATAGGTGTGAAGCGAAGCTTAGGTCTACGTTTTGCTTTTTTACTTTTTATTGCTGGTTAATTCTCTAAAAACGTCTTCCATGCTTTTTTGATCTTGGGTGAGTGTAATGATTTTTTGCCCATGACTCACTGCACGGTCAAATATTGTTGGTCTAATATCTGAGGATGCAATGATTCGGTATTTGGTGTTGGTTAGGCTTTTTACTTCAATGAGCCCTTCTAGGTGATCAAAAATATCTTTTTTTACTGGCGTTAAGAATTCACAGGTGATTTCGTGCTTGTTTCTTAGTGAAGCACCTGTGAGTGAACTGGCTTTTTCATTGGCCACAATATTGCCTTTGTTAATGATAATAACGTTTTCACAGATTGCTTGAACTTCTTGCATGATGTGGGTGGATAGCATCACTGTTTTTTGTTTTCCCACCTCTTTGATAAGGTCTCTTACTTCTATAATTTGGTTGGGATCCAAGCCTGTTGTGGGTTCATCTAAAATGAGAACTTCTGGATCAGGAAGTAGTGCCTGTGCCAGTCCAACTCTTTGTCTGTAGCCCTTGGATAAAGCAGATATTTTCTTTGTACTTTCGGGTGTCAGTCCCGTCATCTCAATCATCTCTTCTACCCTTTTTTTTGATTTTCTTCCGAGTTTGTAGAGGCTTGCTATATGGCCTAAGTATTCCTTTACATACATATCTAGGTAGAGCGGATTGTGTTCGGGGAGATAACCTATTTTTCTTCTGTATTCCATGGTGTTGTCAGTCACATCGAGGCCGCAGACCATCACCTTGCCGGAAGTTTGTGGTAAATATCCGGTAATGATTTTCATCATGGTAGATTTACCTGCTCCATTGGGCCCTAAAAAACCAACTACCTCGCCCGAGGCTATTTCAAATGATACTTCATTTAAAGCTTTTTGTGTACCGAACTTTCGGGTAACTTGTGATACTGATATTGACATACGCATGTTTTAAATGGAAGGGTAAAGTTAATGGAATACCAACGACAATAAAAATGTACCTTGTTTTTTTTAGTGATCTAAGTTTAATCCTATTATTTATGGTTATTTACGAAGGTGCTAGCTGTGCATATTTGTAGTTTGTTTCGTTACTAGGTCTTGTGTACTCTAAAAATATGGAATGGTGTAATAATTATAAGCTTAAAACTGTACTTTTGTGAAGTTTTAAAACAAAATAAAATGAGCAAGTCGCATTATTGCATTGATATATTTAATTATACGAGATATCATACCTCAGAGGTGCAAATTGGTAATTTACGTTTAGGAGCTAAACATCCCATTGTGGTTCAGTCTATGACAACCACCAATACCAACGATACAGAAGCCACCGTTCATCAGATAAAAAATATTTTTGATGCCGGGGGGCAGATGGTTCGTATGACAACCCAAGGGCAGCGCGAAGCTGGTAATCTTAAGGCAATCAAAGAAGAGTTAAAGCAGCAGGGGTACGATGGTCCCTTGGTGGCCGATATTCATTTTAATCCCAATGCAGCTAATATTGCTGCCCAGCATATTGAGAAGGTAAGAATTAATCCGGGTAATTTTGTGGATGGAGCAAAGAAATTTGAATCTATTGAATATACCAATGAGTCCTATTACGAAGAGTTGGAGCTGATTAAAAGAAAGTTGATTCCGCTTCTCAATATTTGTAAGCAAAATAATACGGCCATCCGGATAGGTACTAATCATGGTTCTTTATCTGATCGAATAATGAGCCGTTATGGTGATACGCCCTTGGGTATGGTAGAATCGTGTATGGAGTTTTTGCGTATCTGCAGGGATGAGGAGTTTGGTAATGTTGTTTTGAGTATAAAAGCTAGTAATGCACGTATTATGGTTCATACGGTGCGGTTATTGGTTCAAAAGATGCATGAGGAGGACATGTATTATCCCTTGCACCTGGGGGTGACGGAAGCTGGAGAAGGAGAAGATGGAAGAATTCGGTCGGCCGTAGGCATAGGAACTTTGTTGGCGGATGGTATAGGGGATACTATTCGTGTGTCGTTGACCGAAGCTCCTGAAAATGAGATTTCTGTGGCAAAAGATCTTATTGCTTATGTGGAGCAAAGAGCGAATCATGAGGTGATTGAAGCGGTGTCGGATGCATCTTACTATCCCTTTAAATATGTTGAGCGAGCATCAAATGTGGTCAGAAATGTGGGCGGACATCATGTGCCGGTTGTGGTAGGGAATATGTTTACGAAGAATGATCGCCCTGACTATGTTTTTTCAACAAAGAAAAGAGGTGAAGGTTCTCGTATAGTGGCATTAGAACAGTGGAGAGAGTGTGATAATAAGGATCGTTGTTTTCCTCTACTAGAAGCTTATCAAATAGAGGAACTGGATAAGTTGGATGTGGAATTGGCGTTGTTACGTGTTTTTTATGCTGACCTTACTTCTGAGGTATTGAAGAAGCTAAGAGGGTATCAAAATGTGGTGCTTGTATTAAAAGCAAAGCATACAAATAGTGTTGCGGAACAAAGAGCTGCTTTTCTCCTGTTGGGCGCCGAAAAAGTTACCTGTCCGGTTATTATTTATAAAAAATATGAAGGACTGTTTAATAACTTGACACAGCTGAATGCAGCTTGTGATTTTGGACCTCTTTTCTTGGATGGTTTTGGGGATGGTATCTGGATTGATTATGACCAAGAAATGGAGACCGGATTGGTTAATAAAACGGCTTATTCTGTTTTGCAGGCCGCTAGGGTGCGTTTTGAAAAGCCTGATTATATCTCATGTCCTGGCTGCGGTAGAACCCTGTTTGGTTTGCAGGAAACCACCGCACTGGTAAAAGCTCAAACAGCCCACCTCAAAGGACTGAAGATTGCTGTCATGGGGTGTATTGTTAATGGACCTGGAGAAATGGCAGATGCAGATTATGGTTATGTGGGATCTGGTCCCGGTAAGATTACTCTGTATCATCAACGAGAAGTGGTGAAAGCCAATATCAAAGAGGAGGATGCGGTTGGAGAACTTATTCAATTGATTAAACAAAAGGGAGATTGGATTGATCCTGTGTAGCTGTAAAAAGTATGAAGATTACAGACTTTTTCTTTGGAAGCATAGATCATTATCTTGTAAAAGGGTGGTTATTTTGGATTTGGCATTTGCGAAGGATGATTTTTGATAGTAAAAAGTATAGGATTCATCACGTACAAAACAAGAATAGTGTATTTTATGCATTAGTAAGGTATCTTTTTTTGCACGGTTGATTATGTTTTTCTAAATTGCAATTCTCTAGATAAACCCATTACTGAAATCCATGAAACGATTGTTATATATTATTGTGCTCTTTGCATTTATGTTTTCGTCCGCTAAATCGGAGGAGATTGTACTTTCCGGTACTTTTCAGGGTGATAACCTATTTGTAAAAAACCCATTTGCGCCTAGTGGTGTTGGTTTCTGTGTGTATGAGGTAGCTGTTAACGGACTTACATCGACCGACGAAATTAATTCAAGTGCATTTGAAGTGGATCTTTCTGTTTATGGTTTTAAGTTGGGGCAAGCACTTACAGTGACCATTAAGTTTAAGGAAGGTTGTCAGCCAATTGTTTTAAATCCCGAAGTTTTAAATGCGCGTGCCACCTTTGAGGTTACGCATTTGGCCGTTGAGGGAAATAAAGTGAAATGGTCTACCGTGAAAGAAGCCGGTAGTATACCTTTTATTGTGGAGCAATATCGCTGGAATAAGTGGATAGAAGTGGGACAAGTGAATGGGGTTGGCGTTGGGCAAGAAAGTGCCTATGAAGCAATGGTACGTTTTCACTCGGGAGAAAATAAATTCAGGATTAAACAAACAGATTATAGGGGAAAGCCAAGATATTCTAAGGAGGTAAGGTATGAGTCTGCTAAACCTGAGGTGACATTCTCGCCCAATAGGGTGGAGGACATGCTTCATTTTTCTGCACCTACGATGTATGAAATTTATGATGAGTATGGTGGAATTATTTTTAAGGGCTTTGGACAAAGTGTGAAAGTGTCTGGATTAAAAAAAGGAAAGTATTATTTGAATATGGATAATAAACTAGCTGTTTTTAATAAAAAGTAGCTTGTGAATAAGATATGACAGTAGGCTGGATGAAAATCCGGCCTTTTTTCGTTAAAAAAAATCAATAATTAGGGACTTAACTCAAACTTTAACAAACAATTCATTAATTTTACGACCTTTAAAAATAAGTAACAGCAAATGGAACAAATACGCAGAACAAAAGTAGCCGATGTCCTTCGACAAACGGAGATCGGAAAAGAAGTGAATGTAAAAGGATGGGTAAGAACCCGAAGAGGTAATAAATTTGTAAATTTCATTGCCCTTAATGATGGGTCTTCCATTCATAATCTGCAGATTGTTGCCGATGTTCCAAAGTTTGATGAAGAGCTGATAAAAAGGATTACAACAGGTTCTGCGATTTCGGTTAACGGAATTTTGAGTGAATCTGCTGGGAGCGGGCAAAAAGTTGAAATACAGGCTGTAAGCATTGAGGTGATAGGCGATTGTAATGCGGATGAGTATCCCCTGCAACCCAAAAAGCATTCGTTGGAGTTTTTGCGTGAGATAGCACACTTGCGTTTTAGAACCAATACCTTTGGTGCGATTACTCGTATTCGCCATGCTATGATCTTTGCCGTGCATAATTTTTTCTCGCAAAAAGGTTTTTATAATATTCATACTCCAATTATTACTGCGTCGGATGCTGAGGGGGCAGGAGAAATGTTTAGGGTAACTACCTTGGATGTTAATAATATCCCCAAAAATGAAGAGGGAGCTGTTGATTTTAGTCAGGATTTCTTTGGTAAATCAACCAACTTAACTGTCTCCGGACAGTTAGAAGGGGAGTTGGCAGCTTTGGCCATGAGTGAGATCTATACCTTTGGCCCTACCTTTAGAGCAGAGAACTCCAATACAACACGTCACTTGGCTGAGTTCTGGATGATAGAGCCAGAGATGGCATTCTACGATTTGAATGATAATATGGATCTGGCTGAGGAGTTTACCAAATACCTGATGAACTATGCACTCGAAAATTGTATGGAAGATCTGGAGTTCTTGAGTAAACGCCTTCAGGAAGAAGAGAAAGGAAAAAAAGCGGAGGATCGCTCCATGGAACTGATTGAAAAATTGCGTTTTGTGGTGGAGAACGATTATGTACGTCTTACTTATTCTGAGGCAATTGATATTCTAATGAATTCTAAGCCACAGAAGAAAGGAAAGTTCCAATATCCGGTAAATGGTTTCGGAAGTGACCTGCAGGCAGAACATGAACGCTTTCTGGTGGAAAAACACTTTAAGAAACCTGTTATATTAACTGATTATCCCATGTCCATTAAGGCTTTTTATATGAAGCAAAGTGATGATGGTAAAACCGTGAGAGCTATGGATGTCCTTTTTCCACAAATAGGTGAGATAATTGGAGGTTCACAACGTGAGGAAAGTTACGATAAGTTGTTGGAAAGAATGAGAGCGCTTCATCTTCCTGAAAAAGAAATGTACTGGTACCTCGATACCCGTCGTTTTGGATCTGTGCCTCATAGTGGATTCGGTTTGGGATTTGAACGATTGATGTTGTTTGTTACCGGAATGACTAATATCAGGGATGTAATACCATTTCCCCGTTCACCAAAGAATGCTGAGTTTTAGTATAATTTGCATGAAAATAAATAATAGGAAAGCAGCTTTCGGAAACGAGCGCTGCTTTTTTGCTTTCAAAAATCAAGCCAATTTAAAACTAATCTTTCTTGTTATTGGAAAAAAAGGGTTTATATTGATGCGTATGTGATTGAATTATTATAATTTTGTTGTGATGCGGAACATGATTTATTTATACAAGTAATTTATTGTTGAATATCTTGCATCTTTCAACAGGTTGAAGAAAGGAAATTATGTTAAAACAGAGCTTACAGCAAAAGTTGCTTCAGAAATTATCACCTCTACAAATACAGGTGATAAAATTGTTGGAGATTCCTGCGGCTCAATTGGAGCAACGTATCAAGAAGGAAATTGAGGAAAATCCGGTTTTGGAGTTGGAGGGAGAAGGCCGAGATAATGATTCTGATGAGCCCGAGGTGAAAGAGCAGGAAGTTGAAAAGGATGAACTTTCTATTGACGACTATATTCAAAATGAGGATATTCCTGCTTATAAATTACAAGCCCGTAATTTTTCCAAAGATGATAAGCATGAGGATATTCCATTTTCGGATGGGACTAGTTTTCATGAATTCTTGACTGATCAATTGGGATTGCGCATTTTGGATGAACGGCAGCGTTTGATGGCTGAGCATATTGTAGGGAATATTGATGAGGATGGATATCTGCGTAGAGAGGTGGATGAGATTATTGATGATATTGCTTTTAGCCAAAATGTGGAACTGGATGAGCGAGAAGCCTTGGATGTGCTTGAAATAGTTCAGGATTTTGAGCCTGCTGGGGTTGGTGCACGCGATTTGCAAGAGTGTCTGTTGCTCCAACTAAAGAAAAAGGACAAAACCATTCCTGCGGTCAATGATGCTTACAATATAATTAAATATCATTTTGAGGAGTTTACTAAAAAACATTACGATAAGATTACCAAGCGCTTGCATTTGGAAGAAGAGGATGTGAAAGAAGCCATGGAGGAAATACTAAAGCTGAACCCAAAACCAGGAAGTTCATATAGTAATCCTATGCATCGAATGGTTCAACATATTATACCAGATTTTATTTTAGAAATAAAGGATGGTAATCCTGAATTGTCCTTAAATACTCGTAATGTGCCTGAATTGAGGATCAGCCAGACTTATTCAAATATGCTGCAAGACTATTCGGGTAACAAAAAAAACCGGTCTAAGGATAAAAAGGAAGCGGTGATGTTTGTTAAGCAGAAGCTTGATTCGGCCAAATGGTTTATTGATGCTATTAGACAGCGGCAGAATACGCTGTTGATGACGATGAATGCCATTCTTGAATATCAAAAACAGTATTTTTTAGAAGGTGACGAAACCAAGTTGCGCCCTATGATATTAAAGGATATTGCTGAAATTACCGGGCTGGATATTTCAACCATATCAAGGGTGTCAAATAGTAAATATATTCAAACTCATTTTGGAATATTTCCCTTGAAGTTTTTCTTTTCAGAAGGTATGCAGACTGATTCAGGAGAGGAGGTATCGACGCGTGAGATAAAAAAAATATTGTCGGAGTGTATCGAGAGTGAAGATAAAAGAAAACCTTTGACAGATGATAAACTGTCGAATATATTAAAGGAGAAATCCTATAATATTGCCAGGAGAACTGTTGCTAAATATCGTGAGCAATTGAATATTCCTGTAGCTAGATTGCGCAAAGAGTTATAATTGGTAAAGAATTGTTTTAATGGCCAAAAGAGTTGCTTTCATTGTTTCTTTGTTGTTACATCCCCTTCTGATGCCTACGATTGGCTTATTGGTGATATTTAGTACACAAAGTCATGTAACGTTTATCCCCTTTGAGTATCGTAGGATGGTTACCATTATTGTGCTGGTAAGTACTTGTATTTTACCCCTAAGTATCATGCCTTTGTTTTTGCAGATGGGGATCATGAAAACCATGCAGATGGAGACTGCAAAGGAGCGTATTGTACCCTTGTTGACTACATCGGTCTTTTTTCTTTTGGGTTATTTCTTTCTAGGAAAATTTCAACTACCTACTTTTATTCCGGTATTCATCTTGGGTACCTTATTGGCTGCACTGCTTTCTATGTGTATATCATTTTTTTGGAAGATAAGCATTCATATGGTTGGTATTGGTGGTCTTTGGGGAGCATTACTTTCCTTGTCTGTGAAATATGGTATTAATACCTTTTTATGGATGCTAGCGGTTATTGCCGTAGCCGGAATGGTCGGAAGCTGTCGATTGATACTCGGCGCTCATACGCCTAAACAGGTGTATGCTGGTTTTGGTTTGGGGCTAATGGTTATTTGTTCTTTGGTATATGTGTACTATTGAAACATAGCACAAACCCTCCAATTTAATGATCATCCTACTACGTACTTCATGATGGGTGTTTATCTGTCTTTTACCTGCCTTTTCGCATCCATCGTGGGCCTACTGCTCTTGAAGCGGAAGGGGAAAAAGAATCGCTGTCTGAATTGACTGCCCTGACATCTTCGATAGAGTAAAATGCTTTGGGGTTAAATTTTTTTATGAGAGGTATTACGTGTTTTATCTTGCTACGTGGAACCACAGCGAAGACAATATGTACGGGGCCATTTTTGCCGGTAGCTTCAATGGAAGTGACGGCAAAGCCTTTGGTCCTGAGTATTTCAATCAGTGTGCTGGCATCGCGTGATGTTACCGTGCGGATCATTTGTATGCCCAGTGCCATCTTTTCTTCAATGCGTAATCCTACGTAGTTACCCGTGGCAAAGCCTCCCGCATAGGCTACATAGCATGTCCAGTTGTCTAGGTTTTCAAAGATGCGAGTGATGGCCATCAACCATATGAGCATTTCAAAGAATCCTAGAATGGGGGCAATCACTTTATTTCCTCTTGATACAAATATGATACGTATAGTATCCATGCTTACATCCATGATTCTGGCAAAGAATATCATGAAAGGAATGACTATATAAGTAAATAGAAACGAATCATAAAAGGAAGCATCCATGAGTGTGTATGTTTGAATGTTAGGAGTTACTATCGAATAAGAAAGGCCGCCAAAAATGGCAGCCTTTAGATTATTATTTGGTGTACGATTACATAAGTGCGTCAAGTTTAGAAGCCAAAATAGTTTTTGGAACAGCTCCCACTTGTTTGTCAACAACTTCTCCGCCCTTAAAGAAAAGGATGGTTGGTATGTTTCTGATACCAAATTTAACTGATGTGGCAGGGTTGCTGTCTACATCCATTTTGGTGATTACTGCTTTATCTCCATACTCCTCTGCCAATTCTTTTACCACAGGAGCTACCATTCTACAAGGACCACACCATTCAGCCCAAAAGTCAACCAATACTGGTTTGTCTGATTTTAAAACTAATTCTTCAAAGTTTTCGTCTGTTACTTCAATAGCCATAACGTTATATTATAAAATTTGTACTTTAATTCTCAAAATGTTCTAACGCAAAAATAGTAAATAAGTTTGTCCCTAAACAAATTACATGCAAACTTTTATATATATAATTCCCTATATATTGATAGCACATATTTTACGCGTTTTTTTTCACTGTATGAAGATACGAAATAAAAAGAAGTAATCAATTTACTTCAATAGTTGCTTTGTGTGTTTATTCATTTTTGCTGTTGGGTATTTAGCTCGAGTAAGGTTGTGATGGGATAATGGTCACTGTAGTTGATTTTCTTTCTCTCGTAATTAAAGCCTCTAAATTCAGGGGCGTGAAAAATAAAATCTATCCTGAAGGACGGTAAGTTACCATTGTATGTTCCTCCAAAACCATTTCCTGATTCCATAAAAGCATCTTTTAATGAGCCGCGTACTTTTCGGTAAACATACGATACCGGGGTGTCATTAAAATCACCGCATACGATGGTTGGGTAGGGTGAGTTTTTGATATGGCGACCTATGGTTTCTGCCTGTGAGGCGCGGTGTGCAAACGCAGTGTTTAGTTTGGTAAATATTTCATAGACTCCTTTTCGTCTTTCTTTGTCGCTCTTAAATTCTAAACTGTCGATAAAATTGTAGTTTTCACGTTTTAATCGAATAGATTCTAGGTGGTTATTAAATACCCTTATTTTTTGTCCGTTGACATTGATGTCGGTCTGTGAACTGAGATTGGTGGTGTTCTCAAATGCTAAAGGCTTTTTAAAAATGATGGGGTACTTTGAGAAGGTGGCTAAGCCATATTTTTTTCCTGATCTGGTTTCTATATTGTATTCGAGGTGCTTGTATTTGAATTGCTTAAATTTTGAAATAATATTGTTTTCAGAGTATTGCGGATTGTTGTTGTTGATATAAAACTCCTGAATACACAGTATATCTGGATTTTGACTTTTGATGAACTGATAAATCTTTTGGGGTGTTGTTTTGTCTTTTGTCCAGACATATTTGTCAAACATGCGCACATTGTACGACATTACTTTAATGGGATTTTGCAGCTCCGATCTATTAACTTCCTTGCCTGTATTGAACGAAAAAACAGCATGCCACTGTGCCCATGTTAAGATGAGAGCAAGTAATGAAAAGACGAATCGTTTTCGTTTTTTTAAGGCCCAGTATATAACAAAAAATAAGTTGCTGATCCACAATAAAGGGAAAGCAAAACCGATGAAGGATAGAAAGCTGATGTGTATGGGGCTTACATAGGCTCCCAAATAGGCCAGTGCTATCAATACTAGTACGATTGTATTGATGAGTGAAATGAGGGAGCGTGTTATTTTATGAAATAGTTTTGGCATTAATTATTGCTAGCGTTAAACAAATCGTCTTTTTCTTGTTTGGTTAGACTATCATAACCACTGGTTTTTATTTTGTCCAGAATTCGATCGATGTTACTTTGTTTCTTCTTTTTGTTGGCATTATAGTCCATGTCACTCACCGGACGTTTGGTGCGTGAGTGGGTAACCCTCATCTTGGGTTTGCGCGAGAAGAGAGAGGCTAGATTGTCCATGAAATGATTAAAACGCAAGGTAATGTCTTTGCCTTTTACTGCTCTTGAGGCAAAGAACATGCCTAATAAGGCACCTCCAATATGGGCTAAATGACCACCTGTATTGGAAAAAGAAGGAATCGAAATCAGATCCAAAATTAATAATCCGATGGCTAAGTACATGAGTTTGATAGGTCCCAATAAAACTAAATGAACCTTGTAGTTTGGTGAATAGCTGGCAGCGCTAAATATGATGCCCATTACGGAGGCGGATGCTCCCATCATAATGGGGGATTCGGTGAAATTATTTAATGCAGGAAATATATTGTATGAAAGAATGTATAACAGAGCACCTGCCAAACCACCCATGAAATATACTCCCAAGAGCTGGCGTGGATTGAAGAATTGTAAGAATATTCGGCCAAACCAAAATAAATAAAGCATATTGAAAAGAATATGCATAAAATTAAAGTGTAGGAACATATAGGTAAAGATGCTCCAGGGTTTTAAAAGTAATGCGCCAGGATCGGCAGGTACAGAGAACCAGCTTTTAATCATATAGGCCCATTCGGCATGTTGAGCCAATGAAAAGAAAGCATCTAATATTAGAAATACCAGAAAAACGCCGATGTTCACATAGATAAGTCTGGTGACTACACCACCTTGTCTAAAAGATTCTTTTATTTCGTCTGCAATTGCCATATACTAAAAATAAGTATTTCGATGAATTAATATTAAAAAAAGAGACTAAAATTGTTTTTTTCTCCAAAACCTTATCAAAATAAATCCGAACAACATTCCACCCAAGTGTGCCAGGTGTGCCACATTATCACCAGGGTTGTTTTGCATTAATAGAAATAGTTCAATTCCGCCGTATCCTATGACAAAATACTTGGCTTTTATGGGCACAATCATATAAAGGTATATTTGTTCGTTGGGAAACATCATACCAAAAGCCAGTAACAGTCCAAATACTGCTCCCGAAGCACCTACCATGGGCGCGTTAATTAAATGATTAAGTGTGGCAGCGGTTTCGTTGACATAGTTTTTGCCTTCCAGTAAAATGGAGTGTCCTTGGGTATATATTTCAGCAACAATTTCCGGTGGTAGACTGGCAGCTAACATTTTTGCCCTGATAAAAGCTACCAAAACGTACAAAACACCTGCACCGATGCCCGTTGCTAAATAATAAAAAAGGAATTTCTGAGGTCCCCATGTTCGTTCCAATATTCGGCCGAACATAAAAACGGCAAACATATTAAAGAATACATGAGTGAAGTCCCTACTGCTATGCATGAACATATAAGAGAGGTACTGAAAGAAGTTGAATTGCTCGCTACCTGGGGTATATAATCCAAATATATTGTTCAGATCAACTCTCGTAAAACCAATTCCTGGAATAGTAACTCCCTTTATAAAGAAATAAGTTGCCAGGAATATTAATCCGTTAATGATAAGCAGGTTTTTAACGACTGGTGGTATGTTACTAAAAAAGCCTCGTTGTTGATACATATATTTATTTTCAAATTTGTAACAGATATCTAACAAGCATTAAGCCAAATTGATTTGAGAACCCTTAAATATGCAATTATTCATTGAAAGGAGATGCTCAAAAATTACTTATTCTCGTTCTTTATGTCTCTTCTTGCTCTCTACTAAGCACCTTGTTTATAAAAGCTTCAGCCTCCTATAGTGGGACTGAGATAGTTGTGTGCTGAATGACTTGTTGTTAAGGCGCCATTTATTTTTAAAGTTGGCAGGAATAAGTGCCACTTTGTCATTTAAAGCGCATATCTATCTCATCATTGGAAAGGATGGAGATCACTGGTTTGCCGTCTGGAGAATAGTTGGGAATCTGACAGGCGAAGAGCTGACCTATTAGTTCATCCATTTCTTGAGGGCTAAGGAATTGTCCTGATTTGATGGCCGACTGTTTGGCAATGGAACGTGCAATGCGTTCTTTTAAATCGGCCTCCAGGTTGATTTCTCCTGCCTTAAAATCATTGATAATCTCATCGAGTAGCATTTTAGGATTCATCTTTTCCATATTGATAGGCATGCCTTTCACCTCGTACGTGTGGTCGCCAATTGCTGCCATATCGAAACCAAATAGTTTGAGATCTCCAAGGAGCTCTTTTACTACCATGCTGTCTTCCACATTAAATTCTAGCTGCTCTGGGAAAAGACTTTGTTGTGTCATGCTTTGTTTGTTGGTGATGGATAGCATCAGTCGTTCAAATAAAATGCGTTCGTGGGCTCTTTTTTGATCCACCATCATTAATCCTGATTTACCAGAAGTGAGAATGTATTTGTTTTTAAATTGAAAGCACGAGGCACCTGTTGTAGCTTTTACATTGGAGTCTTCACTGAGGAAGGTCTGTTGTTGGGGCTCTGTGTTTGATTCCCAATTGGAGGTGGTTATCGTTTCGCTGGGATCTGGAGTGTCAAAGGGCATGCTGCCTTTCTCGGCCTCAAACTCATTGTATAGTTGTTCCCATCCTTTGGCTCCCGGTGATGCAGCGCGTGTCTCTTGCCTGTTGCTGGAACTTGTAACTGAGGACCCTGCTCCGAAACTAGAGGGGTCTGGCGTGGGTGTATCAAAAGGATTAAAATATGGGTTGACTTCTATTTCGGGCATTTCTTTTTCTTTTTCCTGATCGCTAACAGGAATGTTTACCATGTCGGCCGTGTCAAAATCAATGGTCGGAATCATATTGTGTTTGCCCAAGCTTTCTTTAATGGTTGCATTTAAGATATGCCAGATGGCACGTTCGTCTTCAAATTTAATTTCCGTTTTGGTAGGGTGTATGTTGATATCGATGATTTTGGGATCCACCTCAAAATACAAGAAATAGGCAGGAATAGTGTTGGGCAATATAAGGTTAGAATAGGCTTCAGTGATGGCTTTGTGTAAGTATGGATGACGCATATAGCGTTGATTTACAAAGAAAAATTGGTCGCCTGAAGATTTTCGGGCTGCCTCTGGTTTACCTATGAAACCATTTATCTTTACCAAGGTGGTATTGGTTTCCACTGGTACCAACTGGTGGTTCATGTTTTTTCCCGCTATGTTAATGATCCGTTGTCGTAGGTTCGAAACGGGAAGCTGAAACAGAGGCATGTTGTTGTGTTCCAAACTAAAACTTATGTCTGGGTTGGCCAGTACGATTCGTTGAAATTCGTTGATGATATGACGAAGCTCAGTGCTGTCTTTTTTTAAGAATTTGCGACGTGCAGGTACATTATAAAATAGGTTACGAACTATAAAGTTGCTTCCTGTTGGGCAGCTGATCACTTCTTGACTTTCAACCTGGGAACCGGAGATTACCAAGTGCGTTCCCAGTTCGTCACCATGTTTTTTGGTTTTTAGTTCAGTTTGAGCAACGGCAGCGATAGAGGCCAATGCTTCGCCTCTAAAACCCATGGTGCGAATAGCAAACAAATCATTTACATCTTTTATCTTTGAAGTGGCATGGCGCTCAAAAGCTAGTCTGGCATCTGTTGCAGACATCCCACAACCGTTATCAATAACCTGAACCAGAGTTCGGCCTGCATCTTTAATAATAATTTTTATATCGGTACTACCTGCATCAATGGCATTCTCAACCAGTTCCTTTAGCATGGAGCCGGGACGTTGAATTACTTCGCCCGCTGCAATTTGGTTGGCCACAGAATCGGGCAATAGCTGAATTATATCTGACATAAACTAAGTTTGTATATATAAGAAAACATCTGCATAACAGATGTTTTCATTATCAAATAGTTATTGGAAAAAAATAAAATATCGAATCTTGCTTGTTGATGATTAGCTACATGTATTTAAGAATCCATTCTGAACTTGACATGAGTAGGTAGTAAAATACAACCATTAACCCGATGAGTATGAATGCTAACCTTATATTTGATCTCCGCTTTTCTTTATGGGCCACGTCAAAGCTACCTTTTATCTTGCGGCGCATTTTTCCTCTAATACGGTCTTCGATGCTTCTATTGTCTGCTTCAACTTCAACACCAAGTTCCGATTTAATTCGTCTGGCTCTTGCTTCACGTTCTTCTTTGGCTTCATCATAATAAATAGGTGTGTGATGAAACGTTCGATGCCGGGCTGTTTTTATAAAGGAAAACTTCATTGTTATATCTTTGTTGAATATGTGTAAAGTATTGAGCTTTTATGGTGTAATATAATCGTTCTGTTTGTGTTACGCTCCAATATTATTTCAATATTTATTTTTAATAATGAATTACAAAGATACAAGTATTATTTTTTATTTGCATCTAATGTTGATAACTACTCCAGTAAATCGTATCCCATATTCTTGCCTTTTTCAATAGCGGGTATTCCGTATTGCATCCATACGGGGGCCGGTTTTCCTTTTAGATAATGATCGAAAAACTGCATCATTCGTATGCTTAAGTCAATGGAGTTTGCTCTGCGGGTCAGATTATGTTCTTCATTATTGTAGGTTAGCATCCATACCGGTTTATTGAGTCTTCGCATAGCCATAAACATTTCTATTCCTTGGTACCAGGGTACAGATCCATCGTTATCATTATGCATGATCAGCAATGGTGTTTGTATTTGTGGAACATAAAAAATAGGCGAGTTTTCAATGTATTTTGGGAATTTTTCCCAAAGTGTTCCTCCTATTCTTGATTGGGTATGTTCGTATTGGAACATACGACTGATGCCTGTTCCCCAACGGATTCCTCCATAAGCACTGGTCATATTACTGACGGGCGCTCCTGCCATAGCAGCTTTAAACATATTTGTTCGGGTTATCATAAAGGCAGTTTGGTATCCGCCCCAACTTTGGCCTTGTAGACCTATGTTTTTTTCATCGATAAAGTCATATCGTTGGGTCATGCTCATCACACCTCCCATAATGGCCTGGTAGGCACACAAGCCCGGATCTCCCGTGGTGTATGTGATATCTGGTATAAAGATGACGTACCCATTGCTCGCATACATGGTCCAGTTAATTGTTGAACGACTGGGTTGTGGCGGATAGTAGTTGTTTAGCCTACCTGAACTTCGTTCATAATAATAAACAAGCATGGGGTATTTTTTACTCGGGTCAAGATTTTCAGGTGTAACAAGTAATCCCTGGTGTTTACTGCCATCTAAGGCAGTGTAATCGACCAGTTGTATGTGACCCCAAAGGTATTCTTTTTGCTGGGGATTGGTATTTGAGATCATTGTTTCATCGGTGAAATCCATGGTGCTATGATATAACTCGGGATAGTTGGTGAAGGTGCCTTTTTTCCATATTAGATGATTCGCTTCTTTTGCTTTTATGGGGGTGCTAATATATGATGATTCATCTAAACAAGTATTTAGCTTTCCGTTCTTGAACCATGTGTATCCCATGTTTTTACTAGATTCGTTAAAGGTGCTTAATAATATGCCTTCAGATTCGTCGATGTATATAATATCATCATCCAGATTTTTATAACGATATTGGGTGTTGCTTTTGCGCCCCAGACCTTGCGTTAGGTTGAGTGGCTCTTTTTTCATTTGGGTATCGAATTTCCATATGTCAAAACGATCATAAATATATACATATTTGCTTTGTGGACTCCAACCTGCAACGCCATATGCCTTAGGCGAATGAGGCATGTCGTTTATTTCATCATAAAAGGCAATGTTTAATTTTTTGCTTAAGGTAATTTGCTTGTTTTGGTCTATGTTTTTTAGATACCAAATACTGTCACCAGGGTTGTACCAACAAAGGTACTTTCCATCGGGTGAAAAGCTGTATTTGCTCGATACTTTCTGCTGAATAATCTTTTTTGTTCCCGTTTCTAAATCAATGGTATAGATATCTTGTGCAAATACGGCATTCCATGACGAAGCTTTTTCGTAGGGAGCTTTGTCGTATCCGATCGCAAAATCCCAGTTCCCTTTGAATGGAATACTAACCGATGGGAGCTGCTCTGTTTCTAATTGGGTTACAATGTCGTCCTTGCAATGATAGACCGCCATATAGGACCTGTCTTTTTCTTTTGAAAGGTTCTTCTTTTGCATCGGCTGAATCCGTGTATCTTTCCAGTTCCATATGTCAACATATACCTTTTCTTCTTTTAGAAGAGTGTCTTTGGCTGCTTCTTTCGGGCGTTTACCGGTTCCGAAAAATAACTTGTCGCCTTTTTCTGAGAACCACAGCCTTCCTTTGGAGCTTGCACTCCACCCATCGGGAATATGATGGTGCAGCGTGTCGGTCACAGTTGTTAACTCTTTCTTTTTTTGACTCCAGTGGTATAAACGGTAGGTTTTTATTTTACCGGTGTCCGGACTAAATAAAAAGCCTAATTGCTCCGCCTTGTCACTGGCAGTGAGTGATTGCAATTTTCCTGATTGATGAAAGAGACTATCTGTATGTAAAAGGTGTGTGTTGAGTCTTTTTATCTGTGTTTCTTCTATGCTGTCGCCTACTGATTGTACGATAAATAGGGCATCACCATATTTAGGAACAAAATACCTAGTTACTTTTTCAAAAGCAATACTATCACCCGTTGTAGGGTTCAAATAAACAAGTTGTGTTCCTTCTGACTTAAATTTCTTGGCTGTTTTTTTGATGTCTTTTGTGGCCTTTGTTTTTTGGGAAGGGGAATTTTTGTGGGGGATCTTCGAGATTTGTGTTGAGTCTTGTGCTGTACTATCGTTGTGTTCTCTTTTGTTTTTTTCAGTGTCTTTGTGAAAGTGAACCGCAAGCCAGTTACCTTGCTTGGATGGAACCGTAAAGGATCTTACCCTAGCATAGGTTTTTTTTTGTCCATTGCGTAAATTCCAAATGCATAAAGAGTCCTTGGGCATTTTACTGCTCTTTGCTTTTTTTAGTTTAAGGGCCTTTATTGTATCTGCTTGGGGTGTGATGGTGAAGGCAATGAAGTCATTTTCAGGAGAAAAGATGGCTTGTTTGCCTCGAGCAATGGAGTCTAGTTGGTGTGAGTTTGTGTTGTATATGTATAAGTAGCCGTCTCCTTTTTGTGGATTAATCTCGTATGATATCCATTGTCCATTGTTCGATATTTTTTGTTTAGCAAGAGATTTCCAATGGTCATAATCATCGAAGGAGAGTGCTTTTTTTTGTTGGGCATTGCTAAAATTTAATATGAGTACAAATGCAAAAATGAAAGAGAATTTTACTTTAATCGCCATGGTTATTGTTTTAAGAATCAAATATAATTAATTCTGCTACAATACCATATGCTTTCCGCTTTATCGCTGCGATTGTTCTCTTTTAGTTGGTCCAATAAGATATATTTATATAAGCTCCGTATAATACCATTTCGCTATTGCGAATATCTGTACGTAGATGTCCTTTGATTTGTATTACCCTGACAATGTTGTTGCTATCAACGATTCTAACCTGAATTATTTTGGAGGTGTCACCATTTATCCACGCATTAAATCCTTTCACAAAACGCGGAATGTCCGCTCCTATAATGATGGATTTGAAACTGCTAAAAGCGCACTGGCTGTATTTGTTCAAGCCTAAAATGTGTTTAATCCTTTGGGGAAGACGGAGTGTATCTTCTTGTACATTATACATCCAATATCCAATAGCTCCCTCTAAGTTAGGTGACTCATTGTATTTTTCCTTTTCTAACACTTCGGGAAATATTACTTAATTTTACAGGTATTTATCTATAAGAGCATTTCTACGGCAGTAATACGGAAAAGGTTACGCATAAAATGCAAAAACATAATATCTATACTGATTCTCACTTTATTAAGTAAGTATGAAAGGAAACAAAAAGACCTTTATTAACGTAGTAATATACTTAAATGGTTTGGTTTTTTCTTTATCTTTATCTTTATCTTAAAATTGAACTGGTAGATAATAATTGAAAATTCAATCTAATAGAATAAATGTCAGTTTTTGAGTATGAATAAAAAACTATATGCCAGTTGGAACAATCAAATGTTAATGCTTCAGAAGCTAACGGATGCTACAGAGATTTTTGTGGCTGAAATATGTAATGAATCAGCAAAAGTTGTGGTTTGTGCCGGAGGTGCTGTAGGAACGTATGGTGTTGGACTTGAATTAAGTTTGCAGTCTTTGAGCTTGGATAGTGCTATAAGTGAAAGGAAAACCATTGATGCCATTAAAAGCCATTCTTATTATACTTCGCCTATTGTACTTTCCAATCATTGTGTTTGGGGTGTAATGGTATTGTTGTTGCCCGAGTCGGTGCATGATGCTGCTGCTATCTCTTTACCGGTGTCCACATTTAATCGTGTATTATGTGATCAGATTGAGTTGTCCATGTTTGAAGATAAGCGCAACAGTACCGCTATGTGTAATATGGATAGGTTCACTGCTGGATATATGAGGGGGTCTTCTATGGGCGTGCCATGGTGTTTGGATGTTAATAGCGAAGAGTTTACATATATTGGAGAACAATCGCTGCAAATAATTAGCTATACAGATCAGGATTGGAAGTGTTTAGGGGATTGGGTTCAAGCAGTACATCCTGAAGACAGGGAGCGAGTTAAAGACTATTATTTGCATATGAAAGATGCAGATAAAGATCATGTTGTTGAATATCGCCTGGTTAAAAAGGATGGCTCTATTATTTGGATTCGAGATGTAATGAAGGGGACGTTGTGCGAGGATAGTGGAAATAGAGAACTAATGGGCTTTATGGTCGACATCAGCTGGGCCAAAGAAAAAGAACAAGGCTTGACCTTTATAAATAATCAGTTGCGTAAGGTTTTAACGGTAACGAATACCGTTCTTGTGATTAATAATGAGGATGGAGATGTTGTTTTTCACAGTCATAAAGATGCATCGATGGTTCCTAAGAAGTGTTACCACTATTTGCGTGGTGCTTTAAAAAGGTGTGGTGAGTGTCCTTTGAGTGGACCTGTGAAAAGGGAATCAATATTTTATTATCGGGATAAAGATAGAACTGTTCAGGTTAGTGCTTTTCCCTATGAGGTAGAGCCAGAGAAGTGGTTTGTTGCAGAGATGCATGTGAATATCTCAGATCGTATATCTAAAGAAAATGAAACTGCTTTATTAAAGGATAGGTTGGAGTTAAGTATGAAATCAGGAAGTATCGCCTATCTGGAGTTTAATCTTGCTACGAAAATACTTAAAACCAATACCATATTTGAGGAGATTACGGGGCTTAATCTGAATAATAAAATTGTGGATTTGGAATGGGTGATGTCTCGTGTACATGAAAAGGATTATGAATATGTGAAGGATGTTTATGACTTTGCATTGAATTCCAGAGATAAGAAACTGTCCATTGAATTTCGTTTTTTGAATGTTGATAATAAATATGTTTGGCTACGGTTTTCTGGTCAGGTGTTAATAGATGAGCATGGAGGCATCGACATAGCAGGGATTCTGATTGATATTTCTGATACCAAGGAATTGATGAATGCCCTGATGTTGGAGCGCAACAAAAGCCTGCAGGCCAGTGAGGCTAAGTCTATGTTTTTGGCAAATATGTCGCATGAGATTCGTACTCCGATGAATGCTATTATTGGGTTTTCTGAACTGCTAAGCAAGCATATCGTTAAAGCTCCATTGAATGGATATTTAAATTCCATAAAGGCCAGTGGTAAAGTGTTGCTGGCTTTAATCAATGACCTGCTCGATTTGGAGAAGATTGAGGCTGGTAAGATGATTATTAGAAAGGAAAATACCGATTTTATAGGTCTGTTGAAAGAAATAGAACAAACTTTCTCTATGAATTTTGCAGAGAAACAGATAGAACTTCTCATGAAGCCCCAGGCCAAGTTTCCAAAATTAATATATGTTGATTCGCTGAAAATAAAGCAAATATTACTTAACTTGGTAAATAATGCCTTAAAGTTCACCAATAAAGGAGAAGTAGAAGTGCAAAGCTTTTTTAAATTTGATAGTGGAGGAGAAAAAGGTACCTTATCTTTTAAAGTATCTGATACGGGAATTGGTATAGCCAAAAATAAACAGGAGAGCATCTTTGAGCCTTTTGTTCAAGATAAAGACCCAAATGAGAAAGATCATCAGGGCACAGGTCTTGGTTTATCTATTGTTCAAAAATTGGTTCGTATGATGGGCGGTGTTATTTCATTGGAGAGTGAGGCTGGTGTAGGAAGTACTTTCTCTATTATGATTCCTGATGTGGAAGCGACGGATGATCCGTTTTCTGAGATGGAAGGTGAAATAGAAAGTAATGTCAAATTCAATCAGGAAAAGGTGCTGATAGTAGATAATGTGGAAACCAACCTGGAAGTGTTGAATGCCATGTGTAGTAACCTTAATTTAAAGAGCATCACCTGCACCCACGGGAAAGAAGTGCTGGAACTGGCATTGGTGGAGAAGCCTGCGGTAATTATTATGGATTTACGTGTGCCAAAACATAATGGATTTAAGAGTATTAAAGATATTAGACAATCGGAGTTGGTCAAGGATATTCCTGTGATAGCTATTTCTTCTTCTAGCAATGTGAATGAAGAGAAATTGGCTGACAATGAGGGTTTTGATGGTTTTATCTCAAAGCCAATTCCGGTATATAAATTGATTCAGGAAATCAGTAGATTTGTAAAACCTGTTGATGAAGAGGAGGTTAGCTCTCAGTTGGAGCGTGAGGATGCGGCGACAAAATTGAGTGATGGAGACAAAAAGGTAATCAACCTAGCTTTTAAAGAAACGATACTTCCTTTATGGCAAAGTTTAAAAGATATCTTATCGTCAGAAAAACTGAATACAATGCTGTCTGTGCTTAAAGAGCTTTCTGGTCAGGTGTCGTGGCCAGCATTGGATAGATATACGGAAAAGATGGATATTGCAATCAAATCATTTGATTTTGAGACTATTCAGAAATTGATTAATCGGTTCGACTCCCTGTTGAAGGAGTTGGAGTGATAAAGAGATAGATGTGATAAGAGCAATATACCAGGTTGTTAGATGAGCGGTTGTAATGCTGCGTAGACTTGTATTTTGCTTGTTTTTAACTGATAAAATAGATAATTAGAATTTATGAATGATAGAGTATTAGTTGTTGACGATAATCCGAAAAATCTGCAAATAATTGCAGCTTTACTTTCAGAAAACAACTACACTGTTGAAGTTGCACTGAATGGATCAAGTGCAATCAAATGGTTGAGTGGAGAGAGATTTGATGCTATTTTGTTAGATATTATGATGCCTGAAATGAATGGCTTTGAAACTTGCGATATCATAAAACAAAATCCTGATAATGTGAATATCCCCATTATTTTTCTTACTGCTCGGCAGGATATAGAGAGTATTACTGAGGGATTTGAGAAAGGAGGGGTGGATTTTATCACTAAGCCTTTTAATCAAAAGGAGTTGTTGGTGCGCTTGAGTACCCATATTGAATTGAAAAAATCGAGGGAGAAACTGATTGATGTGAACGGATGGCTGAGTAGTGAGGTTGAAAAGAAAACCCTAGAGCTGAAGAAATCAAATGATAAGTTGAAACTGGCCAATGAAAATCTTAAGGTGCTGGATGTGGCTAAAAATGATTTTTTGAACTCTATTAGTCATGAGTTACGAACTCCTTTAAATGGTATTGTGGGTTCTATCAATCTGTTGAAATCTCTCACGCATGATGAGTATATTCAAGAAATTGTTTCTTTATTGGACTCATCGGTAAATAACCTGGAAAAATATTCTTATGCGGCGCTTCAGATATCTAACCTTCAGCTGAAAGGTGAGTCGCAACTGGATTTAAAACCCATTGATTTATTGCCGGTTGTCAGAACTGTCTTATTGGGTTTTTGTGAAAAAGCAAAGCAAAAAGGATTGGATACGAAGTTTGTAGCTGAATGTACCGAGGGTATTGTTGAAGCAGATCAAGAGTTTATTCAAAATGCCGTTCTTGCTTTGCTGGAGTGTTCTCTTATTTTTACTAAAAAAGGATTTATTGATGTGGTTGTTTCTAGTAACGAGGACTATATTATTGTTAAAATCGTTGATTCAGGGAGTTCATATGAAGGACAAGAGTTAAATCATTTCTTTAAATCAGTTAGTAGTCAAAATTATCGATTTGAGAGAAATAATGCCATGGAACTATATTTGGCTAAAATGATCATCTTGTTGCATAAAGGTAAGGTGGAATTTGAGAATATGGAGGATAATAGCGGTGCTGCTACTATATTTTATATGCCGCGAAAAATGATTTAGAAATAGATGGGTATAAGAAGGGTATTTTTTTTAGTGCTGTTGTGGCTAATGTTTGCGGGGCAGTCTTTGTTGGCTGAACGGCATCCAAGAGTATTGTATATTAGCTCCTATAATTCAAGTTTTCCAACCTATTTTGACCAGGTGGAAGGGGTGAGATCTGTTTTGGATACGGTGGATGTTGAAATTGATATTGAATCAATGGATAGCAAACGTTTTCATTCACCAAACTGTCAAGGACTGTTTCATAAATCGTTGAAAAATAAAATAGATCAGGGTCTTAGATATGACGTGGTGTTGGTTTCTGATGATAATGCGTTTAATTATGTGTTAAATCAAAAAGATAGCTTGTTTAGTGGTATTCCCATCGTTTTTTTTGGGGTAAATAGTGTTGTAAAAGCAAAACTACAAAACTTTGAATCTAACATTACGGGTATCGTAGAGACTGTTTCTATTGAAGAAACGCTGGATGTAATGCTTGAATTGTTTCCTGATGAAAAAGAATTGGTTGTTCTATCCGATAATACTTTAACCGGAAATGCCGTTTTAAGACAGTTAAAAAAAATTACCTTTTCACTAAATGATATTCATGTAAATGTATTGTCATTGACTGATTATACCTTTGAAGAAATGGAGGGTGAGCTTCGTCGTATTGACGAAGATACACCTGTTCTTTTATTATCTTTTTTAAGGGATAAAGAGGATCGTATCTTGGGTTTTTATGAATCATTAAAGCTTATCAAGAGAAATCTGCAGGCGCCTTTATTTCACTTGTGGGATCATGGTATCAATCATGGTATTTTGGGTGGCAAGCTTGTGTCTCATAGGCGCCAGGCAGAGTTGGCTTCCTTGTGTGTGTATGATATATTGAATGGGAAAAATGTGGATAGTATTGTCGTGAATACGAATGCTGGCAATGAATATATCTTTGACTTCAAAGAAATTAAAGAGTTAGGTATTGATAAATCACTTTTGCCTGCAGGTAGTTTCATGGTCAACAATCCTCAGAAGGAATTTATCAAGACTTATAAGGGAGAACTGATAGTTGGGCTTATTTTTCTTTTTATTCAGGCTATCCTTATCTTTTATTTGCTGGGCGCTATGAAAAAGAAAAATAAGGTGGAAGAGGATCTTAGGGGCCGGGTTGATGAGTTTTATTATTTAAACGAAGAATACGTTAGTCTGACTGAAGAGTACCAAAAAACCAATGAAGAGCTTCGGGATGCTAATATTGATTTAAAGGAGGCAGAAAAGAAACTTAAAATTAATATGGCGGAGTTGGCTCGTAAGCGTGAAGAGTTGAAGTTGAGCGAAGAACGTTTCCGGTTAGCTATAAACGGTACTAATGATGGTATATGGGATTGGAACCTGGAAACAAAAGAACTTTTTTTGTCCACCAGGTGGAAAGAAATGGTGGGGTATAAGGATGATGAACTGACGAATGAAATCGGAACCTGGGAGGAGTTATTGTTTGAAGATGATAAAGGGGGGGCTTTGTCTAAAATCGAGAGCCTGGTGAGTGATAAATTGGATAACTATGAGGCTAGATTTAGAATGAAACATAAATCAGGTAAACTGATTCATATCTTGTCGCGTGGAGTAGGTATGAAAAACAATGATGGTGAGGTATATAGGATCATAGGGACGCATCAGGATTTAACGGAGAGATATCTTTATGAACAACGTTTAAGGGATCAAGTGGAAGAGAATCTTTCTATGTACGAAGAATATAGAACCATCAGTCTCGAATTAGATGCTAAAAATAAGTATCTGCTGGAGGTTGAAGAAGAGTTGAGGGTGTATATTGATAAGCTGAATCAAAAGAATGATCAGTTGGCTGAGAGTGAAAGAAAGTATAGGCAACTATTCAATAATTTGTCGGAAGCCTTTGGTTTTTATGAGATTGTTCTGAATGAAAATGATCAACCCTCAGACTATATTATACGTGATGCTAATCCAAAATTATTGGAGCTTTTTAGTTTGTCATATGACGATGTGGTTAATCAGAAGGCGAGTGATGTGTTTGTTTATGAAATAGATCATTGGTTAAAGGAGTTTGGTGAAGTGGCTATGGATGGTGGTACTAAGAAGTTTATTGAGTATTTGCCGGAGTTGGATAAGTATTTTGAGGTGCATGTATTTTCACCTCAGACTCATTTCTTTGCCGTTATATTCGATGATATAACAGAAAGTGTTCAGGCAAAGAATGCCTTGATGATAGAGAAAAGTAGGAATGAGGATATTTTAAAAGGAACCAATGCCGGCACCTGGGACTGGAATATCAAAACATCTGAATTGATCATCAATGATCGATGGGCGGAGATAGCAGGGTATGCTCTTGACGAATTAGAACCTATTAATGGGGATTTACCTCTGCGACTGATGGATGCTGAAGATATTCCAATTTTCAATGAAGCTTTAAACAAAGTATTGGTGAAAGAAGAGGATTATTATGATTCTGCTTTTCGTTTTAAGCATAAAGAGGGACACTGGGTATGGATCCATTCAAGGGGAAGTGTTGTGGAGTGGGACAAGGATGGAACTCCTATCAGAATGACCGGTACGCACCTTGATATCACAGAGAAGAAAGAGGTAGAACTTGCCTTGGTTGCCAGTGAACAACGGTTTAAAACAATCTTTGATAAGAGTAAAACCATCATGCTGATCATTGATCCTGAGAAAGGAGAAATAGTGGATGCGAATGATACAGCTGTTGAATTTTATGGTTATGGAAAGGACGAGTTGATCGGGACTCAGATGAGTAAGATCAATTTAAATGGAATGGAGAAGATCAAGGTTGAAATGAAAAAAGCTCTGAGTGAAAAAACAAACCACTTTAAGTTTCAGCATATTCTTAAATCTGGCGATTTAAGGGATGTGGATGTTTTTTCTAGTCCGGTTTTGGTGAATGACAAAGAGTTATTGCACTCCATTATTGTAGATAGTACTAAGTCGGTGGAGGCTGAGTCGCAGATAAAACAGGTCAATAAACGATTTATGGGCCTCGAAAATATTATTCATTATAAAGCTAACTCTATTAATGACCTGTTGGATTTTACCTTGAAACAAAGTATTGATTTTACAGGAAGTGATATAGGTGCGGTTTACCATTACGATCAGGCACGGGGAATATTTTACCTCAATAACTGGTCCGAAGATGTAAATCTGACACACAAATTTAATCATTGGGAAGAAGATTTTGAAAATATGGATTGCCTGAGCAAAGCAGTTAGACTAAAGGAAGCTGTTATACTCAATAATCCGGAAGTTAATTATCCTTTTCAAAAAGCATCCTTGCTCAATGGTGGGCTGCTTAAATCTATAACGATCCCGATCTTATCTGAGGATAAAGTAGTCTCCTTATTTTGGTTGGCCACAAAGAATAGCTTATACTCTAGGTTTCATGCGCAACAGCTCATGTTATTGTTGGATACAGCGTGGATATTGGTTGAAAAGCAACGTTTGCAGGATCAAAAAAGATAACACGTTTGTTAATGAGGTATTTAAGCCTTAACTTGCGCTACTTAAAAAAAAGAATTTCGAGATGAGTATTTTATCTCGCTTAAAAATACTAACCGTTATTCATTAACCGATTAGCATTCTGAATATAAATACCATGTGTATTTGGCCAGAGACGGAACTGACCAGTAAGTAGACTTTCTATGTATATGTAGGCATAGTTAGGGACTTATCTAAGATGTAAGAATTTAATGGGTATAATCCTTTGATGATGAAAGTGAAAATTATTTTGGCGATGATGGTTTCTTTGGGAACCATATGTATGTTTGCCCAACAAAACACAACGACGAAAAGAAAAAAGATATATTGTTTTTTAAGCAATGATATTAATAAAAATGTGTCCAACAAAGATACCTTGGTATTTATAAAGGGAATGGATAGGCAGAAAGCGAGTATTAATCTGAAAAGTACTTCTCAGTTTGTAATTGATTACCATGTGGTGCTGGACACTGTTGTAAAACGTATGTCTGATGGGAGTTACGTGGAGAAAATTGTAGCGAAATCGGATCAGATAAATGGATTTTGGAAATCTAAAGATCCTGTTACTCAAGTTGAATTGATATTTAATGATGATGTAATAAATGATTATGATATTAAGGAAGAAGGCGAACGGATTTATTTTATAAAAAGATAAAATATTGAATTGCGCGTATAATGAAAAAGCCATCCCGGTTCTTCGGGATGGCTTTTTTGTATTAGAATTTTAGAAAATACGACTATTTAGTCTGCTGCTTGAAGTAATAGATTCAAGATTTCGGTAGCAGCTTTAGATACAGATGTTCCAGGTCCAAAGATAGCTACGGCTCCTGCTTTGTAAAGGAAATCATAATCTTGTGCGGGAATTACACCACCACAGATAACCATGATATCTTCACGTCCTAGTTTCTTAAGTTCCGCAATGATCTGAGGAACTAAAGTCTTATGACCTGCAGCTAATGAAGAGACTCCCACTACGTGAACGTCATTTTCAACAGCTTGTTTGGCCGATTCGGCAGGAGTCTGGAATAATGGTCCCATATCCACGTCGAAACCTATGTCAGCGTATCCTGTTGCTACTACTTTGGCACCACGGTCATGACCGTCTTGTCCCATTTTAGCCACCATAATACGAGGTTGACGACCTACTTTCTCTGCAAACTGCTTGGCTAAACCACAAGCTTTTTCAAACTCTTTGTCTTTTCCTGCTTCGCTGGAATAAACACCACTAATAGAACGGATCACAGCTTTATATCTACCTACGATTGTTTCACATGCATCAGAAATTTCACCTAGCGAAGCACCTTTTTGAGCAGCATCAACTGCTAATTCAAGCAAGTTGCCTTTTTCTGTTTCTACAGCTTTGGTGATGGCAGCAAGCGCGGCTTGACAGTCTTCTTCGTTACGCTCAGCTTTTAATTGTTTTAAGCGTTCTATTTGAGAAAGACGTACAGCAGAGTTGTCAATATCCAAAATGTCGATTGGATCTTCTTTTTCCAAACGATATTTGTTGGTACCTACAATGGTCTGTGTTCCGGCATCAATTTTTGCTTGCGTGCGCGCCGCAGCTTCTTCGATACGCATTTTAGGTACACCACTCTCAATGGCTTTTGCCATTCCACCTAGCTCTTCAACTTCTTCAATTAATGCCCAGGCTTTCTCTACTAGTTCGTTGGTCAATGATTCAACATAGTAAGAACCGGCCCATGGATCAACCGATTTGGTGATTTGCGTTTCTTCTTGGATGTAAATTTGTGTGTTACGAGCAATACGTGCAGAGAAGTCTGTAGGTAATGCAATAGCCTCATCAAGCGCATTGGTGTGTAACGACTGTGTATGTCCAAGGGCAGATGCCATGGCTTCGATACAAGTACGACCTACGTTGTTGAATGGATCTTGCTCTGTTAATGACCACCCTGAAGTTTGTGAGTGCGTACGTAAAGCCAATGATTTGGGATTCTTAGGATTGAATTTTTTTACAATCTTAGCCCATAACATACGGCCTGCTCGCATCTTAGCAATCTCCATAAAGTGGTTCATGCCGATAGCCCAGAAAAAGGATAAGCGAGGTGCAAAGGCATCGATGTCCATTCCTGCATTAACACCGGCACGTAGGTATTCTAAACCATCGGCTAATGTATATGCTAACTCAATATCTGCAGTTGCACCCGCTTCTTGCATGTGGTAACCTGAGATAGATATAGAGTTGAACTTAGGCATGTTTTTAGATGTGTACTCAAAGATATCAGCAATGATTTTCATGGAGAATTTTGGTGGGTAGATGTAAGTGTTACGCACCATAAATTCTTTTAGAATATCATTCTGGATTGTTCCGGAAAGCTCTTCCAACTTAGCGCCCTGCTCTAAGCCTGCTACAATATAAAAGGCCAATACCGGTAGAACGGCTCCGTTCATGGTCATGGATACCGACATTTTATTTAATGGAATACCATCAAATAGAATACGCATGTCCTTGATAGAGTCGATCGCTACACCTGCTTTACCTACATCTCCTTCTACTCGTTCGTGGTCTGAATCGTAACCACGGTGTGTGGCCAAGTCAAATGCAACAGACAATCCTTTTTGTCCGGCAGCAAGGTTTCTTTTATAAAAGGCGTTGGATTCCTCCGCAGTGGAAAATCCAGCATACTGACGAATAGTCCATGGACGCATGGCATACATACCTGAGTATGGTCCGCGTAGGTATGGAGGAAGACCTGCTGCATAATTTAAATGCTCCATTCCTTCCAAGTCGGTTGCTGAGTATACACTTTTTACAGGGATGCGTTCTGGGGTTACCCAGTCTTTTTTTATCCCATGTTTTTTCTCCCACTCTTTGGCTTTAACACCACCACAAGGAGAACTTTTTTTGAAATCTATATTTTTAAAATCTGGTCTTGCCATTTTGTTTTAGATTATTAGATGAACACTGAGGTGCAGTGAAACAGAAAGAAATGTTTATTTATTTCTGTGTTGCTGACTCCGTGTTCGATTTACAAACCTAGTTCTTTACTAAATCCTTGAAGTGTTTCAAGAACGTTAGAGCGTACATTAATAAAATTAGTGATGCCTTGTGCTTTGAGATCGTCAGTGCATTTGGGTGCGCCGGCAACTACAAAGATAGCGTCTCCATTAATAGCTTTAAAGGCTGCTGGAGCAGCATCTACATATTCGTCATCTGATGAGCAAAGAACAATAATATCGGCTTTGGCAGCCTTGGCGGCTTCAACTCCGGCTTCAACAGTATCAAAACCGTTGTTGTCAATAATCTGATAACCAGCACAGGCAAAAAAGTTCGCAGAGAACTGTGAACGTGCCAAACGCATATTCAGATTACCATAAGTAAGCATAAACACTTTAGGTGTTTTACCTGATTTTTCAGTGGCTAGACGAAGGGCCTCAAACTCTTCGGCACCACGGAACCTGACAATAGGCTCAATGACAACATCACCTGATGAACATTTGTCACCGTGTGCTTTGTTGTTGGCTAATACATCTGCAACTCTTTCAGCAGCATTGGGGAACTGGTTGGTTCCTAGTAGGTTTTCGCGACGTGTAGCAATCGCTTTTTTGCGCTTATCAGCCGTTTCTTTAACTTTTGCCTGAACAAATCCTTCTTTTAAAGCAGCTAAATATCCGCCTTTTTCTTCTACTTCAACAAATAGAGCCCAAGCTTCTTGTGCAATACTGTTGGTTAAATTCTCGATGTAGTAAGAACCTGCAGAAGGATCCGTAATTTTGTCGAAGTGCGACTCTTCTTTCAATAGCAATTGTTGGTTGCGTGCAATCCTTTCAGAGAATACATCCGATTCTTTATAGATTGCGTCGAAAGGAAGTATGGTTAACGAGTCAGCGCCTCCCAATGTGGCAGACATTGCCTCTGTTTGTGTGCGAAGCATATTTACATATGGATCGTATACCGTCTTGTTCCATTGTGATGTCTCACAGTGGATCATCATTTTTGTAGGCTCTAATCCGGCAGGACTGTATGATTTAACGATGGTAGCCCAAAGCATACGTGCTGCACGTAACTTGGCTATTTCCATAAAGTAGTTGCCACCTACACCAAAGTTAAACTTCATCGATGATGCTGCTTCGTTAACGGAAACACCTCTGTCGCTTAGTTGTGTCAAATACTCGTTACCCATGGATAGTGCAAATGCTAGCTCCTGAACAATCGATGAACCTGCATTGTTGAAAAGACGACCATTCACGCAAATCGTTTTGAAGTTAGGAACATTCGCTCTAACTTCTACCATCTCCTTGGCGTGATCAAACATCTCCTCAAAACTTTTGCAAGATTTTCCTGAAGTAGTAAGGCAACCTAAAGTGTCAAAGTTGATGGAGCCTTTAATACCTGATAGATCCCTGTTTGTCTTTTTAAGATAAGCAATCACAGCTTCAGCTAATTTTTTGCTGCCATGGCTTGTCGAAAAGTTTAGTTCTACCGCTTCTGAAATAATGTTTTTCAATAATTTCTCTACATGCGCGTCTACATCTTTTACTTCTTCACATAACGTAAAACCTAAAGAAGTAACTCCTTTAGTTAAAACATCCAGTGCTTTTGCGTTGGCTGCCTCTGCGTCAACTGCATGAATGTCCTGACGAACATACCAGTCGTTGTCTTTTTTTGTTCCGCGTACATACGGGAACTCTCCAGGTAGACTGTCAAGATATTTTATCTCGCTTAAGTCTTCTGAACGATAAAAAGGACGTACGTTAAAACCTTCGTTTGTTCTCCAAACCAGCTTTCTTTCAAAGTCAGCGCCTTTTAAATCCGCTGTGATTTTTTCCATCCACTGTTCTGTGGTAATGGCTGGAAAATCACTTAATAACGGTTTTTTAGTTTTATCTGCCATAATATAACTGTATAACTGTTTGTTTTTTTCAGACCGCAAAATTAAGGCTTTTCAATAAATTAATGAACTAAAACATGGGTTTTATATCTGTTATGTAGCATGATTATCAGTATGGTAAGTTTTTTTGAAGAATTTTTTCTTTAATGAGGGGCGTGTAATGGTATGATTGATAGAAGAATGGAAGACCATTTTGGAAGGCAAGAATTGTTGAGAGATTAGATTGTTTATTTTGATAGGATTGAAAATGATCGAAACTTCACTAGTCAGTACAAATTTCGATCATTCACCTGTGTGTCCCACCATTTGCACTGCCCATGGCTGTTTTGAATGTAACTCTCGTATTAAAGGTTGCTGCCTTGTGTTATCGGGAGGGGGATGCCGCCTTTTCATCGACATAAAGGTTCCATCCGTCGATTCTCTTTCTTCTTTCTTTATTCGTGTAAGTATATTCGTATCATTCATTTGAAAAACTGGAAAGATGAAACGAAAAAATAACAAAATGATTAAGTGGAGCTTTTGGGCTATGGCCTTGACAGGAATATTATTGACTTCCTGTGATGATACGGACGATGTAGAAGTGGATAGTGGAGCATTTTCTATTTATGATTATGTGCAGATTGCTACGGGACAAACCATATTATATGATAATAATGGAGATGTGGTTTCTTCTTTGGCTGAGGGAGATGCCTTTTACGGACAAGATGCTAGCTACCTGAAGGGTGCTTCTATGAATTATGTGGATAATGGGGATAGTACCATTACCGATAATAATACGGGTTTAATGTGGGAAGAGATCCCCATTCCAAGCTCGTTAACATATGATGAAGCAGTAGCGTATTGTGAAAATTTAGTACTGGCTGGTTATGACGACTGGCGTATGCCGAGCTTGAAGGAGCTTTTTTCAATTAGTGACTTCGGTAGAGGTTGGCCTTATTTGGATACTACTTATTTTAAATTGGCTACCGGAATAGTGGATAAGTCGGAACAGTTTTGGTCCAGTAATCGGTATGTGGGTGTTACCACTGAAGGTCAGGATAATGCGGCTTTTGGGGTGAATCATGTGACCGGACATATCAAAGCTTACCCTGCTGCTTCGGTCATGGAGGGCGATGAAGGAGGTCCGATAGGTGGTGGTCCGCAAGGTGATAGTGGTGATGCGCCAGGTGATGAAGGTGATGATGTGGTTGTTGGTACGCCTCCTCCAGGTGGTGTTGAAGGACAAGTGATGGATAGTCCTTTGGCTAAGCATGTTAGAGCGGTACGAGGAGATGTGTATGGAGAAAACGACTTTAAGGACAATGGGGATGGAACTATCTCGGATGATGGAACCGGATTGATGTGGTCACAGAACGATAGTGGAGAAGGTTTAAACTGGGAGGACGCATTGGCCTATGCTGAGAACGCTGAATTAGGAGGGTATACCGACTGGCGTTTACCCAATGTGAAAGAATTGCAGGGCATTGTGGATTATTCTTACGCGCCGGGAGCTACTGATGTGAACAATGAAGGACCAGCTATCGATCCAATTTTTTCATGTACTCCAATTATTAATGAGGCTGGATTAGATGATTATGGGTATTATTGGACAGGCACTTCTGCTAATTTTACCAAAGATGAGCCTTATTATTATGCCTGGTATGTGGCCTTTGGTAGAGCCGTGGATGGTGATGGCCATGATACGCATGGAGCCGGAGCTGTTCGTTTTGATACAAAGTATGAGGGAGGTCCATTGGGCGAAGGTGGAGAGAGATACTACAATTATGTGCGTCTAGTGAGAAATATGAGTGAATAATAAATGTAAAAACCATGAAAAAAGTAATGAGTAATAGTTTAAAGGGTATATTGATGATGATGGTGGCTTTATCGTGCAGTTTGGTCTCTGCACAGCCACAAGGTGGAGGTCAGGGAGGTGGACAGCAAGGTCCCCCTCCGGTGCCTTCAACTAAGGAAATAAAAACCATGGTGAGTAGCTTGGCTCAGCAATTGAGTATGACTGAGGAGCAAGAGGCAAAAGTTTTGGTGTTATACAAAAATCACTTTGAAGAAATAAAAAGTGAAATGTCATCTAACTCCAGACCAAGCAGGACTGAGATGGAGAACAAAAAAGCAGCTTTTGAAACCAAAGTAAAAGCAGTGCTTACAGAGGAACAACAAACAAAATATGCGGCTTATCTTAAAGAGCAGCTTTCTAAAAGACCTTCGCGAAGGTGATGTCTGAGCACAACTGATGATCCTTGCTGTGTGTAGATTAAGAATGAGAAGGATTATCAGCATAAAGTTATAAGTGTAGAGTAATATTTGTTTTCCAGACAGCCTTGTTTTTTGAAGCAAGGCTGTTTTTTAGTGTGCGCATCCTTGAGCCGGATATATTGGGGTGCGATGTTTGTCATCTATTCGTTTAATAGTAGGTTCGGGCTTGGTCTGCTAGCTAATTTGGTAGATGGAAACAGGGTATCTGTCGATTCGTTTTTTATTCGTTTTTATATTTCTGTTCCTTTGGTGTATTGTTTTATGTAAGTGAGCTATTTGCTAGTATTGTTGTCTGATGTTAGTCGCTAAGAGATGCATGTTTAGAAGGTGTAAGTAATTTTTCCAATGATCGTGTGAGGGTGGTGAAATGAGGAATGGTTTAGTGATATATTGCTTAAATTTAAAGTTATGGAGATAAAAAGATTAACCATGTTATTGGATGCGTTGACAACATTTCTTATCACCCATTATTATGGTAGGGGCAATAATGTTTATCAAGATCAAAAGGTAATGCTGAGTGCCGAGGAAGTAAAGGAAATGGTGGACTTTGCCACGAAACAAAGCAGTTTAAACGACCAACAGAAAAAGCAGGTTGGTGAAATTTTTTTACAGTTTTTTGATCGTGCCTCTATGCGCATAAAGCAGTGTGTTCCAGATAGTGAGGAAATGTTACGCTTGAAGAGTGATTTCGAAAAAGTGATTTCGTGTTACTTTGAGGAGAATAGTGTATGGATGAAGTAATGTTAGGACTGTGAAAATTTTGAATGCAGCGTATTGTAGATGTGGTGTATGAGTAGCTTTGCTCGCTTTAACTTTATATTTAACCGCCTTTGGGACTGAAATCCTGTAAGACGGTTTTTTTATGCATTTGTATCAGGTGTTTTTTTGAGTGTCCTCGGTAAATCGAAGAGACCATTTTACTAGGAATCAACCTTTGTGATTTATATGCAATTTGCTTGTTCGTTGATTTAGACCATCCCGTCTATAGATTTCGCCAATTAGTAGATTCTCTTCTTTATATTGCTTTATGTACAATACTTTTAACATAGAAATAACACGAAAGTAACATAGGTGTGGAGTGGCCATGGTTAATTTCTTTGGCGAGTTCCATATGACCATTAAGAAACAAATTATAAACATATGAAAATAAACATATTTGATTCTATTCAGCTAAGAGAGATGGAAAAAGTGAAGTTGATGAACAGGGTTGATAAAAAATACTGGTTTCATGTAAGCAGACTCTCTGCCTTGTTGGAAGAGATAAATGAAAGCTATTTCTTACTGGATATGGACGGACAAAGCTTATTACCATATTCTACGGTATATTTTGATACACCCGAAGATCGTATGTTTATTGCGCACCATAATGGAAAACTCAATAGGTATAAAATTCGACGAAGAAGCTATGTCTCTTCGGGAATCAGCTTTTTTGAGGTGAAATTCAAGAATAATAAAGGACGAACAATCAAAAAACGTATTCCATCTGATTTTATGGAGCCAGGTTTTTCTTCTCAAGAAATTGATTTTATACATGAAATGACACCTTTTTGTCATCAGGAGTTAAAGAGATCGCTTGTCAATCATTTCTCACGTTTGACCCTGGTTAATAAAAATTTTAAAGAGCGTTGTACCATAGATCTCAATCTTCAGTTTCAACAAGCCCAAAATAGTGTTGGGCTGGGTGATTTGGCGATTGTTGAAGTGAAGTCGGATGGTCGTTCTTCTGTGTCCCCATTGCTGATGGCACTGCGTAACCAGCGTATTAAACCTGCTGGTTTTAGCAAATACTGTGTGGGACGTGCCATTACAAATAGGCATTTAAAACGTAATGCTTTTAAGGAAAAAATAAGAAGTATCGAAAAGGTATTGCATACAGAAAATAGGCTTTATAATTAAATATGAAAATTTATGATTGATTTGAATAGCATTGCGGACAAGGTTCCCGGTAAAGTGATCAATAGTATGCCATCAAAACTTGAGATGTGGGAGGATGGCTTTCGTTTTCTGGATATTAAAATAATAAACGTATCTGATTTTACGGAGCTGTTGGTGCGCTTTGCTTTTAATACAATACTTTTATTCTTGGTTGTGCACTTTATGTACGCCAGAAATAGCAGACGAAAAGATTTTTACTTCAGTTATCTATCTATTGGTGTAATCGTTTTTCTATTGAGCTTTTTGCTGAATAGTGTAAAGCTTGAATTGGGCTTTGCCTTGGGCTTGTTTGCCATCTTCGGAATTATACGCTACAGAACCGATGCCATTCCCATAAAGGAGATGACCTATCTATTTATCGTGATTGGTATATCTGTTATTAATGCGTTGGCTAATAAAAAAGTGAGTTATGCTGAGCTGATTATAACAAACTTTGTGATTGTTTTTGGCCTATGGGTGCTTGAAAAACGCCTGATGTTAAAGCAGGAAGGTTCTGTCAGACTTGTTTATGAAAAGATTGAAAATATCCATGCTTTAAAAAGCGATATCCTTCTTCAGGATTTAAAAGATCGTACAGGAATACAGATTAAGCGTTACGAGATACAAAAAATTGATTTTTTAAAGGATGTGGCTGAAATAATACTCTATTTCAATGTGAATGGACAGGATAAACACAAGGCTAAATCTCTTGGTGATTTGCAATCGTAATGTCTTGGTGGTGAGTATGTATGAAATATACTTTGAGTGGGGAAATGGTATTGTAACTTAAATCTTATAAATAATGAAAACTTCTAAGCATATAAATGTGGGGTGCTGGTTGGTAGTCCTCTTGCTGGTGGGCAATTATGCCATAGCACAGGATGTGGAAAATGAATACCAGACACGTACCGAACTGAAATTGAGCTTTAAACCCTGGAAAAAGGTGAAGGTGAATGTTTCTCCTCAATTGCGTTTTGATGAAAGTTTTACCCTGGATAAAAGTTTAATAGAGGGTGAGTTGGAGTATAAAGTGCTGGATTTATTAACGTTGGGCGCTGCATATAGGTTTATTGCCAACCAAAGAGAAAAGAAAGATACAGAATATTTAAGCCGCTACTCGTATAGTGCAACAGCAGAAAAGGATTTTAATCGTTTTGAAGGGGCATTTAGGCTAATGTATAGTAATTATGCTGACGATGACGATGATGATGTTTTGGATTTTTTACGATATAAATTGTCTATTAAATATGATATTGCCAAATGTAAAATAACACCTTCTGTGTCTACTGAGCTATTTCAGGAGCTCAATGGATCGTCTGTTTATAAAATGAGATATTCTGTTGGAGCGGATTATAAGTTGTTCAAGGGTAATTATCTGGGCGTGGATTATAAATTCGATTATTATAAAAGTGAATATCGTAATAAGCATATTGTAAGTGTTGGATATAAAATAAAGTTTTAAACTTATGAAAAAAAGTATTTTAATATTATTTACCATCATGTTCATTACTTTTACGGCTTGTCGTAATGATGATAATATATCGGAAGATATTGATGATGAAGAAGAAGTTCTGGAAGAGGAAGAACTAGATAGAACGGATTATAGTGATTGGACGGAATTAACACATAGTAATGATGTTGATCCTGACTATGCTACTGTTTTTAATCAATCGGAAGTATTGCGTTTCGATATAGAGATAAGTAGTTCTGATTGGTCGTCTATGCAATCTGATCTATCATCATTGTTTAATACCGGTGGCTCGAGGCCGGGAATGACTACTTCTTTTGATGATCCAATGTGGGTAAAATGTTCTTTTAAGTTCAATGGTAAGGAATGGTATAATGTAGGTATTCGTTATAAGGGTAATTCCAGTCTTCAGTCGGCTTACCAGTCGGGAAACAATAAGTTGTCCTTTAAACTTGATTTTGATGAATTTGAGGATGATTATCCTGCGTTGAAAAATCAGCGTTTTTATGGTTTTAAACAGCTTAATTTGAATAATAATTATGATGATGCATCGCTCATGCGAGAGAAAGTGGGTGCCGACCTTTTTCGTCAGTTTGGTCTGGCCGCTTCTCAAACAGCATTTTGTGTGGTTTATCTTGATCATGGTGATGGTTCACAGTATTATGGTGTATACACCCTGGTGGAAGAAGTGGATGATACGGTTATAGATACTCAATTTGCCGATGGATCCGGAAACTTATATAAACCCGATGGTGATGCTGCCTCTTTTGCCAGTGGTACTTATGATACGGATGAGATGGAACTGAAAACAAATGAGGAAACAGCTGATTATTCTGACGTACGTGCGCTTTATGATGCCATCAATAGTTCCTCGAGAACAAGTGATGTGGAAGCATGGAAAGCTAGTGTGGAGGGCGTTTTCGATGTGGATAATTTTTTAAAATGGTTGGCAGCCAATACGGTTATTCAAAACTGGGACACGTATGGTAATATGACGCATAATTATTATCTGTATAATAACCCGGAAAATAGTCTTCTAACATGGATTCCGTGGGATAATAATGAAGCTTTTCAGGACGGAAAGCAAAGCGGTGCGCTTAGTTTAGCGATGTCGGAAGTTAGTAGTAATTGGCCTCTTATTAAATATTTAATGGATCAGGATGATTATCAGGCGATTTATGAAGGGTATTTGTTGCAGTTCGTAGATGAGGTGTTTGAACCTTCGGTGATGATAGATACTTATGCGGATTATTATGATATGTTGAAGGAATATGCTTATGCGGAACAGTCGGGTTATACTTATATTTATAGTGACTCTTACTTTGATAGCGCAGTGTCCTATCTAAAATCACATGTGCAGTCTCGAAATGATGCTGTCAATAGTTATCTGGACAAATAAATGATACCTGCCCTTTAATATAAATGTGTATTTAAAAAGGAATATATGAAGGTAGATACTTAGCAGCTTCATATGAAACAGGACTATGTCTTGATGGTTTTAGTCCTGTTTGTACTTTTATTCCAAGAACTATTCTGGCATTGAATGTATGCTGGAGTAGTTCTTTTTTTTGTCCCGTCGATAAAAAAGAGCTTTTTGCCGATTGCTTTTTTCGCTTCGGGCGTTTCTCTCTAAATTCGAGGGTGTTAATAATTATAAGCTATAGTTTTATCTAACATCTGATTAATATGTCAATAAAATCAATCAAAGGTTGTATCGGTTGTGGTACCTGTGAAAAGACATGTCCCACGGATGTGATTCGGATGGATAAGCGTTCCGGTAAAGCGGTCATCATGTATCCTGCCGACTGTCAGATATGTCATTTGTGTCGCATGTATTGTCCGGTAGATGCGATTACTATTTCGCCGGAAAAAACGATACCAGTCATTGTTTCATGGGGTTAATATGATGGAAAAATTACTTAGAAAATATAATACGGCCACAATGTTGTGTGTCTTTATTGGTCTGCCCATCGCATTTTGGGCTTTGGATGATTCTTCTGGAAGGGCCTGGGTGAAGGAAGCCATTTCAATACTTACGATTTTATCATTCTCGATGATGTTATTGCAATTTTATTTGACACGCAGTAATAAGAGAGTGTTGAAGGTGCATCGTATGGGCAAGGTGGTAAAATGGCATAAGTTGGTAGGGTATGTGTTTGTGCCTATATTGTTGGTTCATCCTTTTTTGGTAGTGGTGCCGCGGTATTTTGAGGCTGGGATTGATCCTACTGATGCCTTTTATACTTTGATCACCTCTTTTAATAGCACGGGAGTTGTGCTGGGAATGATTGCGTGGTGCCTAATGTGGATTATTGCACTGACTTCTTTGTTCAGAAATCGTTTAGCTATGTCTTATCGTATATGGCGTGTATTTCATGGAATCTTATCCATCGTTTTTGTGGTGATTGCCGCCTGGCATGTAATCGATTTAGGGCGACATTCCAATGTTTGGATGACTGGTTTTATAGTGTTGGTGGCCAGTGGTGGAGTGTGCTTGTTGGCTGTTGTTTATTTTTCAAAATCGAATCAAGGAGGACCTAGTAATGAGTAAAAATGAGATGTCACGACGCAAGTTTCTTGGGCTAACAGGAGGCGTGTTGGGAGCGGCTGCCTTGGGTTCTATGGCTTTTTCTGGTGATGGATGGAGTGAGGAGAAACCTTCATTTGATGTGGGCGATATGGAGAGTGAAGATGTGGAAGTCGACGTGTTGGTAATAGGAAGTGGTATGGCCGGATTGTTTGCAGCGGTAAAAGCGCATGATGCAGGTGCTAAGGTGATGATGGTTTCTAAGGGGCGGCTGGGCTCATCAGGACAAACACCCTTTGCAAAGGGTATTTTCGTTTATGATGCAGCAACGGCTGAATATAGTTTAGATGAATATGTAGATGCAGTATCCTACTCTGCGATGGGTACCAATAATCCCATTTATACTCGTCAGGTGGCAGAACACTCAAAGGCCCGCGTGCAGGAGCTACGAGAATGGGGTTTCTTTGATTCCCCTTTGTATCACAAAGCATTTAGTAAGCCCATTCGAGAACGAAATATACCCGTCATTGAAAGGGTTACGATTACCCATCTGATTAAAGAGGATGAGAAGATGGTGGGAGCAGCGGGTTTTAGTATCGATGAAGCTAAAACTTATTTTTTTAATGCGAAAAGTGTTGTTCTTTGTACTGGAGCGGGAGGTTTTAAACCCAATGGTTTTCCTATTTGTGATTTAACACATGATGGGACTGTGATGGCTTATAATATCGGGGCTAAAGTTACAGGTAAAGAGTGGAATGATGGGCATCCCGGGAGAGCTAAAAATGCTGCAGCATGTTTTGATGGTTGGGGTGATATGTTCTTGCAAAAGCCTAATACAGTTGGTGTGGGTATTCGTCATGATTTAGGTGTGGATATGAACTACATGGCTTATATGAGTGGAGGTGCAGCTAAAATGGGACCTCCGGGGGATGGTGCCAGTAAGCAAGTTGCTGGTGGACCATATCGTCCTGAAGGAATTGGAGGAGAAAATACCCGAGGCCATGAAAGGTCTCATCCTCAAAATAAAAGGCCTGAAAGGGATAGTCCAGCGGGAGATAGGCCAGAAGGAGGACGTGCTGCTGGGGCTAGGGAGAAGGAAGGAGAACGGAAGGGACCTCCCCCGGGTATGGGTGGTAATCCTGTGGGAGGGGCCTCAGCAGGTATGGCGATTCATAAATCAGAGGGCTTGGTTCCAATCAACGATCAGTGCGAGTCTAATATTACCGGTTTATTTGCGGCAGGAGATGCCTTGGGGTCATATATGTCCGGAGCTATCTACACTCAGATAGGATCTTCATTGGCCGGATCAGCAGTTCAGGGAGCCATCGCAGGAGAGGCTGCAGCTGTCTACTCAAATGGGATTCAAGGACTGTCTGTATCCGCGAAAAAAAAGAAGGATATCACAAGTGAGATTCAAGCACCTTTGCAAAGAACGTCTGGTTATAGTCCTGCTTGGGTTACACAAACCTTGCAAGGTATCATGATACCTAATTTTGTTCTCTATATAAAAAAAGAGAGCTTGATGCGCGCTGCCTTGGCTTATGTCGAAGAGTTGCGAGATCATCATTTGCCTATGCTCAAAGCAAATGATTTACATGAACTACGCCTGGCGCACGAGACCGCTAATATGGTTATTAGTGCTGAGATGAAATTAAAAGCATCGTTGATGCGTACTGAGAGTAGATGTAGTCATTATCGGTTGGATTATCCTGAGGTGGATCACCAAAACTGGGAGGCTTGGATAAATATTTATAAAGGAGAAGATGGAAGTATGCAGTTGGAAAAACAACCGTTTAAAGCGTAAAATCAATTATTTTAATACATTTGAACATCAATTAGTGCCTATAGAAAAACAATTACCTTCAATGATACGACTTAAAATAGGACGAATTCAGCAGATCATTACATTTTTTGTATGGGCACTGATATTTTTTATCCCTCTAATGTTTGGCGATTTTGAGGATGAGGTTAACTGGGATCATATTCTTCGGATATGGTTAGAGTATGTGATTATCTTTTTCATATTTCTGATCAATAGGATGATTTTGCTTCCTATGCTGTTTTTTAGGAATAAACGCCTGAAATATTTTATTTCTTTGACAGCTATTTTATTGCTTTTTGTTTGTACAATGTATATGCGAGAAAGGTATGTGCGTGGAGGTGTGCCAGAAAGGGGTAGCGTTGTTGAGCACCCATTTATGGATGGCCCTCCCATGGATCTGGGGCGGAATAATATGCAGCGTCCCGAACGTGGAATGGATAAAATAGAAGCGATGGGGCCTCCTCGGGAATTTATACCTCCATATGTTAATTTGTTGGTGCTGACCATATTGTTGTTGGGTTTTGATACCGGCCTAAAGTTCTCTACCAAGTGGTTGGAGTCGGAGCAAACAAAGATTAAGTTAGAAAAGGAGAATGTGGAAAATAAGATGGCTTTCTTACAAAATCAAATCAGTCCGCATTTTTTTATGAATACGCTTAATAATATTCATGCTCTGGTTGATATTAGCGCAGAAGAGGCCAAGGATGCCATCATTAAATTGTCTCGTATGATGGGTTATATGCTCTATGAGTCAAAAACGGATAAGGTTCCTTTGGCCAAGGAAATGGAGTTTATTAGAAGTTATATCGAGCTGATGAAAATACGCTTTACCAAGGAGGTGAACGTAGAGTTGGATATCCCCGATGTTTTACCCGCTGTACATATTCCTCCTTTGTTGACTATTTCGTATATTGAAAATGCTTTTAAGCATGGAATAAGTTATTCTGAACCGTGTTTTGTGCGTATTTCCTTTTGTTTTGAAAAGGATAGGATGACTTTTGATGTCATCAATAAAATATTTGAGCGAAAAGCAGAGAATAAGAATTCAGGAGTAGGGATCGAAAACAGCCGAAACAGGTTGGAACTTATTTATGGCAAGGATTATAAACTGGATATAGGTAAATTGCCCGATAATAAGCTGTTTGCAGTAAATTTAAACGTACCGATATGATAACATGTATTGCGATTGATGATGAGCCTTTGGCTTTAAGGCAAATTGAGGGGTATATTACCATGACTCCCTATCTAAAATTGTTGGGTAGCTTTTCAAATGCCCTAAAGGCCATGGAGTTTTTGAACGATAACTCGGTTGATCTGATGTTCGTGGATATTAATATGCCCGATTTAACTGGAATGGAATTTGTTAAGGCACTTTCTAATCCGCCCAAAGTTATATTTACAACGGCTTATCGAGAGTATGCCGTTGAAGGGTTTCAAGTGGATGCAGCAGATTATCTGGTAAAGCCCATCGCTTATGCCGATTTTTTGAAGTCAACAGATAAAACAAAGGAACGTTTTTTCTCAGATAATAAAGGAGCTGAAACGGTTCATAATAATGATCAGTTTTTGTTTATTAAATCAGAATATAAGATTATAAGAATCAGTTACAAAGATATTCTTTATGCTGAAGGAATGCGGGATTATGTGCGTATTCATTTGGAGAATCAGAAACCTGTTATGGCTTTAATGAGTATTAAGAAGATGCAGCAGCACTTGCCTGACGAGGCTTTTATGCGGGTGCATCGTTCGTTTATTGTACACCTCAATAAGATTACAACCATAGAGCGTAATCGTATTATCTTTGATGGTAAGGTTTTTATTCCTATAAGTGATCAGTATAAGGAGCAGTTTCAGGATTTTTTGGATAATAATTTTTTAAAGTAGCCTATTGGGGGCTCAATTGAGTTAAGTTGCTTGTTGGAGTCGCCCAGTAGATGTTTTTCTTTTCCATATATCTTTTGGCTACGCTAGTTTGAAAAACGAAATAACATCATTTAGTTTTTTTATTTCTTCTGAAAATGATTCTGTGAGCTGTGATATGGTGTCAGCTGCAGATGCATTCCCCTGTGATACGCTGTCCAGTTCTATAATAGATTTGTTAATTTGTCGAGCTCCTTCGTGCTGTTCTGCTGACGAAGCTGATATTTCAACAGCCAGATTGTTGGCTTTTTGTATATTAGGTATTAGTAACTCGAATATTTCTCTGGCCCTTTCTGCGGCTTCAACCATATTTGTAGTGCTCTTGGTTATCTCGTTGGCAGATAGTCGGCTACGTTCGGCCAGTTTGCGAACCTCTGACGCTACTACTGCAAATCCTTTTCCTTCTTCACCTGCTCTGGCTGCTTCAACGGCTGCATTGAGTGATAGTATATTGGTTTGGTAAGCTATATCTTCAATTACTTGTATCTTCTGCGAGATAGATTTAACGGCTTCAAAGGCCTTACTTATTTTCTCACCTCCTTCAATTGTATTGTTGTATGCTTGATTCATTATTTGTTCAGAATGCTTTGAATTATCTGCATTTTGCTCAATGTTAGCACCCATTTCTTCCATGGAAGCAGAGACTTCTTCTGAGGAGCTGGCTTGTTGCATTGAACGGCTGGAAAGTTCATTGGCCGAATGGGCTAGTTGCTGACCTCCTTCGGAGATGTGCATACCTGTGTTTTTTACTTGTTTTATGACATCTGAGATACGATGCTTCATTTCATTAAAGGTGGCAGATAGCTGTCCTATCTCATCTTTACGTTGTTTTAAATCCTGATCAATATGTACTCTCAACTCTCCATTGGAAAGTAAGGTGGCTATATTTTTTAACCTCAATATTGGGTTGGTAAGTGATCGGGCAATGGCATAGGATATGATAATGGCCAGTACCAAAAATATAAAGCCAATAATGATAGAATAGTTTCGAATGGGGTTTACCAAACTTGCCAATTCGCTACTGGGGAGGGTGAGGATTATCTTGTGATGGGTGGCACCTATATCCATAGCTGCAATCTCATATTTATCATCGTTTAGCTCCGTATCAGATAGCAGTATTTTTCCTTTTGACTGATAAATTTGCTGGGCAATGGAGCTGTTAAAAATACTATCTAATTGATTGTTAATGTGATTCTTGTTCTGCGACAATTTAATGGTACCTGAATCGTCGATAATGCATAAATAACTATTTTTGCTAAATCTCTTGGTATTCAGGGTGTTTACCATTTTTGATGGATTCAGCCCAATGCCGGCGATACCTGTGGGATGAGCAGGATCACCCATTAATACATTAATCCATAATGCGGTTTCATTTAACTCTAAATTAAAGTCAAAGTTAGTGGTTACTTTAAGGCCTTTTTCTAGGGTAGTGAAAAACCAGCTGTCATCGGGATCGGATTCGTTAAGGACTTCTAATAGCTTACGGTCTCCTGTCCAGAAGTTATGCGTTTTTGCATTGGCTGCGAATATGGCCATGTAGCCAAAGTCGTTCTTGATGGCATTTAGCTTATCGAGGGTTAATTGCTTTAGCAGTTCATCTTTTTCTCCACCTTCAAACCACATGCGTATGCCGGGGTCTGATGCGATGGTGATGGACGATTCTATGGCTTTTTCAAATACCGTTCGCAAATCGGCTTGGGAGGCTTCGAGAAAGTTGAATAGTTTGTCGGTGCGGATATCTTTTTTTAATGTGTTGCTGATGGTGTAGAAGAACGTAGTACTCAAGGCTATTACCACTACTAATACAAGAACTCCAAAACTCACTAATATTTTTGAACGAATGCTGCTTAAATTCATATTAAAAAAATGGAATTAAGCTGCCTTCTACGCAGTGTTCAATATATAGTTGTGAAAATTAGCAATTTTTTTACCAATGTAATGTTTGTTTGTCTTAAAGGATTAATACTTCTGAATCATAAATATTCCAGCTAGTAGGAGGAGTATTCCAATAACTTTTCCAGCGCTTATGGTGTGTACTGTAAAACCAAAGAAGCCGTAGTGGTCAATGATAGATGCAGCTATTAACTGTCCGGCAATGGATGCAGCCAGTACTGTAGTAACACCTATTTTGGGAATAAAGAAGATGACGGATGATACGAAGATAGCACCCAGGCAACCACCTAAGAATAAGTAGATAGGAGCAGTTTTTACATGTGCCCAATCGGGTATATGCGTCTTGAAAATAATGTTTAGGCCAACCAACGTTATTGTTCCCACTAAAAAATTAACCAATGCCCCCTGTAAGGGATGTTTCAAATATGAGGTGAGTTGTGTGTTGATACTTCCTTGTATGGCCAAAAAACAACCTATTATTAAAACGATGAGTGTATATATGTATTTCACAATATGTAATGTTAAATCGTAAACACGAAGGTAGATATTTGAAATAAACCTGCAAACATATTTTAGGGGGTAATATGTTTTTCTGTCTTGGGTGATCATATAAAATTAACACGGGTTCATCATTCATGTTTTCTTTGCTTTTAGTTTACACTAAGTTCTTGTGCGACATTTATTTTTGTATGAATAAATGTTGAAGAAATAATGAGTTCAAAACAGAAGAAGGCGCCCAAAATGATGAATACGGTTGTTATTTCCGATATGCATCTGGGAACACGTAGTTGTAAAGCGAAAGAATTGCTTGGTTATTTGAAATCAGTTCAGCCCCAGACCTTGGTGTTGAATGGTGATGTCATAGATATTTGGCAGTTTTCAAAGTCTTACTTTCCAAAGTCTCACTTGAAAGTTATTCGTCAAATTATAAAAATGATGGAGCAAGGGACTACAGTGTATTATATTGTAGGTAATCATGATGAGGCTTTACGGCGTTTTGTGGGACTTAGTATCGGTAACCTGTTTGTGGTTAATAAAGTATTGTTGAACATGGATGGTAAAAAGAGCTGGATTTTTCATGGCGATGCTTTTGATGTGGTGATGCATCATTCTAAATGGTTGGCTAAACTTGGGGCCACTGGTTATGCCATACTGACCATTATTAATAAAACAGTCAATGACCTGCTGGCTTTATTCGGACAGCGCCGTATCTCTTTGTCGAGGGATATTAAAAGAATGGTGAAGACAAGCCGGAAAACGGATGTTACCACACGTTTTGAAAAAACAGTGAGTGATCTGGCCATTAAGAAACGTTATCACTATGCTATTTGTGGCCATATTCATTGGCCTGCACAAAAGCTTATATCCAATGCACAGGGCTCTGTCATGTATCTGAATTCAGGCGATTGGGTTGAGAATCTGACGGCATTGGAGTACGCTGATAATCAGTGGGATTTGGTGTATTATAAGCATGAAGACCCTGTCGAAGACGAAGATGAGGAGGCAAAAGTGAATTACTTATTTGGCTCTGATAAAGTGTTGTTTAAATCTATGTTTAGAGATGTTCTTAGTGATTAAAATGCAAACTAGATGGACATGAAAATTTTATATGCCCTACAGGGAACAGGGAATGGGCACATCGCCCGGGCACTGGATATCATTCCCATTTTAAAAAATTATGGAAAGGTAGATATTGCCATAAGTGGAAACCAGTGCGATATTGAGTTGCCTTGGGATATTAAATATCGCTTGCATGGAGCGGGTTTTATTTTTGGTACAAATGGAGGTGTTGATTTTTTTAAGTCGGTGGCGAATATGCGTGTGATGAACTTTGTGGCAGATATATTGACAGTGCCGGTTTGGAATTATGATTTGGTGATAAATGATTTTGAACCTGTTGTTGCCTGGGCTTGTAGGCTCAGGGCTAAAGAATGTATTGGCCTTTCGCATCAGTCGGCAGTACTGCATAAAGGGGCTCCTAAGCCTAAGGTGAATAGCTGGCTTGGTAGGTTTGTTCTTAGGTATTATGCTCCAGCTAGCTGTCATTATGGTTTTCATTTTAAAACATTGGGAGATGGTTTCTTTACTCCGGTTATTCGAAAGGATATTCGTTCTATTCAGCCTGAAGTGAATGAGCATTACTCCGTTTATTTACCTGCCTATTCGGATGAAGCTATTGTTGATTTTCTGACCCAATACGATGAGGTAAGCTGGCAGGTGTTTTCGAAACACAATAATAGGTCCTTTGCTTATAAAAACGTATTTATTCAACCAGTAAACAATGGTGAATTTGTTCAAAGTATGGCATCTGCAAAAGGGGTACTGTGCAATGCAGGGTTTGAAACGCCCGCCGAAGCATTGTTTCTGAAGAAAAAGCTTTGTGTGCTACCTATGCGGGGCCAATATGAGCAGCTGTGCAATGCAGCTATGTTAAAAACTATGGGAGTGCCTGTCTATACTTCTTTAGGGCAGGTGGATGAGTCTTCTTTTAGAGCCTGGCTTAAAGATGATCAGGTGGTGGAAGTAAATTACCCGGATAATACAGATTGGATCATTTCGTCTATTGTAAAACCTGAATGGTGTATTAGAACTACGTAGTCTTTGCAAGAAAACTCCAAATACTGCGTTATTCTCATTTTTGAAACAGTCATTTACAATCAGTAAACTCCTTGGTTTCAAAAATATCGAAAGCCTTGTTTTTGAAGAATTCTTATCAAAGACAGAAAAAACAGTCGTTTTCTTGCAGCCACTACCTAATAGATTTTCTAACGTTTTTTCTGGTTACGTGTATGGGCTAAATGTGATGAAATCTGTTATGTATGAAAGATATTTGCGCAGTTTTACCAAGCAGTACAAGTTATATATTTTACTTTTTGTATTTAATTATTTGCATTGGCTATATCAGTCTCTCGTCCCTTTAGTGGAGAGGGGAATGAGCCCATATAAGGATGTTTATTTTGAGACCTCTAGGGGATGATGAATAATAATTCATATTATTTGAACGAATATTTATAATGTCAAAAAATAAATGGGGATGATTGATCTTTATCTAATACTACGATACCATTTATAATCATATTTTTATGTCTATTTTAAGGATGATTTATACCTGTTCGCAAGATAAGTTATATATGACCATTAAAAAATAAATTTAGACATATGAAAATTCAACAAATCGCAATTTTAGGATTATTAATAGTAGTAGGTTGGGGATGTACTACCCCTACCAACAAGATGAAATTAGAATATATTGGTGTAGCTGCCGAAAATAAAGGCATGCACGTGTGGGGCTCATCGCCTGTAATGGATAAAGAAGGCAGAGTGCATTTGTATGCCGCCCAATGGCCCATGAATACACAACCTAATTTTAGTGGATGGTTCAAGGATTGTGAAATAGGCCATTACGTGAGTGACAGTCCGGAGGGACCTTTTGAATATGTTGGAGTTGCAGTTGCGGATAGAGATAGCTTATTTAATTCGCCACATAATCCAACAATTCATTATATGGATGGACGTTACGTGTTGTGTTTTATTGTTAATGAAAATAGTAAATTAAAAACCCAGCGAATTGTCATGTATGTGGCAGATGACTTGAGTGATAACTGGCGTCCAGCCAGTGGTGCTGAGCCGGATGGTACCATCTTGCGAAAACCCCAAGATTCTACCTTATGGAACTACAAAGCTAAGTTAGGAGTATCTAACCCTTCATTGATCAAGCATAATGGGAAATATCTTTTGTATCATAAATCGGTTATTCCTAAACAACCTAAAGGTTCGGCCTATACCTATGGTGTGGCTGTTGCCGATAATGTGGAAGGACCGTATACTATCTTTCCCCAGAAGGTGACGCCTCCCAAAATGCAGCTTGAAGATGCCTATGCCTTTGCTATGAATGATTCAGTCTATCTTATGAGTCGCGATTTTGTCGGTTCTTTGGGGAATAGTGGCGGTGGACTGCTATGGCAATCGAAGGATGGTTTTTACTTTGATAGTAAAAATACAAAAAGAGCTTATGAAGATTTAGCACACTATTTAGGAGAAGAATATTTGAAGGATGCCACTGCCTATAGGGGGAAAAAACATGGCCACCTTGAACGTGCTCAATTGCTCTTTATAGATGATAAACCGGCTTATTTGTACCTAGCTACAGGTGTTCAGGTGAAACCAGGTTATGGGAGTAGCTCGCATGTCTTTAAAATAAGTTTTGAGTAGTGATTTTGTGCTATAAGCATATACCGGCAATATGTAACGAACATGTAAATTCAATGATATGAAAGCATTAAGTACGACCGTCTTTTATACCTGTTTTATTTTGCTATTGTTTACCTCATGCTCATCTCGTCCTGTGATGATAGCTTGTGTTGGAGATAGTATAACAGCGGGCGCTAAGCATAAGAAACAAAGTGAAACTGCCTATCCAAAGGTTTTGGACAAACTTTTGGGGGATGGTTATAGCGTGGTTAACTGTGGGAGAAGTGGAGCGACTGCATTAAAAAGGAGTAACTTTTCTTATTGGAATTGTAATGAGATATCCAATGTGTTTGCCCTTCGTCCTGACATAATTACAATAAAACTAGGTACGAATGACTCAAAACCTGGTAACTGGAATGCGGAACGGTTTAAGACTGATTACCAGTGTTTGATAGATACTTTTCTAAGTATTAAACCAAAGCCAAAGATTTATCTTTGCTTGCCTGTCCCGGTATTTGATCATCATAATTTTAGAATTCGGGGCGAGGTTGTAGCCCACGAAGTTATACCTATTATTAGAAGCTTGTCTGAGAAAAATCATTTGCCGCTTATTGACCTTTATCAGCCTTTTATAGGTAAAGCAGCACTGGTTCCTGATGGAGTGCATCCAGCTGAAGAAGGTGCTGCATTTCTGGCAAAGATTCTTGCACAACAAATTAAAGAATAGTTTAGATGAAGTTATATATGAGTAAGGTAAACCGGACAAAGAATAGGTATGACATCGTAAAGCGGATGATACTGTTTCTTTTCGGGATGTTGTTCTTATGCGGATGTAATACTATTGAAACAAAGGAAGATATACCATTAAAGATATGGTTTGATCAGCCCACTTCAAAATGGAATGAGGGTTTGCCCATTGGTAATGGTAGTCTGGGTGCTATGATTTATGGAGCACCCGCTCAGGAAGTCATTTGCTTGAATGAAGAAACGATTTGGAGCGGAGAAAAGAAGTATCATGATAAGAAGAATGGGTATAAAGCCTTGGATGAGATTCGCCAGTTATTGTTTGATGGTCAATATGTGAAAGCAGAACGTGTTGTGGCAGAAAAGCTCTTGTCTACACGTTTACCTTCTGGAACCAATGCCTATCAAATGTTGGCTAATTTGTTGATTGAAAATGCGGGCATGGATAGCCTTGAGAATTACAGGCGTGAATTAGACTTGAATTGTGCAAAGGTAAGTACTTCGTTCGAAAAAAACGGAGTGAAATACAAACAGGAGTACTTTTCTAGTTTCCCGGATAAAGTAATGGTTTTTAGGTATTCTGCCGATAAAGACCATTCCATTAGTCTTTCAGCCCATGTGGAAAGGACGGAGAATACGAAAATAGAGTGGGTAAATAATACCATTCACTTTTCTGAACATGTGGGGCAAGGCGTTGGCGTTATTTTTCATGCGGCCATTGATTTTGAAACCAAGGGCGGATCAACCCACGTTCAGGATGGTAAGCTTGTGATAAATAATGCAGATGAGGTGCTGATTAGAATAGCGGCTGTGAGTAATTATAGAGGCGGTGCTCCCAAAACTTTGTGCCAGCAGCATTTAGATGCTTCGTTGACCCTTGGTTTCGATGAGTTAGAAAAGAGGCATATTGCCGACTATCGTTCGTTGTTTAAACGTGTAGATCTTCATCTTTCAGACAACGATGGAGAGGATTTGCCTACAGATAAACGATTGAAGTTGGTAAAAAAAGGTGGAGTAGACAATTATTTGACGCAGCTTCAGTACCAATTTGGACGGTACTTGATGATTAGTAGTTCAAGGCCGGGTACCCTTCCCGCTAATTTGCAAGGGATATGGGTCAATGGTTTTAAGCCGCCATGGAATTCAGATTACCACATCAATATCAATGTTCAAATGAATTATTGGATGGCAGAGATGACCAACCTCTCTGAGTGTCATCAGCCATTTTTAGATTTTATAGGTGATCTTCGGCAAATGGGTAGAATAACAGCCAAAGAAACTTATGGTTGCCGTGGCTTTGTGGCACATCATACCAGTGATGTTTGGCATAACACCTTTGGGTTTGAACGTGCACGTTATGGTATGTGGCCAATGGGAGCTGCTTGGTGTTGTCAGCATTTATATACCCATTATGAATTTACCGAAGATAAAGACTACCTGCGAACTTATGCTTATCCGGTGATGAAAGAGGCAGCACAATTTTTTGTTGATTTCATGGTGCCTGATCCTAAAACCGGTTTATTAGTTACCGGCCCTTCTGTATCGCCTGAGAACAGTTTTTTTGATAAAGACGGTAAGATGGCGACCATCAGCATGGGGTCTACGATGGATCGCGAAATTATCTTTGAATTGTTCCATAATTGTATTGCATCAGCTGATATTTTAGGAGTAGATAAAGAATTTAGTGAAGTTCTGAAAACTAAACTGAAGCAAATGCCACCGCTGCAGATAGGAAGCGATGGTCGATTGATGGAATGGGTGGAGGAATTTCCGGAAGAGCAACCGGGGCACCGTCATATCTCTCATTTATATGCCTTGCACCCTTCTAATCAGATATCAAAAACAAAAACACCAAAGCTGTTTGATGCCGCAAAAAAAACTATTGAGTATAGATTGGCTCATGGAGGAGGCCATACTGGCTGGAGTCGTGCATGGATCATTAATTTTTGGGCTCGCCTCCTGGAACCTCAAAAAGCTTATGAGAATATTGTGGCATTACAACGAAAATCTACTTTGCCTAACCTTTTGGATGTTCACCCTCCTTTTCAAATAGATGGTAATTTTGGAATGGTCTCAGGTGTTACTGAGATGTTGCTGCAAAGTCATGACGGAGTGGTGAATATATTGCCGGCTTTACCTCGGGAGTGGGCAAATGGTTTTGTCGAAGGAATCATGGCACGAAAGGGTTTTGAAGTGAGTATGGAATGGGAGGATGGAAAATTGAAAGCGCTTGTTGTACACTCTAAGTTGGGGAATACCTTACAATTGCAATATGGTCATATACTTAAAAGTTACGACACCCAAAAAGGAGATGTCTTACGTTTTAATGGGGATTTAAAGCCTAGTGATGCATCCTAAAGGGAAATTGGACTAAATATATGTAAGTGCCCTGTCTATGTTCTTATTTTGTTGGGTAATAGACTTGTTTAAGGAGGTGGGCATTGTTTTTTACGTATGGTTCATCAGGTATAGGTAATTGAAACTAAATTAGATTAATAATTATCATTTATGAATAGTGCACGTATATTATTTTCAACTTTACTGCTTTGCTTTATTGTTTTTATTTCTTGTCAAGATAAAGGAACTAAGAAAAATGCTGGGAGCAAAGCACAACATACAGAAGCCTCTTGGGAAGGGCCTACTGCTATTGCTGATCATTGGAAATTGATTGGCGAAGCGGTCAATGAGCCGGGTTATGATATCTGGGGAAGTTCTCCCATAAGAGATGAGCAGGGGAATGTTCATCTTTTTTGTGCACGATGGTCCTCAGAAGAGCCTTTTAAAATTGCGTGGCGCTTCAATAGTGAGATTGCACATTATGTGTCAAAAAGTCCAGAGGGTCCCTTCCGCTTTGTGGAAGTGGTAGGAAAGGGAAGAGGGAATGACAGGTGGAATTCCGCTGGTTTTCATAATCCTAGTATTAAGAAAATTGACGATAAATATGTGTTGGTATATATCGCCAATGATGGAGCTAAACAGCATGGTCCTAACCAGAGAATAGGGATGATGGTGAGTGATGATATCAATGGGCCATGGACGGATATACCGAATAGGAATATGCCCTTATTAAGTCCTCCTACTGATAGTACTATATGGTGTTTTAATAGTGGTTTGGGCGTGAATAATCCGAGTATCATAAAACATCCCAATGGTAAATATCATTTGTATTTTAAGGCATTGTCTGGTCCCCGACCTAAGGGAAAAGTGAGTATGGGTGTGGCAATTGCTAATAAACTGGAGGGACCTTATATTATTCAAGCAAATCCTATTATAAGCAATGAAGTTAGAATTGAAGATGGTTATGCATTCCTATGGAGAAATCATATTTGCCTGTTAACTACAGATAATCATGGAATCCTGGAAAAAGGGGGTGGCTTACTTTGGGTATCTGAAGATGGAATTACATTTGAAGCGGAACCATTATCCGGATTTCATAATTGTCAGAATTTTTACCTCAACGGAATCGTTCCGGATGGTGCGAAGGCCCGTTATGGTAAGAATGTCAAATTTGAGAGACCGCAATTGTTGATGGATGGGAACAATGAGTTGGAATATCTTTATTGTCCAAGTGGTGTAGCTTTGGATGGTAGTGATGGCACCAATAGTTATGTGCTGAAATATCAAAAATAGTTGAAAGGAACCGTGTGTAAGTTTTCGCTAATTCATGCGAATGATTTTTGTGATGTAATTACATCTGACAATATATAGTATTATTAATAATAAAGAGATGAGAAAAATATTGATTTTATTTTTTGCATTTGTAGCTTTATCGGCTAGTGCAAAAAAAACAACTGCGCCAAACATTGTTTATGTGCTGGCCGATGATCTAGGTTATGGTGACGTGCAATGTTTTAATCCCAATGGGAAAGTTCCAACACCTAATATGGATGCCATGGCCGCTAATGGAATAATGTTTACAGATATGCATACGAGTTCTGCAGTCTGTACACCAACTCGTTATGGTATTTTGACAGGGCGTTATAACTGGCGGTCTACCTTGAAAAGTGGTGTTTTGGGAGGGTATTCGAAATCGCTTATTAAGCCAGGGCGTACTACGGTAGCCAGTTTACTTAAAAAACAAGGCTATACCACTGCTTATATTGGAAAATGGCATATGGGTTGGGATTGGAAATTGTTGGAAGAGAGTACAAACATCAATAACCTGCATAAAATTCAGAAAGTGGATTATTCAGTGCCCGTGTCCAATGGCCCCAGAACGCATGGGTTTGATTATTCTTATGGCTTTTGTGGTTCCTTGGATATGCCTCCTTATGTATGGATAGAGAACGACAAAGCAACCATGGTTCCGCATCGGATGACGCATTCGGTGGATGCTAAGACAACCTGGCGTAATGGTCCTACATCTGAGGACTTTAACCATGCTACGGTCTTGCAAGATGTTACGGATAAGGCAGTGGAATATATTAATGAAAGGGCAAGAAAGAGTAAGCCTTTCTTTTTGTATCTACCTTTACCAGCTCCCCACACACCTATACTTCCATCAACGGAATTCCTCGGAAAGAGTAATACCAATATGTATGGTGATTTTGTGATGCAAGTGGACGATGTTTTACGTCAAATACGTCAGGCGCTAAAAGATAAGGGTATTTCAGAAAATACCTTATTGGTGTTTACCAGTGACAATGGTTGTTCTCCTAAAGCTAACTTTGACGAGCTTAAGCGTGTGAAACATAATCCAAGTGGTGCTTTTAGAGGAGGTAAGGCTGATATTTTTGAAGGGGGCCATCGTGTTCCTTTTATTGTAGAATGGCCTTCGAAAACAGGAAAGAATAAGGTGGTGGATCAAACTTTGTGTACAACAGACTTTTTAGCTACTTGTGCAGAGCTTACAGCTTATAAATTAGCAGACGATGAAGGAGAAGATAGTTATAGCATGTTGCCTTTGATTATGGGTGATAAAAAAACAATACAACGTACTTATACTGTTCATCACTCTATTAATGGCTCATTTGCTATACGTAGAGGAGAATGGAAAATGTGTTTCTGTCCTGGCTCTGGTGGCTGGTCCGCACCTAAACCTAATTCTTTTAAAAATGCAGGTGGTGATGTTCCAATGGAACAACTTTATAACCTCAAAAATGATGTGGCAGAAACCACTAATTTAATTGATCAGTACCCTGAAATAGCTAAGGAGCTGAAAGCGGCTATGACAAAAATTATTATGGATGGACGTAGCACACCAGGCGCAAAACAAAAGAATGAGGGTATGGATAATTGGAAGCAAATAGAAAAGTTTTTGGGTGAATAATTTCCAACTGCTTTGATGCGCAATGGATTCATATTATTGTAAGAATAATTACAGATGATTGGATTGTATTATCAGGAATAGGTGGACTGTATGCTGTTGGTATTTTAGTGCACTATATTCTAGGTGATCTATGAAGTAAACTCGAAAAAAATGTATAAAAAGCAAATTCTTTTATTATTCGTGAGCTTGTGTTCTTGTGTTTGGACATATGCCCAGGAAAAAGTCATGTATAAACAAGTTGATTCTACGCAACTATTTATGGAGGTGCGCTATCCGGAAAAATTAGGCGATGACCATAAAACGGTAGCCATGATTTTCTTTTTTGGAGGAGGTTGGAATAGCGGATCTATCCGACAGTTAGAGCCTCAGGCTAAGTACTTCGCTCAGCGCGGTATCACGTGTTTTTTGGTAGATTATAGGGTCAAAAAAAGACAGAAAACTAGTCCTTTTGAATCATTGAAAGATGCCAAGTCAGCCATAAGGTATGTGAAAAAACATGCGGATGATTTTGGTATTGATAGTGCTAGGGTGATTGCAGCAGGGGCCTCGGCAGGGGGGCATCTGGCAGCTGCAACTGCCATGATTGAAGGTTATGACGAGTGTAGCGACGACTTATCGGTGAGTTGTGTTCCGGATGCATTGGTTCTTTTTAATCCAGTGATAGACAATGGACCAGGTGGCTATGGGTATGAACGAATAGGTGATCATTACAAAGATTTTTCCCCTCTCCATAATATTAAAAAGGGTGCACCTCCTACCATATTATTCTTTGGTACCAAAGATCGCTTCGTGCCGGTGGAAACGGCCAAGTATTATCAAAAGGTGATGCAAAAAGTGAATAGTATCTGTGAGCTTTATATTTATGAAGGACAAGAACATGGTTTTTTTAACTATAAGAACTTTGAATATTATAAAGAGACAGTAACTAAAACGGATGAGTTTTTACAAACTCTGGGGTATTTAAATAAAGAGCCCATCATCGAAATTAAATAATAGAATTTATTTTTTTTGACTAAAATATGGAGAAAAAAAATAGTCTTAAGGGCGAAAAAAAAATAAAAGGGAGTTTCTTTAATAACCTATCAGTGAAGAAAAAGTTGATGCTTGGCTTTGTAATATCTTCTTTATTTATTTTTTTGATAGGTGGCATTAGTCTCATTGCTATCAATACTGCCAGGGATGCTTCTGTACTGCGAGCAGAACTCGAACATCAGGTGGCCTTGATTAGGAATGTTAGAATGCACTTATTGGGGTTTGGTTTTGATCATGCCAAATATCGTACTAATATTGTTAGAAGAGAGTTTAATACCTTGTTAAAGACAAATTTAAAATTGACTACTCTGCTTGAGGATCAAGAGAAAAGTAAAATGGACTCCATTCAGCAAGACCTAAAAAAAAGGCGAAAGGTTATCAATGATTATTTGAAGAATGCCATTGTTTATGATAGTATTACGTCGGTTATGGCGAAGAAAGCAGATGTAATCAATTCATATATCAATAAGGGAGATAATAAGTTCAGAAGTATGGATCCTAAGCTGGCGATGAATACGAATGACAAGTTAAACTGGACGCAAAAGCGTTTTTTATATGCTAAGTTACGTCCCGGTAAAGCCAATTATAAGAGTTATTATTCGCCTGTTCTTCAGTTGAATAAAGCGGCGTCTTTGATGGGTGATAGTAGACTTATGATGATGACTGACGAGCTTTTAAGTATTGTCTCTGATTTTGAAAATTTATTTGAGAAAGACAAGGAGCTTGGAAAGCTCTCTGACGAAGGTTTTTCTAAAGTGGTAGTTTATACTAATAGTTTGATAAAAAACCACGGGAAGAGTAATGAAGTAAAATTAACTTTTATTTGGAATTTAGTGATTGTAATTGCTTTATTAGGTGGTTTGTTTGTGTATTTTGTGTCAAGGATCACTTCCTTGTCGACGATACGAGGCATTGAAAAATTAAATAAATTGTCTTTGTTTGTGACAGAAGGGAAAATTGGAATACGTATTTCTGATGATTTATTAAGTAGGAGAGACGAAATTGGTGCTTTGGCTAAGTCCTATGAAAATATGCTCGTCAAATTTCGTTATGTGATTGGCGAGATTGCTGGTAGTGCAAAACAAATATTGAGTGCTGGAAACGAATTGAAAAGTAGTTCTCAATCCATATCCGTATCGTCCAACGAACAGGCAGCATCCTTAGAGGAGATTTCAGGTACCGTGGAAGAAATAGTGGCCAATATTCAGCAGAATGTTTCCAACGCGCAATCGACTCAGCAAAAAGCTCGTGCTTCTGCAGAAGGCTTAAGACAGCTGAAAGTACAAAATGATAAGGTATTTAAATCATCTGTGGATATTGATAACAACACAAAGATTATTAATGAGATGGCATTACAGACAAATATTCTCTCATTAAATGCCGCTGTGGAGGCTGCCATAGCCGGCTCTTATGGGAAGAGTTTTGGTGTAGTTGCTGCAGAAGTTAAAAAATTGGCTGTAAAAAGTAAAGATGCTGCGGGGGATATTGTTAGGTTGACTAAAGAGGGAACGGAATTGACAAAGACTGGAAGTAAACTGGCGGAGAAATTACTGCCTGAAATGGAAATGACTCATGATTTGGTAAGTGAAATTGCTGCAGCCAGTAAGGAACAACAAGTCGGGGCTGAACAAATTAATATAGCGATTAGTGCACTCAATAATGTGTCACAGGAAAATTCAAGTCGTGCCGAACAATTGTCTGAAAATGCGGCTTACCTGAGTAAACAGTCGGACAAACTGAATGCGGTTATAAGTTTCTTTTCTGTTGAGGAAATGGAGGATGAAGCAGCATCGGGTAACAAATTGTTGAGCCGGATTTTTGGGGTGTTTAGGCGTAAGACAGCCAAGGAAGGGAGCCTGAATAGGTTGGAATAAGACCTCTATTGAAACGCTTTTGGCAATGGTATTTTGAAAAACTAGAACATTTTTATAGGAAATATGTCTTTATTATAGGAATATAGAATATAAATTTGTCGACAACCAAAGGTGTCACAGTAGTAATTCAAATGTGTCCTTAGGTATTTTTATAGTTGCAGGAGTAAAAAAAACAGTGAAATACTATTTACTTTTAATATTTCTAAGCATTAGCTTTCTCGCTTCTGCTCAGTTGGTCAAGTTCCAAAAGCTTAGTATGGGCGATGGCTTGTCCGACTCCCGTGTGCGTTGTATAGGCCAGGATAGGTACGGTTTTATGTGGCTAGGTACTTCTCATGGCCTAAATATTTATGATGGTACTCAATTTCGACATTTTTTTTCAGATGCCGAGGATAGTGCCTCTATTCCTGGCAATGATATTACTAAAATGGTTTTTCAGGAAGATTCTATTTGGCTAGGAACTCGCTTGGGGCTAGGCTTAATGAATGTTGTCTCAAAAGAATGTAAGCGTATTGATTTGGGTACTAATTTTGATGTAAGGACTTTATTCTTGGAAAAGGATAAAAGCATACTGTGGGTTGGAACAAGTACGGGATTGATTAAGTATGATATTAGAAGTGGAAAAATACAAGAGTTTAATACGCATAATAGTAACATTAGTCATAACACGGTTAGGTCCTTGTATAAGGATACATCAGGTAATTTGTGGGTGGGTACATTTGATAAACTCAATAAATTGTCACTTAACTCTACTGTGTTTGAGGTGGTGGATCTTAAGCAGGATTATAATCCTAAAATTAAAAATGACCTTGTTTTAAGTATCCTACCAGATGATACTACCAATGATTCTATTCTATGGATTGGTACGCAAACTGGATTGGTTCATTTTAATCGTTTTAAACGAGAAATGCGTTTTTTTCGAGATGACAATTCTAAGCTTGTAAACTCAGTTTCGAAAACATTACTGAAAGCTTCTGAACATAAATTGTGGATTGGTACCGACTTTGGCTTGGGGGAAATGAATAAGGATTTTGATATTCAACTCCATTTTCACGATCCTTTTAATGCAAGTTCACTGGCGAATAATACGGTCTGGGATGTGTTTGAAGATGATTCCGGCACCATGTGGTTTGCTACAAATAACGGAGTAAGTATTTTGTCACGCAACAATAATCGATTTCAATTTTATCCCCTGGTTTTTAATCAGGCCAATAATGTTATCGGGTATGAGGTTCGGGATATGATTGAAGATTCTGAATGTAATCTTTGGTTGGCAACACAGTCTGGGGTGGTGAAATTTAATTCCGAAAAGCAGCTGAAAGAAATTTTTAATGCAGAACAAGCGCTTAGTAAAAAGTTAATTTTAAATGAAACCAGGAGTGTTCTGGAGGATAGAGAAGGTAAAATATGGATTGCCACCAATGGGGGGGTGGCTGTCTGGAATCCGCTTACAAAGACCTTGTCTCATTATACGGCTGATTTTGAGGCAGGATCTGGATTGCGATCCAATTATATTACAGGTTTTTTTGAGTTGGATGACCAAACCATATTGGTGAATAGTTATAGGGGCTTGCATCGTAAGGTGGAGCATAATGGCCTAACTGGATTTGAATTTATAAGAAATATACCCAATGTTTCAGCTTTTCACGATCAGTTCCTATGGTCTTTCAAAGGATCTAAATTGCTGAAAACAAATACGAAGTCTTTTGAGACATTTGAAGAGGTCGATTTTAGGATGAACGATAAATTGTTTTTAAAATCAATTTTGTTCTCGGAGAATGATATAGTTTGGCTAGGTGTTAAAAATGGATTGATTAAGTATGACTTAGGTTCCAAAAAATATGAATTTTATGAAATAAAATCCAACAAAACATTTTCTTTGATAAACTTATTGGCGGATGATGATGGAAGTATCTGGGCTTCATCAAGCTCTGCCTTATTGAAATTTTCGCCTAAAACAAAATTGTTTGATATTTACCCCAATGGTAAGGAGGTGCCCATAAGCCGCTTTGTTGAGGACTGTTGCTTAAAAAGAAGCAATGGTGAACTGATATTTGGTGGGCAGGACGGTTTTATTAAATTTTCTCCCGCTGATGTTACTAAGTCCAATTATAGAGCCCCAGTTAAGTTTACCAATCTTTATATATCTAATAAGAGCATTTCTGTTGGAGAAAAGGTCAAAGGAAAAATTCTCTTGAAAAAAGACATTTCTTTTACCGAAGACTTGGAATTGGATTATGCGAGTGGCTCTTTTTTGATTGCATTTTCTTCTTTGCATTTTGGCGACCGGAACGGAATACGTTACGCCTATAGGCTCGAGGGTGAGGATTATGACTGGAATTATATCAATAGTAATGTGGGACAAGCCTCTTATGCTAACTTGCATGCAGGTAAGTATAAGTTACGGGTAAAGGGAACGAATAACGATGGGGTTTGGAACCCTGAAGAAGCAGTGATGAACATCCGGATTCATCCTCCGCTTTTGGCCAGTCCATTTTTTATTGTGATTTATTTTATCTTACTGGTTTTTATTATTCTGGCTATCTTTTATTACTATTCCAGACAATCAGAAATGCGAAATCAGTTGAAGATTATTCGTTTGGAAAATCAACATGCTGAGGATATTGATCGATCGAGACAACAGTTTTTCACCAATATTTCTCATGAATTGGCAACGCCATTGAGCCTGATTATTGGATCGATAGAAAAGCTTGGCAAGGCATCTGAGTTGAAACAAAAAAGTAAGAAGTACGTGCAAATTATAGAAAATAATGTACGTCGTTTGCTCTGGCTAAATAATCAACTTTTTGATTTTAGAAAGCTTGAAAATAAATCTTTGAGCCTGAAAATATCTGAGTTTGAGGTAGTCGAATTTTCTAATAAAGTTTTTGGTTTATTTGTCGATAAGGCAGAGCAAAAGAATATTGCCTATACTTTCATTAGTGATATGGATCATTTGCTGGTGAAAATGGATTTTCGGAAATTGGAAACCATACTTTTTAATTTATTGTCCAATGCTTTTAAATTTACTCCCTCAGGTGGAACCATCACACTGACCATTGGTTCTGATGATTTGGAATCAGGTAATAGTATGTTTATTTCAGTCAAGGATTCTGGTGTAGGACTGTCTGAGGAGGATCAGCAAAGAATATTTGAACGTTTCTACCAATCGGATGATGCAAAAAAAATGGAGCGAGGCTCTGGGATAGGTTTATCATTGGTAAAAGAGTATGCTAAAATGCACGAGGGTAAGGTTGTTGTGAATAGTCAGTTGGGGCAAGGTTCTGAATTTAAGGTTTTTCTGTCTCTTCAACTGGATTATGATAGGAGTGAACCATTTTCTACTGGTCAGGACAACAGTGAGCCTTTGTTAAAGCCACAAACGGATGTAAAGATTCACGACACCATTGCAAATGAATCAACGGGTTATCCTACTATTCTTTTGGTAGAGGATGATAAGGAAATAGCGGAGTTTATACAGTTTAGTTTAAAAGATAACTATAAGTTTAGTGTGGCTTCCAATGGTAAAAAAGCTTTTCAGGTCATCGCAGAGACTATGCCTGACCTTGTTATTAGCGATGTGTCTATGCCGGAAATGGATGGTATTGAGTTTACCAAAAGGTTTAAAAGTAATTCAAAAACCGCCCATATCCCATTGATCTTATTGACTGGTAAGTCTGAAAAAGAAGTGCAAATAGCGGGATTTAAAAATGGTGCTGATGCTTATATCTTAAAACCATTTGAAATTGATCTATTGGAAATTCGTATCGAGAATTTATTGAAAGATCGAGTCAGGTTTTCGCAACATATGAAAATTGATCGTATCGCCAAGCCTACCGAAAAATCAATTGTATCGGCCGATGAGAAGCTTTTAAAACAAATTGTTGCCTGTATTGAGAATTTTATGACAGATTCTGAATTGAATGTGGAGAAAATTTGTAAAGAGACGGGCGTGAGTCATTCTACCTTATATCGGAAGGTGAAGAACTTGACAGGACAAAATGTAAATGAACTTATACGCACAGTGCGTGTAAGGCGGGCTGCTCAGCTTTTGGCAACTAAAAAATTCTCTGTAGCTGAGGTGATGTATGAAACAGGTTTTTCAAATCACTCCTATTTTTCTAAATGCTTCCGAAAGCTCTATAAGGTTTCTCCTAAGGAGTATATTGATCATATCTAAATGCGCTTTGAGCAGTATATTTATCTCTATTTTAAGCTTGCCTTTCCGTTAAAAATCATCAACAAATCTTAAAATCTTAACGTAAACTCTCTTAAATAAGTGCATTTGTCTCTCCTGTTTGTTGTGGTTGATGACTTGTGATGTAATTGACTAGTAATGAATATTTAGTGTTTGTTTCGTGAATGATATATGCTCTTATATGACTATATTATTTCCTTTATTGGCTGAATAATTTGTGTCTTTAGACTAATCTCTGTTTATATTTTTTCACAATTCAACGCATATTTGAGTGATCAACCTTAGAACAAATGAAGCTACATATTGGAAAGCATAAAATAGTACTTAGCGTACTTGTAATTCTATTGATTTTTGTTTTTACCATTTTGGTGAAGTCTGTTCTGGTATTTTTCTAATTTTTTAAAAAGCATCAACGATTATTAAGTAATCAAAAATTGTCTATACATGAAAAAAATTATTCAGATTCTATTTCTAAGTTTTTGTTTGTGGGGCACAATGCTGGCTCAAGAACAAACAATGAACGTGTCGGGTAAGGTCACCGATTCAAAAGGAGAACCTCTGCCTGGAGTGACAGTTCTTGTTGAAGGAACGCTCCAAGGAACCATAACCAGTTTTGATGGTACTTTTAATTTTGAAGTGCCTGCGGGTTCAAAGAATTTGTCCGTTTCTTTTATTGGGTTTAATACTCAAATCATTCCTATTGGTAGTAATGTTCATTTTAATGTGGTTCTTACCGAAGAACTAGTGGGCTTAGATGAGGTCGTAGTTATTGGTTATGGATCCCAAAAGAAAGAGAGTGTTCTGGGGGCTATTAATCAGGTTAAATCAGAAACTATTCTTGAAGCTGGAGCCTCTAATTTGTCCAATGCTTTGAATGGACTTTCTCCAGGTTTGGCTATTGTTCAGTCTTCGGGACAACCTGGAGCGGATGATGGGGAATTATTTATTCGTGGTAATGCTGATCCATTGATTTTGGTTGATGGAGTTGAGGTCTTAGGGGGTTTTTCTAATATTGACCCTTCTGATGTGGAGAGCATCAGTACTTTAAAAGATGGTGCTGCCACATCCGTTTATGGTATTCGTGGAGCCAATGGTGTGGTCATTATTACGACTAAACGTGGTAAGATGGGAAAACCTAAGGTGAGTTTTAAATCTGAAATTACCTTAAAGGATTATGTTGAAGGAGAAGATGCTATGGATGCTTATACCGCTAAAACTGCTTGGAATGCAGGTTCTTTAAACGAACAAGTATATAGTTCGTATTATGGTGACGAAGCACTACAGCATTGGAAGGATGGTGATTTGCCGTATATGTATCCGGATATTGATTGGGTAGATTTTATGACCAAAGACTTTGCAACAAGTTATAACCAAAATGTCTCGGTTCGAGGTGGAAATAATTTTGTTACATATTTCGCCTCCGCAGGGTATTTAAAAGAGGGAGATATTTTTAAGACTGAACAGCTTTATGATTATGATCCCGAATATTCATTCAAACGTTATTCATTTCGTGGTAATTTGGACTTTCAACTATCGAATACAACTAAGTTCAAAACTAGTATTAGTAGTCGCTTAGAGGATTTATCTAAACCAAAAGAGACGGTTACAACCAAATTGTTATATATTGCAGATCCTGGAGCTACAGTGCCTTATTTCCCAGAGGAGGTGATGGAAGAATATCCGGACGCTAACTTTCCAGGTTTGGTAGAAGAACGGTTTGGAGCTGGTGTAAATTTGTATGAAAATTTGAATGCTAGTGGTAATACGCAGACTAAGACGACGATTTTTTCTGCCGACTTTGAATTGGAACAAAAATTAGACTTTATTACACCAGGGTTAAAATTTACTGTCAAGTACAATTATATAGGTAAATATGGAAGTAAGAGTGAGGTAAAATTAGATCAGGCCACATGGGCCAGAATTAATGAGTATACGCTATATCCCGATGGTACTTGGGAAGCTCAAGATGGAATTGACCAAGAAGCACCTTATGCCCCGTTTATACAAGGTGGAGAATCGATAAATAGTAATCAGGATATTACATACTATCGTGGTCAGTTTAACTACATGCGTTCTTTTGGAAACCATAACGTAACCGGATTGGCACTTTTTAGCCGTAATAAAAAAGTTACTGGTACTTCGTTTCCATATTATACAGAAGACTGGGTAGGTCGTGCTACTTATAACTATGATACAAAGTATTTTGCAGAAGTTAGTGGCTCCTATAATGGAGATGAGACTTTTGCAGAAGGATATCGTTTTAAGTTTTTTCCGTCTTTTGGATTAGGTGTTAATCTAGCCAGACATGGATTTGTAAAAGAATTACTCCCCACATTAAATAATCTAAAAATTCGTTATTCCTATGGTCAAACAGGTTCAAAATCAGGTTTAGGAACTAACCGTTGGCAATATCTAAGTTATTATGATTATAATTCTGCCAAAACTAGTGGGGATACTAGGTATTGGTTTGGTTACGATTTGGACGAAGAAATGACCGTTATTTCAGAGTCGCAGATTGGTAATCCTACCCTAACATGGGCTACGGTGACCAAACAAAATATTGGTGTTGATTTTGGTTTCTACAAAAATAGATTGTCTGGTTCTGTAGAGTTTTTTAAAGATAAAAGAGAGGGTTTAATTGAGGTATTGTCGGCAGCTGTACCTACTTTCTATGGTTCTTCTGCTTCTCTGCCATTTGCCAATACAGGAGCTAAAGAGAGTCATGGTTTTGAAGTTTCTCTAACTTATAAAAACAGAACATCCAGCGGTTTTGCGTATTCAGCTACGGGATTTTATGCATTTAATGAAAATCGTATTATCAGTAGTGCAAAGGATGGAGCAGGTACTCCATCTTATGCTACATTGGCTGATAAACCAGATGGAGCCTCTTCTCTTTTGAAAGAGAATGGTTATTTTCAGAATATTGATGAGGTGGTTAATTATCCTAGTATCGTTGGTGGTGCTGCTTTGGGAGATTATAGATACATCGATTATAATGCCAATGGAACCGTGCTTGCGGGAGATTTACAAGATAATGTGAGATTTGACTTGCCCGATTCTCCTAAAAATACTTTGAGTTTACGTTTGGGTTGTTCTTACAAGGGTTGGTCGTTGAGTGCCCTTCTAAGTGGTACTATTGGACATGAAGGTCTAGTGGATGAAGATTTAGCCTATGCCCTATCTTCTGGTAGCCCCTCAGGTACCTATTCTCAGTTGGATTATTGGACACCTTCTAATACAAATGCAGCTTATCCAGCTTTACATACTTCTACAACCAATCCTAACTTATTAGATAATACGGCTATGATCATAGACTTGGATTATATCAAATTGCGTAGTATGAATTTGGCGTATGATTTTGATATGAGCAATAGTAAAAAAATTAGCCAGATGCAGTTGTATATCAATGGTAATAACCTACTTACATTCTCTCATCTAGATTATGGAGATCCAGAAGGTAATAGTCCTGGATCATACCCTATATTGCGACGAATCAATCTTGGTTTTAAATTGACTTTTTAAATAAATAATGATGAAAATTAAATTATATATACTTCTCTTTATTTTTGCTCCCTTGTTTGTGAGCTGTGAAGATTATCTTGATAAGCAGCAAGATCAAGACGGGATGGATCAATATGATGTATTCGAAGAGCTACTGACTGCTAAAGAATTTTTGAATGGTGCTTATGCCGATCTGATCACAGAGGTGGATGCCCTTGGCTCAAGTGCAGATTATTTGCCCGGTATGACCATGTCAGGAGAAGGTCACCCTGGGAGACTTAGCGATATAGGAGCTACGGATTTCTTAAGTGTTTATCCCGCTTTTTCTGCAGGTGAGTACTTGAGTTTAATGGACAAAGGTTCAAATTATCCTAATTTTGTAGGTAGATATAAGAGAGCTTGGCAGAGTATAAGAACTACTTGTAGTTTTCTTGAAAACTGCGACTTAATAGCAGATGCGAGTTCCGATGAAGTGGACCTTTTAAAAGGACAGGCTTATTTTTTGAGAGCTTTTAATTATCACCTTTTGACTAAACGTCATGGTGGACTTATCTATTTGAAGAGTACCATTGACCTGAACGAACCATTTAATCAGACCAGAGAGTCCTATGAGAGTAATTATGAGGATATGATTGAAGACCTCGACTTGGCTATTGCTTTGCTTCCTGTTACTTGGGAATCTGGTGAATATGGTCGTCCAACAAAAGGTGCCGCCATGGCATTGAAATCTAGAATTTCGTTATTTAGAGCTAGTCCATTGGTGAATGAAAGTAATGATGTTACCAAATGGGAGGCTGCTGCTGAAGCTGCTGGTGATCTGATTAACTATGCCGCAGATAATGGATTATATCCTTTGATAGATGCAAGTGCGGCCATAACGATGGATGTAGATCATAATGGTGCCGACTTATATGTTCCTGAACATGAGCTTTTAGAACCTTATAGAAGTATTTTTGTGGGTCCAGGGAAAACAAAAATTGTGCCGGACGAAGTGATCTTTATGGTCGCCAATAACAAACTTCCTGTTATAAATGGGGTGTTAGGGTTTCCAAGTACTGCCCTTACCAATGGGTTTACCTTTATGAAGGGTAATCAAAAACCAATGGGTATTGGAGCGACTGCTAATTTTGTGGAGAAATTTGAAACGAAAAATGGCTTGGCCATTGAGGATGATCCTTCTTATAATCCCCAAGAACCATTTATTAACCGGGATCCTAGATTTTACAATAATATCTTATTTGATGGTGTACCCTGGATAGAAGAGACTCAATATAACAAAACAGGTATTATCGATCTGGCTACGGTGAATGAGAATGGGGCTAGTGGATTAGATAGACATAATTATGCGCTAACCTCTAATGCAGACCTTTATAAAGTGCGAAATCTAACAGGTCTACTAATAAGAAAATGGCGTCCTCACGGATGGTTATGGTCTTCAAATCGTAATTTTCATGTGAATGAGAATGTATTTAGAATGGCAGAAGTGTATCTGAATTATGCAGAAGCTGTGAATGAAGCATATGGTCCTAATGGTACTTCATCAAACTGCACGCTTACAGCGCTTGAGGCAGTGAACATGATACGTAATAGAGTGGGAATGCCCAATGTAAATTCAATTTATACCGGAGATGTTGCATCTTTTAGAGAACGTATTCACAATGAACGTGCGATAGAATTATGTTTTGAAGGAATTCGTTATGATGATATTCGACGTTGGAAGACCGCAGGTGATGATGAGAATACCAAAGTGGAGTATTTAGAACAATATTGGCAAGGGGTTTCTGAGACTTATCCTACGGGTTACAGGTATAGTACCGAAGAACAGCCTGCACTGAAGAAAACGTTTTCAGAGAAGCATTACTGGTGGCCAATACCTACTTCAGAGATAGAAGCAGTTCCTTCATTTGGTCAAACACCAGGATGGTAAATATCTTCTAACCCATAGAATAATAAGGATATATTCGGTTTAAACAAAAAAAAGAAAAAATGAAATTAACCATAAGAGAATTGAAAATATTTATTTTCAGTATGTTTTCTGCTTTGGCTACCAATGTGGGTGTAGCTCAAACTGCACCCGCAGGTGGTGTGGCTATTGAAGATACGGCTGAGGTTCGTCATAATGATGAGATTCTAAAAACGCCTTTTGGCACTTTTAATCTGAGTCAATCTACAGGATCTATTTTTAGAATCTCAGGTGAAGAACTTCGTAAAACACCAGGAACTAAACTGATCGAAGCGCTAAGGGGAAGGGTTCCCGGTTTATTGATTAAAAGAACATCGAACTCACCGGGTGCCGGGGGATATTCATATTCTTTGAATGGCGGTACACCTTATATCTTAATTAATGGACAGCCAAGAGGTTTGGAAGTTGATTTGCGTGAGGTTCAAGAGGTGATTGTATTAGGTGATGCTACCTTTAACTCTTTACTGGGTAATCTGGGTGATAATGGACTTATTTATGTTGTAACCAATGGTACAAAATTAGGAAAACCAACAATTGAAGTTGATTATCAATATGGTATTCAAACACCTACTTATTTACCTGAACTTTTATCTGCGTCGGAATATGCTAAGGTGATCAATCAAGTGGCTAATAATGATGGTTTAGGGGATATATATAGTGCTGAAGCAATAGCTGCTTATGCGGATGGCTCGGACCCTGTTCGTTATCCGAATATCGATAATCAGGATACCTACTTGGCTGACTTTTCGGCCACAAATACCGCATCTTTAAATGTGTATGGAGGTGAGCCTGGTTTTAAATATAGCGCATTTGCCGGTTATAACGATTGGCAAGGCCTTGAGAAGGTGGGGCATAAAACGGATGGACGTGAGTTAACCTTTCGAACTAAAATTGACACCAGAATAAATGATTTTATTAGTGCCAATGCCAGTGTTTTTGGAAAGTTTTCAAACAATGATCGTAATATATTAGGACCGGACGCTATCATGTCTTCTATTTCGACTACGCCCGCTAATGCGCATCCCCTCACCTACGGAGATGCTTATATTGTGAGCCCCCAATATCCAAGTAACTTACTCTCTGAACTTGAAAATGGTGGTACACATACAGATTATGTTTCTAATATGATCTTTGATGTAGGGTTAGAATTTGATCTGAATGAGTATGTGGCTGGATTAAAATACAGCACTTATGCTATCATGCATACTTATAATGCACATAGCTTAAAAACTAATAATGCCCCAGGTCTTTATACCTTAGAGAGTCTTCAAGGTTCAGATGGTCAGGATTCTACGGGGCTTAAGTTGTATCAAAAAGAAGTAATTGACTTGACTGTGGGAAGAGACAATGGGGGTATTCAACGTAATTTTACCTATGGAGGTAACGTGAGTTACTTGAAGACATTTGATGAAAGTATTTTGAATTTGAATTTGAGTCACCTGTTGTACTTTGAGCCCAATACCACAGCAACCCAGGCAGATAAACGTAATCTTACGTTTAATCTAAATGCTTCTTATGCATTGCGCAATAAATATATTGCATATGCTAACCTTAATTCAAGTAGTAGTGCTAAATATATTGGTGAGAATAAAACAAAATTCTTTCCAACGGTTGGCTTAGCATGGGTTGCTTCAAATGAATCTTTTCTTGCCGATAATGAGCTGATTGATAATTTAAAGATTAGAGCTTCTTATGGTAGAGTTGGTACAGAATATACATCCACCTCTTTGTTGTATAATGATACTTGGGGTGGTGGTTTGAAAAATGGTACCACCTATCTGGGTACAGGAACAACTGATCAATATCAATTTGGTTATAGACAAACGGCTACTGGTAATGAAGAGATTGATTGGGTGTTATATGATCAATTTTTTGCGGGTGTAGAATTGAACGTACTTAAAAAGATAAACCTTCAATTCAATTACTTTAATATAGCCATTAGTAATATTATCTCAAAAGCGAGTGAGCAGTATGCCAGTGCTTTAGGCGGTGATGTGTATTTGCCGTCATTGAATTTCGAAGAGAGAAGAAATACCGGCTTCAATGCAAACATCATGTTTAGTGATCGTGGAGAAGACTTTAGTTATTATGTAAGTGGGAATGTAGGGAATAATAAAATAGTGGGCGAAAAAATATCGGAAGTGCAATACCCTGATCAATATCGACTGCAACAAGGACAAGCTATTGACCAAATCATGGGTTATGAGAGTGATGGTCTTTTTACAGCTGAAAACATAGCCGATGCACTGCCTCAATTTGGCGAAGTTCAAGTGGGGGATGTTAAATATGTTGATCAGAATAATGATGGCGTCATTGATGCGAGGGATCAAAAGGAGATTGGGAATAGCACACCTCGATTTAACTACGGAATTGCATTTGGTTTTGAATATAAAGGCTTTAATCTGGATGTTTTGGGTAATGGTGTCGCAGGTTATGATATTAACCTTAAATCATACGACTATTATACACATAGTGGCCTGGGTAATTATTATGCGAGTGTAAATAAAGATCTACCCAATGGCAATGCGAATCCTCGTCTGAGTGTTCTAACAAGTAACAATAACTACGAAAATTCTGATTACTGGCTGGTAAATGGTGGTTATTTTAGAATATCAAATGTCGAGTTAGGTTATACTTTGCCAAAGTCTTTTATTTCTAATAGCTTGTTCTCTAATGTAAAACTTTTTGTGCGAGGAAGTAACTTGGCTGTAATCAGTAAGGTGAAGGATTTAGATCCTGAAGATATGAATGCTGGAGTGTCGGAGTACCCTATGATGAGAAGTTTTGTTCTAGGTGCAACTTTGAAGTTTTAATTCGTTAATGCTAAAAATACAGAATGATGAAATTTAATTATATAATTTTTCCTGTCATTGCTTTATTGTTTGTTACAGTGGGTTGTAGCGATTTTTTAGAGGATGATCAGCAGTATACAGAGGAAGAGGTGGTACTTACCTCTGGCCAACGATCCCGTGGTCTGATTGATGACCTTTATAGCTTCTATGATTATGAATATTTTACTGATTTTTCTAGGGAGTACCTTACGGATAATGCAGTTCTAAATTCTAATGAATCTGCGCTGGGAAGCGGCTATTGGGGGCCTACTAGCAATCCTTATTCTGATACCTGGGAGCAATCGTATGATAACATGCGTCAGATATTCCAGTATATCGATCTTGTCCATAACAAAGGGCTGTACTATATCAATGGTGAGGCATTTGAAGATATAAGTGAAACAGTAATTCGTCGCTATTACGGAGAGGCCTTCTTTTTAAAGGCTTGGGCAGAGTGGGAGTTGCTTAAGGTTTATGGAGGTCCTGATAACGAGGGTAATATGCTTGGTTTTCCTATTGTTAATGAAATACTAGAAGACGAAGAGTATGCTTCCTTATCAAGAGATTCTTATGATGACTGTGTGGCACAAATCATGGCTGATTTGGACGTGGCAATTGATAGCTTGCCGCTTACTTACTCAGGTAGCGATGCATACATAGGTAATGTGCAGATAGGACGAGCCAGTGGTCTGGCAGCTTATGCCTTGAAGGCTAAAGTGGCTTTGTATGCCGCTAGTCCCGCTTTTAATCCAACAAACGATTTATCTAAGTGGGAAGAGGCAGCCGCATTGGCCCATGAGGCCATTATGCAAAATAGTGGTTCTTTAAAGTCTTTACAAGATTATGATTATACTTCCACAACCAATGTAGATCATATCTGGAGATTGAGAGATGCTAACCTTAAGAAGGATCTGGAAGAAAGATTATATCCTCCTACTTTATATGGGCAGGGCGAGGTCAATCCTTCGCAAAACCTAGTAGACGCTTTCCCTGATTCAAAAGGATATCCCATTAGTATGTCAGTTGAGTATGATCCTGCTAATCCTTATGCCTCTAGGGATGATCGCTTTTATAAATTTATTTTTTATAATACTGATCGTTCTTTTACTTCTGAAACAGGATCTGACTACGATTCATTGCAGATTTATGAGGGAGGTTTAGACAATTATGGTGGTTTCATGCGTACAGAAGGAACGCGTACAGGTTATTATTTAAAGAGATTTCTTAATAAGTTGAATTTTGATCCTTCTGTTGATAATGCAACAACTTCAGCTGCAAGAGTATATGTACAATTGGGATTGACAGAACTTTATCTCAATTATGCTGAAGCAGCGAATGAGGCTTTTGGCCCAGATATAATTCCTGCTGGATATAATTTTTCTGCTAAAGATGCGTTGGCACAGGTACGAAAAAGAGCAGGTATTACTTCTGATGAGTACCTAGATTTGGTTGCTGCAAATAGTGCAGACTTTAGAACTTTGCTCAAAAATGAACGACGTATTGAAATGTGCTTCTCTGGAGAACGGTTTCATGACTTGCGTCGCTGGAATGATATCGTGGCAACGGAGGATGTGAGAGGAATGAAAATAACAAAAAATGCTGATGGAACATTTTCATATCAAGAAGTTGAAGTTGAAAATCGAACTTATGAAGCAAAAAATAGTTATTTGCCACTACCCTATGCTGAGCTGATATTAAATAGTAATTTGAAACAAAACCAAGGTTGGTAAAATATTAAATATAATGATGATGAATAATAATAGATTTAAAGTAATATCCCAGATGATGGTATCCTTGATCATCATCGGACTGACCTTCTCTTCTTGTGGATACGATGACTTTGTGGAAAATGAGTTTGATTATACAGCTGTTTACTTTCCCAAAGAAACTATTGCCAGAACTTTTATCATGGATGAAGGTATGCGTATTGGTGTGGGTGTCGTATTGGGTGGTGTATTGTCCAATACCCAAGATGTTGATGTGGCATTCTCATTGTCTGATGATGCTGAGGTGAACAATGCTGGATATACAGTTTTGCCAGAAGATTATTATGAGCTGGTTGATGCCGAAGGTAATCCCAGTAATAATGTGATTACTATTCCAGCTGGCTCTGTTCAGGGATTTGTGTATGTGCAAGCCGATTCTGCTAAGTTTTTATCAGATCCACTGTCTTTGGGTAATAACTATGCACTTTCTTTTGGGATAGAAAGTGTGGAAAATGCTGATTCGATATTGTCAGACTTCTCTTCTACCTTGATTACTTTTTCTTATATTAACCAACTTTATGGTTATTATATACAAAAAGGTCAGTATGTAAAAAGCGATGCCGAAGGTAGTGAAACGTTTTCTTATCCTGAAGGGATTGATGATGTGATTCTTCTGGAAATGAAGTCTCCTACGACAATGAAAACGACTTCGTACTCTACTGCCTATAGCGCCGAAATGAATATCGTGTTGAATGACGATAACTCTTTGTCTATTATGGGCGCAGATGCTTCTTCTACGATTGTTGATGAGGGCGGTTCTTATTATGATCCCAGTACGCGCACTTTATTCCTTAATTATTCGTATTCGTCAAATGGTAATACCTATAAAGCCACTGATGAACTACTTTTTAGAAATAGGGTGGTTGATGAGGTGAATCAATATAATGAAGATCTTATCCAGTATTAAATTTGTCTAATATATTTCTTAAAGGGTTCTCTTTCGTTTGTGTATTCATACACAAACGAATAGACCCTTTTTTGTCATAGAGGTAGCCTAAGAGCTTCTCTACCCACATTGGCGTCTTAAAAAATAAATCAAAATTATATCAACATCTGATTTTCTATTTGATATGGGTATTGCTAAGCGAAAGCTTCAAGTGTGATGTTTATATCGGTAGGTTGTTGTGGTGTTACGCTTTATGTGATCATTGAAAAAAAATCTATAGATGTGAAATCGACATGACCGGATAAAATAATCAGACTATACAGGTGCATTGCGAATGTTGTGCTGGTTATTGTGGATTGGTTAATTTTTATACAGTTAAAAAAAATAAAAAAATGAACTTCCGTAATTATTTACTTTTTATACTGATAGCAGTATTAGGATGCGCCCGTGGATATTCGCAAAGAGCAACCATAAGTCTCGACTCTGGCTGGCATTTTATTTTACAAGATGATCCTGATTTCTCAAAACAGGATATGGATGTTTCGGGATGGCAAGAGGTGAGTATACCTCACGATTGGGCTCATGTAGAGGGTGTTTCAAAAAATGGAGCTCAAGGTGGGAGTGGTGGATATTATGATGGTGGAATCGCTTGGTATCGCAAAAGTTTTACTGCTCCGGAAAGTTGGAGTTCTAAACTTGTTCAAATTGAATTTGATGGGGTTTATATGAATAGTGAGGTGTGGGTGAATGGACATTATCTGGGAAAACGGCCTTATGGTTATATTTCTTTCCGTTATGGGTTGTCTAAATATCTAAAGCCGGGAAATAATAGTATTGCTGTTCGGGTGGACAACTCCAGAGAGCCTTCGGCCCGTTGGTATCACCCCTGTGGCATTTATGCCCCTGTGCACCTTATTGTTACCGGGCAGCAACGTGTTTGTCCTAATGGTATTCATATTACTTCGGATATGGCTACTTCTGAAAAGGTGAATGTGAGTGTGAATGCTGTTCTAATGAACCATTCTTCAGCTAAAGTAAAAGCTGTCTTGAAAACAACTATTACCAATGCGTCGGGCGAAGAAGTGAAAGTGAGCAAAAAAAATATTAAGTGGAGTCCTAAATCAAAGCTTAGTATAGATCAGGAATTCACCATCGAAAAGCCTGCCTTGTGGAGTCCTGATTCGCCTTATCTTTATACCGTTACAAATGGGTTGTGGGTGAAAGGTAAATTGGTGGATCACGTGGAAACAAAGTATGGTGTTCGCAATATTGAATGGTCAACGGATAATGGTTTCTTACTTAATGGAGAAGTGTGTAAGTTGTTGGGGGTATGTGAGCATTATGAGGGTGGACCTGTGGGGGGTGCCTGGACTTTGCCCCTTTTGAAGTGGAAGTTGAGCTTATTGAAAGAGATGGGGGTAAATGCTATTCGTACAGCGCATAATCCTGCTCCACCAATGTTTTACGACCTGTGTGATGAAATGGGTTTTTTAGTGATGGATGAGATTTTTGATGGGTGGATGCGTAAGGCCAAAATGGATTATGGTGCGCAAGCATTCAATGATTGGTGGGAAAGGGATATGACAGAATGGTTGGAGCGAAACCGTAATCATCCTTCTATTATTATTTATAGTTTAGGTAACGAAACAAAGGGCGAAATTGCCAAAGAGCTAGTGGCTAAATGTCATCAGTTAGATCCTTCTCGTTTGGTTACTTCAGGTCATAGTGCATCTGAATATATGGATGTGTTTGGCGTAAATGGAGGAAGTGAGAAGCAGGGTTTTTATCAGAAAGAACGACCCCTTAAGCCTTTTGTTGCCACAGAGGCACCGCATACTTGGCAAACCCGAGGTTATTATCGTACAAAAACCTGGTTCCGTGATGGTTATCCCAATAAAGGCCAGCAGCCATTCGCTTTACCTGATCTGACCCAAGAGGAAGTATTTAGTTATGAGTGGGCTCCTAGAGATCAATGGGTAAATCGAAAGCAGCATTTTAACTCATCGTATGATAATGCAATGGTGCGCATATCTGCACGTAAAAATTGGGAGCTAATGCGGGATCTGCCATGGTATAGTGGTCACTTTAGATGGACTGGCTTTGATTATTACGGTGAGGCTTCTTATGTACATGGAGGATGGCCATTTCGTCTTTTTATGGGCGGGGCGCTAGATGTAGCTGGTTTTGAGAAAGATTTGTTTTATTTCTACCAAAGTCAATGGACTAAAAAGCCAATGGTGCATATATTACCTCATTGGACCCATCCAACACTGGATAAGGGTACTGAAATCCCTGTTTGGGTATATTCTAACTGCGATGAGGTTGAGCTTTTTGTGAACGGACGATCGTTGGGGAAAGATAAACCTGGTACAAAATGGGATGAAATGCAATGTGAGTGGATGGTTCCTTATGAAGAAGGTACCATCCTGGCCAAGGGCTATGTAAATGGAAGAGTAGTTTCCTCCACAGCGTATACTACCGCTGGGCGTCCAGCAAGTATCCAATTGATGAATGATTCTACGATTGATATCTCAAAAGATAATATTGCTATTGTTACTACTTCAATTACAGATTCTTCTGGTGTGTTTTATCCTTATGGTGAGAATTGTATTTACTATCATATTGATGGTGATGCGCAGATCTTATCGCTTGAAAATGGAGATCCGGTGGATACTACCAAAAATGTAAATGTAAACTATCGAAGAGCCTTTATGGGTCTTACACGTGCTTTTTTAAAGGTGGGTAAAGAGGCAACGAATGTTGGTCTGACTGCGGCAGCTATTGTTGGTGAAAAGCAAGGGCTTACATCTAATAAAGTTTGTATTGATGTGAAATCAATGACCATTTTAGGTCAATGGCAAGCCCAGCCAACACAGATATATTATACATTGGACGGAAGCTTACCTACCGTCAAAAGTAACTTGTACAAGGGAGCTTTTCCTGTAGAAATGGGAACAATCGTAAGAGCTATCGTGGTACAAAATAGAGAAGTGATCCTTGAAATGCAAGAGGAGTTTGATGTAAATACTGGACTTTGTTGGGACGATGCTACTCTGCATCCTCAGGTTAATGAAAGTGAAGGTGGAATGAGAGCCATCGATGCGGACTTTTCTGGAGCCACTGTTCAAACGAAGAATGGGGTGAAGTATCTGGATTTTAACGGACAGGAAGGTCATGTGGTTTGGTATCAGGAAAATGACGGTAGTGCCGGTTCTTTTACTTTGAAAATAAACTATGCTAGCAAGGATCAAAAATCCTTGCGTCCTATGGATCTTATCATCAATAGTAAAAAGGTAGCCAGGCTCAAGTTTACATCTACTGATTCTTGGAATGCCGGTTGGAAACAAATTGTTACAAGCCAAAAACTAGAAGCAGGGGCCAACTATATTGAGTTACGTAGTGTAGGACAAAGTGCTCCCAATATATTAATGTTACAAGTGGAGTAAAGATGAACCTCCAATTATATAAGCCTTTAAAATTAGTCTACTCTTAAGTATAAAAATTTAAAAAAATGAAACATTCTACATTATTCTTTTTCTTTTTAATAGTTGTTTTTTCTATTAATGCACAAAGTACTATTTATACCAATGACATGGATTATGTGTTGGGAGATGTAAAGCAGGCTTTTATTTCTGATCAAATTACCACAGAAACGCAAGCCGACAATCTCATTGAAGGGATGAAGAATTTGGGTGTAAATGGGATACGTATTCCTATTTATGCCGAAGGGCTGAATCCCAACAAAGAGATGTTTGATTACTTTTATAACAAAGCGGTTGATGAAGGTTTCCTTATTTTTGCAAACCCAGCTCAGTCGAGTGGAGGCCATCGTATTGCCAATGGCATTTTAAATGGAGATATGGTTTCTGTTTTGGATGATGAAGAAGCCACCAATACGCTTATTAATAGAATCAAGGATTTTGCCGCAGAATATCCTTGTAAATGGATTAATCCATTTAACGAAGATGGTAGGCCTGATGTAGCTTGGAGTACAGCTCAGATGAATACGATCTATGCCTCTCTTTATAATAATGTTAATGGAGCTGAGCTCATAGGGCCTTGTGTTTGGGGTATTCCAGCAAGTATAGATGTTTTTAATAATACGGATATAAGTGATTATATTACGGTGGCTGCTACGCATAATTTGGGTTTTAATCATAGCTCCTGGCCCACTTTTATTGCTGCGGCTGAAGCCAAGAATTTGCCGGTATGGGATTCCGAAGTAAACCATAATGATGCCAAAGGGAATGGTACGCGTTTAGAAAAAGCTCTGGAGTATGAAGTGGATGGGTTGGTTTTGTATAATATATGGAATACAATTAGTTTGACCGATGGTTCCATCAGTACAGCTGGTGACGAAATAATGTCCATGTGTTTGAAAAATTATACAAAAGGAGTGAATCTGGCGCTCAACGGAGTGGCTACACAATCAACTACAGGAGCTAACTCTCCTGCCTCGTTGGCTATTGATGGGAATACAAATGGTAATTGGGGAAGTGGATCTGTTACTGTTGCCTTTGTGGATACGGATGGTTCCAACCCTTGGTGGCAAGTGGATCTGGGCTCAAACCAAGTCATTGGTGATATTAAAATATATAATCGCACTGATGATTGTTGCCAGACCAGATTGTCAGATTTTACGGTTTCTGTTATGAATAGTGAAGGTGTCATTACCCATAGCGAAACTTTTACATCTTATCCTGATTTTGCGGTGACAACAAAGGCGGAGAATGTGTCTGGGCGTTTCGTAAGAGTGCAGATGAATAACGAAACGACTTTAAATTTAGCTGAGGTTGAAGTTTATCAGGGTGATATAAGTAATGATATTTATTCGGCTAAAAAAGGGGCTGAAAATATGATTTATCCGAATCCAGCATCCAACTATTTTGTTGTAAAAGAAGTGAGAGGAGCTACCTGTGAAGTTTATAATAGTTTAGGAAGTCTGGTGCTTCGTCATTCCGTTGAAACGGATGAATGGACAGTAAATGTGAGCAAGCTAAATCCAGGAATTTATATTGTAAGAATTAATTATAATGGACAGGTCTCAAATCATAAAGTAATGATACAATAGAGCAGAGGTTTCTAGTGTTTTCCATGCAGTGAAACAAAGTTGTACTTATTGGTGCCTTTGTTCACTGCATGGAATTATTTTATATTACTTCTTCTATCTTTTCGGTGGGTCTGCCTACAACAGCTTTGGAGCCATTGATGACAATAGGGCGTTCTATGAGTTTAGGATGTTCAACCATGGCATGAATCAACTCTTCGTCAGAAAAGTCTTTCCCCTTGATCTCTTTCTTGAAATAATCTTCATTGGTTCTGATTAGTTCCAGAGGTTTCATATCGAGCTTTTGCAATATCTGTTTTAGCTCTTCGTAGTTTAAGGGTGTGTCAAGGTATTTTACTATGATGGGCGTAATGCCTTTTTCTTTTAGGTATTCCAGTCCCATACGACTTTTGGAACACCGAGGGTTATGAAGCATTGTTATCATCTGATGTGTTTTAAAGTTATTAGAATATGTTTTGATAAATAAGCTTATTCTTCCTTTTTGCCGCTAAATTCCATTAAATAGGCTTTTGTAAATAAGTCGATATCGCCATCCATCACAGCTTGTACATTGGATGTTTCTACATTGGTGCGTAGATCCTTTACCATTTTGTACGGTTGAAAAACATAGGATCGGATTTGTGAACCCCATTCTATCTTCATCTTGTTGCTCTCAACTTTATTTTGCTCTTCCATCCGTTTACGTAGCTCCATCTCGTAAAGCTGGGACTTTAAAAGTCGCATGGCATTTTCCTTATTGCCCAGTTGAGAGCGCGATTCGGTGTTCTCAATGGTGATTCCTGTTGGCGCATGGCGTAAGCGTACGCCTGTTTCTACTTTGTTTACATTTTGACCACCGGCACCTCCTGATCGAAATGTCTCCCAAGAAATATCCGAGGGATTAATTTCAATTTCAATGGTGTCATCGATCAAAGGAGTGATGAAGACTGAAGAAAAGGAGGTCATCCTCTTATTGGCAGCATTAAATGGTGATAGGCGAACAAGTCGGTGTACCCCATTTTCGCTCTTTAAATAGCCATAGGCAAAATCTCCTTCAAATTGTAGCGTGACCGTTTTAATACCTGCATCGTCACCTGCTTGATAATTTACTTCCTTTACTTTGTATTTGTGTTTTTCCCCCCAACGAATATACATTCGCATGAGCATCTCAGCCCAGTCCTGACTTTCTGTGCCTCCAGCACCTGCATTGATTTTTAAAACAGCACCTAACTTATCCTCCTCTCGACGAAGCATGTTTTTAAGTTCTAAGGCCTCCGTTTTTTCTAAAGTGTCAACAAATAGGGTATCTATATCTTCCTGCCCGGCTTCTCCTTCCTTTAAAAAGTCGAATAGCACATGAAGATCTTCTATTTGTGTTTCGATTTCCTCGTAGTCTTTAACCCATGCCTTGAGCTCGCGGAGCATCCGCATATGGGTTTCTGCAGACTTTGCATCATTCCAGAAATCAGGAGCCTGCGAACGCATCTCCTCTTCTTCTATCTCAATTTTTTTGCGGTCGATGTCAAAGATACCTCCTTAACGCCAGCTGGCGTCCCGCTAAATCTTTTAGCTGTTCAATAGTTGTCATTATATTGTTTTTTGGCAAATTTAGTCTTTTTTTTTAGCTAAAAGAATACTTAGCGCTGACTCCTTCTGATGGGGGTTTTATTGCAGTATCTGGATAGGTATTTGGTGGACTTGTAGTGGCCCAATTGTCCTGCTGTATCCCAGTCTTTACAGCTCTTTTGTTTCATGCCTAAGTTATAATAGGCCAGGCCTCTGTTAAAAAGTGCATGGGTGTCGCTTGGATCAATGTTAAGAGCCTTGTCCAGATCGGTGATGGCTTCCAAATAATTTTCAGATTGTATTTGTAGGGTTCCTCTGATGGTAAAGGCTCCGGGTAAACGACGGTTTAGCTGTATGGCTCGGCTAATGTCTTCCATTGCGGTTTCTTTGTCGTCGAAGTATTGTATCTTCAAACGGGACCTTTCGTAAAAGCCATTTGCATATAAAGGGGTGGTTTTGATGGCCTGGTCGTAGCATTTCATGGCTGTTTCAATGTCATTTCTTAGTTTAATAACCAATAGTCCAAATTCAACCAGAGCGGGCGAAAAATACTCATAATTTTCGATGCTGGCTATGAGACTGACAAACGCTTCTTTGTCGTTTTTGTTTCTTATATGGTCCAGGGCTTCATAATAGTGCATTAGAAAGTGATCTGGATGTAGGTGCTTGACGTAGTCATAATCTAATCGCATGCCAATGAAATTTTCATAACGCCTTCGGGCTTCGCCTCTGAGTATGTGGGCTGCTACATTGGTGCTGTCGTTTTTGAGATAGGATGTGAAGTCTCTGGCAGCATCCACCCATTGCAAATGGATGAAATGGGAAATGCCATCCAGCATGTAGGAGTGTAACTCAATGTCTTTTTGTCTTTTTAACGTCTTCCAGTTCTTTGTTGTGGTATGGTTTGCCCAAAGGGTGTCGTTTAAAATATGGGTGCTCGCAAATAGGTGCATGTTGCCTTTCTTTAAGAAGTGGGCGATGCCTATGAGTTCGCCAGTGTCGTTGATTACCGGAGCTCCCGAAGAGCGCTCTCCATAGTCGGAATCTATTTTTACCAGACGGTTCAGGTAGGGTGCTTGAAAAACCTGGGAAACAACTCCCAGACTTACCCCACCTTGGGCTTCTTTGGGATCGCTGAATATTAGAACCTCGTTGTTCTCGTTTTCAGTACTTTGGGAGGGAATGATGTAATCAAAACCCTTCCCTCTATGATCAAAGACCTTAAACATGCTTAGATTAGCCATCTCGTGGGAGGATATCATTTGTGCAATTCTGTAGGTCCTGCCATTTCGGAGGGTAAGTGATATGGAGTCTGTATCTAAAAAGATGCTGGAAGGTGCCAAGGCAATACCATCGTTGCTGATGAAAAATCCTGTGCGAGATCTGATTTCATGGGCGTTTTTATCGTAAGAGGTTATGGTAAATACCGCTTCTTCGAGTTTCGATATTTTATCCAGGACATTCTGTGCTTTTGCCAGCGTGTTCAGTGTTAGTGTTAGAAGGCAAATGCTGGCATGGTATAGGATGGCTCTCATGTGGTACTTTCAATTTAGCTTGAACAATATAAATAAAAATCTGATATGCTCTTATTTGTTCAAAAAGAATCGTGTTTTGAGCAAAATAAAAAAAAGGTAGCCGGTAAAGCTACCTTTGTTATTTTGCCAAGGAGGTGTGTAATCAATGCCGATTTTCTCGTCCTTAAGCAAATGTATGGTGTATTTTTGACGAAGTCAAGGAACTGCTTCGTATATTGGACAAATAAAAACAAAAAACGCAGCTTTCTGATTCGAAAACTGCGTTTTTTTGTTTTTGGGTGAAAGACCGGTCTCGAACCGGCGACCTCTGGAACCACAATCCAGCGCTCTAACCAACTGAGCTACAATCACCATCTTTTGCTAAAAGCGATGCAAAGATAATATTAAAATTGCTAGATTTGCAAGTGTTTTCTTTAAAAAAAATCAATAAAATTGTGTCTGGTGCTATTTGTGCTTGAATTTTAGTTAATTATAACATATTAGAAGAATGAGATTTTATATGCAGGATGATACATCCAATAAAGTGGACGAGATAATACGGCGCTTGAAAAAGCTTATGGATGGAGATGTTTCTTCACAGATGAAGGAGCGGGGGTTGGATTATCAGCTAAATTACGGGGCCAGTATTTTATGGCTTAGAAAGGTGGCCAAAGAATATGGTGGTGACAATAAATTGGCAGATCGTCTTTGGAGTAGAGAGGTTAGGGAAACCATGATCCTGGCCACTATGATCGCAGATCCGTTACCCGATAATAAAAAATGGATGGAAGAATGGGCATTGCTTTTGCACCATGGCGAAATTGCAGAACAGTTGGGTTCTAATTTGTTATGGCGGCTGCCCGATTTGAAAATCTTGGCAGAAGATTGGTTGAAGGGTGATCATGCATTTTTGATGGACTCGGTTTGGGTAGGCTTAGCTGTCTTTTTGCAACGAGGAGGAGGGATGGACTTGATGGAGGTGAATAAGTACATAGGTTTGATAGAGCAGCGTCTTTCTTCTAGTAATCGATTTACTCAGAGAGTTCAAGGGCGATTTTTAAGGCAGGTATGCAGGAAATCTGCTTTGTGCATGACCCGGGTCGAAGATTTTGTTACAGGATTGTCGCATCCTGTAAATGGAGCATGGCTTATTGAGGATGTGAAGACCGAAATAGCTTTTGTGAAAAGTGGTGGAATATAAGAGGGTGTGTAGTATTAGAATGTCGAGATCATAATAAAAATCAGTAATTTTTCCAGTTAGCATGTCTATCTTTAAGGCAAAATATTTAACTTATGCTGAAGCACGAAGCGCATTTTAAGAAGTATCGAGAAAATACGATTGGTTATGATGCCCAAATCGAAACGCCTTTGGGTATGAAGCCTCTTTTGTATGCCGATTGGATTGCCAGTGGAAGACTCTATCTGCCCATTGAAAATATTCTGAGGGATAAGATAGGGCCGATGGTGGCCAATACCCATTCCGAATCCAGCGATACGGGTATGATAATGACTAATATCTATAAGCAATCGCATCATATCATCAAACAACATGTAAATGCCAATGACGATGATATTATCATTACTGCGGGTTCGGGTATGACATCCGTTGTTAATAAATTGCAACGTATTCTGGGAATGCGCGTTCCTGAACAGGCACAGCGTTATTACAGTATTCCTCCCGAGCATCGTCCGGTGGTGTTCATTACGCATATGGAACATCATTCTAATCATACCTCCTGGTTGGAATCAAATGCCGATGTGGTGGTGTTGGAACCTAATAAAGAATTATTGGTTAACCCGGAATCTCTAAGGAAGGAAATCGTAAAATACGAAAACAGAACATTGAAGATAGGAGCGTTCTCGGCCTGTTCTAATGTGACTGGTATTGAGGTGCCCTATTTTGAATTAGCACAGATAATGCATGAGCATGGTGGATTTTGTTTCGTGGATTTTGCAGCTTCAGCACCATATGTGGATATTAATATGCATCCTGAAAACCCGATGATGGGGCTTGATGCTATTTATTTTTCACCGCATAAATTTTTGGGAGGACCTGGTAGCTCAGGAGTGCTGGTATTCAATAGTTCTATTTATCACAATCATGCACCAGATAATTCTGGCGGTGGTACTGTGGATTGGACAAATCGTTGGGGTAAATACAGGTATGTGGATGATATTGAGGCACGTGAAGATGGAGGTACGCCCGGTTTTTTGCAATCCATTAAAGCTGCCTTGAGTATTAAACTGAAGGAAGAGATGAACTGTCAGAAAATGCGTGAACGGGAAGAAGCTCAGGTGGCCAGGATATTGAAGGCCTTCCGTGAAATTCCCGGAATGCACATTCTCGCGGATAATATGGATGAGCGTATTGCCGCCATATCTTTTTACCTCGAAGGTTTGCATTTTAATCTGGTGGTTCGCTTGTTGAATGATTATTTTGGGATTCAGGTGCGTGGGGGATGTTCCTGTGCGGGTACTTATGGGCATTATTTGCTCCACGTGAATTATTATACCTCAAATAAAATTACCAGTAAAATTAATAAAGGAGATTTGTCTGAAAAGCCTGGTTGGGTTCGTTTGTCGGTGCATCCAACTACCTCAGAAGAAGAAATAGACTATATAATTGAGGCCGTTAAGCAGGTGGCTCATAATGCGCTAGAATGGGAGCGTAATTATGAATACGTTGCTGCAAAAAATGAATATTTTCATAAAGGAATACAGCTTAAATTTCCATCGAGTTATAATTCGTGGTATAAATTCTAAGTTTTGCGGGTTACATGTTTTTGTAGGAGGTACAATTTTTATAGCTTTATGCGCTCAAGGGGTGATGCCTGCCAATTATCTTTCAAATATATCTTTTCAGAGTAACAAATCTAAGCATTTTGATATGTAGTATTTGTCTTTATAATTGGCTTTGTGGTTATTTAGCTCTTGTTGTAAAAATAAATTTAGTTTCAATATGCAGATTTTAGTTGTTGAAGATAAGGCCACAAGAGCTGGTTTTTTAAATGTGGTTGAGAAAATATATAAGGGGGATAAACATTATGTGAGACCCTTAAATTCCGACATTGAAAATATTTTTAACCCAAAGGTAAATGTCTTTTTTAAACAAGGTTCTGCGATTCGTTTTATACTTAAGGATAAAGGTGAGGTGATTGGACGAATAGCGGCTTTTGTAAATGAAAAAAAAGCCTACGGGTATGAACAGCCTACAGGAGGATTGGGTTTTTTTGAATGTGTAAATGATCAGAAAGCAGCTTTTACATTGTTTGATGCGGGGGTGGAATGGCTAAAGTCGCAAGGTATGGAAGCTGCGGATGGTCCCATTAACTTTGGAGAGAACGATAATTTTTGGGGTTTACTGGTGGAAGGATTTACAGATCCTACCTATGGAATGCAATATAATCCTCCCTATTATAAAGCTTTTTATGAAGCCTATGGCTTTGTAAATTACTTTGAGCAGGTGACCAATAGACTGGATTTGAAAAAACCGTTTCCGGAAAGATTCTGGAAGATAGCCGAATGGATAGGTAAAAAGCCAGATTATGAATTCAGGCACTTAACCTGGAATCAGAAGGATAAATATATCGAAGATATGATTGAGATATATAATGATGCCTGGAAATTTCATGAAAATTTTACCCCCTTAACCAAGGAAAAGGTACAGCCTTCATTTGATAAAGCCAAGCCCATTGCCTTGGAGGAATTGTTGTGGTTTGCATATTACAAAAATGAACCTATTGGTTTCATATTGATGTATCCTGATGTCAATCAGATTTTTAAACGTTTTAATGGAAAGCTGAATTTATTAAATAAACTGAGGTTTTTATGGCTAAAGCGTAAAAATACAATGACCCGATTACGGGTCGTTATTCTTGGTGTAAAAACCAAATTTCAAAAGTCGGGCGTGGAGTCCGGGTTGTTTTATCATTTGCGTAAGCCCGTTTTTTCCAGGACTTGGTATGATGAGATGGAATTGTCGTGGGTAGGGGACTTTAACCCAAAGATGAGGGCCCTACAGGATTCAATGGGTGCTGAGTTTTCAAAAAAGCATATCACCTATCGTTTAATATTTGATCCAAGCAAAAGAAAAAATGTCAGAGCATCAGCCATTCCTCGCGATGCCAAGGAACGGGTGGTTCGGTCTAAGGTGTAATAATTGGCTGTGAGTGCTGCGTCTTTATTGGGCTAAAGGCAAATCAGGCAATTCTTTGTAAATATTTGCTTTTTCTTTTGCAGGTTAGATTTTAATATTTACCTTTGCAGTCCGTTAAGTTTTTTGAATATTAAAGAGTTAAGAAAATGAAAAAGGAAATTCATCCGGATAATTATCGCTTGGTTGCTTTCAAAGATATGTCAAACGAGGAAACTTTTATTACTCGTTCTACAGCAAACGCCAAAGATACAATTGAAATTGACGGAGTAGAGTATCCATTGGTGAAACTTGAGATCTCTAATACATCTCACCCTTTTTACACTGGTAAGATGAAACTTGTTGATACAGCAGGACGTGTTGATAAGTTTAGAAACAGATATCAAAAACACATGGATAGCAAAAAAAAATAGGCTTATTATAGCTTGACTTTCTTGAAGCTTCGGTATAACCGAAGCTTTTTTTATACCTATCATTCTGGTATGATCTTCTTTTTGTAACATTAAATTGGTGTGTGGAACTGCGAAAAATTATTTTGGCATACCTATTGCCAATACAACGAACTGTGTTGAAGTTGCCAATAGTGTGACAACATGACACTGTTCAAGACATATTGCAATATTATGAATGAAATTAAAATCTCAATAGATAATTTAGGATTAAATGAGGATTATGAGTCGGATGCGGAATTTATTCCTATTGTTTCCGATGAGGATGAGGGGGATGTGACTGATTTCGAGATGCCTGATACCATGGCTATCTTGCCGTTACGAAATACGGTGTTGTTCCCGGGTGTCATTGTTCCCATTTCTTTAGGGCGTGAGAAATCGATGAAGCTGGTAAAGGAAGTGCAGCGTAATGGCGGCGTTTTTGGTGCCGTGGCTCAAAAAGAGGTCGAAGTGGAAGATCCTAAGGAAGAGGATCTGTATAAAATAGGTACGGTAGCTAAGGTTATAAAAGTGCTGGAAATGCCTGATGGTTCTACATCGGCTATTATCCAGGGAAAGGTTCGTTTTAAAGTGGAAGAATTTGTGACCACAGAACCTTATCTTAAAGCTAAGGTGTCGCAACTGCAAGATGTGACACCCGAAGATGATAAATCTCGTGATTATGAAGCGCTGGTAGGTTCATTGAAAGATTTGTCATTGAGGATTATAAAGTATTCGGCCAATATCCCGCCAGAGGCATCTTTTGCCGTGAAAAACATAGAAAACTCATCTTTCTTAATCAACTTTATTTGTTCTAATACCGAAATATCGGTTAAGGATAAGCAAGGACTTTTAGGGATTGATGAGTTGAGAGATAGAGGAATGAAGTTGCTGGAACACCTGACTCGTGAGGTGCAACTATTGGAACTTAAAAATGATATCCAAAGTAAAGTGAAGTTGGATATTGATCAGCAACAACGTGAATATATGCTTCATCAACAGATGAAGACAATTCAGGATGAGTTGGGTTCCAGTCCTATTGAGCAGGAGGTGAGAGAACTCAAAGAAAAGGCCAAGAAAAAGAAGTGGGGAAAAGAGGTGTCCGAATTGTTTTACAAAGAGCTTGATAAGCTGGAGCGTTTAAATCCTGCTACGGGTGAATACTCGGTTCAATATAATTACCTGCAAACATTATTGGATATTCCGTGGAATGAATATACCAAGGATAAGTTTGACATGGATTCCGCAGAAAAAATCCTGGATAGGGATCATTTTGGCCTGGATGGGGTGAAGGAACGTATACTGGAACATCTGGCAGTGCTTAAACTGAGGGGTGACCTAAAGTCTCCTATTATATGTCTGTATGGCCCTCCGGGGGTTGGAAAAACATCTTTAGGAAAATCGGTAGCTGCTGCTTTGGGTCGAAAATATGCCAGAATGTCACTTGGTGGCGTGCATGACGAGTCAGAGATCAGAGGGCATCGAAAAACCTATATTGGGGCTATGCCCGGACGTATTATTCAGAATATTAAAAAAACAGGGAGTGCAAATCCTGTTTTTATTCTGGATGAGATCGATAAGATTGGAAGTAGTGCCCATGGTGATCCGGCTGCCGCTTTATTGGAGGTCTTAGACCCCGAGCAAAATGAAAATTTTCATGATAACTTTCTGGAAGTGGATTTTGACTTGTCTAAGGTTATCTTTATCGCTACAGCCAATACCTTGAGTACCATATCTCAACCATTGTTGGATAGGATGGAACTGATCGAAGTGAGTGGATATATTTTGGATGAGAAAACTGAGATCGCTAAACGGCACCTTTGGCCTAATCAGCTTGAAAATCATGGTATCGCAAAAAGTAAAGTCTCATTATCTAAAAAAGTAATGGCCTTTGTGATTGAGAACTATACACGTGAATCTGGCGTGCGGGAATTGAATAAGGTCTTGGCTAAACTGGCACGTAAGTATGCCCTTAAAATTGCTACCAATAAGGAGTTTAAAAAGACGATATCGGTGGATGATATTAAGGAGAATCTAGGGGTGCAACGTTTCTCTAAAGAGAAATGGCAGGATACGCATGTTCCAGGAGTGGTTACCGGTTTGGCATGGACTGCGGTAGGAGGAGAGATTTTGTATATAGAATCTAGTCTGTCCAAGGGTAATGGGAAGCTTACATTAACCGGTAACCTGGGTGATGTCATGAAGGAATCGGCCGTATTAGCCCTGGAGTATATCAAATCAAATTGTAAAGTTTTTGGAATTGAAGCCAAAATGTTTGAGGAGAATAATATTCATGTGCATGTTCCGGAAGGTGCGATACCTAAAGATGGACCATCGGCCGGAATTACAATGGCAACTGCTCTTGTATCATCTTTCTCCGGAAAGAAAGTGAAAAAACGTATTGCCATGACCGGAGAGATTACCTTAAGAGGAAAGGTGCTCCCTGTTGGTGGTATTAAGGAGAAAATATTAGCAGCAAAAAGAGCTGGAATTAAGGAGATTATTCTTTCCAAAGATAATATGAAAGATGTGGGTGAAATTAAGGATGTTTATGTGGAAGGCTTGGAATTTCATTATGTAAATAGCATTAAAGAGGTGTTGGATGTGGCCATTGTATAATAGGAAGGCAATCTTTTAGTACATCGCTAAAATATACGTAACACCCCCGCTTCATATCTTGGAGCCGGGGTGTTTTTTTTAGGGGATAGTCTATATTTAACCCTTATGATGTATGTAAACTTCAATAGATTTTCTAAAGCACTTTTCGCATTTAATGTAGATTAATAGATATCTCCTTTTTTCCCATCAGTATCTTCAAATGTTTTTCCTCAAAAGCATTTATTAATCTTTCCATTTCGGGCGTTAAGCGATTTAACGCTCTGCGGATAATACTTCGGGGAATGTGTTTGTAATAAGCTTGTGCGATAGCTCCGGTAATGCCAGCAATAGTATTGCTGGGACCGCCAATAGATACGGCTTTACGGATGGCATTTTCGTAATTGTCTGACCATAAGAAAATAGTGATGGCAGCAGGTGCTGGTGTGGGAAGGTTTTTACTGGTTACTTCCTGGTGTAACTTTTCAAGACTGTTTTCTAAGTTGTATCCGAAGGCCTTTTCAATATATTTTTTTATATAACTTTTATTTTTTCCGATTTTTGCCAAATATATGGATGCCGTAACTGCTTTGGAAGCTTTTATTTTTACTGCTTGGTTGTGTGTTAGGGTCGTTACTTCTTCTGCCTTTGCCAAGGCTTCTTCTAAACTATTTGCTGCCAGTCCAATGGGGCTGATCCTTCGTGCAGCTCCGTCACCATTACCAATAAAGCGTCTAGGTGTATTGGAGTCTACCCATTCTTTGAAATTGCGTTGATAGCCTGCGTATGGGTATTTTTTAACCCATTTCTTTAGGCAGTCTTCAAACGATAACTCGTTAGAGATTGCTTCAGCTGTTGCCATCGTTAAAACAGTGTCTTGGGTAAATGAAGAGATGGGTTTGAATAACTGGAAGTCGGTGGGGGTCTTCTTGTTGTTAACAAATGCCGATCCGATGATGTCCCCGATAATAGCTCCTTTCATTGTTTGACGGTTTTTGGTTAATAAATATGTTATTATGGTTTCTGTAAATTTACCCCTTTTATCTTAATATTTAACAAAAATGTTAAAGAATATTAATAATTATAAAGGTGTTGATCGTTGTTTTTTCGTTGAAGACGTTGTTTTTGATGGTGTTTTTAGGTATATTTAAGAAGAGGAATTGGCTGTTGATTCGGTAGGAGTTAGCGTTTTGATGCATTGTTGGGGGAGTTATTTTAATCAGAAATAATAAGGAGGGATTGCTGATTGTTTGTGGGTTCATTTGTTTGTGCATTCGACTATGAAGGAAAACTTAAAATATATATTAGGTATTCTAGCAGCTGCTATAGGAATTTATTTGCTCTGGTATTTTAAAGCGATCGTATTCTTTGTATTGGTTTCTGCCATCTTATCGTTGGTAACCCGCCCCCTGTTCGATTTTTTTCAGGGTATGGGTCGGGATAAATCAAAGTGGAGGTTTGCTTTGTCAAAAGGTTGGAGCGCATTGGCTACTGTATTGCTTCTGTGGATGCTGATTCTGGGTCTGGGAAGTTATGTGGTGCCTTTTGTCGTGGAAGAAATGCAGTTCTTGTCAACGGTAGACTTTAACCTGATGTTGGAACGACTGGAACAAACCATTAGTCCTGTGGTGGCAACTTTGCAGGAATCTATGTTGGGCGACATTGGTTTTCCTATGATTAAGGAGCAGATGAGCGATTTCTGGGTGTCTATTTTTAATATAGGAAAGCTGCAGGAGATGGTGGCTTCTGTTGTGGATTTTGTAGGTAGTGTGTTTATAGCTTTGTTTTCAATTTCCTTTATCACCTTTTTTCTTTTAAAGGATGAGTGGTTGTTAATGGAGGGTATCAAATTATTTGTGCCTGAAGTATATTATGTGGGTGTTGATCATATGTTGTGGTCCATTAACCGCCTACTTAGAAGATATTTTATCGGCATTATAATACAAATCTCTTTGATATCTGCTATGATAACCATTGGCCTTCTGGCCATCGGATTGGAATTCAAGCACGCACTCATTATTGGGCTATTCTCCGGCTTTATAAATATAATACCTTATTTGGGACCTGTTATTGCTGTTTCTTTTGGGATGATAGTATCGTTGATGGTATATCTGCAAATGACCGCTCCGCCTGTTTTTTTTCTTTATTTTGGAGCTATCCTTGTTTTATATGTGTTGGTACAGCTAATGGATAATATCGTTTTTCAACCCGCCATTTTTTCTTCCAGCGTAAAAGCTCATCCATTGGAAATATTCTTGGTGATTATTATGGCAGGATATATGGCAGGAATGGCTGGTATGTTTATGGCTATCCCCGTGTACACAATTATTAGGGTAGTGGCCAAAGAATTTTTCTCAAAATATAATCTGGTTAAGAAGCTTACTGGTAAATTAGATTGATTTGTTACCTAAGGTTTATAAAAACTAAAAAATCTTAATAAATGATGAACATTATCTTAACTTGTTCCTTAATTACATTAGCAACAAATATTTGTTAGGTTGAATTTTGTTTGTAAATTGTAGAGGGAGATCGAATAGGCGGGGGTGGAGTAACTGTAAAACCTTGATTTAATATGAATATATTATCCTCGTTTAAACCTGTTAGTGCCAAGTTGATAGTGATTTTTTGCTTATTGTTTTCCTTTTTTCCATACTCCTCTTCTTCACAAGAGCACCTTCCTTTCAACCAATCGGAGGAGTATCATTTAATGATGGGAGAACGTCTGTATCATGGTTTGATCTCTACCGGAGGAGATAATCCTTCTTGTATATCGTGTCATGCTAAATTTACTGACGATAAGATCAACTGGAATCCTTCGGCGATGGAGATTGTGATGGCTGCCGATACTTTATCGGCAGAGCAGTTCAAATCTGCGGTCAATAGTCCTGCGGATGGTTTCATAGCAAAAGTACATAAGGGGTATCAATTAAATGACGAGCAGCTAAGCCAGATACGACTCTATCTAAAAAGTCTGGGAACAGAGGGGGTGGGTGAAAAACCAAAGAGTTATCCTCAATTGCTCTTATTTCTTTTGGTGGGTTCGTTAATGGCCTTGGCCATTGTTGATTTATTGTTCACTAAAAAAATCCGTTACCGGGCTATTCATATCCTGGTTATATTAGCAGGTATTACTGTTCATCTTAAGATGGCTTATTCTGAAGCCTCTGAGCTAGGTCGCAGTCAGGGTTATATGCCTGATCAACCGATTAAATTTTCGCACCAGGTTCATGCCGGAGATAATAAAATTGACTGTATGTATTGTCATTACAATGCAGAAAATGGAAAATCGGCTGGTATCCCGGGACCCGGTTTGTGTATGAATTGTCATGTGATCGTACGCGAGGGAAGCCGTTCGGGTAAATCTGAAATTGCCAAGCTGGTAAAACATTTTGAAGAGGGAAGTGATATTGAATGGGTTCGTGTTCATAATTTGCCAGACCATGTGTTTTTTAGCCATGCACAACATGTTAATGCTGGTAAACTCGACTGTACAGCGTGTCATGGAGCGGTAGATGAGATGCATATTCTTAAGCAGGAGAATGATCTTTCAATGGGGTGGTGTCTCGACTGTCATCGAAGAACCAATGTTCAGTTTGCGAATGATTATTATTCTATATACGATAAATACCATAACGAGCTTTCTGAGGGAGTCAGAGACTCTATCAAGGCTGTTGATATTGGTGCCAATGATTGTATGAAGTGTCACTATTGATGAGTGCACTTTTGCTTTCAATGCCTAAAACAAATCATCATACAAATCGTTTCGAATGAAGAAATACTGGAAAAGCATAGAAGAATATAAGCAAGGGGCTCAAGATGATCATGCACATTTGCCCAATAAAATCCAGGCTGACGAGGCTTTAAAGGCTTCTCGTAGAGATTTTTTGAAGTATTTTGGATTTAGTGTGGCTTCGGCTGCCGTATTGGCCAGTTGCGAAAGGCCTGTTAAAAAAGCGATTCCCTTATTGATTCAGCCTGAAGAGGTCCGTCCGGGTATTGCTAATTTTTACGCATCCACGTTTTATAATGGAGGCGAGGCTGTACCTATCTTGGTAAAAGTACGTGATGGACGTCCCATAAAAATAGAGGGAAACGACCTGTGTTTGATGACAGAGGGTGGAACTTCAGCCCAGGTTCAAGCCTCATTGCTAAATTTATATGATGAGTCTCGACCTAAGAATCCTAGTTTTAAGGGCGAAGAGGTCACCTGGGAAAAGGCACTTGGAGATATCTCAGCCGGATTAAAAAATGTTGGTGACGACAAGGAAATTGTATTTTTAACTTCAACGCTTATCAGTCCTTCTCAGAAAGCTTTGTTTGAAAACTTGTTGTCATTGTATCCCAATAGTCGACAGCTTACCTTGGATTCATATTCTTATTCAGGAATTCGGGAAGCCTATAAAGAGGCAGTTGGAGAAGCGATCATCCCTATGTATCATTTCCAAAAAGCAGAGGTGGTGGTTTCTTTTGGAGCTGACTTTCTGGGTACCTGGTTGATGCCTACATTTTTTACAAATCAATATGTGAAAAACAGAAAACTGGATGATGGACAAAAGAGTATATCCAAGCATATTCATTTTGAGGGTTTTATGTCGCTCACAGGTTCTAATGCAGATGACAGATATGTGATGAAACCATCGGAAGAAGGTAGATATGTGCTATCTCTTTATAATGAAGTGGCCCGTTTGATGCATTTGCCTACCCTGAAAAAGGGAGGATTGGAAAATGAAGTGAATAAGGTGGCGCAACACTTGGTCAATGCTAAAATGTCTTCATTGGTAATTTCAGGCTCCAATGATAAGAATATTCAACTTCTGGTAATTGCTATAAATGCTATGTTGGGAAGCTTTGATTCAACCATCGATATGGAGAATGAGATAAAACTTTATCAAGGGGATGACAATGCAGTAGCAGAGTTTGTAAGTAATTGTAAGGCAGGTAAAGTGGGTGCTTTGCTTTGTGTAGAGTCAAACCCCGCATATAATATGCCTGTTGACCTCTCCTTTCAGGAGGCTATTGATCAGGTTGATTTAACCGTAAATATCACTTCGCAGAATGAAGAAACAAGTAAGCTGTGTCAGTATGTGCTTCCTGCGAGTCATTTTTTGGAATCATGGAGTGACGCAGAACCAATCAGTGGTTTGTTCACTCTAACGCAGCCTGTTATTCGACCGATTTATAATACCAAGAGCGTTAGTGAGATATTGCTAAGTTGGTCGGGTGACGAAGCCAGTGCTTATGATTATCTTCATCGTTATTGGGATACGCATATTATTCCTGCGTCGGAGGATCAGCCATTTATCTCCAATTGGAAAAAAACACTCAGTGCTGGCCTACTGACAGTGGATGGTAGGGGGAAAGCGAAAAAATGGCAACTTCCGGAATTGAGTTCCTGTGCTGAAGGCGTGCTCTCTGAAAAAACGATGGACGGATTAGAGTTGATTGCTTATCAATCGGTGCCCATTGGAGATGGTAGAATGGCTAATAATCCATGGTTGCAGGAGTTGCCCGATCCGGTTTCCAGGGTCTGTTGGGATAATTATTTTTCGGTGTCGCCAAAGCTAGCAGATGAAAAAGGTTGGAGTCAGGGAGATGTTATATCAGTTGCTGGTATCGAGCTTCCCGTATTTATTCAGCCTGGTAACCACGATCAGGTGATTAGTGCTGCATTAGGTTATGGACGAACCATGGAAGGACCTAATCCGGAAGTAATAGGAAAAGACCTTAAGCCTCTCTTGAACAATAGTGAAGGACTTGTGAAATATTATGCTCCAGTAAGTAGTGTTAAAAGCACTGGAGGAACCTATGAGTTGGCCACCACCCAAACGCATCATTCTATGGAGGGACGAGCTTTGATTCGTGAGACTTCTTTAAGTGAGTATCTAAAAGATCCTGCCTCAGGAAATGAAATGCATGCCGAAGTAGAAAAGCTGCATACTTCTTTATATAAGGAACATGAGTATAATGGACACCATTGGGCTATGTTTATTGATCTGAGTTCATGTACTGGATGTAATGCTTGTGTGGTAGCTTGTTCTGTGGAAAACAATGTGCCAGTTGTTGGTAGGGATGAGGTTCGTCGTTCGCATGAGATGCATTGGTTGCGAATTGATAGATATTATACGCAGGCTCCGGATGACCCTAGTAGCTTGAGAGTTGTTCGGCAACCTGTCATGTGTCAACATTGTGATAATGCACCTTGTGAAAATGTTTGTCCAGTGGCGGCTACCAATCATAGCTCAGAAGGTATTAATCAGATGGCATACAACCGATGTATTGGAACCCGCTATTGCAACAATAACTGTCCATATAAAGTACGCCGTTTTAATTGGTTTGATTACAATGGAGCTGATTCCATTCCTTTCAACAGAGTGGATGTGACCGGAATGTCCAGCGACTTAAAAAGGTTAGTGCTTAATCCGGATGTGACTGTTCGTGCCAAAGGGGTTATCGAAAAATGTTCTTTCTGTATTCAACGTATCCAGGAAAAAAAAATGGAAGCAAAGAAAGATGGAGAACCATTGCGTGATGGAGAAATAAAGACGGCATGTGAGCAGGGCTGTCCTGCAAAAGCTATCACCTTTGGCGATATGAATGACAAGAATAGTGCAGTGAGCAAAATGATGAAAGACCCTAGAAGATACCACTTATTAGAAGAATTGCATACACTTCCAAGTGTTGCATACCTGACTAAAGTGAGAAATGTTGAAGAAAAAATTAATTCAGAACCTGAACATAAAACGCATAGCTAATGTATGTATCACCATTAAGGGAGCCTTTGGTTACCGGGTCCAAAAGTTATAAGCAGGTAACCGATGATATTATAAAGCCCATGGAAGGAAAGCCTGGGCCACTTTGGTATGCAGGTTTAGGTTTGGCCTTGCTGGCGCTTGGATTTGGCGGTTTTGCTATTTATGTTACCGTGTGGGATGGTATTGGAACATGGGGACTGAATAGAACCATCGGATGGGGATGGGGTATCACTAATTTTGTATGGTGGGTAGGTATTGGCCATGCCGGTACTTTTATATCAGCCATCTTATTGCTCTTTCGTCAAAAGTGGCGGACAAGTATCAACCGTAGTGCGGAAGCCATGACCATCTTCGCAGTGATGTGTGCTGGATTATTTCCTCTCTTACATATGGGTCGTCTGCCCTTGGGTTTTTTCGTTTTCCCGTATCCGAATACGCGAGATTTATGGGTTAATTTTAATTCTCCATTACTCTGGGATGTGTTTGCCATATCCACTTATTTTACTGTTTCTTTATTGTTTTGGTATATGGGCTTGATACCAGATATTGCTTCCATACGTGATCGATTAAAAGAAGGGCTTAGGAAAAAGATTTATACCTTGTTGAGTTTTGGTTGGACCGGGTCTGCTCGTCATTGGTCTAGACATGAGAGTATGAGTTTGATTTTAGCGGGATTGGCTGCTCCACTGGTATTGTCGGTACACTCTATTGTAAGTATGGACTTTGCTACTTCGGTTATTCCTGGATGGCATACTACTATTTTTCCGCCTTACTTTGTTTCCGGAGCGGTATTTTCAGGTTTTGCTATGGTGCTAACATTAATGATCATAACGCGTAAAGCCTTGAATCTGGAAAATTACATAACCGTAGGGCATGTGGAGTCCATGAATAAGGTGATCATTGCCACGGGCTCAATTGTGGGAATTGCTTATATCACGGAGTTATTTATGGCATGGTATTCTGGAGTCGTCTATGAGCGATATGCATTTGTGAATCGTGCTTTCGGTCCCTATTGGTGGGCCTATTGGATAATGATGACCTGTAATGTGATCACACCTCAGCTATTTTGGTTTAAAAAGATACGGCGTAATTTGGCAGCCACTTTTGTGATATCCATCTTTGTAAATATAGGTATGTGGTTTGAACGTTTTGTGATTATTGTGACTTCATTGCATCGTGATTTTCTGCCTTCCAGTTGGTCTATGTACTCGCCAACCTGGGTGGAAGTGGGAGTTTACATAGGAACTTTCGGTCTGTTTTTTACCTTGTTTTTCTTGTTTATCAGATTCTTTCCTGTAGTAGCTATTGCAGAAGTGAAGGGAGTGTTGAAAAGCTCAGGGGAAAACTTTATTAGGAAAGGAGGCCAGGATGAAAAATAATAAGTATGTAACCGGAATATTTTGGGACGATAAAGATCTCTTAGATGGGATAAAGGAAATTCAGAGCAAGGGCATTGCCATTTATGATGTACGTACGCCTTTTCCGGTGCACGGTTTGGATGATGTTCTAAAACTAAAAAGGTCGAGGCTGCCACGCTTGGGTTTTTTGGCTGGTGCCATAGGTGCTATTGTTGCTTTTTGGTTTCAAATGTGGGTGTTTACTGAAAGCTGGCCAATCAACTTTGGAGGTAAGCCATACCTGTCGGTGCCTTCATTTATTCCTGTGACATTTGAGTTGGCTGTATTGTTCGCTGCCATATCTTTGGTTTTCGGTTTTCTGATTCGTTCAGGAATAGGCCCGGGAGCTCCTACTATTATCTTTGATGAACGTACCTCGGACGATGCTTTTTTGGTAGTGATATTGGAAGATGAGGACAACGGATCGGAGCGGATTCAAGAGGTTCTGACGAGTGTTGGTGCGCAGGAAGTAAAGCATGTTGAACCTACTAAAATGCAAAGTGATGAATAAAGTGTTTGTCTTTTCAAAAAAACTAAAAACTATCCTAATGGCTGGTGCTGGTGCCGGGTTGGTGCTGGCTTTGGCGGGGTATTTTGTAGGAACAATAGATGGTCATCGTTTTTGGGCCAATGTCTTGCTCAATGGCTTTATGATTATTGGTCTGTGTTTGGGGGCTGGATTTTTTGTGGCGGTTCATTTGATTGCTGAGTCGGGTTGGCAAACATCGGTACAGCGTATTGCTGAAGCTATGGCCAGTAAAATTTGGTTGGGTGCTATCATGATGCTTCTTATTCTTTTAGGGGTGCATTCTTTATATCATTGGTCGCATACGGAACACCTGGATCATATATTACAAATGAAAAAGGCTTATTTGAATATGCCCTTTTTTATAATTCGTATGCTCGTGTACCTGGGGGGGTGGATATTTCTACTGCATAATATCCGTAAAGTTTCCTTGATGAGTGATAACAATCCTGACATAAAACTTTTTAACCGTCTTCGTACTTTATCTGGCCTGTTTATCGTCTTTTTTGCTATAACCAGTTCAACATCAGCCTGGGATTGGTTGATGAGTATTGATGCACATTGGTTTAGTACGCTTTATGGATGGTATACTTTTATTGGTATGTTTGTGAATTCTATAGCTGTGATCATTATTTTTTTAGTGGTGTTGCAAAAAATGGGTTATATGGATCATGTGAATGATGAACATCTTCACGATTTGGGGAAGTATCTGTTTGGCTTTAGTATATTCTGGGCTTATTTGTGGATCTCTCAATATCTGTTAATTTGGTATAGTAATATACCTGAAGAAACTACCTATTATGTTACGCGTGTAAAGGGGTTTGAAACGTTGTTTTATGTGAATGTGTTGGTTTGTTTTGTGGCTCCTTTCTTTGCCCTGATGGCCCGAGGTAATAAACGACGTACGGATTGGCTGTTGATTGTTTCTTTGATTGTGTTTGTGGGCCACTGGATCGATCTGTTTATCGCTATTATGCCGGGCGCAGTGGGTGCAGAAAAGGCTCATATTGGCCTTTTTGAAATTGGATTGACTATTTTGTATGTTTCGGTGTTTGCATGGTTTGTTTTTAAGGCCTTGACAAAAGGAAATCTGGTTCCTGAAAATCATCCCTATTTTAAAGAAAGTTTTGACTATGAAAATATTAAGTAAAATATATCTGGTTCTGCTATTTAGCTTGACGGCGGTTGCGTGTGATAATGATCGAAATAAACCGGGCTATAGTTATTTCCCTGATATGGAGCAGTCCAGGAGTTATGAGACTTATTCTGAAAATCCTGTTTTAGAAGGTGGAGTAACGAATCTGATGCCCGTAGAAAATACGGTTCCTCGTGGCCAAATCCCGTATGAATTTGAAAAAACAGACGAAAATAGGAAGCTGGCCGGACAAGTATTGCACAATCCTTATATTGGTACGGCTATGCAAGGAGATGCCGTTATTGAAGGGAAGCGTCTTTACAATATTTATTGCTGGCATTGTCATGGCGATAAGGGAGATGGTAAAGGTTTTTTGTATACCAGCGGCAAGTATGGGTATCCTCCTGCAAGTTTGCTGGCTGATAAAGTGGCTGGTAATCCTGATGGGGAAATCTTTCATGTGATCTCCGTTGGCTTTGGAGTGATGGGAGCACATCAAGGACAAATTTTACCTGATGATAGATGGAAAATTGCCACCTATGTGAGGGAAGTGCTGATCAATGGCGAAGGGGAGTTAGCTGAGTAGAGAAGAATTGTTTGAGCCCTCTCTAGGGGGGGAGCTAAAATTGAGCGACTTGAGATGCAGACCTTGTTTCTTTGTGCTTGGCCGAAATAGATTTGTTTTCTTTTCTGATGTTTTCCGGCAGATGTTCTAAAGGAATTCTTCTACCGTCTTTTGTTGCCATAATGAAAGAGTCAGCGAAACCCATTTTCTTTATATTGTGCCAAAATACCAATGCTTTCTCGTAATCCTCAAAGATGCCTAATGTATATTGGTATATGCTATCGTATGTTTCCTGATTAATTGCCACAAGGTTGGCTGAGTAGTCATTCAAGTCAATTTCCTTAAAAGCACCTATTTGAATACGGTATTTATAACCTGATTCATTGCGTTTCTCTTTGTTTAGGTTTGTGATTTTATTTAGACTGTCTTTGTATAGTGCCAATGTGGTATGCAGGGAATTTTGCTTTGAGGTTAATTCCTCGTACTTCTCTGTTAGTGATGCTATTTCTTGCTTGGATGAAGTATTGCCAGAGAAACTAATCATTCCCCTCAATAGAAAAACCCCCAATAGGGACACGAAAAAGAAGGCTTGAAAATATAAAGCTTTGCGCAGGTTTGTGATTTTTGCTGATTGTTTACGACTCATTTTTCGGAGACGTTGTATCTCTTTGTCAACAGCTTCCAGTCGTAGCTTGTCTTTTTTATTTTCGAATTCTAATTCTTGCGCTGTCATGTGTGTTATATTGAACGATTAAAATTAGCATAAAAATATAAAAAAATAACTTCACAACAGTGTAAACCCTGTAAAATCAGTGATAGCAGCTGAAAAAGTTGATGTTTTATGTATTATAATTCATCCAATACTTCTAAGATACTTGGATAAGTGTTTTGTGTTACCTCTTCAATGTCATTGGCTCGGATCCATTGCGCCTTTGTGATGTCTTCTTCCAGCTGAGGTGTAGGGCTAGCATTTCCTTTGTATTTCATCTCATACCAATAGGTTTTTTTTAGGATGAGCCGTCCTTTTAATGTATATGTATGGTAGGTGGGAGATAGTGGCCGGGTAATCTTTAATGGATTAATCGCACATTCTTCTTCCACCTCACGTAGTGCTGTTTCTTCCATTGTTTCTCCTTTCTCGGCTTTTCCTTTGGGTAGATCCCAAACACCCAAGCGATGGATAAATAAAATCTCCTTGTGGTCGTTGAATACCACACCTCCGGCCGCATTTATATTTTTAAAGCAAGCGGAAAATAATTCCATTAGCTCATTGATGTCATGGTGGTAGATATAGGCTTTCTTTATTTCTTGTTTTCTTTCGAAGTTTAAAATAAAGTCAAGTAACTCCTTGTGGTTTGAGTATTTGAATATTGCATCGAAATCCGGACTGAGATCCCTTTCAATATCCTCTGTTAAAAAAACAATTCTATCCTTAAAAAAAACTTTATACATTTGCAGCATGAAAAAAGTATCAGAAACTATCGCAAAACAATTATTGCAAATTAAGGCAATTAAATTGCAACCAGCAAACCCATTTACGTGGGCTTCGGGATGGAATTCTCCTATTTATTGTGACAACCGAAAAACATTGTCATACCCAGAAGTGAGGGATTATATAAAGTCAGGATTTGTAGCTTTAGTGAATGAATTATATCCTCAGGTGGATGTTATTGCCGGTGTAGCTACTGGAGCAATAGCACAAGGCGCCTTGGTGGCAGATGCCTTGGATAAACCTTTTGTTTATGTGCGCTCTTCTCCGAAGGGGCATGGAATGGAGAACCTGATTGAAGGTGATATTTCTGCAGGTAAAAATGTAGTGGTTATAGAAGATCTGATTTCCACTGGAGGAAGTAGCCTAAAGGCCGTGGATGCATTGCGTAAGGAAGGTTGTCAAGTGTTGGGGATGGCCGCTATTTTTACGTATGGCTTTCAGGCTGCGGTAGATAATTTCGTTGAAAAAGAAGTGACGCTTCATACCTTGAGTGATTATCAAACTTTGATAGAGGTGGCCGTACAAAGCGGGTATGTATCGTCTGACGATGTGAAAACATTGTCTAACTGGAGAAATGACCCTGCACATTGGGGTAAATAACCTGCTGGGACAAGAAGTGCTAACTGATACTTTAAACTTGAAGAAAGAATACGTGACATGACAAAGTTCGAAAGCGAAATTAAAAAAGCATTATATAGCCAAGAGAAAATTTTTTCCTTCATATCCAATTTTAATAATTTTAAAGATCTGATACCTCAGGATAAGATTAAGGATTGGCAAAGTACTGAAGATACTTGTCGATTTAAAGTGGATGGAATAGGTGAAGCCGGTCTTAAGATTGTGGACAAAGAACCTGTGAAAACGGTCAAGTATTCAACCGATGGCAAAGTGCCTTTTAACTTTTATTTATGGGTGCAACTTAAGCAAGTGGCGGAAAACGATACGCGCATAAAACTCACCCTAAAAGCTGATTTGAATGCGATGATGAAGATGATGGTGGGTAAGCATGTGGATAAATTTCTGAATATGTTAGGTGATGCCATTGCCAGCTATGATTATGACGGTCATTGCTAAAGTATTAGTGGTATTGTTTTCTTGAGATATCTAATGAATGATAAATGTAACTTCTTTAAAAGCGTAAGTTCTTTTTTCGCCGGTTTGGGTTTTGAGTTGTAAATGTCCATATTCATTGATGCCGGTTATTTGTGCCATAAACTCACCATGGTGATCTTTGTATAGATGAAAACCTTGCCTGCGGTATAGATTGTTCAGGTACAATTGGTTTAACTTTGCTGAGTTTCCGCATTTTATGTCATTAACATACGCAGTGATGGCATGTACTACCTTTGATAGGATGGTAATAAGCTCAAAGTCTTGCCCGCTGATGTTTTTTAAAGAAATAGGGTTGGGAGCATCACTGGTGAAATACTCTTGGTTGATGTTTAAACCAATGCCCACTATGGAATCGCTTATGGTAGTCCGTGAGATGGTGTTTTCTATTAAGATTCCGCCTATTTTTTTGTCGCGATAATAGATGTCGTTGGGCCATTTGATCGAAAAGTCTTGTGAGAAGTCCTTAAATACATGAATAATTCCCAGCGCAACCGCTTTTGAAATGATAAATTGATCTTGTATTTCAATATAAATAGGTTTGAGCAGTAGGCTGAAAGTGAGGTTTTTGTTAGCTTCGCTTTCCCAATAATTGCCTGCTTGGCCTTTTCCGGCTGTTTGCTTGTCTGTAATTACTATCGTGAATTCAGGAACATTCGCTTTTAATGCCTTCAGTTTGGTGTTGGTTGAAAGTAAATGCTCGAAATGTAATATGTTATTGGGTATTTGTACTGACATAATATAAAAATAATTGCGCCAAATTGTCATCGTGGCAGGTGATTCTAAATGAAGGTACAAAAGTAGTTAGTAAAAGCGAATATAAAAAAATAGTATCTTTGTGTTTTTCTAGTAAATTAGCACCTTTAAAGGTCGATATAACAAAAAAAACTTATAGATTTAATGACAAGTAAAGAAAATAACGCAGCTGAACAATTGGTAGATGCGGTTGTTGAAGGTATTCAAGATAAAAAAGGCACAAATATTGCTATTTTAGATATGCGTGAAATTGACGGCAGTGTCTGTCAGTTTTTTGTTATTTGTGACGGGGACAGTAATACACAAGTTGGTGCGATTGGTGATTCGGTAGAGGATTTGGTGAGAGAGAAGTTGGGAGAAAAACCGTATCATATTGAAGGGAAAGAAAATGCAGAATGGGTTTTAGTAGATTATGTGGATGTAGTAGTGCACATATTTCAGCGTCCCATACGTAGTTTTTATAACCTGGAAGAGTTGTGGGCGGATGCCCGACGTACCGACATAGAAAACATATTTTAGTCAGTTATTTATTATTTAGCGAATGAGCGAAGAGCAAAAACAAAAGAACGAACCTGTTAATCAGGGAGGAAACAATTCAAATCCAAAGTTTCCAAAGTTCAATGGGTACTGGATATATGGCATTATTTTACTTCTAATGATTTCCTTTTTTATGGTTAATCAAGAGGAGGTAGTGAAGAAAATGCCTTACAGTAAATTTACGGATCAGGTTTTACCATCAGGTGATATAGAAATGTTAACGGTGATTACCAATGAAAGTGCATTGGAAGTGACTATTAAAAGTGATAAGCTGGAAAACTACAGAGATGAGTTTGGAGATAATTTTTCTTCACTGATGGAAGGAGGCCCTCATTTTTTAGTGAAGGTGCCTTCTGTGGATAGCTTTGTGGAAGATCTGCGTCGTGTTGAACAGAGTCAGCAGATATCTATTCCAAATCGTTATGAGCAACGATCCAATTACTTTAATGAGGTGCTGAGTTTTCTTTGGCCTCTGATATTATTGTTGATTATTTGGGTTTTTATTTTCAGAAGAATGGGTGCCCAAGGTGGCGGCGGTGGTGCTGGAAATATTTTTAATGTTGGTAAATCCCGCGCTAAGGTTTTCGATAAGGAATCAAATATTAATGTTAATTTTCTGGATGTGGCTGGATTGGCTGAGGCCAAGCAGGAGTTGGAAGAGATAGTGTCTTTTTTGAAAAGACCGGAAAAATATACCAACCTCGGCGGTAAAATACCTAAAGGAGCATTACTAGTAGGTCCTCCCGGAACGGGAAAGACTTTGTTGGCCAAGGCTGTGGCCGGAGAAGCTAATGTGCCATTCTTTAGTATGTCGGGTTCTGATTTTGTGGAGATGTTTGTGGGAGTGGGAGCTTCCAGAGTGAGAGACTTGTTTAAAAAAGCCAAGGAAAAGGCACCTTGTATTGTATTTATCGATGAGATAGATGCCATAGGTCGGGCTCGTGGTAAAAGTCCTAGCATGGGAGCCAATGATGAACGTGAGAATACACTTAATCAATTGCTGACCGAGATGGATGGTTTTGGTACTAATTCTGGCGTGATTATTTTAGCTGCGACAAACCGTGCCGATATTTTAGATCGTGCATTGATGAGAGCGGGTCGTTTTGACCGTCAAATTCATGTGGAGCTGCCTGATATAAATGAAAGAAAGCAGATTTTTGAGGTGCATTTACGCCCATTAAAATTGAGCGAAGAGGTGAAATCTGAGTTTCTGGCCAAGCAGACTCCTGGATTTTCTGGAGCCGACATTGCCAATGTATGTAATGAAGCGGCGTTGATAGCTGCCCGTGGTGATAAAACAATAGTGGAGAAAGAGGACTTCTTAAGTGCAGTGGATAGAATCGTTGGTGGCCTTGAAAAGAAAAATAAAATCATATCTAAAGACGAGAAAAGAGCCATCGCTTATCATGAAGCAGGTCATGCCGCCACCAGTTGGTTGTTGGAATATGCCCATCCTTTGGTTAAGGTTACTATTGTTCCAAGAGGTAAGGCATTGGGTGCAGCCTGGTATCTTCCCGAAGAAAGGCAATTAACAACTACCGAGCAGATGTTAGACGAAATGTGTTCTGCATTGGCGGGTAGAGCAGCTGAAGAACTTGAGTTTGGTAAAATATCTACGGGTGCTCTGAATGATCTTGAAAAAGTTACAAAACAGGCTTATGCAATGATCGCCTATTATGGTATGGGTAGGGGATTGGGTAATGTGAGTTATTTTGATTCCAGTGGACAAAATGAATATGGGTTCACAAAGCCTTATAGTGAAGATACAGCTCAGGTGATTGATCAAGAGGTGTCTAAGCTCATTGAAGAACAATATCAACGCGCAAAAGATATTTTAAGGAGTAATAAAGATAAGCACGCACAATTGGCTAACCTGCTTCTTGAACGTGAGGTTATTTTTAGCGAGGATTTAGAAGCTATTTTTGGGAAAAGAAAGGTAAATAAACATATTGTTCAGTTAGATGATAACGGACATGAGTCTTCTGAAGCGCCAAAAAGTGAAACGGATCAAAGTAAGGATGCCTCTCCTGATACAGAAAGTGAGAAGGAGTAGGGTCTGGTATAAAAGCGCAGAAGAGCGTATGGCTTAAGTTTAGAGAATAAAAAAAGGAGGAATGGTATTGATACTGTTCCTCCTTTTTTTAGTGTGCCGTGCATGGTATTTAACGTGATTCGCTTTATAGAGAAACATCTTTACCTGAAAGTAAATAGGGATAAAACATCGGTGGTTTACTACAACCGTATTAAGATTCTGGGTTACTCCTTTTATAAAACAAAAGGCGAAACTCGATTACTCCTTGGTTTTTAGCTTCTTGAATTTGATGGGAGATTTATTGCAGAATGGATGACTTTTGGTGGACTTGTGATCAGCTATGCGTGTAGGGTAGAGCTTAGAATAAACAAAGTATTGTGGTATCGCTAAAGAAACATGGGGGATGGAAACGCATGGATCTAAAGAATTATTTGTTTTTATTGCCAAAAATGAATGAAAATTGGTTTAACTGCTTATTTTTGCAAATGTATCAATCCATTACAAATGAATAATTTTTGGCAACGAGTTCTTACGGGTATCCTTTTTGTTATTGTAGTAGCAGGTGGAATTTTTTATCATCCATTCTCCTTTTTTGCTGTATTTTTTTTGGTTGTAATTGCCGGAATATACGAGCTTAATGGCTTGCTGGAAGCTGCCCAAATAAAAACCAATTTTTTGTCTGCTTTGTCCATCGGAGTTTTTGTGTATGTAGCTACCTTTCTTACGCAATCAGGAATATCTGATTTCGCTGTCTTTTATTTGCTTATACCTATTGTATTATTGGTTTTTATCAAGGAATTGTTCGATATGGATGATAAGCCATTGGAACGTATTGGCTCTAGTTTGTTGTGTGCTGTGTATATTGGTGTACCATTGGCCATGTTAAATTCATTGGCTTTTGTGAAAGGGATATATCATTTTGAATTGCCGCTCGCTGTGTTTATACTGGTTTGGATAAACGACACGGGGGCTTACTTGTCTGGTGTGAGCATAGGCAAACATAAGTTTTTTGAAAGAATATCTCCTAAAAAAACCTGGGAAGGAACCGTAGGTGGTTTTTTGCTTACATTGATGGGCGGTTATGTAATATCCTTATTTTGGAAAGATTTAAATGTGGTACAGTGGATTACGTTGGGAGGTATTGTTTCTATAATGGCGGTATTGGGGGATCTTATTGAATCCTTGTTTAAAAGAAGTATTGGTATTAAAGATTCGGGTAATATTTTTCCAGGACATGGAGGTGTCCTAGATAGGTTTGATGCGGTAATATTTGCAATTCCCATGGCCGTTTTCTATATAGAAGTGATTGTTAGATAAACAATACGCTCATCCAATCGTCGCATTAATCTGTTTGCACAATAATTTGGTGGTTCTTTTGCCTCTTTATTGCAAATGTGTAATATTTTATCGAATTTGTAAGTGCGTTTCTTTATTACGTTTCTTTAAAATATATATACATGAATAACTCTTCTATTTGTTCGGTGTTAGATACAAAGGTTCGGATTTTTAATTTTTTCGCTTTTTTGTTTTTTGGGGGTCTGGCTGTGTTATTTCTCTATTATAAAACATTGGGTGGTATTGGTTTTGCCATGGCTAGTGGTTTTTTTGGACTGATGCAAGGCCTAATAAGTATTTTCTTAGTCTGTTTGTCATTATTGGGAACTTATGTACTATGTAAAAATAGGGGTGGAAGAGCGAAGCTTATTTTAGCCCTGGTGTCTGTATTGTTGTTTGCCTTTGCACTTAATCAGGCTATTATATGGAAATTTAAGTATGATGAAGGCCTGTTTTTTGGCGGGGATGTTCTGACTAAGTTGAGTGTAGATGATATGTTGTATTTTACCCTTTATTATTTCATTACTTTTTTTCAGTGGCTATTCGGGATTGTTTTAAGTCTTTCTTTTATGATCAGTTCCGTGAATGGAGAAAGCACTGCAAACTACCTGAATAGGGCGCATTTATTTTCCCTATTAAAACCTTTTGTATTCTCTGTTTTCTGTGTTTTTTTATTTTTTCATTTGTGGACTTAAGGCCGAAAACTGCATTCGTAAAATCTATTACCTATTCACATTGTTGCCAATCGAGATGCCAGCTAACTTGTTTCAATCACCAAAGCTGGTGCTATGCCTCAATTGCTATTGTATTTTTTATAAAGGATTTATTTATGCCGAATTTAGAGTTTTATCCCCATGAATAATACGTCGTCTATTTGTTCCAGGTCTCCTTTCCAATTATTAAAATATTCTTTAATAATTTTACCTTGACTGTCCATTGGTTTTTTACGTATTTCTTCCAGTAGGTTCTTGACACCTACCTTCATTATTTTTTTGCCTTTGGGACCTCCAAATTGGTCGGTATAGCCATCTGAGAACAAGTAAATGGAGTCTCCTTTGGAACAATTGTATTCGTAATTTAAGAATTTAGATTTTTGAGTAAGTGCATCATCGCCTATGCTTCTCCTTGTTCCGTTGTATATGGATAGTTCATTGTTGATATATACAAATACAGGTCGCTTGGCAGAGGCGATTCTCACTTTGTGGGTGTTTACATCAATCTCAATCACCGAGATGTCCATTCCGTCTTTAGCATTCTCACTATTTTCTTTTTGAAGTAATACTTTAATGTTGCTATCTAGTTTTTCAAGAATATCAGCGGGAGATTGTACTTTTTCTGTTTTGTTAATATCGTTGAGTAAGGTAGTTCCAATCATTGACATGAAAGCGCCGGGAACACCATGTCCGGTGCAATCAGCGCAGCATAATAAGAATTTATTTTTATTCTTGCTAAACCAATAAAAGTCACCACTTACAATATCTCTAGGAGCAAAGAATATGAATGATTGAGCAAAGGAATTTTTTAGTTCGTTCACCGGTGGTAGGATAGAGCTTTGAATACGCTTGGCGTAATTAATGCTAGCTGTAATGTCTTTATTTTTACGCTGTATTTCATCTTTTTGTTCTCGCAGAACTATGGTTTGTGAATTTACTTCTCGTTGTAATGCCTCTTTTTGCATCCTTAACTTTCGTTCCCTGATTTTGATAATCCAATAGAATATTAACCCCAGTAGAGAGATTAAAACGAGGTAAAACCACCATTTTTTCCATATGGGTTCAGCAATTTCTATTCTAATTGACAGAGGGTTATTGTTGGGTACACCATCGGCATTAAATGCGCGAATTTTTAAGTCGTATTTACCGTCAGGCAAAAATTCGTATTCCTTAAAATTAGTGGTTCCTAGGTCGATCCATTGGGATTCCTCGTTGTCATTTCTAATTAATTTGTATTGGTAGCTCACGCCTAGGGGGTCCTTAAAGCTGATGCCAGTGAAATCAAATCTGAATTTAGCATACCTCCTATTGTAAGGATATGGCAGCTGAATGGGTTTGTTCAAGGGGTAATTGATACCAGATACATTTGCTTTATTGAGGTTAATTTTAGGCGGAACCGTATTTTTCTTGTCTCTGTCCGGAAAGTATTTAATGATACCATTACTGGATGCAAACCATATGTTTTCTTCTTTATCTTTCCATATATCATAAAAATCACCGCCCATGTCTTCTTTAAAGCCAAAGGTTCTGATTTGTTTTGTGTTTAGGTCGATGGTACTGATACCTGGTTGGTGTGCAATCCAGAGTCTGTCATTTTTGTCACATACAATATCGTAGCAGTAGTTTTTGGTAAGTCCATCTGAAATATCGATGGCCATCAAAGTGTCTTGATTGTACTTTAATACTCCCTTACCAATGGTCGACAACCAAAAGTTCCCTTTGGAGTCTGTGGTCATACCTGAAACATCCAATGGTGATTTAGAAAGTCTGTGAACTTCAATGCTTGTGCTGTCCAGTAGGCAGATGCCACTGGATTTGGGTCCTATCCATATTTGTTGTTGATCGTCAATGAATACGAAATTAATATTGTTGTGTGGTAGTTGATTTTCAGTGGTTAACAAGGTTGTTTTGGGTGTTGTTGGGTTTATGCGATAGAAACCGGAAGTGGTTGCCAGTAAAATATCTCGGTTAACAATAGCCATATCATTGATCTTTGGCTCGCTCACTCCTTTGGTGTATGGATATTTTTTAAATCTTAAATCTCCTTTTTTTCTGAAGTATAACCCGGATTCAAAGGATGCTACCCAAAAGGTGCTATCTGAATCATATTCAAAGCCAGTAATCTCGTCGTTGGGTATTCCCAGTGCTTTGTCATAGTATTCATGGTCCGTGAAACAAAATGGATCGGTGTGCAATATGCCATTGTCCAGTCCTATCCATAGGTTGGAATGGGTGGCCATGACTGATTTAGCCTTGCTTTGTTTAAAGCCAATACTCTCCAAGTCATAATGGATAAAATAGTCGCTGAGTAATACAGAAACACCGCCTCCGTAGGTGGCAAACCAATAGTTATCTTCTCGGTCACCTATGATGGCCCTAATGAAGTCGTGGTTCAAGCCATTTTCAGTGGTGAATTTAAATGATTCGGTGAAGCTTTGTGTTGCAGCATCTAAAAATAATTTGATAACCCCGTTCCCCCAGGTGGCAAGTAGTAGATTGCCATCTTTTTCTTCGTAAATATCTAATATATTTTCGTATTCTATATTAAATTTAATGCATAGGTTGTTGTTGGCATAATGTTTGGCTGTTTGCTCATCATAGCGAAATAAGTAGAAACCTTCGTCCTCGGTAGCTATCCAGTATTCTCCTTCTATGGCTCTTCGTTTTACGATGGTATTTATTTTAGCTGGTGGAATATTTCCTATTTCATGTACAGAAGTGATCTCTGCATTCTGATTCAGTTTCAAATGCATCAGACCTTCAGAGGTGCCCATTAAAAAGTTGAATGGATCAACGGACTCTATTGAGTAATAGAGTTTATCCTCAAATATATCCGCTTGAAAATATGGTGTTACATTCTTTTGTTTGTTGATCTTTAATAAGCCGTTATTTTGTACGGTTGCCCATATGTTGCCCATGTTATCCTGGCAGATGTCGTTGATGCGACTGGTGGCTTTGGGGGTGGGTATTATTTTATGGAAGGTGCCGTCTTGTAAGTAGGATAATGTACCGTTGTTGTGTCCAACCTATAGTATTCCATCCAGGTCTACAAATAAAGAGTAAATAAAGTCTGAAGACAAAGAGTCTCTTTGTGTATAGGTCTTGAAGTGGATACCGTCGTACCTCACCAAACCTTCGCCGGTGCCTATCCAAAGGTAGCCATTGTGATCCTGTGCCAAGCAATACACAAAGTTTTGCGGCAGACCCATGTCTGAATCAAAATTTTTAAAGTTGAATGATTGAGCTGTAGCGTGATTGCTGCAACTGTATAGCACAATGATAATTAGTAGGGTTGTTAACCTTTTAACGCTGTATGTCATATCCCACTCTAGTTATGTATAGTTTTCGGTTTCATTCCAATGCTGTATTTGTATTTTGGGATGCCTCCAATAGGAACACTGTAAAACTCAATTAGTTCGTCATATTGATTTTTTAGGTATATGACTACATTGTTGTTTTTGATATCTGCCCCTTTCTTTTTTATCATTTGAATATCGTACGACTTGTTTTTTTCTGAGGGGTGAACCTGATGCAGACTATTGGCCCAGTTGTCATCGCCAGAAATTTTCATAAACTCTCCATTTTTGGCCACAGAGATGATTCTGATAATGCCGTCGTTATCCCAGTCGAAGTTGGATTGTTTTACTGATTGAACATTTTCGTCGATAAATGGATAGATATGGGAAATCTCGTTAGCGTTATCGTGTAATCTGAATTTATATTTGTAATAAAAAGCAAAAGCCCCTTCTACTGGTTGGTTTTCAGTTGGTTTGTTGCTTAGAGATAAGTTGTATAGGTTTCCGTCATCACCTGATATTCCTTCAATGATTATTTTAAATACATAGCCACCATATTCGTCCGGTAAAAACTCTCCTTCAGTGGGGTTAATGGGACCGAAAGTATACCATTTTTGATCATATTTAGGATGGGCAGTGAAGGATTTTGTACCTAATAATGTGCCGCTTTTGTAGTTGCCACTTAAATTAATATTCTTTGCATCCTTGGCAGAGCAGGCGTTTTTTCCGCCATAAATACTGTATTTCATTCGGGTATCCCATTCTCCTTTCTGTTCATCTATCTCTCCTCCTGTATCGGGGTCATATACCCTGATAAAAATGGGTTCCGTATGATCTTGCGGAACGGAGTAAAATATGACCTGACAATAATCGTTGTCGCCCCATGCTGATTCTCCATCTTTTCCAAATGTAACAAGGTGGGGTATGTTCTCGTCAATGGCTGGTACGGGTTGGGCATTGGCACTCAACGAAATTATTATAAATGTATAAAATATAGCTAATTTATGCATGTGTATTGATTATTCTATGACAACAATCTGTCGTGTTGAACTTCGTTTATCTGTAGGGTCAAGTTTTGAAATGGCACCACAAGTAATTGTGTATATACCCTTTTTTCGAAAAATATGATGAATAGTTACACCTTTGGCTTTATTACCGTCTCCAAAGTCCCAAAAATATTGCGTAGGAACGAAATCTTGGAGTGTTGATATATCTGTGCTAAGCTGAAAAGAGGTGCCAATATTGACCGTATCTGGAGCTGTAATGTATATTTGAGGGGTGCGTTCTAGGTTTACTTCGTAGCTTGCAACGGTGTATAGGTCTTTGTTGGCCAGTGTGTCAACTACGTTTAATTCTACCAGGTATTTTCCGGGTCCTGGAAAGCAATGGTCCACTTCGAGCCCGTTTGCTGTTGCTCCATCTCCAAAATTCCATTTGTATTTGTAAGGCAAGGTATCTGAAACGTAGGGGCCATTTTCGAATAAGGTAAAACAAAAGTTGTCTTCAATTTGCGGACTTGCATCCGGAAACTTAGGATAGGTGTCATTAAATTTGAAAATATCTGCATTTCCTGTGCGGTCGGATGCAAAATAGCCTTCGGTCTGGGAATCGTAGATGTAGCATGAAAAATCGTTGCTCTCAGTGTTGATGGGATATTCCAATTTTATTGGTGCACTCCAGACGCCATTGTTCTTGGAAGTGTAAAAGATATCTAGCTTGCCCGTGCTGTTGTGCCCTTCTGAAGAAAAATATAGCTTGCCCGACGAATGATAAAAGGGAAAAACTTCGTTTCCTTCTGTATTGACTTTTCTGCCCAAATTCACAGGTTCGGTCCATTCTCCGTTTACCAAAGATGATTCATATATATCTGCCTTCCCAATCCCACCTGGTTTGTCTGAAACAAAATAGATGGTTTTTCCGTCGGGTGTGATGGTGGGGTGTACATTGGAATAGTTCCTTCGGGAATTATATTTGAATGCGGAAGGTCTGCTCCATTCACCCTTTTTATTGGTGATGAAGAATATGCCCAAAAGATTTTGTCTTCCTTTACTCCGTTTAACGGTGCTGTATTGGTTTTGTGTAATTACAATTGTTGAGGTATCAGCTGACCAGCAGATGGAAGCGGTATTTAGCTTAGAAAGCTGAGGGTTTTGAAGGGGTGTCTCCTTCGCTTGTGCTTCGTTGGGTAAAATATCTGATTTGTATAAGCGATAAACCCACTCATTATCTCGGTTGAGGTAGGTTTTTATTAGTTCGTGTTTTCTGTTTGTAGTGAAATATAGTATGGAATCTTTTACGAAAGGGGCAAAATCATTTTTTGATGCACTGTTTGTTTCTAGGTTTACTATGTTAATTTCTTGGGAGTAGACCGAAATATTTAGTATTGCTACTAATGCAAGCGTGATAAGATATGTTGATTTATGTGTAAGCATGCTTAAAAGAATTTTGGATCAGGTGAGTTGACTTTGAAACCAAAGTTGAATTGTAAAGCTACCTCATGTGTTCCTCCGTTATAGGAGCCAATGGGGTCAGTGTTATAATCGTAACTGTAGGTACACCTGAATTGCGGGGATATTTGAACCCCGGCAACACCGATGATTTGATGGGTGGTACGATAGGAGGCTCCTAATATCACGGAACGCATTATAAATGTGGTAGCACTTATATCGGCAAAAGTTTCATCATCCATATTTAATCGGACGAATATGGATGGCTGCAGGGTGAAGTGATCACTTATTTTATAGATGTATCCAGCTGTCCATAAATAGTCTATTTTTGTATGTTCTAGTGTGCTTTCTTCGCTTCCAAACCTGTCGTAGTATAACAGGGAAGGTATTGATAGTCCTGCATAATATTTGTCGTGATAAATGGCGGCACCAAAGCCAATCCATGGAGCCATTGTTTGTTCGCTATGACTAAATTCTATATCGACTTTATCGACTAGCAGAACATCGTTCCAGTCATATTTGTAGTTGATCATGCCTGCTGATATTCCTAGACCCAGCTTAGTTTCTTTGTTGAGCTGTATGCGGTAGGTATATGAAATATTAAAGCCGGTATTTTGCGAAGAGATAAATTGATCATTGAAAAACTGAAATCCTAAAGCTAACTTTTCATTTTTAAGAGGGCTGTTGACCGTAAAAAGTCCTCCAGACGGTGAATTTTCGAAGCTTGCATATTTTTTTCGATAGGAAGCGTAGGCTGAAAGGGTCTCGTGTGATCCTCCAAAAGCCGCGTTGATACTGTATTTGTTGTGCATGTATTGACTCATAATCAGCTCTTTCTGCGCAGTTGCTGAAACTGTCAGAGTGATCAGGATCATTATTGTTAGGCTAATCTGTTTCATTGTGTTGCTTGTGTAAATCTAGTATTTGACTGTGATATAGTTTTTGACTGTGGAGATGCCATCTCCTTCAAATACATAAAGATATATTCCCGGCTTTGGAATTTCATACCCAAACTTCTTGTCGGGCCATCGTTTGAATTCTCCTTTGCTTTGATCCCATGCTCCGTAGTTGGTGATGGAAATTACTTGTTTGCCGTTTTTGTCGAATATGGATAGTTTATTGTTAGGGATATTTTCGGCTCCCATAATTTTTAATACATCATTGGCTCCGTCATCGTTGGGAGATATGCCTGTGGGTGCCAAAAGTGAATTTGTTTTTATATAAACATTGTGTGTTTTCTCCCGGCATGCTTCTGGTGCTGAGGCTAGAGTTGCCTTCCACTGAAGGTGATAATACTCACCTGTGTTGAAATTGTAAAATTTTGATCGGTATAAACTGGCGTCTTCAAAAATAGCTCCGCTAACAGCAGGCTCAATAATGCTCCACTGCCCTGTTCCAACTTGTAGACTATCGGCTGGCAGAATGATGTATTTTGAAGCGTAAATAACAGTGTCCGTCACTTCCTTGACCGGATAGGGGGTGCCAAAAAAGCTTACCTTAACAGTGTCGGTGTCTGTACAGCTTCCGTTGGTTTCTTTCCATATTAAATCTAAGGTTCCGGTATTGTTAGCCGTAAATTGAGCGTGTGGGTTTCGTATATCATCAAAAGTTCCTTGACTGTATAACCATTTGCTGTCTTCGTATTGTTGCACAGCGAGTAGGTCTACGCTTAAACCACATGTGTCTATGTCGGGTCCGGCATTGGCTGTAGGCATTTCATAGACCCATACGTCCTGTGATAGATCAATATTGGTGATGCAGCCATAGTTGTCTTCTATTTCACTGAAATTTATGGTGTTGTTTTCAAGGGATAATTCGGGGCGTTGGAACGTTAAGTTTGTACCAGTGGAGGTTAAAGGAATTGTTTTTTTGTTTCCATCTATTTCATATGTTAGGTTGAAAGGGCTATGGCCTTTTAAAGTAAGATCAATGGTGGTGGTTTTATCTTCGCATATCTCTTGGTTCATAGTGGAGTTGATGGCAAGAGTGGGTTTTTTTATAAATTTGATTTGCACCTCGTCAGAATCGGAACACTCAAAACCTTCGGTTGTTGTTACTGTTTCTGTCCACTGTAGGGATGCCGTTTTTTCTATTTCTCCTTCTTCAAAGCTGATTGTAGCTACTGTGTTGGCTTGTGTATTGTCGGCAAAGTCAACATCTGAAGCCAACGCTTGCCATTGTCCGGTTGCTCCCACACTGGGTTCAGCTTCCAGTGTGATGGTGCTGCCACAGTTGGGTGGAGTAATGTGATCTGGTCCGGCTTTTGTGTCTGGTTTAATATCAATAGCTTTTCGTTGTCCTATCATATCTGTATCATCGGCCTTGCAGCCATTGCTATCTTCGATGGATTGGAATAGTATGGTTTCAGATTCAGATACAGGCAGCGTGATATTGCTTTCTGATTCGCTTGTTATAAAAGTTCCTTTGGTGGTGCCTGCATCATTTTTAAGGGTGTAGTTAAAATCACCATTACCTTCAAATTTTAAGTTCAGAGGAATGGAGTGTGTGGCTCCATCGTTTGAGCAAAAGGTCCAATCGCTGATGTCACCAATGGTTCCTTTGGGGCGCCCGTTCAATGTTACTTGTACCTCATCGTATAATGCATCATTACATGCGCGGTTTTCTGCATTTAACCGGAGGGTATAAGTGCCGGGAGTAGTGGCCTTAAATGACGAAGTGGGTGAAGTATTATCTCCAAAAACAGCTCCCGAAACCGGATCGCTCCACCATACTTTGGTGGTAGTGCCTGTTACCTTTGCGTCCATTGTGTATTCATATCCGCAGAGAACAATGTCACCGCCGGCTTCAATGGTTGGTTTTTGATCAATAAAGATGTTAAGGGTGCCGGACACCTCCGTTGAACCCTCGCCAGAAGTAGGGTAATTCTTATCATATACTTTTAATAGCTCAAATGTGGTGTTTTCTGTAATGTTGGAGAAAGGAAAGTTAAATTCATATTCACTTGTAGAAGCAGATGTACTCGTTGCAGGGCCTACTTTGTACTGAAAAGAAAAAGGAGGGGCTCCTGTAAACTTTACTTTAAGAATGATCTCTGCCGATTCGCAAAAATATAAATCTTCACTGGTAATGGTTGCTGTTGGTTTTGGGGGGTCTTCAGCAAAAGCGCTGTTAGAGAGTAGAGTACATATGAATATAAGTATAAATAGAAAAGGTTTCATTGGTTTAATATTAGATACTATGGTCATTTGTCTGATTTTAATTCATACCATTATATACTAATGTTTTAGTGAAATGGTTCTACTATTGTCATTTTATTTTCTTTTTTTTCTATGAAAAAAGAAAATGCAAAAATATAGTGAGTGAGTAAATGACGGATGTTATCAAATAGTACAAAAATAGCTATTTTTCTTGTGGAAAAAGCGATGTATGATCTTGGATTAAGTTTATTTGTCTATGGATTAAGTCCATTTGTCAAATAAGCGACTATTGGGGCTTTGACTTCACTCCCATATTAGGCATGTGGTCTACAAGTCGTAGATCGTTCTATTTTTAGGTTTGTTTTTTCTAAGTTGTTTCCTGCGGAAGTTATTATATATCTCTGCAAATACTTCGGCAAAATTTTCTTCAGGAGAAGGGGCAGGGGACAAAACCATATTTCCTTCGGGATTTATTAAGTAATAGGTTGGTAATGCTTTGATATTATAATCTAAAAGTATTTTTGCATTTTGTCCAAAATGAAGAAAATGCCAGCTGAACTTATTGTTTTTAACATATTCCATCGCTTCATCCGGGTCTTCATCGGTTAAAATGGTCACAATTTCCATGTCTTTCTTGTAGGTTTGAGCCATTTGTTCCAGTACCTGAAAGTCTTTTTTGCAAGCGTAATTTTTTGTGTTGGCAAAATTCAGATAAACAAATTTTCCTTTGTAATCTTGGAGTACGATTGTTTTGGATCCGGATAGATTTTCAAGTTCAAAGGCAGGAGGTGCCTCTCCAATATTTAGTTTGGTTATTTTGTCTAATATTTCAGATGCAATTCTGTTGTTTTCATCATTGACACAACTGTCTTTTGCACTTTTAACGATGTTAGTGATTTTTAGTTTGGAATACTTGTTAGAGAAATAGCCAGTATATAGATTTTTGAGTATGATGAGCTCTGCCAATTCTCTGTTTTTGAAGAGGGTATCTTGAGATAGTGAGCGTGTTATCAGTTTAAAGGATTCTGATTTATTCCACGTGTTTTTAAAGCTTTGACCTTCTTTAGAAGATAAGTAATAGTGAAAAAAATGATTAAACTGACGGTTGAATGAGGCCCAGTAAGTATCAAGGTTATACAGGACAGGAATGGTGGAAAAACCATTGTGTATAGCGCGTCTTGGTTTGCTAGAATAAGCGTATTCGTATAGGTTCTGGTATTTGAAATGTTTGTAGTAATAGAACCAACTCCCGTTTTCTGCAGGAAATTCCACATCTATTTCGTCTATAATTTTAAACAGATCCTTTTTGTTACCGGTTAAAATGATTCGTTTAATGTTTTTATTAAAGAGATAATTGTATTTCTCTTCAAATGCTGTTGTCTTACGGTTGATTTCCTGTGGCGAAGAGTTTTGTACACCTAGCACCACAGACCCGGGTGTGAAGAATGGGTTAAGCTTATCCTCCGGTTTTAATGGTCGGTATAAGGGCAAGGTAACCAGATATGTTTTGCCGGGTTCTACATAAAGATGGCCTCTTAATTCACCCAGGCTAATATATATCTTAGTGATTTCTTCAACCGCAAAGGAAGCACTAAAGTTACCTTTGGGATCGACGGTGAAAGTTGCCAGATCCTGAAAGCTTCGTGTGATATAATTGCTTTCACGTTCAATGGTCAAATGCATGTTAGAATAGCCAGGTGCATTGCCCCATAGGGTTACCGTGTTATTTTGGGCATAGGTAAAACCCCAGTTTATCAATAATATGACTATCCAAATTCCTCTCATTGCTTATCGGTTGTATTGAGCCACTTTAAGTCTAATTTTTTGCGGAATAAACTGGCTGGCGTCTCCATCATGACGGATAATATCTCTAACAATGGATGAATTAACAGGAGTGTGTTCGGGTGTTGTCAATAGAAATACAGATTCGATTCCTGTCATTGTCTTGTTTACTTGAGCAATGGCTCTTTCATATTCAAAATCAGCAGCGGTACGTATCCCTCTGAGTATGTAGCCAGCATTGACGCTTTTGGCAAAGTCAACGGTTAACCCTTGGTATTTGGATACTTTGACATTGGGTTGGTCGTTGAATAAATAATCAACCCACTCGATACGTGTATCCACGGGAAAAAAGTCACTTTTGGATGAGTTATATCCGATGCCAATAATTATTTCATCAAATAGGTCAACTGCTCTTTGTACAATATTTTCGTGACCAATGGTGAAAGGATCAAACGAACCTGGAAAAATTGCTATACGTTTCATGGCTGTAAATATAGTTTTCTATTTTTAAACGGAATAACATTCGGGTTAACTTACCTATTTAAGGCAAAGAAACAACGATTTTGTTGATACTTGCATTTAAGAGGTTCGTTTTATTTGAATTAATTTATTTTAAACGTCATCGAAATACCTTCCTTAAAAGTCATTTTCTTCTGTGAGAATGGCTTCTGAATGGTTTGTTGCATATAATTATGCCCTAGGGTATACAATAAGTATGCCTCTTTATAGCGGGCGTAAAGTTGTGAAATTACCTTTATTTCACAAAGCACAATTACCAAAACTTAATTTTAAATGTGGCAAAGGTCACCATGCGGAGTAGAATGATGCCATGTTTAAAGCGACTTATGTTCGTATCTCCATATTTTCTTTCGCGGTATCGAATGGGAAGGTCAATGATCTTTAGGTTTAATTTATAGGCTCCAAATAATAGGTCAAAATCACCAAAGGGGTCAAATTCACCAAAGAACTTTCTATTGGCAGCTAGTTTTTGATAGTCGGATCTGAACATCACCTTTGTTCCGCATAAGGTATCTTTGATGGGACGTTCCAATATATAGGTGAAGAACTTGCTGAAGAAATGATTGCCAATGGTATTTAAGGGGCGCATGGCGTGTTTCTCCATGGGGTATACCAATCTAACCCCATTGATGAATTCTCCTTTGCCCGCACTGATTGCATTATAAAACTTAGGTAGGTCTTCGGGTGGTACGGTTAGGTCGGCATCGAGTATCATCAGGATATCTCCGGTGGCGTGCTCAAATCCTTTTCTTACAGCATCGCCCTTACCTTTGCCGTCTTGCTGCATGATTCTGATATTATGCGATGACTTGTATTTCTCCTGAACGCTTTTAATTGCTTCCCACGTGTCGTCGGTTGAGTTGCCTTCTACAAATATGATTTCAATGGATTTGCCAAACTGAGGCATCCGGGCTATGGCGTGTTCAATATTCTTGGTCTCGTTTCTGGCCGGAATAACTACTGTTGTGGTGTATTTTTGATCCAGTTTTTTGGAGGAGATCGTTTGGGGAATAGGACGGGCAAAAACAAATTGGTTCAGTCCCATCTTATTAAATAATGGCAAGCGGCTCAAAAAACGATTCATAAAGGGCGATATCAGTGGTATGTAATAGGGGAGTAACATACTTCTGTTTTCCTTGTAGGATTCAAAACCAGAAAGGTAGAGTAGGTTTTGTATGTCGTTGGACGATAGCCAATTCTGTCGTGGAGAGCGTCTTTTGACTCCGATGATTTCAGCGAAGCGGATAAAGGGTTCCCACATACGGTTGTAATAGGTTACTATGATGCGTGTTTTTTCGTGGGCGACATGTGCCAGTTGTAAAAATACAGATTCTACATCAGGTAGCACCCCTATGATGTTGGATAGGATAATGACATCGTATTTTTTGTCCAAGGTGATGTTTTCAGCTGCCATTTCATGGAACTGTATGTGTGGGTACCTGTTTCTCCCTATCTCTATCATCTTAGGTGAAAAATCAATGCCTGTTTTGTCTTTTCCATTGATGGAGTCCAGGAGGTCGCCTTGTCCGCACCCTACCTCTAATATAGAACAGTCGGGATGAATGAAATAATTGCAGTATTTGGAAATAGAGTTCCAATAGTATGACCTCTTTTTTCGGTATTTAATCCATTTTTCCGAAAAGTCATCCCAATAATTTTTTATTTCACGACTACTGTATATGCTCATTGTTTGTTGTATTGTTTTCAGCTTGCATTGCTGCGTAGTTTATTTTAAATAAGTAGGTAGGTTCCTGTGTTCCAAATCTTTTAACCACCTTTATTGAGTTTGGATATTTCTTTAAGATGACACTTAGAAAGCGTTGTATAGTATTGATAGATTGTCCGGTGTACATTTTAGGATTTTTTCTTAGGCTTGCCATCATCACGTGGCTAATATTTCGTTTTTTTAGGTATTGAACTAACTCGTCTGCTTCTTTTGACGGTATGCGATAAATACCGTGGAACTTTTTCCCCTTGCCATATATACAGGCCATATTGGGCTTTCTGCATGCAACAAAACTTTGGGGGTCTAACTCATTATGGCAGTATTCGGCCATTTTTAAGTAATTGATCCAATCAGGGGTATATCCGTACAGCTTGTCGCCCTTTAAATTTTTTTGTAATGTAGTAGTATCTACGGTTTTAAAACTATGATTCGTGGATAAGGCCAAGGAAATGACGAGTACTGTGATAAATAGGTTATTAACAAATTGCCACTTTCTCCCTTTTTTAGGTAAAATCAAACTCTCGCTAAGCATAAGTAATGCCATGGGAACAAAAGGGATGATTAGTCGGTATTGATCCCATTTTTTTTGTAAAGAAAAAAAAGTAATGCCTAGCATGATGGCCAGATAAATGGCAGTGAAGAATAGTGGCTTGCTTTTTCGTGCAAAAACAACAATACCAAGTGCAAAAATAATATATAAAATAAGGGTGAGGACAGGACGCGTCTTTCTATCTGAGCTTGATGTTAGGCCTGTAATGTGCATTAAATGTTTCGAAAGATAAAGGTTCGAATTGTCCTTGAAGCGTATTAGAAACCCTTTGAGATCCTCTTTGCCTTTTGATTTGTTATATGGATCTTTCTGGAGTAATTGTAATGATTGTTCTCCTGATCTAGCCGGAATATCCCAAGCAGAGGCTCTGATAGTGAAGAAGGAAACGAGCATAGCTGTAAATACAACTGTAATATAAAAGGTTCTGGCATATTGTTTTTGTAGTATATAAAAAACAGTGATGGCTAAGATCGCGCCAAAGCCAACTGTTCTGGTCAGGAATAGAACTACACAGAGCAAGGCGGTAAGGACTATCAGACAGACCTCCTTTGTGTTTGGTTTCCAAGAACTGCTTTTGTGTGTTATCCCTTTGAAAACAAGGTAAAAAAAGATGCTCTGCAGAAAAATAAAAAATGCTTCGGAATAGGTTTGACTTGAGAAATACAAGAAATAGTTGCTGGTACTTAAGATGCCAATTGTATAGAATAAGGAGATATATGATATCTTGTTTTTAAAATTCTTGTAAAAGAGGATAATAAAACCAATCATAAAGACGGTTGATGTCAGTTTTAGTATCACTAGGTTCATGCCGGTAATCCATATTATCAGGGATAAAAAAAGTGGATAAAGCGGGCCTTGGTAGGTTGGGAATTTATCGGATTCTAAAAAATGGATGGCTCGTATGATATAGGATGAATCATCACCTGCAATGCTGGGTTTAATATTGAAATATAATAAACTGAACAGCATGTAAAAAAACAATAAGATGTAAAATATATAATTGGATTTATTTTTTAACCAATTTTCTATTTTAAGTAAGTTGGTGTCTAAGTTGTTGTGCATTGATATAGTCTGTCTATATAGATTATTCTAGTTCTTTTTTACGATACGCATTTACAAACAAAATATTGCCCATGCCATCGTATTGTGTAAATCTTTCTGTTCCATTTTTAATATCTTCTGATGAAAATCCGATGATAGTAAGATCTGCATCATGACTTTGTTTGCGTACTATATTCTCTTTGTTGGCGCCTTCGTTAAATGGGACCATTCTTACATTGCCCGGAGCTATGGGTAACCTACCTGATTTGATGAGGTCGAGCCATTTCTTCTTTTCTCCATCTATGTCTTTGGATGGAGCCAGCGAATATATTTTAATAAAACCTTTATTCCATTCTGGGTGGCCTAAAATAATATAGGCCAACAGTATCATTAGGTTGGCATTGTAAAAGTCGTGCCTTCCTATCCAAACATGAATTTCTTTTTTATAGCCGAATCCTTTTAACGAGGTGTTTAGGAAGCAGACATCTAAATTGCAGGAGTTGAATAATGCATAGTTGTCTAAGGCATTTTTTAACGATGCGGGGTTGTCACTGGGGAACTCAAATAGAATCAGGTTGCTGCCCTTGCCTGAAATACCAGAAAGCTGTATCACCTGTGCTATAGCACTGGTGTAGGAAGGGCTGATGATAGTGTCTATGTAAACCCTGGTTTTTCGACCTTTGGCTCTGGATATCAGTCGTTCCAGTGTCTTCTTTGACTCTAGGTTAGTTTGATAGTTGAGGAGTCCTTGGATGTAATGAATGTATGTTCCAAAGCCATATTTGTGCGAGATCCAGCCCAAGAGATCAAAGGCAGATTGTCGTTCAAAAGTATCGGCACTGACACATACGGCAAAAGGTCTCCAGTTGTATTGCTGTTCTTCTTTGTTGGCGCGTTGAACAAAGATTTGAATTTGTCGGCTTAACTGAAAGGCTACTCCTTTAAATAGTTTTTCCAACCCCCGGCGTTCGGGTCTGTACTTGCTGATGATTAGGTAGATGATGCCCATGATGCTCAGTGATAGAAGGGCGTATGTTAAGTTCATCTGAAACATCAGCCAAAATGAAAATATGGTTCCGGCTAGCGAGTAGTACCATCTGTTGTGTTTAAAGGTAGGGCGGTATGAGGGGTCTGCAGCAAAATGTTCAAGGAAGCTGATGAGGCAGATTACACCATAGGTCACCATAAAAAACATGGAGATGATCTGCGCAACAAAGTTAACGTCACCAATGCCAACGAAGAAGAAGGCGATTACGATGGTGACAATTGTTCCGTTGACAGGATCATTGTCTTTTTCTTTTCCTTTGGCTAGCCACTTGTTCAGGTTCGGATAGGGAAGGATATTGTCGAATCCGATGGCCTGCAATGTGCGGGGTGCTACCAGTATGGAGCCTATGGCAGAGGATAAGGTTGCTGCCGCTAGGCCAATGGGTATAATAGGTCCCCAAAATGCAATGCGCTGCATGATGAGCTGGTCCGCAGCCAGCTCATCGGGTGAAGCCGAAATGGTTAGTTTGTATGCAATGGCCACATATATTATCATGCCTATTAGTGTGGCCCATAAAGTGCCTTTAGGGATGGCACTTTTGGGATCTTTAAGATCGCCTGATAAACCTAGACCCGCTGCAATACCTGTAAATGCAGGAAAAATAATTGTAAAAACATAAAAGAAGGGTTTGGGGTGGGATGTGGTTGTATTAATGAGAAAGGTGTGGTCTTCGTGGGTGGGGGAGCCCATGAAAAAGAAGATGATGGACAGAAATAACATACCTACCACTACATAGAGGGCTTTCATTCCTATGTTAGCCCCTCTAATCAAAACTACCGCACTCAATAAGCCCATCATGATAAGTGTAATGATTTTTTTGAATAGTGCTGGTGCAATGGGGAGTTGTATATATGGTGTTATGGCATCAAAAGCCTCTCCAAAAGCAATGATGTAAAATGCTACACTGATGGCCTGTGACAAATACAGTGCAATCCCTATGGAACCCCCTATGTTGAGTCCGAATGATCGGGATATTATAAAATATGCGCCGCCTCCTTGTACCTTCTGATTAGTGGCAATTTCAGCGACGGCTAAGGCTGTGGGTATGGTCACTAAATGACCTACTATAACAATTGTGATTACACCTAAAAATCCAACGTTGCCAACAGCCCAACCAAAACGTAAAAAGAGGATTGCCCCAAGTATAGTTGAAATGGCTGTCATAAAAACAGGCATTGATCCAAAGGATGCGTTGGGGTTTGTCAAAGTCTTTTGCATATGTGTTTTGTTTGATATTTTCAAAAATAGGAAAAAATATATTACCCCACCTTTATTCTAATTTATTTATAATATTGTGTATGGATTGTATTGGGGGCTGTTTTGTGTGCTTTGTGTTTGATCTTATGTTCAGTGTTGATGTCTGAAATCATGGTTAAAAATCATGGTTTTTTCAATCTAAAAAATTGAGAGTGAGCTTTTAAATTATTATCTTAGTGGCACTCTAAATAGGTTTGGATTACACAGAAATCTTTGAGGAAGCCGGAAAGTCAGGGGTGTCTTTCCGGCTTTTTTAATGGCGTGAAAATTAATATATTAACTTTCCTGAGTTGTGGACTCTTATTTATTTTTTTACTTTCGCACAAAATTCCAAATTGTAATTTATGAATTCACAAAATCAATTATCGCAGCCAAAACAGATCTTGTTAGGGGTGCAATTTCTTTTTGTTGCCTTTGGCGCTACTGTGTTGGTTCCGTTACTAGTAGGTATTAATCCATCTATAGCTCTTTTCTCTGCGGGCGTGGGTACCTTAATTTTTCATTTAATAACCAAGGGTAAAGTGCCTGTTTTTCTAGGTAGTAGTTTTGCTTTTATAGCGCCCATTACGGCTGCCACTGAAAAGTTCGGCTGGTCAGGTACCCTGTCGGGTATTGTTGCGGTGGGGGTTATTTATTCGTTGGTGTCTGTGCTGGTGAAAATGAAGGGTGTTGGGTTTATTAAACGTATTTTTCCTTCTGTCGTTGTAGGTCCCGTTATTATGGTTATTGGCTTGTCCTTGGCTTCGGTTGGTGTTGACATGTCAAAGGGAAATTGGGTGATTGCAGGGGCATCTTTGTTGTCGGCCATCATTGCTGTGGTGTATTTTAAAGGTATCATTAAGCTTATTCCGGTCTTTATTGGTATCGTGGTTGGGTATCTGTTGTCTTTGTCCATGGGAAGGGTTGATTTTGCACCCATACAGGAGGCTGCCTGGTTTTCGTTACCGGAATTTACGCTGCCCACGTTTAGTTGGGAGGCTGTTTTGTATATGATTCCTGTGGCTATTGCTCCTTTAATTGAGCATGTGGGCGATATTTATGCTGTTGGGGCTGTTGCCGAAAAAGATTTTATGAGTGATCCGGGATTGAATAAGACTATGCTGGGCGACGGTGTTGCTACTGGTTTCGCCGGATTGATGGGTAGTGTACCGAATACTACCTATTCGGAAGTGACAGGAGCCATAGAGCTAACCAAAGTGACTAATCCACGGGTTTTGAGAATATCTGCCATAACGGCCATTGTATTTTCGTTGGTTGGTAAGGTAAGTGGTTTCTTAAAATCTATCCCTTCTGAAGTGCTGGGTGGTATTATGTTGTTGTTGTTTGGAATGATTGCCAGTGTAGGTGTTAAGACCTTAATAGAATCGAAGGCTGATTTTCATAAGACACGAAATATGGTGATTGTTTCCGTGATATTGACCGTTGGTATTGGGGGCGCATCCATTGATTTTGGAGGATTTTCGCTGGCAGGTATTGGCCTGGCTTCGGTTGTTGGTGTATTGCTTAACCTAATATTGCCAGGAAAATCAAAGGAAGTAAAAATGCAAGGTGAGGATGATTAAATCCTGTGGGTATTAGGATGAACAAATAATCTTTTACCTTATAAGTGTAATATAGGGCCTTCTCTTTTTAAGAGAAGGCTATTTTTTTGCCAATTTTTCAAAGTCTTGTGAGGGACGTATCCATACGTCATGGATATCATTGTTTTTTAATATCTCTTTTTTCATTGCCAGACAGGCTTGGTAGCTAATAAAATTGCCGGAGGTGTACCGGGTGTATTTGTCTTTACAATAATATACATTTATGTCTATTATATGCCGGGTTTCGAAATAACTTAGGTCTGGTAGTGGTCCTTCTTTAAGAGCCATAAGCTGAAGTGTGTAGCCTTTGATTTGTGTTGGGGCAATGGGGGATATATGACTAAGTGTGTTATTTTTTTCTTCTTTGTTGTACTGTCTTGTTTCTTCAATACGAACACTTGTAGGTTCTGTTTTGTTATTTGTTTTTAATGTAGAACTGACAAGGCGCTTTTTATTGGGTGTTTTTTTATTCTGGTTTAAACTGGAATCTTTATTTGTGTTTTCGGGTGTTGTGTTTTGCTCTTTCTTTTTTTCCAGTTCCTTTTCAATGGAGTTACGTACCTTGTCTATGACTGTTTCAATGGTTTTAACCAATGGAGCATCCATTGCTACATCGGTGAATTTAACAGCACGTTTGGAATTTACATAACGCATGTTGTCGGTTACGTTGATGTAGGATATTTTTTCTGCTTTGGCTGTATTTGTTTGTTTTACCAGATATTCATGACCGTTTTCAAGAAACATTAAATATTTTCCTGTGCTAGGCTCTGGTCTGTAATCCCCTACTAAGTGATTGTCTGTTGTTCGGGTTACCAATATACGTATCTTAGTGTAGTCATTGCCCATGGCATTATCTACTTCTCCTTCAATGACTGCTAGTTCAGTATTGGTATCGGACTTGATTTCTACGTGATAAATATCAGATCCACCGTAATTATCTGTGAACTTAGAGGAGGCGTAATAAGCATGACTTTTACTGATGGTGGGAACAAAGAAAAAATCATCGTCCGGAGTGTTGATGGGATAGCCCATATTCACGGGAATTGACCATGTGGAATCGGTTGCCATCTGACTGTAAAATACATCTAATCGTCCCATGGTATTGTGGCCTTCTGAAGAAAAATATAAGGTTTTTCCGTCGTAGTGAATCATGGGTGTAACTTCGTCAAATTCGGTATTGATATCGGGTCCTAAATTTCGAGGTGTACCCCAAGTACCGTTGGGCAGCTTCTTGATCATATATATGTCCAGACCTCCATAGCCGCCTTTTCTGTCGCTGGTGAAAAATAATGTGCTTCTATCGGCCGAAATACATCCGTGTGTTTCTTCCGAATTACTGTTGATCGGATATGGAAGTCTCTCGGGTGTAGACCATGATTCCCCATTGTAATTGCTGAGGTACAGACTAGTACCTTGTTGGTCATTTCTAAAAAGGATCAGCTGATTTCCATCCGGAGATATGGAAGATGCTGCTTCGTGCTCGTTTTGTTCAAAAAAGACTTTAAGCATACGCGCTGACTCGTAGTTATCACTGCCCAAGGGGGCAGTATATATCTTTTCGGCATATTGTCCATCCCTAAGGAGATTTAGTCTAAGCCAGTTTCTTCGGGAGGTGAAAAATATTTGGTTTTCATTGACAGCAACGAGCGGACTATGGTCGTCGTATCTTGAATTAATCTTGCTGCCCATGTTTGTGATAGTTAGGTTGATGGGATTCTTTATCAAGAACTGTGCATGGTGGCAGATTTGAATCTCTCTCTCAATTTCCTTTATTAAGGAGGTGTTCTTGGGGTTGGAATTCGCAAGGAGTCCTTCGTAAATGGTGATGGCCTTCATCGGTTGCAGTAATACCTGGTAGGCTTTTCCCATTGAAAGGCCAATTTCGGTTCCCAGATACCCCTCTTTTTCTTCATCGTTGAGCATATCTAGTCCTTTGCTGAAGCAAACAATGGCGGTGTCAGCGCCGTTGGATGTGTTTAGGTAAGAAAGACCCAGGTTATATAAGGCATCTAGATCTGTGGGATCATCTTTAATAATTACTTTAAATATTTCGATGGCCTCTTTATAGTTTTCTTGATTTGCGATGGACATAGCATTTCTGAACAGCTTTGCATTTCGGCTGCTTTTTGTATGTTGTGACGATTGACTATTGGTGACTTGTGCAAATAACCAAAAGCATAGCAAAGACAAGAGATGTTTTGAGACTGTCTTTTTCATTGATTGTTTTTTAATTTAATGGGTGTTAAATGGTGGCGTGAAATTTCTATTGTCTTACAATAGGAGAAAAATATTATTGTTAACTAGATGTCTTTCAGTACATAACCTACACTTGGTACGTTCTCAATGCTAATATGGTTATCTTTTTTTAGGTATTTTCTCAATTTGGCAATAAAGACATCCAGACTTCTGCTGTTAAAATAGTCATTATCGCCCCACAGACTCATCAAGATATCATTGCGTTTAACCAACGAGTTTTTTGAGTTGGCTAACATTTTTAATACTTCGTTTTCTTTTTGGGTAAGACGCTTTTGTTCTGAATGAATAGTGAGCAATAGGTTTTGTGGATCGAAAATGAAGTCTCCTATTTTAATGGTTTTGAGGTCTTGAGAGTAGGTGGCACATCTGCTTAATATGGCTTTTATTCTACAAAGCAATTCGTCTTCATCAAAGGGTTTTACAATATAGTCATCCACTCCGATGTTGAAGCCTTGTAATTTGTCTTCTTTTAATGTTTTGGCGGTTAAAAAAACAATGGGTATGGTTTTGTTTTTTTTACGGATGCGTTGAGCTATGGAAAAACCGTCCAATCCGGGAAGCATTACATCTAATATACAAAAATCATATACGCTTTGATAAAAGGCATTGATGCCTTGGAGTCCATCATTGTAAAGTTTTACATCAAAACCATTTGACTCTAGGAAATCCACAAGCAGAAATCCCATGGTGGTATCATCCTCTACCAGTAATATTTTGGTTTTTGAATTCATTAGCTGTTCGTGTATTTAAATGATAATGTAAACGTACTTCCTTTGTCCAGTTTGCTGTCTAAACTAATGGATCCGTGATGGTTTTCTACCACATTTTTCACAAAGTCTAAACCTAAGCCAAAGCCTTTGGTATTGTGTATGTTTCCATTGCTAACCCGGTAGTATTTTTCAAATATACTTTGATAATTATCAGGGGCAATACCTATGCCGTTATCTGTAATGGAAAGATAAAATTTATTTTTCTCATTATAGGTTTTTATGCTAATAATTGGATGTGATGGGGTGTATTTCAGTGCATTGTCTATTAAATTAATAATGGCGTGACTTATATATGGAAGCTCTCCTTTAATAACATATTTATCGGCATTTAGTTTTATATCGAAACGTCCACCTAGCTCATGGATGGAATCTTTATATAGGAGAAGACTTTGTTCTATGACCTGATGCATATTCACGTTGCGCATAGGTGTTTTGCTGGTTGTCATTGCAGCTACGCTGAGTATGTCTTTTACCTGGCTCTCCATCTTCGTGTTCTCATTTTGAATGAGAGATGTGTAATGACTGATTTTTTTACTGCTTATGCCGTTGTTGGTGTTTTTTTGAATAAGATTCGAAGCGAGTTTAATATTGGCAATGGGCGTTTGGAATTCATGAACCATGTTGTCAATGAAGTCTTTGGTGTTATTTAAAATGCGTTTTTCTTTTCGGAAAAGGCGTGAGGTAATAACATAGGATATCATTACAAAAATAATGGCACCAATTGAAACATAAAATATTATACCAACTTGTGCCAATAAAAATTGCTTGTGTTCGGGAAATACAATAATGAGTTTAATACCATTTTGCGCCAAGAGTCCATTTAGCGATTGCTCATAACAGGTGGAATGTTGTTTTTTAGGAGCTTCTTTTTGTTCGTTTATGAATTCAAAGGTATAGTCCAGTTCGATTTTATGGATGGCAAGATTCGATTTGATAATGCTGTCAGCTATCTGAAAGTTGATGTGTTGTTGTGCACTGGTGCATTGGTTACCGCATACATAATTGTGCATGTGGTTGCAGGCATTGGCTTCGCGAGCAATTTCATTGCGGGCTTCGCGTAAAGCGAGTATTACTCTGTGGTTAAAATGCTTCTCTTCTAACTTGGCTGATTTGGCTAGAAAAAGAAATTGAATGACAATAAGACATAGAAGTAGGCTAAAGGTAATGCTTGCCAGTAATGATTGTTTATCTATTTTTTTTGCCATGCTGGTTTTTCAAATGAATTTTATCGTGTAAACTCCTAAGCTAAGCAATTCATAAATGATCTATTACGAACCTATACCGCTTTGTCTTTTTACTTTGTTTTTTTGATCCTCATTACGATACTCCATGAATAATTCAGGCTAAAATCGTATGCAAAGTTACCAATAAAAAAGCAATAGAATACTTTATTAACATGTTGTTAACATGCTATAACAGGTAAATAACATATATTGCCATTGTTTCATTGAATATTTGCAATGATAAAAAAATCAATTATTAATAATAAAAAACAACGCATTATGAAAAAGTCAATTGCAGTATCGTTTCTTTTTATGTTTATGTTAGCTATTGCTTCTCCAGTAATGGCAACTGATACTATTCAAGAACCACAAAAAACAGAGAAGAAAGCTAAAAAATGTGGTGATGATTGTAAAAAAGAATGCTGTGCTGAGAAAAAATGTAACGGTGAAAAGAAAGCTGAATGCAAAAAAGAATGCACAAAGAAAAAATAATAGACATTACCTAAATTTAGTGAAAGCCGTTCATACTATTTGAGCGGCTTTTTTTATTTCCTGCGTTTATTATTTCTATTTGTTGCGGAACCCTCATGGAAAATCATTATTCGCCAAATTTTATATTTAAAGGTGTTCATGAACGCGATGTATTTTATTCACCATTGTAAAAAAATGAATAATTAAATTTTACATGGTTGTTTCATATAATTGGTTTACTTTTAAGTTCAAATTTAAACCCATGTATGATCGTTTTATAACTTTAATAGTAGTCTTGTTTGTTTTTTTCTTGCCGGTGTTTCCGCAACAAGACTATGAAAGTATGAGTGATTTTGATGCGATGTTTGATGATGAGTTGGAACAGATGCAGCAAATGGCCATAGACATTGTATCTACCGAAACTGATAGGGCGGATGAAATAGCGCGCGAAATATTATCTCAGGCAAAAAAATCACAAGTAAAATATAAAGCATTAGGTTACTATATTCTCGGCGAAGCTGAATATTATAGGGAGCATTATGATCTTGCATTGAAATATTACAAGAAAGCGGAGCCGTATTTTGAGATGGTAAGCGACAGTGTTCGAATGGCGGCCAATTACAGTAATCTGGGTCTTATGTATTTATATAAGGCCAACTATAAAAAATCTTTGTTGTATTACGAGAAAAGTTACGGATTAGAGAAGCTGATGAACGATACAGTTGGTATGGCCACTAGTTTGCAAAATATGGGTTTGATAGTGGGGCATTGAGGAAAATATGAGATGCAAAACTTATATTATAAACAGGCATTGGATTTATATGAGCAGTTAGGTGATCGGGGTTCGGTAGCCGATATTGCATTGAATCTTGGAGTTTCAATGGTTTTACAGAATGAATTGGATGAGGGGTATACGTATTATCAAAAGGCGCTGCAGACCTATGAAGCGTTGAACGATAGCGATAGGATCGCCTCGGTATATACCAATTTGGGGCATTATATGGTAAAGGTGAAAGAATTTGACAAGGCTTTTGATTATTTTAATATGGGGATAACGATCTTTAAGTCCTTGGATAAGAAAAGTGGATTGATCCAGGCTTACACCGGAATGGGAGACTTATATGCAGCGATGGATGAGAGAAGAAAAGCTGTTGAAATGTATCAAAAATGTGAGCATGTAAATAAAGAAGTGGGCCTGCTGGATACACAGGGAGAGAATTTATTTAGTTTGTATGAAGCCTATAAAGCACTGGGAGATATGGAGTCTGCTTTGCGTGTTTTTGAACAGCATCAGGTAATCAAGGATAGTATATTTAATTTGGATCAGTTTGATAAAATATTGGAACTGGAGAATAAGTATATGTTGCAAAAGAGCAAAAATCAAATTACAGAATTAAAGGCCAAGAACAGATTGTATATCATCTTTTCGTTGAGTGTTGCTTTCTTTGTGGTTTGTGGAGGTGTTTTTCTGTTTTTTTATAGTAGAAACAGAGGTATGAGAGAAAAGCAGCGACTTCTTCGCTTGGAACAGAAAGTTTTGCGTACGCAAATGAATCCTCATTTTATATTCAATTCATTGTCGGCTATACAGTGCTATATTCTTGAAAATAAGGTAATGGATGCTGTTGATTTTTTGGCTGACTTTGCCAGTCTAATGCGTATGGTCTTGCTTTATTCGCAAGAGGAGTATATCACCTTGGCACAGGAAAGAGAAATTTTGGATTTTTATATTGATTTGCAAAATAAGCGTTTTGGAGATAAGGTTAAATATGAAATTATTGTAGATGAGGAATTAGATAGGTCTAATATTATGATTCCCCCTATGTTGGCCCAGCCTTTTATTGAAAATTCTTTTGAGCATGGTGAGCTTTGTAAAAGGGATGATGGAAAAATTTTGGTTAGCTTCAAGAAAAAGGGGAAAAGTTTGTCTTATGTAATAGAGGATAATGGTGTGGGAATCTACTCTAAACGCAAAGAAGATGCAACTGTGACTTCAAAAAAACATAAGTCTTTGGCGCTGAAAATAACCAAAGAAAGGCTTAAGCTGATTAATAATAATCATATGGGTAACAGAGTGGCTCTATTGGTGGAAGATAGGGTAAAGTATGGTAAAAGTGGGACTCGTGTTGAATTTACGATTCCACTTAGGGAGTTAAATTAGCCGTGTTATCTTACCTTGAGTGGGTGATTGGTTGCAAGATAAGTCGTTTGTTTTTACTTCGACGCACCACAGCGTCTGCTATGGCTCGTCTTAGTAAGTTGTTGGTTGGGATAGTCTGCTATTTTCTTCCAAAATCTGCAGGTATCTCTCCCCACTTTTGGGTGTCCCATTTTAGAATAGGCTGGGAGTATTTATTATTTTTCAACCAATCTTCGGCTCTTTTTATTACCTTAAATAAATCCTGCGTCTGCTGTGTTAATGGAAGTTTAGATCGACACTTCTTGGCTTTAATCCAGCTCAAGGCAATTTTTGAATCGGTATAGATGGGAATGTTTAACTGGTGCTTTTGCTGGTAAGCCAAGCCATGAACAATGGCCAGAAACTCACCAATATTGTTGGTTCCAAGTGGGAATTTTTGTATAAACACTTGCGTCCCAGATACGGTATACACTCCTTGATATTCCATAACGCCGGGATTTCCACTACAGGCTGCATCCACAGAAAGGCTGTTATTAATGATATCTGGGTTTTGGTCAATAGACTCAAAGGAGCTTTCTTTTTGTGCTTTATTACCCCAGTATTTATCAGGAGTCTCTGCATATGCTTGTTCGGCTTCCACTAAAGTAGGGAAGCCTTTGTAACGCACGTTGCTAACTCCGCTGATGTTTTTTTGACATTCAGTCCAGTTGGTATAAATGCCTGGGCTGTGTCCATTCCATACAACGTAAAATTTGTTTTTTTTTGCCATTAGCTATCCTTTTAAAGCTGGAAGAAATTGGGTTAACAGATCAGCAAAGTTTGAAAGGAACAAACGAATGGACATGGCCAAAAGAATGATCCCAAAGAACTTTTGAAGAACATAAACGCCTCCTTCTCCTATTATCTTTTCAACGCTACCTGTTGATCTTAGAACGAAAAATACAATGACAATATTTAATAGCAAAGCGATAATTATATTTATCGATTCAAATTCGGCCCTAAGTGACAGGATGGTGGTAAACGAACCGGCTCCGGCAATCAAGGGGAATGCAATGGGTACAATGCTTGCGCCAGCTGGAGAATCGTGTTTGAAGATATGAATGCCAAATATCATTTCAAAGGCCATCACGAGTAGTACAAATGAGCCCGCTATGGCAAAGGAAGATATGTCAACGCCAAAAAGACCTAATAAGGGTTCTCCAAGAAAAAAGAATACCAATAGGATGATTAATGAGGTTGACGCAGCTTGAAATGCGTTGATTTTGTTTCCCTTCTTTTTTAAATCAATAATCAGTGGAATGGAGCCTAGGATATCGATGACTGCAAAGAGTACGATAAATGCTGAAATAATTTGTAAAATCTGAATGTTCATTTGTGTATTTGTAAGGTTTAAATGAAGTAATAAAAGTACACAATAAAAAAGGGGATGTAACGACATCCCCTTTAAAAATATTTTTGGGATGTGATTATTTCACCAGCGTCATTTCATCTATTAGATTGGTTGCTCCCGCGTACTTATCAATGATGAAAAGTACATACCTGATGTCGACGTTAATACACTTCTGTAATTCCGTTTCAAAAGCAATATCTCCACTCATGGCTTCCCAGTTGCCATCAAAAGCCAAACCGAAAAGCTCACCGTTGGCGTTGATGACCGGACTACCCGAGTTACCACCTGTGATGTCGTTATCTGTTGTAAAGCAAACATGCATGGTTCCGTCCGCATCAGCGTATTGGCCATAATCTTTACTTTCATATAGATCCATTAGTTTAGCCGGCACTTCAAATTCAAAGTTTCCTGGCTGATATTTTTCCATCACACCGGTAAGTGTGGTGTAATGCTTATAGATAACAGCATCTTTGGGTTCGTAGTTACCTACCTTGCCATAGCTTAATCTCATGGTAAAGTTAGCGTCTGGATAGAATACTTTGTCTGATTTCATTTCCATCAAACCTTTTAAAAACAGTCTGTTGTTTTCTTCTTCCAGCGAATTGGCCGCGATCACTTTCCCGTATAACTTACGGTAGGTTTCAATCGTAGATTTGGCTGCGATAAACACAGGGTCTTTACGTAGCTTTTTCAGGTTGGGTGCTGCTAAAAAGGCCTCCAGATTTTCTTGGTTCACAAACACCGATTTGGCAAAGACAACATCTGCATATTTCTTAAAGTCTCCTTTGTATTTTTTTACAACTACATCTTTAAAAAAGTCAGGGTGATATTTTTCATTGATCTCGTCGTAGTACAACTTGAGCATAGCGGCGAACACCTTATGGTCTGTAGGTGCACTGTAATCCTTAAAGAACGCATCTAGTTCAGAGGCTATTTTTTTTGCTGTTGAAAGCGCTTTCTCTTGGTCATCACCTTCTAAGTCTTTTTCCAGTTTAAGTGTTTTGCTTCCCAAGGAAATGATTTCAGTTCCTCTGAGCATGCATTCTATCAAATAACTTTGGGCTTTTAAGTCGCCTGCTCTTTCGGCGTAGGCTTGTTTAAGGTTGCCTAATACTTTACCATATAGTTTAGTCCTTTCTGGTGAAGCAGCTACCCATTGTGCAAAATCTTTTTCAATTTCCCTTTTTTGAGCAACTACATTCAGTTTTTTGAGTCCGCGGTTCATACCAATACTGTTTTTCCAGTAGTTAGAACTGCGACTGAATTTAGAAGCGTATTGAATATTTATTTTTTCATCCGCCAGCATATCTTCTTGCCAAAGGTCTTGTTTCAGTCCGCGAGGAACAATGCGTGCGTCGTTCACAATATTCATTCGTTCTTCAATGCCCCAGGATGTAAGGTATCTGTTGGTACTTCCCGGATATCCAAGCGTCATGGCGAAGTCGTTAAGCTGAACCCCTTTTAATGAAATAGGTAGGTGGTGCTTAGGTTTTAAAGGTACATTATCCTTTGAGTAGGCAGCAGGTTTTCCGTCCTTGTCTGCATATACCCTAAACATACTAAAGTCACCTGTGTGACGAGGCCACATCCAGTTGTCTGTATCGAAACCGAATTTTCCGATAGAGGATGGAGGAGCACCAACGAAACGAATGTCGTTATACTTTTCATACTGTAATAGGAAATATTGGTTGCCTTCAAAGTAACTCTTTACTTCAATAGAATAATCGTTGTCTTTTTGTGCTTCCTTTTTTATAGCCTCTATATTATTTATTATTAGCTCGTTACGCTTAGATGTTTTGGTGTTGTCATCTATTCCTTCTAAAACTTTTGCGGTAACATCTTCCATTCTTTTAAGAAAGGTGATAGACAATCCTTCGGCAGGTAATTCCTGGTCAAGCGACTTGGCCCAAAAACCATCTTTAAGGTAGTTGTGATCCACAGAACTTAATGCTTGAATATTACCATACCCACAATGGTGGTTTGTCAAAATAAGTCCCTGGTCTGAAATGATCTCAGCAGTACAACCTCTGCCAAAAATCACAATAGCATCTTTTAAGCTTGAGTTGTTGACACTATAGATGTCTTCTGCTGTAAGCTTCAGACCCATGTCGTTCATCTTGTTCATATTTAGCTTCGAGATTAATGGAAGAAGCCACATTCCTTCATCTGCCTTGGCGGTTCCGGCGAAAGCCATCACAAAGGCGATGAATAAAACCGTTAGTTTTTTCATTCGTTATGTATTAATGTTATTGATAATTCAACAGGACAATGAGTTGGTTTACAACTAAAGGGCGAATATAATCATTTATTCAGAATAGAAACAATGATAATTATTACATATGTTGGGATGGGTTAAAGCTTAAGCTTTAATTGGGTATCCAGTAACTTAAATGTGAGTCGGTGATAGGGGCTTATACCAAGTTTCTCAATGCCTGCTCTGTGTGCTTTGGTGGGATATCCCTTGTTCTTTCTCCACTGGTATCCGGGGTATTGCTCATGTAATTGCTCCATCAATTCATCTCTATGTGTTTTGGCCAAGATACTAGCTGCCGCAATGGATAAATATTTCCCATCACCTTTTACGATACATGTATGTGGTATGTTTTTATAGGGTTTAAACTTATTGCCATCTATAAGAAGGTGCGCCGGGGTAATGTGTAGTTGTTCAACGGATCTCTGCATGGCAGTGATGGAGGCGTTGAGCACATTTATTTCGTCAACTTCCTTGTTGTCTACAATTGATACGGCCCAAGCCAGTGCTTCTTTTTCGATGATAGGTCGTAATTTCTCCCTTTGTTTTTCACTAAGTTGTTTGGAGTCATTAAGTAGTGGGTGGTCAAAGTTCTGGGGTAGTATGACGGCGGCAGCCACCACAGGGCCTGCCAGACAACCTCTGCCTGCCTCGTCGCACCCAGCTTCTACTTTGTCTTTGTGCAGATAGGGTTTTAGCTTACTTTTTTGTTTAACACTCATTTTCTATTGATCTTACTTCCTGAGCTGGTAGTTGATCAGTCCAGGCAGGTTATTGTTCGCTGTAAATAAATTCAAGAACAGTTTGTCCCACTGCCTTTAGTGTGTTCTTATCGATAATATCCATGTTGTCGTTATGTGTATGCCAATAACTGCCAAAGCTTGAATTTGTTGATGGGTCATACTGGATTACATCGATACAGGGAATGTTCAGGTGTTTGTTCACATACACATGGTCATCGGTGATGGCGCCTCCATCTTCAAAAATAAAATAGCTTCCATATCCTATTTTATGTGCTGTGTTCCACATTTTTTTCAAAATGCGGGGCGCAAAATATTTAGAGTTTATTTCCTGGTAAAATTTAGCATTGGATGCACCTACCATATCTAAAAGAATACCATAACGGGCATAATAATTTTTCACATGGGGGTTTTTTCCCCAGTGTTGTGATCCTAGACACCAAGTGTCTTGCTGAGGGTTTTGAATCTCTATGTGATCCGGATTGCCATAGTCCTCTGCGTCAAAAAAGATGATGTCTACACCAAAAGGTAAAGTGTTATTGTTTAGCTGTCGTGCAATCTCCAGTAATACGCCCACGCCACTGCCGCCGTCGTTGGCTCCTAGTATTGGTTCATTTCGTCGCTTCTCGTCGGGGTTATGATCAGCAAAGGGTCTGGAGTCCCAATGCGCAAAGAGTAATACACGGTCTTTGAGCTCCGGTTTATATTGTCCGATAATGTTCTTAGCCTTTAGTAAAGTGTTATCAAATGCAGTTAACTCTGCTTGTTGTATGATCACGTCAGCTCCGAAGCTCTTTAGCTTTTGTTCCAGATATTCGGCACATAAATCATGGGCTTCTGTGTTTGGAACACGTGGTCCAAAGTCAACTTGATGCTGAATGTATAAATAGGCAGAGTCAGCATCAAATGTTGGCGTTGTAATCACTGTTTTCTTCTTTTTGCTACCGTTGTTCTTGGCAGGTGAAAAATCGCAACTGGCAAAAATAACAATGGAAATAAGTAGTATATGTTTGACCATGAATTCTGATTGATTAAGTGTATATTTTATTTTAGTTCCCAGCTGGCACCGTCGCTACTGTCTTTAATGATAAAACCTAGATTGTTTAATTCGTCCCGGATCTTATCGGCCATGGCCCAATCTTTATTAGACTTGGCATCGTTACGCATGGTTAATAGTAGTTGCATAACGTTGTTGAGTTGATCGTTATTGTCTGTGTTTTGTGAGGATGTTACTTCCAGACCTAGTATTTCATGGACGAACAGATGCATAAAGGAAGTCAGCTCGTTCAAGTCGGACTGAGATATGGTATGGTTACCCGATAGCAGGTTATTGATGATTTTAACACCGTCGAATAAGTGAGCTATTAGGATGGGGCTGTTTAAGTCATCGAGAATGGCATTGTAGCATTTTTCTTTAAGAGAAGCAATATCCACATTGGAGCTATTGGAAGCTTTTATCTTGTCCAGATTGGATATGGCTTCCATTAGGCGGTTAAGTCCTTTTTCGGCAGCCAACAAGGCCTCATTGCCAAAGTCAAGTGTGCTGCGGTAGTGTGCTTGTAAAATAAAAAAGCGTATGGTCATGGGGCTGTAGGCCTTCTCCAGTTTGTCATGTTTACCGGTGAAAAATTGTTCCAGCGTAATAAAGTTACCCAGTGACTTACCCATTTTTTGTCCTTCAATGGTAATCATATTGTTGTGCATCCAATACTTGGCGGGGATGACGCCATTGGCAACGGTGCTTTGTGCTATCTCGCATTCATGGTGGGGGAACAGCAGATCCATGCCGCCTCCGTGAATATCAAATTGTTGACCTAAGTATTTTTTGCTCATGGCTGAACATTCCAAATGCCATCCAGGAAAGCCATTGCTCCATTCCGAAGGCCATCTCATTATATGTTCAGGAGCTGCTTTTTTCCATAACGCAAAATCAAGACCATCGCGTTTTTCGCTTTGTCCGTCAAGAGATCTGGTATTGTTAATCAGGTCTTCTACTTTTCGTCCAGATAATATACCGTAGGGGTACTTTTCATTGTATTTTTTCACATCAAAATAAACAGAACCATTGCTTTCGTATGCATAACCTTTGTCTATGATCGATTGGATCACCTGGATCTGCTCAATAATATGACCGGAAGCCTGAGGTTCAATGCTGGGACTTTTTACGTTCAGCATCTTCATGTAGTCGTGGTACCTGTTGGTATAGTGTTGTGCCACTTCCATTGGTTCCAGTTCATCAAGCTTGGCTTTTTTTGCAATTTTATCCTCTCCTTCGTCAGCATCATTTTCTAAATGACCAACGTCTGTGATGTTCCGCACATATCTAACCTTATATTCCAGGTGAGTCAGTAAGCGGGTTAGTAGGTCAAAAGTAATGGCCGGACGTGCATGTCCCAAGTGGGGATCGCCGTAAACGGTGGGTCCACATACATATAAGCCTACTCTCTGAGGTATTAGTGGTTTAAAAATCTCTTTCTCTCTGGAGAGTGTATTGTAAATATATAACTGGTTCTTCATTTCAATAATGGTTGCATTATTTGACCTCAAAATTACAAAAAACTACCTATTAGAATTCAAAAAGAAGCAATATATTAGCCTTATGGGTGTAGTGTTCTCATTATCAATTGGGTATTGTTAAAAGAGGATGTGGTAGAGATTGGATATTTCGAAGATGTATTGTTTTTAACGTTTGAAACGGGTTATTTATCAAAAAATTCTAGCCATTAGCGGAGCTTTTCATTTCTTTGGGTAACTATTCAGCAAGGATTTAGTAATTAGTAGTATGGCAAAGCAAAGTTATCAGGAATTTATAAGTCAACATTTAAAGTTAGATCATGATTTGGAATCGTGTATTTATGAGCTCTTTAACCCCAATAATGTCATGTTGGGGGATGATTTTTTTGTGGCGAGTGCATTGTCCATGTGCACTTATTTAAATGCTGACTACGCTTTTATTGCACGTATTAATCCAAGAGAGGAAACGTTGGAAATGCTGGCCAATTGCCATAAGGGTGAGATAGTTCAGGGTTCTGTGCTCCAGTGTGATGATGAGCCATGCAAGCAGGTGATTGCAGATAATATTGTTACTTATAAAGAAAGTGTTCGAGCGGCTTTCCCCGATAGTAAATTGTTGAAAGAATGCGAGGCTGAGGCTTTTTGTGGTGTGCCATTGTACAACGCTTCCCGTAAGCCGATTGGTGTTTTATTGACGTTGTATTCTCATAAGATTTCAGATGCAAAGAAAATAGAGACATTGATGTTTATGTATTCCTCTAAGGTTGGATCGGAGCTTGAGCACCGCGATAGGCAGCTGGAACTGCGTATGCATAATATGGAATTGTTGGTGTTCAAAGAAGAGCTTATTAGTAAGAATAGGGAGTTGGATCAGATAAATAATGAGCTTAAAAAGGTCACACTAAAGGCCGAGGAGGGCAATAAATTGAAATCCTCTTTTTTAGCGAACTTGAGTCATGAGATACGAACCCCCATGAACGCCATTATTGGGTTTACCGAACTTTTGAAATCAAATAATCTCAGTGTTGAAGAGAAAGATGAATATCTGAATATTATTTACCAAAATGGTAATCAATTGATGCGTGTGATGGATGCTTTAATTGATATCTCCAAACTGCAGGCCAAAGTTTATGTGGAGCAGAAACAAAGAGTGCGTGTGAATAAAATGGTTTCGGAGCTTCATCGGAATTATAGTCAGGAAATTAAGGCGATGAGGAAAGATATACGTATACTGATGCTGCCGGGAGCCGCGGATGGTATGGATATCTTGCATACACATAAGGAAGCTTTATGCAAAGTATTCGATCACTTAATAGATAATGCCATCAAGTTCACCCATCACGGAACTGTATATATTGGTTATACAGTGGGGGATGGTTGCTATGAGTTTTTTGTGAAGGATACCGGTGTGGGTATCGTGAAAGGACAGGAGGAGAATATTTTTGATTTATTCAGGCAAGGTGATGTGGAAAAATCACGAGAGTTCGGTGGTAACGGCATTGGTCTGTCCATTGTAAAAAAGTATGTTGAGATTATGGATGGCAGCGTTTGGGCCGAGTGCAACCAAAAAGAGGGTGCGCTCATTAAGTTTATTATTCCAATGAAATAAGTTGTATCTTTCGGCTTAAAAAGCAGCCATTAATAGGCCAATATCCTTAGATGGTAGTGAAAATGTTTCGCCAATATAATGATTGGTTAGAATGCCTTTGTACACGTAAATACCATGACTAAAGCCCGCATTTTCTTTGATGATATTATTGATATTTCCGGCTTCGGCCATTTGTAATATCATAGGAGCAAAGATATTACTTAGTGCGATGGTTGCTGTTCGAGCCACATGAGAGGCCACGTTGGGTACGCAATAGTGGATGACTCCATGCTTGATAAATACAGGGTGAGCGAAGTCAGTGCAGATGGATGATTCAAAACATCCTCCTTGTCCCATGCTAAGGTCAATTAGTACAGAACCTTGTTTCATCTTTGATACCTGGTCTTCGGTTACCATATAACTTAGGCCCGACTGCAGATAACGAAGGTTTCCAATGACGGCGTCGGCCGACTTTAAGGCTTTGGTAAGTGCTTTGGGGTATAATACCGAGGTAAAAATACGTTGCCCTATATGAAGTTGTAATTCCCTTAAGTTCTTAAAGGAATTGTCGAAAACTTTCACAGTAGCACCGAGACCCAAGGCAGCCCGTGCGGCACTCTCGCCCGCGGTACCAGCGCCTAAAATAACTACTTCGGCAGGAGATACCCCTGTAATGCCTCCCAATAATACGCCTTTCCCGTTATGGGCTTTGCTTAGGTATTCGCTGGCAATCATAATGGATGCTGCACCTTCTATCTCGCTCATGCTGCGGGTTACCGGATAGTACCCGTTGTTGTCTTTGATGAGTTCAAAAGCAATGGCGTTTACTTTTTTACTCAACATTTTTTTGATGAGCTCGCGTGATTGTTGATGGAGCTGAACCAGAGAAATAATCGTTTGCCCAGGAGATAACAAGTCTAGCTCCTCATCAGTAAAGGGAGATATTTTAAGTACTATTTCTGCTTTGAATATTTCGCTATTGTTTTTGACAATGCATGCTCCACATTCCGCAAAGTCCTGATCGGATAAGTTCGCTGCCTGACCAGCTCCGGACTCAAATAATACGGTATGACCATTTTCTACCAACAACTCAATTCCTTGGGGGGTCAGCGCAAGACGATTTTCAAATTTAGATTTCTCCTTAGGCATCCCTATGGTGAGTTTTTTACCCGTCTTTTTTACTTCTAACATTTCTTCCTGTGGCATCAAACCTGTGCTATACAGCGGAAAATTTGACTTGTCACCTATACTTGCCATTTACACCAATTAATCAGAACAACATTTATTGGGAAAGTTAATAATTATTTCTTGAATAATATAATAGCTTTAAAAAAGTGTGTCTTGTTAAAGTGCTCCCTTAGTGCTGGGTAGGGTATTGTTAAAGACATCTTTTTTAATGGCCATTTTCAATGCTCTGGCCAGGGCTTTAAAGATTCCTTCTATTTTATGATGTTCGTTGTCTCCTTTGGCTTGTATTTGAAGATTGCTTAAAGAGGCATCTGAAAAGCTCTTAAAAAAATGCAAAAACATTTCGCTTGGCATGTCACCTACTTTTTCTCGTTTAAAATCGGCCTCCCATACCAGCCATGGTCGTCCTCCAAAATCAAGTGTCACCAAAGCCAAGCAGTCATCCATTGGCAGACAATAGCCATAGCGTTCTATTCCTCTTTTGTCTCCAAGCGCTTCTTTAAAAGCTTGACCTAAAGCCAGGGCTGTATCTTCAATTGTGTGGTGCTCATCTACGTGCAAATCGCCATTGACTTTTATGCTTAAATCGCAGCCAGAATGCTTGCCAATTTGTTCTAACATATGGTCAAAAAAATGTAAGCCAGTTGATATGTTGCATTGGCCTGATCCATCAAGATTGAGCTGAATATCAATTTCTGTTTCTGATGTTTTACGGCTTACATGGGCTGTTCTTTCTTTTGCAAATAAAAATTGGGTAATCTCGTCCCAGTTAGTGGTACATAGTGCGCAGATGTCTTTTAGCCCTTGTGATTCAATTTCTTTGTGCGCATTATCGTGATTCTTTAGAAAAATAGCTTTACAACCCATGTTTTTGGCTAGTAGAACATCTGTCATTCGGTCCCCAATAACATATGAGTTGGCCATGTCGTAAGACTCATCAAAGTATTTGGTAAGCATGGCTGTGCCGGGCTTCCTTCTTGGAGAATTTTCTTCCGGTAATGAGGGATCTATGAAAACCTCGTCAAATAGAATGCCTTCTCCCTTGAGGGTGTTCATCATTTTATTTTGCGCTGGCCAAAAGGTGTTTTCAGGGAACGAAGCAGTGCCCAGTCCATCTTGATTGGTGACCATAGCTAGTTCAAAATCTAGGTCATTGGCAATTTTGTGCAGGTTGGTAATCACCTTAGGATAGAAGGCTAGTTTTTCAAGGCTATCCACTTGAAAATCGGTTGGTGGTTCTTCTATGATTGTTCCGTCGCGGTCAATAAAAAGTACTCGTTGCATTTATTTTGAAGTATTAAAATCGTTATTTATTTTGATATTGATCCAGTGCAGCATACAGTGCATTGTTTTCTTCTTTTGATCCAATGGTTACCCTTAAACAGCCTTCGCAAAGTGAAACAGTTGAGCGATCCCTGACAATAACACCCTGGTCTACTAAAAAGTTGTATATCTCTTTGGGGGCTGTTGTTTTTATTAAAAGGTAATTGGCGTCAGAGGGAAATATCTTTTGAATAAAGGGATATTGCTTCATCTTTAAGGACATTTGTTCTTTTTGTCTTAGTAGTTCCTGAACCCATGTGTTTTTATCATCCGCTTTCTCTAGTAATTGTAGTGCAGTTTGTTGTGTGAGTATATTAATGTTGTATGGGTATTTGATATGGTTAAATATGTGGATGATTTCTGGAGATGTGAATGCCATGCCTAAGCGGATTCCGGCCATGCCCCACGCCTTGCTGAATGTTTGTAGGATGATGAGGTTTGGATATTTCGCTAAATGTGGTAGAAAACTCTTTTCTGGCGCAAAGTCAATGTAGGCTTCGTCTAGTACCACTATCCCATTAAATTTATCCAATAGACTGAGGATGTCTGTTGCGGGAAAACAATTGCCAGTGGGATTATTGGGAGAACAGATAAATAATATTTTTGAATTTTGATCTGCGGCAGCCAGTAGGCCATCTACATCCAGTTGGAATTCTTTGGTGAGCTTAACTTTGCGTATCTCAATGTTATTGATGTCGGCAGCTACCTGGTACATGCCATAGGTTGGGTCTATGGATATAACATTGTCGATTCCTGGTTCACAAAAGGACCTGAATGTAAGGTCTATGGCTTCATCGCTTCCATTGCCCAAGAAGATGTGTTCGGCTTCAATGTCTTTAAGCTCTCCTATTTTTTTCTTGAGCTTGCGTTGATAAGGATCCGGATAGCGGTTGTAAGGTTTGTTAAAAGGGTTTTCGTTGGCATCCAAAAAGATGGCTTGTTCGCCTGAAAATTCATCCCTGGCTGATGAATATGGACGAAGGGACTTTATATTGGGGCGGATTAATTGTTCTATTGTTTTCATGTGTTCGAAAATTAGCAAATAGCTGACATTTATATGTTATTTCAAAGTGTTTAATCGGATGGTGACAGCATTTTTATGGGCATCCAATTGCTCTGTAGCTGCCATTTCTTCAATGGCTGGGCCGATGTTTTTTAATCCTTGGGGTGTGATTTTCTGAAATGTTATTTTTTTGATGTAGCTATCGAGGTTAACCCCACTATATGCTTTTGCGTAACCGTGTGTTGGCAGTGTGTGGTTGGTGCCAGATGCGTAGTCGCCTGCACTCTCGGGCGTATAATTGCCTATGAATACCGAACCTGCATTGGTGATTTTATTGGCTACTTCATCGTCGTCACGCATGGCTATTATCAGGTGCTCAGGAGCGTACATATTGGTCATTTCAATCATCTCTTGTTGGTTGGATAATAGTATGATGCGACTGTTTTGTAAGGCTTTTTCTGCAATTTCCTTTCTGGATAATTCTTTAAGTTGATTGTCCAGTTCTATTTGAATTTGAGGAATCAGTTGTGGGCTGTTGGTGATCAGGATGACTTGACTATCTACGCCATGTTCAGCTTGACTCAGAAGGTCAGAGGCAACAAAAGCAGCATTGGCTGATTCGTCAGCCAGTACTTCTACTTCAGAAGGACCTGCGGGCATGTCTATGGCCACATCTTTTAAGCTAACTAGTTGTTTGGCTGCGGTTACGTAGCTGTTTCCTGGGCCAAAAATTTTATCCACTTTAGGAATGCTCTCGGTACCGTAAGCCATTGCTCCGATGGCTTGTACACCACCTAGTTTAAATATGTTGGTGACTCCAATCAATGAGGCGGTAAATAATATGGCAGGGTGAATTTTACCTTCTTTGTTGGGAGGCGTACAAAGGACGATTTCTTTACATCCGGCAATGATGGCAGGAAGTGCCAGCATTAATACTGTAGAGAAGAGTGGAGCAGTGCCCCCGGGGACATATAGACCTACCTTCTCAATGGCAACACTTTTTTGACGGCAAATAACGCCTGGCATTGTCTCTACCACCTTTTCGGGTGATATTTGTGCTTGGTGAAATTTTTCGATATTTAGCTTGGCTGTATGGATGGCTTGCTTTAATTTGGAGGAAACCTGCAAGCATGCTTCCTCAGTTTCTTTTTGAGATACTAAAAGGTTTTCGGCAGCAAAGCCGTCAAATTTCTCAGAGTATGCTTTGGCTGCTTTTTCGCCGTTCTCTTTGATGTCGGTCAGAATGCCTTGAACGGTCTGGAACAAGGTGCTCAAATCATTCTCGGGACGTTGAAGTAGCTGCGCCCAATCGCTCTTTTGTGGATATTCAAATACCTGCATGTGATAGAATTAGTACGGGCTGAGTATAAATATACCCAGCCTGAATTATTTAAATCTTGTTTCTAAATGGGTGTTACAGTATCATTTTTTCAATGGGAAAAGTTAAGATACCCTCTGCACCATTGTCCTTTAACTTACCAATGATCTCCCAAAATTGTTTTTCGGAAATCACAGAGTGAATAGAGCTCCATCCCTCTTGGGCCAATGGTAATACTGTGGGACTCTTCATTCCGGGGAGTACCTTAACAATTTCATCCACCTTGTCGTTGGGTGCATTTAATAGGATGTATTTGTTGGAGCTAGCTGCCATTACCGCATTGATACGGAATAGTAGCTCCTGAAGCAATGCCTTTTTTTCGTCGGACATGTCTTCAGCTTGTACCAGAAGTGCTTCGGACTGCATGACTACCTCTACCTCTTTTAATCTATTCGCTACCAATGTACTGCCTGAGCTTACTATGTCAAAGATACCGTCGGCTAAGCCGATGCCAGGAGCTATTTCCACTGATCCTGCTATCTCGTGTATGTTGGCACTGATATTTTTTTCGGCAAAGTATTTTTTTAGAATAACCGGGTAAGAAGTTGCTACTTTTTTACCCTGAAAATATTCCAGTCCAGGGTACTCATCGGCTTTGGGGATGGCCAATGATATCCTACACTTACTAAAGCCCAGTCTTTTGGCAATCGTTAGTTTGAAATCTTTTTCTTCTACTTCATTTTCACCTACCACACCAATGTCCGCTACTTTATCTGCGATGGTTTGAGGAATATCATCATCACGCAAAAACAAAACTTCTATGGGAAAGTTAGGCGATTGTGCCACTAGTTTTCCACTTCCTATGTTGAATTTTATGCCAGCTTCTTTTAAAAGCTTCATCGAATCGTCGTGTAATCTTCCTTTTTTCTGTAAGGCAATTCTTAATTTCTCCATTTTATTTTAGTCTTTTTAGATAATAGATGTGAGACATCATGTTGGGGTATAAGTCAGCTCAGATCTAGAACACAATTATTATTATCAAAAAAAAAGAGGGCTTCCCATGCGGTAAGCCCTCTTATATTATTATTTATCACAACAATCCCGGACCACCTATGGTAGGTTAAAATGATGCCCGTGATGATGTGTGAATTTTATCATTGTTTTTTATTGAATCGATACAAAATTAAATGTAATATTTTAAAATCCAAATATAAGTTGGCTAATTAATGTTAATTTATCATTGCAAAGGACCTTATGTTTATTCAGATTAGGTATAAATTGATGTCTATAGTGAATTGTTAAAAAATATTGAACTATTTTAAAAATTGAAATTTATATATTCGGCATTGCAATACTTAAATAGGTGGTAGTAACTTAAAACATAAACTTATATCATGAATTCTGATCAGTTGAAAAAAAATGAGCCGGCCAAATCAACCGGTAAAAATTCCAGAAGGGATTTTATGCGTAAGCTTGGGTTAATAGGAGCTGCTGCCACAACAGGGGCAGTTGCTTCTGGCTTCACATCTCAGCGTACTCCCGAAGAAGAGTATGTGAAGGTGATGACATCCGACAACAAATTAGTTGAAATACCTAAATCGCAGGTTAAAGAAGTAAAGCTGGATACGGAGGCTTTACAGTCGCGTGGAAGGTTAGGGATCGCAGGCAAGAGGTGGGTGATGGTAATTGACTTGGCCAAATGCAGGAATGCCCGGGAGTGTATTAAGGGGTGTCAGGAACATCACCACTTACATCCTTACCAATATCATATCAATACTTTGGTGATGCAGGATAATCCGCAATCGGCTCCCTATAATATGCCAAAGCCTTGTATGCATTGTGATAATCCGCCATGTGTATCTGTTTGCCCTGTGGATGCAACCTTTAAGCGTCAGGATGGTATTGTGCTTATTGATAATGAGCGTTGTATTGGATGTAGGTTTTGCATGGCAGCCTGTCCGTATTCTGTTCGTGTATTTAACTGGGAAGAGCCTTTTCAAGCGCAGCTTTATGAAGCGCAGCCCATGGAGTATGATGTGGAAGCAAATATTCCGCAGAAAAAAGGAACCATTACAAAATGTTTGTTTAGTGCAGACTGTCTTCGTGGAGGCGATCTGCCTACCTGCGTGCGTTCGTGTCCCAACGAGGTGTTTTATTTTGGTGATGAAAATGAAAACGCTGTAACCAACGGAACAACGCGTGAAACAGTAGTCCTAAGTGAGTTGCTTGAGAAAAATGCAGGGTACAGGTTGATGGAGGAGCTGGGTACGAAACCGCGTGTATATTACTTACCTCCTAAGGATAGGGTTTTTGAAGCCCCAGAGAAACCGGATCATCATAGCTAATCATTAAACCCAGAATATGTCCGAACATAATATTAAGATTAATAAAGAAAAGCTTGATAAAATAGCAGAAGATGTGCTTAAGCCGGTTGGTTTTAATAATGCGTACATCAATTGGATGTTATTTTTGACTGTGGCCTTAATGGCCTGTATCTATGCCTATGTTATTCAGTACCGAGAGGGATTGATCGTAACGGGTATGCGCGATATGGTAAGTTGGGGGATGTACATTGCCAACTTTGTGTTTTTTGTAGCCACCGCTTTGGTAGGTATGCTTATTAGTGGTGTGATAGGTTTGCTGGGGTATACGTGGATCAAGCCCATTACCCGAATAGCCGAAATGATAGCAGTGGCTTTTGCTGCCGTAGCCGGACTGGTGATTGTTTCTGATATGGGGCGGCCAGAAAGGTTGCACCATGTGTTTTTATACGGAAGGGTGCAGTCACCTATTCTTTGGGATGTAACAGTAGTGACAACCTATTTGGTCATCAGTACCTTGTTGTATATGCTTCCATTGATTCCTGATTTAGCTATTGCGCGTGGGAGAATGAAAAATGCTCCTCAATGGATGTTGAAATTATATAAAATTCTATCCTTTAATTGGACCCACCATCCCAAACAGTACCAATTACTTTTTAAGGCCACCCGTTTACTGATTATTTTAGTGATACCCACAGCCTTTGCTATTCATACGGTTACCTCATGGTTGTTGGCGGTAAATTCGCGTAGTGGCTGGGATAGTACCATCTTTGGTCCTTATTTTTTAACAGGGGCATTTGTAACGGGTATGGGAGCAGTTATCATCGCTGTTTTCTTTTTTAGGAATAACTATAAGTTGAGAAGTTATCTTGATGAGCCTTTATTTGATAAAATGGGGAAGTTATTGGAGTTTGTATGTGTGGTATATTTTTATTTTAACCTGAACGAGTTTGTGGTGCCTGCCTATAAAATGAAGGAGTTTGATGCGATTCATATTCATGAGTTATTCTTGGGTAAGCACGCTTTGATGTTCTGGTTTTGTCAAATCTGTGGGTTGATTGTTCCTATGATTGTGCTTTTGTGGAAGCCTTTCCGTAAACCGGTACCCTTGTTCGTTATTTCTTTGTTTGTGTTGGTAGGGGCCTGGTTCAAACGTTATATTATTGTGATTCCTACTATGGAGCATCCGTTTTTACCTGTGCAAAATTTGCCCAATGAGTGGGTTGTATATCAACCAACTGTTATTGAAAGTGCTGTAACAATAGGTTCTATCATCATGGGTATCATGATTATTTCGGTACTGGCAAAGCTCTTTCCTGTTATCCCAATTTGGGAAATGGCCGAAGAAGATGAAGAAACAAAGTCTAAAATCATTTAATAGCAGTACAATGAACAAGTATTATTTAATCGTAGTTATTTGTGTTTGTGCTGTGTTAAAATCATCAGCGCAAAGCTCTTGGCTAGTTCCGCAGGAGCAAAAAGAAAAGTTAAGTCTGGTTGAGTTTACCGATGCCATGAGAGCTTCTGGTAAAGAAGTGTTTTCTGTTAAGTGTACCGCTTGTCATGGGATGCCGGGTGAGGGTACTTTTAATGCCTTGCTGAATCCTTCTCCTGGAGATCCTGCGTCTGAAAAGTTTCAGATGAATACCGACGGTGCTCTTTTTTACAAGATAAGTGAGGGGCGGGTAACCATGCCTTCATTTAAGAATGCCTTGAGTAAGGCCGACATTTGGAATGTGATCGCTTATTTGCGCAGCTTTAATCCTGTCTATGTGCAGGAAACAGCCGAAAAAATTGAAACCAATATTGCTCCGGGAACAGTCTTGTCATTGGGGATATCTTTTGATGAGTCAAAGAAAGCTGTGGCGGTTCAGTTAGTCGGATCCTTAGAGGGTGAAAAAAATAGCATCGGTGGGGTCGGCATAAAATTGATGGCCAAAAGATATTTTGGAAATCTGAATATTGGAGATGTTAAGCGCACGAATAAAGAAGGTTTGTCTTATTTTTCATGGGATCATTCTTTGCCGGGTGATTCATTGGGTAATGTGCAGCTGGTAGCCCAGGTGGATCAGGCAGAGGTGTATGGGGATGTGAAAACTGAAGTGACGCTACCTATTGCGCAGGTGACCAATAAGCCGCCTTTGAATAAGGATCGGGCCATGTGGAATACGGTTAAGAAAGCACCCATATGGATTATTGTTGGGTATACAGGCGGTGTTGTAACGGTTTGGTTCTTTATTTTTTATGTGCTCTTTATAATGAAAAAAGTGTTTGCTTTGGGTAAAGAGCCCATTACAGAAGAGGAAAAAGTTATTTAAAATAAATAGTCATGAACATACTTTATTTATTGGTCGGGGTTAGCTTGTTGGCAGCACTGTTTTTTTTAGGGCTGTTTGTGTGGGCTGTTAAGTCGGGGCAGTATGAAGATATGTTCTCCCCATCGGTTCGTATTTTGTTTGATGATGATGATCATTCCCGGAGCGATGAAACCAGTGACGAGAAAAATGACATTGAAAAGAATAAATAGTAACCCTATTGCATAGAATAATGGAGATACAAAAATTTAAATACGACAACGCGATTGTTAAAAATTTTACGATTGCAACAATAGTGTGGGGAGTGGTGGCTTTAACAGTTGGCTTGCTGGCTGCTTTACAGTTGGCCTGGCCTGCTTTTAATCTGGGACTGGAGTATACATCTTTCGGAAGGGTGCGTCCCGTGCATACCAATGCAGTGATATTTGCTTTTATAGGTAATGCCATGTTTGCAGGTATTTATTATTCGCTGCAACGTGTACTGAAAGCACGATTGTTTAATGATATTATCAGTAAGGTTCATTTTTGGAGCTGGCAGCTGATTATCGTTTTAGCGGCGGTTACCTTGCTCCTGGGTTTTACTACAGGTAAAGAGTATGCCGAGCTGGAATGGCCCATTGATATATTAATTGCTGTTTCTTGGGTGTTGTTTGGATGGAACATGATAGGAACCATTATCAAACGCAGGGTTAAGCATATTTATGCTGCCGTGTGGTGGTATCTGGCTACTTTCTTAGGGGTGGCAGTTTTGCATATTGTCAATTCTGTTGAAATACCGGTTTCTTTGTTAAAGAGTTACCCGGTATATGCTGGTGCTCAGGATGCCTTGGTGCAGTGGTGGTATGGACATAATGCGGTGGCCTTTTTTCTAACAACACCATGGTTGGGTTTGATGTATTATTATCTTCCTAAGGCTTCTAACAGACCTATCTACTCTTATCAATTGTCCATAATACATTTTTGGACCCTGATATTTTTGTATATGTGGACAGGACCACATCATTTGTTGTATAATGCATTGCCTGACTGGCTTCAGGCTTTGGGTGTTACCTTTTCAATCATGTTGATTGCTCCTTCGTGGGGAGGTATGATCAATGGCTTGTTGACACTTCGTGGGGCGTGGGATGCTGTTCGTGATCGCGCTGACCTTAAGTTTATGGTGGTGGCATTGATAGCCTATGGTATGGCTACCTTTGAAGGTCCTATGATGGCGCTTAAAACGGTGAACTCCATTAGTCACTTTACAGATTGGACCGTGGCCCATACTCATATTGCCGGAATGGGGTGGAATGGAGGTCTTATTTTTGGAATGATGTATTGGCTCGTGCCGCGATTATTTAAAACAAAGTTATACTCTAGTAAGTTGGCCAATGCTCACTTCTGGATAGCTACATTAGGCATTTTGTTGTTCGCAATCCCTTTGTATTGGGCTGCCATCACGCAATGGTTAATGCTCAAAGAGTATACCCCAACAGGTTCTCTTGCTTATCCTAACTTTTTAGAAACGACCATTCAGATTTTACCCATGTACGCATTTCGGGTTGTAGGCGGGGTGTTGTTTTTTACGGGTTTCTTACTTTTCTTATTTAATATTGTCAAAACCATGGCCATTGGAAAAATGGAAGCCAACGAAGATTCAGAGGCTCCTGCTTTGGTGAATCCTCAAAAGAGAAACGTGGCCGGGGAAACAGTGCATAGATGGCTGGAGCGGCGTGGCGTTCGATTCTCCATTTTCGTATTTATTGCGGTAGCTATTGGTGGTGCTGTGGAGATAATACCACTCTTAAGTGTTGAATCCAATATTCCCAAAATAGAGGCTGTAAAGCCATATACTCCTCTGGAGTTGACGGGTAGAGATATTTATATATCTAATGGTTGTTACAATTGTCATTCGCAACAAATAAGACCTTTGAGATGGGAGACGGATCGTTATGGTGAGTATTCCAAGATTGGAGAGTTTGTGTATGATCATCCTTTTCAATGGGGTTCGCGAAGGACAGGGCCTGATTTGGCTAGGGCTGGATATTTGGGAGACGTGTCTATTGGTGGATCTACTACTTATAAAACGGCGGTATGGCATTATAACCACTTTATGAAACCCCTGGAAATGAATCCACAAACCATCATGCCAGCCTATCCGTGGTTAGCCGAAAATGATGTGGTACTGGATCTGATTCCTAAGAAAATTAAAGTGATGAAAACATTGGGTGTTCCCTATGCGGATGGCTTTGAGGAACTTGCCATTAATGATTATATGAAGCAGGCCAATGGAATTGTGCAGGAACTGAAAGCTTCCGGTGTAGAAGTAGAGCCTAATAAGGAGGTTGTTGCTTTAATTGCTTATTTGCATAAGTTGGGTAAGGATATTTCAGGCGTGGATGAGGATGAATAGTATGCTTAGAATGTGGGTAGGCGCATAGCTTGTGAGTCATCCTTATGCATGTAAGCCTCTGATGTGAAGGCAATGTTGTTTATTAAGTATTAGAAGTTATGGGATTTGTAAGTGAAGTATTAAAAGATGTGGATGGTATTCAATGGTACTATATTATTGGAATATCTATTTTTATCATCTTGTTTGTCATTATAGTTTACAGAACTGTGCGTACTCCAAAATCTAAACTTGTGCAATACAAAAACGCGATTTTAGAGGATGAGGAGGATCTTGAAGATGACATGTGAAATGCCAAAAGTGAAGGAGTTTGAAGAGTTTCCTGAATACCCGGAGACGAACTGGATTCAAGCACGTTGTTTTTGTTGATGACCGATTTATCGTACCAGGAAATATAAGAAATTAAACCAATTGAATTACAATGAGCCAAGATAACAATAATAAGCCCCAAGAATTTCATGATGATATTGAGTCTCATGATTATGATGGAATTAAAGAACAAAACAATCCCGCACCATTTTGGATAACACTTTTGTTTTTGGTGACCGTAGGTTTTTCTTTGTTCTATTTTGTTCATTATTTTGGATATCCGGGAAACAAACGGGATCAAGCTAGTGAATATGAAAAATCGCTTGCTGCGTTTGAGGAGAAGCAAGCTGCTATACAGGCTGCCAATAAAGAGAGTATGCCGCAGCTGAGTAAAGCCGAAATGGTTGAAAAAGGAAAAGCTCTTTTTGTAAAGAATGCCTGTATGGCCTGTCATGGTGCTAACGGAGAAGGAAATAATATAGGGCCTAATTTAACGGATGAATTCTGGCTGAACGGTTGTAGTGAGGAAGACCTGATGCATATAATAGCCAATGGTAAGCCTACCAAAGGGATGACGCCTTACAAAAGCATGATGCAGGAAGAAGAAATTAAGTATGTAGCCAACTATATATTAAATGAGCTGGTGGGGTCTTCACCTGCTAACCCTAAGGACCCACAGGGTGTAAAATGTAATTAGTTTTTGCAAGAAAACTTAAAATACTGCGTTATTCTCATTTTTTGAAACGGTAGTTTTCTTGCAGTCACTAATTAGTGCATAATTTTTTAGTATGTAATATACTGGCTGAATGTTATTAGTATGGTTTGTATTTAAAGTAGCCCATGACATCGAAACAGAATAAGACATTTAGGGAGCGCCCGGATAATATTGATGAACACGGTAAAAGAAAGCGGATAAAGGCCCGACAACCTAAGGGTAAATGGTATACTCGTAGAACCATTGTAGCTTTTTCTTTGTTGCTGTTTTTTGTTCTTGCACCCATTATAAAAGTGGGGGGCAATCCTTTTATGTTGTTGGATATTGTTCATAGGAAGTTTCACCTGATGGGGGCCACTGTATATTCTCAGGATGGTGATATTATGGCCATTGTAATGGCTACTGTTGTTGTTTTTGTAGTTCTTTTTACGGTTGTCTTTGGTCGCTTTTGGTGTGGCTGGGCATGTCCGCATACTGTTTTTATGGAAATGATATTTCGTAGAATCGAATATCTGTTTCATGGAAATTATCAAAGGGGGAGACGAAGTAAGTTTCCGGGTAGAGTTGCGCTTGCTTTAAAGCATGTGATTTATTTTGTGGTTGTGCTCTTTTTTACCAATGTGTTTATCATGTGGTTTACAGGTCTCTCTGGTTTGATACTCATCTGGAAGAGTCCCTTGATTGATTATTGGCAAGTGTATGCTGCCATGTTGGTGGTAACTGTTTTTTACTATTGGATATATGCATATGTGCGTGAAAGTGTTTGTACCTTGTTTTGCCCTTATGGTCGGATGCAAGGGGTGTTGATGGATGCTAAAACAATAACTGTAGCATATGATTATAAAAGGGGAGAGCCACGTAGGTTAAAAGGTGATTGTGTTGATTGTGGGGGATGTGTGGTGGTTTGCCCTACTGGTATTGATATTAGAAACGGAACACAGCTGGAGTGTGTTAACTGTACGGCCTGTATTGATGAGTGCAATATTATTATGAAAAGGATGAAGCGAGCACCTAATTTAATTCGCTTTGCTTCTAATTATAGTATTGAAACCGGGAAAAGCAGTATTAAAAACTTAAGGACTTTTGCTTATAGTGCTGTGTTGCTTGTTCTTTTGTCGGCACTTGTGGTGTCCTTATGGGGTAGAACCGAAGTGGATGCTTCTTTGTTGCGCATGCCCGGAACCATGTATCAGGAGGTGAGTGTAGATAGTATCTCTAATATTTATCAACTGAAAATTGTTAATAAAACAGAAGGTGTTAAAAATATCAGATTAAAATTTTTAAAACCAAAGAATAGTGCTTTCTTCCTGTCGGAATATCCCATTGTGTTATCTGAGGATGGTAGTTTTGATGGTGTTATTGTACTTAAGAGAGCTAGGTTTGATATGAAGAAGGGAAATGCACCTGTGGAGCTGGGAATTTATGATGAGGAAAGAATGCTGGAAACAACAAAGGCAACTTTTATAGGTCCCAAGCCGGGTAGTTAATCATTGCTTATGGTTTGTTTTTACATGCGTTGGGTGTGGGGGCAATGAGCTAGGTTGTTTGTTGATGGATGATAAATACTTAATAGAATAATATGAAATTTAATTGGGGACATGGAATCATCGTTTTCTTTGTGATTTTTTTTACATGGATCATTTCTTTTGTGATCTTTACTTTAGGAGAGAATAATGATCTGGTTACTAAAGATTATTATCGACAAGGGGCTGAATATGGATTAACAATGAAAATCAATAAACGTTCTGTGATTTACCAGGATAGTGTTTCTGTTGTTAATGTAGATGACGGAGCATTGGTGATTTTGGCGGCCAGTGTGGCCAATCTTCCATATGATAAAACCGTTTATTTTTATCGACCTTCGGGTAAAGAAGATGATGTTACCTTGCTGCTTGCTCAAGGAGAAAGGGAATTAATGGTGCCGGACGGTGACCTAAAAAAAGGTAGGTACCAGGTGTCGATATCCTGGGTGGGGGATGGTAAAAAGTACAAGGTGTCAAAAGATTTTGTAGTCAGATAAATTCAGATATGGAGATAATATTGTCAGGCTTTGTTTTAGGTATAATGGGGAGTTTGCATTGTGCAGGTATGTGTGGACCTATTGCCCTTAGTTTACCTTTGTATGGTAAGGGAGTCCTTACCAAAGTTACGGGTGGTGTATTGTATAATATGGGCAGAACTGTCACCTATGGATTGATGGGAGCGGTTTTTGGCTTAATAGGACAAGGGCTTTCGTTGGTGGGTTTTCAGCAATGGATTTCGGTTGTCATGGGGGCATTGATGATTATATCGGTATTACTACCTTCTTTGTTTAAAAAAGTAAAGGGCGGGAATATTCCTTTAGCAGGATGGGTGCGTAAAGGCATTCAAAAGCTTTTTATGAAAAAATCATTTGGGCGGCTTTTTTTTATTGGCTTGCTAAATGGTCTCTTGCCTTGTGGACTGGTTTATCTGGCAATTGCGGGTGCTATTGGAACGGGTGATGTGGGTACCGGTACTTTGTTTATGATATTGTTTGGATTGGGAACACTTCCGCTGATGTTGGGTATTTCTTTATTGGGCGATATGGTTAGTGTAAGCCTTCGTAAGAAAATGAATAAGGCCATTCCTGTACTGGTGGTGGTCATTGGTGTTTTGTTTGTAATGCGTGGCTTAAGTTTGGGAATCCCGTATTTGAGTCCGCCGGAAAAAATGTTGCACCCTAAGGCTCATGTTGAACATGTGCAGGGGGATCAAGAGGATGCGGTACAGAATTCCTGTTGTCATGCAGAAGATGAGTAATTAACAGAGGGGTATAGATGTCAAATAATAATTGTGTTCATTGCGGTGCCGATTGCGGTAAGGTGCCAACGGAATGGCAAGGAAAGCGATTTTGTTGCAACGGCTGCTTGTCTGTTTATCAGCTGTTAAATGATAGTCAGATGCAACAGTATTACGCGTTTCAACAACAACCGGGTATTCGATTAGATGAAGCCCCTCATTTAAGTAAGTATGCTTATCTGGATAAGGAGGAAGTGAAGGAAAAGTTGTATGAGTTTTTTGATAATGGTATAGCTAAAGTTACTTTCTATATTCCATCTATCCACTGTGCTTCGTGTATATGGCTGTTGGAGCACTTGAATAAATTAAACCCGGGGGTGAGTTATGGCGCTGTTAATTTTGTGCAAAAAAAATACACGGTTAGCTTCAATACCCATATTATTTCCCTGCGGCAACTGGTGGAATTATTGGTCTCTATTCATTATGTTCCGGATATATCGTTGCAGAACCTTGAAGAAAATGATGAGGGTAAGGTGCAGGATAAGAAGTTGTTGTATAAGATTGGGGTGGCCGGATTTGTGTTTGGTAATGTAATGCTCTATAGTTTACCTGAGTATTTTAATGGCGGAACCATTGAAGGATCTTTTGGTACTTTTTTGTATTATTTGATGTATGCTTTAACTTTTCCCTTGGTGTTTTATAGTGGTAGTGACTACCTTATTTCGGCAGCTAAAAACCTGTTAAAAGGCATTGTAAATATTGATTTGCCAATCGCAATTGGAGTGTTGGCCTTGTTTTTTGTTACCAGTTACGAAGTCATTACTGGACGCGGCCCTGGCTATTCCGACAGTCTCTCAGGTTTTATGTTTTTTTTATTGCTGGGGAGATGGTATCAGAGTAAGACCTATCAAGCCTTGGCATTTGATCGTGATTATAAATCGTATTTCCCCATAGCGGTAACGCGTGTGAACGGATCGGAGGAAAGTATTCTTCTGAAAGATGTGAAAGAGGGGGATCGCTTATTGATAAGAAATAAAGAATTGATACCGGCCGATTCGGTTTTGTTGGATGGAACGGCATTGGTTGATTATAGCTTCGTTACCGGAGAGTCGGCTCCTGTGTTAAAAAAGAAAGGTGACTTTTTGTATGCGGGAGGTGTGCAAACGGGAGGCGCCATTACTATTTGTGTAACAAAAGAAGTGGCTCAGAGTCATCTTACCCAATTATGGAATCAAAATAAAAAAGATGATATTTCATCTAAATCACTTACTTCTATCGTAGATAGAATCAGTGGAAGATTTACTTTGGCGGTTATCTTTATTGCGTTGGCTGGTTTTGGCGCTTGGTTGTATTTGGATAGCTTTAAGTCTGCCTTATTGGTATTGACTTCGGTGCTGATTGTGGCTTGTCCATGTGCATTGGCTCTTTCTATTCCTTTTACTTTTGGAAGTGCCATGCGGATTTTTGGAGAACAGGGTTTTTATATTAAAAATGCTGATGTTATAGAACGCTTAACACATATAGATACGATTGTCTTTGATAAAACAGGGACTTTAACAAAACCGGAGGAAAACAATGTGACTTTTGTTGGACTTGATCTGCGTCCAGATGAGTTGTCCAAGGCTGTTTCGTTGGCCAGGCAGTCAACTCACCCCCTGAGTAATGCCATCAGTACTTTTTATTCCGATGTAAAGGTATATGAAACAGTGGGCTATACCGAAGTTTCGGGAAGAGGTATATTTTCAACAATTGATGGTGAGCGTGTTAAGTTGGGTGCGTTGGAGTATGTTGATGAAGGGCGCGATTTGAATATTAAAGCGGCTGCTTCTTCGGTTTATTTATCCATTGACGGAAAAATGAAGGGTTATTTTAAGATTGGGAATAAATATCGACCAGGGATAGAGAATGTGATTCATACCCTTAAAAGTAAGTATCGTCTGTATTTGCTGTCTGGCGATAATGATGGGGAGAAAGAAAATTTAAGGGATATGTTTGATGATGATAAAATGTTTTTTAATCAGAAGCCCCAGGATAAAATGAATTTTGTGGCCGAATTGAAACAAAGGGGTAACGCTGTGTTGATGACTGGTGATGGTTTAAATGATGCCGGTGCCTTTTTAAATAGCGATGTGGCGCTCTCTCTGGCTGATGATATCTACCATTTTTCTCCCGCCGGAGATGCAATCTTGGATGCTTCTAGGTTTATGAATTTTCATCAGTATATTCGTTTTGCACAAAAAAGTTTGACGGTTGTTAAGCAAAGTTTTTTAATTTCGTTTTTTTATAATGCCATAGGTTTAGGTTTTGCGATTAGTGGAAACTTGTCACCTGTTGTTGCTGCCATATTAATGCCTGTAAGTTCAATTTCGGTGGTGCTTTTTACAACATTTCGTACGCGTATGGCAGGCGCCAAAATTTTAAAATAAAGTAAAAGTGTTATTGTTGTTGAGATGATACTTTGCTGCTAACTGTTTATTGTTGAATTATGTCTATTACAAAACATGTCCCCAATTTTATTACCAGCCTCAATTTGCTTTGTGGCACCTTGAGTGTTTTTACTGCTTTTCATGGAATGTTAATGGAGGCTTCTCTTCTGCTGTTTTTAGCTTCTGTGTTTGATTTCTCGGATGGCTTTGCTGCCAGGATATTGAAAGCCTATTCTCCGATGGGTAAGGAGCTGGATTCTCTGGGCGATATGGTGAGCTTTGGTTTAGCGCCTATGGTGATGTTGCATATGATGCTTTTTAAAGTAGTGTTGGGTAGTTATGAGGCGGATCTTTTTGCGCAGAATATACCTACTCAGCTATTGATCTTATCCCCTTTTGTGGTGACCGTATTTTCTGGTTTGCGTCTGGCAAAGTTTAATGTGGATACGCGACAGTCGGAAAGCTTTATTGGTTTAACAACTACTGCCACTGGTATGTTTTTGGCTTCCCTGGCTTTTGTGTTTGATAACGGCAGTGGCTGGCTTTTTGATTTGTTGCAGAGTCAATGGTTGTTGTTGGCTTTTGTTCCCGTGTTTTCTTTTCTGCTGATTTCGGAAATTCCTATGTTTTCGTTGAAATTTAAAAGCTTTGGTTTGATGGGTAATGTGGATAAGTATACACTGTTGCTCGCTAGTTTATTCTTTCTTATTTGGTTGGGAGTGGGAGGTATTGCTATTACAATAGCCTTGTATGTCTGTTTTTCACTGGTGCGACTGGTCGTAGGAAGAGCGTGATGCCTGGAGTGTAATAAAACTCATTTGACTTGTTCTCTTAACGTTTTAAATAGAGGCGGTAGCAATACTTAAAAAGTTTTGAGACCGCCTCCTGATCTTAGAATAATTATTGTTGATGATTAAATATCAAAATAATCAGAACCCTCTGATTTTTCGATGTTCGTTTTTTCAAATTTTTTAAGGACCCATTTTACGGCCTGATAACTGATGACAATCAGTACAGGCCAGCTGAGGTACCAAAGTATTTCGTGTAAGTATTTCATCGGTTTAAAAATTAGCGAAACTTCACGAGTCAGTACAAATTTCAATCATTCATCAGTGTGTATCATTGTCTGCTCTGGTCATGTGCGTTTCGTATGATTATAATTTAATTTCAATGTTCACAAGGAACTCGCCAGGACTAATTTATCCCTACTTCTTTGCCAGGGTATCTTTGTGGCTCGTTTCGTGTGCAAGGCTTATGTTTTAATAGATGTGAATATCGTCTGATTCAATTTCCTCCTGATCTATTTTTCGGTTATTGATAGCTCTCCATACATACCATATATAGGCTATCACGAAGGGTATCATGAGTGATACATAGCTCATGGCTGTTAAGGTAAAGTGGCTGGAGCTGGAATTTTCGATAGTCAGAGAACTCTGTAAGCTACTGACAGATGGATAAAAGGAGGTGTTATTATAACCGGCCACTAAAAATAGCGTTAAAACAGTAAGCATTGTTCCTGCGCCACTATACCATATTCCACGCGTGTTTGGCTTTAGGTAGCTGGATATAATGCCATACAATACCAAAAGAACACCCACCAAGAAACCAATGCCTACCAAGGGCATTTCTATCAGGTTATTGAAATATTTAAAAGGCTGCATAATGATTTGTTTGTTGTCGGGATTCACTGCAAATCCGTCTCTTAACAAGAGCCATATCGTAAATGTGAGAAACAAAAAGACAAAGGGAATACCATTGTACAGAAGCTGTTTTTTTGCTCGTGTCATGATCTCTTTATGGTCCACCGCATTCATAAAATACAGTATTGCCAGTACTCTGGCCAGAAAGAAGACGGTTAATCCCAATGATATATTGTGCAGATTTAGAGCAGCTTCGAGCCCATGAAAACTGTTGTCCCATTGTGATTGGTTGTATTCGTTTACTGAAAAATTAGAGCCAGTAAAGAAGGTCGCTACTGCTGTTCCTATAAATATGGTTCCGATGAAGCCATTGATGAATAAGAATGTTTCGTATGTTTTGGGGCCGTAGACATTGCTGGGCCTATTACGAAACTCATAAGAAATGGCCTGTATGATAAAGGCAAACAGTATAATCATCCAAACCCAATAAGCGCCACCAAAACTGGTACTGTAAAACAAGGGAAAGGATGCAAAAAAAGCACCTCCAAAAGTAACCAGTGTGGTAAAGGTGAATTCCCATTTTCTGCCCAGGGCATTTACTAAGATGGTTTTCTCATCTTTTGTTTTGCCCAGGACGGATATGAGTGTCTGACCACCTTGTACAAACATTAAAAATACTAGGATGGCTCCCAATAGTGAGATGAGAAACCACCAATATTGCTGTAGTGCTAAATGTGATAAATTTTCGAACATTACTGAAGTCTCCTTTCTTTTTTGGGTCCTATTTTAATTTGTTTGGTCAATATTCTGATTTCGGCAATCAATAGTGCCGTAAAAGTGATGGCAAATAAGAAAAAGGTAATGATTACGGAACTTGAGTCTATTTGAGAAACGGCTTGCGCTGTTGTCATTAAGTCCTGAATGACCCAAGGTTGTCGGCCAACCTCCGCGACTACCCATCCGGCCTCGGAGGCGATGTAGACCAAGGGTATGGTCCATAGGGCTGTCCATAGTACTATCTTATTGTTTTCTAATTTGTTTTTAAATAGAAGCCAAAGTATGATGATAAATAATATTAAGAAATGACCACCCAAAATGACCATGATGTGAAAAGCATAAAAGGTAAGAGAAATGGGGGGTACCATTTTAAAGGCATTTTTTTCTAGTTGAGCTGGATCCGGGTCATAGTAACTTCCGTAACCAAAGTATTTGAAGTAGTTATTGATCCATTCTTCGTCGTTAAACTTAGCCCTTAGTTCCGCCAGCTTAGGACTGTCAGATTTTTTCGTGGCCTTATAGGCAATTAAGGTTTGTTGTGCTTCGTAACCGCGACGTATTTTTTCTTTATATGACATGATGCCTCTTGATTCGTTGCCCAGGATTAGATCCTTGATTCCTGCCACATAGGCATCCGGTTTTAAAAAGGCCATGTATGAAAGCATGTTCGGAATCTCTATTTTGATTCTAAAGTCACTACGTGCTGTGCTGTCCATGGGGTCGTCTTGAGGATCTCCGATAATACCAATGGCGATTAAGGGGGCATTGGTAGTGCCCTCGTACAATGCTTCCATGGCCGCAAATTTCATGGGTTGTTTTTCGGCCATCTCCCGGGCTGAACTATCACCAGAGGCAATGAGCATGATGGAGGAGAGAACCCCGAAGGTAGCTGCTACCACCATACTTCTTTTGGCAAATAGTATTTCTCTTTTTTTAAGTATAAACCATGCGCTTACGCCTACCACAAAGATAGCAGCCAGGACAAAGCCTGAGGTGGTTGTATGCAGGAATTTGGTCACGGCACTTGGGGAAAGAATGATATCCCAAAAGTTGACCATCTCGTTGCGTGCTGTGTCAGGATTGAATTTCATCCCCCGCGGATCCTGCATCCATGCATTGGCCACTAATATCCATACTGCGGAAAGGTTGGCTCCGATGGCTGTTAGCCATGTAGAAGTCAGGTGAAATCTTTTGCTCACCTTTCCCCAGCCAAAAAACATTACGGCAATAAAGGTGCTTTCCATAAAGAATGCCATGATGCCTTCAATGGCTAGGGGCGCTCCAAAAATATCTCCCACAAACCAAGAATAATTACTCCAGTTGGTCCCGAATTCAAATTCAAGAATAATTCCTGTTGCCACTCCAATGGCAAAGTTGATTCCAAATAGTTTCATCCAGAACTTCGTTATTCGCTTCCATTCGGGATCTCCTGTTTTAACATAGATGGTCTCCATAAATGCGATGATGAGTCCCAGTCCAAGTGTCAGTGGTACAAAAATCCAATGGTACATGGCGGTTAGCGCAAACTGGGCTCTGGACCAATTGACCAATGATAAGTCTACAGATTCTAACATGTAATAATTTTTTTATGGTGTTGTAATTTGTTCAATAACGTGATTGGCTCTTTCTGTATCAGTTTCAAAATCTTTTTTCAATTTATTCTGAAAGAAAAATACCTTGAAGACAACAAACATAATAAATAGCTTTAGCAGAATGATAAACCAAATGGATCTGGCCCAGTCGGGTAAATTTTTAAAGCCATTGATGTAAAAGTCGACAATTTTCTTCATCACTTGTGTTATTATTTGTCATGAAAAAACAACCTAGAAGGATATTTGTTTTTTAAAACAAAAGAAATTAAAGATTTTTTTCTGTAATCGCTTAGAAAGTGGAAAGTTAGTGCATATATTTTTATTTTTATCAAAGAGTGCAAAAAAAAAGCAGTCGAGATTAATCCCGACTGCTTGCATCAAATATTAAAAGCTATGGTTATGTGCGCTATTAATTGTAAGAACTTTGACCGTGTTCGTGAATGTCCAGTCCTTCTCTTTCTTCTTGTTCAGAAACTCTAAGTCCAACAGTTGCTTTCAGAATTTGGAATAAGATTAATCCTAAACCAAAGGCCCAGGCGCCAATTGCAAGAATACCGATGGCCTGGCTTACCAATAAAGAGGTTCCTCCACCATATAAAAGACCTCCTTCGGTTGCGAAAAAGCCTACTAACAGGGTACCCAAAGCACCACAAACACCGTGAACAGAGATAGCACCTACCGGGTCGTCGATTTTTAGTTTTCTGTCGAATAGTTCAATGGAAAATACGACTAATAGTCCGGCAAGGGCTCCTATAATTGCTGCGCCGCCAGGACTAACGATATCACATCCTGCTGTTATTCCAACAAGTCCGGCTAGTGCACCGTTTAAAGTCATTGATAAATCTGGTTTTCCGTAGCGGAACCAAGTCACAAACATGGTTACAACAGCACCCGCTGCTGCAGCTAAGTTTGTAGTAATAAATATTTTTGCCACTGCGTTTGCATTGTCGCCACTGATAGCTAACTGCGATCCGGGGTTAAATCCAAACCAGCCCATCCAAAGGATGAATACACCCAGTGCACCTAGTACCATATTGTGTCCAGGTATGGCATTGGTACCACCGTTGTATTTACCTAGACGAGGTCCGATGGTCCATGCACCAGCTAAGGCCATCCATCCACCTACAGAGTGTACTACGGTAGAGCCTGCAAAGTCATGAAAAGGAGTTTCCATGGTAGATAACCAACCACCTCCCCAAACCCAGTGTCCTGAGATAGGATAAATAATAGCGGTAATTACCACTGTGTATATGAGGTAGGTACTAAATTTTGTTCGTTCAGCCATAGCTCCCGACACAATGGTGGCTGCAGTAGCTGCAAAAACGGTTTGGAAGAATAGGTTGTGGTAATCTCCTTCTACGTTGTAGAAAAAATCAAATGCTCCAAAAAAGGCGCCTTCTCCGCCGTACATGATACTGTAACCAATGATCCAGAATAATAGGGAGCCAAAGGAAAAGTCCATGAAGTTCTTCATGATAATGTTTCCTACGTTTTTCGCTCTTGTAAATCCTGCCTCCACTAAGGCAAATCCTGCCTGCATAAAAAATACTAAAATACCGGCTACCAGTATCCATAATATATCTAAAGCTGCGTTTGCATCCATAATATTTTTCTTTTAATGTTTTTTTTAATCAGATTAATTTGGGGTGATTTATTTGAGGTAAAGAGTTTCAGGTCCTGACTCCCCGGTGCGGATTCTGTATGTTTCTTCTATGTCTGAAACAAATATTCTACCGTCACCAACCTCCCCGGTTCTGGAAGCAGACATCAGTGCCTGTACTGTTTTTTCCAGGTTTTCGTCACGGACGATGATAGAAACTAGACGACGCTCTATAATACTGGTGTCATATACGGTACCACGGTATAGATGTCCTTCTCTGGCAGTGCCTGTTCCTCTTACATCCCAGTATGAGAAAAACGTAATGTCTTGTTCTTCGAGTGCTTTTTTGGCGCTCTCGTATTGTGTTAATCTGATGATTGCTTCAATTTTTTTCATGATAATTTTTTTATAGTTGGTTGAACTATTATGTTTTATTAAAAGAAGGTGAACGGTCGATCTGCACTTTGAAACAAAAGGTGGAAAACGATCCTTTTATAATTTAACGCATGTTGGAGAGAACAATCGCTTGGTTTTCAAGTGTTGAGAAATGATGGCAAAAGCGACGGAATTCACCTTCTTTATAATGTTTTTGTATGATTATAATTCAATTTTCAAAGACCTTATGGAACTTGCCTGGATGAATGATCCCCTTGTTGGTGGGACAATTTCCATGGCTGGTTTCTTATAGTGAAAATCCAACAACTAGATGAAACATTTCGGTATTAGGATTCAAAATGGCCTGGCCGAAGATTGGTAAAGCAAATTTGTCTGTAATTTCTAAGTCTTTAGAAACAGTAAGTGCTATGTTTGATACCTGAAAATCATCTCCTCCTGTAGCAGTAACCCATCCGTTACCTCCGCCAATGGCTAAGGATACATTGTCTGTAAATGCGTATCCAGCTTCCAGATAGTAGGTTCCGTCTTGTGTGTTGGTGGAATTATTCATGATGTAGTTGGCTGCAATGCTAAATGCGCCTGTCTCATATCCTGCATTTAATTCAAAGGAATGTACTGAGATATCTTCGTCTGTTTCGAAAAACGACGTCCCCGGGTAGTAGTAGTCTGTTAGTCCAAAGCTTAATCCATTGTCTAAACCATACGATAAATAAAGATCAGCTTCCTGAAGCATTCCTGTGGAGGTTCCATACGATCCCCATGCACCAATGGCAAAGGACCCAGAAGAATATTCGATTCCCGGTTGGATAGCACCTTTTCCTCCGTCTTGTACGGCTCCTCTGAAAATGTAGTTCGAAACAATGTCTGTTCCTACTGAAAATTGAGCCTGCGCTGCTGTGGCAGCTAAAACAATCGCAAATAATAAAATTACTTTTTTCATTCTAATAGGTATTAATATAGGTTACACATGTATTATGTAGTTATTAAAAACATAGGGTGTTTTTGTTGGGGGTGTTTGTGATATAATAGGTATATTTTCCTATTGGGGTATTCGTTTTTAATACTTACACTGCAAAAATGTAGTTTTTTTTCTTCATACCCAAATAATTTGTAGGTAAAATTGCAAAAAAGATGTTAAAATTATATTTATACCCCATAAAAAGTAGGGTTTCGTAAGTGAAAAGTATAAAATCTAAGTTTGTGACTCTGTTTTTTATGGGGTCTTGTGAAAAAATACAATTGCGTGCAATTTTTTAACCCGGATGTATTAGAACTTCGTTATGAGTGTTAAAATGGCCACCAAAGAAGGCTTTTTGAGGTGAGGCATAGCACCGCTATGGTGAGTTGAAGATAAGTAATGAAGTGACTTGTTTTGAAGCCATTTAAGGCGTAATATATTTTCTAATGCATTTTCCCGGTTGAATGACTCCCTATAATATTGTAATGTGAAGTGTACCTGTAGATGAGAAATGGGAACTGAAATGTTTTGTGTAAAGGATAGTTGTATATATATGCGTTGCGAGTGTATTTTATGCAAAATACATAAGTGGCTATAATACAGGGATTAAGTATGTTTGTGTCTACGTTCTTCATGATAAATATCAGTAAAACATATGCGAAATGGTCATCTTTTAACGTATATTAAAGCTCGTATCTTGGAATATATAATTAAAAATGCTATTTTTGCTTCGTTTTCAAAGTAAAAGTATTGAAAAAATTATAATTATCATCTTATGGGGTGTTGAGTCTGTTGGATTGACTTGCGCCGATGGGATGATGGGATTGGGAGATTGGCCGCTTCGCTTGGTGGATCAGGTTTCAGTATTATTCCTTCTTTATTTAATATATAGATATGATGCAAAAGAGATTTCCAAAGGCAGTTGGGTTGTACGACCCCGCCAATGAGCATGATAACTGTGGGATAGGTTTTGTGGCTAATATCAAAGGACAGCAGTCGCATGATATTGTCAACAGGGGTCTTGAGGTGTTGGTTAACATGACGCACAGAGGTGCTGAAAGCTCAGATAATAAGTCCGGTGATGGAGCCGGAATATTGATACAAGTACCGCATGAATTTTGTAGTTCTTTAGGTTTTGAACTTCCAGAGCCTGGTAAATATGGTACTGGCTTGCTATTTTTGCCCGAAGAAAACAGAGAGGCTTTGCTTTGTCAGGAGGTGTTGAATGCCAGTTTACTGGAAGAAGGTCTAGAGCTTATTGGATATCGTGATGTTCCTGTGGATAGCAGTGTTATAGGAGAGATTGCCAAAAGAACAGAGCCCCGAGTGCGTCAGGTATTTGTAAAAGGTAATTATGAACAGAATAAACTGGAGCGTAAGCTATATATCTCCCGTAAGGTAACTGAAAGAAAAATTCGTGAATCTGAATTGAAGGATAAGGACGCCTTTTATATTCCATCTCTTTCGAGCAAGATATTTATTTATAAAGGAATGTTGACGCCTGCACAGGTGGGTGCTTATTATTTAGATTTGCAGAATCCAAAGTTAAAGAGTGCCATCTCATTGGTTCACTCACGCTTTAGTACCAATACCTTTCCTGCATGGGATTTGGCACAGCCTTTCCGTATCATGGCACACAATGGTGAAATCAATACCATTAAAGGTAACCGTCTGTGGATGCAAGCGCGAGAATCCTTGTTAAAATCTGATCTCTTTGGAGATGATTTGAAAAAAATATTCCCAATTGTGGAACCCGGAAAGAGTGACTCTGCTTCGCTGGATAATGTATTGGAGTTTCTATTTCTTACCGGAAGAAGTCTTCCTCAGGCATTGAGTATGCTTATACCGGAGTCTTGGAATGATAAAAACCCTATTCCTAAAAGCTTAAAGGCTTACTATGAGTTTCATTCAACAATTATGGAACCATGGGATGGTCCTGCGTCTATCGTTTTTTCTGATGGTCGTTATATTGGCGGTACCTTGGACAGGAATGGACTACGTCCTTCACGTTATGTGATTACTAAGAACGACATGATTATTATGGGTTCTGAAGTAGGCGTGCAGACCTTCAAGGCCGACGAGGTAAAAGAAAAGGGACGATTGAAGCCAGGAAAACTATTGTTGGTGGATACTAAGTTGGGTATCATTATTCCTGATCAGGAAATTAAAGCACAGCTTTCACAAAAGTATCCCTTTGAAAACTGGCTGAAAGAAAATCGTATCCGTCTGAAGGATATCGAGGTAAAGCATCGGGTAAAATCATCCATAGATGATTACCATACCTATCTCAAAACATTTGGTTATTCCAAAGAGGATGTGGAAACTTTGATCACACCAATGGCCAAAACAGGAATGGAGCCTATTACCTCAATGGGGAACGATACGCCTATTGCGGCCATGTCGGAAAAGCCACAGCGTTTATTCAACTATTTTCGTCAGTTGTTTGCACAGGTAACCAATCCTCCTATCGACCCGATACGTGAGGGACTGGTAATGGCTTTGACCAATTATATAGGTTCTGCTTCTAAAAATCTTCTGGAGTATACGCCATCTCACTGTCGTTTGATTAAATTTGAGAGTCCTATTGTTACCAATACTGACTTGGGTAAAATAAAAGACTATAGAAGAGAGGAATTTACCCAGGAAACTATTCCGATGCTGTATCCCGTGAAAGAAGGTGGTGATGGAATGAAGAAAGCCGTTGAAGACATGTGTGCTGCCGCAGAAAAAGCGGTAGATAATCAGAAGAACTTTATTATATTATCGGATAGAAATATCAACAAAGATATGGCACCGGTACCCTCATTGTTGGCCGTAGCCGCGGTACACCATCATCTGATTAAAACGAAAAAACGGATGCAAACGGGGCTTGTGGTTGAAACAGGTGAGGCACGTGAAGTAATGCATTATGCATTGTTGTTAGGCTTTGGTGCTAGTGTTATCAACCCGTACTTGAGCTTTGCGGCCATTGATGATTTGGTGAAGAAAGGCGAGATCAATATGGATTATGCCGATGCTAGAGAAAATTATATAAAAGCTGTAGATAAAGGATTGTTGAAAATTCTTTCTAAAATGGGTATTTCTACCTTGAGAAGTTACCATGGTGCGCAGATTTTTGAGGCAGTGGGTATCTCTCAAGAGATTGTGGAAAAGTATTTTACTGGTACATCTTCTAAAATTGGCGGAGTAGGCTTTGAAGAATTGGCTCGGGAAGCTGAAATGTTTCACGAAAAAGCTTATGCGGTGGCATCAGCGGATGAGGTGTTGAATAGTACAGGTAACTATGCTTACCGTAAATATGGTGAAAAACACGGCTGGAACCCTGAAACGATTGGCCTATTGCAATGGTCAACTACCAATGGAGATTATGGTAAATTCAAAGAATACAGTAAGATTGTGGATGCCGATAATAAGTCGCCACTGTTCTTACGTGGATTATTAAAGTTAAAAGATAGAAAGCCAATCGATATTAGTGAGGTGGAACCGGTTGAAAATATAACCAGAAGGTTTGTGACGGGTGCCATGAGTTATGGTTCTATCTCCAAGGAGGCACATACTGCTTTGGCTATGGCCATGAATGAAGTGGGTGGAAGAAGTAATACGGGAGAAGGAGGTGAAGATTCTGAAAGGTTTAAGACCAATGCAAGGAGTTCCATCAAACAGGTGGCATCCGGAAGATTTGGAGTGACCAATAATTACCTGGTCAATGCCGATGAGCTTCAAATTAAAGTGGCTCAAGGTGCTAAGCCTGGTGAGGGAGGTCAGCTGCCAGGCTTTAAGGTGGATAAGATTATTGCCAAATTGAGAAACTCAACACCGGGTATTACCCTTATTTCGCCTCCTCCACATCATGATATTTATTCCATAGAGGACTTGGCTCAATTGATATTTGACCTGAAATGTACGAACCCGACTGCTGATGTAAGTGTTAAGTTAGTTTCTGAGTCAGGAGTGGGAACGATCGCGGCCGGAGTAGCTAAGGCGCATGCCGACCTGATTGTGATCGCTGGTACTGAGGGAGGTACGGGTGCTTCACCAACAAGTTCGGTGAAGCATGCGGGTATGCCCGTTGAGGTAGGTCTGGCTGAAACGCAACAAACACTAGTGATGAATAATTTGAGGGGTAGGGTTAAGTTGCAAACCGATGGACAGCTGAAAACCGGGCTGGATGTTATTAAAATGGCCATCCTGGGTGCTGAGGAATTCGGTTTTGCCACCTCAGCCCTGATCACTTTAGGCTGTGTGATGATGCGTAAGTGTCATCTCAATACTTGTCCGGCCGGTATCGCCACGCAAAATCCTGAACTTAGAAAACGATTTATCGGTAAATATAAGTATGTGGTTAACTTTATGAACTTCATTGGTGAAGAGGTTCGTGAATATCTGGCTCAACTGGGTTATAAGTCGCTGGATGAGGTGATTGGTCGTACCGACCTGATGGAGCAAAATCCTGCTGTTGGTAACTGGAAAACAAAGGGAATTGATATGAGCAAGTTGCTTCATTTCCCAGATGAAGCTAAGATATATCCATTGCATCATACTACAGCCCAAACACATGGTATTGGTGATGTGATGGATTGGCAATTGATTGAAGAGGCACAGCCTGCCCTGTTAAACCAATCTAAAGTATGGATCGCCAAAACCATTGGTAACACAGATCGTACGGTTGGTGCTATGTTATCAGGAGAGGTGAGTAAGCGTTATGGTGAGGAGGGATTGCCTAAAAATACCATCAACTGTAAGTTTAGTGGCTCAGCAGGGCAAAGCTTTGGAGCCTTCTTGAGCAAAGGAGTGGCCTTTAAATTAGAAGGTGATGCCAATGATTACCTGGGAAAAGGACTTTCGGGTGGTAAGATTATTGTTGTGCCTCCGTCGGGCTCTACTTTTAAGCCAGAAGAGAATATTATTATTGGTAACACTGTGTTATATGGAGCAACATCCGGTAGTGTATACGTGAGAGGTGTGGCCGGTGAACGTTTTTGTGTGCGGAACTCAGGAGCTGCCGCTGTGGTTGAAGGTGTTGGAGACCATTGTTGTGAATATATGACTGGCGGTAGGGTTGTTGTGATCGGTAAAACAGGTAGGAACTTTGCTGCAGGTATGAGCGGAGGTATTGCTTATGTGTTGGACGAAGAAGGTAATTTTGAATATTACTGCAATAAAGGATTGGTGGAGTTGTCTCCTGTAGAGGATGCAGCTGATGTGCAGGAGCTGCAGTTTTTATTGAATAAGCACCTGTTACATACCAATAGCGAAAAAGCACAGGATATACTGGTGAACTGGAACAAGTATCTGCCTAAGTTTGTTAAGGTTATACCTTTTGAGTACAAGAAAGTACTACAGGAGCGTAAAATCAAAGAACTTGAGCAAAAACTGAAGGAAACGGAAGATGCTCCTTATGTGAATGAATAATATTTTATCAATAAGTATTGAATGTAGAAGTGAGTCCACTGTAGTGAGGTATCCTGTAGAAGGTATGCCAGGTGGACGAGCTTTAAAAAAAATATAAAAATGGGTAATCCAAAAGGTTTTATTGAGGTAGCTCGCAAGGAGAGTGGCTACCGCCCCGTAGTAGAGCGTATAGATGATTATGGTGAGGTGGAACAAACGCTGAACGAACAGGATAGAAAACTACAGGCTTCCAGGTGTATGGATTGCGGTATTCCGTTTTGTCACTGGGCTTGTCCTGTAGGAAGTAAAATTCCGGAATGGCAAGATGCTATCTATAAGGGAGACTGGAAACTGGCAAGTGATATATTGCATTCAACCAATAGCTTTCCTGAGTTTACAGGACGTATTTGTCCTAACCCATGCGAGAAATCGTGTGTGCTAGCTATCCATAAAGAAGCGGTGACAATTCGCGAAAATGAAGCATCTGTTGTTGAAAAAGCCTTCGCCGAAGGTTATATACAACCTCGTATACCTAAAGTTCGAACTGGTAAAAAGGTGGCTGTAATTGGCTCCGGTCCTGCTGGTATGTCTACAGCTGATGTGCTTAACCAAATGGGGCATACTGTGACCGTGTATGAGAAAGATGAGGCTGTTGGTGGATTGATGCGTTTTGGTATTCCCGACTTTAAGTTGAATAAGAAAATTATAGACCGCCGTGTGGAGATTTTTAAACAGGAAGGTATCCAATTTAAAACCAATCAATATGTTGGGTTTGATGTGAAAGGCGAAAAGTTATTGAAGGATTTTGATGCCGTTGTTTTGGCCATTGGAGCTATGCAGCCACGCGATTTGCCGGTGGAAGGACGTGATCTTAAGGGCGTATATTTTGCCATGGAATACCTTACTCAACAAAATAGAGTCAATAGAGGCGACAAAATAGCCAATAAGGACCGGATTGATGCTAAGGGTAAAAATGTATTGGTTATTGGTGGGGGAGATACCGGATCGGATTGTGTTGGTACATCTAATCGACATAAAGCCAAAAGTGTGACGCAAATAGAAATTCTTCCTAAACCACCCGAGGAAAGAGGTGCAGGAAATCCATGGCCGTATTGGCCCACCACTCTTAAGACATCGACTTCACATGAGGAAGGATGTGAACGGAGATGGAGCTTGTCAACCAAAAGATTTATTGGATCAAATGGCAACCTTAAAAAAGTGGAACTGGTGGAGGTTGAATGGACCAAAGATGAAAAAGGAGCCTGGAAAATGAATGAAGTGCCGGGATCTGAGCAAATAATGGATGTGGACTTGGTGTTTTTATCCATGGGCTTTGTGCATGCTGTGCACAGAGGCCTGGTGGAAGAGCTGGCCATTGAAATTGATCAAAGAGGTAATTTAAAAGTGAATAGTCATTATCAAACAAGTGTCGATAAGGTGTTTGCTGCAGGTGATGCGCATAATGGTGCTAGCTTAGTGGTGACGGCTATTCAAAAAGGTAAAGAAGCTGCTCAGGCAGTAAATGAATTTATGATGGAGTAAGCGTTTTATTTTAAATGGATCATATAGAAAAAAGGAAGACCTGGTGGCCTTCCTTTTTTGTTTTGGGAATATTCAGTCTCAGCAAGAAAACCCATGTTTTTAAAATAGGCGAGTTAAATGGATTAATCCCAAAAGTTGGAGCTGTTAAAAAGTATTTATTTAGATGTTAAATAGAAACAGACAAAATAAATTGTAAAAGAAAATTATCATATAAGTTAGATACATTGCTCTCAATTAGATAACGGAAGTACCAATGTTGCAGCAAGATCTTTCAATGCAAAAGTAAAGGATTTCAGAAGATAATTCGGAGGTGTTGTTGATGTAAAGTTCTTCTTGCTCAGTTTAATAAAAATATTTGCATGACAACTATAAACAACATTCATACTTAACTTTTGGCACTGACCCATAAATTGTTCAACAAACCATCGATTGCATGAATAAGGGGTATTCGCTTCAGCAAACAGTGGATCATGTTAAACTGCCCGATTCTTTAATTAATCAACCTAATTTACAGGAGTTCTATGGTTCTGTGGCCTGGGGGGAGTGCGTTCTATATATTTTCATTATGTGGGTTGGATTGATGAGGAAATGATAAATATTGTATCTTTGGTGTGCTGTGGAATTGTATACGTACCAAACTAGTATGGACAGAGTAAATAATTGGACACATAGGTGAATGATTGAAATGAAAATTATAAACGCATGAAATCTATTTTTTGCTTGTTTGCCTGGGGCGTGCTGAATGTGTTAACGGTATTCGGGCAATCTTATACGGGGCCAATACAGAAACCGACCAGTGGCTATGGCGCAGAGGGAAGTTACGCCGTAGCCATACAATCTTTTCCGAATCCAAATTTTTTGGGTCATGACATAGTAATATATTATCCTGAGGGCATCACATCTTCTGTTCCTACGCTATTTTATAGTCATGCTTATGGCGGAAATAATCCTGCTAATATTTCAGGTTTCCTAAATTTTGTAGCTAAAAAAGGTTATGCAGTCGTTTTTGTGCCGTATCCAACAGTGGGAGCAACAGTTGGAGAGCGGTATGCCAATTTGTTAGATGGTTTTATACAGGCAGCGCACGACTATCCAGATATTATTGACACAACAAAAGTGGGCTTTGTGGGGCATTCTTTTGGAGGGGGTGCTGTTTATGCCAATGCTTATTATTGCTTCGCTACCTTGAATTGGGGGCTTTCTGGACGTTTTATTTTTTCGATGGCACAATGGTACACTTTCCATATTTCTCAAACGGAGCTGGAAGCATTTCCCAAGGATGTAAAGTTTTTGGCTATTGTCTATGAGGATGATGTAAGCAATGACCATCGTATGACAAACGATATTTTTACAACCATTGGTATTCCTTCCTCAGAGAAAGATTATCTGATGATACCCTCTGCAAACATTGGGGGGTATGATTATGCTGCCGACCATCAGGTCCCCAATAATACAGCCTTTGATGCACTGGATTATTATGCTTATTACAGACTATTGGATGCCATGTGCGATTATGTTTTTAACGGTAATGAAGAAGCAAAAGATGTAGCTTTAGGCAATGGGAGTGAGAATCAAATTACGATGCCTGAAGGTATGCCAGATTTGATACAGAGTGATGTGCCAAACTTTGCGAATGAACAAAGCACTTACCTGTTTCCTTGTGATTCGCACAATAACCCAAGGCAAGCGCATTGTGATGCGGTTATTTCAGTAAGTACTAGTGTCAAAAACACGCATATTTCATTGACCCCCAATCCGGCTAACACATTTTTTCATGTGGAGACGGAGCAGATAATTTCTCAAATTGATATTTTCAACCAGCAAGGACAACTTGTGAAATCAGCAAGTACGAAAGATGTTTCCATTGCAGAATTGTGTAGCGGGCTTTATTTTGTTAGGGTTGGTTTGGTCAATAATCATTTAAAAGTGTGCAGACTGATTAAGGAATAAGTCCGAATGCCACTATATAGTCTTTGCAAGAAAACTCCAAATACTGCGTTATTCTCATTTTTGAAACAGTCATTTACCATCAGTAAACTCCTTGGTTTCAAAAATATCGAAAGCCTTGTCTTTGAAGCTTTCTTATCAAAGACAGAAAAAATAGTAGTTTTCTTGCAGCCACTATATAAGTATGTTATAACAGATGGTTGCGATGGTCAAGTAAAGAAACATGCCGATAATATCGTTGAGTGTAGTAACGAAAGGACCGGTAGCCACCGCAGGGTCAATATTCATTCTTTTCATTAATAAAGGAATAAATGTGCCGAACAGTGAAGCAAACACAACCACCGAGAAGAGCGCAATGGATACGGTGTATGTTAACGCAAGGTTTTCACCTATGATCAGGTTATAGCCTAAAATGATGGCCGAAAGAATGGTGGCGTTTATAAATGCGATTCCCAATTCTTTAAAAAGTTTTCCCCACGTAGTATCAAGTCCCATGCTACCCGAAGCCAAAGATTGCACGATGATTGCGGATGATTGCATACCAATGTTACCTCCCATCGCGGCAATTAAGCCCATAAAAAAGGATAGTTCCGGATGTGTCTCCATGAGGTTCACAAACCCGCTTACTACCCTGGAACTAAGTACGCCGCCTATCATACCTATGATAAGCCAAGGCATGCGCGCGCGCGTATGCACCCATACTCTGTCGGATGTTTCCACATCGTCGGTAATACCAGAAGCCAGTTGGTAATCTTTTTCAGCTTCCTCACGAATGAAATCCACCACATCATCAATGGTGATTCTGCCTACCAGGCGATTGATGCTATCGATAACCGGGAGCGCCACCAAATCGTATTTTTCCATGATGGCACTTACCTCTTCAGCCGGTACATCGGTTCTAACCGAGATTAAGTCGTCGTTGTAAATGTCCTTTACCGTTTTGTGGATGGGGCTCAGTAGCAATCTTTTTAAGGACAATGTGCCTTTTAGAATGCCATCGTTGTCTACCACGTATACATAATATACCTCGTCCATTTCTTCGCCCTGTCGTCGCATACTTCTCAGACAGGTTGTCAGATTCCACGATTCTTTTACTTTGATAAATTCCTTGGCCATTAAACCACCGGCTGTATCTTCATCGTATGACAATAGATCAGCAATGTCGCCAGCCGATTTAATATCGTCCATATGTGACAATACCTCCTGTTGGCGATCATCATCCATTTCTCCAAGCACATCGGCGGCATCATCCGACTCCATCTTGTCGATAAAGCGCTTGGCAATGACTTCACTGGGCAAGGAATCCAGAAATCTTTTCCGTTCATCTTCCTCTAATTCAGTGATGACATCGGCTGCGGTTTCGTCATCCGCAAGTAAGTATAAATATTTGGCCTCCTCAAGGTCCAGCTCTCTGAATAACTCAGCAATGTCGGCTGGGTGTAGCTCACTTAGATTGTCAAGGATGCTATTTTCTTCCTTGAGCTCTATTTTATCTCTTATTCCATCTACGTATTCTCGGGTTAACTTAAACTTAGCCATAAGCTATATGGTATTAATGGGTATTCTAATTTTGTTGTAGGTTGGCTTCAATAAACTGTGTGAGTTCAACAAATTCCTGCACGCCTAGTTGTTCGGGACGTTTGCTAAAGATGTCCATGTCAGGTATCTTTTCCCGGTTGAACTGAATGGATTTTAATGAATTGCTCAGTGTTTTTCGCCTTTGGTTGAAGCCTGTTTTTACAACTCTGAAAAATAATTTTTCATCACAATCCAGCTTTTGGGTTTGATTACGAATAATACGTATTACACCTGACTTGACTTTGGGAGGAGGGCTAAAGACATGCTCAGGGACAGTAAATAGATATTCAACATTGTAATAGGCTTGCAAAAAGACACTTAAAATGCCGTATTTCTTACTTCCGGGAGGGGCAGCTAATCTTTCAGCTACCTCTTTTTGTAGCATACCTACTACTTCTGATATTTGCTCTTTGTAATCCAGTACCTTAAAAAAAATCTGGCTCGAGATATTGTACGGAAAATTACCTATGATGCTAAGTGTTTCGGTGCTAATATCGTGTAGATCCATTTTTAAAAAATCACCCAAAATAATACGGCCCTTTAATTGTTCGTAATTTTCTTCAAGGTAAGTTACTGATTCTGAATCTATCTCTATTACTTTTAGGTTGATGTCTTGCTGGGTTATAAGGTATTTTGTAAGTACACCCATTCCAGGTCCAATCTCCAATACATTGGTTTGGTGATTTGTAAGACTGTCGGCTATTCTTTTGGCGATATGCTCGTCCGTTAAGAAGTGCTGACCCAGGTGTTTTTTTGCTTTAACCTTTTTCATATGATTCTATTTATTTTCAATGGCCATATGGAACTCGCCAGAATTAATCATCCTCCTGTGTGTGAATTTATTCCCATGGCTCGTTTCATATGCTTATAATTTTCTTTCAATGGTCATATGGAACTCGCGGGGCTTAATCATCTGCCTTGTGAGAACGTTGTTTTTATGGTTTGTTATATCGTTGCTTACCAGTTAGTATTTGTTAGTAGCTATGTGCCTTTTATTTAATTTGTTTGCGCTAATTATAAACTAATGTTAAAACGTTTTGGTCAAACAAATAATCTTTTATAAAATTGCAGTCGCAAAATCTGCGGCAAAGGTAAAATTTTAAATCTATTTATCCTTTAATATTACTGAAAGGGTCGGTTATAATTACAACGCATTGAAGAAATCATTACTTAATACACTTAAATTCCTGATTTATTTATCTATTGGGGGATTTTTGATGTGGTTTGTTTATCGTAATTACGATATGCAGGAAATTCGGGCAACGCTAAATAAAGGAATCAATTATTGGTGGTTGTTATTGTCAATGTTGGTTGGATTGGCCAGCCATTTTAGCCGGACCATCAGGTGGCAGATGTTAATTGAACCCATTGAAAAGAAGACACATATCACCAATACTTTTTTTGCGGTGATGATAGGGTATTTTGCTAATCTGCTGATTCCTCGTATGGGGGAGATTTCCAGATGTGGAGTTCTAAGCCGTTATGAAAAGGTGTCGGTATCAAGATTGATTGGTACGGTTGTGGTGGAGCGGCTGATGGATGTTATTATGCTTATTATTTGTCTATTGCTGGTATTGGCCTTGCAGTTTAGTGTGGTTACTGAATTCCTTTTTAAAAATACCGATTTTAGTAAGTTCTCCAATGTTTTTACTTCTGTGTGGACCTATGTGGTTATTTTGGTTCTTATTTTGGGAGTGCGTTTCTTTAAAAAATGGTTCTCGCAAACATCGCCATATATTAAATTAAAAGGCTTGTGGGCAAAGTTCTCGGAAGGTTTTTTGGCGGTGAAGAATATCAAAAACAAGTGGTTGTTTGTAATGCATACCATCTTTATATGGATCATGTATTTTTTAATGATCTATGTTTGTTTTTTTGCCTTCGAGTTTACTTCACATCTAACACCTTTGGCCGGATTGTCGGCCTTTGTTCTGGGTAGTCTTGGTATGGTAGCTCCGGTGCAGGGAGGTATGGGGCCATGGCACTTTATGGTTATTGCTACCTTGCAAATGTATGGAGTGTCTGAAAATGAAGGGGCTGCTTTTGCCCTGATTGTATGGAGCTCTATTAATGCAATGATTGTTGTGCTTGGTATTGTTTCTATGATTATTCTTCCTTTGATTAATCGTCATCAAGCAGATGGGCAGTAAGCTCACTAAAGGACGATGGGGAGGGGCTGTTATTGCAATAGCCAGTTTTGTTTATATTGCCTTTCGGTTACATTCCTATGGGGATCATTGGGATGCTATCTCGATACAGAATGAGAAATTAAAATGGCTGCCCTGGCTGTGCCTGGTTCAATTGTTTCTTCTCAGTCTTAATATATGGTTTGAATCTAAAAAATGGCAGGTGCTACTGCGGCCTGTAATCCGAATTCAATCGGCATTGTCCATTAAGATGGTTTTAGCTGGTTTTGCTTCGGGGATATTTACGCCTGCAAAGATAGGGGAGCCTATTGGACGTCTGATGTTCTTGCCAAAAAAAGAGTGGGCTAAAGCCACGATATTACATTATCTGGGCGCTGTCATCCAAAATGTAATTATTTTTGTTGTGGGTATGGCAGGTCTTGTTCTTAGCTGGAACTATTTTTCTATACATCTATCGCCTGCTACCTGGATTTATATTCTGGCCTTATGCGCGCTGGTAATTGTGACTCTTGTTTTGCTTTTTCATAAGGCATGGGTTAAAAAAGCCTTGCTGAGATGGGGCTATATCCATAAAATAAAGGACTTGGTGGAGGAATTAGGATCCATTCCTTTATGGTCTGTTGCTCCCGTATTTTTATATAGCTTTTTACGTTTTGTGGTTTATAATTCGCAATTGTTTATGTTGTTGTGGTTCTTGGGATATGACTCTTTGTGGATGGGAATCGTAATCATACCGGTTTATTTTATGTTAATAACTGTGGCGCCTTCGTTTTTTTTGGCGGATATAGGTGTCAGAGGTTCTGTGGCTTTGTTTGTGTTCGCAGAGTTAGGCTTGTCAGATGTAAATATTGTATTGATAGTGACGGTGTTGTGGTTGCTTAATCAAGTAGTGCCGGCCTTGTTGGGAAGTGTTATGGTGCTTTTGAAAAAGAAGCGATAAGAAAGTTTTAGTATGTTAAAAACTAAAGTTTTGCCATAAAATATCTTTAATTCTCAAAAACTCATTATCTTTAGTTCGATTTTTCCTGATAATAATCTTGAAAACCGATAATACGCTATAATGGAAAAATATATTCTAGAATTAATTTCACATAACAATAGAGTTATTATCCCTAACTTTGGAGCATTCATTATCTCAAAGGAACAGGGAGCAAGTATCTTGTTTAATAATTTTTTAAGTTTTAATGACGGGCTGCTGGTTAATTATGTGGCCAAGCAAAAAGATATTGATACGATTGTTGCAACCGATCAGGTTTTTGAATACGTTGATAAACTTAAGAAAGAACTGGATGAGTCTGGCACATATGTCATCGATAGGTTAGGATCTTTTAAAAAGGATTCCAATGGTATCTTGCGGTTTCAGCAGTCAGAGGACTTTGCTGATTTATTAAATGAAGATTCGATCAATCCGCCGGACAGGAATACGGATGATAAAAGTGATGTAGTGGATGAACCTAAGAAAAAGGTTTTTGTGTTGGATGTGGATGAGCCAGATGATAAAAGCGAAGCTATACCAACCAGGAAGAAGGTAGAGGCTAAAACGGATGTGGGGGCTGTTGAAACGAGTGAGGCAAAAAAGGTAGTTGTGCCTCCCGTAGCATCTGCACCGGAAAAAGAGAAGGTGGAGGAGAAGAAAGTACAGTTGAAGAAGAACACTCCGGTTGAGGATCGTCATAAGAAAAAAAACAATAGTGGCTTGGTCATTTTTCTGATTATTACGGCCATTATCATCATTATTTTGGGTGTCTATTTCTTGTGGTTAAAGAAACCATCAGAGAAGCAGCCGAAGATCGTAGAGAAAGAAGTTGTAAAGCCTGTAAGTAAGCCTGCTGTAGTAAAGGATACTGTTGCGGTGAAGCATACGGTTCAGCAAAATCAGAAGCCTGTAAAAGCAAAGCCTTCGGTGGTGCGACCCATGAAAGGACAAATACATATTATTGTAGGTGGCTTTGCTGAAGCTGCTAATGCTCATAAAATGGTAGATAAGCTTAAGAAACAAGGGTTCTCAAATGCTCAGCTCATCACCAAAGGGTCTATGCATTTGGTGAGTATTGATTCTGGTACTTCGTATACTAAGGTTGAAGCTCGTCAACAGGAGATCCTTGACCAAAGGATTGAGAGCTGGTTGTATACTATCAAGTAGTTTACATATGTTATATAGTGACTGTAAGAAAACAACTGTATTGTCTGTCTTGTAAAGACTATATATATTCCCGGATCCGTTGTGTGGTCCGGGATTTTTTTTATCCGTATTTTATAGTTCTGATCTATTATCATGTTTTTTTTAGTGTTTATCATTTTGTTATCGGTGATCTTGGGAGCTTATATTTTTACAATTGTACGCTTTGCGAGCGGTTGGGATATGATAAAAGAGTATGATCGCCCATTGGGAGGCAAGGCCGTAGATTTGTCCTGTGTCATTGCATTTCGTGATGAGTATGAGTGTATCCCGCGCTTAATAGAGGGATTAAAGAGGCAGACTGTGACTCAGTGTGAGATTTTGTTGGTGGATGATGGTAGTACCGACGGTTCCTTTGAATTGGCCAGTCTTTTAACGGCGGAATTAAGTCATATTAGATTACTGAAAAATGAAGGAAGTGGTAAAAAAGCAGCTCTGACAACAGGCGTTCGGGCGGCTCAATTTGCTTATGTTGTTTTTACGGATGCTGACTGTGTTCATCCGCCCAACTGGTTACGTAATATAGCTTATTTTTTAGGTGAATATAATACGGATTTATTGGTGGGGCCGGTAAAGATTTCTCCTGTGAATAATCGTTTCCACTTGTTTCAGTGTGTTGATTTTTTGAGCTTGGTAAGTTCGGCGCTTGGTTCAATAGGGCAGGGGAAAGCGATTATGTGCAATGGTGCAAACCTGGTCGTTAAAAAGGAAGTATGGTTAAGTGCGCAACCGCAACTTAAAAATGAATATGCCTCGGGTGACGATATTTTTTTGATGCAGTTTTGTGTTGCCCATAATAAAACAATCCGCTTTCTTAAAAACCGTCAGTCTGTGGTGGAGACTTATCCGCAAAAGACGATGGGAGACTTGTTGAAACAGCGTGTGCGGTGGGCTTCTAAAAGTAAAGGCTATACTGATTTATTTACCTTATATGTGGCCTGGCTCGTGTTTTTGTCCAATCTATTGGTGGCGATGATTCCGGTGATGCTGGTGCTGGACCTGCGTGTGGGATTGTGGGCTGTTGGTATGGGGGGCATGAAAATGATAGTGGATTATTGGCTCATACGCAAAGGTGCCGTTTTTTTTAATGTGGCTGTAAGGCTGCGTGATTATTTATGGATAGCCTGTGTTTATCCTTATTATACGGTATTGTTGGTGTGTAGAGCTTTGCAGGGGCAGCCAGCGGATTGGAAAGGAAGAGGTATCTATCATAAACGAAGTTGATATTTATTCGGGTATAAATTTATCGGGTATTATTTTGTTGGTCTTGGCTCCTAGTTCTTTTATCTTTTGTGCCTTTGATATAAGATTTCCACGTCCATTCTGTAGCTTTTGCATTGATGCAGCGTAATTGCTTTGTAATTGGTTGATGTTTTGTCCTATTTTATCCAGATCGACCAGGAAATTAACCAGCTTATCATATAAAGCTCCACTTTGTTTGGCAATTTCGTGCGCATTCTTGGTTTGGTTTTCTTGCTTCCAAATAGACGATATTGTCTTTAGGGTGGCTAATAGGGTAGAGGGAGTGACAGGTACTATCTTACGGTCCCAGGCATATGTAAATAAGTCGTTGTCGGCTTCTATGGCAACAGCAAAAGATGCTTCTACGGGAATGAACATCAAAACAAAATCTGGTGAGTTGATATTGGCTGCTGAGGCATAATTTTTTTCGTGTAGGCCTTTGATGTGCTCTCGGAGACTGGCTTTGTGTTTCTTTATGGCCAGTATTTGTTGCTCTTTGGATTCCGCATTGACGTATTGATCGTAGGCAATAAGCGATAGCTTGGAATCAATAATGAGGTGTTTGTTTTCGGGTAAGTCGATGATGACATCGGGGCGGATGGAGCGGCCTTCTGCGTTTTTGTCGTCCACTTCTCTTCTGTATTCACGGCCTCTGCTGAGTCCTGACTGCTCCAGAACACGTTCGAGTATCATCTCGCCCCAATTACCCATTTGTTTTACATCTCCTTTGAGTGCTCGGGTTAAGTTACCTGCTTCCTGGCTTATCTTGTGATTTAGTTCAAACAGCCTTTTTACCTCTGCCTGAAGGCTTAATTTATCTCTTACTTCCTTGTCGTAAGTATCTTCAACTTTCTTTTCAAACTGCTGAATTTTCTCTTTTAGAGGCGTTAATATATCTGATAATTTTTGTTGGTTTTGCTCACTGATCTCCTGGCTGCGGTGGCGTAGTACTCGGTTGGCGATATTCTCGAATTCCAGGGTTAGTTTATCCTGGAGTTCTTTTACCTCATGGATTTTTTCCCGGTTACTTTTAATGAGATGTGTGTTCTCGGTATCTACTGCTGTAACATGTAGTCTGGCCTGAATGAGTTCGTTTTTTACCTTGTTTAACTCTTGGCTCAGTTGTGTGTTGTTTTGGCGTAGTTGTTCGCCTTCAAGCTCCAAGCGGATATGTTGGCTGGAGAGTTGATTTTTTTTTGCATTAAAAAATAGAATGACGATTATGGAAGCCAAGGTAGCTCCTGCAATAAATCCTATGGTTATTTGTGTGATGTCCATTGTTCAAAAATAAAAAAAGGATATTCAATTTAGAATATCCTTTGGTTTTTATTTACCCTAAAGCGTGTGTAATGTTGAGCAACTCCTTGTTTTATTGGTGTAATGCGTCTAAGTGGTCACAAGGTGATTAGGGCATGCGATACATGTATGCGTTAATGTTCATTCCTGCTCCAATGGAAGTCATCATCACATAGTCGCCACTTTCCAAGGAGTGACCATTGAGTTTTCCTCTGACGATTAGGTCGAAGAGCGTAGGCACCGTTGCTACAGAGCTATTTCCTAATGTTTGGATAGTCATTGGCATAATATCGTAATCAACATCGCGCAGTCCGTATAGGCGATATATGCGTTTTAGAATTGCTTCGTCCATCTTGGCATTGGCTTGATGGATAAGTATTTTCTTTACGTCAGCTAGTGCCAGCTGGTTGATTTCCAGACATTCTTTGGCCAATAAGGGTACATGGGTGAGTGCATAATTATATAGTCTTCGTCCATGCATCTTAAGATACATATGATCATCCTCCGGATTGAGATGATAGGAATTACCCATTTGTAATAGGTCCAGGTATTCCTCCGTGTCAGTTCTGGCCGTATGTTTTAACATACCTACCGGCTCGTCGCTTTCCACGGCTTCAAGGACTGCTGCACCTGCGCCATCGGCAAAAATCATAGCATCCCGGTCGTAAGGATCCATCATTCTACTTAAAGTATCTGCTCCTATCACCAATGCGCTTTGTGCATCTCCCGATTCAATAAAATATTTGGCCTGTATCATGGCCTGTGTCCAACCCGGACATCCAAAGGTGATGTCATAGGCTATGGTCTTGGGATTTTTGATCTTTAACTTTTGCTTTACGCGTGAAGCTAAGGTAGGAAGTGTGTCAGGAAAGTGACTGCCATGTTTTACATCGCCCAAATTGTGAGCAACAATGATGTAATCAAGTTTTTCACGATCATATTGAGCCGCTTCTAGGGCCTTCTCTGCCGCAAAGGTGGCAATGTCTGAAGTAACATGTTTATCTTCTGCACATCTGCGTTCTGTAATATTGGTAATCTGTTCAAATTTCTGAACAATCTCTTCGCCCGGCGTCTCAATTTTACTACCATCACTATTTAAAAATAGTTGATTGGCAAAGTCAATATTTTTTACCACTACCGGCGGTATGTATGAGCCTGTGCCAGTAGCAACAGCATAAATTTTCATTGTATTCGATTTTTTGCTAATGAATATCACTGGTTATTTATTTACCGATTAATTAACCCTGATATTTATAATTGTGCTAACACAATTAAATAAACTACTACTGTAAAAATTTTAATTCAAATTTTGTACCATCCCAAACTCCATAGGAGCGGTGATTTACCCAGTCGCCCAGGTATATGAAGTGACTGTTGTCCATGAAATCTTTGTGAAAGGCTAAATGTCTATGTCCAAATACAAAATAATCAAAGTGTTCTTTTTCTAAGATGTCCCTGGCATGTAGCATCAGCCATTCTTTGTCTTCACCTAAAAATTGAGATTCGTCCGAATTTTCATTTTTAAGTCTGCTTTGTTTCGACCATTTGCGGGCAAAACCAACTGCGAAATTGGGGTGTATGCGCGCAAACATCCATTGTAAAAACTTATTGGTGAATACCCACTTTAGTCTATTGTAGGCTTTGTCGTAGGGTCCCAGGCCATCACCGTGGGCCAAATAGAACGATTTGCCGTTGAGTTCAACCTTATAGGGGTCGTGATGAATGATCATTCCTGTTTCTTTGGGGAGATAATCAAATACCCATATGTCGTGGTTGCCCGTAAAAAAGTGTACAGGAATACCGCTATCGGTAAATTCGCAGATCTTACCCAGAAAGCGGCTGAATCCGCGTGGAACAACGTGTCGGTATTCAAACCAAAAATCAAAAATGTCGCCGAGCAAATATAATTCTGCGGTGTCTTCTTTAATGGAATCTAACCAATTGACAAATATCTTCTCGTGTTTTTTACCATCTTTTATAGATGGAGCACCTAAATGAACATCCGACGCAAAATATATTTTCTTCCCTTTTTTCAATGTTATCTATTTCATAAACAAACGCACAAAGATATTAGATTTATTAGATCAAAAAAGGGAAATTCAATTCGAATTTCCCTTTAAAATATTCTAATGTAGGTATTTAGTTCAGTAAGTCTGCCAATTTCTCATCCAAGATTCTTCCAAAGAGGTCTTTGCCAATAATCTCACCTTCTTTACTGATGAGGTAGTTAGCCGGTAGTTTTTTAATATTATATATTTGGGCAGGATACGAATTGGTATACTGAAGGTCGCTCACATTGACCCATGGTAGTTTGTCTTGTTGTACCGCTGTTTCCCACAGTATCTTACTTTTGTCGAGGGATACCTGATAAACGGTAAATCCTTTGGATTTGTATTTGTTGTATATCTTAAGAAGTTGCTTGTTTTCTTGTCGCGACTTGGCGTCCCACGAGGCCCAAAATGATAGTAATACCATTTTGCCTTTTAATGATGATAACTTAACCTTTTTTCCTTGAAGATTTTCTTCTTCAATTTCAGGAATGGTGGCTGTAGTTTTTCTTTCTTTCAACAATTTTTCTGTAAATTCTTTTGTTCGTTGTTCTTTTCGGATTCCCAATACAAATTGTTTGAGCTGTTTTACACGTGGCGACTCAGGAAATTGAAGGTCTAAACTCGTGGCAACAGTGGCAAACATATTAAAGTCCTTTTTCTCATTCGGGTTTAAAATAAGATTTCCATCATCAAAGCGTTGAAATACCGCGTAGTAACTAGCAAAGGAGCGCGGGTTCGTCATCACGAAGTCAAAGATGAAGTCCTTTTGTTTATTTACTATCTCTTGTAGTTTGTCGCTGATTTTCTTTCTTTCTTCCGTATTGGCTACTGGTATTTCTTTGTAGATGGATATCAGGCTATCAATTTCGTTTTTACTTGTCTCTAATCTACGGTTTAGAGTTTTAACATAGGAGGAGCCCATAGAGTTCTTAACATTATAGCTATCAATTAAGTTGTCACTCTTGGCATTGACTATTATGTTCTCAGTGGAATCAGCCAGTAGGGTAATTAAGTTGTTGTCGCTTAACTTTAATAACAAAAATGTGGGATGTTCTAATCGAGGAAGTGAAAAATTGAATTTTCCATTTTCTTTGAGTGCTATAGAATCTAAGTCCACTGCCCCATCTAAATTGAGTTGTTGAAAATAAAGAGTTTTCCCCTCTGCTCCTTCAATTTTTCCACTGACATTCAATTGGTTTTTATTTGTGCAGGCAGTGGCAAAGAGTATGAGTCCTAAAAAGAGTATAATTCGAGATGTATTCATGGGTCCGTCTAATGTTTTTGTGTTATCCTTTAGTTTTTTGGTTGTTCAAAGATATGATTATTTTTCAATATTGCTACGTATTGTCAGCTCAAGCTCCTGCCCCCATATGTCCCTGTTTATGATAGTTCCAATACTATCTATCACGAAATTACAGGGGAGTGAACGTACCCCTATTTTTGGTAAATCAGGAGATTGTAACGATAGGGTATCTACTAAGTGCCAGTACGGAAGTCGGTGTTTTTTGATGTTGGATAACCATTTGTTTTTATTGTTGGTATAGGCTATCATTATGGTTTTTAGTCCTTTGGATCCATAGCGATACATCATTGCTTTGCTTTGCTTTAGCTTGGCTTCGTCTCGTAAGTCCTCTCCCGACCATAGGATAATGTGGATTGGGTTTCCGTGAACTGTATTTAATTGAAGCGCTTCGTTCCAATTGGTTCGGGCTCTGAGTTCGGGAAATTGTTCGCCTTTTTGATAATATCCTTGGGCCCTGATCAAGGAATAGGCCTGCATTATTTTTTTGTCGTAATCGGCAAATAGTGCTTGCGTTTGTTCATCGTTGGTGAGTTGTTCTGCGTTATCCACAAATAATTGCAAATCGGATTTCATGGAAAATAGTGATTGGTTACCTGCTTTTATGTTTAGCATGATAAAGTCGATGATGGGAGAATTGGCTTGTTCGGATATCTTCAAACACTTGTCTCTTAGTTGTTGGGCAAGCTTGTTTCTTTGGGTGTGTAATGCTTTATAGAGGGAGTCGTTTGGTTCCTGTCCACCCATCTGACTTAGTTTTGTGGAAATTTCTTTTAATCCAGTGTTGAAGTTCAGGTTTATCTTTTCCAACGACCAGTAGTTGCTCAGTAATTTTGAATTATTGCTTTGACAAGTTTCTAGCAAATGTTTGGCATCGGCTTGAAAATGAATATAGTCACTGGGTCTGAGGAAAAAATTGATGCGCCCACCATTTTCTAGTCGAAGGTAATAGAACCCTGCTTTTTCAATGCATTGTTTTGCTACACTAAAAGTGCCATTGGCATCCATTTCTATGGTATCTAATGGTATGTCAGGTGTTTCATCGGCATAAAGATATGCTTTGTGACCACTGTAATTGGATATCTGGCCTTCTATGAGAGGAATTTGTTTTACCTTTTTCTCGGAGCAAGAGACTATGATGACCAGAAGAGCCGCAAATATGTAGCTTAATTTTCCCATTATTGATGTAAGTAATTAAAATCTTTTAACAAGTCTTCTAAAAATTTTCTGGCCGATCCGTTGATGTCCTGTATCTGTAATTTTTGTTTGAGTACCTTCTGTAATTTCAGATGCATAGGGTGGTACTCAATATCGGAGCCAGTGTTGTTTTCTTTGTTCACAAAATTTAATACCTCTTTGATGGTATTGGCATCTTGGTCGCTTAATAACTGCGATTGCGGGTATGCCGTTGTGTAGTCCTGGGGTACTTCCATGAAGGTGGTTGATTCCCATAGGTCTTTTTGCGCGATCTTCACTACGGTAGTTCCCGAGGCCAGATCGCCCAGGCGTTGCGATTTTTGGCTTACTAACATGCTAATGATTGCAACAGACCCTGAAATAAGCCATATATCAATGATGCGCAATACCCATCTGATAAGGCAGGCCCCCAGTGTGAGTTCAGATCCGTCCAGCTTGACCACTTTTATTTTAAGCACCATTTTTCCAAATGTTTGTCCGTTTAAAAACAATTCGGAGAGTAAGCTGTAAAACATAACAGGCAAGATAAAAACGATTTGCCATGGGTGATAGCCACCCAATTGGTATAAAACGATAGCCCATAAAATACCCCATGAACTTACTACCAGTAGGTCGAAGCCGTAGGCTAAAATGCGATCGCCAATGCCTGCCATTCTGTATTCTAAGTCAATATTCTGGGTAGTGGAAACATTAATGTACTCCATGAAACAATTTAATTTGTTAAATTAAGACACGCCAAATGTAACAAATTTACATCTATTACTTATATTTGACTCGTGAATGCAACCAATTTTTAATTGAGCTTAACATTATTGTGAAAGAAATAACCTTTATAAACCGCAACAGATCTCGCTGGCAAAGTTTTGAAGAAAATATGAAGAAGGGCGATAAGTTGAACCCGGATGAGTTAGCTGATCAGTTTATTCAACTGACGGATGATTTGGCATATGCTAAAACTTTCTATCCAAAATCAGCCAGTATTGCATATCTTAATTCATTAACTGTTAAAACACATCAGGAAATTTACAAAAACAAAAAGGAGAATGCTGGTCGTTTTAAAACTTTTTGGACCAGAGAACTTCCGCTGGAATTATACGAAAGCCGTAAGTATTTTCTATTATCACTGGCTATATTTATAATAGCTGGCATGTTGGGCGCTGTTTCAGCTTTGAATGATGATGGTTTTGTGCGTTTGATTTTAGGCGATAGTTATGTGAATACAACACTGAATAATATCGAGAAAGGTGATCCAATGGGTATCTATGGTTCAATGGATGAGTTTGAGATGTTTCTGATGATTACAAGTAACAATATCTGGGTTTCTTTTTTAGTCTTTGCTTGTGGTATGCTTAGCGCCCTTGGTGTGGGCTTTATGTTGGTACGCAATGGTATTATGATAGGTGCTTTTCAGGCATTTTTCTACCAAAAACAGCTCTTCTCGGTCTCCTCTCTCGCTATCTATATACACGGAGGATTGGAGGTTCCCGGACTTGTGATAGCGGGAGCTGCCGGAATTATTCTAGGTAATAGTTTTTTATTCCCGGGTACACTTCCTCGTCTTACGGCCTTGGGAATAGGCGTTAGGCGAGGTGTTAAAATTATGGTAGGACTGGTGCCCATTTTTATGATGGCGGGTTTTCTAGAGAGTTTTGTTACCCGGCATTATGATGCCATGCCACTGATCCTTAATTTGTTAATCATTCTGGGTTCCTTGACTTTTATAATCTGGTATTTTTTTAGCTATCCAAGCCAGGTACATAAAAAAGTAATGAGCGAAATGGATCATCAAAAATAAATTAACCTAAATAATTATATATGTTAGACGAGAAAGTAGAACTAAGACAAAAGAGAGATTTTAGCGATGTTTTGAATGCATCGTTTGCATTTATCAGGCAGGAATATAAAAACCTGGGGTATGCATTGCTTTTGTATGCAGGTATCCCAGTGCTTATACAGGCTATATTAAGTGGTATTTATGTGGATACCTCCTTGACTAACTTTTTTAATAGTATGGGCAACGCTGGAGCTTCCGAAGAGTTCGTTAGTACCATGCCCGGTAAAGCCATGTTGTTTAATTTGATCAATATGGTTGTGCAAATATTCCTGACCGGATTGGCTTATTGTTATGTGGTGTTGTACGTGGAAAAAGGAGCAGGAAATGTGGATGTGAAGGACGTTTGGGCTAAGTTTACTTCCTTGTTTGCCTCTTATATAGGCTTTAATATCCTTTCGGGATTGGTGGTTATTCTGGCTTTGGTTGCGCTGATTATTCCTGGCCTCTATGTAATGATACCCCTGTCCTTAATCCTTATTACTAAAACGGCAGAAAATAAAGGTTTCGGAGATTCTTTTTCCCGCTGTTTTTATTTAGTGAAAAATCACTGGTGGCAAACATTTGGGTTGCTATTTATTGCATCTATTATTATGTTGATTTTAAGTGCTGTTTTCGGTGTGCCTGCAGGAATTATTGCTGGAACACAGGGTATTTTACAAGAGAATGTGACGGGTGTTTCTTTTCCTTTTATGATTACGGCTGTTATTTCAACCATTGGAACTGCCATTGTAACGCCGCTCCCATCGATTGTTATATCCTTTCAGTATTATAGTTTGGTGGAACATAAAGATAATTTAACATTGTTGGATAAGATTAATAAAGTTGCAGAGGAACCAACTATTAAAGATGAATAATAAACTTTTTTATACAATTCTATTGATGAACCTGCTTCTTTTTATAGGGGCGGGTTTATATGGCCAGGATTCTACCGTTGTGGAGCCTTGGGATAGAAGCAAGGTGGATTACAGGCCTGCTTCTGTCGAAGCAATGGAGGCGTATAAGTTAATGCCCAAGTATGTGTACGATAGGTATGTGGAACCGGAATCTATCTGGGATAAGATCAAGGATTGGTTGTGGACGCATATTTTACGAAGTCGTATCAATGGAAAAGTGGTGATGTATGTGTTTATTGGAATAGCTGCTTTAATATTGCTCTTTATTATTTTAAAACTTCTGGGTATTAAGCCATCGGGCTTGTTTATTTTTGCGGGTAACACCAAGGTCACCAACCTTCGTTTTCAACAGGTGGATGATGATATTTATAACGAAAACCTGGAGGATATTTTACAAGTAGCCATAAAAAATAAGGCGTATAGAGAGGCCGTGAGGGTGATGTATTTGTTAAGTTTGAGACATCTGGATAGCGCTGGTGTGATTCAGTGGGAGCCCTGGAAAACCAATAGGGATTATTATTATGAGCTGAAATCTGATTCTAGCAAAGTAATGTTTAAACAATTGGTGCGTAGCTATGAATATATATGGTATGGTCAGTTTGGTATCGGTGAAGAAAAATTTAAGATGGTTCACGCTAATTTTGATGAGTTTGAACAGCTTATTCATCAAGGAAAAATGTCTGTTTAAGCATGGGAAAAGGTATGAATAATAAATATCTGGTGTGGGGGCTGTTATTATGCTTTATGTTATATATAACTGTTTTAATTATTACTCCCGGAGAGATAGATTGGAGCCTTAGTTTTTCAAAATCGGATGAAATTCCATTTGGTAATAGTATTTTGTTTGAGGAATTAGAGCAGCTGTTTCCTAAAGACAGTATCCAAACGTCACACTCTCCGATTGCAAATTTTCTGGATGATAGGGATTTGCAAGATGGAAGTGTCCTATTTATTAATAATCGTTTTGAGCCGGATAAATTTGACTTTAAAAAAATGTTGAATCTTGCGGAGTTGGGTAATCATATTTTTATAGCGGCGGTGTATTTTTCTCAACAGGTGCAGGATACCCTCGGATTTAAAACGGAAGGAAACTTTTCTTTTGAGTTAATGAAAGAAGACTCCATATGTTTAAATTTGGTGAATCCAAAGCTTAAATCACCATGGGGGTATTACTATAAAAAAGCCTACAGTAATACATTTTTTCAGTCGTACGACACATTGAAGACGACGGTATTAGGATTGGGTGATAAAGCGAAGACTAATTTTATTCGGATTCAGTATGGGAAAGGATATTTTTATGTAAATACAAATCCGAAGGCTTTCACCAATTACAATTTGTTAATAAGAAATAATTACGAATATGTCTTTAAGTGTTTGTCGTATTTGCCACAACGAGCGCTTATTTGGGATGAGTATTATAAGCAGGAAGCTCCTATTTCAGGATCGGAGTTCAGGTATATTCTTTCACAAAAGAGTTTGCGTTATGCCTGGTATATATTGTTTTTTGGAATCCTCATTTATATGGTGTTTGCGGCAAAACGACAGCAGCGGATGATCCCTATTGTTAAGCCTCCGGAAAATTCGACTTTAACTTTTGTTGAAACAATAGGGCGTTTGTACTTTAGAAGGAAAGATCACCTGGATATTGCAAAAAAGAGATATCGCTTTTTTTTAGAGTTTTTGCGTACACAGTATTATGTGGATACGGCTTCTCTGAATGCTGAGACCTACGATGAGATAGCAACAAAGTGTGATGTGCCCTTACGTACCGTACAACAGCTTTTTGATATGGGCAAAAGATTGGTTGAGGTGAAAAGTATTTCGGAAGAGGATCTGGAACAGTTTAATAAGAAAATAGAATTTATCTACGATAAGTGTAGAGACGAAAAAAAATAAAAATAGTCAAGATATGGAAGATCAAACGCCATTTGAAAATAGGTTGGGATTGGAAGAATTAAATCGGGCCGCATTTCAAATAAAGAATGAGATAGCAAAAATTATTGTAGGTCAAGAGAAAATTATAGACCTGATGCTCACTGCCTTGTTAGCTAATGGTCATGTTTTGTTGGAAGGGGTTCCCGGGGTGGCAAAAACCATGTTGTCTAAGTTGGTTGCCAAAAGTATTTCTACCGGGTTTAAAAGAATACAGTTTACGCCCGATTTAATGCCTTCGGATGTGTTGGGAACTACCATTTTTAATGTGGGTACCTCAGCTTTTGAATTTAAAGAAGGCCCTATCTTCTCTAACCTGGTTTTAATAGATGAAATTAACCGGGCTCCGGCAAAAACACAGGCAGCTCTCTTTGAAGTAATGGAAGAGCGACAAGTGACCATCGATGGCGACTGCCGAAAAATGGAGGCGCCGTTTATTGTGTTTGCAACACAAAACCCCGTAGAACATGAAGGTACATACCGACTGCCAGAGGCCCAGCTAGACCGTTTCTTGTTTAAAATTGAGCTGGATTATCCCTCGTTGGATGAGGAGGTGAAAATATTGAGTAATGCCCAAGAACGGGAAAATACGAATGAATTGTCATTGGTGAATCCTGTTGTGTCGGCAGCGCAGATCGTGGCTTTGCAAGAGCTTGTTAAAAAGGTACTGGTAGAGCCCGACTTGATCAGATATATCGCTCAGATAGTGGAGAAAACGCGTCATTCTAATGCTTTGTTTTTGGGAGGTAGCCCAAGAGCTTCGTTGGCCGTGTTGAATGCAGCCAAAGCATATGCCGCTATTGAAGGGCGTGACTTTGTAACGCCTGAGGATATTAAGTTTGTGGTTATTCCTGTATTGACGCACCGCGTTATATTAACGCCCGAGAAGGAGATGGAAGGGGTGAAAAGCAATACGGTGATTCAGCAAATAGTGGATTCTGTTGAAATACCACGATAGACAAGGTCTGTTTTTTTTATATCTAATTTATTAAGCAGGGAATGCGTAAATTTTGGAAGTCTCTTTTTATTACAAAACGTTTCTTTGGCTCGTTGGCATTTATGATGGTGTTGATGATTTTGGGACAGTATTACCAACTGTTTTTTGTGGCCGGACAATTATCGTTTTTTCTTTTTGTATTATTACTTTTTGTAGATGCGGTTTTAATGTATGCAGGTAAGAGTTCGTCAAGGATTAGAGCCATGCGGGTTTTGCCGGTGAGGTTCTCGAATGGTGATGTGAACCTGGTGAAGCTTACTTTTAAAAGTCATTTTAGTTTTAAGGTCTTCATAACCCTGATTGATGAGCTGCCTATACAATTTCAAAAAAGAGATTTTAATGAGCGATTTGTATTGACTCCGCGGCAAGAAGAACAGTTCTGCTATGAACTCAGGCCTGTTAGCAGAGGAGAATATCACTTTGGAGCTTTGAATATATTTGCCAGGTCACCCATATCCCTGATCTCCCGAAGGTATATTTTTAATCAGGATGCCATGGTAAAAGTGTATCCTAGTTACATCGAAATGCGTAGATTCGAATTGATGGCTATCTCGAATCGCCTTACAGAAATTGGTGTTAAGAAAATTAGGAAGATTGGCAATCAGATGGAGTTTGATCAAATCAGAGACTACATTAATGGGGATGATTATAGAACTATCAACTGGAAGGCTACGGCTCGTAAGGGACATCTGATGGTGAATCAATACCAGGATGAAAAATCACAGCAGGTTTTTAGTCTCCTGGATATGGGACGTACTATGAAGATGCCTTTCAATGGAATGACTTTGCTGGATTATGCCATCAATACTTCACTGGTCATTTCTAATATTGCCATGCTAAAACATGATAAGGCAGGACTTATTTCTTATAGTAATACGATTCACTCAACGCTTCCTGCTGCTCGTAATGGTAAACATTTGCAAAGTATTATGGAGGTTTTGTATAATCAGGAGACTGACTTTAAAGAGGAGAACCTGGCTTTGTTATATGCCCAAATAAAGCGTAGTATTCATCACCGTAGTTTAATGATGTTATATACCAATTTTGAAAGTTTAAGTTCGGCACGAAGACAAATTCCTTTTTTACAGCAGTTAGCCAAGAATCATTTATTGGTAGTGGTGTTTTTTGAGAATACAGAGCTTTCGAAATTATCTGCAAAAAAAACACATAACATTGAGGATATATATGTGAAAACCATTGCCGAGAAATTTTCTTTCGATAAGAAACTCATTGTGCGCGAACTAAAACGACATGGTATTCATGCCATTTTAAGTGCTCCTGATGAGTTGACCGTGAACACAGTCAATAAATACCTTGAGATAAAGTCGAGGGGATTGCTGTAAAAAGAAGAACATATTGGGTGCTCGTATCTTTCTCAGAACATTTGAAACAACAAAAGCCAGTCCTGAATACAGGAATGCGGTTTGAGGCAAGTGGTGCTGATCGTTTGATTTCAATTATTATTGTGCGACGTGTTAATTGGAGTAAAAGCTTAGGCGCTACTCTACTAAGCAATATGTGGAAAAATAGATCTGTTGAATTATAGTGCTTAAGTTTATTCCTACATGTTGCTAATACTATTTTACTATAGCTCAACTTGGAATAATGAAAAAAATAATTTAAGGGGTTAAAAAAATAAGATGTGGTTATATTCTATATTAAGTAATTTTAAAAACGTGTTTTGTTTTTAATATTTATTTAAACTGTATGTGGGGTGATATAACTTTCACTTAAGATCTTTAAGGCTGCAGGGATGTAAGTTTGTTTGATTTTAATTCAAAAACTTATATTTCGTAAATAATGAAAAGAATTGTTCTAGTTAACCTTTTGTTGTGTATTACTGCTAACTTTATTTTTGCACAGTCTCAATGTATATTAAAAGGTAAAGTGACCGGCCAGGGTCATGAGCCTATCGTTGGAGCTAATATTATTATTGATGGGCAGACGAAGGGAGCCATTTCGGATGTGAATGGAAATTACCTACTTACTGATCTAACAGCGGGTAAAATTCAAATTAAAGTGTCATTTATAGGCTATTCTACTCAGCAAGTAACGGTGCAGCTTTATCAAGGTGAAAATTTGCAGAATTTTATGTTGGAAGAGAGTGCCATGCTACTGGAAGGTTTAGTTGTAACGGCACAAAAACGCGAAGAACGTAACATGGATGTTCCTATCGCTATTACCTCTGTTGGAAACTCATTTATTGATAATATTAATACAACTCAATACGATGGTTTATCCGACTATGTTCCAGGTTTGCAGGTGCAGTTACAGAGTCCAAATAATCCGGGCATTGTAATTAGAGGTATTACGAGTGATGATGGAGATTCAAGAGTTGAGCCGCGGGTATCTGTATTTCAAGATGGAGTATCTATTAGTAAGTCCAGAGGTTCTGTTGTTGAATTGTTTGATATTGAAAGGGTAGAGATCCTGAAGGGGCCACAGGGGACCCTCTTTGGTCGTAGCGCGCAGATTGGAGCGATGCATATTATTCAAAATAAAGCAAAAAGCGAAACCTCTGGTAGTCTTAAGTTGGGTTATGGTAATTATAACAAAAATTTAGTGAGTGGGTATTTTAATACACCCCTACTTAAAGATAAGTTGTTTGTTAGAGTGGCGGGTATTTATAATGCGTATGATGGTTATATTGAAAATTTGTCGGGAGGTACACTTAATGGAAAAGAAACCTTGGCTTTTCGTACCTCCTTGCGATATATGTTAGCCGAAAAAACACGTTTGGATGTTATTGCTAACTGGCAGCAAGATACACCACCTGGAACTTCCTTTAAAAGTGGTACCTATGCCCCGTTGGGAGGAGATACAGATCCTACAAGCTTTGCGGACCTGGATATGGGGGAAGATCTTGGGTTGGATAGAACCGTGTGGGGTGTTACCGGAATCTTAAAACATAGCTTTAATGATACTTGGGATCTTACATCTACTACTGCGTATCGAAGGTTTGATTCTGATGAGGCATTTGATGCGGATGGTACGGCTGCTCCTGTTTTGTTCTTTCATGAGATCTCTAAGGGAGAGCAGTTTAGTCAAGAGTTTCGTTTTAATTTTGATAATGATGATCGCTTTAAAGGTTTCTTGGGGACGAACTTTTTTTATGAAGATGGCTCGCAGCGTGTTCCTCTTGTTACCAACGAAGGAAGTTATTTGGTTTTATTGCTAGATAACCTATATGGTACCAATAATTTGCTTGTTGACGGTGTTCCTGTAATTTATGAAAATTACCCGTATTTAGGGGATGATTATGCGCAACTCACGGGTCTTCCATTTAATCCGGCAAATACCGAGGCTTATACAAATTATGGAGAAAATTATGCGGCAGATATATTTGCCGATTTTACCTATGACTTTACGGAGAAGTTTGGTGTTACCTTAGGTTTAAGGGCTACTTATGAGGATATAACTGTTGGATATAAAGTAGATGATGCCGAAACAACTTCGTATTTGGGAATGTTGTTAGGTACTTTCCCCAATAACCTGTATGCTTCTACCGGAGGTGAGAAGTTGACCCGCAACGAAAGCTTCTTGTCTGCAGTAGGCCGCTTAGCTGCCAACTATAAAGTAAGCAACCATATTACCACTTTTGCAAACGTGGCTAAAGGACGTAGGCCAAATGTTATTAATTTGGATGCAACAAATTCAGAAGTGTTGAATGATGAGATCGTTTGGTCTTATGAAGTGGGTATGAAATCCTTGTTTTTGAACAATCGTTTGCAGTTTGATTTAAATGGCTATTATTATGATTATAATCATTTTCAGACTGATTATGTGGAATTGTCGGACAATGGAGGAATTGAGATGTTTACGGATGATGCGGGTAGTGCTTCTGCCTTAGGTTTTGAACTGGGTTTTCAGTTTGCCTTTATGAAAAGTAGTAGTTTGTTTGCTAATTATGCCTTTATAGATGCCACGTTTGACGATGAGGACGCCCATGGTAATAAGCAAGAATATGCTGGTAATACTTTTAGATTAACGCCCAAAAATTCTTTTTCACTTGGCTTTAACTTCAATCCTGCTGTTTCTAAGCAGATGAGTGTTTACTTGAGACCTTCGTATGCTTATAAATCAAAGGTTTACTTTGATGAGGATAATGATGAGAATATCGCACAGGATGCTTATGGTTTGTTGAATTTTAAAGCAGGGCTGATGTATAAAAAATCGTTGGAGCTGGGTTTCTATATGAACAATGCGCTGGATGAAAAATATATTATTGATGCGGGTAATACGGGTGATGCCTTTGGTATCCCAACTTATATTGCCGGACCTCCAAGGTTTAGTGGAGTGCAAATATCCTATAAATTTTAATGTGGATGTGGTATTCAATATTCGTAATAGATGTTTCTAATGCACTTAGGTGTTTTAGCACATGTTTGAAGAAGCTAACTTTTGGGGGACATTAAAAAACAGTAAGGATGTTATGTAGATTAAAGATTCTTAGTAGTTTGTTATTGTTGTTTTGTCTAGGAGTCTCTTTGTCAGCACAGTTGTTGGAGAAGGAAGGAGCTGTATTGCAACAATTGGAGGAGAGACTTACAACACGAGAACTTTCGCACGAGGATATAAAGCCGGGGAACGAAGCTAAAATAATTTGGAGTAGTACTTATCCATATAAAAAATCTCCTATTGCCTTTTTGTATTTGCATGGTTTTGGAGCTTCGCATCGCGAAGGTGAGCCTATAATGAGTATGCTCTCTAAAGATTATCAGGCCAATGTGTATATGTCACGACTGAAAGAGCATGGTCTAAACCGAAGGGATGGTTTTAAATACCTTACCGAAGAAAATTATATTGCTTCGGCGAAGGAGGCTTTGGAGTATGCTAAACTGATTGGAGACAAGGTGGTTATTGTATCCACATCCACAGGAGGAACCCATGCTTTGATCTTAGCAGCCACTTATCCAGATGTGGAAGCAATTATTTTGTATTCGCCATTTATTGGTCTTCCTGAGGGTTCAAAAGGAGATATGATAACCAAGCCGGGAGGAAGGGCATTGTTTAAGATAACTAAGTTTGGTGCCATACAAAGAGTAAAACGACCCGGGGAAGTGGGTAAATTCTGGTCAACTAGCTATCACCTTAAGGGCTATGTGACGCTTATGAATTTAGTGCGTCATAGTATGTGCACCGAAATATTTTCGGAGGTTACTTGTCCTGTTTTTTTAGGCTATTATTATAAATCAGAAAAAGAGCAAGATAGAACGGTGGGAGTTCCTGCCATGCTTCATATGTATGAAGCATTAGGCACGCCCGATAGTTTGAAAATGAAAATGGCTTTCCCGGAAACAGGGAATCATGTGATTGGTTGCGATTTGCGTTCCCGCGATTGGCAAACTGTTTATAAAGAAACAAAAGAATTTATCGATCAAAAAATTATAAAAAAATAGACGAATGAAACGAGCATGACCATAATGGTTTGTCATAACAAGAACATGTATAAACTTTAAGTCATGTGAGTTCCATTCGACCAATAACTTAGATAAACTTTATACGAATGAAATTTTTAGGAATTATTTTAGGACTCGTATTGCTGTTTTCTTGTAGCAATAAAAAAAAATCTATGCAGTCTGGTGTAAAAGCCGAAATGACGAAGGATACCCTTTGTTTTGATGTGCAAGGCCATCGGGGAGCAAGGGGTTTGGCTCCCGAAAATACCTTGCCTGCATTTAAAAAAGCATTGGAAATTGGAGTCAGTACACTGGAGCTTGATTTGGCAGTCACCAAAGATGGGAAATTATTGGTTTCTCATGAACCATGGTTTAATCGTCATATCTGTCTGGATTCTCTCGGAAATGTCATTCCTGAGGAGGACTCCATTCGTTACAATATTTATGAGCATACTTATGCCGAAACACAAAAGTATGATTGCGGTAGTATAGGGAATCCTCAATTTCCTCACCAAGAGAAACAAAAACTCACCAAGCCCTTACTCAAAGAGGTAATAGAAATGACTGAAGCATATTGTCAGGAGAATGATGTGGAGGTATCTTATAATTTTGAAATTAAGAGTCTTCCACATGGGGATAATCTTTATCATCCCGAACCAAAGGTTTTTTGCGATTTATTAATTGAGGAAGTAAAAGACCTGATTCCTATTGATCGTATAGTGATACAGAGTTTTGACTATCGACAGTTGGAATATTTACATGCTCATTATCCTGAGTATAAACTGGCCGCTTTGGCGTATAAAGGGCAGGCCGAAAGTAATTTAAGTCGATTGAGCTTTGTGCCAGCTATTTATAGTCCTGATTTTAATTTGCTGACAGAGGAAGATATTCACTTGCTAAAGGAAAAAAATATCACCATTATTCCGTGGACTGTTAATCAAATAGAAGATATGAAAAAGCTTGTGAGCCTGGGTGTTGATGGAATCATAACTGACTATCCTGATAGTGCTATGCTTTTTTTGACACCTTGTGGCCAATTGCGACGATAACATTGTTCAGTTCTTTTGCTGTTTGATTCATAAGTAAACTAACGTTGTCGATAATACACTGATATCTGATCTTTTGCTTTTCATACCCAAAGCTGCTCTTGATGCCCATTACTTGGGGTATAAGGGTATGGTGATTGGCCATGTTGTGTAATTATTTATAGCTGACATTCTGATACAGATGAGCTTGTGACAATATAAATTTGGCACAGATCCATTCCGGGACGACTTGTATGCTTCTTGTTTGAGAGTATAGCCTTGTTCAATATACCAGAAGGGGTATATTTTGTAAGCTTTGCCGTAGTAGAGTGCTTAGATGTTTTTACCAGAAACGAGTATAAAGATATTTTACTTGAGAATTTTAGGCTATTGTCAGAAACATAAAGGTATGGAGATGTATGCTTGGTGTATCATGAGTAATCATATGCATTTAATATTTAGGAGTACGGATGGATTGGACATTCTGTTTTATTCGGACACCCATTCCGGTTTTATCCGGACACTTTTTAGGTCTGCGATTTTTTCAAAAATAGGTATTATTTTTTTAACGTTTTGCTATCATTTTTCTCATTGATTCGCCTTGCATTTCGATACGGTATGACCCGTTAACCAACCTATCCATTACTGCATCGGCAACCACGGGGTCACCTATCGATTCAAACCATTGTTTTAAAGGAACTTGAGATGTTATCATTGTTGATTTTAGGTTATGTCTGTCGTCAATAATTTCAAGCAACATATTTCTTGAGCCGGTGTCCAAAGCTTTGAGGCCAAAATCATCTATAATAAGTAAATCACATTTAAGTATTTTCTTTATTTCTCTGGGGTAACTACCATCTGCCTTGGCATACATCAACTTGTCAAAAAGCTTGTTGGCCGTTACATAAAGAGTACTCATCCCATTGGTGCAGGCATGATATCCCAGGGCGCACGCAACAAAGGACTTGCCCACGCCCGTAGGTCCCGTCAATAGGATGTCGCGGCCTTTTTCTACCCATTGGCACATCTGGAGTTTTACCAAAAGATTTTTGTCCAGGTTCCTGTGGGTATTAAAATCAACCTGATCTATTGATGCGCTTTGTTTCAGGTTGGCCATTTTGATATACCGTTCGAGCTTTCTATTGTACCGTTCGTCATACTCCGCATCGATTAATATAGCGAGCAGTTCGTCGAAGGTTAGACCTTGACTGCTGCCTGATTCGAACACTTGGTTGTACGCTCTTTCTATACCGTACAACTTCATTTGCTTTACTTTTTCAATAGTTTGTGCGTTCATCTTTTTTAGTTTAATATGTCCAGTCTTCTGGTTTCGTTATCATCCATAATTCTTCGTATCTCCTCCTCGGCATCAAGGTTAAAGGTTTTATATTTCAGTGTGTTGCGGATAAATTTGCAGGTGTAAACTTTCATCTCCAGAGCCTTTTTGCATGCCCTTCCAAAATCTTCGGGTGCGTGTTTCTTACTTTCCGATAGTATGCCCATACATGCTGAGAAGGCCTGTTCTGGGTGTGCTTTGCTTTCTATTAGTTCCTTGATGAAGGATTCCGTTTGGGGTGATACCTTGGCAGCCCAGCGGATAAAACGGTCGGCATCCCATTCCGACACGAATTTGTGTTGGGATGGCCTATGTTCCCCGTCTGTGGTATACCCGTAACGGTGCGGGTTACGTTGGTGTATGGCCACACGTACGTTGTTATAGCTTACCTCCACCACACGGCTGTTGTAACTGAGTTGTACTTTTTTCCCCGTCAACTGGAAGGGCACGCTATAATAGTGACGATCTTCCCTCAGGTATACATGGTGGTTGTATTGCACTTTGACAATGGCAAAAGCACGCAGGTCGTAAAACGACACGGGCAAGGGCTGCAGCTCCTCCTTTTCAACAGTATCGAACAAATACTCGCGGGAGTAGTCCTTGCCCTGAAAAGGCATCCCGTTGTGCTTATCAAGCTCTTCCCACATGGCATGGTTGCACTCTTCCAGCGAAAAGAACGGTACGTTGCGTAAGGGTGCAAAAATTCGGGTATATGCTGTTTTTACAAAGTTCTCGGCCAAGGATTTGTCCTTGGGGTGCAAGGCCCTGGCAGGCAAGATAACCGTGCTGTAATAGTCGCCAAAGTCTTTGTAGGTCGCATTAATCTGAGGCTCGTACCGATCGGCCTTCACAACTGCCGACTTGAGACAGTCGGGCACGATGCAGCGCGGAACGCCCCGAAAGAACCGCAATGCATTCTCGTTGACCTTTATCCAATCCGCCTTTTTCTGACTCTCGACGGCTTCTATGTAAGCTTTTTGGCTGCTGCCCAGAACACCAACAAAGACCTCTGCCTCCCTAATTTCACCAGTTGCGGCATCTATAATCCTCTGCTTTACCCCGGTAAAATCGACATATAGTTTGTCGCCTGCCTTGTGTTCCATGTGCATCCCCACTTTCTGCTTCTTGGCCCATTGTTGATAATGGAAACAAAATTGGGAGTAACTGTACGATTTCTCACGTGCTGCAAAAAGCTCCTGCCACAGAAGCTGTAGAGTAACACCCGGACGTAAGAGTTCTTTTTCTATATATCCGAAGAGGGAAATCAAATGGGCATAACGTTCGTTTGCCTGCTTTCCGTTGGGTCCGGTTATGGCCCATAGTAATTCACTGTCGGTCAGCTTCGACATTTTATCCAGTTCTATCCCGCTCGTTTTGAAGCCGCTGACATACTCGCTGGCGCTGCTCTTGCTCATGCCGGCAATCTTGGCTGCCTGACGTGAACTATGGCCTTGCCCAATAACTAGATGTAATAATTCGCGTACTTTTTTCATGTCTGTTTTTTTCATCGCTTTCCTTTTTTTGGAAAAGCAAGATAAACAGACCTAAATCAATGTCCGGATGTTTCCGGAACGACTGTCCGAATGTTTCCAGAATGAGTGTCCGAATAATTCCGGAATGCCTGTCCGGATGTTTTCAGAATGGGTGTCCGAATACTTCCAGAATATGCATTTGCAAAGCCTAAAGCTCTCAAGTCTTCTTCCAGCTTAATATGAGCTGTTTTAGAACGCAATTCAATTACGCAATCCACATCAAGCGTTGGTCTAATATCTGATAATTCAGGATTACTCGCATACAATTCGGCTACTGCTCCTCCTACAAATACCATATCATCTTTCAAACCTCTCAAACCAGTTGCCACTGTTTGTAGCATTTCAATATTTGTACTAGCCATGCTTTAATCGTTTTTCAAGTTCTGTTTTAGCTATGTTTATTTCTCTAACTCGTCCAACCCTTATTGTGTCAACAATAGCCAGTAATTCATAGAATAATATGTCATCTTGTACTATCTGAGGAATTGATTTAAAAAGAGGTTCTATTGATTGTCCACGATGAGTTCCTTTGGCACTTGACCAAACATAAATATCTGAACCACTTGAAATATGCTCCTTAATCGGTGATGCCGAATGCGCTGTAGGAATTCCTTTTACTATAGCACCTGGTTGAGTAGGGAACACATATCTTAATCCGTAGATTAAAAATTCCATAAAGGAATTAATATTAACCTTACGTTTTTTTGTGTCTATTAATCCTGCAATTTTGCATCTATTCAAAACTTCCGATATTTCAGATGGACTGATTTTTAATGATTGTGCTAAATCAGAATTATACCAATCATCGTGCTTAAGTGCAATAATTTTCAATAAAACAACTATATCTTGGGGGCGCATCCCATTATGTTTCTTCATATCACTTGTTTTCAATTCGCGATTCGCGATTCGCGAATTAAGAATAGTCAATTATATAGTAAGTCTTCGGTCTTTCACATATTGCGACCTTCATACTAGCGCTGTTTCTTTGATGGCAAAAAATGAGAATGACATTAACAACATTTAAGCGTTTGTATAAGGATTACCAGGAATCAGGTTTGAACATAAAAGATTTCTGTACCAACCAAGATTTGGCTCCTTCCACTTTTTACTATTGGCGAAATAAATTGGAAGAGGCATTAGCACATGAGCCAGATAGCTTTGTTCCACTAGAATTTGACAGTAATCCGTTAACGACGAATAACCAATCGAGTCCATCTATCATCAAGAGTAAGCCTACTTTAAATAATGATGCTCCCATTGAATTCGTATTTCCCAATGGCACCAAGATGCTACTAAGGGATAATATAAACACGCAAGTATTAAAAACAATTGTTCACTTATTTGATTAAGTCTGATGTTTCATTTACACGATAAACTTAAATACTTTCTATATCCGGCACCAGTGGATATGCGTAAAAGCTTTTACACACTCAGCGGCATTGTAAGCTCCTTGATGAAGCGTAATGTTCAGGACGGTGAAGTTTTTATATTTGTTAACCGTAGGCTGACCACCATGAAAATACTTCATCTAGAACACGGCGGGTTGGTAATTTACCATAAGAAGCTCGATAGTGGTGTTTTCAAACTTCCTGCATTTGATGAAAGCCTCACATCTCACATTATAAGTTGGCACGATTTAATGTTGATTGTAAAGAATGTGAAGCCTAAAAAAAGGCTCTTAAAGAGGTGACAAAAAGAAGCGATTTTTTAGGATTTTTAGATTGATAAAATTGGCTATAAGCCTTGATTTTACTATCTTTAAGCTCGTAATCAAGCAGTGATAAATGAGCGATTTTTCAAGCAATAAAGATGTGTTAATTCAGGAGCTTCTCCAGGAACGTGACGAGATGTTTCAGGAGCTTTCCCGCTTGCGAAAAATGACAATAGGGTTCTGGACACTTTGGAAGCTAAAAACAAAAAATTAGAGTCCATAGTCGCTAAAAAAGAGCAGCAAATTAAAAAGCTGATCGACCAGCTCGCTTGGTTTCGCCATAAGTTTTTTGGCAATTCTAGTGAAAAGCATATTGCCGAAGATCCCGATCAACGAAAGATCGATTGGGACGGACTGGAGGTCGTTGCAGAAGAGAAAGCTATCATTGAAAACGCAGAAAAAGAGCTTATCGAATATGAGCGCCGCAAGCCTGTAAAAAACAAGCAGAGGCCAGTTCGTCAACCACTTCCTGACCACCTTAGACGAGAGGTAGAAGTTATTGGACCGGAAGGTAAACAAGGTAACTGGGTGCGTATTGGCGAAGAAGTAACAGAAATACTCGAACACAAGCCCGGAGAGGTATATGTACGTCGTATAGAACGTCCTAAATATGCAGTAAAGCAAGAATCAGTATCACCGGATATTGCTACAGATCAAAACGACCGAAGAAGCATCAGCTATCCGTATTGGTTCAATGCCATTATTGCCTTTGCCACGCAGCAATGCAGGGCCTTCTTTATTGAGCGAGCTGATGATGAATAAATATTATTTCCACCAGCCTTTTAATCGCCAAATGGCCATGTTCAAAATGATTGGTATAAAATTACCTGCATCCACCATTAATGGTTGGTTTCAAGGAAGCTGTGATTTACTAAGAGCTCTTTATGCACGTTTAAAAGAAATCGTTCTAAAATCTGATTATATTCAGGTTGACGAAAGTACCATTCCTGTTATTAGCAACGAAAAGCACAAAGCACAAAAGGCTTATCTGTGGATGGTTCGATCAGTAATGAATAACTTGGTTTTCTTTCACTACGACAAAGGTTCCCGAGCACAAAAAGTGATACTTCCTTTATTAAAGGATTTTCAGGGAGCTCTTCAAACCGATGGATATCAGGCATATTCAATCTATGAGCAAAAGAAAGGTGTTTTGCTTCTGGGTTGTTGGGCTCATGCGCGCAGGAAATTCTCCGAAAGTCTAAAAGAAGACAAAACGGGGGCTGAATACGCATTGGCACAAATTGCTAAAATCTATCAAGTTGAGCAAATGGCCACCGATCAGAACATGAATTACAAGCAAAGAGCTGAACTACGAAAGCGCTTGGCTTATCCAATCATGCGTGCTTTTGAAAAATGGATCGAAGGCTATTACCCCAAAGCGCTACAAGGAGGAAAGATGAGTAAGGCGCTGGTTTATACATACAATCTTTTCTTACGTCTGTCTCGCTATCATCTTGATGGCCGATATCTGCCTGACAACAACGGAGCTGAAAATGCAATTAGGCCGGTAGCTGTTGGAAGAAAAGGCTATCTGTTTTGTGGCAACCATGATGCCGCAGAAAATGCAGCAATTATGTACTCACTACTGGGATGCTGCAAAGCCAGTGATGTAAATCCTCGCGAATGGCTTACAGATGTATTTTCTAAGATTGCGTTATACAACAGCAATTATGATTTAGACTTGGCTGATCTTTTGCCGCACAATTGGAAAAAGTCTAATAGTTGTCAGAATATTCCAAAAACACCCACTAGTTTCGATTAATTCCAAAAGATTCCAGTAAAACTTAGAGAATTCCAACGCTCCAATCGACATCCGGATTGGAGCATTTTTTTACTTTGCAATATGTAGCAGACCGCATATTTACATTATATAAAATTATACTGAGAATAGCATTTTTGAATACAATTCAATTGAAGTTAACTTTCCATAACCGACCTTTTCCTTATAGACACAACCTGTATCAATGTTTATTACTTGCTTATTTTCATCAAATTGTTTTATACAAAGTTCTATTGAAATTGGTCTATGCCCGTGAACGATAATCTTATTAGTAAGTAGGGGGCTAGTATACGTAGCTTGACTTTTCCACAACATCGAATAAGTATCCTGAAATGGATTAACTACTTTATCATTACATCCTGCATGAACAAACAAGAATTCTTCGAATGAATAATAGTTCTGCAGATTTTTAAAGAATTCTAAATATTTGGGAGAAATATCGTTGACTGATTCAATATTAAAGTTTTTTAGTGTTTTGACTCCACCATTTTGAATCCATTTAGATAAATTCTTTTCATCTTCAAGAGTTTCTAAAAGTAACATTTCATGATTCCCAAGAAGCGGAATAATATCAAATCCTTTTTCTTGTAGGTCAATGATATAATCAACAACCTCTTTGCTCTTATTGCCTCTGTCAATATAGTCGCCTAACAGAATAAGTTTATCACCTTTGTTTAGTTGAATTTTGTTTTCAACTAACTCTTTGAGAGAGTCAAAACAACCGTGGATATCACCTAATGCGAAGAGTCGCTTCATGTTAGCAGTATTTTGAGCGATGGCAAAAATTGCACTCTTGCCGATTTTTCTTCGGCATGTGTGCAATGTGAGTGGGCTTCCCCAACTGTCCCGAAGGGCAGAAGCGGGCGGGCAAAAACTGTTTTTTTCTTGCAGTAACCTTCAATCAATGAGCTTATATTTTCAATCAAGATTTTCAAATTACAATTCATTATATTATAGTCAACCTGCTCATTCTGCCTTGCATACAACGTTATGCGTATGAGTAGTGCGGAATTTAACCTACAACTGCTTTAAATAACTATGTAGCCAAAACTACGATTTTATAGCTAACTTTTAAATTTTAAAGCTAGTCAAATCGTAGATTTGGCGGAGGTCAAAAACCGTACAAACCCTAGTATACACAGTATTCCCAGCATTACGTATTAGCTTTTGTGTGTGCCCTGCATGTGCTGCAGTACACCCACACCCGAAGTTGTTGAAAAAGTTTGAAAATACAAATTATCTTCAATAAACCGCGGAATGTGGAGTATTATTTAATATCCAGAGGGTGCACTGTCTGTCATCAGGCAGAAAGTCCCATCACGGGCGGAGGTAACGCTTCGAACCGTTAGCAAGTGACACTTTTTACGAATGTAAAAACGTAGTGGTATGGGGTGACCTATGCAGTGAAGATTATTTTGTGAGCGATTAGCGCAGCAAATATTATATATAGCACTTACCAGGGGAGAGCTCTGTAATTACGAGTTAATAGAGCAGAGCAGTCAGCAAAAGCCATAGTAGCTTTGGAAAGCGAGCCATTCTTACGAATACCACGCAAAGCATGGAGGTCTCATAGATAAGTGAAGGGCTGAACTTTACATCGCTATTGATCTTTGATGGAAGTTAAAGGATTAAAACCTTTCTAGCCCCAAAGAGATATAGCAGGGAATTAAGAAGAATAAGTATGAAAAGAAGAAAACGGAACACTAATCATTTAATTGAACGGGTACTTTACCCTGCAAACTTAACCATAGCTTGCAAGGGAGTGGTAAGCAACAAAGGAGCGGGCGGTGTTGATGGTATGAGAGTTTCCGAACTTAAAGACTATCTCGACCAAAATCGTAAGCAACTGGATTAACAACTTCAAATATGCCAATATCAAAACAAAACTGGAAGAGTTGGATGGCTGGCTCCGTAATCGTCTTAGATACTGCATTTGGCATCATTGAATTGGAGCAAAGCGGAAATCATGAACACAAAAAATGAACACTTGTGAATAAAGAAGCCGGAACGGAAACGCAAGAACCTGATACGGTCTGGCGTAGAAGCAGGTATGGTGTATGCTTGGAGCAGAATTAGATTTGAGGAACGAAATCATGAATGCCTTAAAGCATATACTTATATTATGAATAATCGGTGGGTGGTCTATCGCCCAATTGTAACGCAGTGTAAATCGCCAACAAAAATTAAATTAAACAGATTGTTGGCAAAGTCCTATTTTAGGAACCGCCATCACTATCGACCGCCTCAAAAAGAGAGGCTATGTTCCTCTGGCAGGGCTACAATCCTGTCGGCCACCTATTCGATTGTAAACGCGTGTTTTATTCATTATAACCTTGCATATATAAATCCCAATTAGGACGAATTATCCTTTTATGTGAAACTTCCTCAAGTGCGTGATATAATTTCCCGACAAATACTAAGGTTTCCCAAAAATCTGGAAGGCCATTCCTCTGCTCAATTATTTTAATGTTACGTAAGTCTTCGGTCTTTCACATATTGCGAGCTTCATACTAGCACCGTTTCTTTGATGGCAAAAAATGAGAATGACATTAACAGCATGTAAGTGTTTGGCTTATGGATGTATTTTCTAAGATTGCGTTATACAACAGTAATTATGATTTAGACTTGGCTGATCTTTTGCCGCACAATTGGAAAAAGTCTAATAGCTGTCAGAATATTCCAAAAAACACCCACTAATTTCGATTAATTCCAAAAGATTCCAGTAAAACTTAGAGAATTCCAACGCTCCAATCGACACCCGGATTGGAGCATTTTTTTACTTTGCAATATGTAGTAGATGGCTATTTCGGAGTGACCATGCCAACGATTTCGGAGTAACCGTGCCACTTTAAAAGATGCTGCAATAATAAGAAAAAAAATGTTATTCACTCACTAAATATCCTTTTCTTAAAGATTCTCCTTTGAGATCTATACGATGTGATGAGTTGACCAGACGATCTAAAATAGCATCGGCTATGGTACCTTCGCCAATAATATCGTACCAGACAGAAACAGGTATTTGTGATGATACTATGGTTGATGTTTGATTATATCGATCATCTATTATGTCCATTAGAGCTTCTCTGGCATGATTATCAAAGGCCTGCAATCCAAAGTCATCAAGGATAAGTATATTAGCCTTAGATAGCTTCTTTAGCTCCTTTAAATATGTACCATCTACCTTAGATAATTTAAGCCTGGTGAACAATCGGGCCGTATTGGCATAAATTACCTTATAACCCATTAAACAAGCTTGGTGTCCCAGAGATTGAGCTAAGTAACTTTTCCCAACGCCAGAAGATCCGGATACAATTATATTTTCCTTTTTACTTAAAAAGTCAAGTGATGCCAAGCGCATAAACATGTTTTTATCCAAGTTTCTGGATGGACCATAATTAATGTCTGCCACATTAGCTTTTTGTTTAAAATCAGCTTGGGCAATCAGCCTTGCAATTTTACTGTTTTGCCGATATTCCCACTCCTGATCGGTAAGTAGAGCCAAATATTCATCAGGTGTAATATTTGTTAATTGATTGTTTTTCATATGCTGAAGATGTAAATCAGCCATAGCTCCTAGGCGCATTTGCCTGAGCTTTTCAATTGTTTGATTGTTGTTCATTTTTATTTATAAGCCGAAGCTCCATGTAAATTTTCGTGTGTAGGAATGTGTGGTGTATTGGACGCTTGCATTTGCTCCACAGTACCTTCTTTGTCCAAATTATTCTTTAAGATATTTTGTATGCGCTTGTAGGAAAAGGCACCTGCCTCAACAGCTCTCTTACAAGCATTATTGAGTCTCTCGGAGCTATAGGTGCGATGAAGTTGAATAATGCCCATAGCCCTTTTATAGGCAATTTCAGGATAGATACTATTACTTATTACACCTTGAATGCAAGCTACTACATGGACACCATGCTTAGCGGCTTTTTTCTCAAAATAAGAAGGGCTCCATTCGGTATATGCCTTGTGCGTACTGCTCAAATGGTTTTTGTTGGTAATGTAAATGCCCATCGCAGGATTGCGCTGATGAGATGCTATTCGTTCATGATTATAAAAGACCTCCACAGTTGATTTTGTATAATGAATCTGTGTTGATTTTCCAATATATCGATGCGGAACACTGTAATAATTTTTGTCGGGAGAAAAATATACATAGCCCATCTTTTGCACCTTGGCTCTACGATAATCTTTAAGTTCGTAACCCAACGATGGAAGTGGCTTTAAGTAACTTCGCTCAATAGATTGGAAGAGCTCTTTTCTGCTGGCTCCTTTTCGTGCTAGCAGGCGGTTGTTATAATCGATAAGCCGTTTTTTAATTTCCAGATTGAGCTCTTCCAACGAAAAAAAAGTCATTTCTCTAATGGGATAATAAATACGTTGATAGGCCAATTGAACGGCGTTTTCGACCAGTGCCTTATCTTGCGGAGCATAACTTCGGGTAGGGTTAATAGCACAGTTATAATGACGCGCAAAATCTTTAAAGGATCGATTGACATCAGGTTCATACTTACTAGCTCTTGTGACTGCTGATTTGAGATTGTCGGATACAATAGCCTTTGGAACACTGCCATAATACGATAATGCGTTGCCCATGCTCGTAATCATATCTTCTCGTTTCTGGCTCATAGAAGCCTCAACATAGGTATACTGACTATTGGGCAAGATGGCTACAAATACTTCAACAGGAACCTGCTCTCCAGTTTCTTTATCTACAATATGAAGTTTCTTACCTGCATAATCAATAAACACCTCATAACCGGCTTCATGCTCAAGTTTCATAGAACCTTTAATTTTGGCATGTTTTCGATTGTAATGCTCCATAAACTGGGTATAACCATAGGGATCTTTAGCCTGTTGTTTATACTCGTTATAATGAAAGAGAAAAGTAAAGCCTGGATGATTTATTGCTGCATTAATGCGTTCAAAATGCTGCATTAGTTCATTGTAGCGGTCATTATCAATGGTCGTATGAGAAGGGAATAGCTCTCTAAGTTTAATATTATCGAACAAGAGCAGTTCGTCAAAGCTATAGGCACAGGCCTTGAAGAGCTTCATGTATGTATTAATGGTATTGCGTGAGATACCGAGTAATGACTCAATCTTACGATTGCTCACTCCATCTTGATGAAGCGTAATTATCTGTTTTAAATCCATGGGATCAAGTTTATTGGCCATACCGCTTTTTTTAGCGATATAGTAGTTTTTACTTGATCTTTCAAAGTGGCACAAATTGAACCGAAACAAATGGCACAATTAGAAACGTGCCTCGAATTACTTACTCGTTGTTAGTGGCACAGTTTAAACCGAAATCACTGGCACAATGAATCCGAAATGGGTGGCATAAATCGAACCGCTGTATCCAGTAGTAGACCGCATATTTACTATAAAGTAGGCTTATGGTGTGGAGTTGGTTGTGTTTGGTTATGGTTTGTCGTGATTGGTTGGAATTGGTTATTTTTTGTTGAATGGTACAGAAAAAGTCGGCACTACACCGACTTTAATTTCAACATGATGGAAAGATATTGAAGAAATATTCCTTCCCTAAAAAGTTAGATCTTAGAAAGTACCTTCTCTGTGTTGCAACATTTTTTATTACGTTTATTTTTAGTAACCTCACTATCAGCAGCGCTTGCACCGCTTACTAGCATTGCTTTTTGATCTACTAATTGATTAGGTTCCAATGTTGCTACGAAGCTTTTAATTTTTTCAATTTTTGACATAGTGAATTCATTTATTTGTTAATAATACATCCAATATAGTAATGATAGTTAGATGTATAACATAGTGTGCGATGTAATCTATAAGCGTGTCTTCTTGGTCGATAAGTGAACTTCTCATAAACGATCTAATTCTTGAGAATTATTGCTATCTGTATTAAAAATATCCTTGAAATTTTTAAACGTATATTTAACGGATATCCTAACAATTCTATTATCAAAATCATTTTTCCCACCATTTGTTATATATTCATAGTTATCTTCCCAATTAATATTATTAGAATTTAGTATGTTATCCATATCTAATGATATTACCAATTGTTTGTCCAATAGTTTTAAACTAGCACTTGCCCATAAGTTATAATAACTATCATAGGTTGTTATTGCATCAACACTTTTGCTATAATAATCAAAACTTGAATAAAGCATGATTTTGTTTCCAATGCTAATGTCATTATTTATGGATAAGTACCAGCTATTTGTTCTTACTTGTTTTGTTTCTCCTAGATACGGTATTTTAATAAAAGGAAATTCTATTCCTCCAGATATACTATAGCTATGTATTTTACCATCATAAGCTTTGATTAGGCCAAGAAGAATTCTTTCTGATTCATCAATATTTATCGGAGTATATTTAATAATATCTGGATTTTCTGAATCATTGGTTGCAGCAAGAACAATCATATTAGTATAACGGGTATATTCAGATGAGAGAGATAAACCCCATGGCAATTCAACGTTTAAAGCCAAGTTCTTCTTTATAGTTGGTTTTAGAAAGGGATTGCCCTGTCTGTAAGATAGTGAATCATAGTATGTTTGGGTAGGGTTAAGGTCTGAAAAATACGGACGTTCAATTTTGTGATTATAGTGCATACTTATACCAAATTTATTTGAAGGAGAGTAAGATGCTAATAAGGATGGGAATACATGAATATATGAACTGTCTATAATAACCATTTCATTAAGGTTTGCATGTGTATTGGTATGTTCTGCTCTTAATCCAAATTCATAATCAACTTTATTTTTACTATGGTTGTATGAAAAATATATTGCTGATACAAGATCTTTGGTAGTTTGTTTATCCCAATAATTGATTTGCTCCTCATCTAAATTAACAGAAGAAGTAGTTCCGTTATTATTAATAAATGCAGCTCTCAGACCTGCATTTATACTAGTATTTTCATTTAGTCCATTATTGTAATGGCTGTTAAATGTAAAAACATTGTAATCATCTTTATTCTTGTTTTGGGTATTAATTAGATTTGTTGTTGCTTCTTTAATATTAGTATTTTCCTTACCTACTACCTTGGCATAATCTGTTGAAACATAAAGTGAACTTGATGGAGAAAAACTCTTAGTATGATTAATGCTAATATTGTGTTGATATGTTTTTTCTATGGTATTTAAGGAAATTTCTCTGTGAACCGTATCTGGAGAATTGCTTTTTATGATTTGCTGGAGGGTAAATTTAGAAAAGTCTTCATTATATCCGTTAAAGTGATATAATATTCTTGTTGTATTAGTTGAATCATGGTCGTATTCTATTCCTGTCAGAAAGTTGTGAGAAGAACTAGACGGATAGTTTTTGGAGTATGTAGTATTTTGTATTTGGTAATCGGACCTATTGTTTATATCATAATCATCATTATAATATTCTTTATTGTTCTTATAAAAGCTGTACGAAATTATATTTCTTATTTTTTCATATGGCTGGACAATATTTATCCCTGTTTTATTACTAAATTTTCTTCCAAAATAGGAACGGTTATAGAGTTCTGCGCTAAAATTACTTTTATTTTTTGTGGTTATTTTTATAACAGAGCTTACATCCGATTTTGTTGCTACTGATGGACTCTTATCTACTTCAATGGTTTTTATATTAGAAGATTGAAGGATATCCAACTCATGTGTTGAACTTATTTCGCGACCATCTATTATGATTAAAGGTGAGCCTTTTCCGAATATGCTTATTTTTCCATCATTATTTACTTGAACAGCGGGAGTGTTTTTGAGTACATCTATGGAATTTCCAAGTTCCTCTAATGCGGTACCTTCAACAGAAATTATAGTTCTACCTTCTTTTTGTTTTATTTTAGGTTTTCTTGCAGCTACCACTACTTCTTCGATGTCTAAGCCATTCATTTTAAATGTGCCTAGATTTAGGGAGTTATTTATCTGTATTAATTGAAGAATTTGTTGATATCCTACACTTGATATTTGTATAATACAAGAATTAGTATCGTTATGTTCGATATTAAATTTTCCATTCAAATATGCTCCCCCAGTTATAATACTGGAATCACTATTATTTAATAATGCTACTGTAAAATAATCTATCGGTATATTCTGCGTATCAACTACATCACCTTTTAGGTGAACCTTTTGTGCAATAGTGTTTATGTTATTTATAAGAAGTAATAAAAATATTAAATTATACTTTTCCATTATGTTAGTTTAGTTAAGTTGTATATTCTAATTGTAATTGATTTTTTACCAGAGAATAATAATGATTTTGCGTATTATTTAGTAAATCATTATGAGTTCCTTGTTCTATTACACTCCCTTTCTTCATGACTAATATATTATCGGCTTGCTTAATTGTGCTTAACCTATGAGCTATAATAACCACCGTTTTATTATAAAAATAATTGATGAAATTTTTGCTAATTTCCATCTCATTTCTAGTATCTAAAGCATTTGTTGCTTCGTCTAATATTAATATTTTAGGGTTCTTATAAATAGCTCTTGCGATTAATATTCTTTGTTTTTCACCTCCACTTAAACATATTCCATTATTTCCAATTATGGAATTATATTCCATAGGAAGAGACTCTATAAATTGATCTATACATGCAATCTTAGCAGCTTGTTTTATTTTGTTAATATCAACACTGGTAGATGTCATAGAAATGTTTTCTATAAAGCTGCCGCTAAATATATATCCTTCCTGAAGAACTACTCCACAACTTGATCTCCAAGAATCGATGTTAATATCAGAGATAGGATGATGGTCAATGAAAATATTCCCTTTCGTTGGAGGATAAAATCCGAGTAGCAATTTAGAGATTGTTGTTTTTCCACTTCCGCTTTCACCAACAATGGCATTTATTGTACCTTTCTTTATTTCAAGATTTATATTTTTTAATATGTAGTCTTGATTATTCGTTGAATATTTAAAATATACGTTCTTGAAAATTATATTCTTTGAAAGTTGTGTTTGTCTATCTGGATTATAACGATCTAGTTCTTTTGAGGTATTGTTGATATCATTTAACCGATCTAATGATATCTTTGCATCTTGGTAATCTCTTGAAAAATTTGTAAAAAATCTCAGTGTTCCTCCTAACTGACCAAGTATGTAATTAATACTAAGCATTTGCCCTAGGGTTAACTTATTTTCAATTACCCAATATGAACATAAACCAAGTATACAGACATTTCTTATAGTGTCCAGGATATCAGAGCCAACCGTTTGATAATTTTCAGTTTTTAAAGTTTTTAATTGTAAGGAGTTTATTTTATTTAAAACAGATTGTAAATTATTAATTTTTATTTTACTTGCGTTGTTAACCTTGATATCTGGCATACCTGTTACTAGCTCAAAATATTTATTTTTATATTCCGAATCTACTGAAAACCTGTTGTAATCAAGGATTTTGCGCTTTTTAAAGAAAAAACTTATCCAAAAGAATACAAGAATATTTGAGCATATATATATAGATGCTATTGCCATATTATAGTTCGATAATAATACTATGAACATAATAAAGTTTGCTAAGGTGATTAAGAAACTAATGGCATGGTTTGTTAAAAACCTTTGTAATATTTCAAGATCTTGTATCCTTTGGAGTAAGTCTGAACTTACTCTTTTAAGAAAAAATGAGATAGGTAGTTCTGTAACTTTGGTTAGGAAACTTCTTAGAAAGTTAATAGATAATTTGAAGTTAACTTTTAATAAAATAAACTCATATAGAGTTATAAATATAATATAACCAACAGAACAAGCTAATTGACCAAAAATTAAAATTTGTACTAAATTAACGTGCTTTTTTTTAATACCATCATCTATTACTCGTTGAAATATGGTGGGAATTAACCAGTTCATTAGCAGGGCTAATCCCATCAGTAATAATGCAACGATGTAAGATTTAGTATTGTTTGCAAAAATTGAATAGATATATTTTAAAATACTATTCTTAGGTTTTATTTTATTTGAAGTATTATCTGGACGGTTAAACTCTCTCTGAGGTTCTAATAATAGAACAATCCCTCTCTCATTTTGGGTGGTAGATACACCTAACCAGTTTCTAATAAAGTCTTCTTCGTTTAATTTTGTTAAACCAAAAGAGGGGTCAGCGATGTAATACCTTTTCTTTTTTTGATCAATTTTATATAGAACAACGAAATGATTTTGTTTCCAGAATAATATTGCAGGTAATGGCATTAATACCATTTCTTTTACATTTATTTTTACTGCCTCTGAGTCTATTTTTAATTTCGAAGCGGCAGAGCATAAATCTTGCAGTGTAATACCTGAACTACTTACGTCAACTAATTTTCTTATGTCTTCTATTGATATTTTTTTTCCATAATATTTAGATACCATTTGAAGACAAGTAGGTCCACAATCGTTAGAGTCTAACTGATGATAATAAGGAAAATTCATACACTTACCCTTTCGAATATTTGGGCATAAAACCTATTAAGTATTAATTCATCTTTCTCTTTTTCATCATAAGGACATCCATTAACACCATTTTCTAATGTTTTTTGAGCACATCTTTCTGTACATATGTGAGCTATTCTACATTCAAAACATAGGGAACTTGAAAATAGAGCATTATATCTAGCATCTACTTTCTCTTTATCCCAAATAATTTCTCCTTTATCATCTAACTTTCCTTCTTTTTTTTCTGATTGAAAGTCTCTGGCTGTACATTTGAAGACTTCACCATTGTAATTGATGATAGAAGAATTTAGTTTATTTCCTTCGCACCACATTGGGGTAGCTAGATAGTCTATATCATCAATAAAGAAACCTTTTTCTTCAAATTGCTTTTGTACTAAATTCATTAGATCTTTAATATCTCCATTGTCATAATCTTGCCATACTCGCTCGAATGCTAAATCCATTCTCTTTCTTTGGATATCATCGATGCCTTCAATATCGGGTAATACCTCAATTAGACTTGAAAGATTTTCTTTTGTGCAGTTGAATCGAAGTGTAGTATGAATATTTTCTATGGCAACTAATTTCTTAATATTGTTAACAATAGTGTCATAGGTACCTTTTTTGTTCTGTAAAAATCGTGTTTGATTATGTAGCTCTCTATTGCCATCTAATGTTATTTGAAAAGCTACTTTTGTTTCTCCTTTCAAATCATTTATAATGTTATCATTTAAAAGATAAGCGTTGGTTGTAAAACCAATGGTTAATTCAATATTGTTTTTTTTACATAGAAGTTTTGCTTGCTTTATACATGGCTGTATAATCGTTTTATAGCAAAGAAGAGGCTCTCCGCCAAAAAAGGATAATTCAAACATTTTAAGTTCCTTAATATTTTCAATGGTGTTCTCGATAAATAATAAGACAGAGTTTAATAATTTATCGGACATTTTTCCAGTATCTTTTGTTTCATAGCAATACCAGCAATTTAGATTACAGTTTAATGTTGGATTTATTGTAAGGATATATTTGCTTTTGTCGGCATATAAACTTTTACGATGCTCAATTAGTGAGGTAGTCTCATTGTAGTCGTCATCTAGAAGTAAAAAACCTCCTTTTTTCATATTTTCTTTCAGCTCACTGGGGAGTTTGTAAATACTAAGATTGTTGAAATCACTAATATATATAGGATCAAATATCAGATATTCATTACTTTTAGAGTTAAATAAAAATGCCTGATCTTCAGATAGTTTTATATATGAGTTATAAATGCTTAATTTCATTATTGTTATATTTTATAATTTTTATAAGTTAAAAGAGATGGCGCTTAAAGTGTCTTTTACAAGCTTTAGGTTTCGATGAGAAACAGTAAAAGTGATATTTCCCTCAAGTGTAATTTTTCTTGATTTATACCTAAATTCTTGAATATGTTCAGAATTTATAATGTAATTTCGGTTAACTCGTATAAAATAATCTGGAAGTTTTTTGCTTATTTCATTCAAAGATTTAGATAAAGAGAATGATGATGTATCATTTAACATGAAGGTTGAACAATCTCCACAAATTGAAATGTGAGTTATATCAGAGTATCTTACTTGCTTTATGCAGGTTTCGTTTTTTAGAAGCACTTTTTCCGTATTCATAATGATTGTGTCGAAATATTTAAATCTTCATATTCTTTGCCTGTATCAGAAAAGTCAAGCAGGTAATCATAAATAAACTAAACGTTTTTCTCATTTTAAATGGATTAAAGGTCAATAAAATATTCTAACTAAAAACAGTTTAAAGATATAAAATTATCAGATATAATAATTATATATTACTAATTGAAAGTGCAACTTATTCGTAATAATCTCATAGTTAGGATTTCTAAAAGTATTAAGAATAATCCTTTCGCACTTATAAATATGTTTATCTCAAATAAAAGGATCCTGAAAGAATCCTTTTATTTAAAATTATTTATTCAATATTGATCAATATCAATATTGGTTATCTCCATTATTTCATCTCTAGTCATTCCCTTACTACGAAGTCTTAATGCTATCTTCTCAACCTCGCTAACCTGCTTATTTGTTTCGAATAGCAAATCAATTAGCCAGTCAAGTGTTCTAATTAATTCATCCTTATGCTTTTTTTGAGTAAGGTCAACTTCACAGAAAGGGTATTTATCTTTATGAATGGTTACATAATACAAGCCACCAAGTATAATAGATAAAATAAAATTGAAATTTATTCCGCAATTACCAAGGATGGTTTTGCTTTGCTCTAGTATGTTTTTAGAATAAATTTCACGCTTAACCGTAATTGGGGTAGCTATCCCATCTTTGTCTGCCAATTCCCATAAGATTAACTGACGAAACTCCTCACTTTCCATCAAGGCTTCTGCTTGCTCCCTAATGAATGTTTTGGCAAGCCTATTCATGTCATCAATTTCCCTATTGCCATATTTCTTTAACGACTTCAGCCAAAATTCTTGCTGGTCGATATAAGCACGTAGTAAATCTTCAAAGTTTGAATAATACCTGTATATAGCAGTTTTATCCATTTTAGCCTCAGCAGCCACGGTATTAATTCCTAGCTTTGCAAAACCATGTTTTTGCAAGGCTAAGCCAACGGCATTGAGCAAATCCATTCTTGCCTTAATGGCATTGCTTTCTCTTTTGCTTATCATATGTCCTGATTCCCGATTTAAACAATAAGATGTAAAAATAAGCTTACATTCATAAACTACAAAAGATTACAACGCTTTGGTGTAATCTTTTGTCTGTAATCAATAGCGTCCTAAATAAATTTTTAAGCGAGGAGACATCGAGAATACAATGGGTTTAGAGCTCATAGAATTCATATTTTAAAACAAAACCCCTTGTATGGCATTAGGTCTATTCTCAGGGGGATCCTCAAAAGGTTTATCTAACCATTTTTGAAGATCAATTTTCACAAAGAGATTCAAGCGAATAAAGGCAACAAGATTTGATAGTCTCCATCCAAATTCAGAAAGAGCTTTTAAGTATTTTCGGACAAGTATGGTAATTAAGGCTGTCCAAACCTGAATCATTACAGCATTTTCACTTGTTCCGATTAATGATTTAAGTGCAGAAGCTGTTTTGTCTCTCTGAAGAATATCTCAATAATTTCATCTACAAGTACGTGTTGGTGCCTATTGTCGGGTAGTTTATTTTCTTTTATCGTTTTGAAATTCAAGTTTTCTTTATGGCGAACTACAAAATATACAGAGTTACTGTCTTAAACATCTAAAAGAGAGAAGTCGTTATAATACCTGTTAGTAACGATTACACTATTGGCCAGTAGCGGCACGTTATACGCCCCTTTATTATCAGCTGTTTTGCCATTGGTAATATTAATATAGGCTGTTAAATTTCCATCATAATCAAGCAATCTGTGCATCTTTACTGCATCTTTATTTGTTTTATATTTTGCCCAATCGAATAAGTTTAAACAAAGGCTTATGGTTGATTAGTCTAGCAGAAATATTTTTGACTTTATACGGAATTTTGTGTGTCTGAAATTTGTCTGCGGTCCTAATTGCGAGAAAAGCTTAAGATAGTAATTTTTAAAAAGTTGCTAGTCTCGATTCTTGTTTTGATAGCTAATTGTAGGCTTTGGGGGTGCTTTGGGTATCCCTAAGTGATTTAAATTGCCTGTTGCGGATTTTAAGCCATGCTTATACTTCGTACTGATTGACTTTTCGCAAATTGGCAAAAAAGCATTGAAGCTAGATGTGTCCAGCTGCTATAACCTTTTTGATGCTTATCTGTTTCGCGTTCCTTTACTATCGAATTAAACAAACCGCGATCCAGTTTTGAAATAATCTGAGAGAATAAATTTATCTTTGACATATGAGAAGATTTTTTTGTTGTGCAACTCAAAGATAATTTGAGATACTTAATATTCTACTCACATTTTTTAAATCGTTTAGGATGCTATTGGTCTGTAATCTATTTGAACTCCATTTCCTTGTTTATGCAATTCAATTGCTCGCAGAAATAATCTATATCAGACTGCGAGTGTGTCGCAGATACGTTCATCCTCAATCTTGAATCCTTTAGCTTAACAGCTGGGTAGGTAGCGGGGATAATGTAGACCCCATTTTCCAATAGCTTTCTAGCAATAACCTTTGCTTTCATATCATCCCGAACCATAATAGGAATAATGGGAGATTCTGAACGTCCCAAATCAAAACCATTTTCGATTAAAGTTTTCCTAGCATATTTTGTGTTCTCCCATAGTTTCTCGATAATCTGAGGTTCTTCAGAGAATACATCAATAGCCTTTGAAGCTGAGACGGCCACAGAGGGTGGTAATGATGCAGAAAATATACTAGGGCGTGATAAGTGTCTTAGGTATTTTATGAGCTGATCTGAACCTGCAACATATCCACCAATAGCTCCAATAGCCTTACTTAATGTACCTGTTATTACATCAACTTCATCCGATAGGTTAAAATGACTACAGGTTCCGTAGCCATTCTTACCAAGTACACCAACTCCGTGAGCGTCATCAAGAAAAATATATGCTCCATACTGTCTGGATAAAACACAAATCTCCTTAAGCCTTGGTAAATCTCCATCCTGAGAATAAACACCATCCACGATAACGATCATATTTCGGTAATTTCCTTTGGATTTCTCCAATACCATTTCTAGATACTTTAAATCATTATGACCAAATATCTTTACATTTGTATTGGCTAGGCCATCATACATACTAGCATGTATAAAGGTGTCAACAATCGCAATATCGTTTTTATTAAGCAAGAATTGCGCTACACCAACATTGGCAGCAAATCCGGAGGAGTATGTTAAAGATGCTTCTTTGCCATGCATTTTTGCAATTTTCTTTTCCAATTCTGCATGTATATCCAAATAACCACCAATTAACGGCGTAGTACTAGTTCCGACTCCATATTCATCAATAGCACACTTTGCAGCCTCTTTAACCTTTGGATGCATATTCATCCCTAAATAATTCGAAGAAACAAAACTAATAGCTGAAAGCTCTTTTCCACTATACTTATCAACCACCTTTACCTTACTTCCTGTTGGTGTAGTTGTTGTAATATCAAAAGCATTAGCTCTTTCGTTGTCCATCTGATCAATGAAAACCTGAAAATAATCAGCACTTTCATAAATATCTTTCCCTTCTACATCGATAAAATCTCTTGGGGTAAATAATTTTTTCGTTTTCATTCAGTTTTTTATGTTTGATAAAGGTTTAATCGTAATCCTATTTTTTTCTCGAAAGTACACGTTTGGTAAATAATAAATTAAAAGTGCGTAATTTAAATAATTTCAATCGTTTACTATTGTAAAGAATAAATTATGATTTGTATTATTGTAAATAATTTCAAATAGGAACAAATGTCAATCCGTTACATCATCAGCATAAATACAATCAAATCTGTGTTTTAATTAACATATCCAATACATAACACTCTGCGTATCTTTACTCCAAACATTTCGAAATTATTGTTAATCTATGCTAACTCTATAAGAGCTTATGATAGAAATGTCCTATTTAGTCTTTGCAAGAAAACTCCAAATACTGCGTTATTCTCATTTTTGAAACAGTCATTTACAATCAGTAAACTCCTTGGTTTCAAAAATATCGAAAGCCTTGTCTTTGAAGTTTTCTTATCAAAGACAGAAAAAACGGTCGTTTTCTTGCAGCCACTATCTATGATCATCAAGTAAATTCACGATATTACTAAACAATCATTTTTTTAATGTCGATTCTGTTGTTTGCATTTTTTGTCGCAGATAATTCTGAGGTACTTGCTTTTATATCAGAACTTTGACAAGCTGACCTAATTCGCTTATTATCTCCTTTTTCAAAAGGTACTTGTTTTGGTTTGATGATGACATCGTTTCTTTGCTAGAGCTTTATAAGTAAGGATTGGTATTTATTCCGCATATTTTGAAATTCAACGGCAGTTCCTCCACTTATGTTTCAATCAATTTTTTTGTCATTATTATTGATTTCTCCGATGCAAGATAATCAACAAATCCATGTTTTCTATAAAATCCGTATGCAAAATTCTCTCTGTCAACGCTCAACGAAACTCGTTTTAACTGTTTGTCTTTTAGTCTGTCAATCATAACTGTTAATAATTGTTTCCCAATTCCATTACCTCTGTGTCCATTTAGAACGGCCATGCTCAATTCTGGGGTTTCATTATCAACAAAACCATAACCTTTGATAAACCTAACCCAAATCGCACCTAAGAGTTTTCCATATTGTTCCGCAACAAGACAAAAGTCGCGAGTTTTCCCGAAATCTTGAATGTATTTTATCAAATCAGGTTGTTCAATAATCTCACGTGGCAAAACAATTTTCTTGTCAGCAACGAAAATGGCTTGATATAGCATTTCGTTAAGAAAAGAATATTCAGTCGGTTTAATTTCCCTTATTTCCAAGTCTTTCTCAATATTCCTCATTCTTTAATCTTTACATATCTAATCTCATCATAAATCTCGCTGTTTTTACAAACTGATTTCTTGAAAACAGCTTCTTTTATGTAACCACATTTCTCTAATACTCGCTGTGATGATTTATTAAATTCAAAAATCCCTGCATGAATCCTTACAATATCAAGGTTTTCAAATCCCCAACTTGTTATCAGATTTACTGCTTTTGTTGCAATTCCTTTATTCCAAAATGGTTGTCCAATAAAATATCCAATCTCCGCACTTTTCCTGTAAATATCGTCTCCAACTGAAAGGCTAATGTTTCCGACATATTCACCTTGAAATTCAATTGCAAAAAAAGTCTTTGGATTTTGTGAATCAATCATTTTTTTGAAATTCTCCGCATCTTTCAAGGTGTATGGTTTAGGAAATGCGTCTCTCAAATTAATACTCACTTTTTCATTATCTGCATACTCGGATAGCTTTACTAAATCTGAATCAATTAATTCTCGAATTTTTACATCCCCACTTTCAGCTGCTATAAGTTTATTTTTCATAAATCGTTATGAGTTTGTCGGTTTGTTATTTCTAATGCATGGTAACCTGTGCTCTATATGAGCAGCAGTGCACACAGCCGGAAGTCGTTGAAAAAGTTTGAAAATACAAATTATCTTCAATAAACCGCGGGTTTGGTTGTGTTTATTTTATCCAGAGGGTGAAACGAAGTTCACGAATGCTTTCATATAAATATTTGTATTCGTAAAGTCCCATCATGGGCGGAGGTAACGCACCGAACCGTTAGCATGTGACACTTTTTACGAATGTAAAAACGTAGTGGTATAGGGTGACCTATGCAGTGAAGATTATTTGTGAGCGATTAGCGCAGCAAATATTAATACAGTAATTATCAGGGGAGATCTTGTCAACTACGTGTTGGTTATGGCAAGAAGTCAGCCGACGCCATAGTATTCAACAGTAACGAGCTGCAATAAGATATGCAGAGGACTCACAAGTTGAAGAAGGGCTGAACTTTACGTCGCTATTGATCTTTGACGGAGGTAAAAGGATTTGAACCTTTCTAACCCCAAAGAAAGATAGCAGGGAATTGAAAAGAACAAGAATGAAAAGAAGAAAACGGAACACGAGCAATTTAATTGAACGGGTACTGCACCCAGCAAACTTAACCATAGCTTGCAAGGGAGTGGTAAGCAACAAAGGGGCGGGCGGTGTTGATGGTATGAGAGTTTCCGAACTTAAAGACTATCTCGACCAAAATCGTAAGCAACTGGTAGAACAACTTCAAATATGCCAATATCAAAACAAAACTGGAAGAGTTGGATGGCTGGCTCCGTAATCGTCTTAGATACTGCATTTGGCATCATTGAATTGGAGCAAAGCGGAAATCATGAACACTTGTGAATAAAGAAGCCTGACAAGAATGAAAAGGCGTAGCCTTATTCGGTTGGGCGTTGAAGCAGGCATGGCGTACGCTTGGAGCAGAAGCCGCATGGGTGGTTGGACTATCGCTCAATTGGAGCAAAGCGGAAATCGCTAACACCAATAAAACATAATCTTTGTTGGCAAAGTCCTATTTTAGGTACAACCATTACGGTGGAAAGACTCCAAAAACGAGGTTACATTCCCTTAGCTTCTATGTACAACCAAATTACTTCTGCTTTACCTACTAAATCAAATACACTATTGGCTCCGCCGATCTTCGATTCCCCATGGTATAAGGAACCGCCCAGTACGAGACCCGTATGCTAGGTGGTGTGAGAGCTTCTCCGATAGGCTAATTAATAGCCTATCGGCTGGCTACTCGATTGTTTTTCAGTGCTTTATCTTCCGAAGTCTGTCCGTGCGATGGGGCAGCCATACTCTTTGACAAGTTTTGATTTGTGGGGTGGCTCTTTGAGCGACTTGGCAATGTGTATGGTTGCGAAGGGTTAGGAATTTGCATCATATGACTTTAATAGCTTTTCTAATTCTTCTTCTTTTTCTGTATCATATATTGTCTTGTTTTTCTCATTATCTGACAAATAGTATTCTTTAAACGCATAATCCAAAAGTTCGTCACGGAAATTATCAATAATAAGAATAACAATATTTTTTAATCTTTCAACATCCTCAATTTCAAGAACTAAATCTCCTTCGTTACTGTCTTCATACTTACTCCCATGACCAATAGGATTGATTCAATAAAACGTGTCTTTTGAGTATCATTCCATCTAAATAACCTTTGAAATGCGGGATTTAAAACTAAGTCACCGTCTTTATACATATTGATTATTTCACCAATACTCATATGGTAACTGTCAGTTTTTATTTCTTTGCGTCCTGATTCAAGTTCTAAAAGTAATCTTTCTATTTCGCCCATAATTAAAATTATCTCGGTCCTAAAAATCTGTCACCGTTAAAGTGAATCATGTGTTCTGGGAAATCCATTATCCAAACTTCAGTATCCCAAGCAATGTCATTGGTATGTTTCTTAAACTCTGAAAAGTCAGGGAACGCAGAAACATAAATTTTACCCGCCTTGCAATCCTTTAGGAAATCTTCAAGTTCAACAATTCGTTTTGGCGACATTGGTCCGTGTGATGTAACTGCTTCAATTAAGTATAACCAATTTTTATCCTCGTCATAAATAACTACATCAGGTAATTTACTATGTTCAGTAATCGGAATGCCAATACTTTCAAGCTTTTCCTTTTCTATGTGCAAATCTTTGTTTTCAGTATCACCAACGTAGAGTAATGTTGAACCTTGCGCAAACCTCGAAGCAAATTCTTCAACTATTGCAGCTTGAACTTCATTGTGTTTTCCTGGTGATAACATCAATACTTTTCCATTCGCAAGTTTCAAAGGAACTCTTGACATTTCCCGTTCCTTACTGTACTTTTCTTTTAACTCCCCAATTTGAGATTTAAAGTTTGCAACCGCTTTCTTCCAACCTCTTGTTCTGTATGTTTTTATCGTTTCCAATGCGATTTCAGATACTGCGTAATGTGCTCTTGGGCTATTTACTGGCAAATCAGGAATATCTGGATTGTAATCAGCAATACCAGCCTGTACAAATTGATGAAGCACTTGTCTTCTAAAAGTTTCACGGGTGTTCGGAGCATATTCCTTATCGTAATTCTCAGAAATAAAAGTCATTATTCCTTTTGTTACTCCGTGACTTTGCTTAAATGCTTTAGACCATTTATCTTTTTCTTTGATATTACACAGTGCTAAAAGTGTATAACCAGATATTTCATTTTGTTGAGCATCAGGCAACCCCAACTCGTTCAAAATTGCTTGAGCTTCTTGTATTTTTGACATAAATATTTTCTAATAGTACTTCACTAATTATTTTATCAATCTCCTGTTTATTGTGGTTTTGTAATTGTTTAACTTTATTTCCAATAACCTCAATATCTTTAAGCGGGGGCATTTTAATTTGTTTTAATTCAGATGCACCAACTTGGGTATTGCCATTAAAGGTTCTGAAAAATGTATCAAATAAACTACTGCTGTAAAGCGCCGAAATTCCCCAAATTTCATTATCATTTAAATCGCCATTTGGTCGATGAATATAATTGATGTGATTTTCTACACCTACCATTTCTGTGTCAAAGCTTTGAGCGAAATAAGGACAACAAACCAAACGGCTTTTATCGTCTTTTGAGCTAAAACGCCTTAAAAAAATGTAGTTTTTGTTTTTTAACAGTACTTTTCGTGAATCTTCATTGTTTTCAATAAGACTTGGCTTGTTACCTTTTTGCAAAGGATAAGCAAACTCCATTTCTTTGACGTTATGAAGCCAAACCAAAGGAGCGATAGCTCCATTCACTTGACCTTCGTTTTTTAAATGGTCAGTACAACGGAATGCCACAACAGGACCAGTTGAAATCTGAATATTAAAGTCATTTAAGGTATTATTCCACTTTTTGAAAATCTTGATTGTATCAGATTCATTCTTATTTGATGGAATAAACAATACCTTATCTACAGACTTTAAATCAATAAGTTCGTCTGTGGGGTAAAGATATTCTGTAGGATTGAACAATCCTTTATCACATTCTGAAACTGTTACTTTGATTGAGGAATTTTTTGTTTTTGTAGCCCGTAGGATAATATTTTCCTGTAAAACATTATCATTCTTGAACATCTTATCACGTGATTCGAAAATATGAATATCAGAGATGCTTACCTCCTTAAAGAATGATTGTCTAAAGGCTTTAAAATAGTTTCCTGCTGCAAAACTTCTCGGAGTAATAAAAATAAGTTCACCATTGTTTTTGAGAAGTTTAGCTGACAATCCCATGAATATCGAATAAATATTTGGCTGACCGTAAACTAATTCTTTGGCAACAGAGGCTCTTTTATCCGCTTTAGATATTTTAAAGTATGGTGGATTTGAAATTATATAATCAAACTGTTTTACATTCTCTGTTCCGAATAGTGAATTTGAATTAAAAGCTTCTGAATTATCAAGTATAAAATCTAACTCAATTATTGTGTAGTTAAATCCTATATTCTGTTTTTTTAACCAATCGGCAAGATATTCAGCAACCGATTTTGTTTGTATCACTACACTATTATCTGTTTCGTAAAGTATTAATTCTATTTCTTTTATATCGGAATCCGATACAAGTTTTTCAATCAGAGAACATGACAGTATTGCTGTGCCACAACCAGGGTCAAGGATAGAAATCTTGTCCGATTTTGGTTTGGCAAGATTCGCCATGAAGTCAGAAATCTGTTTTGGTGTAAAAAACTGTCCATTATCCTTTTTATGCTTGTCCGATGTAGAAGTCGCATAAGTAAGCCCAATGTAATCAGCATATTCTGACGGTAAGTTATATTTTTCATTTAACTCTATCATTCTACAAAGGTAACGATTCTTGTGCGCGATGGCAAAAAATTGGCTCTTTTGCAAGCTGAAGCATCAGCCTGTGGGTTAGAGCTTGTAAATGTGCCAAATGTGCGTTGGCATTTCGTGCACTCTCTTAGCATTAAACACAACGGTAAATTGTATGAGTAGTGGCAGATTGCGTTGCACTTTCTTGTCAAACCGCTACGCAGTTTGAGCGGGCTACAATCCTTGATATTTGGCGCTTTTCCTGCCATTACGTATATTTATTGTGTGTGCCCTGCATGTGCTGCAGTACACCCACACCCGAAGTTGTTGAAAAAGTTTGAAAATACAAATTATCTTCAATAAACCGCGGGTTTGGTTGTATTTGTTTTATCCAGAGGGTGAAACGAAGTTCACGAATGCTTTCATATAAACATTTGTATTCGTAAAGTCCCATCACGGGCGGAGGTAACGCTCCGAACCGTTAGCAAGTGACACTTTTTACGAATGTAAAAACGTAGTGGTATGGGGTGACCTATGCAGTGAAGATTATTTGTGAGCGATTAGCGCAGCAAATATTATATATAGCACTTACCAGGGGAGAGCTCTGTAATTACGAGTTAATAGAGCAGAGCAGTCAGCAAAAGCCATAGTAGCTTTGGAAAACGAGCCATTCTTACGAATACCACGCTAAGCATGGAGGTCTCATAGATAAGTGAAGGGCTGAACTTTATATCGCTATAAATCTTTGGCGGAGGTAAAAGGATTCGAGCCTTTCCAGCCCCAAAGAAGATTAGCAGGGAACAGGGATTAGCTAAGAAATGAAAAGAAGAAAACGGGACACTAATCATTTAATTGAACGGGTACTTTACCCTGCAAACTTAACCATAGCTTGCAAGGAAGTGGTACGTAATAAAGGTGCAGGCGGTATAGATGGTATGTCAGTTTCCGAACTTAAACACCATCTAGATTTACACCGTAATCAATTGGTTGAAGAGATGCTGACTTGTGCATATTTGCCACAATCCATCAGAGGCAAAGAAATACCCAAAGGAGGTGGTAAAACCCGTCAACTAGGTATTCCTACTGCTATTGACCGTATGCTGATGATTTTAGCATCTATTGCAAAACGAAATCGCAGGCTAGGAAGGTCGGAAATGACATTTACATATTTCTTAGGGATAAATTAAAACTCCCTATCAATAGAGACAAAAGTGGCATCAGACGACCAGTAAACTTCCAAATACTCGGCTTCGGTTTTGTACCGATCTATAAGAAAGGTATCAAGGGAAAATACTAATTGGTAGTTGCCCCAAAAAGAAGGAAGAGTTTTAAAGCAAAACTTAAAGAAGTCACTCGAAAGACTACTCCAATGAGCTTTGATGAACGCATTAGTAAGTTAATTGAAATCCAACGAGGTTGGATTAACAACTTCAAATATGCCAATATCAAAACAAAACTGGAAGAGTTGGATGGCTGGCTCCGTAATCGTCTTAGATACTGCATTTGGCATCATTGAATTGGAGCAAAGCGGAAATCATGAACACAAAAAATGAACACTTGTGAATAAAGAAGCCTGAGCGGAAAAGGAAAAACCTGATCCGATTAGGCATTGAAGCTGGTATGGCCTATGCTTGGAGCAGAAGCTGAATTGAGGAACGAAATCATGAATGCCTTAAAGCATATACTTATATTATGAATAATCGGTGGGTGGTCTATCGCCCAATTGTAACGCAGTGTAAATCGCCAACAAAAATTAAATTAAACAGATTGTTGGCAAAGTACTATTTTAGGAAGCACCATCACTATCGACCGCCTCAAAAAGAGAGGCTATGTTCCTCTGGCAGGGCTACAATCCTGTCGGCCACCTATTCGATTGTAAACGCGTGTTTTATTCATTATAACCTTGCATATATAAATCCCAATTAGGACGAATTATCCTTTTATGTGAAACTTCCTCAAGTGCGTGATATAATTTCCCGACAAATACTAAGGTTTCCCAAAAATCTGGAAGGCCATTCCTCTGCTCAATTATTTTAATGTAAGGTTAGTCTTCGGTCTTTCACATATTGCCACCTTCATACTAGCACCGTTTCTTTGATGGCAAAAAATGAGAATGACATTAACAGCATGTAAGTGTTTGGCTTACGGATGTATTTTTCTAAGATTGCGTTATACAACAGCAATTAAGATTTAGACTTGTCTGATCTTTTGCCGCACAATTGGAAAAAGTCTAATAGTTGTCAGAATATTCCAAAAAACACCCACTAATTTTGATTAATTCCAAAAGATTCCAGTAAAACTTAGAGAATTCCAACGCTCCAATCGACATCCGGATTGGAGCATTTTTTTACTTTGCAATATGTAGCAGACCGCATATTTACAATAATGCAGCTCGTTCTGCCGTTCAGAATGATCCTGAATTACGCATATATTATGATCGAAAAGCAAAGGATGGTAAGGAGCATGGGGTAATTATGAATGCGATTAAATTTAAGCTTATTACTAGAGTTTTTGCTGTGATAAATAGAGGAACTCCATTTGTGAAAATACGCTAGGCAGGTTAATTATATTCGGAAAATAGGATCTTAAGGGAGTTGTTCGGCTCCTTTTATACAGGTTCGATGCCTGTGTAAAAGGAAAAGGTATGCCTTAAATAAAGCATACCTCAATGCAAAGAAATCTTCGGTATAATAATCACCATCGGTCGCTGTTCGGCAAGAATAAAGTTAGAAATTAATTCTTTAAAAATGTTTGTTTAAGTCCTAGAATTCGATTAGGTGCGTAATTATTCATTCCATTCTCTTATTTTACTTAAGAGATTTTTTAGATTCTCGTTTAAATCTAAAATTGCAAGCGAATCTTTATCAATGTAGTCTGCAATTTCAGAGGAGAAAACAGTTTTGCTTAAATTATATTTTAAATTTATTGTCTTACTTGAATTTGCAATATTTTCTTCAAGTTTTGTGTTTTTGTCATTGGTAAAGCTTGTTTTAAATCCATGCTTATCTAAAAGCCAATCTGAAATAGTTTTATCAGATAGATAATTTTCGATTTCTCTTCCTTTTGTAATCCAACTATTGTTTTCTCCAATTTCTTTAGTAATTCTATTTTTAGTATCGTTTATTTTAGCATTCATTGTTTTTCCGTCTCTATCCAATACAACAAAGGCATTCTTATTAATTTTTAAAAGTGGTATTACCTCATTATTAAACCACTCAAAATCAAATGACAAATTAGCCAACAATCTACCTCCATAAAACATTATTGAATAATGTAACCCTTCTTTTAAATCAGGAGCTAAAATTCCAATCCATCTATTTATATAATTTCTGTCACTTGGTCCTTCAACCCAAATAACTCCATTACATTGTAGAATATCACTTGCCTTAATCCCCAAATCGTTTAAAATTTGTTTCGTTCCATTATATGATAATATTGTTGTAGAATTTGATTTATCACCATCATTGATAACATGAATTAACTGAGAATTCTTGTCAGTACCAAAAGCATCTATTACTACATTTGAGTGTGTTGTAAGGAAGAAATAAGATGAATGATTTTCAGAATATTTTCGAATATAATTATACAATCGTCTTTGTAGAGAAGGGTGTAGATTATTTTCTAACTCTTCAAAAGCAAATACGTATGAATTCCGGTTTTTATTTTCAATTACAGGTCGGACAACTAAATTCAGTAATACTAATAAAACAGTCTTGATACCACTTCCCATTTTTGAAAGAGCAATACTTTTCTTGTTTGCATCCTCAAAAAAAATTTCCCAATGATTATTATTTTTTAATTGTACGAGAATCCGTGTAAATATTATATCGGGGTTAATAATTGCGTTTAATTCATTTAATAATTCTTGCTCTATCAATCGACTGTCTCTATTTGTCCGATTAATAATTTGTTGAATTGCATTTGTAGCTCCAGAACCATTTGGTGTAAAAATAATTTCAGCATTTGTTTCTTCTGGCAGTATATCTCTTTCAGCAGCAATGTTGCAGAAAATTTTATTTGCTAAAGGCTCATTAATTATTCCTGCTAAAGCATCAATCTGTTTTCGAGCATGGGTTACAAATTCTGCATCAAGATGGATAAATGTTTTCTTTCCTTTTTCTTCTAATTTGTAAGTATATGTTTTATCAATGAATTGCTTCCCATACTCAAAAAAATTCCTTCCAGGAATACCACCTCCACTTGTTCCGGATGGAAAAGCTCGTAAAATTTCTTGTTCCGTTAATTTGTGCTCAATAATTACCTCTGGGTTTGAATTATCTCTTCCACTTTCAATAATCTCTTTCTTTTTTTCGATAATGAATCTAATCAAATCAACAAGACTACTTTTGCCAGAATTATTTTTGCCAATTATAAGATTGATAGGTGAAATTTTTTCAAAACCACCTCCAGATGAATCAAAACACTTATAATTTTTAACTAATATTTTATTATTGAGTATCATGTCTGTTTTTTATGGCACCTAACGGTAAACTGGATGAAGTCGTAAGGGAGGAAAAACGAGTTGTCCTTTCCGAAGTCTAGCAGAGCCAAATTTACGTTTTGATAATAACTTTAAAACTAGCAAAATTTTCTAAACGAAAATTTGGTGGGAGGTGTTTCCCCCGAAACAGCTTCCAATACTCACTTGCTCCTTATGCTTTATTCCAGAGTGTTTGTGCCCTGCATGTGCTGCAGTACACCCACACCCGAAGTTGTTGAAAAAGTTTGAAAATACAAATTATCTTCAATAAACCTCAGAATGTGGAGTATTATTTAATATCCAGAGGGTGAAACGAAGTTCACGAATGCTTTAATATAAATATTTGTATTCAAAAGTCCCATCACGGGCGGAGGTAACGCTCCGAACCGTTAGCAAGTGACACTTTTTACGAATGTAAAAACGTAGTGGTATGGGGTGACCTATGCAGTGAAGATTATTTGTGAGCGATTAGCGTAGTAAATACCGACGGCAAATTGGCTCCGCCGATCTTCGATTCCCCATGATGTAAGGAACCGCCGTATATGCTCGAATAAATTAAAATAGTATTTTAATTTGTGAAGAGGAATAACGAAGTTACCCGTACGTACTTTTTATGGAGTAAAAAGTCGTGCTGTGAAAGGTGCACTGGCAGGGCTACAATCCTGTCAGCCACCTATTCGATTAGCTTTTGTTATTTTGTTTCTACTTCATCGATTACTCTTTTCCATTCGACGGTTAACATTTCTTGAGTCAACATAGACAGTTTATTAATATCAACATTTGAATTTTTGGATTTTAAGTCAATTATTGAATATTCAGAAATAATTTCTCCTAACATGTCTGACATTTCTTTATATTCCTTTAATTCTACTTTAACAGATTTATTGCTTTGAATAACAGAGATCTATGTCACGCTGTCGCTTTTCATGTCGCTGCTGCAGTTTTTCCAGCATCCGTTCATCGGTCATTTCACGATAAAATTTGTATACCATAAAATCCATAATGTCTCTTGCCGACAACAATGGGACTTCGTCTTGATTCAATAGTTTTTCTTTCAGCATAAAGCTGCCCACCATTAAGTTGAGGGCTACTTGGTGATGCCATGACAGCCATTTGCGGGTTTGGAACTGATCCAAGCCTACTATCTGTTTTTGCTCTTTGAAGCTATGCTCAATGAAAAAGCGTTGTGCCTGCATGTATGCCAGCGCCTGATGCGTGTATTGAGCAAGTTCTGCGTTAGTGAACGAATATTTTATTTCTACTCCCTGCTTTGTCTTTCTTTTCGAAATGACCAGCAACCGTTTCTCAACAATGTTCTGAACCTTATCCCAAATGTAAACTGTCTTAAAATGGAACAATCCCTTCAGCTTTCCCTTGGCAGAATCACGAATGTCAAGCTTTTTCCAGTCCTTGTTTGTAAGCGTTTCTATATATTCGTTAGCGTTTACCGATGGGGTGCTTGCCTTCGGCCTTTTGGGTGGGCGCCCACGATTGCTCTTTCGCTCTGGAATATGTAGTTCTGGTTTTTCAAGGTGGATTTTTTGATCGCTATGAATGTCAAGCATGTACACCAAACCCATATCCTCAACCGAACGGGTAAACGCAAGGTCATTGCCATAAAGTCCATCCCCCCCAACGTAATCGAACTCGATACCCATTTCCAGTTGGTGCTTCACAATATCTGTAGCCAGCTCCGGTTTTGTCTTGAAAACCCTGTCCTCTTTGGGGATGCCAGCAGTTTCACACCTGGCGTTGTTAGTACACCATGACCTTGGAAGGTACAGTCTCGTGTCGACCAACGCTGCATATTTGTCCGTGCACAAGCAACCAAAAACTGCAACCTGCGAGTTTGCAGTCTTCCCAACGTTCCCGCAATACTGGTGATCAACACCAATGCTTTTGTCACCTTTTTTCACCCATCCGCTTTCGTCTATGAGTAATCCTTTTAATTTTTGGTTTGGGAGTGATTGGTCTACCTGATTTGCTATTTGGTCGATGACAGCTCTTGCATCCCAATTGGATTCGGTGATAAAATGCTGCATCTTATGGTAGTCTGCGTTTAATGTCTCAGTGATGCGTTCGATGTTTTTCAAATCGCTTAAAGCTAGACCTTCGACGTATTGAGTAGCTTTGTCGAAGTTGGATTTTGTTCTATTTTTAAAATGGTGCTGAAATTCAGATAAATACACTTCAAGTCGGTTGTTGACCGCTAGCAGTGTTTTACCATTATTCGTATATTTTTTTAAGTTTTTCGCCCGTTACCCATTGCAAACTTGAGTTTTGTTCTTTGTTTCAATTGCAATATACTAATTTACTGTTTATTACGAAAGAAAAACAATACTAAATTATCGTTTTTTCAGTGATCATTTTAATCTGTTAAAGTAGAATTAAGTCCAACCTTAATCTAACCTGCGTCGCTTTAATAACAATTTCCGCAGGTGTCAAGCATTTCTCAATTGCTAAGTTTATATCATTGATTAGTCTTTTGCTATTATAGTTATCCTCTAATTCATCGTCTTCATAGGTATCTCGCATTGTCAGATGATTAACATATTCTAATCTTTGGGATTCAAATTCAGTTTCATGCAATTTTTCTTTATTATCCTGTAATACAAGAATTGAAGTAATAAGTATAGAGAAATCATTTCTTAATAAATTAATCCATTTGATACGCTCAGTAATTATTGTTTCAATATATTTTGTTGTCTTCAAATTTCTACGCGTATACTTCAAGGTCAAAAAACTTGTTAATACAGAAGCAATGGCTCCTATAAAAGCAGATGTACTTATTATTGTCCAAATATTTTCCATTGTATTATTGTCTTTTTAAGTCCATGCTTATAATAAAAGTAAATGCACTATAGTGCATATATATTTAATATATCATGATTAAAAGTGCACAATATATACCATATAAGGTAGTATTGTGCACTTTTTTGTTTTACGTCGAATTCCATAATTCATCTTCATATAAATTAAGTTCACTACGTCTGAGACCTGCAGAATAAATGAATGATAAAATACATCTGTGCCTGATGATGTACGTATTCATTGATTTCGTTAATACCTATTTCTGAAAGATCATCATTCTTAAATGCAGTACAAAATCTCTCATGTATTTCGAATAAGTTCCTATGGTACGCTCGCTATATCTAAGTCTTTATAAATTCGCCCAATAGTCTTCGGGTAAGCTTATTTGTTTATTTGGTTTCTTGTTTTATTTGTATTACTTTATGGAAATAATGTTCATAAAATTAAAAAAGCTAAATCAGTAAACAAAATAATTGTTGGTTATCCTTACTTAAAATGGCCTTAAATTATAAGAGAAACCTATTGATTCTATTAATTTTATGCTCGCCGAATTAATGAAATTTCACCTGTTATGGCGCTGTTATGGCATAGAATCGGTAACTTATGCCGTTCAAACTATTTAATAAATCCTATATAAAGCTATGAGACCTAATGGAAATAAACAACAGCTGGAACCTTGGATAGGGGTGTTTTATTTTAACCGAAAAGATTCAAGGGTCATTGTTCCTAAAAAAGTAGTAGGGGTGGGGTGGACGCTAAATTTTGCGAATCCACGTACATACGTATTTATAATTGCAGTTATTTTAATTGTTTTTATTTTTAACTACCTATCTTAATTCGATTATTAAATATTATTGAATGCAGTTTACCCATAAGGGTATTTCAATAAAATTCCTGATGTTTAAAATGTGGTAAAGTGTCACCAATTTAAAGTTCAGGAATTCTATTGTGATGTAGGTCATTAACTCTTGGGTCTAATCTTTAGTTTTTGTCCTGGATTGATTTTAGAAGATGCACTGAGTCCATTTAAACGCATGATGTCGTTATTGGAAATGCCAGGGTACCTCTTGGCAATCGACCATAGGTTGTCGCCTCGTCGAACCGTGTAATACTCGTAGTTGGCATCAACGGACGAGGATGAGACCGTGCTTGGGGTTGACGATGGGGCAGTGGAGGCGCTGATTGTCTTTCCGTTTGCTGCTTGCTTTTGAGCGTAACTCATCGTATTAAACTTCTGGTAATAAGAAGCCTTGTCTTTAGGTACGTAAATAACCAGCTTTTGTCCTACTTTAATGAGGTTTCTACGGATGTTGTTCCAGTAACGTAAATCAGAAGTATAAACGTCAAACCAGTCGGCAATTAAACCAACAGCATCGCCCGACTTAACGGTGTAATACACTTTTGCTTTGTTTTTAGGTGCAGAAGGAGCATTGTAGTTGTTTGACGGACTGACCACCAGTCGGTTGGAGGCAAAATATTTCTCGCGCTGGTATCCGAAGATAGAATCTTTGAATGCGATAAACTTTTCGGTTGCTTCAAATGGGAGTTTTAAGCTGTAAGGTTTTTTCTGGGCAGGAACGACGTCTCTGCGGTATTGCGGGTTGAGCGCGCGCAATGTTTCGATGGGTAAACCTGTAACAGCCGATACCTGATTAAAGTGTAATAAGTCAGATATCATTATGGTGTCGGTCGCCTGAACAATATCAGCAGGTTTAGGCTCAATCATATGTTCTTTGTGGTAGGTCATGGTATAGGCGGCAGCAATAAAGGCTGGCACATACCCACGGGTTTCACGGGGCAGGCGATAATAGATTTGCCAGAAGTCGCGTTTGCCTCCGGAGCGATAGATGGCTTTGTTTACATTGCCGGGGCCGCAGTTATAAGCTGCAATAACCAAGTACCAATCGCCATAGGTTTCGTATAAATCTTTCAAAAAGTTAACCGCTGCTTGGGTTGCTTTGATAGGATCTCGTCTGTCGTCCACGTATGAATCAACTTGCAGTCCGTACATTTTTCCTGTTCCATACATAAACTGCCAGAGTCCAGAAGCGCCAGCTCTGGAAAAGGCTCTCGGATTCAAGGCGGACTCAATAATGGGTAGATATTTTAGTTCCAACGGTAGGTTGGCCGCATCAAGAGCTTCTTCAAACAAAGGAAAATAATAATCAGATAGACCGAGCATGATTTCAACTTGTTTTCTTTTTTTCTGAGTGTATAGCTGGATATATGCTCTGACTTTTGAATTATATGGAAACTCCAGGGGAGAGGCCATTTCTTGCAGTCGTTTAATGTAAACCGAGTCAGGTAGATCCTTTGGGTAGCTCAAAGGAGTGGTGCTCGCTTCTGCTTTGGCATTCACCTTTAGTGTATCCAGGTTTTCAGTAAAAAAGCCTGTTTCTACCTTGTTATCTAATTTTACCGAGTCTTGTTGTAAAGTATCTACAACTGTGGTGGTAAGCGAGTCTGTTATTTCTATTTCTTGAGCTTGAATAGAGTTAAATGCTGTAATCGCTACTGCACCAATCATCAAAAACCTTAACATTTTTCTATCTTTTATTGTTGTGTTGATTAATCTATATTAAAAAGTAAATCTTATTTGCATGCCTATACTGTTATACCCCCCATACATGGGAGTTGTTGTTGGTTCAATATGCATGCTGAGATCGTTGCTTACGTCAAATGTTTTAAAGTGGGCATCCACACTGGCATCCACTAAGTTTAATACATATACCAGCGCCAATCCTACATAACTCAGGTCTCTGTATTTCTTGTAATAGTCTCTTTTATTTTCCAGTGCCGACTCAAACCAATCAGCGTAGGAGCTGTCTGTTTCTAGCAATTCCTTAAACTCTTCTAGAGAAGTACTACGTGGGCGAACATTATCATTCAAATAACTTTGGTTGCCCGGGTCTTGGAGCAAATAATCACGATAGGCTCTTCTGTATTTTTTATAATTACTGGAATTAAAATCCAGGCCATAAATGACACCACCAATACCGGCATATAAAATGGGAATTTTCCAATATTTTTTATTGTAGGCTTGTCCTAATCCAGGTAGAATAGCTGAATAAAACGTGGCTTTATGAGGAGAATGAGTCTTGACAACAAGCGGTTTAGATACCACAGGTGTTGATACCACTGTATCTGCCGAAACAATGTTAAACTCATTATTTTGAGCAGAGGTTTCGTGGGAATAGCCAAGCATCGTCACAAAAAAAATTGCAACCAAGAAGATCAGTTTATTTTTCTTCACCAATAAAAAATTCAAATACATATTTTTCTACAACAGATGCTCCTACAGCAAAAACTATTCCTTTGTGTTTGCTTTATCTAAAATGGCTATAATTCTCTCCAGATCTTCATCTGATTTAAAGGGTATTACAATTTTACCGTTTCCTTTTTCGCTGCGGTTAAATTGTACTTTGGTATTAAATACGGATGAGATCTGATCACTTAACTGCTTGTATTCTTCCGGTAGCGCTGCTTTATCTTTAGCGGGTTCTTTTTCGGCTTTAGGGGCATTTAGCTCTCTAACAACCTCTTCCACTTTACGCACGGAATAATCATTGGTTACGATTTCTTCGTAAATTTTAATTTGTGTCTGTGGATCTTCGATACCAATAATTGCACGGGCATGTCCCATTCCAAGTTTTTTGTCACGTAGTCCCAGTTGAACCTCTGCGGGTAGTTTGAGTAAGCGTAGGTAGTTGGTGACAGTTGCCCGTTTTTTACCAACGCGTTCCGACATGCTCTCTTGGGTAAGTTTACACTCATCAATGAGGCGTTGGTAACTGATGGCTATTTCTATGGGATCAAGATCTTCGCGCTGTATATTTTCTACCAATGCCATTTCGAGCATGGTTTCGTCATCGGCGGTACGCACATAGGCTGGTATTTTTTCCAGTCCTGCTATTTTTGAAGCTCTAAACCGGCGCTCACCAGCAATCAGCTGATATTTATTGCCGCTCTTACGCACAGTCAGCGGTTGTATGACACCAATTTTTTCTATTGATTTGGCTAGTTCATCTAATTTTTCTTCGTCGAAGCGAGAGCGAGGTTGCCATGGGTTGGCTACAATCTTACTCACTTCAATTTCGTCCATTCCCTCTAAAGGTTTACCTCTGTTAACCTCATCTGCATTATCAATAAGAGCTCCCAGCCCTCTTCCTAAAGCGTTCTTTTTTGCCATTCTAATACTATAATAGTTGTTCGGAAAATACCGAATAACTTATGATTTAGTTTGTTGTTTGTAATGACGAAACCGTTCTTGTTGCTTTTTGCAAGTAGAGAACGGCTTCCCTGTATGTTGAGTGTATCGACTACTTGATCACTTTATCTTGGTTGTCGATTTTGGTCATATTGTTTTTTTGTAAAAGCTCACGGGCCAGGTTAAGATAGCTAACCGCACCCTTGCTGGATGCATCATACTCTACCACGGCTTTACCGTAGCTGGGTGCTTCGCTCAGTTTGATGTTACGGGTAATCAAGGTGTCAAACACCATATCTTGAAAATGTCGCTGTACCTCTTCTACTACCTGATTCGATAATCGCAAACGTGAATCATACATCGTTAATAAGAAACCTTCTATTTCTAAGGTCTTGTTAAGCCTGCTTTGAATGATTTTAATGGTGTTCAGTAATTTACCGAGTCCTTCCAAGGCGAAATACTCACACTGAACCGGGATAATCACCGAGTCGGCTGCTGTTAATGAATTGACGGTTATTAAACCCAGCGAAGGAGAGCAATCAATAAAAATAAAGTCATATTGGTCTCTTATTTTGTAAAGCACATCTTTTAAAACGTTCTCTCTGTTGGGCCTATTGAGCATTTCAATTTCGGCACCTACCAAATCGATGTGCGAAGGCAAAATATCCAGTCCTTCTATCTCCGTCTTTAGCAATGCATCTTTCGGGTCAATGCCGTCAACGATACATTCGTAAATACTTGCTTCAATTTCTCTTAAGTCGAAACCGTAACCAGAAGTGGCATTTGCCTGTGGGTCGGCATCAACAACCAAAATTTTGTATTCTAAAACAGCGAGACTCGCTGCTAAATTAATTGCTGTTGTTGTTTTACCAACACCTCCTTTTTGATTTGCCAGAGCAATGATTTTTCCCATATTACGGAAATTAAAATGATAATTTAATTCTATAATTATTAGTTAACCGTGATCGTATATTGTTGTAAATTAAGCTGTATGATCTTTGTGATAAGGATCAATATAGCTTAATATTTTTTACTATAAAAGTCAGTCAAAGTTAAACTTTTAATTAAAAAATCATATACCCAAAAAGGTTTAAAAGTTTTACTTTAACAATAAAGTTATAAACAATTGTTATTTACAAGTTTATAATTCAATATTTTGTATGCACTCCTGAAGGAGTAAGTTCCTGTTAATTGGAACAACGCCTGACTCTTCGCATACCAGTCCGCCTGCCATATTAGCTATTCTTGCTATCAGGCTGGTCTCCATTCCTTGTATAAGACATAGGGAGCTAACACTGATGACAGTGTCGCCGGCTCCTGACACGTCAGAGATACTTCTTACTTCAGCAGGTATCAGAATCGCTTCATCATCTTTGGTGTTGATGAAGACCCCATGTTCCGACAGGGTGATCATTAAAATCTCTATGTTTTGCTCTTTCTGAAATGCTTTGCCGGCTGCTATCAGTTCTTCCGTATTGCCTTTACTGAGTTCTAGTTTGCAGCCCTCATTAAATTCTTTAAAGTTAGGTTTAAAAAATGTAACACCTTTATAATCATTAAAGTTTCTTTTTTTGGGGTCTACCAGTGTGGGAATACCTTTGTTATTGGATAGGTCTACCACCTTTTTTATCACCGAAGGTGTAATAACGCCCTTGTCATAATCTTCAAATATGATGGCATCTACCCGTATTGTTTCTGTTAGTCGCCTTAATTTGGTCAATAATTTTTCTTCTGAATCCTGATCAATGGGGGTACAAATCTCTTCATCTACCCGCAATAGATGTTGGTGTTGACTGATGACTCTTGTTTTTACTGTGGTCATGCGATCCTTGCAGGTGACAATTCCTTCTTTGCTTAGTTTTTGATTCTTGAGTAACTTAAAAAAGTCGTGGCTACGGAGGTCATCTCCAATAACGGAGCACAAAATGGGGTTGGCACCCAGTGCCTGAATATTGAGTGCCACATTGGCTGCTCCTCCTAATCTGTTCTCTCTTCCAATTCCCGATAAAATTGGCACCGGAGCTTCCGGTGAAATGCGGTTTACATCACCCCATAGGTATGAGTCAATCATCACATCGCCCAGTATCAGGATGTTTTTATCGTTAAAAGACTGAAATATATTTGCAAAATAGTCTTGTGACATGTTCTTGATTTTGCACAAATATATAAAAAAAGGGCAAGTGCTTATGGGTATTTATCATCACTTTCATGTTTACCTGAACCTATTAATGGCAACTTCGGGATATAACTCTTTTTCCTTGTGTAAATAAGCGATCATTTGCTTGGCAAAGTAGGGCCCCAACATCACGCCTTTTGTGCCTAGTCCGTTGAAATAATGTACGTTGTTGTATTTTGCATGGGTGCCTAATACGGGTCTTCGGTCGCTCACTGTAGGCCTGATGGCAGTCTTATGGCTTTTTATTTTAAAGGGTTTATGCAGAATGGCAGATATTTTTTCTTTTAAATAATTTAGATCTTTCGGATGGAGTGAAAAATCAAGGCCACTCCAGTTGTAGGTGGAACCACATAAAAATTCGCCTTTTTTCTTCTCTAAAAGAAAAGCCATTTTATTAATGATATGATGTAGCTCGATGTCTTCCATGTCCAGGGTTAGTACATCTCCTTTGGTCAGTTTATAGTTGACTTCGGTAAATAGGGGATTGTTGATTGCAAAAGCGCCTTCGCAGAAAATAATATTTTTGAAGGGAGTGCCTTTCCATAAAATATGGTTTTTGTGTATGCTTACATCTTTGTGTTCGAAATGATCATATGTTAAGCTGTTTTGGTGTGCTATTTCTTGGTGAAACTTTGTTAGTAAAGTCTGCAGATCCATATAGCCGCTATGTGCAATGGTGGCAGAGGCATAAAATGGGTGTATGCCTTCGATGTGGTTTTCTCTTTCTAGTTTTTGGATGTACTTGCCTACGTCAGTGTCTTTTTCTTTTTTGACCCATTGTGGGTATTCCTCCTGGCTAATTAATTTTACGATGGGATGCGGGTAAATAAGTTTAGCTTTAAGTCTTTCTTCTAACTGCCTAAAGGTGGTATACATCTCGGGCAATAATTCATCTACCATCCAGCTTTTGGTGATTCTGCGAAATACCAAGGGGTTGAACATGCCTGCTGCTATTGTAGTAGCCGCTATTTGTTTTTTGTCAGCAACGGCCAAAAATGATTGCTTATTTTGTATAAGCTGATTTGCTATCAGCATTCCTGCCAGTCCTTGACCAACAATTAAATAGTCCTTCAATGTATTCGTATTTGAGCGTGTAGGATAAATAACCTATGAGGAGCTAAATTGTTGTGCATGTCTGATCGATTTTTTACATTGGATCTACATCGGCCTGGATGATTACCGCTTTAAATCCGGGGTGGGAGACCACCGTGTTAATGGCGTCACGAACCATGGCTTTTACTTTATGGAGAGATACACCTCCTTCGATCTTGAGCATGATTTTACGGATATGCCAGTTCTGTATCTTGCTGATGGTAGGTGCCTGGGGACCCACAACGCGTTCGTTAAAAAGACCACGAAGATATTGTCCGAAGTAATCTGAGGCCTGATGAACGGTGTTGGGATTTTTGTGTTTAATGGTCAGGTGAATTAAGCGATAAAATGGTGGGTATTTAAAAAGCTCTCGCTCTGCTAATTCTGATTGATATTGGTTTTTATAATTATTGTTGATTACGTTTAATATGACAGGGTTGTCTGGGTTGGAAGTTTGTAATATAACCGTTCCTTGTTTGTGTTTACGTCCCGCGCGTCCTCCCACTTGTGCCATCATCTGAAAGCTGCGTTCAAAAGCTCTGAAGTCGGGATAGTTGAGCATGCTGTCTGCATTTAAAATGCCGACAACACTTACATTATCAAAATCCAGTCCCTTTGAAATCATTTGCGTACCTATGAGGACGTCCACTTCGCCACGTTCAAAGCTTCCAATAATATTTTCATGTGATCTACGTGTTCTTGAGGTGTCCAAATCCATGCGAGCGACTTTGATATCGGGGAAGATAATTTTGATGTCCTCTTCTATCTTTTCGGTACCGAAGCCTTTGGTTTGTAAAGAGGGTGAACCACATGCCTTACAGGTCTTGGGAAGGTAGCAGGAATGGCCACAATAGTGGCATACCAACTGATTGATGTGTTTGTGGTAGGTTAAACTTACATCGCAATAATCGCATTTCGGAACCCAGGAACATTGGGTACATTCCAGATAGGGAGAGAAACCTCTTCTGTTTTGAAACAGGATGGCTTGTTCTCCTTGTTCAATGGCTTTTGTAACATGGTCGATCAGGGTGGCGGAAAAATGGGAGTGCATCTTCTTTTTTCGTTGTTCTTCACGCACGTTAACGGTAATGATTTGTGGCATCTTGATGCCCTCAAATCTTTCGTTTAGCTCTACCAATCCATATTTGCCCAATTGTGTGTTTCTATATGTTTCAATAGAAGGAGTGGCCGTTCCCATCAGTACTTTGGCTTTGTGCAAATGTGCTAGTACCATTGCTGCATCCCGGGCATGGTAGCGGGGCGAAGGGTCAAATTGCTTGTATGTGTTTTCATGTTCTTCATCCACAATGATGAAGCCCAGCTTGTCAAAGGGAAGAAAAATGGAGGAGCGCACACCAATTACCACCTTGTAATTTTTTTTGTGTAGAATGTCGTTCCATACTTCTACGCGCTCGGCATCACTGTATTTGGAGTGATAAATGCCTATCTGGTTGCCAAATACTTTTTTTAGGCGAGATGTGATTTGGGTGGTTAGGGCAATCTCTGGTAGCAGATAGAGCACCTGTTTGCCCTTGTCTATTTGTTCTTTTATCAGATGGATATATATTTCGGTCTTACCACTGGAAGTGACTCCATGTAGCAGTACCGCATCTTTTTCCTGGAAGAGCTCTGTTATTTTTTGTTTGGCATTTTGTTGAGCCGGGTTGAGTTCGTGTAATCCATCTGTTGTTAATGCGTCGGTCTGCAATCTTGAGATAGCAGTCTCCACTTCCAGCAGGATGCCTTTTTTTATTAATTCACTGAGGACAGATGTTGAAACACCACTTTTTTCCTTTACCAGGTTTTTGTCTATTGCCTTACTGTAATTGCTTTCGTGAGCTCCCCCGATTAGGGTGAGAAATAACATAAGAACCTCCAGTTGTTTGGGAGCCCGGGCTAATTCTGTAAATACGTTTTGTAGCTTTTGTTCGCGGCAATAGTCAGGTGCCAGTTGGAGTAACTTTTTGGTCTTGGGTTTATATCCGTCTTTTAAACGCTCACTGACAAAGAGGGCTTCTTTGTCGAGTAGAGACTTGATGACCGGTAAAGAGCTTTTGAGCTCGGTAATGTTATTGATGTCCTGTACACTTGCTGTCTTTTTTTCGGATAGAAAGTCTAAAACCAAGGATTCTTTGGCACTTAGTTTCTCCTTAGCAACCCAGTTTGAATTGTAGTGCACTTTGGTTTCGCTTTCCAACTTAAGCCCTGAAGGTAAAGCTGCTTTATACACCTCTCCTAGAGTGCACATATAGTATTCAGCTATCCATTTCCAAAAATGCAATTGTGTTTCAGATACTACCGGCGCATTGTCAAGTATCGATATAATTTGCTTGGTTTCGTATGCTTCTGGTTTTTGGTCGTGCAAGGCGTACACAATGCCTGAATAATATTTCTTTTTGCCAAAAGGAACAACCACGCGCATACCAATTTCCACCATGTTTATCCATTCTTCCGGAACCTCGTAGGTGAATAAGCGGTGCAAGGGTAGTGGTAATATAATATCTGTGTAATATGTGGTCTCCATATAAAAAAGAAAATTCTCACAAATGTATAGAAATTTTAGCTGTTGAAGGTATCTGCCGGCGAGGAAAAAGATCATTTGTGAAAACTTCAAAAGCAAGATCGTTATCAAATTTAAAATCGCTAGGGGTAAGTACAAGTTTTCTACATGCCTTTTTTCGCATTAAGTAAGGGTAACATCTGATGAAACGTTTATTTATCTGGTTAAAATGTCTATTTTTGCGCTTCAATTTTTGTGGTCTATGTCAAAAGTAAGTACAGCATCTGTTCTATATATTATTGGATCTATGATTTTTTGGGCCTTTTCCTTTGTGTGGGTAAAGGTGGCTTATGAATCCTTTGAACCTGTTTCTACCGTTCTTATTAGGTTAATTATCAGTTCGGGTCTGTTGTTTTTATTTTTGCTGCTTACTGGAAAGATGGCTGCCATTAAAAAAGAAGATTATAAGCTTATTTTATTGCTGTCTTTTTTTGAGCCTTTTATGTATTTTATGGGGGAGAGCTTTGGTATGCAGTTGGTGTCCAGTACCCTGGCTGCTGTTATCGTATCTACGATTCCTTTGTTTGCCACCCTTTTTGCTTTTCTGTTTTTGCGAGAAAGGATAACTGTATGGGCTATATTGGGAATGGCTATTTCTTTTTTAGGTGTGGGAACCATGATATTTGAAAATGGATTTGAACTGAATGCCTCTTTGCTTGGTATCATGCTGATGTTTGTGGCTGTATTGTCTACTATAGGTTATTCGTTGACGTTGAAGAAGTTAGCGCATAGGTATACGGCGGTTAATATCATAGCATATCAGAATTTTTTGGGGATATTTATGTTTTTGCCCTTTTATTTTTTGTGGGAGCATGAAAATTTGATGCGTTCCACTCTTTCTGCTGATTCTTGGTTAGCTATTGTACAGCTGGCAGTTTTTGCTTCTTCGCTGGCTTTTATCTTTTTTACAAAGGCCTTAAAAGTGTTGGGGGTAGCCAAATCGAATATGTTTATTAACCTGATTCCTGTTTTTACGGCTGTCTTTGCCTGGTGGTTGCGGGACGATGTGTTGGATGGGCAGAAGGCTGTGGGTATTGTGATTGTGGTAAGTGGACTGTTTGTGGCACAAATTAAAAGAATAAATGATGAGGCTTGATTTGGAGCGGTACAAAGAATTGGCCCATAATAAAGCCAAAGAAAATAAAGCCTTTGTTACACGGTTGCGTAAGAAAAAGCCTAAGACGCTGGATGGTACTGTTCTGGATGCCCATGTGGAGGTGTTTGAGCGCTTGGATTGTTTGGACTGTGCCAACTGTTGTCAAACAATTAGTCCTATTGTTACCGATCGTGATATCGATCGAATGGCTAAACACCTAAAGATGAAACGGCCTGCATTGATTGATCAGTATTTTGAATTAGATGAGGATCATGATTATGTTTTTAAAGAAACCCCGTGCCCCTTTTTAATGAATGATAATTATTGTATGATCTATGAAGTGCGGCCACGAGCTTGTCGGGAGTACCCCCATACAGATCGAAAGCGTTTTTATCAGATATTGAACCTTACTTATCGAAACTCTTTTGTATGTCCGGCTGTTTATGAAGTGTTGGAGACCATGAAAAGGGTCTATTAGAAGATATGTATGTGAGCCTATGTTTTTCATTATTGCATAAGGTAGCATTGTGGTGATTGGAGATGCGTGATGTTTTAAAGCCTGCTTGTTGCCGGTTTTCAATGCATAAGCGGTCTTAAACTTCTATCTGTTTGTGTTTCATAAGCACTAAAACTTTATATTTGTCGTTTTCAAGGTTAGTAAGGAATAAGTAAATATATATGCAAAAGTATTTATACATTATAATGTGGTTGGGAATAGCTCAAACAATTGGGGCGCAGCGAGGAGGAGAAAGTACATATGATTTTTTGAATTTGACCAATTCGGCTCGTGTGGCTGCATTGGGCGGTGCTAATGTTTCTATTCCTGATGATGATATTAATATGGCCTATCATAACCCAGCTTTGCTACAAAAGGAGATGGATGGAGCCTTGGTGTTGAATTATGTGCCTTATATGACCGGAATTAATTATGGTTATGTGGGTTTTGCCAGACATTTCAAAGAGGTGGGTACCTTTAGTTTAGGTATTCACAATGTTAATTATGGCGATTTTCAAAGAACCAACAACGAGGGGGAAGATATGGGGATAGCTAGTGCTGCCGAATATTCCTTTAATATGACTTATGCCCGTCAGTTGTCACCTGCTTTTTCTATGGGTTTGACTGTGAAGCCTGTGTATTCAAAGTTAGATGTGTATAGTTCGTTGGGGATTGCAGCTGATTTTGGGGTGCACTATAACCTGTCTGATAAACATTTCTCCATGGGGCTGGTGTTGAAAAATGTGGGATCACAAATCTCTTCCTATGACCAAATACAGGAGGACATGCCCTCTGACTTGCAGATTGGATTTACTAAAAAATTGGAACATGCACCTTTTCGTTTTTCATTAACCTTGCAAAGTCTTTTGAATTGGGATTTGACCTATAGTCCTTATGATGCAGAGAATTCGAATAACTCTGGTTTTGTGGACAATACCGAGGATGCCGGCTTTGGCGACAAGGCCTTGCGTCATATGGTGGTGGGTGTGGAATTTATGCCTTCCAAGAGCTTTCACGTTGATTTTGGTTATAATTATCGGAGAAGACAGGAGCTAGGGTTTGAGAATCGTATGTCAACGGCAGGGTTGTCCTGGGGATTTGGTTTCCGGGTATACAAGTTTTTGTTTTCTTACGGATCGGCTCGTTATCATTTGGGTGGTGCTTCCAATCATTTTTCGGTATCGACTAAGTTGTCAAATTTCAGATAGGACTGTCATAATTCTTTTTTATTACTACACATACTGTGCTTGAGGGATTGATACAGGTGAGTCTCCACGCCTATGAAATGGTGCCATGCATTCAAAGAGTGATTCTCATATATATCAGCTATCAATAAACGACCGCAGGGTAGACCAGAACAATAGCTGTGTCCGGCGGTGGAGAGAGGTTTTGAGATGGCGAGTTGTGGAGTTGTCGTAGTTGTTTAAGTTGTGGAGTTGGTGTAGTTGTTTAAGTTGATGAGTTGTGTTTCTCAGAGATAGTGATCTATTGTTCTAAACTTTCTCGCGTTTTTTTCGGCTTTAATTTCAGAAATTTGTACCATCAGTACACAAAAATAGTATTTTTACGGGCTCAAATATTTTATTAATGACTGATACGAACTCAAAAGTGGTAATTGCCATTGATGGTTATTCCTCGTGCGGAAAGAGTACTGTGGCCAAAGACCTAGCTAAATTGTTGAATATCATTTTTATCGATTCAGGAGCCATGTACCGCTGCGTTACTCTCTATGCATTGGAGAATAATATTATTAAAGGAGGGGGTATAGACGAGGATTTGTTACAAAAAGTCTTGAGTGAGATCACCATCTCTTTTAAGTTTGATGCCCAAACGAAAGCCAACGATACTTATCTAAACGGTAAGTTAGTAGAAGATAAAATTAGAGGTTTGGATGTGAGTAATCATGTGAGTGCAATAAGCGCCTTGGGATTTGTGAGGAAAAAAATGGTTGAACTACAACAAAAGATGGGTGAAACCGATAGCATTGTAATGGACGGACGCGACATTGGTACCGTGGTTTTTCCCCATGCTGATTTGAAGTTGTTTATGACAGCCTCGCCGCACATAAGAGCAGAACGTCGGTTTAAAGAATATAAGGAAAAAAATGAGCGCATTAGCTTTGAAGAAGTATTGGAAAATGTAAGAAAACGTGATCATATTGACGAAACACGCAAGGAAAGCCCATTGAGAAAAGCAGCGGATGCGATTGTATTGGACAATGGAGAGATGAGCAAAGAAGAGCAACTCGATTTTATTGTTCGGGAACTAAGAAATAGAAAGTTGATTCAGTGAGGATGGTGCATATATGTTAAAAAGGATTCGTCGAGGATTTCTAACTTTTGTGCACAGCACCTTTCATAGCGTAAAAAAAATATCCATAAAATGTCATCTTTACACATCGAAATTGATCCTGCTTCAGGTTTTTGCTTTGGAGTTGTAAAAGCGGTAGAAGCAGCGGAAACAGCGTTGGAAAATAATGATATCCTTTATTGTTTGGGGGATATTGTTCATAATAACATGGAGGTGGAGAGACTCGAAAAGAGAGGGTTGAGATCGATAGCTGATATTGCTTTGCAAAGTAAGGTAAGTAAAAAAGTGCTGATAAGGGCACATGGTGAGCCTCCTGCTACTTATCAAAAGGCCAAGGATCTGGGCCTTCAACTGATTGATGCCACTTGCCCCGTTGTATTGAAACTTCAAAAGAGAATTAAAAACTCATGGATGGAGTTGAAAGAAAAGAATGGTCAGGTAGTTATTTATGGTAAGGCAGGTCATGCCGAAGTGGTTGGTCTGCTTGGACAAACAGAAAACGAAGCTATTGTAATAGAATCGATGGACGAGATTGAAAAAATCGACCTTAGCAAGGCGACACATTTGTATGCGCAAACAACCAAGAGCATTGATGAGTTTAAGCGTATCTCAAGCTATCTGAAAGAAAACATCAGTGCTCAGGTCGAGTTTAAGTCATATGATACCGTTTGCCGGCAAGTGGCCGGTCGACTACCAAAGCTCGTGCTTTTTGCCCAAAAGCATGATGTAATGGTTTTTGTGGGCGGAAAGAAAAGTAGTAATGCTAGGATGCTTTTTGCTAAATGTCTGGAGGCGAATCGCTGTTCGTATTTTGTGAGTGACGTGGATGAATTGAAAAAAGAATGGTTTAGTCCTGCTATAAGATCTGTTGGCATTAGCGGCGCTACCTCTACGCCCCCTTGGTTAATGGAAAATGTAGCCCGACAAATTAAAATGATAACAAAAGACAAATAAACTTTATGGGACAAGTTACAAAAGTGGGAGTGTTGACCTCGGGAGGGGATGCTCCGGGAATGAATGCTGCTGTTAGGGCAGTCGTGAGAGCTGCCATATTTAATAAGCTTAAAGTGGTGGGCATTAAACAAGGGTATCATGGCATGATTCAGGATAGAATGGAGCCAATGACTTCCAAGTCGGTAAGTAATATTATTCATCAGGGCGGTACTATTTTAAAATCGGCACGGAGCGAAGGGTTTAGAACACCCGAAGGTCGTAAAAAAGCCTTTGAGAATTTGAAAAAGAGTGGTGTGGATGGCCTGGTGGTGATTGGTGGTGATGGAACATTTACCGGAGCCCGTATCTTTAGTCAGGAATATAATATTCCTATTGTTGGTATTCCTGGAACCATTGATAATGATCTTTTTGGCACGGATTATACCATTGGTTATGATACAGCTTTGAATACGGTTGTTCAAGCCGTGGATAAAATTAGGGATACAGCCAGTGCACATAGCCGACTCTTTTTTATTGAGGTGATGGGGCGTGATGCTGGTTTTTTGGCGCTTCGTAGTGGTATTGCCTCAGGAGCAGAGGCTATTTTGGTTCCTGAGATAGATACCGATTTTAAACAGTTGTATACCTTTTTAGAAAAGGGATTTAATAAGGATAAGAGCAGTAGCATTGTTTTGGTGGCAGAAGGAGAGAAAATTAGCGGAGGTGCTATTCATGTGGCCGAAAGGGTGCAGAAGGAATATCCCGATTATGATACCCGCGTTACCATCCTGGGACATATACAGCGTGGAGGATCACCAACGGCCTTTGATAGAGTGACTGCAAGTCGTATGGGGGTTTCGGCCATTGAAGCACTGGTTGATGACCAAAAAAGTATTATGATTGGATTGGTGAATAAAGAAATTACCCATATTCCTTTTAATCAGGCCTTGAAAAATAAAAAGAAACTGAACCCTTCTTTGGTGGAGTTGACTAGTATATTGTCCATCTAATCCGGAAAATATATTGCGGATCTTTGTGTTCTATAAATACATAGTGGCTGCAAGAAAACTACTATTTTTTGTCTTTGATAAGAAAGCTTCAAAGACAAGGCTTTCGATATTTTTGAAACCAAGGAGTTTACTGATTGTAAATGACTGTTTCAAAAATGAGAATAACGCAGTATTTGGAGTTTTCTTGGAAAGACTACATAAGAAATCTTCCGGAGACACAGGCTTGTCGCCAGAAGGTTTCTTGTATATAATCAATTGTTGATGGCGTCCACCGGATTTAATTTACTGGCGCTATTGGATGGTATATATCCGGATATAATGCCCAGGAATATGGATATAAACAAAGCGCGAAAGATATTCCAAAAAGTGAGTGGTATGCTTAAGTCAAAGAGAGAGTTGGCTATCTGTATGATGATAAAGATTAGGGCCAGGCCTGTGGTTCCTCCCAGGAGACTGAGAAAGATGCTTTCAAATAGAAACTGCCATAAGATAAATCTTCGTTTGGCACCCAAGGCTTTTTGAATCCCTATGATACGTGTTCGTTCTTTTACCGATACAAACATGATATTGGCAATTCCAAATCCCCCCACTAATATGGCAAAGAATCCAATAAAACCACCCGCGATATTTAATATGCCAAATAAGTCGTCAAATTGTTTTTGGATAATGCTCATTCGATTGAGGGCAAAGGTATTGCCCTGCTGGGGTTTTATTTTTCTCTCGGCCCGCAATATACCTTCCAATTCACTCATTAAGTCTTCTGTGTTAACCCTCTCTTTGGCCTTGACTACAATAAATGGTTGAACGCGCTCACTGCGTATGTTAAAAATATTTTTGGCATACTGTATGGGTATGATAATGTTGGTGTCTAGGCTATTGCCAAAGATGTCTTTTCCTTGTCTAAGGATGACACCCACTACCGTTAACTGCCTGCCCGCCATCTTTATCCGCTTGCCAATGGGATCTGTGTCCTGGAATAGTTCATCTGCAATATCAGCACCAATAATTGTAATGTTACTTCCTTTACTGGATTCAAAAGAGGTGAAATAGCGTCCGCGGCTGATCTCAAAATTCCAGTTTTGATCAAAGCTATTGCTTACTCCAAGAACTTGGACCTTGTCGAAGGAATTAGCTTCAAAAATTATTTTCTTTTGTGCCGATATGGCAAATGTGGAAGAAGCGGCCAGTTGCGAATGACGCTCAATCACCTTTTGCTCATTGAGTGTGGGCAAGGGACGGTTCATATAACGCCACCATGGGTATTCTGTTTCGCCTTCCGGAGGTGTCCATGGCCATTTTTGCACGTAAACCACATTGTCGCCCAGTGATTGAATGCTATCCCGGATGCGACTTTCCAGATAATCTATTAAAGTAAATACCGAAATGATGGAGAATATGCCAATGGTAACCCCACTTAAAGTTAGAATTGTTCTAAGCTTGTTTGAAGTGAGTGCATTCCATGCAAAAAGTAAGCTCTCCTTTATAAATTTAAATACGATTATCATATCACCTTTTCTTATTCACCATAAAACTATCAAGAAAATTAATTACTACCTTGATAAATGTGCTTATTTTCTTAATTTTGCCCGAAGTGAAGCATTTTTACGTATTTATTTGTGTAACAAAACATATAAAGAAGACGTATCTATAGTTTCTACTTGAAAAATGCTTCGATTCAACATTAAAAATTTTCAATATCGTATAATATTTAAAAAATGAGTAGCTCAAAAAGAATAAAATCAGCGCTTATTTCTGTTTTTCATAAAGATGGATTAGACGAAATCATTCAAACGTTGGATAAGCTTGGTGTTCAATTATACAGTACCGGTGGTACTAAAACTTTTATCGAAGATTTAGGTGTTGAAGTAACCGCAGTTGAAGATATTACAGGGTATCCATCTATTTTGGGTGGAAGGGTGAAGACTTTGCACCCAAAAGTTTTTGGAGGTATTTTAGCTCGTAGAGATAATGATTCAGATAAAAATCAACTCAATGAATTTGATATTCCAGAGTTGGATTTGATTATTGTTGATTTGTATCCGTTTGAAGCTACTGTTGCATCGGGAGCAGCAGAACAGGATATCATCGAAAAAATTGATATAGGTGGTATTTCACTGATAAGGGCCGCAGCCAAAAATTTTAAAGATGTTGTAATAGTGCCATCAAAAGCACAGTATGACATGTTGGCTAAAGTATTAAAAGAAAATGATGGCGTTACAACGCTTGAGGAACGAAAAGCTTTTGCAGGGGCAGCCTTTGCAGTCTCTTCGCATTACGATTCGGCCATCTTTAATTACTTTAATCCCGATGCCGAAGATATGGAACGTATTAGCTTGAACGATGGTGAAGTTCTTCGGTATGGAGAAAACCCTCATCAGAAAGCTACTGTTTATAAATATAATAATACAAAAGAGGGCGCTTCGCTTGCCAATGCCAAGGTATTACAAGGAAAGGCGCTGTCGTATAATAACATGCTTGATGCAGATGCTGCATGGAAAGCTGCCAGCGATGCTTATCACTCCGTAAGTAATATTGAGCATAAGCAGGCTGTTGCAGTGGTGAAACACCTTAACCCTTGTGGTCTGGCTGTAACCCATGACATTACCAAGTCTTTGGAGTTGGCATGGGCAGGTGACCCAATCAGTGCTTTTGGTGGTATTATTTGTTTCACCGGAACAGTGACAGGGGCAATCGCTCAGTGGTTCTCAAAACGATTTGTTGAAATTATTATTGCGCCTGAGTTCACCGGCGAGGCATTGGAAGTCTTTGCAAAGAAAAAGAACCTGCGCCTGTTGCAGACACCTATCAAAAATGAAGTGACTGGAGAAAAACTGATTCGCTCTGTGAGTGGAGGTATTCTGGTTCAGGATGAAGATGAAGGTGTGGATACTGATTTTAAAAATGTAACGAAACTGGCCTTTGATGCTACTAAAATGGAACTGGCTAAGTTTGGTATTACCGCATGTAAGCACTTGAAGAGTAATGCAATTGCTATTGTTACCGAAGACGAAGATGGTTCTTTTTGGTTGACAGGAGCAGGGATGGGGCAGCCTAACCGTTTGGATAGTTTGCGTCACCTAACCATACCTCGCTTTAACTTGAAGGAAGGTGTTAAAATAGAAAACTCAGTAGTGATATCTGATGCATTTTTCCCATTTCGCGATAGCATAGAAGCGGCTAATGAATACAACGTTAAATATATCGTGGAGCCTGGAGGTAGTATCAGGGATGAGGAAGTCATTGAAGCATGTAATGAATTTGGAATAGCGATGCTATTCACAGGAAAACGTCATTTTAAACATTAAATAAATCCAAACCCAATGGGATTCTTTTCTTTTTTATCTCAGGAGCTTGCCATGGATCTTGGTACGGCCAATACAATCATCATTCACAATGATAAAATTGTGGTGGATGAACCTTCAATAGTAGCACTTGACCGCAGAACTGACAAGTTAATGGCGATCGGTGAGAAGGCGCGCCAGATGCATGGTAAAACACATGATAATATATATACTATCAGACCTTTACGAGATGGAGTGATTGCCGACTTTAATGCTGCTGAGCAGATGATTAGAGGGATGATAAAATTGATTAATACATCTTCCCGCTTATTTGCCCCCTCCTTAACCATGGTTATTTGTATTCCTTCGGGAAGTACAGAGGTGGAGATCCGGGCGGTAAGGGACTCTGGTGAACACGCCGGTGGCCGTGAGGTTTATATGATTTATGAGCCGATGGCAGCTGCTTTGGGTATTGGACTTGATGTGGAAGCGCCACAGGGTAATATGGTGGTAGATATAGGTGGTGGTACAACCGAAATTGCAGTTATCTCCTTGGGAGGAATTGTAACCAATAAGTCTATACGCATTGCCGGGGACGACCTAACCGCCGATATCATGGAGTATATGCGTCGTCAGCATAATATTAAAGTGGGTGAAAGAACGGCCGAAGAGATTAAAATTCATGTGGGATCTGCTTTGCCGGAATTGGAAGAGCCTCCAACGGACTATATTGTTCAGGGGCCTAACCAGATGACTGCATTGCCCATTGAGGTACCTGTGTCGTATCAGGAAATCTCCCATTGCCTGGAGAAATCTATCTCAAAAATTGAGACGGCCATCTTGAGTGCGCTGGAGCAAACACCTCCTGAACTGTATTCTGACATTGTGAATAATGGAATCTACTTAGCTGGTGGAGGTGCCTTATTGAGAGGTTTGGATAAAAGGTTGACGGATAAAATTAATATCCCATTCCATATTTCTGAAAATCCGCTGCATGCTGTTGCCAGAGGAACAGGAATTGCCCTGAAGAATAGACATAAATTCTCATTCTTGATGAGATAAGTTTTTTATAAAAGTATAGTATAACCCGGTTTGGAATGGAATTTTCGAACCGGGTTTTGTATTTTCATACAATAAATAGGATTTTATTGGGGTAATTCAATATGCTTATTAACAAAAAAAACTAACTTTATCGGACTTAAATCGTAGCAAATAATTAAAAGCAAGCAATTGCCTTAAAAATCGGAAAATATTACAACTGAATGAGAAATTTTTTAAGGTTTATACTAAAGCATCATTTTACATTTCTTTTTATACTACTGGAGTTTGTCGCTTTTGTTCTTGTTGTTTCGTATAATCAGAATCAACGTGCTTTGTACTTGAGTTCCTCATCTCGAATAGCTGGAGGTCTTTTTGAAAAGGTAGATAATGTGGAACAGTATTTTGCCCTTAAAGAGATTAACCAAGAACTGTCAAATGAAAATGCTTTTTTACGTAGTCAAATGCCAACTTCTTTTAGGCAGTCCAATGATTACTTTTCAATGGTAGGTGATAGCGCCTCCATGCACCAATATAAATATAGAGCATGTAAAGTAGTGAATAATACTGTTCGAAAGCATTTTAATTATGTGACCTTGAATAAGGGTACTAAGGATGGTATTAAACCAGATATGGGCGTGTTGTGTAATAGAGGTATCGTTGGTATCGTTATAAAATGTAACGATCATTACAGTACGGCACTATCGGTTCTTAACCCTCGGCTCAAAGTGTCTGCAAAGCTCAAAGGCTCTGATTTTTTTGGTTCGGTTAGTTGGGATACCAAATCTATATTGTTTGCTACATTGGACGAGATTCCGGAACATGCCAATGTGAGTTTGGGAGATCAGGTGATTACAAGTGGTTATTCTTCCACTTTTCCTGAGGGTATCCTGATTGGTACCGTGGATGAAGTGTTACATCCGGATGGTGAGAGTTTTTATAAAATTAAAGTGAAGTTGAGTACCGATTTTGCTAAACTGAGTTATGTGGAAGTGGTGGAGAATATTCTTCAGGAACAACAACAGCAATTGGAGGAGGATACAAAATTATGATTAGTCTGATACCAAGATATATATTTAACTTTTTGTTTTTTGTGTTGCTTCAGGTTCTTATCCTGAACAAGATGGAATTCTCGGGTTATTTGAATCCTTATTTATATGTTATTTTTATTTTGACACTGCCCTTTGAAACTCCAGGGTGGTTATTGTTGATGCTGGCCGGCTTATTGGGTTTGAGTATTGATGTCTTCTCTAATACCATGGGGATGCATATGGCTGCGTCGTTGTTTATGGCCTTTTTACGACCCTTTATATTAGTGCGCTTTGCACCACGAGAGAATTATGAACCCGGAACGCTCCCTTTGCCTTCGTATTATGGTTTTGGTTGGTTTTTTAAGTATGCTGCTATTTTGGTTTTTATTCATCACCTTTTTTATTTTGTAGTGGAATCTTTTTCCATAGAAAATTTTGTGACGATCATGGTTAAAACAGCAGGAAGTACGTTGTTCACACTTATAATAATGGGGGTTACCCTGTTGTTTACGTATCAAAAAAAACGAAGAATTTAAAGGAATTGTAACGTGGAAAATTTAAGTAGAAGAACCATAGTTATTGCCCTTATCTTTTTGTTCATTGGTGTTACCTTTGTCATTAAGCTATTTATTCTTCAGGTATATGATCCTTCCTATAAGTTCTCGGCAGAAAGTAATACCCGACGGGAGATCATTAACTTTCCAGCTCGTGGTTTAATTTATGATAGAAATGGAAAACTGGTTGTTTCGAACCAGGCTGATTATGACCTGATGGTTGTGCCCCGAGAACTTAAGCCTATTGATTCACTGGACTTCTGTAGGGCGTTGGAGATTGAAATGGAGGATCTCAGAGCTTTGTTTCATGATATGAGAAGTAAGCTAAAAAATAAAAAGATATCCTGGATAAAACCTTCCATCTTTTATAAACAGCTGTCGGCTAAACAATATGGCTATCTGCAAGAGAAACTTTATAAGTTTGATGGTTTCTTTGTGCAACGCAGAACTTTACGTAAGTATGAGTATCCCAATGCAGCTCATATTCTGGGTTATGTGGGGGAGGTAGGTCCGCAGGATATAGAACGGGATGATTATTATATACGCGGTGATTATCATGGTATAAGTGGAATTGAATCTACCTATGAGAAATACCTCAGGGGTGAAAAAGGCTATAAATATGTGCTGGTAGATGTGCATGGCCGAGAAAAAGGGGCATTCAGAGATGGTGCCTATGATATTCCAGCTGTGGCCGGTAAAGATATTAAGTTGACCATTGATATCGAATTGCAAGAATATGGAGAAAAGCTGATGAATAATAAAATAGGAGCTATTGTGGCAATAGAACCCCAAACCGGTGAGTTGCTCTCTATGGTCTCGGCTCCTAGTTACGACCCTTCTTTGTTGGTGGGTAAAAAACGAGCCAGTCATTTCTCTGGTTTAAGTATGGATACGCTCAAGCCTCTTTTCAATAGAACTATCATGGGGTGGTATCCTCCCGGTTCTACTTTTAAAACGATTAATGCACTGATCGGTCTGCAGGAAGGAGTGATCACTCCTCAGACTACTTTTGAATGTCATATGGGCTATACTGTGGGTAGGTTTCATTTGGGCTGTCACCACCATACTAGTCCGCTGGATCTGAAAAATTCAATATCTCACTCTTGTAATGCCTATTATTGCCATGTTTTTCGGGATATCCTCGATAATCCTAAAAATGCCTCTGTGCAAGAAGGGTTTGAGCTCTGGAAGAATTACCTGGTTAAATTTGGCTTTGGTTACCGCTTGGGAGCTGATGTGGCAAACGAAATTCGTGGGTTTGTACCTAATAGCAAATACTATGATAAGTATTATAATAAAAGTTGGTCTTCTTTAACGGTGGTGTCTTTGGCAATTGGACAGGGAGAGCTTTTGACAACTCCTTTGCAGATGGCCAATATGGCTGCAACTTTAGCCAATAGGGGAACTTTTTATACCCCCCATGTGGTGAAGGATATTGAAAATGATACCATAGCTGCTAAGTTTAGAACAATCCGAAATACCGGTATAGATACAGTGCATTTTGAGCCGGTTATTGAAGGAATGGAGATGGCCGTATGGGGTGGGCCGGGTAGTACGGCTACCATAGCCAGGATTCCGGGCATTAGTATTTGTGGAAAAACAGGAACGGCACAGAATCCTCATGGCGAAGATCATTCCGTGTTTATTGCTTTTGCACCTAAAGAGAACCCTAAAATTGCCATAGCTGTATATGTAGAGAATGGCGGTTTTGGAGCCAGATGGGCCGCCCCTATCGCTAGTTTGATGGTGGAAAAGTACCTGAACAAGGAAATAGATCCATCCCGTAAGTGGACAGAACAACGAATGTTAGAAGGAGATTTGATTCATGATGAGAAATAATTATGATAAAAAAGCGGATTGGGTAACCATTCTTATCTACATTGTACTTGTGGCATATGGTTGGTTTAATATTTATGCCGCTAACTACAATCCAGAGAATCCGGTATTCTTTGATCCGGGTAAGGAATATGCCAAGCAATTGATCTGGATTGCCCTATCCATGATTATTATTTGGATCATCTTTATGACGGATAGTAAGTTTTATGTGGCGTTCTCCTACTTCTTATATGGTCTGTCGATTTTTCTATTGTTTACGGTTATTTTTGTGGGAAAAGAAATCAATGGTGCCAAATCGTGGTTTGAGATTGGGCCCCTTAGGTTTCAACCAGCCGAATTGGCCAAGATTGCTACGGCCCTTACTTTATCCAGAATAATGGGACGTCATGAGTTTTCGTTTGGAAAAACCAAGGAGCTTTTAAAAATATTGGGGTTGTGGGCATTGCCTGTGCTTTGTATCTTCCTGCAAAATGATACTGGTTCGGCTTTGGTCTTCTTTATCTTCGTATTGCCGTTTTATCGTGAAGGCTTATCGGGTAATATATTGGTGTTTGGACTTATTGCTGCAGTCGCTTCTGTGCTGACGCTGGTTTATCCTAATATTATTTTGTTGACACTGATTGTTTTGGGTGTGTGGGTGTTTCTGTTTTTTCAAATAGATAAGAAAATGGCCTTGAAAGGTTTGTTATTTGTAGGAGGCGGATTCTTGTTGTTGTTAACGGTGTTTTATATAGCTGGCTTGACCTTGCGCTGGGATCTGTTCGCTTTGTTCGGAATAGTGGCTTTTACCGTTTACCTGCTGTTGAGAAGTTTTGCAAAAAAAATTAAATGGATAGTTCCTGTCGTTATTTTTATGTGGGGCGCCGTTGGTGCAACTTTTTCTGCTGATTATTTTGTGAATGATGTGCTGACGGAATACCAACGAAATAGAGTATATGTGCTGCTGGGCTTTAAAGATGATCCCTTGGGTGCAGGTTACAACGTTAATCAATCGAAAATTGCCATCGGTTCTGGTGGACTTACAGGTAAAGGATATTTACAAGGTACGCAAACTAAGTTTGACTTTGTGCCGGAACAGAGTACCGATTTTATTTTTTGTACTGTGGGCGAAGAATGGGGGTATATGGGAACTTTTGCCGTGGTGTTCTTGTTCTTGTTTTTGATTTTGCGCTTAATCCTGTTAGCTGAAAAACAACATTCTGCCTTTAGTAGGATATACGGCTATTGTGTGGCTTCTATTTTCTTTTATCATTTTACCATTAATATTGGTATGACCATTGGCCTGGCTCCTGTTATTGGTATACCGCTGCCCTTTTTTAGCTATGGCGGGTCTTCGTTGTGGGGCTTTACTACTTTGTTGTTTATATTCTTAAAATTAGATACGAATAGAGCTGAACTTATCAGGTAATAGACCGTAGTGTTCATTTATTTGTAATGGCACTGCCAGTGACTGTTTGTGGTGTATAGGACATGTGTTACTGCCAATTGTCATGCTAATTTAGGAAGTGTAGTATGTAATTTCTTACATATTTTTGCTATTTTTGTCACCGATTTAAAACGAACGCCCATAACTATCTTTAATACTGATAGTTACCTTTTGTATCAATTGAAAGTTGGATGATTGCCAAATCCGTATAATTTTCGTATTTTTAGTATAATCTGTCTTTTGGGGTGTAGAGACATCTTATTTTTATGGTATGAAACGAGCATGTGAAATTTAATAATTCAATTTTTTATACTGGTGAGTGAAATACATCGTATTTAAGAACGCCGTTGAACATATTTGGTGAATAATAAATTTTCTTGGGAGTTACATGCAGCAAATGAAAATTATAAATGCATGAATAGATTTACTCTTTCCAATTGAAAGGGACAGATGGATTATCGCAATTTTTTGGGCATTTTGAGTTTGTGTTGAGAGATTAGAAACTAATAAAAACTGTGTGACAATGAGGTATCAAACTTACGCATTGCATAATTTTAAAAGTATTCCGCAAATCGAAAGATTGTCGGATGATGATTTATTGAATATTGAGGTTGTAGGAAATGTGCTTCCCTTTAAGACCAATAACTACGTTGTTAACGAGTTGATTGATTGGGATAATTTCCGCGACGATCCAATGTTTATTTTAAATTTTCCCCAGAAGGGTATGCTAGCGCCTGATGATTTTAATCACATGGCTGCTCTGATTCGCTCTGGTGCTGATAAAACTGTAATAAGACGGGAAGCAAATATTATACGGGAAAAGCTAAATCCTCATCCAGCTGGTCAGTTAGAGTATAATGTGCCAGAACTAAATGGTGAAAAGTTAAATGGTGTGCAGCATAAGTACCGGGAAACCATGTTGTTTTTTCCTTCGCAGGGACAAACTTGTCATGCATATTGTACTTTTTGCTTTAGATGGCCGCAGTTTACCAATATGGATGGAGACCTTAAGTTTTCTATGAAAGAAGCCGATTCTATTGTGGGATACTTAAAGGAGCATACCGAAATTACCGACCTGCTTATCACTGGTGGTGATCCTATGGTGATGAAAGCCAAGGCCTTTGATACATATATCTCTAAAATATTAGAGGCTGATATTGCTCATCTTAAAACGATTAGAATCGGATCTAAATCATTGAGCTTCTGGCCATACCGTTTTCTAACAGAGCCAGATGCCGATGATCTGTTGGCCGTGTTTGAACGTATCACCAAGGCTGGTAAATCCATATCTTTTATGGCACATTTTAATCATCCGCAGGAGCTTAGTACGGATGCCGTTAAAAAAGCCGTTCGTAGAATTAGAAATACCGGAGCTGTGATCAGAACCCAGTCTCCTGTTCTTAATCATATCAATGCGAGTAGCTCTGTTTGGGCTGAAATGTGGCAAAAACAAGTGGGCTTGGGAATGATACCTTATTATATGTTTATTGCCCGCGATACGGGTGCGCAAGATTATTTTGGAATTCCGGTGGTGAAAGCATGGGAAATTTTTCAGAAGGCTTATACCCAAGTAAGCGGTATTGCACGTACGGTGAGAGGACCAAGTATGTCTTGTACGCCGGGGAAAATTAGAGTGATCGGACTTGCTGAAATTAAGGGAGAGAAGGTGCTGGCCCTCGAATTTATACAAGGTAGAAATAGTGACTGGGCTGCACGTCCGTTCTTTGCTAAGTATGATAGTAAAGCGATGTGGATCGATGACCTGAAGCCTGCCTTTGGTAGTGAAAACTTCTTTTATGAGGAAGAACTGGCAGAAATGTTGCTGAAATAAAGATTAAAGATGCTATGGGTATTTATTTATCCATCATCTTTTTGCTTGGTCTTTTATCTTGCCTGATGTATTCATGGTTTGTCGTAGTGGATAATTGATGAATAGATCAGGTTTGGTGCTTTGCACTTGTTGTAAAAGAATATGATCAGTCCGTTGTTTGTTTTTTTACGGATGGTTTTAATAGATAATGTGGCATAAAATAAAAGTGTGCTGGTACGTAATTTATATACAAGGAAGTTAAAGCTTAGTTAATAAATTATTATAATTGTAAATTACCATTACTTTTGTTCGGAATATTTTATATAAAAACTTCTGATTTTGTCGTACTTAAAGAAGCATGCTAAAGCAATAAAATTTGTTGCTAAAATAATTTTATCGATTGCCGCATTATATTATGTTTTTTCAAAAATTGATATAGAACAGACCTTTGTTGCCATTAAAGGAATTAATGGGGGCTTATTGTTATTGTCCATTTTTATTTATGCAGTATCTCAGGTTGTGTCGGCATTCCGACTGAATACTTTTTATAGATACGTACCGGTTCAAATAAGTACAACCGTCAATATGAAACTTTATTGGATGGGGATGTTTTACAATTTGTTTTTGCCGGGAGGTATTGGTGGCGATGGTTATAAAGTGTACTTAATCAATAAGTATTACCATACTTCGATAAAACGATTGGTGGGCACTGTATTGGCTGATAGACTGAGTGGTTTATCTGTAATCTTGGTCTATCTATGTGCCTTGGTTTATTTTATCGATTATGATCTTTCTGTAGTGGCGGTGCCGGAAGGAGGAATTAAGATGATTCATGATCTGCTGCGATGGGTGAATCCTTTTCTAAATTATTTTGTGCTGTTTATTCCCCTTGTCGTATTGGGCTATTTTATGTATTTACGTCTTTTTAGTCGCCATTTAACGGGAGCTACCTGGAAGGTGCTTTTGCTTTCGATTGTTATTCAGGGACTACAAATGATTTCTGCTATCATTATATTAAAATCAATGGGGACTGAGCTGGCTGGTAGACAGGATGATTACGTGTTTTTGTTTTTATTGTCTAGTGTAATGTCGGCCATTCCTATTTCATTAGGAGGACTGGGGTTAAGGGAAGTTACATTTATGTTTGGCTCTCAGTATCTGGGATTGAACCAGGATCATGCGGTGGCCATGAGTTTATTGTTTTATTTTATTTCGCTCTTTGTGTCAGTGTTTGGTGGTTACTACGCATATCGACCCAAGGCCATCTTTGCGGATTGATGATGATATGCCTTTGTGTGTCTTGATGGTGCATGTTGTTTCCTGCGCCTCAAGCATATTCTTTCTTATCCTGTTTTCCCTCCTTGCAAAAAAAAAGTTAAAAAACATTACGGTTCCAATGCGCGCTATTTTGGTCCTTTTTATGGCAATGATAATGACGAAGTTATCATGAGGGCCTTTAAAAATAAACCTCTCCGAATAAAAAGGACATATCGATAAGCAGCAAGAACAAGGTATGTATTAAAAGAATCCATCAATCCTCTCCATACAGAAAAAATATTTTCCATCTAAATACCCAACTTTTGACACTGACCCGGTTTTGTGACTATTCTCTCCATAAATAGTTTATCCATTTTGTTTGGATTGTTCGTCTTTACAATAGGGCCACAATGTATACACCTCCTTAGGGTGTTGGTTTCTGTTTGATTGTGGGCTGATCTGTTATTCTTACAAGTTTACCTGTTCCATTTTAGGGAATATTTCATCGATTATTTTTTGCACGCTTTTTTCCCGAACGTTCTTTAATGCGTATTCGTAACTGCGGGGTTGCATTCCTCTTAAGCTATCGAAGCCGTCGGCGAATATCTCCATCTGTGTTTTGTTGTCGGTAACAGATATGTGAAAGTCGGAAAATACAACAAAAACAGAATATCCCTTTCCCTTTCTCTCTCCTCCTGCTGTGAATTTTGCATTGATAGTAACAATAAAGTCCGCATTGTTTTTGTCCTCGGTGATATTAAAATAACTTTGTGCCAGTTCCGATCGTATGGCATTTCCTAAAGCGCCATTTGTTGTAGCCTGGTCAAATACAAGCTCATTCATTACCACATAAGCTGTAGATTTTTGTACTTCAATATTGAAACGAGTCTTAGGTAAGTATTCATCATGAAAGAAGGCTTTTAAGAGAACTTTGTCTTCTTCGGTTTCTTTTTCAAGAAATAAATCCAAATTAAATTCTGCCGTTATTTCCTGGTTTTTTCTTTTGGAAATTAATCGGATAATATCACAGTTGGCTTTTCCGTCGCGATCTGTGGTTCCTGTATTTGTGAGTTCACCCTCTCCTTTGGTGAAGTAAAAAGCCAAGGGTAAGTTGGCGATTGGATGTTGATTACCTGCGGTGGATGTGTAACTTGCTTTTAATGCTAAGGGTACTTTTATTTGCTTGCTAAATTCTAATACGAAGGATGATTGTAGCGCTTCCAGGTTAATCTTTCTGAACGCATCCTGTATGGCGCTAAAAATATCTGATCCCAGGTTTAAGTTGCCGTCGATATCTCTATAGCTCAGGTCTTCTGCAGTGTGGTTTTTAATGGCTTTGATGGCTTGTACGTAAAAAAGTAAGCCTTCGTAGATATTCCCTTGGGCAACCGCTTTTTTTCCGTCGTAATAATAGGTGGCGGACATTTTTTTTGCATAGTCCAGTTTTTGTTTCTTGAGCATGGCATATTTGTCCTTGTTAAGACGAACCATTACCCAATATTCCTTTTTGTTTTCCCATGTGAGTACCTCATAGCCTTCTAAGGTGGCTTCTACCGACTCATACGTGCTTGCTTCAAACTCTTCTTTTACCTGATAATTATGTTCAAATTGCCGTAGAATAGAATTGGATGAGATAGTCACCTTAATTTCAGAGCTAAGTTCTTTTAATGCTTTATTACGCGCTTCTGTCCGGAAAGAAACCTCACCATCTAGTTTTGAGCTCATGGCCCTGCCATAATAGTAGTTTGTGTCGGTGGGACGTTGATTGACCCAAGAGGGTTTTCTTTTGGCCTCCAATGAGAAGAAAGAAAGTGTAAATATCATCATGCAGAGTATTAGCCTGCTAAGTGACTTTGGTAAGTTAAAGAGGTTCATAGGTTCATGTTTTATTTGTTATCGCTCATTACTTCATTGTCTAAAATTTGATATATCAACGGTGGTTCAAAGCCACGTGATGATGCATATCTGATCAGTGAAGCTTTTGTTTTAAATGGATCATCGTTTTTTATTGAACGTTTTTTTTGTATCAATAATTGCGCCAAAGCCTGCCTGTATTCTCCCATATTAATCTGTTCGAGCGCTGTGTCTACCTGCTTGCCGGATATCTGTTTTGCCTTCAGTTGCCACCTTATTTTTATTTTTCCCCAGCGGTTAAATAAAAATTTATCCTTTACATAAAACCGAATATACCTCTCTTCGTCAATAAATTTTTCCTTGATCAACTGGTCTATTACCCGTTGGGCAATATTAGGTTCCACCTGCCAGTCATTGAGTTTTTTTTGGATATCAAAAATACATTTCTCTTGGCGGGCGCATATATGAGAGGCTTTTAGTAATGCTTGTTCAAATGTCATTATTTAATATATACTGTTTTGATGTTAACGAATTCGTGTAAGCCATAGATGGAGAGTTCGCGGCCATATCCACTATCCTTGATGCCACCAAAAGGCAGCCGGGGGTCTGACTTCACAAAATCATTTACAAAGCAACAGCCGGCATCCAGCTCATGTTCAGCGATGTATTTTCCTTTTTCAACATCAGCGGTAAAGATAGCAGCGCCCAATCCATAACTAGTGTCATTGGCAATATGAATGGCTTCTTGCTCTCCCTTTACTTTGATAAGGGATGCTACCGGACCAAACAATTCCTGGTTATATGCTGGCATTCCGCTTTGTACATTAGATAAAACCGTGGCAGGGTAGTAGAAGCCTTCAACGTCGTAATTGATCTCGCCTCCGCATAATAGATGGGCTCCCATCGATATGGATTTATTTACTTGGCTCAGAAGGTCTTCTCGTATGTTGCCTCTTGCTATTGGACCCAGTTGGTTGAACTCATTGAGCGGATCGCCCATGGTTACTGCTTTCATCTCTGCTACAAAACGTTGTTCAAACTCGTCATATATTTTTTCGGTTGCGATAAATCGTTTGGCACCAATACAGCTCTGTCCTGTGTTTAGTAGGCGGCCTTTAACGCATGCTTCTACCGCCATGTCCAAATCTGCATCATCTAAGATGATATAAGGATCACTGCCACCCAATTCTAAAACGCATTTTTTGAGGTAGGTTCCTGCTGTTTGTGCTACCGCTTGTCCGGCTTTGGTGCTTCCTGTGAGGGTTACTGCAGCAATGCGTTTGTTGGCGATTATACGCTCTACTCTTCTGTTGGAGGTGAGCACAGAGCGGAATATGTCATCCGGAAAATCAGACTCTAGAAATAAATCTTCGATGGCGATGGCACAACCGGGTACATTGGAAGCATGCTTTAACACCATTGTATTTCCGGCCAGAATGGATGGGATAGCACATCGGAATACCTGCCAGAGAGGAAAGTTCCATGGCATAATGGCCAGTATCACGCCCAGTGGCTGAAAGGAGACATAGGATTCAGTGGCTTCGGTAGGTATAGACTTGGACCTCAAAAATTCATCGATATGTTCACAATAATAATTACATAAGCAGATACATTTCTCGACCTCGGCCCTGGATTCCTGAATGGGCTTACCCATCTCAATGGTCATGGTGTGGGCTAAGTTTTCCTTACGAATGTCTAGGAGGTGGGCTAATTTTTTGACATGATCAATACGCTTTTGTGTGGATGTCTTTTTCCATGAATGAAAGGCATTTTTAACACTGCGGATAGTGGTGTCTATTTCTTCCCACTGTGACTCAGGGTATTCGTGTACAGTTTCACCGTTGGCCGGATTAATGGATTTAAGTAACATGGTTGCATAAGTTTTATGCGGTAAATATGATAACTCTTGGTGATATTTCGTATAAAGTTAATATGAAATTTGTCAAGTTATACCTTTTAGCTTGATGAATTTATGAATATTCATTGCCAAAAAATCCGATTCATGGCATGAATCGGATTTAATATTGGTATTGGTTTCTATGTCTTAATAGATAGCTTCGGCTACTTTTCGGGTGCTTTGGGTTGCCATCATGGTATAGAAGTGAATGATGGGTACGCCGTTCTTTTTTAGGTCAAGAGCTTGTTGAATGCACCACTCAATTCCCACTTGTTTTACCTGTTCATTGTCCTTGCATTTACGTAACTCTTTGGCGAAGTCTTCGGGGATATCACAACTAAATATTTTGGGCAATACCGTGAGTTGGTTGGCTGTTGTAATGGGCTTAATACCCGGAATGATAGGAATTGTAATACCCATGGCTCTGCATTTATCAACAAAGTCATAATATTTTTGGTTGTCGAAAAACATTTGTGTCATTACATATTCGGCTCCAGCGTCCACTTTGGCTTTTAGGTATCTTAGATCCGAATCCATGTTGGGTGCTTCTTCGTGTTTCTCCGGATAACCTGCAACTCCGTAAGCAAAAGGTGTGGTAAAAGCATCGTTGCTTGTGCCGTCCAGATAGATTCCTTTGTTTAGGTTGTTAACCTGTTCAGCCAGCTCAATGGCATATTGATTGCAGTCTTCGCTTCTCTCTGGATATTTATCTTTGTGGGCATCATCTCCTCGCAATAACAATACATCGTGGATGCCCAAAAAGTTAAGGTCTATTAAGGCATATTCTGTTTCTGCTTTGGTAAAGCCACGGGAAATGATGTGGGGGATTACTTTAATGCCGTATTTATTTTGTATGGAGGCCGCAACAGCTACTGTACCTGGACGTTTGCGTACTACTTTTTTCTCTACATATCCTTTGTCGTTCGTTTCAAACTTATACTCCTCGCGGTGTGAGGTGATGTTGATAAATTGAGGATTGAACTCTTTTAATATATCGATGGTTTTAAATACTTTATCGATGTTATTTCCTTTTAAAGGCGGTAGTAGCTCAAATGAGAACTTGGTTTCTTTATTTTTTAAAACTAACTCTGCAGCTGTCATTGTATGTGTCTTATTTTTTTATGAGGGTTCTGATACGAAGATATACGTTGTTTATGAAGCAACGAATCCTGTTTTATCTATAACTTAAATTGATGGGAATCCATTTTTCCATTTCGTCAGTAGAGATTCCTTTGCGTTGGGCTAAATCTTCCACTTGATCTTTGCCTATTTTACCAATACCAAAGTACATGGCTTTGGGGTGTGCAAAATACAATCCGCTAACGGATGCATTGGGGTACATACTGAAATGTTCGGTGAGAGTGATGCCCACATTTTTTTCCACTTCCATTAGGTCAAATAGTGATCTTTTTTCGCTATGATCCGGACAGGCAGGGTATCCCAATGCCGGACGGATGCCTCTGTAACGTTCACGAATGAAGTTGTCAGTATTAAAATCCTCGTCAGGGGCATAGCCCCAGAACTCTTTGCGAACCCGAAAATGCAGTAGCTCAGCAAAGGCTTCAGCTAACCTGTCGGCCAGTGATTTTAACATGATAGCACTAAAATCATCGTGGTCGTCCATATACGCTTTTTCCCACTTTTCAATACCGATGCCTGAAGTCACGGCAAAGCCTCCAATATAATCTTTTACACCCGAAGAAACAGGTGCAATGAAGTCGGATAATGCATGAAAGGTTTCTTTACCGGGTTTGTCTTGTTGTTCTCGTATTTGATGAAACCTGGTTTTTTCTATCGTACGACTTTCGTCTGTGTAAACGATCACATCATCTCCTTCACTGTTTGCCGGGAATAATCCAAATACAGCTTTAGGGGTTAACATTTTATCACGCTCAATTTTATCGAGCATAGCTTGTGCATCTCTCCAGAGTTTCAGGGCTTCTTTGGCTTTGGCCAGGGCGTTTTCTGTTTTATATTTTTTGAGCCATTCGGTTTCCTGTTGAGCTGTTGTTACTGTCTCTATCCCATCGTAGTTACCTGTAAGGTTCCAGGCCTGATAAAAGAAGGTCCAATCAATAAACTTTCTAATCTCAGCAATGGAATAGTCGTCAAATACCTGAATACCCATGGTGTTGGGAGTGCATATTTGATCCTGACTCCAATCTATTTTAAAGCCTTTTTCTCGGGCTTTACTTATGGGAGCAATGACCACAGGTCTTTTGTTGGCATTGCGTTCGCGTAGGGCAGCATACTCTTCTTTTGTTTTGTTTACAAATGCCGCTTTGCCTGTTTTAGAAAGCAATGCACTCACTACCTGTGCACTTTTAGAGGCATCTTTCACATGAATGACCGGCTCAGTGTACTGTGGCTCAATTTTTACGGCCGTATGTACTTTTGAGGTGGTTGCACCTCCTACCATAAGTGGTACTTCAAAGTTTCGGTTTTTCATCTCTTTGGCTACATTCACCATCTCTTCCAAGGAGGGTGTTATCAGTCCGCTTAAGCCAATGATATCAACTTTTTGGTCAATGGCTTCTTGAAGTATCTTTTCGGTAGGAACCATCACGCCCAAGTCAATTACCTCGTAATTGTTGCAGCCTAAGATTACACCGACAATGTTCTTTCCAATATCATGAACATCACCCTTAACTGTCGCCATAAGTATTTTTCCATTACTGGACGAGGCTCCTGTTGATGCTTTTTCTTTTTCGATGATGGGCTGTAAAATGGCTACTGCTTTTTTCATCACCCGTGCCGTTTTTACCACCTGGGGTAAAAACATCTTTCCATCACCAAAGAGGTCGCCCACCACATTCATGCCATCCATGAGAGGTTGTTCAATGATATCCAGTGCTGTAGGGTATTTTTCCAGTGCTTCTTGAATGTCAACTTCTAAAAAGTCACTGATTCCCTTAACCAGACAATGGCTTAGGCGTTCCTCCAGATTACCCTCTCGCCAAGCAGCTTGCTTAACTTCACCCTCTTCTGGGGTGATGTTTTTGATGGTTTCGGCATAGTCAACCAAGCGGTCGGTGGCATCTGGTCGTTTGTTAAAAACCACGTCTTCAACATAACCCAATAGTTCTTTGGGTATCTCGTCATATACCTGAAGCATTGCGGGGTTTACAATGCCCATGTCTAAGCCTTCTTTAATGGCGTAATATAGAAATACAGAGTGAATAGCCTCGCGTACCACATTGTTGCCTCGGAAGGAGAATGATAGGTTGCTGATGCCACCACTAATGTGTGCGTGGGGCAGATTCTTCTTTATCCATCGGCATGTATCAATAAAGTCAACGGCATAGTTGTTATGTTCCTCAATACCGGTTGCAATGGCCAATACATTGGGGTCGAAGATGATGTCCTGTGGAGGGAAGTTAACCTTTTCTGTAAGAAGTTTATAGGCTCGTGAGCAAATTTCTTTACGACGCTCTAAGCTGTCGGCCTGTCCTTTCTCATCAAAGGCCATCACCACTACTGCAGCACCGTAGCGTTTGAGGGTTGTTGCTTGTTGTAAAAAGATCTCTTCACCTTCTTTCAGACTGATACTGTTGACTACAGATTTGCCCTGAAGACATTTTAAGCCAGCTTCTATGACTTCAAACTTGGAGGAGTCGACCATGATAGGTACCCGTGATACATCAGGATCAGACATGAGCATGTTCAGGAAAGTGACCATCTCCTCTTTGGCATCTAACATGGCATCGTCCATGTTAACATCTACAATCTGTGCTCCGTTTTCAACCTGGTGGCGCGCTATGTCAACAGCCTCTTCGTATTTTTTTTCTTTGATGAGGCGAAGGAACTTACGTGATCCAGCCACGTTACATCGTTCTCCTATGTTTATAAAGTTAGTATCTGAACGCATTTGTAAGGACTCTAGTCCACTTAGATGCGTGATTTCAGGAGGCTTAACTTTTTGGTGTGTGTGGTATTTTTCTGCTGCTTTGGCTAAGGCTGCAATATGTTCGGGCGTGGTGCCGCAACATCCTCCAAGTATATTTACTTTGCCCGCTTCAAGCCACTTGCTGATAAGCGCCGACATTTGTTCGGGCGTTTGGTCATATTCGCCAAATTGGTTTGGTAAACCGGCATTGGGATGGGTGCTGATATAAAAAGGCGCTTTCTCCGATAATTCGGTCACATAGGGTTCTAATTCCTTGGCTCCTAAAGAACAGTTTAAGCCAATGCTGAGGATATCCATGTGCGAAACAGAGTCAATAAAGGCCTGCAGCGTTTGTCCCGACAGCGTTCTTCCACTGGCATCTGTGATTGTTCCAGAAACCATCACAGGTAATTTCTTACCCATCTTGTCGAAAATTTCATCAATGGCCAATAGGGCTGCCTTGGCATTGAGGGTGTCAAAGACGGTTTCTATCATCAAAAGGTCAGCGCCTCCCCTGATGAGTGCCTCTACCTGTTCCAAGTAGGCTGCTTTTACTTCATCAAAGCTGGCGGCCCTGTATCCAGGGTTGTTTACGTCTGGCGAGAGCGATAGGGCCTTGTTTAGGGGGCCAATAGAACCACAAACAAAACGTGGTTTTTCCGGCGTTTTGAGGGTGTATGCATCTGCTGCTTCCCGGGCTATCTTGGCCGACTGATAGTTGATGTCCCAAACAGCTGCTTGCATATCGTAATCGGCTTGCGATATGGTGGTGGCATTAAATGTGTTGGTTTCAATGATGTCAGAACCCGCTTCCAGATATTTAGTATGAATCTCTTTAATCAGTTGTGGCTGGGTAATGGAAAGAATATCGTTATTTCCTTTGATGGGCATGTGATGATTCTTGAACCGCTCGCCCCTATAATCTTCCTCTTCCAGTTTATAAGTTTGAATCAAACTTCCCATTGCACCATCCAATATCAGAATTCGCTCCTGTATTGCTTTATATAACTTTGTTGTTCTGTCCATATGTTTATCTGCTTAGAGATATTAACTGCTTCACTTAATATTTGTTCGTTGCACAAAAATATGACTTCTGTCATTAGTAAACGAAAAACAAGGCGGAAAAATAGTAAATAATCGTGTTTTTATTAAAAAGGGATGGGTGCATGTGTTGAAAAATCGGTCAATCAATAATTTAGTTTGATTCTAAAGTGTGCTTTTTTTCTTCGAAAACGTATCCAATTTGTTTTTTGGCAGTAAAACGGAGACTCCATGTCTAACCTTTACCATGCAAACATTAACAAAAAGAAAGATTGATGAAATTTCAGCATGTTAGCATCCAAAAAAAAATCATGTATGGTTTAGGCATGATTCTGGTCATATGTATGATTGCTTTTGTAACGACCATCTTGTCAGTAGCCCGCTTAAGTGAAAATGTCACTAAAAACTTCAAAGACAAAGATTTAAAAGAGAATTTGACACATGCCTACCTCGATCACATGATTTGGGTGAATAAGGTAAATGAGATTTTTACAGACTCTACTGTGGATCATATCCAGGTACAGATAGATGCGCATCAATGTGCGTTTGGACAATGGTATGATGGGAATAAAGAGATGATTGCATATGCATATCCTGAAATAGCGCCTCTGCTGGAAGGCGTTGAGAAACCGCACCAAGCATTGCATAGGTCCGTCATGACCCTTAACAATATATTGGAAGAGAATGCCGAGGATAAGTTCATCCGTTTGCAATATGCTTATGAAAATGAGACGGCGCGCGCAATAGATGAGGTGACGGATAATTTTGATGTGATTCTTCAAAAGGTGGATGCGGTAAGTATTAGTAATCAGGAAGTGTTGAAAATCGGAAAACAGATAGACCTAACCTTAATGATTACCACCATCATATTGCTTTTGGTTATTGTAGGTATTATTTACTGGGTTGTTCAAACCATCAGCAAACCTATCAAAAGCCTGCTTCCTTATTTTTTGAATATTTCAAATGGTATTTTAGGTCAGAAATCATCCATTAAAGGTAGAGATGAAATAGGTCAATTGGGAATGGCTTTTAATCGCATGAATGAGAAATTGAATCATATTGTTGATGAGATTAATAATAGCGCCGAGCAGATTGTAACCGGAAGTACTGAGATCAGTGCCGCTTCTCAAACACTTTCCTTGGGAGCTGCTGATCAAGTGCAAAGTGCCGAAAATATTTCTTCTGCCATTGAGGAAATGACCGCAAGTATTGGAGTGGCAAAAGACAATGCTGATCAAACCATGTCTCGTTTTGTTCAGGCCGAAAAGGAGATGGAACAAATGCATTCGGCCAGTATTGATAGTGAAGAAGCCATTGAGTTGATCCATGAAAAGATTAATATTATTAATGCGATTGCCCAACAAACCAATATCTTGGCCTTGAATGCTGCCGTGGAGGCAGCCAGAGCCGGAGAGCATGGTAAAGGCTTTGCTGTGGTGGCTTCAGAGGTTCGTAAACTGGCCGAAAATAGTAAAAAAGCAGCTGTGGAGATGAATGTACTGTCGCAAAAAACATTGGATGTGACACATTACTCGCGTGCGATTTCAGAGAAGCTTTCTGTTAGTTTTCAGAAATGTGTTGATTTGGTAAATGGCGTAGGAACAGCTTTGAGAGAACTGAATAGTGGCGCCCGACTAATTAACGATGCTACTACTCAAATGAATATAATTACCCAGCGCACTTCTGCATCCTCTGAAGAGCTGGCTGCGTCCTCGGAGGAATTTACCAGTCAGGCTGAGGCTCTAAAAGAAACCATCTCCTTTTTTAGTAACGGACAAGCGGATGGACAAGGGGATGTAATACGTGAGGAACTTATTGCATGGGGACCACAATTTTATATTGGATTAAAAACCATAGATGAGCAGCATAAGGTGCTTGTTGATTTAATTAACCTTACTTATAGCTATTTTGGTAAAGGAAGTAGTAAGGCTAAGTATAAAAAGGTATTTAAAGAATTGCTGGATTATACCGTGTACCATTTTGGAGTGGAAGAAAAATATTTTGAAGCGTTTGGCTACGAGTATAGTGATGCACACAAAGCAAATCATGAAGAGTTTATTGAGAAGATAAGAAATTTTAAAAATGAGTTTGAAGCAGGAGATGCTACCGTTTCTTTTGAAATCATCGAATACCTGAAAAACTGGCTGTTGGAGCATATTTTGGAGAAAGATAAAAAGTATGTGGCCTTTCTGAAGAAAAATGGCGTGCAGTAGTTGAGAGATTGTGTAAGGGAAAGGGATTGTTGTGTGGGTTGGGTATTTGCGTATTTTACTAAATTTTATATGTATGAAAGATAATGATACTTTTGTGTATCTTAATTCGTGGTGTAACGTATTTGTTCCATAGGATTAATATATTTGTTTTTGATAAATGACAGAGTGAATGCTCAAATGTGTTGTTTGCCTATGAGAAATGTAATTTAATGCATATATGATAAAACCACCTAAAATATTTTTATACTATATGCTTGTTCTGATGCTGTTTGGAGCTCTAGCCTATTTTATACCTGATGAAGGCATTGGTTTGGGGAATACAGGGTATCGGATACGTTGGTTTTCTGTAAAACATATATTAGACGGTTGTAAATCAGGAGAACCTATGGTGCAAGCCAGATCTGGTATTAATGATTCTCTTGCCATGGGCAGTGTTGTAGCACAGGACAGTGCTTTGTATACGAAAATAGACTCCCTAAGTGCTGATTCAATAGGTGTAGTCGCTTCTTTAAAAGAGGATTCTATTGTTCAAAAACTTAAAATGCAATATCCGTCTTCGTTTAAAAGGATGTTGTATTCTTTTTATCGGAAAATAGAATCGGCACAGGAAGATAATAAAGTGATACGGATATTGCACATGGGCGATTCGCAGATTGAAGGGGATCGTATTACTAAATTTTTACGGGAGCGTTTTCAAACTAATTTTAAAGGCTCAGGCCCTGGTCTTATACCTTTATATGATCCGCAAAAACAGTTTTCTTCGGTATGGATTACCAACAAAGGCGCCTGGAGTCAGCATGAGGTGTATAAATATCCGCGTTTAATTAAGGGATATCAATATGGATTGATGGGAAAGGTGGTGAAAATTGATTCCATGAGGAAATCCAGGGTTCTGGTGAGTAGGTCCTATATGGCTCAGCCCAAGGCTTCCAAGTTTTATAAGTCGCGCTTGTTATTGAAAAACATAGAAAAACCATTTGTGGTAAAGGCTTATTGGGGAGATGACTTGATAAGTTCCGATTCCTTGGAGACAGACGATAATATTACGGAGGTCAGTTGGACCTTTGCGCGTGCTCCTCGTAAATTTGCGCTGGACTTCGAGTGTGAGCAAAGCCCTTTGTTTCTAGGTATGAGTCTGGATAGTTTGTGTGGAGTGGCCGTGGATAATATCTCCATGCGAGGACAGTCTTCTCCCAGACTTGATAAAACAGATACTTTGCTGTATAAATCGATGGCTGAATATATGGATATTGGTCTGGTTATTTTGCAATACGGTACCAATATGGTACCTACTATTACTGAGAATTATGGTTTTTATAGCTTAACATTTTACCGTCAACTGGAGATACTCAAAAAGACGATGCCCGGGGTGCCTGTTTTAGTTGTTGGAGTTGGTGATGTGGGTAGGTTGAAAGGCGGTAAGGCGCAGGCTTATTCGCATATATTTAAGATTAAAGAAGCGCAAAAACAAGCTGCGTTTAAGGCCGGATGCGCTTTTTTTGACCTTTTTGAAGCCATGGGCGGGGAAGGATCCATATTAAAATGGGTGACTGGTCATCCTAAATTGGCCATGTCTGATTATACACACTTCAACAGGGCGGGCGGTAAAAAAGTGGCAGCTTGGTTGTATAAAGCCATCATGAGTGACTATGGTGATTATGTAAAAAATGAACATTTTGTAGAAGAAAAACAAACGATTTTAAGTTCAAATTAACATACGAATAGAAGTTTGGAAAATATTATTGGAATATTAAAATATGACCCTCAGTCAAGTTTTGTTTTTACGCATTATTTGTTTTGGGTGTTCTTTGGCGTCGTATTGTTGGGTAATGCACTCTTGTTCAATCGCAGTGTTTTACGCAATGCATTTCTTTTTGTGGCCAGTATCTTTTTTTACTACAAAGCCGGAGGGTATTACTTTTTTTTATTGTTGTTCTCAACCATTGTTGATTATTGTATCGGGCTGGGGATTGGTAGTTCAAAGAAACAAAGGGTGCGGAAGTTTTTGTTGGTACTGAGCCTGGTAGTCAATCTTAGTGTGTTGGCATATTTTAAATATGCATATTTTTTTGCAGAGCTTTTATTTCAGCTTTTTGGACTAAAGGTGAATGTGGTCAATTATTTCTCGCTAATTACCAATGCTTTTTTTAAAACCGGACTGGCGACGAGTCATATATTGCTTCCAGTGGGTATTTCTTTTTTTACTTTTCAAACCATTAGTTATTCGGTGGATGTTTATAGGAATAGAATAAAGCCGGTAAGAAATATGTTGGATTTTGGTTTTTATGTGTCTTTTTTTCCCCAACTGGTGGCTGGACCCATTGTTAGAGCTTGGGAGTTTATACCGCAATTGCATCAAAAGTATGTGCTGTCCGAAAAGAGATTCTGGTGGGCTGTGTGGTTAATATTGGGCGGTCTGTTCAAAAAAATGGTTATTTCTGATCATCTGTCTGTCAACTTGGTAGATCGTGTTTTTGATGCCCCCATGATGTATAGCGGTGTAGAGCTTCTTATGGGTGCCTATGCTTATACCTTACAAATATATTGTGATTTTTCAGGATATACCGATATTGCCATTGGTGTGGCTCTTATATTGGGATTTAAATTACCCAATAATTTTAACCTTCCTTATGTGGCTACATCTGTTACCGATTTTTGGAGGAGATGGCATATCTCCTTGTCGTCGTGGCTGCGTGATTATTTGTATATACCATTGGGCGGAAATAGACACGGAACCATTCGTAGAGGATTAAACCTGATGATTACGATGCTCCTGGGAGGACTCTGGCATGGTGCCGGATGGTTGTTTGTTATTTGGGGCGCCTTGCATGGATTGGCCCTGTTGATTGAAAAAATGATGTTGGGGGTTTTTAAAAAAGTAAACTTTAAAATGCCCAAATTTATAGCTTTTTTACTTACTTTTCATTTCATAGTTTTTACATGGGTCGTATTTCGATCGCCCGATATGGAGACTTTGCGATTGTTTCTTATGCGCCTGACCTCTGCCTTTTTAATCTATAATCCCAGTGAATTATTTCATGCATATGCAAGTGTTTTGTTTGTGATCTTTTTGGGGTATATGCTTCACTGGTTACCTTCGGAATTGGAACGATTAATAAAATACAACCTTATTAGGGCAAATGTTGTTATAAAGATGATTGTTGTCGTTGTTTTTTCAGTAATTATTTACCAATTTAGCTTAATGGATATAAAACCATTTATATATTTCAGGTTTTAATCTTTTTCATTGTCTTTTTTTTGTAGCTTTTTGATGCATTCCTAATCATTAGATGATTTTGGGTGATAGGGGTGTTTAGTGATTTATTAAAAGGGAATATTTTGTATTTGTGCTGTAGATCAGTGCTGTGCGAGTATAGTGCTTGGTGGTTTATGAATGAGTGAGGTATATGAAGTTAAAGTTTGTACATATTGTTTTTGTTGTTTTTTTGTTGCCTTGTGTTCTCAATGGGCAGCATCATTTTTTTCGTCAATATTCCTTGGAGGAGGGGCTCCCTCAATCCGAGGTGAATGATATTGCTGAGGATCAGTTTGGCTATTTGTGGTTGGGCACCAATGGTGGAGGCCTATGTCGTTTTAATGGTATGCACTTTGATGTGCTGACCAAAAAGGATGGGTTACTTGAAGATCTTGTGATGGGTTTGTACTCCGACAATAATTATGATTTGTGGATTGGCTCACCTAAGGGTGTGATAAAATATAATGGAAAAGATTTTAAATACTACCTGAAATCGGATACGGCTATCTTTCAGGATCGTATGCAATTTATGGAGATGATGGATGGCTCGGTATGGTTGATGGCACGCAGTGTGAGTGGAGAAAAGGTTATTTATCGTTTTAGAGAGGGTGAAGTGACTGATTTTACGCGTGAAAATAAAGCTTTTTTTAAAGATAAAACGATCTTTTATATGTCGAAATCGGGTCCAAAGAAAATGATGATAGCCACTGATAAAGGAGTTTGTGAGATTGAAAATAATCAGGTGACATTATCGCATATGCAAGAGACATACGGCCTGGAGGACAAGATATTAATTCCCTTGTTGCAGGATAAATATAGAAATCAATGGGTTCTTGCTTTTGGGAAGGGTGATGGCACGCAAAATTTGTTGGTGCTGGGATTGAATGGCGATGTTAAAGATATTGACTGGCCCAAGGAAATACCATTGGATAGGGTTTTTAGGGCCTATGAGGACAGAGATGGAGGCGTTTGGGTGGCGGTTTCTTCGGGAGGAATAGTGTGGTTTCATGACGATAAAATTAAGTTGTTTAATAATAGCAATGGACTAAAAACATCATTGGTAACTTCTTTGGGCGAAGATAGAGAGGGGAATATGTGGTTCGGAACCAGTGGATCTGGAGTCTTCAAATATGGTGGTGATAAATTTGTTTCTTTTAATGAAGAGAGCGGATTGGGTGGGAATATTGTTAGGAGTATATTTCAGGATAGCGAAGGTAAAGTTTACCTGGGCGACGACAATAATACTATTTCGGTGTTTGATGGTGAAAAAGTTGAATTGTTGCAGGCGTCGGCGGATGCTAAGATGGCACAAGCACGCAGTATGTTAGAGCTTAAGAATGGAAATGTACTTGTTGCAACCGTTGGGGGTTTGTATGAATATGATCATAAGCGTTTTATTTCTGTTGGAGAAAAGTATGGACTGGATCCGCAAACGCCTGTTGTGGATATGATACAGCAGGGTGATACCATCTGGATGGGTATATATGGTAAGGGTTTGTTTAAATATGTGCCAGGGCAGCTAAGCCACTGGTTTACTCCTGCTAACTCGGGCTTGGTGTCTCCCTTTATCACCAACTTATTTGTCGATTCCAAACAGAATATATGGATTTCAACTACCAAAGGCGTTTTTAAATACGATCATATACACTTCGTTCATTTTTCTGATGTGAACCAATTGAATTCTTCTTGGGTGTTACAAACGGCAGAGGATAAGGTAGGTAATATATGGTTTGCTACATTTACGGGTGGGTTGAATAGGTATGATGGTCAAAGGTTTACATATTTTGATTCTTCTACCGGTGTTAGGTCTGACAATGTTTATTCTGTGATTGCCGATGCCGAAGGGAATATTTGGGCAGGAACCCAAAATGGGGTGGATAAGTTAACTTTGGATCAAACAGGAGAATTGGTGTCGATACAAAACTATGATAAGGATGATGGATTTATAGGGGTTGAGAATAATGGCGGGTGTAACTTGTTGGATAGAGATGGGAAGTTGTGGTTCGGAACCATTAAAGGAGCTATGGTATATAACCCCGATGCTGAACGTCCTAATTACCTGGAACCTCCCATTTACCTGCGTGATATATTGCTTAATTTTCAGAAGCCTAATTGGGATTCGGATTCTATACAGGCTGAATATGACTCCATTAGTGCTTGGTTTTCTTTGCCGCAAAATTTGAGCTTGCCCTACAATAGAAGTCATCTGGCCTTTGTTTTTGATGGCTTGAGTTATGCCGTACCGGAGAAAATAAAGTATAAATGGAAGCTGGAACCCCTTGAGGAGGAATGGTCGCCCGTTAATGATTTTAATATGGCTTTTTATCCTGGCTTAAGTCCTGGTAAGTATACCTTTAAGGTGTTGGCATGTAATAATGATGGGGTTTGGAATGAAGAAGGTGCATCTTATTCTTTTGAAATAAGACCCGCTTGGTATCAGTATGCACTTGTTAGAATGTTGGCCATTATATTACTGATGGGATTGGTGTTTTGGCCGGTGAGAGTGTGGATGAGTAAGGAGAAGAGCCTGAAGGATGAGCTGGAGAAAAAACTGAGTAAGCATAAACGTAAAATTCAACAGCAACAAACCGAAATTCAACAGCAGACAGAGATTCTGGATGTACAAAAGAAACAGTTGGCGTATCAGGCTAAGTCGTTGATGGATAGTAGTAAGGATATTGAGGTGTTAAGTGAGGTGGCTCACTTGCTTAGGTTTAAGTCATCGCTGGATCAGATCGCAGAGTTGTTGTATCAATCTGTGTCTAAGGTGATGTGTACGGATGTGTTTTCCATTGGAGTATTCAATGCTCGTGAAAAATCTATCGATTTTGCGCATGTTTACCTCTTGGGCGAACGGCAACCTTTTGTCAGGTATCTGATAGAGGATAAAGGGCGATTGGCTGTGTATTCTTTTTCTCATGATTTGGATATCTTTATGCGTGATTTTCATAAGGAGCATACCTTGTATTTGTCTGAGGTACGACCCGTTGCCAATGGAGAGGAGACGGAGTCGTTGATCTATATTCCGCTAAGGATCTATACTGAGGTGATCGGTGTTATTTCTGTTCAAAGCTTACAGAAAGATGCTTATTCGCCATATCATTTTCATTTTATGAAAAATGTTGGAGTCTACGCTTCGATGGCCATCGGTAATGCACTGCAATTTGCTAAGGAATAAAAGGCTGATGCTTGAGGCTCTTTTATAGGTATTGTGGTTGTTATCAGAAGTCTTGGGGTGAGGAGCTAAATGTCATGGGTGGCAGTGTTCGCTGCGAAAGTGGCAGAGGATTCTGCCTTCTTAACTGATTAGTCTTTACTTGTCATTGTAATTTAGGAGTGGCAAAGTTTTTGATTGTGAAATGCTAGTGTGTTATAAAAAAACGAGAGAATTATGTATGATCCATTTTTATTATTGATTTTTGGAGCTTTCTTCCTGTTGAGCTGGATAGTAAGCTCGAGATTGAAATCGAAGTTTAAAAAGTATGCAAAAATTCCTATGTCGTATGGAATGACCGGAAGAGACGTTGCTGAGAAAATGTTAAAGGATAATGGTATTTACGATGTAAAAGTGGTGTCTGTTCCTGGTAAGCTGACGGATCATTATAATCCGGCCAATAGAACGGTTAATCTGAGTCCGGAAGTGTATTCAGGACAGGGGGTTTCTTCTGCTGCTGTGGCGGCGCATGAATGTGGTCATGCAGTGCAACATGCACAAGGTTATGCACCTCTTGAGATGCGTTCTGCATTGGTGCCCATACAGAATATTAGCGGAAGCGTACTGAATATTATTTTTATGGTAATGATATTTGGTGCTTTTTTACTTCCGGGACTATTGCCTTACAAGTTGGCATTGCAGATTATTATTATGTGTTATTCGGTATTTACTTTGTTTGCCTTTGTTACTCTACCCGTTGAAATTAATGCAACACAACGGGCATTGACTTGGTTAGATAGCAGTGGGGTAGCTACCGGTGCTGTGCATGATAAAGCCAAAGATGCTTTAAAATGGGCAGCTTATACTTATGTGGTGGCTGCTTTGTCATCCTTGGTTACCTTATTGTATTACGTGTTGAGGTACGTAGGCATGGATGATTAGGAGTATAAAAAAGAATTTATTCGACCTCTTTATCAGTAATGGTGAAGAGGTTTTTTTGTGCAGTGATCACGTATAGGCATAAAAAAACTTCCCGTCATTTGTAGTGAGGGAAGTCTAAAGGTGAAATTTAGGGTTGAATGAATGACCCGGGCTTGGTTGATTAAAATACGTTAACTTGGTTATTGGATGCATAATAAAGTTTACCTTGGTTAATCATTGAAGTTACATAATTCAGCCCCTTGGTCTGAGATATTCTTAAAGTCTTGAATATTTCACCAATGTGAACAGGTTGTTTTTCGCTAACAAAGGAAATGATTTTCTCTTCCAAGTTTGTTTCAGTTCTCGCTTTTTCTTTGATCATAATGTTAAAAATTTTAATGATTAGTAATTCTTTTTGTTTTTCTCGTTCTATCTGTTATAAATATATCAATAATGTGTCCAAAAACCACATTTTTGCTGAAAAAAAATCTGTGTTTTTAAACATTTTAAATTCTTCTTGTCCTAGATAGTGTTAATGGTAAAGATATGAAATGATATGTCTAAGTGCTTGTAAATTTGAGGAATGTGCTATGTGTTGTGATGAGTGTAAGTGGTCTTAAATAATGGTTATTTTTACTTTAATTAATAGTGATCGGTAGCGGAGTGTTCTTTATGTATAAAATACACATATTGTAGAAAAAATGGGGCAGAATGTAGAATAATCTACATAAATGTAGAATTTTATGCGGCGATGACTATGTTAACCTGTTTTTTTAATGTGGGGTCATTCAAATGTAGAACTATTACTGTAGGATGATCTTCGTTAAATGTTATTTTGGAGAGTCAATGCAGGTCTTAAGCAAGTATTATACCGAATTAGCAAGGGCTGACCCGGTATAAACTGTATACGCTTTTTGAAGAGCTGGAAAGCTGTTGTGCTTCTATTGTTTTATTAGAGGCTCCAGTATTCCAGTTCGTTTATTTTTCCGCGGAATACGCCCTTGATGTCCACAAAGACCGCATCTTTTTTGGTGATCTTTTTAAAGTATGATTCGTCCAGTTTTAGATATTCTTTGTGGTTAACGGCCAATATGACTGCTTCATACTTGTCGCATATTTCCGGGATTAATTCATAGCCATATTCTTCAAGTAGTTCCTGGGAATTGGCATAGGGATCGACCACGTCTACATGGGCACTGAATGAAACCAGCTCGTTGTATACATCAGCTACTTTGGAATTGCGGATGTCACTTACATTTTCTTTGAAGGTAGCACCCATGATTAATATCTTGGCTCCATTAACGTTGTGCCCTTTTCTGATGAGTTTTTTGATGGTGGTTTCTGCCACATAGCTACCCATAGAATCATTAATCACCCTTCCGCTATCAATAATCTTAGAGTGGTATCCTAAGGCATTGGCTTTATAAGTCAGGTAATAGGGGTCCACACCAATACAATGGCCACCAACGAGCCCAGGGAAGAATTTTAAGAAGTTCCACTTGGTGCCTGCCGCCTCCAATACTTCGTAGGTGTTGATATTCATGCGGTCAAAAATCAACGAGAGCTCGTTCATCAGTGCAATGTTTACATCGCGCTGTGTGTTTTCTATAATTTTTGCTGCTTCCGCTACTTTTATAGAGCTGGCCTTGTGTATGCCTGCTTTAATTATAGATTCGTATACCTTGGCTATGGTGTCGAGTGATTCGGAATCGCTGCCGGAAACTATTTTAAGAATCTTGGTTAAGGTGTGTTCCTTGTCGCCGGGATTAATCCTCTCTGGAGAGTAACCTACTTTAAAGTCGATACCGAATTTAAGACCTGACTCTTGTTCCAGGATGGGTACGCAGTCTTCTTCAGTGCAACCGGGATAAACGGTGGATTCAAAAACAACGATATCTCCTTTTTTTAATGCTTTCCCAACAGTGCGTGTAGCACTGAGTAGTGGGTTCAGATTGGGTAGGTTGTGTTCGTTAATTGGTGTAGGGACAGCCACTACGTGAAAAGTAGCTTTTCTTACATCCTCAATATGATTTGTGAATTCAATATCGCAACCATCAAAATCTGTTTTGTTTAATTCCTTGCTGGGGTCGATGCCTTGTTTCATCAAGTCAATTCTATCTTGTTTGATGTCGAACCCGATGACCTTCATTTTCTTTGAAAACTCCAGTGCGATGGGTAAGCCCACATACCCTAATCCTATGACTGATAGTTTAGTTTCTTTGGCTAATAGTTTATCTAACATGTTATAACGTTTTGCGTAATTTTGTCTTAATTTCCAATTAATATCTTAGCTATGCTAACAGTTTTTGAATACCATACGTTTTTCTTTGACTGAGTATTGAAAACAGAGGATGTATCAAAAACGGATTAAGTAGATATTCCTTAGAATCCAAAGTTAAGTCCGAATATAATCATCTTATTATCATTTAAGTATGGCAAGGGGGTGTATGTCTCCATATCTTCCCCTGAAATATGATAGCTTTCTATTTCAGCATAAAGATAAGCATCGTTTATTATTTGGTACAATGCCTTTAGTTTTACTGCGTTTTTTTTATATCGTACAGTTTCCATAAAAGAATAGCCTGTTCGGCCGTCTCCCCACAGGTTCTCTATGGCTCCGCTTTCTTCTAATATTTTTTGGTTGTCTTTGCCTTTTCTGCTATGTGTATACGATAGCTGAATATCTAGGCCGCGGATGGGTTTATATCTGGCTGCTAGAAATACTTCATCTGCGTTGTCTTTAAGGTAATGACCTAGGGTGTAATGGTTGCTTTCGTATGTCAAAGAAGGAATGAAGTGCGTATAGGTGAAGGGGTTGGTTCGGGTATATTCAGCAGTGAGACTTATGTTAGGGAGTAGGTCTGTAACACGGGCTCCCAGTTTGATGCTGATAAAATTGGAGTGTTCGTCTTTGTTGAACATGTTTGATACGGAAATTTCATCAATAAAAATACTGGTGTATAGATGTGTGTTTTTTATTTGCCTGCTGCTAATGTCGAAAAACATTTGCGTATTGTGCCCCGCGCTGTTTTTTGATCCATTGTAACTGTGATCGGCTGATTTATAGAATAAAATGGGTATCAAATAGGTGGCATTAACATTGCCGTCGCTGTAAATAATACTGTTGCCGATTGAGAGATGTAATTTTTTCCAGGGTTGAATGGTGATGAGGTTGGCTGCGATAAATTTGTTGGCGTATACACGACGTGTATCGTTTAACAGACTATAGGAGGCAGCACTGTCTACCACCTCTGATGCCAGCCAGCCGTGCAAGTAATTGATTTCAAGCCATTGGGTTGGTTTTAAGTGAAGCTTAAGATGGGCAAAGCTGGGCGTGTGTCCCGAGAAAATATTAGATCCATTGTAATTATTCCCCCAGATAAAATGATCTTTAACAATGCCTATGCTCCCGGTGTTCCAGCTATATACTAGTCCGCCCCGAGCCTCACTGTAGTCTTTCTTGTCGGCCCCTAATTTATAGACTGCGCCCGGGTGTTGCGTCAGGTTGGTGGGTGATCCAATGGCCTCGCTCTCGTAGTTATCACGCAGACTGCCATAAAAAGAAAGCTTAGAGCCCATATATCCGAAGAACTGTGCGCCGTTCCACCTGTGCTGTTCAAAGCCGTTTGCGTTGGAATAGCCACGGCCACCAAAGATGGCGTTGACGGATAATTTAAAGGTGGAATCGCTATGGTAAAAGACGTCGAAGCGCTTATTGAAATCTTTATTAGGTATTAATTCTTTATTAAAGTCTTTTAAGTAAAATTTTATCTCTTGTCTTTGTCGGGGCGTTAGGAGCTGGGACTTTTTTGCTTCTGACAGAAAAAGCGCGATTTGTTTTCGTGAATAGGGTTTTACAGCACTGTTAATGTGGATAATATCTTTGTTGGCTAGTTCGTCAATAAAATCATATACTACCTCGTTGTCTATATGATATGGAGCGTCTTGCGCCTTTAGCGAAGAAAGAAAAAAAAAGCTAAAGGCGTAAGAAATAAGAATGACAGAGGTGTATTTTAACGGGTTTTTTGTATGGCTTACGTTTGCTCTCATTTTTTTGTATGTTCTTTTAAAACATTTTTGTATACCTCTAAAAGACGTTCCGAAATAAATTCTACGTCCATGTGTTTTACTTTGTCTCTGCCATTGGTTCTTTTGCCATAGAGCAGCGCTGTGTCAATAGCATTGGCAATTTCTTCCGGATCACTTTCCACAATGAAGCAGCCATCTACTTCTTTGGTGATGTCAGCTACATCTCCCACATCGGTTGAAACAATGGGTAGTGAGCAAGCCATGGCTTCTTTGATTACATTGGGAGATCCTTCCCAGCGTGATGTTAACAATAACACATCGGCAGCATAGTAATAGGAAGGGACCTTGTCTATCTCTACATTGTTGACAATGGTTAATTCAACGTCTTCTGTCTCTATAAAAGAGAAGGACTCTCTGGCAAGCGCAAAGTTTTTTTCCTTTCGTTGGGGGTCGGATACCCATAAAACATGTGCCGAAGAACTAAATCCTGCTTGTCGGCGCGCTATCTCCCTGTCAATGGGTTTGAATCGTTTAAAGTTAATGCCATTGGGGATGATTTTTGCATCTTTTATTTTTAGATTGTTAAACATCTTTTGAGATTTAACAATTGTGCAATCCCAAAATAGGCGTGCAAATAACCGCGTTAACCTGGATGCCATTCTTTCAAGCCTGTAGTCGGAGCCCATCAATGAAACGATCAGTGGCCTGATTCCGGCAAAGGATGCGGTGAATCCTGAGTAACCAAATTGAGCATGTATTAAATCGTAATTACCTTCCTTGGCAAATTTGCGTAGTTTACCTATGTGCGACACGTAATTCCACATGCCTACCCCCGGAATATCATAGTATTCAACGGTAGCACCTGTTTTTGCTATCGATTTGCCCTGTGTGGTAACCAAATGCGTTCGGGCCGATATTCCCTGACTACTGTATACGTATAGAATCTTTAGCTTGCTGAAATCCACTTTTTGATAATTAGATAATTGTAAAAATAACTAATTTACTTATAAAACAAGGGTTTGTTGTTGATTTGAGCAAATTAGTACCTTTATTTTATATGAAGGTATGTTTTTAATCAAAAAAATGGCATTTTTTGTGCTCAACATCTAAGCTATTCATAAAATATCTATTATGAATAGCTATAGCTTTGATAAAAAGCAAATGCAACTTTTCGACAATTCATGAATAAATCAGGCTAAAATACAAATAAAGTAAAAGTTGAAACTAAAAAAAACTCATCACGTACCATTTTGTAAATAAAGCTAGAATTATTAAACTATACATGGTATTTATGAGAAAACTTGCAATGGGATTGCTGGGCATTTTGCTTTGCGTCAATGGTTATTCACAAGAAAAAGCTATTGAAAAACAAAAGGTGTTCAAAGGGCTTGATAGAGTTGAAGTGAATGCAGATTTTTGTTCTTTAGTCCTTCGTGGACATAGTTCTGAAGAGGTTATTTTTCAAGGGGTGATTGAGTCACAGGAGAATTTAAATGCTTATGGTTTTGAAATCAATGAACAGGATGGAATTTTACGTGTCGTGGTCATGAAACCAGATGAATGGAAATCGCATTGGGGTGAGGTGATTTTAACCTTGCCAGCAGGTGTGGCTGTTGAGGCTGAAACTCAGTCGGGTAAGGTAGAGGTGACTGCATTGAAGGATTGTGATCTAAAGGTCGTTTCTAAATCGGGACATGTTTCTTTGAATGCATGTGAAGGGAATATAAGCGTCGTATCTCCAGCGGGTGATTTTAAGGTAGCGCAATTTATTGGTGATTTGCAGGCTAAAACAAAGACTGGTTCGGTGGATGTTAAGGGAGTAAATGGCAAATGTGATATAGCTTGTGCAAAAGGATCTATTCGGGTTAAAGATGTGCAAGGTAAATTATCTGTTGAAGGTGGTACCGGTAGCCTGGAGGTGGAAAATGTTGAGGGTGATGTTGCTTTGAAGTCTACCAGTGGCGATACTAGTTTGTCTGTTGCCAAGGGTAATATGGTGTTGAAGTCCTTTGATGGGGATGTGAAATTGTTTAATATCAATGGTGTGTTTGAGGTGCAGTCTTCAACAGGAAACATAACAGGAACACGGGTGGTGTTTACTGCTTCTTCGTCTTTTAGCTCAACGGAGGGAAATATCAAGGTTCAAATGAATGAGAAAGAGGACTTAGCTTTTCTTTTAAAATCGAGTAATTCATACTTGAGAGCCATGGGTAAATCAAAAAAGAAATCACTAAAGGTTGGTAAGGGTAGTATTGTTATAACAGGAAACAGTACTACGGGTAGCCAGTCTTATTATTAAAAAAAGCGGACGGACTGCTAATGTGTAAAGGACACAAGGAGTAAGCTGCGGCTTACCCCTTGTGTCCTTTATTGTTTGTGCAGGATGACTGGTAATTGCGATGCGGGCTTTTTAACATGGCTTTTTTCTATACGGGTATTTGTTTTATTGTGCATCTTCGTCTTGTGGATAATCATTGTTATCGGTATTCGAGGGTTTGTGTGTTTTTAACCATTCTTGCCCCTCTTTTGTTAAGAAAAAATCCATCCACAAGTAATACATCCTTTTATTTTCGTCTACACTAACCCAATGGCTTGAGCCAATGGGAATATGCAATAGTTCGTATTGCTTAAATGTTGTTGAAGCGCTGTCTGCGTGTACAACGACTTCGTTGTCAGTGAGTCCTAAAAAAAGTTGATCCAACATGGGATGCTTATGGGCACCTACCTCGTCAGGCCCCATTGCTTCTACCGTTCCCAGGGAGACGCGGGGGATGATGTCAGCCGGAAGTACTGTTCTGCTGGTAGTGTTGGGACTCTTGATCTTTTCGGTATAAGGTTCGCAATCGGCAAAGCGAGTGAAAAATAAATCGTATTTATTCTCTTCGGGGAAATTATTTAGGTCTTCAATGTCTTGTGTCGAAAGTAGTTTGGTGAATTGTAAAAAGTGAAGGGGTTCGCCTTCGGGTACTTCAATATGTATGCGCCTTGTGCTGCCCATCGGTATTGCAATGGATTCGGGTTCGATATTATATTTTAGGGTGTCCGACTGTAGCGAACCATATCCGCGAATAAATATAAACATATCGATATAACCTTCGGTTAATGTGATGGTGTGTTTGCTGGAGCCTACAAAGGCATGGTGGTGGATCTTTGTGTCGGCAATTTCTCCGGAGAGTAATTCTTCACTAAAGCTCTGCATCTGTGCAGGGACTTCCATCTGAAGAGGCTGCACTACGATTTCAGGTGACTTAGACTTGGTGGAGCAGGATATCATTATAATGGCCACTGCAAAGTAAAAACAAATCCTTTTCTTTTGTGATATCTTTAATACATTCATGATTTGGACAGTTTAATTTTTATTCATAAATATTTTCATTGTATAATGATCTTCATCTTGTGAACCCTTTACTTCTTATTCTTTATTGGCTGTTTCGCTTATGCAGCCTTTGTGTGTTGTGGGCCCATGAGCCAGTCAGAACCTTTGATGAGTGCTTCCTTGTAAATTGGTCGCCCAATCATTGGCAGACTAAAATGCAATATACTTTTTATTTTAGATGATTAAAAATTATGGTCCTAGAATTTAAAGGAGGGTTATTTTCTAATAACCACTGCTTTCTGTTGTTTTCCGTCCATGAGTATTTGTAATTCATGTTCAAATTCCACATGTGTAAAATACACTGTTTGGTGAATAACTTTCTGTTCTTTAAGGACATCAAAATTGACGTATTCATCTGTTTTGTTATGGTGTACCGAAAAATATCCAACATTCATGGAGGTCACATTATGAAAGAAGTGAGACCCCAGAGAGGCGTCCAAAGGAAAGTCTGCCAGTCCCATTTCAACAATTACTTTGGCGTAGGAAATTTGTGACCATAGCACTGGAATACCTGTGAATTTGTCGCGGGTTCCCCATCGTCCGGGACCTATTAGCAAGTATTCTTTTCCGGATTTTTCCATTTCTTTATTGAGTACGGCTATTTCTTTGGCCATCTCGTCGGTTTTGGTTCGCTTAAACATTTCTGGCTTCATAAAAATAACATCTTTGATGTATTCTATTTTGCCATTACCCATTCCCTTTTTTGAAGCAAGAATAGTTCTAGATTCATCCACTTGGTCAAAGTTTATTTTTGTGTTGTTTTCTATTCTTATGAGTGGTTTTATTTGGAGCAAATAAAATGCGGGTTTTTTATCGGCACTTAAATCCAAGGCAAATTCAATTTCCACCGGGGCTCCCATTGCCTCTTTAAAATACTTTAATAGTAGATCTAAGCACTTGGCGAGCGGTATATAATCATACTTGAGTATATTGGCAAAGTTGATGATGCGGGGTCCTTTTTTGTGGAGGTTATGAATGATTCTGTCGTTGTTGTAATCATATACAGAGGCGCACAGTCTAAGGTTGCCATCTTCTTCAGCTTCTTTAATGGAAAGTCTTTGTACAAAAGAGTGTTCTTGGTATTGTAGTAAGTCATTTTCTTCTGTGTTTAAATTCAGGGCGTAGAAGTGTGTTTGTGAATCTTTTATTTGATCATGAATGGCGTTGAGTTCCAGGTTGGGGTATTTGGGACAAAAGCGCCATGCTTTTTCGCCTCCAACAACATATTTGCCTAAGCCTACTCCCAGTACAGCAAAGCCATCCTCGGGTTTCATATAGGCAAAGGGGTAATAATTGTAACTTTGAGCTATTCCGCTGATATGTGGATAAAAACGGTTGTGTGCCTTTTCTCCTACTACCTTTTGAATGATGATAGCCATTTTTTCTTCTTCAATCTTATAATTGACTGCCTCGAAATAGGCCCTGGCTGAAGGACTGAACATGGATGCGTATACCAGTTTGATGGCAGTCTCTAATTGCTGGTAGCGCACTTCTGTGTCGGGGTGGTTATTGGGTAGCATAAAAGTTTCGTACACGCCTGCAAATGGTTGTAATAGAGAGTCTTCGAAAAGACCTGAGGAGCGAACTGCCAGTGGTTCGGTCATTACTTCAACATATTTGTGTAACTGATTTTTTATCCGCTCCGAAAAGGTGGCTTTTAGAAAGAGCGCACGTGCACTGTCGTATTTTTGTTGTACGTAAATCTTATGGTAAAGCTGGTTGGTTTGGATGAAATTGGTAAATTCATCGGCACCAATAATGGCGGTTGGTGGGATGTGAATTGCCAAGTCAGGAAAGAGTTTTTTAAAGTCGATGTTTTCAACAAAATGACTTAAAAAGGCCAGTCCACGTCCTTTGCCCCCAAAGCTTCCTTCTCCAATGCGAATAATATACCGGTCGCTGTTAACGAGTGAGGAATCAAATAGTACAACGCGTCCGCGTAACCTTTCTATGCGTACTTGCTCAAATACGTTTAAAATGGCTTGACGTAATTTGTTGGAGCTATCGAAGTCTTCAATGCTGTATGGTCGTAGTCTTTGTGCCATATTGACTTCTCCGCGAGCCATTAGCCAGGTGCTGATGCCATTTCTTCGGGCATGGTATAAGAGCGATTCTGCGGAGACCTGCTGTATGCAACGCATGAATTCTTTCAGGTTATGGGCCACGGATATTTGTATGCCTCTTGAATTTTTAAAAACGAAATTTCCAAAGCCAAGCTTGCGATGGATAAAGTCATAGATGTCTTGAGAAAGTGACTCTGAGTTTTTATCTATAAAGTCGGCTCCAATGTTTTGGGCTTTAAGTGCATTGGAAGGGTCGGAGGATTGTAATAGTGTGGGTAGGCTGGTAAGTGATTTTACATGTTTGATGAGTTCTACTCCCGCATTTTCATCATCTATGCCTTGGCGCTTGTATTTTACATCGGAGATCACACAGATGAGGTATTCTTTGTATTTTTCGATAATATCAATGGCGTCTTCATAATTACTTACCAATAGTATTTTCGGACGGGCACGCATTTTTAATATCTTATGTATTTGGTCATAGCCTTCCTCTGCCAATACTACCTGTGTCTGTTTCATGATAATGGAGTATAACAAAGGAAGGTAGCGTGTGTAATATTTTTGTGAATCTTCAACTAGCAGAATGACCCTTACATGACCTATTCTGGTGTCGTTGGCTACGTTCATTTTATCTTCCACATATTTGATCATGGCCAGAAATACCTTTGAGTCACCATTCCAAACAAAGACTTTGTCTATGTATTCAACATTGGGGCCTGCTTCGTCAAAGAAACGGAGGTCGCTATTGTTGTTAACCATAGCCAGTAAAGGCATAAGAGGCGCTTTTTGTTTGATGATTTTGCTGGTGCTAATGGGTGTCTTTTTATCCAGTCCCACCATTAGAATAACCATGTCGAAGTGACGCTTGTCTATTAGTTCCAGTGCTTCTGTGGCATTGGAAGCGGATGTTACTCGCGGAGCGGTGTATAGGTTTAACTGCAAAAATTCCCCATAGATACGGTCAAAAAAGCGTCCTTCGCGCACAATTGAATAAGCATCGTAATGGTTAGCGATGAGCAGGACCTCTTTAACCTTGAACTCCATTAATTCTGCAAAAATATCCTGGTCGTTTTTCTTTCGTTTGTATATATCGCTTAATTCCATGTGGGTATTGTTTTTTATTGTCACCTGTATTTTGTGAGCCTAAGGTACTAAAATAGGTAGATCATACTATGATCAATGTTAGTCGGAAAATAACATTTTGCATGGTGTGTTGTTAAGTGATTGTATGATGGAGCAAAAGAGAAGTGATATGGATCATCCTATTTTATTTTATGACGGAGATTGTGGTCTTTGTAATTTTGCTGTGCGCTTTATTCTTACCTATGAAAAGGAGGCCATTGTTAGGTTTGCTGCTTTGCAATCGGATGTGGCAAGCAGAATGTTGCCCCTTGAATGGCGGAAGAATCTGGATGCCGTTATTTTAAGGAAAAACGGACGGCTCTATGTAAAAAGCAATGCCTTGATTCAAATAGCTACTTATCTTAAATTCCCGTTGTGCCTATTGCGCCTATTAAGATGTATTCCCAGACCGGTGCGCGACTGGTTGTATGATAGGGTGGCTAAAAACAGACAGCGTCTTTTAAAAGCATATTGTTTAAGGGTGGATGAGATAACAGCTCGCCGGTTTATGAATCATTAAGTAGTGTCAACGTGAGGTCTTATTTATACGCCTGCTCTTGATTATTTTATCACATCTTACGAGGTAGGGTAGAGCGATAAACTGAAGGCTTGGGAATATATTTCAGCGATGAAACAAGCCATAAAATTATTGTTCTTACACGAGTAGATGATCCCGTCCGGCGAGTTTTATGAAATTGTAAATCCAGGCAAATTAAATGAATAACTCGCCCTTAAAGTATGTTTGACAAGTGCCTCCAATGAATACCCGGTCTCCTTTTAGTTCACAGGTTAAATTCCCACCTCTTTTGCTGAGTTGGGCAGCCGTTAATTTGTTCTTTTTTAGTCTGTCAGCCCAAAACGGGGTGAGTGTCGTGTGAGCAGAGCCGGTAACAGGATCTTCATTGATTCCGGTTTGAGGACCAAAGAAACGGGAGACGAAATCAGTGTTTTCTCCTGGGGCAGTGATGATTAATCCCCTGCAGTTCAATTGGCGGATGAGGGCAAGGTTCGGAAGGTATTCTTCTATGTCCTTTTGCTTATCCAGAACAAACATCAAATCTGTTTTTCCTTTGTACACCTCTTTTACCACATGTTGGGCGTCCAGCTTCATTAGTTCAGGTAATTCCTTTATCGCTTGGATGGTGTCCGCCGGAAAATCCAAGGTGAGGTTTTCAAAGTTGTTATAAACTTTTAAAGTACCGCTTTTGCTTTGAAAAAAAACTTGGTCTCCTTCAAAATCTTCATGGGTAAATAGTATGTGTGCGGCCGCCAGGGTGGCATGACCACATAAATCGACTTCGGTGGTTGGGGTAAACCATCTTATGTGCAGTTGATCAGCTATCGGAGCGATAAAAGCGGTTTCAGAAAGGTTGTTCTCTTGTGCGATTTTCAGCATCAGATCCTCGTCAAGCCATTTTTTGAGTTTGACAATCGCGGCTGGATTTCCTTTAAAAAGCTCGTTGGTAAAGGCATCTACATGATAAATATGGGTACGCATAAGCTTTGGTTTTTTGCCTGAATTACAGAATAATATATTTTTTAGCTGTGGGTGATTAGTGATAATTGTAAAAAAAAACTATTTGTAATGATAGGCTATTTATATCTGTAATATACAATAAAATAAGAAAATTACAAGGGTAAAAAGTCAATTTAGTGATGCTATAAGGGGGAGTTTTTTTGCCTGGAAGATGTAGTTTGGCATGTTTTATGGTTGAATGCATTGAACCATTTTAAGCTAAATCGTTCAATTTTTTTAATAGACCTTTCTGATGTTTGTTTCGGATGAAAACATCCATAACATTATAACATTCAAATATAAATTATTTAACGTTGTATGTTGATCTTTCTACCCCGGAAGAGTCAGGCAGTTTTACCAAAAATATTTATCATGTTAGAGCATCAAAAAAAAGTGTTGTTAGGGGTGGCAAATAACCCCAGACGTTTTAGAAAAGAGATTGTTAAGTCACTTGTGTGGCTGAGTGATGAGGAAAGTGAAGCGTTGTATTATTGGGTAAAGAAGGAGTTTGGATCGAACTATTCACAAATATTGAGTGAGGTGTTTTTGGGGATGTCAGTCTAGTGTTGGGTAATTAAAAAAACAATTTAAAAGCAAAATAAATTTTGATATTTCAAAAAATATCCTAAAATTTGCCCTTGCTAACAAATTATAAGCAAATGACAAAGATAATGAACAATACATGGTGGTGGCACTGGCTTTTTTCAAAGGAAAAGAGGTAGGACGCTACGCTATTATATAAAATATAAAAAATGGCTTGCCGAAACCTCGGTAAGCCATTTTTTTTTTCACTAGGTCAAACACTAAAAATCAGAAAGACTTATGAAGTCCATCAATATCATTAGTTCAACAAAGATAGTTCCAGCTAACATAGCAGACATCATAACGCCGGTCAGCATTTACTTAAAACTACGCGATTTATATCCCAATACAATATTATTGGAGAGTTCAGATTATCACGGTAACAACAATTCTCAATCTTTCATATGTTTTGAGCCAATTGCTGAATTTAAAGTAAGCCAAGGCGTAGTAGAAACAACTTCGCCCGAAGGAACGATCGAAAAAGGGGAAAGCCCTGCCATAAAGGATGTGCCTGCTCAATTGGATTCCTTTTTAAAGTTGTTTAATGTGGAGTTGCCCACCAATGCCCCTAAAGTAAATGGTTTATTTGGTTATTCATCCTATGATGCCGTGCAGCACTTTGAATCGATTCAGTTGAAAAATAAGGTAGATGAAGCATATGAGATACCGGAGATCAGGTATAATTATTATAAATATGTTTTGGCGTTTAACCATTTTTCAAACCAAATAAAGCTGATAGAAAATTTGCCTGAGGGTCAGGAAAGTGAGCTGGACGAAATTATGGAACTGTTGCATAATCGTACGGTGCCCAACTTTAGTTTTCATCCGGATGGGGAAGAAGTGTCTAATGTAAGTGATCATGATTATATAGAGATGGTGAAAAAGGGGAAAGAACATTGTTTTAGAGGAGACGTGTTTCAGATCGTACTTTCGCGGCAGTTTAAACGTAAGTATACCGGAGATGAGTTTAATGTTTATAGGGCTTTGCGTAATATTAATCCCTCTCCGTATTTATATTATTTTGATTATGGAAGTTATAAAATACTAGGTTCTTCACCTGAGGCTCAGTTGGTGATTCGTAAGGGTGAGGCGACGATTAATCCTATTGCCGGTACTTTTAAGCGTACAGGGAACGACATTAAGGATAAGGAGCTGGCTGAGCAGTTGAGCAACGACCCCAAAGAGAATGCTGAACATGTGATGTTGGTTGATTTGGCCCGTAATGATCTAAGTCGAAATTGTGAAAAAGTAAAGGTAAAGACTTACAAAGAAGTACAATATTATTCTCACGTTCTTCATCTTGTATCTGATGTGAGGGGGCAGCTCAAGAAGAGTTCCAATACTTGTAGGGTGATGGCTGATACTTTTCCTGCAGGAACACTTTCGGGAGCACCCAAGTATAAGGCTATGGAGCTGATTGATAAATACGAAAACCAAAACCGTGGATATTATGGCGGTTGTATTGGTATGTTAGGTTTTGATGGTTCTTTTAATCAGGCCATTATGATTCGCTCTTTCCTTTGTAAAAATAATACTCTGTATTATCAGGCTGGTGCGGGTGTGGTTTCGGCATCGGTTCCGGAAAGTGAGTTGGCAGAGGTGAATAATAAATTGGGGGCACTGAAAAAAGCAGTGGAGTTAGCTGCTGCGTTTTGATTTTTAATTGTTTTGAATATACAGACATGGAAAAAATATTAGTTTTTGATAATTATGATTCATTCACCTATAATCTGGTCCACTATATAGAGGAGATTGTGGGTTATAAGATAGATGTGGTACGAAACGACCAGATTTTATTGGATGAAATTGAAAAGTATGATAAAATATTGTTGTCTCCTGGTCCCGGTATTCCCAGTGATGCAGGTATTTTAATTCCCTTGATAAAAAAATATGGAGCCACAAAAAGTATCTTAGGGGTATGTCTGGGGCATCAGGCTATTGCAGAGGCCTTTGGAGGCTCTATCTCTAACTTGTCAACGGTATATCATGGTGTGGCCACGCCCGTATCTGTCATTGCAGAAGATGAGGTTCTTTTTAAGGATGTGCCCAATGAAATTAATGTGGGAAGATACCATTCATGGGTGGTGAACGAGGAGGATTTGCCAAGCTGTTTTACGGTCACTTCGCGTGATGAGGAAGGTAAAATAATGGGCTTGCATCACAACGAATACGATGTGAGAGGGGTGCAGTTTCATCCGGAATCCATACTTACTCAGCATGGAAAAAGAATGATCGAAAATTGGTTGAAGTCTTAATGAATCTATTGTCTAAAACCTTGTAGTTTGTAAAATTATGATTAAAGATATTCTAAAAAAACTCTTTGAATATAAAAAGTTGAGCCGTTCTGAGGCCAAAGAGATATTAATAGATATAGCCGCTGATAAATATAATGGATCTCATGTGGTTGCATTTCTTTCGGTTTATATGATGCGCCCCATAAGTGTAGAAGAATTAAGTGGCTTCCGGGATGCTTTATTGGAGCTTTGTTGTAAGGTGGATCTCTCAGATTTTGAGGCCATTGACATTGTGGGGACGGGCGGAGATGGAAAAAATACTTTTAATATCTCCACCTTATCTTCGTTTGTAGTGGCGGGTGCTGGATATAAAGTAACCAAACATGGTAATTATGGTGTTTCGTCGGCCAGTGGTTCGTCCAATGTGATGGAATATCTTGGGTATAAGTTTAGTAATGAGGAAGATGTTTTAAAAAGACAAACGGATAAAGCTGGAATTTGCTTTTTGCATGCACCTTTGTTTCACCCTGCCATGAAAGCGGTGGCTCCTTATCGCAAGGAGCTCGGTTTAAAAACTTTTTTTAATATGCTTGGCCCATTGGTAAATCCATCTTTCCCTAATAGCCAGTTACTGGGTGTGTATAGTTTAGAGTTGGCTCGTTTGTATCAATATCTGTTTCAGGATACCAATAAAAATTATACCATCATTCATAGTCTGGACGGTTATGATGAGATCTCGCTTACCGGAGATTTTAAGTCGATCACCAATGAGGGTGAACAATTGATTGCTCCGGAATATTTAGGTTTTAAACGGATTTGTCAGGAAGATATTTTTGGGGGAGATACGGTTCCTCAAGCAGCCCAAATATTTACAAATATATTAGATGGTAAGGGTACGGATGCGCAAAATTCGACTATTTTTGCCAATGCCGCTATGGCCATTAGTTGTATGGATAAGTCCAAATCAGTGGAGGATGCCATTGCTTTGGCTAAGGATTCTTTGCTCTCGGGAAGAGCCAAACAAACGCTAAAATCATTAGTCGCGTTAAGTGAATGATAGCGCATATTATTTTTAATGCAAGTTATCTGATGTGCAGATACTCAAATTCCGACACCATAAAAGATGAATATTTTAGATAAAATAGTTGCTCAAAAAAGAATTGAAGTGCTTCGTCAACAGGAATATACCACTGTAGAAAAACTGAAAGGTTATGATTACTTTCGGTCGGAAGTGCCTTCGTTGAAAGCTTTTTTACAGGATGAAAACCACAATGGTATTATATCCGAATATAAGAGAATGTCACCGTCCAAAGGCGTTATTAATAGTATGTCGACTGTTGAGGAGGTCGTGCCTATGTATGAGAGAGCTGGTGTAAGTGGTATCTCTGTATTAACCGACTCTGAATTTTTTGGGGGTAATAAGAGTGACTTGGTGGCGGCTCGTAAGGTGACTCGGGTGCCTATACTACGTAAGGACTTTATGATTTCTCCTTATCAGGTTTATGAAGCCAAGGCTATTGGAGGAAGTGCCATATTGTTGATTGCTGCCATCTTATCGTATCACGAAGCGGAAGAGTTATCCAAACTGGCCAAGGATCTGGGTTTGGATATCCTGATGGAAGTGCATAGTAAAGAGGAGTTGGATAGGGTAAACCCATTGGTAGATGTAGTGGGTGTAAATAATAGAAACCTAAAAACATTTGAGGTTAGTTTGCAGCAAAGTATTGATTTGGCAAAGGCCATGCCCCAGGAGATAGTGAAAATATCAGAAAGTGGAATTTATACTCCGGAGGATATATTTCTGCTGCGTGAACATGGTTTTCAGGGCTTTTTAATAGGTGAGAACTTTATGCGGGATAAGAATCCGGGACAGGCCTGTATGCAGTTTTCAGCGGCCATCAAAGCAACGGTGGGGCATGCTAATAAAAGAGAAGATGATTAAGCGGCCTAAAATAAAAGTATGTGGAATGCGTAATAGCGATAATATGAATGCGATTGCCACATTACGGCCTGATTATATGGGTTTTATTTTTTACGATAAATCGCCCAGATACATGGGTGATGATTATGCACCTGATAATATGTATCACCTTCCCAGGAGTATCCAACGTACAGGTGTCTTTGTCAATGATAAGGAACAGAAGATAGCGGAGACGATTGAGCGGTATGCATTAAACGCCGTTCAACTGCACGGTAATGAATCCGTAGCGTTGTGCAAGAAGGTGAGGCAAATGGGGGTTGAAGTGATCAAAGCGTTTCAGGTGGATGCGCTCTTTGATTTTACCCTTCTGGACGACTATGCCGAGGTGTGTGATTATTACTTGTTTGATACCAAGACTATTGGCTATGGGGGCAGTGGACATAAGTTCGATTGGAATATACTGAACCAATATAACAACCATAAACCCATTTTTTTAAGCGGAGGAATTAGCCATGAAGATGTGGATAGTATCAAAAAACTAAGGCATTTAAATGTTTATGCCGTGGATATTAACAGTAAATTTGAAACGGAACCGGCCTTGAAAGATGTAGCCTTGGTTTCGGCTTTTGTAAGTAAGCTAAGAGAATAAATACGTGTAATAAATGTTGCTGAGATATATGTGAAATTAGAATGATGCGGCATATTATACTTTGTGGATAGTTAAAATAATAAATGATGAGTTCAAAATATAATGCAGACGAAAAAGGAAATTATGGTCGTTTTGGGGGCGCATGGATTCCTGAAATGTTACAGCCTAATATTGATAACCTGAAAAAGAATTACCTAAAAATTATCAATACCGATAAATTTCAAAAGGAATATATTCAATTGCTGAAGGATTATGTGGGTCGCCCCTCTCCTTTGTATTATGCCAAAAGACTTTCAGAGAAATATAATACGCATGTTTATTTAAAACGGGAGGACCTGAATCATACGGGCGCCCATAAGATTAATAATACCTTGGGACAGATACTGTTGGCGAAGGAAATGGGTAAGGAGCGTATCATAGCAGAAACGGGTGCTGGTCAGCATGGTGTGGCAACGGCAACAGCGTGTGCTTTGATGGGGTTGAAATGTGTGGTGTACATGGGAGCCTTGGATGTGGTGCGTCAGGCACCCAATGTGGCGCGTATGAAAATGCTGGGTGCTGAGGTGATAGCTGCAGAATCGGGTAACAAAACATTAAAAGATGCTACCAACGAAGCTTTGCGCGATTGGATATGTAATCCGGAAGATACTTTTTATATCATTGGATCGGTGGTGGGCCCCCATCCTTATCCTGATATGGTTGCTCGCTTTCAGAGTGTCATTAGTAAGGAGATAAAGGAACAGCTTAAGGAAAAAACAGGAAGCGAATATCCTGATTATGTGGTTGCGTGTGTTGGAGGTGGTAGCAATGCTTCGGGTTCTTTTTATCATTTCTTAGACGACGAACAAGTGAAATTAGTGGCGGTGGAAGCCTCCGGCCTGGGTGTTGATTCGGGAGAAACAGCAGCCACCATAGCGTTGGGGGACGTGGGTATTATCCATGGTAGTAAAACTTTCTTAATGCAGGATGGGGATGGGCAGATCATTGAGCCTTACTCTATTTCTGCCGGGTTGGATTACCCAGGTATTGGACCGCAGCATGCGCACCTAAAGGATACTGATAGGGCTATCTTCTTGGATGCAACAGATCAGGAGGCCTTGGATTTTGCCATGGAAGTGACGCGCCTGGAGGGTATTATCCCGGCTATGGAGTCGGCGCATGCCTTTGTTGCCTTGAAAAAACTGAAGTTGAAAAAGGAAGATTGTGTGGTGATCACTTTGTCGGGTAGGGGCGATAAGGATATGAGTACTTATATGGAGCGTTTTAAATTGTAGTTTGATGGAACTGGAGGTTTTACTATCGTTTTTAGGCGCAGCCATGTTATTAACTATCATGCCGGGACCGGATAATATTTTTGTACTGACAGAGAGCATGACCAAAGGATATCGCAATGGAATAGCTGTTTCTATTGGTCTTTGTTGTGGTATACTGATCCATACCATTGCTGCTACAACGGGTGTCTCTATTATTATACAGAAATCAGCAATGGCTTTTGCTGTACTTAAGTATATGGGCGCAGCTTATCTATTCTATCTTGCTTACCAGTCTTTGAGAGAGAAGAAACCAACGATTCATCTGGAGGCCAAAGAGGGTAAGGGAGAGAATGGCTTCTGGAGATTGCTGCGAAAGGGCTTGCTGATGAATGTGCTGAATCCTAAGGTGGTGCTGTTTTTTATGGCGCTATTGCCCCAGTTTGTGGTTCAAAATAGCTTGCCGGTAGGCTGGCAGATGATGGTGTTAGGCGCTGTTTTTATGGTGCAAGCCTTGGTGATATTTAGTCTTATCTCAATTTTATCTGGCCGCCTGTCAACTTATTTGAATAATAGTCAATTCTGGAAAGTCACAAAATATAGTAAAGTAAGCGTTTTAGGCTTACTGGGACTGGGCTTGATGTTGGCCAAGAGATAAATAATACAATATAAATTTTGTTACTGAATACGGTGCCATGAGGTCTCTGTGTTCGAAGCTAAATGATGGTCGTTATGAATCGCATAAAACAATTATTTCAAGATAAAAAAGATATCTTATCTATTTATTATACGGCGGGTTATCCGCAACTGGGTGATACAGTGCCTATTTTAGAGTCCTTGGAAGAAGCGGGGGCTGATTTGGTTGAGATTGGTATCCCATTTTCCGATCCATTGGCCGATGGACCAACAATACAACATAGTGGTCAGCGAGCCCTTGAAAACGGGATGAGCTTACAGGTCTTATTTAAACAACTGGAAGATGTTCGTACAAAGGTGAAAATGCCGTTGGTGCTCATGGGCTATATCAATACCGTGTATAAGTTCGGAATTGAAAATTTTGCTAAACGATGTAGCGAGGTGGGAGTGGATGGAGTCATTCTCCCGGATCTGCCTTTTCAGGTTTATCTGGATGAATATAAAGAAACATTCGATCGATATGGAGTGAGCAATGTCTTTCTAATTACGCCTCAAACGCCCGAAGAACGGATTAAGCTGATTGATGAAAAGACCAATGGCTTTATATATATGGTTTCTTCGGCTTCGGTGACCGGTGCTAAAAAAGGTTTAAGTGATCAGCAGCTGGCTTACTTTGAGCGGGTGAGTAAACTGAAGCTGACGAATCCGGCTTTAATTGGTTTTGGAATAAGCGACCGGGCATCTTACATTGAAACTTGTAAGTATGCGGATGGCGCCATCATCGGGAGTGCTTTTGTTAAGCTGTTGGGAGAGGCCGGTGATATGCACGCCCATATAAAGTCATTTATTCAGGGTATTAAATGAGGTAAGCAGCGCTGAATGGAAGGTGCGGAGATATTAAACATGCGACTGAGAGGCGGTGGCCAGGGTGGTATGGCTTATAGCGCTGTTGGACGGTATGATTGTAATGAGGGTGAAAGAAGGAGGTATGACAAATGTCAGTTAATTGTTTTTGATGTTGCAATAAATAGCTAATTTAGCGGGCTTATAAAAATATTGTCTATGATGCCATTGGGATAGCGCCATTGGATTAACTGTTGTAGATATTAGAGAAATGGGTATTAAAATGGAAAATAATACAAATACAGCGATTGTTAAAATACATTGTCCTGACCAGAGCGGAATTGTGGCCAGGGTGACCGATTTTATTAACTTGCACCATGGTAATATTATTAGTGTGGATCAGCACGTGGATCATAATGAAAATCTTTTTTCAATGAGGGTTTCATGGGATCTGACCGATTTCAGCATGCCTCGGGAGGAGATAAGACCAACATTCCAAAAGTTCTTGGGTGACCCCTATCAAATGAAGTGGACATTGAACTTTACGGATGAAATACCACGAATGGCTATTTTTGTGTCAAAGGCCTCACACTGTTTGTACGACCTGTTGGCCCGTTACCAAAGTGGCGAGTTTAGGGTGGAAGTGCCCGTTATTATTGGCAATCATGCCACGTTGGAACCTATTGCAAAGCAGTTCGGTATTGACTTTGTCCATATTCCAATTACAGCAGATACCAAGGACGAACAGGAGAAAAAAGAACTCGAGATATTGAAAAAATATAAAGTGGACTTTGTGGTTTTAGCCAGGTATATGCAAGTGCTTTCGCAGAGTTTTATCAACCATTTTCCTGAAAAAGTGATCAATATTCATCATTCTTTTTTGCCGGCTTTTGCAGGAGCCAAACCTTATCATGCGGCGCATAAAAGGGGGGTGAAGATTATTGGGGCAACGAGCCATTATGTTACCACCGACCTGGATGCCGGTCCTATTATTGAGCAGGATATCAACCGTATTTCGCATCGTGATTCGGTTAGTACGCTTATTCAAAAAGGAAAAGATATTGAAAAAATTGTGTTGTCGAGAGCGGTAAAAGCCCATATTGAACGAAGAACATTGGTATATAAAAACAGAACGATTATTTTTAATTAGTTGGGTCATGAAGAATAAAATTACAACCTTATTATTGATACATATGATCTTTGTGGTTTCGTGTGTAACAAAAAAAGAGGATGACAGGGGTTATATTGTTAAGGTGGGGGATAAAGCGCCAGATTATACTACTGTGCTTGATAACGGTGATACCTTCCGCTTGTCTGATCATAAAGGCAAGGTGGTGATGTTACAGTTTACAGCCAGTTGGTGTGGAGTTTGCCGCAAAGAAATGCCTTTTATTGAAAGTGAAATATGGCAAGTGCATAGAAATAAGGATTTTGTTCTGGTTGGTATAGATAGGGACGAACCGTTGGAGAAACTGAATGATTTGTCCACGGCCACTGGAATAACTTATCCATTGGCTTTGGATCCGGAAGCTGCTATTTTTGGACTTTATGCGCTGAAAAAGGCAGGTGTAACCCGCAATGTAATCATAGATAGAGATGGTTCAATCGCTTATATGACGCGCTTATTTAATCAGGAGGAGTTTGATGCCATGAAGTTGAAAATTGAAGATCTCCTGAATAAGTAGTTGGAATGCGACCAAAGAGAGTGGGCCATTTATCGCTTTCATGATAGGTGTTGCATATAATAACGGTACTGTGATCAAGAATAAATTTTTATACGTGTGAAAATAGCCATCATAAAATATAATGCAGGTAATATTCGTTCGGTAAGTTTCGCTTTGGAACGATTGGGTGTGGAGTATGTTATTACTGCTGACCCGCAGGAAATCATAAACGCTGATAAGGTAATTTTTCCGGGTGTGGGAGAAGCCAGCTCAACAATGAAATATCTGAAAGAACATCATCTGGACGAACTGATAGTGAAACTGAAACAACCAGTTCTGGGTATATGCCTGGGAATGCAGTTGATGTGTAGCCATTCAGAGGAGGGAGATGTGGATTGTCTGGGTATCTTTGAGGAGAAAGTAAAGAAGTTTGACTTGCCAAAACCCAATCCCGATTTTATCAAAGTGCCGCATATGGGCTGGAATGCAATTACCAATTTGAAGAGCCGTCTTTTTGATCAATCACTGGAAGGACAGTATGTGTATTTTGTGCATAGTTTTTATGTGGCGCAGGGAGCGCATACGGCTGCTACAACCCATTATATCTTACCCTATAGTTCGGCATTGCACAAAGATAATTTTTATGCTACTCAGTTTCATCCTGAGAAGAGTGGAGATGTAGGTTCCCGAATTTTGGAAAATTTTGTAAAACTGTGATATGGCTTTGATAGATATAATTCCGGCGATAGATATTATTGATGGTAAATGTGTGAGACTTAGTCAGGGTGACTATGCACAGAAAAAAGTGTATAACGAACATCCGCTGGAAGTGGCTCAGATGTTTCAGGACCATGGAATAAAAAGACTTCATCTGGTGGATTTGGATGGAGCTAAGGCTAGTAGGATCATTAATTATAAGGTGCTGGAAACCATTGCATCTAAAACTAACTTGATCATAGATTTTGGGGGCGGCTTAAAGAGTGATGAAGACTTGAGGATTGCCTTTGAGAGTGGCGCCCAGATGATAACAGGTGGTAGTATTGCCGTAAAAAATAAAGAGGTGTTTACCGGATGGATAGAGAAATACGGCCCTGAAAAAATAATACTGGGAGCTGATGTGAAGAATGAAATGATTGCCGTGTCGGGATGGACTGAGACTTCTGATAGTGCACTGATGCCATTTATTGAAACATATATAAACAAAGGAATTTCAAAGGTTATTTGTACCGACATAGGAAAAGATGGGATGCTAACAGGTACTGCTACAGAATTATATGAAAAAATTCTGGTTGCTTTTCCGGATCTTTATCTGGTGGCCAGTGGTGGATTAAGCAGCCTGAAAGATATTGACGATTTGGTGGAGGCAAAAGTGCCTGCCGTCATCACCGGAAAAGCGATTTACGAAGGTAAAATTGAATTGAAACAATTAGAAAAATACGCATAATGCTGGCAAAAAGAATCATACCTTGTTTGGATATCAAAAACGGCATGACCGTTAAGGGAATTAAATTTGTAGGCATTAAAGAGGTTGGAGATCCAGTGGAATTGGGTGCCTTATATGCGAGCCAGGGAGCCGATGAATTGATGTTCTTGGATATTACTGCGAGTCATGAGGGGCGTAAAACCTTTGTTGATTTGGTGAAACGTATTGCAAAGCATATTAATATCCCGTTTACTGTTGGAGGGGGGATTAGCGAGCTGAAAGATGCTGAGGCCTTGTTAAATGCCGGTGCCGATAAAATTAGTATCAATTCGTCGGCCGTTAAAAATCCCCAACTTATCAATGATATGGCACAGAATTTCGGCAGTCAGTTTGTGGTTGTGGCAATTGATGCTAAGCATTTGGAAGCTGACCAGTGGGTGGTGACAGTAAATGGAGGACGTATTCCTACCGAGAAAAGACTGTTTTCATGGGCCAAAGAAGCTGAAGAAAGAGGAGCTGGTGAAATATTGTTTACCTCCATGGATCACGATGGGGTAAAGCAAGGTTTTGCCAATGAAGCACTGGCTAAAATGTCAAGCGAATTGTCCATTCCAATTATTGCCAGTGGTGGTGCGGGTAGTATGGCACATTTTAAAGATGTGTTTACCGCTGGTAAGGCGGATGCAGGACTGGCGGCCAGTATCTTTCATTATAAAGAAATAGCAATTCCTGACCTGAAGAGTTACTTGCGGCAGGAGGGTGTAAATGTGAGATTATAAATAGATAGGATATAAAATTACAATAGCTTTTAGCTTGATACTTAAAAGAAAATGAAAATAGATTTCGATAAATTAGGAAATGGATTGGTGCCTGCTATCATACAGGATGCCAGTACCAACAAAGTGCTTATGCTTGGTTTTATGAACCAGGAAGCATTTGATAAAACACAGGCCGAAGGTAAAGTGACTTTCTTTAGTCGTACCAAGAACCGATTGTGGACCAAAGGAGAAGAGTCGGGAAATTTTTTAAATGTTGTATCTATACTTTTAGATTGCGATGATGATACGCTGTTGATAAAAGCCAACCCTGTTGGGCCAACTTGCCATACGGGAGCCGATACTTGCTTTGATGAAAAAAATGTTGCGGACGTTACGTTTTTAAGCTTCTTGCAAGATTTTATCGATAAGCGTAAGGCGGAGATGCCTGAAGGTTCTTATACAACCTCGCTGTTTAAAGAGGGAACCAGAAGAATTACGCAAAAAGTGGGTGAGGAAGCTATCGAAACTGTTATTGGAGCAATGGCGAATGATGATGAAAACTTTTTGTACGAGGGTGCTGATTTGCTTTATCATTTGATTGTGTTGCTGACCCATAAAGGATATCGAATTGAAGATTTGGCGAAAGAGCTTAAAAAAAGACACCAATAATTAGTCTGTCTGAATAAAAAGTGTTTAAACATATGATGAGCGGGTGTTTGTTGGGGATGGATGTATCCTCATCTCTCGCTTTGAATCGCCTATTAGGCTGTTTTTACCTGATTGGTAGGGTTACACGAAATTCTGAACCAGCATTTATAGTGCTGGTGACGGATATGGTGCCTCCATTTAGTTCTATCATCTCCCTTGATAATGAGAGACCTAATCCAGTTCCTTTCTCGGATAAAGTACCTTGTGTAGAAATAAAATCGTCCAGGTTAAATAATATTTTGAGTTTTTCGGCCTGAATGCCAACTCCACTGTCTTTCACATATATCGTTATGGTATCAGGTTGGTCGGTGGCTATGGAGCCGCATTCTACGGTGGAGTTTGGGTGAGAGAATTTTATGCCGTTATGAACCAGATTTCTAATGACAAATTTAAACATGTCTATGTCTGCTTCAATGTTGAGTTGATCCAAGACCTTATTTTGTAACTGAATGTTTTTGCTGTGGGCATTGGGCAGTAGTGACTCAAAGCAATCATTAATAATATCGTGTGGGTTGAAAGCTATTTTGTTGACTCTAAGCTGTCCCAGCTGTGATTTTGCCCAAGTGAGTAAGTCTTCCAGTAATTTGTAGGTCTGCCCGCTGGCTTCTAGTATTTTCTGCGTAAACTCCCTGATTTCCCGGGGACCAAATTCATCAATTTTTTTGTTGAGTAAGGTTGAGAATCCAAGAATGGCATTGAATGGATTCCGGATGTCATGGGCAATGACAGAAAATAGTTTGTCTTTGGTGTTGTTGAGTTGTTTTAATTTTTTTTCACTGGCTTTGAGCTCTTGTTCCATACGGTATTTCTGGGTGATATCTATCACCAGTCCAACGGCTTCTGTATGTTTTTTGTCGGCAGTTGCGATAGCCGAAGCAAAGATATCCGCCCAAAATTCTTTGCCGTTTTTGGTTAGGAATTTTCTCTGTATGTTGAAGTTATCTAAGATTTTGTGCTCAAATATTTTTTTGAGGTTGGATTGAGCGTCAGAAATCTCTTCTTTAATAGCAAAGTTAAAGTAGTTGTAGTTGGTACCCTCTTTGTCATTGTTGAATTCAAACATCTCTTTCAGACGTGCATTGGCCATGCGTATATTTCCTTTATGATCTAATACCCCAATGCCCATAATGGAGTTTTCAAAAATTGCGTCTAATCTATTTTTCTGTTCCTCCAAGGATTTTTCGGTCATTTTTAATTGTGAAAAATCCATGCCCACAGACTGGTATTCTACTATGTTTCCTGTGGAATCCATCAGAGCACGGTCTACCCATTTTTGCCATCGCTTGCTGCCATCTGGAAATACTATCTCTTGCTGGTATTCGATAAAAGGGTAGCTGGGCGATAATTTTTCAAGTTGCTGTCTGTATGTTTTTGCTTCTACTTGCCATTGTAGCTCAAATATGTTATCTCCAATAAGTTGCTCCGGTGTTTTGTTGAAATAATTGGCATAGTAGCTATTTACATAGCTGATGATTCCCTTGGTGTTAAACCTTCTGATCAAGGCAGGAGAATCCTCAACCAGGGTAGAGTAACGAAGCTCACTTTTTTGCAGGGCCGAAATGTTGTTTTTATATTGTGTAACGTCATGTACATACATGCAGAATCGTTCATTTTCCAATGGAAATGTACGCATGTTTAAATGTTTATTGAGGCTTTTGAAATAGAGTTCAAAGTTCTGCTTTTCTAAAAGCATTTGGGTGGCTCGCGCTGTGATTTCGGGAAACTCAGGAATAAATTGCTTGAGAGATTGGCCCACCAAACCTAGTTGATTAAAGACTTTTCCTGCAATGGAATTTGCTTTTAGTACAATTAAATCGGAAATGGCGTCGTCGGTGTATAAGGGTTTAAAAAGTAATATGCCTACTGGCGCATTGTCAAATAATTCATCGAGTAAAAATTTTTCTTTATGGAATTGTTCTTCCAACTCTTTTTTATAGGTGATGTCATCTTTAATAGCAATAAAACCGTTCAGCTTACCATCTTTTTTAATGGGCGATATTTTAGCCTCCTCCCATATCAGTCTTCCCTTTTTTGATTTGTTGAGGAATATGCCTTCCCATGTTTCGCCGCTCAGAATGGTCTTCCATAGGTTCTTGTAAAACTGTTCGTCGTGGTAATCGGTTCTGATCATTCTTAGGTTGGAACCCATGCTTTCTTTTCGCGAATATCCATACTTAGATACAAATGCGTCATTAACATATCGTATGTTGCCCTTTGTGTCGGTAACGACAACGATTGTTTCTAGTTCGTTTAATGCCAATTGTAGTTCGTCAAATTGAATCATAATCCCCTGTTAGTGCAGTAAAACACGAATGATATACAATAACGTAATTTTATTGATATTGTGCAACATGATTTTGGTTTGCTGCCATACAAATTGTATGAAGCGCTTTTGTTCTTTTTTTGGGTACTGATTACGGGGTATGTATGATAAAGAATTATTTACTTTGTAAATAAAAATGGCGAAGGATAAACAAGCTCATATTGGTGTTTTTGGAAGGAGAAACTATGGTAAAAGTACGTTGGTCAATAAGTTGGCAGGACAAGAGGTGGCCATTGTTTCGGATGTGCTTGGGACAACCACTGATCCTGTTAAAAAATCTTTTGAAATACCTGGCTTTGGTCCGGTAGTATTTATTGATACAGCCGGGATTGACGATGAAGGTCTTTTGGGTGAAAAACGGATTGAGAAAACAGAGAAGATAATTGAGCAGGTTGATTTGGCTATTTTGTTGATTAGTGATAATATTTTTGAAAGTCAGGAGGATAGGGTCATTAAGAAACTTAGGGAGCGTGATGTACCTTTTATTATCGTGTATAGTAAGAGTGACCTTTCAACACCCGATGATTCTTTGGTAGAGAAGGTGCGTACGTTGGATAGTGCTGGTTTTCTTGTGATGAATAAGGATACAGAGACCGAAGAATTGATCCGCTGTATTCAAGGGAGTATACCAGAATCGGCTTATTCTAATCCGAGTTTGTTGGGTGATATTGTTCAGCAGGGCGATATCGTTTTATTGATTACCCCCATTGATATTGAAGCTCCAGAGGGACGTTTGATATTGCCTCAAGTACAGGCAATTCGCGATGTTATTGATAATGATGCTGTTTGTATAGTGTTGAAGGAGCGCGAGGTGGATGCTTTTTTGATGAAGACAAAGGTGAAGCCGGCTCTGGTAATTACCGATAGCCAGGTGTTCTTAAAAGCTGATGCATCCATCCCTCAGGATATTCCTTTGACTAGCTTTAGTATTATGCTAGCACGTTTTAAAGGAGATTTTTCCAATTACTTACAGGGAACCCCTCAATTGTCTGAACTAAAAGAGGGTGACCGGGTGTTGCTGCTGGAATCGTGTACGCATCATGTTTCATGCAATGATATTGGTAGAAGTAAAATACCGCGATGGATTTCTAACTTCACGGGAAAGCAGCACAAGTTTGATGTGGTTGCAGGTTTCGATAAGTTACCCGTACCAATTGAAAATTATGCAATTGTTATTCAATGCGGTGGATGTATGATCTCACGCAAGCAATTGGTGAATAGACTAAAGCCTGCAGTAGATGCCGGAATTCCGGTTACCAACTATGGGATGGCCATAGCTTATGTTTTAGGAATATACAATAGAGCTGTGGCTCCCTTTGTGCAGGTAGATAGAAATGCCGCCGATTATTTATAAGTACTATGCCTCTAAAATACTTATTTCGTCGTATAGATTATCCGTCTTGTTGTCAATGGATTTCCAAAGTTTATGTTCTATTAGATATTTTTTAAGAATGAGGTGATAGGTGATGGGAAATTCGTCTTTCTTCCATATCTGCTCGTAGTTTAGCAAGCCAAGTTCTTTGATAAACCGATCAAGTTCTGAAATGATGGCCTGACAAAATTCCATAAAATCGCAGCCACTTTCTAATATTACCTCTGCATTGCTTTCGTCAAATATGTCCTTGGTTGAAATGATTCTAATCTTTAAATCCTTGCCATCTGTGGTATTGAGTATCCACTTGATACAGGAGGTCTCGTTAAACCAGTCAACCCATATCGTGTTGTCCTCATCCCAAAGATGCCTGGGTTCCACAACCATAGATACAAGTCCTTTTAGTAAATCATATAGTGGATTGCATATATTGGTTATTTCAAAGGATGTGTTTTTATTACCCACCAACAGACTTCCGGTCGCTTTGCCTGGAGGATGGAGATGGTACGTAAATTGAACTTGATCGCTCATATAGATTATTGTAAAAGATTGGTTAAAAATAAGAAAGAAGTTTTAAAAATATAACAAATGGTTAAATTTTATTATCAATAACATCATTTAAACGGTAGCCAAGTTTTAAAAGTTGTGCTGGTTTTAAGAGATGATCTAATGTTTTTGGATCAACTAACTGAAGCTTGGTGTTAGCTTCTGATATGCTGCAATGTTCAGTATTCATAAGGTCTGCCAACTGGGTTGCTTGATGGTAGCCTATGTAAGGCGATAGGGCAGTAGTGAGTGATGGATTTTTTAATATAGATGCTTTGTCTGGAATCTTTTTAAATTGTAAGCCTGTCAGTAAGTTATCGGTAATGGTTCGGTTGCAGGTAATGAGCAGTTTGGTGCTTTCTATCATGGCGTGACCAATGGTGGGTAGATAGGCATTTAAATCTAAGCAGCCCTGTGCGCACAGACTGCTAACCAATTGGTCATTGGCATATATTTTATGTGCGGATGATATGATGTACTCGCTAATAACCGGATTTACTTTCCCTGGCATGATAGAGCTTCCTACCTGTTTTTGAGGTAAGAGTATCTCTCTGTTTTTAAATAAGTCAGATGCCATTAGCCTGAGGTCGGCCGCCATTTTTTCCATGTTTACGGCATGTGCTTTTAGGCTAGCGTGCACTTCAACAAGGCTATCTAGATTGGACGTGGTGTCTGAAAGGTTTTCGGAGCGTGTGATGGGGAGTCCGGTTAGGCGTTGTAGTTGGCTGACCACCTCCATGATGAAATAGGAAGGGATTGCGATGCCTGTCCCGATGGCCCCTCCTCCCAGATTTACTTCTTTAATGCGTTCTGAACATTTGCTTACACGCCACCAATCGCGCGATAAAGCGTTGCCATACCCGCCAAAGAGTTTATCGTACGATGAGGGAACTGCTGTTTGCATTTGCGTGTATGCCTGGCGTAGCCGGTTACGTGTGTTTGTTTCGTTTTTTTCCAGTGCTTGCGTAGTGCGGTTGATGGAAACATCCAACTCTTTAAAGAGAAAAATAAGGGCCACCTTTAAGGCGGTGGGAATTACATCGTTGGTTGACTGGTATATATTCGCATGTTCAATGGGGTCGATAAAGTGATACTCACCCAATTCTTTACCTAATTTTTGCAATGCGAGATTGCTGATTATCTCATTTATATTTAGGTTGATGCTTGTCCCGGCTCCTCCTTGTATGGCCGGAATGATGAAATGCTCAAAGTAGTTCCCTTTGGATATGTCAATGGAAGCGCATTTTAATGCCTCTATCACTTCATCGGACATGAAATGTAGGTTTTTTTCGGGGTATTTTTGCAAGGCAGCTTGTTTGTACTTCTGGTAAGTCTTATAACAAGCATGCTTTACGATGCCAACTGCTTTAAACCACTCCTTATGAAAAGCCGTTGAATTAGGAAAGTTTTGTTTTGCCCTGAGCGAGTTTATTCCGTAAAGAGCATCTTTGGGAATTTCACAAGATCCGATAAAGTCTTTTTCAATACGCATGGCTTCGTGGAACTATTTTTTTATCAATGGCTTTTTTGTGAGTGTGAATAAGGCTTACATCTGTGGAACCGCATAGGTTTTTACGTCAGCGGAGGTAATGATGTCTGACGAAAGAATGATTAACCTTTCTATTACATTGCGGAACTCACGAATGTTACCTGTCCAGTTCAGTTTTTGAAGTTCTTCAATGGCTGACTCTTCAATCTTTTTTTCGCTGATTCCTAGTTCGGCACATATGATCGTGTTAAAGTGCGCAGCCAGTAAGGGGATGTCTTCTTTGCGATCGTTTAAAGCAGGAACATGAATGAGTATCACGCTTAGTCTATGGTATAAATCCTCCCGAAAGTGATTGTTTTTAATCTCTTCTTTTAGGTTTTTATTGGTGGCTGCCAATATACGGACATCTACTTTTATGTCTTTGTCACTACCCACACGGCTGATTACATTTTCCTGTAATGCACGTAATACTTTGGCTTGAGCATTCAAGCTCATGTCGCCAATCTCATCTAAAAAGATAGTTCCTCCGTTGGCTTGTTCAAATTTACCTTTGCGTTGTTTGTGGGCTGATGTAAAAGCACCTTTCTCGTGGCCAAATAGTTCGCTTTCAATAAGTTCTGAGGGTATGGCAGCGCAATTAACCTCCACAAAGGGATGGTCGGCACGTTTGCTTTTTTCGTGCAACCAGCGGGCTACCAACTCTTTTCCTGTTCCGTTTCCACCGGTAATTAGCACGCGGGCATCGGTTGGTGCCACCTTGTCAATCATTTCTTTTACTTTTTCAATGGCCTCAGACTCTCCTATCATGTCGTAGGTCTTACTCACCTTACGTTTCAAGACTTTGGTTTCTACCACCAAATCTTTTCGTTCCTGGGCATTGCGTATGGTCACCAATAATCGGTTTAAGTCAAGAGGTTTCTCAATAAAGTCATAAGCTCCTATCTTGATGGCTTCCACTGCGGTGTCTATGTTGCCATGTCCTGATATCATCACAACAGGAATTTCGTGGTTTTTGCCTACGATAATGTTTAATACTTCCATGCCATCCATGTTGGGCATTTTAATATCGCACAATACAATATCGAATTTATCTTTTTCAAAAAGATCAATGCCTTCTTCTCCATTTTCGGCTAGTGTAACCTCGTGGCTCTCGTATTCCAAAATATCTTTTAGTGTATTACGAATGCTTTTTTGATCGTCAATTACCAATATTTTTGCCATGTATTCTTACTTTTTGTTGTTTATTATTTGATAGATAGCGCCTTCTTTAAGTGCGTAACTGCACTGGAATAGTTCATCTAGGCTTAAATGATCGAGCATGAATTTAATAAAAATAGAGGCCAGTACAATCATTTCAACGCGGTCAGGATCCATCCGTTTCATTTTAAGGCGTTGTTGAATGGAGCTTTGTAAGTATTGACGATGTAGGTTTTCAAAGTGAGGTTTGCTGATTTGATAACTGGTTAGCTTGCTCATATCTAGTAAAGGGTGCTCCACGGCTGCTATCATGGCAGCCATGGTGTCGAAGGAGCCCGATGAGCCAATCAGTTTGCTGATTTGATGGTGTTGAAGTTCTTGGAGCAGAGGAGCTATCTTGTGCGCAATGATTTCTTCCGCATGTTTTATCTCTTCTGTTTGCATGGGATCAGAGGGCTTTACCAGTTCAAGCATTCTGGCAGCTCCTAACTCAAAGCTGTGTTTCCATACTACACCATCTGTATTGGCAATGATGAATTCGGTACTCCCTCCGCCAATATCCATAATCAGTACTTTCTCTTGTCCAATGGGTAATACTTGTTTTACCCCGTCGTAGATCAATCCGGCTTCCTGTGAGCCTTGGATAACTTGTATGTCAAGGTTAAATTTTTCTTTTACCTTGGATACGAAATCGCCTCCATTCTCGGCGGATCTGATGGCGGAAGTGGCAAAGCAGTGTATAGCATCTACTTCGTATTGAGCAATGGTGTCTAAATGTGTTTGAAGTGCTTTTAGTCCACGTTCGAATGCCTCAGGGGTGATGGTTCTTTTTTGAATGCCTCCTTTGCCAATCTTGGCAGGATATTTTGTTTCTGATAGAATAGTATAGCTGTTATTCTTGTCCACTCTGGCTATTAATAGATTAAAAGTATTAGTACCCAGGTCTATAATTGCAATTTGCATATGTGTTTTCTATTTTCCGGCTTGAATAAACCATTTCCAAATTTCCTTGTAACTCACTTTTTTACCGTACATCAAAATACCGGTTCTGTACACTCTTGCGGCAAACCAAGTAAATAATATGAATGAGGCAGTTAATATACTCATGGATAAAATGAGCTCCCATGGGGGCACATCGTATGGTATCCGGGACATCATGACTACCGGTGAGGTTAAAGGGATCATCGAAAACCAAAAGGCAATGTCGCCATGTGGATTTCGGAATGCAAATAGAGCAACATAAATGGATAGTATCAGGGGTAGCAATACAGGCATGACGAATTGTTGTGTTTCTGTTTCATTGTCTATGGCAGAACCAATGGCTGCAAACAGTGCAGAATAGATTAAATACCCACCAATGAAATAAAATAGGAACATGCCTAGGATGAAAGGAAGGTTCACATCTCCTATGATGTTGCTGATCTTTTCGAATACTTGTGCGGTTTCATTGGTGTTGAGTTGTTCATTTACCATTTGCTGGTTGCTGATGGATTGCGTTATTTCTTGAGTATTGCCTTTGTCCGTAAGTACTGCTTGTGCGCTAAATAGAACTCCTATAGTAAGGATGATCCATAAAAAGAATTGGGTGAGAGCCACTAAACCGATGCCTATAATTTTACCCATCATCAGTTGAAAGGGTTTTACTGAAGATATCATCACTTCAACAATGCGACTTGTCTTTTCTTCAATGACGCCTCTCATAACTTGCGTGGCATACAAAACCATGATCATGTAGATGAGAAAGGCGGATGCCATGCCTATAATAATAGCTATCTCGGCACTGCTTTGTTTCTCAGAACCATCTTCGTCTAGTCGCGTAGTTTTTATTTCTACTTTTAGTTGGTTTAACTCTTTGATCTTAACATCGAGCCCTTCTATATGGTAACTCTCAAGTTTTAATTGGCGGATATGTGCATTGAGGTTGGATTTGATATTGTCAATGACATCCATGGTTACCTGGCCTTCGGAGTACAGATGAACAATGGGTTTGTTCTGAAGTAAATCATGCTCAATAAGCAAGAGTGCATCAAAATGTTGGGTTAGCTCTTGTTTTGTTTGTTGCGCCTCTGTTGGTGCAAGCGTTTGGTATTTAATGTACTGTGTGCTATTTAGTGCTTGTGCATATTGTTGCGTGGAGTCGTCAATAGCAATGATCTTTTCTTTGGTGTCTTCCTGAGAGCTTAGCCAGGCTGGAACAAAGGCTATGGCAGCAAATATAATGGGGCTAAGGAAAGTCATAATGATAAAACTCTTCTTTTTGACCCGGGTAATATATTCTCGTTGTATAATTAATGATATCTTGTTCATGTTTGATAACTAAATGGTTAATAGGCAGCGTTTGATTTTTCTACGGCTTTAATAAATACCTCGTCCATGTTCGGTAGTATCTCTTGAAACGATCTTATTTTGAAGTCCGGGAGGAGGGTTGTGAGTAGGTGGTTGGTTTTATCTTCAGAGGTTAATTTGATTTTGGCGATAAAGCTATCGTGTTTTTTTACCAGTGACTTAATTTGATAATCGTCGTTTAGCTTTGCCTTAAAAAGATTGTCGTCGCCATTGAATTCGATCATGACTTCATTGTTTTTAAACGCATGTTTTACTTCTTCAACATTACCTTTTAGGATGCTTTTGGATTTGTTGATTAAACAAATGTTATCACACAGCTCCTCTACTGAACTCATGTTATGGGTGGAAAAAATAATGGTGGAGCCTTTGTCTTTTAGCTCTAGTATCTCCTGTTTTAGCAGATTGGCATTAATGGGGTCGAAACCACTAAAGGGTTCGTCGAAGATGAGTAATTCCGGTTCGTGCAAAACGGTGACAATAAATTGTACCTTTTGCTGCATGCCCTTTGATAGTTCTTCCACTTTCTTATCCCACCATGCGGCTATCTCAAACTTCTCGAACCAGTACTTTAGTTTCTTGAAAGCGTCAGATTTTGACATGCCTTTTAGGCGTGCCAGATACATGGCTTGCTCGCCCACCTTCATCTTTTTGTAAAGTCCTCGCTCCTCGGGCAAATATCCGACTCTATAAATGTCTTCTGCATTCAGCGGAATGCCATCGAATAGAATTTCCCCTTTGTCGGGCATTGTAATGTGATTGATGATCCGTATAAAGGTGGTTTTTCCTGCTCCATTGGGACCAAGAAGTCCAAAGATTTTATTTTTAGGAACCTGAACGTCTAGGTTGTCAAGTGCTAGGTGATTAGCATATTTTTTTACTACGCCTGAAGCCTCCAGTAAATTCATAATGTGAATGTGATGTTAATTATATTTCAAAAATAAGATTTTAACTGGAACTTCGTAAGTATTATTGAATTTATCCTGCAAAATAGCTCTCTGTACCAGGAATAATATAGTGACTTAAAATAATGTTTGAAACAGTCATTTACAATCAGTAAACTTATTGGTTTCAAAAGTATCCAAAGCAAAGGGAGGCTTAGTCGTGTCCATTACGGAATTAAATGGCTGCCTGTTGATGTTGTTGGCTAACTTGGTTTAAATTATTTAAAAATTCAAAATGAATACACAAAGATACAGAAAACAACATGAAGATATTTTAGGTGCTATTGATAAGATTGATAGGAAGCTAGATGTGGAAATGCTCATGTTCAATGCTCGTGAAGTTAGGTTGTTAATTTCGGGTTTGTTTGGGAAGTTGAAATTTCATTTGTCGATTGAAGATAAGGTGATATATCCCACCTTACTGCGGCATGAAGATTCAAATATTGCTCATACGGCTCAGCGGTTTTTTGATGAAATGGGGGATATTGTAGACTTGTTAAATTCTTATGATAAAAGGTGGTCCAATGAGCATAAGATAAAAGAAAGACCCCTTGAATTTATGGACGAGACGCAAGCGATTTTTAAAAAGTTGGTATTACGTACCAATGTTGAGAATAAAGAGCTATATGCATTGGTAGATGAGTTGCCTTAATAGATTATAATAATGAAATTTTCCACTTGCTAGGTGTTCTTATTGATTGTTGTATATTGATCATGAGGGACTTTGAAATTGATCTCTCCGGGAATAAAGGGACGTTTAGAGACATGTCAATCTTTAAAACTGATGCGAGAAGATCATAGAAGCTCACAATTGGGCAATAATTATATTTGACGATTCTCAATAAATGAGTAATTTCCATTAGAATACTCAATTACCTGCAAATATACAGTAGAGGTGCCCAAAACAATACGCGGGGGCTGTGTTGGTAAGAGATGTGCAGTTGTGTATTTTTAGAGATGGTGGGTAGGTTAAAATTGTTTTCCGAATGATGTATTGAGCGCATCTATTGCAATGTGTTTAATACATCATTCGGGAAAACGGTGATTATTATTTTTTACTTTCCTCAATTAAGTGGATAAAGTCGTCGAATAAAAATTCGGTATCTGTTGGCCCACTTGAAGCTTCTGGGTGAAACTGAGTGGAGAAAAAGGGTTTGGACTTGTGTCTGATTCCCTCGTTACTTTGGTCGTTGATATGGATAAATAAAGGTTCCCAATCATCGGTTAAGGAATCATTATCTAAAGCATAACCATGGTTTTGTGAGGTGATATAGCAATTGTTGGTGCCTACTCTTATGGCAGGGTGATTATGGGCACGGTGACCATATTTTAATTTGTAGGTACTACCTCCGGCGGCTATACCTAGTAGTTGGTTGCCCAGGCAGATGCCAAAAATAGGCTTCCCTATTTCGATGGCTTTTTTAATGTTTTCTACCGTAATAGAGCACATCTCCGGGTTACCTGGACCGTTTGAAAGCATAACACCATCATAGTCCTCTTGTGTAAAGTCGAAGTCCCAGGGTACCTGAATCACGGTAGTGTCTCTTTTCAGGAGGCAGCGTAATATATTATATTTTGCACCTGTGTCCACAAGAACCACTTTGTGTTTTCCTTTGCCGTAAACTTTTCTTTCTTTGGTGCTTACTTGAGCCACCAAGTTATCCTGATTGGGATCGTATTGATCGATGTCTTCGTCATCGATCAAAATTTTTCCTAACATGGATCCTTTTTCGCGAAGGATCTTTGTTAATGCACGCGTGTCAATGTCAAATATACCGGGAACTTCGTTTTTTATTAACCATTCGCTAAGAGAGCTTTTGGCATTCCAGTGACTATATTCAAAGGAGTAGTCAGAAATAATCAATCCGGAAATATGAATTTGATCTGACTCGTAAAATAATGGAATACCATGTTCCTCTGTTTCGTCTTTAGGTACTCCGTAGTTACCAATCAAAGGGTAGGTAGAAACCAGAATTTGTCCTTTGTACGATGGGTCTGTTAAACTTTCGGGGTAACCGGTCATGGCAGTGTTGAAAACAACCTCTCCGGAAATTGACTTGTGGTATCCAAAAGATTTACCTTCAAAGACAGTTCCATCTTCGAGTACCAATTTAATTCCTTTTATTTCAGGCATAACATCAAGATAATCCATTATTTAATGCGGAGTAGCTACTGCGTTGTACATGCTTAAAACTCCGTAATTTGTTCCGGGCGCAAAGGTAGTAAATAAATATATTTCCAGGTGTCTAAAATTTGTTTTTTATTGGTGATATGGAGCTTGCTGCAGTCGTTATTGTCCTCGGTGATAAAAGTTTTATCCTAGCAGCTTTCAATGGATAAAAGAAAGGGGGCCTGATCACCGTCAAATTGAATATTTTTCCCTGTATTTATTTTTTTTCTTCCAGCGATTTTGTCCGGGCATTGCTATGGGTAATGATTTGATGAATGGTCTTAAAAAAGGTGTCGTAGTTGTTGTTGGTTTGTTGCATGCTGTTTAGGTAGTTTATCAGTTGGTTATTTATTGTGTCCAAGATAAGTCTTTTGATGCTTCTGGCACTTTCTTTCATGCCTATGCGTATCATTTTTGATTTTTCAAGTTTTAGCGCATTTTCAAAATCTTGTTGGGCTTGCTTAAGCGCATCGCAAATAGTTTGACATGATGGTATTTGATGTATATCAACTTGAATGTGAGGTTCATCTAGGTCTTTTAGTAAGGAATGTATAATAGATGATTCGATCGTATAACCTTCGTTGATCATTCCCATTCCATATTTATCGAACACCTGTTTTACTTTTGCACTTGCTTTTTGAATGTTGTTGTCTGGGTGGTGCATATGATCATTGAGGATGTTAAGTAATGCACGTATTTTGTCGTCGCGTATCAGGTCTTTTTCTTCTACGTCTGAATCTTCATTGCTTTGGTTCATTGCCTCGTATAAATCTTCATATTGAATGGTAAGTTTACCAAACAGGTTACTCAAGAAAACATCTGATTTTAACGGGCTATGATTGAATTCATCAATCATATGTTTGGTGCAGCAGGCTACTTCTGTATGGAGACTTTGATGAATTAACTTTTCCGTCATGGTTGGGTAGATTAAAAGATTTAAACCAGTTTCAATTTACAATTTTTTGTTTAGTAATTGAAAAAAAAGTCATAAAAAAGGCTGTCTGATGTTTCCCCCACAGACAGCCTTTTCATTACCCAATCAACAAAAACACTTATCTCGAATCTAATGGAAGATAAGTAGAGCGATCTATTACACACTTGTATGCCGGACGAATGATTCTTCGGCTCGAGAATGTAACCTCCTCTATGCGATGCGCTGCCCATCCTGCAATGCGGGCAATGGCAAATATAGGAGTATATATTTCTTTGGGGATTTTGATACATTCGTATACAAATCCCGAATAAAAGTCAACATTAGCGCAGACTATTTTGGCATTTTCTCCCTTGAAGCTATAAAAAACTTCAGGGGCTAGTTCTTCTATAAGGGTGTATAGGTTAAACTCATCCATACGGCCTTTCTCTTCAGCTAGCTCTCGTGCTTTTTCTTTCAACAATACAGCCCGGGGATCTGAATAGGTATAGATGGCATGGCCGATGCCGTAAATTTTTCCGGTGTGGTCAAAAGCTTCTTTCTTAAGCAGTTTAAGCAGGTAGGCAGATAGTTCTTTTTTATCACTCCAATCCTTGACATTTTCTTTGATATTATTCATCATGTCAATTACTTTTAGATTAGCGCCACCGTGCAGTCCTCCCTTAAGCGACCCTAAAGCTGCGGCAATGGCAGAGTAGGTGTCGGTTTGAGCTGAGCTAACTACCCGAGTTGTAAATGTGGAGTTATTACCGCCCCCGTGTTCTGCATGTATTACCAAAGATAAATCCAGTAAGTCAGCTTCAAGTTTTGTATACTCATTGCCCTTTAGCATATAAAGAAAATTTTCTGCCAGGCTTAGGTGTTTCTGAGGGTGGCGGATGATCAATGACTTACGCTGAAAAGAGTGACGCATGCCATAGTAGGCATAAGCAACAATAACAGGGAATTTAGCAATTAAACTAATGGCCTGTTTCATGATGTTTACATGGCTATAGTCCTCTGCTTCTTCATCTGCCGCATATAAACCAAGTACCGAACGAGCTAACATGTTCATAACGTCTCGTCCCCGCAGTGATAAGATCATGCTTTTGGAGAAGAAGGGCGGTAGTTCACTTTGTTCGGCAAGGTATTCCGTAAAGTCATTGAGTTCGGTCTGGTTGGGCAGCTGTCCTGTGAGTAGTAAGTAAGCTGTTTCTTCGAAACCATGACGGCCAGTGGATAGAAATCCTTTGGCCAGATCTTTAAGCTCGATACCACGATAGTAAAGTTTTCCTTCGCAGGGAACTAGTTTACCATCTTCGTTATTGTATCCGACCACATTTCCAATATGGGTTAAGCCAACCAGTACACCTGAGAAATCGGCATTACGCAAGCCCCTCTTGACCCCCATTTGGTCAAACAGTTCTTTTTCGATTTCGCAAGATTGTACGGCCATCTTAGCCAGATTTTCCAATAATATCATGTTCTCTTTCTCCTATTTTAGTTCCAATAAAGACTTTAATGCCTTGTTAACTTTTTCAAAATTGAAGGAATCAATGAGGCCTTCCATTTTTTGTTGAACTTGTTGATTGCAGAGATTTCCTATGCTTCCCTCGTGCGTGTGTGCTACGTTTATCTCGGGGTCAAACGCTCCATCTTCAATCATCTTTCCAATTTGTTTGTAAGCATCTCTAAAGGGGATGCCCTGCAAAACTAATTTATTGACTTCTTCAACGCTAAATGCATATTTGTACATTTCGTTTTGGAGTACATCTTTTTTTATGGTGATGTTATTTACCGCAAACGTAGCTAAGTCCAAACAGCTGATTAACTCATCAAAGGCAGGTAAAAAGTTCTCCTTAATAAGTTGTAGGTCTCTGAAGTAACCGGAAGGAAGGTTTCCTGTGATTATCCCTATGCTTTCTGGAAGTGCTTGAATTTGATTGCATTTGGCTCTGATTAGTTCAAAAACGTCAGGATTTTTTTTGTGAGGCATGATGCTCGATCCCGTGGTTAATTCTCCAGGGAGGGTTAAAAAACCAAAGTTCTGACTCATATATAAACATGCATCCATGGCAAATTTCCCAACGGTATATGCCACAGAGCTAAGTGCCATAGCTACATTTTTTTCTGTCTTTCCTCTTCCCATCTGGGCATATACTACATTGTAGTTCATGTTGTCAAATCCCAGTAGGCTGGTAGTTAACTGTCTGTTTAGAGGAAAACTGCTGCCATAGCCGGCTGCTGCACCCAGTGGGTTTTGATTGGTGATTTTCCATGCCGCCTTCAGCATCTGCATATCGTCGGTCAGGCTTTCTGCATAGGCTCCAAACCATAGCCCAAATGAAGAGGGCATAGCCACCTGTAAATGTGTATACCCAGGAATAAGGTAGTCTTTGTAGTTTTCGCTTTGTGTTTGCAGGGCTCCAAAGAAATCCTGAACTGCCTCTACAACTTCTTCAATCTTTTTACGGATAAAAAGTTTTAAATCCAACAGTACCTGATCGTTTCTTGATCTTCCACTATGTACTTTTTTACCGATGTCCCCCAGACGCTCTGTTAACATCATTTCCACTTGAGAATGCACATCTTCAATGCCATCTTCAATTTTAAAGTTACCCTCAAGTGTGGTAGTATATATGTTTTGTAACTCACTTAATAGTTGATCTAATTCGTTTTTTTGTAATAATCCAACGCTCTCGAGCATTGTGATATGTGCCATGGTTCCTAATACATCAAAAGGAGCCAGATACAGATCCATTTCACGATCCTTACCTACTGTAAAACGTTCAACTTTATCGTTTACTTTTATGCCTTTGTCCCAAAGTTTCATTTATCTCTATTCACTTTTTTGCACACCCCTTGCTTTTGGCAATTGGTTGCTTATTATTGATATTCTCCCCCCAAGTAATTTAAAAAGATGGTAATTACGGATTGTCAACAGCGTTATCACTATTTCTTATAGTTGAGGCAAATATAAGTTAATAAACTTATAAATTCAAATTGAATTGTTAAAAATATGATATTTATCACATGATTTTATCGTTTATGTAATGGTCTAATTGTAAGTCATTTAATAATTGAAAGTATATTTTAATTCCTTCTTCTATTTCGCTTATTCTGATATACTCATCTGCGGTGTGGGAACGTGCAGAATCGCCGGGTCCTATTTTTAAAGTGTTAAATGTCATCAGTGCTTGATCTGATGTTGTTGGTGAACCATAATAGTTTCTACCTAGTTCTAATCCTCGTTGAACCACTGGATGTTCCAAGGGAATATAGGAGCTGTTTAAGCGTACACTCCTTGGGCTAACCTTGCATTTTACCTTGCTTTGTATAAGGTCGGCGGCCTGTTGATTTCTGTATTTTTCGTTGAGGCGAACGTCCACTACAAATTTACAGCTATCGGGGACTACATTGTGTTGAGTGCCTGCTTGTATCTGTGTAACGGTCATTTTTACAGGGCCAAAAAGGTCTGATGTCTCAGGGAATTGGAAGGTTTTAAACCATTCAATATCGCACAAGGCCTGGTATATGGCATTGAGTCCCTCATTTCGGGCAGCATGACCTGATTTACCTTTGGCTTCACAGTCTAATACCAATAATCCTTTTTCGGCCACTGCCATCTGCATTTGAGTTGGCTCCCCAATAATACCCAGATCTATAGTGCCCAGCTCATCTAGTATAAGTTCTACTCCATTTTTACCCGATATTTCTTCTTCGGCGGTTGCTGCGTAGACAAGATTATAGGGTTGCTCTTTTTCTGATAACAACAAGAAAGTAGCCAGCAAAGAAACCAGTGGACCGCCTGCATCGTTGCTTCCCAGTCCATAAAGGGAATCGCCTTCTAATGTTGCTTCAAAGGGTGGATAGGTCCATTTGGATGATGGTTTTACCGTGTCTAAATGAGAGTTTAACAGGATGGTAGGTTTGTTGCTGTTTCTTTTGCTCGCCCAAACCCACACGTTGTTTTTTTTTCTATTAACGGACAGTTTTTTTTCTTTTAAAAAAAACTCCATTAAATCAGCTGCTTGGTCCTCTTGCCTGCTTAATGATTCTGTGTCAATCAGTTTTTTCAACAGTTCAATGACTTCCTTACTGTAGGTCTGGATGCTTTTCATGATTCATTCGTTAGTATGGTTCCGGTATCTATACCTTCCTTTAGTCCTTGTGTATTGGTGATCATCACCTTTTTAACCCCGTTTGTAAGTGCGTTAAATCCGTTATCTAGTTTGGGTATCATGCCTGCTGCAATAGTACCACTTTCTTGGTATTGTTTGAATAGTTTGTATGTTAAGTTTGTAATAACAGTGTCATCATCATCAGGATTGCTGAGGACGCCTTTCTTTTCGAAGCAATATATCAGTTGTACATCGAACTCTTGTGTCAGGGCGCTGGCTAACGAAGAGGCCATGGTGTCGGCATTGGTGTTAAGCATGTTTCCCTTGCCGTCGTGTGTTAAGGGGGCGATTACTGGTACAACATCCCTTTGGATCAATGTAGTTAGTTCTTTAATCTGTACTGACTTAACATCGCCAACGTAACCGTAGTCGATATCTTTAACAGGGCGCTTAATGGCTGTGATGAGATTGAGGTCGGCACCTGTTAAGCCTACAGAATTAACTCCTTTGGCCTGCAATGAAGCAACGATATTCTTGTTGACTAAACCGGCATATACCATGGTTACAACTTTGAGTGTTTCCAGGTCGGTGATTCTTCTGCCGTCGACCATTTGCGTTTCAATACCCAGCTGTTTTGCAATTTTGGTTGCCGATCTACCTCCTCCGTGAACCAGTATTTTATGTCCTTGTAGGGCTGCGAAATCATGAAGTAGTTCTTGCAGTGATTCTGGCGTTTCAACAACTTTGCCTCCCACTTTGACGATGGTTATTTTTTGCATGATATGTTTTGTTTTGCTTACAGACTTTCTAAAATTCTTTTGATCACGGTTTGTGCCGAAACAACTCTGTTGGCAGCTTCCTGTACTACTAGTGAATTTTCGCTTTCGATTACGCCATCGCTCACAATCATGTTTCTGCGTACAGGAAGGCAGTGCATGAATTTGGCTTGGTTGGTCAAAGCCATTTTTTCTTCGTCAACTGTCCAATCTTTGTCCTGTGAAATAACCTGTCCATATTGTTTAAAGGAAGACCAATTTTTGGCATATATAAAATCGGCACCTTCGAAGGCTTTACGTTGATCGTATTCTACTTCAACGCCAGCAGTGAATTCTTCGGCTAACTCATATCCTTTGGGGTGGGTGATAACAAATTCCACATCAGCTTCTTTCATCCATTCAGCAAATGAATTGGCTACTGCCTGGGGGAGGGCACGGGGGTGGGGAGCCCAGGTTAGTACTACTTTTGGACGCGCCTTAGATTTGTGCTCTTCGATGGTAATTAAATCAGCGAAAGCTTGTAAAGGGTGGCGTGTGGCAGATTCTAAACTGATGACAGGAACACCTGAATACTGGATAAATTGATTGATGACTTTCTCTGTGTAGTCATCTTCTTTGTTTTCAAAGGTAGCAAAAGATCGAACGCCAATCATATCACAGTATTGTCCAATTACCGGAACAGCTTCCTTGATGTGTTCTGGTTTGTCGCTGTCCATTACCACGCCCATTTCGGTTTCTAGTTTCCAACCGTCCTTGTTGATGTCAAGTACCATTACATTCATGCCCATGTTCATGGCAGCTTTTTGTGTGCTTAAACGTGTACGAAGGCTGGAGTTGAAAAATACCAGTATGATGGTTTTATTCTTTCCTAATTCTTGAAAAGCATAAGGGTTTTGTTTTACTTCAACGGCATCCTGTAATGCTTTCTTTAGGTCTCCTATATCTTCAACTTTTAAAAATCTTTTCATATGTTTATAATTTGTTTCTTAATGGCCATATGGAACTCACAGAGACGAATCATGCTCTTGTGTGAGAAATCCTTTATCATGGCTTGTTTTATGTGTTAATTATATTGTTGTTTAAGCTTGGTTTATGCAGGACGGATATTACCATTTCCTTTGATCAACCACTTATAACTAGTTAGTTCTTTTAGTGCCATTGGTCCACGGGCATGTAATTTTTGGGTGCTGATACCTATTTCGGCACCCAGGCCAAACTGAGCACCGTCGGTGAAGGCTGTGGAGGCATTTGCATACACAGCAGCAGCGTCTACTTCATTGAAGAATCGTGCAATTGCTTCGCTGTCTTCTGCTACAATCGCTTCACTGTGTTTGGAGCTAAAGGTATAGATGTGATTGAGCGCTTCGTCTAAATTGTCCACCGTTTTTATGGACATTTTATTGGATAAGAACTCTGTTCCGTAGGATGCTGGGGTTGCTTTTTGCAATAGCTTAGGAGGATAATTATCCTTCAGACTGGCAAAAGATGCATCGTCGGCAAATACTTCTACGTCAAAGGCTTTTAACTCCCTCATGATCGATGGTAGCTCTTTTAGTTGGCTTTTGTGTAGTACCAAGCAGTCTAGAGAATTACATACGCTCGGTCTTCTGGTTTTAGCATTGGCTACAATATGTGATGCTTTTTCAATGTTGGCTGACGCATCCACATAGGTATGTACGATACCGGCACCTGTTTCGATGACTGGAATATTGGCATTGTCGCGAACCGAATTAATAAGACCCTGCGATCCTCTGGGGATGAGTATATCCACATATCCTACTGCGTTCATCAGCTCGTTGGCTGCCGATCTGTCTGGTGGTAACAGTTGTAGTAACTCCGGATTCAAGCCTTGTTTCTCTAATACCTGATGAATTAAAGCAACAATGGCCTTGTTGGAATAATTTGCATCACTACCACCTTTAAGTACACAGGCATTTCCTGATTGCAGGCAAAGTGAAAAAACATCGAAAGTTACATTGGGACGAGCTTCGTAAATAACACCAATCACACCCAGTGGGACACGTACTTTTTGTAGAGTCATGCCGTTGTCCAGTGTTTTTTCTTCCAGTACTTCGCCAATGGGAAAGGGAAGCTTGGCTACGTTGCGAATATCTGAGGCGATGGCTTCTATTCGTTCCTTACTTAGCATCAGACGGTCGTATCTGGGGTCTTCCTTGTCCATACGCTCCAAATCCTTTTGGTTGGCCAGTAGGAGTGCAGGGATGTTTTTCTCCGCTTCGTCTGCCAATTGGTTCAATAAGGCTGTAATGTCATCCTTACATATTCTGGACAACCCGCGTGCGGCTTCTTTAACTTTTTCGAACTGTTGTAAACATTGCATGCTATGAGTGATTTAGAATTTGAACGTATAATTAAAATAAATACAAATAATCATAATGGATTAGCGGCTGATATTTATTATCGTGCAGATGTTCATCGGCCTTCGATCGGTCGTACTTGGCCCTTCCTATCCCTATTGCTTTCCCATCTTCAGACATAATTTTTAGCAAGTCGCCCTTTTTAAAGTTACCCTGCATATGTGTCACACCGGCCAATAATAAACTGGTAGCTTTTTCTGAATTTAAAGCTTCCATAGCACCCTGGTTAATATAAACCTGAGCATTGGCAAATGCTTCAGAGTAGGCCATCCATTTTTTTACAGCGGGGTATTTTTCTCCCTTTGTAAAATGAGTGTGTTCTACCTTTTTGGGGGCGTTATTTAAGTCAATCAATATGTTCTTGATGGTGCCATTGGCGATGTGGACCGATATGCCTGATGCTGCCGTCTTTTGCGCTATCTTACATTTGGTTAACATCCCTCCACGGCCGAAATTAGATTTGGTGGTGGAGATATATGCTGATAAATCGGTGTGAGCGCTGTCGATGGTTCTGATCACTTGTGTGTCCTTTTTATCGGGGTTTCCGTTGTAGATGCCATTGATATTGCTCAAGATAAAAAGTGCCTCGGAGTTCATCATGGTTGCTAAGAGTCCTGCCAGTTCATCGTTGTCGGTAAACATAAGGGCTGTGACAGATACTGCATCGTTTTCGTTGATGATGGGAACGATATCATTGTCCCATAAAGTTGAAAGGCAATTTTTCATATTCAGGTAGTGCTCTCTGGATCTGAAGTCTTGTTTGGTCACTAAAACCTGTGCGCATTGGATATGATGTTTCTCGAACTGTGTTGAATAGGTGTTGAGTAATTTTACCTGGCCAACCGAAGATAGTAGTTGACGAGAAGAAACGGTGTCTGTTTTTTTGTGTACCTGCACCATTGACCTGCCTGCCGCAACGGCTCCGGAAGAAACTAAAATGATTTTTTTGTTTCGGTCGTGCAGCTGGGCTATTTGGTCCACCAAGTGTGATACTCTTTGATCATGAAGAGTGCCGTCGTCTTTAGTGAGCACATTGGAGCCTATTTTTATTATAATGGATTTATACACTTTTTCTAAGATTGTGAGCTATGGGTTTCTTGAACTTACTTACCGTTCTCAATTTTATTAAATGATGTTAATACTCCTTTGATGAGGGCAGAGCTAAAGCCCTGGTGTTCCATCTCGTTTAATCCGGAGATGGTAACACCACGTGGTGTTGTCACCTTGTCTATTTCTTCTTCGGGGTGTGTGCCTGCTTTGATCAGAAGCTCAGCGGCTCCTTTTACAGTTTGCGCAGCCACCTGCAATGCCAGGTTTGAGCCAAAACCAATTTCTATCCCTCCTTGTGTAGCAGCACGAATAAAGCGTAAGGCATAGGCTATTCCGCAAGCAGCCAGAACAGTGGCAGAAGACATCAGTTCTTCGGGAATAATCAGTGCTTGTCCAACTTGCTCAAAAAGGGTAAGTACAATTTGTTCCTGCTCTTGGTTGGCATGGTGTGCCGAAATACAGGTCATTGACTCCCCAATGGCAATAGCCGTGTTGGGCATGGCTCTGAATATAGGGAGTTCTTTTTTGAAATATTTTTCAATGGACAAGGCGTCTATGCCAGTGGCCAAGGAGATAATGATGGTACCTTTTTGAACGTAAGGACTAATTTCTTCTATTACCTGTTGAATCTGATAGGGCTTAACAGCTAAGAAAATGATGTTGGCATCTGTGGCAGCTTCTATGTTGTTGGAGCTAATGCGGATGTCAAGCTCTTTTAGTGTTTGTATAAGATGGGTTCTGCGTCGGGTGACGGTGATGTTGGACGCAGCAACGATGTTTGAGTTAACAATACCTTTGGCTATGGCTTGTCCTAAGTTACCGCCACCTATAATTGCTATTTTTTTGTTTTTCATAATATGACTCTGTTTGATATTCGAGTTTCATTCACGAATAACAAGCAGATGGTCATTTCATGAACTAATACTCTACACCATTAATTTCTACTTTAACGTGTCCCCAATTTTCTCCCGATTTTATTCGGTATAGTTGCATCTCACTAATGCCAAACTGTTTGGCAATAATCTTTAAGCGTGATTTGCGCTTGGGGTCAAATATTTTTCGCTTCAAACGAATTACCTCGGTCGACGACAGTTTGTGTCCTTGAACCGTTTTTCGTCCTTTTTGTTTTTCTCTTGCCTCTAATACCGACGGGTTGTGCTGCTGATGTTTAAAAACTTCTTCCTTGGTACTCCATTTAAGATTCTGGATGTAGTTGTTGTTTTTGTTGTAATCTACATGAATCACAAATTTAGCATCTTCCCTGTCGTTTTCAATAAAATACTGAGCAACTAATTTATGAATGTAAAAAGTTTTAGACTTTCCAAACGGCCGAACCGGCAATGTGGCATAGCCTCTTAGTCTACCTCCTTTAATGAGATCTCCTTCTTCCAATTTGTCGATGTAACTGATTACTCTCCCGTAATTGGATATGGCGTACTTTTTTTTCAGAGCACCTTCTTCAAAATCAATGTCTTTCCACTCTTCGTTCCAGAAAAATTTAATCATAGCCTGTGTATGTTGATGTTCATTTAATAACGCATCAGGCTCCTAAATTATTGAACGCATTTTACCAATTTATCAATAAATAAATCTGCTTCCTCAATACTAAGATTTAATGGAGGTAAAATTCTTATGGTTTTAGTGCCTGATACTCCGGTAAATATTTTTTCTTCAAAAAGAAGTTTCTTTCTTAACGCTACAATTTCCTCATCAAATTCTAAGCCAATCATTAGTCCATACCCACGTACCTTGCATCCTTTTAACATTTTTTTAGCTTTGGCCAGTAAGTGACTGCCTACTTTCTGGGCATTTTGTATTAGGTCTTCCTTTTCTATTACTTCCAAAACTGCCAATGCAGCGGCACATGCCAGGTAATTTCCCCCAAAGGTAGTGCCTAGCATGCCGTACCATGGTTCAAACTTGTTAGATATTAATACGCCTCCAATGGGAAAGCCATTGCCCATTCCTTTGGCCATGGTTACCAGATGTGGTTTTACCTTGCTGTATTGAAATGCAAAGAATTTTCCTGAACGTCCGTAGCCTGATTGTATTTCGTCCAGGATGAGCACGGTATTGTATTGATTACATAGTTGTTCTAGTCCTTCTAGAAATTCTGCATCGGGTACGATGATGCCACCAATGCCTTGGATGCCTTCGATGATTACGGCGCAAATGTCATTGTTCTTTAATGCTTCTTCAACAGTGTCCAGGTTGTTAAGTTCGAGAATAACACTTTCGTGTTTACTGTTGATGGGTGCTATTATTTTAGGATTGTCGGTAACAGCAACAGCAGCCGAGGTGCGACCATGGAATCCTTTTTTGAAAGAGATAACTTTCTTTTTACCAGTGGCAAAGGAGGCTAGTTTTAATGCATTTTCATTGGCTTCGGCTCCAGAATTACATAGAAATAAATTGTAGTCATCCAGTCCTGATATCTCGCCCAGCTTCCGGGCTAAATCCTTTTGGAGCTGGTTCTGAACCGAGTTGGAATAGAAACCAATTTGATTTAATTGTTGCGTAATTCGTTCTACATAATGGGGGTGCGTATGACCAATGCTTATAACTGCATGACCTCCGTATAAATCCAGGTATTTATGATCGTTTTTATCCCAAATATAACATCCCTGAGCTTTTACTGGCTCAATGTCAAAGAGGGGATATACATCAAATAGTTTCATTCTTTTTTGTGTTTTTTCGATAAAAGATAACAGACCTTATTGAGGGTCCTTTTAAATAATATTCCTACAGGGTTTTGAAATACCCTGCAGGAATATCTACATGTCTTCATTGCATCCACATCTGAATTAAACCTTTTTATGCATTGTCTTTTTTAATCAGATGGGTGGTTCTTTCGGTACCGAAGGGTATCATTTATTGGTTGTGTTTCGGTTAAAAGGCCACGGATTTAAGTCGAAGACCTGCTTTTTCATCTACTCCGAACATCAAATTCATATTGTGTACGGCTTGTCCTGATGCTCCCTTCACAAGGTTGTCGATCATGCTGACGATGAAAATCTTGCCTTCATGTTTTTCAATAAATACAATTGCTTTATTGGTGTTGACTACCTGTTTTAGGTTGGGATTGGTGTCTGTAACAGTTACAAAAGGATGATCTTGATAGTAACGCTTATATAATTGAATTGCTTCTTCCTGACTAAGGTCGCTGTCGGTATATGCTGTGGCCATAATACCACGTGTGAAATTTCCACGTACCGGTACAAAGTTAACAGGCTTGTTAAAATCTTGCTGTAGCTGTTTGAGTGATTGCCTGATTTCACCCAGATGTTGGTGCGAAAATACTTTATAAACAGAAAGGTTGTTGTTGCGCCAGCTAAAGTGCGAGGTAGATGTAGGTTTTTGTCCTGCTCCAGTGGAGCCTGTGACAGCATTCACATGTACTTCGTTTAATTGCTTGGCTGCAGCCAATGGTAAAAGAGCTAATTGAATTGCTGTGGCAAAGCAACCTGGATTGGCAATTTTATTGGCTGTTTTTATGGCTTCCATATTCAGCTCTGGCAGACCATATACAAAATCGTTTCCCGGAGTTTCTATGCGGTAGTCATGACTTAGGTCGATGATTTTAATAGATTCCGGAATCCTATTTTCAGTCAAGAATTCTTTGGATTTTCCGTGACCCATACATAAAAATATGACATCTACTTTTGCTGTGTCTAGTTTCGGAGCAAAGCTCAGTTCTGTATCTCCCAGTAAATCGGTGTGTACCGCCGTTATAGGGTTTCCTGCATTACTGGTGCTTTGCACGCAGGTTATTTCTGCATGGGGATGGTTCAGTAATATTCTGAGTAATTCTCCTGCTGTATATCCTGCTCCACCAACGATTCCTACTTTAATCATATTTTCTGAATAATAGATTGTTAATAAGGGACTTGCTTTTGGGGGCTTGTCCCTTATTTTGATTTTTTTTTGCAGTGCTTGCCTTATTCAATGTCTAACTGGCCTTTATTGACATTGTTAAAGATCTTAAGCTGGTTGCCTATTATGGATGTAAATCCTTTAACATCATCACCGCTCCAACCTTTGTTTACCTCGCCGTAGTCGCCAAAACCGGAGTTCATCAAATCGTTGTCGGATTCAATTCCCACCAACTCGAAACGGTAGGGCCATAATTTAAGTTTAACTTTTCCGTTTACATTCTTTTGTGAGTTATCCAGAAATTTCTCGATATCTCTCATTACCGGCTCCACATATTGTGCCTCGTGTAATAGCATTCCGTACCAGTTGCTTAGTTGTTCTTTCCAGTACATCTGCCATTTTGTGAGCGTGTGTTTTTCCAATAGGTGGTGTGCCTTAATAATTAGCATAGGAGCTGCGGCTTCAAAGCCTACTCTTCCTTTGATGCCAATGATCGTGTCACCAATGTGGGTGTCTCTGCCAATGGCATAAGCAGAACCGATGGCTTCAATTTTTCGAATGGCGTCTACAGGAACGGCGAATGTTTCGTCGTTTACCGATGCTATTTCTCCTTTCTTGAATTCAATGACCAACTCAGTGGGTTCTTTTTTTTCTAGTTGACTTGGGTAAGCTGCTTCAGGTAGGTTTTTGTTGGATGTTAAGGTTTCCTTTCCTCCAACACTGGTGCCCCAAAGACCTTTGTTAATGGAGTATTCCATCTTTTTCCAGTCTCTTTCAACGCCATGTTTTTTCAGATATTCTATCTCTGCCTCACGTGACAGGGTTAAGTCTCGGATGGGAGTAATGATCTCTATTTCAGGCGCAATGATCTGAAATGTTAGGTCAAAGCGTATCTGATCGTTGCCCGCACCTGTACTTCCATGCGCAATGTATTTGGCACCTATTTTACGGGCATAATCAACAATGGCATAGGCCTGAAAAATCCTTTCGGAGCTTACAGATAATGGATAAGTATTGTTTTTAAGGATGTTACCGTAAATCATATAGCGGATGCAGTTGCGGTAATAAACGTCTGTAACGTCGAGTGTTGCATGCTTCGTTACTCCTAGCTTGTAGGCTCCCTCTTCAATGTTTTTTAATTCGTCATCAGAGAAGCCTCCCGTGTTAGCAATGGCAGAATATATATCCAGATTTTTTTCGTGCTTTAAATATTTAACGCAAAACGAAGTGTCTAATCCGCCACTAAATGCTAAAACTACTTTTTCCATTTTATTCTTATTTTTTTGTGCGAATCAACTTTCATCTCTTCGCATCTTTGTTTACGATATTAATTTTGTTTGCAATCTCTTAAAATAGGACACTTTGTTGTTGTCTTTCTTTTTGTTTCCCTTGAGGAAAACTGATTGCTTGAACCTTAACCACCTTCCGTATACACCAAAGCTCTTTTCCTTTTCTTGTCCTTGTGCCTTGGCAGGATCATAAAGCATTCCGGTGCATAAGCAATGTCTGCGGTTTGTTCTTACCAGTATGTCGTAGTTCACACAGCTCTGACATCCTTTCCAAAACAATTCATCATCGGTCAACTCTGAAAATGTGACTGGTTTGTATCCTAGCTCTGAGTTGATCTTCATTACTGCCAGACCCGTTGTGAGTCCGAATAGCTTTGAATTGGGAAATTTCTTACGGGATAGCTCAAAGGCCTTTGATTTAATGGCTTTGGCCAAGCCCTGTCCCCTATATTGATCTACTACTATTAAGCCCGAATTGGCCACAAACCTGTCGTGTCCCCACGACTCTATGTAACAAAAGCCTGCAAATGATTTATCGAGAAGAGCAATAATGGCCTTCCCTTCGTTTATCTTTTGTATAATGTAACCAGGACTTCTCTTGGCGATACCAGTGCCTCTCACTTTTGCCGCATCGGCAATGGTGTTGAGTATCTCATCTACATATTTTAAATGAGACTCGTTGGCAACCTCTATGTTAAAATCGTTATTCATTTATTTTTATACTCCTACATATCAACTACAACGTTTTGTTTTTTAATCCGGGAATGAACATGGCTAATACTTCTAGCATATGTCCCTTGGAGACACCTTCTCTGTTGATTAAAAGTATGGTGTCATCCCCGGCAATGGTTCCTAAAATTTCGTAGGGGTCGTGGCTGTCTATGATTGATGCTATGCCGCCTGCAAAACCTGGTCGCGTTTTTATCACCGCCAAATTACCGGTGAAATCAATGGATTCTACGCCACTAATGGGAAAGTCATCCTGCGTCTCATCAGTCGTTTTATTAACCCCGGAGGGTAGTTCGTATACATAGCCTTTGTCAAGATGTGGTACTTTGGCTACTTTTAAAAACTTTAAATCGCGTGACAGGGTGGCTTGTGTGGTCATAAAGCCTTCCTTCTCCAAAAGCATGAGTAGCTCCTCCTGACTACTTACCTTTTGCTTGCTAATGATGTTTTGAATAGTGGTTAGCCTTTGCGCTTTAATCTTCATTGTATAAATATTCAATTACATTGCAAAAATATACACTTTTTGAAAATATTCAAAAGGTTTTTGCAAAATATTTGTATTTTTGCAGACAATATATATTGCCAAAGTGTGTGTTATTGATTCATATACAGTAGATAGAGCTGTTTGAACGGGGGTTGGTTTTGGTGGTTTGTTGAGGATGTGCTGTGGAAATTCAGTAATCTGAAATTTCTGAATAGCTATTTTATTGAAAAAAAATGCATAAGAATACGATTACATCAATTTTATAATAGCCAATAACAAATGAGGAAAGACATTAAAAAAGTAGTAATACTTGGTTCGGGTGCGCTAAAAATCGGCGAAGCGGGAGAGTTTGACTATTCAGGTTCGCAAGCCCTTAAAGCATTAAAAGAAGAAGGTATTGAAACGGTTTTGGTTAATCCAAATATTGCAACTGTTCAAACTTCTGACAAGATTGCCGATAAAATTTATTTTTTACCCGTGACTCCATATTTTGTGGAAGAGGTCATTAAGAAAGAAAGACCCCAGGGTATATTATTGGCTTTTGGAGGACAAACAGCCTTAAATTGTGGAACCAAGCTTTATTTGTCGGGCGTATTAGAAAAATATAATCTGGAAGTGCTGGGAACGCCGGTGCAGTCGATTATTAATACCGAAGACCGTGAGATTTTTGCGAACAAGCTGAGAGAGATTGATGTAAAAACACCCATTAGTTTGGCTGTAACCTCTGTGGAAGAGGCAGTGAAGGCTTCTGATGAAATTGGTTTTCCTATCATTGTTAGGGCGGCTTATACGCTTGGAGGTATGGGTAGCGGATTTTGCTACAACAAGGAGGAGTTAATTTCGCGAGCAGAAAATGCATTTTCTTATTCGGATCAAATATTGGTTGAGGAATCGTTGAAAGGTTGGAAAGAGGTTGAATACGAGGTGGTTCGTGATAAGTATAATAACTGTATTACGGTCTGTAATATGGAAAATTTTGACCCATTGGGGATTCATACGGGAGAAAGTATTGTGGTTGCACCATCACAAACTTTATCCAACTCCGAATATCATAAGCTGCGTGAGTTGGCCATAAAAATTATACGTCATATTGGCGTGGTGGGAGAGTGTAATGTGCAGTATGCTTTGGATCCCGAATCGGAAGATTATCGTGTTATCGAGGTAAATGCCCGCTTGTCACGCTCCAGTGCTTTGGCTTCAAAGGCTACCGGATATCCATTGGCGTTTGTGGCAGCAAAACTTGGTTTGGGATATGGTTTGCATGAACTGAAAAACTCTGTTACCAAAACCACCACCACCTTTTTTGAGCCTGCCTTAGATTATGTGGTATGTAAGATTCCGCGCTGGGATTTGAATAAGTTTAACGGCGTTAGTAAGCAGATTGGTAGTAGTATGAAATCGGTGGGTGAGATCATGTCTATCGGTCGTACTTTTGAGGAGGCAATTCAAAAAGGGTTGCGTATGATTGGACAAGGGATGCATGGTTTTGTGGCCAACCAACCCTTGAAAGGAATTGATGTTAAAACAGAGCTGGCCGAACCAACGGATCAGCGTATATATGCCATTGCAGAGGCTTTTTCTCTGGGAATGAGTGTGGATGAAATTCATGACTTGAGTAAGATTGATCATTGGTTCCTGGAAAAACTGAAGAATATAAGTAATCTAGAGATAGAACTTAAAAAGTATTCGAAGTTGGAGGATCTCCCCGATGATTTGCTACGTAATGCAAAACGTATGGGATATTCCGATTTTCAAATAGCTCGTTGTGTCTTTAAGAGTACCAGCGAAGTGATTGGAAATGACTTGATAAAAGTGAGGGCCGAACGTAAAAAACGTAATATACTTCCGGTTGTGAAACAAATTGATACCATGGCGGGTGAGTTCCCTGCGCAAATCAATTACCTGTATATGACCTATAGCGGTAGTGAGCATGATATTGATTATGAGAAGGATGGTAAGTCGGTTGTTGTTTTAGGTAGTGGGGCTTATCGTATTGGTAGTTCGGTGGAGTTTGACTGGTGTAGTGTGAATGCGCTTAATACCATTCGTGAGCAGAAATACCGTTCGGTAATGATTAATTACAATCCTGAAACGGTGAGTACCGACTACGATATTTGTGATCGCTTATATTTTGATGAGCTTTCCTTTGAGCGTGTACTGGATGTTATAGACCTGGAGGCTCCTAAGGGTGTGATTGTTTCGGTGGGAGGACAGATACCGAATAACCTGGCTATGAAGCTGAATGGTCAGCAAGTGCCTATATTGGGTACTTCTCCCGAAAATATTGACAGGGCTGAAAACCGTCAGAAGTTCTCGGCCATGTTGGATGAGTTAAATATTGACCAGCCACGTTGGAGTGAGCTGACTTCTGTGGATGATATTATTGCCTTTTCTGAGGAAGTAGGTTTCCCGGTTTTGGTTCGTCCTAGTTATGTGCTTTCCGGTGCAGCCATGAATGTGGTTAGTAATAAGGATGAGCTGGAGCATTTCTTGACCTTGGCAGCCAATGTATCTAAGGAATATCCTGTGGTGGTTTCTGAATTTATTGAGGAAGCCAAAGAAATTGAGGTGGATGCCGTGGCTAAAGACGGTGAATTAGTGGCCTATGCAATCTCTGAGCATGTTGAGTTTGCAGGGGTGCATTCTGGTGATGCAACCATCGTTTTCCCTCCACAGAAATTGTACATAGAAACGATGCGAAGGGTGAAGAAAATCGCCAGGGAGATTGCCAAAGCCTTACATATTTCAGGACCCTTTAATATGCAGTTGCTGGGTAAAAATAACGAGCTGAAGGTTATTGAATGTAATTTAAGGGCTTCGCGTAGTTTTCCCTTTGTGTCTAAGATATTGAAAGTGAATCTGATTGATCTGGCCACACAGGTGATGTTGGGACTGGATGTGCAAAAACCCAATAAAAATTTGTTCGACTTGGATTGTGTAGGTATTAAAGCGCCTCAGTTCTCTTTTGCGCGTTTGGCCAAGGCCGATCCTGTATTGGGTGTGGATATGTCATCAACAGGTGAGGTAGGTTGTATTGGAGATAATTTTGATGAGGCCATACTTACTTCAATGCTCTCGGTAGGTTATACAATTCCTAAAAAAAATATATTGATTTCTTCGGGTCCATTGAGATCTAAAATGGAACTGCTGGAGAGTGCCCGCTTATTGAAGGAAAAAGGATTTAATATTTTTGCTACCGGTGGTACTCATAAATTCTTTGCGGAAAACGGTGTGGATACAACATTGATTTATTGGCCAAGTGAGCCGGATAAACGTCCAAACTCACTGGAAATGATTCGGGAAAAGGAAATCGATCTGGTAATCAATATACCTAAGAACCTAAGTACGAATGAACTAAAAAATGGGTATAAGATCCGTCGTAATGCCATCGACTTTAATATACCTTTGATTACCAATGCCCGTTTGGCCAGTGCTTTTATTCAAGCATTTTGTAAAATGGGACAGGATGAAATAAGTATCAAGAGCTGGCAAGAATATAAATAGTGGCTGCAAGAAAAGGACTGTTTTTTCAGTCTTTGATAAGAAAGCTTCAAAGACAAGGCTTTCGATATTTTTGAAACCAAGGAGTTTACTGATTGTAAATGACTGTTTCAAAAATGAGAATAACGCAGTATTTGGAGTTTTCTTGCAAAGACTAAATAGTCTTGCAGCTACTAAATAGGTCAGGCTAAATGAGCAGCATGCCAATGGAGCCGTTAAGATTTGTTTCTTAATGGCTTTATTTTTGTGTTAACTTTTTAGTATTTTACAAACCGTTTTTAAGTTAAAATTTTATGAAGTTAGTAAGTAATCTATTGTTAGCGGCTATTTGTTTGTCATCGTCTATTGTTACGGCACAACAAAAAATTCATTTTGAATCTATTGCAGAGGTTGAAACAACCCCCGTTAAAAGCCAGGGAAGAACAGGTACTTGCTGGGCTTATAGCACTGTTTCATTTATTGAATCGGAAATAATACGTATGGGGGGCCCCGCTTTAGATTTGTCTGAAATGTATATTGTTAAGCATGCATACCAGGATAAGGCACAGCAATATGTTTTGCTTCATGGTAAGGGCAATTTTAGTCAGGGAGGACAGGCACATGATGTGATGAATGTGGTTGAGGCGCATGGTTTTGTGCGAGAAAGTGACTTCTGGGGCACTCATGATACTTCACGAGTGCATAATCATGGTGAGATGGAGGCCGCATTAAAAACCTTATTGGATGGGTATATTCATCAAAAAGATGCGGCACCTTCTAAGCTGTGGTTTGATAATATTAATTCGGTACTTACAAATTATATGGGAGAGGTTCCTACACAGGTGCAATTTAATAAAAGAACCTATTCTCCTGTCCAATTTGCAAAGGGCTTAGGTATTGAAAGAAATAATTATGTGGAATTATCCTCTTATACGCATCATCCGTTTTATAAGAGCTTTGATTTAGAGGTGCCTGATAACTGGTCGCATGATAGGTATTATAATGTACCCATCGATGAGTTGGTAGCTACCATGAAGCATGCCTTGGAGCAGGGCTTTTCTATTGTGTGGGATGGAGATGTTTCTGACGATTTTTTTTCACACAAGGAAGGGTTAGCCATTGTTCCCATGGATGATTCAAAGGGTTTTGTTCCTCAAGCAGAAAAGTCTGTGTCGCAAGAGGATAGACAAAAGGCTTTTTATAGCTGGAAGGCAACGGATGATCATTTGATGCATATTGTGGGGCTGGTTAAAGATGAAAATGGAACGGTTTATTTTAAAACGAAGAATAGCTGGGGTACCCAGAAAAATCCTTACGAGGGTTACTTATATATGTCAGAACAGTATGTCAGAATGAATACTGTTGCTATTATGTTACATAAACAAACCTTGAGCAAAGAGCTGTATAAGAAACTCTTTAAATAAATATTTCTTTACTTATGGATGACTTGCAAGCGTCAATTTTGGAGCAAATAGAAGGATATGTCTCAGAAAAAATGAAGGGGGTGGATGCGAGTCATGATATGAGCCATATTTGTAGGGTGCTTAAGAATGCGCGAAGGATTAATGAGGAAGAACATGGGGATGTGTTTTTGATTGAAGCAGGGGCATTACTGCATGATATATGTGACGAGAAATTGTTTGATAAGAGGGGGGCTGAAAATCAACTTATGGATTTTTTTGAGCGCATAGGCTTGCCCATAGAAACGGGCGTATCTTTGCTTAATATTATAAATGCGGTTTCTTTTGGTGCCGGGATAGAGGGGGTTGAAACATTGTCGCTGGAACAAAAGATAGTACGTGATGCGGATCGTTTGGATGCCATCGGAGCCATTGGTATCGCGCGGACATTTCACTACGGAGGAAGAAAGAATAGGGAGATGTTTAATGATGCATACCCTCCTCAAACATATCAAACAAGCGAGGATTACCGTAACAATACCTCACCGACCATTCATCATTTTTATGAAAAATTATTGTTGTTGAAAGATAAGATGGAGACCCCAAGTGGTAGACGTATGGCTGTGGAGAGACATAATTATATGTTGGGCTTTCTAAAACAATTTTATCGGGAAATAGATGAAGAAGGTTTTGCTTTGGACGGATATAACTAAAGCATTGCGCCGTTTGTTTAATGCATTTAAGTTTTGATTTTCAACACACATCAAATGACCAAAAAAAGAACCACGCATAAAAGAACTGCGAAAAAATCATCTGTCAGAAGTAATCGGCAGTCTTCATTTCGAAAATATATAATTCCTTTTGTTTTAAAGGCTGTAGGCCTTTCTATTGGAGTAGCCTTTGTTTTTCTTTTGTTTGTTTATCTGGGTGTCTTTGGTCGCTTGCCTAGCAAGGATGATTTGTCCCAGATAAATAATGATATTGCTTCGGAGGTATATACCGAGGATGGGGTGCTCATGGGTAAATACTACTATCAGAACCGAATGAGTATTGAGAATAAGGTCATTTCTCAACATGCCAAAAATGCTTTGGTAGCTACCGAAGATAAGCGTTTCTTCCAACATAAGGGGCTTGATCTGCTGAGCCTGGGGAGAGTAGTGGTGAAAACGATACTTTTTAGGGATAAAGCGCAAGGTGGGGGAAGTACCATCAGTCAGCAATTGGCTAAAAATCTGTATCCCAGGAAACAATATGGTCCTTTTACCATGTTGGTTAATAAATCCAGAGAGATATTTGTGGCCTCGAGAATTGAAGAGGTGTATAGTAAGGAGGAAATCCTTAGTTTGTACCTGAATACAGTTCCTTTTGGGGAAGATGTTTATGGTATCGAGGCAGCATCACTACGTTTTTTTAGTAAGCACTCGTCTGATTTGGAAGCTAAGGAGGCAGCTGTATTGGTGGGTATGTTGGCTGCTAACACAGCTTATAACCCTCGTTTAAATCCCAAGCGCTCCACCAAGCGTCGAAATATTGTGTTGGACCGGATGACTGAGTTTGGTTTTTTAAATGAAAAGGAGTCTGCGGAGTTAAAACAATCGGACTTGGGGCTTGCTTATCATAAAATAGATCACAATACTGGTATTGCTCCTTATTTTAGAGAAATGATCCGAAAAGAGGCCTTACGAATATTAGAGGATGAATACGGGGAGCACTATGATTTGTATAAAGACGGCTTGAAAATCTATACTACTATAGATCCTACTTTGCAAGAGTATGCCGAAGAAGCAGTGCAGCAACATATGGCTGTGTTACAAAGGGAGTTTAAAAACCATTGGAAAAATCGTGACCCTTGGAAGATGCAACCATCCGTGTTTAGCCAGGCTTTGCATGCCTCTCAACGTTATAAAAGTTTAAAAGCAGCCGGGAAAACGGAGGATGAGATTCTTGCCAAAATGAAGGAGCTTACCCGCATGCGTATATTTGCCTATCCTGAAGAGAAAGATGTTAACTTATCTCCTTTGGATTCGGTGAAGCATTATCTAAAAATTCTCAATACCGGTTTTATGGTGATGGATCCTCATTCGGGCAAAGTACTTTCGTGGGTGGGGGGTGTCAATCATAAATATTTTCAGTACGACCATGTTACGTCACGTCGCCAGGTTGGTTCTACTTTTAAACCTATTGTTTATACGGCAGCGCTATTGGATGGCATGAAACCTTGTGAATATATCTCCAATGAACGTAGGGTTTATGAAGATTATGATAATTGGTCACCGACCAACTCTGATGGGATGCATCTGGGATACTACTCTATGAAAGGTGGATTGACCCATTCTGTAAATACCATAACTGCTGAGGTAATGATGCGCACCGGAGTGGATAAAGTATTAAATCTTGCCGAAAGGATGGGGGTGCAATCAAAGCTTCCGGCGGTTCCTTCTTTAAGTCTGGGCGCTGGTGAAATATCTTTGCAAGAGATGCTGACTGTATATACCTGTTTTGCCAATAGAGGATCTAAAGTGGTGCCCTTTGGCTTGCTTCGTATAGAAGATAAGACAGGAAAGGTATTGTATGAGCATACACCTGCTGTAAAAGGCTTTCCTGTATTGGATAGCCAAACGGCTGATTTGATGAATTATATGTTGAGGGGTGTGGTGGAGAATGGCACGGGAAGGGGATTGAAAACTACCTATGGACTAAATAGTCAGATTGCGGGGAAGACTGGCACTACACAAGACAATGCCGATGGATGGTTTATTGGGTATACGCCTAATCTGTTGGCGGGTGCATGGGTAGGGGCCGAAAGTCCTGTGGTGCACTTTCGTTCAACAGCGCTGGGACAGGGAGCACATATGGCCTTGCCTATTTATGGCCTGTTTATGAAAAAAGTGGAACGGAATCCTGCATATGATAAGTATACCAATCGTCGCTTCCCCACTTTAGAGAGTGACTTGTTAGCGATGGTTGATTGTGCTGACTATTCCGAGAATGATCCGGATCGTTCTTTCTTTGATATTTTCAGAAGTGGTAAGGAGCGACCCGATTCTCTTAGCTTGAAAGACTGGAGAGGTATCCAGAAGGAAGAAAGAGAACAAAGAAAAGATCAGCGAAAAGGATTACTTAATAGAATGAAGGATTTGTTTAGAAAAAAAGATTAAGACTATCTTAAAAATAAAAATGTTTTTACTTTTAAGAATAGTCTGATGGGGCTGAATTAACAACCTGATTTTACCATTTGTTCTACATCTTCAGGGTTGATAGGAATTCTTTTTCCCAGTATTCTACTTCCTGTTTCAGTAACTAATATATCATCTTCCAGGCGAATTCCGCCAAAGTTTTTGTAAGATTCTACTTGTGGGTAATTGATAAAGTCGGCGAATTTTCCTGTTTTTTTCCATTGATCTATCAGGGCAGGAATAAAATATATTCCTGGTTCGTTGGTTACCACAAAATGAGTTTCTAGTTTGCGTCCCATTCTAAGTGCGGAGAGGCCAAATTGACTGCTTGGCCGAACTTCATCGTCGTAACCTACCAGTTGTTGGTCGTAGTCTTCCATATCGTGTACATCCAAGCCTATCATATGTCCAAGTCCATGTGGCATAAACAAGGCGTGGGCTCCTTGGGCAACGGCTTCGTCCATGTCACCTTTCATCAAACCTAAGTCCTTAAGACCTGCTGCCATTGTTTTACAGGCTAGTAAATGCACTTCTTTATAGGTGATGCCTGGTTTTGTGGCTGCCAGTGCCTTGTTATTGGTGTTGACGACTATTTGATAGATTTCTTTTTGCTTTTGAGTAAACTGGCCCCCAACAGGTGATGTACGGGTGTTGTCCGTGGCATAGTGAAGAGGTGATTCGCTGCCTGCATCAACCAATAATAGGTCGCCTTGTTGTAGGGTGTTGCCATGATAGTGATTGTGTAATGTCTCTCCATGAATAGAGCAGATGATTGGGAATGAGACTATTCCTCCTCCGGACATTGATATTCCTTCCAAGGCTCCTGTGATTTCTTGTTCGGTTTTTCCGGGGTGTGCCATCTTCATTGCTGTGGTGTGCATGGCATAAGCGGTAGCCATATGTCTTTCCATCTCCTCTATTTCGCAGGGTTCTTTTACGGAGCGTAATGCTACACAGGCTTTGATTAGTTCTGTGGATGCTTGGTCTTTCACCTTGGCAGGATGAAGGTTTAATAGCGCACCCATTGCTATCATGTTTTTACCTCGGTATGGAGGTGTGAAGTGTATCGTTCGACCTTGTGAAAGGGCTTTTTGGATGACCTTGTTTAAGTTTGAAAGAGGATAACTTTGGTTGATGCCTACTTTTTCAGCATTTTCTTTTAGTTTGGGTTGGGGACCCATCCAGATAATATCATCCATCGTAAAGTCATCTCCAAAAAGCATCTCTTCACCACTCTCAAAATCGATTAGTCCAGCCAATCCTGCATGGTCTAATCCAAAGAAGTATAGAAAGGTGCTGTCTTGTCTGAAATGATAAGTGTTTTGTGGGTAATTCATGCTGGCATCTACGTTGCCCATGATAAGGGCAATTCCCTTATCTAATTTGCTTTTTAACCGCTTACGACGGTTTATATAGGTTTCTTTCGTAAACATGATGTATTATTTTACGGCAAGATATAAAATGATAGGGAATAAAAGTATGTGTATGGTCAGGTTATTAGTGGATAATGGCTACTAATTATTTTTTGTGAGAACGAATGAAGGAAGATAGCTGTACCTTATTTTATGGGTTTGTGCTTTATTTTTTAAGGGTACATCTTTAAGCCTTTGGGTTTGTGAAATTGACTTATTCATGCCTAGTTAAGCTTATCTTTTTAAAGTATGCGGATATTGTTGGCGTTGAATCAATGTATTAATTTAACGAAGTATGTGAAATTTGTATATAAATTAACAGATGTAATTGCCTATATTATAGTAGTATATGTTCTTTAGTATGGGTAATATTGAGGTGTGATTTTGTCTGTTGTGGTTTAATGAGTGTTATTTGTTAGGTATCACCATCTATATGTACCGATATTTGCGCTATTAACAATCTAAAATATGATCGAATGAGATTACTAATTTTAAATCTAATGCTTGTGCTGTTTGCTGTTACTGTGTCAGCCCAGAACATTGTTAATGTTTCCGGTCAGGTAACAGATCAAACAGGAGAGTCAATTATAGGTGTTTCCATATCTATAAAAGGAACGAGTGAAGGTACTATTACCGATATGGATGGTAACTATCATATAAGTGTACCATCGGATGCTATTCTTGTATTTAGTTTTATTGGTTTCGATACTCAGGAGGTACAGGTTAATAATCGAAGTATTATTTCTGTTTCTTTGGTGGAGTCTATGACAGGGCTCGACGAAGTGGTAGTGGTGGGTTATGGTACCCAAAAAGTTAAGGACCTCACTTCGTCTATTGTAACAGTAAAGGCGGATGAAATAACAAAATCGGCATCAGGACAAACGATGCAAGCTCTTCAGGGTAAAGTGGCAGGTGTGCAGATTGTAAGTGCAGGAGCACCGGGTAGTGAGCCTACAGTGCGAATCAGAGGCTTGGGTTCATATCCTGGCATTGGAGGTTCAACTCCATTGTATGTTGTGGATGGGATGTACTTTGATGATATTGATTTTCTAAATCCCTCCGATATAGAAAGTTTATCGGTGCTAAAAGATGCGTCGGCATCTTCTATTTATGGGGTGAGGGCAGCCAATGGAGTGGTGTTAATCACCACTAAATCTGGAAGCCTTAAGTCTAAAGCTTCCATAAGCTATGATGGTTATGTGGGCGTGCAGGTGGCCCAAAATGTTTTGCAAATGGCCAATGCAGAGCAGTTTGTGGAATATGTAAATCAGGTGGGTGACCCGGCAGATTTGCAATTTGTGGAAAATGCCATGCAACGCTTTGGAAGAAGCCGGATAAATCCCAATGTGCCGGATGTGAATACCGATTGGTATAAGGAGATCATGAACACCTCTGCTACACAACAAAATCATGCGCTTTCTGTTACCGGTGGTAGCGAAAAAACTGCCTATGCCATGGGGCTGAGTTATTTTGAACAGGATGGTTTACTGAAAGGCAAGAATTCGTTTGAGCGCTTAAATATCAGAGGAAAGTTAGATCAGAATGTGAATAAGTGGTTAAAAGCCGGGGTGAATGTGAATGTGAGTAATGCTACTAAATACATCGCTGATGATGCCGCTTGGTTTAAGGCTTATCATGCCGTGCCTATTTTACCAGTTTATGACCAGGAAAATTACGATGCACTTGTGGCCGCAGGAACTAATTTCCCCAGTGCCTACTCCAATGCTAAGCTGCTAGGTTATCGTGATACACAAAATCCATTTTTGGACCTTGAATACCGTGATCACCGCATGGATATACGGAAAGTATTGACTGGATTATATGCTGAAATGAGTTTATTGCCTGAGAAGTTAAAATTTAAGACGAGTTATAATATTTCACTCATACATTTGAGTGATAGAAATGTTGGTCTGCCTTATTATTTGTCTGCATCCGAAGACGTAAATAGGGAGCTGTCAACTATCAGTAAGTATCGTTCTCTGTATTTTAATCAATTTTGGGACAATACTTTAACCTATAACGATACTTTTGGTGGGCATCATATTTCTGCCATGGTGGGTACTGCCTATAGGGATGAGTTCTATGATACATTGAGCGGATCGGCTGAAGATATTCCTTTGGAGGAGAATGCATGGTATATTGGACAGTCTCTTTCTCAAGACTCTAAAAGTATAGCAGATGGAGCAAGCAGGTATTATGGCTTTTCTTATTTTGGCCGTTTAGCATATAATTACAATAGTAAATATATAGCTTATGCAACGCTTCGACGTGAAGGGACTTCTAAATATCAAGAGAAATGGGGTACGTTCCCGGCCATAGGTGCAGGATGGGTTATCTCCGAGGAAAGTTTCTTCAAGGAAAATATAGGTTTTGTCAATTATTTTAAGTTAAGAGCTGGTTGGGGTAAGCTAGGTAATGACAAGATACCCAGCCAAGCAGGTGCCAATACAACTTCGCCACAGTTTTTGGCAATAGATGATCAGAAAGTAAACGGAACAGTAACAACCAGTACATTTGGTTATTTGGGTTGGGAAACTGTGAAAGGAACCAATGTGGGAATCAGTACCCAGCTGTTTAATATGCGACTGGGTATTGAGGCAGATTATTATGTCCGAGATACCGAAAATGCTGCCATACCAGTTAGTCTTCTTCTTCAAGGTGGAAGTGTTACCAGAAATGTGGGAGTGATCAGAAATTCTGGATTTGAAGTGGCTGCCAATTGGAGAGGAACCATCGGTGAAGACCTGAAATATACGATAGGAGCAAACGTGGCTACCCTTAAAAATGAGGTGCGTGATCTCTTTGGACAGACCTATTTGAATGGTGGCTCTGCCGAGTTTAGGCAGCGTTCGCAAGTGGGAGAACCGCTCTTGTCATTTTATGGCTATGAGATAGCAGGTGTATATCAGAACCAGGCTGAGATAGATGCTGATCCTATTGCAGTAGCCAATGGCTTAGTACCTGGTGATCTGAAATTTAAAGACCAGGATGGAAGTGAAGTCCTAGATGATGATGATAAAGTGTTTCTTGGGTCTTATCTTCCTAAACTCACTTATGGAGGTAGCCTTGGATTGTTTTATAAAAAGCTTGAGTTCTCTATGAGCATTAGCGGTCAGGGCGGAAATAAAATACTAAATCGTAAGAGAGGAGAAATTAAATGGACCAATGACACGAATATTGATGCGAATTATGCTAGTAATTTGTGGAATGGAGAAGGTACTTCTAATAAATATCCTTCGGCTGCTGGTTTGAGACGAGGTTGGAACCAGGAATTTAGTGACCTGTTGTTAGAAGATGGATCCTTCTTTAGAATTCAAAATATTCAACTGGCCTATAACATCGATGGGAAAAAATGGTTGGGTGAAAATATGCCTAATGCACGCATTTATTTTACCGCTGAACGACCGCTCACTGTTTTTAGTTATAACGGTTTTAATCCTGAAGTGTCTGATGGTATTGATCGACAATTTTATCCTGTGGCCTCTGTGTATACGTTAGGTCTTAATATTAAATTTTAAAGTGAATTGATCTATGGTATATGGGCAGCTCAGGCAGCTTATTTGACAGTGCCATATGACCATTGAAAGAAAATTATAAGCATATGAAACGAGCCATGGAAATTATTTCACACTCAGAAGGATGACTAATTCTGGCGAGTTCCATATGGCCATTGAAAGACAAATTTTAAGATATGAAAAAGATATTCACATACTGTATACCTGTACTTATTGGAAGTTTTATGCTGCTCGCTATGAGTAGTTGCACCGATAAGTTCGATGATCCTTTTGAGAATACGTCGTTTACCAGTGATGTAAACTATGCAATTGGTGAGAATATGATACTACCCCTGTTGGGTGCCTATTATGGTTTATATACGCGAGGCTGGGAGGAACCCTTAACCTTGGGTGTGCGTGGAGATGATGTAAATGCCGGTGGAGATCAACCTCCTCTTCAGGAACAGGATAATTTTAATTATCTGGCGAGTCATTGGAATTTAAATACTTTATGGCAAGGACATTATAGTGATGTAATTAATGTTTTTTCAGCCATGGATGAGATAGAGAAATATAGGTTAGCAGGGGCCGATGATGTGCTGGCCGATCAATATATCGCAGAATGTCGCGTGATCAGAGCTTATTTGTACTTGAATATTGCGCGAAGTTTTGGAGGAGGTATCGTTATCGATCAATTGGATAATATTCAGAATATCCCGGTGAGCAGCAAGGCAGAGATGATGCAATATGTAGTGGAGGAAATGAACCAAGTTATTCCTTTATTGCCTGATGTTAATCCCAATAAACGTAGTGATATTAAAGGAGGGGTAACACGATTTACAGCTTATGCATTACAAGCGATTGCTTTTCAGGAACTAAAGGACTATCAGGGAGTGGTTACAGCTACCTCAGCGATTATTAGTTCGGGAGAATATGAATTGGCCTCCGACTTTTATCAGTTATTTAAAAAGGCGGGTAAGCTTGATGATGAGATAATACTTGAGTTTCAATATTCCGACTTTAATCAAGGAGAAGGAGATCAGTTCATACATAATTTTGAGCCCTTTGGAATTGGCGGATGGACGCCTGTGGTTGCTGGTGCAGGTGGAGGATGGGGTTTTTATGAGCCCACAACCAAGTATATCAAATTTATGCTTGATAGAGGTGAAACAGTTCGCTTAGAGACCAGTGTGGTGTTTACTCCGGATGGTATCTCGGAACTGGAGACTGAAGGACTGACTCTTCCTGCCTGGGTATCTAATACCAATAGAGAGGGGGATGTGTTTAATAACAATGTGCGTCTTCTTTTTGCCAGTGGAAAGCATATTCAACCTTCCACGGAGTTGGTGGACGGAAGAACAACACTGGGGAGTAATAAGAATTTGATTGTTATCAGATATGCGGAAATGTTGTTGATGTATGCAGAGGCCCTAACCAGAGGAGCTACCAGTGATATTTCCATGACTGCTGAGGAGGCTGTTAATATGGTGCGAAACCGTGCTGGTTTGACTGAGTTGAATAACGTGACAACAGAAGATGTGTTGGATGAAAAATTTGCTGAATTGGCCATGGAGTGGGGGAAAAGATACTATGACATGGTGCGAACAGAAAATACCGCAGAGCTGACTCACGAAGGTAAAGTGTTTTCAATGGATAAAGCCTATTTGCCATTCCCGGCGGATCAGGTATCAGAATTGCCTCAACTGGCTGAAGGAATCAATTAAAAGCTACAGAAAATGAAGATATACTATAATTTAATATTATTTGTACTGAGCATGTTTTTACTCAGTGCTTGCGATCAGGATTACATAGACGGAATATCGAAAGTGAATCTAGGATCTGATGAATCCGCCCCACAAATCACTGTTCATTTTCCACCCGAAGGTTATGAGTTGCAAACAAATGATGCGGTGGGAAGTATTAATTTTGATTTTGAAGTACGCGACGATATTGAGATCTCTTCCATTTCTTTAAAAGTGGATGGGGCTGAAATAAAAAGCTATGTTGATTTTAAGGATTATCGGATCGTATTTGAAAACTATCTCTATAATAAGGTAACTACAGGTATGCATGTTTTGTCGGTGCTTGCCACGGATGCCGAAGGGCAAACAAGTACTTTGGATGTGAATTTTGCCAAAGCACCTCCCTATGTGCCACAATACGAAGGAGAGATGTTTTACATGCCGTTTAATAATGAATTTAAAGATATGCTTAGCCTTTCTGATGCAACAATAGTGGGAAATCCCGGTTTTGGAACAGGGATTCAGGGAGGTAGTGCCTATATGGGTGCTGCAGATTCTTACTTGACTTTTCCTTCTGATGGGCTTGCCGCGGGAGATGAGTTCAGTGCCAGTTTCTGGCTGAAGATTGACGCGCAAGATACCCGGGCAGGTATTTTGTCTATGGCTCCGGCTTCGCCTGATAGTCCATCGGACAAAGCGAGTGGTTTTGGATTTTTTAGAGAGGGAAGTGCCGATAGTCAGAAGTTTGTGCTGTTGGTTGGAAACGGAAGCAATGCTACCTGGTTTAATCCAGGTGCTGCAGCTACTATTGACCCAGCTGTGGATAATGGATGGATTCATTTTGCCATCTCTATTTCTGCATCTGAGGCAGCCTTCTACATGAATGGGGTTCAGGTTAGTCAGGGAGCCTTGTCTGGATTCAACTGGACTGATGTGGGAGCGCTTTCCATCATGTCTGGTGAGCCTAATTTTTCAGGTTGGGATCACAAGGTGGAAAAGGGTGGAATGGATGAGCTGAGACTTTTTAATAAGGCTCTTACGCCGGATGAAGTTCGAACTATTATGTTGAAAGAACAGGCTGGTTTTTACATGGACTTTAACGGTGATTATAAGGAAGCCTTGAGTGGAGATGAAGCTACTGTTATTGGTAATCCAAGTTTTAACTATGGAGGGGGTATTCATGGTGATGCTTACCTGGGTGCTGCTGATTCCTACCTTACTTTTCCGTCTGCTGAACTGATTTCTGGAGATGAATTTGGGGCTAGTTTCTGGTTGAAAATAGATGCTTCAGATACGCGGGCAAGTATTCTTTCTATTGCGCCAGCGAATCCACTTAGTCCGTCTGATAAAGCGAGCGGTTTTGGTTTTCTGAGGGAAGGTGACGAAACCAGTCAGAAGTTTCTGCTTTTAGTAGGAAATGGAGTAAATGCCACATGGTTTAATCCTGGCTTGCCTGCAACCATTGATCCAACCACGGAAACAGACTGGATTCATTTTGCCATTTCAATTTCGCCTACAGAAGCTGCTTTTTATATGGATGGAGAGCAGGTTAGTCAGGGGGCACTTACTGGCTTTAACTGGTCCGATGTAGGTGATCTTTCTATCATGTCTGGCGAGCCAAATTTTTCGGGATGGGAGCACAAAACAGACAAGGGTCAAATGGATGATTTATATCTGTTTAATAAAGCACTTACGCCTGAGGAGGTTAGGTTATTGAGGAATGATGGGTTGTAGTGTATGACTGTGTACTGAGTTCCGATGATCTACGCTGGTCTTTGGGGGATTATCTCTTGTTAAATTAAAATTTTTTCTCCGGCTTTAATGTCGGAGAAAAACTGATATATGCTTGCGAAGAGGAGATGTTTTTCTTTTCGTTTGTAACGAACAATGTTTTTTCATTTATTAATCAACATTAATGGATCGTATTCTATTGGTTATATTGTCTTTGGGTATTGCTGTGGCCTCATGTAACAGCGATGATTCTATTTCGGAAAATAATTCGAAAGAACTAGGACTTACTTATGTTTATATAGGCGATGTGGAATTAAGTACATCCCTCGATAATAAGGATGTTAAAACGGATCAGGTAATAGAGATTCGTTTTGATAAATCGGTGGATGTGGTTTCTGTTGAAGGGAATATTCGATTGATGGATGCTACCGGTCAAGACCTTTATCTTGAATACTCTTTTTTGAATGAGAACAAGCTGCTTAAAGTTCATCATGAAACATTGCATGAGAATGCCTACTATCGTCTCGTGCTCTCAGATGAACTGCAAAGTTTTGATGGTGCATTTTTTGGAGGCCTGGAATTTTCTTTTTTAACTTTTTCTTCGCCCTTGATAATGAAAGCAATGGAGATGGATAGTGTGAAGTTAAATCCGTTGCATGTTATTAAGGATGTGTCTCGGGATCCATCTATTGTGTTTAAGTTTAATAGTTCCATTGCTGCAAATGATTTGGCGGATTATTTATCTTTTTCTACAAATAATTTACCTGTTGGTTATCATTTGACACAGGTAGATGATAAAACAGTTTCTTTTTCTGCAAATCAAAAGCTGATGGGGTATAAAAAGTATCAGTTGCGTATTGCTTCGGATATAGAAAGCCGGATTGGTAAATCATATGAAGGCTTGGATTTTAGTTTTTATACCGCGCTTGATTCTACCTATAAATTTCCAGAGATAAGCGATGACGAGCTCTTAACGAAAATACAGGCTCAGACATTTAAATATTTTTGGGATTTTGCGCATCCTGTGAGCGGATTGATAAGGGAGCGGAACTCTTCAGGAGAGACCGTGACTTCAGGTGGTTCTGGCTTTGGTCTTATGGCTATGGTGGTAGGTATGGAGCGTGGTTTTATTAGTCGCTCTGAGGGTGTTGAACAGTTACATACTATCATTGATTTTTTAGGGGAGGCAGATCGTTTTCATGGTGCATGGCCACATTGGTTGAATGGGACAACGGGCAAGGTCATCCCTTTTAGTCAGAAAGATGATGGAGGTGATTTAGTGGAAACGTCTTTTGTGGCAGCTGGTTTATTGACTGTTCGTCAATATCTGGATTCGACCGTAACCAATGAGAATAGTCTGATTGCTAAGATCAATGATTTAATGGATGGTATTCAGTGGGATTGGTATACACGAGGAGGTCAGAACGTGTTGTATTGGCATTGGTCGCCGAACTACAACTGGGATATGAATATGCAGATAAAGGGTTATAACGAAGCGTTGCTAAGTTATGTGATGGCGGCATCGTCTCAAACGCATTCTATAGCTGCTGAGGTATATCATCAAGGATGGGCCAATAATGGAGCTATTGTAAATGGAGAAAGCTATTATGACATGCAGTTACCACTTGGCACAGCAATGGGGGGGCCATTGTTTTTGGCACATTATTCGTTCTTGGGTCTCGATCCTCGTAATTTATCTGATACATACGCCAACTACTGGGATCAAAATAGAAGTCATACATTGATCAATCGAGCATATTGTTTAGAAAACCCCCAAGGTTATGTGAGTTATAGTCAAGATTGTTGGGGAATCACAGCAAGTGATAATCAATCGGGATACTCGGCCCATTCACCAACCAACGATAGGGGTGTTATTTCGCCCACAGCAGCGATTTCCTCCTTGCCTTATACACCTGAAGAATCCATGCAAGCCATCCGTTTCTTCTATTATATGATGGGGGATCAACTTTGGGGAGCATATGGTTTTTATGATGCGTTTAATGTAACAGAGGATTGGGTTGCAGACTCTTATTTGGCCATCGATCAAGGCCCTATGATCATCATGATTGAGAATTATCGAACAGGATTACTGTGGGATCTTTTTATGTCGTGTCCTGAAGTACAGGAGGGCTTAACAAAACTGGGATTCTCCTATTGATAGAATAAATGACCAAGGTAATAATCATAGATACTTTTAATATGAACAAACTTATAACAATATTTAGTCTTTGCAAGAAAACTCCAAATACTGCGTTATTCTCATTTTTGAAACAGTCATTTACAATCAGTAAACTCCTTGGTTTCAAAAATATCGATGGCCTTGTCTTTGAAGCTTTCTTATCCAAGACAGGAAAAGCAGTAATTTTCTTGCAGCCACTATTTATATCGCTCATCAGTTTTGCGGTATCCGCACAATACCAGGCAGATACTTATTGTAATCCTATAAATGTCGATTATACTTATATGATTTATGATTCCCACAAAGATAAATCATACCGATCAGGAGCAGATCCTGCGGTGGTCGAGTTTAAGGGAGAATATTATATGTTTGTGACCCGCTCTCTGGGATATTGGCATTCTAGTGATCTACAGAATTGGCATTTTATAACTCCTCAACGGTGGTATTTTCAGGGATGTAATGCCCCGGCAGCACACAATTATAAAGATTCGGTACTCTATGTCACAGGTGACCCTTCAGGACAAATGAGTCTGTTGTATACCGATGATCCACAAAAAGGGGATTGGAAAATTGTTCCGGCCATCTTAAGTGGATTGCAAGACCCAGATTTCTTTATAGACGATGATGATAAGGCTTATATCTTTTGGGGCTCTTCCAATACATTTCCCATTAGGGGAAAAAGGCTTCAGAAAAACCATCGTTTTATTGCCGAAGAAGAGACCACAGAACTGTTTGGCTTACATGGAGATATGCATGGGTGGGAGCGTTTTGGTGAAAATCATACAGATACTGTTATCCCCGGTTATATGGAAGGAGCTTGGTTAACAAAGCATAAGGGTACTTATTACATGATGTATGCTGCGCCAGGTACAGAATTCAATGTGTATGCCGATGGTGTTTATACGGCCAGTGATCCCATGGGGCCTTATACCTATCAGCCACATAATCCGGTGGTGTATAAACCGGGAGGTTTTATGAATGGAGCAGGGCATGGTAGTGTTGTTCAGGCTACGACAGGATCGTACTGGCATTTTGGCTCTGTCTCAGTATCTATCAACGAACGTTGGGAACGCCGGCTTTGCATGCATCCCCTCTATTATGATGAGGATGGACTGATGTACAGCAATACACGCTTTGGTGATTATCCACATTATGCACCTCATGCTAAGGAAAATGCAGGAATGTTTCGAGGATGGATGCTTCTGTCCTACGGTAAACCTGTTTCTTCTTCCACCGAAAAAGACAAGGCGAACATCATTGATGAAAATGTTAAAACATTTTGGCTTTCAGAAAGCAATAGTGGAGGAGAGTGGCTCACAATAGATTTGGAAAGACCAATGGATATTAATGCGCTGCAGGTGAATTTTCACGACTATCAATCAAATATGTATGGTAGGTATCCGAATCTAAGACATCGTTATACGATGGAGGCATCATTAGACGGGGTTCATTGGGAAATGTTGGTAGATAAATCCAATTCCTATAAGGATAGTCCTAATGATTATGTGGAGCTTCCTACAGCGCACAATGCCAGGTATGTACGATATACAAATATAGAGGTGCCAACGCCTTATTTGGCAATTTCGGACTTTAGAGTGTTTGGTAATGGTAATGGAAAGAGACCTTCAAGAGTTGAAAATTTTCAAGTTAATAGATACAAGGACAGGAGAGATGCCTTTATTACATGGAGTGCTGTTAAGGGCGCACAGGGTTATAATATATGCTGGGGTATTGCGCCAGATAAATTGTATAACTCATGGATGATATATGGTAAAAATGAGCATCTTATGAAGTCATTGGATGTGGATAAGACTTATTTTTTTAGTATTGAGGCCTTTAACGAGAATGGGGTGTCTAAACAAATTAAAGCGATAAAAATTAATTAGATGAATATATGTAAATGGGTTTTGATGTGGGCTGTTATTTCATTGATAGCTTGTAATAATCATTCAAATGGTAATCGTAATGATCGTAAGTCTATGGATAAACCTACTATTTATCAAGGACTGACCGATCAGCAATTGCTGGATACGATACAGTATTATACTTTTCAGTATTTCTGGGATGGAGCAGAGCCTAATTCAGGTTTAGGAAGAGAGCGGATTCATCTATCGGGTATTTATCCCAATAAGGATGCCCATGTGGTGACCACTGGAGGATCGGGGTTTGGAATCATGGCTTTATTGGTGGGTATTGAACGGTCTTTTATAGGCAGAGAGGAAGGTGTCGAAAGATTTGAGAGAATAGCTGATTTCTTGGAGAAAACTGAGCGTTTTCATGGGGCTTGGCCACACTGGATAGATGGTAGAACTGGTAAGATGGTGCCGTTTGGACAAAAAGACGACGGTGGAGATCTGGTCGAAACCGCCTTTTTAGCACAAGGTTTAATATGTGCGCAAGAGTATTTTAAAAACGGTTCAGATAGAGAAATATTACTGAGTAAGCGAATGAAGGCTCTGTGGCAAGGAATCGAGTTTAATTGGTATGAGAAGAGTAATAGCGAAGTGTTATTCTGGCATTGGTCTCCCAATAATGGTTGGGAAATGAATTTTCCCTTGCAAGGCTATAATGAGTGTTTGGTGACCTATATTATTGGTGCTGCCTCTCCTGATTATGCCATTAATCCTGCTTCTTACCATAAAGGATGGGCGCGTAGTGGCGATATAAAGGGAAGGGTATCCGGATATGGGCAAGCTTTAAAGATAAAACATAATGGAGATCCCTCGGCCGGGGGTCCTCTGTTTTGGGCTCATTATTCTTATCTGGGCTTTAATCCCAAAATAAGTAGCGATCGTTATGCTAATTACTGGGATATTAATGTGGCTCATACCTTGATGAATAGGGGCTATTGTGTGCAGAATCCGAAAGGATATAAAGGGTATGGTGAAGATCTCTGGGGACTGACAGCCTGTTATTCCATTAAAGGTTATCAACGATGGTTGGATAATGGCGGACGTGGACATCATGATTTAGAGGCGGACGCGTTGTATATGGGATATGCGGCACATTCGCCCGACCGGGATTATGGAATCATAGCACCCACAGCTGCATTGTCTTCTTTCCCTTATGCGCCGGAAGCCTGTATGAAGGTGGCTAAAAATATCTATTTCAAGCTTGGGGAAAAAGCTTTTGGGAAATATGGTCCCTATGATGCTTTTAGTGTAGAGGAAGATTGGTTCCCGGAAACGTATCTGGCCATTGATCAAGGTCCTATTGTTTGTATGATAGAGAATTATCGTACCGGGTTTTTATGGGATTTGTTCATGGGAAATAATGAAATAAAACAAGGATTAAGTCTATTGGAGTTTAATATCAGCCATTGAAAAAATGAAGAAGAGAAATGTGATTTATCTGTTTTTGTTTTTGTCATTTACTTTTTTGTCAGGACAAAAGAGTTTTGAGAAAAAAGAATGGGTGTTTAAGGGAGATACTTTGAAGTATCAGATCTTGTACCCGCAAAAAATGAAGGACGGGAAAACGTATCCTTTGGTTCTGTTTCTGCATGGATCAGGAGAACGGGGTGATGATAATGAAAAACAACTGACCCATGGTTCTGAGCTTTTTTTAGAAGAAAAGAACAGGAGTAAGTATCCGGCGATTGTATTATTTCCACAATGCCCCAAAGGAATAATGTGGACCCATAGGATGAAAGAAAAAACGAAGGGTGGAGACTGGGTATTTAATTTTCCTCTGGAGAATCAGCCTACTAAACCGGCCTTTCTTGTGAATCAATTGGTGGAGAGTTTATTGTTGTCTGGTAAAGTGGATAAACAAAGGGTGTATGTCATGGGATTGTCTATGGGAGGAATAGGAACGCTTGAGTTTTTAGCTCGATGGCCCCAAAAATATGCTGCTGCTAATGTTATTTGTGGAGGTCATGATCCTGCCTTGGCGAAAAAATATGGGGAGATACCTATCCGATTTTTTCATGGAGATAGAGATGAGGTGGTCCCATACAAATATTCTTATGGAGTGTACGAAGTGCTTCGACAATTGAATGGTAAAACAAGGTATACACTTTACTCGGGAGTGAACCATAATAGTTGGGATGTTGCTTTTGCAGAACCGGATTTTTTAAAGTGGATGTTTAAAATAAAGAAAAAATGAAGAGTATAATGCATATTTTTAAGGCACAGAGGCTTGTTGTTGTTCTGGCCATGGTGATGTTGATTAGTGTGACCTTATGTTCGTGCCAGGATCAAGCTCCTACGTTTAAAAGCTATAGCGGGGATAGATTGATAGAGGCAAAGGTGGATTCGTTATTGCGTCTGATGACCTTGGATGAGAAGATTGGGCAGATGAATCAATATTCAGGAAATTTTGCAGCTACCGGAGTAGTGAATGACAATAAATCGGGTGAATATCTAAAAAAAGGAATGATAGGAAGTACGTTCAATGTTTTTGGGGCAAAGCATTTGAGGATGTTGCAGGAACAGAATATGAAATATTCGCGATTGAAAATACCAATGCTTTTTGCCGCTGATGTGATTCATGGACTTGAAACCACCTTCCCGATTCCTTTGGCAGAGGCTTGTTCGTGGGATCTGGGTTTAATGGAGCAAACAGCACGCATAGCTGCCGAAGAGGCTACGGCTTCTGGTGTGGCCTGGAACTTTGCTCCCATGATAGATGTTAGTAGAGATCCCCGGTGGGGACGTGTGATGGAAGGAGCAGGTGAAGATCCTTATTATGGTTCGCTGGTAGCTCGTGCTAGGGTCAAAGGGTTTCAGGGTATAGACGATTACTCTGATCTGTCGAAGCCCAATACCATGATTGCTTGTGCGAAGCATTTTGTTGCCTATGGAGCGGCTCAAGCAGGTAGAGATTATCATTCTGTGGATGTTTCTCTACGTAGTCTCCAGGAAGTATATTTTCCTCCTTTTGAGGCCGCTGTTGATCAGGGAGTGGGGTCTTTTATGACTGCCTTTAACGATTTGAATGGTGTACCATGTACTGCCAATAAATACCTGTATTCTGATATACTGCGTCATAAGTGGAATTTTGGTGGTATCGTGGTGACCGATTATACAGCCATCAAGGAGCTGATTAATCATGGTGTAGCTAAAGACCTAAAGGAAGGAGCTGAGTTGGCCATTGATGCAGGTATCGATATGGACATGATAAGTGAGGCTTTTGTTTCTCACCTGAAGGAGCTCGTGGAAGAAGGGAAAGTGGACGAGAAGCAGATCGATTTGGCAGTGTCTCGTATTTTGGAAATGAAATTTTTACTGGGATTATTTGATGATCCTTATCTTTATTTCGATGAAGAAAGAGAGAAGCAGGTGTTGCTAAATGACGCTTATCTTCAAGTGGCACAGAAAGCGGCCCAGCGTTCTATTGTTCTTCTGAAAAATGAACACCATATTTTACCATTGAAAAAGGATGTTGCCAAAAAAGTGGCTCTTATCGGACCTTTTGTTCATGAGCGAAATAGCTTGAATGGAGAGTGGGCTATTAAAGGAAATAGAGAGCGTTCCATTACTCTGAAAGAAGGTTTGGACGAAAAGTATTCCAATAGCCCTGTCTCGTTTTTATATGCGAAGGGTGTCTCCTTGCCTGAGATAAATCCAAATACCAGACAGGTTTATGCTGCCAAAGAGACGGATAGAAGTGGTTTTTCAGAGGCTATAAAGATAGCCCAAAAGAGTGATGTTATTTTGGTGGCTATGGGTGAAGAGTATAATTGGTCGGGTGAAGCTGCTTCTAGAACGAATATTACACTGCCTGGCGAACAACGTAGTTTATTGAAGGAGCTTAAAAAAATAGGGAAACCCATGGTGTTGGTTCTCTTTAATGGAAGGCCATTGGATTTGTCATGGGAAGCCGAAAATATGGATGCTATTGTGGAAGCGTGGTACCCGGGTATGATGGCTGGGCATGCTGTTGCCGATGTCCTTTCTGGCGATTATAATCCTTCGGCTAAATTAGTGATGTCTTTTCCTCGTAATGTAGGTCAAATACCGGTTTATTATAGTACCAAAAGTACCGGGCGTCCGTTTAATGAGGCGGTGCCCAGCGATTATACATCATCTTATATAGATGTATCAAACTCACCTTTATATCCTTTTGGATATGGGTTGAGTTATACACGGTTTGATATTTCAGATGTTAAGCTTGATAAGGATGTGTTGAATTCAGGGGAATCCTTAACGATTTCAGCTACCGTTACAAATAGTGGAAGTGTTTTTGGAGAAGAGGTGGTGCAATTGTACCTGAGGGATGTGTATGCAAGTGTAACACGACCTTTGAAGGAACTTAACCCACATTGCAGCTAAATTGGCGGAGATTCTTGTTTTGTAGCCACTTGCGATTTTTTTATTTTCATTTTGTGTACTACAGATTTTTTTCGGGTAAAGGGAGCATATTTGTATTTCAGAGCATCATATAATTGTTTTACTTTTTCGTTAGGCTCAGAGCAACGTCTTATTGAAATAGTTTGATCCTCTACGTTTTGAGCAGTTGTTGTAACCGCCTTTTGTGTATTCATTATGCGGACGATTTCTTTCCATCCATGGTTTATCCCTTTACTTTTTAGTTGATACCTGATTGTATTCACTACCCAATATGCCAACAACCCAAGGTGCAGATGAGCCATTGTACTTGAATCGGTTTTGTGATAAATTGGGCGTAAATCAAGATCGGTTTTTAAAACTCGAAAAGAAGCTTCAATCTCCCGGATGGTATTGTAAAAACTCCATAAAACATCTTCATCATAGTTTTCAAGTGAAGTGCGCAGAAAATATATTCCACTACGAGCATTGATTTCAATGTTTTCTTTTACAGACCATTCTATTGACGAGGCAAGTGGATGCTTTTGTGTCTTCTTGCCCCTTGTACCTTTTTCTTCCGCAAGGGCATTGACTTCAATATTATAATATCTTTGTATCGATGGGTATTTCTGCTTTAACCGACCTATGCGTTCATGAACTTTATCCAAGCGTTTTACGCCTCCTTTTTTGCTCAGGCTTTCGTTAATTTTTCGAAGTCCTTCTTCGAACCTAGCTTGGAACTGCTCGTTCATCGAACGCTCCTTCAGCTTTTTTGCTTCGCTTTTTACTTTGAGGTAATAATCATTGTTTCTTTCTGATTTAACCCGGCACAATTCAATTTTACGTTTTTTATTATCGTAAACTGATACCGTTTTTGCATTTGCATCAATAGTGTATTTAGTAAGGTGTACACGGCTTACGCACAAATAATCATATCCTTTTGAGGCAATCATTTTCAGGTTGTCATCCGTGGCTATCCCCGCATCGATTACCACCAATGCTTTTTTTGATGATGTGGATGTTTTTACCCGAAGATTGTTGATCATGCCTTCAAGTGTTTTTGAATCGGCCATATTACCTTCAAGTATGGATGAATATTTTATAAACCCTTCTACATTTATCACCAAGGCAAGCACCACCAACTTTGCATCGCTCCGTTTCTCCTTGCTCCGGCCAAATTTCGCTATACTGCTGTGTTCTTTTCGTCCTTCAAAATAAGTATTGGTAAGATCGTACAATACGATTTTGTCCTTAATGTCGAATAGTTCGTTGGTTCTGACAGAAAGGTGGTTTTCCAAAGCTTCTTTTACTTCATATAATTTATTGGAAATCCGATACAGCTTATCTTTAGTAACTTTTCCTATGTCGGTTCCCGTAATTTCGCATACCGATGAGTTTTCTTTTATCCATTTACTTGTTTTAAGTTCGGATGCAGGATATACGGCTCGGCTAATAAGATGTGTTTTTGCCAGATTTATATCGTGGTCGCTCCATCCTTGTTTTTCAAGAAAGCCTCCAAACTGGAGTTGTTCCAATGCCTGGTGGCACATCCACTCTGAACCAATTTCGCGGACATCTTTATTTTTGATGCTATTGACATCAATATTTTGAATATCCTTGCCTTTGTTTGCCTGTTGTTTTTTGTTTGTTTTTGAAACAATGTCAATTTTTTTCTTAGCTACCAGAATATCGTAAAACTCATCAACATACTTATTTACGAGGCTATCGTCACTTTCTTGATAAGTGAACAAAGGGTTATTGCAGTTTTCGGCCTTTTCTGTGATAAGCTTTTGTATTATAACTAATTGATCTGCATTCAAATCATCTAAGTATCCGGCATTGACCATGGTGCGGTGGCATACCCTACCGTCTTCGTTGCGGTAGCTCTCAACCAATCGATAATAACCAGAGTAAACTCCAGTTTCTGGATTTTTGCGCATGGATACTTTGAAATACATGCCCCAAAGAAACTATCTAATTTATTCAAAATCAATACCCCCCTGTGTACTACAAATGGATTTTTGAAAAAGCTACAACTGATAACCAGCTACTTGCAAAATTAAACTGCCCTAAAACGACCGATTTTGCCTGAAAAAAAGCTGAAATTCGTTAAAAACGCTCAAAATGGGTTAAAGGGTTTGAAAAGGTAGCACTGAAGGCCGGTGAAAGCAAAAAAATTGTCTTTGAAATTTCGGAGGATGCGTTGAAGTTTTATGATATTAACATGGATTTAGTGGTGGAAGAAGGTGATTTTAAAGCGTGGGTTGGTACTAGTTCTGATGATGAATCCAATGAACTGAAATTTCGCTTTGTGCCATAGGGATTTTGACCAGATGTAACTGGTTGTAATGCCCTTTTTTCAGAGGGAAAACTTGTGCTTGGTCTGTTGCATGTATGAGATGACTTGTTAAGTCTTTAAAGTGTTTCAGATCAAGAAGTTTTTTCTTTGTTTGAATATCGCATAATGCCCCTTTGTCGGGTTTCTGTGCTGTCTTTTATTCTGCTATTAAGTGTGGGTTAAAATTCCATTATTTTAGAGGTTAAGTTTTCTTCGGCTTTTAGTCCCATTTTTTTTCGTAATCTATATCTGCTTACTTCTACACTTCTGACTGTTATTCCCAATAAAACAGCTATTTCTTTGGAGTTCATGTTCATCTTAAGAAGCGAACATAAGCGTAAATCAGCCGGTGATAATCCGGGGTGCTTTTGTTTGAGCTTATCGTAGAAGCCACTTTGTGATGCAGCAAAGTGTTGTTCGAAATTCAGCATATCTCTTTTTTGGGTCATCTGACTGTCAATCACCTTAACAATTTTATGATAGTCGCGTTGTGGAAATCGGCCTTCAAGCTTCTTATAGATTTGATGGAGTTCATTTTTGATGGTCTTGATTGATTTGTCCTTCTCCACCAATGCATTGGCTGATACTGTAAGTTTGCCTTGCAGGTTCTCTAATTCTTTCTTTAGTACATCTTCGCGTAACTGTGCAATGGTAGATTTATTTTGTTTGTGCTGGTCTTCGTGTTTTTGCTCAATTTCGGAGGTGCGTAATTTTATCAAACGGTGGTTGAACAGTAATAGAAATACAATGGAACCGATCATTATTGCGATCATTGAAAGTATTCCCGTCCTGGATGCATACCATGGCTGTAACACTTCGAAAGGATATTCTACTATCTTGGATGATTTTCCGTCAGAATAAACAGCCATTGCCTGAAAGGTATATTTGCCTGCGGGAATGTCATTGATGGTGATGGCGTTTTCGGTCCTGTTATCGATCCATGCATCCAAGAGGTTCACAACTCGGTATTGGTAATTAACTTTATTGGGACCAAAGTTTACTGCTGTTAAGCTAAATTCAAGTGAATTGTTTTTGTTTTTTAATTGAATGGGGGTATCGCTTTTTAATGTAAGTAACTTCTTTGTGTTGCGCCCTCTTTCTGGATTGTTAATGGCGGAGATGACCAGTGGTAGGTGCATGGAGGAATCAATATTGTTGATTGGAAGAACCGCAATTCCATTTTCAAGACAAAGTACACTTGCTTTGTCGTTGATTGAAATGTTCTGATATTTGTCTGGAAAAGAATAAGGTCTGTTCAGGGTTAGCGTTTGCTTGATTATCGTGCTGTCTGCATTGTTTTGCACGAGTGCTGCTTCATTGGCGGTGATGACCCAAAAAAGATTTCTGTCGGCATTGATTATTCTAACAGCTTGCTTAAACCTGCCCAATGCTTTATTTAATTTGTTGTATGGCAACATCTTGTCATTCAGGTCGTCGTATGTGTAAATTTCTTCTCCAGTGGTTACAACGACTCTGTTGTTGATCTTAAAAACATTCAATCCATAATCTGTAGGTAGTCCGTTTTTTATGCCAAACGAATCGATGGAAACCGCTGATCTTAGGTCGTCAGAGAGTTGTATTCTGTACAAGCCTTTGATTTCGTGGCTGATCCATATATAACCGGCGTGATCCATCTCTATAAAACGGCAAGAGCCTTGAAAGCCATCTACAAAGTGCGAAAATACCCATTGCTGGTTCTCTCGTTTGTGAAGTCGGATTTTATAATAAGTTGATTCCATCAGCCATTCTTCTCCCCCGTGATGAAAGGTCTTGAAATCCGTTCCCCCTGAGCTGATGGATAAAGCCTTGGCTGTACCTTTGTTAATTTTATATATACCGTCGTTATTGCCACACAGTAGTTCGTTATTTAATATATCCAGCTTCCAAATGTGACCGTAAATGCCTGTCAATGGTTTAAGATCTTGAAAGTTGAGTTGCGCAAGGTTATGCTGGAAGCGTGCGTAGAAAACGCCGTTATTTGTACCCACATATACGTAGTCGTGGTGTTCAATAACAGAGTAAATGGCGGAAGGCGCATAGTCCAGATCGATGTTATAATGTACGGGTGAATTGAGGTCTATATGAGAGATGCCATTGTCCATTGCTAACCATAAATCTCCACTGGGGTCTGTGTTCATGCCTAATACAGTGTTGTTTTCTAGTTTTGATTGGCGATCCAGATGCTTTAATATAATGCCGTCATCATTGATCAAATATAAACCACCTTTGAGGGTTCCGATGGCGTAAGTGCTACTGTCGATGACCAATGCAGAGTTTACATCCAGCGATTTGAGTACGTGGTTGGCTTCGCAATGCCAAGGTTTTAGTATACCATCTTTTAATATGTGTAAGCCTGTTTTTCCTTCCCCTACAATGATACCTCTTGGGTTGGGGAGGAAAAATCTAATGCTTGATTGTAAGGTGATTTTAGAATCATTGATGGTGGTAAATTTACCCTGGTCATAGCTTACGATTCCCCTGCCGCTCACCCAGGTATATACTTTGTTGTGCACCAGGTTCAGAAATAATATTTCACCTGCCGGATCAATGAACTTGACTTCTTTGTTTAAAGTGTTGTACGTGAATATCGATCGAAATGATTGAAAAAGAATTTCATGCTTGTATTTTACGATACTCCAAATGCGCTCGCCCGAAAATGAGAAGGAAGGAAGCTGATCGGCTAGTGATGTATAGGATAAAACGCCTAGACTATCCCTCTTCCAGTAACCAAAGTCTTCGTAACAGCCAGAGTATAAGCGTTTACTGTCTTTGTCAAAAAAGAGAGATCTTATGGCCGATTTTGACTTGTGTTGGTGTAGTAGCCAATTGTTTCCATCGAACTCCAGCACACCTCCGGAATTGCCAAAGTAAGCCCTGCCAATATCGTCGAAGGCTACAGCCCAATTTTGACTCATGGCCTTGTATTCCGAACGATTGTAATTGATGACAAATGGTTCCAGCGATGTGTTCCGACCAAAAGACCCGGAATAAGAAAGAATAAGCGTAACGATCGTTATGTAATATGTTATTTTCATTGCTAAACGCTCAATGTAAAAATAAATTTAGTAAAACTGTTTCAAAAATAGCTGATAGTTTAGAGTGTTGACTTAACTTGGTGCGCATAGGACTTATTTTACGGGCTAAAGATTCTTATATTTGGGTTTGATAATCGATAAAAATAATGAAACATGTCAAAAAAACGCTTTTCTTGCACAGGATTATGGCGATGGAGGCAAGTTTTCGCTAATTTTTAAATATGAAATACAACGTTTTATATTATTGTTCTCCACTTGTGGTTTTGGTTCCTCTGGCATTGTTTATGCTAAGGCCAGATTCATTACATCTTATACCTTATACCATTTACCATTCCTTTGATGGGAACTCCATGTCAGAACGCGAATTTATCATTTGGTTCGATATCATATTTCTAGTTCTTATGTATTGGTTGTTGTTGAGGGTGGTAAAGCAACTCGTTGTCGGGCCTTATTTTAGAAAAAGAAAAAAGTCATAAGTTATACTTATTAATATTTCAATAAATGGAAAGTACTGAAGGTGTTATTTCGAAAAGAATTTGGGTGAATAATAATATCTGTTTACGAGCTATTGAGTTGAGTGATGCCCCTATTATTTTTAATACAATTGATACACAAAGGGCTTACTTGTCAGAGTGGTTGCCTTTTGTGCGTTTGACTCTTGATCCTCAGGATACGGTGAACTTTGTACATACTGTGATGGAGGCTGCACAAAAAGGAGATGAATTTGTATATGTTGTTGAATTGAATGGGGAGTTTGTTGGTGTAATCAATATTAGAGTGCTGAGTAGTGCTAACCGGATAGTGGATATAGGTTATTGGCTTTCAGAGCATTTTCAAAAGAAAGGGGTGATTAGTAGTGCTGTTGTATCCTTGTGTAATTATGCTTTTGATCAGCTCAATATGAATAGAATTCAAATTCGTTGTGGTAAGGGAAATATGTCCAGTAAAAAGGTTCCGCAGCGTTTGGGCTTTACCTATGAGGGGATTATCAGGGAAGGTGAATGGGTGAATGATAAGTATATTGATTTGGAATCTTATTCATTATTGAAAAAAGAACGACATAAGCTTCCGGTCTGGTTGTTGAATACGTCTAAATAAGTCATCTTTTCGTTGAAATATTTCGCAAAAACGTCGTATTTTAAAACGAATTTTTTTAGTTGGGATTGAACAATATTTTAAGTTTGTTATTATCCTACTAGTTTTTTTTGATAAACCTCAAATGTTGTGATGAAGGAATATGATTTGATTGTTATTGGCTCCGGGCCAGCTGGTTTTTCGGCGGCTATGCGTGCATTGGATTTTGGACTGAAGATATGTATTGTGGAGGGAGCTCACTTGGGGGGTGCCGGTATTATGAATGGTGCCCTGACTTCTAAAACGATGTATGAGCTGAGTATGGATTATGCCGTTGCAGCCAGGACAGACCGGGGCTACCGCTCGGGGAGTTTAAGTGTTGATTTTGAAATGGTCATTAAAACGGTGATTCATGCTGCCAAGGAAAAGCAATATCAGATGCTTAGTCAAATAGAAACCTTCTCTGAAGAGAAGTCGAGTTCCGGTTCTCTTTGTCTGAAGAAAGGTTGGGCTAAGTTTGTAGACCCTTATACCATAACAGTGACCGGACATGATGCAACTGAAACACTGAAAGCCAAAAATTTTGTCATCGCAACAGGTGCTAAGCCTCGAAAAGCGCCGGGCTTAGAGATTGATCATGAACGAATCATTAATTCGGATGACCTGCTGAGTTTGAAGAAATTTCCTGAACGCATGCTGATCATCGGGTCGGGTATTATTGGTTGCGAAATAGCCACTATTTTTAGCAATTTTAAACAAACCGAGGTGCACCTGTTAGATCGTGCCAATCGTGTTTTACCCTATGAAGATGATGATGTAAGTCAGTTTGTTTCCAAAAACTTGGAGGATAATGGAGTGATTATTCATCATACGGCTCACCTTAGAACCATTAATAAGTATCCTGATCATTTGGAGGTTATTTTGGATTATGATGCGGGTAATAGTAAGGTGATAGAGGTGGATGTGGCATTGGTGGCCATCGGAAGGGTGGCCAATACCGAAAAGCTTGGGTTAAGTAACATTGGTGTTCAAGCCACCGAGAGAGGAACAATTGAAATAGCTGATCATTGTGTGTTAAGGGATGGCAATAATATCTGTCATATTTATGCGGCCGGTGATATATCAGGACATACGCAATTGTATAGTGTGGCTGAATTTCAAGGCCGACTGGCGGCCGAGCAAATAGCAGATACGCCCAGTTATCCATTGGATTATTCTCATATGTCGACTTTGATGTTTTTTAAACCAGAGCTTGCATCTGTGGGACTCAATGAAAAACAATTACGAGAGAAAAAGATAGCGCATAAAGTGGCTTATTATTCTAATAAGTTGGTAAACAGGGCTATTGCCATGAGGAGTACCAATGGGTTTATAAAAATTATTGTGAGTAATGAGGAGCAGCCTCGAATATTAGGAATGCGTGCTGGAGGACCTCAAGCTTCGGCTTATATTGTTTCTGTGGCTCACCTGATTAATCAAGGCAATAGCCTGCAGGAGGTGCTTAAGATTTTTTATCCTCACCCCAGCCTTGCGGAGGGTATTCAGGAATGTTTAAGAGCCTTGAGTGGAAAATCTATCTATAAGCCTGAGGCTTTCCCCGAATATATCAAATTTAAAGAGTGGGTGCCGGAGGATGAGCTTGTTTAATTTTTAAATAAAGGGTGTATATGATGCGAAAATTTGTCATTGGATGTTGTGTATTGGTTGGTATACTGGGGATAACTTATGCCTTCTTGCCATATTATGCACAAAACGCATTGGTCAACCTGTTTCCCGGAATTGATGACTATCACATATTTGATAATAGAACAGTAAGGGCCGCAAGGCCTAATCCTTGGGGCTTTTCACAAGATTATATGCAGTTTACTTTGCTGCCGCATGAGAGAGATAGCTTAGAACATTATGAGTCGGTTGCTTATCTGATCATACAAGATGACTCAATTGTGTATGAAGAGTACTGGGATGAATATAATGAGCAGTCATTGTCAAATTCATTTTCAGCAGCAAAAAGTATAGTGAGTTTACTGATTGGGGCAGCCATTATGGATGGGTATATTGATAATGTGAACCAATATGTGGGCGATTTTATACCCGAGTACAAAGAGAAACCCAATGATCAGTTGAAAATAAAAGATTTGCTGACCATGAGCTCCGGCTTGAACTGGCAGGAGAGCTATACGAGCCCTTTCTCCATTACTACGCAGGCTTATTATGGTAAACATGTAAATCAACTGGTGAGGGATTTAAAGGTGGTTGAAAAGCCCGGTGTAGCGTTTAATTATAAAAGCGGAAATACGCAGCTGCTGGCTTTAATACTGAAAAATGCAGTGGGTAAAAGTTTGTCGGACTATGCTTCAGAAAAATTATGGGTGCCGTTGGGCGCAGAAAATGATGCACTTTGGAGTATGGATCAATCCAAAGGTGATGAAAAAGCCTATTGTTGTTTTAATAGCAATGCCCGCGACTTTGCCCGTATTGGTAAAGTGGTGCTTCATAAAGGAAATATTAATGGTCAGCAGCTAATAACAGAAAAGTATATGACAGAATCCATCACCCCTGCCAGTTATTTAGTGGATCATGAAGATAAAGAAGAAGTGGATTTTTATGGTTATCAGTGGTGGTTGTTGAATCTTGAAGGAGAACAGATACCATATGCCAGAGGTATTTATGGACAGTATATTATTGTTCTTAAAAATGAAAATGCCATTGTAGTTCGCCTGGGACATAAGCGCAGCAAGGTTAAGATACATCATCATCCGAGCGATCTGTATGCCTATGTTTTAACCGCAAAACGGATATTACACGAAAGAAATCATCTTAAAAAATAACAAAAGGCTGCCATGCATTAACCATGGCAGCCTTTTGTGTTCAGAATATTTTATTAGTAGGCCCTGGCGTTTCGTCCTTCCATAAAGTTGATGAACGAAGTGTTGACCACTTTGTTGCCACCAGGTGTTGGATAGTTACCTGTGAAATACCAGTCTCCTTTGTCGTTTGGACATGCCTTGTGAAGGTTCTCCACCGATTGGTAAACGATACTTACTTCAGCATCTATGTCGTGCGGTTTGAGCATCTCGGCTATTTTGTCAGATACTTCTTGAGGGCTAAAAGGTTTGTAGATCTCACAAACGTAATTTACAATTTCTTCTTTGGGAAGGTTTTGTTGTTCCTTGCATTTTTTATAAACATCATCAATAATGTTTTTCATGCCTCTATCCTTAAGCAGCTCGATGGCTGCACGGAATGCACAGAAATCTCCTAGTTTGGCCATGTCTATTCCATAGCAGTCCGGATATCTGATTTGAGGAGCCGATGATACAATGATGATCTTTTTGGGATGTAACCTGTCTAATATTTTGAGGATACTTTTTTTCAGAGTGGTTCCTCTGACAATAGAGTCGTCAATGACTACCAAGGTGTCTTCTTGGTTTTTAACGATTCCGTAGGTGACATCGTAGACGTGAGCCACCAAGTCGTCGCGACTTTCGTCATCGGCAATAAAGGTCCTCATTTTGACGTCTTTGATAGCCATCTTTTCAAAGCGGGGTTCTACTTGCATGATCTTCTCGAGTTTTTCGTCGGTGATATCACTGCCCAGCTTCTTTATCTTTTCAATTTTTATTTTATCACAGGCATCTCTTACGCCTTCAATCATACCGTAAAATGCGGTTTCGGCTGTGTTTGGGATATAAGAGAATACCGTTTTTTCAAGATCGTAGTCTACCATTTTTAATAAGGTAGGTGCGAGTAACTTTCCTAATTTCTTTCTTTCCTGGTAGATGTATTTGTCACTTCCTCTTGAAAAATAAATTCTTTCGAAGGAGCAGGATCTACGTTCCTGAGGAACGCGCACTAACTCTTCTGATACTTCTCCATTCTTTTTAACGATGAGGGCATGACCGGGTTTTAATTCCTGAACGTCGCGTATGGCAACATTCATGGCTGTTTGAATGACAGCTCTCTCAGAGGCCACCACCACCACTTCATCATCGAGATAATAGGATGCAGGACGGATGCCCCATGGATCACGTGCAACAAAAGAGTCGCCGTGCCCAAACATACCAGCGATCACATAACCACCATCCCATCTGCGACTGGAGCGTTCCAGTATTTTTCGCACATCAAGATCGGTTTCTATTTTGTGGGAGATTTCACGGTTGGTATAACCTTCGTTTTTATATTGTCTGAATAGTAGTTGGTTCTCTTCGTCTAAAAAATGACCCACATTTTCGAGCATGGTCACTGTATCGGTAAAATCTTTGGGGTGTTGACCTAGGTCTTCCAGGTTTTCAAAAATTTCATCCACATTCGTTAGGTTAAAGTTGCCAGCTAATACTAAGTTTCTTGATCGCCAGTTATTTTCACGCATCACCGGATGAACGTAATCAATGCTGCTTCTTCCAAAAGTACCATAGCGAAGATGTCCCAGGTATAGTTCTCCACAGAAGGGTAGATTTTGTTTTGCCCATTCTGGATCTTTCATTAATTCAGTGGAGCTGCCATCAATTTTACCCATGGCCATGTTGATTCGTTTAAAAACCTCCTGGATAGGGTTTTGCTTATTGGAACGTTGTCTGGATAAATATTTTGTTCCGGATTTTTGATCAAGTTTTAAGCTTACCACTCCCGCGCCATCTTGCCCTCTGTTGTGCTGTTTTTCCATTAGTAAATACAGCTTATGGAGTCCATACATCCAAGTCCCGTACTTTTCTTTGTAATACTCCAGTGGTTTACGTAATCTTATTAATACGAAACCGCATTCATGCTTAATTTGATCGCTCATAACATTAAGTGACTAACTTCATTTTTAAGAAAGCGCAAATTTATTCTATTTTTTCGGTATACCCAACAAGAAGTACCCATTAATAAATGTTAAGCTATTTTCTATATGAGAATTCTTGACTGCAATAGGGGGTATGGTCGTTAGTTTGAAAAACTATTTATACTCATTTATGAATGGGTGGGCTTAGACAATAGTATCAGCGTAATTATTTTAAATTGCCAATAGATACATTGTCAACAGGTACCGGATAACAGCTGGGGAACTCTATTTTTAGTTTGCGGTATAGCGACAATGCTTCGTTTTTACTCCTGAAGTCGCCCACCTGAACTCTCCAGAATGGGGCTTCATACATAATGTATGGCTTCTCTTCCGGGAATAGAGATAAGAGTTTTCCTTTTATTTGGGTAGCCTCTTTCTTGGCATTTTTATTGGAGCCCAGGTATAGTTGAATCCGAAATCCATCAATACCTCGGCTTTTTTTATTGGCATCTATATGGATGCCTACAATATTTTCTAATCCAGGTTCTTGAAAAATAATTAAGCTTCCTGAATCTGTCTGCGCATCACAAATGTTCCTAAAAAATTGTGTGCCTGTATTTTCCTGTGACTTAAGGTTTGTAACAAACAAACAAAAAATAAAAGCAAACGTTATTTTGAGCATATCTAATATTAATAGTTTGAGCTCAAAGATAGCATTTCTTTTGTTGGAACAGCAAGGACAGGACAGTCTGATTCGTTAATTAATTGATTTACAAAGGGCTTTATGATGTTTTCAAATGGATTACCTGAGTGGTGCATGCCGGTTGCTAAAATATCGGCATCTATGGTGCTTGCATATTTTAATAAGACGTCAGCTCGTTTTCCTTCGGTAATCAATTGTGAATCAACTTTAATATCTGTATTTTTCTCAATGAATTTCACCGTTTGCTTTACAAAGACTTTAACTCGACTGTTGGCCAGACTATAACCTTTTTCTTTTACGCCTACCACATATATTTGGGCATCAAAAAGCTTGGCCAGTCCTACTACAGCCGGTACTTTTTGTCTGCTGGATTTACGTTGGCTGATGGGAAGTACAATTTTGTTGATGCCTCGCCATGTTCTTTCCGGCCTTATGGCTAGTACCGGAACTTCCGAAGCACTAACCAATCGGTACGCATTGCTACCAATGTATTTGTCTTCAAAACCTGAGGCTCCATGTGTCCCCATTACTATTATAGTGGTGTCGTCATACTTGGCTTGGTTCGATACCTCTTTAAATACATTGCCTTCTCTGATTTTATAGTCAATGCTTCCGCCAGGTACTAAATAGCTGGGTTTGTGTTTGATAATGATTTCATCTAACCAGCCTTCCAAGTCTTCGGTTAGCAAAGAGTCTATGTTCTTACGCAAATATTTCTGCGTCTGTTTTTGGGTTCTGACATGAATAATACGCAGTTCTGCATTTAACTTATTTGCAATTTGAATTCCATAATTCAATGCATTGAAAGAATTTTCGGAAAAATCAATAGGAACTAATATCCGCCTCATAAAAATATTGTTTTGTCAAAACACAACCCTGTTTTCAACAATGGCTGAAGTATTTCTTTCTTTAACAGTGATGCTGTTGGATGGAATGGACTTCATCTATGTTGGTTGATACGGCTATTGTGTATAACCGAATCTAATATACTCTATTGATTCATCCATTGATGAATCTTTCAGGTTGAATGGTTTTTATACGTTAATATATAATTATCTTAAAAATTATTAGTTAATACGTAAAAATACGGAAATGGTTATATGAAATGGGGCGTGTGTGATTTTTGTGAAAAGAAAATACCGAGAAATGCTTGAATTACAACAGTTCAAACATTCTCGGTATCAATCAACACAACACATCTTTAGTGTTTTTAGGCTGTATCTATTGGTATACAGCATCTATATTTTTTGATAAATTACCGAGAGTTACTTAGTTTGGGGACAAATCCAATTGCAACCCCCGGCATCAATCAACACAACACATTTTAAGTTTTACAAAGGTAGTATATAATAACCAATGGTCAAAATACGTCTAAATTGAAGTTGAAAAGTATGCCGGGAGATACTCAAGTGGGGACAAGAATTGTAGCTCCCGGCATTGATCAACACAACACAATCTTTATGCCATTAATAGTCCTTGCGAAAATGGCTTAGGTTCATCACAAAAGAAGAATAAGTGATCCACTTTTGCTAACCTTAATGCTTTATATATTTGGGCGTTAACATTGAATAGACTTACCTGGCCCCGGTTTATCTTGGATAATCGCTGTCCTGCTACCAATGCGTCTATCATTTCTCTGTTTATTTCTTTTACTTCGTTAAAGTCTACGATGATATTTGAATAGGGAAAGGTCAACTTAGAGATGAGTTGATCTCTGAATAAGGCTGAATTTTTCCGATTCAACTGAATGTTTTTTGCAAATGATACCAAAATGGTGTTGCTATATGTTCTGATTTTAATCATAACTTGCGTGTTTGTGTCTGGAAAGCATTCTTCAATTGGTGTGCCAAAAAATAAAGAGGTCTGATAATCAATGGTGTAGCTTATTGCTCATTTGTTTATTTGTCAATATTTGGAAAGTATTCCAAATATTGGAATTGAATATGGTACTTTTTACTAAAATAGAGTTAAAAGTTTCTTTTTTTTGCCGATTGTAATACTTTTGCAGAGAACTAAATTTATATATGCAAATATGGCAACGGATCAAGAATTTAACGAATTACGTCCATATCGCGATCACGAAATACATCAGGTTTTTCAGCAGTTATTAAAAGAAGAGTCATTTATTGAATTGCTAAAATACTTGTTTCCTCATGTTCCGATAAACGATTTCGTTAACCAACTGTTATCTATTAATACCATCAAGGAATTTCAAATAGGTGTGGTTTATCCTTTTATTAAAGAGATTATTAAGGATACTACAAAGGGTGTGACCGCTGAGGGTTTAGATAAGTTGGACCCCAATAAAAGTTATATCTTTATTTCGAATCATAGAGACATCGTGCTGGATTCAGCTTTTTTAAATATTCTCCTGCATGAGCATGGTCACGAAACTTCAGAAATAGCCATTGGTGATAATCTGCTCATTTATCCATGGATTACGCAATTGGTTAAGTTAAATAAGTCATTTGTGGTTCGTCGTAATTTGCCAGCAAGGCAAATGCTGCAAAGCTCAAATCTGATGTCTAAATATATCAGATATAATATAACAGAACGAAATCAGAGTGTTTGGATTGCACAACGTGAAGGGAGATCGAAGGATGGAGATGATCGTACACAGACCAGTCTCTTGAAGATGATCAATATGAGTGGGAATGGCGATTTTGAACAAAACTTTAAAGAGGTCCAAATTGTGCCTTTGTCCATTTCGTATGAGTATGATCCTTGTGATTATCTGAAGGCGCATGAGTTTTTGTTGAAAAGAGATAATCCTGATTATAAAAAGACCCAGGCTGATGATTTAAAGCACATGGGTTCTGGTATAAAAGGACGTAAAGGAAGGGTTCACTTTAAAGCTGCAGCTCCTTTGAATGAAGAGTTGGTAGGACTGAATGAATTAGATAAGCATGAGCGCCTAAATAAGTTGGCCGAAATAATAGATAATCATATACATAGTAATTATAAATTATGGCCAGGTAATTTTATTGCCGCTGACTTTGTAAATGGTAACAAGCTTTTTGCATCTAAGTATACAAAGGAGGATGCGGATGTATTTAATGCTTATATTAATGAGCATATCTCTAGATTGAATGCGGATAAGGAATTTATTCATGCTTGCTTGATGGAAATGTATGCCAACCCGGTTAAGAATTTTTATAATGGTTAGTCTTTTATTGCGGTGTAAGCTGTGATATATAGTAAAAAAAACGGATTCAATATTTTTAATCCGTTTTTTTAGTGTCTTTTTTGAACTTTTGCATATTTTCCAAAAAATGGAAAATGTTCTTATTGCTTGCTTTGTTTCATTTTAATGTTTAGTTCGTCCAATTGACTTTCTGCCACAGGAGAAGGAGAGTCTATCATTACATCACGACCAGAGTTGTTTTTAGGAAAAGCAATTACGTCTCGGATGGAATCGATACCGGCGAATAATGATACTAGTCTGTCGAAGCCAAATGCAACACCACCGTGCGGGGGCGCTCCGTATTTAAAGGCATTCATCAGGAAGCCAAACTGGTTTTCTGCTTCTTCTTCAGTAAAGCCCAGAAGTTGGAACATTTTGTGCTGAAGCTCGTCGTTATGTATTCTGATGGAGCCTCCGCCTATTTCAACACCGTTGATTACCAAGTCGTATGCATTTGCTCTTACTTTAGCGGGGTCGGTATCTAAAAGTGCTAAATCTTCATTTTTAGGAGAGGTAAAAGGATGGTGCATGGCATGGAATCTGTTGGATTCCTCGTCCCATTCCAAGAGTGGAAAATCTACCACCCATAGTGGAGAAAATTTGTTTTTATCTCGTAGGCCTAGGCGTTCACCCATCTCTAAACGAAGCTCGCATAGCGCACTTTGAGTCTTGCTCTTTTGTCCGGCTAAAATAAGAATTAGGTCACCCGGTTTAGCGCCAAAGGCTTCTGCCCATTGGTTGAATGTGGCTTCGTCGAAAAATTTGTCGACTGATGACTTAAATGATCCGTCCGTATTATATTTTACGTAAACCAATCCTTGAGCACCGATTTGAGGTTTACGAACGAAGTCGGTTAGTTTATCCAGTTCTTTGCGACTGTATCCAGCACAGCCTTCGGCGCAAATGCCACCTACGTATGGAGCATCTTCAAAGACTTTGAATCCGCAATTGGCTACCATGTCTTTCATCTCCACAAACTTCATTTCAAAGCGGATGTCTGGTTTGTCAGAACCGTAGTTTTTCATTGCTTCTTCGTATGACATCTGAGGGAATTGAAAGTCAAAATCTACATTTTTAGTGACCTTAAATAGATGTTTGGTCATTCCTTCAAATACTTCAAGGATGTCTTGTTGCTCAACAAAGGCCATTTCACAGTCAATCTGTGTGAATTCAGGCTGGCGGTCAGCTCTTAAATCTTCATCACGAAAGCACTTTACTATTTGAAAGTACCTGTCGAAGCCAGCCACCATCAGTAGTTGTTTAAATACTTGTGGCGATTGAGGTAGGGCGTAAAACTCTCCTTGGTTCATGCGTGAAGGAACAATAAAGTCGCGGGCTCCTTCTGGTGTCGATTTTATTAAAACTGGTGTTTCTGTTTCAATAAAGTTTTGTTGGTTTAGGTAGTTGCGGACTTCGAATCCCAGTTTGTGGCGTAACTCTAAATTTTTACGAACAGGATTGCGTCGAAGATCCAGGTAACGATACTTCATTCTTAACTCGTCGCCGCCGTCCGTTTCATCTTCGATGGTGAAAGGAGGTAGTTCTGATGGGTTTAATAATTTAAACTCATCTACTAGTATCTCAATGTCTCCGGTAGGAAGTTTGCCATTTTTGTTACTGCGCTCCTCTACTTTACCTTTTACCTGAATAACATATTCGCGGCCAAGTTTGCGTGCTTCCTCACTTAAATCTTTTCTTGATTCGACATCCAGCACTAATTGTGTAATCCCGTACCTGTCTCTCAGGTCGATAAAGGTCATTCCTCCCAGGTTGCGGATTTTTTGTACCCATCCGCTCAGTGTAACACTTTGATTTAAATTTGCAAGCCTGAGCTCGCCGCAAGTATGTGATCTGTACATTCTCTTAATCTATTATAATTCTATGGATATATACGCTGTACCGATATTTTATTACTTTCGTTTCCATATCGGAACCTACTTTATTAACATGCGAAAATATAAAGAAATTAAATAAAAGTACAGGTATTGACACATTTAAAGTAAAAAGATGACTAAAATCAATTTCTCAGATGAATATTTTATGAAGCAAGCCTTAAGAGAGGCTCAGATGGCTGCTCAAAAAGATGAAATACCGGTTGGGGCTGTTGTGGTGTGTAATGATCAGATTATTGCAAGAGCACATAACCTGACTGAAACCCTTCATGACGTGACTGCTCACGCTGAAATGCTGGCCATAACGGGGGCGGCAGAATATCTGGGGGGTAAGTATTTAAATGAGTGTACGCTCTATGTAACCCTGGAGCCATGTGTCATGTGTGCCGGTGCTTTAAATTGGGCTCAGATTAAAAAAGTAGTATTTGGAGCGAGTGATGAAAAAAGAGGTTTTATGAAGCATACACCCCCAATTTTTCATACCAAGGCACAAATACAAGGTGGAATTCTAGCAGATAAGTGTTCTGAAATGGTGGTTGATTTCTTCAAAAATAAAAGATAAATTTTTAAACAATTCTATTTTTTTGTAGTTTTGTTGATATGGATTTCAAAGATATTTATACCGAATTGGAAAAATGTGGTGCCGAAGAAAACAGAAAAGTCTTCAGGCGGCACGGTGCTAAAGGGGAATTGTTTGGGGTTAGTTTTGCCGACATGCGGAAACTGAAGGATGAAGTGGTTGCTCCTGATGGAAGAAAAGGAGTGAATCATCATATAGCAAGGGAATTATGGAATACGAGAAATATAGATGCTCGTATCCTGGCCTGTATGATTGCCGACCCTAAAATAATTACGCACAATGAAGCGAACCGATGGGTAGCCAATGTGCGGTATTATGTACTGGCCGATTATTTTGCTGAATTAATCGCCAGATCAAGCTTTGGTTTAGATATTATGTATCTTTGGATTCAGTCTCCCGATGAATACATTAAAAGAGTGGGGTTTTCAATATTAAATTATTTTGCAAAAAATGATCAGTCGAAAAGTGATTTGTTTTTTACTGGCTTTATTCAAAAAATTAAAAATGAGTTACAAACCTCTCCCAATAGAGCTAAAGAAGGTATGAATACTTGTCTGATTTCCATTGGAGGCAGAACGGAAGCTTTACGTGAAAAAGTGCTTCAAGCGGCCTCGGTGATAGGTCCTGTGGATATTGATCATGGGGAGGCCACCTGCAAGACATTGGTCATAGAGGAGTATGTAAATAAAGTATGGGCTAGAAAATAACCTTATTATCTTTCCTAATCTGATGTATTTATGCATTGTTGGATTAGGTAATTTATGAATAGCTCATGTATCAATTGCTTTCGGCTGGTTGTTCTTACAATCGGCCTTTTTTTATATGTACAGTATATAAAACAATTATAAATATCATTCTTATCTTTGGCTCAAATATTAAAACCATCATATTTTGAAGTTTTCTGAATTTAATTTAAATACAGTATTGCTAAACGCTCTTGGAGAAATGGGGCTTGAGGAAGCAACCCCTATTCAAGAGAAGGTGTTTCCTGTGGCTATGTCGGGCAGAGATGTGGTTGGCATCGCACAAACAGGAACAGGAAAAACTATTTCTTATGTTTTGCCCTTGTTGCGTAATCTGAAATTTAGTAAGCAAAAGCATCCCAGAGTATTGGTGCTTGTGCCTACCCGTGAATTGGTGGAACAGGTGGCTGGTGAGTTTCAAAAACTGACCGAATATATGAATGTGCGAATCGTAGGTGTATATGGCGGTACCAATATCAATACTCAGAAGCAGCTGGTGTATGCCGGACTGGATGTGTTGGTAGCTACTCCCGGGCGATTGATTGATTTAGCCTTGACTGGAACATTGCGTTTAAAATCCATTCAAAAATTGGTGATCGATGAGGTGGATGAGATGCTAAACCTGGGTTTTAGACCTCAGTTGGAAAGGATTATTGATTTGCTGCCTGAGAGAAGACAAAATCTCATGTTTTCTGCTACCTTGACTTTTGATGTGGAGACAATTATCAATGACTTTTTCTATGACCCGATTAAGGTAGAAGTGGCTGCCACCGGAAAACCATTGGATAAGATTTTTCAGTCGGCTTACGAAGTGCCTAATTTTTATACCAAGATTAACTTGTTATTGTATCTCTTGGATATTCATAGCGATATGGATAAAGTGTTGGTATTTGTTAAGAGTAGAGCTATGGCCGATTTGTTGTTTGCTCAAATGGAAGAAATTTTTGAAGGTGAGGTAGGGGTTATTCATTCCAATAAATCACAGAACTTCAGATTTAGGATGGTACAAGAGTTTACAAGCGGAAAGTTACGATTACTCATTGCTACGGATATTATTGCTCGTGGATTGGATATCTCAAACGTAAGTCATGTTGTGAATTTTGATATGCCGGAAGAACCTGAAGCATACATGCATCGTATAGGTCGTACCGGACGTGCAGAGGCCGAAGGTAGTGCTATTTCTTTTGTGGAAGAAGATGATGTGAGTATCTGGAGTAAAATCCAAAAAATGATGGATGTTCATGTGGATCTGGATTCTCTGCCTCAGAATGTGGAGGTGTCGGAGCTGCAGTTGGATAGTGAAATACCGGAAATACCCGGTAAAACAGTGGTTAAGACTCCTAAAATAGCTGCAACCAGAGGGACAGCTTTCCATGAAAAGAAAGAAAAAAATAAAAAGATCAATGAAGGAGGTTCCTATAGAAGAAAGCTTGCTGCTAAGTATAAGAAACCAAAAACCAGAGGTCAGAAAAGAAAGTAAAACCATCGTTTCATAAGTTAATATTGCTATTGTGAAATCGATGGGGATGTGTTTTTTAGTGTTGTGTTAGGGAGTTTTTGTGTCGAAATGTTTTTTTGATTTATTGTTGTATTTTGACATTTATCAGAAGGCAAATATAGAACTTAATTTTAAGTGTAATAATGAAGACCCAGAGCGAAAAAGAGCGGCTAGAAGATTGTGCAAATAAGCAGGTCGCATGGAAGAAGTGGGGGCCCTATCTAAGTGAAAGACAATGGGGTACTGTTAGAGAGGATGACGGAAGACACGATAATCCATGGGTTTCATTCACGCATGATCAATCGCGTTCGCGTGTTTACCGCTATGGAGAAGACGGAATAGCGGGTATAAGCGATGATAAACAGCATTTGTGTTTTGCGTTGACCCTGTGGAATAAGAAAGATCCTATCTTAAAAGAGCGACTTTTTGGATTGTCAGGTCCTAAGGGCAATCATGGAGAAGATGTAAAAGAGTATTATTTCTATCTGGATTCTTCTCCAACGCACGCTTACATGAAATATTTGTATAAGTATCCATTAAAAGAATTTCCTTATTTGGATTTGGTGGATACCAATGCTGCACGTACCAATAAGGATTTTGAATATGAGCTGCTGGATACGGATGTTTTTAAGGATAGCGATTATTTGGATGTTTTTGTTGAGTATGCAAAAAAATCGCCGGATAATATATTGATTAAGATAAGTGCGCATAACCGCAGTAAAGAAGATGCCAACGTTGTATTATTACCTACCTTGTGGTTTCGGAATACTTGGTGGAATTATAAGACAACGGAGCCAATGATTTCATTGTTGGATGATAACTCTGTAATTGCCAAAAATGATCTCCTGGGTCCTTATGTATTAAGCACCGAATTGTCTCCTCTTTGGTTGTTTACAAATAACGAAGATAATAATGAGCGTCTTTATAATACACCGAATCAATCGCCTTATGTAAAGGATGCGTTTAATGCGTTTATTATAAATAACGATAACGAAGCCATCAATCCTGAACATAAAGGAACGAAAGCTGGAGCTATGTTTGATGTCAATATTCCGGCAGGTGAAAGTGTGGTCATTAGAATGAGTCTCAAGGCAGGAAAGGCACCCAAATATAACTTTGATAACTTTGATAAAAAATTAGAACTCAGGAAGCAGGAAAACGAGACGTTTTACGAAAGTATATATCCAGCCAGGGTGAGTGAAGATGAAAAGAGGATCATTAGACAGGCTTTGGCTGGAATGTTATGGTCTAAACAGTATTATGAGTTTGATGTTTCTGAGTGGTTGAATGAATATAGGGGCGGGCCGCGCAGGCAATTGAGAAATAATGATTGGGAGCATCTTAAAAATAGTGATATTATAAGCATGCCCGATAAGTGGGAGTATCCGTGGTATGCAGTGTGGGATTTGGCTTTTCATACACTACCTCTGACCATGGTGGATCCGCATTTTGCCAAGAAGCAACTCACCTTGTTTTTGCAGAACAATTATCAGCATCCCAATGGGCAAATACCTGCTTATGAATGGAGCTTTAATGATGTAAATCCGCCTGTTCATGCATTTGCTGTTATTACACTTTATAAAAATAGTAAGCAAATGGACGGTTTTGTCGATAAGGAGTTTTTAAAAACGTCCTTTGACGGTCTCGATCGTAATTTTCATTGGTGGATCACCCATAAAGACCCAAGGTCAACCAATGCTTTTCAGGGTGGCTTTTTAGGCCTGGATAATATTGGGGTCTTTGACCGAAGCCACACTTTACCTACCGGAGGTCATATAGAACAGTCGGATGGTAATGCATGGATGGCTTTGTATTCTCAGAATATGCTTGAGATATGTCTTGAACTGGTGCATCTGGGGTATGATGAGTATAGAGATAAGGTGGTGGATTATTATAACCACTTCCTGGAGATTGCTTCTGCAATGGATCGTATTGGAGATAATCAGGATGAAATGTGGGATGAGGAAGATCAATTTTTTTATGATGTGCTACGTTTTCCTGATGGGAGTGCTACGCGGTTAAAAGTGCGTTCCTTAGTAGGTTTACTGCCTTTGTGTGCTGCAACCGTCCTGGAACCAGAGCACCTGGAACTGATGCCTTCTATTGCGAAAGAGCATAAGTATATGATCACAAGAACGAAAAGGTTATCAAAAAATATTGCCAATCCCCTCCAGAAGGGAAAAAATAACCGTAGACTGCTTAGTGTGGTCAATGAGGATAAGTTGAGGAGTATCCTGAAAGTGATGCTGGATGAGAAAGAGTTCTTAAGCGATTTTGGAATACGTTCCTTATCTAAGTATCACGAAGAAAATCCTTATGTGTTTAGCTGGAATAATGAGGAGTTTACAGTGAAGTATGTGCCTGGAGAGTCCGATAGCACCATGTTTGGAGGTAATTCAAATTGGCGTGGCCCCATCTGGTTTCCTGCTAATACCGTCATTATTCGTGCTTTGTTTCAGCAATATGCCTTTTATGGTGACGATTTTAAAATTGAGTGCCCCACAGGTTCTGGTAATATGATGACACTGATAGAAGTGGCGAAGGAAATTATTAGACGTCTGGAAAATATCTTTTTAAAGGATGAAAAGGGATATAGACCTGTTTATGGTTGGTATAAGGATTTTCAAGAAGATAAGTATTGGGAGAATAACCTGCTTTTTTATGAGTATTTTCATGGTGATAATGGCGCAGGAATTGGTGCGAGCCATCAGACTGGCTGGTCTGGTATGATCGCTTATTTGATGGTGATGTTCAGAACAACCAACTTTGATATGCTGATGGAAAAAGCGCATTGGGATAAAGATACCCGAATAAAAAAAGAAGAATAGCATCTCTTTTATGGAAGGTATGTAATGCGCTTCAAACAAGGGCGACTGATATCTGGGTATCTGCAGAGGATGTTTGTGGTTGTGAATGTAGTATACAGATCAGGTTAAACTTTTTTAATGGGCATTGAAAAAGGCTGTTTGGGCAACAGTTCTTGAATAGTCCTTTTTTACTATATTTGCGCAGTCATTTTAAGCATGAAATGATGAATGAACTGAAATTTAATTCCCCTTGCTTCTATGGAAGAAAAGGGTTGCAAGTAATTATTTTTTAGTCTAAACGCAATTAAAAATTAAATGCAACCATGTGTTTTTTTATGCATGGAACTAACTTAATTTGTATGAAAGCATTTGTATTTCCTGGGCAAGGTGCCCAATTTGTAGGTATGGGAAAAGACCTGTACGAAAATTCAGAAGAAGCTAAGGCGCTTTTTGAAAAAGCGAACGAAATTTTAGGTTTTAGAATTACCGATTTGATGTTTGAAGGCACTGATGAGGATCTTAAACAAACGAAGGTAACACAGCCTGCTATATTTTTACACTCTGTTTTGTTGGCAAAATCAATGGGTGAGAATTTTAAACCGGAAATGACAGCCGGTCACTCTTTGGGTGAGTTTAGTGCTTTGGTTTCAGCTGGTGCTATGTCTTTTGAAGATGGTTTGAAATTGGTTTCTCAACGTGCATTAGCCATGCAGAAAGCTTGTGAAGCAGAGCCTTCTACAATGGCAGCTATTGTAGGCCTGGAAGATGCTGTTGTGGAGGAAGTGTGCGAACGTATTGAAGAGGTAGTGGTAGCTGCTAACTATAATTGTCCTGGACAATTGGTTATTTCGGGCTCTTTTGCCGGTATTGACAAAGCTTGTGAAGAGTTGACAGAAAAAGGTGCTAAAAGAGCGATCAAGCTTCCTGTGGGAGGAGCCTTTCACTCGCCATTGATGGAGCCGGCACGTGCCGAATTAGCAGCAGCTATTGAAGCAACCGAATTTAAAGCACCCATTTGTCCGGTGTATCAAAATGTGAGCGCAGCTCCTTTTACTGATCCGGCTCAAATAAAAGAAAATTTGGTGGCTCAGTTAACAGCACCGGTAAAATGGACGCAAACGGTTCAGAATATGATAGCCGATGGAGCTACTTCATTTACTGAAGTGGGGCCTGGAAAAGTATTGCAAGGCTTGGTGAAAAAGGTAGATCGTAAGATGGAAGTAGCTGGAGTAAGCAGTTTATAAAAGACGCAAATAAATCGTTTGTCATAAAGAAAAAACCGAGCGTATATCTGTACTCTCGGTTTTTCTTTATATGATAAGTGCCTTGGAGATTCCTCTAATCAACAATCTCATTAATATTTACTTTTCTTTTGGCGTGGTCGTCATCGTAGTCAAATAGCATATCGCCATTATTGCTAAGGGTTACGGAGTTTAGGGGATACCAAACAATTGCTTTACCCACTTCTACCCCGTTTAAGAACTGAAGCTGAAACTCATCTCTTCCGGTTTCTTTTATTTGCATATTGCTGTTGTTTTTTATGCGCATGGAAAATAAAGAAACATTCTGACCTTTGTACGTTTGTACTTGTACGATGCCTCCTTTGTTGGCTACAAACTGCATGCTTAGTAGTCCCTTATATACATCGGGATTTTTCTTTCTAAAGCCAGGGTTGTTTTTCATCAGTAAATTACGTATAGTTAAGCCCGTCATGCTTCCTCCATTCTGAGAGAGTAGTTTAATGGCAGCAAAGAGGCTGGCCATGTGTTGGTTGGTAGAGCTATTTCTGTAATTTTTAAGGTATGATTCCAGTTGGTCTTCGGCACTATATTGGGCGCTTGACAGTGTGATAGGGACATCCTTGGTGAGTCCTTCAATTTCACCAACAACACCTCGAACTACCACTTCATTTTTTGAGTCTACCGTTATTTGAGATGCAAAACGAACCTGATCGATGGGGAAGGAGAGTAGGTCCACCTTGGTTCCGTCAGGACGATATTTACCATAGAAGGCCAGTTTTTTTCCGTCAGGTACTTCAAAGTCAATGTTTTCTGTTATGATGGGCTGTGCTTGGTTCGATAGGCCAAGAATCAGGTGAGCTGGTGTTTCGCTTTGGCATAATTTCCGTTGGTTAATGTGAAGTGAACCTGCATAGTTTATGAGTGCATATATGTTGCCCTGCTTGCCTACATTAAAAGCTTGGGTATAGCTGTAATCAGAGGATTGAACAGGTAGAAACCATTCCATACTGCCATTTTCTCCAAAGGAAGCAAACCACAAATCACGGGTTTCTGAAGCTGCTTGGTAGCTTTTGTCTCCAATGGTTACCTGGTCTGAAAACCATCCGGAGACAATGTATTTGCCATTTTCTGACATTTGTCGGTCGTTAATAAATATACGGCCTTCATTGTTTTTATCGATGGACTTGGCTATCATCTGCCAAATGTTTCCCAGTTGGTTATGGTTGTTAATTTTAATAGCTAAAGGTTTGTATCCTTCATATTCAGGCATTACAGCTCCTATGGGCGCATTGATGTAAGTAGGGTCGCATATGGTATATGTTTTACCAGCAACGTCAAAGTTGTAACCATCAATGGGCTGCGTAAATGAAACGGCTGCGGCCATATGACTAAAGTAAGTCAATGCTACCACGTCTAGCCCCAATAAGTCATTCACTAAACGAGTAAACAAAACAGTTCTGTCTTCGCAATCAGAATAAGGATAATAGAATATCTCATCCGGGAAAAACATTTTTTCTTTTCCAAACTGATCCCGGTCGGTTTTGTATTCGAATGAATGGTGTAGGTAGTTGAGTAAATATGTGACAGCATCTTTTTCTGACATACCATCGATTCGGGGTTTAATATATTCATATAAATCATCTTTTATAGAGCCCGACATGGCTGCGTTTAAATAAACAGTGTTATCTGTTTGTGGATAGCTAGCTAAAAAAGCCATGATTGTTTGATCCATATGGAGTTGGAGTGCATCTTTTTCGTTGGGTAATCGGGTGCTTTTGGTAACAGAATTTGATTCGCTGGTGAGGTTTAGACTATATGGTAAGTTCAGGTCAATTTTTTTAGAGGCCCCGCCAAAATTGTCTTCGTAGGTATAAAGACGGGTGTTGATTTGATCGTCAATTAGATAGTAATTATTTCCTGAAATGCTATAGTAAGGCTTTTCAAATACTTGTTGCATAAAGGGTAACATGAGGCATACTGTGTTACCGCTGTAGCCAATTTTAGCCTGGTATCCTGCTTGGTTGAGCATGGCCCATTTCCACATGTCGCGGTCGTTGTCAGAAGAAAATAGTTGTTTGGATGTTTGATCCATCAGCTGATAGATGCCCCAGTCGTTTAGGTTGGTTTCCTGGGCGTAGTGAAGCATGGACTCCAGGTATATTTGAAAGTAAGTAGCTGTAAATTCGTTCCAATAATTAGCAAAGGCCTTGGGTTTTACTTCTGATAGTTGTAGTTGACTTGTTCTATGGTCTATATAGAGTTTGGCTTTACTGCCAAAGAAATCAACAGTCAGTGCTTGTTTATAGGTGCTCATGCCTTGTGGACTGGCTATAATGGGGGAGATGGAGTAGGCTGGTGCTTCTTCTAAAAGTATTTTAGGCGCTTGTGTTTGGCTGGTTTTTAGCGATTTGCTTGGTAGATTCGCTTTGTCGATAGGCGTTGGTACAAATACCGGTTGGTCTATTGGTTTGGGAACTTCGACTTTTTTTACCGTTTCTTCATTCTGTTCCACCTCTGAAAATCCTTTTTTTAAATAATTTTCAAATGCCGCATTCATTTTTTTCATCCTTGACTCATACTCCTTTTGCATGCGTTCTGTTTTTTGCGCATAGTCTTGCTCCATACGTTGCATTTTTGCTTCGTACGCTTTGTTCATGCGCTCAAAAGGATCTTTTTCTGAAATTTGAGCAAGGCTCCATGTTTCGGCACAAAATATTAGTATGCTAAAAATTAAAAGATGCTTCATGGTGTATTTTTTTTTCTTAAAAATTTTCGTTGAAATCTTCGTATAAAGATATTGCGAAAATGGATAAAACAAAAAACGTTCCGTAAAACAAATTTTATTTTCTGGGCCAACCAGATTTATTTGTGAGTTGTCGTAATAGTTAGTTCATGAAGGGTTCAGCTTACAAAGGGATGTTTGTGCTTATATATTATCCACATAAATTAATATCATTACCCACAAGTAAAAGGAATTAAAATAGATAAACATCTTTCTAAGGTGAGAGGAATGACCGTCTTTGTTGGCTTTTATAGTGATGTATAGTGACCAGGCCATCATAATAACACTGGAGATGGTGAGTGGCCAGATGATACCCCGATGTCCTACTAAATGAAATGCAGGAAGAAATAATGCAGAAATATATGTGGCCAGAAACCAAATTAGGTTGATTCTAATAACTTGCTTTTTTGTTAATACATCGGTGATAACAGGAAATCCTGCTTTTTTGTATTGGTCTTTGTATTTGAGTACCAATAGCCAAAAGTGTGGCATCTGCCCGAGGAAAAAGAAAAATGCCAGAAAATGTATTCGTGCATCTAAGATAGAACCTCCAGCTGCTACCCATCCTGCTATGGGTGGTATGGCGCCAACAATAGCTCCTGGGAATACCGAAAATGCACTACGTGTTTTCATGGGGGTGTAAATGATATTATACCAAAATAGTCCAATGAAGCCCCATATAACGGCAGGCCATCCAAATGAGTAAAGGCAGAGGGTGCCTGCGAGTACAAAACTAAGTATAATAGCGATACCCGTTGATTTTGAAATGATACCGGTAGGCAGAGGGCGCTTGCGGGTGCGATCCATCTGGGCATCTAACTTTATTTCCTGAAGTTGGTTAATGGCAGATGCTCCTGCAGAAAGAAAAAATATGCCCAGAGAAGCTACTAGGCCTTCCCATGATAGCCTTTCGTCGAATACTACATACCCAGCGTAAGCCGTTAAGGCGATGGGAATGGAGATGGAGAATTTACCGAATGTTTGTATTTCTTTGAGGGCTATCATGTAAACAATTGTATTGGTGCGTTTTTGTTTAGTTTTATTTTTGATTGTGGGCAGCGGTGTGAGCAGCAAAGCGTAAATGCTGCCTGTCTCTGACCTATTTTACAGTCGCTTATATGAATTCTCTTGCTGAATACCCAGTGGTTCAAATGGATGCAGTGCTAGTCGCCGGATATTATTTCGAAGTATTCCAGAAGTTGCTGTATTTCATCTTCAGAAACCTGGTCTTTGTACGAGATCATCAGTCCTTCAGCAAAGCCTTTTACGACTTCTGCATTGGGGTCGTAGATAGACCGTCGAATGTATTCTGCATCTGCTTTCATCTCCATTTCCTGTCCATCCTTGATAACGGTTCGGGTTCTGCTCATGATGTTCTTGTATGAAGGTCCTACTAGTTTGGAGCCATCGGAGGTATGGCAGGCGTTACATCCGTATTTTCTGAATATTCCGTTGGCAGCTAGTCTGATGGCTACTTCAGGATTATCGGAAGCTATGGCAGAGGAATCTACCTTGTTCCATTCTTCAAATTCTTTCTCAGGAATCACCTTAACAACCGATTTCATATAGGAGTGCCGCAAACCGCAATATTCGGCACAGAAAATTTCGTATTCACCCAGTTTTTCTGATTCAAACCAGATATTGGCTTGTTTACCCGGAACCATATCTTGCTTTACTCTAAATGCTGGTATGTACATGCTGTGGATGACATCCTGTGCAATTAGATCCAGATTAACGGCTGTGTTGATGGGGACAATGAGCGTATCGGTAATTTTTCCGTTTTGATACTGGAAAGAAAAACTCCACATTCGAGCAACAGCCTTTATGGGCATGGCATCTTCAGGTATCTCCTTCTGACTTCTCCAACCTGCCCATCCATAGGAAAACATGATAATAACCAGGATGGTGGGTATGACTGTCCAAACGATTTCCAGTGTGTTGTTTCCTTCTATCTGTGTTGCTTTGGGGTTTTTGCTTTTACGGTAGCGAATGATATAGTAAACCATAAAAACCGTAATGGCAAAAAGAAAAAACAACGAAATACCAAATATAAAAACAAAAGCACTGTCTACCTCGGATACAAAAGTAGAGGCGTTTCTTGTAGTTTCTTCTATCATAGCTATCGGAAATTATAATCTAGGAATGTAACAATTAACACAAGGGTTACCAGTATAAATATGGTAGGTACGATGATCTGTATGATTCGATTATCAAACTTCAAGTGCATGAAATAGATCAGTACCAGTGTTGATTTGATCGATGCCAAAAGCAAAGTGACAAAAATCGTAAGTTGGCCAAATTCTACATAGGCTGCCCCAACTGTTATTCCTGTGAGTGCAAGTAGAATAGCTAGTATGTATAGGTATGTTTTATACGGAACAATATGTGATTCTGAGTGATTATCCATAATGCAAAGTTTAAGTAATGAGATATAATAATGGAAACAGGAATATCCAGATGATATCAACCAAATGCCAGTAAAGTCCTGAATTATCAAGTAATACTGGGTTTTCATGAGTCAAGCTGTTCTTGTTTACCCTTATGATTACAATAGAAATAAGAACCATTCCAACTACTATGTGGAGGGCATGCAATCCTGTCATAAAAAAGTAGAGTCCAAAAAACAGGGTATCACCATTTCCTAGTTTATGTAAGATATCACTACTGGGGAAGAAACCATGCTCCAGTTTTGCACTCCACTCAAAATATTTGTTCACCATAAATATAACAGCCATGATTATAGTGGTGGCTAAAAGTATTAAAGTGAGGGCTTTATTTTTTAAACGAATGGCAGAGCTGGCCATTGCTATGGTGGCGCTGCTTATTAATAATATAACCGTGTTGATTGTACCTACAGTTACACTTAGTTGTTGTGCGGCTAAATGAAAAGCTTCTGGGTTCAGGTATCTGTATACTCCATATACGATAAATAAACCTGCAAATAATAACAACTCGGTAAATATAAATAACCACATACCTAGCTTAGAGCCTTCGTCGTCTCTGTGCACATGTTCAATTGTTACGCTTGTGTCCATATTATAAATATTAACTGTAATCGTAAGGTCCCTTGGTTATTACTGGTATTTCTTCAAAGTTTTCCAGTGTTGGAGGAGAATCGATAGTCCATTCTAATGTTTTGCCTCCCCATGGATCTTTAGGTGCGATAGGGCCTTTCCTGGCTCCTCTAACAAGGTTGATGATGATAATAGCAAGTCCTATAAAGAGAACCCAGGAACCAACAGTAGAAACTACATTGAGTCCATGAAAACGGTCCACATAATCGTAATATCTGCGTGGCATACCTTGTATTCCCAATAGGAACATAGGGGTATATAGAAAACAAAATCCGGTAAAAAAAGCCATCCAACCTACTGTCGCTACTCTGGTGTTGTACATTCTTCCCCACATTTTAGGGAACCAATAGTGAATAGCCCCCATAAAGGCAAAGCCAACACCTCCAAAAACGATATAGTGGAAGTGGGCAACCACAAATGCTGTGTCGTGCAGGTGTACATTGGTAGCCAAAGCTCCTAAGGCAAGACCGGATAAGCCACCAACCATAAACACAAATAAGAAGGATGCCGCCCAGAAAAAGGGTGGCTCCAACTGAATGGAGGCTTTGTGTAAGGTGCTAACCCAGTTAAAAACTTTGATGGCACTAGGGATGGCAACTAAAAAGGTTAAGAGGGAAAATACATATAGAGCCGTTCCACTCATACCTGCGGTGAACATATGGTGACCCCATACGAAATAACCTACAAAGGCAATGGCTAAGGTAGAAATTACAATGGCCTTGTAGCCGAATATTGTTTTATTGGCAAAGGTTGGTATGATTTCAGAAATGGCGCCCATGGCAGGGAGTATCATAATATAAACCGCTGGGTGTGAGTAGATCCAAAATAAGTGCTGGTATAGAATAGGATCTCCTCCCAAAGCAGGATCGAAAAAACCAATGTTTAGTATCCGCTCTCCAACAATCATTAGTAGCGTGATGCCAACAATGGGGGTGGCCAAAATCTGAATCCATGCAGTACCATATAGAGTCCATGGAAATAAAGGCATTTTAAACCATGTCATACCTGGTGCCCGCATTCGGTGAATGGTAACAATAAAGTTGATGCCAGTTAGTATGGATGAAAAGCCTAAAATAAATGCTCCTATCACAGCCGGAAGCATGTTGGTGTTGGTTTTAAAACTATAGGGTGCGTAAAATGTCCAACCTGTATCTGGAGGACCGCCTGCCATAAACAAAGATGAAAGGGCAACAATGGCTCCCAAAGCATACACCCACCATGATAGGAGGTTGAGCTTTGGAAAGGCTACATCTTTAGCGCCTATCATTATAGGTAACATGAAGTTGCCGAAGATGGCAGGCAAGCCCGGAACAACAACCAAAAATATCATGATTACACCATGCAGTGTAAAGATGGCATTGTAGGTGGCTGCATCCATCACGGTTCTTCCAGGAGCCATTAACTCCAGCTTCATGAAAATACCAAGCACAACCCCGGTGAGAAAAAAGGTGATAATGGAATATAGATACAAAAGTCCTACTCGCTTGTGATCGGTGGAAAATATCCAGGCAAAAAGTCCTGTGTACTTCCCTTTTACATCCCTAAAGCTAACGTGACTTTGGGTTACTTCTTCTTGTGCCATATTTGGTGTAGATTAAGTGATTCTTTTTTTGGGTTTTATGGTTAGTACTAAAAATACCAGTCCGGCAATTACAATAATGAGTATTCCTGCCATTTTGGTAATGTTGAGTACATAGGATTGTCCTACGGGGTCGTAACTGTAGCAGAACTGAAGGATGCGGTTAACTGTTGGGCCGGGGATCCCTTTGGAGGATTCAATAACAGCTAACTTAAGCTCGAAAGGTAGAAAATAGGTGCCGTTGAGATATCTGGTTATCTTACCTTTGGGACTGATTAATATTAATCCGGCTGTGTGTATAAAGTCATTACCGGTTCGTTTGTAAGAAAAACCCGTGGCAGTCGTCAGCTTAGCGATGTTACTGCTGTCGCCTGTAAAGAATAACCATCCGTCTTCAAAACCTTCTTTTTCCACGATTAAGGAATAACTATTGCGTTTTTTCTTTGCCAATAGATAATCTTCGTTGTGATCGAAGCTGATGGTAACAATCTGGAAATCTTTACCCAGTGTCATGTCCGATTGATTAACCACCTCCGTAATGCCATCCATGAGGGGAGTGCATATGCCGGGACAACGGAAATAGACAAAGTTTAAAATAGTGGGTTTGTCTTTGATGATGGAGCTCAAAGGAATAGTATCCCCTTTTATATTGACGACTTTGATGTCTTGAGGGATATATTCATCTAAGTGTTCTACTATGCCAATTTTCTTGCTTTCTTCAGCTTGGGTGGGGAGAGCTGCAATGAGCAATAGACATAGAATGGTAAGATGCTTCATACTTAACTTTATTAAATGATAAAATTTAAGATAGCCTATTGCCTTAATGGTATGCAAGGTAATTGATGTTGTTTGTTAATAAATAAAATTAAAGCAACAAAGCGTGATTCTTTTTTTCACTTATTTTAACAACAAAGTATGAATAATGTTTATGCTGAATGGATTGAATTGAGTATTTAATGGTATGGTAGTCTTTAAACCCGCAAAATGTATTAGTAAATCTATTGCTATTTCATTTGATGGCAAGTGCTGGGTGTTCCAGCGTTTTTATTTCCTATTGGGACTTGCCTTTGTTGGATCATCGGGCCATTTGTGTTTGGGGTATTTGGCTTTTAGTTCTTTTTTTACCTCAAAATAGATGTTTGTCCAAAAGCTCTTTAAATCTGCGGTTATTTGAACAGGTTTAAAGCCCGGAGATAGCAAGTGCATTAATAAACTGACCTGTCCCCGGTTGATGGTAGGTGTGTGCTGCCATCCAAAGACTTCTTGCAGGCGCACTGCAAGTATAGGTGCGTCTCCGTTGGGGAGGTATTGAATGTTGATTTTTGAGCCGGTTGGCAGTTTGATGCTTGTGGGAGCCAATGTTTCTAATAACGATTGTTTTTCAAAATCGAGATGGTGTTGTAGGATGGATAATAAATTTATCTTTTTTAGGTCTTCCGGTTTCTTAATGTGCAGTAGGTAAGGGCTAAGCCACTCCTTGTTGTTCGCTAATAATGTGTTAGTTTCTACGTTGGGCCAGTTTTCATTAGGATTCCATTTTCTTAGACATAAGACCCTGTTTTGCCACTGAATAACTTTTTTGTTCCAATCTAATAAGTGTGCACCTTCTTTTTGAATGGCTTTGGATATGGCATCGGTTTTTAGTTCAGGGTCAAAGTTGTTAAGGGGTCTGGATTGAAGTATTATATTACCGATACATAAAATTTTACTGGCACTGAAACCTCCTCTTTTGGTATCCCATTCTACTTGCTCTTTTTGTTTTACCATTGGTGCCAGATCTTTGGGGTTAAGGGGAGAGGCCATGAATATTTTTCCAACTGTATTTCTCATGTTTACATGGGCTATGGCAAGCCATTCTTCATGTGCTAGGTCGTCTTTGTGTCCGGCTGTGGCGATGGCTCCATTGGCCATTTTAAATGGGGCATTGTTGCCGGGGCGGTTATGTGCTATTCGCTCTGGGTAAGCATAAACCAATAGTAAACCCGTTTCATATGGGTCCACTGTATCATTGTTTACTTCAACATTTAAAAGTCTTCGGTATTGGGCGGCTATTTTTTCTATTCTATTGAGTATTTTATTACTGAAGATGCCTTTTCTGCTTTTTCGCAATGCCTCTATTCTTAGGTTAATGTCGATTCCAACCTCTTTATCTAAAGGATCTCGTTCTTCCAGAATCGCGGCTAAATCGGTGGCCAGCTCAATGAGTCCTTCTTGATGGGCCATTAATAACATATGAGCGATTCGGGGATGGCAGGGAAGTGTGTTAACTTTTTTCCCGTGCGCGGTAATTTTGCCATCTTCCAGTGCACCTAGTTGGTGAAGTAAGTCGCTGGCCTGGTTGATGGCGCCCTGAGGAGGAGGTGTGAGCCATGTTAAGTCTTTGGGTTCAGATATTCCCCATATGGCCAGGTCAAGTACCAGAGATGTTAAATCGGCTTCGAGTATTTCGGGAGTTCTGTGTTCTTTTAACCTGGAATGGCTGGCTTTGCTCCACATGCGATAGCAAACACCTGCTTCCAGTCGTCCTGCCCGCCCTGCCCTCTGATCAGCAGCGTCTTTGGTGATATTTACCGTGAGCAATTTAGAGAGTGCTGAATTGGGATCAAATTTCATGGTTCTGCTAAAGCCTGAGTCAATGACTACTTTCACACCTTGAATCGTTAGGCTGGTTTCAGCTATTGAGGTGGCCAACACCACCTTTCGTTTCCCTGTTCGGTCAGGCATGATGGCTGCAAATTGTTTGCCGGGTGGCAGTTGGCCATAAAGGGGGTGAATGGCTAACTGTGCTAAGCTCTTTTTTAAAAGAAATTCCGTTTGTCTTATCTCAGCTTCTCCCGGTAAAAATACCAATATATCTCCCTGTTCGTTGTTGATCGCTTTTTTTACCAGACGTGCTGTTAACTCGGGTAACATCATAATATCTGCATCGCCCTCGTATTTGATGTCAACAGGATATTGGCGTCCTTTGCTTTCAACTATTTCAGAACTGAGGATAGAAGATAGTTTGGGTAAGTCTAAGGTGGCCGACATAATCAGAATACGAAGATCGGGTCTTAAAATTTGTTGTGATTCCCGGGCTAGCGCCAGTGCCACATCTGCAAATAAACTACGCTCATGAAATTCGTCAAATATGATCATGCCAATATTCTCCAGTGCATTATCAGCCTGAAGCATGCGGGTGAGGATGCCTTCGGTGACTACTTCAATTTTAGATTGGTCACTCACCTGGTTGTCGAAGCGTATTCTGTATCCTACTGTTTCTCCTACTTGCTGATTCAATAATTGCGACATGCGCATGGCTATGGTCTTTGCGGCCAGGCGGCGCGGCTCTAGCATAAGTATTTTCTTATCCCCCAACCATTCTTCCTGCATTAATGTGATGGGCAGAATGGTGCTTTTTCCAGCGCCGGGAGGCGCATGTACTATGAGGGTGTTGTTTTTTGCAAGTCCCTCTTTTACATCGTCTATTATCTCAGCAACTGGTAAGTCCGTTTTTTTGGCATCAAAACTCAAAGTAATCATCTTTATTGTTAGGCGGGCAAAGGTAATAAAAGTAAATGTCTTCAGTAGGAGGGGAGAGTTCTGATATCTATTTCACTTTACTTAAAGAATTGGATATATTATAATATTGAGAATATTCCATAAAGCGTCAGGGTGTGGTTTGTTCGTTGTCAGAAACAAGTCTCCTCTCAAATAATGAAACCTTGTTTAATCACGCATATGACTATGCAGATATTATTCATTTCTGTTTTTAGCCTCAATTTTTACATATATGATACAAATTTCATTTATATGGTAACTATTTACTAATTTAGCGGCCGATTTTTTGTTGTTGGAGATACGTGTATGGCTTTGTTCAATTGTCATAGGTACCGTAGTCTGGTTACTTGTAAGTCAATGTTTTCATAACAAAGTGATTTGGGCATGAGGAAATAGATGACAATTGATTGTGTTTAATTCAATTATCCTCATTAATTTCGCTGAAAATTATACGGCAACAACAACGTATGAAATGAGCACGTAAATTCAATCATTTGATTTACACAAAGGAGCATGAAATACCATCGTATTCAGAATACCTTTGGATATATAACCTAGTGAATAATGAATTTTCTTGGCGAGTTTCAGATGGCCATTGAAAGAAAATTATAAACGTATGAAAAATATTAAAGTGGGCCAACGGGAGTTTGGCAAAGACAAGCTTTTTTTAATAGCCGGTCCCTGTGTGATTGAAAAGGAATCGATCATGATGGAGACTGCCGAGAAGCTTAAAAAGATTGCAGAAAGGCTTGATCTTCCTTTTATTTTTAAATCATCGTATGTAAAAGATAACCGAAGTTCCTTAGAATATTATCACGGACCTGGATTGGAAGAGGGGCTAAAAATGCTTGAAAAAGTAAAAAATGCTTTTGATGTTCCTGTTATTTCAGATGTTCACCAAGAAGCAGAAGTGAATGCCGCTGCAGAAGTGTTGGATGTAATCCAGATTCCTGCATATTTGTGTATGCAAACATCTTTGGTGAGTGCTGCAGCAAAAACAGGAAAAGCAATCAATGTAAAGCATGGTCAGTTTCTGGCACCGGAAAATATGATTAAGCCAGTTCAGAAGATAGAGCATTTTGGCAATCAGAATATTATGGTGACTGAGCGTGGTTATACTTTTGGCTACAATGATTTGATTGTTGATCCGCGCAGTTTTTACGAGTTACAACAAACGGGTTATCCCGTAGTATTTGATATCACACATTGCATTCGTAGATATGGTATTCCTAGTTCTGATCCCAACGGCGGAACTCGTCAGTATTTAGGACCTATCGCACGTGCGGGAGTAGCTGCGGGAATAGATGGCATATTTATTGAAGCTCATCCCGATTGTACAAATGCCCTTTGTGATGCCGCCAGCCAGTATCCTTTGGATCAGTTAGAGGAGTTTTTAAAGCCTTTAATTGAAATTCATCATATTGAGAAAAAAAATAGAACAGAAATATAATATCACCAAAACAAATATTTTACCATGGAATTATATCTTGATTCTGCTGACATTAATGAAATTGAAGAAGCATTTAAGTTAGGTTTTATCGATGGCTTAACCACCACACCAACTTTTATGCATAGACACGGTATTACTGATATTGATGCCGCTATTGTGAAGCTCTCAAAAATGGTCCCCGTGCTTATGATTGAAGCATTGGGAGACACTGCCGAGGAAATAGTGGCTGAGGCCAAGCGTCTGTTGAGCTTAGGTTTGGATAAAAAAAGAACCGTATTTAAAATTCCGGCTTCGTTGGTTGCAGCTAAAGCTTGTAAGATGCTTCGCGATGAAGACATGATGGTGAATATTCACTTGGTGTATAATGTTCAACAGGCTTATATGGCCATGGCGGCAGGAGCTAGTTATGTTTGTGTATTGGTTGGTCGTATGCAGGACCAAGGTTATGATGCTTTGAAATTGGTGGAAGACTGTGTTAAACTGGTGGAGAAATATAATTACAATACCAAAATAATGTTCTCCTCTGTGCGTCATCCTGAGCATGTGAAGAATGCCATCGAAATAGGTTGTCAGAATATTACCATTCCATGGAAGATTATGAAAAACCTAAATAATAATAACTTCACAGAGATAGGTACACAGCAGTTTGTAAACCATACCCGACAAATGACCATGAAGGTAGGTGAGGTTGTTGGTAGCAAAAATCCAACCATTGGTTTAAATGCGAAAGTTACGGATGCCACTGTTGAAATGACCAAGTATGGTACAGGTGCTGTCTCTGTTGTTGATGCCCAAGGTAATCTGGCCGGTATCTTTACGGATGGAGACCTACGTCGTCATATGAATATTGACGGTGAAAAAATTTGGAGTATGACAATGGGTGATTTTGATATGAAGAGTCCCATTACCATTGATATAGAAGATAAGTTACATGCGGCTGTAGCAATCTTTAAAGAGAAACAAATCGACAACATTATTGCTGTGAGTAATGGTAAGCCCGTTGGAATGGTAGATGTGCAGGATTTGGTGAAGCTGGAAATTATATAAGATAAATGAATTGTTACTGAGGGTTTTATCCACGCTTGCCCCTTACCCCTTAAGGGGACGCCAACCGTAATTGTAATTGCAACACTCGCTAAGGAGAGTTGGAGGGTGTAAAGTGAATGGGTAACCATATATATTATACAAGGGGTAATCTGGTTGAAGGATGCCCCTTTTTACATTTTAATGGAGATGTTTTTTAATCTCTTATTTAATATTTAAAATCTTAAAGTTATGCCGGGTACAGAATTATTTGGTAAAGAGGAAAAAGAACAAGTAATGGAAGTTCTTGAAACAGGAATTCTATTCAGATATAACCATGATGAGCAACGAAAAGGTATTTGGAAAGCCAAAGAATTTGAAAAAGAGTTTGCCGATTATCATGGTGTAAAGCATTGTCATATGGTATGCAGTGGTACTGCTGCTGATGCGGTTTCATTGGCAGCAGTGGGTGTGGGAGCTGGTGATGAGGTGATTGTACCTCCGTTTACTTTTATTGCTCCGGTTGAAGCAGTTATTAACTGTGGTGCTGTGCCTGTGTTTGCTGAAATTGATGAGACTCTTTGTTTGTCTGCTGCCTCGATTGAAGCGGCCATTACTCCTAAAACCAAAGCGGTATTGTTGGTTCATATGGTGGGGGCTATGGCGCAAATTGATGAGATTGTAGAAGTGTGTAATAAACACAATATTATCTTGATTGAAGATACTGCCCAAGCATTGGGCGGATCATTTCAAGGTAAAATGTTGGGTACTTTTGGTAAAGTGGCTTGCTATTCTTTCGATTTCTTTAAGTTGGTTACTGCTGGTGAAGGGGGTGCTGTTATTACAAATGATGATCAAGTTTACACTACGGCTCATACTTGGTCCGATCATGGTCATAGCCATGAGGGAAATAATAGAGGCGCCGAAGAACATGCTATTTTGGGAACCAATTATCGTATAGGCGAGCTACATGCTGCCATAGGATTGGCTCAGTTCCGAAAAATAGATTATATGTTAGAAAGACTGCGGGCCAATAAAAAAGTGTTGAAAGATTATTTGAAGAAATTCCCTCAGGTGACTTTTCGTCAGGTGCCCGATGAAGCAGGTGATGCTGCTACTGTGCTGAATTTCTTCTTGCCTAGCCAGGAAGAAGCCAGAAAGGCTTGTGCTGAACTTAGTGCAGAGGGGGTTGCTGCGGCTTATTGGTTTGATAATAATTATCACTTTATTAAAAATTGGAATCATATTAAAGATTGTAAAGTGGCAGGTCCGGTAGGTATGCAGTTTTTGGATAAACCACAGGATTATAAGAACCTGGATCTGCCAAAATCCTATGATATTATTGGTCGCTTGGTGTCTGTTAATATGAGTATTACAACGACAAAAGAACAATTGGAGGCTATTTGTAAAGCTTTTGATAAGGTTTTGGCTTAGTCTGGAAAGAGCGTAAGTATCACCAAGACATAAAGTAAGTACTTGGTGTTTTACTATGTTCTGCATGCCTTTGTTGTTTTTTATAAGATATAAAAATCCGAAGTATTATTGCTTCAGATTAATTTTTGCGGTCATTTATAATGCTGGTAGTAGTTTGCTTATCAGCGGATGACCACTCACTAATGACTAATTATCATGCTATACGATTTTAGAAGTTTCGTTAATCCGGGACATTATGCATTTGGAAAAGGAAGTCTTAAACACCTGGGAGAACTTATTGAGAGAAGGAAAAATGAAAACAATGACTGGACGGTCTTTATGATTGATCATTATTTTCAGGATAAAAAGGAAACCCTAGATCGCCTGCCTATTGGGGAAAAAGATTTGGTGTTTTTTATAGAAACCAAGGATGAACCTAAAACAACCTTGGTGAATAAATACCGCGACCAGATATTGGCTCATCAAACTACTTTACCTGCTGTAATGGTGGGTATGGGTGGTGGTACCACCATGGATTACGCTAAAGCAACAGGTTTGATGGTGACTAACCCCGGTGATTCTAAAGATTACCAAGGACTGGATTTAATTAAGAACGAAGGAATTTATACCATTGTCATTCCTACAGTGTCAGGTACAGGGGCTGAAGTTTCTATGACTGCTGTTTTGAGTGGGCCTGAAAAAAAATTAGGTATCAAATGTGATTATACCATTCCCAATGAGGTGCTTTTTGACCCTGAGTTGTTGGCTACCGTGCCGGATTCAGATCGTTTTTTTACAGGTATGGATTGTTATATTCACAATGTGGAATCATTGACAGGTACGTGGATTAATTCTATGGGTAAGGCTTTTGCTGAGAAGTCCAATGAAATTTGTGTAAAGGTGTTTACGAACCAAATTGAAGATCGTTTGGAAGCAGACGAACAAATGATGGTGGCCTCTATTATGGGGGGTAATAGTATTACCTATGCGCAGGTAGGTGTTTGTCATGCTCTTTCTTATGGTTTGGCGGTGGTATTGGGAACTCACCATGGAGTAGGTAACTGTATTGTATTTAATCAACTCGAAAAATATTACCCCAAAGGTTATCAGTTGTTTAAAGAAATGCAAGCCTTACAAGGGGTAGAGATTCCTTCTGGTATCACTGCGGGATGCTCCGAAGAGCAGTTCGATCAAATGGTTGATGTAGCTTGGGCGCTTGAACATATGTGGAATAATGTGTTTGGTCCTGATTGGGAAAAGCATATTAGCAAAGATGAAATCAAAGCTTTGTTTAAAAAGATGTAGGTTTAATCAGAAATTTTAAGTCGGGGGATGATATGACGTGGGTATATTATCTCCTGGCTTCTTGTCATTCGATAGGTAAGGTGTTTCTTATCTTCTTAGTCAAAAAAATATGAATATAATAGGGATAATTCCAAGTCGATATGCTTCAAGCCGTCTGCCGGGTAAGCCATTGGCCATCATTGGTGATAAGCCAATGGTGCAGTGGGTGTACGAAAATTGTCAAAAAGGACTGGAGCAGGTGTTTGTGGCCACTGACGATCAGCGTATTGTGGAGGCAGTGGAGGCCTTTGGTGGTAAAGCAGTGATGACAAGACAAGATCATACCAGTGGCACCGACCGATGTGCTGAGGCTGCTGAAAATATTGAGAATAAGTACGGCGTGAAGGCTGATGTGGTTGTTAATATACAGGGCGACGAACCATTTTTTGAGGCAGCACAATTAGCGGATATTAAATCGGCCTTTGAAAATCCAGATACGCAAATAGCTACCCTGGTGCAGAAAGCCAAAGATTTGGATCAGGTCTTAAGTCAAAGTGAGGTGAAAGTGGTGCTGAACAACTGGGGTGAGGGAATTTACTTTAGTCGTTCTCCGATTCCTTTTTTACGTAATGTGCAACAAAATGAGTGGATGGAGCATCAGACTTTTTATCGTCATTTAGGTATTTATGCTTATCGTATGGATGTTTTAAGGGAGATTGTCAAGCTGGAGCAGTCTATTTTGGAGAAAGCTGAATCGCTGGAACAGTTGCGCTGGATCGAAAATGGTTTCCCTGTTACCTGTGTGATCACCGAACTGGAAGAAACCATGTGTATTGATACGCCCGAGGATTTGGCAAGGGCAAACGAATTGATTAAAAGTTTATAGATGGATATACAAAGCCAATTTGAAAGTATTGGAGGACGTTTTATAAAGCCTGTGGATGAGTTAAAAAAGAAGCTATCTGGTATAAAAGCTTATATCTTTGATTGGGATGGTGTTTTTAATAATGGAGCTAAAACAGGTTACGGAGGCAGTAATTTTGCTGAGCCCGATGCCATGGGTGTGAATATGCTAAAGTTGGATTATTGGCTTAGAAACGCTTGTTTGCCAGCTACTTTTATCGTTACTGGAGAGGAGAATGAGAGTGCGCAGTATTTGGCCAAGAGAGAACATATGAATGCCGCTTTTTATAGGTGTAAATTCAAGGTGCGTGCCCTGGAACGTATTTGTAAAGAACATCAGCTGCAGCCTGATGAAATTGCATTTTTTTTCGATGATATATTGGATGTTGAGTTGGCTCGTTCGGTGGGGGCAAGTTTTCAGATGAATAGAAGTGCCAACCCGCTTTTTAACCAATATCTGGAAGATAATAAGGTTTGTGATTATCGCACAGGAAGTGCCGGAGGTAATGGCGGGGTTAGAGAGGCTTGTGAACTAATTATCGGATTAACAGGTAGCTTGCCCAATGCTATCGAAACCAGGATAGAATTTACAGGTGACTATACACAATATCTTAACGAGCGCAATTTGATAGAAACGGTTTGTGAACCAGTGGAGTGATAGGTGAAAATATATAAAAAAGTCCTCTTTCATTTTTCTGAAAGAGGACTTTTTTGTTTTTAGGAATATTATCAATAGATAATGGTCTGAATACCATGGGCTGGTATCTCAAGTGAGGTTTCGTAATCGTCCACTATCATTTTGTATGATATGTTTTTAGGACTGTCATTCATGGTTATAGTTACCATTTTTCCGTCTTTATTCAAAAATGATGTACTGATCAGGTGACTTCTGCTGGTGGAGGTGCTCACTCTTTTGGCTCCGGGGCGGATAAACTTTGAGAAATGACCAATGTAATAATAGGATGGCGTATAAATCAAAGAGTCAGTCCGGGTGTCTGCATGGATAGGAGAGAAGCAGTAGTTACCAACATGGTTAGGTCCACCTGTATGATCCAATAAAATATTCCAGTCGGTCCACCCGGCTGTTCCGCAGTTAAAATCTTGTATCATAGCTCTACCATAGCGCTCACCATTAGACCAGCGTTGATATTCTGCTTCGTTGAATGCTTCAATGCAACCTTCCGTAAAAAGAAGGTTTTTGTTTGGGAACGATTCTTTGACATTGCGAAGGTTGTCCCACATGGACTGTCCGCCTGCCCATCTCTCGTACCAATGAAAGCCTATACCCCAGGCGTATTTTGCTGCTTCCGGATCCCCAAAAATGGTATTGGCTCTGTGAGAAATCAAATCGCGATTATGATCCCATACTACGATGTGTTTGTCTCCCAAGCCTTCTCTTTGCAATGTTGGCCCTAGATAGTTCTTTAAAAAATCGCGCTCTTCTTCTGCTGTATATACACAGGATTCCCATGTTTGCACGGCCATTGGCTCGTTTTGTATGGTCAATCCCCAGATAGGCATTCCTTCCGCTTCGTAGGCTTTTATAAATTTTGCATAGTAGGATGCCCATGACTGATAGTATTCAGGAAGGAGTTTGCCTCCTTTGAGCATGTTTTCTTTGCCTTTCATAAAGGCAGGAGGACTCCATGGACTCACGTAAAACAGCAAGGAGTCGGATGCGGCAGCCATGGCTGTTTTTATCATGGGAATGCGATATTTTCTGTCGTGATCGATGTTAAAACTACTTAGTTCTTTGTCGCCCTCGTTGATGTAAGTATAACTCTGTGAGCTAAAATCACAGCTGTGGATTGTAGTGCGCATAAGGCTGTAATCAATACCATCTTCACCGTAATATGCATCGATCAATTCCTTTTGTTTTTCGGGACTTAATTGGGCGTATACTTCGGCAGAAGCATCGGTGATGGCACCTCCAATACCAATAAATGTTTGAAATTGTTTTTCGGGTTGTACAAAAACAGCGATTTCTGTTTCCAGAGGTTGTGAAGAAGGACTGAAAGAAAGGTTTGGAGATAAGCTGAGTCTATCTTTTGTGTCCTTGGCTGTGGTATATACCATTATGGATTTGCCCTCGACAGTATAGGGCGTTGTTCGGTTTTTCTCGATTTTGCTTTGAGAACAGGCCATGAAAAATAAGGCCGTCATTAGTATACAAAAATGTTTCATATTTGTGGTGTATTATTGTTTCCAGACAAATGTGCCTACAGACTTGGAGGCTAATGTGACGGTAATCATTTCATCATTCCATTTCATATTCACTTCTTGTGTGGTATCGGAATCGTTTAAAGCAATGATGACTACCTCTTTATCGGGTGTTAGATAGGCTATGTTTGGTATGTTTGTGGGTATATTTGATTCAATACGCACAGATCCTGGCCTTACAAATTTAGAAGCATGTGCAATAATGTAATATGCGGGATTGTAGACTACGGCATCACCGTCAATGGTTAATGCTCCTAGGCATTCGGTACATCCTCCATCGGTATATGGTTCTAGCTTTGAGTCTGCTGCCAGATTCCATTCCAACACTGTTTTGCACCAATTGCGTGGAGCGCCAATGATTAAATGACGCGTGTGCCATACTAAATCATCTCCAAAACTACCCGGAGCTCCTATCCATTGTTCTGTGAAATATAAATTTTTATCTGGGTGTGCATTGTGTACATCTGTTAAGTTATCTATTTCACCTCCATAAAGATGAAATGCTGATCCATCAATGTATTTGTTGGCCTCAGGATCGTTTAAAATACTGATGGGATAATCGGTTCTGTCGGCATTGTGGTCATAGATGATGATTTTGGTGTTTATTCCTGCGGTTTCAAAGGCTGGACCCAAGGCTGTTTTTATAAATTCAGCTTGGTCATCAGCGGGCATATACATACTGGGGTTGTTACCCGGATGTAAAGGTTCATTTTGCACAGTAATGGCATCAATGACAATTCCTTCTAAAGCCATTTCCTGCACATACTTAACAAAGTATTGTGCATAGGACTGGTAGTATTCAGGCATCAACTCTCCACCTTTGGTAGCTCCGTTTGTTTTCATCCAGGTGGGGGCAGACCAGGGGGTGCCCAGAATCTTGATCGTTGGGTTGATCGCTAAAATTTCCTTTAGTACAGGAATGAGATATGCCCTGTCCGGATCCAAAGAAAATTGTTCCATATTCATATCGGTCTCTCCACTAGCTAAATCGTCATAAGAAAATGTGTACGCATCTAAATCGGATGCGCCGATGCTAATGCGCAGGTAGCTTACCCCAATATTATTTTGGTCGGAAGCAAATAGCGTTTGTAGCAAGGCAAGTCGTTGGGAGGAGCTCATATTGTATAGATGCATGGCGCTGCCTCCCGTGAGTGTATAGCCAAAACCATCCATTGTTTGGTATGTTGTGTGGGTGTTTACCGTAATGGTTGGGTGATTGTTTGAGCTGGCTTGTGTGAATGTTTGATCCTGTTGATTGAATTTGGCGATTCCATCATAAGTTGAAAGATAAAAAGATATGTCTAACGCTTCCAGTGTGGATGGAGGAGGAGCCGGTGTGTCATCTGAATCATTGGCGCATTGAATTACCAAGAGACTGATGATGGTAAGGAATATGGATATGAATGACATTTTTTTTAAATTCATGTGTGAAAAATTATATTAAAACATAAGGTCTTTGTTCTGTGTTTTTTACCGAATAGTTCGCAGACCTTATGTTTGTGTGGTTTTTACCTTGTATTGATAACCAAGTTCATTGTTTGCTACTGTGCTGTAAATGTATAATTGGCTGTCGAAAAGTCAGGCGCTACAGTTAAAGTGATATTGTAGGAGCCACTAGTGGTGATGTTGGACAGGTTGGAAGCGCCAGAATCATTGGTTACTGTTCCTGTTAAGGCAGTGCTATTGTCACTGCTTCCTGCACCAAACTGAATCTCCCAAGGTGAGAAAATCTTAGATTCAAAATTAGCTTGTAAATCGGCTGTTGACGAAAAAGTGTAAGGGTGTGTATAACTGAGTTTTGTTTCGCTTTTGGCATCCCACCCCCCTTCTGCATCATTATCCCAGTGGAATAACTTCAAGTTATAGTAATGCCATTTCAGCTCACCTGTTTTTATGTCCACCACAAAGCCATAGGCCTGGTCAATGGCTGGAGAAAAAAAGAGGTTGCTTTCTTCTAAGCTGATTGTGCCTTCAACTTTATCGGCGTCGCCTTGCTCCATGGCTCCAAGGATGCTATAGCTTATGCCATTGCCATCATCCTGAGTGTTAATCAGTATTTGGTCGCTAGTTTGTAATGCGATATAGCTGGTGGTGGCAAATAGGCCATCTCCAATCATGGTCATCTCATAGACATCGGTATTATTTGTAATGATGTATATTCTTTGTTCTGGTGCTTTTTCTAAATCTAAGGTGTACTTATTGGCTGTCATCGTTAGGGTTACTGTGTAATAACCAGCCTCTTCTTGTTGAAAGTTATCAAAAGTGTAGCCGTATGCAGTGCCAAAATCCTCAAGAATGACCTCGTGGTTACTTGCATCTACCTCTTTGATGAGTCCTTGCCAATCATTGTTTGCTCTAATGATGTAGCTTCCTGTTTTTACAAAGTTGATGTCAGCTTGCCAAACACCCATGCCTTTATAGTTGAGGGCTTCGTCAGATTCCCATGCGCCTGTTAAGGCATCTCCTATTAAAGCCAACCTGTCAATCTTAAAAAAAGAAATGCTCATCGCATCAAAATCGATACTTATACGGTATATGCCTTCGCTGTCAACCCTGATTGCTTGTCCGCCACGAACCAGTTCTCCTTCGTCATTCAGCCCATAAGCAATTGCATTTTCACTGCGTCCGTTATAAACCATGAAATCTTCGTTGGCCTTTAACTGGGTGTATGATTCATATAGGTTAAGTTTGTCTCCTTGCGCATTTTTTAAACGCTTCATCCATATCGCGTTACTTATGTTATTTCCTGTTTCAGTGGCTGAACCACACAGGTATAAGTGGTCATCATCATATCTAACAACTGTTAGGGGAGCAGTGTTAAGCACTGTTTTTGAAAGGCAGGATGCTTTTACAGACCACTGAACCTGAATATCTTCACCTGGTTTATAGCCAGCCATATATAAAGCTTGGTTCAATTCAGATACGGTAATGGTAACATCGTTACTCTTGCCGCCATTGTTTGCTGGTAATGATAGAATAGGGTGGTTAGGATCTTCTGCGTTTAAGGAGTCGATCAAGACATCATAATATACGCCATATCCGGCTGAGGATTTCGCAGCATCCCATTTGAACTCAACATTGCTGAAGGGGGTGTTTTCGTCAAGAATGATCTTATTGTCACTGTTGGGCTGAGTTAATGTGGGTGCACTTAATTCCCAATTGCCCTCGGGTTCAAGGTTGCTTTCTTCTTCACAGCTCCAGGTCACCAAGCCAATTAGAAGAGCCATTATTAAATGGATATTTTTAACTTTCATGTTTAAATTTTATTTTCAATGGTCATATGGAACTCACCGAAATGAACCATACTCCCGTGTGTCTAATTATTTGCAATAGCCATGCGTTTAGTGTATTTTAAATGCCGATAATGCCTATTGTAGATGTTTAACCCGTAAAATGTATTAGAAAATACCATGACGAAGTTCTAATGCATTATCTGGGTTTAAATGAATGAGTTCATCTCCACTTTTTAATTAGTTGGAGGGGTTCGGATCTAGGGCCGTGTTTCGATCAAGCTCTTGCTGAGGGATAGGCAGTAGTTTTTTAGCATCTGTCATATTGTACTCAATTGCCTGGTTATCCCTTAGGTCTATTTCTGTCAAGTTATTCATGGTTTCAGTGACCGTTCCGTAGCGCAGTAGATCATCCCAGCGCTGACCTTCTTGTGCTAACTCTAAACGACGCTCATTTAAAATGGCCAATCGTAAAGTCTCTTTGCTACTTGTTTTGTCACTGGTTAAGGGATTCAGATTTACACGAGCACGAATGCGATTCACCTCGCTTACAGCTTCGGATAGCTTTCCTGTTTCATTGAGCACCTCTGCTTTTAATAAGACAATATCACCATAACGGAGGATGTATTGGCGGTCGGTACTTGCCCAGCCCATTGCATTTTTCCACTTGTAGGCAAAAGGTATTGAAGTGCCCATGGCATTGCCCCAATACTCATCTACCCAATCATTTATTTCCTCAAATAAAAGGGTTGCATTCATTCGTATGTCATCACCTTCAGCCTCAAAAGCATTCACCAGGTCGTGGGATGGAGTAATAAACTTTCGCCATGTATCACCGCTTACGGATGGAGGTAGTAGCATTTGTGGTCCCCAATTGCCTTCGTCGCCTCCTAAGTACTGAATCTCAAGAATAGACTCTGCATTGTTATGGTGGTTACCGTCGAATAAATAGTTGTAATCAATCAGTTCGTAGTTGGCTTCACTGGCTTCTACCGCTGCAATGTATTCCAACGCTTTGGCGTAATTAGGGGATGGTTTTTGGGCACAGGCCTTGGCTGCCAGTGCATTGGCCGCCCCCGTTGTGGCCCGTGCTTTATTAATGCTGGCTTCATCTCCATATGTATCCGGAAGTAAGCTGATGGATGTATCGAGGTCAGCGAGTATTTGTTCATAAACACGCTCCGCAGAGGAACGCTCAATGTTTACATCACTTGCTTTTGTGGATGTGGTGGCTGTTAAAATAAGTGGTACTCCACCCCATAGATTTACCAGGTTGTAATAGTGATATGCCCTTAAAAAGTAAGCTTCTCCCTTTATTTGTTGTCTTCGTTCCTCGGTTAGTAATACATCATGCACATCGTCCACTTTTTTTAATACGATATTTGCTTTGAGTATGGCATTGTATATATTCGACCAGCTTTGATATACCTTTGAGTTGGTTGCCGATATATTCAAAAAGTCTATTTCGAATATTTCTGCATTGTCACCTCCCGCATAATGGTTGTCTGATCGTACATCTTGAAAAAGTATATTGTTCCACACGTAGGCATCTGATTGAAAGGATTCGTATGTTCCTGTCAGGGCAGCTTCAATCTGACTGTAGGAGTCATAGGCTGTGGCTGTGGTTTCTTCTGAAATAGGTTCCAAATCAAGGAAGTCGTCGCAGGACCAGAGAGAAAAGGCCATGCAGCTAATGATAATATATGCTTTTATATTCATGGTATTTATTTTGAACTTGTTAAAAAGTGACATTTAAACCAAAGATGATATTTCGTGTTTGGGGATAGGTGCCGTAATCAATACCTTTCATGGTGTTTGAGCCTCCATAGGCATTTACTTCAGGATCAAATCCTGAGTAGTCGGTAATGGTGAAGAGATTCTCTCCGGTTGCATAGATTTTAACCTGGTCGAGTTTTATGTTTTTCAACAGGCTCTGCGGAATGTGGTAGCTAAGTGTGATGGTTTTTATCCTAAGATAAGATGCGTCTTCTATAAAACGAGTTGAAATTCTTGAATTATCGGTGTTGGCCCAGCTCGCCTTTGGTATATGGGTGAGGTCGCCAGGTTGTCTCCATCTGTTATTAACAGTTGCCAATTGGTTTTTGGGGTCACTCATTCCTTCTGAATCTATTCGGGTGGCATTTAGCATGTCATTGCCGTAGGCTCCTTCTAGAAAAACGGTTAATCCCAGTCCTTTGTAATCTACTGTATTGTTCAGTCCGTAAAAAAAATCCGGATTGGCATCTCCAATAATGGTTCTGTCTTCGGGCGATGGCGAAAAGGTGCTTTCTCCATTTTTATCTATGTAATATCCATTTCCTGTGGTAGGGTCTACGCCGCCCCATATATACCCATAGAGTGTACCTAGGGCTTGTCCTTCTTGCAAGATAACGGCTTCTCCTCTCCCTGCTATATCACCCATAGGTAGGCTTTCAACCACCAGGTTGGTTACTTTATTTCGATTAAATGAGAGATTGATGGTGGAACTCCATTTAATGGCCTTGTCTATGTTAACGGTATTCAGACTAAATTCCAATCCTTTGTTTTCCAGGTTGCCGATGTTTTGTAAGGCATTGTCGTAGCCGGTACTATGGGGTAGAGGTGCATCTAGTAGCAAATCTTTTGTTTTGCGTAGGTAAGCATCGGCCGTAAGCTGCACTCTGCCGTTTAGCATGCTAAAATCTATGCCCACATTGGTCTGTTCTGATTCTTCCCATTTCAAGTTATTGTTGTCAATGGATGATGGATAAGTGCCTGGCATTGACTGTCCTCCTATGGGATAGTTTGCTCCAGAGCCTGCTAGACCATAGAAGGCGTAGTTGCTGGTCTGATCGTTTCCTACGATACCCCATCCCAATCGTATTTTCAGGTCGTTTAAAAAGCTTAGTTCTTGCATAAACGATTCTTGCGAAATGCGCCATCCTGCAGAAAATGATGGAAAATAGCCCCATCGGTTGTCAGGACCAAAAGAACTGGAAGCGTCGGCCCGGAAATTTGCTGTAAGCAGGTATTTGTCATCGAATCCATAATTTAAGCGGCCAAAAAAGGAGGTGTTTGTTTTCTCTGATTTCGTGTTACCTGCCGAAGTGATAATGGAGCCGGCATTGGTAGTTGTAACCCCGTTGCTGGAGAAATTTTCAGTGGTGATGTAGTTATTTTCCCAGAGGTATTTTTGTGCCACGCTTCCTAATAATCCTTCCAAAGAATGATGATTTATTTTTTTGTTGTAGGATATGGTGTTTTCTATCATCCAGAAGCTGGAACGATCAGTATTGTTGCTTGCGATACCACCTTTGGCAATGCCATAACTGGTTAGATATGGATCCAGAAAGTAATCATATATGCCGTTACTGTAGTCCACACCCAAATTACTTTTGAAGCTAAAGTCTTTTAAAAAGGCTACTTTCACAAACATATTACCTAAAAAACGATCGCTTTTATAAGCCCGGTCGGAGCCATCGGTGCTGGCAATGGGGTTTTCCCAGTTTTGAAAAGGGTTTGAAGTAAATGTGCCATCTTCATTGTAAATGCCTATGATAGAAGGTGTATTGAGTACGCCTGTTAAAACACCACCTTGGTTTACTGCATTGTTGTCATTTACATCCACGTCGGAATATTTGGTGTATGATATGCGGCTGCCCAGACTTAACCAATCATTTACTTCGTGGTTCAGGTTAATCTTGAAGTTGGCTCTGTCCATTTCGGAACTACGAACCGCACCCTCTTGCTGAACCCAACCTCCGGATATATAGAAGTTTGTATTTTCGCTTCCTCCAGAAACGGATAGCTGATAGTTCTGAGATATTCCTCTTTGAAATATTTCGTTTTGCCAATCTGTATTTTTGTTATATCTCTCCCAATCAGTTGACTGTCCCATCTCGGTCATTAAATCGCGGTATTGTTCGCCATTCAGTACAGCTAAGGTGTTCCATACCTCAGAGAAACCTGTGTATGTATCCAGACTGACAATGGTTTTTCCGCTCTTTCCTTTTTTGGTGGTAATAAGAACTACACCGTTTGCGCCCTGTGCGCCATAGATAGCCGCTGAGGAGGCATCTTTTAGGACAGTCATGGTTTCTACATCGGCAGGATTGATGGATCGGGTATCGGTGGTAGGTATGCCATCAATTACGTATAAAGGTTCGCTGCCCGCTGTAATGGAATTGGTTCCTCTTACTCGAATGCTCAAGCCTTCTGATGGTTTGCCTGATCCGGAAACCACACGTACCCCGGCAGCCCGCCCTTGAATTAATGAGCCTAACTGTGTGTTGGGGCGTGATGCCAGTTCCTCTGATTCCACCAAGGCAACAGAGCCTGTTATGTCTTTCTTTTCTTGTGTTCCATAGCCAATGACTACTACTTCATCCAGTCCGAGTGTTTCTTCATTGAGGGTAACATTGATGATGCTTTGTCCTGATATGCTTTTTTCCTGACTTTTCATCCCTATGAAACTATAGATGAGAATGCCTTCTGTCGGGAGGTTACCTGAAATAGTATAGCTCCCATCTACTCCGGTTATGGTACCTAAAGTGGTGCCTTTTAGAACTACCGATACTCCTGGAATCGGTTTTCCCAAGGAGTCAACAACTTTTCCTTTGATCAACGATTGTTGGGCTGTGATAGCTACGGACATGTATAGCCCTGCAACTAAGCATAAAAATATCTTGCGATATGCCCTTAATAAAGATTTATACATTGCGTGATGTTTGTTATGAATAAAAAAATAGATTCTTCTCTCTATGGTAAAGAGAATCTAAAATGAAGATGTCTCCCAAGGTGAGTAGTGAAAAAGTGGATGATTGGATTGTGTCAAAAAATGTTTCTTGTTGTTAATCAGGATGTAATGATTTTGACGTGTCTTAAAAAAAGTGGATGGAATTCACTCGTGTGTGAATGAAAATGGCAGTTATTTGCCCTTTGAGGCGGTTGAAGATGTGTATTTGGGTGTTAACCTCTTGAATGTTTTAATGCGTATTTGTCCGTAGACTGAAATGTAATTTGGTATTAATCTTTGACGGCATCGATGGTCATCACCTGTTGTTCAAAGTTCTCTCTGTTGCCTAGTGCTTTGTTTTTTACTTTAACCCGGTAGTTGTAAATTGTGTTTACCGAATAGCGAAGTAGTTTGGCTATTTGGGCACTGTCATTGATTCCCAGCCGAATGAGTGCGAAAATTCTAAGCTCAGTGTTTAAGCGTTCTTCTGATTTTAATATGATCTGTTCTTCGGTACGTAATAAGGCATTTAGTTCGTTAACAAAATTAGGAAAGATGTGAAGAAAAGCATCGTCAAAATTTTTATAAAATTCTTTGACTTCCTTGTCGATAAGTTTGTTTGATTTTGTTTCGGCCAGTAGTTCTTCTATTTTTCGGCTCGTAATTTTTTTGCTTACCTTTTTGTTCATCTGATCCATCTTGTCAATATAATTGGAACAGATACTTAAAAAGTTTCCGATGTAGTTTTCTTTTACATGATTCGATTCGGATAATTGGTCATTGGCTTGATTCAGTTTTTTGTTTGATTCGGCCAGATTTAGGTTTAACTTGTTGAGCTTTGAATTTATGTTTTTTAGTTCCTTCTGTGTTAGTCTTAGCGTTGCTAACTGGCGGTGAATAAAGAATATGGCGATGAGCAGTAGCAGTAAGAGTGCGCTAATGGCCATCAATGAGGTTTGTAATTTTCTTTGTTGTTTCTCGGTTTTGTGTTCGTAGGCTTCTGTTATAACAGGTAAGATTTCTGAAATTACTTTAAACCTTAGTTCAGAATTGAAAAAGGAAGCGTCATCAAAAGAAAATTTAATGAATTCATGTGATCTGTCGATGTCTCCTTTTTTATGTAATAGTAGTGCTAGTACGGTCAAAGAAGCATTGTCTTTTACCGAGGACTGGATGTCTGAGGTGGCGGATAAGATTAGGTATTTCATTTGCATTTCTTCATCCTTTTCCAGTTGGTATAGGAGTGATCGTTCAAAAGTAATCTGGGAGTACAGTCGATTTCCCATCTTGGTTTTGGACAAGCGTTGGGTATTTATTTTTTTGCATTCCAACAAGTTTCTGTCGTCTCGGTATTTTTTTTCGAGGATAGACAAATAATCGTCAGAGTTCTGATTTAAATAAGGAATTAAGGAATCCGTATAAGCTTCTACTTTTGAGTAGTATTTGTGATAGTTGGAAGATAGAGGTGCATAAAAACTTAGTTCATTGTATGTTTTAATAAATGCTTTGTAGTAGTCGATCAGTAATGGATCATTCAGCTCCTTCTTGTTGATGGAGTTCAGGATTTCAAAAGCCTCAAACAACCTTCCTGAGGAGGCCATGATATTGGCTAATTTGATGTTGTTTTGGTGGGTTAATCTAATATTATTTAATTTTTTGGATATGTTGATATTCTCATTTATAAAGTGAAGTGCAGAATCCAGTGTGTACGTTAGGTATTCTTCGATTAACTGATTGTTGATAAAAAAAATCTGTTCCAGGTTGTTGTTGTTTTTATGTGCTAATTCTTTTAATTGCGATATTCTATTTTCCTTTTTTTGATCGAATTGGTCGCGTTGAGCCATGGTTGCTTCCAGATGAGTTAGTAGGCTATCCATCTCATTGATGGCCTCTAGGGGTGTAAGAACGATAAAAAGCAAGTATAGGTAAAGGAAAATTTTCATCATGATTGAAATTTATAAATGATGGCAATGGTAATAAAAAAGAAAAAAATACATAAAGTTTGACGCATATATTTTTGGGGAATAAGGCCGTTCAAAAATATACTGATAAGTAACGATTAAAAGAGCAAGTTATGTTAGCATTGTCTGCTTGCTAAGTTTTCCACTAACAATTTGTATTCTAGTAAGAACACCGTGAAAGAATTTTTTAAAAATATTGCTATTATTTGTTCTTTTCTCGTTGGAAATTAGTACTTTTGCATCGCTTTTTGTCTAAAATTCGTAAAAATAACTGAGAATCAGTGTGTTTTATGGGGCGAAAAGTAAAAGTTATAAGCAAAGATTAAGAATTTTATTTTAAACAATTTTAGTTATATGCCAACGATTCAACAGTTAGTTCGTAAAGGACGCACCACATTGGTTGAGAAAAGTAAGTCTAGAGCACTAGATTCTTGTCCTCAACGTAGAGGTGTTTGTGTGAGGGTGTACACGACTACACCAAAGAAGCCGAACTCGGCCATGAGAAAGGTTGCAAGGGTTCGTCTAACTAATGGGAAAGAGGTGAATGCCTACATCCCAGGAGAAGGACACAATCTTCAGGAGCACTCTATTGTACTTGTACGCGGAGGAAGGGTAAAAGATCTTCCAGGTGTACGTTACCACTTAGTACGTGGAGCTTTAGATGCCTCAGGAGTTGAAGGACGTACCCAACGTCGTTCAAAATATGGAACCAAGCGTCCTAAGAAGTAATTTAAAGAAGTGTTTAACTGATAGTTTTGTTTATTGGTAGTTAAAACAGAAGGTTGAGTAAAAAGCAATACCTTGCTTTTGAAGACACAGAAACATTGACAGCCAATAATAAACTGATAAACAAGAAGAAATGAGAAAAGGTAAACCAAAGAAGCGAATATTGCTTCCTGATCCAAAGTTCAATGATACTTTGGTAACACAATTCATCAACAACCTAATGCTTGACGGTAAAAAATCAACTGCTTACGGTATTTTTTATGATGCATTGGACCGCATGGCTGATAAAGCAGAGAAAGAAGGAAAATCAGCTTTAGAAATGTGGAAAAAAGGGTTGGAAAACATCACTCCTGCAGTAGAGGTAAAGAGTCGTAGAGTAGGTGGAGCAACTTTTCAGGTGCCAACCGAAATTCGTCCTTCAAGAAAGGTTTCTGTAGCTATGAAGAACTTGATTCTTTTTGCTCGTAAGAGAAGTGGTAAATCAATGGCAGAAAAACTATCTGCTGAAATTGTTGCGGCTTATAACAATGAAGGCGGAGCCTTCAAGAAGAAAGAAGATATGCACAGGATGGCGGAGGCTAACCGAGCATTTGCTCACTTTAGGTTCTAATCATCTAATCTTTTAAGGGAAAAAATAAAATGGGAAATTCAGATTTAAAACACACCAGAAATATCGGTATCATGGCGCATATCGATGCAGGTAAAACCACTACAACAGAGCGTATTCTGTTTTATACAGGTATTACCCATAAAATTGGTGAGGTTCACGATGGTGCTGCTACCATGGACTGGATGGAGCAAGAGCAAGAAAGGGGTATTACCATTACTTCTGCTGCTGTTACCACCAACTGGAACTATAATAACGAATCATATAAGATTAACATTATCGATACCCCGGGTCACGTTGACTTTACTGTAGAGGTAGAGCGTTCCTTAAGGGTATTGGATGGTACTGTTGCCTTATTCTGTGCTGTAAGTGGTGTAGAGCCACAAAGTGAAACTGTATGGAGACAAGCTGATAAATATGGTGTGCCCCGTATTGGTTTCGTGAATAAAATGGACCGTTCAGGTGCTAACTTCTTTGAAGTAGTTCGTCAGGTAAGAGAGATGTTAGGAGCAAATCCTATTCCTCTTCAAATTCCTATTGGAGCAGAAGACGATTTTGAAGGAGTTATTGACCTTATTGAAAATAAAGAGGTTGTTTGGTTTGATGATGCCCAAATGGGTTCTCGTTATGAGTTAAGAGAGATACGAGAAGAATTGAAGGCAGAAGCCAAAGAGTGGAGAGATAAATTAGTGGAGGCTGTGGCCGAATCTGATGAGGAGTTGATGGAACGTTATTTTGAAGATCCAGAATCTATTACCAAAGAGGAGATGATAGCTGTTATACGTACTGCTACCATTAATCAAACGATTACTCCTATGATGTGTGGTTCTGCTTTTAAAAATAAAGGAGTTCAACGTTTGCTTGATTCTGTAGTAGCTTTCTTGCCGGCTCCAACCGACATTCCTGCTATTACTGGTACTGATCCAAACACGGGCGAAGAAGCTTCAAGACCTCACGATGTAAATGCTCCTTTTTCAGCATTGGCCTTTAAAATTGCCACGGATCCGTTTGTTGGTCGTTTGGCCTTTATGCGTATTTATTCCGGTAGACTAGAAGCGGGTTCTTATGCATTGAATACGCGTACCGGTAAAAAAGAACGTATCTCTCGTTTGTATCAGATGAAATCCAACAAACAGCTTCCCCAGGATGTGATTGAGGCTGGTGATATCTGTGCAGGAGTAGGTTTTAAAGATATTCGTACAGGTGACACGCTTTGTGATGAGAAAAATCCTATTACTCTGGAGTCTATGGATTTTCCAGAACCAGTAATTGGTGTGGCTGTAGAGCCTAAGTCGCAAAAAGATATGGACAAATTGGGAGTCGCTTTATCTAAATTAGCTGAAGAAGATCCTACTTTCCGTGTTCAAACTGACGAAGACAGTGGTCAAACAGTAATCAGCGGTATGGGTGAACTTCACCTTGAGATTATCGTGGATCGTTTGAAACGTGAGTTTAAGGTGGAATGTAATCAAGGTCGTCCTCAAGTAACTTATAAAGAGGCTATTACGCAAACTGTTGACCACCGTGAAGTGTTTAAAAAACAGTCTGGTGGACGTGGTAAGTTTGCTGATATTGTGGTGACCATAGGACCAAGAGAAGACGGTAAAGAAGGGCTTGAGTTTGTGAACCAAATTAAGGGAGGTAACGTACCTAAAGAGTTTATTCCTTCGGTAGAAAAAGGTATCAAAGAAGCCATGTTAAATGGTGTATTGGCCGGATTTGTCGTGGATAGTCTTAAGGTGGTACTTTTAGATGGTTCTTTTCACCCTGTGGATTCTGACCAGTTGTCTTTTGAGATCGCGGGACGTCAGGCTTTCAAAGCTGCATGTGCAAAAGCAAAACCAATTCTTCTTGAACCTATTATGAAAGTAGAAGTCGTTACTCCCGAGGAGTATATGGGTGATATTATCGGTGACTTGAATAAACGTCGTGGTCAGGTAGAAGGAATGGAATCTAAAGCAGGTGCTCGTGTAGTGAAAGCTAAGGTGCCTCTAGCCGAAATGTTCGGATATGTAACAGTTTTACGTACTATTTCATCGGGTCGTGCAACTTCTTCAATGGTGTTCTCACACTTCGAAGGGGTTTCTAAAGCCATTGCGCAAGAAGTAGTGAAAGAAGCTGAAGGTAAAGTTGAATTATTATAATAAGATCTCAAGATGAGTCAGAAAATACGAATCAAATTAAAATCTTACGATCATAACTTGGTTGACAAGTCAGCTGAGAAAATCGTTAAGACGGTGAAGACAACAGGAGCCGTAGTAAGCGGTCCTATTCCACTTCCAACTCATAAAAGAGTGTTTACAGTGTTGCGTTCAACATTCGTAAACAAGAAGTCGAGAGAGCAATTCCAACTTTCATCATATAAGCGTTTAATCGATATTTATAGCTCAACAGCTAAAACTATTGATGCTTTAATGAAGTTAGAATTACCTAGTGGAGTAGAAGTAGAAATCAAAGTTTGATAGAAGCAAAATAAGTTCGCATAGCTCGTAGGTCGAAGCACGGGCTGTGTGAATCGATTATTTAATATTTAATTTTTGTAACAATGCCAGGATTAATTGGAAAAAAAATCGGAATGACTTCCGTTTTCAGTGCCGATGGAAAAAACATTCCATGCACTGTTATCGAAGCTGGCCCATGCTTGGTTACACAGGTTAAAACTGTGGATACCGATGGCTATGAGGCTGTACAGCTGGCGTTCGACGACAAGAAGGAAAAGAACACTACTAAAGCAGTGTTAGGCCACTTTAAAAAAGCAGGCGTAACACCTAAAAGACGTGTTGTTGAGTTCAAAGGATTCGAACAAGAATTGAGTTTAGGTGATGAAGTAAAGGTTGACATCTTTGAAGAAGATTCATTTGTTGACGTTACCGGAGTCTCTAAAGGTAAAGGATTTCAAGGTGTAGTAAAACGTCACGGTTTTGGTGGTGTTGGTGGTTCAACTCACGGACAGCATAACCGTCTTAGAGCCCCTGGTTCTATTGGTGCCGCATCTTACCCTGCTCGTGTTTTTAAAGGTATGCGTATGGCTGGACGTACCGGAGGAGATAGAGTGATGGTAGAAAGCCTTAGAGTATTAAAAGTAATTCCTGAAAGCAACCTTATTATCGTTAAAGGTTCGGTTCCGGGAGCTAAAGGTTCATATCTAATTGTTGAAAAGTAATGGAACTAAAAGTATTAAGCATAACAGGAGAAGAGACCGGAAAAACTGTTGAGTTAACAGATGCAGTTTTCGGTATTGAACCCAACGATCATGCTATTTATCTTGATGTAAAACAGTTCCTAGCAAATCAACGTCAGGGAACTCATAAGTCAAAGGAAAGAGCAGAGATCGTAGGAAGTACACGTAAGATCAAAAAACAAAAAGGTACTGGTACAGCTCGTGCCGGTAGTATAAAATCACCTGTTTTTAGAGGTGGTGGTCGCGTTTTTGGTCCACGTCCACGTAACTATGGATTTAAATTGAACAAGAAGTTAAAAGAGCTTGCCCGTAAATCAGCTTTATCCTATAAAGCCAAAACCGGTAGCATTATCGTTGTTGAAGATTTCAACATGGAAGCTCCCAAAACTAAAGAGTTCGCACAAATTCGTAAGAATCTTAAAGTAGAAGGAAAACGTTCGTTGGTAGTATTAAACGAAGCCGATAAAAACGTTTACCTAGCTTCAAGAAATATTCCTAAATCGGAAGTAGTAACATTAGCTGAATTAAATACTTATAGTATAATGAAAGCCGGAGCGTTGGTTCTAGTGGAAAGTTCAGTTGAAGGATTAGGTAATCTTTAATTTAAAGCTTAAGGAGATTTTAAAATGCAAATATTAATTAAGCCAATAGTTACTGAAAAACTCAACGACATAAGCGAAAAGCTAAACCGTTTTGGTTTCGTTGTTAAGAAAGACGCTAACAAACTACAAATTAAAAAGGCGGTTGAGGAAATGTACAATGTAACTGTTGAAGGAGTAAACACCATGAATTATGCCGGTAAAGTAAAAAGCCGTTATACAAAAAGTGGTGTGCAGGTAGGTAAAACTGCTGCTTACAAAAAGGCAATTGTTACTTTGGCAGAAGGAGATAAGATTGATTTTTATAGCAATATTTAAGTAAAATGGCAGTAAGAAAGCTAAAGCCCACAACACCGGGGCAGAGACACAAAGTTATTGGTGCATTTGATACGATTACCTCAAGTACACCAGAGAAGTCCTTACTGAAACCCATCAAAAAATCCGGCGGTAGAAATAACACCGGTAAAATGACCATGCGTTATAAAGGTGGGGGTCATAAGAGACGTTACAGGGTAATCGATTTCAAGAGAAATAAAGACGGTGTTGCTGCTACAGTTGAGTCTGTTCAATACGACCCAAACCGTAGTGCACGTATCGCATTATTGGCTTATGCCGATGGCGAAAAACGTTACATTCTCGCTCCTAATGGATTAGAAGTCGGTCAAACAGTAAAATCAGGTGAAGGAGTTAGTCCTGACCTGGGTAATACGTTAACCCTTAAAGAGATCCCTCTGGGAACGATCATCCACAATATTGAGTTACGCCCCGGACAAGGTGGCATTATGGCACGTAGTGCTGGTACATTTGCTCAATTGGCTGCTCGTGACGGAAAATTTGCCGTGATTAAATTACCTTCTGGTGAAACTAGAATGATCCTGACTACTTGTCGTGCTACTATTGGTGCGGTTGGTAATTCAGACCATGCGCTTGAAAGATCTGGTAAAGCCGGTCGTTCACGTTGGTTAGGTCGTCGTCCTCGCGTTCGTGGTGTGGCCATGAACCCTGTAGATCACCCAATGGGTGGTGGTGAAGGACGTCAGTCTGGAGGTCATCCAAGATCACGTACAGGTGTATTAGCAAAAGGCTTTAAAACTCGTGATAAGAAAAAAGCAACTAGCAAATACATTATTGAAAGACGTAAAAAATAACGTGTAAGCAGAAGAAATTATGAGCAGATCATTAAAAAAAGGCCCATTTATCGATTATAAGCTTGAAGCTAAAGTTTTTAAGATGAACGATTCAGGTAAAAAAACGGTAATTAAGACCTGGGCAAGAGCGTCGATGATATCTCCTGATTTTGTGGGACATACTATCGCAGTGCACAACGGAAATAAATTTATTCCTGTTTACGTGACCGAAAATATGGTAGGTCACAAGTTAGGCGAGTTTTCACCAACACGTACCTACAGAGGTCATGGAGGTAACAAGAAAAGGTAACCTAACGGTAAAGTAACTTAATAAAGAGAATTAAAATGGGTGCTAGAAAAAGACTCAGAGCAGAACAAAATAAGGAAGCAAAAAAGCAAGTGAGCTTTGCTTCGCTTCGCAATGTGCCTACTTCTCCACGTAAAATGCGCCTGGTTGCAGATATGATTAGAGGTAAAGAGGTAAATTTAGCTCTTGACCTGTTGAAGTATTCGTCTAAAGAAGCTTCACGCAGAGTTGAGAAATTACTTCTTTCCGCTATTGCAAACTGGAAAGAGAAGAACGAAGGGGTACGCATGGAAGATGCAAATCTTGTGGTAAAATCAATTAATGTTGATTCAGCAAGGATTTTGAAAAGATTGAGACCGGCTCCGCAAGGACGTGCTCACCGCATCAGAAAAAGATCGAACCATGTAACCATTTATATTGATAGCAACGTGAATAACAAAGAAGAAATAAAAGTTAGCTAGATGGGACAAAAAGTAAATCCAATAAGTAACAGGTTAGGTATCATCAGAGGATGGGACTCTAACTGGTTTGGCGGAAAGAATTACGGCGACAAGTTATTAGAAGATACTAAAATCCGTAAATATCTGAACGTACGTCTAGCTAAAGCTAGTATTTCGAGAATTGTTATTGAACGAACACTAAAGCTGATAACGATTACTGTTCACACGGCTCGTCCGGGTATCATTATCGGTAAAGGTGGCCAAGAGGTTGATAAACTGAAAGAAGAGTTGAAAAAAATCACCGATAAGGAGGTTCAAATCAACATTTTTGAGGTGAAAAGACCCGAATTAGATGCTATTATTGTAGCTAATAATATTGCGCGTCAACTAGAAGGGCGTATTGCTTTTCGTCGTGCAGTAAAAATGGCTATCGCTTCAACCATGAGAATGGGAGCGGAAGGTATCAAAATTCAAGTTTCAGGTCGTTTGAATGGAGCAGAAATGGCCAGGTCGGAAATGTATAAAGAAGGAAGAACTCCTTTGCATACCTTCCGCGCAAATATCGATTACGCTCAGGCGGAAGCTCTTACCAAAACCGGATTACTAGGTATCAAAGTGTGGATTTGTAAAGGAGAGATTTACGGGAAACCGGATCTTTCACCAAATTTTGCAGCGAAAGATAATGGTGGCCGTAAAGGTGGGAATTTCAAGAAGAGAAGAAAGTAATCATCAGCTAATGTAAATGAGTTAGAAAGATGTTACAACCAAAGAAAGTAAAATACAGAAGAAGGCAAAAAGGTAGAATGAAAGGCGAAGCACAAAGAGGAGCTGAGCTAGCATTCGGATCTTTTGGAATTAAATCCTTACAAAGTAAATGGCTTACCGGACGCCAAATAGAAGCGGCACGTATCGCGGTAACCCGTTACATGCAACGTCAAGGACAAATCTGGATTAGGGTATTTCCTGATAAACCAATTACCAAAAAACCTGCAGAGGTTCGTATGGGTAAAGGTAAAGGTAGCCCAGAAGGATTTGTAGCTCCTGTTACTCCGGGAAGAATCATTATTGAATGTGAAGGAGTATCATACGAAACAGCAAAAGAAGCATTGCGTTTAGCAGCGCAGAAATTGCCTGTTACTACTAAATTCGTTGTAAGACGAGACTATGTTGAATCTAAAGCATAAGAAGTAAGATGAAAGTATCAGAAATTAATGAAATGGCGATCAGCGAGATCATCGAAAGGATTGATACCGAGCGTGCAGAGCTTATTCGTTTAGAACTCAATCATAGCATATCTCCATTGGAAAATCCATTGCAGATTAGAGACTTACGTAGAAATATTGCGCGATTGCAAACTATTTTGCGTCAAAAGCAATTAACCGAAAAATAGTTTAGTGATGGAAAAAAGAAACTTAAGAAAAGAACGTGTCGGTATCGTTGCTAGCAGCAAAATGGATAAGTCTATCGTAGTTGCTGTTGAGATTCGTGAGAAACACCCTATTTACGGTAAGTTCGTGAAAAAGACAAAGAGATTTCACGCTCATGATGAAAAAAATGACTGCAATGCTGGTGATACAGTAAAAATTATGGAAACTCGCCCTTTGAGTAAAACCAAACGTTGGCGATTAGTAGAAATTATCGATAGAGCTAAGTAATCATGATACAACAAGAATCCAGATTGGCTGTTGCCGATAATAGTGGCGCCAAAGAAGTACTCTGCATCAGAGTACTTGGCGGTACTAAGAAGAGATACGCGACCATTGGAGACCGTATCGTAGTAACTGTTAAAAGTTCACTGCCCTCAACAGAAATGAAAAAGGGTACAGTTACCAAGGCAGTAGTTGTTCGTACAAAAAAAGAGATCAGACGAGCCGACGGATCATATATCCGTTTCGACGAAAATGCATGTGTGTTGTTGAACCAAGCAGGTGAAATGCGCGGTACTCGTATCTTTGGCCCTGTGGCTAGAGAATTACGCGATGGCTACATGAAAATCGTTTCATTGGCTCCTGAGGTGCTATAAATTTTTAATAAAAGATAGCAATGGGAAAGTTACATATTAAAAAAGGCGATACAGTAATTGTGAACGCCGGTGAATATAAAGGACAAGAAGGTAAGGTACTTGAAGTCCTATTGAGTAAGAATAGAGCTATCGTGGAAGGAATCAATATGGTATCGAAACATGCCAAGCCGAACGCTGATAACCCGCAAGGGGGTATCGTCAAGCAAGAAGCGCCTATCCACATCTCTAACTTAAACCTTAAAGACCCTTCAAAAGGTGAGGCTACCCGTATTGGTCGTCGTAAAAACGATGAAGGTAAATTGGTAAGGTTTGCTAAAAAATCAGGGGAGGAGATCAAGTAATGAGCTATACACCTAGTTTAAAAACAATGTATAAGGAACAAGTGATTCCTGCATTGATGAAGGAATTTGAATACAAGTCTGTAATGCAAGTTCCAAAATTAGAGAAAATTGTGATCAACCAAGGTATCGGTCAAGCTGTGGCTGATAAAAAAATGGTCGATATCGCAATTAAGGAGCTAAGTGCCATCACAGGTCAAAAAGCTGTTCCTTGTCTTTCTAAGAAGGACGTTTCTAACTTTAAGTTGCGTAAAAAAATGCCGATTGGTGTTCGCGTAACGCTTAGAAAAAACAATATGTACGAGTTCTTGGAAAGACTTATTCGTATTTCTTTACCAAGTATCCGTGACTTTAAAGGAGTGAACAGTAAGCTTGACGGACGTGGAAACTATACCTTAGGTATTGAGGAGCAAATTATTTTTCCTGAAATAAATATTGACGAAGTTAGTAAGATTTTGGGTATGAATATTACCTTTGTGACTTCTGGAAATACCGATGAGGAAGCTTTTGCTTTATTGAAAGCTTTTGGTTTACCATTTAAAAACAAAAAATAGTTAGATATGGCCAAGGAATCAATGAAGGCTCGTGAAGTAAAAAGAGCCAAGCTTGTTGCCAAATACGCTGAAAAAAGAGCGGCATTGAAAGAAGCAGGTGATTACGAAGGATTACAAAGATTACCAAAAAATGCTTCTCCTGTGCGTTTGCATAATCGTTGCAAATTAACAGGACGTCCTAAAGGATATATGAGACAATTCGGTCTATCCAGGATTCAATTTCGCGAAATGGCGGCTGCAGGTCTTATACCTGGAGTAAAAAAAGCCAGTTGGTAGATAAATTAGGTTTCAAGTATAAATATTGTCCCGTCATCGGGATTAATTTAAACTTTTTAAAATGACAGATCCAATAGCAGATTTTCTGACTCGTATCAGAAATGCCATTATGGCAAAACACAAAGTTGTTGAAATTCCTGCATCAAATTTAAAAAAGGAAATGACCAAAGTTCTTTATGACAAAGGTTATATCCTTAACTTCAAATTTATTGAAGATAATAAGCAAGGAATTATCAAAATTGCACTTAAGTACGATACTCAATCGAAACTATCTGCAATCAAAACGCTTAAACGCGTAAGTACACCTGGTTTGCGTAAGTACGTTGGCTACAAAACAATGCCACGGGTGTTAAATGGTTTAGGTATCGCCATCCTTTCTACTTCTAAAGGTGTTATGACCGATAAAGAAGCTAGAATGGCTCAAATAGGTGGTGAGGTTTTATGTTACGTATATTAATAAAGGAGGAAACAGTATGTCAAGGATAGGAAAACAACCCATCTCAGTACCGGCCGGCGTTACCGTAACAGTTAAAGAAAACCAGGTAACCGTTAAAGGGCCCAAAGGAGAACTTTCGCAAGAAATTAATCCAGAAATGACAGTAGAGGTGAACGATGGACAAGTTGAGGTGAAAAGACCTTCAGAATCTAAAAGTCACCGTTCTCAGCACGGTTTATATCGTTCGCTTATCAACAATATGGTTGAAGGAGTATCAAAAGGTTTTGTGAAAAAAATGGAATTGGTTGGTGTAGGTTATAGAGCTACCAACCAAGGTCAACTTTTAGAACTGGCTTTAGGATTCTCTCACCCAATTCATATGCAGTTGCCAGCCGAAATTAAAGTGGAGGCTGTAACCGACAGAAAGAGTAATCCGATTATTACCTTGGAATCTGCAGATAAGCAATTGCTTGGTCAGGTTTGCGCTAAAATCCGTTCGCTTCGTAAACCCGAGCCTTATAAAGGTAAAGGTGTTAAGTTTGTGGGTGAGCAAATCAGACGTAAAGCTGGTAAATCTGCTAAAGTTTAATCTGATTAAAATTTAAAATTATGGCTTTTTCTAAAATAGAGAGAAGACTTAAAATAAAGAAAAGTATCCGAGGTAAGATTTCGGGTACTTCAGAGAAGCCCCGTATGTCGGTTTTCAGAAGTAACAAGCAAATTTCTGTTCAACTAGTAGATGATGTAAACGGAAAAACAATTTTGTCAGCCTCTTCGTTAGAGAAAGAGATCGCTGCACAAAAAGTTACTAAAACCGAGCAGGCTGCTAAAGTAGGTGCATTAATCGCCGAAAAAGCAAAAGGTGCCGGAATAGATACCGTGGTATTCGACCGTAATGGATTTTTGTACCATGGTAGAGTTAAACAATTAGCCGATTCTGCACGTGAAGCAGGTCTTAAATTTTAATAACTATGGCAGGAGATAATCAAAAAGTAAGAAGTAATAACGACCTTGAGTTAAAGGATAGGTTAGTTGCCATTAACCGTGTAACCAAGGTTACCAAGGGTGGTAGAACTTTTAGTTTTTCTGCTATAGTTGTAGTTGGTAACGAAAATGGCATCGTAGGCTGGGGCTTAGGTAAAGCTAACGAAGTAACAACTGCAATAGCAAAAGGTGTGGAAGCCGCTAAAAAGAATCTAGTGAAAGTTCCTGTTTTTAAAGGAACAATACCTCACGAACAGTATAGTAAGTTTGGTGGAGCTAGCGTTTTTATGAAGCCTGCTTCTCACGGTACCGGGGTTAAAGCCGGTGGTGCGATGCGTGCTGTACTTGAAAGTGTTGGCGTAACGGACGTTTTGGCTAAGTCAAAAGGTTCATCAAACCCACATAACCTTGTAAAAGCTACTATTAATGCACTTAAGGAATTAAGAGACGCTCAAACGGTAGCTCAGCATAGAGGTGTTACGTTAGACAAAGTATTTAACGGATAAGGATAGCAAAAATGGCTAAAATAAAAGTAACTCAAGTTAAGAGTAAAATCGGTTCTACCGAACGTCAAAAAAGAACTTTGACGGCTCTTGGACTAACAAAAATTAATGCAACCAAAGAATTTGAGGCAACACCTCAAATTCTTGGTATGGTTGAAAAGGTGAGACACCTGGTTAGTATAGAAAAATAATTGATAACGAATTAAGTTAAATTTAGATATGGACTTAAGTAATTTAAAACCTGCAGAAGGTTCTACCAAAACAAGAAAAAGAATTGGTAGAGGACAAGGTTCTGGCCATGGTGGTACATCCACTCGTGGACATAAGGGTGCCAAGTCCAGATCTGGTTATTCAAGAAAAATTGGTTTCGAGGGTGGTCAAATGCCTTTACAGAGACGTGTTCCTAAATTCGGGTTTAAAAACATCAACAGGGTGGACTACAAGGCAATAAATATTGACTTGTTACAACAACTTGCCGAAAAGAACAATTTGTCTGTAATTGACGTGGACGTTCTTCGCGAAGCCGGATTTATCAGCAAGAATGACCGGGTGAAGATTCTTGGTAACGGAAATATTACTGCCAAAATTGAAGTGAAAGCTCATGCCTTTTCTAAATCAGCGGTGAGCGCAATCGAAGCGGCTCAAGGAACCGTTGTTAAACTGTAAATCACAATGAAACTGATCGAAACAATTCGCAACATTTGGAAAATTGAGGATCTTAAATCTCGTATTCTTACAACAATAGGACTGGTATTGGTTTACCGTTTAGGTTCTTTTATTGTATTGCCGGGTATTGATCCAACTCAATTAAGTGCATTAAAAGACCAAACTGCTGAAGGCGTTATGGGACTGTTAGATATGTTCTCAGGAGGTGCATTCTCTAATGCATCTATATTTGGCTTAGGTATTATGCCTTACATATCTGCATCTATTGTTATTCAACTTCTAGGAATCGCTGTTCCTTATTTTCAAAGGCTACAGCGTGAGGGCGAAAGCGGTAGACGTAAGATTAACCAGATTACACGTTATCTTACAGTTATCATACTATTGTTTCAATCACCAGCTTATTTGGCTAACCTTCCTGATGTAGCCGTTTCTTCTAATGGATTGATGTTTAGAATTACATCAATTGTCATACTTACAGCAGGTACTATGTTTGTAATGTGGTTAGGAGAGCGTATTACAGAAAAAGGAATTGGTAATGGTATATCACTGATTATTATGATCGGTATTATTGCCAGACTGCCATTTGCTGCTGTAGCAGAATTCGTATCTCGTCTTGAAGAAGGAGGCGGTTTGGTGATGTTGTTGATTGAGATTGTAGTTCTTTTCTTTGTGTTTGCAGGAACAATTTTGTTGGTACAGGGAACACGTCGTATTCCCGTGCAGTACGCTAAGCGTATTGTCGGAAATAAGCAATACGGCGGAGTTCGTCAATACATACCTTTGAAAGTGAATGCTGCTGGTGTAATGCCTATCATTTTTGCTCAGGCAATTATGTTTGTGCCTATTACATTGGCCGGATATGTAGGAGATGGTGGTAATAGTTGGTTTACATCGATGTTTGCCGATTTTACCGGAATTGGGTATAATGTTACATTTGCCTTTTTAATCATTGCCTTTACATACTTTTATACAGCTATTACAATCAATCCAACGCAGATGGCAGAGGACATGAAAAGAAATGGCGGTTTTATTCCCGGTGTGAAACCAGGAAAAAAAACCGTTGATTTTCTGGATTCAGTTATGTCTAAAATCACGCTGCCAGGATCGGTGTTCTTAGCTTTGGTGGCAATATTACCTGCTTTTGCAATGATTGCAGGTGTGGATAGGATGTTTGCTCAGTTTTATGGAGGTACTTCTCTGTTGATTCTTGTGGGTGTTGTGCTGGATACATTACAACAAATAGAGAGTCACTTGTTGATGCGTCACTACGACGGATTGATGAAATCAGGAAGAATTAAAGGTAGAACTGGTGGTGGACCTGCTGTTTACTAATTAATGAGAGGTCGTTCTTAAAATGATATATCTTAAAACAGACGAGGAAATTGAGTTACTTCGACAAAGTAACATGTTAGTAGCTAAAACACTTGGTGAGGTAGCTAAAATTATCAAACCCGGTGTTACTACCCTGGAACTGGATAGAGTGGCCGAGGAATTTATTAGGGATAATGGTGGTATCCCTGGTTTTTTAGATTACCAGGGATTTCCCAATACCCTTTGTACTTCGGTGAATGAACAAGTAGTACATGGAATACCTAATAATAAGCCATTGGAAAATGGTGATATTGTTTCGGTGGATTGTGGCGTATTGAAAAACGAATTTTATGGTGATTCGGCCTATACTTTCGAGGTGGGCGAAGTAAGTCAAGAAAAAAGAGATTTGTTGTTGACTACCAAAGAAGCACTTTATAAAGGAATTGAAAATGCAGTGGCCGGTAAGCGCTTGGGCGATATTGGAAATGCAGTGCAGCGACATAGTGAAGCCAGAGGTTATTCGGTGGTGCGCGAAATGGTAGGACATGGGGTTGGAAGAAACCTTCATGAAGCACCTGAAGTACCTAATTATGGTAGAAGAGGTAATGGTACCTTATTGAAGCCAGGAATGGTCATAGCCATTGAGCCAATGATTAATTTAGGTAAGCGTAATATTGTTCAGGAAAACGACGGTTGGACCATCAGGACGATCGATAAAAAGATATCAGCTCACTTCGAACACACTGTTGCAGTGGGAAAAAGTGAGGCAGATATACTTTCTAGTTTTAAATTTGTCGAAGAAATATTAACTTTGCAGTCTGAAAATTAAAAAAAAGGTAATATATTATGGCTAAACAAGCCTCAATAGAACAAGACGGAACGATAATAGAAGCCCTTTCAAATGCCATGTTTAGAGTGGAGTTAGAAAATGGGCATATCATTACAGCGCATATCTCAGGTAAGATGAGAATGCACTATATTAAGATTTTGCCCGGAGATAAAGTAAAGGTGGAGATGTCTCCATATGATCTAACAAAGGGTAGAATTTCATATAGATATAAAAATTAATTCTATAATAAAATGAAGGTTAGAGCATCTGTTAAGAAGAGAAGCGCCGATTGCAAAATCGTAAAACGCAAAGGACGCTTATACGTGATTAACAAGAAGAATCCAAAGTTTAAACAACGTCAAGGATAATTATTAATATTATGGCTAGAATTGCTGGAGTTGATATACCAACCAATAAACGCGGTGTGGTATCATTGACATATATTTACGGAATTGGGCAGAGCGCTGCTCAAAAGATCCTTGGCGCTGCTGGGGTGGACGTTAACTTAAAAGTTAGCGATTGGACAGACGAACAAATTGCTAAAGTTCGTGAGATTATTTCTGAAGAATACAAGATCGAAGGTGAACTTCGCTCTGAAATTCAGCTTAACATTAAACGTTTGATGGATATCGGTTGTTACCGTGGAATCCGTCACCGTATCGGTTTACCATTACGTGGTCAAAAAACGAAAAACAACGCTCGTACACGTAAAGGGAAAAAGAAAACTGTTGCAAACAAAAAGAAAGCAACTAAATAATAATTGAAATATGGCAAAGAAGACAGCGAGTCAGAAGAAAAGAGTCGTAAAAGTAGAGGCTCAGGGAGAAGCACATATTCACTCATCTTTCAATAATATTATTATTTCTTTGACCAATAAAAATGGTCAAGTAATTTCTTGGTCAAGTGCTGGTAAAATGGGATTTAGAGGTTCTAAAAAGAATACTCCTTATGCTGCGCAAACAGCTGCATCCGATTGTGCTAAAGTTGCATTTGATCTTGGATTAAGAAAGGTGAAGGTATATGTAAAAGGACCGGGTAACGGTCGTGAGTCTGCAATAAGATCTATTCACTCAAATGGTATTGAGGTGACTGAGATTGTTGACATTACTCCAATGCCTCATAATGGATGTCGTCCTCCAAAAAGACGAAGAGTATAATTATTACTAGTTATTAACCATAAATTGAGCTTTTGGATTTTGAATTATGGATGATTATATATAGAACCTCCTCTCTATAATCTCGCGGCCTTCATATTCATAATTTGAAAACAAAAATTTAAAAACAAAAATTTAGAAGAATGGCTAGATACATTGGACCAAAAACAAGAATTGCCCGTAAATTTGGTGAGGCAATTTATGGTTCGGATAAAAGCTTTGAAAGAAAGAACTATCCTCCAGGACAGCACGGTAATAACCGTCGTAAAAAAACATCGGAATACGGTGTTCAGTTAAAAGAAAAACAAAAAGCTAAATATACCTACGGTGTATTAGAAAAGCAATTTAGTAATCTGTTTAAAAAAGCTTCTCGCTCAAAAGGTATTACCGGTGAGGTGTTGCTTGGATTACTAGAAAGCCGTCTAGACAATGTAGTATATCGTTTAGGCATCGCACCTACAAGAGCAGCTGCACGTCAGTTGGTGTCTCATAAGCATATCACTGTAGATGGTGAAATAGTAAATATTCCATCATATACTGTAAAAGCTGATCAATTAATTGGTGTTCGTCAAAAATCTAAGTCATTAGAGGCGATTACAGATTCTTTGGCAGCTTCTTCTGTGCATAACTTCTCATGGTTGGAGTGGGACAATGACTCTGTGACCGGTAAATTTTTGAATGTACCTTCCAGAGAAGATATTCCTGAAAACATTAAAGAACAATTGATCGTTGAATTGTATTCTAAATAATTAATTCTTATGGCAATATTAGCATTCCAAAAACCAGATAAAGTAATTATGCTAGAGTCGGACAAGCAATTTGGACGATTCGAATTCCGCCCGCTAGAGCCGGGATATGGTATTACAGTTGGAAATGCCTTAAGAAGAATTTTGTTATCCTCATTAGAAGGTTTCGCTATTACATCTATAAAAATCGAAGGTGTTGATCATGAGTTTTCAACGATACCTGGCGTAATTAATGATGTAGCCGACATAATTCTTAATCTTAAGCAAATCAGGTTCAAACAGATTGTTGAAGAGGTAGATAGTGAAAAAGTAACTATCAGCGTGTCGGGTAAAGATGAATTAAAAGCCGGCGAGTTGACCAACTTCATGACAGGCTTTGAAGTATTGAATCCTGATAAAACCATCTGCTTGATGAACCCCGATGTAAACCTTAAAATGGAATTGACCATTAATAAGGGTAGAGGGTATGTCCCAGCAGAGGAAAACCGTTCGGTAGATGCTGAGTTTGGCGTTATCGCGATCGACTCTATATATACTCCCATCAGAAATGTGAAATATGCGATTGAAAATTATCGTGTTGAGCAAAAAACTGACTACGAGAAATTAGTTATTGAAATAGAAACAGACGGTTCTATCCATCCTAAAGATGCACTGAAAGAAGCCGCTAAGATTTTGATTTACCACTTCATGTTATTCTCTGATGAAAGAATTACCCTGGATTCAGATGAGAAGTTTGGTAATGAAGAGTTTGATGAAGAGGTTCTTCATATGCGTCAGTTGCTTAAAACTAAATTGGTTGACCTTGACTTGTCGGTGCGTGCACTTAACTGCCTTAAAGCAGCTGATGTGGAAACACTGGGAGAATTGGTACAGTTTAACCGTAACGATTTATTGAAGTTCCGTAACTTCGGTAAAAAATCATTGACAGAGCTTGATGATTTGTTACAGGTGATGAACTTAACCTTTGGTATGGATATTACTAAGTATAAATTAGACAAGGAATAATTGCGATGAGACATAGAAAAAAGTTCAATCACTTGGGTAGAAAGAGCGCTCACCGTAAGGCAATGCTTGCAAATATGGCCAACTCTCTTATTATGCATAAGAGAATTAAGACCACCGTTGCGAAAGCTAAAGCATTGCGTATGTACGTTGAGCCGCTTATTACTAAATCTAAAGATGATTCAACTGCACAAAGAAGAGTTGTTTTTAGTTACTTAAAAAATAAAGAAGCCGTTTCTGAATTGTTTAGAGAGGTAGCGGTTAAAATTGGTGAAAGACCAGGAGGTTATACCCGTATCTTAAAATTGGGAAACCGTATCGGTGATAACGCAGAAATGTGTTATATCGAGCTTGTAGACTACAACGAAGGTATGTTGTCTGCTAGTAAGCCCGCTGCTGAGAAGAAAACACGTCGTACACGTCGTAAAAAATCTTCTGGTGAAACTGCTGCAGTGGAAACTACTGTTGCTGAAAAAGAAGACGCTAAGAGCGCTCCTAAAGCTGAGGATAAATCTACTGAAGCATCTTCAGATGAAAATAATGCGAAGGAATAGTGAATTTGTAGTTAAATACATGTATTCATGATAAAATAAAGGATAATTGCCTCGTGCTATTATCCTTTTTTTATAAAAAAGTAAACTCAATTTTTAAATAAGTCAATATTATGGGACAAATTTCAAATGTTCATGCTCGTGAAATTCTTGATTCACGCGGAAATCCTACTATCGAAGTAGAAGTAACACTAGAAAGTGGTTTTGTTGGTCGTGCTGCTGTTCCTTCGGGAGCGTCTACTGGTGAGCACGAAGCTCTCGAACTTAGAGACGGTGACAAAGGGCGTTACTTGGGAAAAGGTGTTCAAAAAGCGGTTGCCAATGTAAATGATGTGATTGCTCCTGAATTAATCGGTTTTAACGTACTGGATCAAGTTGGTGTTGATAGCAAAATGCTTGAAATGGATGGTACTAAAACTAAAAGTAAGCTAGGTGCTAATGCTATCTTAGGTGTATCTTTAGCTACAGCCAGAGCTGCTGCTGAATACCTTGGTATGCCTCTTTATCGTTATATTGGTGGTACAAATGCTTGTACGCTTCCTGTTCCAATGATGAACATTATTAACGGAGGTTCTCACTCTGATGCTACTATCGCTTTTCAAGAGTTTATGATCCGTCCTATTGGGGCTCCTACTTTTAAAGAAGGATTGCGTATGGGTGCAGAGGTTTTTCATGCACTTGCTAAAGTTCTTAAAGGTAAAGGCCTTTCTACTGCTGTAGGTGATGAAGGTGGTTTCGCTCCTATGTTAGGTGGTACTGAAGAAGCCATCGACTGTATCCTTACTGCTATTAAAAATGCAGGTTATAAACCTGGTCGCGCTGAAGATGGTGGTGATGTGTCTATTGCTATGGATTGTGCCTCTTCTGAATTCTTTAAGGATGGTGTTTATGATTATAGCATCTTTGAACCTAATGGTGTGAAAAGAAATTCTGAAGAGCAAGCTGCTTACTTGGCTGAATTAGTGGAAAAATTCCCTATCGATTCTATTGAAGACGGTATGGATGAAAATGACTGGGACGGATGGGTTGCATTGAATAGTAAAATCGGTGATAAATGCCAGTTAGTGGGTGATGACCTTTTTGTTACCAATGTGGATTATTTGAAAAAAGGTATTGAATTGGGTGCTGCTAACTCAATCCTTATTAAAGTAAACCAAATTGGTACTTTAACGGAGACTTTAAATGCCATCGAAATGGCGCACAGAGCGGGATATACTTCTGTTACTTCTCACCGTTCAGGTGAAACTGAAGATTCAACAATTGCTGATATCGCTGTGGCTACTAACTCTGGTCAAATTAAAACGGGTTCATTGAGCCGTTCTGACCGTATGGCTAAATACAACCAATTGCTTCGTATCGAAGAAGAATTGGGAGCTAGTGCTATTTATGGTTATGCAAAAGCAAAAAAAGCTTAATGGCTTTGCCATTATCAATTGTAAAGGTGCCTGATGGCACCTTTTTTTTTGCCTTTTTTTTACCCAATTATGGAAGCGTAAAATTTAAGTTGGCGAGAAACTATAACCCGGAAAATGCCTTAGAAAATCTATTACGCATTTCAACGCTCATGACGAAGTTCTAATACTTCACCCGGGTGCAATACAAAAGTAAAGGATTTCAGAAGACAATTTAGAGGTGTTGTTGATGTAAAGTTCTTTTCGTTCAGGTCAATAAAAATATTTGCACGACAGCTATAAACAACATTTATACCCAACTTTTGGCACTGACTCGTTTATAATTAGATGGATGTATTTACGAACAAATTGTAAAACTGTCTGTTCATATCGTGGTGGACTAAATTATTTTATATTCGCAATCGCAAAAATTGTTAACAAGTGCCTCATGATCTTCATGCATTTGTTTCATTATTTTGTATATTTATCAAACATCAAATATCATTCATATGGACTATATAAAACAGAAGCTAATAGACGTTGCTATACCTAAGGCCAATAAAGTAAGAGAGCTTGTTAAAGAACATGGAGATAAGGTCATTCAAGAGGTGACTATGGGGCAGGTGCTAACTGGTATGAAAGGCGTTGTTGGCTTAATGACATGTACATCTAAGCTTGATCCAGAGGAGGGGATACGTTTTCGTGGATATTCAATACCAGAACTAAAAGAAAAGTTACCTAAGATGCATGATGATGGGGAACCTTTGCCTGAAGGCGTTTTTTATTTAATGTTAACAGGTGAAATTCCCAGTGATGATGATGTTAAGTATATTAGTGAACAGTGGGCCTTGCGAGCGCAGGGAATTCCAACGCATGTGTATGATGTGATTGAGGCTTTGCCTAAAGATGCACATCCCATGATTCAGTTTAATACCGCTATATTAGCAATGTCTACAGAATCGCAATTCCGTAAGGCTTATCTGGTGGGTATGGACAAGAAGGATTATTGGGATCCTACTTATGAAGGTGTTATGGATTTGATTGCACGTTTACCTATCATTGCTGCTTACATCTATCGAAGAGTTTTTCATCAAGGGCGACATATTCAGGCCGATCCAAGTCTGGACTGGGCTGGGAATTTAGCGCACATGATGGGGCACGATAGTGAAGAGCTGAGGCGCTTGATGCGTTTGTATATGTTAATTCACTCTGATCATGAAGGTGGCAATGTGTCGGCTCATGCCACTCACTTGGTAGGTTCTGCATTGTCAAATCCATATTATAGTTTCGCAGCAGGGATGAATGGTTTGGCAGGTCCCTTGCATGGCATGGCTAATCAGGATGTAATGCACTGGTTAAATAAATTGAAACGTGAAATTGGCAGTGAAGATCCTAGTGAGGAGCAAATCAAGGCCTATGCCGAAGATACCATTCGCAAAGGGAGGGTGATACCTGGTTATGGGCATGCCGTACTTCGAAAAACAGATCCTCGATTTCAGGTACAGCTTGATTTTGCTAATAAATATATTCCGGATGCACCGTATATTAAATTAGTAAATAGAATCTATAATGTGGTTCCAGGAGTACTGACAGCCACCGGAAAAGTTAAAAATCCCTGGCCTAATGTGGATGCCATATCAGGATCCTTGCTCACCAGCTATGGTATTGCTGAATACCCTATTTATACGGTTCTGTTTGGTGTTTCAAGGGCATTGGGCGTATTGACACAGCTTATCTGGGATCGACTTTATGGATTGCCGATAGAAAGACCTAAGTCGCAAAATTTGCAGTGGTTTATTGATCAGGTAGACTAAGCGATTGTTGTAGGTGAGCGAATATATATAACTGATGAAAGAGGGGTGTTGGAAATCCCCATGTGGCTCCTTGTTGTACAGGAAACGAGGAGCTTTTTTATGGGGGGAAATAAGTTATTATTTTTGTGTTGCGAATGTTTCTTTCAGTTGTAATTAGTTGGCTTGTTCTTTATAGAAACGTCTGTCTCATAGTGGTGGTAATGGAAGGAGAGAGGTAGGTTAATTCCTGTTGGAATTAATATGATAAACATTATGTCTTTACTTCATGTTTTTTTTAAAAAGGAATATTATAATAAAGACATTTTGCTAAATTAGCGCTTCATATGAAAAGTCTATTTTTTCATGATAAATCCATGGTGATAAAACGATGCATTGTAATATTGGCATCCGTTTTTTTGTGTGCTTTAACGTCTAATGATGTGCTGAATGCACAGGGTGACGTTAGTGTGAGCTCTTATTCTATTAGTGAAGGATTAACAGGTAATGGTATTACTGCTATATTTCAGGATAGTAAAGGTTTTCTATGGGTGGGTACCCAGGATGGATTAAATATGTACGATGGGTACTCTTTTAAAGTTTATCGCCATAAACTGGAAGATAGTAATTCCATATCAGGAAACTACATCCAATGTATTAATGAAGATGTTGAAGGTAATCTTTGGGTCGGTACAATTGGTAATGGATTGAATAAATGGAGTCGGGATTTAGAGAAATTTACCTGTTATAGTAGCAAGTTGGATAGCGAGTGTGAATTACCCGAAGACAATGTGTATGGATTGTCTTTTGATGTAGATTCTGCTCTGTGGGTAAAAACAGATAATTACTTGTTGAAATTAGACCACGATCCTGTTTCTAAATCAACCTATGGATTGTATAGTAGTATTTTTAAATACCAAGAAAAACTCAATGTACCCATATTTTATAAAAGTCCGCATTTATTGTGGATTGGTACTAAGGATGGCATCGCTCAATTTAACTCTCAAGAGAGGTTGTATGAACGATTTATTGTAGATCCGGAAGAAGGTATTTATTCTAATCAATTGGGCGCTATAACCGGGATATTAAAACTTGACTCAAATTCCTTGCACTCTCCGGGTTACAAGGTTTGTATCACCTTATTCAAAAAGAAGATGGTAGTTATATCAATAGAAAGATAAAAACACTTTCGGAAAAAGAAAATGCAGTTAACTGTATCTTTCAACATTCTTCAGGTACTGTCTGGATTGGAACAAAGGCAGGGTTGCGTGTTGTTGAATATGACCATGGACGTGACCTGTTGCGTTATGACAAGGACTCCTTTTTTAACCAAAAACAAAACCGGATAACGGAAGATGAAGTAACCTTCTTGTACGAAGATAAATCAGGATTGTTATGGGTGGGTACACGGTATAGTGGATTGTTAAAGGTGGATTTTAAGCCCAAAAAGTTTAAGCGTATTATGCGGGGTGATAGCAAATATCCCGACCTCAATACCTTTGATATAAAAAGTATTTATATGGATGATCAGGGACTTATTTGGCTGGGAACAGCAGATAAAGGTCTGAAAATTCTTGATCAGCAAAGGGGTGATGTGTATAGTTATCCTGTGAATAGGGAGTTAAACAGCATAGGTGAGGATATGGTATTGGCTTTGTGCCGAGACTCTCAAGGGAGGATTTGGATAGGTACAGCAAGGGGTATATATATCTTTTACTTGAATAGTGGTACCATTAGTGAGTTTTCATATGCCGATAGCAGAAAAACTGAATCCTTGCTCAAGGAAAACAGAATCAACGCCATCGAGGAGGATGCCTTGGGAAATATATGGTTTGCTACACAGTTTGGTCTGTATAAATATGATGGTGAATCGGTATATAACTTTTTTGCAGAAGAAGGAAGTCGGAATGGTATATGCAGTGATGAAGTAAATGATTTGTTACTCGATTCGGAAGGTATATTATGGATTGGAACAAGTGATGGAGTAAACTTTTTGGATAGTAATAATGATGTAGTTAAAAAGATGGGCCATTTTAGAAATAGTGGAGACTCCATATCTGTGTTAAGTAATAATTATATTTTGTCCATCGCAGAGGATCAAGAGGATGGTATTTGGTTCGGAACGAGATCTGGTCTTAGTTATTATAACAAGCGGGAGGATGTGTCCAAATTTTATACTCATGCATCCGGAATAGCAAACGACATGATTTATGGTGTTATTTGTGATAAGAATTCAGGTGTTTGGTTAAGTACCAATAAAGGGATATCCTTAATCAAGGACAATAAGCAAATTTATAATTTTGATATTGCCGACGGTTTGCCCGGTTATGTATTTAGTCGTGGAGCTGTTGAGCAGTCCAGCTCAGGGATTGCTTATTTTGGTGGGGTAGAGGGAGTGGCTTTTATTGATCCTGATTCTATAACTTACAATTTACATCGTCCTGAGGTTGTCTTTACTTCCATTGAATTATACCACAAAGGAAAAATTATCGATAACTTTAAAGTAGATACCCAAAAAATTAGACTTAAGTATCGGAAAAGTTCCATGCTAAAGGTGAGTTTTGCAGCATTGGAGTTTTCTGAGTCAGCCAAAAATAAATATCAGGTTTATCTTGAAGGTTTTGATGATGACTGGAGGCCGGTAACATCAGAGAATATGATTGGGATATCAGATCTTCCGGCAGGTGACTATACCTTGCATGTGAAAGGTGCTAACAGCGATCATATATGGACTGAGATGCCGGTAACCATTGATATATCTGTTATACCACCTATCTGGATGTCGAGTTATGCTTATGCATTCTATCTCATTGCCTTGGTGTTTCTGATTCAGTCTATTATAAATTATCGAATTCGGAATTATAAAACAGCTTATAAGACCTTAGAGGAAAAAGCCGGTGATAAAAAGAAAATTGAGGCGCAACGAGAATTGCTGTCCAAAATAAACCAAAGCTTGACGGACAGTATTTATTATGCCAAGAGGATTCAGGAGTCCATACTTCCGTCCGAAGTGGAAATAAAGAAAGTGTTACCCGAATCGTTTGTGTATTATCGACCTAAAGATCTGGTGAGTGGTGATTTTTATTGGAAACATGAGGTGGACGATAAAATATTTATTGCAGCAGTTGATTGCACCGGACATGGAGTTCCCGGGGCTTTTATGTCTATTATTGCCTATGACATGCTAAAACGAATTGTTAAATCAGATATTGAATATTGCCCCGCTTATATTTTGGAACGTTTAAATAAAGAAGTTATTGATACGTTCAAAAAGAACAATAAGGAGGAGAAAAATAGTTTGTTGAGGGTGAACGATGGAATGGATATTGCGCTTTGTATTATCGATAAAAAGCAAAGAAAGATGGCCTTTGCAGGCGCATATAATCCCTTGTATCTGATTAGAGATAATGAGATATTGGTGTACAAAGGAGATCGTTTCCCTATTGGATATCAGGGTGAAAAGGAAATGAAATTTTCGAAACACGAAATTGCCATGGAGCAAAATGATATCTTTTATATTTTCTCGGATGGTTATGCCGACCAGTTTGGTGGTGATGAGGGCAAGAAGTTTAAATACAGACGATTTAGACATTTGTTACTGAATATCCATCGCTTGCCAGCTGAAGATCAAAAAGCCATTCTGCATCAGAAGATAGAAGAATGGATGGGAGACTTCGAACAGGTGGATGATATCATTGTGATGGGAATAAGGCCGCTAAAAGAATAGTGTTCCAATACTTAGTTGTTTGTTTTTTCATTTAAACACTATTCTTTAGCGAAGGGAGTAGTATTGATGCTTATACTAATGCATCATAGAGTATTTCTACAGGATGCAGTGCTTCTCTTTCTGAACCTTCCCTTATTTGGTGACGGCAAGAGGTGCCCGAAGCAGCCAACAGCGTGCTTTGTTTGGTTTCTCTTACGGCAGGAAGAAGTTTCATTTCGGCAATCTTCATGGAAATAGCGTAGGTGTCTTTTTCAAAACCAAAAGAACCAGCCATTCCACAGCATCCCGATTCTATTTCCTCGGCCTCGTAATTCTCGGGAAATGATAAGGCTTGCTGAATGTATTTTGTGTTGGAAAGAGCTTTCTGGTAACAGTGTCCATGAAAACGGATTTTCTTGGCTTCTGTAGTGAATTGATTCTTTTTAATCCTTCCCTTATTCATTTCATTGGCCAGAAATTCTTCAATGGTGAACGTACATTTTTTAATTTTTTGTGCTGCACTGAGCAATTCATCTTTGGCTAAGTTGAGGTATTCATCTCTAAAGGTGAGAATAGCCGAAGGCTCAATGCCAACGATAGGACTTGTTGACGAAACCATGGGGGCCAACATTTCGATGTTTCGGTTGGCAATTTTTCTGGCTTTTTTTAATAAGCCCTTTGATATAAATGTTCTGCCACTACTTAGGTGCTGGGGAATGAAAACCCTGTATCCTAACCTTTCTAGCAGAAGAATGGCTTTTATACCGATGTCGCTTTCTGAATAATTGGTGAACTCATCTGCAAAAAAGTAGACTGTTTTTTGTCTGGGGTTGGCCTTTTTGTGCCACTTGCTCCATGTCTTTAATGAAATGTTGTTCATGAGAGGAATGGATCTTTTGGTGCTGAAACCTAACATTTTAGGGAGAAGTACTTTTAATCCAGGGGTTTTGATGGCTAGGTTGTATATCCATGGAAAGGGAGAGAATAAGTGTTGTATACTGGGTAGGTAGCCAATCAGTAGTGCTTTGACTGGTGTTCCTTTTTGGCTGTAGTAATGCTGCAAGAATTCAGCCTTTAGTTTAGCAATGTCAACTCCTGAGGGGCATTCTGATTTACAGGCCTTACAGGAAAGACAAAGACTTAATGTTTCATGTACATCCTCTAGGTACAGTTCGTCGGATGCTAACCTTCCCGTAAAATATTCCCGTAAAATATTGGCCCTACCACGGGTTGTGTGTTTTTCATCACGGGTAGCCATGTAGCTTGGGCACATGGTGCCCCCAATGATATCCGATTTTAAACAGTCTCCTGAGCCGGAACATTTTTCGGTGGCTCTAACAATGCCTTCGGTATCATCCCATTTAAATACAGTAGTGATGTTTTTTAGCGGATTGGCTTGTCTGTACCGCAGTGAGGTATTCATAGGTGGGGTGTTGACAATTTTGTCGGGGTTGAACAAGCCTTCTGGGTCGAATATGTGTTTGATACGTAAGAGTAGCTTGTAATTCATATCTCCAACCATGAATGGAATGAACTCTCCTCTTAATCTACCATCTCCATGTTCTCCACTGAGCGAGCCATGGTATTTTTTTACCAAAAGAGCGGTTTCTTTTGCTATTTTTCTAAAGAGTATTACATCTTGCGGATCCTTGAGATTTAACACTGGTCTGAGGTGCAATTCTCCGCTCCCAACATGGGCGTAGAAAACACAATCTTTTCCAAACCCATTGAGTAATTGCTTGATGTCGCGGGCAAAGTGTGGTAAGTCTTGTGGTCTTAGCGCAGTGTCTTCAATTACACCCACAGGTAAGTTGTCTCCTTTCATATTCGAAAGCACACCTAATCCAGCCTTGCGAAGCGCCCATACTCTTTGTATGTTTTTACCTTCAATGATTGGATAAGCATAACCTAATTCCTTGCTTTTAAAATCTGCAATGAGCTTTTGTGTTTTTTTGTCCAATTTCTCTATGCTGTGTTCCGCAAATTCAATCACCAATAGGGCGGCTGGTTTACCCGATATGAAAAACCGATTACTTTGTTGTGCTGTACTTTGTCCTGTAAGTTCAATGATCTTATCGTCAATGAGCTCAACAGCTCTGGGTGCGTGCTTGAGTGCTTCAATGTTTGCATATAAGGACTCTTCTAAAGAATGAAAGTGAACGCAGATGAGTGCCTGTTTTTTGGGAGGAGTCGGCACGAGATTTAGCTTTACTTTACTAGTCAGCATTAGTGTACCTTCGGAGCCAGCTATTAACTTGCACATATTAAAAGGATCACCATCTTCTTTAAAAGGTTGCATTTGTGCCAAATAATCTAAGGCATATCCTGTGTTTCTACGGTGTATTTCTTTATGAGGGTATTCTCTTTCTATTTCCTGTATATGGGTTGGATTGGAGAGTATTTCGTTGATTTCCCGGTATATATCTCCTTCCAAGCCTTCTTTTTTGCATTTTTTATGAAACTCCTGAGGATCTAAGGTTTTAAATACAACTTCTTCTCCATTCGATAGGTAGCCGTGTACTTCCTGCAGGTGGTCGCGTGTGCTTCCGTAAACCAAGGAGTGCGATCCACATGAGTTGTTTCCAGTCATCCCTCCTATGGTACATCGGTTAGCAGTGGATGTTTCCGGACCAAAAAACAATTTGTGTGGGGCCAAAAACTTGTTGAGTTCGTCCAGTACAACTCCGGGCTCTACCATTACCCATTGTTCTTCTGTGTTTAACTCCAGAATTTTGTTCATGTATTTGGACGTGTTTACAACAAGTCCATTGCCTACTACTTGGCCTGCAAGTGAGGTCCCTGCTCCTCTGGGTATTAGGGCGATTTTGTTTTTGTTGGCAAAGTTCACAATTAAGCGAAGGTCGGCATTGTCGCGGGGCCAAACCACACCTGCTGGTTTTTCGCGATAAGCTGAAGCATCTGTTGCGTGTTGTGCTCTATCTAGGTTTTTTAAAGAGACTTCGCCTTTTAATAAAGAAGGTAATTGATCGAGTGATGATTGCAAATCGGAATTGTCCATTGAATGAAAGTTTCGTATTAGAAACCAACAAAGCGATCGTTTTTAAGTATATAGCACCCTATGCCGGATGTAGTTGACTTTTTACGGTGGCTATGCAGGTTGGGTGTAAAATTAGGAAAAAAGTTTTATAACTCTTCTAATCTTTCAAAAATTGCAGTTACGTCTTCACTGTGTCCACCTTTCTGGGCATGAGATGATTGTTTTAAGGTAAGCTTTCGTTTTTTTTATGATAGGCATACCAATATAGAGAACCTACAAAAAAAGCACCTCCTACAATATTGCCAAGGGTAGCTGGTATTAGGTTATCTACAACAAAGGCATACCAGGTAATATTGGCTCCCTGAAAAATAGCTAAAGGAATAAAAAACATATTTGCAATGGAATGTTCAAAGCCCATGGTTACAAAGGCCATTACGGGCCACCAGATAGCCATTATCTTGCCGGAGGTGTGCTGTGCTGACATTCCCATCCAAAGGGCCACGCATACAAGCCAATTGGCACCTATGCCCTTTAAAAATGTTTTGTAGAAAGGGTTTGATGTTTTGCTGTCTGCTATTTTTAATACCATATCTGACCAGGGAGCTTGGGCAACAACTTCAGTTAGGTGAGTCAGGAAGTAGGCAACAAAAATGGCTCCCACAAAATTACCTGCATAAACAAGTCCCCAGTTTCTTAGTGGCGCTTTCCAGCTTTGGGTTTTGTTAAGAACATTGGGCATAAAGTAAGCGTTGTTGCCTGTGAAGAGTTCTGCGCCTGCCATTACCACCATCATGAGTCCCACGGGGAAGGCAGCCCCAAAAACAAACTTGACGATGCCTGGGTTTTGTGCTGATATGGTGGGCATACCACCTGCTATAAGTATTGACAGAAGGCCCCCGAAGGAAATGTATGCACCAGCCATGAAACTAAGTGTAAGTATTTTTTGGACTGAATATTTGTCTTTTGCGATGGCAGCCTCGCCTGCAACTTTTAGTATTTCAGGTGGGGTATACAAACTCATTTTATTATGTTGTTAATTTTGTGGTTAGTTAATCTTTATTTCTCTAAAATAGGGATTGAGTATTTTTTTTACTTTTTCAATTTGTTCGGGTGTGTTTTCTAAGGCATCCTTAAGTTGGTATTTTTCACCTAATGATTCCCACTTGTGTATGCCTAATTTATGATAGGGTTGAATTTCTATTTTCTCGATACATTTAAAGTCTTTGTATCGTTCTCCCATCTTTATTAGTTCTTCAGGAGTGTCGGTATAGCCCGGAATAAGTACATATCTTAACCAGGCAGGTTTTCCTGTTTGTTCACGATGTTCAATGAGCTTGAGCGAAGAGCCAAAAGCATCTACGCCGGTAAGTTGTTTGTAGCCTGCTGAATGGGTGTGTTTGATGTCTACCATGATTAAGTCGGTATAAAGGTCTAAAAGTTCTTTGCTTTGGGTGGTTAGAATAGAGCCATTGGTATCAATGTTGGTGTGTATGCCTTTTTCTTTTAGTATTTTAAAAAAAGGTATCAATGCCTTGCTTTGTAATAATGGTTCTCCTCCTGACACGGTGACTCCCCCGTTTTTGCCGAAGTAAGATTTCATGTTTTCGGCTCTCTTTACCAGTGTTTCTAATTCATGTTCTGTTCCTCCTTTGATGGGTATGGTGTCGGGATTGTGGCAGTATAAGCATTTTAGGTTGCAGCCTTGTAAAAAAATAACCATTCTGATCCCCGGGCCGTCATGCGTGCCAAATGATTCAATGGAGTGAATGTTTAAGTGAGGCATTTCGATTAGAGATTAGAGAAAAGCAAAAGAAGTAAACACGGATAAAGGGAATACTTCTTTTGCTTATTTGTTAGTTGTAAATAATGGTGTTGTTAAATATTAAAAGTCAAAGCTCAGTTAACCATTGCTTTACATTGATTCGTGGAATGAACGAGACAATACTTCTTGTTGTTGTTCGCGCGATAAACGGGTGAAGTTTACAGCATATCCAGACACACGAATGGTTAATTGAGGATATTCTTCCGGATTTTCCATGGCATCTTTCAGGAGTTCTCTATTTAAAACATTTACATTTAGGTGCTGCGCATTTTTTTCAAAATAACCGTCTAATGCAGCCACTAGATTTTCAATTCTATCAGCTTGTGTAGAGCCCAATGATTTAGGTACAATGGAAAAGGTATTGGAAATACCATCCTGTGAATCTTCGTAATCAATTTTAGCCACTGAGTTTAACGAAGCAATGGCACCGTGGGTATCACGACCATGCATTGGGTTAGCGCCCGGAGCAAATGCAATTCCTTTGGCTCTGCCATCGGGAGTTGCGCCTGTTTTTTTCCCATAAACTACATTGGAGGTAATGGTTAATACGGATAGTGTGGGTGTGGCATTTTTGTATACAGTTAGTTTTTTTAGCTCCTCACTAAAGTGATTAACAAGGCCGCGCGCAATGAGGTCAACCCGGTCGTCGTCATTACCGTATTTGGGAAAATCGCCCTCTATTTGAAAGTCAACGGTTAATCCATCCTCATTGCGAATGGGTTTTACCTTGGCGTATTTAATGGCAGAAAGAGAATCGGCAACGATGGATAGTCCGGCGATACCGTAGGCCAAGTTGATTCTAGGGTTGGTATCAATCAATGCCATTTGTGCTTTTTCGTAGTAATACTTATCGTGCATATAATGAATGATGTTCATCGATTCGTTGTACACACGGGCTACTTCTTTCATGGCAATTTTAAAATGATCCATCACCTTGTCGAAATCAAGATACGCATCGTCGGCCATGGAAGGAATGCCATCGACCATTTGTGTTCCAGTGTTTTCGCAACGCCCGCCGTTTAGCGCTAATAATAGTGTTTTCGCTAAGTTGGTGCGTGCTCCAAAAAACTGTATGTGTTTTCCTAATTCCTGAAAGGAAACACAACAGGCAATGCCGTAGTCGTCGCTGTTTCTATGGCAACGCATGAGGTCATCATTTTCGTACTGAATGGAAGAGGTGTCGATGGATACTTTTGCACAGAATTCTTTAAAGCCTTGTGGTAAGCTGTTCGACCAAAGAATGGTGATGTTGGGTTCTGGAGATGGTCCTAGGTTGTATAAGGTGTTTAAGAAACGGAATGAAGTTTTTGTGACCTTGCTTCTTCCATCAACCAGCATACCACCTATGGATTCGGTTACCCAAGTTGGGTCTCCAGCAAAAATTTGCTCGTAGGCTTCCATGCGTAAATGACGAACCATGCGAAGTTTCATTACAAACTGATCAATATATTCTTGTGCCTCTTGTTCGGTGATGGCACCAGTCTGTAGGTCTCTTTGTATATATATGTCAAGAAAGGAAGATACGCTGCCGAGTGACATGGCGGCACCATCTTGCTCTTTTACGGCTGCTAGATAGGCCATGTAAGTCCATTGTACAGCTTCTTTGCCGTTTTGGGCAGGACGTGATAAGTCTAGACCGTAATGGTTACCCATGTCCAGCATTTGGTGCAAGGCTTTTAATTGTTCAGCCACTTCCTCTCTTAAACGAATGGTGTGGTCGCTCATGGGGCCTTTGATTTCCTTTAGATCTTCTTTTTTAGCCTCTATTAAGCGGTTAATGCCATATAATGCAACGCGCCTGTAGTCTCCAATAATGCGGCCTCGTGCGTAGTTGTCTGGTAGGCCGGTGAGGAAGCCCAACGAACGAAATTTTCTGATTTCATCGGTGTAGGCATCGAAAACACCATCGTTATGTGTTTTGGTATATTTGCCAAATGCTTCGGTTATAATATCTGATGGTTTTAAGCCATGCTCTGAAAGTGCTTTTTGAACAACTTTAAAACCTCCGTAAGGCTTCATCGATCTTTTTAATAATTCGTCGGTTTGTAAGCCAACAATCACTTCGTTGTCTTTGTCGATATAACCTGCAGTAAACGAATTTACCGTTGAAACAGTTTCGGTATCAACGCTTCTGAGACCATTGTTGGCTCTTTCTTCTTTTAGTGCCTGAAGGCAGATTTCCCATAGCTTTTTTGTCTTAGGACTAGCTCCCTGTAAAAAAGTGTAATCGCCATTATATGGTGAAATGTTTTGTCTTACAAAGTCTCTAACGTCAATGGCCTTGTTCCAATTGCCTGTGGCAAAATCTTTAGTTTCCATAGTTGTTTTTAAAATTTGTGCGAAAGTATAGCTTATTATTTGTATAAAAAATCCCAACTTGTTGAGCTAAGACGTTTTATCCTTTTTTCAAGTCGGGAGCTGTATTGTATAGTATTATAATTCAGGAGAAACTAGTGTTTGTGTATGCGAAGTCTAATGTTTGTTAAAAAACGATTCGAACAATTAGTTCCATTGTCTTTCTGATATATACGTTAGCTTTTTGATCATGATCGACTCCTCTTCAATCATTTTATATTCCTTAATAAATCGATATATGAGTGTTTTTAGTTCCTGTAGGTCTGTGGGAGATAATACTAGTTTAATGGCAGTGTTAGGGAAGGGGATATGTATTTTTCTTATGTACTTAGTTTTTCGATTGAGGCGCTCAAATTTGTCTCCTTGCAGTTTGCTCAGGTAGTCATGAAAGTTATCCAATATTTGAATGGTTGAAAAGTCAATGGCGATCTGATTAAATTCAAAATGAAATTTATTGCACTTATCACAAGTGAATAAGTGGCCATGTATTGTTCTGATATCTACTTTTTCCATACGCTTCCTTCTTTTTGTAATCGTTTAAAATAAAACAATTCGAACTTGCGAAATGTTTTATTTTTATTTAGATTAATTCTATAGTACAAAAATGGAAGAACAATTAAACACCAGCAATACCTAAATATAGGGATTTTGTAAACGTATTTATTCGGTACAGTCCTTTTGTTTTTATAGGCTTGCTTGCTGGCTAGTCATGGGTGTCGTTGGGGTTGTAGCTTTCTACGTGTCTTTCTGTTTTGGCTTTGTTAAATTCGTTGATGGTAATGATGATGCCTGTTTCTTCCACATCGCCAAAACGATCATTGACAGCAGTTCCAAAAGAGCGCATGGATGGGGATAGGTTCATATAAGCATTTACCAATGGAGGAATGGTTTCGCCAAGTTCTCTTACTCTTCTGTTTAAAATTTTATAGTCTTCAACAAAAGTAGGGCCTGGGAAGATTTCGTTAATCTTTTCTTGAGAGAGACTGACCTTAACTTTGTAATCGTCCAACGGATATACTAATTTGTCAGGGTCACCAAAGTATTTGTTCATAAAGCTGAGGATCAGGTCTCTGGCTTCCTGGTTGAAATGTGTATACATGGTCACCTTTCCAAAGAAATATTTCATTTGGGGGTTGTTTACAATAAGCGAACCTAGGCCATCCCATAGGTTGTCTAGTGCAAAAAGACTTTTGGCACCTTGCTTGCTTGACTGGTATTGGGGTTGAACAAATGACCGTCCTAACTCGATGGTGTGTGGAAAAAAGTCGTTTAAAAATTTATCCGAAAAATGAAAAAGACGTGAGGTGGCCAGTTTTACTTTGCCATTTTCGTCCTTGGGAACGTGATTTCCCATGATGTATCGATATCCGCCGAGTATTTCTTTTTCCTCGGGATCCCATACAATCAATTGACGATAAGGGACCTCTGCCGTATCGTAATCATCTATGTCTGCTTTTTTGCCCGTTCCACCGCCTGCCTGACGAAATGACTCCTCTCTCAATCGGCCTACTTCCAACATTAAGTTAGGCGCTTCATCTCCTCTGAAGTCGTATATTTTATTGCCGCCTTTGTTGGTGTTGCGAACAAATCTTTCTTTGGTCAATTCGGCTTCCAGCTTTTCTTTGGCTATTGGCTCAATTATAGGTTCGTTGTAATCCATGAAATTATTGATGTTAGCAAATGCAAAATTAAATTAATTTTGGTAAGCTGTAGACAGTTTCCTTTATTTTTTCGGCCCAAGTTTTAGGCGACTCCCCATTTTTTAATTTTGACCATGGTATGGGGGTTCCAAATCTAAGGGTTATGTTTTTGTCTTTTTGCTTAAACATCTCATCTACGAGATAAAGCATTTCAATGTTTGCCTTTATGCCAAGAAATTTGCGTAATCGAGCCAGATTGTAAAAAAAATTCGAGTTTCTTCCTTCTATATGAACCGGAATAATAGCTCGTTGGTGTTTGATGGCTTTTTTAACAAAGTTAGGCTTCCATTCTAAATCTTTGATGCCGCCCTTTTGTTTACGTGATACCAGTCCGGCAGGGAAGAAAAGAACTTGACCTTTGGAGGCAAATGCGTCTTCGATGAGAGTGGCTGCCTCACGGGAATGTCCGCCATGTTTGTTAATGGGTACAAAGATGTCGTTGAAGCGGCCAATTTGCAGTAAAATGTCGTTCACGGGGAATTTGATGTGGTCAAAAATGCGACTTACCTCGTTCATGAATATGATGCCATCTAGTCCCCCCAAAGGGTGGTTCGAAACAAATAAGTAGCGTCCGTCCCTGGGTATGTTTTCCAATCCCAGACTTTTGCTTTTTACACCGAAGTGGCGTGTGCAAATTTGTCCAAAATCCACATTGTACGAATGGGGATATGTGGTAAGCATTTCATTCAGGCTGTCTTGATGAATTACCCTTTTTAAATATGAAATCACAAAGCGGGGTATCCATTTTAGTATGGCAGGATTCTTATCGCGAAATACTTTTTCTATGTCTATGCTTATCGTTTCTTGATCTTGTGTTTTTTCCATGTGTTAAAAATGAAGTTCCAATTTTAGAAAAAAAATAATTAACAGCACGGTTTTTCTTAGTAAAAATCGGCGATTTGCAAGGAGATTATAAAAAACTTATCAACAAAGTGGATTAAAGTGGTGTTAAGTGGTTGATTGTGGTTTGGAAATTTTATACTTTTACAAAAAATAATTATCAATCCTAATGGCCACATTTATAGGTGATTTTGTTTGTAAAGCTGATGCAAAGGGACGCTTCGTATTGCCTTCTCACTTTAAAAAAGTGATGAATGGTATGGAGGAGAACCGTTTTGTTTTTCGGAAAGATTTGCATACGAATTGCCTGTTCGCATACCCTTATCCGGTTTGGGAGGCGCATATTGAGGATATTAGATCTAAATTGAATATGTATGATCGGGCTGATAGTTTGGCTTATCGTCAATATGTTCGGACAGCTACAGAGGTGTCTTTTGATGCCAATGGACGAATGTTATTGCCTAAACGGTTGGTACAGATTATAGGGTCGCCCAAAGAAGTGGTAATGGCAGGAGTGGACGATAAGATTGAGGTGTGGAATAGTGCGGATTATGGGGTTGGTGAAATGACTGAGAGTGAATTGGATGTTTATTTGCAAAATAAACTTGGAGAGAAATCAAATACTGAACAAAAGGAGGATGCTTAATGGAGGATGTATACCATGTGCCGGTTCTGTTAAAAGAATGTATTGAAGGTTTAAGTTTGAAGGAAGGTGGGGTGTATGTGGATGTCACTTTTGGAGGTGGCGGTCATACCCGTGAAATATTGAAGCATCTCAAAGGTGGACGCGTGGTGGTGTTTGATCAAGATGAGGATGCATACGAGAACCGTCCTGAGGATGAACGTTTAATTTTTGTACGGCATAACTTTCGCTATCTAAAACATTTCCTGAAGTATATGGGTATTGAAAAAGTGGATGGTATCCTAGCTGATTTGGGTGTTTCTTCGCATCACTTTGACACACCAGAAAGGGGATTTTCATTTCGTTTTGAAGGAGAGTTGGATATGCGTATGAATAAGCAGTCGGGGTTAACGGCAGCAAATGTGTTGAATGATTATGAAGAGCATGAATTGTATCGGATATTTAAAAATTATGGCGAAATAAAGAAGTCGGGAAAACTGGTTAGAGGCATTTTGGCTAGGCGTCAGGAAGTGCCTTTTCATATGATCTCTGATTTGTTGGAGATCGCCGAGACTTGTGTTCCTTCAAGGGAAAAAAATAAATTTTTAGCCAAAGTGTTTCAAGCCTTGCGTATTGAAGTGAATGGTGAAATGGAAGCCTTGAAAGAAATGTTGATGCAAACCAAGGATGTGTTGGACAAACAGGGTCGTTTGGTGGTGATATCTTACCATTCGTTGGAGGATAGGCTGGTGAAGAATTTTATGAGAACGGGTGATTGTGAGGTGTCACAGCCTGAGCAGGACTTTTATGGTAGGAGTATCGTTCCGTTTAAAGCCATTAGTCGTAAACCAATGTTGCCTTCGGATGAAGAATTGGAGCGTAATACGCGATCAAGAAGTGCAAAGCTACGAATCTGTGAAAAGATGTAGTGATGGCTAAAAAGAAAAGGAAAGATAAAGAGTTTGTGGGTTCTGGTGATGTTACTTTTAAAAAAATATCGTTGAGGGACTTTGTTTCGGGGAGGATTTTTACCCGTGAAGTAGTGGTGAAGCAGTTGCCTTTTTTTTTGTTTTTGACTATGCTGGCTTTTGCTTATATCTCTAATCATTTTAAAGTGGAGAAGTTGTTGAAACGAGCCGCTGAGTTAAATAAGGAAATTCAGGAACTACAAATTGAGGCGATCACGACATCCTCGGATCTGATGTATTTTAGTAAGCAGTCGGTTATTTCAAATAAAGTAAGGGAGGCTGGGGTAGAGCTTGAGGAATTAACGGAGCCACCACGGAAAATTATTGTAAAGAAAACAGATTAGCGCAAAGATAAATATAAATGACTATTAAAAGAGACATAACATGGAGAGTGGGTGTCATCTATCTGGCTTTGGTAGTGTTGGCCGTTTTTGTTTTTGGTAAGGTGGTGTACCTGCAGGTTGTTGAGGGGGCTGAGTGGCGGGCAATGGAGCAGAAGATGACCAATAAGGAGCGAAAAATTGAAGCCAATAGGGGAAATATATTGGCCAGCGATGGACGTAAGCTGGCGTGTTCTGTTCCTAGTTATCGCTTGTATATGGATTTGATGGCGCATGGACTTACCAATGAAATCTTTAACAGTAATATTGATAGTCTTAGTTATTGTTTGTCCAAGTTTTTTAAAGATCAGTCGGCATCTACTTATAAAAGACGTCTCACCAAGGCACGGCAGCAGCATAAACGGTATTTTCGCATTCATCACAGACGGGTTTCGTTTACGGAGTTGAAAGAAATTAAGAAGTTTCCGATTTTTCGCCTGGGAAAAAATGTGGGAGGCTTTATTCCTGAGCAGTTGGATCAACGAAAAAAACCATTTGGAATCTTAGCCTCTCGTACTATTGGTAAGCTGTACGAAGAGAAAGAAAAGGGGGGTATGGTAGGTTTGGAGCGTGCCTTCAATGAGGATTTGAAAGGCAAGAGTGGTGTGAGTACCTTTACGCGTATTTCAGGTCGTTGGGTGCCCGAGGAGGTAATGCCTCCTCAAAATGGAAAGGATATTCTTACTTCTATTGATATTGAGATTCAGGATGTGGCAGAAAATTCGCTGAAGCGGCAGCTGGTGAAGCATAATGCCCATCATGGGGTGGCTATACTGATGGAGGTTCAGACAGGAGCTATCAAAGCGATGGTGAATTTACATCGTAAGAGCGAAGGGGTTTATGTTGAAGATTATTTTAATTACGCCATCGGAGAGGCGACTGAGCCGGGATCTACTTTTAAGCTGGCCAGTATGATCGTTGCCTTGGAGGATGGCTATGTGAATCTGGATGATTCCATAGATACCGGAAAGGGTGTTCATAGATTTTATGATCGCACGATGAAAGATAGTCATTATGGTGGTTTTGGTAAGATTACTTACAGGCAGGTTTTTGAGAAATCATCTAATGTAGGTATCTCTAGAATGATTTTTGAAAACTATAATGCGCAACCGCAAAAATTTATTGATAGACTCTATTCTATGGGTCTGAACAAGAAGCATGGGCTGGAGATTAAAGGGGAAGGTGAACCAATGATTAAATATCCGGGATCAAAAAGCTGGTCGGGGGTTTCTTTGCCATGGATCTCTATTGGTTATGAGTCAAAGTTGACACCCTTACAAATACTGACTTTTTATAATGCAGTGGCCAATAATGGAAAAATGATGAAGCCTTACTTTGTGGAGGGGGTTTATCAGCATGGTGAAGAAGTAAAGTCTTTTAAGCCAGTTGTGCTGAATCCATCTATTTGCTCCTTGGGTACCATCGAAAAAGTGCATGATTTACTGGTGGGTGTGGTTGAGCATGGTACCGGAAATAATCTTAAAAATAATAATTATAAGATAGCTGGAAAAACAGGAACAGCTCAAATTGCCAAGGGTAGTGGTGGTTATAAAAATGGAGGCGTGGAGTATCAGGCCTCGTTTGTTGGATATTTTCCCGCTGATAGACCCAGGTATTCATGTATTGTTGTGGTGAATGGTCCTTCTAATAATGTTTATTACGGTAATGTGGTGGCCGGATCTGTGTTTAAACAAATTTCGGATCGGGTATATGCATCTGGATTTGATATGTTAGATGAGCATCCGGTGGAGGTTCCTAAAGAAGGGGTGCTGCCTTATTCTAAAGGAGGAAAGAAGGAGGATTTGTTGACGGTGTTTGAGGATATGAATGTAACCATCGATGGTAAGGATGTGGAGTCGGAATGGATATCGACCAATGCACAAGAGCATAAAGTTAATTTTAGCAGAAAAACGTTTTCCAATGGCTTGGTACCCAATGTAAAAGGTATGGGAGCAAAGGATGCGGTTGTTTTGCTTGAGAATATGGGTATGAAGGTGATTGTTTCTGGCAGGGGTAGGGTTATTGGACAGTCAGTGCCTCCCGGAGCAAGATTTAAAACAGGAACAAAGGTATTTATAAAGTTAGGATAGTAATGGCAAAGGTTTCGCAAATACAAGAATGGACCAGCGTAAAGCGGTTTGTAGGAAACAAAGATGTGGAATTTTCAGAGATCACTTTTGACTCTCGCATGGCTTCTTCGAATGCGCTTTTTGTGGCGGTTAGAGGGGTGCATGTGGATGGTCATTTGTTTATTTCAAAGGCGATTGAAGCGGGTTGCTCTATTGTTGTCTGTGAAGAATTACCCAACGGAGAATATGAAAATACCACTTTTGTGCTTGTGGAGGATTCGGCCTTGGCCTTGGGTGAGATTGCTGCTGGTTTTTATGGAAATCCATCGGAGAAAATGGTGTTGGTGGGTGTAACCGGAACCAATGGTAAGACCACGGTGGCTACCTTGTTGCATGGGCTTTTTCGTGATATGGGCTTTGAATCGGGCTTGTTTAGCACGGTGGCTAACTTTATTGGGAGCGAAAAATTGCCTTCTACACACACCACTCCGGATCCGGTTGCTTTGAATAAAATAATGCAACGCATGGTTGATGCCGGTTGTAAATATTGTTTTATGGAAGTGAGCTCACATGCCATTGATCAGAAGAGAATTGCTGGCTTAAGTTTCAAAGGTGGTATATTTACTAACCTGACGCACGATCATCTTGATTATCATAAAACTTTTGATGCTTACCTGAAGGCTAAAAAGGCTTTTTTTGATGGCTTGCCGAAAGATGCTTTCGCCATTGTGAATGTGGATGATAAAAATGGTATGGTAATGGTACAAAACTGCAAGGCGCATGTGAAAACATATTCCATACGATCGATGGCTGATTATAAAGCTAAAATTGTAGAGAGTATGTTTGAGGGAATGCAGTTGGTTATCAATAATGAAGAGCTATGGACTCCCTTTGTAGGTAAGTTCAATGCCCAGAATTTATTGGCCGTGTATGGTGCTGCTGCATCTTTGGGTTGCGATATAAGAGAAGTGCTGCTGAGTCTGAGTCGTTTGCATTCGGTAGATGGTAGGTTTCAGACTATGCGCTCAGCGTCTGGTATCACCGCAGTGGTTGATTATGCGCATACACCAGATGCATTGAAAAATGTGATAGAAACGATTAATCAAATACGTCAGCCTGAACAGGCATTGCTAACGGTTGTGGGTGCGGGTGGCGACAGGGATAAGACCAAGCGGCCGGAGATGGCTGGTGTGGCAGTGTCAGGGAGTGATAGAGTGATATTGACATCTGATAATCCTCGGTCTGAAGATCCTCAGTCTATTGTAGATGATATGATGGAGGGGGTGGATCTTCAGAGTAAAATAAAGGTATTGACGGTGGTGGATCGAAAGGAAGCCATTAAGGCTGCTTGTATGTTGGCCAAAAGAGGCGATATTGTATTGGTGGCCGGTAAGGGTCATGAAGACTATCAAGAGATACAAGGAGTAAAGCATCATTTTGATGATAGAGAAGTAATTAAAGAAATTTTTGATATGATATAATAAGCAAGTAAGCTTATTGTTATCCGCATAATATAGGTTAAAACAGAAAAGTATGTTGTACTATCTTTTTGAATACTTGGAGCAAATGGATATTCCCGGAGCCGGAATGTTTCAGTATATTTCATTTCGTTCGGGTTTGGCTGTGATTGTATCTCTATTGATAGGTACAATTTATGGTAAGCATGTAATTAATGTATTGCAGAAAAAGCAAATTGGTGAGGTGGTTCGTGATTTGAATTTGGAAGGGCAGTATGCAAAAAAAGGTACCCCAACCATGGGAGGTATTATCATTATTGCTTCTATTCTTATTCCAACTCTATTGTTTGCTAAATTATCCAATGTATATATTATACTTATGTTGGTGTCTACAGTGTGGCTGGGAGTGATTGGTTTTCTGGATGATTATATTAAGGTATTTAAAAAAAATAAGGAGGGCCTGGCAGGACGATTCAAAATCATTGGTCAAATTGGATTGGGACTTATTGTGGGGTTAACGCTTTGGTTTAGTGATTCTGTGGTAGTGCGTGAAAAAGTACCCGGCGAAACGATTGTGGTGCTCAATGAATCTGGTGAGCAAGTGGAGCGTCCGGCAACCATTGATGTAAAAAGTACCCAAACAACCGTTCCTTTTATGAAAAATAATAGGTTCGACTATGCCTGGTTTGTGGGTTTTATGGGTGAAGGAGCTGCCAAATGGGGATGGGTAGTGTTTGTTTTGGCTGTTATCTTTGTGATTACAGCAGTGTCGAATGGGGCTAATATGACCGACGGTTTGGATGGGCTGGCAACAGGTACCTCGGCTATCATTGGTACTACCTTGGGTATTTTGGCCTATGTTTCCAGTAATACTGTTTTTGCGGAATATCTTCATATAATGTATATACCTCAGTCGGAAGAATTGGTGATATTTATGAGTGCATTTATTGGAGCGACCATTGGTTTTTTATGGTATAATTCTTTTCCAGCTCAAGTGTTTATGGGTGATACTGGTAGTTTGACCTTGGGAGGTATTATTGCGGTGTTTGCCATTATTATTAAAACAGAGCTGTTAATTCCTATTCTTTGTGGAATTTTCTTAGTGGAGAATATATCAGTTATGGTTCAGGTTTCGTGGTTTAAATACACTAAAAAAAGATATGGAGTGGGACGAAGGGTCTTTAAGATGGCACCCTTACATCATCATTATCAAAAGAAAGGGTATACAGAGTCTAAAATTGTTACTCGGTTTTGGATTGTAGGTATCCTCTTAGCTGTTTTAACCATTGTAACATTAAAAGTAAGATAGGTGTCGATGTGTAAAAGAATTGTCATATTAGGTGCAGGAGAGAGTGGAGTGGGTGCTGCATTGTTGGCACAAAAGAGGGGTTGTGAGGTTTTTGTATCTGATAAAGCGTTTATTAAAGAATCGTTTAAAGATGAGTTGCAAGGGCATGGGATCGCTTTTGAACAGGGACAGCATTCCTTGGATAAAATTTTGTGTGCCGACCAGGTAGTGAAAAGTCCCGGAATACCGGATCGGGTACCTGTGATTATTGCGCTTAAGGAAAAGGGGATACCTGTGATTTCTGAAATAGAATTTGCAGCCCAATATACGGACGCTAAGTTTGTGGCAATTAGTGGGAGTAATGGTAAAACAACCACTACATTGCTTATTTATCATATATTGACCGGGGCCGGATTGGATGTTGGATTGGCTGGTAATATTGGCCAAAGTCTGGCCCGCCAAATAGCCTTGGATGCGCCTAAGGAATGGTATGTGTTGGAGCTGAGTAGTTTTCAGCTGGATGGTATGTACGATTTTAAAGCAGATATAGCTGTGTTGTTAAATATCACACCTGATCATTTAGATAGGTATGACTATGAAATGCAAAATTATATTGATTCAAAATTTAGGATTGTTCAAAATCAAACAAAGGATGATTATTTTATTTATTGTTTAGATGACGAGAATATTTTACGGGAGCTGGAGGTAAGAGATATAAAGGCTCAGCAGTTGCCGTTTTCCAATAAAGTAGAAGTTAGTGATGGAGCCTTTTTTCAAGATAACAAAATAGTATTTAATCTAAAGGAGGATGCTATGAGTGTATTTATTGAACAGCTGGCCATTCAGGGCCAGCACAATCGTTATAATACGATGGCAGCGGGCATTGTGGCTCGTTTGTTTCAAATCAGGAAACCTAGCATTCGTGAGTGTCTCTTGAGTTTTAAGGGAGTGGAACATCGTTTGGAAAAGGTGCTTAAGGTGAGAGGGATGAGTTTTATCAACGACTCTAAAGCTACTAATGTAAATTCATCATGGTATGCTTTGGAAAGCATGGGTACGAAGGTGATATGGATTGCTGGGGGCGTTGATAAGGGGAACGATTATGCAGAAATAAAAGAGTTGGCAAAGGAAAAGGTGAAGGCCTTGGTGTGTCTAGGTACCGATAATAAGAAGCTGTTGGAGAACTTTAAAGGTATTGTACCTACTATTGTGGAGGTCTCAAGTATGGCTGAGGCCGTTAAGTCGGCGTATTATCTGGGCGACAAAGGGGATGCCATCTTGCTCTCGCCCGCTTGTGCGAGCTTTGATCTGTTTGAGAATTACGAAGAGCGTGGTCGTATGTTTAAAGAGTGTGTTAGAAATTTGTAGTGCTATTGGTGCTGATTGAATTTATTTAAATGGGATTAAAGTCGACTTTGCAAAGGTATTTTAAGGGTGACCCTATATTATGGGGCGTGATTGCTGTGTTGGCGGCTGTTTCTTTGTTGGCAGTGTATAGTTCAACGGGTTCGTTGGCGTATAAGTATCAAGGAGGAAATACGTATTATTATATGCTCAAGCATTTTGTCTTTTTGCTGGTTGGTATTACGGTTATTTGGGCTATTCATCAGATGGACTATCGGATGTTTGCCAAGTATGCTACTCTGGCATTGTGGGTGTCCATCGGATTGTTGCTGATTACCTTGGTGACAGGTATGAGTCTAAATCAAGCTTCGCGCTGGTTAACCGTTCCTGGCATTGGTATCTCGTTTCAGCCTTCAGAATTGGCCAAGCTGGCATTGATCATGTATATTGCCCGAACATTGGCGCGAAATCAAGATGATAAACATGGGGCTAAAGAGGCGTTTAAGCCCATTGTGACCTATGTGGGAATTGTTTGTCTACTCATCTTTACGGAGGATTTTTCAACGGCATTCTTGATTGGTTTTATTGCTTTTCTTCTCATGTTTATAGGACGGGTTCCTTTTAAATATTTGTTGGGAACTGTGGGGGCGGTAGCTTTATTGGTGACTGTTTTGTTTTTGGCATCTCCCTATTTGCCTTTCCTTCATAGGGCTGAAACCTGGAAAGCCCGTATTGAAAGATTTATGGATGACGAGGGGCAGGAGTCGGAAGGTAGTTACCAGTCGCGGCAGGCTCAAATGGCAGTGGCGACGGGTGGTTTATTAGGGAAAGGCCCGGGTAATAGTAAGCAACGAAATTTTCTACCTCACCCTTATAGCGATTTCATTTTTGCCATCATTGTTGAGGAGTGGGGTGCCATGGGAGCATTTTTTGTTATCATGTGCTATGTGGTCTTCTTGTTTAGGGCAGGTGTGATTGTACGAGGTAGTACGCGTACCTTTCCTGCGTTTTTAGCGATTGGATTGTCTTATTTGTTGGTGTTTCAAGGCTTCTTTAATATGGGTGTGGCCGTAGGATTATTTCCTGTTACAGGACAGCCTTTGCCCTTGGTGAGTATGGGGGGAACATCTATTATATTTACCTGTGTAGCTATGGGTGCCATCTTGTCTGTGAGTAGAAATAACATGGAAGAGGCGCAGCGCTTAAAGGAGGATGCGCAGGAGACTGTTTAATTATTAAAAGAGATTTATAAAATGATAAGGGATTTGATTGGAACGTTGGGCTTGGCTTATCTTATTGTTTAATTATTAAGTATATGAAGGTTATAATAAGTGGAGGAGGAACCGGAGGACATATTTTTCCGGCAATTTCAATAGCAAATGCTTTAAAGGTCGCAGATCCCTCTGTGCAGTTATTGTTTGTTGGGGCTGAGGGTAAGATGGAGATGGAGAAAGTACCGGCGGCAGGGTATGAAATTGTGGGATTACCTGTGGCTGGTTTTCAGCGGAGGCTCACTTTTAAGAATGTGACCTTCTTTTTTAAGTTGGCCGCCAGTATGCGCAAGGCTAAGAAGGTAGTGCGGCAGTTTAAGCCTGATGTGGTGGTGGGTGTAGGTGGCTATGCCAGTGGGCCGGTGTTGCGCGTGGCAACTGCCAATAATATTCCGACCATTATTCAGGAACAGAACTCTTATCCGGGCGTTACAAATAAAATATTATCCAAGAAGGTGAGTAAGATATGTGTTGCTTATCCGGGAATGGAAAGGTTTTTTCCGGCGTTAAAAATTATATTAACAGGTAATCCTATACGTCAAAACCTACTGAATAGGGTAGGTAGAGAGGAGGCCGCTGCCTATTTTGGACTGGATCCCAATAGAAAGGTGGTTTTTGTTACCGGAGGAAGTCTGGGTGCAGGAACCATTAATGAGGGTATACAGGCTGGTTATGGATTGTTGGAAAAAGAAGGTGTTCAGTTGATATGGCAAACAGGTAAGTATTATTATAAAAAGATAAAGGAAGCAGTTCCTGAAAATAAAAATATTAAAATAATGGCTTTTGTTGATCGTATGGAGGCTGCTTTTTCATTGGCCGATGTGGTGGTTTCTCGGGCTGGAGCTTCGTCCATATCAGAAATTGCCCTCTTGGGAAAAGCTACTGTATTTGTTCCGTCGCCTAATGTGTCAGAGGATCATCAGACCAAGAATGCCATGGCCCTTGTGAAGGAGGATGCGGCTGAGATGGTCAGGGATGGAGATGTGGCGGAAGAGCTTGTTGTTAAAGTGCTGGCCTTATTAAATGATGATGGCAGGCTCGAAATGTTGAAGCAACATGTGAAGAAGTTTGCTATGCCCGATGCAGCAAAAGTTATTGTGGAAGAATTATTTAAGCTGGTTAAGAAATAGATAATGGATTTTAGTAAAGTAAAGAGTGTTTATTTTATTGGAATTGGTGGGATAGGAATGAGTGCCTTGGCACGTTACTTTAAAGCCAATGGTTATGCAGTAGCCGGATATGATCGTGCCCAAACAGTTCTTATTGACGAACTGCAAAAGGAAGGGATTGAAATCTGTTTTGAGGATGAGCTGGCACTTATATCGGATGTGTATAAAAATCCGCTCAGTACATTGGTGGTTTATACTCCGGCAGTTTCTCTGGAGCATGAGCAGCTTTGTTATTTCTCATCGCATTCGTTTACCATAAAAAAACGATCGGAAGTGTTGGGCTTGTTGACTTGCCGGAAAAAGGGTATTTGTGTGGCAGGAACACATGGTAAAACTACCATATCTACCATGGTGGCTCATTTGTTAAAACAATCAGCTGTTGATTGTAGCGCCTTTTTAGGTGGAGTTTCGCAAAATTATAAAACAAATTTATTGCTTTCAGAGAGGTCAGATTATGTGGTGCTGGAGGCTGATGAGTTTGATCGTTCCTTTTTGAAGTTGAAGCCTTATTTGGCATTGGTTTCAAGTGCTGATGCTGATCATTTGGATATTTATGGTGACGATCGTTCTGTTAAGGAATCGTTTGTAGAGTTTGGTGGCTTGATAAAGGCGGGCGGTATTTTACTTACTAAAAAGGAGATTGAACTGGAGTTTAAGGAGAGGGATGAGGTTTGTCATTTAAGATATTCTCTGGAGGATCAGGAAGCCGATTTTTTTGCAGATAATATTCGCCTGGTGGATGGCCTCTATTGTTTTGATTTTTATGCCAGAGGTGCCGTAATGAAGGATATGGTATTGGGTGTTCCAGGGATGGTTAATGTTGAAAATGCGGTGGGTGCATGTGCGGTGGCTTGCTTGACGGGTGTTGGTGAGGATGAGATGCGAAGAGCATTGTGTGGGTTTAAGGGTATTAGACGGAGGTTTGATTATAGGATTAAGCGTGATGACTTGGTGTTGATAGATGATTATGCACATCATCCTGAGGAGATAAAGGCCACGATACGCTCTGTAAGAGCCTTGTATCCCAAGAGGCGGGTGACTGGTGTCTTTCAACCTCATTTGTTTTCCAGAACCAAGGATTTTTACAAGGATTTTGCACGTAGTTTAAATCAGTTGGATGAATTAATCATGCTCGATATTTATCCGGCTCGCGAAGAGCCAATGGAAGGAGTGTCCTCGCATATTATTTTGGATCTGGTGGATTTGCCCGTGAGGAAAATAGTGGACAAAAAGAAACTGATAGACGAGATAAAAGCTGTAAATCCGGAAGTGTTATTGATGATGGGCGCCGGAGATATAGACAAAGAAATAGATAAGGTGGCAAATGCACTGAGGTAATTGTTGTTGCTGGCCTAAACCATTCTCTGCGATAGGCGTTTGGATAGTGAATAGAGGTGGTCTTGCGTAGTACGTTTGTTTAATGGACATGTTTTCCCATATTTTGGAAGCATCTATGGAATAATCGTTGATAAATAAAATTGAATTGTTTATAAAAAAGATCAGATAAATGATAGATAATTTTAATTATTCGAATATATTTAAGAGGGTTGAAGTAGGTAGAAGAAAATGATAGCTAAGGTTAAAAATATGATACTGTGGGGGTTGGTGATTGCTTACTTTCCCGTGCTCTTTGCTTTTGTTGCGAATGGTAAAAGTAAAGTGGTTTGTTCCGACATTCATGTGGTGGTAAACGACAGTATTGATGCCCGATTTGTTACCTCATCACAAATGCGTGATGTATTGTTGAAAAAATATACCAACATCCTTGGAAATAAGGTGGGAACCGTTGGATGTGATCAGATTGAACACTTTATCTTGAAACATGAAGCAGTCAGTAAGTGTGAGGCTTACTATACCATAGGAGGTCGATTGAATGTGGAATTGGAGCAAAGAAAGCCATTGTGCAGGATTTTTTCAGGACTTTCGTCCTATTATATTGATGTAGATGGTGAAAAAATGCCTCTGTTTGATAGTTATGCTGCGCATGTGTTGGTAATAAGTGGTCATGTAAATAAGTTAGATAGTTTGGATGAGGTGGTGGAATTTGCACGTTATATTAAGGCCAGTCCGTTTTGGAATGCTCAGATAGAACAGGTATATGTTGAGCAAAATGGGGAGTTCTCTTTGGCTCCTCGTGTTGGTGATCAGATTATTTATTTGGGATCGTTGGATAATTATCCGGTAAAGATGAGGAATCTTTATGCTCTGTATAGTAAAGGGTTGCATCCCAGAGAATGGAATAATTACAAAGAGATTAATTTAAAGTTTGAAGGTCAAATAATTTGTACAAAAAAATAATAGAATGAGTGATACATCCAATTTAATTGCTGCTATCGACATCGGTACCACAAAAATTGTAGCTGTTGTTGGACGGAAAACTGAAGACGGTAGGATGCACATTGTAGGTATAGAGAAAGTACCATCAACAGGTGTAAAAAGAGGGGTTGTGCTTAATATTGAGGAAACAGTAAATGCGATTAAAGATTTGGTATTTAATGTGGAAGCGAAATATGATGTTAAGCTGTACGAGGTATATGTTGGTATTGCAGGCCAGCATATTAAAAGTCTACAAAATAGAGGTTACCGTTATATAGAAACCAGTCATGAAATAACACAATATGATGTAGATCAGTTGTATAAGGATAATTTTAAGATTCCTTTGGAGGCTGGCGAAAATATTTTGCATGTTTTTGCCCAGGATTATGTGGTGGATAATGAGTCGGGGGTGAAAAATCCCATTGGTATGTCTGGTCGTCGTTTAGAGGGTAATTATCATATTGTTTTAGGAAGGGTCGCTTCGGTCAATAATATTGAGAAATGCATCAATCGCGTTGGGTTGAAGTTAAATGATTTGATACTGGAGCCGATGGCTTCGGCACGTTCGGTGCTTACTGCTGAAGAAAAAGAAGCAGGGGTGGTGCTGGTAGATATAGGTGGAGGAACCACTGATGTGGCCGTGTTTTATGACGGCGTGATCCAGCATACAGCTGTTATTCCCTTTGGAGGTAATGTGGTGACCTCCGATGTGAAAGAAGGTTGTGCTGTGTTGCAAAAACAAGCAGAGTCATTGAAGACTCAGTTTGGATCTGCTTTGGGAGATTTGGAACGTGAAGATATGGTGGTTACCATACCTGGTATTGAAGGATGGGAACCTAAAGAGATATCTTTTAAGTCACTGGCCTATATTATTCAGGCTCGGATGGAAGAGATTGTAGACTACGTGATGTATCAGATAGAGTGTTCTAAGCTTTATGATAAGCTGGGTGCTGGTATTGTGATTACCGGAGGGGGTGCTTTATTGAAAAATTTGCCTCAATTGGTTAAGTTCCGTACAGGACTGGAGGTACGTATAGGTATCCCCAATAAGTATCTGGTGGATAGTCAAATTGATGAAGTAAGCAAGCCCATCTATTCAACCAGTATTGGACTGTTGTTGAGTGCTATGGATAATCCAATAAAAAAAGTGGTCGAACAGAAGTTGTTTGATGATGATTTACAGGAGGATGAGGCGATGACAAAAAAAGCGGCTTCGCAGCCTCGAAAAGAGAAAAAACGTAGAGAAAAGCCTGAATATACAACAGGTGACCTGTTTGGTAGTTTTAAGAAAACCATTGCAGGTATATTTGATGAGAAGGATGTGGAAATGTAAATAGGGTGCTGCTGTTGGCATGTGGCTAATGGCGCAGACCTGTGCATATTATTTATCTTGTAATTATGTCTCCCTGCCTTTTTGCGGCGGGATATTTAAAAAGCAACAACATGAGTGAGGAGTTAATGAATTTCGATATACCTCAAAACCGTGATTGTATTATTAAAGTTATTGGAGTTGGAGGTGGTGGCAGCAATGCGGTAAATCACATGTTCAATCAGGGTATTAAAGATGTGAACTTTATGGTGTGTAACACTGATGAGCAAGCATTGGAAAATAGTCCTGTGCCTATTAAAATACAGCTTGGGGAGTCGCTTACAGAGGGGCGTGGAGCTGGTAATAAGCCAGAGAAAGGAAAGCAGGCTGCCATAGAGAATATTGGAGAGGTTGAAAAAGTATTGCAGGATAATACTAAAATGGTATTTATCACCGCAGGTATGGGGGGAGGAACAGGAACAGGTGCTGCTCCCATAATAGCTAAAGCGGCTAGAGATATGGGTATACTTACCGTTGGTATTGTTACCATACCATTTAAATTTGAAGGCAAATTGCGGATCAATCAGGCTTTGGATGGTATTGCTGAGATGGAGAAGAATGTGGATTCGTTGTTGGTTATCAATAATGAGAAGCTGCGCGAGATGTATGGTGACCTGAAATTATCCAATGCTTTCTCCAAAGCCGATGATGTACTATCTACTGCTGCTAGAGGGATAGCAGAAATTATTACTGTACACGGTTATATAAACGTCGACTTTGCTGATGTGGAAACAGTGATGAAGGATAGTGGAGTGGCTATCATGGGGAGTTCGTCGGCTGCAGGCGAAAACAGAGCCTTGTTGGCTATTCAGCAAGCCTTGGAATCACCACTGCTTAATAGCAATGATATTCGTGGAGCACAGAATATATTATTGAATATTACATCGGGCGTGGAAGAGATAACCATGGATGAAGTGGGTGAGGTGACTGATTTTGTGCAAGAGACGGTTGGTATGAGTGCTTCTATTATTTGGGGAACCGGATCTGATAAAAATCTGGAAGATAATGTAAGTGTCACCATTATTGCTACGGGCTTTAATACCAAAAATATTGCTGAGTTTTCGCAAAGAAATGAACCGAAAGTTCAACGTTTTGCTTTGGATGACGAGGAGGCAAAGATTGGTAAGGATGAGGAGGTGTTGGAGTTTGTGGACGATGAGCCTCAGGACCTGAATCAGGATGAACCGGAGGAGGGCGCTTCTAGGGTTATTGACTTTGACGCCATTGAAAAAGCAAAGGATGATCGTATTCATCTTTTTTATAAAGATACCGTACAAAAGAAAGTGGTAGAGGAAAGTGAAATGGATATGCCACTGGGCTACAGCCAGGGTCGAATATCTACTGGGGTGGGAGAAAGATTTTCTATTTCGCCGGAGGATATGGAAGATGACAGGTATATTGAACGTATTGAAAATGTTCCTGCCTACAAACGTAAAAAATCAAAACAGCTAGATGCCTCGGTGGAAGATGATTCTCGATATAAAGTATCTCGTTTTACAATTTCAGAGGGTAAGGATGGTAAGACCAAGATTGTACGAGATAATCCATATTTGCATGACAATGTGGATTAATCAAGGATACCGTAAATATTAAAATATATAAACAATGACATTACTTGAGCAAATAACGCAAGGTATTAAAACCGCTATGAAAGCCAAAGATAAGATTACATTAGAGGCTTTGCGCGGAATTAAAAAAGAATTGATCGAAGCTAATACTGCTTCAAGCGAAGATGTGACCGATGAGGCCGGATTGAAGATAATGCAAAAAATGGTGAAGCAACGTAAAGATGCTGCGGCTATCTATGTGGAACAAGGACGTGAAGACCTGGCTGAAAAAGAATTGGCAGAGGCTGAAGTAATTGCTCAATTTTTGCCTGAACAGATTACTGGAGCTGAACTGGAAAAACTGGTGAAGGCTATCGTAGAAAAGTCAGGTGCTACTTCCATGAAGGAGATGGGTAAAGTAATGGGTATGGCTTCCAAAGAACTGGGAGGTAAGGCCGACGGTAAAGAAATAGCCGACATGGTTAAAAAGGTGCTTCAAGCATAGTTTGACGCTATAATAATTTCGAATATAAACGCAGATCTCAGTTGAGGTTTGCGTTTTTTATTAAATAGTCTTTGTAAGAAAACTCCAAATACTGCGTTATTCTCATTTTTGAAACAGTCATTTACAATCAGTAAACTCCTTGGTTTCAAAAATATCGAAAGCCTTGTCTTTGAAGCTTTCTTATCAAAGACTGAAAAAACAGTCCTTTTCTTGCAGCCACTAAATACAAAATTTCTTTATTCCTCTTCATAAATTAAATACTAATTTAATTTATTCGTGCATATACGGCGGATCTCTACATCATGGAGAATCGAAGCTCCACGGAGCCACTTGTGAATTATCATTTGCAGGTAAAGAAGAAGTTATTCCATTGTGCATGGAAGCTAAAGTAATATAGCGGTGTTTCTGAAGTCTTTTTATCGAGATGGTAGTCTCTAATATTGGACTTTGCCAACAATCTGTTTAATTTTATTTTGTTGGCGATTTACACTGTGTTACAATTGGGCAATAGCCCAATCTCCCATTATTCATAATATACGTATATGCTTTAAGGCATTCATGATTTCGTTCCTCAATTCTGTTTCGACTCCAAGCATAGGCCATACTCTCAGTGGATTTTAATTTCAGCTGACACCCATCTTTTTTGAACTTGGTTCGGAAACTGTTTCAAAAAAAACAACCCAGTTGCTGGAGTTTTCTTGCAAAGACTATTTAAAATTCACCAATGTCATCGGTAATTATCATTAACTACTTACTCATCGCAAAGTTTGCGTCAAATTTATATTATCTCAGTTATATGTTAAAACCTAATAGCAATATCAACTTAATATGATAGATATAATTTTATCATAGCTATGGGCAATCTTATATTTAGTATGAACTCATAATATATTGAAGATTTATCGGTTGCTTGAGATTGGTATAAATCTTTTGAATAAAAATTATACTAAAAAAAATACAATATTTTAACAAAATAAATGTTAGATTTATGTAACTTATTTCATGCATTAGAATATAGTAGAAACGCAACAATTCATTATATTATTACATACACTTTTGTTATGATAATTAGTAAACTACTCACATTAGCTCTACTTTTTTTTGTATTAAGTGACATACATACGCAAATCAGGCCCATTTCATTTAATCATTTAAGTCTTCATGACGGTCTGCCTCACAACACTATTAATGATATAACTCAAGATAAACTAGGTAACATATGGATTGCTACTGATGATGGAGTTTCTTATTATAACAATAATCAGTTTAAAACATTTAAGTACAATAAACTCGATTCTAATTCAATCAGAAACAATCAGGTATTAAAATTACACATTGATAATAAAGGCAAATTATGGTTAGGAGGTAAAGTGTCGCTTGAGTTATATGATGAAATGACCGAAACCTTTCAGCATTTTTATCTACCTAACTTACCAATGCAAGAAAGAGTACATGTAATCGAAATTTACCAGCAAAATGATAGTACTTTGTTGATTGGTACTGATGGTGGAGGCTTACGTTGTTTCAATACCAATACGTATACTCAAAAAGAAGTGCTCCCTCTTGATTGTTGTGATAAAATTGGTCTCAGAGTTTCTGCTATACATATTGATGAAAAAGAAAGGATTTGGTTAGGAACTTTAGATAAAGGTTTATTTGTTTTTGACCCGAACAATAACAATATTAAAATCAAATCATTCTGCGCTAATTCTGAAATAAGAAACATTATAGCTTTTAAAAAAGATTACATATTAGTGGCAACTTATAATCAAGGATTGCTAAAAGTATGTACCCGCGACTTAACTCTAGAACCCTTTTTTAGTTCTAATGCTAATCAAGCTAGTCCCCAAAGGATATTTGACTTAGTAAGTAGTGAAAAATATTTATACATAGGGACAGATGGTGATGGTTTAATTAAATATAACTATGCAACAAAAGAAAATGAAGCATATAAAAACTATGGCACTAACACCAAATCAGTTAGTAATAATGTTATCCGTTGTATATTCAGAGATAGGGAACAAAATCTATGGTTAGGTCATTTTAACGGAGGTATTAGTTTAGCTCGAAATAAAAAATGCTTCACCAATCTAAACAACACCCCTCTAAGCAACAACTCCCTAAGTCATTCTGTTGTTACATCTTTACTAGAGGACAATGACCACAATATATGGATTGGAACGGATGGAGGAGGCCTTAACTTTATCAAAAATGGCGTTTTATACAATGCTAATAATGCAAATTCCAATAATATTATTAGCGATAAATTTCCTAAAAATATACTTGCTCTTTATCAGGACAAAAACTCTAATATCTGGCTTGGTTCATACCTACAGGGCATTTACATATATAACCCTAATGACCAGAGTATAAAAAGCTTTAATACATTATATCCTAAATTAAAACTTAGCAATAACGATATTCGATGCTTTATGCAAGATAGGTTAGACAAGTTATGGATTGGAACTAATGGAGGAGGTGTGAACATTGTTAACCTAAAAGATAAGACATTACAAATACTTAAAAAAGACACCAGCAACCTGAATAATTCATTAAGCCTAGATTGGGTTAGAACAATTTTTGAAGATGAATTAGGTTACATATGGATTGGAACAACATATGGATTAAACACATACGACCCCATAAACAAAACATTCCGCCACTATTTATATAATGAAAATGATTCTGGTTCAATATCAGGAGATATTATTTATTCCATCAATCAGGATGATGACAAACAAATTTGGATTGGTACAGAGGCCGGACTGAACAAGTACAACAGAAAAACAGATAATTTTACACACTACTCTGTAGAGGATGGTTTACCAAGCAACACTATTAACGCAATAATAAATACGCACAATAGGTATTTATGGTTAAGTACAAATAACGGTCTATCAAAATTTGGATTAAAGGATACCTCTTTTGTAAACTACAATATTACTGATGGGCTACTTTCTAACTCTTTTGTTAATGGAAGTTTTACTAGTTCGCATGATGGTAAACTATATTTTGGTTCAATTGCTGGTTTAAGCTACTTTAAACCCAAAGACATAAAGGCAGATACCATACAAATACCAACTATATTAACCGATTTCAAAATTCAGAATAGATCAATCGGTATAAAAGATACGATTAATAACAGAGTTTTATTAAACAAATCTATAACCTATACCGATACTGTAGAACTATTAAAAAAAGAAAACCTGATTACTATTAATTACAGTTCTCTTTCTTATGCTTATAATGATAAAGTTGAATATGAATATAGGCTTCTTGGGTTTTCGGATATATGGAATAATAATAAAAAAAAGAATTCCGTAACATATACAAACTTAAAAGCTGGAACTTATACTTTCCAAATTAGAGTTGTGGACAATTCCATAGAACATCCTATCCGTAATCTAACAATTATTGTCCTTCCACCTTTTTACGAAACAATTTGGTTTAAGCTAATTGCCTTAATATCTCTGATAGCGTTATTGAACTACCTGTATTTACTAAGGCTTAAAATATTAAAAAAAGAAAGGGATATACTACAATATAAATACACTATAAAAAAACAAGAGGCAGAGAAACAACAAATTTCTTTAAATGATAAAATAAATGATGCTCAAAAACAATACGAGAAAAACGAAATGGACTACAAAAGTGCACAGTTAATATCAACTACGGTGCTCTTAACACATAAAAATGAGCGGATGACTCAGGTAAAAAATAAGATAAGTACATTTTGTAAAGAGGCTGATGATCCTGCCTTAAAAGAAAATTTGAAAGAATTAATCAAAACAATAGATTCGGAATTCAAAGTAGAAGAAGATTGGGGCAGATTTGAAGAACATTTTAATAATGTACATAAAGACTTTATTAAACGTCTCAAAGAAAAATACCCTGAACTTTCCCACTCATATTTGAGACTTTGTGCTTATTTAAAACTTGATTTGTCAACGAAAGAAATTGCTTCTCTGATGAATATATCTCATCGGGGAGTTGAAAAGTCCAGATCACGTTTACGTAAAAAATTAAATTTAGCCTCTGAAATAAAATTAAACAGTTTTATAGCCAGTATTTAAATATACCCCTTTTTTATTATGGTAAAATATCAGGCCATACCTTTTGTCGCAGTTTTGTCTCACTAAAAAAAACGATTGTCGTAGTATTGTCGTAGTATTACATAACTTTCTTACAATACTTTAGGTTTATATTTGTCTTTAGATATTGCATGAAATAGACTTAGGTTTTTATGCAAAAAAGTTACAACAACATCGCATAGTAACTTTATTAAACCAATTATTATGAAACACAACTACAACTTAAAAATCATTAAATCAAGCTTCAGTATTATTATTGTTGTTCTACTTTCCTTAGGTTATTCTAATGCACAAACGCCTGTTGTGGCCAACGGAAAACTGAGTGTTTCCGGAGTAAATATGGTTAATGCAAATGGTACGCCTGTTCAACTCCGAGGCATGAGTTCACATGGGCCACAATGGTTCGGGAAATGCTATAACTTTAATAGTATTAACACTCTAACTACCGACTGGGGTATTGATATTTTTAGGTTAGCAATGTATGTTGAAGAAAACGGCTATACCACCAATCCAGACTATTGGAAACAATGGATAGATTATATGGTAGATATTTGTGAGCAACATGGAATATATTGTTTAATTGATTGGCATATATTAACACCTGGAGATCCCAATACTAATCTTGCTATAGCAAAAGATTTTTGGGACTATATGAGTAAAAAGCACAGTGGTAAAGAACATGTTATTTACGAAATTTGCAACGAACCCAATGGCATAGAATGGTCCAGAGTTAAGGAATATGCCAACGAAATCATACCTATTATTAGAGCAAATGATCCTAATACAATAATAATTGTAGGCACCCCTAATTGGTGTCAGGATGTTGATATAGCAGCAGAATCACCCATACAGGGCGACAATATTATGTATTCATTACATTTTTACGCTGGCACTCACCTATCGTGGTTAAGAGACAAAGCAATGAATGCTATCAATGCAGGCCTACCTATTTTTGTTACCGAGTTTGGCACTAGCCAAGCAAGTGGAGATGGAGGCCCCTACATAGAGGAATGCGATAAGTGGATGAGTTTCATGGAAGAAAACAAAATAAGCTGGTGCAACTGGAGTTTTTCTGACAAAGATGAAATATCTGCAGCATTAACTACCGGAGCTTGCAATTCTAATTGGAACAACACAAGTACTTCTGGAACATATATAAAACAAAAACTTCTTAGTCCCGCTGACGCATGGGCTAATACCGGAGGTAACATAGCTCCGGTAATTAACATTGAATCACCTAAAACAAATAGCTACTACGAAATTGGCGACAGCATTTTAATAACTACTACGGCGATTGATAGAGATGGGACAATTGATCATGTAACTTTTTATGCAAACAACTCAAGTATTGGAGTTAGTTCGCAGGCACCTTATACGTTAACATGGGTTCCCAATACAGCCGCACAATATAATATTAACGCTGTTATTACTGACAACGAATCTGCCCAAAATACATCTACAAACGTGGTAATCAATGTTGTAACCGAAATTATTCAGGATCCATACCCTAATGTTTTGTCACCTGCAAGTATACCCGGTACAGTATTAGCTGTTAATTTTGATACTGGAGGTGAAGGCATAGCTTACCATGATGCTGATATGGTAAATAAGGGTGTTGGAGGTATTCGCACTGAAGAAGGAGTTGATACTGAAGGAGGAGATGGAGTTGGTAACATAGGATATGTAGAAACCGAAGAATGGTTAGAATATACTGTTAACGTTATACAATCAGGAACCTACGATCTCGAAATGCGTTATGCATCAGAACCAGGCGGAGGCAAATTTCACTTAGAATTTGATGAAGTTGACAAAACTGGCCTTCTGAATGTAGGATCTTCTGGAAGCTGGGGGACTTACGCCAATATTGTATTTAAAAACATTCGTTTAAATGCCGGAATACAAGTAATGAGGATATATATAGATGCAGGCGACTTTAACTTTAGTAAATTAACATTCTCACAGGTTAGTGTGGAAGAAGTACCTGTTACAAATCTAACTTTAAGTGATTCCTTGATCAACATTGAAACTCAGCAAACCAGAACCATAACAGCAACCATTTCTCCTCAAGAAGCTACTGATAAAACTATTCGTTGGGTATCAAGTAACGAGTCTGTAGCCTCTATAGATCTTAACGGTACAGTAACTGCCTTAAGCCAAGGAGAGACTGTTATTACAGCCTACTCTTCTGCTACAAACATAAAAGACTCATGCCTTGTAATTGTTAATGCCAATAACGTTATCACGTATCTACTAAATATTAACACAAACGGAATGGGAGTAGTAAACTCCAGTCCGGCAAGTAACTCTTACCCACAAGGTACTATCGTAAAACTTATAGCAATTCCAGATACTAACTATCATTTCAATCGTTGGTCTGGCGATAGCAATTCCCTATCAGATACCATTAACATTATTATGGATACAGATAAATATGTGACCGCAATATTTACCCAAGATACCACTTTCAACGCATGTGCATTTAATACTCCGTTAGCTACACCTCTTGCATCAATTAATAAATCTTACAATAACATATATGTATTGGGTACAGGTCCAAATTTAGATAATATTACTAATTTTACGATCAATTGGGACTTAAATAACAATGGGTTATGGCAATTCTCAATAAGCACAAATAATGGAGAACCTGGTTGGTACAACAACTTAATTCCGTTGAGCATACAAAATTTCTCATCAGCAAATCCATCAATATCTCTATCAAACACCAATATAACTGGCCTTGACGGTGAATACTGGGTGACTACCGATGGAGATAACTTTGTAATGGCTCAAAAAACAGGAGTATTTACTATTTATTTTAGTAACAGTGACACTGCACCTTGTTTAAAATCAGCTTCGATAAGCAACACACCAATTAAATCAGCTTCATCACAGCTTGTTATATTCCCTAATCCAGCCAGTGATTATATAACTGTAGGAAGTGTTGAAAAAGGTAGCACAATAAGTGTCATAAATATGCGAGGACAAGTTGTTTTTAATAGAAGGGTTACTAAAAATGGGCAAGAAAGCTTTTCTATCAAACACTTAAATTCAGGTGGATACATTATTGTACTTAAAAAACCAAATGGAATGTCTGAAGCAAAGAAACTCTATATCAAATCTAATCAATAATTGCAACTATTGACAACAACTCGGTATTGATCACACTTTCAGTATTTTATTTGTGTTTTGTTTAGCATAGCCCTTCGGGGCTATGTATAAAACATCACAAACAAAAAAAACGAAAGTCTATCCAATACTAATTCAAAAGCCATCATAATTCATCCAGAAATAGAATTAATAAAGTAATGGTTATTCGTTAATAATCTAATCATAATTCACAGCACTTCAAGATAGCATTTGGTATATAAGTATTTATATCTGAGACCGTTCTTGCGTCTAATAATTTACTCAACTCTTTTTTTAACTACAACTTTAATTGCTAAAACAACGCTTAAGGTTTTTAATTCATTTAAAAATGAAACAATCATTTATTTTAATTGCATTTTTAATTTGTTGCACCTTTTCTAATTCTTTAGTAGCGCAACATAATTACGGAGAAGTTCTCCAGAAATCAATGTTTTTTTATGAGGCCCAACAAGCCGGTGAACTAAGTCCAAATAACCGCGTAACCTGGCGAGCGAATGCAGCTATAGAAGATGGTAGCGATGTTAATTTAGACTTAACTGGTGGATGGTTCGATGCAGGAGACCACGTAAAGTTCAACTTTCCTATGGCATATTCAGTTACAACATTATGTTGGGGATATCTTGAAAACAAAGACGTATATGCATCAACGAATCAAAAAGAGATATTCCTTGAGAATATTAAACACGTAACTGATTATTTGATCAAATGCCATACAGCACCTAATGAATTGTACGGTCAAATAGGTGATGGAGGCGAAGACCATAGCTATTGGGTGCCTGCCGAGGTAATTGATATCAGATCAACTCGTTTATCGTATAAAATTGATGCTGCAAATCCTGGATCTGATTTAGCTGGAGAAACGGCTGCTGCTTTGGCTGCAGCAAGTCTTGCTTTTCAAGATACTGATGCAAGTTACGCTGCTACTCTTTTAGATCATGCTAAAGAGCTTTATAGTTTTGCGGATAACTACAGAGGTAAATATACTGATGTAATTCCGGCAGGAAGCTTTTATAACTCCTGGAGTGGATATCAAGATGAGCTTTGTTGGGGGGCAATTTGGTTATATAAAGCAACAGAAGATGAAAGTTACTTATCTAAAGCTAAAACAGAGTATGCTTTACTCGGTAACCAGGGGACTACTTCAGATAAAGATTATAGCTGGACACTAGCTTGGGATAACAAGCAGTACGGATGTTATGTATTAATGGCTGCTCTAACTGGGGAAAGTGAGTACAACCAAGATGCAGAACGTCACTTAGACCAATGGTTTACAGATAGACCTAACGGAATAGGACCTAGCTTTACAGGTAGTGGTTTTCCTATCCTTGACGCATGGGGATCATTTAGATATGCTGCCAACACAGCTTTCTTACTTTTAGAACAAAGTGATAACATGACTGATGCTTCTAAACAAGCAAAGTACAGAGATAGAGCTAAAGAGCTCATTGATTATATGTTAGGTGATAATCCGCAAGATGTAAGTTATGTTATTGGTTATGGACCAAAATACCCAATGTATCCTCACCACAGAACAGCACATGCTTCGTGGTGTAGAGATGAAAGTGTACCTGTAGAAACGAGACACACTTTATATGGTGCTTTAGTTGGTGGTCATAAATCTGCCGATGATATGGATTGGACTGATGATAGAAGTGATTATGTATGGAACGAAGTTGCTACTGATTACAACTCTTTATTTACTGGTGTAGTTGCAAGATTGTGTGCTGACCATGGAGGATCTATACTTGCTGATTTCCCACAAGCTGAAACTCCCAATGGCGAATTCTTAGTTGAGGCAAAACTGAACGCTTCAGGTGATACCTTTTCAGAATATGCAATCTGGGTTCATAACAGAACAGCTTGGCCTGCCCGAATCCCTGGTAGTTTTAAATATCGTTTGTTCTTTGATATCTCAGAAGGTATTGACGCCGGTTATTCAGCATCTGACTATATTGTTTCTGCAAATGGTAGTAATGCTACATACTCAGAATTATTACCAGCTGATGCTGCTAATAGCATTTACTATGTAGAGGTTACTTATAATAGCGATCAAGTTATTTACCCTGGAGGTCAAAGTGAATCAAAACGCGAAACGCAAATCAGAGTTCGTTTACCTTATGAGGCTCCTGCTTCAGCATGGAATCCTTCTAATGACTGGTCATACGAAGGTGTTGGTTCAAGCCTTACTGGTGTTCCTAATATTCCTCTTTATGCTGATGGAGAATTGGTATATGGTAACGAGCCTGGTCCAGTTGAAGATGTTGACGTAACTGGTGTAACAATTAGCCCTAGTGCTTTAACAATTAACAAAGGTCAAACAGGAACTTTAACAGCTAGCGTATTGCCTACTAACGCAACAAATAAGAGCCTTACGTGGTCAACAAGCAACGAAGGTATTGCTACAGTAACTACTTCGGGTGTGGTAACAGCTATAGCTGAAGGTTCTGCAACAATTACTGCTACAAGTGTTGATGGTAATTTCGAAGCTGTATGTACTGTTACTGTAACAGATATAGTACTACCTACCTACACATTATCTACTGACACTCTAGGTAAAGGTTCAATTTCTATTTCTCCAACTGCCGATGTTTATGACGAAGGAACAGTTGTTACTTTAACTGCTCAGGCTGAAGCTGGATATACTTTCTCTGCATGGACTGGAGATATTACTGGTTCAGATAAAACAGTAACATTAACAATGAATAGTAACAAGTCTGTAGTAGCGAACTTTGTTCCTAATACATCTAGCGAAGGTTACACAACTATTTCAATAACATACAAGCACGATGGAGAAGGTGAATTTTATTGGGAAACTACTGATGAAATAGACTATGTAAACTCATGGAACTTAGCAACACTTGAAATAAATGGTGTTGATTTCACTAACACGTGGTCCAACTCTATGCCTGCGAAAATTGACGGAAAATATCAGATATATTATAAAGGTTCTTACGCGTGGTCACATGCAGAATTTATAAATGGTGATACAAAATCTGCTTCTGGAGCAACTAGTACTAACAAAACAGCCATTGTATCAGACATTAGTTTCTATCCGAACCCTGCTACTGATGTTGTCACTATTGACAACGTTGAGGATATGAAGTCAATTTCCATCTATTCTGTTACAGGAGCAAAAGTTGCAGAAGAGTTAACAAATAAAGCTAGCTCACTAACTATAAACGTATCTGATTTCAAATCAGGAATGTATATAATTAAAGCTCTTACTGTTGATGATACAACTATATCAAAAGTATTAATAATCCAATAATAACATTTTTTATTTGCTCGCGCTGGTGTTGCCATTTCTGACAACATCGGCTTTAATTAACACTATTAATTTATTTTAAGAACATGAAAAGACAACACATTCTCTGTTTCATTTTATTGGCAGCAAGTATGCTATCAATTAATGTAACTGCACAAAATGAGTACACGCAGCGATTTTTAGACTTGCGTGCAAAAATGAATGACCCTGATAACGGTTATTTCAGTAAAGATGGAGTGCCATATCACTCCGTAGAAACACTTATGTGTGAAGCTCCTGATTATGGACACGAAACTACTAGTGAGGCTTATTCATACTGGATTTGGATGGAAGCCATGTATGGAGGTATTACTGGGGACTGGACATACCTGAATAATGCATGGACAACCATGGAAGAAAAAGCCATTCCAACATCAGCTATGCAGCCTACTTCTAATGACTACGATCCTAGTGATCCTGCTGATTATGTTACTGAGAATCCTCTTCCAGATAATTATCCTTCTGCATTAGAGCCAAACATCCCTGTGGGTGAAGACCCTGTTTCTGCTGAATTAACAGCAGCATATGGCTCGGATGTTTATGCCATGCATTGGTTATTCGATTGTGATAACTTTTATGGTTATGGTAATATGGGAGACGGTAAAAGTACTCCAAGTTACATCAATACTTTTCAACGCGGTGAGCAAGAATCTGTTTGGGAAACAGTGCCACATCCATCTTGGGAAGATTTCTCATGGGGAGCTGACAATGCTGGTTTCTTGAGTTTATTTGTTGATGATCCAAATCCAACTAAACAGTGGAGATATACAAACGCTCCTGATGCTGATGCCAGGGCTGTACAAGCCATGTACTGGGCTGTTGAATTTGCTAAAGAACAAGGTTTAGATCCTAAAACAACTATTCCAACAGAAAAGGCTAGTAAAATGGGTGACTTTGTAAGGTTAGCCATGTTCGATAAATACTTTAAACCAATAGGGGCTCAAAATGTAAATGCTGCTGGAGCCACAGGTTACAACAGTGCACACTACTTAATGTCGTGGTATTTTGCTTGGGGTGGTCCTTTAGAAGCTAATAACTGGGCTTGGAGAATTGGTTGTAGTCATAACCACTTTGGATACCAAAATCCTGTAGCAGCTTACGCACTTAGTGAAACGGAAGAGCTTAAACCAGTAACTGCAAATGGAGCGAAAGATTGGGGTAAAAGTTTAGAGCGTCAGCTTGAATTTTATACCTGGTTACAGTCTGCCGAAGGTGGTATTGCTGGTGGTGCAACGAACTCGTTAAACGGTAATTATAGCGCATATCCTTCAGGAACAGCTACTTTTTACGGTATGGCTTACCAAGAGCATCCTGTATATCATGATCCAGGTTCAAACCAATGGTTTGGAATGCAAGCTTGGTCAATGGAAAGAATTGCCGAGTTATATTACATCGACAATAATGAAATGGCTAAAAAGCTATTAGACAAATGGGTCGCTTGGGTAAAAAGTGAAGTTAAATTAACTGATGATGGTGATTACCAAATTCCTGCTACTTTGAAATGGGAAGGTCAACCTGAAACTTGGAATCCTTCTTCTCCTGCAGAAAACACTAATTTACATGTTACGGTAACTGATTACTCACATGATGCAGGTGTTGCAGGTTGTTTGGCTAAAGCACTTACTTACTATGCAGCAGGTACTGAAAAATATGGTACGCTTGATGATGAAGCTCGTGAGTTAGCAAAACAAATTCTAGACCGTATGTGGAATAAATATTACGACGAAGATGGTTTAGGTATTACAGTAGAAGAAACTCGTAGTGATTACTCTCGTTTCTTCGAGCAAGAAGTTTATATTCCTTCTGGATACTCTGGTAAAATGGCCAATGGCGATGAAATCAAGTCTGGCGTTAAATTTATTGATATCCGTTCGGAGTACAAAAACGACCCTGCTTATGCTGATCTTAAAGCAGCATACGATGCTGGTGAAGACTACAAAGTTGCTTACCACAGATATTGGGCACAAGCAGATATCGCACTTGCTAATGCTGAGTATGGTAGATTATTTGGAGAGCAGAATGAAGTAGCGGCTACAGATCTTACTATCTCTCCATCATCATTAAACTTAGCGGTTAATAATTCTCAAACTTTAACAGCTACAGTATCTCCTGTAAATGCAACTAACAAAGACGTAATTTGGGAATCAAGTGATCCTACCACTGCTACAGTTGACGAAAACGGTAAAGTTACAGCTCTTACAGTTGGTAATGCAACTATCACAGCTTCTCTTGAAGGTAGTGAGTTGACAGCAACTTGTGAGGTTACAGTAACATTACTTAGTGATTTTGCTCAAAACGAGTATACACAGCGTTTCCTGGATTTACGTAACAAAATGAATGACCCTGATAACGGTTATTTCAGTAAAGATGGTGTACCATATCACTCCGTAGAAACACTTATGTGTGAAGCTCCTGATTATGGACATGAAACTACTAGTGAGGCTTATTCTTACTGGATTTGGATGGAAACTATGTATGGTGGTATTACAGGTGATTGGACATACTTGAACGATGCATGGACAACCATGGAAGAAAAAGCCATTCCTACATCAGCTATGCAGCCTACTGCTAATGACTACGATCCTAGTGATCCTGCTGATTACGTTACTGAGAATCCTCTTCCAGATAATTATCCTTCTGCATTAGAACCAAACATCCCTGTGGGTGAAGACCCTGTTTCTGCTGAATTAACAGCAGCATATGGCTCGGATGTTTATGCCATGCATTGGTTATTCGATTGTGATAACTTTTATGGTTATGGTAATATGGGAGATGGTAAAAGTACTCCAAGTTATATCAATACTTTTCAACGCGGTGAGCAAGAATCTGTTTGGGAAACAGTGCCACATCCATCTTGGGAAGATTTCTCATGGGGAGCTGACAATGCTGGTTTCTTGAGTTTATTTGTTGATGATCCAAATCCAACTAAACAGTGGAGGTATACAAACGCTCCTGATGCTGATGCCAGGGCTGTACAAGCCATGTACTGGGCGGTTGAATTTGCTAAAGAACAAGGTTTAGATCCTAAAACAACGGTTCCTACAGAAAAGGCTAGTAAAATGGGTGACTTTGTAAGGTTAGCCATGTTCGATAAATACTTTAAACCAATAGGGGCTCAAAATGTAAATGCTGCTGGAGCCACAGGTTACAACAGTGCACACTACTTAATGTCGTGGTATTTTGCTTGGGGTGGTCCTTTAGAAGCTAATAACTGGGCTTGGAGAATTGGTTGTAGTCATAACCACTTTGGATACCAAAATCCTGTAGCTGCTTACGCACTTAGTGAAACGGAAGAGCTTAAACCAGTAACTGCAAATGGAGCGAAAGATTGGGGTAAAAGTTTAGAGCGTCAGCTTGAATTCTATACCTGGTTACAGTCTGCCGAAGGTGGTATTGCTGGTGGTGCAACGAACTCGTTAAACGGTAATTATAGCGCATATCCTTCAGGAACAGCTACTTTTTACGGTATGGCTTACCAAGAGCATCCTGTATATCATGATCCAGGTTCAAACCAATGGTTTGGAATGCAAGCTTGGTCAATGGAAAGAATTGCCGAGTTATATTACATCGACAATAATGAAATGGCTAAAAAGCTATTAGACAAATGGGTAGCTTGGGTAAAAAGTGAAGTTAAATTAACTGATGATGGTGATTACCAAATTCCTGCTACTTTGAAATGGGAAGGTCAACCTGAAACTTGGAATCCTTCTTCTCCTGCAGAAAATACTAATTTACATGTTACGGTAACTGATTACTCACATGATGCAGGTGTTGCAGGTTGTTTGGCTAAAGCACTTACTTACTATGCAGCAGGTACTAAAAGATATGATACGCTTGATGATGAAGCTCGTGAGTTAGCAAAACAAATTCTAGACCGTATGTGGAATAAATACTACGACAAAGATGGTTTAGGTATTACAGTAGAAGAAACTCGTAGTGATTACTCTCGTTTCTTCGAGCAAGAAGTTTATATTCCTTCTGGGTACTCTGGTAAAATGGCCAATGGCGATGAAATCAAGTCTGGCGTTAAATTTATTGATATCCGTTCGGAGTACAAAAACGACCCTGCTTATGCTGATCTTAAAGCAGCATACGATGCTGGTGAAGACTACAAAGTTGCTTACCACAGATATTGGGCACAAGCAGATATCGCACTTGCTAATGCTGAGTATGGTAGATTATTTGGAGCACAAGATACCGTTGATGTAAGCGGACTTTCTATTAATCCAACGGTGTTGAGTTTAAGTGTAGGTAAATCTGAATCTTTAACTGCTACAGTATCTCCTATTAATGCAACCAACAAAAAAGTAAATTGGGTATCAAGTAATACATCCATTGCTACAGTTGATGGTAATGGCAAGGTTACTGCAGTAGCTCTTGGATCAGCTACTATTACAGCTACTACAGAAGATGGTGGTTTTGAAGCAACTTGCTCGGTTACTGTATCAACAACACCAAGTTATACTCTATTAATTACAACTACAGGAGAAGGTTCTGTTGAAATAGATCCTTTGGGTTCTGAGTTCTTAGAGGGTACATCTGTTACTTTAAATGCTATTGCAGGCGAAGGATACAGCTTTGTAAAATGGACTGGTGATCTAAGTGGATCAGAAATTCTTGCAACTATAGTTATGGATTCTAACAAAGAAATCAATGCAGTATTCGAAGAAGCTCCTGAAGGATGTCCTAATCCAATTTCAATTGGCTTAACTCATAAATATGACGGTGTAGGCGAGTTCTGTTGGGTTACTGACGAAGACATTTCTAATGTAAATTCTTGGAATGTTAGCAAACTTGAGATTAATGGTGTTGATTTCACTAATACATGGTCTAACTCAATGCCAGCAAAAGTGGATGGCAAATATGTAATTCAATATGTTGGAGAGTACGCTTGGTCTCATGCTGAGATTATTGGAGGAATCAAAAGTACTTTTGAAAGTAATACAACTACAGATGCTAAGGAGTTATTAGATAGCGAAATTAAGTTATATCCTAACCCTGCATCTTCTGAGGTAACTGTTTTTGGAGTAAGCTCGGTTAAACTTGTTAAGCTAGTAACAGCTTCTGGTCAAATGGTATTTAAAAGAAGTATGAATGGCGAATCGTCATTGGTTATTCCACTAGATGCTTATGGCAACGGTATGTATTTTATCTCTTTTGTTAATGTTGATGGTACGTCAACAACCAAAAAGTTACTTATTAAGTAATAAATAAGTTAATTTCAATATAGCACGCTCTGGTCCCTGTCTCTTTATAGTTTTTTAATTAGAAATTGGCAGGGACTTTTTTTACATTATTAGATAGCTAGTAGTTTCTACTGGCAGGAACGATCTAATTCATATGTAAGTGATTTTAAATTACTTGTATAAGAATGATTAACACTCAAAATAATAATGCTACAAACAACAATTAATGAAATGAAAAAGATATATTTACTAGTCTTAGCTTGTCTTTTTATAAATATTATTACTGCTCAGAAAGTCAAAATAAGCGGTAATAAATTTACTCTTAACGACAAAGAGATTTGGTTTAATGGAATTAACACCCCTTGGCATTTATTTGGCGATTTTGGAAGACAAGATTTTGTTCCGGAATGGTGGACTGAAGAGTTTGCTAAATACAAAGAAAACAACATTAATTTAGCAAGAGTTTGGGTTCATATGTCTGGTGAATTTAGTCCTAACATTGACGCTACAGGTAAAGTAACTGGCACCAATGATATTTTCTGGGATCATATGGATCATTTAATGGATGTATCAGAGCAGAATGGAGTGTATCTAATGCCAGCGCTCTTCTCTTTTGATATTACAAAAGATGGATATAAGACTACTGCTGAGTGGAGAAAATGGATTCAGAGTGAGGCAAATATCCAATCATACATTGACAATGTATTAATTCCATTGTTGAAACGATATGACAACAGACCGTATCTATTGGCTTGGGAAATTTGTAATGAGCCTGAGTGGATGTTTGAGAATACAGAGCATGGCCCTCAATCTTTTACCGATGTACAAAAAATGCATGCTATGTTAGCAGCAGCTATTCACGAAAACTCAAGCAAATTTGTAACAACAGGTTCGGCTGCTCCTAAATGGAATGCTCCTATTTATGATGATTGGGGCGATAATGAAGGTAACATGTTTTCTGACGAAGCTTTATCATCATGCATCAATAATCCTGAAGCCTATCTTGATTTTTACCAGTTCCATTGGTATCCATGGCAATCTGAATGGATGAAGTCTCCATTTACCATGACAACAGTGGAATATGGCGTTGACGACAAACCTGTAATTGTTGGGGAATCGGAAGGTAATGATGTATGCGACAAGTTCATTTGTCAAACAGTGAGTGAAATGTACGAAAGTGCTTTTAATAATGGCTTTGACGGAGTATGTGCCTGGAAAACGCCTCAAAATGATGGTCATGGAACGTTTGAAAACATTTCAAAAGCAACCAATAGCTTCTTCTCTAAATATCCTAACTTAATATATCCTGAAGGATATGAAGATGTTCCTGTTACTGGAATTTCTCTTAATATTGCTTCTGTAACTATAGAAGAAGGTAAAAAAGAAGAATTAGAAGCTATATTAGTTCCTAATAATGCCTCTGATAAAAGGGTAGAATGGAGTTCATCTGATGCTACTGTTGCGACTGTGGATAATGGAATAATTACTGCTGTTTCTGTGGGAGAATGTACTGTTTCGGTAAGTTCAAGCGATGGGAATTTTTCTTCAAATTGTATTGTTACAGTTACAGAAAGAGACCCAACAAACTCAACAAATATTGAATTAACGTACAAACATGACGGAGCAGGAGAATTTTTCTGGGTTACCAATGAAAACATTAACTATGCGAATTCTTGGAATCTTGACAAATTAGAAATCAACGGTGTTGATTACACTAACAAGTGGTCTAACTCAATGCCAGATAAAATTAATGGTACATATGAAATCTATTATGTTGCTCAATTTAATTGGTCGCATGTCGAAATTGTTGGAGCAAGCAAAAATGCTTCTGTAAGCAAAAGTGCTTCAGTAAGTAATGAGGATAAGGGCTTGTTAGATAATACTATTAAGTTATATCCTAACCCTGCTTCTTCTGAGGTAACTGTATCTGGACTTAGCGGTATTAAAATTATTAAGTTATTATCAATTTCGGGTGAAACATTATTAGAGCAAAGTATGAATGGGAAATCTTCATTGATTATTTCATTGGATGACTATTGCAATGGTGTATACTTTATTTCTTTTGTTTCGGTTGATGGTAAACTAACAACAAAAAAATTGCTGATTAAGTAATGTCAGCGACTACAACATTAAATCCTCTGTACCATACCTACCAGCCTGAAGCTTTTAGTTGACGAATAAGTATTCGGCTATTCAAAGATACTTATTTACTAAGCTAAAACTTCAGGCATTAAGTAGCACAATTATAGGAAAGTATTAAAAATCAGAATTGTCAATTCTGGTTTATTCAAATCCTTTCAGTGATTATGAAAAAATAACATTAAAAAAATATTGCATGAAAAAGATATGTCTATTATTAATAGTATGTGTTTTTTTAAGTATTACGAATGCTCAAATAGCAAAAACAAACAGTAGTAATTCGAATACACTAAAAACTGCCACCGAAACGTGTGTTAAAAACTATTTAACAACTAAAGGCAATAAATTATACGACTCTGGAGGCAAAGAAGTTTTCTTAAGGGGTGTAAATTGGTTTGGCTTTGAAACAGCTATGGGTTTCTTCCATGGTATATGGTCCAGAGATCATAAGAGCATGTTACAACAAATCAAAGATCAAGGCTTTAACTGTATACGCATACCTTGGAACAATGCTATTTTAACCCAGGATATTACAGGCGAAATTAATGCTTATGGTGTGGATCCGTATACGGGTGTTTCTCCAATGAACGAAGAAGAGGCTACCAAAAGTAGTCCACTTGAGATACTAGATATTACGGTTCAATGGTGTCAGGAAAATAACATGAAAATTATTTTAGACAATCACTCTCGCGAACCTGATGGATATATGGTTGAAGCGTTGTGGTATACTGCTAAAGTAAGTCACCAGAAATGGATTAGCGATTGGGTGTTTATGACTGAACGTTATAAAGATTACGATGCTGTTATAGCAATGGATATCAACAATGAACCTCATGGTGCATATGGTGCTGGTTCGCGTTGGGGAACCGGAAATCCGGAAAACGACTGGCGATTAGCAGCTCAAGAGTGTGGTAATGCCATACTTGCAGTCAACCCTGATGTGTTAATTATGGTTGAAGGAACCGAAGAATTCGGAGAAACAAGTTATTGGTGGGGAGGCAACCTTCAAGGTGCTCGTGAATATCCTGTTGTATTATCTAATCCTAACAAACTGGTTTATTCTCCGCACGAATATGGTCCAACGGTTCACAATCAAGAGTGGTTCTCTGCTCCTACATTTCCTGATAATTTACCCGATATTTGGGAAACTAACTTTAATTTCTTGCATACCAACAACACCTCACCTCTCTTTTTTGGAGAATATGGTATTAGAGATGCCGGAGGTAAAGATGAAATTTGGTTTGACAAGTTGATTGAATATATGGGAAATAAAGGACATCACTGGACATTCTGGTGTTGGAATCCTAATTCAGGTGATACTGGTGGTTTATTAGATAATCAGTGGACAAACGTTGTGGAATGGAAGATGGAAAAAATAAGACCTTACTTAGCGGATGAAATTCCTAACTGCCAATCCAGTGTGTCCGTTCCGGTACAGAGTGTTGCGCTTACGCCTGCAGCTGTTACATTAAACGAAACACAGGAATTTGTATTAACAACTTCGTTTACACCAAGTAATGCCAGTAATAAAAATGTAACGTATACATCCAGCAATGTAGCAATTGCAACTGTTGATGCTACTGGTACTGTGATAGCACAAAGTGTGGGTACCGCAACAATAACTGTAACAAGTGCTGATGGCAATTACACCGCAACAAGCCTGATAACTGTAAGCAATGAGGTAATTCCCAAATATACTTTAAGTGTATCTACTGAAGGGATGGGTACTGTAAGTATTTCTCCTGATAATACAACTTATACGGAGGGAAGCCAAGTTACGTTAAACGCCAATGCTACTGAGGGATATAGTTTTACTGGATGGAGTGGCGATGCAGCAGGAACCGAAGCAAACCTGAATATAGTAATGGATGGTGATAAAGTAATCACAGCTATCTTTTCCGCTTCTGACGAAATTTGCGATTCTCCTACACCTATAACTTTAAAATACTCACAAGATGGAGTTGGTACTTTTTGTTGGGAAACTGCTGAAGATATCGGTTATATGAACTCGTGGAACGTTGATAAGTTAGAAGTGAATGGTATTGATATTGCCAATGTTTATACCAGTTCGTTCCCTGATAAAATTAATGGTAAATATTATATACAGTATCAGGCATCTGTTGCATGGGCTCATGCCGAAATTGATAAAAATACAACAAAGAGCGCGACACAAACCACTGAGGTCAAAAATATGGCTACTACTGATAGCTTTAGTTTTTATCCAAATCCTGTTGAGCATCAAATAACTATTGTTGCTAACACAGATATTATTTGTTACGAAATATTTAATATTCTTGGCAAAAAAGTATTTGTTAAAAAGGTAAATGGTGCTAATAAGATAAATTTACAACCTGAACTTGCTAGTGGAATTTACATTCTTAAAGCGCTTAAAAAATCAGGTTCTAGTGAGTCAAAAATGTTAATCGTTAAATAGCGTTTGCAATAAAACCATCACTTTTTAAATCTTTGATCGGAAAGCTTCAAATACATTCCTTTTTTTTAATGGGGAGTTTACTTTCGAAAATGAGTGTTTTTATGACGAGCGTAACAAGGTCGTTGACTTTATAGACGAACACTAAATAAGGTTTAAATGATTTTAAAATTCTTATAATTTATTAGGGAGGCTTAGTCAATGTGCTAGCCTCCCTTTTTTATTTCGTTGCTACCAGAAAACCTTAACGAACTATTATACCTAAAACCTGTCTATAAATGACAAGATAACTACCCTTCTCTCTCAAGATATTTGTTCTTATCTACCCCAAAATATTTTCCTTATATGAACACGATCTGCGACGTCTTACTACTCAAATTTTTCCATCACCATATTTCGTAATTCTCAATAAATGAGTAATCCCCATTTAAACACCCAACTTTATGGACAGACATTACCCATACCATCACCCAAACATCATGATAACCATAAAAACACACTAATGTAGGGGGTATTTCATTCGTCACCCCTTTTCTGCTTAAAAGGAACCCTAAGGCCAATAAATAAATAATTATTTTCATCTTATCACCAGCTATAAAAAAATCTAAATCAAAATAAGGTAAAATGAAACCACTATTATCACTATTACTTATTGGTTTAGTACTGGCATCATGCGGTACGCAACCACAGGAGCAGAAAGAAGAAGAAGGAAAAAAGACAGATACCAAATACCAAGAAAACTGGGAGTCACTTTCAGCTCATAACGAAGCACCAGAATGGTTTTCTGATGCTAAATTCGGTATTTACTTTCATTGGGGCGTGTATTCGGTGCCCGCGTATTCTTCAGAATGGTATCCATACCATATGTACAGAGATGGAAAAGTAAAAGATTATCACATTAAAACGTATGGGCCACTATCCGAATTTAACTACCACGATTTTGTCCCAATGTTTAAAGGTTCGAAATTTGATGCTGAAGATTGGGCTCAACTATTTATGGATGCCGGAGCTAAATTTGCAGGCCCTTGTTCACAACATCACGATGGTTTTGCGATGTGGGATAGTGAGGTAAATCCTTGGAACTCGGTAGATAAAGGACCACATAAAGATATAACTGGACTGATGGCAAAAGCGATAAAAGACCGTAACATGAAGTTCATTTCCACCTTTCATCATGCGCGTAACTTACAACGTCATGGCGGAGATCCGGATAAATTTGACACTTATCACAGCCATTTTGCCCATGTTCCAGGAACAGCAACTGCTTCAACCGATAAAGAAATTGCAAAAATGTATGGCAATATTCCTGCAGGAGAATTTAACGAGTATTGGTTTGCGCAACTAAAAGAGGTTATCGACCAATACTCTCCCGACATTATTTGGTTTGATGTATGGTTAAGAATGATTCCATTAGAATACCGTCAAAAATTTGCAGCCTATTATCTTAACGAGGCCAAAAAGAAAAATCAAGATGTGATTATCGCTTACAAACAAGCAGCCCTGCCTAAATCGGTTGGTGTATTAGACATTGAACAAGGTGGTAAAAAAGACTTATCGGAATCTGTTTGGTTAACCGATATTACATTAAGTAACAAATCGTGGAGCTATATAGAAGGACAAACCTACAAAACACCTAAGATGGTGGTTAGAAACATGATTGATGTATGGAGCAAAAACGGTGTGGTACTGTTAAATGTTTCGCCAACCGCTGATGGTGTTATCAATCAAGAACAAAGAAGCACCCTAAAAAGAATAGGTGAGTGGATGAAAAAATACGCTGAAGCGGTGTATGAAACACGTCCTTATTTGATTAAAGGATTTGGTAATTCAAAGGTAGAAGAAGGAAAACACGGTGGTCAATCGGCAACTCAAAAATACACAGCAAAAGATGCTCGTTTTTTACAATCGAAAGACGGAAAGTTCTTATATCTTTTTGTACTTGGAGAACCTAAGCCAGGAAGCGTAATTTCAACAAAAGAATTAGGCGTACACAAATATTATCCAGAAGCCGGCATTAAAAAAATTACACTTATGGGATCAGATACGGAGTGTAAATGGGGCTTTGGAGATATCAACTTTGAGTTAACCGTTCCTGATGCAGAAATGGACGATATTGCGAATGTATTTAGAATGGAGCTTAACTAAGTTTCCTTTTCTACTAAACTTTATTTAAAAACATCCCGATATTCACTTTTGAGTCTCGGGGTATTTTTTTTAAATAAAATATAAATAATGTTTATTTACGACGAATAGAACTTCACGTACGGTTTGATGAAGGGGGCGCCGATTGTTTGCTTATTATTGTTACTTTTGAAAATAATGATAGGAGTGAGTTATCAGGCTCTTCTCTATGTTTTAATATAAAAAAGACCTATGAGAAACAAAGTGTTAATAATTCTAGTTACGGGATTTTTATTACAGGTAATTATTTCCTGTTGTGATTGTGGCGATCCACATACTTATGAGAATATTTATACTGGTGTAACAGTTATACCTTATGATAATTCAGGATTTTATCCGGAAATTGTTGTTGATACAGTTTATAAAAATGCCTTTGGTCTTGGCGTGCAGGTAGATTTTGAATCTAGGCAATACGCAAATCATATTAATCTTGGATTTACTTCAGCAATGGCATTTCAATGTGACTGTATTGAACCTGATTATTTATATTCAGACCCTATTAATCATATGGAGATTTTTATGATTATTCCAAATAGTCAAGTAGAAACGAATGTAACCGACCTTTTTCAAATTTACAATTACACAAATGAACTAATCTCATTGGATGACTTCTTTGCTCAACGAGAAGAGTGGCATGACGGATTTCAGATAGAACTAGTAAAGTATGAATCTATTCCTAAAAGTGTTATATTTAAAGTAGAAGTATTCTTAGAATCAGGAAATTCATATTTGGACCAAACCAATATCTTAAATTTTTATCAGTAAAATTTTGGGATAGCTCGTTTAATATTGTCGCCGAAACTTTTGTTTCGGCAAGTGAAAAGAATAAATTGCTAACCAAAAATTGGGTACAAAATCTGCATAAAAAACATACCGTATTACTCGTATTGGTATTTTTATTGATAGGGTTGTAGCTAGCTTATAAAAGCAAACCTATTTTCATTGTCGTATTCAATAAAATATTTGCGTGGCAATTTACATTGCTGGCCTTGTAAGCAATTAAAAAAAATCTTATTTCAATCTATTGAGTTCTTTTTTCACATTATCTATTTCCTTTTTTATACGGGCAATATCTTTAAGTACAAAAGATATTTCATATCCGTCGGCAATGGCTTCTTTATCAAATTTTTCCATCACGATGTAATAATTTTTTTTGCCCATAAACTGTACTTTTAATGGTTTGTTTACGTTTTGGGCAATAAAATCTATGATACCGTTGTCAGCTCCATTTTTGTAGTTCACCACTTCCCAATAGGTTCCTTGGTCTTCAAACTGTATGTTGTCAAAAGCGCCTTCCGGTATTTTTTCACTGGTAACAGATTGTCCTTTGTTGTAAACTTTTATTTTATTGTGATGTATATAGCTGTTTCCGGAATATCTACTGGATATATAAAAATTACCTTTCATATCCAGGTGGGCTCGCAGATATGTTCTGCTGTATGAGTTTTGAGGTTTTTGTCGTTTGTGTATGAGTATTTCTTTCTTACCATAGTCGTTACTCACAATAAAGTTTTTCATCAATGCTTTTAGTTCTTTTTCTTTTTTGCTGATGGCACTGTCCAGAAATGTCAGGTTTCGTTCCTGTTCTCCAATTTTAATGGTCCTCATGAGATCTTCAGCGCGGGCTACAAACTCTATTTCTTTGGGGAATTCGGAGATAATGGAATCTAGAACGATTTTAGCATCGTTAAATTGTTCCTGAGAAAACAGTTCGTGGGCTCTTTTAAATTTCTGCTGTGCTATTTCTTGTGGTGTAGGTCCACAGGCTACAGTTAATAGCAATGTTGAGATAAAAAGGAGCCGTTTTACCAGTGTATTGTGTTGTGTCCTCATCTTGAATGATTTTAAAGAATAGATGACACAAAAATAAAAAAACCGACCATATATGTCGGTTTTAATGTTAATAAGTTCTTGGTTATTTAGTTTAAAAACTCAAATTCCTTGACGGTTACTTCTAAACCAGATTGTACTTCGCCATCTTTGTTTTGGTAACCAGAGCTGTGCGGTTCTCCTTCGATGAGGATTTTTTTGCCTTTCTTAATGTATTCGGCAAATTTAATGTCAGAATCTTTGCCGCGCCATATGGCGGCTCTTATCCATTCTGTTTTTTCAACCTTTTCGCCTTTGGAATTTTTGTAGTTTTTGGAAACGGCTACATTAAAGTTGACCACTTTCCCGTTTCCTGTTTCTTTTACTGTGGCATCGTTGCCAACGTTTCCACATAAGATCAGTTTTAACATATCAAGCAATTTGTTTGATTAAACATTTATCCAATTTACTTGAAAGTTTAAAAAATGTCAATAGCCAGTTTTAAAAATCTTTTTCCAAATCTTCTTTGAGTAACTTCTTGGTGCTGAGCAATCCACAAGCTGCATAGATGTCTTCTCCTCTGGATTTGCGTATGGTGGTGATAACGCCTTTTTTCTCCAAAATATTTTTAAAAGCTTCCATGGTATTGTGTTGGGAGCCTGTGAGTGGGGTGTCTGGTATGGGATGGAATTTAATCAGGTTGACCCTGGATTTTAGTCCATCAACCAATCGGACTAGTTCGTTGGCGTGTTCTTTAGTGTCGTTCACACCCTCAAACATGATGTACTCGAATGATATTCTTCTTTGTCTGCCGAAGTCGTATTCTTTTAATGTTTCAATAACAGCTTCAATGGGGTATACATTTTCAATGGGCATCAGTTCTTTTCGTTGATCGTTGAATGGACTATGCATACTGATGGCCAGGTGGCATTCGCTTTCTTCAATAAAGCGTCGCATGGCAGGTACCACACCAATGGTTGATACATTTATTCTGCGAGGACTCCATGCGAAACCCCATTCGGAGGTGATGATCTCCAGGCTTTTGAGTACTTCAATAATGTTGTCCATAGGTTCACCCATGCCCATATAAACCAGGTTGGTTAATTCATCGCATTCGCTTATGCTTACCATTTGATTGAGTATCTCACCTGCACTTAGGTTTTTCTGAAAACCTTGCTTTCCAGTCATGCAGAACAGACATCCCATTTTACATCCCACTTGTGAGCTTACACATAATGTTTTTCTATTTTCAGAAGGGATATAGGCTGCCTCAATAAATTGTCGGGTGCTGGTCTGGAAAAGATATTTTTTAGTGCCATCCACCGATTCCTGTACATTATCAAAGGGACTGAGACCGATTTGGTATTTCTCATTGAGTATCTCTCGGTTCTTTTTGGAAAGATTGAGCATGTCGTCTATTGTGCTTACCTTTTTTTTATATAGCCAGTCTGCAATTTGTTTTGCGGTAAATGCCGGAAATCCATGTTCTTTTACAACTGTCTTCAGTTCTTCTAATGTTTTTCCGAATAATGCTTCTTTTTCCATGATCATCACTTATCAATAATACATATCATTATGTCGACAAAGGTAGTATTTCTTTTATTTTTATACTTACTTTGTTGGGGGGTTATGGTATATAACCAATTAAACTTTTGATACATTATCCGGGTTAAATGTGCTTTATAAAAGTAATAGGGTTATGAAAATTTTTACTCAGCCTATCAATATTAGGTTTTTCGATATAGACATGAACCACCATGTTAACAATTCCGTGTACTTTACTTATATGGAAAATGCACGTACAGAATTGTTGATGGATGAATTTTTGGGTTGTAAAGAGCAGGGTTTGACCTTTGTGATTTCTGAGACCTCATGTAAGTATAAAAATCCGATGCGCCTTGGGGATCGCGTCATATGTGAAATGGTATTTACCCTGAAACGACCCGTTCAATTTGAAGTGACCTATACATTTAAGAATAAAGATAGCAACCAGGTATATGCTGTTGGGTATACGCTGGTTGTGATGATCAATGAAGCTAAAAATAGACCAGTGCCCATTCCTCAGGAGTTTATAGATCTTTATGTTAATACGTGATTTTTTGCCTCCTGTTAAAAGTATATTTCGGCCATGATGTTTTCAAATTCCACTCCTTTGCTTAAAATAATGTCGCGAACCTCTACTACCATGTCCGGGTTGCCACAAAGGTAGTACTTAAAGTTTTTGGGTAACTCATCTTGTTCTTTAAGCCAATGGGTGAGTCTTCCTTGTATAATTTCTGGGCCGGTTTCTTTGGTGCAAAAACGCAGATAGTTGTCTTTTAGTTTTTCTTTGAACAGATCTTGAAACAAAAAATGATTCAAGGTTCTGGAGCCGTGGAGGAATTTTTGCGGTGATTTTATTCCTGATTCGAGCATTGACACAAAGGGGGCGATGCCTGTTCCGGTGGCGATCCACCATTCTTCACTGGTTGAAGGAGTGAATTTTCCAAAGGGTTCAGAAACCAGTATTTCATCACCTACTTGGGCAGTGGATAATAGCGGGGTGAGAAGTCCGTTTGGATACACATCAAATAGAATGCGCATGGTGTCGTTTTGGTTGCCTCCTGCAATGCTGTATAAACGGGGGTCATCCTGGTTGTTGAATGAAACAGCTACTACCTGACCTGGAATAAAGTCAAATTGACGTTTAAATGCAACTGTGAAATAGCCGGGGGTGATCTCATTGACTGAAGTAATGGTATGAGGGAATAGTTCTTTTCTTTTTCTTGTCATGGATTATTTATTTTTTGTTGAAACATTAAAAAGCCGCACTTTGTTTAACCATCCCTAAAGTATTAAGGAAGCAACTTTAATGATGAGGCTGCTGGTGTAAGTTCGTTTTTGGTGTGGCTTTAAAATGTTAACAGAACAGGATGCAAGGATCATTTTTATTTTATGGGCATATAGACTTCGGTCACCCATTTTCGTGGGTCAGGTTCATCTTGGGGTTTGTTTAAATAGATTTCGTAGGGTGGAATATCTTTGTTTTCTTTGATTTTGTGGGTTCTAGTATAGGTCATACCAGCAGCCCATGCATTGCCAATGTGTTGATAATCGCCCGTAAATTTTATTTTTAATGCTTTGCTTGCAGCAATATCTCCAGTATAAAATGGAGCCTCAGCTTCAAAACCCTCTTTGATGGGTATAGCGGCTGAATATTCTACCTTTCCTTTTATATAATCGAACACGTGGTAAACCGATAATGCTCTTTCGTGATCCATGGAATGGTTCATAATATAGTGGTTTAGTTTAGTGAATGAAGATTTCATATTAGATTCAACATCATCCATGGTACAGGCTACTTTTTCTCCCATGTAATGGATGGCGGGTGCGTCTACGATACCTACTATCTCCACTTTAGAGGCCACATATCCTTTTTCAGCTAATTCTTTGATCATCTTGAGTCCTCGTTCATAGTCCATGCCGATCCAAGTGTCCATCATCTGAGTCATAAAGCGTAGGTAGAATGGCATCTCACCTTTCATTCCCCATGTTATATTGGTTGTAGAATCGTTGATAGTGTTGAATTGCCAGTAGACAGAGGAGCGTGACTCCATGGGGGCCTTAAATAAAATCTCTTGTTCAATAGCTAGGCCTTGTTCTATTTTAGTATGGCTGATACTGCCTTCTCCAACTAGTTCTCCTATCCAGCTGTAGGTGTCGTTTATGCTTTTGCCACTGCCGGTTATTTCTACTTTGGCATCCGGCTCCATAGATAACCAAGGCGACCACGCAGTCCATTGGTTAAAATCCTGCACTAAAGGAAAAACTTTGTCCTGGGAGGTGTTGACAATGATAGAGCGCTGAACGTCATAGGTGCTTTCGAGTGAAGAAAGCCATATGGCTGCCGATCCAAGGGCAACGATGGTGACAACCAAGACGGTAATTAATAATTTTTTCATGATAATGGGTTTTTTAGATGATGTAAAAATATACCTTCAATAGCCGAGCGGAAACGAGCCATCATGAAATGATTGTTATGGCGAGTTTTGTAGAGCTATTGGTAGGCAAAATTAAACTTTTGAAATTAGGTAATTAATTTTATTTGTTCAATATTTAGGGTGTGATTTAAATGATTTAAACCGGTGTTGTGAAGATTAAGTTGGGAGATGATACTATGTTAATATTTTGTTTTTTAGGCAAAATACGTTCGTAAATACGTAACCTTATGAGTGTTTTTTTCGAACAAGTTAAACATGTACCTAGTACTCATTTTGATTTATGAACAAATCGCATAAATATATTGCATTCGCATTTAGTGCCTTGCTAATCACTTCGTGCCATTTCTTTCATTCCACAGAAAAGATTCCCTCTGTTCCCTTACTGTATTTTGATTTTAATGGAGATAATACCTCTTCGGGTATTGAACCCTTTCGTATATATGGCAATCAGGAGATGTCTTATGATAGAGGATTAAAGGATTCGTGTTTGGATTTAACGCAGACTTCGTTTCATCGAAAACCAATTGTCATTGAAACCAAAGGAGAGTTTATTCCGCAGCAGCAAAACGCCTTTTCAGTGATGGTGTGGGTGAAGATGCAAGAGGATGATCATGAAGTATATGGTATTATAGGAAATAAGAGTATTGGAATAGCTACCGAGAGAGGTTGGGCTGTTTCAACAACTGTAACGGGGGCCTGGCAGTTGGATGTTTCGGATGGTTTTCAGTTACATAAATTTACGGCAACACCTGTTCGTCAGCGTATTAATGATGGAAAGTGGCACCAGCTGGGGTTTATGATGGATAAGAATGAACAGGTGGCTCGTACTTATTTTGATGGTAAGCTTGTGGGGGTGTTGAGTTTAGATGGTATTCAGGGCTTTGATGCCGATTATAACCTGCACATCGGATGTAATGCAGGTTCGGTAGATTATACCATGGATACTTTTAATGGGATGATTGATGAAGTAGGGATATGGTCGCAAAAACTGACGGATGAACAGTTTGCAGAAGCCTATTCTTTTATTAAAAAGGAACGTTTAGGCATGCCTGATGAGGCAGGAGATTTCATAAAAGTAATGACCTGGAATATTTGGAATGGAGGCAGACAGCAGGGGAAAACGGTTGGGTTGGATAAAATAGCAGGCTGTATTCGAGAGAATGGAGCCGATATCATTGCGCTTCAGGAAGAGTTTGGGTCCGGAGAATATTTGGCCGATAAATTGGATTTTTATTTTTATAGAAGAAGTCGTAACCTGTGCCTCTTGAGTAGATATCCGCTGGGGAAAAGTTTTAATATTTTTAAAGCTATTAATGCAGGCGGTATTGAGGTCTTGTTGAGTGAAAACAAACACTTGGTGGTTTGCCCTGTTTGGCTAAGTTTTAAACCTAATATTAAAGGCCTCTTGATGAATGAAAGTATAAGTACCGATACTATACTTCACCTGGAGAACTCTACCCGTGGAAATGAAGTCCGCTTTATTTTAAGTGAATTGGGACAGTTGAATAATGAGTTTAATTCCAGTCCTTTAATATTGGCAGGCGATTTTAATAGTGGTTCACACTTGGATTGGACTGAAAGTAATAAGCAGAATAAATTTAATAAGGTGCTTCCTTTTCCTTCTACTCAAAAAATGGAACAGGAAGGCTTTATTGATGCTTTTCGTGAGATGTGGCCCGATGAATCTGCTGTCCTGGGGAATACTTATTCTCCTATTTTTAAGGAAGGCTATAGTGATCGCATTGATTTTATTTTCTACAAAGGTGCCAGGCTTAAAGCTACAGGGGCAGCCGTAATCGATAGCACAACTGCACTATTCCCCTCTGATCATGCCGCTGTTATTGTTACTTTTCAATTGCCGTAAAAAAGCGTAAATTAAGAGGCGTTCAGCAATATTTATTTTGTAGGATAGGGGTAAACGAGTGTTTCCTTTGTCTTATTATAAAGGTTTATTCTTGCATGCGTCAGTCTACTACTCAAAATAACGATCAAAGGCTTTTTAACCGGATTAAGGAAGGTGACGAGAAAGCGTATGAACAGTTGTTTAAGCAATACTATGTCAGTCTTACTGCATTTGCAAATACCCTTGTTCATGATCTGGATATGGCAGAGAGTATTGTGCAGAATGTATTTGTGAAGTTGTGGGAAAAGCGAAGGCAATATGAAATTACCGCTGTAAAATCTTATTTAATAATTGCAGTGAGAAACAGCTGTCATAATGAGTTAAAAAGAGTGCAGCATGAAAGAGACTTTAAAAATACGGTCTGTATGGAGGATGTGGTGGAGATGGTGAACTATTCCGACTCGGGTGTCATGGAACATATTGCTCAGGTGATAGAGTTATTACCGGAACAACGTAGAAGGATTTTTAAATTAAACAGGTTGGAAGGTCTGAAGTATCGTGAAATAGCAGAAAAGTTGAGTATTTCTCCTAAAACAGTTGAAGTGCAGATGGGGAAAGCGCTGAAGTTTTTGAGAGTGCACTTGTTAGACTTGAAAAAGCAAGTGTATTATGTTGATAACTGATGAATTAGATGCTAAATATAGTGTTGTCTATGGGTGTTTTAATGGTTTAATATGCGCGATAAAGCAATAATGATGAATGATAAGCTACATATAAATTGGGATTTGGCGGCTAAGGTGTATTCGGGAGAAGCATCGCAAGACGAAGTGAGAGACTTTGAAAAGTGGATGGAGGAAGGAAGTCATAGAAATGAGTGGCGTCAGATATCCGACAATCTGCATATGGTGGACCATACATTGGTGGGCAATAGCGTAGATCTTCATAAAGCATGGGATGATGTAAGGGCTAAAACCCTGGGTAAGCAGAAGCGTTATGTTCATCTGGTGTATGCCGCTTATGGGGCTGCGGTGGCCTGTGTGATTGCGTTGCTTATCTTGTTTGTCAATCCGTTTTCAAATGATGTGGGTAATAGTAAGCTTATTACAGCGAAGAGTGATGAGGCGATTGAGATAATTAGTTTGAACGATGGCTCTGTCATCGATTTAAATAGAAATAGTAGTATCGAGTATCTGCAGTCATTTGGTAAAGATGATAGGTCGGTTTCATTATATGGCGAAGCTTTTTTTCATGTGGCCGCAGATACAACTCGTCCGTTTGTTATCCATACCAGTCAAATTCAGATTAAGGTGGTGGGAACCTCTTTTAATGTGAAGGCTTTTGCGGATGCTCTGTACACAGAGGTAAGTGTGAATTCTGGAGAGGTGGAGGTGAGCTCTCTGTTGAATGTGAATAATCAGGTGGTGTTGCGTGCCGGAGATAGGGCCGTATTTAATGTGAAGGATCATTCGTTGGTTAAGATGCAGGTGGATAATGATAATTATATGGCCTGGAAAACAAAGAAGTTCGTATTTAAACGGGATAAGTTGGCGGAAGCAATCGTCTTGATTGAAGAAGTGTATGATGTGACCATAGAAATACCTGAAGGTCTTGATGTGGAGAATCATGTAATTAGCTCTACCTTTGATAGGTATGACATAGCGCATGTGATGGATGTTTTAAATGAACTTTATGGAGTTGATTTTCATTATCATAAAAATTAAATTCCTGAAAATTATTATATTAGTGTAGACGCTGTAGACTTGTTTTATGTAAGAAATGGGTGCACGAAAGGTATATCACCCTTATGGGCGTGGTTTTATTAGTAATGTGTAGCAGGATAATTATGACAGTATGAGAAGCGCAAAGCGAATAGTGTACATTCTGATAATTTTGCTTATATCCTCTGTTAGTTACGCGCAGGATGATGTTTTGGATGAAATTGTTGATGTCAGTTATGAAGGCATTAGTATGGAGGCATTGCTCGATTCTATGTATCTAAAGTATGCTTTTAATTTCTCTTACGATCCTTCTGCTTTACCGGTGGATTCTGTGCTGAATGTGAACTATAGTCAACATTCCCTTTATTCTATTTTGCAAGAAGTATTTAAAAACTACGATTTGAGCTTTAAGAGTGTTGGTCGGCAGGTGATCATATCTCACCAAAAAAGGGAAGTGGCATTAAGTAACTATATCACGCTAAGAGGAAGGGTTGTTTCTGCGGATAATGGACAAAGTATTCCTCTGGTGAATATTGCTGTGATGGGCGAGTCGTTGGGTACAAGTACTAATATGGACGGAGAGTTTGTCTTTTTAATTCCTCAGCACTTGGCCGGAGCTGCATTGCATATGTCCTCCATTGGATATAGCTCCTACAATATGGCAGTACCCCAACGTGATACTACTATGTTGGTGTTGCTTCGTTCGCAATCTGTTCAATTAAAGGAGATTAAGGTGCGTTTCATTCGTCCTCGTGAAGTTATTAAGCGTATGGTTGAAAACAGGGCGCGCAATTACTTTACAAGTCCCATGTTATTAACCGCTTTTTTTAGGGAGTCGATTCGACAGGATGGTAAATACATTGAAGTTTCGGAGGCGGTGTTGGATATTTATAAGAGCTCATATTTGAAGACTTCTGATAGAGAGGAAGCTCGTTTAGTGAAAGGTAGAAAAAAGGTGGAAGACGAAGATGTTTTTCTGGCGCGTTTAAAGCTGGCTGGAGGGCCTGCCTTGTTTTCAACCATTGATGTGGCTAAGCATCTGAATTTTATATCGGAGGAAGAGGATGATAACTATTTTTACATCCATAAAGGAAAAGGTATTGTTCGTGATAGAGTGGTGTATAGAGTGGGGTTTAAACCTATCGTTGAATTAGATGATATCTATTATGAAGGAGAATTATGTGTGGATGTGGAGACTTTTGCACTTATTAGTGCAGATTTTAGTATGACACGAAAGACGCTGCGTAAAAGTGATCAGTATTTAATTCGGAAAAATGCCAAAAGAATCAAGTCGGTGCCCGTATTTACCCGTTATCAGGTAGACTATCGTCCCTATGGTGAGAAATGGATACTGAATAGCGTACGTGGAGAGTTGATTATTAAAATGCAAGACAAGCGTAATAAAACCCGATCGGAATATCAAGCTTCTGCTGATTTGTTGATTACCAATGCCCAACAAGGGAAGGATCAGCGTATCAGATATTCAGAAGCCTATAAAATTAATTATGTGTTGGCAGACCAAATAGTGGGCTATGATCCGATGTTCTGGAAAGATTATAATGTGATTCATCCAGAAGAGGAGCTGATTAAAATATTTAAGTCAACACCTGTAGAAATAAACTTGGTTCCGCAACCTAAAAAAACCAAGCCGTAAAACTTGGTTCCCTGTTATTTATAATCTGACATTGAAAAGTACTAGGCGCAATGTTTTTGAAGGTATTCGATTGTGGATCCCACTGAGTTTAGCATGGATAGTTCCGAGTTCTCAATTTCAACCTCAAATTTGGTTTCCAGTAGAAATAGAAAACAAGTTAAATCCACTTCGTCCATCAATAACTCTTCGGTTAAGGCAGCATCTTCAACAATTTTGTTGCGGGGCACGCCAGTCTTTCTTAAAACTTTGTATAGATTTCTTCTTATTCTCTCTTGTTTCATGACTCTGATATATTTGGGCGTTTTAAGCTTATTTGTATATATGACAATCGACTGTAAAAATACACGTATAAGAATTGTGAATTTTTATTGATAAAGTTCAAAAAAAAATAATAAATGGGTATAATGTCTTGAGTGTAAATGTGTAATGAATTGTGTGTTTGGCGGGTGTTTGGTGTGTCTTGGGTAAAAATTATGGATGATGGAGTCGATTCTAACGGTTTCAAGTACTGATCACATTAAATTGAATTATATTTGCTGGCTTTAGAAAACAATTGTAACAAAAATATTATATACAATGAATACGTGGTTTGAGTGCAAAGTGAAGTACGAAAAGATAGATGAGCAATCGGGTAAGCAAAAAAAAGTGAACCTGCCTTATCTAATTGATGCTGTTTCATATACCGAGGCAGAAAGTAGAATACATGCAGAAATGGAACAATATGTTTCTGGTGAGTTTTCTGTTCCTTCCATTAAAAAGGCAAACTATACCGATTTGTTTTTTTATGATGATGGTGACAAATGGTATAAGTGTAAGGTGATGTTTGTTACCATTGATGAGGATGCAGGTAAAGAGAAAAAAGTAGCTAATCAAATGTTGGTACTGGCATCTGATTTAAAGGAAGCATATGAAAGAATCAATGAGTCAATGAGTGGAATGACGGTTGATTTTGATATTGTGGCCATCATAGAGAGTAATATTGCGGATGTTTTTCCTTATTTTAAAGATGAGGTGAATGAACCTATACCTGCAAACCTAAAGCCTTTGTCAGATTTTGAACAAGAGCGCAGAACGCAGGAGACAGCAGAAGATGGTGTGGTGGATGCCGATGATGTTTTGGAATAGGATGTGTTTAATTATATGATCTGTAGATCGGAAGGTATTTTCATCGGGAGGTATTTTTATAAGTTTAAGTTTTCTTTCAATGCTTATATGGATCTCACAAGAAAATTCAATCATTCTCCTGTGTGTGAATATATTCCCATGGCTCGTTTTATACGAGCTGGATAGTAAGCGACAAAAAAGACCTGTATCTGTTTGCAGGTCTTTGTATTAGTGTTGTTTCTGACGCTTGCTTGATAATTTTATGACTATTTCTGTCTCATTTTTAGATAAGATCTATTTTATACCTGTCGGGCATTGTTTTTTCTGTTCTAAGCCCTCCTATTTTCATTTCATCCTGTTTTTGCCTAAATCACCATAATTAGCTATTTAATAAATCATATTTTTCACCTACATTTACCTTTGTAACTACAATGATGAAAACTATTTATCGTTTTTTATTGTGATATTGTTAAAGGATTTATAACCATGATTTTAAATAGCAAAACTTAAATTTGCAATTCATAAATAATTTATTCTCATATATTGAGAATAGAAATTTTATGATCTAATTTAATTTCAGATTGTTTATTAGATGAGTGATTTAGTAATAATACAGAAAATAATTAAAGATTATTTCATGTTCTAATGAAGAAAAATATCTTTAATTGATTATTTTTGGCAGACGCAAATAAGAAGACATATAAAATCGAATATAATGAAAGAGGAAGTATTCAATTTAAAACCAACCAAGAAGGATCGTAAGGATATGATCCAGTACATCAACCTTCAATTGGCTGCGCTTGGTCAACCTCTGTTTCATGACGAAACTGATGCGATGAAAAAATTATCCAACGCACGGTTTTTGGATTTAACAGAAAGTCTGATCAGTAGCTTTAGAGAAAAATCAAGATTGCTGTCTGATCATCTTTCGCCGGTTGATGCCAGAATACAGAATTTTATCGATGATTATCTAAAAGATGTTGAAATTGATAAATCGCTACGTATTCCTAACAACACGTTTGTGCTGAACCAAAAAGGATTAGCGCGAGAAATCAGTTTGCCGCCTAATGGTGATACTTTTAAAAATGATTTAATCAACTCTTATCGTGTAAAACAAGGGATTTTGAATAATCCTTTTAATGATAAAAGAACCACAAAAGGAACTTTTCATATTGTGGAAGGTGGTCTTCCTGTGCCATTGGATAAAAAAGAAGTGCCTAAGCTTACTTTTGCACATCTATTGCATGCTGCCTTAAATCCTCCTGAGGACTATAAAGTGCTTCCTTTTACTTCTAATCAGAAGAAACAAGCAAAAGTGATGCTTTCTTTATTGATGCGTCCTGTTGTTTGTCCTAAGGTGGAGGGTTTTATTGATGAAAAAACCATGGAGATTCGTTTTTTCGCCCCGGGAAGTTTGTCCAGTAATCTTGACTTTGTGGAGAGTATTTTTGGTAACGCCGGTGATCATAATTTGGCTGAGAATGATGCAGCTTTGGACGTTGAACATTGGACGGGTCATACAGGAGCCGTTATTTTAGCGCCTCAACTGACAAAGCTAAAGAAGAAAGATGTTGGTTTGCCGCATGTTTCTGAAGCTACAGAGCGCCAAAAACGAGAAGGGATGTGTTGGGAGAAAGAAGATGAACTCTATAATGATGGTGGTGCTTTTAAGTGTACTTGTCGTGATGACAGGGGTGTGGTGGTTACATTAATAGCGGATAACTACTACGGCTATTCTAAAAAAGAAGTAAAAACGCAAATCGGATATTCTGCAAACCTATACGGATTGGTTGAGGAAGAACATGCTGGTGGAGCTATCGCCTTTCCGCGTGGAATCATGAGCGAGAACGTGTTTGGAAAGCACTTCTCCAGTAAGTTTGAATATAAGTATAATTTCCAGGAAGCAATGAAGCTCTTGGGTGATCGGGTAGAGGTGAAGCCGGAAGGTTATGCGGTGGATAAGAAATACCCGAAAATTGTTTACATACCTGAGTATGCCGATATTGATATACAGAAAAGTGCGGTTAGCTGGGATTATAAAGGGAGTGAGTTTAAATTGAAGCTTTCTCCTGAAAAAGTATATGTTCATCCTTCGGGAGATAAGTTCCAATTGGCGAAGCACCCGGCTCAACCATTGTGGAGAATTATTCATACCAATGCTGAGGGTATGTTTTGTCATAAGCCTTGTACGGTTTCTGGTGGAGGAAAATCAGAAATATCCAAGTCGTTACAAAACGCTATTAAGTATGGTACTTTTAATATCCATAACTTAGAAGAGGACTTTAAGCTGGCCGATGAAATCATTAATAAAGATTATTCCGACAGATGGCGAAATATTCGTCCTGATGCAGGAGAGTCACGCCCCTTCCTGAGTACGAAGAGAACATTGGGTTCTGCAGTTAAATTGCTGACTCCATCAGACCAATATAGCGATGAGTATAATGCGTTTTTAAGAAATATACCACAGCATATTCGTACACTCGTTCTTTTTGTGAAGCGATTGTATCGTAATGATACGGAGACCGGTAACTGGAAGGATTATATGACTGTGGAAATAGTGAATGGTAGAGCCGGAACTACTTTGATGTATAAGAATAATCCTGTTATTGGTAGTTATGTACGCATCGGGTTTAGTAAGGATCAAAATTGGTTGGTTCATAAACTGCGTTCTGATTTTGTTCCTAGTCATAAGATACAAATGGAAGATGATATTACCGCTTCTATTACTTTGCCTTCCAATAAAATAGAATATCTGAATCCTGAATACAAAAACAAAAGCGTTAAGATTACTGCAAACTGCGAGAATCACTTGTTTCAACGTCCGGATGAGGCCGTTATTCGTGGATATGATGTGGATGCTGAGTTTGATATCGTTCAAAATGGAACTTTCTTAACTAATTATGAACCTCTTCGTAAAGCTGATGCTATAGAGTTGGTGGAAGATGCCATCAGCTTTGATAGATATACACAGCCAGTGAAGGATCTGATTACCAAAGTGGCTGAGAGTGATAAGGATGGTTACTTTGTTACTCCATCTCATACGCGTGTTGTAAATGGTGAACCGACTAAGAATCCGCGTTATTTGCAGAAAAATGTTTATGCAGAGGAAACCGAAGATAGTTATTTGGCTGAAGTGGGCGTTCGTTTACGTAGAAGAATCGAACAGAATAAGCCTGTTATTAATACTGTAAATGCTGTGCTGCCGGGTCGTAGGAATAACCCTGCTGATAAAAAGGCAGGCGTTAGATCATTGAGCGTCTATAACCCGATTCACTATCAGGAGTTGCCAGAGCTGTTTATGGACTTTATTTGTAGTTTGACAGGTAAGTCGCCATCAACAACCGGTGCTGGTTCGGAAGGCGCATTGACAAAAGGACCTTTTAATATGTTGGCTCCTACCTCCGATTTAAATAATGCCTTGCTGTCTTATATCTTAACCGAGTATCAGGGTTTTACCTCTGCAGCCGGTTATGTGGGAAAAGATAGGTTTGACCATGATATTAGCTTGTTGATCCCTGAAATATGGGCACGCCTGGTGCCAGAGGATAGGGATCCTAAGTTGTTGATAGAAACAGGTTGTCTTGAGAAACTGGATGATTTTGAATATAATGGACAAAAAGTGCTCGCCAGTCGTTTAGGGTATAGAATCACAGAACATTTTGCATTTAGATGTATGAATCGCTTGTTTGACGAGCCTAAAGCTGTGTTCAGTGAGGAAATGTTAAAGCCTGAAAAGCAAGGAATAGAGGACTTTGTGGATGGAATCAATAATATTGTGGAAGCACAACAGAAAGTGGCTTTGGCTTACTTTGCTGACGGAAGTGTTGAGGCTGCTATTCCTCCTTTGAAAATATTGTTGAGTGTGATGGCTTATGGCGAGTATGAAGGTAAGGATATTAGTGACCCTGAATTACGTAAATACTTTGATAGGGATTATGTGATTGAAAGTGACTGGTACAAGGAGCGTTTGAAACGTAAGCAAACTAAAGAACTTGAGTTTACAACTAAACAGTTGGCTGACCTGGAAGAGTTTGCTAGTAAGCCTGAAAATCAGCTTTTGGTTAAAGAAATGGATATTTACAAAAGAATTTCTGTAGCTAAAGAAAGACTGAGCTATGTTCAATCGGATAAGTTTATTGATAGTATTGTTGGTACTATAGGATTGGATCCACTGTATAGAGGATAGTGGATTTGTATTAATTGAAGATTTAAAAGGCAGCTTTTTTTAAGCTGCCTTTTTTTTGATTATTACCCAGATGCAAGGTGTATTTGAATTGTGTATAAAAATCTTCTTCTTGATCGTTATAGCCTAATCCTATTAACTCATGGTTTAATAATTCTGAGTAATATTGATTTATATTTTGCCGTCTTGAACATTGATTGTACCCCTCCTGTGTATCTGCATTGTTAAAACTATTTATAAATTGTTTATTCTGTCCAATATGCGCTTGGGTATTTTATTCTCTTTCCCGTTGATTTTCATTAATTTTATGTACTTTTTGTATGCTTCTTTTGCATTTTCAAATTCTTTTAATCCCCAATAGGCATCACCAAGGTTTATATAGGCTACTGTTCTATTGGGTGAAATTTCCAATATCTTACTTAATAGATAAACAGCACTAAAATAAAAACCTTTTTGTTCAAGATAGTAAGCTGAGTTATTGTAGCCAACTATATCTTCTGAAATTGGTTCAAACGAACGCTGTATGGCCATTTGAATAACAATAATATCTGACAAGTTACGCATCGTAATTGTATCTTTATCAGAATAAGCCCTTTGTATTTGCTTGTTATAAGATTCGGCCACTTGATTACATTCTTCATTATTATAATTAAAGCATTTAAACAGCAATTTCAAACCTTTTTCATTCAGATAGTTTTCATTTTGAGGATGATAATTATATAATGAAACAGGCCAACAATGAAGTTTTTCAAATGCTTGAGTATATCTGTTTCCAGATAAAAAAAATGAAGATAATCTATAATAATTATCTTTTTCTTTTAATCTAAAAATATCATAAACTTTGTATGCTCCTGTATGCCCAAGTTTATCTGGGAAATAATATTCAATTATAAAACCATTCAAATATTTTATAATACCAACCCTCTCAAAAACATATGGACAATACTTATCCAATTCCTCAAGTTTAATGATTGGTGATTTTTGTTTAACTATAGAGTCTTTTACAATCAAACTGATAAAATTATCAATAGAATCTCTCTCTATATATATCGTATCATTTCCTAAAATTGTACTATCAGAGAAATCATATTCATAAAATGCTTTTAAATTAAGTATACTAGAATCAAATACCTTATTTTCCTGCGCCATTACACAACAACAGTAAAATATACACATGGAGGTTAATAAATGTTTTTTCATCAAAATTCTTTTTTTATTTTATCATATCTGTTTTTTGCATCATTCATATCCCTTGCTGGACCATACAATTCTAGAATTCTGTTTTCATATTGTAAATGCTTACTTCCCCAATCGTTAGGATTTCTTGATATTTTACTTTTCTTATCAGTTACATTTGTAACTGTTTTATTGAATTCTATGATCTCAGTATCTTTCTCATTAAAGAACGTAGTTATTGCTGCTCCAACATCTCGAGTTACATTTGCAGGAGCATTTACACTATGGTCTAATACAATAGCTTTACCAAGAGGGCTGTTAAAGTATTCTTTAATTTGATAAGAATATCCATTTGGTTTTTTATCACAATACTTTCTTATTCTCAATATAAAGTCATAAACCTGTTTTCGTATAAAGTCTTCATCTTTTCCTACTTTTATAAGGTGTGCTAACGGTTCATTAGGTAAATTCTGATTTAAACTATTAGCATCAAAGCCTGTACGTACAAGAGTGCGTAACTTACTACCAGTTATCTTTCCCTCTGAAGTTTCATAATACATCCTAATCCCATCATCTTCTTTTTCTACCGTCCAGCCACAATTTTCAAATAGAACTTTGTATTTCTGAGGATATTTTTCTTTAAACTCATAAACTTGTATAGGAAATTCGCCTCTGCCATCTATTCCAACAGTCTTTTGCATTGCTCCAACAGTAAGAATAACACGATCGTATGCTTGAATAGAGTCGCAATTCCCTTCATTTTTAGCCATTGCAATTATTATCTTTTTTTCATCTTCACTAACAACTGTATTGTAAACCTTCGTATCTATTGGAAACGGTTCTAAATCATTTTCACCCTTTGGCTGTGGGTTGCTTTGGGTTTCCCACGAGTACATTTTTCTGCTTTTGTCAAGCGTGGGGTCATATGTCCAGCCTTCTGGCATTTCATTTCCTGGTACTTTTACCTTGCTCCAAAAATCAAGGGCATTTACTTTGTCCTCAATTACTTTTAGGGAGTTTTCTTTTTGCTTGATAAAATGCTCTTTTATTTCTTCGTCTTCTTCCTGTTCGATGCCTTTATCGAACAGAGTTTCCAGTTCTTGTTTAAGGCTACTGTAGTTTACACCCCATTCGCTTTGGTGGTAGCAGACCAGTTTAGAAAGGCGTTCGCAAACATGCATATCATCCAAACCACGGCGCAGTTCCTGCGGACTTAACTTTTTATTGCCATCCGTGTCCATTTCTTTGAATACCGATTTGAGGAAATGAGCACGGTCAAGTTTACATATGTCTTGATCCGAGAGAAAAAAATATTAATTAATAGCTCCACCGGAAGATGGGCATTTTTTCTCCTTTGCATTAATCTTTCAGGCGAACCATTATTTATTCTGTCAAAAATCCGCTCTGGTATTTTACTATCTTCTCCTTGACTTTCATCTATAGACTTTTACAATTTTACTTTACCTCGTATTAATTTAAGGAAGATACTTATCCCAACCCACATTTTTATATTTTGGATTTGGCATAAATTCAGCTGTACCAATATCTAAATCTCCTGAGCATGGTATCCTGTATTGTCCCCAATTACAAGGAACTGTTTTCTCTGTTTTATAACTAGTCCATGTGCCTTTAAACAAATTATTACAGTATGAATCAGAAAAGTCTTCTAATCCATCAAAGCGAATAATACCATTCGTATCAAGAAACCACATGTTAAAAAATATTCCTTCAAAAAAGCCTGTAGATGTTTCATTTTTATTTTCGTAGAATTCATATCTGCCAATAATAAATCCTTGTTTTACAATACTATCTGTCATCCCATCTTCAATACCATATTTTATACGGGAATTAATATATACTGTATCTATTGAAATAATACCATGGAAACTTCGTAGATTATTTGCTACAGTCGTTTGTCCAGAAATAAAATATTTATTTTCATTTCTTGTGTTTTTTACGGAAGATAGGAATTCAATTTCTAATCTCTTTTTACTTACACCAATAAAACCGATATTAAAGTTTTTTCTACCAATTAGGGCATTGCTATAGTCATATTTTATATAATCTGAAATGTCATCAGCGATAGATATTTCGCCTGAATATCTTTTCTTTGTTTCTTGTAACCAACTTTCATTTGTACATTCAGTTTGAGAATATATTTTTGAAAAAAAGAGTAGTAATAATAAAATTCCAATACATCTATTGTTGTTCATAGTCTTCTTTTATTATAAGTTTAACATTTTGAATACCGACTTCTTCAAGAAATGCAATAAGTGTGTAAAACTGCTCAGGACTTTCTTTTACACCAATAATTGTTTGTTTTCCTCCTATATTGCTAGTTAGCTTTTCCTTACCAGGCAACAAACAACCTTCAGAATGTTCTCCTCTGACTCCAATATGTATCAATATTCCTCTTGATTTAGCAACACTTTCATTATAAAGTTTTGGAAATCCATAATTCAAACAAGGGTCATCCAAAGAACTAATGTATGAATTTGTCGAATTCACATATTTATCCTTTGAAAATTTGTTGGAAACATGCCACGTTAACTTATATTCTCCAATTGGTATTCGTTTATCTTTATTTTTTTGCGTAGTATCGGGTCCATACGGCTCAGTAATATAACCTGATATATTAGAATTGGAAACAGAAAAAGTACTAATAGTGGCGCTAGAACTATTCTCTCCTGACCAGTAGGTCCACTTACGTACAATTTCTATAACACAATTATTTACTCGCCTCATCTGCTCAACAAATGCATTAGGATGAAAATGATAAACCTTTGTATCTGTTGGGAAAGGTTCTAATTCGCCTTTGCCCCTTGGCTGTGGGTTGCTTTGGGTTTCCCACGAGTACATTTTTCTGCTTTTGTCAAGCGTGGGGTCATATGTCCAGCCTTCTGGCATTTCATTTCCTGGTACTTTTACCTTGCTCCAAAAATCAAGGGCATTTACTTTGTCCTCAATTACTTTTAGGGAGTTTTCTTTTTGCTTGATAAAATGCTCTTTTATTTCTTCGTCTTCTTCCTGTTCGATGCCTTTATCGAACAGAGTTTCCAGTTCTTGTTTAAGGCTACTGTAGTTTACACCCCATTCGTTTTGGTGGTAGCAGACCAGTTTAGAAAGGCGTTCGCAAACATACATATCATTCAAACCACGGCGCAGTTCCTGCGGACTTAACTTTTTATTGCCATCCGTGTCCATTTCTTTGAATACCGATTTTAGAAATTGCGGAGCATTTTTCTCTGTTTCATCGAATATGAAATTGTCGGGCTGGTCTTTCAATACTTTAAAACCAAAAGCTGTCCAGTCGTGTGCCGAAACCTTTGATACTTTTTCGTCATCGCTTTTTATATAGCCTTTACGTTCGCCACGACAATCCTGTAGCTTGATTTCGTACCATATAACGTTACCCAACTTTATTTCTTTAACTTCCTTTTTACTGATAATATAGTCGCCCATCAGTTCTGTTTGCTTTTCGGAATCGTTTGGGAAAAACGTAGAAACATAGTTTTTATTGGGTTTGCTTTCGAAAAGTTGGTTGATGTCGCTGTTTAGGGTAAAATATTGGCCCATCATGGTTACTCCAGATGGCAAATGATCTTTATGAACCCAGTAACAATGTTCGCCATTGGGCAAGCTATAGCTTACGTCACGGGATGTTTGCTCTTTTGCAATTTGCTCAGCATCTTCGTTAAGGGTTATTACCGAATCTTTGGTAATTGTTCCGTCAAAAGCTTCGTTAATTTTGTCAAGCTTAAAGTTAGTATATGTATAATTGCCTGTTTCTTCTGTTGGTGCTGTTCCGTTGCATAAATCGGATTTTTCAACTGTTCGGTATTGCTTGTGAAGTTTTATGCGTGAATATTCCTCTTCAACCTGTAATACCAATATTTCATCACCAGTTTTGAGCGTATATGGGTAATGATGGCTGAGCATTGCACCTTTGGCTATTTTTATATAGTCTTTGGTGTCAGCAATGTCGTCTTTATCGCCTTCTTTTCCCTTTAAAAACGCTGTTGGGTCGCTTGCACTAAAAACTTCGAGATGGGTGGTGCGATGTTGCTCGTTGCCAATATGTCCCATTGGGCCGGTAAAACCGATAATATCGCCTGCCTTTACAGGAATGTTGCAATCGTTTCCCGTGATGATTTCATCTAGGTTGTTTTCGTCAAAGTCGAGAACAAAACCATCTTCCTTACAGCTTTTGGCATAGATATAACCGTCTTGTTGTTTGCCGTTGAGGGTTTTGATTTTGTAGTAATTGCCCGATTTTTTCTCAATGGTGAACTTTGATTTGTTAGGGACTTGCATAACAAAATTTTCGTCAGGCTTTTCTTTGTTATATGTTGGTGTACTCCGTAGGTTCTCGTAATCCCAACATTTTCCTGTCTGACCATTGCCTACCACACGATACATGTTGTCGTTGATTTTTTCGAATTGGTCGCTATTTAAGTCCACATATAAATCGTCATATACCAGTCCTGAATCGGGATGTGTGAATATTACTTTTTTGAATTGTGTGTTTTTTGCCCAGTGGGTGAGGGATTTATCAAAAATGTCATTCTCTGAGTTTGGGTTTACAATAGAATTGACTGGCAATATCATTGTAAAACTTTTAGAGATACTTTTATATGCTGTTACCCCTTTTGCTTTATATGGTGTTTTACTGTTTACCTCGTATTGTTGGGTTTTAAACATATCGGGTACGTTGTTAAATTCTTTCAGCTCATCATACGGCATTAGGTGGTTATACAAAGAGTAAAAAGTTAATTCTCTTCCCTTCGGACTTCTGTATTGATGTTGGATTAAAACAAAACCGCTGTATCCGCCCGAGCAAATACTTATTCCTGAAGCAAACTTTTATCAATAAATTGCGGCAAAAGTTCTTTGAAATTTTCGGCGGGTGTAATGTGGATGTTTTCCATGACGTACTTTAGCCATTTTTGCGGATCAATGTCAAGTTTCTTGCAAGTTCCAAAGAAGCTGTAGAACATTGCGATATTTTTGGCAGCATCATGTGAACCGGCAAACAAATAGTTCTTACGTCCCAGAGCCAGAGGGCGAATAGAGTTCTCAACCAGATTGCTGTCTATCTCCAGTATTCCGTTGGTAAGATAGTTTTGCAGGCTTGTCCAGCGATTTTTGCAATATTCAAAAGCTTTGCCCAGAGGACTTCTTGGTATTACAGATCCTTTGTGCTTGTTAATATATGCTCCAATTTCGTTAATTACAGGCAGAGCTTTTTCCAGCCGCAGAGCATGCCGTTGCTCATGGGATAGATTTTGTTCCCGTGCAATGGCCTCAATGGCATAGAGAAGCTGAATGAGGCTTAGCACGTGCGAGGCCCGTTCCTGATCGTTCTTCAGTGCGGCATCAAAATACCGTCTGGCATGTGCCCAGCATGATAAATGAGTCAGTCCTGCTTTTTTTGCCAAAAAGGTATAGCCACTATAACCGTCGGTTTGAACAAATCCACGGAACGAACTCAAGTCGTCGATGGGGCCATTGGCCGATCGGCTCTTGTAGTACTCAAACAGCACGCTTTTTGACAATGGGGCATACCGAACCCACATGTACCCCTGATGACACGTTCCTTTTTGTTGCGATCCTGCACTTTTATTGGTGATTCATCGATCATCTGATAAATTTCCCTGAAAACATGTAATCGATGTACCACGTATAAAGGTCGCAATAAATTGGCTCCAAGTTTTATCCATGATTCCAGCGTGGACTCCGGAATGGTAACTCCCATTTGGATGAGCATCTGGCGGGTGCGGTAAATCGGTAAGTGGTAGAGGTATTTATTGGTAAAGATCATTCCCAGTAGATTGGCACTAGCGATGCATTTATGAAGAGGTCTGTTTAAAGGAGCAATTACTTGCTTTTGATCGGCTTTCTCGTCCTCTTTGGTAATAAACTTGTAACGGATGTAATGGTTCTTAAACAATTTTGCAGGTGTATAATCCAGCTCCTCAGTGACTTCCTGACCAATACATATCATACCTGTAGTGTCTTGCTCTGGCTCTAAAACAATCTCATTAACAAGCAATTGATCAGGCAGTTGCATACGGCCAGGATGTTCTTTTCTGACTTTCCTGCGTTCATACTCAACACGGATCTTTTCCTGCTCTTCTTTAACAGCTTTGGAAACAGCAGCAACCTCCTCTTCGAAAGACAATGTAAGTTGATCGGGATGAACCTGAGGAATGAAGCGTTCTCGTTTGGAACCGAATATTAAACGACGCATCTGATCATTCTGAAAAGCAAGATGTTCTACATCCTGCGTAAGCTTTTGTATGGAAGAGTCTTTTTCTGAAATAACAGCTTCTTTCTTCAAAAGATCCGCTTTCAGAGCCGATATTTTGGCCTCCAGTTGAGCAGTATTTTGGCTATGTGAAATGTGCTGTTTTTTCATACACAAATATAATATTAAATATTTGACTGACAAATATTTAAACCTATATTTTACAGTTATTTAATAACAAAAATCAGCTGATTTTAAATCGCTTTTTTCGTTTCAAATTTTTAAAGGAAAGACCTTCCAAAATCATCATCAACTCTTCCCGGGTAATGAGTCGTGATGGTGTTGTTTTATCCTGGTCTTCTAGAAAATATCTACCTCGCTCCAGACGTTTGTAAAACAAGGCAAAACCATCTCCGTCCCAAAATAACAGCTTTATATGTGTTCCGGTGCGATTTATAAAAATGAAAACGGAACCACTGACAGGATCCTGCTTCAATATATTGCGCACGATTCCGGCCAGTCCATCAAAGCCATTACGCATATCAACAGGCTTGCAGCACAAATAGTACTGCAAGTTTGCACTCAGCCCAATCATGAGCTAGTAAATTTTCAGGCTCATGCCGTTCGGAAAAGTAAGGCTCATTTGCGGCAATCGCTCATCCTGTAGCGATGAAACTGCCGTTGTTGCCGAAGATTCTGTTGAGGCGAAAGAATCAACCTGTGCATTCTGAAGACCGAATGAGTTAAGGTCAATAAATTTCAGGCTGGTGTCGCTTTCTGTTTTTTGAGTCTTTTCAAGGGCTTTGTATTTACCTACCCAGTATTGCATTTTCGAGCGTGTTACTCCAATTTGTTTGGCGTAACTTCCTATAGTTTGGCCGCTTTCCTGCTGTAGAACCACATGCTCAAACATGCTTCGGTTTAAGGATTTTCTGCGTTTCATGATTTTTTGAGGCAAAAATAACAGTCATTGGAATGGCAGGAAACATGGGGTTGGTGGGGTGGATACAAACCGCTTGAAAACTTCAATCCATTGTTAGTTTCAATAGGTTCTTTGTTAAGACGATAAGCAATTATTGTTCCGTCGGTAATGGCTTTTATAGCCGTATTTCTGTCTTCGTTAATGTGCATACCTCCATGCCAATTGAGCTGAGCTCCTAATGGGTATGTGCCTACTTGATTGCAAGCACCATAGCGTTTAGCTGGGGACTGCTCTATATCTGCGTATTCAAATTTCATGCGTTTGGTTTATTTGTCGCATGGAACTCGCAAGTGAAATCAAATATTTGTTGTTTAATGTAAGTTTCTCTTGCTCGTTTCATTGTTGTGTTAAATTCTGAAGAGGGTGAATTTTAGCTTATGTTTGATTTTACAGGCTAAAGTCAGCTTTTGACATGTAACCATGTTTTTTTGATTCTTTTTTAATTTCTGGGAATGATATTTCGTTGGGTGCTGTGGTTGCTGAGGGAAAAAGCAGTTGCTGAACCGAAGGTTACGTTTGGTTCTCTCTGAACAATTTGTCAGCCATGTGTTGTCATGCTACCAACTGTGGACACAGGAACTCCATTAATGAATACTCCAGCTTCACTTTTAACAATCGTATCAGTCGGTCCTGAACAAACACATATGTCTCCCATTAGGGCGACCGGTTTTCTGTTTACTAGCATGTTTGAGGAACCTGGTCCAGTTACCAGACCGCCCACATGTGGTACTGTTCCGTTACACATAGGACAAACATGCATACTGCCTATTGTTGCTATTGTTTTTCCTTTCATAGTTTATTTTGTTTTAAGTTAAAGTTAGTCTGAGCGCCTCGGTTTTGCCTTGGAGCTATGAATAGTTGTCGCTTGCGGTCTGTTTCCTGTCCAGTTGCAATGAACTTAAATGCGGGCCGTAAACCTTGAATAAACTACTAAACGGCAATTATTTATGAGCACGTGTGTGCCCTGCATGTGCAGCAGTACACCCACACCCGAAGTTGTTGAAAAGTTTAAAAATACAAATTATCTTCAATAGACAAAAGGCTGTGTTGCATTTTTATCCAGAGGGTGAAACGAAAATATAAATATTAATAAAGCTATTACTAGGTGAGGGCTCTGTAATCACGTGTTGGTTACGGCAAGTAGTCAGCCGACGCCATAGTATTCAACAGCAACGAGCCGCAATAAGATATGTGGAGGTCTCACAGTCTGGAGAAGGGCTGGACATTGGGTAGATAGAAATTTGGTTGGGAGGTATAAGGATTTGAACCTTACTAGCCCTTTCTTAAAGTATTGAAAAGCTTTTACTGGTGTAAAGAGCAGTTTGCGTATGCCTAATGAACCACCGTATATGCTTATCATTCTCAAATCTTGTTTCAGATAAGAATAGCTCATTTGATTCAAAATTAGCTTCGAACTCTTCTTTTGCTTCTTTTGAAAATCCATTCATAAGCTGGTAATACAAATATGTCACATTATTATGATTTTTGGTTCCCCAATAATAGTCATTAAGCATTTCTTTGTATTCTTCCTTTGAACCTGAAGATTCAACTATTTTAGGAAGCGTATTAAAAACTCGAGAGATTCTTAAGTTGTCAATTTCGGTCAAGCTTTTTGTATTATTTAAAACAGATATAGAATATTTTACAATCAAATCACGCTTACTTTGTTCGAGTAAATTTAAGTCTTCTTTGTTTATAAGGGGTTTTAAAATCCATATATTGCTTTGGATTTTCAAGTGGATGAAAATCAGTGCTTAGTTCTATGTCAATTAAATTATTCAATAGTTTCAAACGCTCGTTATAATTCTATTTCTCCACCAATTCCTCGAAAATCTTAATTGAAAGGTTATCATTTGTGATTTTCTGAATCACATCTTTAGCTATATGCGTTGTTGTGGGTAGTGATTGTATCTGGTGATATCTCTACAACTTTACCGTCTTTGGATATAATAATTGGAGAATTCTTATATTTTTTAAATTCAATCATTTTCTTATATGCTTTTTCTAATCCTTCTTTTATTTTTTCAACATTATCCATGACTAAATATTTTTATACTTATTCAATAATTCATTCCACCTTTCGGTGTTTTTAACTAAACTACTCTCAGTATTTCTATGGGCGATAATTTCATCAGCATTTACAAATTCTTCACAATCTAGTATTTCTGGAAGAATTGTATAAGAAGCTGTTGTTTTTCCAGCTCCGTTGCAACCTGATATGATAAAAAGTCTTTTCAATATATTCTATTTTTGACAAATTTACTTCTTTTGATTGGTTGATGCTAATTTGGGTCATTTTTTCTCATCACCCACAACTGCACGGCTATGAGCAGTGTGCATGTGTTGCGCCTGCGGTGGACATAAATGGATGGTGGATTGAAAGTCGAAAATATGCCAATATCAAAACAAAACTGGAAGTGTTGGATGGTTGGCTTCGTAATCGTCTTAGATACTGCATTTGGCATCATTGAATTGGAGCAAAGCGGAAATCGCTAACACCAATAAAATATAATCTTTGTTGGCAAAGTCCTATTTTAGGTACAACCATTACGGTGGAAAGACTCCAAAAACGAGGTTACATTCCCTTAGCTTCTATGTACAACCAAATTACTTCTGCTTTACCTACTAAATCAAATACACTATTGGCTCCGCCGATCTTCGATTCCCCATGGTATAAGGAACCGCCCTGTACGAGACCCGTATGCTAGGTGGTGTGAGAGCTTCTCCGATAGGCTAATTAATAGCCTATCGGCTGGCTACTCGATTATGGGCTTTTATTCAGTCATTATTGAATCTATTCCAACATAATCTGGACCATCGTAAATTAATTGATAATCATTCCTAATATATATATCGTTCAAATTATCTTTGGATGAGCCCAAATATAGTGTATCATTCGTCTCATTCAATATGTAATAACTTTCACTCTCCCATCTTCCATTTGTCCAATGTTTTGAAGTACTAGCAGTATAGTATTTTCCAATATCGTTTAAACCGTAAATTGTTAAATTATACCACAAACCATCCAAATTCGTAAACCCTGTGATTTGGTTATTGTTTATAAATGATGTATTACCGTAATATCCAGTACTCGTAAATATGACAAAACTACTATCCGCTTTGGGAGTGTCAATGTTGCGCCATGTACCGAATAAATTTTCATCTCTTTGAGAATTAGGGTCTGGAAAAAATTCTTTTGGTTCACAGGAAGTAAAAAACAAAAGAAACAAGTATAGAATACTAAAATTTTTCATAATCGTATTGGGAATGTTAGCTGAACTCTGTCCTGTTGTTTTTTTACGATTTCAAATTAACTCATTATTTTTCTTTTAACCAATTTCTAAAAGCTTCATCGGGGAGCTTATGATTTTTGCCAAGGGCGGCTGAGGTACGAAGCCGTTTATATACCCTTGGCAGAACTCATAAGCGGACCTACCTTCGCTTTTATAATTTGGTGTGTGCTCACAGATTGATAACAAACCTCCCCTCAAACATGATACAAAGCTGCTGGGCTGTCAATGCCCAGTTCTGTATGGGTTGAGTCCACTTTTTCGATATGTTTTCGGTGGCCAGATAAATGAGTTTCATCAAAGCCATGTCGCTGGAAAACGCACCCTTGGTCTTGGTTACCTTGCGAACCTGCCTGTGGAAGCCTTCGACGGCGTTTGTGGTATAAATCAGCTTCCTAATGGGGGCGTCATATTTAAAGTAAGCGGACAGCTCCTCCCAGTTGTCGTTCCACGAGCGCAGCACCACGGGGTACTTTTTGCCCCACGTTACTTCTAGGTTAATCAGCTCGCTCTCGGCTTGTGACTTGGTTGGGGCTTGGTACACTTTTTTCAAGTCCTTCATAAATTCTTTCTGGCCTTTGGAGACCACGTATTTGAGCGAATTCCGAATTTGGTGTATCACGCACTTTTGAATTTCTGTATCGGGGAATATGCTTAATATCGCCTGTGAAAAACCCGTCAGATTATCCGTACAGGCAATCAGGATATCCTTTACTCCGCGGCTCTTTAGGTCTGTCAATACCGACAGCCAGAAGTTAGCGCCCTCGCTTTCGGAAATGTACATCCCTATGAGTTCCTTCCTGCCGCTTTTGTTGATAGCCAAAATATTGTATACGGCGCGCGATACTACCCTTCCCCCGTCCCTTACCTTGTAGTGCATAGCATCCATCCAAACAATGGGGTAAACATCGTCTAGGGGTCGGTTCTGCCACTCCTTGACCTGTGGGATCACCCTGTCGGTAATGTTGCTCAAAACGGTTGGGGAAACCTCAACGTCGTACATGTCCCGGATATATGATCCGATGTCACGTAGGCTCATACCCTTGCCGTAAAGGCTAATAATCTTGGGGGCAAGGCTGTCTGCCAAAACGGCCTGCCGCTTCTTTACTATTTCGGGCTCAAAATCCCCGTGGCGGTCATAGGGCGGTTCAATGTCCACACTACCGCCTTCGGATCTAACCGTTTTGTTACCCTTGCCGTTGCGCTTATTGCCCTGGGAGCGCCGCTCGGAGGTCAAATGCTCGTCCATCTCGGCCTCCAAAGCGCTCTCCAAAAACTCCTTTATAATGGGTGCAAAAACTCCACCCTTACCCGTCAGGGATTTACCGCTCTTTAACTGTTCGAGTGCCATATCACGCATAGCTATATACTCGGGGTTCAATTCTCTTTTTTCCATAATCCTCAAAAATATAATTTCTAAATTATGGACAGAGTTGAGTTTACAGTCTCTGCTAAACATCTTACAGCATTCTCTAAATAGCAAACACGCTAGTTTGAGTTCCCAATCCTCAATAAGGGTGCAGGTTCGAGTCTTGTTCTAGGTACAAAAAACTCCCGATTACTTTATTGTAGTCAAGGGCTTTTGTATAAATATCTAAACTATTCTAAACCTAATACAGCCTCCAAAAGTCCATTAAAATCAATTGGCTTAGCAAGTATCCGATTTTCACCATCCAGTAAAAACATAGTAGGGGTAGCATACAAGTTATAAGCAGTAGCAACTTTACCATCCCATTTATTGGCTTCATTTAAGTTTATCCAAGGATAATCATTTTTGGAAATAGAGGTCTTCCATGCTTTTTTATCTTCGTCAATAGAAATTGCAAAAACTTCCAAATCAATATTCTTATTGAAGTACCAGTTTTTTAATGGTGGCAGAATTTTCTTACACATGGGGCAGCTTGTCTCCCAAAACAATATCAGTTTATAATCTGTGTCTGATTGATATAGCTTAAACTGTTCACCATCCCAATCGTCTAAAGTAAAATCTGGTATTTTATCCCCTTTTTTCATTTGTTGAAATGCCAATCGTCTTTCAAGCGTATTATTATCACCCGAACAACCATGAGGAATCATGTAGAAGTCTGAAATATGTGTTTGTAAATTGTCCAGACCAAGTTTCTCGAAGCCTCTCATTAAGTAGTCTACTATAAATGCCGATACATTAGGATTCTGACTGGTTTTATACAGAATCACATCAATGGCTTTTTTAAATTCATCTACTTTTTTTTCTTTTGACAATCCTTTTTGAGCATAGAGCATAAAATATTTAAAGACCTTATCGGTATATGCAGAGGAGTTCATTAATGATTCATCCGAAAAATCTATATTATCGAAGTAGTGTTTTTTTTGCACTTCCTCTCGTTCCTGCTCCGATAAATTTCCATTTAAAAAGGGTTCTTGTTTTATCTTAATAAGTTTGCTCGCATACAAGTTAGGATAATTTTGAGTCACTGATGCAATCAACTTATCTCTATCTTTTTGCAACTTATTATACTTCCCGATTATTTCGGTTCGTTTAGCAAGAGTATAATATGTATCATCATTCTTTTGAAAATGGTTTATTTGCATCACCAACTCTTTGACCTGTTCTTGGTATATCTTCTCTTTTCTCAAAAATTCAAACCAAATTTGGTTTTCTAATGACTCAATGTCTTTAGCACTATCCAGTGGCGCATTAAAATCCGTTTCTATCACAATATCCTCACCATTGAAAATAAAATCCAATTGTTGAGGTGGTTCGTTCATAACTTTTGCGATTGCGCTTTGTCCCAGAACCAAACGACAAACGCCATAATTTATATTGTTAGGCATATGAAACCTAACAAAATCATTGAAGAAGATCACCGTATCTCGTGGATAAAAGTGATCTCCTTTTATTGTACCCCAAATTACATTCTGATTAAGTTGATTAGCAACGAATATTTTAACGTTTTCTTTCTCCGCATTTATAATTGCAAAATTCAGAAAAAACAGAAGCAATAAGTACACTACTTTCATTGAATTTAATATCAAAAGGTCAATTTATTATAAATGTTAATGGGGTAAAATCATATAAATTTGATTTTACTATTCTACTTTTCGGAAAAGAGAATTCTGTTGCTAAATGATTTTTATAAGCATTATAAAATGACTGTTCCGCTCTAGGGTCAAATGCTATTTCATCAATTAACTCCATAGGATTAATTTGAAAACCTATAAGGTGATTTGGAGTCTTTTTAATTATTTTTGAATCAGAATCATCGGTAAAGTATAAAATCCGAGCTTCTTCTTCATGTTTAAAACTGTCTCTTTTTACACAGAGAGATTCAACTACACTTTTTTGTATGTTATTCTTACAAACTTTTTGGTTTGAAGCCCATTCCTCTATTTGTTCTATTGCTCTATATTCTACTTTACCTATATAAACGCTTGCATCAAATACGTAATTTAAACCAACTTGCATTGAACATGAAGAATTCAAACAGTTAAGTAGCTTTCTTAAAGTTGTTTTAATTCTTACTGACTGTTTATCATGAGAGTAAATACGCCACATCGCATCAGAATCTTCAATAAAAGACCAACATTGTCCAAAACAAAAATTACCTTCATCCTCTTCAATAGAGAATACTTCATCACCTTCCGAAAAATTAGATTTTAAAAAGAAGTTTTCATAAACATCTTCCCATGCTTTAATAGTTGGCATTACTAATTCTTTATTCTCGAACAACTGCACTGCCCTTTCTATAGGAAATATTCTATATATAGCTTCATCTAATTCACTCTCATTTAAATTTATAAAATTCTCTTTCTTTAATATCATTATTATTTGTTTTCTTATATCTCCTATACCTAATTTCAACTAAATTTAACTAATCTTTTATGCAACGTACCGATTTTCCAACCGATTTTCTGGTGTAGTCTCGACGCAAATTAACTTGACTATAGAGCAATACTCGAGTCCAAGCCCATTCATTCTCCGTAGCGCTCTTCGTTGATGACCACATGTATGCGTATTTTCCATCGCCATAGAATGTACCATATTCGTAATTTCGATAGCCTGTAGGTAAAGTTGTAAAACCAGTTCTGTTATTACTATTTTGACTATTACCAACAGTACCATTTGTTGTATTGATAGTCCAACCTGTTTTTGATGCTAATGATTTAGCTATTTTATTACTCTCAATTGTGCCATCATAATTAAAACCATACTTAATTAAATAATTTTCTAGTTCAGTCCATTCTATATCACTTGGCACATGCCAGCCTATTGGACACACACCCTGTACATTATTAGTACCATCATTCGGAGTTCCATTTACTGCTCCAGCATAGGTGTAAAATGCGCCATAACTCAAATTATTATTGTAAAAACAATAAGCTTTATCTGTATCGTTATCACCTAAATCATGCCAACTACTATTGTCTGTAATTAGAGGTATAGCTTCACCATCAGCATAATGAGTTACTTTTAAATTTTCAGCCATCCATAGTTGCTTGCCTAACCAAACCGTTTCATAGCTATTGCCATCATAATCAGTCGTTTGACTACTAGGTCCATCTTGTAGAAATTCGATTTCTACATCATCTTCATAACTATTGCAATCAGTACTTATTGTCCATCGCAGGATATATGTTTCATGTAATACTCCTGTAAATTCAGAATTAGGATTAGTTTCATCAGCAATGCTACCTCCTGTGCCGCTTAAAATAGTCCAAATCCCTGTACCGTAACCAACATTAGGATTATTTGCCGAAAGTGTAGATGTAGTTCTGCCATCTGAATACATTATATCATCACCTGCATTAGCTAACGTTGGAGTATGATTAAACTCAACATTTACATCATCATAAGAACTACTACAATCAGTACTAATCGTCCAACGAAGTATATAAGCAGCACACCCTTGTCCAATAAAAGCTGTATTATAAATTTCGTCATTTTCAAAGACACCACCCTCTCCACTTACTATGGTCCATTTGCCTACCCCTTGGTCAGCTTCTGGATTATTTCCTGATAATACAACTGAAAGTTCATTATTAGTTATCACCTGATCAACTCCTGCATCTGCATTAGCGGGGGTATGTTCGAATGCAATTTTCACATCATCGAACGTACTATCAAATTGAGTACTAATTGTCCATCTTAGTTTATATGACTCACAAATCAATCCTGTAAAAAGGGTGTTTGAAACAGCATCATTATCAAAACTACCTCCTTCTCCACTTATAATAGTCCACTTACCTTTACCATGATTTAATAAAGGTTCGTTTGCTGCTAACATAGTAGATGATGTTTCACCATCCGTATATATCTGGTCTTCACCAGCATTCGCATCAGTTGGTAAACCTAAAATATAAACGCGTGTTTCATCGAACGCATCGCCACCTTCATTATCTTTTGCAACAGCCTTTATTAAATGTTGCCCAACTTCCTCATCACTAGTATCCCAATTATATTGATATGGAAAAACAGTTGATGAACCTACTCCTACTTCATCAGCAAAGAATCTAACCTCAGTAACATTACCATCTTCATCATCTGCCTCTGCACTAATTGTTAAAATATCTCCAATTTGAATTGTATCATTTACAACAGGCTTAATTATCTTGCATACAGGTAATTTGTTTTCCCCGTTTTCTTTTTCGCATGCTGAAAAAATCAAAAGAAGTAGAAAGTACTTAAAAATGTTAGTTTTAAATGTTCTCATGTTTGAGTTTTATGGTTAAAATTATGATTTATATCGAAAAAGAATATTGTTTGGTTCACAAAGATTCTTTATAAAAGCAAAATATTCAGAGTACTTATTTTGGTTGCTCGTTGCCTTTGTAAACTTGGCAACATAAAGATTTTTAGTAGGCTCTTTAATCTCCCCAAATGTTCCTAGAAACATATTGTTTATTTTAATTTCTACCTTATCTTTTTTTATTTCAAAAAGTATAATAGTCCAGATAGTATTATCTGCCATCTCAATATGAATGCCTTTTTTATTAGGTATTTTACTACTTTCAAATAGCGATTCAATGTATTCTTTTAATGTATGTGAATTAATCATTTTGCTTTACTGTTAGGCATTTATTGGTTAATACATTTATTGCATGTGCTACACAAAAATAGTAAGATATTGTTATGATGAATTACCAATTAACATTATTTCATAGTTTATTTATAGCTGATTGAATTAATCCTCCTCAACCAGCCCTTTAAAAACTTATGATTTCGACCCCTTTGAGCTATGGTATGGTAATAATTAATTCGAGCTGATTTAATGGCATTAAATAGCGATTCCGCAGGACTAGAGTTTATTGCTTTAACTGTATTCTTCCCTATAATCCCATCCAATTTGAGGTCGTAATCAAAGAAGCGATTCAATACCTTTTGCACGCCACAGCTGCCCCAATAACCACTATTCACACACCAATCGAAAATGATTTCTTGTAACGAGCCTGAGACTACGTACCCAACTTTGTATTTGTCGTGGAAGGTTAGTTTGTAGAAATCCTTAACAAATTCAGTTAATCCAGGAATGTCAAGCATTGTATTCCGTTTTATTTTTCCAAACGTTTCTTTATATGTATCTATTAGTTGCCAACCGTCCCAATTTGGATGAAGATTACGGGCTACACCCATATATGTTTCACCACCTCTGTCTCCGGCAACATTGGCGTAGTATCCTTCGTGTTTTATCACTCGATCAAAGAGTTCATCAAATGTTTTCATGCTTTGCGTTTAGATTTGAGGTTTACATTATTTACACTGCTAATTGCACCACCGAAAAGAAAGTCAATAATGGTGCTTTGTTTGGTAGAGATGCCACCGTTAATACTACTTACAAATGCTATTTGCCAGTCTTCAAGTTGAATCGTTTTAAAAACGAAGTTATTGAGCATTATAAAAGTTAAAGTACACCAGGCAATCAAGAAAAATATGGCAAAAGCTTTTTGCAGCCAACTGTCATTGGAATACATTTCTCTTGCTGAATCCCGATCTGCTACTGCCATTTTAAATAGCTCCATTTTACCTTGAAGCTTTTCTTCTTTTGTGGTAAATATCTCATCAATGAGCTTCGTATCTTCCTTAATTGTTTCGGCTGTGCCTGCACTGATAAGTTTTTTTAATAGTTTCATTCGTCTTTTTTATTATCTCAGGCATTGCCTGTCATCGTTCTACAAATTTTAAGATGGTATCGAGCTTCTCATTTAGTTGTTTAATGGTCTGGTGAAATAATTCCTTACTCACATAAATCTCTTTGGAACTATCTCGTAAATCAGAGATTCGTTTATGCAGAACCACAAACTTATTTTCGCATGATTCTAACTCTTTTGTGAGGTGTGTAATGTCTTTCTCGAGTAAATCAGTTTTGGCTTCCACGGTTTCTTTGGTTGCATTTTTTGAAAGTGCATTTCGAATAATAAATGACAATACACCGTAAGTCTTCGGTCTTTCACATATTGCGACCTTCATACTAGAGCTGTTTCTTTGATGGCAAAAAATGAGAATGACATTAACAACATTTAAGCGTTTGTATAAGGATTACCAGGAATCAGGTTTGAACATAAAAGATTTCTGTACCAACCAAGATTTGGCTCCTTCCACTTTTTACTATTGGCGAAATAAATTGGAAGAGGCATTAGCACATGAGCCAGATAGCTTTGTTCCACTAGAATTTGACAGTAATCCGTTAGCGACGAATAACCAATCGAGTCCATCTATCATCAAGAGTAAGCCTACTTTAAATAATGATGCTCCCATTGAATTCCTATTTCCCAATGGCACCAAGATGCTACTAAGGGATAATATAAACACGCAAGTATTAAAAGAAATTGTTCTAAAATCTGATTATATTCAGGTTGACGAAAGTACCATTCCTGTTATTAGCAACGAAAAGCACAAAGCACAAAAGGCTTATCTGTGGATGGTTCGATCAGTAATGAATAACTTGGTTTTCTTTCACTACGACAAAGGCTCCCGAGCACAAAAAGTGATACTTCCTTTATTAAAGGATTTTCAGGGAGCTATTCAAACCGATGGATATCAGGCATATTCAATCTATGAGCAAAAGAAAGGTGTTTTGCTTCTGGGTTGTTGGGCTCATGCGCGCAGGAAATTCTCCGAAAGTCTAAAAGAAGACAAAACGGGGGCTGAATACGCATTGGCACAAATTGCTAAAATCTATCAAGTTGAGCAAATGGCCACCGATCAGAACATGAATTACAAGCAAAGAGCTGAACTACGAAAGCGCTTGGCTTATCCAATCATGCGTGCTTTTGAAAAATGGATCGAAGGCTATTACCCCAAAGCGCTACAAGGAGGAAAGATGAGTAAGGCGCTGGCTTACGGATGTATTTTCTAAGATTGCGTTATACAACAGCAATTATGATTTAGACTTGGCTGATCTTTTGCCGCACAATTGGAAAAAGTCTAATAGTTGTCAAAATATTCCAAAAAACACCCACTAATTTCGATTAATTCCAAAAGATTCCAGTAAAACTTAGAGAATTCCAACGCTCCAATCGACATCCGGATTGGAGCATTTTTTTACTTTGCAATATGTAGCAGACCGCATATTTACGGTGCAACGACTTCAAAAGCGAGGCTATATCCCATTAGCTTCTATGTACAATGAAATAACAGCTACTTTACCTACAAAGACAAATTCGCTATTGGCTCCGCCGATCTTCGATTCCCCATGGTATAAGGAACCGCCCAGTACGAGACCCGTATGTTAGGTGGTGTGAGAGCTTCTCCGATAGGCTAATTAATATCCTAGCGGCTGGCTACTCGATTACCGCAACGTGCTTTATTTTTTCAATATTTCAATTAGTTTTTTATTGATATATAATGTTTCTCTGCCTACTTTTTGAGATTCTAAAATGCCAATCTTTTCCAGTTCTTTTAAATATCGTGACGCAGCTTTTCTTTCTACTTTTAATCGATTAACAACAAATTCAATTTTTGAATATGGTTGTTCAAAAAGCAGTTCCACTAATTCTTTTTTATAAATTTTTGGTGCATTAATCTGAACTTTCTCAATTGTATTGTCAAGTAAGGCTCTAATTGTATTTATTTTTTCAATTGTTTGAATGGAAGTGACTTCAACTGCTTTTAGCATGAATATTATCCATTCTTCCCATTCCCCAAGTTTGTTTGTCTGATTCAATAAACGATAATAGTCATGTTTATTTTCAATGATGTATGAACTGAGATATAAAATTGGAATGTCAATTAAGTCATTTAAAATCAGATATAAAATGTTTATTATCCTCCCTGTTCTGCCATTGCCATCATAAAATGGGTGGATGCTTTCAAATTGGTGATGAAGCACTGCAAGATTAATTAAAGGCGAAATTTCATTTTGTTCTTGATTAAAATACTCAATGAAATTTGATAATAAGTCCAATATTTCCTGTTTGTCTTGGGGTATAAACAACTTCTCCTGTTGTATCATTTTTCAAAACAGTGCCAGGTGTATTTCTTATCCCAGCATTGTTTCCAATTAACTCATGTTGAATTTCTATAATATCATTTACTCGTAAAAATCCTTGTTTCTTAATTAAGTCAAATCCACGAAAAATTGCTTTTCGATAATTTACAACTTCTTTTGTTTCAGGTGAAATATTTGATTTGTTAATAGTGAGTGCTTTATAAAGTTCGTCCTGAGTTGTAATAATGTTTTCAATTTCAGAACTTCCTTTTGCCTCTTGCAATACAATTGCATTTACCAACATTGATTGGTTTGGAATTGTATTTGCAATTCCTTTCAATTCAGCTAAAGCAGCAGTTGCTTTATTGGTTTCTCTTAAAATTTCAAGAGTTTCAACTTTCTCCCTTTTAGGTGGAAGTTTATCTAAAATCCGATATGGTGCATCTTGTCCCATGTTTTTCTAATTTGTACCAAAAATACAAAAATTAGTACATATTTCGTTGATGTGCGACTTTTTTAGCATTTGCGGTAACGGTTGGGTATATGAAACGTTTGGCATTTCAAAGCTCCACACTATCGAACCGCTATATTTTTTATTAAATGTACTCATGTTCAAATTTAGCACTATCCGCCAAATGACCTATATTTATTGTGTGTGTCCTGCATGTGCTGCAGTACACCCACACTCGAAGTTGTTGAAAAAGTTTGAAAATACAAATTATCTTCAATAAACCATGGGTATGGGTGTGTGTTATTTTATCCAGAGGGTGAAACGAAGTTCACGAATGCTTTCATATAAATATTTGTATTCGTAAAGTCCCATCACGGGCGGAGGTAACGTTCCGAACCGTTAGCAAGTGACACTTTTTACGAATGTAAAAACGTAGTGGTATGGGGTGACCTATGCAGTGAAGATTATTTGTGAGCGATTAGCGCAGCAAATACCGACGGCAAATTGGCTCCGCCGATCTTCGATTCCGGTACTGACGGACAGAATTGTAGCGTAGCGGAAATCACGAAATTCACTAAAATTAGACCTTTTGAGCTAAATCGTATATGAGGCTTTGTAAACCGGATGAGCAAGCACATCATTGTGACGTCCAAACACCAAGGAGGTGAGTGTTTATAAAGTAGATGCGGCAGGCATTGGAGGTTATTTGTGAGCGATTAGCGCAGCAAATATTATATATAGCACTTACTGAGAATAGCAAATTATACATCAGCAATTTTTCGCAATAGTATTCCATCACTTATGATTAAAAAATATATTGCTAATCCCTTGCATGCTAAGAGAGCGTAGCGAACGAAGCATGCAAGGGATTAGTGTTCATGAGAAAAGATTGTTTTTCTGTTTTCCATCCGATAGCTTTTCCCTTCCAATTTCAAGACTTCACATCGATAAAGCAAGCGATCTAACAGTGCCGTGGCCAGGACTTCATCCTCGAGGGTTTCAGCCCATTGTTTAGGCGATTTATTTGTTGTAATAATCACAGAGGTCTGTTCATGTAGGTGATTTACAAGGTTGAAAAATGCCACAGCTTCATGTTTCTTAATAGGAAAAAGCATTATATCATCAATCGCAATTAAATGAGCTTTTGTCAGTCGGTTGTAAGCATTTAAAGCAGAAGATGTCATTTCTTTCATTTTAATATGGTAACAAGTTCTTCCATTGTGATGAAATAAGATTTGTACCCGGCAACTACAGCATCATGCACAAGGCCCGCCGCAATATAGGTTTTACCGGTTCCGGATGGTCCCATTAAAACCAGATTGTAGTTTTGTTCCAGCCACATCAACTCACGCAGTTGTTTTAGTTGGGGTTTTGTAATACCGTTGGCAACATTAAAATCGTAGTTATCCAGCTGATGTTTCTTCGGTAATCTGGCTAGTTTGAGTCTTCGCTCCAGATCGGTATTTTGCCTGTGAAGGACTTCTTTTTCAATAACTCCAGGGTGAATTCCGTATATGAAAGCTTATCTATTTGCGCCTGATGCAAGATTTCTTCTGGGGACTTCTTTGTCTGGGTAAGCCGCAACAATTCGGCATACTGCTTGATTTGTTCTATTTGCTTCATGATCTATCTCAATAATGTTTCATAAATTTCGATACTACTTTGGGCAGGAGCAATCGACTCCTTAGGGGGTTCCACATTCACTTTACTGATGTTTATTTTACTCGCCTCCGATATTTGTTTTTCTTCGTTTTGAAGATGGGCAAGTACCTCCGCAAATCGATACCCATTAAACACTTTGTTTTCGATGCAGAAGTTTAAAGTTTCCGTTTTTACCCGATCGTTCGCATTGTTTATAGCTTTTAAAATTTCCCTTATATTATCATGAAAATAACGCGGTTTGTCATTTTCCAGGTCAGCCAAATAGCTTTGTGATTCTGGTGTATTGCCAAAAGCGTTTAATAAAAGTTCATATCTCTGTTGTAGCGTCTTTGATTTTTCGCGGCAGTGATCCGTGTTGCGCACCAAAACACCCTTTCCCAGCGGAATCTTATGAGACGCAACAAGCGTATTTACATCAGATAACAAGTCCAGGGTATTCCCTTTGTCATCAAGAAGCACGGTTGTATCGGCATCTTTGTAAGTCCCTATTGGTAAACTGTAAAAATTTCCCTTGTAGGCAACGGTGTTGTCTTTTCGAACCTTGTAACCAGGCAGTAATATTAATGGTTTTTCAGGGGTGTCGCGGTAAGGTTCCAGATGTGATTGTTCAATCAACCATTGTTCATAAGGGACTTTCCTGATGGTTCCGTGAAGCTTGGCATTTGCTGTACGTTTAAGCCATGCCAGGCAATCTTCCTGAAGGGTGTTTTGATCCTGAAATGTACGACCTTTCAGGAAGTTATATTTGACATATTTCACCACATTCTCAACCTTTCCCTTGGATTCAGGATCTGCTTTCCTGCAAAAAATAGTTTCAAAAGAGTATTGCTGGCAAAAACTTCGAAATCCTTCTGTTAATAAAACATCACCAAGATTTTCCCCCTTTATAAATACTTTATCCTGATCGTAAATGATCTTACTTGGTATACCGTTAAAGTAATTAAAAGCTAACTCGTGAGCATATACCGCAGTTTGGGTGGTAAAAGGGCAGCGTTGACAATAAACGTACTTGTAGCGAGAACGCGAAAGTACCATGGCGAAGAAATACACTTTGATACGATGACCTTCTCCACTCTGCATAGTAATCTCGCCAAAATCAACCTGAGCCTCGCTACCATAAGCTACCTCAGGCAGCTTTTGATATTGACGGGAACCCACTTCTTTGTACTTATTGATGGCATGCTTCTCCCGAATCGTTTTTACGAAGTTATAGACCGTTTTGCTATCTACTTTCGGTAAATCTTCAAATGATTCTTTTAAACGATCTTCTACCTGGGCGGCTGACAAGTAAGGCGTGCTTTCGAGAAGTGTTTTTACATATTTATAATAACCAGAGAGCTTTTTTGACAGGCGATGCGGCTTATTTATCCACAACATAAAAGTCTGTTCATCCATTGCTAAATATTTACGGACTGTGCCTCTATCTATCTCAAGCTCTCTACTTATTTGACTCTTATTGAGTCCTTGTTTCCATAATTCATTAACTTTGTACCACATAAAAACTTTTTGGTTTTTATTCATAGCCTTTGTTTTTTTAGATTTCACAACCTAAAAATGGAGGCTATTTTTTATTTCTACAACTGGTGATGTTCTATTGCGAAATTTTGATGGTACTAATTTCCTATTTACAACTTACCAGGGGAGAGCTCCGTAACCACGGGTTGGTAGAGCGGAGCAGTCAGCAGACGCCATAGTACTTGCAAGTAACGAGCTACATTGAGGAATGTAGAGGTCTCACAACGCAAGGAAGGGCCGAACATTTGGGAGATAAAAAATTTGACTGGGAGGTATAAGGATTCGAGCCTTACTAGCCCTTTCTTAAAGTATTGAAAAGCTATAGATGGTGAAAAGAGCAACTATAGTAAACCAGATGAACCGCCGTATACGAGACCCGTACGTACGGTGGTGTGAGAGGTGCACCAGTGGGCTTAGCTCACTGGCCATCTACTCGATTATGGCCAGGTGTTTATTAATCCAAACCTGAATCCTCTATTTCAATCTGTCTTTTTATCAGCTAACTGAGATGATTCATTTTTAGTAAACTGTCTAAATATAGAGAATGCAAGTGGAATAATTATAGTCAATAAAATCTCCTTAACTTGAAAATTCAGTTTAAATAGCACAATTGAAAGTGCACAAAAAAACCAGACAATTCCTGTTGCAAGAAAATAATTGTAAAAAAAGTTCTTTGAATTTTTCATTGGTATTTCATTTTGGATTTGTTTATATAATCTGTCAATTGAATCTTTGAAATAAATCAATTTTTGATGTCTTTGATTTACCGTTTCGTTATTTATGTCATATTCAAGAGCATCAAAAATAATTTTAACAGTAAAATTCCGAGGGTTGACTTCTCCAGATTCAATTCGTTGTAATGTCCTCACATTTATATTACATTTCTCAACAAGTTCCTCTTGAGTCAAGCCTTTTTTATTTCGAAGTTCTAATATTTTCTGTCCTAATTCTGGCTGTTTCATTTATCATCAAAATCTTTGTCAAGGATACAATTTGTTTAAGAATTTAAATCATTTTCAGTTCGGATTTTCCCCGACATTAACCCGACTTTTAATTTATCTTTCTGAATTTCTGCCTCATACAATCCTTGAAATACTGCTTTCATTCACTTGGCCATAACGGATGGCGGTATGAAATCGTTGGGGATTGCGGGCTACTTTTCTGTCCAGTTTCATCGAACTTGATGCGTGGCAGAATGCTAGAATAACCACCTAAACCCCAATGTTTTATACCGCGCTGTGTGCCCTGCATGAGCAGCAGTACACACAGCCCGAAGTTGTGGAAAAAGTTTGAAAATACAAATTATCTTCAATAAACCTCGGGCTGTGCTGTATTTTATCCAGAGGGTGAAACGAAGTTCACGAATGCTTTCATATAAATATTTGTATTCGTAAGGTCCCATCACGGGCGAAGGTAACGCTCCGAACCGTTAGCAAGTGACACTTTTTACGAATGTAAAAACGTAGTGGTATAGGGTGACCTATGCAGTGAAGATTATTTGTGAGCGATTAGCGCAACAAATACCGACGGCAAATTGGCTCCGCCGATCTTCGATTCCGGTACTGACGGACAGAATTGTAGCGTAGCGGAAATCATGAACACAAAAAATGAACACTTGTGAATAAAAAAGCCTGACAAGAAAAGGCGTATCCTTATTCGGTTGGGCGTTGAAGCAGGCATGGCGTACGCTTGGAGCAGAAGCCGAATTGAGGAACGAAATCATGAATGCCTTAAAGCATATACATATATTATGAATAATGGGTGGTTGGGCTATCGCTAAATTGGAGCAAAGCGGAAATCGCTAACACCAATAAAACATAATCTTTGTTGGCAAAGTCCTATTTTAGGAACAACCATTACGGTGCAACGACTTCAAAAGCGAGGCTATATCCCATTAGCTTCTATTTACAATGAAATAACAGCTACTTTACCTACAAAGACAAATTCGCTATTGGCTCCGCCGATCTTCGATTCCCCATGATGTAGGGAACCGCCGTATATGCTCGAATAAATTAAAATAGTATTTTAATTTGTGAAGAGGAATAACGAAGTTACCCGTACGTACTTTTTATGGAGTAAAAAGTCGTGCTGTGAAAGGTGCACTGGCAGGGCTACAATCCTGTCAGCCACCTATTCGATTGTAGCTAGTGCATTCTCCATTCTTCTGTCAGTTCGTAATTTGTACTTCTACCTCCAGATTCTTCTTGCTTTAAAATTCCTTTTTCGATTAAATCCTTAATATCTCTAAGGGCTGTATCTGCTGAACATTTTGTAATCTTTGCCCATTTTGACGATTTTAGTTTCCCATCAAATCCATCGAAGAGTTTGTTTAAGATAAGTCTTTGCCGACTATTTAAAATAGTTTCCTTGTGTTTATCCCAAAAATCTGCCTTTTTGAGAACACGTTGCAAAGTTTCTTCTGTATTCTCTAATGCATGAAATAAGCAATTTAAAAACCATTCCAACCAATCTGTAATCTCTCCTGAGCTATGTTGCTCTTTCTGTAATATCTCGTAATATTTCTTTTTCTCAATAAGTATTTGGCTTGATAAGCTATAAAATCGTTGCGGACTTTCCTCCGAGCGAGCAAGCAACATATCTGATATTGCTCTTGCTATCCTGCCATTACCATCATCAAATGGGTGGATTATTATAAACCAAAAGTGTGCAATTGCAGCTTTTATAACACCATCAATATCGGTCTTATTATTTAACCAATCTAAGAAATCATCCATTTCCTTTTTTACCACCTTTGCTGAAGGTGCTTGAAAATGTATTTTTTCTTTTCCCATTGGCCCTGATACGACTTGCATCTCTCCGTCTCGATAGCAACCTGTAGCAATTCTATGCATTCCACTCCAACCTGTAGGGAACAATGCTGCATGCCATCCAAAAATCCGCTCTTGGTCAACGGGTTTGTAATATCTTTGAGTTGCGTCAAGCATCATTTCAACAACTCCTTCCACGTTTCTGTCAACATGGACAACTCCTGCATAATCCAGTCCGAGTCTTCTTGCTATAGAAGAACGAACTTGTTCATGATTTAAAAATTCACCTTCTATTTCAGATGATTTAAGAACATCGAGTGTCAAAGTTGATAGAATTGTTTCTTCCTTAATTGAAAAACCAAGTGCTCCCATTTGTCCGAAAATTTTCCCTTGCAGATGTCGGACTTTTCCTAAAATCACACTAATCTTTTTATCATTCCATGTGAACTCTGGCCAATTATCATATTCATAAATGTATCTTGCCATGAACTATTTTTTTCATTTTGCGGTAAATATACGAATTAATATCCGCATATTTAATGAGATTAATCCATTTTTTCTCCGCACGACTCTCTCTTGGCATTAGCTACAACTTATAAGGATTTTATCCTTTGTTCGACCAAGATAAGTAAAAAGTTGAACATTGATAAATATCCAAAATTATGATTGCTAATATTTATTAGTCATGAAGGATAAAATTACGTTGAACGAAGGCGGCCTAACCTATGCACATTTCATCTAGTTCTTTTTCTTTGTAAACGCTCTGATCCTAATATTTCTCTGTTATTTATACAACATTCTTTCATCAGCATGTTAATTTCGTTTGGTTTAAGGCATAACAATCCCGTTACACCCACATGAACGGTTGTTTTATTTGCATCCATGAAACAAAGAACGTTTTATCTGCTTAATGTCATTCTAGTTGGTGCAATATCCTTGTGCGAACCATTATGCCTTTATTGCATTTGGGGCATATGCAAGGATCCTTTCCTATTAATGCTCTTAACACTTCATATGAGGTAAGGCCTTCGAGGTTTGACAACCACATATTTTCACCCACTAGTGCAATTACCTGTTCTCGTTTACCATGTATATGTACCGTTGCAAGTATGCCAACATATCTGATTTTAAAGAATCCGCTAGGTAAGACGTGATGTATAAAACGCCTCACAAATTCAAGTTGATTTAAGGTCATTTGTTTTTGCTTGCTATTTTGTCTGTAATCTTTATAGGTAAAGCTCACTTGCTTGTCCGATAAAGATGTTAGCCTATTATTAGATATAGCTACCCGATGGGTGTATCTGCCCAAGTATTGTAATACACTGTTGATACCCCCAAACGCCTTTTTACAGTATACATTCCATCGTTTACTGTACAGTTCTGATTTCAACATTTGAGCTCCTTCAAACTCCTTAGGTAACCTCAGTTTTTCCTTGATCAGTAGTTTTTCGAGTTGCTTAACTAGTATACCTCTAAACATGCCAGACAATGCCTTTACGGGCACAAAGAACTTCTTGGGCGAAGCAACCCATTCCATACCATCCGTAGACAGGCCGCCAGCGGGAACCAGCATATGAATATGGGGATGATACATTAATGTTTGCCCCCAGGTATGCAGTACACATAGTGCTCCAACATCAGCACCTAAAAATGAAGGATTGCGTCCTGCATTTTGTAAAGCTTGGGAGGCAGAACGAAACAGTAAGTCATAACATGCTTGTTGGTTGATGTAAAACAATGGATGTAGCTCCCTTGGTATGGTAAATACAATATGAAAGTAGCGTCCGGGCATTAATCGACTAGTGAGCTTATTGACCCATTGCTGCTGCTTTAAATACTGACACTTGGGGCAATGTCTATTGCGACAAGAGTTATAGGACTGTTGACTGTAACTACAGCTGCTGTTATTACAATACGCAATATGACCGCCTGCTTCTGATGTACGGCACCTTGTTATAGCTTCAATAGCTTTTTGTTGTTCTTTGTTCAACCTTAACTTGGTAGCAATATCATCTTGACAGCTCCTCACAACATCGGCCACTTCTATTTTCTGTTTACTATTTTCGGTGTGACTCATGGCTGTGCCTGTTTTATTGGAATTAACAAATTGGGAACTTCGCCAAGGTAAGGGTGAGCCAAATGAAGATAACCTGAGGTTGTTTTTAGTGAACTGTGTCCCATCAGTAACTGCAACCGTTTCAAATTGATACCTCTTTCAAGCATATGAGTAGCAAAACAATGTCGTAACACATGAGGCGATACGCCTTTATTTATACCTACTGATAAGGCAGCACGTGATACTATCTTACGAAAACTTGTTGCGGAATATTTCTTCCCTTTTTTAAAGCCCTCAAAAAGATACTTCGAAGGACGATACTGTTTAAAATAAATTCTGAGTTGTTACTAATATATCCTCTGGAAGTGGTACTTCTCGGCTTTTATTACCCTTGCCCTTTATGCGTACAACCAAACGTGCCGAATCTATTTGCTCAGGCAACAAACTTAGAGCTTCTTCGCACCGCATGCCCGTTGCATAAGTCAACATCATTAATGTACGATGTTTGACATTATATGAACTTGTCACCAAACGATAGGCATCTGACTGAGACAAAACCGTGGGTAGTTTCTTCGCTACTCTTGGACGCTTTATCTTAATGCCATCCCACTTGTTCCCAAGTATATCCACCCAAAATATTTTCCAGGCACTAATCATTTGGTTGATGGTACTGTTCGAAAGCTTTTTTTCTTGAAGAAGATAATAGCAGAAATCTTTTACTTCCTGATGACTAAGTGTTGACGGAGACCTCCTGTAATACTTTGCCAAAATCGAGAGCATAGATACATAAGTATCTACAGTTCTCTCACTGTAACCGCGTAAGCGCATTTCTTGAATGACCTGCGCGCGTAATGTTTTTTTTCATCTTATAAAGTATTAATGAATAATACTTTAAGTTACCACTTTTCTAATTAGCGACGAAGGAGCTTTCGTTCAACTTGTTAGTAAATGCACTATAGTGCATATATATTTAATATATCATGATTAAAAGTGCACAATATATGCCATATAAGGTAGTATTGTGCACTTTTTTATTTCACGTCGAATTCCATAAGTCATCTTCATATTAATTAAGTTCACTACGTCTGAGACCAGCAGAATAAATGAATGATAAAATACATCTGTGCCTGATGATGTAAGTATTCATTCATTTCGTTAATACCTATTTCTGAAAGATCATCATTCTTAAATGCAGTACAAAAATCTCTCATGTATTTCGAATAAGTTTTTATAGTACTCTCACTATATCTAAGTCTTTCTAATTTCTCCAAATAGCCTTTGGGTAAGCTTATTTGTTTTCTTGTTTTATTTGTGTGCCCATTTACTTTAGAGAAATAATGTTCATAAAATTAAAAAAGCTAAATCAGTAAACAAAATAATTGTTTGTTATCCTTACTTAAAATTGCCTTAAAATAAGATTCTGCCACGTTTTAAAATGTAAGCAAGGTAGATTTTAATTTGTTACTGCTTACCGAAAAAGAAATGGGATTACAATGGTTTTTCTTGTCTGTAATTACCTGTAATGAAGCTAAATGCCCAATAAAGAAATGTGAAGAAAAAGAACCCGATACAAGAGTATTTACACACATTACCAATTTAAAAATGGACAGAGATAACTGTTTTACCATTTCCGACTCGGGACGATTTCACCATCGGTGATATACTTGTGTTTAAATTTCAATGGCACAAGGAACTTGCGCGTCTTCATCATATCATTGTGTAAGAGATCCTTTATCTTGGCGTCTTTTATATAACAATTCTTCAGTAACGGATCTATAAAACAAGTTGTTTGATATAGCATTACACAAGTATCTTTGGTTAATGATCGTGCTTGTTATTGAATAATGTACGAAAGCATAAAAATAATAGTCGGTTACATAGTATATTCAAGGCTTGTATTCTGCTCCGACTTTTGTGTGAATGATTTCAGATATTGAAGGGAAGTAAGTGTGTGCAAGATGGATTGGTAAGCAATAAAAAAGGCCATCTCATTTGAGATAGCCTTTTCTTATATAGTGCAGTATTTGTTTAAAAATACTTGAGTCTTTGGTCTTTCACTTCGGCTTTTTCTCTGATTGAACGAGATAGTCCATATGATTTACTGCTGTTGGCACTTTCAAGCTGTGTTTTAGCAGTATTTGTGTCCGGTGTATCGCTGATAGACTCGGAGGTTACTTTCACCACATAAACACCTAGATTTCCTTTTATGGGGATTGATATTTTGTCAACATCACTCATCGATGCCAAGGCGATCAATGCTGGTTCTACACCTGCGCCTGGTACTTGAAATGATCCGAAATTAACATTGGAGGCAGACTGAACTTTGCTGTTCATTTTTTGCGCTAATGAAGATAGACTTTGGCTTGATGCCGTATTGTCTTTGAATTTCTTCATGATTATTTCTGCTTTTTTATCCTTAGCTACAATGCTCCTAATTCTACTTTGTACAGAAGCATCATCAATGTCTTGGTATCCTTCTTCAGTAGCTTCTGTAACCACGGCAATTACAAATTGATTACCAAATTCGTAGATAGTAGGTGACATGTCGTCTACATCTGATTCGAAAGCCCATTGAATTAGTCTTCTTGAACTTTCCAATCCACTAACGTTTCTGTCAGTAGCTTTTAAGGTAGCAAAGCGAGGTGTTAAGTTTTCGCTTTTGATACCTTCTTTAAACTTCTCTGCAGTATTATTAGTAGCCGCAAATTTGTTGGCGTTAGAATATACTTGTTGGTAAGTTTTTGAGCTATACTTAACTTTACGTGCTAAGGTAGCAATGTTGTACTTGGTGGTTAGTTTACCCACGGCTTGTATCTCGATGATATGAATACCAAATTGAGTTTGAACTTTTACCACATCACCTTTTTTAGCATTGAAGCAGGCGTCGTTGAATGGTTGCACCATGGTTCCTTCTTTGAACCAGTTCAGGTCTCCACCATTGATCGCTGAGCCGGTATCTTTTGAATTGCTTCTGGCAAGGCTGGCAAAGTCGGCGCCTTTGTTAATGAGATTTATTAAACTATCTGCTATTGCATTTCCTTTGGCAGGGTCTTGTTCTTGAATTAGTATGTGTCGTGCTTTTACCGAATCGGGCATTTGTTTGATGGCCACAACTCGACTAAGCTTGTATGTTTCATCTTCAAAGTAAGGGCCATATACATCGCCTTCTTTTGCCTTCTCCACAAAGTCTTTGATAGCAATTCTTACGTCTTCAATTTTTAAGTTTCTGTCTTCGTAAGGCAGATCTGAGTTCATGGTTACAAATTGAGTTGCATCGGTTTCTGGTTTTGAGAACTCTGGTTTGATGTCGTTAATCCATTTCTCAGCCATCTGCTTATCTTCTTCCGAAGGGTTTACCACAAAAGTTACATACTGAATGGTACGTTCTGCATCTTGCTTAAAGTCATCCTTATTATCATTGTAATAAGTTTTTATATCGCTGGAAGATACTGTGACTGCAGTGTCGGGGATGGTATTATAATTAACAGCAACAAAGTCAAAGTCTACATTACGTAGTTTGGCATTTGCCTCGCTATTGATCTGGCTTGTTGTTACATAAAAACCTTTTTGGAATAGGTTAGTATATTTAGTATTTAATTTTTCATTCACCAGACTTTTTTGAAGAAATTGCCAGTAAAAATTTCTGTTGGGGTCTGTTTTACGTGCGCGCAAAAAGTTCAATACTGCCGCTTGACTAAAGACGCCGGTTTGAGGGTCAGTAAACATTTGTCGAATACCTGGGTGGGGGTTTTTTCCTGTTGCCATATCAATGACCTCGTCGGTGGTCACATTAATGCCTACATTTTCATATTTCTCTCCCATTACAATATTCATTACCATTTCTTCCCAAACTTGTTGGCGGATTTGGAATTGCATATTTTCGTCCAGACTGCTTTGTCCTGAACTTAATTTACGAAAGTCTTCTGCTTGAGTGATTTCGTTTTGGTAGGCATCATAATTGATGACGGTACCATTTACATTTCCAACTTCGATACTGCTTGGTTGCTGGCCTCCTCCTTTTCCACTAAAGAAATCTGTCAATATAAAAGCAAGTAAGGCGAATCCCACCATAAAAGCGACAAGGACTCCACCTTTTTTTCTAATTCTTTCTAATGTTGCCATTCTGTTTATTGTTAATTTTAAGTTCTCAAAAATTAGGATACGAATATACAAAAAAATGGGTAACGCCATGTGTGCTTGTGCATGGAATGAACAAAATCAATGAAAAAACATGGTGATCATTTTTTTTTACTTTATCCTATTGTGTAATGGTTAGATACATAGGTAGGTATGTCTACCGCTAGTATCTTTTATAAAAGCCATCTAATAGCTGATGTGCTATGAATGACTTAGTATTGTTAGATTGATCAGGTCTATTCTGTTGTCTGAAGCTACCTGAATTTTCATTTTGAAGTTTTCTATCTGGATTTCTTCACCGTTTTTGGGTATTGATTCGTTGTGATGAAGGATAAATCCTGCGATGGTTTCATAATTGTCTGATTGGGGTAGATTCAGGTTGTATTTTTCGTTGATGTAATCAATTTCAACTCTTCCCGAGAAAATATATTCATCTTGTGAAAGTTGTTTTTCTATTAAATCAGAAACATCATGCTCATCGTCAATCTCGCCAAAAATCTCTTCCAAGATATCCTCCATGGTTACAATGCCTGCTGTACCTCCAAACTCATCCACCACAAGCGCAATACTTCTATGTTCCTGAATGAAAACTTCCAGTAACTTATTGGCAGTCATTGTTTCCGGAACGATGGATAAGGGGTTGATGGCATTTTTAAGTTGTTTGGGTTTTTTAAATAACTCGGAGACATGAACATAACCAATGATATTATCAATGGAGTTTCGGTATATTAATATTTTGGAGTATCCGGTTTCTATAAAGCGCTGTTGTAAAACATTGAGTCCTTCTCCAATTTCTATGGCGGATATTTCTGTACGGGGAATGATGCACTCTCTGATTTTCACCTTAGAAAAGTCGAGTGCATTTTTCAATAGCTTCACTTCTTTTGCCACATCATCATTATTTTCCAGTTTTTCGTGATGATGTGATATCAGGTTATCCAAATCGATTCTTCCCAGTACCATATTTTGTGAGGTGTTCAATGAAGGTGTCTTTAGTACTTTTTTTAATAAAAAGTCACTGAGAAGTAGGGTCATCTTTGAAATAGGATAAAACAAATAATAAAATACCACCAAAGGAACGGCCGCTATGTTTAAAACCAAGATGGGGTTAATTCTAAATAATATTTTGGGAAGAAACTCTGCTGTTACCAATATGAGCAAGGTCGATAAAGCAGTTTGTGTAACCAGAATGCCGGTGGGGGAGTTTACATATAATTCAATAAGAGGTTCCAATACCTTCCCCATCTGGAGCCCGTAAACCACAAGGGCAATATTATTACCTACCAATAATGTTGATATAAACAAGCCGGTATTTTTTATAAAAATATCGATGATCTTACTCAGTGTTGGAAATTTATTCTTGTTTAGCTCTATTAATAATTTGTTGGAAGATATAAAAGCCATTTCACACCCTGAGAAGAATGCTGAAAACATTAAAGCAAGAATAATAATGTTGATGTGATCCATTTACTGCTACGTTATTTAAGACCGAAAATAGTAATTATAAGGGTTCAAATGAAAATATTTGAGCATGTTTGTGATTTTCCGTACTAGCCTTTTGCTGCTTACTCTTCATCCAATCCAATGGTTCCGCTCATTTTTTTGAGGGTATATTTCTTTAGATTCTCTGTTGCTGTAAGACCGTAACCGGTTATTATCTCATCTTCTGTGGTGATTTTAATGAATTTTTCAGTATAGATTTGTTGTTTTTTCTGGTCCCAGAAAAGTTGTTCTGTATTAAAAACAACACCTTCGTCGTTTACTGCTTCAACATTATTGCGTAAATCCCATAATTGTGGTTTGTCGTGAAAGATGGCATACTTACATTTTATTTGCGAAGTAATAACATTGAGTGAGTCGTAGGTCATAATGTGACCACCTTTGGGGTATTCTTTGTAGGGCTCTTCGGCATTGTCGTAGTTGAGTAGTTGAGGTGTTGTAATGTGGTATTTAATTCGTCCAGAGTCAGAAATAAAAGTTTCAAAATCTACAATTTCTAAAGAAGGCATATCCTGATTGGCTTCCAGAGCTTTTATCTCTTCTGGTTTATTAGATGTGCATGACAAACTAAAAAATAAAACTGCAAGTAGCAATGTACTTGCAGTTTTAAATATGTTGTTAATATTGATATGATGATCGTCGGGTTTCATTATTTAAAAATAACTAATTTCTAGCTCTAATCTTAGTGCTGACGCCAATCCATCCTCCAACAGAGTAGGTGTCGCCCACTTTAAATCCTTGAAAGAATATTTCTTCTGTTCCAGGGAAATGCTTAGAATATATTCCTATTAATTCATTGGCTTCGGTAGTTACGTCAGCATCAATGCTTTTGGCTTTGGCAAACATATCAACGGCTGCCCAATAGGCTGTTTTATGCTCGAATTCGTTTGAACCAAAGTTACTGGCAGAGGCAGCATAAAGTTTTCCGATTAAGATATAAGGAGCACCCCATTCTGGTTTTAGTTGAATGGCTTTTAGCGCTAACGCTTTGGCCTCAGCTAATTTACCCTGACTTTGTTTAATAAGTCCTAATTGATAGGTGTAAGTTCCTTTTTGTGCATCATCTTCTTCCAAACTAATGGCTTCGTTATAGTATTCGGTTGCCTTTTCAATGTTTTGTTGTTTTAAGTAACCACGAGCAATACCGTAGGCCGCAGAAGAGGATGGTTCAAGCGTGTACAAACTTTCAGATACATCAAAAAGTAGTTGTGCGTCTTCACAGTTTCCTCGGGCTAATAGCTTATTTACTAATTTTAACCAATCTTTGTTTTCTTTGTTTTCGGCGAATTGAGGACCGAATATTTTTTCAATTGTTTCACAGTCTGCAGCACCACTGGTGGCAAAAAGCTTCTCAACGTTTGCTTTAACTTTGTTTAAAACCTCTTTTGTTTTGGGTTTAGAGCTCGCGTTGATTTGTGTAGTTAGGATATCGCTTACCTTAACGTAATTTTTAACTACTGCCTCAGCGTTTGTTTGATCTGCTTTGTACATGGCAACCGTGTTAGTCATATAGGTGGCCAGTACCGCTACTTCACTTCTGTTTTTTTGTCCCGCAATTGATTTTTCAAACATTTCTTGTGCTTGCTTTCTGTATTCGGGATCAGATCTTTTGTAGGATAGCATTTTAGTTGCTTTACGACCTAAGATGTAGTTTTCGTTGTATTTTCTATGGTCGCCCATATATTTAATACGTTTGTCGTAAACGCCCATCAATTGTTGAAAAAGTTCTTCTTTTTTTGCTTTGTCTTTTTCATTCTTAATGCGCCAGTCCATTATTTTAATACCATCTGTATAAACTTTAGAGCTGGATAGTGGACATTCATTGTATACGATTTCCCACGAAGGAACTGCATCAGCATAGCTCTTTTGTTTTACATATTCAGTAAATAGTGATAAATTTCGGAGACATCTAAGACTGTCTTCACCGTGGCCGTATTTCGAGCCATCTTCAACTCCCTTTTGTGCAAATGCTTGAGCACCAATAAGAGTTATCATTCCCGCAATAAAAATCTTTGTAAAATTTCTTGACATGGTGTTATAGGTTTAAAATAATTGTTAATCAATTTGTCTTTGTAAAACCACAGTTGACCATTATGTTGAAATGATCTGTTGGTTTCTCGTATGATAGTTTATAATTGTTGATATTCTTTTTTATCCAACGCAACGGCTTGGTAAATGGAAGTATTAGATTCTTTTAATGCTAGTTCTAATCCAAAAGTTATGCCATAATTTTTTTGGCAGCTATTGGCTAACTGGTTTTTAAGCTTCTGTATTACTTTCATTTGTGTTTTGTTTGGGAAATGTTTTATGGCATAATGTGTTGTGTATGAGTGGTTATTGTTTGTTGTTCCTGTCTTGTCGTACGCCGAAACCAATAAGTATGTGGTTGTGTTTTTTAAGTCATAATATTTGTTTATATATCCTGCTTCAAACCATTTATTTAGCGAATGTCTATGCGTTTTTAACGATTCCAGCCCAGCACACAAAGGAGGAGAGTAAGATCTTTGTTGTGCTGCTAAATGAACGATGGGGTGGATGAAAAAAAATGTTAGCAGTAAAAGCGCTAATTTATTTGTCTTTAGCATTATATTCTAATATTGTATTTAAACCGGTTTGTACCAAATTAAGATTTACAAAGATGGGATTTTTTAGATTTTTGGCAAAAAAATATGCGTCTCCACCGGTTAAAATAGTTTTTGTGTTGATATTCAGTGTGTTAAAGTGGTTTATGTAGGCTTCTATCTCAAAAATAGCCCCATTTTGTACACCTGACCAGATTGCTTCATTGGTAGATAAGCCCAAAAATGGTGATTCATTGTTTAATTTTAGTAAAGGTAATTTTTTAGTGTTCTGGTGTAGTGCATTAAAGCGGGTTTGTATGCCTGGGGATATGTTGCCCCCTGTAAAAGTATTGTGGGCATCTAAATAGTCAATGGTAATGGCTGTACCTGCATCTATCACCAATTTAGGTGCTCCTTTGTGTAAACTATATGCGCCTACCAAGGCTGCAATGCGATCTTTTCCCAGGGTGTGGGGAGTTTTGTAGTGGCTATTGATAGGCAAATGAGTACTGTCGTCCAGAATGAGTAGCTCTACTTTGTCGTTCAGACCTAATTCCTGCCTTAACTGTTGCTTGTCAAAATTATCAGCCTGAACAGATGAAAAGATTGTTTTGTTAATAGAATATGTGGACTGGATGCTTTTAAAAATTGCTTTATCAATTTTTTTTAGGGAATCGGAATGAATCAAGTTACCCTTGTCAAAAACCCCTATTTTGGTAAATGTATTTCCCTGATCAATGACTAAATTCACGGATTGTTATGTTTTTATAGTATATCTGAAGACAGCTCAATTTTATATGTTATTGTTTTTTTGCAGTGAGACTGGCAGAATTTTGTAGGGGTAAAAATACAAAAAAAAAGATTTGTAACGAAACCAAATAAATGGGTATATACATTATGAGAAAAGTATTTATTGTTGAAGATGACCGTTTTATTACAGCAATTTTTACCATGTTTTTGCGCGACTTAGGGCACGAGTTGGTAGGGCGAACCAGTTCTGGTAAAGAGGCTATTGAGATGTGTAAGGAGCTTAAACCCGATGTTGTATTGATGGATATTCATTTAGAGGGTGATCTGGATGGTATACAAACCGCTGAAATGTTAAAACGCGAGTTAGAGGTGCCTATTATCTATATATCCAGTGACACTTCTTCTCCCGTTATAGAGCGTGCCATTGTATCTAACTCATATGGTTATTTGGTGAAACCTATTAATAAAAAGGAATTGGGAATTAGTATCGATCTGGCTTTTTTTAAGCATAAAGTTGATATTGAACAAAAGGAGCGAGAAAGGGGATATCGCGAGTTTATCTCGGATTCGCCCATGCCCATTATTGTGGTTAGAGATGGTAAGATAACTTATTTAAATAGGCTGGGATTAGATGTTTTTAAGACACATTACATTGAGGATGTGATGGGCTTGCCCATAAAAGACTTTGTTGCAGATAAGAGTTATAGTGAATTTTCTGATATAATAGATTCTTCTGTGTCTAAGGATGTAAGAATTGATCCCTTTTTGGCAAAGATGAAAACTGTACATGGCGACTATTACTGGGCCGAAATAACAGGGTCGAAGGTGAAATTCAATAATCATCAGTCTATTCAGCTAATCTTTAGAGATGTATCGGTTCGTAAAATTAGTGAGAGAAAGAATAAGGTATACGAAAAAGTTATTTTTGACAGGGATAGTATGAGCTTTGTGCTCAATGATCATTTTGAGATCGTGCGAAGTAATGCCTATTCTCAAAAGTTGTTGGGGGTTGATGGTCTTGAAGGAGTTGTGTTTAGTTCCTTATTGGATACTGACATTTCTTGGTTGGAAGAACTGAAAAAGGTAGATTGCAAATCACATAAAGGTCAGCAGGTAGAAGTGGTTTTCAAAAATAACTATTCATGTGTCTTTGACCTCTATGTGGTTTGCTCTATTAATGGAGAGTTGGATGAGATAATTCTTAGTCAGCGTTGTGGTTCACTTTAGAGAATATAGATGTGTGAATATCATTAAAAATTTTCTTCACACTGGTGATATTGTCTATGGAAGGAAAGACCATGCTTAGTTTTCCTCCTTTTTCTTGCATTTTTACGTTTTTTGCTTGTGTTTGGAGGTAAGCTAAAATACCTGTAAATACAGGAGACTGGTAATAGGGTGATTCTGGGTTGGATACGAAATGTATCATCAGTTTGTTATTTTTGAAGATGATTTTTTCAATACCCAGATCAATGGCATGCCATCTGATTTGAACTACCTGAATGAGTTCTAGGGTTGAGCTGGGGATTGCACCAAATCTATCTGTTAGTTCTGATTTGTACGCTTCCAATTCTTCTTCGTCTTTTAAGCCATCGAGTTTGCGGTAAAGCTGCATTCTTTCTGCTACATTTTCTACATAATCGTCAGGTAGCAATAGCCTGGCATCTGTTTCAATGGTGCAGTCCGATACAAATTGGATGTTTTTATCGGTCACCTGATTTATTTCTTCTTGGTATAATTCTTTGAATTCTGTTTCTTTAAGTTCGAGTATGGCTTCATTTAAAATTCTATGATAGGTTTCAAAACCAATGTCAGCAATAAAACCACTTTGTTCCCCACCCAATAGGTTTCCTGCACCTCGCAAGTCCAAATCCTGCATCGAGATATTAAAGCCACTTCCTAAGTCTGAAAATTCTTCTATGATTTTTAGTCGTCTTCGGGCTTCTTGTGTAACGGAGGTTAGGGGAGGAGCCAAAAGGTAACAAAAAGCTTTTTTGTTGGATCGCCCAACTCTACCTCTTAATTGGTGTAATTCACTTAATCCAAAATGGTTGGCGTTGTTAATGATGATGGTGTTGGCATTGGGAATGTCTAGTCCTGATTCAATAATGGTAGTGGCAATAAGAACGTCGTAATCACCATTGATGAAGTCGAGCATGATCTTTTCTAACTGTCGTCCTTCCATCTGTCCATGTGCCACTACGGTTTTTATTGTGGGCATAATTCGGTTGACCATGGCTTCCACTTCATAAATGTTCTGTACCCGGTTATGAATAAAGAATACCTGGCCATTTCTGTCTATTTCATAGGAGATTGCTTCTTTTATAATCTCGTCGTTGATGGTGTGTAATTCGGTTAAGATGGGATGACGGTTGGGAGGCGGTGTGTTTAGTATGGACAAATCGCGGGCCCCCATAAGCGAAAATTGAAGTGTACGGGGTATGGGGGTGGCTGTTAAGGTTAGTGTGTCTACATTAACTTTTATCTTTTTTAGTTTCTCTTTGATGCTCACTCCAAAGCGTTGTTCTTCGTCGATGATCAATAAACCCATATCTTTAAATGCTACATCTTTGCCTATCAGACGGTGTGTTCCTATTAAAATATTGAGTTCGCCTGTTTTTAATCTATTGAGTGCATGTTTGATCTCCTTGGGTTTACGTAACCGGCTGATATAGTCGATTTCACAGGGGAAATCTTTAAGGCGCTCGGTAAATGTTTTGTAATGTTGCATGGCCAATATGGTGGTTGGTACCAATACGGCTACTTGTTTATTGTCGGCCACCGCTTTGAACGCTGCACGTATGGCTATTTCGGTTTTGCCAAAGCCCACATCTCCACAGACCAGCATATCCATCGGTGTGTCTTTTTCCATAGCTTCCTTTACCAGTCGGGACGACTTCTCCTGATCGGGAGTGTCCTCATATATGAAGGATGCTTCTAATTCGGTTTGTAAATAACTGTCGGGTGAGAATGCGAAGCCTGGTTCTTGCTTACGTTTGGCATATAATGCAATCAATTCCCGGGCAATGTCTTTTACTTTCTTCTTGGTCTTGTCTTTGATCTTTTGCCAGGCAGCAGTTCCAAGCTTGTTGATGCGTGGGGGTTCGCCCTCTTTGCTCTTGTATTTGCTAATGCGATGCAAGGAGTGAATGCTTACCAATAATACGTCGTTGTCTTTAAAAACCAGCCGTATAACTTCTTGTTTTTTGCCATTAACATCCGAGGTGACGAGTCCTCCAAAGCGTCCAATACCATGGTCTACATGTACTACGTAATCCCCAGGGTTTAATCGGCTTATCTCTTTTAGAGAGATGGCTTGTTTTGCGATTCGGGCTCTGTCGGTTCGGAGACTGAACTTGTGATAGCGCTCAAAGATTTGGTGGTCGGTGTAAAAACAAAGTTGCAGATCGTGATCTATAAAACCTTCGTGCAAGGTTTTGTTCTGTGCCGCATAATTAACACGGCTTCCTTTGTCTTCGAAAATGGCTGAGAGTCGTTCGTGTTGTTTGGGATTGTCGGCTAAAATAAATGTCCGATAACCGCCTTCTTCTTTGCTTATGAGGTCTTCTTGAAGTAAATCGAAATTTTTGTTGAAGGCGGGTTGTGGTGTGGTTTTAAAGGTGATTGTCAGTGCATTCTTAAAGGTGCTTTTTTTTCCGAATTCGACGCATTGTTTGTGATTGAGCTGCTCCAGGATTGTTTCTCCATCAACAAACATTTCAGGTGAAGGGATGCTTTGGTCTTCTGATCGTTGACTATTGCGATGCACGATCTTGGTGTGTGCGTCCTTTATCTTATGGACGATATAATCGATGTCGTAAGCCCAGACGCGCGTTTCTGTATCGATAAAATCCAATAAGGATATGTTATCGTTATGGTTAGCTGTGCTTAAATTTGGTATGATAGCTATTTCGCTGAGTTTGGTTTTAGAAAGCTGGTTTTCTAAATCGAAGGTGCGGATGGTATCTACCTCGTCACCAAAAAAATCTATGCGGTAAGGGTCTTCGTTCGCAAAGGAGTAAATGTCAATAATACTACCTCTAACCGAAAACTGACCGGGCTCATAAACAAAATCTACGCGCTCGAATTTGTACTCGTTTAAAACCTCTGTTACAAAGGATATATCTAGTTGTTCGCCATTTTTAATGTTTAAAGTAGCGTCTTTTAATTGTGTGTTGTTAGGTACTTTTTCAAAAAAAGCAAGGGGGTAACTTACTACAATGCCTGGCTTTTTTGTATTCGCCAAATAATTTAAGGCTTCTGTGCGTAGTATAATGTTAGATGATTCCAAGTTGCCATATTCAGGAGAGCGCTTGTAGGTGGAAGGTAAAAAATATACATTTTCTTCGCCTATCAGCTGTACGAGGTCATTGTAAAAATAAGCAGCTTCTTCCTTGTCGTTCATTACCGCTAAATAGGAGTGTTTGCCCAAACACGTTGCCATGAGTACGCTTTTAAAAGAGCCGGTAGTGCCTTCGATGAAAATGTGTTGACGGGTGTCGGTAATGGCTGTTTTTACACGATCTATTAATGGATTGTTCTGATACTCCCTGAGGATGTTAGACTGACTCACGCTTTAAAATTTTTCTGCAAAAGTAATGATTACCGTACTCTTGTAACTATTTTCTTTAGAAAATGTGTGATATTTTCCCTTTTTGTTAAACGTTGGGCGTTTCGGCAATACATGAAGAACCTTATCGTGTGGTAAAGGATTTATATTATCAAAGACCTCCAATTCCGTCCTGCGCACTACCACCGCAAGTTATAACTTCTCGCCACCGCCGGCTACCGCTATTGTATTGGCCAACCCTGCGGTCTTTTTGTGGGTAGTTGGGGTAAGCCTTATTGATATGCCAAAGGAAAACTCAAGCAGAACATGTCTGCAAGATCATTAGCAATGATCATCACGTACGGTTCAGAGAGAGGATTAGGGGTGAAAAACCCCCTTTCCCTGCTCGATGGTGCATCGTTTTTATTCCACTATCAAATTTCTATATTTTGGATGTTTAACTGAATATCTTAATTCAAAATCCTTTTTATCATTTGGTTTTAATTCAAATTCCCATTTTATCTCTCCGGTTTCTGAATTTTGTTTTGCTCCTGATATATTCTGAATATTAACCTCAATCTCTTCTATTGTAGAAACAGGAACTTGGTCAAGGATTATCATGTTAATCGCTTGGCTTTTATTGTTTTTAACAGTTGTTTTCCATGCTCGGGTTTCTTCTTTTTTGTTTCCAATAAATTGTTTATTAGTGAAATTCTTTATTTTTTCACGATTAACAGATACTTTTTTATCGCGTCCCAACGAAATTTCTAATGTGTCAGAGGCGTAACGTACATCCAAAAGCGTCTTACCTACATAAGTATCCTCAAAAAATACATTTGCCTCACCTTCTAATAAATTGTATTTCTCCCAATCGATGATATTAGCTATTAAAAAAGCATCTTTATTGACCTTTGGCACACAATAATATTGATAAAATGCAGGTAAGTCATATACCTCCATATCAACGGTATAGTTTTTATTGTCAGATTTAATTGTATATGGTGTATTGATTTCGAAATCAACTGTTGTTTGATTTTCAACCTGTGCTGTTGGTATCGCTAAACTATTTGTACCTCTTATTTTTATTGATTTGTCAATATCAATACCAGCAACGCTGCCTCGTAACGCTTTTGATGCTTTTTTCTCTGAGCCGTATGCGGTTACAACTACTTCTTGAATATCTATTTCATTTTCTTCTAGGGCAATATTCATAACAGAATTTGTAATTGGTAAAGTCTTTGAATAAAAACCAATGTGTGCATATGTTAACAGGCTCGAATTATTCGGAATTGTAATAGAATAATTCCCTTCTAAGTCAGCTACTGTTCCAATAGTCGTACCTTGAACAAGCACGCTGGCACCTGGTAATGGTTCACCGTTACTATCAACTACTTTACCTCTTACATTATTTTCAGTCAATTTATATGATGGAGGTAAAGTATTATAATTTAAAAAATACGTTTGTAGTTCGGGTGCGATACTAGAAATGTTTGGGTCTGCAGATGAGAACTTTAGTTTGACATTTGACCAATCAACTTTTGTATCTTGCTTAACATTTGCCTTATAAATCAATTGTACTGGTTCATTTACATTTTTTGCTCTAATGTCGTACGATGGAAACCAACCTGCATTTTTAACCAAATATGTTAATTCCAATGAAAACTTATTAGTCTGTTTAGCATCTACTTTTACTAATATTTCTCCTGATGGGTATTCTTTTTTGCTTGTCAAGGTTTTTATTTGATTTTGTAAATCATTTTTTTGTGTATTTAATGACTTAAGCGTTTTGTTTCTCTCTATTTCCTTCATTTTCAATGAAGTCAACTTCTTACTGTAAAAATCTGATGCTTGTTGAAGGTTTGTAACACTAACTTGTTCGTTCTTCCCACCAATGTATTGATTCTTCTGTAAAAATGTCAGTTCTTCCTTAATTATTGACAAATAAGTATTTTCTAATTTAATTTTATCCTCAATCGTTTCAAGCTGTTTTTCTAAATCAGTCAATTCAATCGATTTTTCCATTTTATCCAAATAATTTTGCTGATGATTGACTGATAAAACAGTTAATTCTCCTTCAGCTTTTACCTGAACGCTTTTAGCATCAATAAACGGAGATAAATTAACAAATTTGATAATCGATTTGCCTTTTGTCAAATCAACTCCTTTTTTTCGAACTATTTGCGCTCCGTTAAGGAAAACCGTTACTTCAGTTACTTCGGTTTTAATTTCTTTTTCTAAAATCTCTTGTGAGAATACATTGCTGAAAATCAGAATTAATAGTAAAATGTTTATTGCTTTCATATGATTAAGTTTATTTTTTCAAAGGACATATGGAACTCGCCTAAATCAATTATTCTCCTGTGGGTGAAACCTTTTATCATGGCTCGTTTCTTAATATTTGTTTTCTATCAGGGTGCATAAGTTTAGTAAATTCCATAAATGTCTTCAAGAAACTATGCACAGCAGTGGCAATAAAAAGCGTTGGGTATTTCAAAGTACATTTATTTACTGTACCCCTTGCTTAATGTTGTATTGTTCAAATTTAGCACTTGACGCCCTATGTTTTTTATTGGTGTGCCCTGCATGGGCTTGCAGTATACCTACAGCCCTAAGTTGTTGAAAAAGTTTAAAAAACACAAATTATCTTCAATAAACCTTGGGTTGTGCTGTATTTTATCCAGAGGGTGCAAGTCCCATCAAATGGCGGAGGTAAGGCTTCGAACCGTTAGCAAGTGGCACTTTTTGCGAGTGCAAAAAAAACGTAGTGGTCAAGGCTGACTTTTGGACACTGGTGTAAGAAATATCAAATTTGTCAAAAGTTATTCAATAAGATTTTTTCCATATCTTGAGGCCTGTTTTTATTAGGACGACGCTTAGTAACATAAAATCTACATATATGAAGAGGGTAATTTTTTTTATTGTATTAACATTTTTAATAAGCATCTCATCGTTTGGGATTGATAAAGTATTTGCAGAATATAAAGTAAAAGAGTTTACATTTAAGGGGCATGAGGCGAGAATTGTTTTTCCTCATGCATCAAATAAAAACAATTACTGGATTTGGAGGGCCCGATTTTGGGGGCATGAACCGCAAGTTGATAAAGCATTGCTGGAGCAAGGATTTCACCTTGTTTATGTCGATGTTTCTAACCTGTTTGGGAATGATGAAGCGGTGGATTTGTGGAATGAGTTTTATTCATATTGTATATCAAATTATAAGCTTAATAAGAAAGTTGTTCTGGAAGGAATGAGTAGAGGGGGCTTAATTGTGTATAATTGGGCATCAAAGAATACGGATAAAGTTTTTTGTATTTACGCGGATGCGCCTGTTTGTGATATTAAAAGTTGGCCAGGTGGAATGTATAGAGGAAAGGGAAGTGCCAAAGCCTGGGAGACTTGTTTAAAGGTCTACAATTTAGACACGGTTTCTGTCAGAACATTTACGAATATTCCTATTAATAATTGCGTGAACATTGCCCAAGCAGGTATTCCTGTAATGCATGTATATGGGGATTCAGATCAGGTTGTGCCTTATGAAGAAAATACTGCTTTATTAGTCAAGAAATTTGAAGAGGCAGGAGGACACATTGAGTTAATCAAAAAAGAAGGTGTAGGACATCATCCGCATTGTTTAAAAAATCCAAAACCAATTGTAGATTTTATATTAAAAAGTGTGGCGTTCACTGAGTAAGGTGTAAATACTAACAGAAGGTTGGATGGAGTTAGAAGGTTGTAAATGATGTGTATAGTCTGTTAAGACTAGAAATAAGGTGATAATGTAACAGCGGATATAAATATGGACAGTAATACAATTAACAGTTTAAGAGAAGCATTGAAGCACTCTCCTGACAATATTCCTTTAAGAAAGTTGTTGGCGGATAATTTATTGATGTTGAATAGATTTGAAGAAGCAGAGGCGGAATATTTGGTGCTTTTAAAATGTACGAATGATGACGAAGTGAAAATTGGACTTGCGCATGTGTTTTTTAAGAAAGGTAGTTATTCGGCCTGTAACGTAATATTAGAGGAGGTAATTGGCAACGGAACTAAAGATACGGATGTATATACCTTATATGCCAAAGGACTTTTAAAAGAAAATGCAATCGATAAAGCAATAGAGGCCTATAAAAAAGCCTTAAGTATTGATCCCAGTTATTTTGATGAAGAGCTGGATCAGCAATTGCGACTAAGAGGTAGCAATGAGCTAAGCGAAACAGAAGAAGAGCTTGATAGTCGCTTTTTACAAAAGCCTACTATTAACTTTAGTGATGTGGGTGGTATGGATGTTGTAAAAAAAGAAATTGAATTGAAAATTATAAAACCACTTCTTCATCCTGAATTATATAAAGCCTATGGTAAAAAAATCGGTGGAGGGATTTTGCTTTATGGACCTCCGGGCTGTGGTAAAACCTTCATAGCTAAAGCAACCGCAGGTCAAATAAATGCCAGGTTTATTAGTGTTAGTTTAAATGACATTTTAGATATGTGGGTTGGTAGCAGTGAAAAAAATCTTCATGAAATCTTTGAGTTAGCTAGAAATCACACGCCTTGTGTTCTTTTTATTGACGAAATAGATGCTTTAGGAGCCAGCAGAAGTGATATGAAACAATCCAGTGGTAGACACTTGATAAATCAGTTTTTGCAAGAACTTGACGGGATTGATAGTACAAATGAAGGTGTTTTGGTCATTGGTGCAACAAACACTCCCTGGAATTTAGACTCCGCCTTTAGACGCCCTGGCAGGTTTGACAGAATTGTATTTGTATCGCCACCAGATGTAAAAACACGAGAATCCATTTTAAGATTAAAACTTCAGAATAAACCTGCGGGCACTGTCGATATTAAAGCCATAGCCAAGAAATCAGAAAATTATTCAGGTGCTGATATTGATGCAATAATTGATATTGCTATTGAGCAAAAAATGGAATCTTCCTTTGTTGATGGGATTCCAAAGCCACTTGAGACAAACGACTTAATGAGTGCTTTGAAAAAGCATAAGCCGAGCACGCAGGAGTGGTTTGCAACAGCCAAGAACTTCGCTATGTTTGCTAATGATTCGGGCATTTATGACGACATTTTAACCTATATGAAAATTAAAAAGTAACATGGCAGAAGATAGCAGACTATCGAAAGTTGAAATTCTTATTCAACAGAAGAAATTTGTGGATGCAGAAAAAATACTTTCAGAGTTAATTACACAGGATTCAGACAATGTTTATTTTTTGTCATTGCTTGCAGAGTTAAATTTACAACAAGATAAATTTGATAAAGCAAATAGTATCATTGAAAATGCGATTGGACTCTCGCCTGATGTTCCGCATTTGTTCTATGTTAAAGCTCGTATCTTAATACAACAGGATAAGTTTAGTGAAGCGCAAAAATATGTTAATCAGGCCATTGGGTTAGATCCTTATGATGCCGATTATTTTGCATTGTTAGCAAATATCGAGTTGGGAAGAAAATTATTTAATGAGGCTCTCGAAACGGCTAATAGAGCCTTGGAAATAGATGCAGAAAACTTGTCGGCCCTAAACGCCAGAAGCACAGCATTAAATAAATTAAACAGAAAAGAAGAATCATTTGAAACGATTCAAGATGCGTTGAGAGAAGATCCGAATGATGCTTATACACATGCCAACTATGGATGGGGCTTATTAGAAAAAGGACACCACAAAGAAGCATTGGACCATTTTAAAGAGGCTTTAGCAAACGATCCCTCCTTTGAATATGCGCAATTAGGAATGCTTCAGGCCATAAAGGCAAACAATCCTATTTATAGGGTGTTTCTGAAATATTCCTTTTGGATGAGTAATCTGACCGCTAAATATCAATGGGGAGTTATTATTGGTTTTTATCGGGAATGTTAGCTGAACTCTGTCCTGTTGTTTTTTTACGATTTCAAATTAACTCATTATTTTTCTTTTAACCAATTTCTAAAAGCTTCATCGGGGAGCTTATGATTTTTGCCAAGGGCGGCTGAGGTACGAAGCCGTTTATATACCCTTGGCAGAACTCATAAGCGGACCTACCTTCGCTTTTATAATTTGGTGTGTGCTCACAGATTGATAACAAACCTCCCCTCAAACATGATACAAAGCTGCTGGGCTGTCAATGCCCAGTTCTGTATGGGTTGAGTCCACTTTTTCGATATGTTTTCGGTGGCCAGATAAATGAGTTTCATCAAAGCCATGTCGCTGGAAAACGCACCCTTGGTCTTGGTTACCTTGCGAACCTGCCTGTGGAAGCCTTCGACGGCGTTTGTGGTATAAATCAGCTTCCTAATGGGGGCGTCATATTTAAAGTAAGCGGACAGCTCCTCCCAGTTGTCGTTCCACGAGCGCAGCACCACGGGGTACTTTTTGCCCCACGTTACTTCTAGGTTAATCAGCTCGCTCTCGGCTTGTGACTTGGTTGGGGCTTGGTTGGGGCTTGGTACACTTTTTTCAAGTCCTTCATAAATTCTTTCTGGTCTTTGGAGACCACGTATTTGAGCGAATTCCGAATTTGGTGTATCACGCACTTTTGAATTTCTGTATCGGGGAATATGCTTAATATCGCCTGTGAAAAACCCGTCAGATTATCCGTACAGGCAATCAGGATATCCTTTACTCCGCGGCTCTTTAGGTCTGTCAATACCGACAGCCAGAAGTTAGCGCCCTCGCTTTCGGAAATGTACATCCCTATGAGTTCCTTCCTGCCGCTTTTGTTGATAGCCAAAATATTGTATACGGCGCGCGATACTACCCTTCCCCCGTCCCTTACCTTGTAGTGCATAGCATCCATCCAAACAATGGGGTAAACATCGTCTAGGGGTCGGTTCTGCCACTCCTTGACCTGTGGGATCACCCTGTCGGTAATGTTGCTCAAAACGGTTGGGGAAACCTCAACGTCGTACATGTCCCGGATATATGATCCGATGTCACGTAGGCTCATACCCTTGCCGTAAAGGCTAATAATCTTGGGGGCAAGGCTGTCTGCCAAAACGGTCTGCCGCTTCTTTACTATTTCGGGCTCAAAATCCCCGTGGCGGTCATAGGGCGGTTCAATGTCCACACTACCGCCTTCGGATCTAACCGTTTTGTTACCCTTGCCGTTGCGCTTATTGCCCTGGGAGCGCCGCTCGGAGGTCAAATGCTCGTCCATCTCGGCCTCCAAAGCGCTCTCCAAAAACTCCTTTATAATGGGTGCAAAAACTCCACCCTTACCCGTCAGGGATTTACCGCTCTTTAACTGTTCGAGTGCCATATCACGCATAGCGATATACTCGGGGTTCAATTCTTTTTTTTCCATAATCCTCAAAAATATAATTTTTAAATTATGGACAGAGTTGAGTTTACAGTCTCTTTTTATCTCTTGTTCAGATTGCTCAGAATGATTGCCAGTAATAACGAAAGACTTGAGCCATACTTAACTCCCTTAATTGTTGTGTTGTCCTTAATCGCATTTTCTACCTGGATTATTGCTCCTGTTAGTAATTTGTTTTTAAGATTTAACACTTACGGTCAGTTGCTTCTGGATAAAAAGGAGAAGTTGAGTTCAAACTTTGTGGCTGCTAGCTTGTGCCTGTTTATTTGTGGACTGTTATTGTATTTTTTGTTGGGTGATGAAAGAATGCTGACCATTGCAGTGTTTGGTTTTGCAATGATGTTGCCTTTGGGGACAATGTTTTCGCCTTCAAAAAATAAATATGGATTACGGATGTATACTATTGCTTTGGCAGTTGTTGGGTTTGTGGCTATTGTACAGACATTTTTAATTGGTGAAATATTTAATTCTACGACAGTCGTCTTTGTTTTTGGGTTTGTAGGATTTCAATGGGTTGCGAATTATATGTTGATTAAAGAAGATAATCATTGATAACCTACTGATAAAGGGCCAGGCCTCTTACCTGACTTGAATGACGATTCCTGAGGCCTGTATCTTATTTTTTGTGGAGGCCTTTCCGGTAGTGAAAGCTGTGTTATCCAGATATATTTGTAGGTAATACAAGCCTTTTTTATCAAAAGAAAATTCCAGTTCGCTAATGCCTTCTGCATTGGTTTGGGGTAATTGCCATGGAAGTACTTTGTGTACTAAGTCTTTTGTGTAGTCGTCATATTTCATTTGTTTGTTGATGGATGAAATGCGCATGGCAGTGGGGAATGGCTCATAATATACCAATATCATATGTAAGTATTTGTTATGGTCAGGTTTAATGGATATTTTAATGGTTTCGTTCTTTCTATAGAAAGATTTAGTTTTGTTAAACGTCACATATTTATCTAAGAATTCCTCGTAATATCTAAACTGTTCTTTGTGTAAAGAAAAACCAATACCCACATAATTATGATTCGTATCTATACAATTTTGTTTGTGACCATCATTGGGTGCTTGTTCTGCCATAAAGGCATTATGTGCTTGTTGCATGTATTTTGTAATATCATTGGGTGTAGAAGGTAATAAATCAGAAGAAGAGAGAGCTGATGCATTTTCTGATACATGTGCTGTTCCACCAGCAAAAGCGTAACGGTGATAAGGTTTTTCTCCACGGAGATTAAAGTGTCCCATGAAATTTTCCCGGGCTGCTTCCTGTGCTGTTTTGTTGGCTACCCGTGAGGCCAATATGTCTAACTGAACAGGTGGCTTTTGATGTTGTTGTCGCGAAGCGTTTATATGGGCAAGCTGGTTTAGTTTTAAGAGAAGCGCATTTTTGTCATCCTTATATTCCTTTAAACGGGTTTCTTGATCATTTAATTGGGTGTATTTATCAAGTTCCTTCTGAGAAATGGAATAATTTTTTTGTGCATGAATCATGGTGCAGGTAATTATTAAGAAGCCCGCAATGATGCCCGTTTTTGATTTTTTACTTCTTGTTTTTTTCATTGTCTGCATGTATGGGTATGATAAAGAAAAATTTGCTTCCTACGTTTTTGCGACTTTCGATTTGAATCTTCGAATGGTGCATTTTGAGGATGTCATTACAAATGATTAAACCGATGCCAGCCCCTTTTTCGTTATGAGTACCTTTTTTGGTAATGTGGGTGTTTGGACTTAAAATCATTTTAATATCTTCTTTTGAGATGCCAATCCCATTATCAATGATGGCAATTTCCATTTCGTTTTCGGATAGTTGCTTTGCGGTCACAAATATTTCACCTTTTGTTTTGGTGTATTTAATGGCATTAAAAATTAAATTTCGGATGATCGTAATCACCATATCTTTGTCGCAGTATACCTGCGCTCCGTTGGGAAAAGAGTGTATGATTTTAATCTCTTTTTGTTTGGCTATCTCGCGGTATAAGGATCTGTTTTCTGAAAATATCTCGTTCAAAAAATATTGTTTGGGTTCGAAAACATATTGGTTTAATTGAGCCTTGCTCCAACTCAATAGGTTATTGAGTAGATTGTAGGTTCGCCTGGTGTGGAGGTATATCTTTTCTATATCTGATTTTTTAACCTTGAATTCATTTTTCTCGTTTCTTAATAATACATCGAAATAGCCAATCAATGCCGTAAAAGGACTTCGTAGATCATGTGAGATAATGCTAAAGAAACGATCTTTGGTTTGGTTCAGATTTTCAAGGTTGTCTTTTTGCTGGGTGATTTTTTCTTTTTCTTGTGAAATGTTTTTTTGGGCTTTATAAAGTTTTAATGAAAAGCGTTCTATTACGATGCCTGCTACCATAAATAAACCAGAGGCCACAATCACATATGTGGTTGAACTCACAAACAAAAACATATCAATGAGATACAGCTTGTGCACAAAAGATGAAATAAGAATAAATGTGCAGGCAGAAAGGCTAATGTATATGCAAATCAGCGTCTTACTACTCATGGATAGGCCGAGTGTGGCAATGGTAATAATGAGACTGGAGTAATAAGTGTTAAAACTTGTTTGGTATGGGCTTAAAGATGCATACATCGATAAGATGCTAATGCTCATGCCCAATAGTGCTGTTGCATTAATGATACGTATGTATGGCGTGTATCTTTTTACAAATGTGCTGATGTAGGCTACTAGTAAGAATGGTAAACTCGATATGAGTAGTGTTGAGGTGGACGAGAAAAAGGAACCTGATGCACCATAGTGTTCAATTACTGCGAATAAGGGATAAAAACTCATGTATAATAACAACAGGTTACGTATATAATGTTTGTTGCTATTAAATAGCCATAGCGCATAATCATGCTGGCTCTCCCCCCTCTTTCTGTTCCAAGTCATATCAAATGTATCTATCCCAAATATTGTTAAGTGCGCAAAGATAATTCTTTTATATTTATATAGGTAAAATTGTACTCATATACATAGTATTTTCAAGAAAACTACGAATACTGCGTTATTCTCATTTTTGAAACAGTCATTTGTAAACAGTAAACTTCTTGGTTTCAATAATATCGAAAGCCTTGTCTTTGAAGCTTTCTTATCAAAGACAGAAAAAACAGTAGTTTTCTTGCTGCCATGACATATGAGTGGCTAGTTTTTACGGCGTTAAGAAGAAGGTATATTCGCCGAATATGTGGGTTTTAATGCGGAGAAGGAGGGCAATGGTAGGTCGATAATAATAAGATAAACGTAATGATTTCTTAATTTACGGCGTAATAGTATTCTCTATTTTTGCCACTTAATAAGCTACAGAACATGCGCCATAGATTACTACTCGATAAAATACAGCAGGGAGATTCGGATACTTTTACTGATTTATTCAATGAGTACTGGGAGCAATTGTATCTTTTTTCTTTTAATATTCTCAAGGACGAGGGACTAGCAAAGGATGTGGTGCAGGACGTATTTATATCTATATGGAATCGCAGAGGAGAGTTGCAAATATCTAATTTGAAATCTTATTTATTCCAGTCTGTAAAATTTCAAGCCGCAAAAACTATACGTGATCATTTAAATCTTCGCATTTATGCTGATGTTTATGAAAATATAGAATCAAATGCATCTAATAACGTTGAGAATGAGATAAATTATAAAGAACTGTGCGGGGTTGTGGAGCAAAGTATGCATAAACTACCTAAAAAATGTGCAGAGGTATTTTATTTGAGTCGCCACGAAGGCTTAAGCAATCTAAAAGTTGCTGAACAACTGAATATATCCATTAGTACTGTCGAAAATCAGATCAACAAGGCCTTGAGGATTATTAAAAAGGATATGCATGATTATTGTTTGCTACTGATGGTCATGTATGTATTGAAATAAACAGCTAATAGCTGTTTGGGTTTTCTGTCTTTAAGGTAGCGTTAATCTTACTACAATATTAGCTACTTGTTAACTACTGCTGCCAGGGTTTAACAAATTGTAAAATCAATAAAAAGCCATAGGTGCAGGATGCTTTTTATGGTACTTATGGGTGTAATGACTCAAATACCATGAAGAATAGACAATTTAAACGACTGTTAGATTTATACATTTCCAACGAGATTGATGCGAAAGGAAAGAAGACGATGGATGATTTTTTTGTTTTTTTTCAAACAAAAAATGAACGCGATGCATTTGCCAATGTACAAGAAAAAGAATCCATCCGAAAGGAAATATTTAGCAATGTAGTTACAAGCATAAAACATCAAAAACGGATTCGTATTTTGTCTTGGTTTACCCGGATTGCTGCCTCTATCATGATCGTTTTCGGAATAGGGTATGGCTTGTTACGGAGCTTGCATAATTATTCTTCAACTTCTATGGTTACAGTGAATACCAGATATGGTGAAAGACGGACCGTTGTGTTGAGTGATAGTTCTGTTGTGGTATTAAATGCAGGAAGTAAGTTGATGTATGCGCGTGAATTTTCTACAACGCACCGGAAGGTAACTCTTGAGGGGGAGGCTTTCTTTGAGGTCACGAGAGATTCCCAACGACCGTTTATTATTCAATCGAGAGACATTACTACAACCGTATTGGGTACTTCATTTAGTGTTCATGCATACCCTGATGAATATTGCTGTGTGACAGTTAAGACAGGTCATGTAAAGGTTACTTTAAATGATGTAAATCATCAAAGCATTTATTTGCAATCGGGGGAACAGGCTTACTTAAAAAATAAGGGCGACGAGATGGAAAAGAGAGTCGTCAATTCTCAGCTTTTTACTGCTTGGCAAAACAATCATTTAATCTTTAATCAGCTAAGGTTTGAGGACATACTTAAAGTATTAGAAAGAAATTATGGTGTAAAAATACATTGTAGTAATCATGCCATCATGCAAAAACAGATAACGACTCAATATTTCAATGAAAGCTTATCAAGCATCATAAAGGACCTACAGTTTATGGTCAATTTTAAATATGAAATGAATGAAGATTATATATCAATCTATTAAAAATAAAGGATGCTTATGGGTAAAACTTAATGAAACGAAAAATCCGAAGTCTGTTCCAGCAGACTCCGGACATAAATGTAATGTTATACATGTATTATTTTAACAATTTTAAAAGTATGAATTATTCGATGATTAGGAAATCAAAAAGTAAAAATTATTCGAAATTATTGCGAATATTTTTATGTGGATTATGTCTGTTGGCTTTTGTAAGTGTCAATGTGGAGGCACAAGACGGAAGGAAAGTAAAAGTATCTATAGAAGTTAAGAACCAAACGTTGGTAAATATTTTTAAAAGTATCGAAAACCAATCAGGTTATCACTTTGCTTTTGCCAATAATGTGATTGATGATGATAAAACCTATAGTTTGAAGTATAGTGACGAATCTATTTATGTAGTCCTGGATTTTCTGGGGGGCATGGCTGGTTTTGATTATAAAGTCTCGGGGGAGAAGATCACTGTTCGAAAGATCTCAAAAATAACCCTAAGCGGTAAGGTGGTAGATGCTGACACTAGAGAACCTTTGGTGGGTGTTGCTGTGATGTTGAGTGGTACCACAACCGGAACGATCACGGATATGAATGGAGAATATTTTTTAGATGTTTACCCCACATCTACCATTACAACTTCGTATATAAGTTATGACGAGCAAGTTGTTAAATTGGAAGGAAGAACAAAGCTTGATATTGCGTTAGAACCTACGGTCAATGGTCTTTCGGAGGTGGTGGTGGTAGGTTATGCAAGCCAAAATCGTAAAGATGTTACAGGCGCTGTAGATGTGATTAATGCAGACTCTTTCAATGAGGGTGTAATGTCAAATGCAGAGCAGTTATTTCAAGGGAAAATATCAGGTGTTCGGGTCTTAAACTCCAGTGGAGAACCTGGCGCAGGGGTAGATGTGATGATTCGGGGGGCGGGTTCCATCCGTAGTGGAAATACCCCGTTATTTGTTATTGATGGGATGCCTTTGACCAACGAAAATGTTAGTCCTGGTGGTATCGACGAAGGGATCGGATCCTCCAGATCAAAGAATCCACTTAATTTTCTAAATCCTTCAGATATTGAATCTGTAAGTGTTCTGAAAGATGCTTCAGCCGCCGCCATTTATGGTGCGAGAGGTTCCAATGGTGTTGTTTTAATTACCACAAAAAAAGGAGATAAGGGTAAATCGCGTTTTACCCTGGATTCTTATAGGGGTGTTTCTAATGTTGCTAAAAAATTAGATTTGTTAACAGGGAGTGAATATGCTACCGTGAATCCGGATCAAATGTATGCTCAGGATGTATCAACGGATTGGCAGGAAGCGCTCTTTAGGAGCGCAATAACGACCAGTAACAATCTATCATTTTCAAATAATACAGAGACAAATCATTATTATATGTCCATTAGTCATCTACATCAAGAAGGTATCATTGAAGAAAATAGTTTTGAGAGATTGTCGGGACGGTTCAATGTAAAACAATCGTTTTTTGATGATGACAGATTAACCATCAGTTCAAATATTACAGCATCAAATACGAAGGATGTTGGTGTTCCTACCAGTGATAATACAAGTGCTACAGGTGAGTTGATAACCCATATGTTAAAAGCCAACCCAACTCGTCCGGTCTATGATGAAAACGGGGATTTGTTCGACTTTGATACAGAGGGAAGTTATAATCCTTTATATATGCTCGACTTTTATGATGATCAAACTCAAACATTAAGGGTGCTGGGTAATTTTGAGCTTAGTTTAAAATTGTTTAAGGGATTAGTGTATCGCTTGACCTATGGTGTAGATAAATCTAATTCGGAACGAAATACAACCTATTATCCTAATACTTCCGAAATAGAAAGTGACGGGGCTTATTATCAGCAAAATTATGATATGTATAATTATTTGATTGAACATTATATGACATATAATCTTGTGAAAGGAGCTCATAAGTTAAGGGGGTTGGGAGGTTTTTCTTATCAACGATTTAAAAGAACGGGAACCACGTTTGGGTTTATTGGCTTTGAAGATAATGGTGTTAATCCGGCCCATAATCCGAGTGGGGGTAGAACTCAGTTAGAAGGAGATGGTTTTGCAGAGATCAATGAGTTACAGTCTTATTTTGGACGGATAAATTATTCATTCAAGGATAAATATTTACTAACAGCATCTCTTAGGGCCGATGGTTCAACACGCTTTGGCAAAAATAACAAGTATGGTTATTTTCCTTCATTTGCACTGGGGTGGAATTTGTCTCAGGAGAAATTTATGCGCTCTATTGAAGCTATTAATAATATGAAAATAAGGGCTAGCTGGGGACAAACAGGTAATCAGGAGGTTCCTAATAAGGTAACCAAAGAAACCTATTCAGAGCAAGCTTCAACAGGTTACTATATGTATGGGCAGGATCAGGCAATCGTCAATGGAATTACCTTTACGCGTACTGCGAATGATGATTTAAAATGGGAGGTTGTTTCTCAATTGAATGTTGGTTTGGATTACAGTCTGTTCAATAATAAGCTATATGGCTCTGTAGATTATTATAATAAGACAACAACGGATGCTATTCTTTTAATTCCATCTACTCAGCCAAATATTTCGGATGTGTGGACGAATATCGATGGTGAGATTGTTAATCGTGGTATCGAGTTTTCCTTGGGGAGCCGTTTAGTTAGAAAAAAAGACTTTTCGTGGACAATAGACCTCAATGGAGCTACTCTCAAAAATGAAGTTAAAAACCTTCCTTTAAGTGAAATATTAACCGGAAGAGTCTCTGGGTCAGGTGTTACTGGAGAGACAGTGAATATTTATAAGAATGGCTATTCTGCGGGTTCTTTTTACCTGAGACATCATGAAGGATTTGATGATAATGGTATTTCAATAGTCAGTGATGAAAAACAAATTACTGAAAGTGCTTTGCCTACATTTACTTATGGAGTGAGTAATGTGTTGAATTATAAAAATGTGGATTTGTCCTTTAGTCTTGTGGGGCAGTCAGGCGCCTATCTTTTTAATAATACCAAGCTGGCAACCAGCGTGATGTCAAATTTGCTGGCAAGTAAAAATGTAACCAAAGATGTTCTTAACTCCGGTCAATCAGCAAATGATGCCATTGTGGTATCTGATTATTATCTCGAAAAGTCAGACTACCTCAAATTAAGCAACCTTCAATTGGGATACTCATTTAATACCGAAAAAATAAATTGGTTGAGCGAAGCAAGAGTTTATGCAACGGGTCAAAATTTGTGGACATGGACCGATTATTCAGGCTTTGACCCTTCGGTTAATACTACTAAAAATGTGGGAGGGAATTCCTCTTTGGGTATGGACTATGCTTCTTATCCCAGTGCAAAAACTATTTTGTTTGGTATAACAATTAAATACTAAAAAGATGATACATATAATATTTAGGTATATTGGTTTTTTATTAGTCGTTGGATTTTTGTTTTCTTCGTGTACAGATCTTGAAGAGGAAGTGATTGATGAAATTATTTCTGCAGATATAAATGATGTTAAACAATCGGGAGAAAAGCTGCTGGCAGCAACTTACGATAAAGGCGAAGGTATCTTTTGTAACTATAGTGGTATTTGGTGCTTGCAGCAAATGACGACTGATGAGACTGTTTTACCCGTGAGAGGAGAAGATTGGCGAGATGGTGGTAATTGGAAAACGTTACATGAGTTTACTTGGGATGCCTATAGTGTGAAGCCTGAAGGAAACTGGAATAATCTAAATGGTGCTATTGCTCAGGCTTTAACAACGATAGATGTGTTGGAGAATAGTGAAGAAGCAAATAGGGATATGTTTCTCGCTGAGGCCAGGTGTTTATGGGCATTGTATACCTATTATCTGGCTGATTTGTTTGGTCAGGTGCCTTATCGGGATCCGGCAAATATTGATTTTGCGGTATTGCCTGATATTCTAACAGCCGAAGAGGCGGTTAATAAGTGTATCGCGATTGTGGAGATCTGCATTCCCGATTTAGTCGCATTAGGTGACAACGGAACCCATGCTGGTAGGTTTACAAAAGAAGGTGCTTATGCTTTATTGGCTCATATGTATCTAAATAAAGCCGTTTACGACGATAGATATAATGAATCATCTGCTTTTGAGTTTACTACTACAAAGTATATGGATTCTGTTATTTTTTATTGCGATAAGATTATTAGTGGTGCTTCGTTTTCGTTGGAAGATGATTATTTTCAGATTTTTGATGTTGATAATCAGTATAATAAGGAGCATATATTTTCTATTATACAGGTGGCTACGGGTGATAATAGAGGGCAGAACGATTTTACATATCTAGCGATGGGACGTAACCAAAAGGCCAATCCTGATAATAATAGAGGGTCTAATGCTACCTGCACTACGCCTGAGTATTATGCTTTATGGGATAATAATAGGTCTGATCCTCGCTTTAGAAAATACACCTTGAAAAATGGAGGCGAAGTGTTTAAAAATGATGGTACTGATTATAGCCTTCCTTATGATGGGGTTTTTCATTTTAACAGAGGATTTCAGGAAGGGCAGCAGTATGGTCCTATAATTACTGATGGAGCCTTTGAGATGGATCCCTCCGATGCTTCCAGAGTATTGGTGCAGCAGTTGTATACTGAGAAAACGCCTGACTTGTTAATGGATTTTACACGGGAGCTTCATTTTGATGCAGCCTATGATGCTGCTTTTACACAAAATCAGATCAACCGGGGTGTGAGAATCTTTAAACATGAATACGATGCGGAGAATACCCGCAGCAATGGAGGTGTAGATATACCTGTATTTCGTTTGGGGCAGGTATATACCATGCGTGCAGAAGCTAAATTCAGAAACGGAGATGTGAGTGGAGCCCTGGATGATATTAACTTGTTGAGGTCTTCAAGGTGGAGTGTCGATATAGATGGTCATCCTTTTTATGGTCAAACGCTTTCTGTTCTTACAGAAGAAATTCTTTATAATGAAATTAGCTATGAGTTATACTGGGAAGCACAACGACGTCAGGAAATGATTCGATTTGGTAAGTTTGAAGAAGCTTATACCGCTAAACCTGCATCAGAACCCTTTCGTAGAGTTTTTGCCATCCCTCAGTCAGAACTGGATGTGAATGTAGATTTAAGGCAGAATAAAGGATATGATTAGTGTTGTAAAGGCTGGAACGATATGTTTCCAGCCTTTTTTATTTCGTCTTTTAATAGGTATGTCGCTTATCCAAATACGCGAATGAATTCTTCTACCTTATTAACCATGTTGGTTGATCCACAGTAAAAAGGTGTTCGTTGGTGTAGCGATGAGGGTTTTATTTCCATGGTCCGTTTGTGGCCATCGGTTGCCTTACCGCCAGCCTGCTCTATGATAAAAGCTATGGGATTACATTCGTATAATAATCGTAGTTTTCCCTTGGGTGCACTTTCTGTAATGGGGTACATAAATATGCCACCTTTCAATAGATTACGGTGAACATCTGAAACCAACGAACCGATATATCTGGATGAATATGGGCGTTGGGTGTCCACATCCTTTTCTTGACAATATTTAATATACTGCTTAACTCCTGCGGGGAATTTTAAATAGTTACCTTCGTTGATGGAATATATAATGCCGTCTTCCGGACTTTTTATTTTTTTATGGGATAAGCAGAATTCACCGATAGAGGGATCCAGGGTAAAACCATTGATTCCTTGCCCTGTTGTATACACTAACATGGTAGAGGAGCCATACAATATGTAGCCGGCAGCAACTTGCTCTGTACCCGGTTGCAAGAAGTCCTCCATGGTTGCTTTTTCTCCTTGTTTGGTTTTGCGTTTGTAGATGGAGAAGATAGTGCCAATGGATACGTTTACGTCAATATTTGAAGACCCGTCAAGGGGATCCATCAAAAATACATATTTTCCATTGCGAGCCATATCATCATCAAATAGTATGAAGCTTTCATTCTCCTCCGAAGCAATGGCACATACCTCTCCACAGGAGTGGAGTGAATTGATAAAGTGATCATTGGCGAATATATCCAGTTTTTTTTGGTCTTCACCTTGTACATTGCATGTCCCTATTTCTCCTAAAATATCCACAAGTCCTGCTTTGTTTACTTCGCGGTTAACAATTTTAGCAGCTGTTCCCACATGGTGTAGTAGGTGAGAAAGGTCTCCCTCTGCCTGAGGGAATTGTGATTGACTTTCTAAGATGAACTCATTCAGGGTAATTACTTCGTATTGATTCATAGAAACGATTTTAGATTTATTTTACTGGTAATTTACATTAGATTATTTTTTTCTTCGATGATAAAAATCACTTGTTATTGTTGAGTTTTGACTAGTTTTGAGTTGTCATGTCTATTATATTGAGTGGCGATTAATAAAAAAATATGATTCAAGTATATAAGTTTGGTGGAGCGTCCGTTAAAGATGCTTCAGGTATTAAAAATGTTTGTAACATTATAAAAAAAATATCCAATCCATTGGTGGTGGTGGTCTCGGCCATGGGAAAGACTACGAATGCCATGGAAAAACTAACAGAGGCCTTTGTCCAACAAAATCCTGTTCAAATGAAAACTTCATTTGAAGCTATTTTTGACTATCATAACCAGATAGTGCGTAAATTGTTTGAGAAAGATGACCCTTTTATGTCGAAGTTTGATCAACTCTTAAAAACTTTATGGGAAAGAGTGCAGTTGAATCCAGGGTTGAATTATGATTTTGAGTATGATCAGATTGTTTCTTTTGGAGAAATAATTTCTACACATATTGTGAGTGCCTATGCCAATTCTATTGGGATAGCGAACCAATGGCTGGATGTTCGGCATCTGATTAAAACAGACGAGAGTTACCGTGATGCTAATGTTAATTGGGACTTGAGTTCGCAGTTTGTACATGATAATATTGACTTTAAGCAACAACAGGTATATATAACACAAGGATTTATTGGTTCCACTATTAATAATATTACCACCACTCTTGGTCGTGAAGGATCTGATTATTCGGGTGCTGTGTTAGCGCATGTGTTGAACGCAGACAGTTTGTCTATCTGGAAGGATGTTCCGGGTGTTTTGAATGCGGACCCGCGTTGGTATCCTTTTGCTCAAAAACTGAAGGAGATTTCTTATTCTGAGGCTGTAGAGTTGGCTTATTATGGAGCACAGGTTATTCACCCAAAAACATTGAAGCCTCTTCAAAATAAAAATATCCCTCTATTTGTAAAATCTTTTTTGGATGAAGAGTTGGAGGGAACTGTGATTCGAACAGAGGAATCAGGAGAACTTGATGTGCCAGTGTATATATTAAAGCAAGATCAGCTTTTTATCACCATCTCACCTAAAGATTTCTCCTTTATTTTAGAGGATAACCTGAGTGATATCTTTGCTATTTTTAGTCGTAACAGAATTAAGATTAACTTGATGCAGAATTCAGCCTTGAATTTTACTGTTTGTGTTAATAATGTACGCGATATTAGTAAGCTAATTAGTGATTTACAAAAGGATTTTGTAGTAAAATATAATGAGCAGGTAGAATTATTGACCATCAGAAATTATACCGATGCTTCTATTCAAGAAATGATACAAGGGAAAGAAGTGGTAGATTCTCAATTAAGTCGTAAAACAGCAAGGTTTGTTGTTAAGGAGAGTGCTTGGTTGTTTCATTAGGGGGATTTATGAATTGGAGTTGTAAATGAACCTTTGGCTCATCAGTGGGAGACTTACATAGTGCGCCATACTACAGGTTGTAAGCTTAATGCACAGATGTAGTATGGCTAAGTAGACTGCTAGTCATTATGCAGAGCTTGCACGGTTACAAATCTTCGATAACAAAAGCCGCTTTGTAGCCTCTTAAATTATTGGTGTCATCATATAACTCATAAGCTAACAATACAGAGTGTATGTTTTTGATCCATTTTTGGTTTTTTTTATCAAAGTACCACGTCTCGGTAAACTGTAATTTACCTACTTTTTTTCTATTAAAACGTTGGTCTGCTTCTATTGCTTTTACTTCATCTATGCTTAATGGTTGATGTGTGTAATAGTCAGATGCCTTTTTTTTTGCCATTGTATACCATGGCGAAAAGGTCGTCAATAATTTGTCTTTGTTTTACGTTCTTTACCTTGGCCGTTTCCCATTCATTCGATGGGTCAGGATTTGAAACCAGAACCTCATATATAATGGTATCAGCCCAAAGCTCCATCTGATCATTCGATGAAGGCAGGGCATGTTGTCTGTCGTGACATCCTACCATAGATAAGAGTAATGTGGTTATGAAAGTAAAGCTACTAAGTAAGTGTTTCATGGTTATAAATGTTTAGAAGTGTGAAACAGGTCGATTAGCGGTTGAATAATAATCTCTCACCCATGTGTTTATCATTAAAGGTTCCATTGAGGTATGCCAAGTGGCCATTTACAAAGGTGTGACTTATGTGGTGAGAAAATTTTTGACCTTCGAAGGGGCTCCACCCGCACTTAGAGTAGATATTCTCTGAAGCAACTACCCATGGTGATTTAGGCTCTACTATGACCAGATCGGCCTTATAGCCTTCTTTGATAAAGCCTCGTTCTCTTACGCGAAATAGAATGGCAGGAGCGTGGCACATTTTTTCCACCACCTGTTCGTAGGTAAAAATACCCTGGTTTACCATCTCTAGCATCGCCACCATGGCATGTTGTACCAAAGGGCCTCCGGATGGAGCTTTGAAATAGGTTCCTTTTTTTTCTTCTTTGGTATGCGGGGCGTGGTCGGTAGCTACGACATCTAGATTTCCATTTTTCAAGGCTTCACGTAAGGCAGCTCGGTCTTTAGGTGTTTTGATGGCTGGGTTCCATTTTATGAGCGCCCCGTATTTTTTATAATCCTCGTTTGTAAACCACAAATGGTGTACACAGGCTTCTCCAGTAATTTTTTTATCCTCCAAAGGCATGTCTTTATCTAGTAACTCCAGTTCTTTGGCTGTGGTTAGGTGTAAGATATGTAAGCGTGCTCCGTGTTTCCTGGCCAAGGTTGATGCGCGTAATGATGATTTGTAGCATGCTTCCTCAGACCGTATAAGGTGATGCATCTCAAAAGGAACTTCCTCGCCGTACTTTTCTTTGTAGGCCTTTAGGTTAGCTTGAATCGTGTCTTCATCTTCGCAATGAGTAGCTATTAAAGTAGGAGCCTGTGAAAATATAGCTCCCAGTGTATCTTCATTGTCTACCAGCATATTACCTGTGGAAGAGCCCATGAAGACTTTGATTCCGCATACCTTTTCAGGATCTGTCTTTAACAACTCGTCCAGATTATCGTTGGTTGCCCCCATGTAGAAGGAGTAGTTGGCGATGGATTTTTGGGCAGCCCGATTATATTTATCTTCCAGTATCTGTTGGGTTGTGGCCTGAGGAGTGGTATTGGGCATTTCCATATAAGAAGTAATACCTCCTGCCACAGCAGCTCTCGATTCTGTATATATGTCGGCTTTGTGCGTAAGTCCAGGCTCACGAAAATGTACTTGATCATCAATAGCACCGGGAAGCAGTAATTTGCCTTCTCCATAGATGATATGATCAGCTGTGGGCAGAGTATCTCCGTCCTTATATATGCGTTCAATTTTATCACCGGAAATCAAGATACTACCAATATATGATTGTCCTTGGTTTATTATTTTAATGTTTTTTATCAATGTTAAGCTCATGGCCAAATTTTAATGAATGAATAAGTTATTAGCGTTGGTATTTTTTAAACCAACTTGCAATTTTCATTTTTATCACTCCCCAAACGGCTTCGTTAAAAATCCCGCCGCTCATTTTTGAAGTTCCTTTTTGTCTGTCAGTAAAAACAATGGGAACCTCTATAATGTTGAAGCCATACTTCCAAGTTGTAAATTTCATTTCTATTTGAAAGGCATAGCCCTTGAGTCTAATCCTATCTAGAGGAAGGGTTTCTAGTGTTGCTCTCTTATAACATTTGAAGCCTGCAGTGGTGTCCATGATTTTCATGCCGGTGATGAACCTTACGTATACTGATGCAAAATACGACATTAATACACGCCCCATAGGCCAGTTTACAACGTTTACGCCCGATTTGTATCTGGAGCCGATGGCCAGATCAGCTCCTTCTCTACAAGCGTCATATAAAGCTAATAATTTTTCGGGAGGGTGCGAAAAATCTGCATCCATTTCAAAAATATAGTCATACTTTTTTTCAATGCCCCATTTAAAGCCTGTTAAATAAGCTGTTCCTAAGCCTAGTTTGCCTTTTCTCTCTAATATATGGAGCTTGTTGGGATATTTTTCCGAGATTAATCGTTTTATAATGTCGGCGGTTCCATCGGGTGAATTGTCTTCAATAATTAAAATATGAAAATCCTTGGGTAAAGAAAAAACCACATTGATTATGTTCTCAATATTTTCCTTCTCGTTGTAGGTGGGTATGATAACTAAACTATCGCTCACGGTTGAATGTGTTTTCAAAATTAAGCTACGAATATAATAACAACATACATATCTTTTTGTATAAATGACCATGATAATTTGGTTTCTTGATGGTTTATCGCTCCCAAGTCTTTGAAAATCTATTACGAAGTTCTAATACATCATTTGGGTTGGTCACTGCGGGTTGATAGGGATCTATTGTTCTAGACCTTTTGGGTCCTTTTTATGGCAATGATAAAAAGAACATATGGAGACAGTTCAAGTATTGAAAAGACTTCAAGTAAAACAAAAGTAGTTACAACTCATTCCTAACCAGATTCAACATTTCTCAACAAACGATAATTCTCACTTAAACACCCAACAATCAGTAAAAGACCGCAGGGTTGGCCAGAACAATAGCCCCGGGGCCGGCGTTGGAGAGAAGTTTTCCTGGGCGCACTTGAGGTGGTAGTGCGGTTGGCCTAGCGCGAAAGAAGTGTGTGCCGGACGGAAAGGGAAGCTGATGCCGGGGAGGTAGCGATCTATTGTTCTAGACCTTTTTGGTTCTTTTTGTGGCAATGACAAAAAGAACATATGGAGACAGTTCAATATTGAAAAGACTTCAAGTAAAATAAAAGTAGTTACAACTCATCCCTAACCAGATTCAACATTTCTCAACAAACGATAATTCTCACTTAAAAACCCAACAATCGGTAAAAAGACCGCAGGGTTGGCCATAACAATAGCAGTGGCCGGCGTTGGAGAGAAGTTTTCCTGGGCGCACTTGAGGTGGTAGTGCGGTTGGTCTAGCGCGAAGGAAGTGTGTGCCGGATGGAATTATTACCCAAAAGCTGCATTAGAAAATCTATTACGCCTTAAAATGGCTTCAAAAGAAGTCACTTCGTTACTTTTCTTCAACTCATCATAGCTGGTGCTATGCTTCATCTCAACAAGTTCTTGATTGATTGCACTTTTAATTCTCATAACGAAGTTCTAATACGTCATTTGGGTTCGCTGATGCCGGGGAGGTAGCGATCTATTGTTCTAGACTTTTTTGGTTCTTTTTGTGGCAATGATAAAAAGAACAAATATAGAAATTTAAGGAGCAAGATATATGTCATATAAGTAGAGATATTACTCTCGCTTTGTAAACTATAACTTCCCATTTATAGACATAATTCGATTAAAAAAACAAGAAGTTACAGTTTATTCATAACCATATTCAATAACTCTCAATGTATGAATAATCCCCATTTAAAAACCCAACAATCAGTAAAAAGACCGCAGGGTTGGCCAGAACAATAGCCCCGGGGCCGGCGCTGGCGAGAAGCTTGAAGTTGGCGAGTTGTTGAAGTTGGTAAAGTTTTTAGCTTGTTAGCTTGTTAGGTTGGCGAGCCGGTAAAGTCGTGGAGTGGCTGAGTTGTATTTCTCATTTAATAGATATCTTCCATTCGTATATGAAACTATCAGTAAAAGACCGCAAGGCAGGCGAGAACAATAGCCCCGGGGCCGGCGTTGGAGAGAAGCTTGATGGTGGCGAGTTGTTAAGTTATTGAAGTTGTTAGCTTGTTAGGTTGGCGAGCTGGTAAAGTCGTGGAGTTGTTGAGTTGTGTCTCTCAGGTATTGCAAGCCTTCTTTTTTAATAGAACTTCAAGTACAGCATAGAATTTCTCAATTATAAAAATCTATATTTAAGCTCTCTCATACAAAGGATATCTTCTATTTATATCCAAAATTATCAGTCAAAAGATCGCAGGGTTGGCCAGAACAATAGCCCCGGGGCCGGCGGTGGCGAGAGAGCTATGAACCCGGAAAATGCATTAGAAAATCTATTACGCCTTAAAATGGCTTCAAAAGAAGTCACTTCGTTACTTTTCTTCAACTCACCATAGCTGGTGCTATGCCTCGTCTCAGAAAAATCTTCTTTTATTGCCATTTCAATGCTCATGACGAAGTTCTAATACATCATCCGGGTTTCTGGGCGCACTTGAGGTGGTAGTGCTGTTGGTCTAGCGCGAAGGAAGTGTGTGCCGGACGGAATTATTACCCAAAAGCTGCATTAGAAAATCTATTACGAATTAAAATTGCTGCCAATCAAGTCGCCAGCTAACTTGTTTCAATTCACCATAGCTGGTGCTATGCTTCATCTCAACAAGTTCTTGATTGATTGCACTTTTAATTCTCATAACGAAGTTCTAATACATCATTTGGGTTCGCTGATGTAGGGGAGGTAGTGATCTATTATTCTAGACCTTTTTGGTTCTTTTTATGGCAATGATAAAAAGAACAAATATAGAAATTTAAGGAGCAAGATATATGTCATATAAGTAGAGATATTACTCTCGCTTTGTAAACTATAACTTCCCATTTATAGACATTATTCGATTAAAAAACAAGAAGTTACAGTTTGTTCATAACCATATTCAATAACTCTCAATAAATGAATAATCCCCATTTAAACACCCAACAATCAGTAAAAAGATCGCAGGGTTGGCCAGAACAATAGCCCCGGGGCCGGCGTTGGAGAGAAGTTTTCCTGGGTGCACTTGAGGTGGTAGTGCGCCGGACGGAAAGATAACCCAAAAGCTGCATTAGAAAATCTATTACGAACTAAAATTGCTGCCAATCAAGTCGCCCGCTAACTTGTTTCAATTCACCATAGCTGGTGCTATGCCTCATCTCAACAAGTTCTTGATTGATTGCACTTTTAATTCTCATAACGAAGTTCTAATACATCATTTGGGTTCGCTGATGCCGGGGAGGTAGTGGATCTATTGTTCTAGACCTTTGGGGTCCTTTTTGTGGCAATGACAATGACGCAGTTATCATGAGGATCTTTAAAACAAGCCTTCCCGAATAATTCGGCGAAGCCTGATCATGAGGATCTTTTAAAATATACCTTCCCGAGTTAAAAGGACATATGAGGAAAGTTCAATTTTGAAATAGCATCAAGTAAAGCATAGAAGGTTGCAATTTAGCGAAAACCAAATTCAACATTTCTCAATAAATGAATAATCCCCATTTAAACGCCCAACAATCAGTAAAAGACCGCGGTGTTGGCCAGAACAATAGCCCCGTGGCCGGCGTTGGAGAGAAGTTTTCCTGGGCGCACTTGAGGTGGTAGTGCGGTTGGTCTAGCGCGAAGGAAGTGTGTGCCGGATGGAATTATTACCCAAAAGCTGCATTAGAAAATCTATTACGCCTTAAAATGGCTTCAAAAGAAGTCACTTCGTTACTTTTCTTCAACTCACCATAGCTGGTGCTATGCCTCGTCTCAGAAAAATCTTCTTTTATTGCCATTTCAATGCTCATGACGAAGTTCTAATATATCATCCGGGTTTCTGGGCGCACTTGAGGTGGTAGTGCTGTTGGTCTAGCGCGAAGGAAGTGTGTGCCGGACGGAATTATTACCCAAAAGCTGCATTAGAAAATCTATTACGAATTAAAATTGCTGCCAATCAAGTCGCCAGCTAACTTGTTTCAATTCACCATAGCTGGTGCTATGCTTCATCTCAACAAGTTCTTGATTGATTGCACTTTTAATTCTCATAACGAAGTTCTAATACATCATTTGGGTTCGCTGATGCAGAGGAGGTAGTGATCTATTATTCTAGACCTTTTTGGTTCCTTTTATGGTAATGACAATTCGGCGAAGCCTGATCATGAGGGCCTTTTAAAATATACCTTCCCGAGTAATGACGCAGTTATCATGAGGACCTTTAAAACAAACCTTCCCGAATAAAAAGGACATGTCGATAATTTCTAATCTTGAAAACAAATTCAAGTAAAACATAGAGGGTGACAACGTATCCATAACCATATTCAATAACTCTCAATGCATGAATAATCCCCATTTAAAAACCCAACAATCAGTAAAAAGACCGCAGGGTTGGCCAGAACAATAGCCCCGGGGCCGGCGTTGGAGAGAAGTTTTCCTGGGCGCACTTGAGGTGGTAGTGCGGTTGGCCTAGCGCGAAAGAAGTGTGTGCCGGACGGAAAGGGAAGCTGATGCCGGTGAGGTAGTGATCTATTGTTCTAGACCTTTTTGGTCCTTTTTATGGCAATGATAAAAAGGACATATATAGAAATTTAAGGAGCAAGATATATGTCATATAAGTAGAGATATTACTCTCGCTTTGTAAACTATAACTTCCCATTTATAGACATTATTCGATTAAAAAAACAAGAAGTTACAGTTTATTCATAACCATATTCAATAACTCTTAATAAATGAATAATCCCCATTTAAACACCCAACAATCAGTAAAAAGACCACAGGGCAGGCCAGAACAATAGCCCCGGGGTCGGCGCTGGCGAGAAGCTTGATGGTGGCGAGTTGTTAAGTTGTTAAGTTGATGGAATTGGCGAGCTGGTAAAGATGTTAGGTTGTTAGGTTGTTAGGTTGGCGAGCTGGTAAAGTCGTGGAGTTGTTGAAGTTGTGTCTCTCAGGTATTGCAAGCCTTCTTTTTTAATAGAACTTCAAGTACAGCATAGAAGTTCTCAATTATAAAAATCTATATTTAAGCTCTCTCATCCAAAGGATATCTTCTATTTATATACAAAATTATCAGTCAAAAGACCGCAAGGTAGGCCAGAACAATAGCCCCGGGGCCAGCGTTGGAGAGAAGCTATAACCCGGAAAATGCATTAGAAAATCTATTACGCCTTAAAATGGCTTCAAAAGAAGTCACTTCGTTACTTTTCTTCAACTCACCATAGCTGGTGCTATGCCTCGTCTCAGAAAAACCTTCTTTTATTGCCATTTTAACGCTCATAACGAAGTTCTAATACATCATCCGGGTTTCTGGGCGCACTTGACCCATTTTGAGCGTTTTTAACGAATTTCAGCTTTTTTTCAGGCAAAATCGGTCGTTTTAGGGCAGTTTAATTTTGCAAGTAGCTGGTTATCAGTTGTAGCTTTTTCAAAAATCCATTTGTAGTACACAGGGGGGTATTGATTTTGAATAAATTAGATAGTTTCTTTGGGGCATGTATTTCAAAGTATTCATGCGCAAAAATCCAGAAACTGGAGTTTACTCTGGTTATTATCGATTGGTTGAGAGCTACCGCAACGAAGACGGTAGGGTATGCCACCGCACCATGGTCAATGCCGAATACTTAGATGATTTGAATGCAGATCAATTAGTTATAATACAAAAGCTTATCACAGAAAAGGCCGAAAACTGCAATAACCCTTTGTTCACTTATCAAGAAAGTGACGATAGCCTCGTAAATAAGTATGTTGATGAGTTTTACGATATTCTGGTAGCTAAGAAAAAAATTGACATTGTTTCAAAAACAAACAAAAAACAACAGGCAAACAAAGGCAAGGATATTCAAAATATTGATGTCAATAGCATCAAAAATAAAGATGTCCGCGAAATTGGTTCAGAGTGGATGTGCCACCAGGCATTGGAACAACTCCAGTTTGGAGGCTTTCTTGAAAAACAAGGATGGAGCGACCACGATATAAATCTGGCAAAAACACATCTTATTAGCCGAGCCGTATATCCTGCATCCGAACTTAAAACAAGTAAATGGATAAAAGAAAACTCATCGGTATGCGAAATTACGGGAACCGACATAGGAAAAGTTACTAAAGATAAGCTGTATCGGATTTCCAATAAATTATATGAAGTAAAAGAAGCTTTGGAAACCACCTTTCTGTCAGAACCAACGAACTATTCGACATTAAGGACAAAATCGTATTGTACGATCTTACCAATACTTATTTTGAAGGACGAAAAGAACACAGCAGTATAGCGAAATTTGGCCGGAGCAAGGAGAAACGGAGCGATGCAAAGTTGGTGGTGCTTGCCTTGGTGATAAATGTAGAAGGGTTTATAAAATATTCATCCATACTTGAAGGTAATATGGCCGATTCAAAAACACTTGAAGGCATGATCAACAATCTTCGGGTAAAAACATCCACATCATCAAAAAAAGCATTGGTGGTAATCGATGCGGGGATAGCCACGGATGACAACCTGAAAATGATTGCCTCAAAAGGATATGATTATTTGTGCGTAAGCCGTGTACACCTTACTAAATACACTATTGATGCAAATGCAAAAACGGTATCAGTTTACGATAATAAAAAACGTAAAATTGAATTGTGCCGGGTTAAATCAGAAAGAAACAATGATTATTACCTCAAAGTAAAAAGCGAAGCAAAAAAGCTGAAGGAGCGTTCGATGAACGAGCAGTTCCAAGCTAGGTTCGAAGAAGGACTTCGAAAAATTAACGAAAGCCTGAGCAAAAAAGGAGGCGTAAAACGCTTGGATAAAGTTCATGAACGCATAGGTCGGTTAAAGCAGAAATACCCATCGATACAAAGATATTATAATATTGAAGTCAATGCCCTTGCGGAAGAAAAAGGTACAAGGGGCAAGAAGACACAAAAGCATCCACTTGCCTCGTCAATAGAATGGTCTGTAAAAGAAAACATTGAAATCAATGCTCGTAGTGGAATATATTTTCTGCGCACTTCACTTGAAAACTATGATGAAGATGTTTTATGGAGTTTTTACAATACCATCCGGGAGATTGAAGCTTCTTTTCGAGTTTTAAAAACCGATCTTGATTTACGCCCAATTTATCACAAAACCGATTCAAGTACAATGGCTCATCTGCACCTTGGGTTGTTGGCATATTGGGTAGTGAATACAATCAGGTATCAACTAAAAAGTAAAGGGATAAACCATGGATGGAAAGAAATCGTCCGCATAATGAATACACAAAAGGCGGTTACAACAACTGCTCAAAACGTAGAGGATCAAACTATTTCAATAAGACGTTGCTCTGAGCCTAACGAAAAAGTAAAACAATTATATGATGCTCTGAAATACAAATATGCTCCCTTTACCCGAAAAAAATCTGTAGTACACAAAATGAAAATAAAAAAATCGCAAGTGGCTACAAAACAAGAATCTCCGCCAATTTAGCTGCAATGTGGGTTAAAAATCCAAAATCAAAAACTTTCACCTTAAGGGTATCTTCCATTTGTATAAGAAACTATCAGCTAATGAACCGCAGGGCAGGCCAGAACAATAGTCCCGGGGCCGGCGGTGGCGAGAGAGCTTCAAGGGCGCACTTGAGGTGGTTGTGTGCCGGACGGAATTGGAGCTCGATGTAGGGGAGGTAGTGATCTATTGTTCTAGACTTTTTTGGTTCTTTTTGTGGCAATGACAAAAAGAACATTAACGGAAGTTTCAAAAGCAAGCAATGTTCCATGTACGTAGTAAAATATAGATCACTCTAAAGCGATGAGATATTTCATCTTAGGACCCGTTATGCCTCATCTCAACAAGTTCTTGATTGATTGCACTTTTAATTCTCATAACGAAGTTCTAATACATCATTTGGGTTGGTCGCTGCAGGGTAGGTAGTGGATCTATTGTTCTAGACCTTTGGGCTTCTTTTTGTGGCAATGACAATTCGGCGAAGCCTGATCATGAGGGCCTTTTAAAATATACCTTCCCGAGTAATGACGCAGTTATCATGAGGACCTTTGAAGATTAAACCTTCCCGAATAAAAAGAACATATCGATAAGCAGCAAGAGCAAGGTATGTATCAAAAGAATCAAGTTATCCTCTTTCATACAGAAACAATATTTTCAATATATGAACAATTTCAAGTAAAACATAAAAGTTTTCAACTTATAAAAATCCATATTCAAGAACTCTGATGTAAAAGATATCTTTCATATAAATACCCAACTATCAGTTAATGAACGGTAGTGTTGGCCATAACAATAGCAGTGGCCGGCGTTGGTCAGAAACCTTCAAGGGCGCACTTGAAGAGGTAGTGCAGTTGGCCTAGCGCGAAGGAAGTGTGCGCTGGACGGAAAGATAACCCAAAAGCTGCAATATAAAATCTATTACGCCTTTGTGTACTGGTTGTTTGACTGATTTGAAGAAACCATATTCAGTACGACATAAAAAAAGAATAAAAAAACATTTAGCTGTAAATACTTGACAATATATTGCTTAGGTATTACCTTTCAAGTTCGATTAAAAAAAAGAGAAGGGAAAGGTTAGGAATTACGAAATAAAGTCTCTTTCTTTGCACCCGCTTTGAACGAAAGGCGAGAGAAACAACTGAGATATTGAGGTAAAAGAAGGGATTAAAAAACATTGATAATAAGGTGTTTTAAGGACGGATGAGGAGTTAAAAAAGAGTCTGAAAAATATTTTTAAATTTTATTTTGTAGATTCAATAAAAACCTTTATCTTTGCAGCCGCTAAAACGGTAGCAAAAAAGGATAAAAAACTGATAAGAATGAAGTCTTTAAAACTGTTTAAATACAGGGGTTTGGAAAGGAATAAAGCGAAAAAATTAATTTTCAATTTTTCTCAAAAAACATTTGGAATTAAGGGAATAAAGTTGTTATCTTTGCATCCGCTTTTACAGCGATAAACTAACATCGGTTAGTTTTAACAAACAGATTGAACTTAGGTTTTAGACCTAAAAGATATAAAGACGATAAGGAGACTTATCGACGTTCTTTGAAAATATTGGAATGCACAAAAGGAAAAATAACAGAGTGATTCTTTGAGTAAGGCTCTTGTAAAGAATAACAGATATAGAAATAGTTTACTAGATCTATACAGATAATTTTTATACAACGAAGAGTTTGATCCTGGCTCAGGATGAACGCTAGCGACAGGCCTAACACATGCAAGTCGAGGGGTAACATTGTAGCTTGCTACAGATGACGACCGGCGCACGGGTGCGTAACGCGTATGAAACCTACCTTTTACAGGGGAATAGCCCGGAGAAATTTGGATTAATGCCCCATGGTTATATTTTACCGCATGGTAAATTATATAAAGCTTCGGCGGTAAAAGATGGTCATGCGTGACATTAGCTAGTTGGTAAGGTAACGGCTTACCAAGGCGACGATGTCTAGGGGTTCTGAGAGGAAGGTCCCCCACACTGGTACTGAGACACGGACCAGACTCCTACGGGAGGCAGCAGTGAGGAATATTGGTCAATGGCCGCAAGGCTGAACCAGCCATGTCGCGTGCAGGAAGACGGCCCTATGGGTTGTAAACTGCTTTTGTACGGGAAGAAACGTATCTACGAGTAGATATTTGCCGGTACCGTACGAATAAGCATCGGCTAACTCCGTGCCAGCAGCCGCGGTAATACGGAGGATGCGAGCGTTATCCGGATTTATTGGGTTTAAAGGGTGCGTAGGCGGACTAATAAGTCAGTGGTGAAATCTTGCGGCTCAACCGTAAAACTGCCATTGATACTGTTAGTCTTGAATTTAGTTGAGGTAGGCGGAATGTGTTGTGTAGCGGTGAAATGCATAGATATAACACAGAACACCGATTGCGAAGGCAGCTTACTAAGCTATAATTGACGCTGATGCACGAAAGCGTGGGTAGCGAACAGGATTAGATACCCTGGTAGTCCACGCCGTAAACGATGATTACTCGTTGTTGGCAATACATGGTCAGCGACTGAGCGAAAGCATTAAGTAATCCACCTGGGGAGTACGTTGGCAACAATGAAACTCAAAGGAATTGACGGGGGCCCGCACAAGCGGAGGAACATGTGGTTTAATTCGATGATACGCGAGGAACCTTACCTGGACTTAAATGTAGGCTGCATAGAGTAGAGATATTCTTTTCTTCGGACTGCTTACAAGGTGCTGCATGGTTGTCGTCAGCTCGTGCCGTGAGGTGTCGGGTTAAGTCCCATAACGAGCGCAACCCCTATTGTTAGTTACCAGCACGTAATGGTGGGGACTCTAACAAGACTGCCGGTGTAAACCGCGAGGAAGGTGGGGATGACGTCAAATCAGCACGGCCCTTACGTCCAGGGCTACACACGTGTTACAATGGCCGGTACAAAGGGCAGCTACATGGCGACATGATGCTAATCCCTAAACCCGGTCTCAGTTCGGATCGGAGTCTGCAACTCGACTCCGTGAAGCTGGATTCGCTAGTAATCGCATATCAGCCATGATGCGGTGAATACGTTCCCGGGCCTTGTACACACCGCCCGTCAAACCATGGAAGCCGAGGGTACCTGAAGTCCGTTACCGCAAGGAGCGGCCTAGGGTAAAACTGGTAACTAGGGTTAAGTCGTAACAAGGTAGCCGTACCGGAAGGTGTGGCTGGAACACCTCCTTTCTGGAGAGAGACTTACAATTATTAAAGATGAACAGTTATCAAATTTTGTGTATTCCACGTTGTCCAAAACGGGACAAAACGTACATTGACATATTGGCAAAACAATCAAAATCATAAGTTGGCCTTAACGCAGATCGTTAAGGATCAACCAACAAGAAAGTAAGCAAGGGCGCACGGTGGATGCCTAGGCTTTCAGAGGCGACGAAAGACGTGATAAGCTGCGATAAGCCACGGGGAGAAGCAAATATTTGTTGATCCGTGGATTTCTGAATGGGGCAACCCGTCCGGTTGATGACCGGTCACTCCGCAAGGAGGGCAAACCCAGGGAACTGAAACATCTAAGTACCTGGAGGAGAAGAAAATAATAATGATTCCCCTAGTAGCGGCGAGCGAACGGGGATTAGCCCAAACCTACAATGTTTAGGCATTGTAGGGGTTATAGGACCACAATATGAATATAAAATAGAAGTAGAACGTTTTGGAAAGAACGACCAAAGAAGGTGATAGTCCAGTACACGTAATATTTTATAGGATAGTGGTATCCTGAGTAGGTCGGGACACGTGAAATCCTGTCTGAATTTGCCGGGCCCATCCGGTAAGGCTAAATACTCCTGAAAGACCGATAGTGAACCAGTACCGTGAGGGAAAGGTGAAAAGTACCCCTAACAGGGGAGTGAAATAGTACCTGAAACCGTGCGCTTACAAGCGGTCGGAGCTGATTAATCAGTGACGGCGTGCCTTTTGCATAATGAGCCTACGAGTTAGTCGTAGTTGGCAAGGTTAAGGGCCTCAGTCCCGGAGCCGAAGCGAAAGCGAGTCTTAATAGGGCGAATAAGTCAGCTGCGCTAGACGCGAAACCAGGTGATCTACCCATGGTCAGGTTGAAGTTCCGGTAACACGGAATGGAGGACCGAACCGCCAGACGTTGAAAAGTCTTCGGATGAACTGTGGGTAGGGGTGAAAGGCCAATCAAACCTGGAAATAGCTCGTACTCCCCGAAATGCATTTAGGTGCAGCCTTGTTTTAGTTATACAGAGGTAGAGCTACTGATTGGACGAGAGGGCTTCACCGCCTATCAACTCCTGATAAACTCCGAATGCTGTATAATGATGAACAGGAGTGAGGGCATGGGTGCTAAGGTCCGTGTCCGAAAGGGAAAGAACCCAGACCATCAGCTAAGGTCCCCAAATATATGCTAAGTTGAACAAACGCGGTTTGATTGCAGAGACAGCTAGGATGTTGGCTTGGAAGCAGCCATTCATTTAAAGAGTGCGTAACAGCTCACTAGTCGAGCGATCGAGCATGGATAATAATCGGGCTATAAGCCATATTACCGAAGCTATGGATTGTTAATTTATTAACAGTGGTAGGGGAGCATTCCAATGACGCAGAAGCCGGATGGCGATAGTCCGGTGGAGTAATTAGGAAAAGCAAATGTAGGCATAAGTAACGATAATGCGGGCGAGAAACCCGCACGCCGAAAGACTCAGGTTTCCTGATCAACGCTAATCGGATCAGGGTTAGTCGGGACCTAACGCGAACCCGAAAGGGGTAGTGGATGGATAGCAGGTTAATATTCCTGCACTTCCTGTACAATAAAAGTGACGTATTGTTGAGACTGCTAGGTACTGACGGAATAGTACGTAGAGCCTAGGCTTCGGCCAAAGCGAAGCAGAGCAAACGGTACCGAGAAAAGCGAGTACAGGGACCCGTACCGTAAACGGACACACGTAGTTGGGTTGAGTATACTGAGGCGCTCGAGTGATTCATGGCTAAGGAACTCGGCAAATTAGCCCCGTAACTTCGGGAAAAGGGGCGCCAGTTTAGGCTGGCCGCAGAGAAATGGCGCATGCGACTGTTTATCAAAAACACATGGCTTTGCAAATTCGAAAGAAGAGGTATAAGGCCTGACACCTGCCCGGTGCTGGAAGGTTAAGAGGAGATGTTAGTTTCGACGAAGCATTGAATTGAAGCCCCAGTAAACGGCGGCCGTAACTATAACGGTCCTAAGGTAGCGAAATTCCTTGTCGGGTAAGTTCCGACCTGCACGAATGGTGTAACGATGTGCGCACTGTCTCGGCCATGAGCTCGGTGAAATTGTAGTATCGGTGAAGATGCCGATTACCCGCAACGGGACGGAAAGACCCCGTGAACCTTTACTGCAACTTAACATTGGTTGTGGGTAAGTAATGTGTAGGATAGGACGGAGGCTTTGAGGCTGCATCGCCAGGTGTAGTTTAGCCGCCCTTGAAATACGTCCCTTTGCTTATCTGTGGCCTAACGGATTAATCCGGACATTGTTTGGTGGGTAGTTTGACTGGGGTGGTCGCCTCCAAAAGAGTAACGGAGGCTTTCAAAGGTTTCCTCAGGACGATTGGTAACCGTCCGTGGAGTGTAATGGCACAAGGAAGCTTGACTGTGAGGCCGACAAGCCGACCAGGTACGAAAGTAGGACATAGTGATCCGGTGGTTCCGCATGGAAGGGCCATCGCTCAAAGGATAAAAGGTACTCCGGGGATAACAGGCTGATCGCTCCCAAGAGCTCATATCGACGGAGCGGTTTGGCACCTCGATGTCGGCTCGTCACATCCTGGGGCTGGAGAAGGTCCCAAGGGTTGGGCTGTTCGCCCATTAAAGTGGCACGCGAGCTGGGTTCAGAACGTCGTGAGACAGTTCGGTCCCTATCTGTTGTGGGCGTAGGATATTTGAGAAGACCTGACGTTAGTACGAGAGGACCGCGTTGGACATACCTCTGGTGCACCAGTTGTTCCGCCAGGAGCATCGCTGGGTAGCTATGTGTGGAAGGGATAAGTGCTGAAAGCATCTAAGCACGAAGCCTGCTTCAAGATGAGATATCCTTATTAGGGACGTTGTAGACTACGACGTTGATAGGCCGTAGGTGTAAAGGTGGTAACACCAAAGCCGAGCGGTACTAATTGCCCGAAACTTTTAGTTGGAGCATTAAGTGCCGAAATGTGATTTTGATTGTAGCCGATGTGACAATAAAAAAATATAAAGGAATATAATAATATTCAGGTGGTTATAGCGACGGGGCTCCACCTCTTCCCATTCCGAACAGAGAAGTTAAGCCCGTTAGCGCCGATGGTACTGCGTACAGTGGGAGAGTAGGTCGCCGCCCATCTTAAAAGAGAGCAATTGGATTTTATCCAGTTGCTCTTTTTTTTTTGCTTTATGGGTGTTGCAAGGCGCAAGACGCATGAGGTGGCGAGTTGTTATAGTTGGCGAGCTGGTAAAGATGTTAGCTTGTTAGGTTGGTGAGCTGGTAAAGTTGCGGAGTTGTTGAAGTTGTTATAGTTGTGTTTCTCATTTAATAAATATCTTCCATTAATGTACAAAGCTATCAATTAATGAACCGCAGGGCAGGCCAGAACAATAGCCCCGTGGCCGGCGCTGGCGAGAGAGCTATGAACCCGGAAAATGCATTAGAAAATCTATTACGCCTTAAAATGGCTTCAAAAGAAGTCACTTCGTTGCTTTTCTTCAACTCACCATAGCTGGTGCTATGTCTCGTCTCAGAAAAATCTTCTTTTATTGCCATTTCAATGCTCATGACGAAGTTCTAATACATCATTTGGGTTCGCTGATGCAGGGGAGGTAGTGATCTATTGTTCTAGACCTTCAACAAGAACCGCCTTTTTTGGCGGTTCTTGTTACCGTTTTTTTGGCAGCAAACAGCTTTTTTTTTAAAAACTTTGGTTTTCGAGCGATGGGATTGGTCGGTTTTTTAATATGCTGATTGTCAGTGTCGGCGTAGGTTGGGGAGCGTAAGCAATGCGGCTATTCTGCATAATACCTGTTATAAGGACAGCTTTGGTTTTTGTGGGTCAGCCTTTTTGAGAGGCTGAAATATAACTCGTATTATGTAACTTAGCTTGGGGTGATTTTTTCTGGCGTGTCTTTTTGTTTGTGGGTTGGGGCAGCCCTTTGACCACTTCCTAGCGTGGACAATGTGCTGCATGAGCGTTGGCACAAAAACTATGACGAAAAATAAAATAGAAGGGCTGGTGTAGCGGAATGGCAAAAAAGACCGTGCAAGCCTAGAGGAACGAGAAGCGGGGATTTTTTGCCCTGTGGGGTGTGATGGGTTGTGGGTTATTTATCGACGTAATGTCCTTTTGCAGAGATTACTTCTACCGTTACGATTTTATCATTAATTGAGTAAACAAGGCAGTTCTTTTTATCTATTCTTCTTGACCATTGCCCTGTCGGTTGCCTTTTAATTGTTCAACTTGTTCAGTTCCTGTCTTGGGATGCTCAATTAGTTCTACCAGAAGTTTCTCAATTTTATTGGTTACAGCTTTACCACCATTTTTTTTCAAATATGCAATATCCTTTTTCGCTTGTGTCGTAATATCTAAGGTGTACATATTTTATAAGCTATTCAGGAAGTTTTTAATATCATCAGTGGAAGTTAATCTAGCAGCAACCTCTTTGCTTTCAATTGCTTTCTTCACCTTTTCGACATTTCGTTTATCAGCCCAAAACATATCACCACTTGGGCTTACTTCGTAAGGGTTGCATCTAAACTCTTTTGGTATATCCATAAGCATATCATCATCACTTACAGGCACAAGTTTGTATGCACGATTTTTTCGTTTAACGATTATCTGCTCGTTATTATCTACCATTTCAAAGTATTTCTTTTGATGGTCGTGGAACTCACGGCTTGTTACTATCTTCATTTTTGTACATTTTAAATTGTGTACCACTTTAGGTACAAAGTTACTTAATTTTTTACGTTCATTTCCTTCATCTTGTTCTATTTTAATGGGTGATATTTCTCCAACTCCTTCTATAAATCCTCTAAATTATCAGTCCGGTATCTTTCTGTTAAAAGATATTCGTGCAATGGCAGTATTTGAAAGGGTTTTAAGTCTAATATTCTTTTGTTGGTTCTCTTTGTTGTAGGAATATATATTTTTCCTTTATCGGTGTTGCAAATGGGTAATCTCAAGCTTCTTTTCTGGTTTGCTTTTCTTCGTATAAATCTATACGGCAGCGGTATTTTAAGCCAGTTTCTAAATCTTGAGCATCAAGGCATACGACCATGCGGTCGAAGGTTTTGGGTAAAGATACTTTTATGATGTAGCAGGTAGTTTGAGTTTCTAATTGATCTTGTTTGGGGTGTTGGTATTTAACTGTTGAGACGCAAAATTTTGCGTCTGTACACTGCAGCAGCGAGGCTGCAGCTATTATGGCTTCGGTAATGATTAGGGTTTCTGTTTAGAACAGAAAAAGGTTTTTCGCAGGAAGCGTTTGCAAGAAAAATTGGTGTACATGTTACCAACCTCTCAAAATACGAAAGGAGCATTTCGATACCATCGTTGGAAATTGCTGAGAAAATGGCTGATACCTTGGAGATGTCTCTTGATGAACTTGTTTATGGGCAACAAAATGAAAAAGCCCGTGTCCGCATTGCTGACAACGAGCTTTTAAATCTTTTTAAGAAAACCCAAGATTTACCAGATGACCAAAAGAATACTGAAATTGTAACCTCTTTTTTTGAAAAGAATATCATTTTTTTAAACTTGAAATATTGAAAAAAGAGGATGTGTTTCTGGAAATTGCTAAAATGTTAGTATTTTCAGGATGTACAACAATACGCTCTAATGATCATGATAAAAAAATAACTATTCAAATTTTTTATGGCTACTAATTTCTTTCTATTTCATTAAAAAAAACCATCTGTTCGAACTTCACTCGAAGGTATTCGGTAAGGTCTTTGGTACATTCGTTACAGTGAAGGGGCATTCGTAAATGGGACATGAAAAGGTCGCAGTAATTATATTTTGTTTTAATGCAAAGGTTTTCAATTCGTTGATCAATTATTGTACAAATACCTTTATTAGTTATAATAAAATTTGAGAAATTTATTCCGCCAAATAAATTGATTTTCGAAGTAGAATATGTAATTTTCTTGCGCGACGATGTTTTTTAGCTAAATAAGTGAAAAATATTTATTCGGTCAGGTCTGGTAGAAACTAGGTTTCACTATTTGTTATTATTAATAACTCCGGAATTGAGTAAATTTTACAACCATATACAATAATGAAAAGTCTACACTTTACTGATTATGCTGATGAAATCCGTTTGTTTGAAGAATTTCGTGTAGATTCAGTTGAAGGAGCAAATAAAGAGGGAATCGTAAATGATTTATTAGAAGCTTTACATGAAATCGATAGTTTGCGCTTGAACTATGCAGAGAAACGCAAATTATTACATGCGAAGATAAATGTTTTGCGTCCGAATGCTTTTGGAATAGAGGCTGTTAAAAAGCTTGATCAACTTTTACAGATAGAATTAAACGAGAAAAGTATTACCGATGCGAACTCTCTCTTGAAAGACAGTGCCATCTCCGTTGGGAGTACGAAGATGGCCGTATGGCAAGGTGATATTTCTACTTTAAAAGCAGATGTCATTGTAAATGCGGCCAATGATCAATTGCTAGGTTGTTGTCAACCACTGCATATGTGTATTGATAATGTTATTCACACAGCAGCAGGTGTCCAATTACGCGATGATTGTAATATAATTATGCAAAAACAAGGTTTTTCCGAACCTACAGGGGAAGCTAAAATTACACGCGCCTATAACTTGCCGTCGAAATATGTTTTGCATACGGTTGGGCCTGTTGTAGTTGGACAAGTTAGTGATGAAAATAGAAACGATCTTGCTAAAGCTTATGTTTCTTGTTTAGAGGTTTGTAGAGAAATTTCTACCATCAAAAGCATTGCTTTTTGTTGTATTTCGACCGGCGTATTTGGCTATCCTGCAGAGCAAGCTGCGTTTGTCGCATTTAACACTGTTAAACACTGGCTCGAAAATCACCAAAGTAATTTAGATATAGTGGTTTTTAATGTCTTTCGTTCGGAAGATAAGGTAATTTATGAGTCGATTGTAAAATGTATGTGATTGATGTATTCTATACATACTGCTTATGGTGTTAAACACGATTTTGTATATCAGTAGTATATATTTTATTTGTTATTATTATTTTTATGATTTATAAAGCTGTTTGTACGGCTTTATATTTGTAAAAAAAACTACAGAACAATATAGCATTGAAAGAATTTCCTAAAGACATAAGATTTAAATATAATTGGGTAAGTTGACAATCCAAGGTATTTAATTGTTCGTAAAAATCTATTTCTTAAAGCAATCTCACAAAAAGATTATCACTCAGTTCCAGAGTTGATTGGGCGAAATAAAAAGAATGCTGAAGATCTGAAGCGAAAGTGGAATGAACTTGTTGGTGCTTGTGACTTAATATATACCAGAAGTATTGAGGGGAGAAAAATATTACTTCAATCCCGAATTGAATCTTTGTCTTTACAATTGGAAGAAAAGACGGAGCGGATTAATAAATGGAGATGATAGAGTAGGGTTGTGAGTTTTATTATGGCGGAAAAGGAAATAGTGTGGTTTTGATAACAACGGCTCAGTAAGTGCAATCTGTAATACTAAAGGTCAAGCTGGAAGTATCCAGTGGATGTAGGTATGCAAATAGGATATTGATTTTGAGGATTATTACTGCAGATATTCGTATTTCGTATGTGAATTTGTAGTATATTTTTTTATTTGCAGCACTTCAAGCAGATAGATTACCACTAGATAAGATGAACTACCTTATTTTATAAGGATAGAATTGTTTATGATTGCTTATTTATTAGATAGTTATGAAAAATAGTTGCCATCGATAATATATTTATTATTTTGAGAATGATATAAAAGTATGACTTTCCTTCCCTTTATAACTTTAACGAAATAAATGCGTATGTAATGACTGGACAAATAAACTAAACAAATATGAATAAATTATTATTAAGTGCATTTGTATTATCATTATGTACAGTGCTTATGGCGCAAAAGCCAGAGAAGAATAAAATTGAAGGATACTATAACAATATTCCAAAGCAGGTATTAAATGTGTCGGGCTGTAGCTTTGATTATACAACAGGGGTTTCTAAGACCTTTGATGAAAAAATGCCTGACAGAGAAGGTTTAAGTATTGATGGTTTTGGTAGTGGTGATGATATTAAAATAGTATTAACATCTGATGAGCCTGTTGTTACCGCTCGTGTTGCAGAGGAAACGAAAACTTCGGTAGATAATACACGTACAACCACTTACACTGCTTTAGTTGAAGCAAGAGCTAACACTAAAATTCTTTTCATTGATAAAAATAATCAGTTAATCGATTATTTCGATGTCATACCAGACTACAAATGGGTGGATAAGAGCAGTATTAGTAAATCGTCGTATGGCCTTGCTAAAGAAGATTTAAAACATATAGATACAAAATCTAATCGCAACGTTTGTAAATCGAATTATGTACGAATGGCTGTTGTAGCTGCCCAACAAAAGCTAAATGAGGATTATGGAAAGGGTGTTTTTTCAAAAAAGTTTAGAGTTTACACCATAAAAGCAAAGAAGTTTGATTACACTGACTTTAATGATGCTACCAATGCTTTTATTTCTGCTTTTAGCACAGCTGATATTAACACAGAGGCTAATAAGAAAGCCATTGATGATGCCATTGCTGTATGGCAAAACTACGAGTCTCAATACCTTGAGGGGAAGAAATCAAAGGTGTGCGATGTAAATATTGATGAGATATACATGAACCTTGCTGTTGGATATTTAGTAAAAGGTGATGGTGAAAATCTGAAAAAGTACTGGCAAAAATGCCTTGATTATAAAGGAAACCTTACGGCCGAGGGATATTTTAGAATGGTGGCTCCTCGTGTAATTGATAATTATGATTATTACCTAGCAAAGGGTAATAATGACCTAAGGCCTATTGATGATAGTAAGATTATTAGTGAAGTGGAAGCCTTTAATAATAAAGTGTTTTTACAAGGCATCTTTAGTGCATACTTAAGCTCAAAAACTAATCTTTTATACCCAGAAGAGCTATTTGCACCTAATAGCTTGTTTTTAGGAAAAGTAGAAAAAGAGATTCTTTATAAGCATGAAGACTTAAGTCAAAAACTAACTTGCACATATGGGTCTTTTGGTAAAATATCGAATGTAACGTTAAACACTAAGATGGCTCCGGAAGTTGATTCAGAGGGGCTATTGGCTAAATGCGATTTAGTGAAGGGTGATTCAATATTAAATTATAGATTTGTATATAATAACAATCGCATCGAAAGTATTCTGCTAAATAATAAAACCACTCTATTTAAGCTCCGCTATGACGATGAGGGATATATTTCGGGAATTTCGTATTATGGGATGTACAAAAGAGCTGTAACTTATGGTATTAATCGTCCGGATGAAACTGGAAAGATTGATATTAATCTAGCCTTAATCAATCGTTCAACTACGGATGTTCTAGAACGCCAAAAAGCATCTATTACTTTAGATGACAATGGGTTGATAAAAGATATTAGAATTGCACCTTATACAACTAAAAAAAGGGTACGTGTGCTTGAGAATGGCCGTATGGTCTATAAAACAATTAATGTAATGCCATTAAGTTCGCACGGTATTGAACATGATGAAAATGGTAATGTTACAAAGTTTACTTTTTACGATTTTGCTGATAACCCACAGGAAGTGAGTGTGACCAATGAAGTTGATGAACATGGTAATGCTATTAAAACATCGACTGATTTTAAGGAAATAAAGACTAGCTATACTTATCTTTTTTAAGATAGATGTGTAAAAATACAAAGGACGACATCAACGATGCTATGAACATGGTTGAGTGTTGTCCTTTTTTATTATAATTAACATGGTGGTATGGTTTAAACAATTTGCTTATTTTTGTGTTTTAAGCTCAAAAAATATGCAGATAGTTATTTCACCCGCCAAATCATTGGATTTTCAAAAAAGCTTCTCTTTTCAAGGGTATTCGGATTATAGGTTCTCCGATGAATCTATCGCCTTGATAAAAAAACTCAGTACATATAGTGTGGATAAATTGGCTGCGCTAATGAAGGTAAGTCAAAATTTAGCAGAACTTAACTATATGCGATTTAAAGAGTGGCATTATCCCTTTGATCCAAATGAGGGAAAACAGGCTTTGTTTGCATTTAAAGGGGATGTTTTTTTAGGTTTAGATGCATACTCTTTAGCCCATGAAGAGGTAGTGTATATTCAAAATAAGCTTCGTATTTTGTCTGGTCTTTATGGCTTATTACGTCCTTTGGACCTGATTCTTCCGTACAGATTAGAAATGGGGACCAAGCTTCCGATAGGCGGTAATAAGAATTTGTATGAATACTGGGGTAGTAAAATTACAGAATTGTTAAAAAATGATATGTTAGAGAATGGGTATAAAGTGTTGGTGAATTTGGCATCCAACGAATATTTTAAGTCTATTCAGGTTAAAGAATTAGATGTGCCCATCGTAACCCCTGTTTTTAAAGATTTAAAGAACGGTGAGTATAAAATGATTAGTTTCTATGCCAAAAAAGCACGAGGGATGATGGTGCGTTTTATTGTGCAGAACAGGATAGAAGATCCGGAAGAGTTGAAAGCATTTGACATGGAAGGGTATTATTATAATGCACAACTTTCCAAAGGAAATCAACCAGTATTCACCAGAGATCATTAAGGTGAAATAGGGGTATTTCAGATATACAGATGCTTTGTTGATTTATTGATTTTTTTATGTAACTTATTAGAAGTGAAAATAACCTAAATCAAAATGATCTATTATGACGAATTCTAAGATTACTGAGCGCTATGGAAACCTGCTTAAGGAAGAGCAGTTGGTAACGATGGATGAAAAGATAATGCCTAACACCTTTGTGTTGGAAGCTCCGGAGCCTTTTCCTGGATTTTTTAATTATTACAGTGAGTCGCCTATGGATTCGAAGCCTTTGTATATATATTTAGTGGTGGCTCAATTGTATACGCTGGAGCAGGTGACAAGGGCGAGGCAAAATATAAAGGCTTATTTTCCATCTGATTTTCATGCGGATGCAGGAACGGTTACTGTTTATAATAAAATGTATCACGTAATTAGAATACGTCATTTGCAGAAATACGACCAGATTAAAGATTTACAAACTGCTTTTATGGATGAAGGTATTGAATTCAAAAGGAAACCTTCAAAAAAAATAGGTGCTAAAGGTATTATTCGTTTAAAAAAGTTTTTTAGACTAAACGAAGTTGGTGACGGTTTATACCTGGATGAGGTTGAAAAGGATCATGGATATATCTGTTTGCCTAGATTTGTTAAGTGGGCAGAATTTGAAGAGTTAACACGGAAGGTAAAATACAATTGGTCTGGAAGTTTTTTTGATGCTGCGTTGGGGCATTTTCATCATAATTTTGAAATTGAAAATATGATAAGAATATATAATCCTAAGATAGACCTGGAATTATTGCATAAAGCCAAACAAAAATATCTGGAACAAATAAAGTAATCTATTTTAAAGCTCCGGATGGAGCTTTTTTTGAATTTGTTCGATGTTACTTTTTGCTTTTGTTAACAAGTTAATAACCATGGCTTATCGATATTGCAAGGTTTTAAGCTTATCTTTGAAGAAGTTTATACCATTAAAATAAATTTAAATATATGAAACGAGCCATGAGAGTGATCTCTCACACAGGTGAATGATTATCACGGTGAGTTCCATATGACCATTAAGAAACAAATTATAAACATATGAAATTGCATATTTTATGCGTTGCTTTGCTGTCATTATTTTGCTTTACTTTTTGCAAGCAAGCGTATACGGTAAAAGAGTATGGTGGTACGAATATCACTATTGACTCAAATTTTACTCCAGATAGTGTTATGAGTTCTATAATTGCTCCTTATAAAAAGGGTATTGATGCGAAGATGGATAGTGTAATAGGAGTAAGTGAAAAAGACTTGTTAGCTCATAAGCCAGAGAGTGAATTGTCGAATTTTGTTTCGGATGTGATTCAACAAAAAGCCAGAGAGTTTCTTGTTCTACATAATGCAGATTCGTTAAGATTAATGACTTTAATGAATATTAAAGGAATAAGGGCTCCTATTCCTCGTGGAGAAGTTACTGTTAGGAATATTTTTGAACTGATGCCCTTTGAAAATGAAATAGTGATTTTAAAGCTTCGGGGTGATAGTATTAAGTCTTTGTTTGACTTTTTGGGTAAAACGAATGGTGATGGTATTGCCGGAGCTTCAGTGGTGTATGAGAATCATGAAGTCGTCCAGTTGATGATAGGGGGTGAGATTGTTCGTGATAGTCATAATTATTTCTTGGCTACGTCTGATTATTTGGCCAATGGAGGTGATCATTATGGTATGATAATGAGGCCTTTATTTATGCAGGCTATCGGGTCAAAGTTAAGGGAGGCCATTATTGAGAGCATACAAGAGCTCCACAGTAGGGACAAAAAAATAAAGGCAAAAATTCAGGGCAGAATTATTTTCAACTAGAAGATTATGGACAAAGAAAGAAGACGGCTTTTAAAGGCTTTAACCTTGGGATCGCTTGCGGGAGTAGTTGGTTTACCGGCTTGCTCTATGGGTGGGGGTGCAGTTAAAATTACTATTTTGCATACGAATGATGTACATAGTCATATAAATCCCTTCCCCGAAAATCATTCGAAATATGCCGGTAAAGGTGGGTATGCCAGACGGTTTGCCTTGGTAAAGCATGTGCGTGCTCAGGAGGAGCATGTTTTATTATTGGACTCTGGTGATATTTTTCAAGGCACGCCGTATTTTAATTTTTATAAAGGAGAACTTGATATAAAATTAATGGGAGATATGGGATATGATGCTAGTACCATAGGTAACCATGAATTTGATAATGGGATAGAGGACTTGGCTTCTCAAATACGAAAATCAAAATTTCCTTTTATATGTAGTAATTATGACGTGGAAAACTCAGCCTTGAAAGGACTGACACTTCCGTATAGGATAATTGAAAAAGGACCCATTAAAATTGGGATTATTGGTTTGGGGATCGAACTGAAGGGGCTAGTTACATCTCTGAATTACAAAGGGGTGGAATATAAAGATCCTATACGAGAAGGGGATAAGCTGGCCGGATTCCTAAAAAATGACAAAAAGTGTAATATGGTGGTCGCACTGTCGCATCTGGGGTATGAGTACAAGGAAGATAAAGTAGATGATGTGGAAGTGGCAAAAAATACAAGGTACATTGATGTGATATTAGGTGGACATACCCATACTTTTTTAAAAAATCCGACTCTCGTGCAAAATATCAATGAGGAAAATGTTGTCATTAATCAAACCGGATGGGGTGGTATTAATTTGGGACGTCTCGACTTTGTTTTTGATCATGAAAAGCAAGCGAAACAATTGGCCTATCATAGTCAATTGTAATAGCGTAAAGTATGAGATGAAAAAAGTAATAAGGGTGGTGCAGTTACCGATATTGTATTTGTTGATGCAGAAGTATGGGGCACGTTTTATGGAAGGCTTTAAAATTAATGCAAGGCATGAAGTCCGCCATGAATAAGTCTGTTTTATGCATCTAAAAGATGGAGGTGATGCCTTCCAGATGACCATTGAAAGACAAATTATAAACATATGAAAATTCCAATTGTAGATTTAAATCTTGTTAATGTTAAGGAACTCAAAGCTCAAAATGAATGGAGTGATCATTTTAAATTAGTGGTTTGGCCGCGTATTTTATTTTGGCTAGGCCTTAAAGAGTTGTTTGTTGATCATAAGCAGCTGGATTGGAAGATTCATTTTACTCCTGATAATATGCATAATAATTTTATTTCGATGCATATTGTGGATGAAAAAGAGGTTTTTAATTTTTATTTTCAGGTTCCGCTGGTTGAGAGATTGTCTTTTAACCTTTATTTGGGAGATAACACATATAACTTTTTTGAAATTCACCCAGCCTTGATAGCAAAGGGAGTCATAAAAAAAGAGGAAATAGAAATCGGAGCTACTAGTAATATTTTACCTCATCTTGTATTGTCTACTTCCAATAGTAAATATGATAAAAGAATATTGTGGGATATTGATGAAGACAATTATTGTAAGTTGGTAAAATATGATCCGATCATAAATTTGTTAAATGCTAACTTTATTAGATTTATACCTCCACTCAAAAAGATCATTGATAATGAGTGGAAGTTATAAATTAGCTGTCTTAGTTCCTATTCATATTATTCAATAGGTAATTGTCTTTTAAATGTTTCTTCAAGAGAAATAATGGTTTCGGTAGACGAGATGCCTGTAATGGCTTGTAACTTATCGTGCAACATGCGTTTTAGATCCTCGTTATTTTTAGCATAAATTTTAATGAAAATAGCATATGAACCTGTTGTATAGTGGCATTCTGTAATCTGTGGAATGTCGTGTAGCATCTCTACTACCTTATTGAATAGGCTCGCTTTTTTTAGAAAGATACCCATAAACGCACAGGTGTGATAGCCTATCTTGGCTGGATTTACTATAAATTCAGATCCTTTGATCACCTCTAAGTTCATCAAGCGCTGTATGCGTTGGTGGATAGCTGCACCCGATACCTTACATTCTCTTGCTACTTCCAAAAAAGGAATACGTGCATTTTTGGTGATAAGAGATAATATCTTTTTGTCTAAACTATCAATTTGTTGGTTGTCCATGATTGATGTGATGGTTATGATTTGTAATTATTTGTGTGGTTTTGCTGATAAATCCGCACAAAAATATAAAATCAGTACCTAATATTCAATAATATTTGTCATTTTTATTCAAATATTAATCTATATTCCTAAATGTGACTAATGAATTATAAGCTGATTTTTCATAAGTCGCCCATATTATTTGTAAAAATGATGCAATATCCCTGATATTCAGAAATAAACTTCTATTCTTCAAATATTTGTTGATTTGAAACTTCTTCTGTCGGAAACTGAAATACACGTAAGTAAAATTCGGGAATAACAGCCAATATGTGATCAAAGATATCTGCCTGAATAGATTCGTAGTTTGCCCATTCTTGGTCCTTACTAAAAACATAAATCTCTATGGGTAGTCCTTTTTCGGTGGGTTGAAGGTGCCTTACCAAAAAGGTCATGTTATTGTGTATTTTGGGGTGGTGAGTGAGATAGCTTTCCAGGTATTTTCTAAAAACACCAAGGTTGGTCAAGTTTCTGCCATTGATGGCTGATGATTCGTCAATGTCAAATTGTTTGTTGTATTCTTCCAATTCGCTTAGTTTGCCTTGGATGTATTCTTGTAAGAATTTTACTTTCTTAAATTTTTTGATCATATGAGGTGTGCAAAAACTGACCGATTTCATATCGATGTTGATGGAGCGTTTTATTCGCCTGCCACCTGACTCTTCCATGCCTTTCCAGTTTGTAAAGCTCTCACTTACCAGTGCATATGTTGGAACCGTGGAAATGGTTTTGTCCCAGTTTTGAATTTTTACGGTGTTGAGGGTGATTTCCAATACTGTTCCGTCAGCGTTCCGTGAAGGCATGACAATCCAGTCGCCTGGCTTTACCATATTGTTGGCCGACAGTTGAATACTAGCCACAAAACCAAGGATGGTGTCTTTGAATACCAATATTAAAACAGCAGCGATGGCTCCCAAACCAGTAAAAACAACTGTTAGCTTTACATTAAAAATGATGGATATAATGGTGAGAATACCAATCAATGTAAATACCAGCTGTACACCCTGGACGTATCCTTTAATGGGCTTGTCTTTGCTGTAGGGTTGGGAATTGTAAATGTCTTGGGTAGCTTTTAAAAATGAGTCTATCATTAGTAAAACTACTATTATAAAGTAGGATGAGACTACATTATGGAGTATGGTATATATTTGAGGATATGGTTTGAAAAGTAAGTCCGTAAAACCATAGATGACAAATGCAGGAACCAGAAGGGCTGTTCTTTTGATTAATTTACGTTTTACAAAAAAATCATCGTATTTTGATTTTGTTTTCTCCATTAACCGTTCAACAGCATGGACCAGGTATTTTTTTGCAAAAAAATGAGCTAGTTTTGCCAATGTAATGGCCAGGATGACTAAGGTAAAGATTGTTAAGTAATTGATAAGCTCCTCGTTAAGTCCGGTGCGTTGCATTAGCTTGTCTAAGGATGATGTTAAGTTTTGGGCGTCATCCTGTGCTTTGTTGATGATATTTGACATGGATTATTATTTTTAAATTCTATTATTCGTACCTTGTAAATCTTACAAAAATAAAAGTAAAATCGTTCCTACATGAAACAGTCCGTAATAATTCTTCTATTTTTTTTTCTTTTATGTTTAAATGTTTATTCTCAGTACCAGCATTATTTCGACCAAGGAAGTTTAAGGATAGATTTTGTGTTAAGTGGTGGTGCGGCTGATACCCATGTTTCGCTTTATGAATTAAAAAAGGAACCACATTTTGGTGGGTCGTTGCAAAAAACGATTGACCCATTTGATTATGGACAGTTTAGGGTGGTTGTTAAAGATGTTGCAAGTAATATTGTCATTTTCACACGTGGTTTTTGCACCCTATTTGAAGAGTGGCAGACGAGTCAGGAGGCAGAAGTGTTGGAAAAGAGTTTTTTCAATACATTAACCATACCGTGTCCCAAAAATAATATTTTGCTTTCTATCGAGCAAAGAGACCGAAACGGCGCCTTTGTTAAGTTGTTTAGTGGAGAATTTAATCCGCAGGATTACAGTGTTTCTAAATCGCAGCTAAAGCATGTTGATACCCATAAGTTGATAGATAATGGGTCGACCGATGCGTGTGTGGATATTGTATTTGTTGGAGATGGCTATACAAAACGAGAAATGAAAAAGTTTCATAGGGATGTGCGTAAAATGAGTGATTATTTGCTCACTCAAGGCCCCTTTCATAAATATCAGAAGAAATTTAATATTTGGGTGGTGGATGCAATTTCTGAAGAGTCCGGAGTCTCTGACCCTCGTAAAGATATCTGGAAGGATACAGCCTTGAAATCGAGTTTTAATACGCTTAATTCCGATCGTTATTTGGCTAGTACATCTGTTTTTATAATTAGAGATTACGCTGCTTTAGTGCCTTATGATCAGATTTGTGTGATTGCCAATACGGATAAGTATGGAGGCGGTGGTATCTTTAATCATTTTTCTTTGTCATCTGTGGATAATGAGCGATCTTTAACCGTTTTTGTTCATGAGTTCGGTCATGCTTTTGCAGGTTTGGGTGATGAGTATTATACATCGGATGTGAGTTATAGTGATTATTTTAACCAGTCTATTGAGCCATGGCAGCCGAATTTAACGACTTTAATAGATTTTGATGGTAAATGGAAGGATATGGTGGATAAAAACATTCCTGTGCCTACGCCTGCTGAGGAAAGATATTTTAATCAAGTAGGTGTTTTTGAAGGAGGAGGTTATGTGGCCAAGGGAGTTTATCGTCCGGCTTACGATTGTCGTATGAAATCGAATGAAGCCCCAGAGTTTTGTGCTGTATGCCAACGTGCAATTGAAAAAATGATATTATTTTTAACTGATTAATATTTTATAGACTAAAAAATAGAAAGAGATGCAACATCAGGCAAGAAAAACAAGATATGACCAAATGTGTTATCAGCGATGTGGTAGAAGTGGAATTAAATTGCCGGCCATATCTCTGGGTTTATGGCACAACTTTGGATCTGTGGATGTTTTTGAGAATGGGAAAGCCATTATTTTTGAGGCTTTTGATAAAGGGATTACCCACTTTGATTTGGCCAATAATTACGGGCCTGAACCAGGAAGTGCAGAAGAGAATTTCGGAAAAATAGCTCATCAGCATTTAAAGGCCTATCGCGACGAAATGCTGATATCGACCAAAGCAGGGTATTATATGTGGCCTGGTCCTTATGGAGAATGGGGCTCACGTAAGAATTTAATTTCTAGTTTGGATCAAAGTCTAAAGCGGATGCGCTTGGATTATGTGGACATATTCTATTCGCATCGTTTTGATCCGGATACTCCCCTGGAAGAAACCATGATGGCTCTGGATCATGTTGTAAGACAGGGAAAAGCCTTGTATGCTGGTATCTCGAATTATCCGGCAGATAAAACGCGCGAGGCCGAGTCTATTCTGCGTGAACTGGGTACTCCTTGTCTAATTCATCAGGCACGTTATAGTATGTTTAACCGATGGGTGGAAGATGAGCTGTTGGATGTGGTTGATAAACGGGGTGTTGGATTAATCGCATTTTCGCCTTTGGCGCAAGGCTTATTGACCAATAAATACCTAAAGGGTATACCGGAAGGTTCAAGGATGATGCGAAATCATTTTTTAAAAGAAGAGCATTTGACTGCCGAAAAGTTGGAGGTGATCAGTAAACTCAATGAACTGGCGCTGGATCGCGGGCAGTCACTTGCACAGATGGCCATAGCTTGGTTGCTGAAAGATCCAAGGGTAAGCTCGGTGTTGGTTGGAGCTAGTTCTGTGCGCCAGCTGAATGATAGTCTGGAAAGTCTGAGAAATAGAGCATTCACCAGGGATGAATTGGATAGGATTGAAGGAATATTGAAAGCAATTGAGTAGTACGTTTTATCTTTTGAGCACAAAGACCATTGTAGTAGGCTTGTTCTAGGATGTGCTACAGTGGTCTAGGTGCTTGAGTGTTTTATTGGATCACACACAAAAGTTGGGTCTGTTAAAAAAGTGTTTATTTAGCTGTTAAATAGAAACGGATAAAATAAATTGTGAAAGAAGAACTATCATCGGAGCTACCGGCGGCTCTATTTTTACCAGAAGGGATATTAAGTTGGTGAGTTGTTAAGGTGGCGAGTTCAGAGGTTTGGTGTTTGAAGATAAGGGTGTAGGTATTTTTCTTTGATTAAATGGCTTCTTTTTACCATATCTGCTGATTGTAATATTTTACGTTTTAGATCGTCAGGATATCCTGGGTTATCTTTAAAAAAATAATCGATGATTTCCATGGCCTCAAAAGATCCATAGCCCCCCAAGGTATTATTTAGCCAGCCAATGGGGAAAAATATATCGCCAGTTTGTTGTATGGAGGATGTTAATTCCAGTGCCTGTTCTACATATTTTAGCGAGTGTTCGTTTCGGTAAGGGTGATGTAAAAAGGAGAGTGCGGTTAGTACCCAATTTTCTTTTTTTCTGTTTTCCTTGTATTGTAGGTTCTCAACAAATCTATCTAAATCTGTTTCGTTGGGTGAGAATACTGGACTTACAAATAGAAGTTTGTTCTTTATCTCTTCATTTTTTAGTTGGTTTGCAAAAGAAATAACAAAGTGTTGATCTATTGTTTCGTCTTTGAGAGCGAGGTGCAGTACTGCTTGACTTAAGTCTCTGTCGGAGAGTGTGAAATTATATATTTCTGCCTTTTCAATAACTTGTTTAAGTTTCTGAAGACCAGTATGGCTCGTCACTATTTGTGTCCAGGTGTTAAAAAGCAATTTTTGGATGCTGCTGATTTTACTGATGGAGAATCGTTTGAGTAGTGTTTCTTCCATTTTTTTTGCATATTTCAATCTTGTGCTTTGGGTGGTGAAACGCCAGAATACATCTATGAGTTGCGAACAAGCTAAGTTTAATACCTGTTCATTGTGTTCATTGACTACGATGGTTTGTAACATATTCAAATATGCGGAAGGTGCTATTTCTCCGTGTAAAAAGTTCTCATAAAGTTGAATTAACATGGCGCCTCTGGTTAATTCATCATCCCAACTGTTTATATGCATAGTGGCATAGGTTAAGGAGTTTTTATCCATTAAAAATAAGCCATAGCCGCTTTCATTGATAGTAGGAAGTATGTACTCTGGTTTCTGAAGAACTTCTTCGATGCTTGTTTTTGCTGATAGTAATTCTACTTCTTCATTTGTTTCTTTTGAGTCATTGATTCTGCAGTATTTGATTCGTTGTGCCCATATTTTACTGGTGTCTCCATATTCGGGTTGTTGTTTTATGACCAGTTGGTCATCCTCAAAATGGAAGCGAATGATCGGGCGACCGGTCTCGTGGATCCATGTATTGCTCCATAGTTGCAGGTCATATTCCGAAAAGTCATTTAAAATCTCGATTAGATGAGTCCATGTGGCATTGCCATAGCTATATTTTTTTAGATATTGACTAAGTCCATTACGAAGTTGTTCTTTGCCAGTTAGGTGCTCTAATTGATGCATCATAATAGGCGCCTTATGGTAAATGATATTTCCGTACATGGAACCGGCATCTTTCAGATTTGTGAGTCTTTGTTGTATGGGGTTGGCGCCTCTGCTCCGGTCAACGGAGTAGGATGCCGGAAAGTGATTTGTTAAAAAGGTAAGTTGATGATTTAACTGAGGAAATTGTTCTTCTACAATTTTATCGGCCATAAAATTAGCAAAGACCTCTTTCTGCCAAACCCCACTAAACCATTTCATGGTCACTAAATCACCGAACCACATATGTGCCGTTTCATGAGCTAGAAGTTGGGCCCTGCGTAATAATTGTTGTTGTGTTGGTTTTTTGCTTAGAAAAAGCAGGTCGGAGCGATAGTAAATAGCTCCCGGATGTTCCATACCTGCAAATTGAAAAGAAGGGATGCAAACTAAATCATATTTAGAGAATGGAAAATCTACCTCCGTATAGTCTTCAAGCCAATTGATAGAATGGAAAACTTGGTCGAAGATGGCAGGTGTATTTCTCAATATCTGAGCGCTATCTTTTTCCATATGGTAGATGCTAATCTCCCTTCCATTTCTTTTTTGTGTTATTTTCTGGTATGCTCCCACAGTAAAAGCCCAAAGGTAGGTGCTGATGGGGTGGGAGCTCGCATACCTGACCAGCTTTCTGTTGTGAGATATTTCTTCCATGTATTCTTGCTGGCCATTGGTTATGGCGGTTAATTGTTGAGGCATACTGATTACATAGGTGATGCTCGCCTTTAAGTCTGGTTGGTCGAAACAGGGAATGGTGGTTCGGGCCTTGGCTGGAACAAAAAGAGAATATAGATATTGATCATTTCTATGGAGTGCTTCGTCGCCTAGTATGTAGCTTATTTCTATCTCGTTTTCTCCTTTTTTTAAGAAGCGTGGAGGGATGACTAAATGCTCGTTTTCGAGACTGTAAAATGCTTTGTTATCATTTACCAATACTTCTTTTATCTTTTGCGGGCTGCTTACAAAATCGAATATCAGTGGTGTTTTGATGCTTTTTTTGTGTAATGAGATGATCGATTTACCTTCGATTTTACCTTCTATGGAATCGGGAATAGTCAGTTCTAGCTGATATTTTATATGGGAGATGTCGTTGAATCGTTGTTTTGCCAAGTCGATGGATACGCCTGGTTCTATGGATATTTGTTCTGCCTGCTGACAGGCATATAGCATGAGGAAGGCTGGGATCAGTAGAGCGATGAACTTATTCATAATGGATGCATTGGGCTTTAACAAACGTAGTTGAAGCATGAAATTAATTATTTTCTAACAAATGCAAAATACTAATATTTTTCTAACCTGTGCTATTTGCATATTTTTTCTGGTGTTTATAATCAAGATGTTTTGCCTTTTCTCTTTGTTTTTTAGTTTCTCATTACAATAATTCAGTAATCAATCAGGTTAGTGGCTGTAATTATTTGTGATTACAGCCACTGGAATAGCTTTGTGATTATTGGTTCATTGATGACCGATGTATCTTTTCAATCACAAAGGGCTTTTTATCGCCCGGAGGGATAATTTGTATGGATGCATGTTTTATCTTTCCTTTTAAGGTTTTAATTTTAAGACGTACTGGAGTGCCATATTCTGGAGGAATTGGAATCTTAATAGGCAATTTTCTTTTCCCATCTAGTTTATAAGTGTTTATCTTAAGGCCTTCCATGGATGTTTCTAATACTGCATCTTTCGAAGCATACTTAAAATGTAGTTCTGCATCCCAAGTGTTTACATAAAACCCTGGGTCTGTGAATAGGATTTCGTATTCTATCCATTTATACGAAACATTATCTGTGTTTTTTGTTTTGTGATCATCAACAATATTATTTTCATAAATGTGATCCCATTTTTTTGTGCGGTTTTTATCATTGGCATTAAAATATCCACTTTTTTCACCAACCCTCACTTCAGGAATATCTCCTCCTGTCAGCTCAATTGCTTTTACAGCCACAATATTCTCACTGGATTGACCTATCATAATTTCAAACGTACCGGATTCCACCTTGAATTTATGAGTGTTTTTATCGTAATGAGAAAATGCTTCGTATGGTAGTTTAATAGAAACGGATTTACTTTTACCAGCAGGAATATGTACACGTTTAAATCCTTTTAGTGCTTTCGTAGGTGCGATTCTATTTGTCTTCACATCTCGTACATACACCTGTACTATTTCATCACCATCCATTTTACCTATATTCAAAACTTCCATATTTACCATCACATCGTCCATTTCTTTCATGTGACTTTTACTTAATTTGACATTCTCAATTTTGAATTTGGTATAACTTAAACCATAGCCGAATGGATATAGTGGTTTAGTGGTTGAATACATGTATGTCCGACTTATCTCAGGACCGTAATCATCTTTCCACCTTCGTATGTTGTAATCGTGCATATGAGGCAGGTTATTTGCCGATTTTACCCATGTGGCAGTTAGTTTTCCACCTGGATTAACCTCTCCGTAGAGTACATGGGCTAAAGCCGTACCTTGTTCCTGCCCATTGGGCCATGCACAAATAATTCCAGGGATATTTTCTTGTTCCCATGTGAGATTTGTTGGTCCGCTGGGAACAAGCACCAGAATAATATTTTTATTGACGGCTTGTACTGCTTTTATGAGCTGATGTTGCTTTCCTGGTAATTTTAAGTTCTTTCTATCTACATTTTCTGTAGCAGTTGATTCATCGTTACCTACAACCAGAATTACATAATCGGACTTTTTAGCTAAAGCAATAGCTTCGTTTATTTTGTCATCATCAGAGATATCGCCTTTAACCGTACACCCTTCTGCAAAGCTAACTTCGCCTTTGGCACTTTTTATGATTCCATCCAATGGGGATATTTTACTTTGAGGATTACCGGAGTATATACCCAACCAGCAGCGGTTAGCAAACGGGCCAATAACAGCTAAGTGTTCAATGTCTTTGCTAAGAGGTAGGACCTCATTGTTTTTTAAAAGAACAATCGATTGCTCGGCTGCTTTAAGTGCGAGTTTTTTGTGTGTTTCGCACTCTAATACCGACGCCGGAATCTTTGAATAAGGGTTAAGCGTAGCATCATCAAAATCGCCCGTCATAAAGCGAAGTCTTAATAATCGTCTGACTGATACGTCCAATTCATTTTCACTCAGTAGTCCCTTCTCGATGGCAGGCTTTAATGCTTGTACCATTGGTGCGGGTTTCGTTTTGTGTCTGAAACATTCTTGATCCAATCCTGCTCTTATGGCCATTGCAGCTGCCTCTTCTTGCGTTTGTGCAAAATGCATACGTTTTTCAATTCCCTGTACTGCTGCCCAATCTGCAATTACATAACCTTTGAAGCCCCATTGTTTACGCAATACACCATTGATTAACCAATCGTTGGCAGAGCATGGGACTCCATTTAATCCGTTTAAGGCAGTCATTACGCCTGTGGCTTCTTCGTCTACAATACATGTTTTGTATGCTGGGAAATAATATTCGTACAAATCCTCAGGGCCGATAAGAGAGTGGCTATATTCTCTTCTTTTGTCTACATTGTTTGCAACAAAGTGTTTTACTGTGGTAACAGTCTTGGTATACTTAGGATCATTTCCTTGCATACCTCTAATGTACATGCGAGCCATTTCAGACATTAAGAATGGGTCTTCGCTGTAACACTCTTCGTTACGTCCCCACCTTGGGTCGCGTGCCATGTTAACTGTAGGTGAAAACATCATTACTTCCTTTCTTCCCATGTTTTTTAAGGCTCTTGCTTCGTTAGAAATGGCAGTGGCCACATCGAACATTAAATCAGGATTCCAAGTGGAGCCCATGGCTATGTTTTGAGGAAATTGGGTGCAGTTCCAGTCGATAATGCCATGTAATGCTTCTCCGTACCAAACGAAATCAGGAATGCCTAACCGATCAATACCTGGTATTACGGAACCGCAGTAACTAATTTTTTCATCTAATGTCATCCTTGATAACAAATCATCAACACGCTTGTCAATAGGGGCGTCTGGATTTCTCCAGGTTTGACTATAGGTTGTATTTCCTATTGTTAGGCATAGAAAAAATAGCAATGTGGAAATTTTCATTTGTTGCTTCATGATAATATCTTGAGTTAATAATAGTTTTTTGTATCCAGTTTTTATGCAATGGTACATTGTCTGCTTGAAGAATATTTATATAGGTCTGTTTTTTGTGTTGTAAAATGGCTGCTGAAACGTTGTTTTAACCGTTAAATACGAAAAATGTATTGGTTTATTGTGTGTTAAAAGTGTTGTAAGTCAATGTGTAAATAAGCTTGTGTTCATTTTTCATAGCAGTACTATGTCTTATTTCAACAAGTTTTTGATGGGTTGCTCTTTTATCTCTTATCATAAAGTTCTGGTGCGTCATTTGCGTTAAGTCCAAAGGTGCCATTTCTTGATGCGGTGTAGTTGCTACGTTGCTTTCTTTTGTCTATCAGAATGTGCTTTCTTAAAAAAACGTCGTATTTTTGTGAACTATGATCCCGGATAATAAAAAGCAAGTTATTGAGGAGGCACTAAAGCGTATATGTGGGCACAAACTATTTGTTCATTCTCCTACTTATATCGATTTGTTAAAATACCTTGTAGTAAAAACACTCAACAACGAAGAGTTAAATGAGGTTACTATAGGCAGTGACCTATATGGTATTGATTATTCCCTAAACAAAAGCAATAGTACAGTTCGTTCTTATATACATAAACTAAGAAAAAAGTTAGCCGATTATTATAATGAAGTGGGAGCAAACGAAACAGTAGTATTTCAAATAGCTAAAGGGCAATATAATTTGAGTTTTTTATCGTCTCATGAATATCTTAAAACAAAGAGAAGTGAAATTTCTACAGTAACCATTCCAATCAAATATTTTAAGTTGAGTGGTGGATTTGTATTGCTGTTCATCATTGCTTTTTGCTGTATCAAAACTTATGTTTCTAAACCTTGTTTGGTGTGGAAAAATTTTTTTGATCCCAATGCCCAAAATTTGCTTGTTATTTCCGATCAATTTGTTGTTTCTCAGCGATTTGAGGATGGTAGGTATTATGGAGTGTCATATCCGGAAGTGAATAGTAATGATGACTTTATAGAATATACGCAAGCACATCCTCAAAAGAAAATAAAGACAACTGACTATACTTTAATGACAAAAATGGCTCCGTACACAGTTAAGTCGTTGAGCTTGTGGTTTCAGTCATATAAAAGTGATTTTAATCTCGGGTTAGAAAGTCAAATGAAATACGAAGATGTGACCAAGTACAATATTGTTTTTGTAGGTCAGTATAAAACAATGAACCTGTCAAGAACTTTGTTTTTAAAGAACAGTAAGGTGTTTACTACGTTTGACGATGGATTTATGTATAAAAATGGTCGTATCGAGAAAATATATAACACCCAATATGGAGGTAATCATAAAGTTGAATATGCGATGGTTTCCTATACTTCGTTTGCATCAGGGAAAAGTGCATTGTACTTTGTGTCAAATAACGATATAGGCGTGTTATCAACGGTGCGAAATTTTACCGATAAAGCTTGGCTTACTAAATTTCAAAAGCAAATAGGAAGTGAGGCAAAATATTTTAATGCTTTGTTTGAGGTAAGTGGGTTGCAACGAACGGATGTGAGTTGTAAGTTGGTGGAGCTGGAAGTATTGTAAGGGAGGATACTCATTGATGTTATTTCTGTTTTGCCTAGTAAAGCTTTGGTCTAATAATGAATAGGTTCGTGTAGATGGTAGAGATGTTATTTTGATATCAGAAGGTTTGTTTTACTAACTCGTTCAAAATAGCTTTCTTTGCAAAAAAAAATGGAAAGCAAATCCTTGAAGCACCCGATACTAGCTTTGTTGCCTATTATTGTATTTCTTATACTTTATCTGGTTTCCTCGGTTATCTCCGGAGATTTTTATAAGATGCCAGTTCCTGTTTCTTTTTTGGTAGCATCGGTGATTGCCTTGGGAATGAATACAAAAAGAAAGTTTAAGGATCGAACCGAGACTTATTTAAAAGGAATGGGCAACTCGGGGATTATGATGATGTGTTTGATCTTTATATTGGCGGGTGTTTTTGCTAATTTGGCAAAAACAATGGGAGCAGTTGATGCAACGGTTACTATTGGTATTCATCTTCTTCCACCCAATGTTTTAATTGCGGGTATATTTATAATAGGATGTTTTATCTCATTGTCGGTAGGAACTTCTTTGGGAACCGTCGTTGCCCTTACGCCTGTGTCAATGGGTATTGCTGAGCAAACAGGTATTTCTGTAGCTTTGGCTTTGGGCGCTGTTATTGGAGGAGCTATGTTTGGCGATAACTTATCATTTATTTCAGATACAACTATTGCTGCTGCCAGAACGCAAGGCTGTAAGATGAGGGATAAGTTTAGGGTGAATTTTATCATTGTTTTACCAGCTGCCATCATTACCTTTATTATTTATCTGTTTTTGAATCCTCAGCAGACGGTTCCTATTGTTAATCATGATATAGAATATCAGTGGTTAAAGGTGATGCCTTATTTGTTTGTTCTAGCGGCCGCTCTTGCAGGTATGAATGTTTTTATGGTGTTGGTCTTTGGTTCTGTTTTGGCTATGATTATTGGCTTATCTATAGGTAGTTTTGATGCTTGGGGTATGGTGAATTCTATTGGTAATGGAATGGATGGGATGTCGGAAATTATTATTATTTCGATACTAGTGGGGGGAATGGTAGAGATTATTCGATATAATGGAGGAATCGATTATATTATCAGATTAATCGGAAAGAATACACGATCGAAACGGGGCGCTGAACTAAGCCTTGCCCTTCTGACTTCTATTGTTAATGTTTTTACCGCCAATAACACAATTACAATTTTAATGGTAGGCCCGCTTGCTAAGGATATATCTGCAGAATATGGTATTAAAGCTCGTAGGTCGGCTAGTATATTGGATACTTTCTCTTGTTTTATGCAGGGCTTGTTGCCCTATGGAGCACAGATATTAGCTGTTATTGGTTTGGCAGGGGCAAGTATTTCACCTTTTGAGATTATGCAATATTTATTTTATCCATACCTGATGGGACTCATCTCTATTTTGGCCATATTATTTGGCTTTCCAAAGTTGAAGGATTAATTCATATCCTTTCATATTTAAACTATCTTCGTGGCTTGTTTTTTAGGTCATATTGTTCCATATGGCCTTTGAAAGAAAAATATAAACATGAAAAAAATAATAACGCATACTTATTTTTTGGCCATCATAGCCTGTTTACTTTGGTCAACAGCCTTTGCAGGAATTAAAATAGGGCTTCAATATACTACGCCATTGCAATTTGCAGGAATCCGATTTTTTTTTGCTGGCTTATTTATTATTCCTCTTACCAAAAATTTAAGGGTATTTGTATCTGCTATGCGGAGTGATTTTTGGCTTATAGCCCGGGTTTCGTTATTTCAAACGATTATTTTATATAGTTTGTTTTATTTAGGTGTTAGTTTGGTTCCCGGGGCTATTGCGGCTATTTTAATTGGGTCTCAACCTTTGTTTGCTGCCTTGGTGTCTTCGGTGATGCAAAAGAACGACCAATTGTCTTTTAAGAAGTTGCTGGCCATATCTTTAGGGATTGGCGGTATTGCTTTGATTGCTTATGATAAAGGCTGGGGTGATGAAAGTGGATTGCAACAAATGATGGGTATGGGTATTCTTATTTTGGCCAATATCTCATCGGGGATAGGAAACGTTTTTGTGTCGAAACAAAAAGGAAAAATTTCTCCAACAGTATTAAGTGCTTGGCAAATGAGTATGGGTGGACTGGTGCTTTTTTTGATTTCTTTGATATTTGAACCTTTTTCTGGTTTTGATATGCCTGTGGCTTACTTTTTATCTTTGGGGTGGCTTAGCTTTTTGTCAGCGACTGCTTTTACCATTTGGTTTACGTTGCTTCAGCGTTCCGAGGTGCGTGTGTCAGATTTAAATATATGGAAATTTATCATACCTATTTTCGGAGCTATGTTAAGTTGGATTATTATTCCCAATGAGCATGCAGAATTAATCCCTATTCTGGGTATGATTATCATAGGATTTTCTTTGGTGCTATACGGTTTGGTGAATCGAAAAGTAAGTTAGCTGGCGACTTGATTGGCAGTGAATTACTATTTCTAATAGATTTTTAATGCATTTTTTCCGGCTATCCTTTTTTTAGGAAGACTTGTTTGGGGTGTTAAAATCAATTTTTATGCTCGGATGCCAGCTGGTGTTGAGAATGCAAGAAATGGGCATTTATGTAGAAGCTAAAGGTGGTTCCTTGATCAAGGTTTGATTTTACAATGATTTCTCCTCCTAATAGTTGAATAATATTTTTCACAATACTCAATCCTAAGCCCATACCTTTGTATACTTTATTTCTATTGGCTTTTTGGAATGGTTGAAATATCAGATCTAAATCACTTTCCTCAATACCTATTCCGGTATCCTCTACCTGAAATAAAATAGGTGTCATGTTGTCTTGCTCGTATCTTACATTTTCAAATCCAAGCGTTTGTAAATCCTTGGGAGGTATCCTTTTTACCGTTAGCTTTACATGTCCAACTTTGGTAAACTTAAATGCGTTTCGTATTAAATTACTCAACACTTGTTTTAGGCGCTGTTTGTCTGAATAAATATTTTGATCTTCCTCTGCCAGGGAGCAATCTTCCACAAACGCAACATAAGTAGATCTATCCTCAAAACTTAATTCTTTGATGGTTTCTTTAATGATGTCGGGTATATTCACCTGTTGTTTAGATAACTTAATATTTCCGGTCTCTATGCGCGAGATATCTATGATGTCATCTATTAATGTTAGCAAGGTTTCGCTGCTTTGTCCAATATGATATATTAATTCTTTTTTCTGATCTTCAGGAAACTCTTCGAGTTGAATAAGGCTTGAGAAGCCAATAATGGCATTCATGGGAGTCCTGATTTCATGGGAAAGGTTTGCTAGGAAAGATGTTTTGAGTCTGTCGGATTCTTCTGCTTTTAATTTGGCTTTTTCTAGGTCTCGGGTTCTTATCTTCACTAAATCTTCGAGGTAATTACGATGAATGTTCAATTCTACATTTTGATTCAAGATCTCTTCTTTTGTTCTTTCTAGTTCTTTATTGGCAGTAGATATTTCTTTGGTTTTTTCGTTCACCATATTGAGTAAAACCTTTTTTTGATCACTGTACCAAGTTGTTCTAACTTTAACAATGGCATATATCGTTAATAATATGATTGTGAAAATGCCAAGTTTAAACCATAGGGTTTCGTAGTATGATGGTATGATGATTACATTTAAACGTGCTTCATCTTTGCTCTCAATACCATGGTTATTAATCCCTTTAACCCGGAGAACATATTTTCCGGATTTTAAGTTATTAAAAACGATAGGTTCTGAGGTGTAACTCCGGGTCCAGTTAGTAGAATAGCCCTCCAATTTCCAGCTGACTCGGTTACTGCTGGAGTGGGAATAATTTAATACCGATGGAAAAAATTTAATATCTCCGCCATCGTCTTTGTGGTATTGTACAAGGGTATCTTTAATATAAGTGACATCTTCGTATAATTCAGACATAAAGCCAGATACCCTGGTTTGTTTGCTCCATGCACTTATTTGTGGTGCCTTGTTGTAAGGGTTTTGATAAATGTGGGCAGGATCAAATTCGATAAAGCCTTCATCCCCTCCAAAAAGTAAGATACCATCTTCTCCTTTATAATAAGTCCGCTTGTTAAATTCTTTCCACAAACTACCATCATTCATATCATAGGTTAAGAACGACATGTCATTTGTATTTACTTTACTAATGCCAAAGTTTGAACTTACCCACATATGGTCATTGTTATCGGAAAGGATTCCATAAACATAGCTCTCAAGTTCTTTGATGGCAAGTTGATTTGAGATGCTGTCTGTTTCGGGGTTGTAAATTAATACTCCTGAACCAAAGGTGGCAATCCATAGCTTGCCTTGCTTGTCAACTTCCACGTCAACAATCATTTTTGTTGTGCGGTTGGTCATTGGGGTGTTTATTTTTTCGTATTTGCCGGTTTTGATCTGGAATCTAAATAAATTTCCGTCTCGTTCAGAAAACCATAGAAATTGTTTATCAAGAGAAAAATCCAGCGATACAAATCTTATTAATCCAGTTTTTTTAAGGAAAAATTCATTGTCGAAGGTCTCATATGCGTGGGTTTGGGTGTTAAAACGTATAAGTCCCCCATACCCCAATAACCACAATGTATGATTGTTTTCTTTGAGGCCTATATGTAAGTGGTTTAGTCGACGTTTGTTTTTGTCTGCTGCTTTAAAAGGATAGGCTTTAAATTCCTTGGTTTTTAAGTGGTAACTTCGTAATCCGAGGTTTGTGACGAACCAAATGGTATGATTATCGCCTTGAATGATTTGGTAAGTGTAGGTGCCAGAAGACTTAGAGAAAAGCCCAAATTGTGTATCGTTCGTGTTTTTTTTAAATACCTTACCATCGTTGGTTCCTATCCAGTAGGTGCCTTCACTGTCTTTAAATACCATTGTTAACAGGTCTGCTTTGTTGTTGGTTAACTGATAGGCATTGAATCGTTTAAAAAGGTTTTTGTGGTAGTCGTATTTTAATAATCCGTTTTTTGTGGCTACAAATAATATTTCCTGGTCCTTTATGAAAAGCATATCCTTGATTTCATCAAAAGGCAGGTTATTGTAGATGTCGGATTCATCTTTTTTATAGTTTGTGACTTTTTTCTTTTGGACATGATAAAAGAATAAACCGTCTTTGATGGAAGCTACCCAGTAGTTTCCATATTTATCAGCCACAATTTTCTTTAAGATGACACCTTTTTTCACGGTGAAGACATTAGATAATTGGTGGGTTTTTATATTGAACTCAAATAAACTATTACCCGTTGTAAAAACGATGCGGTCTTCATCAATTTCCAGCACATCTCGAATGCGAACCGAAAATGTTCCGCTTCTCTTAGCCAACCCGTCCTTGTCCATATCTTTCAAGCTGAAATTATTGATATATGTTTTTTGTTTTTTGCTAAAACACATTAAGCCGTTGGAGCTGACAATCCAAATGTTTTCAGAACCATCTGCTATCTTGTAAACATTTGTTTGTGGGTAAGGACAGTTTGTTCTTGAGAACTTACCTGTGGATGGAATGAAAAAAAATAGGCCCTCAAAATCGGTTCCAACTAGCAAGGTGTCTTTACTGAGTTGGTAAATGCAATTGATTCGTTTGTGCCTTTTATTGCGCAGAGCTTCTATTTGGTAATTTTTGAAGGTGTTTTTTACAATGTCAAACCTGTTTAATCCTCCCCATGTTGTTCCTATCCAAAAGGTATATTCATCTTGATCTTCAATAATGCATGTGATTGAATTGTCGCTTAGTGCCGAGGTATCTTGCGGGCCCCTTCTGAATACATCAAAAAAAGAACCGTCGTAACGCATTAATCCGTCTGTTGATCCTACCCACAGAAAGCCCTTACTGTCTTTGTATAGAGATGTGGTGTTTAAATGAAATAGGCCATCTTTTTTGCGCAAATTTTCAAAACCTCCGTATTCAGATTGTGAAAATAAGGGCAATGATGAAAATATCAAAACATATACTATGATAGTTATATTGATATCGAATATGCTTTTATGCTGATGTATTGAGCGCATATGAACTGAAAACGTTTATGGCCTTTGTTTATTTAATGGCCTTAAAAATATGCTTATTTGTTATGCATTCCAATACCTTCATACTATAATCATTGCGGGATTATATTTATTGTTTTAGTTTATAGTTGTTTGCATGATAAACTCTTTCTAAAAAAATGATATTCGGCTATTTAAACATTTTCATTATTAGAATGTTTTAACAGCAATGTATTAACCCCTTAACAAACAAATCATGGATTTAAAAACAACGTATATGGGTATTGAGCTCAAAAATCCCATTATTGTAGGAGCAAGCAACCTGGTGACAGATGTTAAAATGGCTCAAAAGTTAGAAGAGGCAGGCGCTGCTGCTATTGTTTTCAAATCGCTCTTTGAAGAACAAATCCATTTAGAAGCTGCTGAACTTGATGAAGACCTGCATGAATATGACGAGAGAAATGCAGAAATGACTTCTTTATTTCCTCAAATAGAGCATAGTGGACCCAAGGCGCATTTGATGGCTTTGAAAAGTGTGGTGGATGCGGTGTCTATTCCGGTTTTTGCAAGCCTCAATTGTCTGTATGATGTAAGTTGGGTTGAATATGCCAAGTATTTGGAAGAAACAGGAATTGCTGGGATAGAGTTGAATTTTTATCCTACCATTTCCGAAAACCAAAAGAGCTCTGTTCAAATAGAACAGGAACAATTGGAAGTGCTGATAAAGGTGAAAGAAGCTCTAAAAATTCCTGTTAGTGTTAAGCTGAGTCCGTATTATTCTAATACGCTCCATGTTATCCGTAATTTTAACGATGCCAAAGCAGATGCATTTGTGCTTTTTAATCGACTTTTTCAGCCGGATATTGACATCGAAACGGAGGCGCTTAAGATGCCGTATAATTTAAGTAGTAAGAATGATAATAGACTTTCTTTGCGTTATGCAGGGCTTCTTTCTGGCAATGTGAAAGGCTCTATTTGTGCCAATAATGGTATTCATGATGCTGAGGATTTAATTTCAGTATTGTTAGCTGGTGCTGATGCTGTGCAGATTGTGAGTACCATCTATAAAAACGGACTTATACAGGTGACCACTATGCTTGAAGATTTGTCTGTTTGGATGAAAAATAAAGGATACGCTAAACTAGAAGACTTTAAAGGTAAACTGTCAAAAAATAGTCTGAAAGAACCTTATGCATACAAGCGGGCACAATATGTTGATTATTTGATGAAGCCAAAAGAATTCACAAAACAGTTTCAGATTTAGTATTTATAACTCTTTTATGGAGCAAGAGGTGCCTTGGGCACCTTTTTTTGTACCCGTATTTTACGGGTTTAGGAGTTTATCTGCATCTTCAGGTCTGCAAATATGATTATAAAAAATGCTGTCGCGAAACATGCTGTTTATGAGCATGAATTGATTGAAGGCATTTTTATTCTCGAAAAAAATCGTTTACTTTATTAGCACAGTAAAAAATATCCCAAATTCAAAATTTCTAACTATAAAAAATTCCTTAATTATGGCTGTAAAAAGAGTTTATACCTTTGGTAACGGACAAGCAGAAGGAAGGGCTGATATGAAGAACCTCTTGGGGGGTAAGGGTGCTAACCTGGCAGAAATGAACCTAATTGGAGTGCCAGTGCCTCCCGGATTTACAATTACGTCAGATGTTTGTACCGAATACAATACGTTAGGTAAAGATGCAGTTGTTGCACTGTTAAAATCAGATGTTGAAACTGCCATTAAAAATATTGAGTTATTAACAGAAACATCTTTTGGAGATAAAAAAAATCCTCTTCTGGTATCTGTGCGTTCTGGCGCAAGGGCTTCCATGCCTGGCATGATGGATACGGTGCTTAATTTAGGTTTGAATGATGAATCGGTGGTTGGTATTGCTTTGAAATCAGGTAATGAGCGTTTTGCTTGGGATTCTTATCGTCGCTTTGTTCAGATGTATGGTGATGTTGTTTTGGGTATGAAGCCTGAATCTAAGGAAGAGATTGATCCTTTTGAACGGATTATGGAAGAGGTGAAAGAACAAAAAGGGGTGGATTTGGATACTGATTTGGATGTGGATGATTTGAAAGAATTGGTGGTTCAGTTTAAGGCTGCTGTGAAAGAACAAACCGGTCAGGATTTTCCCGAGAGTGCATGGGAGCAGTTATGGGGGGCTGTAATGGCTGTATTCGATAGCTGGAATAACGAGCGAGCGATTTTGTATCGTCGTATGGAAGGTATTCCTCATGAATGGGGAACTGCTGTCAATGTGCAGGCCATGGTATTTGGAAATATGGGCGATAATTCAGCTACAGGAGTGGCCTTTACACGGGATGCTGCCACCGGAGAAAATATATTTAATGGAGAGTATCTTATCAATGCACAAGGTGAAGATGTGGTGGCAGGTATACGTACCCCTCAACAGATTACCAAGGAGGGGTCATTACGATGGGCTGAACTACAAGGAGTAACAGAAGAAGATAGAGCGGAGATGTACCCTTCTTTGGAAGAGGCTATGCCTGAGGTTTTTAAAGAGTTGAATGCCACACAGCAAAAGCTGGAACGCCATTATAAGGATATGCAAGATTTAGAATTTACCGTTCAGGATGGAAAATTATGGTTGTTGCAAACACGTAATGGAAAAAGAACCGGAGCAGCGATGGTGAAGATTGCGATGGATCTGTATCGTGAAAAAATCATCGACGATAAATTAGCGTTGATGAGAATAGAGGCTCATAAACTGGATGAGTTGCTTCATCCGGTATTCGACATGGATGCTATTGGAACCGCCAATGAACTGGCCAAGGGTTTACCTGCTTCGCCGGGAGCCGCTTCTGGACAAATTATTTTCTTTGCTGATGAAGCCAAAAAATATCCTGAAACCATATTGGTGCGTATAGAGACTTCTCCAGAAGATTTGGAAGGTATGTTAGTGGCCAAAGGTATATTGACTGCGCGGGGAGGTATGACTTCTCATGCGGCTGTAGTAGCACGGGGAATGGGTAAGTGTTGTGTATCTGGTGCAGGAGCCTTGAAAATTGATTACAAAGAGCGTGTTTTGCGTATTGAAGGTAAAATGTATAGAGAGGGAGATTGGATATCGTTGAATGGTTCTACTGGTAAGGTATATGAAGGAAGAGTGAAAACACGTCAGCCAGAGTTAGATGGTGACTTTGCCTCTATTATGGATTTTGCTACCAAATATACGCGTATGACCGTGCGTACCAATGCTGATACACCTAAAGATGCTAAGATAGCTCGTGGTTTTGGTGCACAGGGCATTGGATTGTGCAGAACTGAGCATATGTTTTTTGAAGGAGAGCGGATTAAGACCGTTCGAGAAATGATACTATCTTCGGACGAACAAGGACGAAGGGCCGCTTTGGATAAGTTATTGCCCTATCAAAGAGGTGACTTTGAAGGGATTCTGGAGGCCATGCAAGGATATGGTGTTACCATCCGACTGTTAGATCCTCCTTTGCACGAATTTGTGCCGCATACCGAATTGGCACAACAGGAAATGGCCAAAGAAATGGGTATCAGTTTGGCCGATGTTAAAAATAAAGTGGCTGATCTCTCGGAGTTTAATCCAATGTTGGGACACCGTGGTTGTCGTCTGGGTAATACCTATCCTGAAATAACAGAGATGCAGGCACGTGCAATTATTGAAGCTGCCTTGAATTTGAAAGCTAAAGGTGTTATTACCAGGCCAGAGATTATGGTTCCTTTAATTGGAACTGTTGAGGAGTTTAAGATGCAGGCTGATATAATCCACCAAACAGCGCAATTGCTCTTTACCGAAAGAGGTGATAAAGTTGAATATTTGGTGGGTACCATGATTGAGATTCCTCGTGCTGCATTAACAGCCGATAAAATTGCTGAGTTCGCTGAGTTTTTCTCCTTTGGAACCAATGACCTAACCCAAATGGCTTTTGGTTATTCTCGTGATGATGCCAATAAGTTTTTGCCCATTTATATTGAAAAAGGTATCCTTAAAACTGATCCTTTCCAAATACTGGATCAGGAAGGTGTGGGACAGTTAGTTCGAATGGGAACAGAGAGAGGTCGTTCTTCTAAGGCAGACCTTAAAGTAGGTATTTGTGGAGAACATGGTGGAGAACCTAGCTCGGTTGAGTTTTGTGATTCTGTTGGGATGGATTATGTTTCTTGCTCTCCTTTCCGTGTGCCTATTGCCCGGGTGGCTGCAGCCCAAGCTAATATAAAAAAGAACAGTTGATGTTTTTTTGTTGATTGTATTTTGGTAGGCCATCTTAAAAGTCGTTTTTTAAACTTTTGAGATGGCTTCTTTTTTCCTACTAAGTCCGCAAAATACACTGGAAAATCTACTAGGCCTTAAAATGGCTTCAAAAGAAGTTATTTCTTTTCGTCAACTCACCATAGCGGTTGCTATGCTTTATCTCAATAAGTTCTTGACTGTACTTTTAATTCTCATGACGAAGTTCTAAGGTATCATTGGGGTTAAACCGATAACCGAGTACCAAAACATCGTCCACCTGTTCGTTGTGTCCCATCCAATCAGTAAAATAATTGCTTAGTTTTTCTTTTTGCTCACTCATGATTAGATGATTGTTCGATACCAACAATTTTTTGAAATGTCTTAGCATCATCTTTCTTTTGGCTTCACCGCCAAATTGATCTGCATATCCATCTGAGAACATGTATAAGCTATCACCGTCTTTTAAATTTATCTTGTGATTGGAAAAAGGAGTTTGTGAAGGGTAAATACCCACTGGCATCCGGTCTCCCTTAAAATCAATTAATTCACCATCCCGAATGATGTAAATAGGAGAGTTGGCTCCTGCATACTCCATCAGATTTGTGTCCGGATCAATTAAAACAATGGAAGCATCCAGACCATCTGAAATATCATTATCACCATCCCTGTTAAAGGTATGAATAATAATAGATCGTAGTTTGTTTAAAATTTCATTGGGTTTGTAAATTTTTCCCACATTAACTATTTCATTGATTAGTGCCATGCACATCATACTCATTAAAGCGCCAGGGACTCCATGGCCAGTGCAGTCTGCTGCGATCAGTAATTTCTTATTTTCTACCTGGTGTACCAAATAAAAGTCCCCGCTAACAATATCTCTGGGCTTATAGAAGATGAAATACTCATTCAAAACGCGTTTCAGGTAAGCAGCATGTGGTAAAGTAGCATGCTGAATTTTTTGGGCATAATACATGCTGTCGGTAATGGTATCATAAATCTCTTCGATGGATTTCAGGTAAATGGTGTTATTGTCCAACGATTTTTTAAACTTTAACTGATTGGCCACCCTTGCTTTAAGTTCTTCGATGTTGAAAGGTTTGCTGATAAAATCCGCTGCACCAACCTTAAAGCCTTTTACCAGATTTTCCGGGTCACTTTGTGCTGTTAAAAAGATAACAGGTATTTCACTGGTCTGGGCATCACTTTTTAGGCTTTCGCATACCTCATAACCATCCATTCCATCCATAATGATATCCAAGAGTATTAAATCGGGTTGCTTTTGGGTGTGGATAAATCTCAATGCCTGATGTCCAGAAGTGGCTGCAATGCATTTGTATTCGTTCAGTGCATCTCTTAAGGCAAGAATATTAGCCATGGAATCATCAACGATGAGTATTGTTTGCGGATCTGGGGTAAACATAGACTGATGTATTAATTTTGAATCAAGTTAAGGATTTTACCCTATTGTACACTAATTTTTAGTGTTTTAATTTTATCTCCAGTCTCACTTACAACAGGCCCGGGGTCATCCTGTATTTGTGTGAGAATATTGTTCTTATGGGCTATATAATCTGCTTTAAACATTGGTTTTTGTATATGTTTTTTTCAATATTGTGGGTGGTTTTATCTTTTGTGTTTAGAAGATCTGTTTTGAAACAAACTCAATGTCAGATAATAACAAAAATATTATCATACGAATAATTTAACTATTTTTGCGCTGTTTTAGAATTCCATAAGCAGGGTTCTTCCGTGATGAGGAATTGTAAACAGCGTTGAATAATCGATCATAAAGAAATACAATTGATATATCCAGAATTTTTTGAAGAGAAGATCCGTTTCGATCGGATTAGGGAACTGATTAAGGAACAATGTTTAAGTTCCATGGGGAAGGAACGTGTAGACCAGATGCGGTATGTGACCTTGTATGATGTGGTATCCCGGTGGGTTCACCAAACCAATGAGTTTAAACAAATTTGTATGGAGGAGTCATCTTTTCCAACCAGTTACTATATTGATGTGAGGGGGCCTTTGAATCGAATAAAGGTGGAAGGGTTATTCCTGGAGGAGAGGGAGCTTTTTGACTTGCGTCGTTCGCTGTTGTCTGTAAAGGATATTGTACGCTTTTTTAAGAATAAAGAAGAACAGAATGCTTATCCTCACCTTCGTGAGATCGCTTCTAAAGTGATGGTGTATCCATATATCTTTGAACGCATAGATGCGATCTTAAATAAATTTGGTAAGATAAAAGATAGTGCATCACCTGAGCTGGCTCGTATTCGAAATGAGATGATTAAAAAGCAAGGTAGCGTATCCCGTAAGATGGCTGCCATTTTGAATCATGCCCGTAAAGAAGGTCTGGTAGAAACAGATACCAATGTGGCTATTCGCGATGGGCGGGCAGTGATACCTGTTCCGGCCGGAAACAAACGTAAGCTCAATGGTATTATTCATGATGAGTCGGCAACAGGAAAAACATCATTTATTGAGCCTGCTGAGATTGTTGAGATCAATAATGAGATTAGAGAGCTTGAATATGCCGAAAGACGCGAGATAAACAGAATTTTGGTCGCTTTTTCGGATAGTATACGTCCTTATCTGGAGGATCTGATCTTTTCGTATGAGTTTTTGGGTATCATGGACTTCATTCGTGCTAAAGCTAAGTTTGCTTTGCAAATAAATGCCTGTCTTCCCAATATGGTGACATATCCTGAAGTTAATTGGGAAGATGCCACACATCCTTTGCTTTACTTGCAGAATTCAGTGGAAGGTAAGGAAGTGGTTCCTTTGTCTATTCAACTAAATAAGGAGCAACGTATTGTGCTGATTTCTGGTCCCAATGCTGGAGGAAAATCGGTATGCCTGCAAACGGTGGGTTTGTTGCAGTATATGTTTCAATGTGGATTATTGGTTCCTATGGATGAACGCAGTACCATGGGCATATATCAGCATATTTTTATCGACATTGGCGATCAGCAGTCTATCGAAAATGATTTGAGTACTTATAGCTCGCATCTGTTTAATATGAAATATTTTTTGCGTCATGGTACGCCTGAAACCCTCATTCTGATTGATGAGTTTGGTACAGGGACTGAACCTGCTTTGGGAGGTGCCATCGCTGAATCTGTGTTGAAACGCTTTAATACCATGAAGATGAATGGTGTTATTACCACTCACTATACGAATCTTAAACATTATGCTTCGGGTGTAGAGGGGATAGAGAATGGAGCTATGCAATTTGATACTGGTCAGATAAGACCTTTGTTTAAATTGTTGATAGGTCAACCGGGTAGCTCTTTTGCTTTTGAGATTGCACGGAAAATCGGATTGCCTGAAGAACTGTTGGATAGTGCCAAGGAACGGATAGGAGAGGATCATATTAATTTTGATAAACATTTGCGCGAAATTGCCCGTGATAAAAGATACTGGGAACAAAAACGAGATAATATACGACGCAAAGACAAACAGTTGGAGGATGTATATGAAAAATACCTGACGCAATTAGAGCAAAGTAAAAAAGAGCGTCAACAAATTTTGGAGAAAGCCCGGCGCGAAGCAGAAGAGTTGATGGCGACAGCCAATAAGCGCATAGAACGTACTATTAGAGAAATTAAAGAAAGCCAGGCAGAGAAAGAACGTACTAAGAAGGCTCGTGAATCACTCACCAATTTTAAAGAACGTCTGGAAAAATCGGATGATAAGCAAAAGCATCGCATTGAACGAGAGATAGAACGTATTAAAAATCGTCAGAAACGTAAAGAGGAGAGACCCGATGGGGAAGCTTTATCAGAAAAGAAAAGCAAAGAGAGTGGATCCGAAAAGAAACGTCCGACCAAAACTAGCGTAAAGGATGACGGTATGGTTCGTAAAGGAGATAAGGTGAGGCTCGAAGGACAATCATTGCCTGGTGAGGTAATGGAGATTACGGGTAAAAATGCCATGGTTGCTTTTGGACACTTGATAACCAATGTGAAAATTTCCCGTTTACAAAAGATTAGTAATCGAGAAGTTAAACAAGCCATGCGCTCACTGAACCAACAGAGTCTGGGTGCTAATATGGCCGAGCAGGTGAGGAAAAGAAAACTTACTTTTAAACCAGATATTGATGTGAGAGGCCAGCGTGCTGAGGAAGCCATCCAAATAGTGACCGCTCATATTGATGATGCAGTAATGTGTGAAGTAGGAACTGTAAAGGTATTACATGGTAAAGGTAATGGTATCTTGCGTCAAATGTTAAGAGAGATGCTTCATACCATGCCGCATGTAAAAAGTTTTAGGGATGAGCATATTCAGTATGGAGGAAGTGGCATTACTATTGTGGAGATTGACATCTGATGATAAAATAATAAACATGACGGCAGACATACAACTATTGACAACAACAGCTGTTTCGGCTGGGTTTATTCATACGATTCTGGGACCGGATCATTACCTTCCTTTTATTATGATAGGGAAGGCTCGCGATTGGAGTATTTCCAAAATATTAATGCTCACTTTTATTTGTGGTCTAGGTCATGTGCTTAGCTCTGTAGTTTTAGGTATGGTGGGTGTTTTCTTTGGCGTGGGGCTTGAAAAACTTGAATTTATCGAGGCGTCACGCGGTAATATGGCTGCTTGGGCTCTTATTGCCTTTGGTTTAGTGTATGCCATATGGGGTTTAAGAAAAGTTTATAAAAACCGTCAGCATGCACATGTGCATACCCATAGTAGTGGTGTTATACATTCGCATAAACATACACATACCCACGACCATACGCACGTTCATGGTCAGGAAGAAGGTAAAAAGATAACACCATGGGTGTTGTTCATTATTTTTGTGTTAGGCCCTTGTGAGGTTCTTATTCCCTTAATCATGTATCCCGCTGCTCAAAGTAGTATCTCAGGGACAATCATGGTTACCGCCGCCTTTGGTGTTTCTACCTTATTGGCCATGCTAGGTACTGTAACTCTTGGGGTATTGGGTTTTTCTTTACTACCAGTGAAAAGAATGGGGCTTTATACCCATGTTATTGCAGGAGCAATGATCTTTTTGTCTGGTATAGCCATTCGAATGCTGGGCATTTGAAGGTGATGAATGTTCTATTGCGGGCGTGGAATAAACTTTTTTAGTAGTTATATCTTTAACTTTAACAATAAATTGTATAGGATATAATTGTATAGGATGTAGATATGATGTAAATTGTGTATGTCAGACCCGCATAAATGCTAAAAGAAAAACCATATTGCTGTTTTGTAATGATTCTGTTTGCTTGTATGCTGGGTTGCCACCAGACTCAGGAAAAGGCACTTAGGGTGAATGAATATGGTTTGTCTAATTGTCCCAGCTATTGTACTCCCCAAGTATATGCTATTCATCGCTTATTGGAAGCCCCTTGTATAGATGGACTTATCTTAGATGACGAATGGGGCGAAGCTCCCTGGAGCGACCCATTGGTGCCAAGTGTAAAGAATGGTATGGATTATCCATCCAATGGAGCCAGCTATAAACTGGGCATAAAGGGCGACTCTCTATATCTTTGCGCAATTGTACATGATAGACATATTTGGGCGGTGAATGATATATGCCAGTCTTATTTTTTTGAAGATAACTTTTTGGAGTTTTATTTAGATGCAGATAAGGATGAGGCGGATTATGTGGTGCTGAAAATAAATGCACTGGGTAATTTTTGTGGCGAATACCGTAATCGTAATAATACGGAACCTATTTTAAGATTTTCACTCCTGGATAAACCGCATGGTCGATGTTCTGTTTCTGTGGAAGGAACATTGAATAATCCACTGGATAATGATGAATATTGGTCGTTTGAGTGTGTTGTACCTCTGTTTTTGCAAGTGGATAGTGTGAATTTGTTGCAAGCGCATCATTCTTGGAATGTGAATGTGCAAAGAACACATTGGCCTTTTGTGGTGGTTTCTGGTTTATATAAAAAGATGCTAAACCCCCATACCGGCAAGAAATATCCCGGAGAAAAATGGGTTTGGAGTTTTTTGGATGAAAGCAGTATTTATAATCCTGAACTCTGGGGTGTATGGTACTTTAATGACCATAACCTATCGGAGGGTGAAAAAAAGCAACAGCAGTATGTTGAAGAAGTGCGTTGGGAGCTTAGGAATATTTATTACGCTCAACAGGCATACCTAAAGCGGTATGGCCGTTTCTCCAAGAAAGTGGTCGGTCTTAAAGATGTTGGATTGAAAGTGTCGCAATTGCGGTATGACCTTCATATGAAAGTGCAGGATAGTACCTTTGAGATTGATATTGTGAACGCGGAAATAGAAGCCCGGTATGTGATTAATCAGGAAGGTAAAATTTGGCAAGAAAAGCTTTTGTAATTCATGCCAACGCCGGCTCTGTGGCTATTGTTCCGGCCAACCCTGTGGTTTTTTTACTGGTAGTTTAGTATTCAAATGGAAACTATCCATTAACTGAGTCTAATAACTTACCAACTCTACAACTTGTACAACTCGCCTTTTTAAAGCTTCTCACTGTCTTCGTAAGTAATTTCAAGTTTAGTGTAATACATCTTTATCCCTGTAAATCCTGATTCATCTTTTCATATTTCTTATTCACACCCTTTATATTTCAATATTTCCTTACATTGATCATTTTTGTTATCGATAATGCTACAAAGGCGAAACAAGTCATAATAAAGTGTTTCTCACACAGGGAAAGGTCTTAGAGGCGAGTTTTATGTGGCCTTTGAAAATAAAATTAAAAAGGATGAAACTGATGTGGGCCGCGTAAATAATTAGACACACAGGTGTATGATTAAAATTTGCACTGGTTTGCAACGTTTCGCTCATTTTTAAACATATAAAAGAAACTTAAATTATAATACCATAAGTATGAAAAGGAGAATCATAACCATTGGAATAGCACTGTTAATTGTTTTGGGTGCATTTATAGTGGTAAAAGCACTTCCTAAAAAAGAAGCAAAGTCAGCTACGCAAGTCTCATCGGCTAAAGCAGAAGGTTTATTGGTTGAAGTGCTGTATGCTGAGCTGGGAACCGTGCAGCATTCATATACAGCTACAGGAAAACTTAGGGCATTTGATCGTTTTGAGATTTTTGCACAAGCAGACGGACAATTGTTGGCATCGGCCAGAAATTTTAAAGAGGGACGTAGTTATGCCCGAGGACAAGTAATGCTGGAGATTGATCAGCGAGAGTATCGCATGACGGTACTGGCCCAAAAAAGTAACTTTATTACTTTGATTACTTCTATTTTACCAGACCTTAGGTCGGATTATCAGGATGCTTATGCCCTTTGGCGGGCTTATGCTTCTGAGATAGATGTTCATAAGAATTTAAAAGAACTACCTAAGGTGGATACTGAGCAGTTGAAGTTTTATTTGGCAGGGAAAGGTGTTTATAGTAGTTATTATAATATTTTGTCGGCAGAGGAGAAGCTGTCAAAATATATTATACGTGCTCCCTTTGACGGTGTTGTGACATCTGCTCTTGCCGAGGCTGGAACGGCCGTTCGTAATGGTTCTGAATTGGGAACCTTCATTAGTACCTCATCTTATGATTTAGAGATTACGGCACCTTTAGCCTTGGTGGAGGATGTAAAACCAGGAACCAATGCTGTATTAACATCTACTGAGATTGACGGACAATGGCAAGGAAGGGTAGTTAGGGTAGGTGGTGCAATAGACGAACAAACCCAAAGCCTAAAGTTGTTTATTAGAACAAGCGGTGATAATTTAAAAGAGGGTATGTTTTTAACGGCAGAGCTGGAACAGCAGCCATTTGAAAATGCCATGAGCTTGCCACGTAAAATGGTTGACAGTGATGATAACGTTTTTACGGTTGAGGATGGAGTATTACATAAAAGGCATGTTAAAGTATTGGCTCGCCAAGGTGACCTAGCTATAATTGAAGGATTAGAGCAAGGTACTCCTGTGTTGTCAACGGTGATCAAAAGTGCGCATGAGGGGATGAAGGTGCATGTGGCCATTGAAAGATAAATTTAGACATATGAAAAAATTAATAGCATATTTTATAAAATTTCCATTGGCTGTAAACTTGCTGATGGTTATGGTGTTCCTGTTTGGGATTATTGCCCTACTGAACACACAGAAAAACTTTTTTCCCAATATTCCCACACGTAATATATATGTAGATATTGTTTATCCCGGCGCATCTCCTGAAGAGGTGGAAGAAGGAGCAATTTTGAAGATCGAGGAGAATGTAAAAGGGCTGGAGAATATGGAGCGAATCACCTCCGTATCGCGCGAAAATATGGGTACCGTAACCATTGAGATGCTGAAAGGTACTGATATGGATGAAGCTTTGACGAGGGTGAAAAATGAGGTGGAGAAAATTTCATCTTTTCCTGTAAATATAGAGTCGGTAGTTACTTATAAACACGATAATACCAATTTTGCTATCAATTTTGCCATAGTAGCTAAGGGTGGTAATAAAGTAACGCTCAATCAGTTAAAATTAGCTGCTCGAGATATTGAACATGATCTGTTACGTATGGATGGAATCTCTAAAATTTCTATTGGGGGTTATCCGGATGAGGAGATAGCAATCCTTCTGGATGAGGAAGCTATGGAGTCGTACCAGATAAGCTTTACCGAAATAGCGAATGCCGTAAAAGCATCTAACCTGTTAATGACAGGAGGTAGTATAAAAGATGGAGCCGAAGAGTTTTTTATTCGTGTCCGAAATAAAGAATACAGAAGTGAGGGTCTGGAAGATATCGTGGTTCGTAATTCTAGTGATGGAGGAATTGTATACTTAAAGGATATTGCCACCATAAAGGATATGTGGGACGACTCCCCATCCGACATCGTATATAACAAGAAACAAGCTGTTGTTGTAACTATCAATACTACTTTTGAAGAGGATATTATTGTGGCTTCTGAAAAGTTGAATGCCTATTTGGACGACTATAATAAGAGCCAGGATTTGTTTGAGACCGAGATTATTCGTGATCAGAGTGATACCTTGAACCAGCGGATTGAACTATTGATGAATAACGGTTTGCTAGGTATCTTATTGGTGTTGTTGTTTTTATCCTTATTCTTGAATCCGCGTATCGCGTTTTGGGTGGCCATCGGAATTCCATTTTCAATGTTGGGAATGTTTGTAATGATACCTGCTACCACAGTGACTATTAATATGCTGTCGTTATTTGGATTGATACTGGTGTTGGGTATTTTGGTGGATGATGCCATTGTGGTGGGAGAAAATATTTATAGGCATTGGCAAATGGGAAAGAGCCCTGTACAAGCTGCCATTGAAGGTACGCTTGAGGTGACTGCCGCAGTTGTTTCCGGTGTAATAACCACTATTACTGCTTTTTGTACTTTCTTATTTTTGGATGGCCGCTTGGGAGAAATGTTTTCGGAGGTTTCGGTGATTGTGATCATTATTTTATTGGTTTCTTTGGTTGAAGGACTGATCGTTCTGCCTGCTCACATGGCGCACTCCAAGGCTTTGGTGAGGGGCAGTGATAAAAAATGGATTCAATATATGGGGTGGTCAGAAGCCTGGCTGGTCTGGATGCGGAATAAAATATACAGTCCTATCCTTTCTTTCTTTATTAAAAATAAGATCATTGCTTTTTCTGTATTTATTGCTACATTTATTTTCTCCATATTAGCCGTTAGTAATAAGGTTGTTACCACTACATTCTTTCCGGATGTGGATGGGGATAATTTTACGGTTACACTTACCATGCCATCTGGAACAGATACGCCTGTTACGCAAAAACACCTGGATCGGATCTCGGCTGGGATATGGGAAGTGAATGAGGAGATGAAAGGGCTTCAGCCTGAAGGACAGGATATCATTAAAAGTCTCTATCAGCAATACCAAGGAGCTGGTAACAGTGCTACCATTGAGGTGTCTTTGTTGGATGCAGAAGTTAGAAACTCATCAACAGCTGAGGTGATTGAGCATATACGTAGCAAAGTGGGTGAAGTGCCGGGTGCAGAAACGTTTGAAATAATTGGTTTTAACCCCTTTGGGAAAGCCCTTTCCTTATCGTTGGTGGGGGATGATAATAAAGCACTTCAGGCTGCCAAAGAAGAAGTAAAGCTTGCCTTGAAGAAAATGCCAGAACTCTCTGATGTGTCAGATAATTCTCCAGTTGGAAGTCGTGAGATTGAGCTTAGCTTAAAACCCAAAGCGCATCATCTGGGGATTACGCTTCAGCAGGTGATTGGCCAGGTACGTGAGGCTTTCTTTGGAAATGAAGTTCAACGACTCCAGCGTGGAAAAGATGAAGTGCGTGTTTGGGTAAGATATGATATCGAAAATCGACGGTCTCTAGGGCAGTTGGAGAATATGAAGATACGTTTGGGGAATGGTGTTAATTATCCCTTAGCAGAACTGGCATCCTTTAAGATGGTCAATGGAGTTACCAATGTTCGTCATTTACAATTCGACCGTGAGGTGCAGGTGGTGGCCAATCAAACAGATCCTACTTCTTCATTGCCTGAGATCATGCAGAAAATTAATAAGGAAATATTACCACCTATTTTTGCGAAACACCATGGGGTAAGGGTTTCATATGATGGACAGCAGCGTGAAACCAATAAAGTAGCATCTTCGGCTTCTGTTGTGATTCCTGTTGTTTTGTTATTGATGTTTGGTATGGTCATCCTAACAACAAGATCTGTTAGTCAGTCTATTTTGGTATACGCAATGATTCCTTTGAGTTTGTTTGGAGTGGTGATGGGGCACTGGATTCACGGTCAGGCTATTAGTCTAATGTCTTTTATGGGCATGATTGCTCTGGTGGGCGTCATGATTAATGACGGATTGATACTGGTAAATGCCTTGAATGTTAATCTGAAGAATGGAATGCCGTATTATGATGCAGTGGTGGATGCTGGAATATCAAGATTTCGTCCTATTATTTTGACTACTCTGACCACAGTTGCGGGTATGGCGCCTATGGTACTTGAAACCAGTTTGCAAGCCCAATTTCTTATTCCGATGGCTTTATCACTGGCATATGGTATGGCCATGGCCACAACTACAACCTTATTTTTGTTGCCCGTGATGTTGCTTATAGTGAATCAATTGAAAGTGAAATGGGTTTCTTTGATTAAGGGAAGAACCGTGAGTGCTGAGGAAGTGGAAAATGCTATTAAAGAAATGAAATACGATTATGATAAGCTTTAAAGATAGAATGCTGGTTTTAGCCTGTTTGATGATGGGAGGACTGCTGTTTGGACAAAAGAGCCAAACAGTTCCCAGTATGATGAACTTGCAAAAGGCCATTGAAATAGCCCTGGCTAATAATTACGATTTAAAAATGGCCGAGAATACATTGAAGCAGGCCCAAAATAATAACTCTGTTGGTAATGCGGGACTACTGCCATCGGTTTCGCTAAGTGGCGGAAGTGATTATTCTAAGGCCGACTCGGAGAGTGAGACAACCTATACCGGCTTGTTAGAGAGTGAAGGTGCAACATCAATGGGATATAATGGTAGTGCCCGTATTGATTATACCTTGTTTGATGGTTTGGGGAATCAGTATACTTATAAAAAGCTGAAACAGACGGATGAACGTCAGAATATACTGTTCCAACAGCAGTTGGAGAATACTATACTGAGTGTGGTGCAGACCTATTATGGTGTTTGTAGCGCACAGCAAAACCTGAAATTGGCCAAAGAATCCATGAAAATATCAAAGGAACGTTATCAAAAGGTTGTAGATAGAAAGGCTTATGGTCAGAGTAATACGCTAGAAGTACTGAATGCCGAAGTTGATATGAATAGTGATAGTACGCAGATATTAAATACGGAACAAAATTATTTGATGGCTGTTAAAGACCTAAACGTGGTTTTGGGTTTGCCTGTTGACTCAGATTACGCAGTAGATGAAAAACTGCAGTTTAACAATGACTTCTCTGAAGCGCAAATTGTGGGTTTGGCCCTTGTTAAGAACAGTTCCTTGTTATCGCAACTTAAAACGGAAGAAATCACTGAACTAGATATGAAGATTACCAAGGCAGGAAAATACCCTACGATTGCTGCTTACGGTCAATATGCATACAGTAAAACTGATTATGAAAATAGTACCAGTATTTATTCGCAAAGTAATGGTTTCAGCACGGGGTTGAGTCTTAGCTTGAACGTGTTTAATGGTCGTCAACAGCACATACGTGAACAAAATGCACAACTGAATTTATTAAGTGAGCAGGAAAGAACGCGCCAGATAAAAGCAGCTTTGGAAAGAGATGCTGCAAATGCTTATACCGATTACTCCTATAAAAGGAGGATTGTGGAGTTACAGGAAAGAAGCATGGAGCAAGCAAAACTGAATTTTGAACAGACAAAAGAAATGTTTAAACTTGGTAATGCAACGTCCATCGAATTTCGTACGGCACAGGAAAACATGTTGAATGTGACCAATCAGTATAATGATGCACGCTATAATGCAAAAGTGGCAGAGTATAATTTATTACGTATTTCAGGACAGTTGACCCGTTAAATGAAAAGCGCTTGTTATGATTGCTAATCGTAGAAAAATACTTTTTATCCCTTTTATTACCATTTTAATCATGGCTACTTCTGTTTTGCTGATGATTTTCTTTGGTTATAGATCGGTGGAAGAAGTAAAAAGTGTTTTGTTTTATCGTATGGGGATGGCTTTTCTAAATGCTATTATAACCGTTACACTTTTTTATCTTGCGGTTAACTGGTTCAATAAAAAAATAGATTGGAAACATAAATGGGGGCTTCGCTTGCTCCTGGATGCCGGTCTTATATTGTTTCAGTCCTTTATTGGAATTGCTGCTATTTCTTATTTAAAAGCGCATATAGTTGGTAATCAGGCTATCATAAAAGAGTTTATGTATGTGATTCCTTTGCTTATTAACAGTTTGTTTTTGGTATTGATTGAACTGATCATGGGAATGGAAGAGCGAAATAAACTGGCATTGCAGGTGGCTAATCTGGAAAAAGAACAAATCAATGCTAAATATGGTGCATTAAAGGCCCAGTTGGATCATCATTTTTTATTTAATAATTTGAGTGTGCTCTCATCTATTATTTATGAGGATGTGCATAAGGCCGATAAATTTATACAGCGTTTCTCGCAGGTATATAGGTATGTGTTGTCTATTAATAAAAGAGACTTGGTTTCGTTGGAGGAGGAAATTGCTTTCATTAAAAGTTATTTACAACTTTACAAGTTTAGATTTGAAGATGGTTTTAATTATGAAATTAACATTGAGCAAGCTAAGAATAAGATGTTGATAGCGCCATTAACATTGCAAGTATTGGTGGAAAATGCCATTAAGCATAATGTGGTTTCCAGATGTCAGCCATTGTGTATTCGTGTTTTTAACGAAGATGATGTTTTGGTGGTAAGGAATAATTTGCAAATTCGTGATAAATCAGATGTGGAATCCACCTATACCGGACATAGGAATATCATTGAAAAGTATGAGCTGTTAAATCAGCGAGCACCTGTTTTTTGTAAAAGAGAGGGTAGCTACACTGTAAAAATTACCCTAATACCACCTCTAGATGATTAAAGTTTTGATAGTTGAAGATGAGATGCCTTCGGCACGGAAACTCAATGCGATGTTAAAGTATATAGCACCCGATTTGGAGGTTGTGAATATTTTAGAATCAGTGGAGCAGACAGTGGCGTTTTTGAAGGAAAATCAAGTGGATTTGATATTTCTGGATATTCATTTAGCTGATGGTAATAGTTTTTTAATTTTTGACCAAGTGTCGGTGGAGACCCCGATAATATTTACCACTGCTTTTAATCAATATGCCATTGATGCTTTTCGACAGGTAAGTGTTGATTATCTTTTAAAACCTATTGATAAAGACCGATTGGAGTTGGCTATGGATAAGTTTAGAAAGTATCATTTAGTGAAGAAGGGTGCTCTTTCGGTGGATTATCAGGAAATCAATAGAATGATTGCCGCTTCGGTAGGTCGAAAAGAATATCAGGAGCGCTTTATGGTGCATTATAGGGATAAGATCAAAACAATTGGAGTAATTGATATTGCTGCTTTTTATGCGGATAATAAGTCCGTTTTTATTGTCATGTTTAATGGACATTCCTATGATTTGCCCAATACCTTGGAGCAATTGGAGGAGAAGTTGGATCCTAAGTTTTTTTTTAGAGCCAACCGTAAATGTATCGTTCATATTAATGCGGTAAAAGATGCGGTGGTTTATTCTAAGAGTAAATTAAAACTGAATGTAGAACCTACTTTACCCTTTGAGGTTATTATTTCTACCGAAAAATCATCGAAGTTTAAGCAATGGCTCAATAAATAGTACTGTGAATATATAGGCTAAGCGTATTTTATATTATTTTTTATTTAACCTGAGCTGCTATTTATACAAGCCTTCTTTTATTGCCATTTTAATGCCTATTACAAAGTTCTAATACATCATTTGGGTTCAATGAAATGCGTTAGGTCGGGATGTTTGAATTGGTAATTTAAGTGCTTTTTTAATTTGTCATTGCTAACGATTTTGTATTCCGAAGCCTTTGTATTGTCGAATACGGGTGGTTTTCTACCTTCTTTTTGCATCTCTTGGGTGTAGTATTCTCTTCGGGAGGGATGGGTGTCTGCACAAGCGTTAAATACCTGATTCCATATGTTTTTTTCAATCAGTGTTTTGATAATTTGTATGCAATCATCTAGGTGAATGAGGTTGATAAATCCGTCCGGATTTTTTATCAGGCTATCATCTCGAAAAAAAAGACCAGGCTTTCTGTCCCCGCCAAATAGGCCTGCAAAGCGGATGATGGTAGTTTGAATACCGGAGATGTTGGAGAAGATGGACTCGATATTAGCAAGTGGTGTAGGTAGTGTTTGGCTTTTTTCGGTAACTTCTCCGTTTGTGTTTGGGTAAACGGAGGTGGAACTGATGAATATCAATCGATTGATTTGGGAATTTTTAATTTGAGTGCGGAGGAATTTAAAATTATCGATGTTCTTATGGGGAACAGCAATGATGAGTATATCTGCGTTCAAAAAATGGTTGCGGTCTTTTCTGTTATGCAAATCTATCACATAGGGATGTAGACCCAGTTTGGTGAGTTCTTTTAATTTAGCAGGCGATGTGGTTGATCCTTTAACCGGGTATCCTGCCTTTAATAATGTTGTAGATAAAGGTATACCTAGCCATCCGCATCCCAATATACTTATGGATGGTTTCATGTTCTTCTTTTCCAATTTTAAATCCAATGCATTGTAAAGTACAAATTTTTATCGTAAAAGAAAGGATTTTAGGATGTATTATTCGGGTTAAAGATTGACCTGATAGAAATGTAAAATAGCATGAATTACAATAGGTATGGGAGGAAGAAATTGAAGGTATAAAAACAAAGACCCGAGGGTGCCGAATGGCATATTCCTCAAGTCATTGTATTAGCTATCTTCTATCGGGAAATAGTTTGTGACTGTTGAGGTTCAACAGTTACTAATTGCTTATAAACGTATAATTGAATGGTTTTTTTTGCATGAGAAATGATTTCCACCTCTGTTTCACTCACTCTTACCTCTAAGTCGTTGCCCTTAAATGTAATACGGAAAGCATACTCTTCCCACTGAGAAGGTATATCCGGATTTAAATATAGCTTTTCATCATAGGCTCTTTTGCCTCCAAAACCTTCCACAATCGACATCCATGTTCCGGCCATACTTGTGATATGCAGTCCTTCATGTACCTCTGCATTATAGTCGTCTAAGTCTAATCGTGAAGTACGTAAATACATTTCATAGGCTTTGTCAATTCGTCCTATTTTTGTGGCCAGAATAGAGTGGACACAAGGAGAAAGAGAAGACTCATGTACAGTACGTGGTTCGTAGAAATTGAAGTTTCTCTCAATTTCTTCTGTACTAAATTCTTCTTCTAACACATACATGCCCTGTAAGGTATCTGCCTGTTTAATAAAGTTTGAACGAAGTATTCTATCCCACGACCAGTGTTGGTTGATAGGACGTTGAGTAGGATCTAGGTCAGCAGCCATTAGCTGTTCTTTATCCATAAAGCCATCTTGTTGCATGTGCACCTGAAGTTCTTCATTGAATGGGAAATGCATTTTTGCAACAATGTCTTTCCATCGTTGTGTTTCATGCTCTTCGTTTAGCTTGAGTTTAGTTACCAGTTCTTCAAATCTGTCCGGATTGTTTTGCTTCACGTATTCCAGTGATTCCATGGTGTATTGTAAGCACCATGTTGCCATTTTATTGGTGTACCAGTTGTTGTTTACGTTGTTTTCATATTCATTGGGTCCGGTAACGCCCAGCATTACGTATTTTTTTCTGGCTTCTGAGAAGGTTATTCTCTGGCTCCAGAAACGTGATATGCCCACTAATACTTCAATGCCATATTCTGCCAAATAATTTTTATCGCCAGTATGACGGATGTAATTGTGGATAGCAAACGCAATAGCTCCATTACGATGTATCTCCTCAAAAGTAATTTCCCATTCGTTATGACATTCTTCACCATTGGCTGTTACCATAGGGTATAGTGCAGCCCCTTTGTTAAAACCTAGTTTCTCGGCGTTTTCAATAGCTCTGGGGAGATGTTTGTATCTGTAAATTAGTAATTGACGGGTGACCTCAGGCGGCGCTGTCATTAAAAAAAATGGTACACAGTAGGCCTCGGTGTCCCAATAAGTGGTACCGCCATATTTTTCGCCCGTAAAGCCTTTGGGACCCACGTTTAATCTTTCATCCTCACCTGTATAAGTTTGGTTTAAATGGAAAATATTAAATCGGATGCCTTGCTGGGCTGCTACGTCGCCTTTGATTTTAATGTCGCTGTGCACCCATTTTTCTGCCCATTTTTTTTGGTGATCAGTGAATAACTGATCAAAACCTTTGTGGTATGCGTAAGATGCTAACTCTTCAGCATTAGATTTAAGTTGATCCGCAGCGTAATTTAAAGAAGAGGTTACGCCAACGTATTTTTCCATACAAGCGGTTTGTCCTTCTTTTAATTCAAAAGTGATTTTGTTACCTACCCATTTAGCTAGTTGAATAACTTCGGGTTTGCTTTGTGTTTTTTTGCCATTTACCGAAGTCCTATATTTCATGGCAATACCTACTCTGAAGTCGGATTTTTTTGTTTGAGATTCTAGATATGCACCTCCTTCGGAAGCATTCACATCTAATATGTTCCAAAATTTCTCGTCGTAGTTGGAGTCTTCGTTTTTAATATCTCCGTCAATATAGGTGCAAAAGCTGATGGAGCCACTAAAGTTGAGAGCTGTCACTTCGTATCGGATGGCGCCATTTTCTGTGTCGGCCATGCTTACAAATCGACGAGACCTCACATGAATTTTTTTCTCATTGCTTAAAACTGCATCGAACTCCCGCTCTAAGAACCCTTCTTTCATGTTGAGCGTACGGATAAAGTTCTCTACTTTACATTTGTATAGATCTAACTCTGTACCGTCAATAGTAACATCAATTCCAATCCAGTTGGGTGAATTTAATACTTTGGCAAAATATTCAGGATAACCATTTTTCCACCAACCCACTCTTGTTTTGTCAGGATAGTATACGCCTGCGATATAACTACCTTGAAGACTGGGGCCCGAGTATTGCTCCTCAAAATTGGCACGCTGTCCCATTTTTCCGTTCCCTATACTAAAAATGCTCTCTGAAGCTTGGTGGTTGGCAGGATCGAAACCTTCTTCGATTACGCACCATTCGTTATGTTTAAGATATTCCTTCATATGCTTAAAAATTAGTGAAACTTTACTAACCAGTGCAAATTTCAATCATTCACTTATGCGTCCTCTTATTTGCGCAGGCCATGCCAGTTTCATATGTTAAATTTGTTTTTCAATGGTCATATGGAACTCGCCAGGATGGATTATCCCCTTGTGTACGAAACTATTCACATGGCTCGTTTCATATGTCTAAAATTTCTTTTTTTTATGCAGGGCGTTAGTTGTTTAATGAACTTAGTTTTTGCATGTCCATTTTATGCAGTCCTTCCACAACCAGATGTGCTTTTCCCAATACATCTTCTTTTCCAATGCCTACGCATTTCATACCTCCTGCCAGGGCAGCATCAACACCAGCTTCTGCATCTTCAAACACAACACAATCCATTGGAGCTACACCCAATGCTTCGGCACCCTTCAAAAAGACCTCAGGGTCCGGTTTTGCTTTAGATACTTTTGTTCCGTCAATGATGGCTTCAAAGTAAGGGGTGAGTTCCAGGCGTTCCAGTATGGTCATGGCATTTTTACTTGCTGATCCGAGTGCGATTTTGATTCCTTCTTTTTTTAGTAATTCCAGAAAGTCGCGGGTACCGGGAAGAATCTCCTCCGGTCCCATCTTTAGAATATAACTTAAGTATTTTTCGTTCTTTAGGGTGGCCAAAGCCAGTTTTTCTTCCTCGCTTTTTTCTATATTTCCTATGGATAGTAGTATATCCAGTGATGTCATTCTGCTTACACCTTTTAATCTTTCGTTGTCCTCGAGGGTGAAGTCAAACCCCATATTGTTTGCCAGTTCTTTCCATGCTATATAATGGTATTTGGCAGTATCTACTATTACCCCGTCTAAATCGAAAAGACACGCTTTTACTTTTCCCATTTTTTTTAATATTAGAGATGTATGTTTTAAAATCAAGCTATTTATTTGATCCGAAAAAATAAATTTGGATGAACTATTAGATATAAATGTTTATTAATGAACATCTTCATTTGATTGTTTTATAAACATAACAGAGAGTGCACCTAGTATCATAATAACACCAGCCAGAACTAGGATGTAAATACCTTGATTTTGGAAAATGGATCTGAGGATGGGGCCTCCAATAAGGCCACTCAATATTTGAGGTACCACCACTGTTAAGTTAAATAGTCCCATGTAAATCCCTATTCTTTTAGGAGGCAATACATCTGAAAGCATGGCATACGGCATCGATAGAATAGCTGCCCAGGCCATTCCAATACCCACCATGGAAATTAATATGTGGTACTGATTTGTAAAGAAGAATAAGCTGATAAAACTTAATCCACCGACCAGTAACGAAAAGCTATAGATGGTTTTTCTGCTGGTTAGCGCAATGAGTTTGGGTAATGCAATGGAATAAATGGCAGCTATTAAACTGTACATGGCAAAGCACATACCTACCCAGTTGCCTGCCTCGTCAAAGGCATTTCTTAAAACGCTATCTGTGTTTTCGCTGGCATTATAATCCATGGGTACACCAAAGTAATGTTGAGAAATAGCGGTGGTTGAATAAACCCACAGCAAGAAAAAGGGAAACCAGGAAAAAAGCTGAACAATGGAAAGCTGACGCATCACCTTAGGTGTTGTTTTTAATAATTGCCAAAAGCTTTCTTTTTTCTGCTTATCTGCTTCAGTTATGTTTTTATAGGCCTCGTATTCTTCGGGTGGATACTCCTTTGTTTTTAACACTGTTACCAGTACACTGATCAGTAATAATGCACCACCAATATAGAATGACCATATAACCGAAGGTGCTACCTCTCCTGCTTCTCCTACATTGGAAACACCAATAGCTGTTAAAATAAAGGGCAAGGCGGAACCTATAACTGCACCAAAATTAATTAAGAAACTCTGAACGGAATAACCAACGTTGCGTTGCTCTTCTGGAGTCATATCCGCAACCAATGCCCTAAAAGGTTGGAAGGTTACGTTGAATGAACCATCCATAAGCGCTAGCATAATAACACCAAAGGCCAATGCAGCAATGGTACCCGCTTTAAAAACAAGGGGTGCGTTAGGCATAAAAAACATGGCTACCATCGAAATAATAGCTCCAAATAAAATGTACGGTGTCCGTCGTCCTATTTTGGTCCATGTTTTATCACTTGCCGCACCAACAATCGGCTGAACAGCCAAGCCCATGACGGGTGCTACCAACCAAAAAAATGATAAATTGTGTGGGTCGGCACCTAAACTGGTTAGTATCCTACTGGCATTTGCATTTTGTAAAGCAAAACCAAATTGAACGCCCAAAAATCCGAAACTTAGGTTCCAGATTTGCCAAAAGGATAATCGTGGCATCTTCTTCATAAATCAAAAATAAATATATGATTACTATATGTCTGTTATTGCAAGACTTATCGCAGGTATACAGTCATACACTGTTAACCCGTTTTTTATCCAGGAGAGTAAAATACTTTGCTAAATCGACTATTGGATCCAGCAAGATGTTATGAATATATTAAATCGCGTCCAATGATTTAAAATCAGTAACAAATATACGGTATAAATTTAATTATAAGCAATCATATATTGTTCGTTATAGACCTGTGTATTCAAGGTATCTTTGTCAATGGCTGATTGCAACCGTTTGCGATAAATAGAAAAAAAAATGAAAAAAAAATTGTGATGGATTTCGAAAACGGTTGCAAGTAATGTGTTTTAGGGTTTGTTCATGTAAAATTGTTATATATTTAGTCCTGGATTTTAGCGGTTGATTCTCGTATCCTTAATACAGGTGTGAGTATTTTGGTCTGAGGTTTATGAGTTTCTGGATCATTTTCTATTTGATTGATGAGTAGTTGAATAGCTTCTTTCCCCATTTCAATGCCTTTTTGTTCTACCGTAGATAAGGGGGGATAGGCTATGGTGGCATTGGGACCGTCACCAAAACCAATTACAGAAATATGTGCAGGTACTTTTATGCCATTTTTCATCAGTACTTGCATGGTAGCAATGGCCGTTGAATCGTTGACAGCAAAGATACCGTCTATCTCGTTGGCTAATTGTAGTATTTTACCCGCATTCGCAAATACTTCATCGCGTGTATCGCATTTGATGATGTAATCAGGATTATTAGTGAGTCCAACTTCTTCTAATGCAGATAAATATCCTTCTTTTCTTCGCTGTCCTATGGCCAGGTTTTGTGGGCCTGCTAAGTGTAATATATTTTTGCATCCAATAGATAGCAAATGGTGTGTGGCTATTTTAGCTCCAGTAAAGTCGTCAATAAGTACTTTGTCAGCTTCAATATTTTCGGGTGCCCTATCGAAGAATACAACAGGAACCCCATTTTCAATTAAATTACGAATGTGATCAAGTTGATAAGTGGTTTTGCTCATAGACATTAAAATACCATCAACACGGTTGTCTAGCAATGCTTGCGCATCACTTACTTCACGGTGAAAATCTTCGTTTGACTGACATATCATTACATTGTATCCTGCTGCATAGGCAACTTTATCAATTCCCGCTAATACCGACGAAAAGAAATGGTGCACAATTTCAGGTAATATGATTCCTATTGTGTTGGTTTTGCTACGTCTTAAATTTAAAGCCAAGGCATTGGGTCTGTAATGTACTTTCTCGGCAAAGGCCTGTACCATTTTTTTTGTTTTAGGACTGATGTCTGGATGATCTTTTAGTGCCCTGGAAACAGTGGAGGCAGAAATGCCTAATGTCTTAGCTATGTCTTTGATAGTTACTTGATGCGTAGCCATATATGTAATTAATATGAGTATTAAAAGAGCTGTGCCCTGTGTTGTACATTTTAAAAATACAATAATTGCCTATACTTTCAGTTTTTTTGCGCATTCTTTTCATAAAAAGAACCGTTTGTGGTACAAAAATAGAAGTAAAGAGGCTCATAGATCTTGTTTTGTTACAAGCAAAAACATGTTATATAACATATGAATTTATTGCAAACGTCCTCGCAAACGACTCCGCAATCGTTTGCGTTAAAAAGTGTCAATTTGTATGCTTTACATGTTAATAAATGTATAAAAACACTTTGATTTTGTTGTAGATTTGTAATGTCCAAATGAGAGTAAAATAGCAGTATTACGAGGTGATATGCTATGTATTAAATCAATTTGAAGATTTAAAATCAACTATTCAAAAAATTAAACAAGTTTTTAACTGTTAATCTTTAGTTTTATGATTAAATCATTTCGTTTTAACAAAGTCCTACTGATGCTGGCAGGTTTGTTTATGATAACAAATATGGCAATGGCACAGCAAGTGACTATATCCGGAACCGTAAGGGATGCCGGTATGAGTGAGGTGTTACCCGGAGTTACTGTACTTATTAAAGGTACAACCACAGGTACTATTACTACACCAGACGGAACATATACTTTAAATGCCAATAAAGGAGATGTATTGATGTTCTCTTTTATTGGATATATGGGGCAAGAAATAACTGTTGGGGATCAAACAGTTATTGACGTGCAATTAGAGCCAGAAGTAATTGGCGTGGGTGAAGTAGTGGTCATTGGTTATGGTGTGCAAAAGAAGGAAGACAAAACAGGTTCAGTAGTAAGTGTTTCTTCAAAAGACTTTAACAAGGGTAATATTACTTCTCCGCAGGATTTATTAGTAGGTAAATCTTCGGGTGTTGTTATTACTTCGTCAGGTGGTGCTCCAGGAAGCGGTTCTACTATTCGTATTCGGGGAGGTTCTTCTTTGAATGCTTCTAACGATCCACTTATTATTGTGGATGGAATGCCAATTGAAGGTGTTGGTAACAATGTATCGGGTAGTTCAAATGCTCTTTCGTTTATTAACCCTAACGATATAGAAACATTTACTGTTTTAAAGGATGCATCAGCAACTGCAATCTATGGTTCAAGGGCTTCTAACGGTGTAATTATTATTACCACTAAAAAAGGTTCGAAGGGAACTCCGCTAAAACTTTCTTATTCAGGAAGTGTATCGATTTCTACCCCTGAAGACTATGTAGATGTTTATTCTGGAGACGAAATGAGAAAAATTGCTCTTGATAACGAAGGTCTTTTTGATCCTACGTATTATAATTTACTAGGTACAGAAAATACAGATTGGCAAGATGAAATTTTTCGCACGGCAATTTCTCACGATCACAATTTTGCAGCTTCAGGAGCTTATAAGAATCTACCTTATCGTGTTTCGTTAGGTTATACAGATCAAACAGGTATCCTAGAGAATACAGATATGCAAAGATTTACTGCTTCTTTAAACTTAAGTCCTTCGTTATTGGATGATCATCTTAAAGTAAATGCTAATGCCAAGTTAATGAGCAGTAAGCATAACTTTGGTGATGATGGAGCCATTGGATCGGCTATTTCAATGGATCCAACTCAGCCTGTTTACGAAGAAGGAGCAGATGAGTTTGGAGGGTATTATCAATGGCAAAACCATGGCGCTAACTTAGGTACTCCAAACCCGGTTGAACAAGCTATGGCTGTAGATAATCAGTCGGATGTAATTCGTTTTGTAGGTAACTTAAAGCTGGACTATAAATTGCCTTTCTTACCAGAATTGAAAGCGTCGTTGAATTTAGCAACTGACTATAACGAGAGTGACGGACATAATAACCGTCCAATTACTTCACCATCTACGCTTTCTGAAGCGAGTGGAGAAGGAAAATTAAATGATTATGGTGGAACAAATAAAAACAATTTGCTTGATTTCTATTTAAACTATAACAAAGAACTTACTGAAAGTCATCGTGTAGACGCAACAGCAGGTTACTCGTGGCAACACTTCGAAAGAGAAGGTAATTCATATACTCGAGTAGCTAGTGGAAATATAGATGATGTTAAAACAAGTTGGATTACGGAGAATTATTTGGTTTCTTTCTTTGGAAGATTAAATTACGCATTTAGAAACAAATACCTTTTAACAGGAACTTTCCGTTACGATGGTTCTTCTCGTTTTGATGAGGATAACCGTTGGGGGTTCTTTCCTTCAACTGCTTTTGCATGGAAAATTCATGAAGAAGCATTCTTAAAAGATGTTGATTTTTTATCTGACTTAAAACTTAGATTAGGATGGGGTATCACAGGTCAGCAAGATATAGGTAACGACTATCCTGCGCAAGCTGCATATACTTTAGCTGGTGCTGCAGGTTATTACATGATTAATGGAGAGTATATCCCAACGCTACGTCCAGAGACTTACGATCCAGATATCAAGTGGGAGGAAACAACCACACAAAATATCGGTATTGATTTTGGTTTCTTGAACAATCGTATTAACGGTACTATTGATTATTATTTTAGAGAGACTGAAGATTTATTAAATACGGTTACTATTCCAAGTGGAAGTAACTTCTCCAATAATTTATTAACTAATGTTGGTAGTTTAGAGAACAAAGGTATTGAAGTAGGTTTAAACTTTGTGGCTATCTCTAAGCAAGATATGTCGTTGAATTTAGGTCTTAACTTTTCGCACAATAAAAACGAAATTACCAAACTGTTGTTAAACGATGATTCTGATTATATTGGTATTCTTTATGGAGATGCCTTTAATGGTATTACTCAAGTTACAAGAGTAGGGGAACCGGCATATTCATTCTTTATGAACAAACAAGTTTATGGGTCGGATGGTAAACCAGTTGAAGGATTGTACGAAGATTTAGCAGGTAACGGAGGTGTTATCTCGGGAGATAATGGTAACAAATATGTTTACCATAGTCCTGCTCCAGAATATACGTTTGGTTTTTCTGCACGCTTTAATTATAAAGACTTCGATATATCAACTTCGTTAAGAGCTAATATCGATAACTATGTGTTAAACCAAGTTGCGTCAGGAGCATCTTACGATCAAATGCAACAAATTGGTTACTGGAAGAATATGCCAACTCATTTAAGTAAAACCAACTTTGTAAAACGACAGTTTACTTCTGATTATTTTGTTGAAAATGCATCGTTCTTAAAAATGGATAATATAAGTGCTGGGTACAACTTTAACAAAGTTGCTGGAAAAGATATTAATGCAAGAGTGAGTTTTACAGTACAAAATGTATTTACAATTACGGAATACACAGGTCTTGACCCAGAAGTTGACGAAGGTATTGATAACAACTTCTATCCTAGACCACGTACTTTTACTTTAGGTGTTAACTTAACCTTTTAATTGAATTAGAGATGAAGAAAATGAAATTAAATATAATATTTGGAATTCTAATCTCTGCACTAATGTTTACTGCTTGTGTAGATGATTTAGATGTGAAACCAATTGACCCGAATACAGTTTTATCGGGTAACTTGGGTGACGATCCTGAAAATATAGAAAGAGCTTTAGGTAAATTATATGCCAGTTTTATTATTGCAGGGCAAGGAGAAGGACATGATGCAGATATTTCCTCAAGTGATGATGGTTTCTTTACTTTGGCAAGGGCATATTGGAACCTACAAACGATTACTACCGACGAAGGTATTTGTGCATGGGGAGATGTAGGTATTGCTGATTTGAACACACAAACTTGGACACCTCAAAACCCGTTTTTGACTGCAGTATACCAGCGTTTAAGTTTAAGTATTACGTATTGTAACGATTTTTTGAATACAACAGCAGGTACTTCTGATCCTGATGTTATTAGATATCGTGCAGAAGCTCGCTTTTTAAGAGCTTTAGCGTACTCTTGGCATATGGATTTATTCGGAAACCCTCCGTTTACAACCGAAGCTGATAGAGTAGGTAAATATTATCCAGAGCAAATTCAACGTGCCGACTTGTTTAGATATGTGGTAGATGAATTAAAAGCTATTGAATCTGATTTAGGAGACCCGGGGTATTCTTACCCACAAGCTGACAAAGGTACTTGCTGGATGTTATTATCAAAAGTTTACCTGAATGCTGAGGTATATACTGGCACAGCTAAATGGGATAGTGTTAAGTTCTATACCGATAAGGTAATTGCTGATCCTGCTTATTCATTGGCAAGTAACTACAGAAAAAACTTCGCTGCAGATAACGATCGTCATCATGGAAACAATGAAATGATTTTTGCTTTTGCAGAAGATGGTGTAAACACGCAAGGTAATGGAGGTACTACCTTTATTATTCAATCATCAAGTGACGCTACCTATATTCCTGCAGAATATTATCATGGATTAACATCAAATACAAACTGGAACGGTAATCGTGCCAGAAAACAATTGATGAATATCCTTGTAGATACGTTGGCTACTTATGGAAATGTAAATGTACCTGCTGACGATACTATTTTCGCTCAGAATCCTGATACGAGAATTTATCTACGTCAGAAGCGTTCTTTAGACATACCTTCAGTCAGTTCAAGTGGTGATTTTGGAGTAGGGGTTTACAAATTTACAGCTACAAACCTAGATGGTTCTGAAGCTGATAACTATAATCCAACATATGCTTGTACCGATTTTCCTATCTTCCGTTTGGCTGATGCTTATATGATGAGAGCGGAAGCTGCATTCAGAAATGGAAATATGAGCGATGCTGCTGATGATATTAATGTGGTAAGAAGACGTGCTTACGGTGATAACTCAGGAGATATTACTGCTGCAGATGTTACTGCTGACTTTATTTTAAATGAGCGTGCGCGTGAATTTTACTATGAAGGACAAAGACGTACAGACCTGATTCGTTTTGGTAAGTTTACTGGCGACGATTACCTATGGGCTTGGAAAGGTGGAACATTTGATGGAACAAGCACTAGTAGTCATAGAGATCTTTATCCTATTCCTGGTGATGAAATCTCAGCTAATCAGAATATCAAACAAAATGATGGGTATTAATCATTAAAAGTTAGAAAAATGAAAAACTACTATATAATATTATTTGCTCTGCTTGGCTTGTTAACATTAACAACCAGTTGTGAAAAAGATGGTGATGAACCAATTATTCGCAAAACAGTAATTGCACCAGAAATACTCACAATGCCAGATTTAGAGTTATTAAGAGCCAATGGCGATAATGAGGTGACATTTGTTTGTTCGCCAGTTGATGCAGGCTTTAATGCTTCGGTTAATTACTTTTTAGAAGCTTGCCCTGAAGGCGATGGCTTTCAAAATGTTATTCAAGTCTATAAAGGGACTACTTGTAGTCAAATAGTGTTGACTGTGAGTGAATTAAATGCAATACTTTTAGATGGGTTTAAAGAAGATGTTACATCATCTGCTGATTTTAGGATCCGTTGTGAACTTGAGACAGATGCGGGTATGGGAGTCAGTTCTTTAGAGTATAGCTCACAAACAGTGACAACCGATGTGACTGTATTTGGGTTATTACGATTGGATGTCATTGTTGCTGGAGCAACGGGAACACCTCAAAAAATTGTTACGCTGGCAAGTGATGGATTTTATGAAGGGTTTGTGAAGTTAGAGGCAGGCGACTCTTTTACCTTGTTAGATCCAGATAACAATATTACTTATGGTGTCAATGGATCAAGTTTAGCCAAAGATGGTGCAGCAATTGCAGTGGAAGATGCTGGATGGTATAAAATATCGGCTCATACAGTTGATTTAACTTTCGAAAACCTTAGATATTTGGTTGGTATTGTTGGTGTTGTTAATGATTGGTCTGCTCCCGATTTAGTGATGGATTATGATATTGATGGCAAATATTGGTATCTCAATGCTGTTGTATTACCTAATGGAGGAATGAAGTTTAGACATAATGAAGACTGGAGTAACGACTTTAACTTTGGAGTTGTAGACAATTCTGTGGAATTAGATTTTACTAATATAAGTTTGGTAAATGCTGGCGACTCGCAAGATATTCTTATGGATGCTGGAACTTATGATATTAAACTGTGGATTGATTTAGATGGAGACAGTAAGTGTTCTATTGTTTCAAGTAATCCATAATAGGGTTATTTTATTTATGCCACGCTCTGTCGTGGCAAATTTAAATCAGTTATAAATTTTAGATTTTACGTAAATGAAAAATATATTTCTTAAAGTTACAGGTCTGTTTTTGGTTTCGCTGATACTTGTTTTGGTAGGATGTGAAAAAGATGACCTAAAAACTCTGGATGCCGAAATGGTAACCTGGAAAAATGATGGAATTACATCCACCTCTGTTGAATTGAGTGGATATGTGGTTGCGGAAGAAAATGGATTTACTGAGTATGGAGTAGTTTGGGGTACGAATGAAAATCCTACTATATCCGACAATAAAAAAGTTGCTGACAAAGTTGAAAATGCGGTATACTGGGTTACAGTTGATGGCCTTGAGCATTTAACAACATATCACTATCGTGCATATGTGGAAACAGAAGATGGGACAGTTATTTATGGGGATGATGATAAATTTACTACATTGGCTCATGTAGCTACTGTAACAATTGCAGATGTTGCAACAAATGTTACGGACATAAGCGCTGATATTGATGCAAATGTTCCGTATGATGGAAAAGATGAAGTGACAGAAAAAGGGGTAGTATATTCAACAGCATCAAACCCAACAGTTGATGACTCTAAAGTCGATGGCGGTTCTGGAATGGGCGAGTTTACAGCTTCGTTATCAGGGTTAGTTGCAAATACTACCTATTATGCACGTGCTTATGCTATTAATGGAGTTGGTACTGTTTATACATCTGAAATTTCGTTTAAAACGGCCATTGGTATAGCAACGGTTGTTACCGGTGAAGCTACAGGAGCTGCAACATCTGCAATAATTGCTGGAAATAATGTAACTTATAATGGAGGTGCTGACGTTACCGAAAGGGGCGTATGTTATAGTACTTCTGAAAACCCAACTGTTGATGATATTGTAGTTAATGCAAGTGAAGCTGGAGATGGTGAATTTACTGTAGAGTTATCCGAACTGGATATGAATACTACTTATTATGCAAGAGCATATGCTATTAACAGTGAAGGTGTAGCGTATGGATCTGATGTTGTTTTTGCAACTTATCCTGCAGCAATGTATATTAATGGTAGCTTTACTGGTAATCCTTCTTGGAGTTGGGATGACCCTGCTGTTATAGAAATGATACCGGTACATAGTAATCCGCATCTTTTCTGGAAAATTGCATGGTTTGATGCCAACTCTGAATTAAAGTTTAATTCAGCCAAAGCATGGAATGGAACTGAGTTTGGTAAAGTTGGTGATGCGTCAGGAGAAAATGGTGTTTGGAATAAAGGTGGTGATAATATACCATCCGGAGAGGAAGGGTATAAAATGATTGTTGTGAACTTACTGACTAATACTATTCAAATTACAGATCCAGTTATTTATGCACAGGGTTCTGCTTTTGGAAATTGGAATGGAGGGGAGTTCTTATTTACTCCTGATGCAACTGATGCAAAAGTTCTTGTTTCTCCTGCTGCCGTTGCAGATGATAATGCAAGAATGTATGTAACAGCTACTACATTAACTAATGGAGATGGAAATGTGGTTGATTGGTGGCAGGCCGAGTTTAATGTTTATACTGGAGGAATTGAGTATAGAGGTACTGGTAATGATCAGGCTGCTGCTCCTATTTTAACAGGGCAAAAAGTTAAACTTAACTTTAGTACTGAGACTGGATTGTTTGAATAACTGTATAAAAAATAAATGCTAGAGTCGCCATTCGTGGCGGCTTTTTTTAATTTCCATCGTTATGAAGTACATTAACCTATTCTTATTTGTCCTCTTTTTTTTTAGCGCTTGCCAACATCCATCAACCACAAACCAACCAAACGAATTAGCAGCTCCTCCTTCTTGGGCCAAGGATGTTATCTGGTATCAAATATTTGTGGAGCGGTTTTATAATGGCGATAAGTCTAATGACCCTACTCCGAAAACGATGTACGCAGCTTCTAATTTTAAGGACACACCAGAAGATTGGAAGTTAACTGAATGGACCGGTGACTGGTATAAAGAAGATGATTGGGCCAAAGAAACTGGACTGGATTTTTATGGTAATCTGCAGATGCGTAGGTATGGTGGTGATCTGCAGGGGGTTCTTGATAAATTAGATTATTTACAGGAACTGGGCATTACTGCTATTTATTTTAATCCCTTAAATGATGCACCTTCTCTTCATAAATATGATGCACGGAATTATCATCATATTGATGTAACATTTGGCCCGGACCCTGAAGGGGATATGGAGATCATTGCATCTGAAGACCCCAACGATCCTTCCACCTGGAAATGGACTGCGGCCGATCAGATGTTTTTGAAGATTATTGAAGCATGTCACCAAAGGGCTATTCGAGTGGTGCTCGATTATTCGTGGAATCATACTGGCGTTGAATTTTGGGCATGGAGAGATATCGTAAAAAATCAAGAGAAATCTAAGTATAAAGATTGGTATATCATTCAATCTTTTGATGATCCCAATACGCCTGAAAATGAATTTGAATATGAAGGATGGTTGAATATTAAAAGTCTGCCTGCCTTTAAAAAGGTTCATACCCATGGCGAACACAAAGCAGGTTTTCCTTACGAAGGCGATTTACATCCAGGTGTAAAACAGCACGTTTTTGATGTCACCAAGCGTTGGTTGGCTCCCAATGGTGATGTGAGTAAAGGACTGGATGGTTATCGACTGGATGTGGCAGATCATATACCCATGGGTTTTTGGCGCGACTATCGTAAGTATGTGAAATCTATTAAACCGGATGCTTATTTGGTGGGAGAGATATGGTGGCAGGAATGGCCGAATAAACTGATGGATCCTGTTCCTTATGTGAGCGGCGATGTGTTTGATGCCGTCATGCATTATCAGGTGTATCGTCCGGCACGGTACTTTTTTGCAAAATCTAATTTGCAGATTGATGCAGCTCAACTCGTAGATAGTTTAAATTATCAATGGGGAAGAATAGCGGATGCTACAGCAAAAGCCATGATGAACGTTTCTGCAACGCATGATTCACCAAGGTTGTTAACTTCGTTTGCCAACCCGGGTATGTACAAATACAAAGCCAAACCCAACGATGATGAAAATTACCTAACTGGGAAGCCAAACGCAGAAACTTATCAGCGTGTAAAACTATATTTGTTACATCAATTTACCAGTGTAGGTGCTCCTCAAATATGGAATGGCGACGAAATGGGCATGTGGGGTGCGGATGATCCTGATTGTCGTAAACCGCTCTGGTGGCCAGAGTATTCCTTTGATGATGAAAATAGAAATAGTGTGTTGAATAAGGAGCCTGAATATGATGCGGTGGGCTTTGATGAGGATTTGTATCGTTATTATCAACAGATGATTCGCTTACGTAAAGAAAATCCCGTTTTGGTGGATGGAAAAATAGCGTTTGTGAAAGCCGAAGGCCCTTTGTTAGCCTATACCAGAAGTCTGGGTGAAGAGAGGTTTTTGGTTATATTAAATGCCGGAGATGAAGAAGTGGATTTTGAATTGTCGCCCGATAAGAAATATATAGATGCTCTAACAGGTGCGAGACTAGAGGGAGATAAAGTGATGATGGAGCGTTTTTCTGGTTATGGCTTAAAAGTAATGGATAACTGAGACAAGAATTATTGGATATAGTCTGGGATGATAGCCTTGTTGAATACATTTTTAATGTTAAAATTTTAAGAAATGAAAAATTGGTTCATGTTTTTATTGATGGCTTGGAGTACCTTGTTCGTCAGGGCGCAGGTCGTTACATCTGATCCTACGATTCCTCTAGAAAGCGATGAGGTTACCATTACTTTTTATGCAGATGAGGGAAGCGGAGGTTTAGAAGATTATACGGGTGAGGTATATGCGCACACAGGTGTTATTACCGATAAGAGTAGTAGTGGATCCGATTGGAAATATGCCTCCACTTGGGGCGATAATGATGAAAAATATAAATTGACAAGAATTACTACTAATACCTACACACTAAGTATTTCGCCCAGTATTCGTGAATATTACGGAGTGCCTGAAGGAGAGGTGATTGAACAAATGGCTTTTGTGTTTAGAAGTGCTGATAACTTAAAAGAAGGTAAGGATACCGGCAACAAAGATATTTTTGTGGATGTGTCAGAGGAGGTATTGAGCGTTTCTGTTTCTTCTCCTGTTAATAATAGTGTCTTTGAGCAGGGTGCTGATGTTGAAATAAAAGTAGATGCCTTGCTGAGTGATCATCTTGAACTGTTTGTTAATGAAGTTTCGGTGCTTAGTACCACAAGTCAATCAATCACATATACTATTTCAAATGTGACTCTTGATAAATATGAAGTTAAGGCAGTCGCTACCAAGGATGGAGAGATGGTAGATACTGATGTTAAGTTTTTTGTAAGGGGAGATGTGGTGAATGAAAGCATGCCTTCGGGCTTGCGGCGTGGTGTTAATGTGATAGATGATCATACTGTTACCGTTTTGTTGTTTGCTCCTGATAAGGCTTTTGTTTATCTGATGGGCGATTTTAATAATTGGGAGCCTTCCAACGATGCACTGATGAAAAAAGATGGTGATTACTTTTGGTTGACGGTGAATGGCTTGAATAGTGATGCCGAGTATGCTTATCAGTTTTGGTTTGAGAATGGTCTTAAAGTGGCTGATCCTTATACCAATAAAGTGTTGGATCCTTGGAACGATCAATACATTTTGGATCGGGTGTATCCTGAGTTGAAAGATTATCCTGAAGGAAAAACGGAAGAGATTGTTAGTGTGTTTACAACGGCAGATCAAAGTTATGAATGGCAAATTGATGATTTTGATGTCCCAGATCCATCTCGGCTTGTGATATACGAATTGCTGATTCGTGATTTTACAGATAACGGAGACATTAAAACAGTCACTGATTCTATCCAATATTTGAAACGTTTAGGTGTTACTGCCATTGAACTGATGCCCTTCAATGAGTTTGAAGGGAATGATAGCTGGGGCTATAACCCATCGTTTTATTTTGCGCCTGATAAGGCTTATGGTACAGCCAATGATTACAAGGAATTTGTGGATGTCTGTCATCAAAATGGGATAGCTGTCTTAATGGACATGGTGCTCAATCACTCTTTTGGCCAGTCTCCTTTTGCGAGGATGTATCTTGAGGATGGCAAGCCGGCAGACAATAATCCATGGTATAATCGCGAACATAATATGTTGGAGCCGGCAGCTCAATGGGGCTACGACTTTAATCATGAGAGTGTTCATACCCAGCAGCTGGTAGATTCTATCAACGCCTTTTGGTTGGAAGAATATAAGATAGATGGTTTTAGGTTCGATTTTACCAAAGGATTTACGAACACTGAATATCCAGTGGGCGATTGGGCCAGTGCTTATGATGAAAGTCGAATCACGATATTAAAACGTATGGCAGATGCTATCTGGGGCGTGAAGGAGGATGCCATTGTATCCTTTGAGCATTTAAGTGATAACTCCGAAGAAAAAGAGTTGGCTGAATATGGTATTTTGCTTTGGGGTAACCATAATTACAGTTTTAATGAAGCGACCATGGGATTTAACGAAAACGATAAGTCAGATTTTTCCTGGGCCTCTTATCTCGAAAGAGGATGGACGAAGCCACATATTGTTAATTATATGGAAAGCCATGATGAGGAACGTATTATGTATAAAAATAATACTTATGGGGCAAGTTCAGTAACTTATGATGTCACTAATTTGGCAACTGGCTTGGAACGAACAAAGGCTGCTGCTGTCTTTTTATTAGCTATCCCTGGTCCAAAGATGATCTGGCAATTTGGAGAGCTGGGCTATGACTACAGTATCAATAGCTGTAGTGATGGATCCATTAGTGATGATTGTCGTACTGCTAAAAAACCAGTGAAGTGGGATTACCTGGAGGTAGATCAACGAAAATCACTGTTTGATATTTACCGGGAGATGATTCAGCTGAAAAAAGATGAACCAGTATTTGCTACCGAAAACTTCAACATGGAGGTGGGTGCTTCAACTAAATTGATTGAACTTAACTTGAGCGGTTCAGATATTCGACTGGTGGGAAACTTTGATTTAACCGAGAAAACAGTCTTGCCAAAGTTCAGTACAACAGGTTATTGGTACAATCATTTTGATGGTGACAGTATAAATGTAAGCAATACTGGCATGACCTATACCTTGGAGCCGGGCGAATTTGCTTTGTTTACGCAAAAAAACTGAACGGTTTTGTTCCTCATGTAGGTATTGGAGATCCTACTTATTTTAACAATGCTTGGATCGCTCCTAATCCGGTTAGCGATGATTTAAAGATTTTTTCTGGAGATAATCCGCTTAAAAGAGTCAAAATTACCTCCATATCAGGACAAGTGCTTTATGATAAATTAGTTGTAGGAAATGAAGAAAGTGTCCACCTGTCTTCATATAGCAACGGAATTTATTTAGTCCATCTAATTGGAGATGATAATGGATACAAAGTTTTTAAAGTAGTTAAAAAGTAATTTTGCGCATGTTAATAGCATTCCGGTGTGGGGATGCTATTAGCTTATATTCAATTTGTCCTGTACTTGATATTGGAGGATTAAAGTGCATTTCCTAATCGTTTAAGTCCATTGGTGTCATGTACTTGTTAAAGTGCATATTGTTAATAGGAAGCCAGCGGCAGCCGACATTTATGGAAATGTTTTATTTATTTTTATCACAATGAGAAATTATTACATAATATTATCAGTATTCATATTTACTATGTGTAGCTCAAAAAAAGAAGCTTCTTCTAGAATTGAGCATGTAGAAGCATTTAAATCGCAGTATATTCCTGCTCGTAATATAGATATATGGTTGCCTCAAAACTATTCAGAGGATAAGAAATACAATGTACTTTATATGCACGATGGGCAAATGTTATATGATAGTACAGCTACCTGGAATGGACAAAGCTGGAATGCCGGAGAAACCATGCAAAAAATGATGGATGCCAAAAGGATTAAAGAAACGATTATTGTTGGTATTTATAATATTGCAGAACTAAGAACCATAGAGTATTTTCCACGTAAAGCTTTTGATTTATTGGAGCCTGAAATAAAAGATAGTCTAAGTCAGGAACTATTGAAACAAGAACCTGAATCGGATCATTATCTCAAGTTCATTGTTCAGGAGTTAAAGCCTTATATCGATTCGGTTTATAGTACAAACCGTGCCAAAGAAAATACTTTTGTGGCCGGATCAAGTATGGGCGGTTTAATTTCTATGTATGCTATTTGCGAATACCCGGATGTGTTCGGAGCTGCAGCTTGTCTCTCAACGCATTGGCCTGGTTCTTTTGAAAGTAATATCGAAATTCCAACAGCTTTTAAAAGGTATATGGAAGCGAATTTACCGTCACCGGAAAATCACAAAATCTATTTTGATTATGGTACGGAAACGTTGGATGCGCTTTATAAACCATATCAACTGATGGTTGATAGTGTAATGAGAAAGAAGGGGTTTACCTCAGATAATTGGATGAGCAAAGAATTTGTTGGACATGCCCATAAGGAAACAGATTGGGCTAAACGTTTGCATATACCTTTTGAGTTTATATTAAAGTAGTTTTTATGAATTTACTTTTAAAGTTAAGTAGTTTGCTTTCAGTTTTATTGTTGATATGTCTTGATTTAATTGCACAAAGCCATGCTTATAATCTGACAACAGACGTCATTTTAGAACGGAGCTTTAATAAAAATAGACAGATAAATACTAATAACTTTACTTTCCCCAATGGCAAACTGAAATGCTTGGTAATGAGTTTTGATGATGGTCCGGAACACGATCGGGTATTGTTAGAAAAGCTGAATAAAGCAAACATTGTTGGAACCTTTCATCTTAATTCAGGCAGATTGGGTAAAAAGGCCGAATGGTTAAGTTCTGAATTGGGGTACGATGTGCATTTCGTTACAGAATCTGAAGTAAGTTCCTTATATCGTGGTCATGAAATCTCAGGACACACTGTGCACCATATCGGCTTAAACAACCCAAACGATTCAATCATTAAATTTGAGGTGTCCTCTGATCTTAAAAGGATGAATGCCTTAATTGACAATGAGTATTATAGACCAGTTCAAGGCCTGGCATATCCTTTTGGAGCATACAATCATCAAACGGTGAGTATTTTGGAAGAGTTAGGCCTTAAATATGCTCGAACAGTTGATGCCACATATAATTTTGAAATACCCACATCTAATTTTCTAACACTTAATCCCACATGCCATATTTTTGATGCACTAAACTATGGTTCTTATTTTGTCAATGATGAGGCTACTCAAATGCAATTGTTAAATATTTGGGGGCATAGTTATGAATTCCATAAAAATTGGGAGCTAGCTGATTCTATATGCAATATGTTAGGGAATAAGGAAGATATATGGTATGCTCAAACGGTTGAACTGGTTGATTATTTAACTGCCATTGAGGAGTTATCGTACGCTAATGATTCCGTTTTTAATCCATCAAAAGATATTACGGTTTGGGTAAAAAATAAAAATGGAGATGTTGTAGCCTTACTTCCTGGTCAAAGCATGGCGGTTCATTTTCAAAGTTCATATGCTGAGGTAAGTGAACTTGACCGTCTTTATCCACCTGGATCAACAATCATTAAGTATCATGGCGATTGGACAAAGAATCATTACAAAGAGCGAATTACCACATTTAAAAATTCACCTTTAAATTTTGGAGATATAGTATTTATTGGAAATAGTATAACAGAGCAAGGCGGTGATTGGGGCGAGAAATTAGGTGTAAAAAACGTACGTAACCGTGGCATTGCAGGTGATGTAACTGATGGTGTTTTAAAACGAATAAACGAAATAACGTATTATAAGCCAAGAACGGTTTTTATATTAATTGGTATCAACGATTTGTTTAATTTATATTTTCAAAAAGAGATTCCATCTCCTGAATATGTGGCAAATAACATCCTTAAAATTACAGAAGTAATTCATAAAGGATCTCCGGAAACAAAAATTTATTTGCAAACCATTCTACCAACATCCAAAGATTATTTGATGGAGGATATAACCAAAGTAAACACCATGATCAGAATGCATAAAACCGATTCAAATTATAATTTGATTGATTTATTCGAGGTATTTGTTGGAGATGACGGTTTAATAAAACCTAACCTTACATCGGATGGTACACATTTAAATAAATTGGGTTATCAACTTTGGGTAGAAACAATAAATGCAACTATAAATAGGTGAAAGTAGGTTTTCCTAAGTAGAACTTGTTTATGGGGTTGGAGGTGAAGATTTTAATGGTGGTAGCATTCACGTTACCGATAAAAACAGGAGCTATACCTGTGTATAGGTTGTGTGAAGTGGGGCGTGGGTAAGTCTTTGTGATATAGTCAAGTGATTACTTGAAGCAAGTGCTTTGTAAATCTTCTGATAGCCTGTTACAATAGCCTATACTTATAAGGCTTTTATAACAGGCTATCTTGGTTTAAACAGCTTTGTAGCCAAGTGAATTTACGGTTTCTTTTACCTTCTCTAGTACAATGTTATCCCCTTGAAGGGTGACGGATCTTTCTTTTAGATTTACTTTTGCACTTTGAATAAAGTCCAGCTTCTCAAGGTTCGATTCTACATTGGCTTTGCAATGGTTGCAGGTCATTCCTTCTACTTTGATTATTTTTGTTTCCATTGTATTGTTATTTGTTGTTTCATCTGTTTTTTGTTGGGGAGCTAAGTGCTGTTGTATATAGCCATTAATGATTAGAGTCACCAGAATTACACCAGCGCTAATTTGCCACCAACTGATGTTTTGTCCGTGGTGGTGTGCTAGATGCTCGCTTGGTATTTGTGTAAACCAGGCTAATGGAAGTGCATAATCTATTATTAAGCCAAACCCTAATGCGCCAATAATTATGACGCCCAAGTAGGTAAGTAAACTTTTTTTTCCAAGTACTTTTCCAATCATGGCTATGGTTGCAGCGTTGGTGGCCGGACCGGCCATTAAGAGCACAAATGCGGCTCCTGGACTCATACCTTTGAGAATGAGTATGGCCGCCAATGGAATTGAACCTGTTGCGCAGATATAAAGCGGAATAGAAACCACAAGTATGAGTAGCATTTGGACGATAGGAGACATGTTTAATAGTTCAAAGAATTCGTTGGGAATGAGGGCCGATATGATAGCGGCTAATACCAAGCCAATTACCAACCATTTAGAGATATCCTGGATAAACTCCACAAAGCCGTACCTAAAGGTATCCTTCAGCTTTTGTGGAAAAGATTTCTTTTCTTCAGTTTGTTCTTCAAAGCTTTTACTGTCGTATTCATTTTTGGTTATGGCACTGGTAATCATTCCTCCTGTGATGCCAGTTACAAGTGCAGCTAATGGTCTAATGATGGCAAAGGGCAGTCCCATTAATGAAAATGTTGCCAGAATAGAATCAACACCTGTTTGTGGAGTTGAAATGAGAAACGAAACAGTGCCTCCTTTGGATGCTCCATTTTTATAAAAAGCGGTTCCGGTGGGAATAACACCGCAAGAACAAAGTGGTAAGGGTACCCCGAATAAAGAGGCCAGTACCGACGATTTAAATGGCTTGCCGTTAAAATATTTTTCAATTTTTCTTTGTGGAATAAAAGCATAGAGAAGGCCTGCGAAGAAGAATCCTAACAAAAGAAAGGGAGACATCTCTCCTAATATTTTTACAAAATCATTTAAAAAAGTTGTTATAAATTCTAATATATCCATGATTGGTCTATTCTATTGTTTTATAATGTTCAAAGTAAAGAAGTATGTATGTAAAGCTTATCATACCATTTGGGTAAATTTTTATATTTTTTTTGTTTTTAGATGTGGCTCCCTGTTTTTTTTATTGTTGTATGGAGCTTATTATACTTGGTCAAGGGGCTTTCGTTTGTTGTCCTTGAGTCTTTTGAAATGAGAAGGGGTTAATCCGGTTACCTTTTTAAATTGAGCAGACAAGTGCTGTACGCTACTATACCCTAACTGATATGAAATTTCATTTAGTGATAATTCATTGTAAACCAATAGTTCCTTCACTTTTTCTATTTTTTGGTTGATGGTGAATTTTTCAATGGTTATACCCTCAACGGATGAAAAGAGATGGCTTAGGTATGAATAGTCAAGCCCCATTTCTTTAGCTATATAATCAGAGCTATTTATGGAATCAAATGCTTTTTCGGAATGGTGTATTTTCTCTATGATAATCGTTTTTATCTTAGCAATTTGTTGACTTTTTTTATCGCCAATTAACTCAAAGCCATTTTGTTGCAATACGTTTTTAATCTCTGTCATCTTGGCATTTGAGATTGGGGATAAGACCTTGGCTTGGCCAAGCTCAACTTCTTCAATCTTCAAATTTAATTTTGTAAACTCGTCTCTTACCACCTTAATGCAGCGTTTACAAACCATGTTTTTGATATGTAGTGTTGTTGTAGCCATATGCCAAAGATACAATTAGCTGCTGTTTTTGTTTGCTGACATGCTTGTAAAAGTTATAAACCATTGTCAGGCATGTACTACATTGATCAAGTAATAGCTGATTTCATTGCCCAGATGTAAGTAATGTTTGCGCGTAAGATGTGTTGGGGTTGTTGAGCGCGTGTAAGTGGAAGTTTTTTCGGTGTTATATTCCTTTTCCTTTTATAAGTGTCTTTAATGAATACAAGAGTATTTTAAGGTCAACAACTAATGTTCTGTTCTCCAAGTATAGGATGTCGTACTTAAGTCTTTTTATCATTTCATCGACATTCCTGGCATAACCAAACTTTACGATTCCCCATGAGGTAATACCAGGTTTTATCTTTAATAAGAGGGCATAGTAAGGTGCTTTGCGAAGAATCTTATTTACATAATATTCTCTTTCGGGTCTGGGGCCAACAAATGACATGTTGCCTATGATAACGTTGATAAGTTGAGGTAACTCATCCAGTCGCCATTTTCGGATGACGTTTCCTACCTTTGTAATTCGCGGATCATTCTGGTATGATAAAGCAGGACCATTTTCTTCTGCATTTACGTACATGGATCGGAATTTATAAATGATAAAAGGTTTTTTGTTTTTTCCTATACGCTCCTGTCGATAAATAATGGGGCCTTTGGAATCTATTTTGATGGCCACCGCAATGGCTATTAGTATTGGTGTTGTTACGATAAGGCTTACCCAAGCCAGAGCTAAATCCAGTATTTTCTTTGTCATATTTTGCCAAACAGGCATCTTATGGTTGGAGATAGTGATGAAAGGGGAGCTTTCTAGATTTTGTGTTTTAATGGTTCCATCCAGCATGGGGTGCAGGTTTGTGGATAGTCGTATTAGTATATCTTTTTGCTTTAAAATGTTAATGACTTGGTTTATTGTATGGGGCTGTGAGTGGTTTAAGCATACGGTGGCTTCGTCAACATCTTTCTTCATCACCAGTTTTTCTATGTTAGAGAGCTTGCCAAGGCATGGGAGGAAGTCAGTCATATTATATCCATATTTCTCATCCTCTGGTATATAACCGATATATTCGTGTTTCAATATATGTGGGTTGGGGTGTCTCTTTAGAGTTTCGAGGGCTTGTTGGTTGTTACCAATTAATACTTTTTTGTAAGCTGTCTTTCCTTTGTTTAAGAGATAATGTAATCGCCAAATGATAATCATTCGAAATGAAAAAACACTTATGAAAACAAAGAAAAAATAATGAAAAGATAAACTTATTGGTTTAATTGTTAGCTCCACAGGAGCGTAGTTTTCTACAATAAGGAGTAGTAAAATGGATACCATAAAACAAGTAGCAGCAGTGGGGCCAATTGTTTGTAAGCCTGATTTACGGGCTGGATTGTTATAGTGGCCTGAAATATAAAAAGCAAAGAGCCATATGATCACTATCATAAGGATGGCGAGGGGGATGCTCAGGTGTTCACGGAGTGGTACGAGTGGTGAAAAAAGGTCGTAGTAGGGCAGCTTGTACTTGCTTAAAAATAAGATATGACATACAACGAGTACCAATAAATCACTCAGAAAGTGCCATGCTATTATTTTTTTTTCAACAATTCGTTTAAAAGATGTTGTTTTTTTTTTGATCCTAATCATCCCGCCATCATACATAGTTCTAATATAACGATAAATTGTATGATTCAGTATAAGAAAAGGGTGTATTTTTTAATTAAAAGTAGGGTGTATACCCTTTAAATCCGAAGGAAGCATTATTTTTGAATTTGAGATAACGTAAGATATGGATTCGTTTAGGCATAAAGGTTTAAGAAATAGGTTGGTGAAGGAGATTTCCAATAAGGGGATTCAGGATGGAAAAGTGTTAAGTGCCATTGGGGCTGTACCTCGGCATATGTTTTTTGAGAGTAGTTTTATACAGTTCGCTTATCAGGATAAGGCATTTCCTATTGGTGCCGGACAAACTATTTCTCAACCTTACACTGTTGCTTTTCAATCGGAACTGTTGGAGGTCTTGCCAGGTCAAAAAGTGCTTGAGGTGGGCACCGGCTCAGGATATCAGGCAGCTGTTTTGTGTGAGCTGGGGGCGAAGGTTTATACAATAGAGCGCCAGAGAGAATTGTATGTTAAATGTAGTAAGTTGCTTCCTAAGATGGGATATAAGCTTCGTTTTTTTCTGGGAGATGGTTATAAAGGTTTGCCACAGTTTGGACTGTTTGATAGGATAATAGTGACAGCAGGTGCTCCTCAAATACCTGAAGATTTACTGACACAGCTAAGTTTAGGTGGGATGATGGTGATTCCACTGGGAGGGGGTGAAGTGCAGGTGATGACTCGAATTACACGAGAATCAGAAACTGCATTTAGCCAGGAGGAATTTGGCCACTTTGCTTTTGTTCCAATGTTGAAAGGAATAGTCAAGTAGCCATGTATTCTCCTGAAAAATACAATTTAGGGTGAATGAATAGATGATTCATTCCGTGTGTATATGCTTAAAAGGGCATGTCTTTATCGTGCGGACTTTCAGGGAATTGAGGTAAGCCAAAATTATTGCCAGCCGGAGCTTGATTAAAGCTATCTCCACCTGTGGGTTCATTCATCTTAGAACCGTAAGTGATGGATTGTCCACCCTGATCCATACCCAGATCGGCACCAAACACTCCTGTGTCAGGGTTCTCGAATCGGGCCAGTTCGCCTCTAAATCGTAAGTTCACATCACCTGTGGCACCGTTACGGTGTTTGGCAATGATAATTTGTCCCATTCCGATCAGACTGTTGCCTTGTTCGTCTTCAGTAATTCCATAGTATTCAGGCCTGTGAATAAAACATACCATGTCGGCATCCTGTTCAATTGCTCCTGATTCCCTAAGGTCCGATAGTTGAGGGCGTTTACCTTCGGCTCCGGCACGTCCTTCAACACCCCGGTTAAGCTGAGATAAGGCAATGATAGGAATGTTTAACTCCTTAGCAAGCCCCTTTAGGTTACGGGATATCATACTTACTTCTTCCTGTCTGGAACCGGGATTCATACCATTGGCGTTCATCAACTGAAGATAATCGATGATCACCACCTGTATGTCGTGTTCTTTTTTAAGTTTTCTACATTTGGCTCTTAATTCAAAAACAGATAGGCCAGGTGTGTCATCCACATAGATGGGGGCATCAATCAGATTTTGTATCTTATGATCCAGTTGCTCCCATTCGTAGCTGACCAAATTTCCTTTCTTAATTTTTTCGGCAGGTAATTCTGTTTCAGATACTATTAAACGATTGACTAATTGTACGTTACCCATTTCGAGCGAAAATACGGCCACACCTTGTTTGAATTGCAAGGCCATATTACGGGCCATGGATAATACAAAGGCTGTTTTACCCATGGCAGGACGGGCTGCAATAACTACCATGTCGGTTTTTTGCCAACCGGAGGTTATCTTATCTAATTCGTGAAAACCAGAAGGAACCCCGCTGAGTCCATCTTCTCGTTGTGAAGCTATCTTGATCATCTCAATGGCTTCGTCTATAACAGGGTTAATTTGCGTAACCCCTTTTTTCATATTACCCTGGCTGAGCTTAAAGAACGCACTTTCCGATTCGTCCAAAAGATCGTCTACATCATATCCTTCGTCAAAGGCCTTGCTTTGTATCTCTGAGCTAATGCGAATTACTTCACGTTGCAGATATTTTTGCCATATGATTCTGGCATGATACTCTATGTGAGCGGCCGACGCAACCCTACCAGTTAGTTGAGTGATGAAATAAGCGCCACCTACCTCTTCCAATAGCCCTAAGCTTCTTAATTCTTGCGTTACGGTTAACATATCTACAGGTAAATCCTTTGAGTTAAGGTTCTGTATTGCGGTATATATTTTTTGGTGTGTGTCTTTATAGAAACATTCGGGTTTGAGTATCTCGCCAACAGCGGTGAAAGCATCCTTTTCTAACATCAGGGCACCCAATACGGCCTCTTCAAGCTCCAGAGCCTGAGGTGGCATCTTTCCTACCTCTAAATCAATATTAGGTGATTTTTTTTTGTTCGAATAATTTCTCTTTTCTGCCATGTTCTATATCGTATTTTCAAAAGGGAGACAAAGTTAATCAACAAAATCTAGTCATCCATGCTGCTGGTCAAATACTTTTAAAATTTATTGTAAATGAAAGTGTGCCAGGAGCATAGGATAGCTTTTTTTGTTGAATGGTTCATATTATAGCTACTTCATATCTACGATGTGATTCTTTCGTTATCTTTGGTGGCATTTTAGAATGAAGATACGATGATTTGTTTTCCCAACGCAAAAGTTAACATAGGTTTATATGTGACCGAAAAAAGAGATGATGGTTATCATAATATCGAAACACTTTTTTTTCCAATTCAACTGAAGGATGTACTGGAGATTATTGAGAATGAGGATAGTCAGGACGATTTTGTTTGGAGTAATAGTGGAATTTTGGTGGATGCCAAACCAGAGGATAATCTGTGTGTGAAGGCTTTAATGCTTTTAAAACAGGATTATAACATTCCTCCGGTAAAAATGCACTTGCATAAGGTGATTCCTTTTGGGGCCGGTTTAGGTGGCGGGTCGGCGGATGCAGCATTTACATTAACGACTCTGAATGAAATGTTTGGGTTGGGTATCAGCTTGGATAAACTGCATCAATATGCTGCTAGTCTGGGGGCTGATTGTGCTTTTTTTATTGATAATAGACCCTGTATGGCGAGTGGTATTGGCGATGTGTTGACTCCTTTTGATATGGATTTAAAGGGATATCATTTGCTATTGGTAAAGCCCAATGTGCATGTGTCAACTCCGGAGGCGTATGGCGGAATTACTCCAGGATATCCTGAAGTGGATTTGAAAGATCAGTTGAACTTGCCTGTTGATCAATGGAAGGGGGGTATTGGTAACGATTTTGAATCTTCGGTCTTTCCCAAGTATCCTTCAATTGGAGAGCTGAAGGCAATGATGTATGCCGAGGGGGCCATGTATGCCTCCATGACCGGTAGTGGAGCTGCTGTTTTTGGTTTGTTCGCTGAGAAGCCACAAGTGAATTTAAAGCATTGTTTTGTGTGGACAGAAGTATTATAAAAAAGCCCCGAAATACTCCGGGGCCTTATTCATATCTAAAACAGATGATTACTCTTCAATAATAATCATCAGTTCATCTTTAGGAATTTTGTCACCTTCTTTAACGCAAATCTCTTTTACCTTACCATTAAATGGCATGGCAATTTGATTTAGCATTTTCATGGCTTCAAGTACCATAAGTGAGTCGCCTTCTTTGACCACATCACCTACTTTTACGTGAAATTTAATGACCGTACCAGGGATGTGAGAGCGAATTTCACAAGGGTCTGGAGCGTGCCAAGGCTTTCTGTTGGTATACTTTTTTGTAGCCTTAGTTTGGTACTCCATTGTATGTACCCTAAAGCCAACTAATTCGTCTTTATTTATCATCTTTAGTCGATTTAAAATGGAGGAATTCCGTGTTTTTTCTCAGGATGACGTACGTCTTTACCCTCAGAAACTTCTAAAGCATGTAATAAAATACTACGTGTGTCGTTGGGCTCTATAACAGAGTCGATGTAGCCTTTGGCTGCTGCCACATAAGGGTTTGCAAATTTGTCTTTGTATTCTTGAACCTTTATTTGACGCATCTCTTCTGGGTTTTCAGCTCCTTCAATCTCTTTTTTAAAGATGATGTTGGCTGCTCCTTCAGGTCCCATCACGGCAATTTCGGCAGTAGGCCATGCAAACATAAAGTCAGCTCCCAGGTGACGTGAGTTCATCGCAATATATCCACCACCATAAGCTTTACGTAAGATAACGGTAACTTTAGGTACGGTGGCCTCAGAATATGCATACAGAACTTTTGCACCATGACGAATTACACCTGCATGTTCTTGGTCTGCTCCAGGAAGGTACCCCGGCATGTCTTCAAGAGTGACAATAGGAATATTGAAAGAGTCGCAGTAGCGGATAAAACGAGCTGCTTTATCGGAGCTGTCACAATCTAATACACCTGCCAATACAAGAGGTTGGTTGGCTACAAAACCAATGGTTTGTCCATTTAAGCGGCCAAAGCCAATGACGATGTTAGCGGCAAAAAGTTCTTGAATCTCAAAAAAGTCACCATCATCTACAATTCCTCTTATCACATCACGTACATCGTACGGATTGCGGGGATCAGATGGAATTAAGTCTTCGATGTTTCCTTTGAATACAGGATCTTTGGGAGGAAATTCCTTCGCTTTTTTACTGTTATTCCAAGGGATGTAAGTGATTAATTTTTTAATTTGTTCGAAACATTCTTGTTCGCTTTCGGCAAAGAAGTGTGCATTACCGGTAGTCTCGGCATGAACACGGGCTCCTCCCAGTTCTTCCATTGATATTTCTTCACCCAAAACTGTTTTAATGACACCCGGACCTGTGATGAACATTTTAGAAATGTTATCAACCACAAATACAAAGTCAGTAAGGGCTGGAGAGTAAACGGCACCACCGGCACAAGGGCCTAGGATGACTGAGATTTGAGGGATTACTCCGGAAGCGATTGTGTTTCTATAAAAGATCTCTCCATAACCAGCAAGAGAGTTAACTCCTTCCTGAATACGGGCACCACCCGAATCGTTAATTCCAATTAAAGGGACGCGCATTTTTAACGCGTGATCCATGATTTTAGTAATTTTTCGGGCGTGCATTAGCCCTAAAGAACCACCGGCAACAGTAAAATCCTGAGCGAACACGCAAATAGGTGCTCCATAGATAGTACCAGTACCGATAATCACACCATCACCGTGGAGTTGCTTTTTGTCCATCCCGAAGTCTTTTGCTTCGTGCTCAACAAAAAGATCGTACTCTGTAAAAGAATCTTGATCAAGAATGGCAAGAATACGCTCACGGGCAGTCATTTTACCCATGGCAACTTGTTTTTCGATGGCTTTTTCACCACCTCCCATTTCAACCTTTTTCTTTCTTTTACGAAGATCAAGGATGTGTTTTTTCAATGACATAGTTAAATAATTTTAATTAACTTAATGCAAATCAATATCTTAAAGATAAGGATATGCTTGAAATTTCAGGGTACATAATTACAAAAATTATTTTGATACCAAAACTTGCACCTGAAATCATTTTATTTTAGCAAAGAATAGGCTTGTTTGGATATTATTGTTTGCCCCTTTATTTGGGGGCTTTTTTATAAAGATATAACCCAATAAGGGTAAATACTATGTTGGGCATCCATACGGCTATAAGTGGATTCATATTTCCATTTATTGCAAAGGTGGTGGATATAGTCATAAACAGAATGTAACCAAAGCTCAGCCCCAGACCAATACCAATATGCAAACCAATACCACCTCTAACTTTACGTGAAGCCAATGAAACGCCTATCAAGGTAAGAATAAATGCTGAAAAAGGATTGGCCCAGCGTTTATAATATTCAATTATATATGGTTTTATGGAACCTACTCCTTTTTTTGTTTGTGCTTCAATGTAAGCGCTGAGCTCGGTGTTGGTCATCGTTTCAAACCAATTGTGCTCTGATTTGAAGTCCGATGGTGTCATATTAAAAACAGTATCTATTTTACTTCCTTCTGTTATTTGGATATGTTTATCATCTACAAAATCTCTTTGAATATAGTTGGTGAGCGTCCAGTTTTTTTTGTCCTTATTATAAGTAATGCTTTGCGAGGATAGTTTGGAGAGCAATCTGGTTCCTTCAAAACGTTCGGCGCAAAAGTGGTTTCCTTTGTTTCTATAACCGTAGAATCTACCCATATAAATAAATAATCCAGGTTCTAGTTGTAGGTGGATATCTGTAAGTCCTGTGTCTTTTTTGTTTTTAACATAGGTGGACTCAAATTCCAGCCGAACCTTATTGGAGGGGGGTATGATATATGCCCCCAAGATAAAGGAGAATATGGCTACGATTAAAGCACCTACAAAATAAGGAAACATTAGGCGTTTAAAGCTTATGCCGCCTGATAAAATAGCGATTATCTCGGTGTCGTAGGCCATTTTTGAGGTGAAAAATATCACCGCAATAAAAACAAAAAGAGGCGTGAAAAGGTTGGCAAAGTAAGGGATGAAGTTGGCGTAGTAATCAAAGATGATCGCATGGATGGGCGCTTCCTTGTCCAGAAAATTGTCAATTTTTTCTGTAATATCGAATACTACCGCTATGCTGATAATTAATAAGATGGCAAAAAAATAGGTGCCCAGGAATTTTTTAATGATGTACCTGTCAAGCTTTTGTATGGCTCCTCTCATTTGAAGTGGTATACTTTAGTTATAAACAAAATAACAAAAAAATAATGGACAAAACTATTGTTGTGATTTATTTTGATGTTGATTTAACGCAAGTTAAAAAGCGGGTTTCTTAGAGACGTACAGATAGTTGTTTGACCATGTTGTCTTTCCATTCACTAAAGTCGCCGGCTTGAATGTGCTTGCGTGCTTCCTTGACTAACCACAAATAAAAGGCCAAATTATGCAGGCTACCTATTTGGGCGGCTAAAAGTTCTTTGGATACAAATAAATGACGTAGGTAGGCTTTGGTATATTGATGGTCTACAAAAGAAGTACCTTCCGGATCTAAGAGTGAAAAATCATCTTTCCATTTCTCATTTTTCATGTTCATGATGCCTCTGGAAGTAAAAAGCATTCCATTTCGTCCGTTTCGGGTTGGCATTACACAATCGAACATATCTACGCCGAGTGCGATGGACTCTAAAATATTTACAGGTGTTCCAACCCCCATTAAATAACGAGGTTTATTTTGCGGAAGAATGTCTGTAACTACTTCGATCATTTCGTACATCACTTCCGGGGGCTCGCCTACTGCCAGCCCTCCTATGGCGTTGCCTTCTCTTTCAAAGGAGGCAATGTATTCGGCCGACTGTTTCCGTAAATCTCTGAATCCTGCTCCTTGTACGATAGGGAAAAATGTTTGCGAGTGACCATATAGCGCTTGGGTGGCATCAAATTGAGTGATCCCCCTTTGGAGCCAGCGATGTGTTAGCTGCATAGAGTTCTTGGCATACTTGTGATCGGCATCACCAGGTGCACACTCGTCAAAAGCCATTATAATGTCGGCTCCTATAATACGTTGTGTGTCCACTACATTTTCGGGAGTAAACAAATGTTTTGAACCATCAATATGGGATCTGAAAATAGCACCTTCTTCCTTTAGTTTTCTGTTGCCACTTAAAGAAAATACCTGAAAACCACCACTGTCCGTTAGAATGGGGCGATCCCATCCATTGAACTTGTGCAATCCTCCTGCTTTTTCAATGATCTTTAAGCCCGGTCGTAGGTATAAATGATATGTGTTGCCAAGAATAATCTCGGCATGAGTGTCGTTTCTCAGATCGTTAAAATGAACCCCTTTAACGCTACCTACAGTTCCTACGGGCATAAAAATAGGGGTTTCTATTTCGCCGTGATCTGTAGTTATCTTTCCTGTTCTTGCTCTACTTTTGGGGTCTGTTATCTGTAATTCAAAATCCATTAGCTCTTCATTTGGGGATGCAAATATAAAAATACATTATTGACTTTATTAGGTATATTTTATAAAAATATATTGTGGTACTTATTCTTTATGTATTCAACCATCAGCCTTTCTTTACGCTTGCTATCAGATAGTATTCTTTTGAGTACATGATTTTAGTGGTTAGGTATCTGTTTGGAGAGAAAAATTACTCAACTAAATGAAGAAGTGTAGTGTTTTACTATATCTTTTTTGAACAATACTGCGTAAATAACACTTGCCAGAGTCCGTTAAATTATTCATATTTGGAAAGTGGAATTATCATATTTTATACCGTTGAGTGGGCCTTGGTTTTACGTAAGCGTTCTATTGCTTTGTGCCTTTTTTGTGCAGATGTTTTACTATTTGTACTTTTACCTTGCATTGGGTAAATATTTGAAAAACGATCAGGGGGAGTCAAATTTCTCCTATCCGCCTGTATCAGTCATTATATGTGCTAAAAATGAATCCAAAAATTTAGAAAAGCATCTTCCTGCGGTGTTGGAGCAGGAGTATTCGGCTCCTTTTCAGGTTATTGTGGTAAATGATGCTTCGGAGGATACCTCGGAATTGGTATTGGCTCGCTTAAAAGAGAGGTATGCAAATTTATATTTTACCAGCATACCTTATGATAAGAAGTTTCGGCATGGTAAAAAACTTGCCCTAACCTTGGGGGTGAAAGCGGCCAAATATGAACATCTCCTGTTTACTGATGCCGATTGTGAACCCGTGGATAAATATTGGATCAAAGAGATGGTGCAAGGTTTTTCCTTAGGAAAAGATATTGTGTTGGGATATGGTCCTTATAAAAAACAAAAAGGCTTTATTAACCTTTGGCAGAGATATGATACCTTTCAAATAGCCATTCAGTATTTGTCGTTTGCTTTGCGAGGTATTCCTTATATGGCAGTGGGAAGAAATATGGCCTATAAGAAGTCTCTTTTTTATAATAACCAAGGTTTTAAAAGTCACCAGCATATATTATCTGGTGATGATGATTTATTTATTCGGGATGCAGCCAATAAAAATAATGTGGCCATTGTGGCTTTGCTTCATAGTCAAACCCGTTCGGTGCCTGTAAAAAGTTTTAAAGAATGGAAAAGGCAAAAAAAAAGACATCTGACTACAGCCCCTTATTACCGGTTTAAAACAAAGGTTCTGCTTGGGGTTGAGGCCTTATCGCGACAATTATTGTGGTGCATATCCTTAATGTCTGTTTTTTTTTCTAATTTTGAAGTGTTTTTCATTACGATTATAATTGTTAAATTGGCTGTTCAATATTTTATTCAAAGAAAAATAGCCAGGCAAATAGAAACAACTGAGTTAGCATGGGGCGGATTATTATTAGATTTTATACTGCCTTTGGTAACAGGTTTATTGCTTATTAGTGGAAAAAGACAAGCAAATAGAAATAAATGGACTTAAATCCAAACTTATCAGAAAAGGCTAGGCACGATTATGCACTCGTTCAATTAGCTGTGAAAGGCGATCAGAAATCGTTTGCCGAACTTATGGGTAGATATCGCGATGCCATCTACTTTATGTTATTGAAAATGGTGAACAATAAAAGTGATGCAGAGGATCTTACCATTGAGGCTTTTGGAAAAGCTTTTAAAAACATCCATCAATACTCGCCTAATTACGCATTCAGTACTTGGCTTTTTAAAATTGCGTCTAATAATTGTATCGATTATTTGCGTAAGAAGCGGAATAATATCGTTTCGATAGATGGAACACATCTTAGCGAAGACAAGGAGAATGATACTCCTATTCATTTGAAAGATGATACTCCGGATCCGGAAGAGGGGCTGATCAAACAACAAAAGGCTGTGCTAATGCGCACGGTGGTTAAAAAGCTAAAGCCAAGATACCGTACCTTAATTGAGTTGCGTTATTTTAGTGAGTTCTCCTACGAAGAAATTGCTCAAGAATTGGATTTGCCTCTGGGAACTGTGAAAGCGCAGCTGTTCAGAGCACGTGAGCTCCTTTTTAATACGCTGAAAAATACCGATGTAAAATTAGATTAGACTTTAGGGGAACTGCCTTAAAGTGTGTAGATGGATTTAAAATGGATTTGATTCAAAATTACTTTCCCGAATTGTCGGAAGAGCAGATTGGGCTGTTTAATAAATTACAAGAGCTGTATCCTGAATGGAATGAGAAAATAAATGTTATTTCTCGTAAGGATATTGATGAATTAAATATTCGTCATGTGTTACATTCTTTGGCTATTGCTAAATATACCAAGTTTTGTGCCGGAACAAAAATAATTGATGTGGGAACTGGAGGAGGCTTTCCGGGTATTCCGCTGGCTATTTATTTTCCTGATTGTGAGTTTCACCTGGTCGATTCTATTGGAAAAAAAATTAAGGTGGTTAATACCATCGCTCAAGAACTGGGATTGAAGAATGTGAAAGCCCAACAAACACGTTCTGAAAATGTGAAAGGAAAATATGATTTTGTAGTGAGTAGGGCTGTGACAGCTTTCCCTCGTTTTGTTTCTCTGACCAGACATCTGGTTAGCGATGTTAATAAAAATGCTGTGTCTAATGGTATTTTATATCTTAAAGGCGGGGAATTTGAAGATGAAATAAAGCCTTTTAATAAAAGAATATCGGTGTTGGAATTGACCGATTATTATGCCGAAGAATTCTTTGAAACCAAGAAATTGATACACCTTACGTTCTGATGAGAGAAACTAAGAGCTATGGGGCTGTCGTACAAAAAGTAACAATTCTTTAAATAAATCTTTTATTTTTTTTGGAAGAAGGAAATAAAGATGTATTTTTGCAGTCCGAAATTAGAAACTAACGAACTGTCGAAAGATATAAAAAAATAATACGATGAAAAGGACATTTCAACCTTCGAACAGAAAAAGAAGAAACAAGCACGGATTTAGAGCTAGGATGGCCAGCGCTAACGGACGTAAAGTTTTAGCTTCAAGAAGAGCTAAAGGTAGAAAGAAACTAAGTGTTTCAAGCGAGAAAAGACATAAAGCATAATTAATGCTTCAACAGATATTAAAAAGGATTCCTCGTGAATCCTTTTTTTTTGCCTTTTTGTATTATTTTTGAGCTCATCTTGATTAAAACGTACAATTTATGTCGGTTCTTAAATTTTTGATCAGCAAAAAGTTTCTTATTCATATAGCATCAGCTTTGGGTTTGATTGCTTTGTTATTGATAATTACTTTTGTTTCGCTGAGTATTTATACTCATCACGGTGAAAATTATGCAACACCGGATTTCTCAGGTTTAACCGAGAGACAGTTTATTGATTTGGTGCAACAGAAAAAGCTTCGGTATAATATTATCGATTCAGTTCATGTTGCCGAAATGGCGCCCGGAGTAGTGGTGGAGCAAACGCCAAAGCCTGGTAGTAAGGTGAAAGAAAATAGAACTATATTTTTTACTATCAATGCTTTCTCTGCCGAACAGGTGCCTATGCCACAATTGGTTGATTTTTCATTGCGTAATGCACAGGTAACCCTGGAGTCGTACGGGATAAAGGTCGGAAAGTTGATTTATATACCTTCGGTTTATACGCAATTGGTATTGGGGCAACAATACAAAGGTAAGCCTATTGAACCCGGAACTCTTATTGCCAAAGGGTCAACCATTGACTTGTTGGTGGGGCAGGGACTGAGTGATGAAAAAACCGAAGTGCCTGATTTGTTAGGTATGACTTTGGAAGAGGCGCGGTCGTATTGTCAAAGTAACTCGCTCAATATTGATGCGGTTATTTATGATGATAGTATTCCAACATTGCAAGATAGTACTAGAGCCTTTATTTGGAAACAGTTACCTGATGCTGAGTCAGGAAGAAAACTTCGCTTGGGATCTTCGTTGGATGTGTGGCTAACCATTGACTCGTTTAAGATCATGCCCGATACCCTATGGGTGGATTCATTAGCTGTAGATTCGTTGGCAGCGCAAATAAATTAAATCATGACGGAGCAGAAAAACAATAGAGAAGAAACCAAGGGGTTTGAGGATGAACAGAATGAAATGTTTGAGCATTTTCGTTTTGTGAGTGATGCTGGTCAAAAACCAATACGTATTGATAAGTTTTTGGTTAATAGGATGGAGAATGCTTCTAGAAATAAGATACAAGAGGCAGCTTCGGCAGGGAATATATTGGTTGATGGTGCTCCGGTAAAATCAAATTATAAATTAAAACCCAACGAAACCATTACCATCGTAATGGAGTATCCGCGTAGGGAAATTGAAATCATACCTGAAGATATACCATTGAATATTCATTTTGAAGATGATTATTTAATGGTGGTCAATAAGAATCCAGGTATGGTAGTGCATCCCGGTCATGGGAATTATTCGGGTACTTTGGTGAATGCCCTGGCTTATCATTTGCGCGATTTGCCACTCTTTAATGCCGATGATCCACGCCCTGGTCTAGTGCATAGAATAGATAAAGATACTTCTGGTTTATTGGTTGTGGCAAAAACAGAGCAAGCAAAAAATCATCTGGCTCGTCAGTTTTTTGACAAAACCACAGAGCGTAAGTATGTAGCGCTCGTATGGGGTAATATGGAGGAAGATGAGGGAACCATTACCGGGCATATAGGACGAAGTCTTAAGAATAGAATGCAAATGTCTGTTTTTCCTGATGGTGCGTTTGGAAAGCATGCGGTGACCCATTATAAAGTATTGGAGCGGCTGGGATATGTGACGGCCGTGGAATGTGTGTTGGAGACCGGAAGAACCCATCAGATTCGTGCGCATATGAAATACATTGGGCATACCCTCTTTAATGATGAGCGGTATGGCGGTGAAGAGATATTAAAAGGTACGACTTTTACTAAATATAAGCAGTTTGTGCAAAACTGTTTTAAAATATTACCTCGTCAGGCATTGCATGCTAAGACCCTGGGTTTTATCCATCCGCATACAGGTGAGAAAATGAGCTTCGATACTGATATCCCGGAAGATATGTCAATGGTTATAGAAAAGTGGAGAGCTTATATTGCTGCCCGGGGAGAATAAAACAGGTAAGTAGGTTTTGGTGGATGCGCAGTTATGAGAGAAAAGGATGTGAAGGTGGGTTTTAAATGTGGTGGCTTGTTGGTAACCCGCGGTTGGATAAAGTGAAATATGGGAGTGTGCCCATCTTAAAATATATAGTGAACTGCTTGTGGAAATAGTGTATAGAGTAAGTTATAAGGATAATCATATATCATGAGTAAAAAGAATATTGCGGTAGTTTATGGTGGCGATTCGTCGGAAATAGTAGTGTCAAGAAACAGCGCAAAGGGTGTGCTGTCTTTTATCGATCCATCTGTTTATCGTGCCATCCCTGTTTTGATTACTTCGGAAAAATGGGAGGCAGAAGTTGACGGGAAGGCGTATGCAATTTGTAAGGATGATTTTTCTTTTGTGCAAAAAGATGATCGGGTGTCTTTTGATTGTGCCTATGTCACCATTCATGGAACACCGGGTGAGGATGGACGATTACAGGGCTACTTTGATATGATTGGAATGCCTTATACTACCTGTGGTGTTTTGTCTTCTTCGTTGAGCTTTAATAAGTTCGCCTGTAATACTTATTTAAAAGGTTTTGGAGTGGCGGTTGCTGATTCTCTTTTGATCAGAAAAGGTACTGCGTATAATGTAGATCATATTGTGGATACACTGGGTTTACCTTGTTTTATTAAACCCAATGCGGGAGGCTCCAGTTTCGGTATTACTAAAGTTCAGAGAATAGGCGAAATAGCCCCGGCCATTATAAAGGCCTTTGAAGAAAGTGATGAAGTCATCATTGAGCAGTTTATTCAAGGCAATGAGTTTACTTGTGGCTTATATAAAACGCCTAAAGGAGAAAGGGTTTTTCCAATTACGGAGGTGATTTCAGCCAATGAGTTTTTTGATTTTGAAGCTAAATACAATGCCGATAAGGTACAGGAAATAACGCCCGCCAGATTGCCGGAAAAAACAACTGAAAGGGTTCAGAAAATTTCTTCGCTTATTTATGATATTTTGGGGTGTAAGGGTATTGTGCGCGTGGATTATATTCTGAGCAACAACAATATATTTCTTCTGGAAGTAAATACAACACCTGGAATGACCGAGACGAGTTTTATCCCTCAGCAAATAAAAGCAGCAGGATTAAATATCAAGGATGTTTTTAGCGATATCATTGAAAGTTCCATAAATAAATAGTTTGTTTTTTTTAGTCTTTTTTTTCATTTTTGCCCTTGGTAACAATAAATGAATATGGCGCTGTTTGTATAGTATTAGCCGTAAATGGTGTCGTGTGTTGATTGGAGAGGTAAGATGATGATAAAAAGAACGATCGTTTTTATTTGTATTTTTATTTCTGGGGCTGCTTTGTGGGCGCAGAAACAGGAGCTTAGGACCTTATTGCAGGAACAGTTTAAAGTGAGTCCCTTGTGGAAGACCAGTTTTGATGGTGGATATTATAGGGGATATGATGGCGTTGAGTGGACGCGTTGGGGGATTAGAAATCTGACAGCCTATCAACTAAATGATCATATTTCGGTGGATGTTGGTGTGATGTATAATAGAACTGCCACATCTGATCAAGAAGTGAAAAATGAATTCAGACCACATCAATCCATAAAAATTTCATATCCCAGATTGGCACATATGTCTTTCTCGCATCGTCTGAGGATGGAAGAACAATTTTATACTTATAAGAAAGCCGAAAAAAGTGAAAATGCTTCGCGTTTTAGGTATCAAATTAAAACCGAAAGAAACTTTTGTACACCTAAAAAGAAAGGGGTTAATATTGCATACTGGATTGCCTCGTTAGAGTTCTTTTTTAATCCTGTGGGGAAACTTCAGGATGATTATATTCTGTTTAATCGAGGGCGGCATGGACTTGGTGTAGGTTATCAGCTTAGTGCCAAGACTTCAGTGGAGGGGATGGTACTATATCAGCATACTCATAATAATACGAGTTTTAAAGATTATTCGGATATGGCTATTATTAATTTTAGTATTAAGAATAGTTTGTTTTCTGGCTCTTAAATGTGAATGATCCATTAGAACTTCGTAGTATATATATCAATGTATTTTTTTTGGGGGGGTAAAAAAAGGCTGCCTCCAAAATATATGAAAGCAGCCTTCAATGATGTAATAGTGTTTTTATTTGTTTAGCAACTCATATTCCTCCGGAGTACCGCAGGCACAAATCAGGTTTCTATCTCCAAAGGCATCATCAACCCTGGCAACCGATAGCCAAAATTTATTATCTCTTACCCACTCTAGTGGAAATGCGGCTTTTTCACGACCATAAGAATGAGACCATGTATCTGATACTACAGAATAATCGGGGTGTGGTGCGTTTTTGAGTACATTGTCTTCTCTGTCAACGTCGCCAGACTCTATTTCTTTGATCTCCTTATAGATTTCTTTTAAGGCCTCGATAAAACGATCCAGTTCTTGTAAGGATTCACTTTCTGTAGGTTCTATCATTAAAGTGCCATGAACAGGAAACGATAGTGTAGGGGCGTGGAATCCATAATCCATTAACCGTTTGGCTATGTCCAATTCGCTAATGCCTGCGCTGGCTTTTAAATGACGGCATTCCAGAATCAACTCGTGGGCTACTCTTCCTTTTTCTCCTGTGTACAGGATGCCGTAGCCTTCTTTTAGGTGATGAGCCAGATAGTTGGCATTTAGAATTGCTACTTCTGTTGATTTGGTTAATCCATCGCTTCCCAGCATTTTTATATAACCATAGGTGATGGGCATCACACTGGCACTACCCCATGGAGCTGCGGCTACAGCAGAGATGCCCTTACGTCCGGTTTGAACAACAGGGTGGGTTGGCAGAAAGTCTACCAAATGTTTTGCTACTCCAATGGGGCCAACACCGGGGCCACCTCCACCATGTGGAATGGCAAATGTTTTGTGCAGATTTAGGTGGCAAACGTCGGCTCCTATTAAACCTGGATTCGTCAGTCCTACTTGTGCATTCATATTGGCACCATCCATATATACTTGGCCTCCATTGGTATGGATGATTTCACATATTTCAACAACCGAGGCCTCAAATACACCATGGGTTGATGGGTAGGTAATCATCAGACAAGCAAGTGTTTCTTTGTGTTTTTCGGCCTTTTCTTTGAGGTCCTTGACATCTATATTTCCTCTTTCGTCACATTTTACCACAACCACTTGCATGCCAGCCATGACTGCGCTGGCGGGATTGGTTCCGTGGGCTGAAGAAGGTATGATAACCACATTGCGTTGTTGTTCTCCTATGCTTTGGTGGTAGGCTCTGATCACCATGAGTCCTGCATATTCTCCGGCAGCACCAGAATTGGGCTGGAGGCTGATGTCTGCAAAACCGGTAATTTCAGCCAAATCTCTTTTAAGTTCGGCAAAAAGCAGGTGGTACCCTGCAGCTTGATCAACGGGGACAAAGGGGTGGATGCCTCCGAATTCAATCCAGCTTAGTGGAAGCATCTCGGTGGCAGCATTTAATTTCATGGTGCATGACCCCAAGGATATCATGGAGTGAGTAAGTGATATGTCTTTGCGTTCTAGTTTTTTAATGTAGCGAACCATTTCGGTCTCAGAACGATAGCGTTTAAATATTTCTTGCTGCATGTATTCGCTACTTCTGAGGTAGGCGCCATCGATGGTGCATATATCTGGTATGTCTTTTATTTCTGGTTCTTCGTTGCATGCAGCCCTGGCAAATACTTCTAAAATCCAGTTGATATCCTCCAGGTTAGTGGTTTCATCAATACTAATGCCCACATCGCCGTTATCGAAATAACGGAAGTTCATTTTTAATTCCAACGAATATTTTTCTATCAAATCAACAGAGGCGTGTGGAGCCATGGCAAACCTGATGGTGTCGAAATAATTTTCGTTAAGTTGTTGATAGCCTAATTTCTCAATCTCCTGGGTCAATAAAGAGGCTATGCTATGTATTTCTGCTGCAATTCTTTTGATACCTTCTGCTCCATGGTATACAGCGTAGAAGCTGGCCATGGTTGCCAGTAGGGCTTGTGCAGTGCATATGTTGGAGGTGGCTCGTTCGCGTTTGATGTGTTGCTCGCGTGTTTGTAATGCCATTCTAAGTGCCCGGTTGCCGTTTTTGTCCTTGGTAATGCCGATAATTCTTCCGGGTAAGTGGCGTTTGGCAGACTCTCTGGCGGCAAAGAATGCGGCGTGTGGTCCTCCGTATCCCATAGGAACACCAAAGCGTTGCGAAGAGCCGAAAACAATGTCAGCTCCCCATTCGCCTGGAGGACTTAATAATGCCAGACTTAGTAGGTCGGCTCCTACGGCTATTTTACATTCATTTAGGTGTGCTTTTTCCACAAGTGTTTTGTAGTCTTCAATGTTTCCGTCAGAATTGGGATATTGAACAATTACACCAAAGTGTTGGTCTGTGGGCGTGTAATGATTCCAGTTGCCAAATTGCAACTCAATACCCAAGGGCATTGCTCTTGTTTCCAGAACAGCACGTGTTTGAGGCCATACTTTTTCGTCAACAAAGAGTATGTTGGCTCCAGCTTTAGCCATGGCTCTGGAACGTGAATTGAACATCATTATCATGGCTTCGGCAGCTGCTGTTGCTTCATCCAGCAAGGATGCGTTGGCGATCTCCATTCCTGTGAGATCTATCACGACGGTTTGAAAATTTAACAACGCTTCTAGTCTGCCTTGAGAGATCTCTGCTTGGTAAGGGGTGTACGATGTGTACCAGACCGGATTTTCCAATACATTGCGATGGATGACCGCAGGTGTGATGGTATCGTAATAGCCCATTCCTATATAAGTATTGTACACCTTATTTTTGCTAGCAATGTCTAAAATTTTTCTAAAATATTGACGCTCGGTGAGTCCCTTAGCCAGACGTAAGTCTTTTTTTAGCCTTATGTTCGAAGGAATCGTCTGGTCAATTAATACATCCATTGATTCGGCACCAATGGTTTTTAACATTTCGTCAATCTCATGGTCACGAGGTCCAATATGCCTTGCAACGAATTTATCTGTAGCCATATCTGTATAATTATGTTTTTGCCTAAGATGTTGACAATCCTTTGTTTATGATTGTTAACCTTGTGTAAATTATAATTTTTAAAGCGCCTTTAAAGGTAAGAGATTAAGCAAATTATAAAAATGATACATGTGGGATTTGAAGATGATTTTTGTCAGAATATCAAGGGTAGTCCCCAAAAATAAGGGCAGGTGCTTAAAAAAAACGAGCCCATCACTGGAATTAACGGTCAGTTTATGGGCTCGAATATAATTTATCTACATAATATTTTGTTATAGAAATTGATTATGAATCTTCTCGTGTGCAATGGTAGACGAAGGTCCGTGACCAGAATAAATAACAGTTTGATCTGGTAATGTTAAGAGGTGGGTTTTAATGGCTGTGATAAGAGTGTCAAAATCCCCACCGGGTAAATCAGATCGTCCTATGCTTTCTCTAAAAAGTGCATCTCCTGCAATCAGTACTCCTTCTTGCTCCATATATAAGGCAACACCTCCGGGAGAGTGCCCGGGCACATGAAGTACCTTTATGGTAGACCCACCAAATTCAATAATCTGGTCATGCTCCAGATATCTTTTTAAAGCAGGAGGGTTTTCTGTTAAGGTAAATCCCATCTGAGCAGCATAAGGAACGGTTTGTTCAATCCAGAATTCATCTGCCTGATGAGCTTCGGCCGATAGTCCATAGTGTTGACAGACAAAACGGTTCCCGAATACGTGGTCCAGGTGTAAATGCGTATTGAGCAAACGGACTGGCTTGAGATGATTGTCCGCCATATAAGAAACTAGGTTTTGTTGTTCTTCATCAGATAGGCATCCGGGATCCACAACGATGCAGTCTCCATTCTCGGCTGCAATCAGATATGTGTTTTCTTGCCAGGGGTTGTAAGTAAGTGCGTGAATTTTTAACATGTCTATCAGTTGATTGTTTTTAGCTGCTTGGCGCTTGCGCTGACGATTGTGAATGCGTTTGTGACCAATTAGCTTTTTACTATATTAATTATTTGTCTTAAATCAGTTATTTCGTTCATTAATTGTCGCTTATGTTCGTTTTTATTTGGGTTGAAAAAAATATAATCCAATCCAAAATTAATGGCTCCATCAATATCGGTTTCCAAGTTGTCGCCAATTATCAGACATTCTTTTTTTCGCGCGTTGGCACTTTTTACGGCATATTCAAAAAAGGCTGTTTTTGGTTTGGAAGCGCCTATGGTTTCAGAAATAAACACCTTGGAAAAATAATGATGCAAATGACTGTTTTTTAGTTTTATAAATTGAACTTCCTTGAATCCATTGGTAATAACGTGTAGAGTGTGTCTTTGTTTAAGTTGATCCAGTACTTCTTTCGCATGTGGCATTAAAGCAGTTTTGGTAGGACTAACCGTAATGTAGTCATGGGCAAAGCTTTGTGCAATAGCGTCATCACTTATGCCTGCTTCTGAAAGAGGGGTGTGGAACCGGTTGAAGTTTAGGAGTTCTTTTGTGATCTTACCTTCGCGATATTGTACCCAAAGTTCCTCGTTATGTGCCTCATAACGTTTATAAAATGCATCAAAACCCTGAAACGAATCACTTAATTTATATTTTTCATATAGTTCTTTCAAGGTGTGGATAGAGTTTGTCTCAAAATCCCATAGGGTATGGTCCAGATCGAAAAAAAGGTGTTTGTATTTTTGCATTAAAATTCAATTGGTTTGTAATCTATCATTGGGGTAAAGTTAAAATATTTTTACCCATTTGATAATATCCTTTTCTTTGGCAGCAGTCTTGTATCTTACGTAGAACAATAGGATAATAAAAACTCCGCCATTGGCGGAGTTTTTTATTATTGTTTAAATTGTATTTTCAATCATCCAACGGGGCTCTTCTTCTAATTCAGATTCCTGTGTCGGAGAACTTTCGATTTTATTCAGCTTAATTCACTTGGGCTACCATAAATTTAGAGATGCTCCAGAATGCTTCTTTGTCTAATATTTTAATGGTCTTGGTATCTTCTTCGCCATTTAATAGTTCGAATGATCCTTCAGGGTGATTGGTAAGCATTTTTACTTTAGGACGAAATAAAGGAATGCTTTCTACCTCCCGGATGTCGATTTTGGTAAAGTAATCTTCGTTAAAATCTTCGCTTAACACCTTTTGTTTACCAAATAAAGGAAGTCCTTCGTTTGAAATAATATGATGTTCTTTTAGTTCTTTTTTGGTGCCAAAGGCATAGTAAGCGGTGTATAGTTCTGTGGTTGTAGAGTCCAGGATGGCTTCCGTTTTTTGTTTGACCATTCTGATGGAATCGATTACTTCAGACATTCCTTCCAAGGTGAAGTTCAAAGAAGCAATTTCGATGTTTTTATTATTTAGTTCTTCTTTGAGCGTAATAATTTCTATACTTTTTTCTTTTAACTGACTGTTCAGTCGGCTTATCAGGTTGTTCATGTTTTTGTTTTTTGAGCCCGAAGATTTTAACTTTTGTTCCAGTTCAGCAATCTTTTCCTTGTTGACCAACATTAACTTATAGATATCAAGAATATCCTGATTGATACTCTTTTGGATATCTTTGGAATTTCTTTCAGGAGATTCTAAATTTCCTTTAATGATTTGTTCTTTTTCTTTGATATCCTGTAGGTTCTGATCAATGCTAACCAGCGTATTTACTAGGTCATTTGTGATTTGTTGTTGTTCAATGGCAACGGAAACCAATGAATCGTTTTGTTGTTCTAGTTCCTTTTGTTTGGAGGTATTGCAGGCTGTAAATGCAATGACCAATAATGATAAAATAAGTGTTTTTTTCATGATGTGTTGTTTGTGATTGTTAATAATGTAAATATAATTTTTTTTAATGAACGTTGTCTGTTGCGTATTTGTTTTTCTTTTTTTCAAGGGGTTTATCTTCTTTGCCTTCTAATACGATCACGATTTCTCCTTTTACTGTTTTGTTGGTAAAGTGTTGAGCTACTTCGCTTAAGGTGCCTCTTTTGTTTTCTTCGTGTAGCTTGGTGAGTTCTCTGCTAACAGAAACTTTTCTTTGTTCTCCAAATACCTCAATAAACTGTTCTAGTGTTTTAACTAGCCTAAAAGGAGACTCGTAAAAGATCATGGTTCGACTTTCTTCTGTTAACGCGTGTAGCCTTTTTTGTCGGCCTTTTTTTTGTGGTAAAAAACCTTCAAAGCAGAAGCGGTCATTGGGTAGGCCGGAATTGACCAAAGCCGGTACAAAAGCAGTTGCTCCGGGTAGACATTCTATTTCTACTTCCTGATCAAGGGCATGTTTTACTAGTAAAAATCCAGGGTCTGAAATGGCAGGTGTTCCCGCGTCTGAAACCAAGGCGCCAGTTTCTCCAGATAATATGCGCTGCACAATTAAGTCAGATGTTTTGTGCTCATTAAATTTATGGTGCGAAAACATCTTTGATTCAATTTGAAAGTGCTTTAACAAAAAACCGGTCTTACGTGTGTCTTCTGCCAAAATAAAATCGGCTTCTTTTAAAATGTTGAGCGCACGCAGTGTTATGTCTTCAAGGTTCCCGATAGGGGTTGGTACTATATATAATTTGCCCATTTGTTTTGCAGTGAGCAGCTCAATGCATTCGGTCAACAGTCATCCAGATGGTGACTGTTGATGGCTGTCATTGGCTGAATTAAAATTTTCTTTCTATGTAATTAAAAAATGCCTTTGTCACTTCCTGGTCTTCGTCCCAATTGAAATTGGATCTGATAAAGGATTTTGCAGAAGTGTAATCTGGCATATCGTTTAGTTGTTGTAATGTCTGGTTCAATATATCCATTTTACCTCCAAATAATTCTCTTTGAAACATAAACCGGTCATTGATTCCTAGTCCCCGGGTGAGATCTTGTATGGGTTTGCCTTTGAGTGTTTTTGAGGTGTTGGATTCTTGGGTGTTGGCAATTAAATCGTTTACAGATCTCTTTTCTGTAACAAAAGACTCGCCGATGGTTTTAGGTATGTCGTCTTGTTTACTGGTTGTTGCCTCCGTGTTTGGGACTGTTATTTTGGGTTTATCAATCTTTTCTGTATGTTCTGTTGTTGTGATATTGGCCTGATCGTACTGATGTTCACTAATCATTTCTTCGTTGGTTGCCGGTGTTTCTTGAATGATTTCAGGCACGATGGTTTCCTCAATAACCTCTTGTTCGATTTCTTTTGTGGCAAGGGGTTCAACAATGGGAGGTGCTTTTTCTACAGTTGTTGCCTGCTTTTCTATTTTTGTAGCGGGTGAAACAGCTGTTTCTTTCTCATTTAGTTTTTTTAATAATTCAAATTCCTCGCTTATATTGGAGAGCTTATTTTCTGTTAGATTTAGAAATGCGCCGGGGATATCTTCTTGACCATGAAACGATTTGATGAGTGTTTCTATTTCGGCGATGTCTTTAAGAATAATATCGAGTAATGTTTCTTTGTCCATAATAATATCAATTCAAGCTCTTTTTTCTTATTTTGCAAAGTTAGTGATAATATGCGGTATAAAATGACCATATAAAAGTAACAAGAAAAATACCAAAAATAGAATGGTTCATAATATTGATACTTTTTATTTATTTTAAGATAGGATGTTTTTAGAGAATAAAATAAAATCAGCAGGAAAGCATGGTTGGATTGAAGTGGTAGCTGGATCTATGTTTTCGGGAAAAACGGAGGAATTACTCCGTCGCTTGCGCAGAGCGAAGATAGCTCATCAAAAGGTGGAGATATTTAAACCGCATATTGATGTGAGATATAGTGATGAGGAGGTGGTTTCGCACGATGATAATTCCATTATGTCGACGCCTGTGGAGACATCGGGAAATATTTTATTGTTATGTGGTAATGTGGATGTGGTGGGAATTGATGAGGCACAGTTTTTTGATCAGGGATTGGTTCAGGTGTGTTCTCAGTTGGCAGATCAGGGAATTCGTGTTATCGTTGCAGGCCTGGATATGGATTTTAAAGGTAAGCCATTTGGACCCATGCCCCACTTATTGGCTATTGCCGAGTATGTAACCAAAGTACATGCTATATGTATGCGCTGTGGTGACCTTGCACAGTTCTCTCATCGATTGGTTGATGAGGAAAAATTGGTGATGTTGGGCGAAAAGGTGGAGTATGAACCTTTGTGTCGGACATGTTATTGTAATGTCAATAAAAAATAATGTAGTGATGCAGGAGTATCTCTTTAGTGAAGTATGTGGTTGGATATCATGTAAGTCAATAATAAATAAGGATGTGCGGTTTTCGAATGTGATTACCGATAGTAGAACTGTAAGTATTCCATCAAAGTCTTTGTTTGTTGCGATATCGGGAATGAATCATAATGGACATGATTACATTTCATCTCTTTATCAGCAGGGAGTGCGTTGTTTTTTGGTAGAAGAAGATTTTGATTTTTCAGTAGGGCTGGATGAAGCTAATTTCCTAGTGGTCAAAAATACTTTGCAGGCCTTTCAGCAGTTAGCGGAAAAGAAAAGACGAACCTATGATTGTCCGGTGATTGGAATCACAGGAAGTAATGGTAAGACCATCGTTAAAGAGTGGATCTCACAGTTGGTTGGTAATTCTATGTCGGTAGCTCGGTCTCCTAAAAGTTATAATAGTCAAATAGGGGTTCCTCTCTCTGTATGGCAGATGGATGGTCATACCGAGCTAGGGGTTTTTGAGGCTGGCATTTCTAAACGGGGAGAAATGGAAATTATTGCCCCGATTATTTCTCCAACAATAGGAGTGCTGACCAATGTGGGTGCAGCACATCAAGAAAATTTTGTTTCGCAACAGGAAAAGTTGCAGGAAAAGATGATGCTTTTTGAAGGATGCGAATGCATTATTTTTGGCTCTGACTCGACTATGATTAGGCATGAGATGTACAATAAGTACCCATGTAAACGTTTTTTTATGTGGGGCCGAGGTGTAGATGCTGATCTGCAAGTTCTGTACAAGAAGGATCATGGTACCGGAATGCTTATAGGGTTAAAATATAATAGTGTAGAATATGATGTGTTGATTCCGTTCTCCGACGATGTTTCTTTTGAGAATGCCTTGGGTGCTGTTTCTGCTTTGCTGGTACTGGGATTCTCAATGGAATATATATCTGGAATGATTCAGAAGTTAGTGCCTGTGGCTATGCGTATGGAGCTGAAAGAGGGGATTAATAATTGCATTGTGATCAATGATTCCTATAATTCAGATCTGTCTTCTTTGGCTTTGTCGCTGGCTTTTTTAGTGCAGCAAAGTCGTGGTAAAACTGAACAAAGGACATTGATCCTTTCGGATATTTATCAGAGTGGTATGGATGATCATAGCTTGTGTGTACAGATTAATGATTTGTTAAAGCAAGTGGGCGTGTCTAAGTTGTTGGGGGTTGGGAGTATTCTTAAATCCCATGCGCACTTGTTTCATCTGGATGCTATATTTTATGATAGTACCGATGAATTACTCCAAAATGTAGTGCCTAATTCCTTTAAAAATGAGGCGATACTTATTAAAGGCTCGCGTAATTTTGGATTTGAGAAGGTGGCTTCGGTGTTAGAAATGAAACATCATCAGACCTGTCTGGAAATTAACCTCAATGCTTTGGTCGATAATCTTAATTATTATCGTTCTAAACTTAATGATAATACTAAAATACTAGCCATGGTGAAAGCTTTTGGCTATGGTAGTGGTTCGTTCGAAATTGCCAATGTGCTACAGCATCAGAAGGTCGATTATCTGGGTGTTGCCTTTGCCGATGAAGGGGTGGAACTGCGCAAAGCCGGTATTTCTTTACCTATCATAGTAATGAATCCTGAGGTGAAAAGCTTTCCTGTGATGTTGATGCATCATTTAGAGCCTGAGTTGTATGGTTTTAAGGTGTTGGACCAATTTGTTCAGGTGTTGGCCCAGGAAGGAATCAGGAATTATCCGGTGCATATAAAGCTTGATACAGGAATGAATCGTCTGGGATTTGTGCATGACGAGGGAGAACGGCTCTTTGAGATATTAAAAAGCAGTCCCGAAATAGGTGTGAAGTCGTGCTTTTCTCATTTGGTGGGAAGTGAAGATGTTGGGTTGGATGAGTTTACGAAGTCGCAGATAGATCGCTTCTGTGAATTTACCTCCCGGATGGAAGCTATATTAGGTTATTCTTTTATTAAGCATATCTTAAATTCTGCTGGTATATTAAGGTTTCCTCAGGCGCAGTTGGATATGGTTCGTCTGGGAATTGGTATGTATGGGGTAGGAGGAAGCGATCAGGTGGCCTTAAAGCCCGTAACACGATTTAAGTCATTTATCTCTCAAATAAAAAGTGTGAAGGCCCATGAAACCATTGGTTACAACCGAAAAGGAGAACTGGGGTATGATGGTCAAATAGCTATTGTACCGGTTGGTTATGCAGATGGCTTAAATAGGAGATTGGGCAATGGAGTAGGTAGGGTGATGGTGAATGGACAAGGAGCGCATATCGTGGGAAATATCTGTATGGATATGTGCATGGTGGACGTCACCGGACTATTGGCCGAAGAGGGTGGAGAAGTGGAGATCTTTGGCCCTTATAATCCGGTGGAGAATATGGCCGAAGCATTGGGCACCATCCCTTATGAGGTGTTTACCAGTATTAGTCGCAGGGTGAAGCGAATTTATTATTATGAATAGTGTTAGGTGACCTAAGTTATTCGGAAGTGGTATTATCCTAATTTGGATATTTTCTCCAGTTTCTCTGAGTCCAGTATCTTGATGATCCTGCCGTCAACGGTTATTACGCCCTCGTTTACAAAAGTAGATAGGGTGCGTATTGCGTTGGAGGTGGTCATATTAGAAAAATTAGCCAGATCTTCTCGCGAAAGATGAACGTTCAGTGTGCTGCTATCATCTTCAAACCCATATATCTCTTTTAGAACCAATAGGCTTTCTGCTAATCTGCCACGTATGTGTTTCTGTGTAAGAGTTACCGTTCTGTATCTGGAGAAACCTAGCTCCTGAGCCAGCGATCTAATGATGTTTAAACTGAACTTGTGGTTGTTCTCCAATAATTCAAAAACAAGTGCTTTGGGAATGTAGAAAACAGTACAGGGTTCAATCACAACAGCTGAAGCCACATGTGGACCTTCGGCAAAAAAAGCTCTGTAACCAATAAAACTGGTGGGGTTAGCCATACGTACAATCTGGTCGCGGCCACCAAAACCAAGTTTATATACTTTTACCTTGCCAGAACCTAGGCAAAGTAAACCGTCTGGGACTTCTCCTTCGCGATAGATTACCTCATTCTTTTTGTAATGTATGGCCTTGTGGTTATTGAGTACTTTCTCTTTTTCTTCCTCCGTTAGTACGTCGTAAAGTTGAGAGATCTCTTTGATCGTGGGTTCTTGGACTTCAGTTTTTTCAGCTCTTCTTGGCATATTAGGTATGTTGTACAACATGTAAATTTCAGCCAAAAATAGAAAAAAGCCCACATACTCACAAGTAAAATAGGGTAATGCGGACTTTTTTATCTGTATTTTAACGATTAAAAGGGCTGAACCGTACGTTTTATCGCTGAAGTTGTATGCTTGAAACCAATGGTATTCTTCGTCCTAGACCAAATGCTTTTGATGAAACCCTAATGATAGGTGCCGTTTGAAAACGTTTATATTCATTGATGTTTACCATCCTAACTGCTTTATTAACGATGTTTTGGTCAAAACCTGCAGCAATTATTTTGGCGGGGGACTCGTTTTTTTCAATATAATTGAATAAAACCTGATCCAAGACATCATAGTCAGGTAATGAGTCGCTGTCTTTTTGGTCGGGACGAAGTTCAGCAGAAGGGGGTTTTACAATGGTATTTTCTGGTATGATTTCTTCGTTTCGGTTAATATAACGGGCCAAAGCAAATACATCTGTTTTATATATATCACCCAAAACAGAAAGGCCGCCATTCATATCGCCGTATAAGGTACCGTAGCCTACGGCAGCTTCACTTTTGTTGGAGGTGTTTAACAGGATGTGACCAAATTTATTGGAAAGGGCCATTAAAACAGTTCCGCGTACTCGGGCTTGAATATTTTCTTCTGTTACGTCGGGTTTTAATCCTTCAAATAATGGAGCTAAGGTACTTTCAAAACTGTCTACAATGTCTTTGATGGGCACTATGTTTTGTTCAATACCTAAGTTGTTGGCCAAATCTTCGGCATCTTTGATGGAGTGATCTGATGAATATTTCGAGGGCAAAAGAAGCACTCTTACATTTTCTGCTCCCAAAGCGCGTACGGCAATCACCAAGGTGACGGCCGAGTCGATGCCTCCGGATAGTCCTAATGTAGCTTTCTTGAAACCCATTTTACCAAAGTAGTCCTTTACACCTAGCACGAGGGCATCATGAATCATATTTAGTTTTTCATTGGGGCTGGGTTCAATGATGTTAGCCTGTTCAATGTCTTCCAGTTGACAGTATTGGATATCCTCTTGAAAGGAATTGAGCTGATTTACAATTTTACCTTGACTGTTCACTACCAATGAGCTACCGTCAAATACAAGCTCAGTATTGGCACCAATCTGATTTACATAAATAAAAGGTATCTTGTTTTTGGCAGCTTTGCCTCTGATGATCTGTTGACGAATCTGTCCTTGGTTATAGGAGAACGGAGAGGCAGCTATGTTTACCACAAAGTCGGGATCTAGCTGTTTTAATTCTTTCATGGGAGACTGGGTGTACAGCTTGCTTTTGGCAAATGAATTGGCTACGGGTTGCTCATCCCACAGGTCTTCACAAATGGTAAGGGCTATCTTTTTGTCTTTTACTTTTACCAGACTGAATGTTTTATTGGGTTGAAAGTAGCGGTATTCGTCAAATACATCATAGTTGGGAAGTAATGTTTTGTGATGGATCGATTTTATAACACCCTCATTGAGAACAAAGGCTGAGTTATATAGATTTTTACCTTGGGGTTCCGGGTTGATGCTGGGACCCCCTACAATAGCCGTGATGCTTTTGCATTTTTGGGCAATCAGATTCACCTGTTGTAAGCATTGCTCCACAAACTCTTCTCTTTCTAGTAGATCCAGTGGTGGGTATCCGCAAATGGCCAATTCAGAGAATACAATTAAATCGCAACGGTCATTTTGTGCGTTTTCAATGGCCTCAATAATTTTTGTTGTGTTGGACTCAAAATTTCCAACGTGATAATTCAGTTGAGCAAGTGCTATTTTCATTTATTAGATACTTATGATTGATCCCTCTACAGGGTATGTTTAAAATATGATGCCGAAATTGAACACTAAGCGGTTTAAAGTGGTTTTGTCTTTAATTGTTTCATTGTCGGTAATGTCTGAAAGACCTTGGTTGTATGTTAGGCCGAATTTTAAATAGGCGTCGCCACCTATGGAATATTGTACGCCACCTCCAAAGCGGTATCCAAAATTAATTCGTCTTACTTCGTCATCAAGATTTTTGCCGGAACCATCGTTTGTTTTAATGTTAATCATCCCTGATAAACCAAATATGCCATAGTAGCTGGTGCGTTGAAAGTCGCTTGTCTGTAGCTTTAGGGCAAGGGGTATTTCTAGGTATTTCAATCGGTATTCTAGGGTGCTGTTCGGAGCTAAAGTGCTTTCTTGTCCCCCTATGGTTACCTTTGTTGCTTCATCTCCGCTATATCTTAATTTTCCACCTGTGGTGTTAATGGTTAATCCTGTTGAGAAGGCATAGTTTTTAGCAAAGAATTTATCCATTTCAAACCCAAAATTATAACCCATCAAGTTTCCCTTGCCGTCAACGGCGTTATTGTCGGACTTTAACCAACTGATTTGGGGACTAAGAACAAAGGCAAAGCGGTAGTCAGAATCTCGTCCCGACGAGGATTGAGCCTTTGTGGAGAAGGTGATTAGAACCATCAGTATAAATAGTGTGCTTAATTTCTTCATGGTAGTATGATTATTTGATTAATTACGAATGTTGCAAACTTAATAAATTAATAGCTATTAGCCGATAGTAGCTCATTGGTGTGTGATTGAATAAAATAAGCTGAATATTCTGTTTTATGCGTTTATCATTTTTCTTTTAAACCCAAACGCTGGGCAATAAAACTTATTGTAATCAATTGTAAGGAATGGTATACCATAATAGGTATAATAAAAATTCCTTGTGAAGCCATGTTTTTGAATAGTACATTAGCCATGACTGAACCATGCACCAAAGATTTTTTTGAGCCGCAAAATAAGGCGGTTATCTGGTCTTCTTTTGTGAATTTTAGTTTAAGGGTGATAGCAAATATAATACCATAAATAATGGTGAACAAGCTAATGATTATCACTACTGTAAGAATAAGATGTGCTAGTCTTATGTCATTAAATATTTGGGCGACAAATGATTTACTAAAGCTGTTATATACAATCATTAATATGATGCACTTATCAAATAAGTTGATGTACTTACCGTGTTTTCTGACGGTGTTTCCTAGGTATTTGTTGAGAGCGAGTCCCAGTAATACGGGGCACAGTATTTTTATTATCAGGCTTGTTACACTTGCCAGAAAATCAAAGTCGGCTTCTTGCGTGTGCATAAATAAGCCCATCCAAAGTGGCGTTATAATAATGCCTATTAAACCCGAAATGCTGGCATTGAATATGGCACCCGGAATATTTCCTTTGGCAATAGATACCATTACTACGGAAGATGATACGGTGGATGGAAGGGCTGCCATGAAAAATAAAGCCAGCCAGAGCAAATGTGTTTCTTCTGTTTTGACTAAAGGACGTAAGCAGATAATGAGTAGCGGAAATAAAACAAAAGTTGTTATTTGAACCAAGATATGAAGGCGGAAGTTTGATAGGCCTTTTTTCATGGACTGTGGACTTAGTTTTAATCCGTAAAAGAAGAATATCAGTGAGATTCCAATGGATGTAATCATTTCCAGTTGTATCCAGCTGTTCTCATCTCCAATTCCTGGATAAAAGTAGGCAAGTGCTATCATGCACAGCAGGCCAACAATAAAGCCATCTATTCTTTTTAGCATATTTGTTTTGTTTAGGACAAAAATAATTAAATGTATTAAAGTTGCTGTGATTTAGTGAGGCTATTGTTTGTTCAAATATTTTGAGGGGTGATGACTTTGTATGTAGTCTTTGCAAGAAAACTCCAAATACTGCGTTATTCTCATTTTTGAAACAGTCATTTACAATCAGTAAACTCCTTGGTTTCAAAAATATCGAAAGCCTTGTCTTTGAAGCTTTCTTATCAAAGACAGAAAAATAAGTCGTTTTCTTGCAGCCACTATGTATGCTTGCGTATGGTATACGTGCATCATGTTAGTTTTATGTATTTTGGTGTAAATAGTTTAGAGCATAGGTATTTTGTGTTAAAATTTTTAAGTTTGAAGTCATTAATGTAAAATTATAAAAATCGTATGTCTACTGTTTTTAAAAGGTTTGAGTGGCTGTTTTGTATAGCCTTGAGTATTACTGTTTTTTCTTGTCGTGATAAGAATATGTATCCTGACATAAGTAATGTCACCATTGATTTAAATCTCATTCCAATTTATCAAGATATTCATGGAATGGACACTTTGAAAGTGAAGGAGGAGATTGTTCCAATCATTGATAAATATCCTGATTTTATGAAGGCATTTAGCTATAAAATAGCTAAGCTGGGTAACCCGGAAGCACCGGATTATTCAGATCGTTTGTATAGTTTTGTGACCTATCCTGCCAATAAGGATATTTATGAGAAATCAAAAGAGGTTTTTCCTGATTTTCATGTCTTTAAGCGAGAGTTGGAGACTGGATTTAAATATTATAAACATTATTTCCCTGAGATATCGGTTCCTGATGTGTATTTAATGATATCAGGTTTTAGTCAATCTATCGCAGTTGATTCATCGTGGGTTGGGGTGAGTATTGAAAAATATTTTGGACAGGACTGTAAGTTTTATTCGTGGTTAGGTATACCTAAATATTTACGAAAAGGAATGGTGAAAGAAAAGATGGCCTCTGATGTATTACGTGCCATGGCCCTGACCAACTATCCCGATACTCCAGAGGTGGATGACCTGATTAATAATATGATTTATCGTGGCAAGATAAGATATTTTGTACAACGCATGTTTCCCGATATTCAAGATAGTCTGCTTTTCGATTATTCGAAGGAACAAATACGTTGGTGTCATAGTCATGAGGCAGATATGTGGGCTTCGCTAGTGGAGTGGAAACATCTTTTTAAGGAAGATAGGATGTTGATACAGAAATATACAGGAGATGCGCCTTTTACTTCAAATTTTGGCAATAATTCGGCACCCAGGGCAGGTGAGTTTTTGGGTTATAAGATTGTGGATGCTTACATGAGGAAAAATAAGAACGTGACGCTGAAGGCTTTGATGGAGGAGACCGATGGGCGCAAAATATTGGCTGAATCACATTATCGACCATGAAGTGTGTAGAAGATGAAAAAAGAGCCATTCGGCAACATATAAAAGATCAGAAAATGAAATTGTCGGCAACCTTGCGTTGTCGGCAAGCTCAGCAGGTTTTTGATCAGTTGGAACAACAAGCGTATTTTGCGAAGGCTAGTCATGTGTTGTGTTATTGGTCATTACCAGATGAGTTGCCAACGCATGATTTTGTCAATAAATGGTACCAGCATAAGAAATTCTACCTACCCAAGGTAGTGGGCAAAGATCTGCATTTGCGTCGTTATTCAGGACAGGCGTCTTTGCAAAAAGGTGCCTTTGGTATTGGAGAGCCCACGGGTGATCCTTTGCTTCAACTTGACTTAGTGAACTTGGTGATTGTACCAGGAATTGCTTTCTCTGTTCAGGGGAGTAGGATGGGACGTGGAGGTGGGTACTATGACCGGCTATTGCCTAGACTGAAAAATGCCTATAAGATAGGTGTGTGCTTTGATTTTCAGTTGCTTGATGATGTGCCTTGTGAAAAGCATGATGTAAATATGGATGGTGTGATCACCATTGTGCCATAAAAAAACCCCACTTAACAAAAAGCAGGGTTCAATCTTTTTTATCGGTAAATTATTTGGCTGGATGAATAGCCTCTGTAGGACAAACATCAGCACAGCTACCGCAGTCAGTGCACGATTCAGCATCAATTCTATAGATATCACCCTCAGAAATAGCATCTACTGGGCATTCATCAATGCATGTTCCACATGCAATACAATCTTCGTTAATAACGTAAGCCATTTTCGTAATGTTTTTATTAATATTATAAGAACAAATGTATTTTCTTTTTTTTTATATTAAAACAATATCCTGAGTTTTAGTTTTATTTGAAACGTTTTTAAATAAGATAAATAGATCTAAAATTTCACTGTGGGTACCAATAACTTGTGTTTTATTGGCCTAATATATCCAAAGCAATATAGGCCATTAGTCCAACGGAAGTTTCTAGTGCTGACTCATTTAGGTTGAATCCAGGAGTGTGTAACCCTCCTGTTTTAAAATTGTTCGCTTGCTGAACCCCAAAACGATAAAATGTACAAGGGTAAGCTTGGGTGTAATAACCAAAATCCTCTGCTGTCATTCTGATATCCATCTTATGAACCCGTTCGTTACCGAGAAATTTCTGGGCTGCAGTATAAGCTTTTTCAGTGATTTCGATATGATTCGTAACAACTGGATATCCGTCGTTTATTTTTACTTCGCAAGTTGCACCCATGCTTTGGGCCATCTCAGTTGCTATTTTACGAATTTGGGTTTTTATTTTGGCTCTCCATTCTTCATTCATAGTGCGCAGTGTACCTGCTATTTCAACCTTTTCGGGAATGATATTGGTGGCACCATCCGCTATCACTTTTCCAAAGGATAATACGGTGGGGATATTTGCCGGAACCATGCGCGAAACAATTTGTTGCATCGATACAATAATGTTGGCAGCTATGAGCACATTGTCGTTTAAAATATGTGGCATGGCTGCATGACCGCCTTTTCCTTTGATGGTTAAATATATTTCGTCACCTGAAGCCATGTACATGCCTTCCTTAAACCCAACATGACCGGTCTCCATATCGGGTAGTACGTGTTGGCCAATAATAATTTCAGGTTTGGGATTGTCTAAGGCTCCTTCTTCCATTAGAAGTTTGGCACCACCAGGGAACTTTTCTTCTCCAGGCTGAAAGATGAGTAGGATCGTTCCTTCCCATTGGTCTTTTAACTCGTTTAATATTTTTGCAGTGCCTAATAGGGAGGCCGAATGTGCATCGTGTCCACAGGCGTGCATCACACCTTTGTTGCATGATTTTATAGGATTGTTCTCATCTTCTATTATGGGTAAGGCATCCATGTCGGCTCTTAGGGCAATGACTTTCTTGTTTGGATTTTTTCCTTTGATGGTTCCTATAATGCCTGTTTTTACATAACCTGCCCGATAAGGTATGTGGTATTCGTCGAGTTTGGAGCAGATATACTTGGAAGTGTTGAATTCTTCAAATGAAAGCTCCGGGTTTTTGTGAATATGTCTTCTGATGTCCAAAATTTCAGGATAATATTTTTGGCTTAGCTCTTTAATAATCTGCTTCAAATCCATGATGGTGTCTTAAAAAAATGTATGTTGCAAATATACAATTATGAATTTAAGGAAGGTCACTCCCAGATATGGATAGGGGCATTAAAAAAAATAATTTTAATGATTGTGGTATAATTTGAAGAATATCCTATCGAATTATTTCAAAATCTTTATTTTTACCTAAAAAAATGGAACATCATCATCATGATCATTCTCATGGACATCATCATATAGAACTTAAAGGAAAAAATCTTCTTATTGCCATATTGCTAAATGTGCTGATAACAGTTTCGCAAATAATTGGTGCTATATTTAGTCATTCTCTTTCGTTGATGACTGATGCTTTGCATAACCTGTCTGACGTAATGGCTTTGGTAATTAGCTACGTGGCTCATAAGCTGGCGAAGAGGAAACCGACCAGTAAGCAGTCTTTTGGCTATAAGAGGGCGGAGATTTTGGCAGCTTTTATTAATGCAGCCACTCTTTTGGGTGTCTCTGTTTATTTGATTGTGGAAGCCATGGAGCGACTGTTCACTCTTGGTGCTGTTGAGGTGGGTGGTGAATTAGTGATGTGGCTGGCCGGGCTAAGTATACTCGCAAATGGCTTGAGTGTATTGCTCATTCAAAAGGATGCTAAAAAAAGTATGAATATGAAAGCCGCTTATTTGCATCTCTTTTCGGATATGTTGACTTCAATTGCGGTGCTAGTGGGTGGTTTTTTAATGATACGTTTTGGGTGGTATTGGGTCGATAGCCTGTTGTCTGTTATGATTGCTGTCTATCTGATCATCTCCAGCTGGAACTTGGTAGTGGGGGCTATAAAGGTGTTGATGCAGTTTACGCCGAAGGATATTGATGTTGATAAAATTACGCAGGCTATCTGTGTTTTAAAGCAGGTGAAAAACGTACATCATGTCCATATATGGCAATTAACTGATCATGAAATCCACTTTGAGGCGCATATTGATTGTGAAGAGGATATGTTATTGTCGGAGGTGGATAAAGTGATGACACAGGTGCGTGAATTGATAAGTCATAAGTTTAATATACACCATGCTACGCTTCAGCCGGAGTTTCATGTTTGTGATGATAAATCCCTAATCGCCCGTGAAGAATAGTGTTTGTTTTGGAGGAATGATTTGTTGATGTTGTTAATTTGATGTTGTCTGCTCTGTAATTGCCCCTGAGTGCATGTTATAAAAGAGCAGTATGACTTTATTAAGTGGAAGCGAAAAATAGTTATACCCTAATTTATTGTATATGGAATTTCCAATACTCTCTGATATTGTTGTCATATTCGCATTGTCAACCGTAGTGAATTTAGTGTTCACTAAATTAAAGATACCAACTGTTGTGGGGTATTTGCTTACTGGTATTCTTGCAGGTCCTCATCTGCTTGCTTTGGTGCATGGAGAACATGAAATTGAAGTCTTGGCGGAGATCGGTGTTGTATTATTGCTTTTTACCATTGGCCTGGAGTTTTCTTTAAAGCATCTGCTGAAGATCAGGAAGATTGTATTTTTGGGTGGTCTGTTGCAAGTATTGGTGACAGCTGGGATATTCTATGTAATATCTCAATTTTATGACCTTTCTTGGCAAACAAGTTTATTTATTGGTTTTCTGGTGGCATTGAGTAGCTCTGCTCTTGTGCTCAAGATATTGCAGGAGCGGTCGGAGCTCTCTTCAAATTATGGACGAACAATTCTGGGGGTTCTTATTTTTCAGGATCTATTGTTGGTTCCTCTCTTGTTATTTGCTAATCTGCTCGGAAAAAATGAGGTGCATATTGTGCATGAATTGTTGCTGCTCGGATTAAAAGCTGTTTTTATTATACTACTTGTGTATGTTGGTAATAAATGGCTCTTGCCAAAGTTGTTGCATATAATAGCTATGACGAAGAATCAAGAGTTGTTTATGATGAGTATCTTTTTAATTTGTCTGGCTATTGCTTTGATCACATCGCAGTTGGGCATGTCACTGGCTTTTGGTGCTTTCTTGGCAGGACTCATGATCTCTGAATCGCAATACAGTCATAATGCCTTTTCTAATCTGATACCATTTAAAGATACGTTTACTAGTTTTTTCTTTGTGTCTATTGGTATGTTGTTAGATTTAAGATTTGTGTTGGATAATTATCAATTGGTTATATTTATTGTTGTGTTGGTCATGGGCATAAAAACCGTCGTGGCTGGAGGTGCAGGTTTTATGTTGGGACATACCTTGCGAGGTACTGTTTTGGTGGGATTGGCATTGAGTCAGGTGGGTGAATTTTCATTTATATTGGCTAAAATAGGATTAAACAATGCTATTATTGATGATTATTTTTATCAGTTATTTTTAGCGGTGGCTGTGATCACCATGTCGTTCACCCCTTTTTTAATGAATGTGTCGCGTCCTTTGGCTAATGCGTTGTTAAAGCTTCCTCTGCCTGATTTTCTGATCAATGGATTATTTCCTTTAAAGGAAATTGAGATACCGGATATTAATAATCACCTGGTGATTATTGGTACAGATACGAGTGCCTTAAAATTATCGTTGATGGCCAAGCTAAATAATTTGCATCATGTCTCAGTTATTTTTGATCCTATCCTGGCCAAGGAAAAAATGGATAAAGGTGACTTGGTGGTGTATGGTGATGCGGTCAATGAGCCCATCTTAAAGAAAGCCCATGTGGATACCGCCGAAATTGTTTTGATTTCCGTAGGTCGGTTAATTCCTTCTATGGCGATTATTGAAAAGGTGAGAGGCCTGAATAAAAAGGCATATATTATTGCACGTTCAAAATACATCCAGAATATGGAGCAGCTATATATGCTTGGAGCCGATCAGGTGTTGCCTGAAAAGCTTGAGATTGCCATCGATTTGTTTAATCGAATACTGGTGAAAAAATTATATCCACAAAAAGAGGTGAACCGTATTTTGACACATATTCGAAACTTGAACCTGGGGGAGTTCTCTGAACGTGATATCGTAAATCAACCGAGTATTTTTGATGAACTGATGCATATGAATATCTCTGCCATAAAAATAGAAGTGGACTCTCCTGTTGATGGTAAGTCGCTTTCTGATATTCAATTACGGAGTAAGACGGGCGTAACCCTTTTGGCCATCAAGCGCGGGACTGCTATTATTGAGCATCCGGCTCCTGACACTATTCTTAGGTATAATGATATCGTATATGTGTTGGGTGATCCGGAACAAACTAATTGGGCTTTTGAATTATTTGATAAAGAATTATGTGAATAGGGGGTTGTTCCGTTGGGATGCTGTCAGGATAGTGTTAATGATACTTTTGTATCTAGTAGTAAGTGATTTATGGAAAGCTTCTCGCCAACGCCGGCCCCGGGGCTATTGTTCTGGCCAACCCTGCGGTTCATTAATTGATAGCTTTGTACATTAATAGAAGATATCCTTTAGATGAGAGTTCTTGAATATGGTTATGGATAAATTGTAAAGACTTTCGTTATACTTGAAATTATTATTAAAATAGAATGTCAACACCCTTAATTTCAAATCCTTAGTTTGAGATATGCTTTCCGCTTGAAGATTTCCGATAGGATACGATCTGGAAATAATCTAATATTCCTGCTGATAAAAATAGAGCCGCCGATAGCTCCAATGATAGTTCTTCTTTCACAATTTGTTTTATCCGTTTCTATTTAACAGCTAAATAAATACTAATTTTTCAACAGACTCAACTTTTGTGCGTGATCCGCTATGTGCTTATGTATTATCTTGTCAAGCGAAAAAGGCGCCCCTAAGGACGCCTTTCAAGTAATATCTATGTTTGACAGGTGTGAGTTATTAGTTCAGTAACTCGGACAATTTATGACTAAGAGCTTCTCCTCTTAGATTTTTAGCAATGATCTTTCCTTCTTTGTCAAGTAATAAGGTGAAAGGAATGCTTGTAACACCATAAGTGTTGGCTGTATTGCCTTCTCCGTCGATTACTTGTGTCCATACTAGCCCATCGTCTTTAATGGCTTTTTTCCATGCATCCTGGTCTCTGTCTAATGACACGCTTAATACTTCAAATCCTTTTGCAGCGAACTCGGCATAAGCATTAATAACATTGGGGTTTTCTTCGCGACAAGGCTTGCACCATGAAGCCCAAAAGTCAACCAAAAGATATTTGCCCTTGAACGAAGAAAGAGTTACTTCGTCACCATTAACAGACTGTAGAGTAAAGTCTGGAGCAATGGCGCCTATTTCGGTGGCCATGGCAGCAGCGGCTGCTTTTTCCATTGGTTCCAAGGCTTTTTTCAAATTGGTAACATACTTACTGTCACCTAAATTGGCTTCGAATTCAGCGGTAAGGGCTTTAAATTCTTCCATGTCGAATTCGCTAATAGCCTGCATAGCCATATAGGCACCTACAATGCTGTTGGTGTTGTTTTTGATAAAATCAAGAAAATAGGCTTTTTGTTCTTCCATCAATTCATTTGCCTCATCGCGTAGCGCTTGTTGTGAAGCCTGATCTCCAGCTCCCATCGCTTTTTGATATTCAGAGTTGATTTCTTCTAAACGTGTTTTTCCCGGAACTTTATTGACAAAGCTGGTGTACACATCCGTAATGTCTGAGCCAGAAACAACTGCTTCCTGCATATTGTTGGCATTGGCTTCGATGTTAATGTTGGCATTCTCGCCAAAGAACACAATAGGAGTATTGTTGTTTTCAACAAAAATTAAATATAATTCAGGCTCATCTACAGTTCCTGTAAAGGTAAACTTGCCCTCTACGATATCAGCTGTGTCCAATGATGCAGGCCTTCCGTCCACTATGTTCTTTAAGATCGCTTTCCCTTCGGTAACACCTTCGATAGTACCGTTGATAGTGAAAGTTGTTGGCTGACAAGCAGCGAAAATAATGGCCATCATTGCCACTAAAAAAATGTTTTTCATTCTGATTCTTTTTAAGGGTAAGCTTATTTATACCCGGTTGAAAATACTTATTGGTTTATTTTATTGAAATATTTATTTAGCAACTCTTGGGCTGCCTTAAACGAACTTATCTCGTCGTTTAATACTTTTTGTTTGTACGATTCTGTTAATGTTGCTAATTCAGGATTGTTGTAAAAGTTGGATTTTAAATTTTCGTTGATTGATTCGAACATCCAGTATTGCGACTGTTCATTTCTTCGGTACGAAAAATATCCGTTTTTGTTTGTCTTTTCAACGTATTCTTTTACCATGTCCCATATCTCATTTATCCCTGTTTTTTCAAGAGCCGAACAAGTTTCAACCCTGGGTATCCACCCTGATTGTGTAGGTGGAAAAAGGTGAAGTGCACTGGCGTATTCTGTCTTGGCCAAATTGGCGCGATGAATATTGTTGCCATCTGCTTTGTTGATAACGATGGCATCGGCCATCTCCATGATGCCGCGTTTAATACCTTGTAGTTCGTCACCTGCACCAGCCAGCATGATCAATAAAAAGAAATCAACCATGGAATGTACGGCTGTTTCTGATTGACCTACTCCTACGGTCTCAATAAAAATAGTATCAAATCCAGCTGCCTCACATAGTATTATTGTTTCTCGTGTTTTGCGGGCAACACCACCCAGTGAGCCCGCGGAGGGTGAAGGACGGATGTATGCGTTAGACTGAGAGGAAAGCTCTTCCATGCGTGTTTTGTCACCTAGAATGCTTCCTTTGGATCTTTCGCTGCTGGGATCAATGGCCAGAACGGCCAGCTTTCCGCCTTGTTTTATAATATGCATTCCTAATGCTTCTATAGCTGTACTTTTTCCTGCTCCAGGAACCCCTGTAATACCCAAACGAATGGACTTCCCAGAATAGGGTAGGCATTTTTCTATGACCTGCTGGGCCACCTTATGGTGATCCGGGCGGGCACTTTCCACAAGGGTAACCGCTTGGCTCAATAAGGTAATGTCACCTCTGCGGATGCCTTCGAAGAATTCATCAACGCTGGGTAATTTCCTTTTTTTCTGTAGGAATCGTTGAGCCGCATCTGCGTTAACCGTCTCAACATTCTCTACTCCCTTATTAACGTTTAAGTTACTATAAAGGGCGTCATTTTCAATATGATGATGGTCGTCGTTAATCATTGCTGCAATAAATTTGTTGCGAATTTACATTAAATCCACATTAATTGTCACTTTTTTAAGCAAAAAACGGAACGCCTCATACTGGAAGGTGTTCCGTTTTTATATTCATTTGTAGCCTTTCGTTATCAAATGATATTACTTGGTAACAGTACCTTGTATTCTCAAAAGTGTGCTGCTGGCCAAAGGATCGTTGGTAATTACTGTAATTGATTTATTTTGGCGACCGCTTTTGCCGGCTGAATTAAACTCTGCAGTAATCGCTGTTTTTTCTCCAGGTGCAATAGTTGTTTTTGCTGGCTTAATAGCTGTACACCCGCACGATGCTTTTACCTTACGGATTAATAAATCTGATTTTCCTGTGTTGGTAATATAATAAGTGTGTTTGGCTTTTTCTCCTTGCTTAATCTCACCAAAGTCAAATATTTTATTGTCTACACTTATTTTTGCTGCTTTTGCTTTTTGTTCTTGGCTCCAGCTAGAAAAATCTTCCTGGATATTGGCATTGACACTGATGCGGTTTTTATAATTTGTTTCGCCGTTGATTTTTAAAAATACCTGATCGTATACAAAGCCCCAATCATTTTTGATAGCTGCATTATAAGTTGCGGTAATATTTCCTTTCTCACCGGGTTTAAATGTATTGATATTGCTCCCTGATGAATTGTCCTGATGCTTGGCTACCAAACTAATATGTTTCGGTACTCGGTCAAAATCTAAAGTAATGGTTTGATCGGAGGTGTTGACAAATTCAATGGTTTCACTCTTTTTTTCTTTGGGTTGTATGCGCGTGAAACTAATGTGTGTGGTTTTAAAACGCAAGGGGCCTACCTCTCTTGGGTAAATATCTTCCAGCGTCTTGGGACGAGGTGTTACATTGCCTGTGATTCTTAAAACCGTATTGGGGTTCGCGGTATTGGCTGTTACTGTAATGGTTTTATTAAAGTTTCCAGGACGATTTCGTGGGTCAAAAGTCGCTTTTACAAAGCCTTTGCCTCCTGGTGCAATAGGTTTTCTACTCCATTCGGGAGATGTACAACCACAAGAAGCGCGTACGTTATGTATGACCAATGGAAGACTACCTGTATTGGTAAAACTAAATTCGTGAGATACTTTTCCGTCGGCTTCTTTTACTTCTCCAAAATTATGAAGTGTTTCTTCAAAAGAAAAAGCAGGTTTTGTTTGTTGCGCCCATGTGGCAGAAGTCCATAGTAATGCAAAGGTAAATAATAATATGATCTTTTTCATTTTCAATAATATTTTGAAATGTTATAAGTCAGTTAAAGTATATTTGTTTTTTCGATTTACAAAGCTAATAAAACAAATGCAATGCCCAGACATCAATAGGGCGAATTAACATCATGTTAACTAAAGTAGAGTTGTTATTTAGCGTGTTGTAGTACAGAACGGTTAAACGAGACTATCCGCCAAAAGGTTTCTTATTTTTTCAAGGAGTTAAATCATCTATATAATTCTTTGAAGGATACATTTAAAACTATACCTTAGAATTTAATTTGAAAAGTATTTTTATTGAATCAGGATGATCTGCACGAGAAATAACAATGATAGGTTTAACAAATCAGTCATGTGTTCAACTTTTTTGTGTAAGCTTTGTTAATTTATCGTTGCCGTCAATCAATATATAATATGATTGCCTGACTTTGGTAGTTAATGAATGTGTGAATTGATGACGTTTTAAAGAATCATATACTTAAGTAATATGCAATACGATTTAGTAGTTATTGGAAGTGGCCCGGGGGGCTATGTAGGAGCTATCCGTGCTTCACAATTAGGCTTAAAAGTAGCCATAGTAGAAAGAGCCGAATTGGGCGGGATTTGTTTAAACTGGGGATGTATCCCAACCAAATCACTGCTTAAGAGCGCCTCTGTTTTTGAATATATTCAGCATGCCGAAGATTATGGTATCAAGATTGAAGGAGAATCGAAGGCCGACTTTGAGGCGATGGTTGCCAGGAGTAGAGGCGTAGCTGATGGCATGAGCAAAGGAGTTCAGTTTTTGCTTAAAAAGAACAAGGTGGATGTCATCAATGGCTTTGGTAAACTGAAAGACAATAAAACAGTAGAAGTTAAAAAGGAGGACGGAAGTGTCATTGAGGTTGCTGCCAAACATATTTTATTGGCAACAGGAGCAAGAAGTCGTGAGTTGCCTAATCTTCCGCAGGATGGCGTTAAAGTGATTGGTTATAGAAAGGCGCTGACGCTGGAAAAGAAACCTGAATCTATGATTGTAGTGGGCTCGGGCGCTATTGGAAGCGAATTTGCTTATTTTTATAATTCCATTGGAACGAAGGTTACTTTAGTGGAGTACTTGCCCAATATTGTTCCTTTGGAGGATGAAGAAGTATCTAAACAATTGGCCCGCTCTTTTAAGAAAGCCAAGATTAATGTGATGGTTTCTTCGGAGGTACTTAGCGTAGATACCAGTGGAGATAAAGTGAAAGCCCTTATAAAAACCAAAAAGGGTGAGGAAACCCACGAAGCGGATGTAATTTTATCAGCGGTAGGTATTGCACCTAATATTGAAGGAATTGGATTGGAAGAAGTTGGCGTGGTAGTAGAGAATGGTAAGATTAAGGTGGATGCGTATTACAAAACATCGGTGGATGGGGTATATGCGATTGGTGATATCGTGCCTGGACAAGCCTTGGCTCATGTGGCCTCTGCTGAAGCTATTACCTGTGTCGAAAAGATTGCTGGACATACGCCTGAGCCTATTAATTATAGTAATATACCAGGATGTACCTATACTTCACCTGAAGTAGCTTCTGTTGGTTTGAGTGAAAAAGCAGCCAAAGAGGCGGGTTATGAACTTAAAGTGGGTAAATTTCCTTTTTCAGCTTCTGGTAAAGCAAGTGCTGCCGGACATAAGGATGGCTTTGTCAAGCTTATTTTTGATGCTAAATATGGTGAGTTATTGGGAGCACACCTGGTAGGTGCCAATGTGACTGAGATGATCGCCGAACTGGTAGTGGCCAAAAGGTTGGAGACAACAGGTCCTGAGTTGATTAAGTCAGTGCACCCTCACCCTACCATGTCTGAAGCTATTATGGAAGCAGCGGCTGCTGCGTATGATGAGGTGATTCATATTTAGTAAATTTTATTCTGATAATAGATAGATGCGGCTGTCTCATAGGTATTGTGACAGCCGTTATTTTTTTTACAATGTGATGTTATTTTTGGGACATAGACATATAGGCCTTCACCTCAAAGGCCATCTTTTGGTTGTATTCAAATGCCAATGACTTGTAATTTACAAGATCTACGATTGTTCCAATTAAACAAAGACCGCCTGTTAAAAAATACAGTACGCCCATTCCCACTTGGTTAATAATAAAGCGGTGTATTCCGGCTACGCCAAATATACCTACCAAAGCGAGTATTAATATCATTTGAGGATCTTTGCGTCTGCTTCGATAAAGCATGGCAAAGTTTTTTACTTCTTCATCGCTGTAATCTTGGATAATACCATCTATAAATGATGCTTCTTCTAATTCTAAATCTGGGAAAAAATTAATGATTCTGTTCATGTATTTGCATTTTTATGGTTGTTCTTAAATATTTGAAATATTCTGTATGTTAAAATGATAAGTGCGAATATGCCTAAGGGATGACTATGGAATGAATTGGCAATTTCGCCCCTGAATAAAAAGCCCAATGAATGTCCTAATCCGCATCCGGGACAAAAGTCCAACCCGCTGTTTTTAATTAAACACAGAGAATAATGTGCATGTGCATGGGGGTCTGAAATGCTCATCAGTAATAATCCCACAATCCAAATGAAAGCTTCCAGATTTTTTTTTAAATATATAATAATTTTAGATAGACTCATGCTGTATTGTTAAATAGAGGGAATATTGTTAGGGACTACAAATGAAAAGGTAGATCCAGTTCCTTGTTTGCTTTCAAACCAGATTTCACCACCCATTAGCTTTATGATTGATTTTGAGATGTTAAGGCCAAGACCGACACCGCCATGATGTCCCATGTATACCTGATCGAGTCGTCTAAATCTTTCAAATACAAATGTTTTGAGTTCCTGAGGTATGCCTATTCCATAATCTCTTACCGAAAACATACAGTATTGATCGTCGTTGAGTTGGTAATGCTGCAGTTTAATTTTCGATAAAACTTCTTCTCGGGTATAAAAATGATAGCTCAAGGTGATTGTGCCTGAATAGGAATATTTAATGGAGTTGTTGATTAAGTTCTGAAGGATCTGATTTAGTCGAAAAGTATCTGTATATAGAATCTTAGGCCCTCCTTGGGGAGTTTTTAACCTGAGTTTGAGCTTGGTTTTACCATAGCGTTCAAGTTGAACGGTATTTCGTTTGATGAGCTCATCTGTAAATGTAGGTAAAAAAACTTCACTATTGTTCAGCTTTACTTCATTGGAGTCTATCAATGATAAATCCAGTACATCATTTACCAAACGTTCTAATATATAGGAGCTATCGTGTATGTGTTTTATATATTCATTTAGGTTAGCACTTTTGTTCTCTGCTTTTAAGATATCAGAGAATCCGATAATTGCATTGAGCGGCGTTCTGATTTCGTGTGAGATGTTGGCTATAAAGGATGTTTTTACCGCTTCTGATTGTAGTGCATTATCTCTGGCCTCTTCAATTTTTTTGCGGTAGCGTTTTTGGTTTTTGTTATTGATTATCATTGTGATGATGATGGCGACACATGCTGCTATGAACGAAAAGTTAATATAGGCTATCTGCTTGAATTTGCTAAATATTGATTCTGGTTTATTTACAATGATGGCATCTCTTGGTAGTAATTTATGATCAATATGAAAGCGTTTTAGTTCCTGGTAATTATACAAAAGTTTTCCTTTGGGGTAAATGAAACGAGGCTTAAGCTCTTGACCATGAAGTAATTTTATTACCATGTGTGCGGCCGTACGGCCGTGAAATTCACCAATATTCTCTTCGCCGCCAACGATATTGTTGATTCCGTCACGGATGTGGGCCCCTGAAAAAATGGGAACGTCCAAAGGTTTGTTCATCTTAGTGAGGATGTCGTTATATGGCCAGTGGGCTGCCGATTTGCTAAATGTTCTGTTGAATAGATATACCATATCCTTGGAGCCAAGGGATTTAAGAATGTTAACCATTGAGTCTTGGTTGCTACTCATAATAATATGGTATTCAGGTACTCCAAATTCTTGTGCGTATTTGGCTACAATGGATTGATTTAAGGAATCGGTATGGGAAGTGTTTGAAAATACATATACATTTTTTCTGTCAGGAAAGAGACGGTGCATACTGTAAAATACATGTTCCCAGCCTCTTCCTTCCACTATTCCGTATGCCTCTATATCGTTAAGGTGATAGTCGTCAATATTGTTGATGCCGGCAAAGATTAGAGGCTTGTGTTTGAATATGATGGAATCTTTGTGGTATAGGAAAAAATCAAGGGCATTATTGTCCGCGGTCACCACAGCATCAAAATCAATACCCATATATTTGGTCTTGAGGTACTGATAAAAATAATCATAGTGAGAATGAAATTGGATTCGTTTGGTGTCCATAAATTCTGTGTAATAGGCTATGTCCCCACTCTTGTCCAACTCAGTTTTTAGGCCTAGCGTAAATTCATCGGTCCACAGCAAACCAATGCTATAGGAATTGATATAAAGAATTTTTTTGTTTTCAGTAAAAGCCTGGCTCAGCAACCCTTGCACTAAATAAATTAGTAACGATATAATTATATGTAGTTTAAAGGTTGCTTTTTTCACATTCTAATTTTGATAGAAGTTAGTGAAAAAAAAGATGCCAGTAAAATTTTATTTTATGAGAATCATCTATTATTTCTGAAAGTTTAGTAATCAAAGCTGCTGCCTCCTAAAAATTCTCTTAAAATAGAGGTGGGAGGAATGCTATGGGATTGTATACTATCGAAATAGCTGAAGAAATAGAGTAGTCTGCTGGCTTCTGCATATTCTGGTTTATTGTGAGGAACTTCCAGTAACATCGGTTCTACCAAGGGCTTTAAAACAGCCAGTTCATATAAAAGGGCTGTATTAAACATAACGTCCGCTTCTTCTTGGTAAGGGAAAATGTGCTTGTCTTCACCTCTTCTAACGCTTTGCCAACGCGAAAGCGTATCTACGGCAGAATAGTTTCGGTATTTGTAATCCCGAACAATTCTTCTGATGAGGCGGTTGTCTGTGGTGGGTATTCTGTTATGGCTGTCTATGTTGATGGAGGTGAGTGCCGAAACATAAATTTTAAATTTAAAGGAATCGGGAATATTGTGTGTTAGCTCTGGGGTAAGACCGTGAATGCCTTCAATCACTAAAATGTCGTTCTTCTTTAATCTGATTTTGGTGTTGTCGTAATAGCGCTTGCCTGTTTCAAAGGAAAACTTAGGTAAGTCAACTTTTTCACCTTTGAGGAGTAGACTAAGGTCTTGGTTGAATTGATCTATATCTAAAGCTTCTAGGGCTTCAAAGTCGTAATCGCCATTCTCGTCTAGTGGTGTTTTTTCACGGTCAACAAAATAATTGTCTAAAGATAGGGTGTGTGGTCTTAGTCCATTGACCATTAGTTGTATGGCTAGACGTTTGCTGAAAGTGGTTTTTCCACTGGATGAGGGACCGCTGATCAGAATAATTCTAACATGGTCTTTTCGCTCGGCTATATGGCCTATCTTTTTCTCATGGAATGCTTCTGATACTTTTATGAGACGCTGGGCTTTGTTGTTCTTTTGTAGTGTATTTAAGTCGTGTATGTTGGTTACTTTGAGTACTTTGCTCCAATGGCTATATTCCTGAAATATTTCAAACATTTTGTTTTGGATCACCATGCGCTCCACTTCTTCTGGTTCAAAACGACGAGGTATTTGTAATAGGATGCCGTCATAGTATTTATTGACATCGAATACTTTTAGGTATGCCGTTGAAGGAACTAAATAGCCATAAAATGAAGCAATGGTGTCTTTTAATTGATAATAAGAAGAGTAATGATGGCCTCTGCTTTCCAATAATCCTATTTTGTCTTCAAAGCCTTGTTCCTTAAAAAGTTCTATTACTTTTTCTGTTTCTTTTTGGTAATACTCAAAGGGAATATCTTGTTGAACCAGATTACGCATGTATTCGGATAATTTGCTTATTTCGTCAAAGCTTACTTCGTGTGGACCATCGAGTTTACAATAAACGCCTCTTGAAACGGAATGTTCTACGCTTAGCTTTGTGCCGGGAAGAACATTTTCAACGGCATAGTATAACAGAAAAGAAAGACTTCGGATGTACATACGCATCCCGTCAGGATTTGTGATGTCAATAAACTCAACTGTTTTTGGGTGAAATACTTCGTAGGACAACTGCTCTAGACTGTTGTTGACCATAGCGCCTATTATTTCGCTTCGGAGCTTTATGTGATGGTCGTCTGCAATTTGTTTTAATGTGACACCCCGGTTGTAAGTCTTGTATGTATTGTTGTTGACACATTTAATTTCAATTTGCTGGCTCATATAGGTGATTTTTGATTGTTTATTGATGAAACATTAAAAGTAATAAATACACATAGATGCATCAAGTTTTTTAAGTCGAACCTTTATGGTAGTTCAAGTCTTAGATATTGGGCAGTAAAGCTATCTTTGTTTTTGATGATTGTTTCGGGTGTCCCCTCGCAAAGGATTTCTCCTCCAAAACGACCTCCTTCTTTCCCGATATCGATAATGTAATCAGCTACTTTTATCACATCCAGATTGTGCTCAATGACAATAACAGTGTTTCCTTTATCTACTAATTTGTTAAGCACATCCAATAATACTCTGATATCTTCAAAGTGTAATCCGGTAGTTGGTTCATCCAGTATATAAATGGTTTTTCCTGTGTCTTTTTTAGCTAGTTCTGAGGCAAGTTTGACTCGTTGTGATTCTCCACCGGATAGTGTAGTGGAGGGTTGTCCAAGTGTGATATAGCCAAGTCCAACTTCTTTGATTACCCGCAGTTTATGTGCGATTTGAGGAATGTTTTCGAAGAAATCAACGGCTTGGTTAATTGTCATATCCAGTACATCGCTGATTGATTTGCCTTTGTATCTTATCTCCAGTGTTTCTCGGTTGTAACGTTTGCCATGGCATTCCGGGCACTCTACCATTACATCGGGAAGGAAGTTCATCTCAATTACTTGTACTCCTCCGCCTTTGCAGGTTTCACATCTTCCTCCTACCATGTTAAAGGAAAAGCGTCCGGGTTTGTAATTTCTTATTTTTGATTCGGGTAGGTTGGTGAAAAGCTTTCTAATTTCATCAAAAACTTTTGTGTAGGTGGCAGGATTAGAACGTGGCGTCCTTCCTAAGGGCGACTGATCCACATCTACTACCTTGTCTACAGATTGTAAACCATCTATTTTTTTATAAGGTAGAGGGTCTTTTACTGAATGGTACACATGTTGGTTTAGAATGGGGTATAATGTTTCGTTGATCAGTGTTGATTTTCCGCTCCCTGAAACACCGGTGACACATATAAACGTGCCCAGCGGAAAGGTGGCGGTTACATTTTTTAGGTTGTTGCCGCTGGCGTTGTGAAGAACTAATTTGTTGCCGTTTCCTTTTCTCCTTTTTTTAGGTATCTCAATGGATTTTTTGTTGTTTAAATAATCGGCCGTAAGCGTATTTTGTTGGGCTACTTGTAAGGGGGTGCCATGCGCAACAATCTCACCTCCATGTCTTCCTGCGTAAGGACCCATGTCAATGAGGTAGTCTGCTTGCATCATCATATCTTTATCGTGTTCTACCACCAAGATACTGTTGCCGGTATCTCGTAATTGATGCAACGATTGGATTAACTTGTGGTTGTCGCGCTGGTGCAGACCTATGCTGGGCTCATCTAAGATATAAAGTACGTTGACCAGTTGTGAGCCTATTTGTGTTGCTAGTCTGATTCGTTGGCTCTCGCCACCTGATAGGGTCATGGCACTTCTGTCTAAAGCGAGGTAACCCAGTCCTACATTGAGTAGAAAGCCAAGCCGGCTTCTTATTTCTTTTAATATCTCAGCCCCAATGGCTTTTTGTTTTTTGCTAAGGTGCGTTTCTATATCTTGAAACCACTGTGATAAAAGGCTTAAATCCATTTTGGACAGGTCGGCAATGTTTTTGTCATTGAGTTTAAAATGCAAAGCCTCTTTGTTTAGCCTTTGTCCTTTACAAGTAGGGCAGACTGCGTTGGTAACAAATTGCCCGGCCCATTTTTTTGCTTTTTTACTGGTGTCGTTGCTTTGTTGCTGCAGTATGTATTTAATGACGCCATCAAAGCTAATAAAGTAGTTAGACCCCGTTCCGAGCGGCGTGTTTTTTAAAGTGATTGGTTCGGTTGAACCGTTCAATATAGTGTCTAAAGCTTCTTCGGGTATATTTTTGATGGGTGTTTTTAGTGTAAACCCATACTTTTCGGCCAGCGCTTGTATCTGCCAAAAAATAAGAGTGTTTTTATATTTTCCCAGTGGAGCAATTCCACCCGCATGAATACTTATTTTGTTATCAGGTATTACCTTTTCAAGGTCAACCATATTGATGGTTCCAAGTCCTTTACATTTGTTGCATGAGCCCTGTGGGGAGTTAAATGAAAAGGAATGGGGCGCGGGTTCGTTGTATGAAATGCCCGTAGTAGGACACATTAGTTTTTGCGAATAAAATTTGGCGTCATTGGTGTCAACATCCAGAATCATCATAATGCCTTTGCCATTTTTCATGGCCAGATGAAGTGAGTCTGATAGTCTCTTTTCTTCCTTCTCAGAAACTTTGATGCGGTCGATGACCATTTCTATTTGATGGTTTTTATATCTATCTAGTTTGTATCCATGTTCCAACTCTACTATTTCGCCATCTACCCTTGCGTATAGGTATCCTTTTTTTCGAATCTGTTCAAATAGTTCTTTGTAATGTCCTTTTCTGTTTTTTACCAGAGGTGCAAGTACCATTACCTTTTTATCATTGAAGTTCTCTTTGATAAGGGTAAGTATTTGTTCTGTGGTGTATTTTATCATTTTTTCGCCCGTATTATACGAATATGCATCAGCAGCACGAGCGAATAAAAGCCTTAGAAAATCGTATATTTCCGTGATGGTTCCAACGGTTGAACGAGGATTCTTGTTTGTGGTTTTCTGTTCAATGGAGATTACCGGACTTAGTCCTGTGATCTTGTCCACATCCGGACGTTCCATGTTGCCTAAAAATTGTCTGGCATAAGCGGAAAAGGTCTCTATGTATCTTCGTTGACCTTCTGCATATATGGTGTCAAAAGCCAGTGAAGACTTACCACTCCCGCTCAGGCCGGTGACCACAACCAGTTTATTTCGGGGGAAGCTGATGTCAATGTCTTGTAAGTTGTGCACTCTGGCTCCCATTACGGAGATTGATCCATTCTCCACGATATCCTCCTCTGTGCGTTCTATTTTATCTTCTTTTGTACCCATGTCTTGCAAAAAATTACAGCCAACAAATATACTAACAAATCACTTTTGTTTTGGGCAAAAAGGTCTTTATATCTGTGGTTTGCTTTTATAAAAAAGCCCTGATGGTTATATACAGGGCTTTGGAGTGTTTATAAGCTGTAGTTAGTTTTTATTTTGAATGCTCATTCCTTGGGTTTTGATGGATATCTGACTCTCATCGATGATAGGGGTAGGGATAGACTCAGGACGGATGGGTTTTGACGGAATTTTTTGTGTGTTAAGTGCACTTACTGGTAAGTCAATTTTATATGTCTTCTTCCTACTGTTGGTTAATTTATTGTCTCTTAACCAGGGATTTAAATCCTTTAGCTCTTTGTAAGAGATATCATATTTCTTTGCAAAGCTTGCTATATTGTGAATAGAGCTGTCAACGCTTACTGCTCCAGTTTTTAAATGAGCATACAAGTCTTCTTCGTCCACATAGAAACCGTACTTATCAGGAGTCGAAAGGATTTCTTTTAAGGCAATGATGCGATAAACATACCTGCCGGTTTCTTCTCCAAGTAATAAATTGTAATAATCAGATGCTTGTTGACGATCTAATTGTCTGCTAATACCTGCTTTGCCTGCATTATAAGATGCGGCTACCAAGGTCCAGTTCTGGTATTTGGCGTACGATTTATTAAAATATTTGCATGCAGCGATGGTTGCCTTTTCTAAATGGTAGCGTTCATCTACTTCGCTGTTTACTTCTAAACCATATTCTATAGCTGTGGATTTCATAAATTGCCAAATGCCCGCTGCCCCTGCTGGAGAAATAGAACGAGGCATCAACCCGCTTTCAATTACAGCCAGGTATTTAAAGTCATCAGGAATGCCCTGCTCTTTAAGGATGGGTTCAATAATAGGGAAATAGCGGTTACAACGCTTGATAAATAAAACAGTTTGCGATTGCCAATAGGTGTTTACTAGTAATTCTCTGTCCAGACTTTCCCGAACCCAATGTTTTTCAATGGGCACCTTTTCGTTTGCAAAATGAATACTATCTGGTATTTTTAAACTGAAAATAGAATAATTGTTTTTAAATGTAGGTGTATTATCAATTGTAGGTGTTGGTGTTGATGAAAAAGTAAATAATTGTGTGGTTATGTAAAGTGCAATAATGCAGGTAGATAATGATAATACCTTAATGTACCCCGATGTTTTTTGGCGTTTCATAGTTTGTCCCCTCTTTTCTTTCTGTTGTTGAATACGTATTTATTGAAATATTAGAAACTTTTGTAGATGTCTAATATTAACAATACGTTGAAATTCTAATTTTGTTTTGTGGATTTTTGAAAGGTGGTGTATTTTCGGCAGGCTGTTGAGTGTTAAAACGGCCTGCCGAAGGTATTCAATTTTAAAGTTGCTCTTTCTCTTCTTCTTTGGGAAGTCTGTCATCTAATTTGTCATCCATTTTACTGATGTCATAGGACTTAAGTGGATCTTTAGATATTTCCTTATTGGATTTTCGGTTTCTGAAAATGTCAATGGCATAATATACTGCTTGTCTGAACGACTCTTCGTCGGCAGTGCCTTGTCCGGCAATTTCAAAGGCCGTTCCATGGTCGGGCGAGGTTCTTACAATAGGTAGGCCTGCTGTAAAATTAACACCCGAAGAGAACGATATGGTTTTAAACGGTATTAAACCTTGATCGTGGTACATGGCCAGTATTGCATCAAATTTGGATAGGTTATTGGATCCGAATAATCCGTCGGCAGGGTATGGTCCGAGTGCCATAATACCTTTATTTTTAGCTTCTTCGATGGCAGGGATGATGATGTCCTGTTCCTCTTTTCCTATTAAGCCTTTGTCTCCGGCATGCGGGTTTAGTCCCAGTACTGCTATTCTAGGTTTTCGGATGGTAAAGTCCTCGCGTAAAGATTTATTCAGAACCTTGAGTTTGTTTACTATTTTTTCCTTTGTAATGCTTCGTGATACATCGTTTAGTGGGATGTGGCCTGTCACCACACCTACCTTTAATACATCGCTGACTAATAACATCAATGAATTGCCGTCACCAAACTCCGCTTCCAGGTATTCTGTATGTCCGGGGAAATTAAAATCCTCTGATTGTATGGTTTTTTTATGAATGGGAGCGGTCACCAATACATCAATTTTGTTTTCTTTGAGATCGGAGACTGCTTTACTCAGGGCTGAGAATGCCGCTTCTCCCCCCATTTTTGTTGCTTTACCTAATTCTACTCTTACACTGTCGTCAACACAGTTGATAATGTTGGCGCGCTTGGGGTGCGCTTCGTCTGCTGTTTTGATGTTGTTCAGACTAAAGTTAGATATATTTAAAGTCTTGCGATGGTATGCAGCTACCTTTGACGAACCATAAACAATAGGGGTGCACATATCAAACATTCTGATATCACTTAATGCCTTGAATATTATTTCGTAACCAATTCCGTTTATGTCGCCATGGGTTATTCCCAGTCTTATTTTATCTGTTCTCATGTGTTCTTTTTTTCTTCCAGTAGTGAATCTTCTTCACGTCATATTTTTCGTTCCCAAGTATGAGATGGGGTTTAAATATCGCCATTTTTGAGGAACTATTCCGATAAAAGCTTATTTTTTTGTTTTTGCCTTCAAAAACTGGTATAACAATCGTACGCCAACACCAGACGCTCCTTTACCGCGATAGCTACTTTCGGTTAAATGAAAAGAGGGACCTGCAATATCTAAATGGATCCAAGGGTAATTTATGAATTTAGAAAGGAATTTACCCGCTGTGATGGATCCTCCTTCTCTACCTCCCAGGTTTTTAATGTCTGCGATATCCGATTTTATTAACTCATCGTAGTCGCTCCAGAAGGGGAATTTTACAATTCTCTCGTGTGTTTCAAATCCTTTTTGTTCTAGTTCAGCAAAGGTTGCGTCATTGGCTGTGCCCATGGCAACTGTTCCATATTCGCCGATGGCCATCACGGCTGAACCGGTTAAGGTAGCCAGATCAATGACCAGTTCTGGTGCGTATTTATTGGCATAGCTAAGGGCATCTGCCAAAATAAGTCTTCCTTCGGCGTCGGTATTTAAAACCTCAACTGTAAGTCCGTTGTGCATTGTTAGTATATCGCCCGGCACATAGGCGTTTTTGCCGGGGCGATTATCTGTGGCTGGAACAAGACCGATCACATGAATGGGTAGTTGGTTTTTGGCGATGGCTATCATGGTGCCTATTACGGAGGCAGCTCCTCCCATATCGCATTTCATGGTATCCAAACTGCCAGGAGGTGTTTTTAGGTTAATACCTCCTGTGTCAAAAACAACACCTTTGCCCACTAATACATAGGGTTTTTTATTTACAGTATGTGCGGGCTTCCATTCCATTACTGAGAAGGTGGGAGGGTCGATACTTCCTTTGTTTACAGCCAAAAGTCCGCCGAACTTCAATGCTTCTATTTTAGTTTTGTTAAATACTTCGGCATGAAAACCTGCTTTTTGAGATTGCTCCATGATAAAGTCAGCCAGCTGTGTGGCGTTGAGCTTATCTACTGGTTGGTTTACCAGGTCGCGTGTCAGATAAACTGATTCAACAATGTGGTTTAGCTCCTCAATCTCTTGTTCTGTAATGGCTGGACTTACAAGATCAATGGTTTGTAAGTTAAATGCCTTGTCTTTGTTGTCTGTTTTATATCTCGAAAAACTATAGGCACTTAGTGCTATTCCTTCGGCCAGTGCTATGGTTTGATCTTTGTGGCTTGTGAGATCAATCAATGAAAAATGGGTGACTTCTTCTGCTTTGAGCTTTTTGAAGATGGAGTTGCCATCTTTCCTTATCTTTTCGTTTTCTTCGGTGCCTTGTTGACTGGAAAAACGGATAAAGACTTGTTGCGAGAGTCGGTTGATATGTACCAAGGTTTGTTCCTTGGTAATCTTGTTTTGGATATAGTTAATCTCATTTTCTGAGAATTTAAAATCGTTGAGCGCTGCTATGTTGTTTACCAGAAATACCAAATGTTTTTCGTGGTTGATATCAATTGTTTTTTTTATTGTAGGATGCATATATGCTTTGTTTTGCGTGTAGAGTAAAAGAACGTACCTATTTGTGATTTGTTCGTTTAATCTAATTTAATTTGTTCGTTTTTATTGCTTTGTTGTCTGAAATAATCACGGGTAATCACCTTCTTTAATTCGCGGTGTATGATTAACTCGGTCAAAACTTCATTGTAATCGCGGTTGGGCATTTCCTTTTCATATAATGCGATCTGTTTTTCGCTAATATCAATGCGGTAGAGGAAATTCATTAAGCGATCTATACTGCTTGTTACTAAAGAATCTACATGTTCTTTCATCTGCTCAAATAGTTCTTCGTAGAAATCATTGGCTTTTCCTGAGAAATGTATTTCTAATCCGAACTCGCCAAAATCCTTTTGGATCTGCCTTCCGGTTTCAATAATCAATTCATTTTTACGTGAGGCTTCTTGTAGGTCGGCCCGTGATGTAGCAGGAATATTCATTTACTGCTCTTTTTTAATGGGTGAATAGGAATATAAAATGGCTTCCAACTGCCTCACCATATTTCTTTTTTTTGGTTTCTCAGGATTGTAGGAATACCCTTCGGTAATGATTATCTTATTTCGTTCGACGTTATGATGTGCCATGGCAATAAATGGCCCGCCCATCATATCACCTTGTACCTTCCATAAGCCCCGTAGCATTACGGTGTTGGTATCTGTTGGTGTTTTGATTACTTGATAGTTAATGGGGAATTGGTGTTCGGTGGTCATGTAGGAACCTTCCGATGGACCCGGCACTTTCTTCATCATTGTTTTATCTCTCTGATTTAACAGGTATTCTTTTGAGAAACTTCCTTCACCTACGTAATCTATTTCATAGATCATTAGACCCAGACTGGAGCTGTTTGTTTCTTGTGACATCCATATAAAATCTGCTTCTTCTTTTCGTAGGGAGAAGTCGCGTGGTATATTCATGGACACCCCAAAGGTATTCGCTACCTTGTCCTTTAGGTCTTTGTTAAAGGTGGTTTTGAAATAGTGTGACAAGCGTTCTCTTTCTGCTTTGGTAAAGAAACCCACCAGTTTGAGCTCGTTATCATCAACCAGTTGTTTCATAGAGGCAGCATCTTTGGCGTAGATACGTACCAAGGCTTGCTGTTTAGCCCATGTGCCTTTATGAAAAAATATACCTTCTTTTTGTACCTCCTGACCTACTTCAACGACTACAATATTTCGGTAAGTCTTCATAAAGTCAGACAATGAGCGGTGGGGGATCACAGAAACATCGAACATAGGTTCTTCTTGTGGTAGACCAATCATGGGCTGTACCATAATGTCCCATAATTTCTTTCCTGCTTCGGTTTTTTTTACGGCATCGTTCATGACTATAATCATTACTCCTGCGTTACCCGAAGGGTTGGGTTTGTGGGAATTGGGTTGTGTTTTGCAACTTGTAGTTATGATGGATACAATAAGTAATAAATACGCTAATTGCTTCATATTTTAAAATTTAATTTCTGTTTGATACTATAAACTTTTGTAAAGTTATTTTGCTTCTGCCAAATTATCAAATTCATCTTTGATAAAAAAGAATTTTTGCGTCTCTTGTTTTTTCCAGATCGTTAGAGGTTGGCCAGGATGAAGATCTTTGTTTTTCATATTGTTCCATTTCATAATATCTTCTATGGTGCATGCGTGCTGGATGGCTATTTTATGAAAATATTCTCCTTTTTTCACAATGTGAATGCTTTTTACACTTGATTTTTGTTTGTCAGCCGGTGTTCGTTCGGTAAAGTTGTACAGACGAGGTTCGTTTCTTACAAAGTTATTTGCATATTCTGTTGGAAGAAACAGACATATGGGTTCTTTGCTAGGCGGTATAGTCTGCTTTGTGAATGCAGGGTTTAAAAAGGTAAGGTCATCTAGGTCTATACCTATCACCTCCGATATCTTGTTGAAAGAAAGTGTTTGGTGTACAAATACAGTATCGAGCTGGTTGAAGTTAAATTTTGAGGGTCTTGCTTCAATATCGTAGTTGGAATGATATTCAATGGCATAATTGGCGGCTATAAAAGCGGGCACATATCCTTTTACCTGTTCAGGTAGGTAGGGGCGAAGTTCCCAATAGTCGGTTTTACCCCCGGATCGCTCAATGGCTTTTTTTACTACTCCTGCACCTCCGTTGTAGGCTGCTAGTGCCAATTGCCAATCGTCAAAAATTCGGTATAGGTATTCCAAGTAACGACAGGCTGCTTCTGTTGCTAATATGGGATCACTGCGTTCGTCAACGTAGGTGGTCACCTTGAGATCAAACATGCTGCCGGTGTGATATAGGAACTGCCAAAGTCCCTTGGCGCCTGATTTTGATTTTGCTCTTGGGTCGAGGGCCGACTCTATAACAGCTAAATATTTGAGTTCAAGCGGAAGATTGTATTTATCGAGATATTCTTCAAAAAGAGGAAAGTAAAGCTTTGAAAGACTGATGATATTGGCTAGATGTCCCCTTCTTTTTATGGTGTACACATCAATGTATGCCTGAACATTCTGATTATAATCCAGTTGAATAGTTGTTTTGCTATTAAGGGCTTCCATTCTTTTTTCCACCATCCAAGTTGGAAATTGAGGCAGGCTTTTTTCCTGACCGTATGTACTTGGGCATGTCATTATCCATAACACACTCAATAGTAGTGCGCGGTATGATATGGGGTGGAATAAGTCCCTCATGTTACTTTAAATTAAAAGTCATGGTGCCTATGTTATAGCCATCTGCAAATATATCAGCCACATATTCTCCTTTGGTGAGTTCTCCTGCATCTACTTGGTAGTATAAACAGACATCTACTTCCTCTCCTCCGTATTCAATGATGCGTTTTGAAGAGTAATTTATTTTTTTGTTTTCGTGTAGAAATAAATCTTCTTTGCTATGGTATAACAGAGCACCATCTGGTCTTAATACCCTTAAATAAATGGTTTTTTCACCGACTTCAGCTGTAATGTTTTTTTGAATGGAGAAACAGATCCTAATTTTAGAAACACGGGATGTCTTGGTGGTTGTTCGGTTTTTGGAGTTGAGTCCGTCAGCTTCTATATTATAGGTTTCCAGTTTGGATGCTACTTTTACTTTTTTCTCCAAGGTTTGCTTTACCTCTTCCAGCTTGCTGTACGTAGTTTGCATATTGGATACTTTCTTTCTGTATTTCAGATTTTCTTCTTGCAATGCTTTGTTGCTTTGGTTGAGCGAATCGATCTGAACCACATAGTTTTTAAGTACCTTGCGTAAAGAGGTGAGTTCTTTTTTGTATTCTCTTATTTTAGATGCGTTTGTGGCTTTGATGGTTTGTATCTCTTCTATCAGTTGTGAAATCTTTTCACGCTCCATCTCCAGCATAGTGTTCAGGGTGTCACTGTTGGTTTGTAAGGAGTCATAGTCCAATGCTAAGTTCTCAAACTCATAGGTTAACATCTCCTTTTCTTCTACCATTTCGTTCACGAGCGCCTTCATCTCACTCCGGTTTTTGAAGTAAAGGAATCCCAATAGAATGATTAAAACAAGGGATACAGCTCCTACAATAATTGTAGTTTGGTGCGATTTATGTGGTTTGTTGTTGTTTGTGTTGTCCATTTGTTATGCATGTACTGTTTTATATGAAAGGCAAATTTAAAATTTTTAGTGCATTAGTTATAACGAGTGGGCAATTATATCATATTATTTTCATCATTTAAGTGGATGAATGTATAATTGAATTAAATTTGCCAATTATATTGAACTAAGATATTGTAAGTAATGCGAAATTATATTTTGGGCTTGGTAGCTATCGTCATATTGTATTCATGTGCTAACCCGGGTTATCCTACGGGAGGACCAAAGGACGAAGCACCTCCAAAAATTAAAAGATCAACACCTAAACCTAATGCTTTGAATTATAAGAGGGACGAGGTGATCATTGAATTTGACGAGATCATTAAACTGGATGATGTGTATCAGAAATATGTGATATCACCGCCTTTGAAAAAAAGACCAAAAATTGTTGCGCGTGCCCACAAATTAAGTATAACGTTTGATGAAGAGGAAGAACTTCAAGACAATACTACTTATACCTTGGACTTTGCCAATGCCATACAGGATAATAATGAAGGTAACCCTATAGAGTCTTTTGTGTTTTCTTTTTCCACAGGAGAAGTGGTGGATTCATTTGCTATTATGGGTAATTTGTGGGAAGCCAATGACCTGTCGCCAGTGGAAGGTGCTTTGGTAATGGCTCATAAAAACTTGAACGATACAGCCTTTACTCATGATGTGCCGGTGCGTTTGGGGAAGACTGATGAGAAAGGGCATTTTGCAATTCGTAATCTGAGTCCTGGTGAATACCGGGTTTATGCCCTTGAGGATGGTAACCGAAATTATATGTTCGATCAGCCGGGAGAGTACATTGCTTGGTACGATACCGTTGTTTCGCCATCTATGGAGTATGTGCAGATGCCTGATACGGTTGCTGCTGATTCGGTGGTGTTTAATGATGAATTGGTGTATTCCCCCAACGACCTGAAGCTTTTCTTGTTCAAGGAAGAGGGTACTGAGCAGTATCCATTGGGCGAGGAGCGAAAGGATTCCAATACCCTGGCTTTCTTTTTTAACCTGCCTGTTGAGAACTTTAAAGTGGAACCGGTTTCTGAAGAGTCCTTTGATGATGATTGGGCTGTGTTTGAGCCTTCATTGAAAAATGATACTGTGTTTGTTTGGATAGTAGACAGCACCTTGTATAAGAAGGATACACTGACAATGGCCTACTCTTATTTGGGGTTGGATTCATTAAAGAAGCCTGCGACTGTTCAGGATACGATTAAGATGTATTATTTTTCGTTGCCCCAAAAGAAAGAATCGCGACGAAAGAAGAAGAAGGCAAAAGTGGTGGTGAATACTTTAAAAATGAGTAAGTCATCTTCGGCGGTTGATGTATATGATCGTTTTAATTTTATCATGCCAACTCCCATTCAGCAGTTTGATATAAATGGGGTGAATTTATGGGAGAAGGTGGATACGCTGCTGGAAAAAAGAGAGTTTGTGCTCTTGCAGGATTCTTTGTTTAAACGAAGATATTCGGTTCAACCTAAAGATAAATGGATGCCGGGTGCTAATTATTTGTTGACGGTTGATTCGGCAGCAATGAAAGATGTATACGGACTTAGTTGTGATTCTATAGGCAAGCAGTTTAAAGTTAAGGAGCTGGATTCCTATGGTACCATGCTCATTAAAATGGAGCAAATAGGAGAGAACTGGCTGGTGCAATTGATGGATAATTCCGAAAATGTAATACAACAGAAATATGTTCCTAAGTCGGGTAAGTTAGGGTTTCAATATGTGGACCCGGGTACGTATACCTTAAAGTTGGTGGTGGATAAAAATAGAAATGGAATGTGGGATACCGGTCGTTATGCTAAAAAACAGCAACCTGAACAAGTGTTTTATTATCCGGAAAAGATTTCATTAAGAGCAACCTGGGAGCATGTTGTTGAATGGGATTTGGAGGATTTTGATATTTATGATTTTGTAGAAAAAAATAGAAAACCTAAGAGCAGAGCCGATTAATCATTGGCCGATAGTTTGCTTTGGCAAGTTATTGGGGTTGATGGTTGTATACCTGGTGGTCTTTAAAATTTTAATTATGTCAGTACTTGTAAATTTTGCTATGTTCCCCACCGATACGGGAAGTAGTTTAAGCACTCCTGTGAGCAAGGTCATTGAACTCATAAAAAATAGTGGAGTCCAATATCAACTAGGGCCTATGGGAACTACCATTGAAACAGAAGGTATGGAGGAAGCCTTGGATGTCATCAACCAGGCACATACGCTTTTGGCGAAAAATCACGATCGTATTTATACCACTATTACTATAGATGCCCGTAAAGGCGACGTGGGAAGGATGCAGTCAAAGATTCAATCCATTGAGAATAATATTGGCAAGGTTAATACTTGATTTTGTGCTTATGAGATTGAGCTTGAGATGTATGTGGAGAAAGAACCTTATTGTTGTATTGTGTATGTTTTGTGTTGGTTTTACCCAAGGTAAAGCTCAGTGCGATATTGAAAATTATTCTTTTGAAGGGGGTGAAGTGGTTACATATCATGCCTATTATAATTGGCATTTTATTTGGTTGAATGCAGGTATTGTGCATTTTTCTGTAGAAGATAAATCTTATGAGGGTAAGGATACTTGGTTCTTGTCGGCCTATGGGAGGACTTATAGCGGCTATGATAAGTTTATGGAAGTACGGGATACTTTTGAGGCTTATGTAGATAAGGAACGCTTTGATCCTATTTGTTTTAATAGGGTAACAAAGGAGGGCAGTACGGTGGGGCATCATAAATATTGGTTTGATTATGAAAATAAGTTGATAAAGACACAAACTAAAAAAGGTAAAGAAAAGTCTTTTAAGGATAGTGTAATTGTTTTAAAGCCGTGTACAGCCGATCTATTGTCCATGGTATATAAGGCGCGAAATATTGACTATACCAAGTATCAGGTGAATGAGAAAATACCTATTCGAATGATAGTGGATAATAAAATTTACGATTTATATATTCGTTATCAAGGTAAGGAGGTTGTTAAGAATCGTGATGGAAGGAAGTTTCGTTGTTTGAAGTTTTCTCCTTTGTTAGTGCCGGGTACCATTTTTGAATCGGGTGAAGATATGACTGTTTGGGTAACAGACGATTATGCTCGGGTGCCTATAGTGGTTGAGGCAAAGGTTCTGATAGGTTCTGTGAAGGCGGTGTTTGTGGATGCGCTTGGTTTGCGAAACCCGATGACAGCTGAAGTATATGATTAATCTCGGAGCGTTCTATGTGGTCAGTGCAAATAATTAGACACATGGGTAAATAATGGTGTTTTGTACAGGTTAGCAAGGTTTCGCTTATTTTTATATAGTCTTTGCAAGAAAACTCCAAATACTGCGTTGTTCTCATTTTTGAAACAGTCATTTACAATCAGTAAACTCCTTGGTTTCAAAAATATCGAAAGCCTTGTCTTTGAAGCTTTCTTATCAAAGACAGAAAAAACAGTCGTTTTCTTGCAGCCACTATATACAAGCAATTACGCTTACTGTTATATTCCCATAGAGGGTATGGCAACATAAAAGCAGGAACCCTTATCCACTTCCGATTCAGCCCAGATAGTTCCATTCATCAAATGAGTTAGTTTTTTACAAATGGATAATCCCAGTCCTGTTCCTTTTTGCTTGTTTATGCCATCGTGCTGTGCCTGAGTAAACCTGTCAAAGATTGTGTTCATATATTGTTTAGGTATGCCAACTCCATTGTCTTTGACGTAAAAAATAATCTCTGAAGAATCGGTAATGATTCCCACTTCTACGGTTCCTGATTGAGTGAATTTTAAACTGTTGTTAATCAGGTTAGTGAGTATCTGATGGATCTTTGCCGGGTCGCCGCTTAGTACTGCCATATTGCATTTGGCGGTGTTGATTGTTAGTGTGTTGTTGCCTCTTTCGGCTACAGGTTCGAAAAAAGAGACAATTTCTTTAAGCATTGAAGCAATGTCAAAAGGTACTGATTCCACCACTATCTGGCCTGTCTCTATTTTAGATATTTCCAGAACGTCGTTGATGATATTCATTAATTGTAGGCCACTCGATAAAATGATGTTCAAATAATCTTCTCTATGCTTAGGGCTTAAGGTGGTGCTTTTTAATAACTCCGAAAAACCAATTATTCCATTCATGGGTGTTCGAATCTCATGACTCATATTGGCTAGGAACGATGATTTTAGTCTGTCACTCTCTTCTGCTTTCTCTTTTGCCAGCTTTAGTTCTGTGTTTTTTCTTTCTAGATCTTTTTGCGCTTTTTTTCGTTCTCTTAAATCTCTGATGATTGTGAGGTAATAGTTTTTCGATGGTTTGGTGGAATTCATTTCAATAGGAATGCGTTCGTTGTTCTTGCCTATTATATCCCTTTCTAAAATCACCGATTTACCAATGTTCACCATGTCATATTGCAGGGGCTTTTCCTGGAGTGATTCCGGAGCGAAAATATATGATATCTGTCTGTTTAGGAGTTCTTCCTCTGAAAAGCCGGTAATCCTTTCGAAGCTGTTGTTTATTTCAATGATATTACCGTTTTTGTCTCCTATGATGATTCCGTCGCCGGCATTCTCTACCACAGCTTGGTATTTGTTCCCGCTTTCTAGCAATTCTTTGATAGATTTCTTGTAGTCAGATATATCTTTTACCACAATAATTCTTACATCTCGACCTTTAAAAGTATGATTTCTGGAGCTTACTTGAGCATGAAATTGCGAACCATCTTTTTTGACTATGTCTATTTCAAAGGGAGGGTTTCGGGGGTTTTCGATTCTTTCCTGCGCTAGTTCACGATGTTCATCGACTACTACATCTAATGTTGACATGCCCAATAGTTCTTCTTCGGTATAGCCCATCATATCGCACCCCACCTGGTTGGCTTCAATGCAAATGTTTTTTTCTGTAACAAACACCCCTTCTAACACAGTTTCGGTGAGAACCCTGTGTTTTTCTTCCATGGCACAAATGGTTTCTTTTAAACGCACTATTTCTGATAATAGGTGATTGTTACTTTTGTCCATATTAAATATTTCGGTTATGTTTTCTATACTATTTTACCCTCTAATGTGCGTGAATGTTGCCCTCCTTCTACAATATAAATAATTAACTGATCATTTTCCAGTTTTTAAGCTTTGTTGTTTGCTTAAGTTTAAGCCAAGTAAAAGGAGGTAAACTTTGTTTTTAGTTATTAATTAGATAATTTTGCCCCTCTAATTTAGAATTTATCAAAATAGTGTAGTAGATAACAAATTTAAAATATATAACCATGGATAAGAAAACGATTCTTGTTATTCTGGATGGATGGGGGTTTGGAGACAAATCAAAATCCGATGTAATTTCATCTGTAGAAACACCATACTGGGACAGTTTAATTGAAAAATATCCCAATTCGCAGCTTAAAGCTTCCGGAGAATATGTTGGATTGCCAGACGGACAAATGGGTAACTCAGAAGTAGGTCATCTTAATATAGGTGCTGGAAGAGTAGTGTATCAGGATTTAGTGAAGATTAATCGTGCGTGTGCGGATGGGTCTATTGCTAAGAATCCGGAGTTAGAGAAAGCATATAATTATGCCAAGGAAAATGGTAAAAAGGTGCATTTACTTGGATTAGTATCGCAAGGAGGTGTGCATAGTAGTCAGGCACATATTCATAAATTGATTAGTGTTGCGCAAGAATATGGTTTGAGTGATGTCTTTGTGCATGCATTTATGGATGGCCGTGATACGGATCCAAAGAGTGGTAAAGGATTTATGAGTGACCTATTGGCGCATATGGATCAAACAGTTGGTCAGGTAGCCAGTGTTACAGGTCGCTACTATGCCATGGATAGGGATAAACGTTGGGAGCGTATTAAAGTGGCTTATGATGCCATGGTGGCCGGTAAAGGCGAAACAACAACAACAGATGTGTTAGCCGCTATCCAGGCTTCTTATGATGCTGATGTAACCGATGAGTTTATTAAGCCAATTGTTCAGGTGGATGCTGACGGAAATCCAGTGGGTAAAATTGAGGAAGGTGATGTGATTGTGTTCTTTAACTTCCGTAATGATCGCGCCAAGGAATTAACGACTGTGTTAACACAAAAAGACATGCCGGAAGAGGGAATGAAGACTATTCCTCTTTATTACTGTACCATGACCCCTTATGATGCTACTTTTGAAGGAATGCATATTCTTTTTAATAAAGCAAATGTGGAAAATACCATTGGTGAGGTAGTGGCTAATGCCGGACTTAAGCAGTTAAGGATTGCAGAAACAGAAAAATATGCGCACGTAACATTCTTTTTCTCTGGTGGTCGTGAGGCTGTCTTTGAGGGGGAAGATCGTATCTTAGTGAATTCTCCTAAAGTGGCTACCTATGATTTGCAACCTGAAATGAGTGCTTTTGAGGTGAAAGATAAAGTTGTGGCAGAACTAAATGCCAAAAAATACGACTATATTACCTTGAATTTTGCCAATGGAGATATGGTGGGGCATACGGGGGTTTATCCTGCTATTGAAAAAGCGGTTAAAGCTGTAGATGAGTGTTTGGAAGGTGTGATTGAGGCCGCTAAAGCCAATGATTATGAAGCTATTATTATTGCTGATCATGGTAATGCAGATAATGCTGTTAATGCGGATGGTTCACCTAATACCGCTCACTCTTTAAATCCAGTTCCCTTTGTTTGGGTTAGTGAAAGAGCTGGAACAGTTAAAAATGGTGTTTTGGCCGACGTGGCTCCTTCTTTGCTTAAGCTGATGGGAGTTGCGCAACCTGCCGATATGACCGGAGAGTGTTTAATAGATTTGAAGTAATATTTTTAACATAGGATGTAAAGCAGTAATTCTCTGAATTACTGCTTTTTTCTATTTGTAATTTTTTTTTATAATTTCTCGCAACTAGTACTTAATCAAATGATTCAAATTGATGATAAAATAATTAGCTTGGAGCTGTTCACCCAAAAGTTTATTTGCAATATTGCTAAGTGTCACGGTATTTGCTGTGTGGAAGGTGATTCAGGCGCACCGTTGGAAGAGGATGAAGCAAAGATCATCGAAAAAATTTATCCCGACATCAAGCATCTTTTGTCGCCAGAGGCCATTCAAGTTATTGAAGAGGAAGGTACTTCGGTAGTAGATTTTGAAGATGAATTGGTTACTCCAATTGTTCATGGTAAGGAGTGTGTCTATACTTATTTTGATCAAAAGGGAGGGGTGCACTGTGCTATTGAGATGGCTTGGAAACAGGGCTTGGTAGATTTTAGAAAACCTATTTCATGTCATTTATATCCTATACGAACCAAAAAATTAAGTCAGGGAGAAGCGTTAAATTATGATGTTTGGCCTATTTGTAATGATGCTCGTACTCTTGGAGAAAGAGAAGGGGTTTCTGTCTATCGTTTTTTGAAAGAACCGCTTATTAGAAAATATGGTGAGGCATTCTACGAGGAGATGGAAGAGTCGGAAAAAATATTAAATGAGAAAGGTTTGTTGGGTGCTTAGTGTTTTTACAATAGTGATGTTGGCAAGCGAATGGTGTTAAGATAGGCGTGTTTTAAGTGAAAGGATTTACCCAAGCGAAATTATGACTAAAAAGGAACGATTTGAAAAGGTAATTGAGTGGTTTCAGACCAATATGCCGATTGCTGAGACTGAGTTGGATTATTCGAATCCGTACGAATTGTTGGTGGCTGTAATCCTCTCTGCACAATGTACAGATAAAAGGGTGAATATGATTACCCCTGATTTGTTTCAGCGATATCCATCAGCTAAAGAGCTGGCAGAGGCTGAGCCGGCTGAAGTGTTTGACTACATCCGCTCTTGTACTTATCCGAATAATAAAAGCAAACATTTGGTAGGCATGGCCCAAATGCTGATACGTGATTTTGATAATCAGGTGCCCGATGATATCAAAGAACTGCAGAAGCTGCCGGGGGTGGGTAGGAAAACGGCCAATGTGATTGCCAGTGTAGTGTATGAAAAGCCGGCTATGGCTGTGGATACCCATGTTTTTAGAGTGTCGCAACGTATCGGTTTAACAACCAACGCTAAAACTCCGTTGGAGACAGAAAAACAATTGGTAAAGTTTTTTCCGGAAGAATTATTGCCCATTGCTCACCATTGGCTGATACTACATGGGCGCTATGTTTGTATGGCACGATCGCCCAAATGTGCCCGATGTGGGTTACAGGAATACTGCAAATATTATCAAAAGACTAAAATGTCTTCTTGATATCATCAAAAAAGGCTGTCCCCTAAAGAACAGCCTATACACATTATTAATTTATATATGATACGGGAAATTATTTATTTTACTTTTTTAAAATAAACCATACGTCAGGATTGCTAGCACTTGTAAGCTTTACTTCTGTTGGATTATCTTCATCGTCCTGTTCTACTTCGTATGGCGAATTGTCTGTGATTAAATCCAACATAGGCGATAGATGCGTATACCAGCTCCAATTGAAACTAGCACCAACCTTTTGGATATCCAGTTGATTAGATTGACCTGGAACGCCATTGAAGTCTAAGGAGTAAATTGTAATATAAGGGGTTGATGTAAACATAATACCAAAGTAGTTGGAAGTGGCAAGTACACGTCCCATGGTCATTTGCTGAGAGAGTGTTTCTCCATAGGTGTTAAGGTTGGCTGTGTAGGCGCTTACCCATGCGTTCCACGTGGCTTCGGAGGCATTTGCTTCAACACTCACATCTAAAGTCCAAGTGTTTTGATTGAGGTCGATGGGCGGAACTACAATTTGGATTTCCATCTCTCCGTCTACAGCCAGTAATTTGTTGTTTTCCTTATCTAAGGTGAAATCCTGGTATATCTGCCCTAGTATTTCAGTTTGTGCAAGAAATGACAGTCCTTCTGTTGTTATTAAATAAGGTACTGTAAGTACTATTTCTTCATCGCCCTCGGTATACGAAAAAGTAAAATTCCGGTTGGATTCGGATATGCCTACTTCTGTGTCTCCAATGGAACCGACATAGGATCCTCTGCCAATGAAATTAGCATTTTCTTGTATAGTACTGAGGTATGAATGCGCTGGTTGGGTTAATTTAACCATGCGCATGAGGTTGCCCGTTTTGGTTCCCTGAAGGGTAATCGTATCGTTGCTTTCTGACATTAATAAAAACTCATAATCACCTCCTTTGGCATTGTATTCTGAAGAGGATGGAGTTGCATAGTAATGCATAAACGGGTTATAGGTATTAAATGTTAATACGGGTCCTCCGTTTGATATAATATCGTAGAGGGAACTAACGGGTGTAGAAACATCAGAGGCTAGTTCAAAATAGACTGAAACGCTGTCTTTATCATTAAAATCCAGCACGTAGGTATACCCTCCATATGATAAATCCTCGTTGGGAATGTATTTAAAAGCCCAGCCGTATTCAGCGTTTTTAAATGTTTCTTCAAATTCTCCAATCGCAGCTGTTTTTCGCTGTGATGCTGTTTCTTCAAAAAGCATTTCCGCATCATCATCACATGAAAATAAGGTAATGCTTAATAGGCAAGAAACAAGTATTGTATAAATATATTTCTTCATAGCTATTATTCTATTGTAATATTATCTAAATCTTGTTCTGCTAATTTTTCGGCTCGATCAAGGATAGCATCTCTCAATTTGTCGATGTCAATTTCCCATGATTGTAAGAGATAGGACTTGATGATAGCCATTTTTTGATTGAGGATATCGCTGCCGTCTTCACCTGCTTGCTCAAGTATGGCATTCCAGTCGTCAGGAGAGGTGGTAATATAGTGGGCAATTAGTTCAACAAAGTCTTCATTTTCTTCTTTGCTGGAGTAATCACTGATAAAACCTGCCTCAAGAGAAGATGAGTTATCCCATGCGTCATTCCATGCGCCTCCAACATAATCAGTCGATGATATCTTATCAAAATCAGTTGAGTAATCTTTGGTTTGATGTAAGATATGCGAAAATTCGTGAAAGATGGTGCGGAAATAATACTCATACAAGACATCAACATTGGTTACGTCCAGGTTGTTGATGTTATAGAGCGTTATTTTTAGGCCTCCCTCAGCAGTTCCCAGTACAATGGTTCCATTGTTGTTATAGGCTGGAGAACCAACTAACATGATCATTTTAGGAAAATATTTCTCCAGAAAACCATCTGGAGCAACTTCTTCATAGGCATCTAAGCAGAGGTATTTAACCAGATTGGCCATTTTTACTGAGTTCTCATAAAGAGCTGGTACTAATTGATAATCCATGTCTGATTCAATATCTTCGAACCTATACATAAAATTGATGTTGTATGTTTCTCGATATATCAGGTCTAAATAATTATCAAAGGCATTGGATTCGCCTTTTTCTACGGTAATAACACTAGTGCTCATATCTGGTTCTTCATCTTCAGAACAAGCTTCCATTGTGCATATGATCGCAACCGTCATTAGCCAAAGTAAAATTTTGTATTTATTCATTTCATTATAATTTTAACGTTCAACAGTATTCGATGAAACTCCATCAGTTTTCCTTGTGGGTGGAAATGAGAATGAAGTATTCATCCATTAACGCGGATTGGCTTCTATTCCAGCTGAAATAACATCTTTAGGTAGCTGTAGTGCCCTGCGTTCATCGTCTGTACCAAGTACATCGAGCGTTTTTAAGGAACCATTAGGTTGCAGTTGATAGCGAACCACTTCGATTCCATACCTTTTGATGTCGAACCAACGCAATCCTTCATGTATAGTCAATACGCGTCGACATTGTAGTACGTAATGTAAAAGATTCTCCTGTGTTCCGGCTTGAACGGTAAAGGCCGGATTTAGTTTTTTCTTAGAGCTGAAAGTATTTTCTGATGCATAAGGTAGTGCATTGTACAATTCATTAACTTTTTCTAGGGTAGTCTCTGCATAATAATAGGAGTTGTTGCCCTCTCCGTCTTGAGCGATTCCTAAATAAAAATTCCTTGTCCAGTCATTGATGTCATTTAACGCCTCGGTGTTGTTGCCTAGCATTGTGTTGGCTTCTGCTCTAACCAATAATGTTTCATCGGTAGTGAAGGGTATCATGACTGATTTGTGATAACCAATTCCTGCAACGGGATCGGTATATTCAAACATATATGGAATTTTGTATAGTAAAGACTTGTCCAGATTGGTACCTGAATATACAAAAGGTCGGAATAGGTAATTGTTAGTGCTTATGCCAGATTCGTCGTCGTAATCCCATGGCGTTGGGGCCCATAGTGTTTCCGAGGCCACGGCTGCAGAGTGATTAAACCTAGATCCTGTGTAATAGGCACCAAATATTATGCCCAGTGAGGAGGTGGTTGGAATGGCCAGCAGGTTGGCTGGGTCACTAATATATGCATTTGTCACCACATCCGGGTCGCGTGGTAAACTGCCTAGTTCTGACCAGTCTCTTATACTGGATGTAGGATTTGTTGATATTACCTCAGAGGCGTAATCCACTGCTTTTTGCCATTGTTCGTAATATAGGTTAAAGCGTGCTGCAAAAGCATAGGCTGCTTTTTGTGTGAAATAGTAAGAAGCAATTTCGTACATATCGTCACTAATCAATGGCAAAGCAGCTTCAATGTCCGTATTTATTTTTTCATAAACTTCTTTTACCGTCCCCCGTTCGTATTGGGGATTCAGAGACGTTTCTGATTTTTCCATATATGGAATCCCTAAATCGGTGCTACTTGTTGCGGGATCATAATGTTTGCAAAAAACATTTACCAATACAAAATGAGAATAGGCTCGTGTGATGAGGGCTTCGCCCTTTTCGGCCAATAAATTATCTTCGCCTAATTCAGCAATGGCATCAAGTGCTTGATTGGAATGTGCAATAGCACTGTATGCGTTTTCCCAGATGCTTTTTAGATCGTCGTTGTCTGTTTCGGTAACATCTACCCAATTCGCCATTTGTTCTAGGAGGCGATCTGAATATGGATTGGATTCTCCCATGTCCATGATGTTATCGCTGGACAGCTCGCATGCTAGTCCGTAGTTGCCTGTAGGATATGCAGAAACAAGCAATTTTCTGATTTTTGTTTGGCTGTCAACTTCTGCTCTGTTATCAGGTGTCTCGTCTAAAAAGTCATCACAGGATACTGCCAGTAGTGCCAACAAAATGAGATATATGAATTTTATATTTTTCATGCGTTTAATTTTAATTTTAGTTGTAACATATTTTTATGTTATAAGCTTAACCTTAAAGTGAAGGTAAATTGTTTAGGTACAGGTGACGCTACACCTCCAGTGTTAAAGAACTCAGGGTCTTGTCCGTTCAGTTTGTCGTCAGAGTATATCAGAAACAAATTGGTGGCCTGAAGTTTAACGGATAAGGCGCTTACTCCCAGGTTGCTAACTAACTGACTAGGGAAGTCATAGCCCAATGAAATCTCTTTCATACGAATAAAGTCTCCTTTGGCGACTCTTTCTGAAGAGTAATTGTAGGCGTTGTATGCTGTCGCCAAGTCGGATTCTCCAATATTATCTTTTTGCCTAGTGGTGGCAATAACTGGAATATTGGTGTAGGCTTCGTCTCCTGGTCTTACCCAGCGGTTTTTAAACTCACGTGGCAAAGCGGCTAAATCGGAATATTCGCTGCTAAAAAAAGGATCTAAACGCACTACGTTACCAAAGGAATAGGTGACAAATATATTTAGTTTTAAGCCTTTGTAATTGAAGGCATTATTTAAACTACCAATGTCGGTTGGGTCAGCAGAACCAGAATATTCGAGGAAATCAAGGTTGTCACGTTCCTGAAAGTAAATGTCACTAACCGTGATGTCTCCGTTCTGATCCAAAAAAGTAGGTAAGCCTTCGCTGTTGAGGCCTTTAAAAGGGATAGAGAATATGGAGCGTACGGCATAACCTTCGCGGGCAAATCCTGTGCCGCTTACCATGTCAATGACACGTGAAGTGGTTTCTAATTCTGTAATCTCGTTTTTCACTTTTGAATATACAAAATTAGTTGTCCATGAAAAATCTTTGGTTTTTATATTGGTAGAAGACAGGGAGAATTCGAAACCATTGGATTCCATGGAGGCTACATTTCCATATTTAGAGACTTCGCCTCCTAGTCCTTGTGTGTTTACAATGCCAATTAAATCAAAGTTGTCTCTTTTATAAATATCAAAAGTTGTGTTTAACCTATTGTTAAGAAATCCAATCTCAGCACCCAGGTTTATTTCGTGTTTCTTTTCGTAGGTTAACTCACTGTTTTCAAGTGATTCTATTTCGAGAGCACTCTCTTTTACCCCAGCACTGGGTCTCCATGGTGTCGCGCTTCTGATATCTACTAAGGAATTGGTCACATCATAAGGACCGCGATCGGCTGTTAGACTGTAGGATGCTTTCAGTGTGAAGTGGGTCAGTGCTGATCCGAAGTTATCGAAGAAGCCTTCTTCGTGTGCATTCCAAGCACCCGATATATTCCATGTAGGTAACCAGCGTGCACTTGTTGATTTTCCTAATTTATTAGAACCTTCGTAGCGCAAGGTGCCGTTGAGTGTATATTTACCTCTATAAGAATAAGTGGCATTGCCAAAAAAAGCGATATTTCTATAGCGTGTATTGCTCAATTCGTAGTATAGGTTGTTGTCTTCTACCCCTTTCTTAAATAGTTCGTAGGAATAAAAGGGGGTTTCACCCATTGAATATTGCATTCCCCATCCTGTGTTTCTGGTCTTCTTACGATCTGCAGAGTTTACCTCCATACCTCCATATAAGTTAAGTATGTGAGAGTCGTTATACACATCTTTGTAGGAGGCGGTGGTTCTTAAATCATATCCTAACATGGAGTAATCGGTGCGCGTGTAGATGCCGCCCTGAGGTAATACGCTGATAGGTAGTGCGTATGGATCGTCTGGGTCGGTATATAAAAAGGGATTGTTGTCACGAACCGTAACTGTTTCCATGGCACGATATGCGCTAGCTTGGTTTGAGAATTCAGTAACGTGGTGTTCTTGCGAAGTGGATTGATATTTAAGTGCGCCGAGAGCACTTAGTTCTACTTTGGGAACTACTTTCCATTTTAGTTCTGTTTGAAATTTTACATCCACCACATTTAGGTCAATGTAATTTTCATCCAGTTCTTTTTTGATGTTGAATGGCGCATAGTTACGTGTATAGTAATAATCAGGACTCAGGGTTCTGGATGAGTTAAGTGCATAGGAAAATGGATTAATATCAAAGTCACGTTTTACTTCTCCTGTGACCACATCTACATCTTGTGAGAGTGTTCCCGGGGCTTTTTGCTTTCTGTAAGAAGCGTTACTAATGGTGGTGAGGCTTAGGTTGTCGCGAATTTTAAAATTGGTATTAAAGTTAGCGGTATAGCGGTTTACTTTGCTATCTAGCGACCAACCAGGATCTACCATGGCACTCATTGATGCGTAATAGCTGGATCTATCTGTACCTGAGGACATGCTGACGGAGTGATTCTGTACCATGTTCGTATTAAATAATTCATCGAACCAGTCGGTATTGCGATATTCGGCTTCGCGTAAATAAGCAGCTCTGGCCTCCGGTGTGTTGGCCAATAAAAAGTCTCCGTTTTCATCCAGTTGGTTCAGTTGACTGTACATTCTTCCATAGACGCCACTTTCGGCAGCATTGGCAATCTCTGCGTAATTTAACCAGCCTCCTTCTCTCATTTCCTCATAAACTGACATTTGTTCCTGGGAGTTCATGATATTATAATTGGCGTAAGATGGTTTCATGCGATAGGTATATTCTCCTGTATAGGAAATTTGGCTAACACCTGCCTTACCCCTCTTGGTGGTGATCACAATAACACCAGCCATTGCGCGTGCTCCATAAATGGATGTTGCAGAACCATCTTTTAGTATGTCAAAACTCTCAATGTCGTCGGCATTGAGCCCGGCAATAGCAGAACTAATCAAGGTCATGGCATCTCCCGAAGACAGGTCGTCTGAACTCATTTCAATTACGTCTTCCATAATGACTCCATCTACCACCCACAGGGGTTTTGAGTTTCCGTAAATTGAGGTGGCTCCTCTTACGCGGATTTTTGGTGCGGTACCAAAGGTCCCAGAGACGTTTTGTACGGAAACACCGGCTGCTCTTCCTTCAAGTCCTCGACTTACATCTGCTATACCAGCTAGTTTGGCATCTTCTGCCTTGATGCGTTGTGAGGCACCCGTGAAAAGACGCTTGTCGGTTGTGACCATACCTGTAACTACCACTTCTTCAAGATTGGTAAGGTCGTCCTCAAGTACTATTGTTATTTCTGATTTTCCTTCTATATTCACTTCTTTGGGAATCATACCCACAAAGGTGGCTACTAGTACGGAACTGCCTTCAGGTATTTGAATGCTAAATGTTCCTTCTGCATTGGTGGCTGTTCCTATTTGCGTGCCTTTTACCATGATGGCTACCCCAGGTAATGGGTCTCCATTTTTGTCGGTTATCTTACCCGTTACTCTTTGGGTGGCCTGTTGCCCATTTATGGGGCTTGCGATTATTTGTGGCTTGATGACGATATAATCGTCCTTTAGTTCGTAGTCTAAGGCTTCATCCTTTAATATGAGCTGCATTAGTTCGCCCAACTCCATATCGCCTTGTTTTAGATGGATGATGTTGTTTTTGTTTAGCTTATTGTTATTGTAAATAACGGTTAAGCCAGTTTGGTCTTTTACTTCTTTAAAAAGACTTTCTACGTTCCAGTTTTGTTTTTCGATGCGTATGTTTTTTTGCGCAGCAGCTAGTGTTGAAACATTAATTGCTAGTGAGATAACAATCAGTGTCAATAAGCGTTTTAGGGTGTACCTTTCCCAATACCTATTCTTTCTAGGAATAGGCTTAAAATTATTAAGCTTTTTCATTGGCTATATTTAAGTAGAGTAAATAATAGGTTTATTTTTCTTTGATAATTACTTTTGAGTCAGTATAGACAAAATTTAAGTCCGTTGTTTTTTCTAGAATCTTTAAAAAATAATCTATCTGTTGCTCTTTTTTTACCATTCCCGTAAATCGTTGAGACGCCACTTTTTTGTTCTCAAATTCAAAACTTACATCAAACCATTTGGTTAGCCTTAACGCAATGTCGTTAAGTGGCATGTCATTAAATTCAAACAGGCCATCTTTCCATGAAATATAAACCAAGGGATCCACTTGGTTTATTTGAATCTTTCCTCTATCGTCTTGCGTTAGTTGTTCGCCTGGTTTGATTTGGTGTAACTGTCCATCCACATGAACACCTACTTTTCCTTCGAGTAAAGTTACGTAACTACGATTTTCATCATGATAACTACATACGTTGAACTTTGTTCCAGTTACCATTATTTTCGAAGCCTGCGTGGTAACGAAAAAAGGATTTGCAGTGTCAGATTGAACGATGAAGTATGCTTCTCCAATTAAACTTACTTCACGTTTCCCTTTCTTGAAATGATCGGGAAACTTTAGTTCTGAGCATGCATTCATCCATACCTGCGTGCCATCCGAAAGAATGACGTAGTAATCTTTGCCTTTGGGAATTTTTAAAGTATTCCAAATTTGTTTTTCTTCTTTTTCTTCTTTTTCTGCATGTTGAACCTCCAGTTTTAATTTATTTTTGCTTCCAATCATCTTTATATGATTGGATTGTATATTCAAACTCTTTTGTGAAAGATCAAAGGATTGCTTTCCCTTTTTAAGTACAATTGAGTTTATGTGTGACTCATTTTTTTTTATAACCTGAACAATTTTATTGTTGTTTTTATTGGGCAATTGTAAGTATAGCCAGGTGCTAAGGCATAACGTTGCTATTACAATAGCTGCTGTTAGTTGCCTGACAAAACTTCCTTCTGCAAATCTTGACTTATTAATTTTAATATTTATTCGATCCTTTGATGAGATATTTTGAGAAGGGTCTTTTGATCTTTCCCAATTCTCCTTTAGCCACAGATCAACATCTTTGTCTTCTGTAAAATTATCTAGAAAGAAATCGAGTTTCTCAAGCTCTTCTCTTTTTAACCGATTGGAGCCTGTAATTCTCTTTATCTTTTCTATGATAACATGATAATCATCCATACAATAATATAATACGTTTGAGAAATAGATTTCCGTGAACGGAAATTGATTTTTTTTTATTTTTTTTTAAAAGCTGATAATAAATGAGGGTTATAAGAAGAAAATAAAGGAAGAAAACCGAATCAACCCCTCTTTTAAAAAGGTTAATGCTTTTCGAATGTGGGTGTCGACGGTGTTTTCGGATATATCCATTAATGCCGAAATCTCACGGTATGATTTGCCTCCAAAGCGGCTAAGGACAAATGCTTTTCTTCTTCTTTCAGGGAGCATGCCAATGAGCTTTTTAATGGTAGCGTCGGTTTCTCGAAAGTTAACAATATCTTCTAGTTCGTTGTCTTGAAACGAATAGTTTTGGATGATCGATTCAATGTATTTTTTTTCTTGAAGAGTCTTCCTAAGATAATCGTGTATTTTATTTTTAGTGATTGTAAAAACAAATGCTTCAAACGACTTGTTAAGGTTTAAGTTCTCTCTTTCGTTCCAAAGCTTTATAAATACTTCTTGTACAATTTCCTGAACGTCTTCATTGTTGTTGATTGAATACCTGACAAAGCGACATAGTCGTTTTGATAGCATACCATAGATAGTGTCGAATGCTTTTGTATTCCCTGCTTTAAATTGTTCAAGAATACTTTTGCTTATGTTAGAGGTAGGTATATCCATTTATTAAATATCCAAGTATGTGCATATTACAACAAATATGTTATTTATCCCAGTTTTATATAAAAAAACACCCATTTGCGATCCTAAGCTTTGTAATTTATTTAAAGCTATGGCGTAATGAAGAAAGTAAACCATAAAAGTATAAAAAAATAACATATGCCCAAAAAAAATCGACCTATATTGTGGATTGTTCTATGATGTATGTGAAATTGTCTGTTTTTAATGGGGTTGTTTTTTTAAAATATATGGTTTTGTTGTTTGTAACTCTTTTTGTTTTAAGGTTGATTTAAATAATGTATTTATGAACTTGTGTTTATTTGGCTGTTAGGCCGTTCTTGTATGGGTATGCTGAAATAAAATTTGCTACCTATGTCTGGTTTTGATTTAACTTTCAAATCTCCTCCTAATAGATCTACAATTCCTTTGCATATTGCCAAGCCAAGTCCTGTACCTCCAAATGTGGTGTTGGTGCTGTAGTTGATTTGTTTAAAGCGTTCAAATATTTCATCTATTTTATCAGGGTGTATACCGATTCCTTCATCCTTTACAAATATTTCTATCGTTTTATGATGAACGGTATATCCAAATTCTATGATTCCTTTTTTAGAAAATTTTAATGCGTTGTTTAAAAGGTTGCTGATTACTTGATGAAGTCTTTGTGCGTCTGTTAGAATTCGTATGTCTGAATGTTTTTGGGGTATGTTGACTTTGATTTCTAAGTCTGGATTCATGTTGAATTTAAGTTGGTTGTAGCTTGTTTTTAGATCATTCATGATTTTTGCCGGAGACACTGAATCTTTGTTTACCCTTAGGTCGCCGGATTCAATTTTAGCTACGTCTAAAATGTCGTCAATTAGGCTTAAGAGTTGCATTGCATTGATGTTAATTATTTCCAGGTATTTGTGTTTTTCTTGTTGCGATAAATTATCATCTTTTAATAATTCAGAAAAGCCGATTACTCCATTCATGGGGGTTCTGATCTCATGACTCATGTTGGCCAAGAAGTAATTTTTGTGTATGTTGGCTATTTCGGCCTTTTTTTTGGCTAAAATCAGTTCTTGTTCTGTTTTTTTTCTTTCACTGATGTCTTGAGCGGCTCCTCTTAATCCTATTTTGTTGTTGTTTTCGTCTTTTACCAATTCACCGCGAGCCCATATCCATCCATTATGTTTGTATGCTTCTTGCATTTGTAATTCAAGTTCATATGGTATGCCTGTTTGGATAGTATTTTCTAAATGAGAAGTTAGTAGTTGCCAGCTCTCTTCAGTGAACATCCTTTTCTGTTCCGATAGGATAGGTGCAGATACCTTGGAGTCTACTCCCATCATTTGGTAAAGCTCCTGAGTCCAGCTTACTTCCCCTGTTTTAAGATCCAGATACCAACTGCCAGTGTGCGTGATGCTTTGTACTCTGGTTAGTTCAGCTTCGCTTTTTACCAATGCTTCTTCTTTTCTTTTTAATTCTGTTATATCAGCAAAAGTGGCAGCAAATTCTCCTTGACGAGGTGAGAATAAGTGAACATAGAAATGTTTGTCAGGGAAAACAGATTCACTATATATAAACTGTTCTTCGCCAGTGAGCGCTGTGTTGCCAAATGTCTCTATCCAATTTCCTGCATTGCTTTTTAGTTCGGGCTGAATGATGCTTACTCTTTTGCCTTCTATATCTACCGCATGGAGTCCTGTTTGTTTTTCAAAGGCTTTGTTTATGGTTATGTATTCCCAGTCAATTGGCGTGTTGTTTTTGTTCGTTATTATTTTCGCATGAATAAAGCCTTCGTTCATGTTTTCAAATAAATTGTGGTATGTTGCTTCTGTTTCGCTTAATTCTTTTTCTGTTTCTTTTATTCGGTTGATGTTTACCAGTGTAATAACTACTCCGTTAATTTTTTTATCGACCGTTATAAAAGGACTTACTCTTTTTAAGTAATAGTTTCCATCTTTGTCTGTGATTTCCTTTTCGATCGTGATTAGTTTTGTGAGAACGGATTGACAATCGTTTAAAATGGAAGCCCTTATTTGTTCGTTAAAGTTGGATGCAAAACTGGTGATTGATCTGCCATAGTCTGCTTCTTCTAAATTAAAGTGTTGTTGTAATGAAGGGGTGAATTTTCGAATGCGCATGTCGCGGTCCAAAAAGAGTGTTCCTATTTCGGTACTGTCTAGTAGGTTGGTCATGTCGTTGTTGAGGTTGATCAGCTCCTTGTTTTTTTCCTGTAATTCTGTGTTTACAGTGTAAAGTTCTTCATTTACAGATTGTAACTCTTCGTTGGTGCTTTGTAGTTCCTCGTTGGAAGCCATGAGTTCTTCGTTGGACGATTGTAGTTCTTCATTGCTGGTTTCTAGTTCTTCTACCGTGTTTTGTAATTCTGTTTTTACTTCTTTAAGTTCTGTTTCTAGTTCTTCTAATTGTTGTTTTGATGTGTTTTCGCTGTTGGTGTTGTTAACTATTTTTATGCTTTGTGCTTCTTGTACTTCATCTTCGGTAAAGGAGATCAGGTAGGTGTCCTTGAGTTCTATTTCTCCCAAGGGTTTATGGATCGTTAAGTCAAAAGAACGAAGTTCGTTGTTTGTGTCGTGGATGATGTTCTTGATCATTAACTCCTGGTCGTTTTTTTCAATATTTCTGATTCCTCTTCTTAATGCCATGGCTATTTTGGGAGATACCATTTTTAATAAATTGCTCTGAAAAATGCCTTCGGTATGGGATAGTCGTTTTCCGGCATCTCCCTTGATAAAAAGAATATTGAAATTGTTGTCAATGAAAATAGAGGCGGGACTGTATTTCTTGCTTAAATAGCGATGGAAAACGTTCGCGGGACTTTCTTTGTGTGGGTACTCGAACTTGTTGATTGCTTTTGAGGTTTTTTTTAAAGGAGTGACCGGGGTGTTGCTGTCAAAATCAACTTGCGATGGTAGTTGATGGGTGGAGGATGTATTTTGATATATCTTCCATTTGGCATCCATAGTTTCAAAGTGCTCTGCTACATCACCCAGTGATTCGCTGCTACCTAAAAATAAGTATCCGTACTGGTTTAACGCAAACTGAAATTTTTGAAGGGTTCTCTTTTGGATTTTGTTGTCGAAATATATCAGCATGTTGCGACATGAGATTAAATCGATATGGATAAAGGGAGGATCTTTAAATACGTTGTGAACTGAGAATACTATTTTTTCGCGAATGCGTTTTATGATTTGTATTTTATCGCCAGATTTAATGAAGTATTTGTCGATGTATTCTTTTTTTATTTCATTGACGATGTTGTACTGGTAGGATCCTGTGTCTGCTTTTTTGATGGACTGGGCGTCAATGTCTGTGGCAAATATTTTATAAACCAGATTGAGCTTTTGAGTACGGATGTAATCGTCAATTAACATGGCTATGGAGTATACCTCTTCTCCAGTGGAGCAGCCAGGGATCCATATGCGTAATGTTTCGCCTTTGTTTTTGGTATTGCACATGGCTGGTACGATTTGGTGCTCCAACTTATGAAAAGCTTCAGTATCTCTGAAAAAACGTGTTACGCCAATTAAAAAGTCATCTTTCAGTTCTTGTTTTTCTTTATTGCTTTCCAAAAGAAGATGAAGGTAGTCGTGAAGATGTTCTATGTTGTTAATGTTCATTCTCTTTTCAATACGACGTAAGAGGGTGTTTATTTTGTATTCTCTGAAGTCTATGCCAGAGAATTGGTAAACGACTTTTAGTATGTTTTTTATGAGGGAATCTGCTGAGTCTTTGGTGTCTGTCGAAAAATTAACAAGTGGCTTGTTGGAGGGGGGTGTGCTGAATTTTTCTGCAATGAGTTTGGGTGTCAAAATGAAATCTACCAGGTTGGTGGATATAGCAGAGTGGGGCATGCCGTCGAATTGAGCGGATGCAGGATCTTGTACCATGATGGTGCCTCCTCCTTCTTTTATGGTGCGGATACCTCTGGATCCATCAGACCCTGTTCCGGATAGGATTACACCAATGGATTTTTCTTTGAATTCTTCTCCTAGTGTGTGAAAGAAGATGTCTATAGGTAGGTTGAGGTTGTGCTTGGGCCCTTTGTCTAAGAGGTATAGCTTTTTCCCTTTGATGTGGAGATTTTTATGACGGTGGTTTAGGTAAATACAGTTGGGCTCTATGGTCTGTTTGTCTATCGTTGTGTAGATTTTAAGTTTGGTATGTTTGGCCAGTAGTTCGGGCATCAGACTTTTGAAATCGGGTGATAGATGTTGTATGATTACAAAGGCCATCCCTGTGTCTTCTGGGATATTGTCAAATAATTGTTGAATGGCTTCCAGTCCACCGGCTGAAGCACCGATACCTACAACGTAGAAAGCTTGTGTTGTTTTTTGGGGCTTGGGTGTTAGTTGGTTCTTGTTTTCTTTCATCTTTAGGGGATTTAATATGGTTTGTTTGGAATAAAGACAGATACATATAATAGTAGTATAACATGATTTTGGAAAGAAAGGTTCATGAGAGGAGTTTGCCTGGTTAATTGTTCTTTGGCCAGCTTCTTAGTTTATTGATTAATACTTGTGTATTTGGTTGTAAATTGTTTATATACTATGAAATATTGAATGTGATTATGGATAAATTGTAAAGACTTTCGTTATACTTGAAATTAGTATTATAATAGAATATCAATATATTTAATTACAAACTATTAGCTTCTTAACTCACTAACTCCACAATTATAACAACTCGCCATTGTAAAACTGGGGGCATAAAAAAAGCCGATAGAATGATTTCTATCGGCTTTTGTGGGTGGTGCCACCTGGGATCGAACCAGGGACACATGGATTTTCAGTCCATTGCTCTACCTACTGAGCTATGGCACCCCTTGTTTCGAGGTCTGTTTTAATACAGATTTTTATTTTAATGTGGTACCACCTGGGATCGAACCAGGGACACATGGATTTTCAGTCCATTGCTCTACCTACTGAGCTATGGTACCTCATTTTTTTTATCTTTCTACTGCTTTCAATAGAAGTGCCTTTTTGTTTAAGGCGGTGCAAATATACACAAAGATTTTTTTCTGCAAAATCATTTTTAAAAAATATGATTTTATTTTGCTCCAGAGTGTGCTTAAATACGTTGTACTTTAGTACTTTTGCACTCCAATATTTTTTTACATGGAATATTACACACATACATTAAATAACGGAATTAGAATCATTCATAAACCTGAGAATGGAGAAGTGGGTTATTGCGGGGTGATTATAAATGCAGGTTCCAGAGATGAGGATGAAAATGAGCATGGGATGGCGCATTTTATTGAGCATGTTGTATTTAAAGGAACAAAAAAACGTAAGGCTTTTCATGTTTTAAGTCGTTTGGAAGATGTAGGGGGGGAGCTGAATGCATATACTACGAAAGAGGAGACTTGTATTTATGCTACGTACTTAAAGGAGGATTATGAAAGATCGATGGAGCTGATTGCCGATATTACATTTCATTCGGTATTTCCGGATAAGGAATTGGTGAAGGAAAAGGAAGTTATTATTGATGAAATTAATTCATATAAAGACTCCCCTGCTGAATTAATATTTGACGATTTTGAGGAATTGTTGTATCCAAACCATCCCATTGGCCGAAATATATTAGGAACACCCGAGGCATTGAAGTCTTTTACCCGGGAGGATATTTTTCGTTTTATTCAAAGTAATTATCATACTGATCAAATCGTATTTTGTTCTGTAGGACAAAAAGATTTTAAAAAGGTGGTTAAGCTGGCGGAGAAATATTTTGGTGAGATTCCTGAGAATAGACGGGTTGTAAAAAGGAAGCCGGTTTTATCTCATGCCCCTAGAATTGTTCGTATTGATAAGGATACTTACCAGAGTCATGTGGTGATAGGTGGTGTTGTTTATGATTATAATCATCCCAAGCGATTGGGGCTGCATCTGCTGAATAATTTGTTGGGAGGGCCTGGAATGAATAGTCGACTTAATATGTCATTGCGTGAGAAAAGAGGTATCGCCTATAACATAGAGTCGTCGTACACTGCCTTTTATGGTACCGGTATTTTTTCGGTATATTTGGGTACCGATAAGAAAAATGTAGATAAAAGTTTAAAAATTGTGATTGGAGAGTTGAATATGTTGCGTCAAAAAAAGTTAGGGACCCTGCAGCTTCATAAGGCCAAAAGGCAGCTGAAAGGTCAGATTGCAATCTCTTCTGAAAATAAAGAGAATTTGATGCTTAATTTGGGAAAAAGTTACTTGCTGTATGATAAAGTTGATACATTGGAATATGTGTATAACAAGATTGATGAACTTACAGCATCTGATCTTTTGCAGATTTCCAACGAGTGTTTTAATCCCGATGATATGTCACAACTTATATACTTGTAGGCTATGTTCGATCAAAATATAGATCTGGAGAATTATATATTAGCGCATATAAATCAGGAAGATGCGCTTTTGTACGACCTCAATAGAAAAACGCATCTTCATATTTTGCGTCCTCGTATGTTGTCGGGGCATCTACAAGGGCAAATTTTAAAGATGATTTGTCAAATGATCAGACCAAAGAATATTCTTGAAATAGGAACTTTTACAGGGTATTCTTGTATTTGTATGGCTCAAACACTTCCCGAAGATGGTTTTATTGATACCATTGATGTGGATGACGAAATTGAGAGCTTTACGCAGTCTTTCTTTGATAAATCAGGTTTGTCTCATAAAATTAAAATGCATATTGGTGATGCTTTGGATGTGATGCCATCCTTGCATAAAAAATATGACTTGGTATTTATGGATGGCGATAAGAGACAATATCCAAATTACTATAAGCAGGTGTTTGGTATGTTGAATCCCGGAGGATATATTTTAGCAGATAATATTTTGTGGGATGGAAAGGTGGTGGAGCCTTTGGATACAAAAGATACTTATACACAGGGAATAGTTGAGTTTAACCGAATGGTGAAAGAAGATGATCGGGTAGAGAAAGTGATATTCCCGTTTAGGGATGGTATTTTTGTTATACGTAAAAAATAGCGTCTGTTATTTTAAACTTTCCTATTGTCTAGGTGTTTACTCATTCAAAAATAATAAGTTATGATAGGTATTTTTTATGGTTCTTCAGTTGGTAATACACGGTTTGTTGCTGAAAAGTTGGCTCAATTGCTGCCAGATTCTCAATTAAACCCAGTGGAACAAGCTACGCAGCCAGATATTGAAAAATATGATTTTTTGATTCTGGGGACTTCAACCTGGGGGGTGGGTAATTTGCAAGATGATTTTGAGACTTTTGTAGATACGCTATCTCTATGTAATCTGGAGGGTAAAAAGGTGGCGTTGTTTGGTCTTGGAGACCAATTTACATATCCAGATACTTTTTGTAATGGAATGGGTAAGTTGTACGAAATAATAAAAGATAAGGGGTGTGTTTTTGTGGGTGCTTGGCCTTGTGAAGAATACGACTTTTCCGATTCCCTGGCGTTGATAGACGGTAAGTTTATTGGTTTGGCCCTAGATGAGGATAATGAACCGGATTTGACCGATTATCGATTGAAAGAGTGGGTGAAAATACTCTAGTTATACTTTTAGTTGATCCATGTCTTTTTTGTCAAACAGGGTAGGGTAGTCGTCAAGAAAATGTTGTATCACCGTTCGCATTAATGTTTCTCGTATGAACTTTGATTTGTTGTTAATCTTGTTTTTTTTGCAATATGACTCAATGGCTTCTTTTTCTTTTTCGTTGAGCATGAATGAAGTACGGTGTTTTCTGCGAAGTGTTGTTATGCGATCTTTTGTAATCGGTTGATTGTTTTTATTGCGTCCTTTCTTAGCCATTAGCTTAATATATATATAATTAGAGCGCAAAAGTAGTAAAAAATGGAAGGTTTGCTAGTGCATTTGTTTAAAATATAGCTTACTAAGCAAGTGTTTTGCGTACTACTAGTGTAATGAAGGTTTACGTAGGCTTGTTCTGCTTTGATTGTGTGCAGTATCGTTGGTATGGATGGTCTATTGTTTTGTAGTATTTGTGAAGAATTTGATTTTGGTGAAATTTATCAACTTCATGCTTTTGTAAGAATCGGAGGAGTCAAAAAGTATGAGTATGGGAAAATATCATTGAAAAAGGCAATTTTAGTGCTCTTTAGTGGAATTAACAGGCTTTAACTTATTTTGAGGTTCTTTCATTAAACTTTGACTTACATTTGTAATGTAGATTTTTTTTCATAGATTTAGATTTAACAAAGCTGATTTTAAGGGTAAAAGGATAGATGTTTCCATCTATCCTTTTTTTTTGTTAAATTCTCACCTCCTTTGTTGTCCAGTTGATTTTTTGTGGTTATCTTATTGCTAAATTAACCTATTGAATTGTAAGCCCATGGATAATGTTTTTTTAAAGTATATGCGCGAACGGGTTGGTAAGATGGATCAAACGCAATTTGCTGTTTCCGAAGGTCCTGTAATTACTATTTCTCGTGAGTATGGATGTCCCGGTAAAAGAATTGGAGAGCACCTCTCTCATGTTCTTTCAGATAGATTACGGAGAGAAGGTGCTGATGTAAAATGGAGGTGGCTCAGTAAGGAGATTTTGGAAGAGTCGGCCCGAGAATTAAAGTTAACCCCTTCCTTGGTAAAAGATTTGGCTGAATATAAAAACCGGAGTTTTTTTGAGAATATAGCTTTGTTCTTTTCTGAAGCCTATTATCCCAGTGATAGCAAGATTAATAATACCATTGCTAACTTTATTCACACAGCTGCTAGTGAGGGTAATGTAGTTATTGTAGGGAGGGCTGCAGAGGCTATTACCAAAAAGTTTAAGAAATCTTTTCATGTGAAGTTGATCGCTCCTTTGGATTGGAGAGCAGAAGAGGTATGTAAAAATGAAGGGATCACTCTGTCTGAAGCAAAACGTGAATGTCAGGAGATGGATAGAAGAAGAGCTGCGTTTAGAGCCTATTTTGAAAAGGGAGTACCTGATATTCAGTTTTATGATGCTTTTTTTAATTGTAAGGAAATGTGTGATGATGAAATTGTTGAAATGATGGTAGTTATTGCTGAAACAAGAGGTTTTGTGTAAGGGCTGTTGTCTGTGTGTATTTTTTTTAAGCTAGGGAGACTTTTTGTTAGAGGTAAAAATCCATGAGTTGGAGACATTGACGATAGTAGCTGGTGCCAAATAGGTTGAGGTGATTTAGTAAGTGATACAATAGATAAATGTTTTTGCGATATATATAGCCTTCTTTTAATGGAAAAGTTTGCTCATAGCCTTGGTAAAAATCTTGTGAGAAACCTCCAAATAGTTGGGTCATTGCCAAGTCGGCCTCTCTGTGTCCATAGTAGACGGCAGGGTCAATGAGAACGGCCTTGCCTGTATGGTCAATCAGGTAATTGCCACTCCATAGATCTCCATGTAAAAGAGAGGGTTCTTCCTCGGAGCCGGACAGTATTTGGGGCAACTGCTTTTCTATTTTTATGAATTTGTTTCTTAGTTCTGTGTCGGCATATCCATTTGCTTCCGCTAATTTATATTGATATAGTAAACGGTTTTTATGAAAAAAGTCTAACCAATTATCTTCCACTGTGTTTAATTGAGGGGTGGAGCCTATAAAATTATTTTCATAAAAGCCAACATGTTTTCCTGTGTACTGGTGCATTTGGGCATAGGTGCAACCAAAGGAAAACATAGCCTCCTGAGTCTTGAGGCCATGTTCAATGTTTTCTAACAATATAAAGTCTTGGTTAACAGCTATTACTTTGGGGGTTTTGATGGTTGCGGAACGACTTATTTCACGCAGACCATTGGCCTCGCATATAAACATATTGCTTGAGAATCCCTGTTTTAGAAAGTAGATGTTGCCAGAGGCTGTTTTAATGCGCAGAGAATTGGCAATGCAACCTCCAGCTTGTGCTGAGTGGTTGACAATGTCTTCATTGATGATTGCTTTTACTTTATCTAAAACAGATCCATTCACTTTCTAGCTTTTTAATGAGTCCTTCACACGCATCTTCCAATAAATCCAAGACCAATTCAAAGCCAGCTGCACCCCCATAATAGGGATCTGGCACAGAATCGTGTGTGAAGTGAGTACAATAATCAGTCATCTTGCTAAGTTTTTCGCTGTTGAAGTTGTCAGGTGCTAGTGCCGTTAGATCGCTCATGTTTTCTTTGTCCATGGCAATGATATGGTCGTATTTGTAGAAATCTGTAGGTATCTGTATTGGTCGACTGAGGCTGGTTAATAGGTAGCCTCTCTGGAAAGCATGTTGTTGCATGCGATGATCCGCTGGAGACCCTTCGTGGAATCCGGTAATGCCTGCAGAGTCAATCAGATATTTGTCATTAAGTTGATGTTTTTCGAGTTTTGCCTTCATAACTGCCTCGGCACTTGGTGATCGGCAAATATTGCCAAGGCAAACAAATAATATTTTCTTTTTTATCATGCTCATAATTTTTGGAGGAAAATACAAAAATACCGTTGATAAAAAAAAGAAAGCCTGTCTTAGAACAGACAGGCATACGGAAACATTCTAAAAAACTAACCTAAACCTCACACACATTTCGAATGTTCCTATTATTGGGGACCAGGAGAGCATTTTTATTAGTAACAAATTACAACCATATGTGTCAGATGTCAATACTTATTTTGCGCGGAATTACTTTTTTATCATTTTTTAACAATTAACTGAAGTGTGTGTTGTTGTAATGTGTATATAATGAAGTGTATATATTTGTTATGCCTGATTTTTTCGCTTCGTTTATTTAATGCTTGGTGGTGTTTGATGACTGTTGTCATTGAGAATGACCTGATCTACTCTTAATTTTATGAAATAATGAATACCCATTGAAATATATCCCTTTGTATTTGGCAGGGTAGTGTAAGTAATCGTGTTAAATAGAAGGGTTATTAGAAGCATTACCGTTTATCAATGTTTTGTAAAAAGTAAAGACATGCAAAAAATTTTAATTAAGAATATTCAGGAACTTTGCGGAATTGTCATGGAATCAACATTGAAGTTTCGAGCGGGAAAAGATATGGCTGTTTGGGAGCGTATGAAAGATGCATATTTGCTTATTGAAGACGGAAAAATAAAGGATTTTGGTAGTATGGGAGTGCTGCCATCGTATGATGATGCAGAAGTGGTGGATGCGGAAGGTAAAATTATATTGCCAGCCTGGTGTGATTCACATACTCATTTAGTATTTCCTAATACAAGAGAATTAGAATTTATAGATAAAATCCGTGGGTTCTCTTATGAGGAAATTGCCAGGCGTGGAGGAGGTATATTGAACTCATCACTTGCAATGAAAAATATATCCGAAGATCAACTTTTAGAAGAGGCCGAAGGAAGACTTAAAGAAGTGGTTCGGTGGGGAACCGGCGCCATTGAAATAAAGAGTGGTTATGGTCTTTCTACAGAATCAGAACTTAAAATGCTTAGGGTGATAAAAAGGTTGAAAGAGCGTAGTCAGCTTACTATAAAATCTACCTTTTTGGGCGCACATGCCTTGCCGCATAAATATAAAGAAAATAGAGCGGAGTATGTGAAAATGATTATTGAAGAGATGATTCCGAAGGTAGCTGAAGAAAAGTTGGCGGATTATATTGATGTGTTTTGCGACAGAGGTTTTTTTACCGTGGAAGAAACCGAACGGATATTGGAAGCGGGGGCTAAATATAGTATGAAACCCAAGATTCATGCCAATGAACTGGATTATTCGGGTGGGGTGCAAGTGGGTGTGAAATATAATGCTTTATCCGTTGATCACCTGGAGTTTGTGGGTGATGAGGAGATTAGGTCTTTGTTGAATTCAGAAACAATGCCTACTGTTTTGTCGGGGGCGGCTTTCTTTTTAAATATGAAGTATGCACCAGTGCGTAAAATGATTGCCGCTGGTTTGCCGATCGCTTTGGCCAGTGACTTTAATCCGGGTTCATCTCCGTCCGGAAATATGCAGTTTATTATATCAATGGGGAGTATTTTGTATAGAATGTTGCCTGATGAAGTTATGAATGCAGTTACCATCAATGGGGCTTATGCCATGGGGGTTGAAAGTGAGCTAGGATCCATAACAGTTGGTAAAAAGGCCAATTTGATTATGACAAAGAAAATTCCCAATGTGGAGTTTATACCCTATAGCTATGGAGAAAATAAGGTAGATACTGTTATTATTAATGGAAATGTAGTTTAAATCCCTTAAATATGAAGCATATGCAGCAGTTGATAGAGTGTGTTCCTAACTTTAGTGAAGGACGCGATATGAATGTGATTCATCAAATTGCAGATGAGGTAAAGAAAGTAGAAGGTGTTCGTTTAATAGATGTAGATCCTGGTAAGGCGACCAATCGTACTGTTGTTACAATGGTAGGAACGCCTGATGAAGTTTTGGAAGCTGCATTTCGGGCGGTGAAAAAGGCCAAAGAACTTATTGATATGCGTAAGCATAAAGGAGCGCATCCGCGTTTTGGGGCAACGGATGTTTGTCCACTGGTTCCGGTATCTAATATAACTATGGATGAAGTGGTGGTGTATGCTCGCAGGTTGGCCAAGCGATTAGCGGATGAGTTAAATATACCTATTTACTGTTATGAGTATGCAGCGCAAACGAAGGAACGAAGGAATTTGGCGGAATGTAGGAAGGGGGAGTATGAGGCTTTAGGTAAGCGGATTGAAAGCTTGGATTGGAAACCTGATTTTGGTTCTTGTCATTGGGATGAAGAAACACAGAAGTCGGGTGCTACTGCTGTTGGCGCCAGAAATTTTTTGATAGCCTATAATATTAATTTGAATACGACGAGTACGCGAAGAGCCAATGCCGTTGCTTTTGACATGAGAGAGCGGGGGCGGGTGAAACGTGAAGGAGGAAGTTTAAATGGAAAGATCATTAGAGATGAAAAAGGGGATCCGGTGAATGAACCAGGACTGTTAAAATGCGTAAAAGGAATTGGTTGGTATATTGAAGAGTATGGAATCGCCCAAATTTCATTAAACCTTACTGACATTTCAATTACAAGTATGCATAAAGCTTTTGATGTAGCTTGTCAAAGAGCAAGTGCCAGGGGATTGCGCGTGACTGGTTCTGAATTAGTGGGGGTGGTGCCGCTGAAGGCGATCCTGGATGCTGGTAAGTATTTTTTGCGAAAACAAAATCGATCAATAGGTATTGCTGATGAGGAAATTATTAAAATTGCAGTGAAGTCATTAGGCCTGGATGAATTATATCCTTTTGAGCCGGATAAAAAGATTATAGAATATATTCTCCAAAACGAGACAAAACAAAATAGCTTGGTGGATAAAAGTATGGCCGATTTTGTGCATGAGACGGCAAGTGAGTCACCTGCGCCGGGAGGAGGATCTGTATCTGCATATCTGGGTGCATTGGGAAGTGCGCTAGGAACCATGGTTGCTAATCTCTCTTCGCATAAAAGAGGATGGGATAGCCGTGTTCAGGAATTTTCAGATTGGGCAGAGAAAGGAAAGTATTTTCATGATGAGTTATTAAAGATGGTGGATGAAGATACTCATGCTTTTAATAAAATTATGGATGCCCTTCAAATGCCAAAGATGTCGGATGAGGAAAAAAGGATGCGGCAAAAGGCGATTGAGAGCGCCACCAAATATGCGATAGAAGTCCCTTTTAAAACGATGCAATTGTGCTATGATTCGATGGACGTAATGTTGGAGATGGCCAAAGTTGGTAATTCAAACTCTGTTTCTGATGCAGGAGTTGGCGCCTTGTGTGCACGCAGTGGAGTTTTAGGGGCATGGCTTAATGTGAGAATAAATGCTAAGGGCTTGCAGGATAAGGTTTTTGTGGAGGATGTTTTGAAGATGGGACAGGTGGTTGTGGACAAGGCGAAAGAAAAAGAAGTGGAGATTTTGAAATGGGTTGATCATAAAATTGACCAATAGCATAGTATCCCTGATATAGATTCGAGCGCAGTCATCGTTATGCTGCGTTTTTTTATTAAAATTGTAAGTTGTTAAATCACGCGTGAGCTATTCATCAATAATCTAAAGCTTGTGGTGCTTTTATCGAGGGGGTGTTAGATGTAGCTCAAAGAGATTAGATCACCTAGAGCACGAGCAGGTGCAAATACCATTGGCGTTTGTGTAAATTTTAAGATGGATGCGCCAAAGTGTATGCTTTGGTTAGGAGGTGAGCTCATAGGTAGTCGGATTTATTTTTTGAACTTATTTTTTTATATGACAGGTCGGATAAAAAGAGCCGTACAGTTAGTGATTTTTGCGTTGGGCTTGTTGCCTTGTAGTGCATCTCACTCCAGTACTCAGATAGCAAAGGATACCCTTAGATTGCAGTTGAGGTGGAAGCATCAGTTTCAGTTTGCTGGTTTTTATGCTGCCATTGAACAAGGGTATTATAGAGACGAAGGATTGGTGGTGCAATTAAAGGAGGCCTCGGATAATATTAATTTTGCACAAATTGTTTTGGACGGACAGGCTGATTTTGGTGTGGAGAGTACATCTTTGTTGATCTCAAGAAATCAAGGAAAGCCTTTGGTGGTATTGGCTTCCATATTTCAGCACTCACCCGAAGTGTTTATTACCCTGGCAAAGGATAATATTAATAATATAGAAGATTTCTCAGGAAAGACAGCGCTTTTTTCAATACCAGAGTTGCCGGCTACAGGAGGGATTATTGTAAAAGAGAATTTATTGGATAAGGTTGTGTTATCTGAGTCAGATAATAGACTGGAGGGGTTGATAAGTGGGGCGCATCAGATTATTGATGGTTATTCGATTGATATGCCATACTTGTTAACGCAAATGGGCTATCATCCTAAATTAATTTCTCCCATAAATTATGGGGTGGATTTTTATGGTGATTGTATTTTTACAACAGAACATTTTATTGAGCAAAACCCGGATAAAACCGATGCATTTGTCAGGGCCAGTGTAAAAGGATGGAAGTATGCAATGAGGCATAAACGTGAGTTGATTGATATTATTATTGCGAAGTATAATAAGGAGCACACTCCCGAAGATTTGATGTATGAAGCCCGAAAAATGGAGGAGTTGATCCAGCCTCAATTTGTTGAAATTGGATATATGCATAAAGAGCGATGGCAGCATATTGGTGAAGTGTACGTTAGTCTGGGTTTGTTGGATGAGGATTTTAGTCTCGACGGTTTTATGTATTCAGATTATGTGGAACGGCGAGTGGTAAACCAAACACGGATGATCTTAACATTTACGATCCTGATGGTTTTGGCTTTGGGTTTTTTGTTGATTGTGACGATTTTTAATAGGAGGCTTAAACGAGAGGTGGTTAACCAAACGCGTGCTATTCGAATTTCGAATCAACAGTTGAGAATGGAGATAAGTGACAGGGAGGCGATGCATGCTAACCTTGAAATGGCGACGCGGGAGTTGGAACAGAATCAACGTATACTCAAAGTGAATAATGCTACTTTAAGCGAGCGTAATATTATTATTGAACAAATTAATCAGGAATTGGAAAATGCTAAACGGAAAGCAGAAGAAAGTGACCGCTTAAAGTCTGCTTTTATTTCCAATATGTCGCATGAAATTAGAACCCCAATGAATGGTATTATTGGTTTTTCAGAATTGCTGAAGGAACAGGATATTTCGGTGGATGAAAAAGAAAGATATGCTAAGATAATAGACGAGAACTCTACGCAGCTACTTCGTATCATTTCTGATATTGTTGATATTTCTAAGATTGAAGTGGGTGAGATTTCTATCAAGAAAGAAACAGTGCATATTAAAAATTTATTTGAAAATATTTATCATAACTTCTCGTTGAAGACGAAGCAGCTGAGAAAAGGTCAGGTGAATATATGTTTTGAGATTGGTGAAGGTGTGGGAGAAAGCATACAAACAGATCCTGCACGCTTGATGCAGGTGTTGGGTAATTTAATTGAGAATGCCATTAAGTTTACCACGGAAGGTGAAATTCGTTTTTCGGTTGTGAAAAATGCTGACTGGTATGAGTTTTTTGTGTGTGATACGGGTAAAGGAATTTCAAAGGAGACCGTGGAAATGGTGTTTGAGCGTTTCTTTAAGGATAATGACCAGTATTATGCAGATATGGGAGGCACCGGTTTGGGATTGTCCATTGCGAAAAATATGGTGGAACTGCTGGGAGGGCGTATTCGCTTAAAAAGTGAACTTGGTGTCGGTTCTCAATTTTCTTTTACGCATCCTGTATAATGGTGTTTTATGGAAATGACCGTGTTGGGTGTTTTCTTTTGCTGGCATTGTAGCTAGCTTATGGGGCCATAATTCTGCAGGAAATATGACCCCATAAGTCTTTTTGATTTTTATTTCGATTCAAAGTCCTGGCAGGCTGCTAATATCCCATCAAATAGTTCTTGGGCATCGGATGCGGCCATTGCCGAAAAGGCTACACGTAGTATATTGTTAAGGTTGATGATGCCAATACTGTATTTTTTAATCAAAATATCTCTGATGGCCTCACCATCCAATCCACCTCTTAGTTTGATACACATGAAGTATCCTGAATTATAAGGTAATGGAGTAAAATAGTCCCTGTACTTGTTGTTCGTTAACACATCTTTTATTGCCCAATAGCGGGTTTTTAAAATTGTGAATTTGGCATGTTTCTGTGCTCCGTATTCGGGCGATTCGAATGCATGCAATAATAAGGATTGGCTTAGATTGGATGAGTTGGATATGTTTCCGCGTACAGCTCCGGCAGTCTTCATTTCAAGTGCGTGGAACAAATCCATATCAGCACCTTTGATGGCGTAGGTGATGAAGCCTACACGAAACCCCCATGCATAATCTTCTTTGGTGGCACCGTCTACTTTTACTGCCAGTACATTTTCGTGTAAATCGGCTAAGTATGCAAAGATAGATTCTTTGGCAACTTCTTCTTCGAAGACAAGACCGAAATAGGCGTCATCGGTGATGACTACTATTTTTTTCCCTGCTTCTGCTGCATCTTTGATGGTGGATGTAATGGCATCCATTTCTTTGAATGTAGGAGTGTAACCGGTTGGATTGTTCGGAAAGTTTAGAACCAAAACTTTTTTCTCACCTTCCGACATCAGACTATTCTTCAGTGCATCGACGTCAAAGTGTTCATCTTTAAATAAGTTAAATTTTTTAAGCTTAGCACCATAGGCATTGGTTAGAGCAAGGTTGTAGTTACCCCAAAATAGATCGGGCACAATTACTTCCTGACCTTCGTCAATGAATAGATAGCCAGTCATGCTAATGCCGTGCGTTAAGGCACAGGTTACCACTGGCAGACTGATGGCTTTGTCCTTGAGGGAATTGTTTTTTTCGTAAATCATTTTTTTCCATCGACTTCGTAAATCTGGACGACCAAAGCTTGGTGCATAAGGGAAGGATAGTGATGGATCCAAATCAATTTTTGATGCGATAGATTCTAAGCGCATTGGCGAGCCGTCATCTTCAATGGCTGCTCCAATGGTTGCATTAATTCTGGTGCCCTTGGCTTCTGCTGTCTGCCCCAAAATTCCTTTTTTCGGAAAAAAGATGTTTTTCCCTTTTTGGGATAGTAAGTCAAATACAACAGGGTTTTTTGAGATAATAACTTCGTTCAATTCTTGTGCTTGCGGATTCATCGGTACAGTTACAATTTGTGTGAATATTTTTTTGCCAACAATCATTATTACGTATTGCAAATTTGCTAAAAAAAGAGGAGTTTATTAACAAATTGTTATCAGAAAGCTGGAAAAAGACGAATTATTATTGTTGTTCGTCTGAATTTCGTGATACATCACATGTTCCAATGTGCTTTGATGATCTTTTTTATAGATTCGGCACCTATGGCGTTCCAATCAATATTTTCTTTGTTGACGAACTGAATATCCGAGATGTCATCGTGGATATGTACTTGATTCCAACCTTGCACTTTGCACCGGAAAGCCAGGTCGCAGGTGTATACTGTATATCCCGAATAAACATATTGGTTGGGGAATGAACCCAGGTAATGTGCTTCTTTGATGTCTAGGTTTAGTTCTTCTTTGATTTCTCGGTTCAGGGCATCTTCAGCAGATTCATTGGGATCCACAAAGCCCCCGGGTAGATCTAACATCCCTTTGTTGGGATGAAATGCCCGAACAGTTAAAAGTAGTTCATCTTTTTCATTTTCAATGAGTGCGGCCACTGCTGCTGATCCGTTGATGAAAAAATGAAATTTGCACGAATTGCATAGAAAGGAGCGTTCTCCTTCGAAATGAAATGCCGAGGAACCACACTTAGGGCAAAATTTTAATACGTTTTCGGGTCTTGTCATCATTTGTGTTTATGGGGCAATGGAGCATCGGTCAAGAGGATTATGTCCTTTTTGACCGATGTCTATTGTATATTTATTATTTCCACAGATGGGTGGGGTATATGCCTTTGTCGATGAGTGTTTGTAAGCTTTTCTGAACAATGGGTTTGTCCTCCTGATATGTTACACCAAACCATTGGGCATCACTAGAGAGTACTTTAGTTGTGGCTCTTCCTGCTTTTATCATGGTGTCAACTAGCGCGTTGAAATAAAATTCTGATTTCATTTCATGACCTTTTTCTTCCAGAAAAGCTTGAAAGCCTTCTTCCAGAGCTGAGAAAAAAGTGTTTTTAAACGCCCAAAAGTTCATGGATACAGGTTCTTTGCCTGTTAGTTCGGTGGTTTTATCGCCTTCGTAATAGACCACTTTGTTATTCAGATAGCCAATCTTGGTACGTTCTACGATGTTTTCTAAATTATTGATAGCATCTGTTTCGCATACGCCACGTGATACGGTTCCGTATTTGGAGAGTGTGTTGTGTAATGCGTATCCTACCATTGCGTATTCTGTGTCTTTTGTGCTGTTTTCGAGAAATTGAATAACTGTTTGGTAGGCTTCACGACCATAAAAGTCGTCGGCATTGATTATGGCAAAAGGGCCCTGAATAGCCTCTTTGGCCATCAGCATGGCATGTCCGGTACCCCATGGTTTTTCTCTTCCTTCTGGTACTGTATAGCCTTGTGGTAGCTTGTCTAATTCCTGATATACATATTCAACTTCAATTTTTCCGTCTAATTTGGGATCAAATCGTTCTTTAAACTGATCGGCAAAGGAGTGACGTATCACAAATACTACCTTGCTGAACCCGGCTTGGATAGCATCGTAAACGGAATAGTCTATAATAGATTCTCCGTTGGGTCCTAGGGCGTCCAGTTGTTTTAGTCCGCCATATCGACTGCCCATTCCGGCAGCAAGTACTAAAAGTGTGGGCTTCATATCAATTATTGTTTAGTGTTTTGTAGAATTTTATTCAAAGATAAAAGCTTCATGTTATATATGGGTGTATATCACTTAATTTAATTTTTTTTGTTTCTGGGTGTTAAAATCATTCAGTAAACCTTCATACATCCAGTTGGCCAAGGCTTGTCTATTGTTCTGGATGATAAAACGTTGTTGGTCTCGATAATTTCGTATGTTGCCCAATTCTACAAATACGGCCGTAGGATAGGTTTTTCGTAAGAGGTATAGATTGCGACTGTTCACTATACCAGAGTATCCGCGAGAGGGTTGATGTTCCTTGTATTTCTTGTCAAATACCTGAAGGATAGATTGGGCTGCTGCTTTGCCGGATTTACTTTTGGGGGCATGATAAAAAAATACGTCAATTTCTTTTCCTCTGCTCCTTGAGTCCACATGGATAACCACGCATCTTTGGTAGCTGCCCTTGAATTGAAGGTAGAGCTTGTTAACCGCATCTGTACGTTGTTGTAGTCGGTCTATCTGCTTTAAAGGAATGGCTTGACCCATGCATGTTTCGTCTTTGTCTGACTCGAGATAGGAGTGGTCACGAATGCCGTCGTTTTTGTCTTCGATGATCATGTGAACCGTAGCGCCGTTTTCTTGTAGTTTCTTTGCGAGCCGTAATGTTATATCGTAAGCGTATTCATCTTCTGATAAGGTTTTGTTGCCATATTTTCCCAATGCACCCGGGTCAGGCCCTCCGTGTCCGCTTACCAAATGGAATACAGCTCCTTTAAGTGTGTTAGACTCTAGTTCGAAATGCGCTCTTTCTTTGCCGTATAAAGGTTCATGAAGGATGGTGCTTGTTTCGGGTATTAAATATTTTACACCCATCAATAGGCTGTTGTTTTTGCCTAGATTGCTTTGGTTTAATTTTAAAAATTGTGCCCTTAATTCATCAGAATGGAGGCCATTGCGTTTAAAAAAAGCATGCAATCCTTCCCCGTTTTTGGGGGTGGAGAATGTTATGTTGGTCGCTTCTTGTGCCTGAACCTGAAGAAACGTTGATGTGATTAGTAATAGCAATAATCTTTTTATCATCATTCATCTGTTGCGGTAAAAGATATTTCCTGTTGTGCAAAAATAATTCTTTTATTCGTTTATAAAAGCTTGTTTTCAGTGACTTTTGGATTCTATCTGAATTTTATTTAGAATTATTCTAAAAAAACTTGTAAGATAAGTTAAGTGTGCTTAACTTTGTTTTAAAGTTAACTGAGATATGAATTCAACTTCGGTAGAGAATTTTTTGAAAAGTATTTTTACTTTACGGCATGATGAAGGCGAAAAGTCGTCTACAACAAACATGGCGATGCGATTGGGTATTTCGGGGCCGGCAGTAACCGATATGGCCAAGAAGTTGTCGGTAAAAGGTCTTGTTGTTTATGCTCCATACAAGGAGCTGGAATTAACGCCTGCAGGATTAAGTTTGGCGGTGAAGGTGATTCGTCGGCATCGGCTATGGGAAATGTTTTTATACCGGGTTTTAAAAATGGATTTGGGGGAAGTGCACCGGGAGGCTGAAATATTAGAGCATCAAACCTCAGATAGCTTGCTGGAGAAGATTGATGATTATCTGGGTAGACCTAAGTTTGACCCGCATGGGGATCCTATCCCAGGGGTAGATGGGTTTATACAGAAGCACCAAGGGGCGTTTAAATTAAATGAATGTGTAGAAGGGAAACGGTATCGTATTGTTCGGTTGATTTATGGAGAAAGTGAAGTACAGCAGTTGTTTAAGCATTATCAGGTAGAGACAGGAAAGGGATTTGAAGTTATTAAATTGTTTTCTCTGGATGGATCAATGGAAGTGGAAATGGAGGGACGTAGGGTGCTTTTGTCAGCTGTTATTCAAAAGAGAGTCTATTGTATTTCTGTTAATGGTTAAAGAGAGTAATATCATTGTATTGGAAGATTGGTAAATATTATTGGAGAATAAAATGGAGAATGTAGAGTTTCAACACATTTTGATGGCTTTTGGCCTAACGCTTTTTGCGGGGTTGGCTACTGGAATTGGTAGTGCCATGGCATTTTTTGCCAAAAGAACTAATACGAAATTTTTATCGCTTTCGCTGGGGTTTTCAGCAGGGGTTATGATTTATGTTTCTTTTGTTGAGATATTTTTTAAGGCTAAGGATAGTTTGACGGAAGCTTATGGTGTTGTATCCGGAACGTGGGCAACGGTGCTTTCTTTTTTGGGGGGTATTGCATTGATAGCATTGATTGATAGATTTATTCCTTCGGCAGAGAATCCGCATGAGGTGGAAAAGATTGAGGATATGACCGAAGAGAAACGGAAAAAGAGTACGCACTTAATGCGGATGGGACTCTTTACTGCTTTGGCTATTGCTATTCATAACTTTCCTGAAGGATTAGCGACATTTACGGCAGCATTAACAGATCCGAACTTAGGCGTTGCTATTGCTGTTGCTATTGCTATTCATAATATTCCGGAAGGAATTGCTGTTTCGGTACCCGTATACTATGCTACAGGAAGCAGACGTAAGGCCTTTCGCCTGAGCTTTCTTTCTGGTTTGGCTGAACCAGTGGGTGCCTTGGTAGGTTACCTTATCTTGATGCCTTTTTTATCGCCAACTTTGTTTGGGATTATTTTTGCCGGAGTGGCTGGTATTATGGTATTTATTAGTTTGGATGAGCTTTTGCCGGCTGCGCAAAAATATGGCGAACACCACTTGTCTATCTATGGTTTAATAGCGGGAATGGCGGTGATGGCGATTAGTTTGTTGTTGTTTTTGTAGTCTTTAAACCTTGGAATTGAAAAGTACATTTAATTAGAGTATATGAAAAAACAAATAGTAGTGTTGCTGGGATTGCTTTGTGTATTGAAAGGTTATGGCCAACATACTGATGCTAATATATTTGGAGATGTTAAAAGTAATGGTGAACATCTCCCTTATGTGAGCGTATATGTTAAGGGAAGTAATAAAGGAACGGCTACTGATTTGTCGGGACATTATATGTTGATTGATCTGAAACCGGGGAGGCATGTTGTTGTTGCGAATAGTGTGGGTTATAAACCTGTTGAAAAGGAGGTTGTAGTGAACGAAGCGCAGAGTGTTGAGGTTAATTTTGTGTTGGAAGAACAAATAATGGCCATTGATGATGTGGTGATTACCGGAACTAAAACTTTTAAGCGAAAGACTGACTCGCCCGTTATTGTTAATGTGATGGAAGGGAAAATGTTGGAATTGGTACAGGCCAGTACTTTGTCGGAAGGATTGGTGTTTCAGCCAGGAATAAGAATGGAGACAGATTGCCAGACTTGTAATTATACGCAATTGCGAATGAATGGACTTGGAGGTGGTTATTCTCAAATATTAATTAATAGCAGGCCGGTATTTAGTCCGCTGACAGGACTGTATGGTTTGGAGCAGATACCTGCAAATATGATTGAGCGAATTGAGGTGGTGCGAGGGGGAGCTTCTGCTTTGTATGGTGCCGGTGCTATTGGGGGAACTGTAAATGTGATTACTCGTTTGCCTGATAGGGATGGGTATGCTGTAAATGCAAATGTGGCAAGTGTGAATGGTAAGTCAAATGATTTTATGGTGAATGCAAATGTGAGTGCAGTCTCTGATAGAAGGAACTCAGGTTTGACTCTCTTTGCTTCGCATCGAAAAAGAGAGTCATATGATCATAATGGAGATGGCTATAGTGAAATGGCTCAGCTTAAAAATAATTCTTTTGGTGTGAATACTTACCTTTTGCCTGCCCCTAATCATAAAATAGAATTGAATTTTTCTTCTATGTATGAATATCGTTACGGAGGAAATAAAGAGGAGGAGCCTGCTTTTTTGGCTGATCAAAGTGAAGAGCGTGTGCATCATGTGCTGATGGGTGGATTGGATTATAGTGTTAGCTTTAATGAAAATCTATCTTCGTTTGGGGCTTTTTTGGCTATGCAACGTACCGATAGAGATCATTATACGGGAATACTACCCGATATGGAAGAGGTGAATAGTGAGGGTGAAAACCTTTATGAAAAGCATTTGGTAGCACCTCCTTATGGTGTGACGGATAATCAGACATATGTGGGAGGTGTTCAGTTAAACCATATGTTGTTGAATTTTGTTTCGGGGCGTAATAATTTAACAATGGGAATGGAATATAACTATGATATGGTGGATGATGAAATTAGTGCTTATCAGTATGTTGTTGATCAAAAAACCAGAAACTTTGGTGCTTTTTTGCAGAGCGATTGGGCAATTAATAGGAAGTTGACCTTATTGGCTGGGATTCGATCCGATAAGCATAATATGGTAGACAATGTGATAGTGAGTCCTCGCTTTTCTTTGTTGTACAAATATTCGAATTGGCAGTTTAGAACTAGTTGGTCGACCGGTTTTAGGGCACCCCAAGCTTTCGATGCAGATTTGCATATTGCATTTGCTGGTGGAGGTATACAGAAGGTTCAGTTGGCTTCCGATTTAAAAGAAGAACATTCTGAGAGTTGGAGTGCATCTGTTAACTATGACTATCCAAATGAGCATTTTATTTTTGGCTTTACTGCCGAAGGTTTTTATACAGAATTAAAAGATGCATTTGTTTTGGAAGAAATAGGTGATGGGGCATCGGTAAATTCTATACTGGAAAAACGAAATGGTGGTGGGTCTGTTGTGAAAGGGGCGACAATTGAGGTACGAGGAAATTATAATCGAAGGGTGCAGTTGGAGGCGGGTTTGACTGTGCAGAACAGCAGATATGATCGGGCGATCATGTGGTCGGAAGAATTGCCGGGAAGTAAGAAGTATCTGCGAACGCCCGAAGAATATGGGTATTTTACCATTGCCTATACTGCTGTATCTGGCTTTAAGGTTGCTTTGTCTGGTGTTTATACAGGAGAAATGTTGGTGCCTCACTTTGGATTAGCGGAAGATTCGGGGACGCCGGAAAAAGATGTTTTGAAGAATTCATCTTCTTTTTGGGACAATAATGTAAAGTTATCTTATCTATTTAGTTGGCTTGAGAAAGGAATTGGTTTGGAAGTGTCAGGGGGTGTTCAGAATGTTTTGAATGCTTACCAGGATGATTTTGACACAGGTAAATATAGGGATAGTGGATATATTTATGGGCCTTCGCGTCCGAGGACCGTTTTTCTTGGATTGAAGCTTTTAAGTTTGTAGGGCTGATATATTTCATAATATGTTATGGGGTACTTTTGTATCTTGTGTTTTTTTAAATAATTTGAATATGGAAGGATTAAAAGGTTATATAAGTGAAAATAAAAAGCGTTTCTTGTCGGAGCTGTTTGAATTGCTTCGGATACCATCGATCAGTAGTATAGAATCGCATAAGGGAGATATGTATAAGGCCGCAGAAATGTGGAAGAAGATTTTGTTAGATGGGGGTGTGGATCGTGCAGAAATATATGAAACCGCTGGTAATCCAATTACCTATGGTGAAAAGATAATAGATGATAAATTACCGACTGTTATGGTCTATGGTCATATGGATGTGATGCCGGTAGATCCAATTGATCTTTGGGATACAGATCCTTTTGAACCAGTTGTGAAAGATGGAAATATCTACGGACGGGGTGCTGATGACGATAAGGGGCAGAGTTTTATGCATGCCAAGGCTTTTGAATTTATGGTGAAGACAAAACAGTTGCCTTGTAATGTGAAATTTTTGATTGAAGGTGAAGAGGAGGTTGGGTCGGTTCATTTGCCTGCGTTCTGCAAGGAGCATAAGGATATGTTGAAGGCGGATGTGATATTGGTATCGGATACCTCTATGATTGCTCCGGGTATACCTTCAATTACGACAGGACTTCGCGGCCTGGCCTATTGGGAAGTGGAAGTTACCGGTCCTAATAGAGATTTGCACTCCGGTTTGTTTGGAGGGGCGGTAGCTAATCCAATTAATGTGTTGGCACAAATGATTGCCCAGATGACCGATGAAAATGGTAAAATTACGATCCCTGGATTTTATGACGATGTAGTAGAGGTTAGCTTAGAAGAACGAAATAGGATGGCGCAAGCTCCTTTTGATGTAGATACATATAAAGAGGCGTTGGGTATTCGTGAGTTGGATGGAGAGGTTGGATATTCTACCAGTGAGCGAACAGGTATTCGTCCTTCGTTTGATGTTTGTGGTATTTGGGGAGGTTATACGGGTGAAGGTGCAAAAACTGTTCTGCCATCAAAAGCATTTGCTAAGATTTCTTCTCGTTTGGTGCCTAATCAGGATCATCGTAAAATAGCTGAGATGTTTAAAAATCACTTTGAAGCTATTGCGCCTGCAAGTGTTCAGGTGGAAGTGAGAAGCTTGCATGGTGGACAGGGATATGTATGTCCTATTGATATGCCAGAATATCAGGCTGCCGAACAGGCTTATGAAAAAGTGTTTAGTCGCAAGCCTGTGCCTGTTCGTAGTGGTGGCTCTATTCCAATTATTTCTACTTTTGAAGATATTCTGGGTGTTAAGTCTATATTGATGGGTTTTGGTCTGGAGTCGGATGCAATTCATTCTCCCAATGAAAATTATCCTTTGGAGCAGTTTTTTACAGGAATTGAGGCCATTCCTTATTTTTACGAAAGATATGTGGCTTTGAAAAAATAGTTGTCGTATTGCCTTATTGTATATGTGAATGCCGATTTGTTTAATCGGCATTTGTGATTTCTGGGTGTGTAAGCCTGGGCCTTGGGGTGGGTGTGAAAGTGAAATGTTTTAAATTGGTGTATGGGTGCTTTTAAATTGTAAGTAAAAATACCATATGTGCTTTCAGTTTCTGATTAGTGTTGGGGTCTTTGAATTTGTAATTGAATATTAATTCCGAAAAAACATTGATTTTTTGTAAAAAATATACTGTAGATGCCTAAAAAAAGGGGTTTTTGTTGTTTGAAAGTTAATTTTGATGAAAAAAATCATATTTTTTAAAGGTTTTAATTTAGAATTGTATATTTTTGTTCAGCTAACTCGAAAGAATAATAAATTATTAATAAAATTATGGCTACATTAAGATTTCATGCATTAAGTGAGTTGCTTTCCAGAGCACCGAAACAGGTAAAGTTACCTTCGAATAAGGTAACGGATTATTATGCCGATATGGTATTTAATACGGATTCGATGCGAAAGTATCTTTCTAAAGATTCATTTGCAGCAGTAAAAGCTGCCAATGCAAAAGGAGGAACAATCGATCGTAAAATGGCCGACGGTATTGCTTCTGGTATGAAAGCATGGGCGATTGAAAAGGGTGCTACTCACTATACGCACTGGTTTCAACCATTGACCGATGGAACAGCAGAAAAACATGATGGTTTTATCGATTATGGTGATGATGGTAGTATCATCGAGAATTTCTCTGGTAAATTATTGGCTCAGCAAGAGCCAGATGCTTCTTCTTTTCCATCTGGAGGTATTCGTCAAACTTTTGAAGCACGTGGTTATACTGCCTGGGATACATCTTCTCCTGCTTTTATTGTTGGAACTACACTGTGTATTCCTACTGTATTTATTTCGTATACAGGCGAGGCCTTGGATTATAAAACACCTTTATTGAAGGCCTTAGCGGCAGTTGATGAGGCTGCCACTGCTGTTTGTCAGTATTTTGATAAGAATGTGACCAAGGTTCATACCAATATGGGTTGGGAGCAAGAGTACTTCTTGATTGATGAGGCTCTTTATCAGGCTCGTCCTGACCTTGTTTTAACCGGTCGCACTCTAATGGGGCATTCGTCTTCAAAGGATCAGCAACTGGATGACCATTACTTTGGTTCTATTCCAGAACGTGTGGGAAGTTTTATGGTGGATTTGGAATTAGAGGCACATAAATTAGGTATGCCTATTAAAACGCGTCATAATGAGGTGGCTCCTTCTCAGTTTGAGGTGGCACCTATTTATGAAGAGGCTAACTTGGGTAATGATCATAACCAAATTATGATGGACTTGATGAAACGTGTTTCGCGTCGTCATAAATTTCGTGTGTTATTTCATGAAAAACCATTTGCTGGAATCAATGGGTCAGGTAAGCATAATAACTGGTCTTTGGGTACTGATACGGGCGTTGTTTTATATGCACCGGGAAAAAACCCAAAAACGAATCTGCAGTTCTTAACATTTGTGGTGAACACCTTGATGGCTGTATATAAAAATCAGGATTTATTACGTGCTTCTATTCTTACAGCTTCCAATAGTCACCGTTTAGGTGCAAATGAGGCTCCTCCGGCTATTATCTCGGCTTTCTTAGGAACGGAAGTTTCAGCTATGTTGGATAAGATTGTGGCCGAAGTGCCTGATCATAAGATGACACCTGATGAAAAAACAGCACTTAAATTAGGTATTGGCCGTATTCCTGAAATTATTTTAGATAACACCGACCGTAACCGTACTTCTCCGTTTGCTTTTACTGGTAACCGTTTTGAGTTCCGTGCAGTAGGATCTTCAGCTAATGCTGCTGTGTCTACTACCGTATTAAGTGCTGCAGTGGCTACTCAATTGAGAGAGTTTAAAGCAGAAGTGGATGGACTCATCGAAACGGGTGTTAAGAAGGATGAAGCGATCTTTCAGGTGTTAAAAAGACTTATTCTTGCCTGTGAACCTATTCGTTTTAATGGTGATGGGTATTCTGAGGACTGGAAAGTGGAGGCTGCCAAACGTGGTTTGACCAATATTACTAGTGTACCGGAATCGTTGAGCAAATACTTGGAAGAGCCATCTAAAAAAGTGCTGGTTGAAGGAGGTATTATGGGCGAGAAAGAGTTGGAAGCTCGTGTGGAGGTTGAGTTGGAGAAATTTGTGTACAAGATTCAAATAGAATCGCGTGTGCTCGCTGATTTAGCCATTAATCACATTGTTCCTACAGCTATTAAATACCAAACCAAGTTGATTCAAAACGTTCAAGGTTTGAAAGAATTATTTCCTGAAGAGGAATACGAAACCTTGGCGGGTAGTCGATTGGAACTAATCAAAGAGATTTCTCTTCGTACTGCTGCTATTAAGTCTAAGCGAAAAGAAATGATTCAAGCTCGTAAGGATTGTAATGTAATGGATGATGGATTTGATAAAGCTTATGCTTACGATCAGAAAGTGCGTCCTTACTTGGATGATATTCGTTATCATATTGATAAGTTAGAGTTGATCGTTGACGATGAAATGTGGCCCTTGCCAAAATATCGTGAGTTATTATTTAACTGCTAGTATTGGTCAACTAGATATAAAAAGAGGGGTTCGGCATTGTCGAACCCCTCTTTTCTATTTGGCAGCAATGTTGTCTGCGTTGTATTTTTACTATTTGCTTCTTCTAATCTGTTTAAAACTAATGCCCAGTGTTTTTTCAAACCATCTGATTTGTTTGATTTCGCTAGAGGTAATCAATGCCAGTGAAATACCCTTATTACCGGCACGGGCTGTTCTTCCGCTTCGGTGTGTATAGTATTCATCTTTGTCAGGCAGTTGGTAATGAACAACAAAGGATAATCCTGCAATATCAATTCCGCGTGCTGCCAGGTCGGTTGCGATTAATATGCGTAGGGATTCGTTTTTGAAGGCTCGCATTACCTTATCTCGTTCTACTTGTTTTAAGTCGCCTTGTATGGCATCTGTGGCAATGTTTTTGGCTATAAGCTGTTTGGCAAGTGTTTGGGCTGCAGATTTTGTTTTGCAGAAAACAACGCCTCTGGAATGTGGATCGGCATTTAACATTTGCAGTAGTACATGCAATTTTTCTCCCTCTTCGCATACCAAGAACTGGTGATCGATATTTTTATTGACCTGTCGCTTTTTGTTGACTTCTATTTTGACAGCTTTGCCAGAAAGGTGGCGTTTGACCATTTTCTTGATGCCATCGGGCATCGTGGCAGAAAAAAGCCATTTGTTCTCTACGGAAGGAAGCATGGTTAGAATCTCGTCTAGTTCCTTCTTGAAACCCATGCTGAGCATTTCATCAGCTTCGTCAAGGATGACGGTCTTTACTTTGCGAAGATCCACAGCCTTGCGTTTTACCAAGTCGATGAGTCTGCCTGGAGTGGCTACCACAATGTGGGTGGGTCGACGTAAGGCACTTATTTGGGGTTCTATCTGGGCACCACCAAAAACTGCCTCGGTAAATATCTTGTCGGAATATTTGGTGAATTTAAATAGTTGTTTGGCAATCTGTTGCCCTAATTCCCTGGTGGGACATAGGATTAAGCCTTGTATCTCTTTTCTTTTTGCGTCTACCCGATGTAATAAGGGCAAGCCAAAGGCTGCCGTTTTACCTGTGCCTGTTTGTGCTTGGGCAATCAAATCGGTATTGTTTTGCAGCAACAAGGGGATTACTTGCGCCTGTATGTTCGTAGGTGTAACAATGTTCATTTCGTTAATAGCCTTAACGAATGGTTTCTTAATACCTAGTTGTTCAAAATTTTCCATGGTTATTCCGTGCTATTTGAGTTCTAAAAGTACTACGTTTTCAACATGATGGGTATGTGGAAACATATCAACAGGTTGTATTTTTAATACTTTATATTTTTGATCTAAAATTTGTAGGTCTCTGGCTTGTGTAGCCGAATTACAACTTACATAAACAATGCGTGGGGCATTGGTTTTAAGAATGGTGTGTACCACATCTTCGTGCATGCCCGCTCTTGGTGGGTCTGCGATGATAACATCAGGGGCGCCATTTTCTTCTATAAAAATGGGGTTTAATACATCCTTCATGTCTCCGGCATAAAAGATGGTATTGTCTATTTGGTTATTATTGGAGTTGATTACGGCATCTTCAATGGCTTCGGGAACGTATTCAATACCAACTACTTTCTTTGCTTTGGAGGCTACGAAATTAGCGATGGTACCGGTTCCTGTATATAGGTCGTATACTACCTCGTTGCCTGTAAGTCCGGCAAAGTCTCGGGTTACTTTATATAGTTCATAGGCTTGTTCTGAATTGGTTTGATAGAACGATTTGGGGCCAATTCTAAATCGAAGGCCTTCCATCTTTTCTTCGATATATTCACGTCCGCTATAGCAAAGTACTTCTTGGTCACCAATGGTATCGTTGGCTTTTTCATTAATCACATATAGCAGAGAGGTGATCTGTGGAAATGTCTCTTTCAGATGATTTAGCAGTCCTTCTCTCTTTTGGCTGTCTTCGTGATAAAAAACAACAATAACCATTACTTCTCCGGTTGTGGAGGTTCGGATGATCAAGGTGCGCAGGAAGCCTTCTTGATTGCGAATATCAAAAAATGTGAGCTCATTGTCCAGTGCATATTTTTTTATGGCCAAACGGATGCTGTTGGAAGGCTCATCTTGTAAGTAGCATTTTTTTATGTCAATTACCTTATCGAACATGCGCGGTATATGAAAGCCTAAGCCGTAGCGTTCAGTGGACTCTTGTGCAATATCCATCTCATGTTCTTCTACCCATCTTTTATTGGAAAAGGTGTATTCTAGTTTGTTGCGGTAATAACGGTCTTTTTGAGAAGCTATAATAGGCATGACCTCGGGGAGATCTATTTTGCCAATTCGTTGCAGATTGTTGGCTACCTCACGTTGCTTGTATTTTAATTGTTCGGTGTAGGGGAGGGCTTGCCATTTGCATCCACCACATGTGCCAAAATGCGAACAGAAGGGTTCTACCCTAATGTCTGATAATTTATGATATTGGGTAACATATCCTTCATAAAAACTTTTTCTTTTTTTATTTACCTGTACATCTACGATGTCACCGGGTACAGCATTCTGTACAAATAAAATTTTATCTTCAATTTTGGCCAAGGCTTTTCCTTCGGCAGCCACATCAATTATTTCAACTTGTTCAAACAGAGGTTTCCTCTTTCTGGATCTTCCCACAATATTTATCTTTATACATGCATTAAAATAACCAGGCTTTATGGTTGTAAATCCTTGGTTGTTATTTTTTTGTGATAGTATGCTGGTATACGATACATATACCATTCTATCAGGCAGCAAAGATAAAAAAAAGACCATCATTAATGGATGGTCTTTGTATTTTATTCCCCAAAGGGATTTTCGTCAAAACTATTGGGTTGAGGGCTATCCTCTGCCGGGCTTGCTGCCTCAGAATCTAGTGGAAAAGGCGGACCGTCGGGATCCGTATAGGTCATCATAACCAAGGAAATCTCGTGATCTATGGAATGAGCAGTGACAGTGGGTTTATTATATGTTTTCTTATTAATTGTTTTCATTGTTGCAAAAATAATTGAAAGAATTAAAACTCACTAATTAATGACTACTTTTTTTGATGTAACAAAGCCATCGCCTATTACTTTAACAATAAATATCCCTTTTTGACCATTCATCTCAATGTGGTTTAACGATTGTGGATTTAATCGATCCATGTCAATTAACTTTCCATCGATGTTGTATAGTGTGTATTCGGGATTTTTGATATTGTCTACTTTAATATATAGGGTGCTTTCTATACTATATATATTGATTGATTTATCATCTGTTGCGGGTGTGTCAACATCAGTGCTGACATCGCCTATTAGTTGAATGCTGAAACGGTCATCGGAGCTTGTTGCTTCCGAAGTGAATTCATAGGAGCCTTCCGAATTAAGATCGATAACTGTATTTTCAAGATGGTCGGTTAATAATACTTGCAAGCCATCTTCCATTTTGGTCATGTTATTTATTCGAATGGTAAAAGTACCCGACGAGCGCGTCTTATAACCCAGAGGAATGACCATGTTATTGATTAGTTCCGGGTAGGAGTTAATTGCTAATTTTTTGTCTTCAACAATCGAATACAACTCGATGGCATCTGGGCTAAATCCAAAGAAGCGAGGTGTATCGTAGTCGTCATAAAACTCGGAGGCATTGGGCGTAAAGCCAATGGCCTTTTCACATTGAACCCCATTGTGGATTCCAGCCAGTTTAATGTGTGGAATGGCTTCGTTAGCGCTGCTTCCTGATTTTAAATAGGAAGTTTCATTGTGAGCCAAGTAGGTTTCATTTACAGAAAGGGTACCAGTAACGGTTTCCCCTTCACTCCAGTTGGCTTGAATCCAAAAGGCATGTCCACTAGGGATGAGGGAAGCATCACCTTCTAAATCGGTATCTATTCCAGTGCTTACATCATGGTTGGCATAGATACCATCTTTGTATATCCAGAATTTATCTTTGATATTAAATTTATCTTCTGAAGCGATCAAATCCCAATCAATAGATGCTGTGTAAGGGTTTCCTGCTAAAGTAAAACCTGAATTTTTCGGAGTCCCCTTTGCGTCGATAGAAAAGGAACCTCTGTTAAGTGCTCCGTTGTATAATAAGTCATTGGAGCTTTTAAGAATATATCCACTCATGGGATTTAAACTGGCATCTGTAGTTTGAGAGTCCCAATTTCCTGTTTGGTTATTCCAGGAATATATGGCACCGTCTGCACCTATGCTTGCATGCGTGGCACCCTGTACGGGAGGACTGACAAATTCATACTGGCTGGCATCTGTGATATTTTGTTGGATGTTGATTTTAGAGCTGCTTACTGATAGCGTTCCATCAATAATGAGTGAACCGCTGCCGGAGGCATCGCTGATGATGGTTAGTTCGTCACTTAAGGTAACTGTTGTGCCCGATGCTATGGTAACCTTAGCTAATGGTTCAATGATTAAATGGGGTATGTTAGCATCATCACTGATGATCATTAAAGGTTCATTGGCTGCCACTAAAACACCAGCTCCATACGTATAGCCTATTTCATAGTTGGCTGAGTTGGAGAAGTCATTATCACCTGCGTTGCCGTTCCAAATATTGAACTTGGCAGTCGTAAAGGTGATGGAGCTGCTCGCTATTTGCTCATTGCCTGAATAGTCTTCCACAGGATCGATGGTAATTGTATATTCTGTTTCTGAGCTTAAGTATGGATAGGGATATATTAAAATTCCATCATTGCTAGCATTGATGGTAGCTGTAAATGTGGCTGCCGGACTGAAAGTAATGATGCTCTCCAGATCAGTATTACTGATTGGGGTGTTGTCCAGTTTTCTGACAGATTCGTTAAAGCTTATCTCCAATGGTGCACCAATTGATACGTTTGTGTCATCATTTTGCGGATCAACAAAGGTGGTTGTAGGAGGTGTTGTGTCTTCTGTGGTAAAGGTTGTGTTTGAAGTGCTCCGTAAATTTCCATCTGCATCTTGCAAATCGGATAGTTCTATGTTATATAGTTGTAGTTCTTTTAAATTATCCGTGGGGTCAATGGTGATAACATAATTGATTTCGTCATAACTTATAGTGGCAGCAACCGGCGTTCCTCCTGAGTTGGATTCGGTAAAACTAATAATGGAAGATATGTTGCTGTTTGTGATTAATTCGTCTGTGGTGTTATAAATAGCTTCTGTAAATGTGATCGTGATGGTCTTGTCCAGGGCAATATCCACTGATGCATTCACCGGATCAAATATTGCAGAGGGAGGCGTAACATCAGCAGTAGAGAACAGAATCGCTGTAGGTGATGTTGTCTCAATGTAGTTGCTGTTGTTGTCACAGCTTACGATATAGGCGATGTAACTGGTTTCGGAGGTGTAACTATTGGTTACTACCTGTTCCAGGTCGTTGGCTGTTAATCCCCTGTTGCCAGAAGAGCTTACTGGTGCGTCATCTGCATCGCTCCCACTCAGAACCTGCGCAATGGAAGGAGCGGTGGCGCCTTCAGGTAGAATGACCCAATAGGTTCTTCCATCCTCATTGGTCTGAACCTCAAGAGTTGCTGTTATCCCCGTAATATTTGTTATCTGAGGGGTAGATGCAGTGTAAAAAGGGGCAGTGGTATCCAATTGAGTAAAGGCTAGCTGAGAAATAGCTGAATAGTGGCCAAAGGTATCTTCCACCACTATATAAACCCAATAATCGGTTTCTGAAGTTAATGTGGATATGTCCAGGTTGGCAACAAATTCGGTGTCGGATGAAATAGCTGCGTTTGCGGTGATAAGGGCGGCATCTCCCAATTCATCCAAACCGGATTTTATTTGTGCTTCGGTAGGTACTGTACTGCTGGCTGTTACCACTAGGTAATAACTACCGCTGCCATCTGCCTGACCATATATATCCATGTCTGTTTTGGTCTGGTTTTGAATGTTCGGATAGGTTTCAGACCATGCCGTTTGAAGCGTGGTAAACGTCATAGATTCCACTGTTGAAAATAGATCGGTGCTTGTTTCTACTACCACATAAATCCAATATTGTGTTTCGGTCGCTAAGGCCGAAATGTCAATGGAAGGACTGAAGGTTTCGGCGGTGTTAACCGCTGCTGTACCTGATAAAAGGGCTAGGGCATCATTTTCGTCATTCCCTAGTTTTAATTGTGCTGCAGATGGGGCTGTGTTACTTTGGGTAACAATATAGTAGTAGGTTCCGGATCGGTCTACTTGCCCGTTGAAAACTACATTTTCTCTACTTGGACTATCTATACTAGGGAAACCTGAGTTCCATTGTGCACCTCTGGTTTCTGTGGTGAATGTCCAGTCGGTAGGATCCTCTAACCCATAAAATTCTGCTTCGGTAGATGCTGACTCCAAGAATCCATCGTCGATGATCACATAGTAAGATGTGTTCTCTTCAAAATCCGTTAGGTGACTGATTGTTAATGTGGCATTGCTGATTGATACCTGACCACTGGATATACCATAGGAAATAAATTCAGAGTCGTCACTTGCGCGTAATATGTATACCCTGGCTGAAGAACCTGAAATAAATTGTATGTTCTGATTAAAAGTTATTTGCAGACTTTGGTTAATGGCTACATTTGTGCTGTTTTGGGTAGGTAAATAAGCTGTAACCTCAGGGGCAGCATAGGGTGTGGTAAATGCAATGGCCGTAGGTGTACTTGTTTCAATAGGATTTGAATTGGCATCCTGAGAAACAATATAAACCACATAATCGGTATTTTCGCTTAATCCGGATACCGGATAGGAGCTTACAATATCATCAAATAACGGTCCGTTGCCTGAAAGTGTGACAAATACATCACTGGCATCCGTTCCGCTAATTACTTGATTGGTACTAGGCGTTGTTTCACCAGGTGGTAATATAACATAGTAAAACTGACCTTCTTCACTGGTTTGAATATTTAAAAAAATAGAAGCTTCGTCAAGTATTTGTACACTTGGATAAGAAGCTATGTAGCTAGGTGCTTCTGTATCAAGGGTTGTGAAAGAGAATGATTCAATGCTGGAATAGCTAGAGCCGTCATTTGCAACAGTGTGCACATAGTAAAGTGTTTCTGAAGAAAGGGATGAGATGTCCAATGTTCCCGAGAATAATACATCCGCATCTGTTGCGCCTGATATGTAGGGAACTGTGGTGTCTGTTTCATCTGTCCCAGCCACTATTTGTGCCTCACTGGGTACGGTAGGACTGGAGGTAACCACCGCATAAAAAGTACCCGATTTATCCACAGTACCTGAAACAGTCAAGTCTGTCTTGCTTAAGCCATTGTTGTAAGCAACCGTCGTCCATTGTGGAGCGGCAGAAATTGTAGAAAAGTCATATTCAGTTGGTGACGTATCTTCAATTCCCGATCCCGCGGTATAGCTGCCGTCTGTGGTAACGCAATAGAGGGTATAGTTCGTATTTCCTACTAAGTTAGTAACTTCAGATGTTTTATCTGCATTTGCACTTCCCCTTCCAGAAACCGCAATTTCACCATAAGTACCTTCTGTTAAGGTTCCTCCCTTGCCATTGTAAGCCCAGTCTATAACCTCTTGTATGGTGGGTGTTGGTTCTGTTGCCTCTAAAATAATAAAATTAGTATAGTAACCTGTTAAGGTTATGTTAGTAACCACTGTGGCGGTAGTTTCGTCTATACCTGTAACTGTTGGATATCCTTCATTGTATGCTTGTCCGTGAGCAAGCGTACCTAAAAAAAGAATAAAAAATAATGAAAATAACTTTTTCATTTTACTAATATTTTAAAACCACCTTTATAAAATAAAAGTGGAGGTGGTTGGTTTAACAATTAATGGGTTGTTGGATAAATGTGTGTGCTAAATAATTAGCAAGGTTAAAAGTACATTTATTTTTTATTATTAAAACAAATACTTTGCGAAGTCAGTATATGTTTTGAGTAAATCATATTATTCAATGGTGAGTCTAGCGAGGTAATCATAGTGTAGACCATCGGCTATCTTTTCCATTTTAAAACCATTTTTCTCTGCATAGAATTTTAGCAGTTCGTCATCAATAAAAAGCCATTTAAATGATTTTCCTTTTATGTCTTTATAATGCATTTTATAGGTAATTTCTCCGTAATAGGATCCGTTTAAGTTGATCAAGATACTGCCGTCATCGTCTTCAAATAAATACCTGATGTCCGAACTGTCTATTAGTAGACTGCCGTTTGGTGCCAGTAGCGCTTTTATTTTGGTAAAAAAGGTTTTTAACTTGGCTGTTTCCTGTGCTATTCCGATGCCATTCATTAGCATTAATATGGTATCGTATTTTTCTGTCTCGGGAAGCTCAAAAAAATCTTGTTCTATGATGTTCTTTACACCGCGTTGGTGCATCACCGAACAGGCTGTGTGGCTTATTTCATTGGCAAAAACTTCTTTATTACTTTGTTGAAGGTATAAGGCGTGACTGCCTGCGCCTGCGCCTACATCGAGAATTTTTCCTTGACTTAGGGTTAGTGCCTTTTTTTCCAGATCAGGCATTTCGTTGAATGATCTAAAAAGGTACTCTACTGGAAGTACATCGTCTTCTGCTATATTAGATTCAACTGTTATTTCAGCATTTTTTGCACCGCTAATAAAGTCTAGGCAAGCGTTTCCTAATGGATCAGTAATTATGTTCAAAGCATTTGTTTTTTTGGTACCATATAATTTCTACAAAAATACAAAATCAAATTTGTTATTACGTTGTAATGTAATATTTTGTAACTTTGTGGTTCAAAATCCGCTATCTGGGAAATAGACTAATTCTTTTTAGGCAGTTTTTGCGGATCTGCTTTTTTCTTTTTATGTTCTTGAATTCTTCTATTTATTTGGCTCCATTACAAAGTTTTACAACAGTGCCTTATTGTATGGCCTTCGCAAAAGTGGTGGGTGGGGTTGATAAATATTTTACGCCTTTTTATAGAGCAGATAGGGCGGGTAATTTTTCCTTGGAGAAATATTTATTGAGTCGACCACATCTTAATATTGTTCCGCAAGTTTTAAGCAATCGTGCTGGGGAGTTAGTGCTCTTTACTCATCTGATGTTAGAGCGTGGATTTGATGAGGTAAATCTTAATTTGGGGTGTCCGTTTCCTATGGTGGTGAAGCGTAGATTAGGCGCCGGTTTGTTGCCTTACCCCAAGGATGTAGATCAAATGTTGTCGCTTTTTTTTCAGAAGAAAATACCCGTTCGCTTGTCTGTTAAACTTAGGTTGGGCTTGCATGATGTCAATGAGGTAACTGCAGTACTCGATGTATTAAAGCAATATCCTTTAGCGGAAGTTATTATGCATCCTCGATTGGGAGTGCAGAGATACAAGGGAAATCCGGATTGGGATGCCTTTGCTCAATTGAGTAAAGATTATCATTTAGTGGCTAATGGTGATATTATTACAGCGAGGGGATTGGAGGCTATGCAGCAACGTTTTACTGATGTGCAGGCATGGATGATAGGTAGGGGGCTGTTGATGAATCCTTGTATGCTCAAGGTTGACTTGGATTGGAAAGACTGTGTAAATAAACTTCATGATCTGTTTTTGGATTATTTAAGGGAATTTGGTTTCTCGGAGCCTCAGATACTTAACCAACTGAAGTGTTTCTGGGAGTATCCTTCGAAATTTCGTGAAGGAGGTTCCCGGGTTTTTCGTAAGATGAAAAAAGTAGGGCATTTTGATGATTATCAGGTGCTGAAAAATAGACTTTTAGACTTGGAATAGAATCGATATTCACCTACGGCTGTTATGATAGGTACATAATGTTATTGCTTGTCTATTATTGGGTTTCGTCTTTTTGTAATTATCTTTTTATGGAGGTGCTGAAGCCAGGGGGGACGTAGTTATCTTGTCTTTTACATACTTCAGAAGAGAATTGGATGCCTTGTTGGATCAAAAAGTCCCAGTCCTGTTCTTTTAATGACTGCAAGTCGTTTTTTGTAATATGGCTGATCAGTATTCCATGAATGATTCCTGCATTGAAATTATCGCCGGCACCAATGGTACTAACAGGTTTTAAAGGCGGAACTGGGTAGTGTTTTTGCATATGACCACTGTGCATGAATACTCCATGTGCATGGGCTGTATAGATGAGGTGAGCACACTGCTTTTGGATCTTTAAATAAGTTTGTTCGGATGATGCTGCTTGATAAATATTGTCAAAATCTTCATTGCTGCCTCTTATGATACTTGCTAAACTTATATTCTCTTGGATATATTGAAGATATAAATCCTTATGGCTGTCGTGTTTTTTTCGAAAATTAGGGTCGTATAGTAGGATGCAATTTTTTTTGTTTGCCTGGTCTAAGATAGGGTGCACTTGCGTTCTGATGTCAGGAGAGACGGCATAGGAGGATCCAAAGAGAACGATGTCTCCTTCTTTGAAATCGGGCTGCGATAGCCTGCGCCTTTCCTGTGGGTAATTTTTGTAGAAGTCGTAGCTAGCATTGTTGTTTTTATCGAGAAAGGCCAGTGCTAGGGCGCTTTGACCTTCGTTATGCCGCTTTATGTATTGTGTGTTAATTTTGTTTTTATGCAGGAAGTCTAGGATGATATCACCTACTTTGTCGTTACCTATTTCTGAGATGAAATAGCATGTGTGTCCCATTCTGGCTAAGGAAACCAATGCATTTAAAACGGAACCGCCAGCTTTGGCAGACAAGGCTTGTTCTTCTTTGAATACCACGTCTAATACTGTTTCTCCCAACCCAAAAATTCTACGCATTTTATTTTGTTGAATGAGTGTTAAATAAGAGACCTTAGATTAATGCTAACTCAGTAAGAAGAGTTGGTGTCTTGATATGTGTTTACAAAATACTTGTCTGTGAAGAAATATCCCAATGCGAACACCTTATTTATCTTTTTAACGTATAGCAATGTGGCCTAAGCTCCCTTATTTAAGTTCTCCTATTTATTTTATTTTACTAATTTAGAGATAGCCTTAAAGGTATCGCTACCTGCATGACGACATAGCTCAAAAAGAATCGATTCATAGCTGCTTACCAGTACGCCTTCTTGTAACATACGACTAATAGCTATTCTTTTGTTTTCTGGGTTTCTGGATCCGACACAATCTTCAATGATGACTGGTTGAAATCCTCTTTCTTTTAAATCGATCGCTGTTTGTAACAGGCAGATGTGGGCTTCTATACCAAATAAAATTACATACCTTTTATGACTGCCTTCTTCCATTTTATGCATGAAGGAGGCGTCATCGCAGCAGCTAAAAGCAGTCTTTTCAAAAGTAGGGCAATCTTCTACTTTTGCTTTGATGTTTTCGATGGTATCTCCTAAGCCTTTTTTATATTGCTCTGTCACCATCATAGGAATGCCTAAGGCTTTTAGTCCATCCACTAAAATCTCAGTGTTTTTGTTGAGTTGTTCGTGCTCATGGATGTGAGGAAACAGTCTTTCCTGAATGTCTACTGCTATTGCAATTGCTTCGTCTTTTAGAATTCTCATTGTATTATCGTTTTAAATTTTATTCGTCCTGAAGTGTTACTAGTTCAGCTGCATCATATCTTGATGTTAGGTTGATGTCATATTTGTCAGCCAAGTGTTCAAAGGCCTCCATCGCAATATCTCCTCGGTTGTTGTCTTCGGATATATGGGATAAGTAAATGGTCTTTAGTTTTTTTGAGGCGTGATTTTCTATCAGTTCAACGGCCTGTTTATTGGATAGGTGACCTTGATTGCCGGCAACCCTTTGCTTTAGATAAGCGGGGTATTTTCCGTTTTCTAGCATGTCCTCGTCATAGTTTGCTTCCAGAAAAAGAAAGTCGCATTGGCTTAAGTGGGACTTGACATTTTCGCAAGCCTCACCAATATCTGTAAAAATACCTATGTTAAGCTCGTTGATTTGTACTCTAAAGCTACATGGGTCGGCCGCATCGTGGTTCTTGGAAAAAGAATGAACCGTAAAAGGACCAATTTGCATGGTATCACCCGGACTAAATGTCTTGATGTGGGGTGGACGCATGGTGTAATGACTGCGGTTTAATGTTTGTTCCGAAATGTAAAAGGGGATCTCTTCTTTTTTACTTAAAATCTTGGCTCCACGGTAATGATCCTGGTGTTCATGTGTGATAAAGCCCGCTTTTAACTTAGTGGGGTCGATACCTCTGGACTTCATCCGTTCCATTATCTTGCGTCGGCTTATCCCTGCATCTATAATGATGGCTTCTTCGTCACTCCCTATGTAATAACAGTTACCGTTACTTCCTGAAGCCAACGCACAAATTTCAATCATCTTTTTTGCATTTTTAAATGAAATAATAATATCAATCTATTAAATATAGTATGTTTTTATATGGCTTGCCATTGCATATTTTTGAAGTAGATCTGCTGTCTCGCTGATGGCTTGTTCCAATTCGTTGTTATGGTTAAAGCTTATGAATATGTATAGTATATCTCTCGTTTTGTCAGTGATCATGGTGCGAGTGGAGTCGCTTGTAGGAGTTCCGAAAGCGCCCTGATTATCTCTAAAAACAGGTAATGAGTCTATGTTGACAGTGCCGCGACCAATACCTTCGTATGGTTCTCCTTCGGCTCCTATTCCCAAGGTGATATCCTCGCTAATCAATTGTGCATCGTATCCGCAAATGGAAAAGCCTGTTTTGATAGAGATGTAGTTTAGTACATCTACCACGTTGGATATTTGATAAAGATCTTTGCCGTTGGCAATTCTGCGCATAAGTGCTTCTGCAGCCGGACGATAGCGGTTAGGGTCTTTGCCCAATGCTCTGTAAGCATCTTTTGTGGCTTTTACCGTTGTTGTTTGTCTGATCGATTCCGGGCTAAGGCTTATTTTTATCTTTTCCAGCTGTTGATGGATCCATTTGCTTTGTTCAGGAGAGCTTGGGTGTACATCTACCGACGCCTCGATACATCCCAGTTTTATATGGGGTAGTATGTCTTTAATTTTGGCTTCTATGTTGATCGCAGGCATTTATTCTGATTTTTATTGATGTGCAAAGTTAATATTTAAACTTGAATTTTATATGAGTCTGTTTTGTCATCATTAATTCGGTAAGTTGAGAGTTTTATTGGGAATCAGTATAATCCAAGGCTGGGTAAAAATATTTTTCACAAAAAAATATGCACTTTGACGCCTGTTGTCCGCACGTATTGTTATTGGTGTCGTCGCAATCGATAATAATTATTCTGGGAAAGCTTGCATAAGAAGTCATAAATGAATCCAGCAATGCTTCTCCTATGCGATACAAATCCTAGTTTGTTACGGTGTTTTCCAATCTGCTCATGGTAGGTTGTGAAGCCAATATGTACCACTTTGGGGTAGCCGGTCGGCACACGCCTTAAAAACCATGTCGCTACGCAAATCATTACAATCGTTACAATCTTCGTAACCAGCAGCAATCTGGAATATCAAGCGCATGGGCAAATCACAACGAAAGCAAGTATAGATTCATGATAAATGACCTCAAAATCGTTTTCGTAAATACTTGCTCTTTTTACGGTCAAAATACCTATAACCTAAAATTAAACTGGTTAAACTAATAATGGTCCCTCCAATACTCAGGAGAATCAGCCATGTTTCTCTTAGCCATCTGTATTTTTCGAAAAAAGAAAAATCGAAGGAGTGAAGCCCTTTGTATAGCCATCTGCGCAGGCGAGTGTTTTTATTGGATACTTTTAATAGTTTCAGATTATTTAAATCAAGATATAAAATAGTGTTATCCGTATTGTTTAAGCTAACTTTTAAAATGGAATTGTAGTTCTTGTTTTTATACTTAAAGTATTCATCCGATGTAGTAAGCCATTGAGTTTCTAATACAGGAATGTTTAAGTCTTTGCTTAAAAAGATTATTACTTCGTCCTTTGTGAACTTTTTAAAACCGACAGAATCCGATAGATGAGCGTTTACAATCTGTGGATTATATAAGTCTTCGGAATAAATAAGGTAATAGGGTTGACCAGCGAACTTTTTCCAAACTATATTTTTTGCATTCTTTAGGTTTTCTTCCTGCAGCGCTTTTTTCAGAGGTAATTGAAAGGCATCAATATCCACCGACTCTGAGAATAGCATATTGCGATAATCAGTTTTATCATTTACAGGTATCATCCATTCCGGAATGTTTGCCAGAGACATTAAACCACTAAATGTAAAGGTAAAGACAAATAACCCAAAGATAAATCCTAAAATATGATGCCATTTGTACCATCTTCTGTTTTTCCTAAGCTTTCAACAATATCGTTTTTTTGTATATAAAAAACACTGGCATTTAATTGAAGTTTAGAATTGTAGTTATACTTTAACCCACCTTCCAATTGATATCCAGATTCTGGTTCAAAGAAAGGCTCGCCATCTTCGGGTTTAAATGTATTCCCATCTCTATCTACATAAATATAATTTGGATTGTATGACGTTCTGTTTGGTCGAAAATAGCTAGCATAAGAAGAATATAAAGATAAATCGTCAATTGGCTGATATACAAGCCCTGCCCTGTATGTTAAGGCGAATTCGTTTTGCTTTGTTTTGGCGCTATGGTCATAGGTATGGGTACTTTCATCTACAGAAGCGGATTGATAAGTCATATGATAAATATCCGCACGAATACCCACTAAACCTTTTAGCTTATTGCTGATATTTAAAAGATCCTGAGCGTAAAAACTATTTAATAACTCGTTGTAAATACTAGCAGCGGAAAATTTTGTTTGTAAATCGCCCTGATTTAATATTGGGTTTTCATAAGCAATATTGGCAAACAGTCCGTCTCCATTTACATCTTCTCCAACATTGTATCCTTTATATGTAGTTCTATCAATATTAATTAAATAATACCCTGCTAAAATTTTGTGCTCAACGGAACCGGTATTTACCTGAAAACTATAATCAAGATAGTTTTGATAAGTATTTGTATGATGCGAAAACCTTAGAGGAAATTCTCTTTGTAATGAGTCAAGACAGATATATTTTCTACTATTTCCACTTAAATAATAAGTATCATAAATGGGATCGTCGCTTGTTAGAAATGGCAAGTACTCTGTTGAAAAGTAATCTATGATATCATGAGCATAATCCGCCTGAAATTTCAGTTTAGAAGTGGGGGAGAAGTTATGAATATAGCGAGCTGAAAGGTTATAGTTTTCATGATCTAAGAAATCAGCAGGATCGTTGTATCGTTGCTCACGATTATAACCTTTCGGAAAATCTCCTTGGGCATATAGTTGCTTATCGCTTGCTATTAATTGCTCCACCTGCACCAGCATTAACTTCCTTGGTATTCCAGCTACCGTATGTAGCTGTCATATTAGCCGTAAAAGCTTCTGTAGGCTTTTTGCGTACAATATTTAAAATACCTCCAACAGCAGAGTGTCCGTATAATATGGCTGCGGGTCCCTTTAAATATTCTATCTTTTCAACCGAAGCTAACGAAGTAACAGGTGCACTGTTCGAGAGGTTCATACGCTCATCCCTGGCACCATCCACCATTATTACCGGACCTCGAAATCCCCTCATAGTAAAAGTTTGAAATCCTCCGTAATTAAGACTTGGAGAAATACCTGTTGTGTATTTTACGGCTTCGTTTAAATTCCAAACCTGACGTTGGTCAAGTAAAGATCTGGTAACGGTTGAAGTAGTAATAGGAATGTCTTTTAAGGGCGCCATAACTTTCAAAGACTCTTCTGTAGGATGAATGCTTTCCTCTTGTACATCAATCTCTTGCAACTCGGATTGGTTTTTTTGAAGTGAAAAATCAACTACTTTTTTCGCATCAACAAAAACTTGCTTTGAAACATTTAGATAACCAATATAAGAAGCTACAAATGTGTGCGAGCCTTTGGTTATATTGGTAATTTGAAAGTGACCTTGTTCATCTGTTGCCGTTCCATGATTAGTGCCGTTAATAGCAACATTAGCACCTGATAGTGGTTTTCCTTGTTCATTGGTTACAATGGGTCAGTGCCAAAAGTTGGGTGTAAATGTTGTTTATAGTTGTCATGCAAATATTTTTGTTAATCTGAATAAGAAGAATTTTACATCAACAACACCTCTGAATTGCATTCTGAAATCCTTTACTTTTGCATTGAAAGATTCTGCTGCAGCATTGGTACTTCCGTTATCTAATTGAGAGCAATGTTTCTAATTTATATGATATTTTTCTTTGCTTTTGAAACTTGCGTTAATGTCCTTTTTACTCGGAAAGGTATATTTTTAAAGGTCCTCATGATAACTTCGTTATTATCATTGCCATAAAAAGGACCAAAAAGGTCTAGAACAATAGATCACTACCTGCCCTGCATCAACTTCCCTTTCCGTCCGGCGCACACTTCCTTCGCGCTAGGCCAACAGCACTACCACCTCAAGTGCGCCCAAGGAAGCTTCTCGCCAACGCCGGCCCCGGCGCTATTGTTCTGGCCAACGCTGCAATACACTAACTGATAGTTTCTTATGCAAATGGAAGATGTCGATTAAATGAAAAACACAACTCAACAACTCCATGACTTTACCAACTCGCCATCCTAACGACCTAACTATCTAACAACTTTACCAACTCGCCAACTATAACAACTCCAACAACTCGCCACCCTCAAGCTTCTCGCCAACGCCGGCCCCGGCGCTATTGTTCTGGCCAACCCTGCGCTCGTTAACCTGATAGTTGAGCTTTCAAATGAGAATCACTCATTGATTGAAAATTATCGTCATGTCCTTTTTGTCATTGCCACAAAAAGGACCAAAAAAGTCTAGAACAATAGATCGCTATCAATCCGCACCGAGCTCCAATTCCATCCTGCACACTCTTCTTTCGCGCTAGGCCAGCCACACTACCACCTCGAGTGCGCCCTTGAAGCTCTCTCGCCAACGCCGGCCCCGGGGCTATTGTTCTGGCCTGCCCTGCGGTCGTTTTATTGATAGTTTAATATTCAAATGAAAGATAACTATTAATAGAAAAATCTTAAATATAGAATTTTATAACTGAGAACTTCTATGTTCTACTTTTTGGAGTCATAACTACTAACTGATGCCGATTATGGCAGGAAAACCTAAACGAATGAGCCAATGGATCTGCTCATCATTGATGATTTTGCTGTAAGAAAAATGGATGGCCAACAGTTACTGGAATTTATGGAGCTTATTGAAGACCGACACGCAAGAAAGTCCACTATTATCATGCGCCAGTTAAAGGTTGCAGACTGGTATGATGTAATGTTGTCGAACACTGCGGCTGCCGATGCCATTATGGGTAGAATCGTACATACCGCATACCGCTTTGATCTTAAAGGAGAAACAAGGCATAAACAACAGAATGAATAATTTTTTGTAAATTCATAGCTGATTTAAAAAGTGAACGGGTATGGCCGTTTTCACAGGGTGGGTATAGACCGTTTTTTCCAAATTGACGACAGAGATTAACTTCATCACCCCACAAAAATAGAATTTACAAACACTTGCATATAAACAGATTTTATATATTTGTATATATAAAAACATGATTTGATGCCTGTAAAGCCCAAAATAATCCTCTCTTTAGCACAACACCGGAAGATGGATGTTGTAAAAATAGGAATAAACAAAAAGGTGACTCCACATATGCTACGCCACTCATTTGCAACTCATTTATTAGAACATGGTGTCGACCTTAGATACATTCAAACGTTTTTAGGTCATGTATCGAGTACCACAACAGAAATTTACACACACGTAAGCAAACGATCTCTTGCAAATATAAAAAGCCCTTTAGACCAAATTGCAGAATGTAAACAATTCAATAACTGATAATTAAATAAATATCGACATAATATATATAAACACAATATGCATTTATACATATGTTGAACGAAAGCTCCTTCGTCGCTAATTAGAAAAGTGGTAACTTAAAGTATTATTCATTAATACTTTATAAGATGAAAAAAAAACATTACGCGCGCAGGTCATTCAAGAAATGCGCTTACGCGGTTACAGTGAGAGAACTGTAGATACTTATGTATCTATGCTCTCGATTTTGGCAAAGTATTACAGGAGGTCTCCGTCAACACTTAGTCATCAGGAAGTAAAAGATTTCTGCTATTATCTTCTTCAAGAAAAAAGCTTTCGAACAGTACCATCAACCAAATGATTAGTGCCTGGAAAATATTTTGGGTGGATATACTTGGGAACAAGTGGGATGGCATTAAGATAAAGCGTCCAAGAGTAGCGAAGAAACTACCCACGGTTTTGTCTCAGTCAGATGCCTATCGTTTGGTGACAAGTTCATATAATGTCAAACATCGTACATTAATGATGTTGACTTATGCAACGGGCATGCGGTGCGAAGAAGCTCTAAGTTTGTTGCCTGAGCAAATAGATTCGGCACGTTTGGTTGTACGCATAAAGGGCAAGGGTAATAAAAGCCGAGAAGTACCACTTCCAGAGGATATATTAGAACAACTCAGAATTTATTTTAAACAGTATCGTCCTTCGAAGTATCTTTTTGTAGGGCTTTAAAAAAGGGAAGAAATATTCCGCAACAAGTTTTCGTAAGATAGTATCACGTGCTGCCTTATCAGTAGGTATAAATAAAGGCGTATCGCCTCATGTGTTACGACATTGTTTTGCTACTCATATGCTTGAAAGAGGTATCAATTTGAAACGGTTGCAGTTACTGATGGGACACAGTTCACTAAAAACAACCTCAGGTTATCTTCATTTGGCTCACCCTTACCTTGGCGAAGTTCCCAATTTGTTAATTCCAATAAAACAGGCACAGCCATGAGTCACACCGAAAATAGTAAACAGAAAATAGAAGTGGCCGATGTTGTGAGGAGCTGTCAAGATGATATTGCTACCAAGTTAAGGTTGAACAAAGAACAACAAAAGCTATTGAAGCTATAACAAGGTGCCGTACATCAGAAGCAGGCGGTCATATTGCGTATTGTAATAACAGCAGCTGTAGTTACAGTCAACAGTCCTATAACTCTTGTCGCAATAGACATTGCCCCAAGTGTCAGTATTTAAAGCAGTAGCAATGGGTCAATAAGCTCACTAGTCGATTAATGCCCGGACGCTACTTTCATATTGTATTTACCATACCAAGGGAGCTACATCCATTGTTTTACATCAACCAACAAGCATGTTATGACTTACTGTTTCGTTCTGCCTCCCAAGCTTTACAAATGCAGGACGCAATCCTTCATTTTTAGGTGCTGATGTTGGAGCACTATGTGTACTGCATACCTGGGGGCAAACATTAATGTATCATCCCCATATTCATATGCTGGTTCCCGCTGGCGGCCTGTCTACGGATGGTATGGAATGGGTTGCTTCGCCCAAGAAGTTCTTTGTGCCCGTAAAGGCATTGTCTGGCATGTTTAGAGGTATACTAGTTAAGCAACTCGAAAAAATACTGATCAAGGAAAAACTGAGGTTACCTAAGGAGTTTGAAGGAGCTCAAATGTTGAAATCAGAACTGTACAGTAAACGATGGAATGTATACTGTAAAAAGGCGTTTGGGGGTATCAACAGTGTATTACAATACTTGGGCAGATACACCCATCGGGTAGCTATATCTAATAATAGGCTAACATCTTTATCGGACAAGCAAGTGAGCTTTACCTATAAAGATTACAGACAAAATAGCAAGCAAAAACAAATGACCTTAAATCAACTTGAATTTGTGAGGCGTTTTATACATCACGTCTTACCTAGCGGATTCTTTAAAATCAGATATGTTGGCATACTTGCAACGGTACATATACATGGTAAACGAGAACAGGTAATTGCACTAGTGGGTGAAAATATGTGGTTGTCAAACCTCGAAGGCCTTACCTCATATGAAGTGTTAAGAGCATTAATAGGAAAGGATCCTTGCATATGCCCCAAATGCAATAAAGGCATAATGGTTCGCACAAGGATATTGCACCAACTAGAATGACATTAAGCAGATAAAACGTTCTTTGTTTCATGGATGCAAATAAAACAACCGTTCATGTGGGTGTAACGGGATTGTTATGCCTTAAACCAAACGAAATTAACATGCTGATGAAAGAATGTTGTATAAATAACAGAGAAATATTAGGATCAGAGCGTTTACAAAGAAAAAGAACTAGATGAAATGTGCATAGGTTAGGCCGCCTTCGTTCAACGTAATTTTATCCTTCATGACTAATAAATATTAGCAATCATAATTTTGGATATTTATCAATGTTCAACTTTTTACTTATCTTGGTCGAACAAAGGATAAAATCCTTATAAGTTAGGCAAAATAGAAAAACCCGTAACCCAGATAAAAGCAAAAATATTATGAAACAAATTTTTACATCATTTCTAATACTAATAAGCATAATTGCATTTGGACAAAACTCCCAAGTTGACAATTTATGGAAATTATATAATTCTCAGAAATATAAATCAGCTATAGAAAAAGCAAAAATATTTCTTGAAAATGAGCCAAATAATATCGACTTAAATTTAATTATTGGACGTTCATATGCAGACATCGGAGAATTTAAAAATGCGCTCACTTTTCTTGAGACTGTAGTAACTAAGGACGAAAATAATTCATGGAGAAAAGCATGGGCACTAAGTTATCTTGGGACTTGCTATTTTATGGTGCAAGATTATAATGATTCTGAATCTTCGCTTAACCAATGTATAAAACTGAATGCAACAAAAAATGCCACTAATAATGCTTACGGGCAAGCTCTGCTTTTTGGGTTTAATGAATTTTATAAAACTTGGAAAATTGTTGAAACTGATAACTTTAGATTCCACTTTCAGAACATGACTGATAATGATATTAAAAGATATGTCTCAACAAGACAGGAAGCGTTTCTAAACATTAATGATTTTTTTGATAGTGAAATTCCTAAAAAGATTGACTTTTTCGTTTGGGACTCAAGAGATGATGCAAAAAGGTTGCTAAGAGCTAATTTAGGATTTGCCAAGCCCAGATTTTGTGTTTTACATTCGCATTTTCAGCAAACAAAAGGACATGAAATGACACATATAATTTCAAACTATTCTACTAAGATGGTTAATAAGACTGGATTGATAAATGAAGGTACGGCTGTTTGTTTTGACCAAACTAATCAAGATAAAGAGAAAATTGTAAAAGATTGGTTGAAAAACAATAACAAATCAGTTTCAATTAAGGACATTTGGACAGACTGGAAAGGTTATCCAGCGGAACTGACATATCCATTGTCTGGGTTATTTGTGAAAGAGTTGATTGATAATTTTGGTAGAGAAAAATATATTGAGTTTTTTGGTAACCAGACATATGATAATGCTAAATTGGTGTTTGGAGAAAAACTTGACAAAGTGATTAAAGACTTTGAAAATAAGATGAATACCTAAATAACTACTTTGCCTAACAATGTATAAAAATAATAGCCGAGATAGCAGTAAATTCAAGGGTTGTAGCACGCTCCAATTTTCTTGTAACTTGACAGGAAAGTACCACGCAGTCGGCTACTATTCTTATACGTGGCCGTTGGTGTGCCACGAAGCTGTGGTAATCCAGTAGGTGTAAATCCTACCTAAATAATTTTGTTAAAAGATTATTGCTTCGCTCAGCATAGCCCAAGTAAACTTGGCTCTGCGTTCGCTTATGGCAATAATTGCTGTTCATTTAGAAGAGCTGCCGACAGTTAAGCCCGTGAGGGTCTTCGCTGAAGCTCGGTATGTTCAAATGACCAAGCCGTAATGCGCAAGCGTGAACCCGTGGTAGCTTCGAGAAGTGTATCAGTAGATGGGGAGAGTTTTGACGGTCTTCGAACCCTGTTACGTTGTATGAATTAACAGCAATTTGAAATACAACGGTCTACCGGAGTCATAGGGATGGCGTGGTTATAGATGGATTATTACGGAACGTGGGAGGTCTCTTGTTTTAAAGTTTGGCAATCTTAAACAGGCTGATATAAGCATAGCGAAATTCAGCAAGGAAACAAGAGAAGTCGGAGGAGCCCATAGTACCACAGACTGTAGCGACAACAAAACGCTGCATAGGGAAGGGGCTCTACTTTAGAGAAGCTTATATGGAAAACAGAACGACCTATATTGACGCAAGTCTATTAGTAAGTCCATCGTCATTTCTGACCGATGAAAGAGTTCGTGAATTCCAAAGGAAGCTATACATTAGAGCCAAGCAAGACAAGGAATTTAAAGCATATAGTTTAAGCGACAAGATGAGCTTAGGCTATGTGATAGAGGAATCCTATCGTAGAGTAAAACAGAATTATTCCAAAGGCACAGGAGTTGACAAGATGTCGTTTGCAGATATTGAGAAATATGGTGTATCCAAATTCCTCAAGGAGTTGCAAACAGAACTTCGTACCAATACCTACCGAAGTCAGGCTGTTCGTCAGGTAGAAATCCCGAAGGAGAAGAAAGGTGAGTTTCGCATGTTGGATATTCCCACCATAAAAGACAGAGTAGCACAAATGGCTGTTAAGATGCTGATTGAGCCACTTTGGGAAGCCGACTTTATTACTACTTCATATGGATTTAGACCCAAACGGGGGGCACAGGATGCAATCAAGCAAATCAAACAGAATATCTACGATGGACATCATTTCATCTATGATGCAGATTTATCGAAATACTTCGATACCATTCCTCACGATAAACTGTTTGTACTGCTTAAAGAACGCATCAGTGACAAAGGAATTCTGGATATTATCGAACAGTGGTTAACAGCCCCAAAACAATTAAAGAACGGAAAGTTGTTGTCGAGTACAGCAGGTACGCCGCAAGGAGGGGTTATTAGTCCATTGTTATCGAATATTTACCTACATGCTTTTGACCGAATAGTCAATAATTCAAAGAGTAAATTCTCCAAAGCAAACATACGAATTGTGCGTTATGCCGATGACTTTGTGCTTATGGGAACTTACTATTACAGCAGAGAAATATTAGCACATATCGATTCATTAATGACACGGATGGGGCTTACCATCAATAAGGAAAAGACAACTATTTTGCATGTGCATAAGAAAAGCCTATTCTTTTTGGGGTTTGAGTTCAGGGTAATCCGCTCCAAATTCGCTTGGAACAGGAAGAACTATACCAACGTCCGCCCGAGTATGAAATCAAGGAGTAAACTCTTTGCCAACATTCGTGAGCTTTTAGCAAAACGTAGGCATTGGAAGATTGAACCTTTGCTTTACAAGCTCAACTCATTATTAATAGGTTGGCTTAATTATTTCTCTATAAGTAAGGTAACGCACATTTGGGAAACCATAAAGGTTATCATCAAACACTTGGATTATAAACTATTTAAATGGCTCAAAAGCAAAGGACGTAAAGCGCACAAGTCGCTTCGCCAGCGACCATACAGTACTTTTGTACAAAGCAAAAGGCTGTTAGACTTGGAAAAGTATGCACGCTTGAAAACCCTTGCGAAAGCTCAATGAAGAACTCTATCGGTAAGCCGTATGAGGGAAAACTTCACGTACGGTTTGATGAAGGGGGCGCTGATAGTTTACTTATTATTGCTACTTTTAGAAGTAATAATGGGAGTAAGCTATCAGGCTCTACTCTACCCAGTAATTGAAGAAAGACATGATGCAATTAAAAAAGATTGATTCGGAAAACTGGAGATTCACACTATATGAGTCTGCTGAAGGAAATTGGTTCGCAGATTTTCCTTATTCACCTCAGAGTTTTATAGATTTGTCTATTTTGCTTGAATTGACCGATAATGAAAAAGCTAATGCACAAAAAAACCGACAGTTTTTAATTGACTTCTCAGAAATAAATACAAAGATTATTTCTCCAGAGCATTGAGTCGGACTGATTATATTTTTGATGATGAATAATATTTGCAAATGGATTACAACAAAAATGTTTATGAGGAAATGTATGAGATTCTAGATAACAATAAAGGTTCAATTGACTCTAAATACATTGATGAAATTTTTCAAGCATTTCAAGTAGCTTCTGGTCAAGGATTTTTCAAAACAAGAATGAAAGCGATTATGGATTACTTATCAACTCATTCATTTGTGATTATTAAGTATTCAGAATTAGATGTTAAGCTAGGAAACCACAATGATATAGAGAGATGCTTTCAAAAACATGATAGGACATTTAAAATTACTGATTTATAATGATTGATAGAAATGAACTTCTAGACCAATTCTCTGCTCCAATGGGAAATTCTGAGAATAAATTTATTGATTATGCGAAAAGTAATGGAATAGTGGATTTTAAAGAACTAATTCTTGAATTTAATACAATACAAAGCATGGTTTATGATTATATATATAAATTCACAGAACCTGATTTACAATTGACAGGTGATGAAATAGAGGTAATATGTCATGATTTTTGCGAGAATAAAATTGACTGGATTAATGACAAAGGAATTAAAGCTTTAAACAGTTGGCTCATTTGGATGTGTTGGCATGAAGGTATTTTAAAGAAAAATGAGTAACAACTACTGGCAACAATGCATAAAAATTATAGCCGAAACAGTAGTGATATAAAGGGTTGTAGCCCGCTTCAACTTTCTTGCAACTTGACAGGAATGAAGCCCGCAATCGGCTACATATTCTTATGTGAGTCGTTATCGCTAATGCTAAAAAAGACAGTGCCAAGCATAAAACCTGAAAATGGAAATAAAAAAAGTAATAAAACAAGACGGAGAATATAAATGTGATATTGATGTGACAGTTGATGAATGGAAAAATATACTTCAGGACAAATCCATAATGAATAAGAATTATGTAGATGTCTTATTGAAATTTCATTCTGAACCTGAACATAAATCAACTTGTAAAGAGCTTGGAATTAAACATAATAAATCCCCTCAGTCGTTTAATGGCACTATAACCAACTTTGCGAAAGCTACCCAGAAAAGCTTAATCGTTTTGAAGTTATAGGAACTGATGGGGAATCCTCTTTTTGGATTATTGCAATGACTGGGAAGTATAAAGGTGAACACTTCGAATGGACAATGAGACCAGAATTAGTGACAGCAATTGATGAAATAGATATTAAAAATACAAATCAATTTGATATGGATTATTTCAATTTGACCGTATCCGCCCGAGCAAATACTTATTCCTGAAGCAAACTTTTATCAATAAATTGCGGCAAAAGTTCTTTGAAATTTTCGGCGGGTGTAATGTGGATGTTTTCCATGACGTACTTTAGCCATTTTTGCGGATCAATGTCAAGTTTCTTGCAAGTTCCAAAGAAGCTGTAGAACATTGCGATATTTCTGGCAGCATCATGTGAACCGGCAAACAAATAGTTCTTACGTCCCAGAGCCAAAGGGCGAATAGAGTTCTCAACCAGATTGCTGTCTATCTCCAGCATTCCGTTGGTAAGATAGTTTTGCAGGCTTGTCCAGCGATTTTTGCAATATTCAAAAGCTTTGCCCAGAGGACTTCTTGGTATTACAGATCCTTTGTGCTTGTTAATATATGCTCCAATTTCGTTAATTACAGGCAGAGCTTTTTCCAGCCGCAGAGCATGCCGTTGCTCATGGGATAGATTTTGTTCCCGTGCAATGGCCTCAATGGCATAGAGAAGCTGAATGAGGCTTAGCACGTGCGAGGCCCGTTCCTGATCGTTCTTCAGTGCGGCATCAAAATACCGTCTGGCATGTGCCCAGCATGATAAATGAGTCAGTCCTGCTTTTTTTGCCAAAAAGGTATAGCCACTATAACCGTCGGTTTGAACAAATCCACGGAACGAACTCAAGTCGTCGATGGGGCCATTGGCCGATCGGCTCTTGTAGTACTCAAACAGGACGCTTTTTGACAATGGGGCATACCGAACCCACATGTACCCCTGATGACACGTTCCTTTTTTGTTGCGATCCTGCACTTTTATTGGTGATTCATCGATCATCTGATAAATTTCCCTGAAAACATGTAATCGATGTACCACGTATAAAGGTCGCAATAAATTGGCTCCAAGTTTTATCCATGATTCCAGCGTGGAGTCCGGAATGGTAACTCCCATTTGGATGAGCATCTGGCGGGTGCGGTAAATCGGTAAGTGGTAGAGGTATTTATTGGTAAAGATCATTCCCAGTAGATTGGCACTAGCGATGCATTTATGAAGAGGTCTGTTTAAAGGAGCAATTACTTGCTTTTGATCGGCTTTCTCGTCCTCTTTGGTAATAAACTTGTAACGGATGTAATGGTTCTTAAACAATTTTGCAGGTGTATAATCCGTAAATATGCGGTCTGCTACATATTGCAAAAGTAAAAAAATGCTCCAATCCGGATGTCGATTGGAGCGTTGGAATTCTCTAAGTTTTACTGGAATCTTTTGGAATTAATCGAAATTAGTGGGTGTTTTTTGGAATATTCTGACAACTATTAGACTTTTTCCAATTGTGCGGTAAAAGATCAGCCAAGTCTAAATCATAACTACTGTTGTATAACGCCATCTTAGAAAATACATCCGTAAGCCATTCGCGAGGATTTACATCACTGGCTTTGCAGCATCCCAGTAGTGAGTCCATAATTGCTGCATTTTCTGTGGCATCATGGTTACTACAAAAAAGAAGGCTTTTCTGAGACGAGGCATAGCAACTACTATGGTGAGTTGAAGAAAAGTAACGTAGTGACTTCTTTTGAAGCCATTTAAAGGCGTAATAGATTTTCTAATGCATTTTCCGGGTTACAGCTCTCGCCGCCGACCACGGCTATTGTTCTGGCCAACCCTGCGCTCGTTAACCTGATAGTTGAGCTTTCAAATGAGAATCACTCATTGATTGAAAATTATCGTCATGTCCTTTTTGTCATTGCCACAAAAAGGACCAAAAAAGTCTAGAACAATAGATCGCTATCAACCCGCACCGAGCTCCAATTCCATCCTGCACACTCTTCTTTCGCGCTAGGCCAGCCACACTACCACCTCGAGTGCGCCCTTGAAGCTCTCTCGCCAACGCCGGCCCCGGGGCTATTGTTCTGGCCAACCATGCAATACACTAACTGATAGTTTCTTATGCAAATGGAAGATGTCGATTAAATGAAAAACACAACTCAACAACTCCATGACTTTACCAACTCGCCAACTATAACAACTCCAACAACTCGCCACCCTCAAGCTTCTCGCCAACGCCGGCCCCGGCGCTATTGTTCTGGCCAACCCTGCGCTCGTTAACCTGATAGTTGAGCTTTCAAATGAGAATCACTCATTGATTGAAAATTATCGTCATGTCCTTTTTGTCATTGCCACAAAAAGGACCAAAAAAGTCTAGAACAATAGATCGCTATCAATCCGCACCGAGCTCCAATTCCATCCTGCACACTCTTCTTTCGCGCTAGGCCAGCCACACTACCACCTCGAGTGCGCCCTTGAAGCTCTCTCGCCAACGCCGGCCCCGGGGCTATTGTTCTGGCCTGCCCTGCGGTCGTTTTATTGATAGTTTAATATTCAAATGAAAGATAACTATTAATAGAAAAATCTTAAATATAGAATTTTATAACTGAGAACTTCTATGTTCTACTTTTGGAGTCATAACTACTAACTGATGCCGATTATGGCAGGAAAACCTAAACGAATGAGCCAATGGATCTGCTCATCATTGATGATTTTGCTGTAAGAAAAATGGATGGCCAACAGTTACTGGAATTTATGGAGCTTATTGAAGACCAACACGCAAGAAATTCCACTATTATCATGCGCCAGTTAAAGGTTGTAGGCTGGTACGATGTAATGTTGTCGAACACTGCGGCTGCCGATGCCATTATGGGTAGAATCGTACATACCGCATACCGCTTCGATCTTAAAGGAGATACAAGGCGTAAATAACAGAATGAATAATTTTTTGTAAATTCATAGCTGATTAAAAAAAGTGAACGGGTATGGCCGTTTTCACAGGGTGGGTATAGACCGTTTTTTCCAAATTGACGACAGAGATTAACTTCATCACCCCACAAAAATAGAATTTACAAACACTTGGATATAAACAGATTTTATATATTTGTATATATAAAAACATGATTTGATGCCTGTAAAGCCCAAAATAATCCTCTCTTTAGCACAACACCGGAAGATGGATGTTGTAAAAATAGGAATAAACAAAAAGGTGACTCCACATATGCTACGCCACTCATTTGCAACTCATTTGCAACTCATTTATTAGAACATGGTGTCGACCTTAGATACATTCAAACGTTTTTAGGTCATGTATCGAGTACCACAACAGAAATTTACACACATGTAAGCAAACGATCTCTTGCAAATATAAAAAGCCCTTTAGACCAAATTACGGAACATAAATAACTCAATAACTGATAATTAAACAAATGTCGACATAATAGATATAAACACAATATGCATTTACACATACGTTGGCTGCAAGTGTAAGTCTATACTTTCGTGTAACCAGTTTGAAAAGAGAGTCAATTTTAAAAATAATAGACAATTTAAAAATACAACAAAAATCGATTTTAAATGTTTTATTCTATATATTTGAAAATATTTTACAAAACATGATACTAAAATGATTTTAGAAATTCGGCTAAGTAATTTTTTCTCAATTAAAGACGAAGTAGTTATTGATATGAAAGCTGCTAGTCTTAAGAGTAAAAATGTAAAAGAACTTTCTGATAATGTTTTTTCATTTGACAATGAAGAAGTCCTTAAAACAATAGCTATTTACGGTGCTAATGCATCAGGAAAAAGTAATATTATTAAAGCTATTAGATTTTGTTGTGCAATGATTTTAAATTCAACTAATCACAATGGAAATATTAAGTTTAATTATCGCAAATTCAAATTCGGTAATTGTGAAAATAAACCGAGTAATTTTTTCATCAATTTTGTGGTTAATGACATTGAGTATGAATATTCTTTTTCTGTAATGCAAGATAAGATTGTTACAGAATCTTTACATTATTACCCCAAAGGTAGAATAAAGAAGATTTTTACACGGGATGAACGTAAAGGGAAAACAAAAAAAGATAAGTACAATTTCGGGACAGACATAAAAAGACCGTTGGATGTAGCGGAAAGTACATCAGATAAAACTTTATACTTATCTCGTGCTAGTCAAATGGATAGAGACATAGCAAAAGATTTGTTTATGTATTTTAATAATACTTTTATATTAGGTTATCTAGGGCATAATGAAAGACAGATAGATGATTTATTCAAAGCATACAAGCCACATTTACTAAAAGCCCTGCAAATAGCAGATAGTGATATTGTTAATATTACAGTAAAAAAGATTAAAGCACAAGGAAAAGCTTTGAATGTAAGCTTTACAGGTACAGAACTGAAAGATGCTCGAATGGAAGATACAATGAGGGAGCAATTGCAAATAAAAACGTTTCATAAAGCGGATCCTAGCATTAGTTTTGACCTATTTACAGAGGAATCTGCTGGTACAAAAAAGTTGTTTATTGTTATGTTGAGTATTCTTGACATCATAGCAAATAATAAAGTATTGTTGGTTGATGAAATTGGAGATAGTTTACATACTGATATAATTGAGTATATTTTTAATTTATTTAGAGCAAGTGGTAAGGCACAGCTTATCTGTACGACGCATAATACTCGCTTCTTGAGTTTAAAGAAATTTCGAAAAGACCAATTTTATTTTGTAAACAAAAAGGAAGATGCTTCAACTGATTTATACTCATTGTATGATTATAGTGATTTTCGTGACACAATGGATTTAGAAAAAGCATATCTGCAAGGGCGTTTTGACGCTGTTCCTTTTGTTAATGATTCGATCAAGAACCTAAAACAATTAATAGATGGCTAGTAGAAAACGAAAAGCTCCTAAAGGCAAAAAAGTTAATCCAAAATTCTGGGTTTTCTGCGAGGGAGAAACAGAAGAGGCATTTATTTATTATCTGAAAGCGAAATATCGTTTACCTTTTAAAATAATTCCAAAAATAATTGGTCAAAATATTAGTGATGATTTGATAGAAAGGCATAAAAATAAAAAGGAAACACATATAAAAGATAAAACTTTCTTAATCTATGATGCAGATGTACCTGATGTTTTAAATCGGTTGAAGGCTATTAAGAAAGGAAAATTATTAGCTACTAATCCTACTATTGAATATTGGTTTTTACTTCACTACAAAAATCAAACTGGATCTATTAGTGAAGCCGAGTGTATACGCCAATTGTGTAATCGAAACCACAATACTTATAAGAAAGGGTTAATTGACGACAAATTGAAACAGCAGCTGGATACAAAACAAAATGAAGCTAATAAGAGAGCAAAACAAACAAGATTGTATGAGAATCCGAGTTCTAATATCTTTGAATTCCTTGAAGAGCTTGAACAAGCAAAGGGTGAGATTTAATTAAATAAACACCAGCAGCCAACACGCGGTAATAAGTAATTTGGCTGCAAGTGATTTGCGTAGGTTTGAGCTTTTTAATTAGGTTGAGAGGAATTAATGAATATGGTGTTGTAAAGTGCCAAACTACTCATACCGCCAACGTTAGTGTGCCACGAAGCTGTGGTAATCCAGTAGGTGTAAATCCTACCTAAATAATTTGCTGTTCATTTAGAAGAGCTGCCGACAGTTAAGCCCGTGAGGGTCTTCGCTGAAGCTCGGTATGTTCAAATGACCAAGCCGTAATGCGCAAGCGTGAACCCGTGGTAGCTTCGAGAAGTGTATCAGTAGATGGGGAGAGTTTTGACGGTCTTCGAACCCTGTTACGTTGTATGAATTAACAGCAATTTGAAATACAACGGTCTACCGGAGTCATAGGGATGGCGTGGTTATAGATGGATTATTACGGAACGTGGGAGGACTCTTGTTTTAAAGTTTGGCAATCTTAAACAGGCTGATATAAGCATAGCGAAATTCAGCAAGGAAACAAGAGAAGTCGGAGGAGCCCATAGTACCACAGACTGTAGCGACAACAAAACGCTGCATAGGGAAGGGGCTCTACTTTAGAGAAGCTTATATGGAAAACAGAACGACCTATATTGACGCAAGTCTATTAGTAAGTCCATCGTCATTTCTGACCGATGAAAGAGTTCGTGAATTCCAAAGGAAGCTATACGTTAGAGCCAAGCAAGACAAGGAATTTAAAGCTTATAGTTTAAGCGACAAGATGAGCTTAGACTATGTGATAGAGGAATCCTATCGTAGAGTAAAACAGAATTATTCCAAAGGCACAGGAGTTGACAAGATGTCGTTTGCAGATATTGAGAAATATGGTGTATCCAAATTCCTCAAGGAGTTGCAAACAGAACTTCGTACCAATACCTACCGAAGTCAGGCTGTTCGTCAGGTAGAAATCCCGAAGGAGAAGAAAGGTGAGTTTCGCATGTTGGGTATTCCCACCATAAAAGACAGAGTAGCACAAATGGCTGTTAAGATGCTGATTGAGCCACTTTGAGAAGCCGACTTTATTACTACTTCATATGGATTTAGACCCAAACGGGGGGCACAGGATGCAATCAAGCAAATCAAACAGAATATCTACGATGGACATCATTTCATCTATGATGCAGATTTATCGAAATACTTCGATACCATTCCTCACGATAAACTGTTTGTACTGCTTAAAGAACGCATCAGTGACAAAGGAATTCTGGATATTATCGAACAGTGGTTAACAGCCCCAAAACAATTAAAGAACGGAAAGTTGTTGTCGAGTACAGCAGGTACGCCGCAAGGAGGGGTTATTAGTCCATTGTTATCGAATATTTACCTACATGCTTTTGACCGAATAGTCAATAATTCAAAGAGTAAATTCTCCAAAGCAAACATACGAATTGTGCGTTATGCCGATGACTTTGTGCTTATGGGAACTTACTATTACAGCAGAGAAATATTAGCACATATCGATTCATTAATGACACGGATGGGGCTTACCATCAATAAGGAAAAGACAACTATTTTGCATGTGCATAAGAAAAGCCTATTCTTTTTGGGGTTTGAGTTCAGGGTAATCCGCTCCAAATTCGCTTGGAACAGGAAGAACTATACCAACGTCCGCCCGAGTATGAAATCAAGGAGTAAACTCTTTGCCAACATTCGTGAGCTTTTAGCAAAACGTAGGCATTGGAAGATTGAACCTTTGCTTTACAAGCTCAACTCATTATTAATAGGTTGGCTTAATTATTTCTCTATAAATAAGGTAACGCACATTTGGGAAACCATAAAGGTTATCATCAAACACTTGGATTATAAACTATTTAAATGGCTCAAAAGCAAAGGACGTAAAGCGCACAAGTCGCTTCGCCAGCGACCATACAGTACTTTTGTACAAAGCAAAAGGCTGTTAGACTTGGAAAAGTATGCACGCTTGAAAACCCTTGCGAAAGCTCAATGAAGAACTCTATCGGTAAGCCGTATGAGGGAAAACTTCACGTACGGTTTGATGAAGGGGGCGCTGATAGTTTACTTATTATTGCTACTTTTAGAAGTAATAATGGGAGTAAGCTATCAGGCTCTACTCTACACAATAATGCTAAAAAAACATTCTGCACAAAAATAAAACAACTCTAAATTACCAAACTGGTAACTTTTAATTATCTTTGTTTGATAAAGATAAAAAATGAGAGTAATTGCAAAAAAGATACTTCGTGATTTTTGGGAGAAATATACCGACTCAGAGCAACAATTAAAGACTTGGTATAAAGAAGCTTCAAAAGCCGATTGGAAAACCCCAAACGATATTAAAGATGAATATGCGAAATCGAGTATCTTAAAAAATGGGAAAGTTGTTTTTAATATTTGTGGCAATAAATATCGATTAATAGTCGACATAAATTATGAAAGACAATGGGTATTTATCCTATTTATTGGGACACATAAAGAGTATGACAAAATAAACGCAGACAAAATTTAAGATTATGAATATTAAAGCTATAAAAACAGAAGAGGATTATAATCAAGCACTTCAAAGACTTGAGAAAATATTTCATGCACCCATTAATTCTATTGAGGGAGATGAAGCAGAAGTTCTATCAATACTAATTGAAAAATACGAAGATGAGAACTATCCTATTGAAGCACCAGATCCAATTGAGGCGATATTGTTCAGAATGGAACAAATGGACATGACAAAAAAAGATTTAGCAGATGTGCTTGGGTACAAAAGTAGAGTTTCAGAGATTTTTAGTAAAAAGAGAAAACTAAATATAAATATGATTCGCAAACTTCATGACAAGATGAATATTCCGTATGAGTCGTTGATTGCGAATTATTAAAGCACTATTGTTAACAAATTGTATGTGATCATGGCAGTTGTAGTGCAAATTCCAGCGATCTACCCCGCTCCAAAACCGGTGGGTCCTGAGACAGGAAAGCACACGCACTCTGCCACGCCACATACAAGTGACCGTTAGCCCCTATACATTTTCACAACTAAAAAAAATCATAATTATAGAAATTCAGAAATAGTTCATATTTTGCTTTTTGTAACTTTAAAGTTACCTTTGCTGTGTGAATAGAGTAAGAGAAGTAATTGCATATAAAAATTATTTTCAAGACTTCCTGAAAAACCAAACAATTAAAGTTCAGGACAAAATATTTAAAGTCATTGAAATAATTGAGACATACGAAAGAATACCGTCTCAATATCTTAAAGCAATTACTGGAACTGACGGACTTTATGAAGCACGAGTAAAATTGGCTTCAGATATTTGGAGAGTCTTTTGCTTTTTTGACAAAGGGAAATTGGTGATTTTACTTAATGGATTTCAGAAGAAAACACAGAAAACACCAAAGAAAGAAATTGAAAAAGCAAAAAAATTAATGATGGAGTATTTTGACGAAAAAAGAAAGGGTGAATAATATGAAAACTAAAAGTTGGTCTGAAATAAAGAATGATGTATATGGTGAAAAAGGTACAGAAAGACGTGACGAACTGGAACGTGATTTTGAATCTTTTAAAATAGGACTTTTATTACGCCAAGCAAGAGAGGAAAAACATCTAACACAAACAGAACTTGCTGACAGAGTAGATAAAAAACGCACATATATATCACGTGTAGAAAATAATGGTAGCAACTTGACTTTAAAAACCCTTTATGACATTGTTGAAAAAGGACTGGGTGGAAAAGTTAAAATTCAAATAGAACTCTAATTATAGAAGAGTACAGGGGCTAACACTGTGTATAATTAATGGCGGGCTTGGTTGTTTTTTTGTCGGGCGGATTCTCGCATTTAATTTCGTCCTGCCGGACAGAAATTCTCTCCGAAAATTTGCCACTAAACCATACCCAAACCGTTGGGCAACATGCAAAAAAACTACCGTAAATAGAAATTATCATAAGATATAAATATAAAGTCAGTAGATTGAAAATACCTTATAAAGTAAATATGCGGTCTGCTGCATATTGCAAAAGTAAAAAAACGCTCCAATCGGGATGTCGATTGGAGCGTTGGAATTCTCTAAGTTTTACTGGAATCTTTTGGAATTAATCGAAATTAGTGGGTGTTTTTTGGAATATTCTGACAACTATTAGACTTTTTCCAATTGTGCGGTAAAAGATCAGCCAAGTCTAAATCATAACTACTGTTGTATAACGCCATCTTAGAAAATACATCCGTAAGCCATCTGCGAGGATTTACATCACTGGTGGATATTCTGGAGCATGTTGACCCCTTGCCAAACGTTGGTTGAAGTTATGTTTTCAGCATGACATTGAGAATAGCAAATTATACATCAGCAATTTTTCGCAATAGTATTCCATCACTTATGATTAAAAAATATATTGCTAATCCCTTGCATGCAAAGAGAGCGTAGCGAACGAAGCATGCAAGGGATTAGTGTTCATGAGAAAAGATTGTTTTTCTGTTTTCCATCCGATAGCTTTTCCCTTCCAATTTCAAGACTTCACATCGATAAAGCAAGCGATCTAACAGTGCCGTGGCCAGGACTTCATCCTCGAGGGTTTCAGCCCATTGTTTAGGCGATTTATTTGTTGTAATAATCACAGAGGTCTGTTCATGTAGGTGATTTACAAGGTTGAAAAATGCCACAGCTTCATGTTTCTTAATAGGAAAAAGCATTATATCATCAATCGCAATTAAATGAGCTTTTGTCAGTCGGTTGTAAGCATTTAAAGCAGAAGATGTCATTTCTTTCATTTTTAATATGGTAACAAGTTCTTCCATTGTGATGAAATAAGATTTGTACCCGGCAACTACAGCATCATGCACAAGGCCCGCCGCAATATAGGTTTTACCGGTTCCGGATGGTCCCATTAAAACCAGATTGTAGTTTTGTTCCAGCCACATCAACTCACGCAGTTGTTTTAGTTGGGGTTTTGTAATACCGTTGGCAACATTAAAATCGTAGTTATCCAGCTGATGTTTCTTCGGTAATCTGGCTAGTTTGAGTCTTCGCTCCAGATCGGTATTTTGCCTGTGAAGGACTTCTTTTTTCAATAACTCCAGGGTGAATTCCGTATATGAAAGCTTATCTATTTGCGCCTGATGCAAGATTTCTTCTGGGGACTTCTTTGTCTGGGTAAGCCGCAATAATTCGGCATACTGCTTGATTTGTTCTATTTGCTTCATGATCTATCTCAATAATGTTTCATAAATTTCGATACTACTTTGGGCAGGAGCAATCGACTCCTTAGGGGGTTCCACATTCACTTTACTGATGTTTATTTTACTCGCCTCCGATATTTGTTTTTCTTCGTTTTGAAGATGGGCAAGTACCTCCGCAAATCGATACCCATTAAACACTTTGTTTTCGATGCAGAAGTTTAAAGTTTCCGTTTTTACCCGATCGTTCGCATTGTTTATAGCTTTTAAAATTTTCCTTATATTATCATGAAAATAACGCGGTTTGTCATTTTCCAGGTCAGCCAAATAGCTTTGTGATTCTGGTGTATTGCCAAAAGCGTTTAATAAAAGTTCATATCTCTGTTGTAGCGTCTTTGATTTTTCGCGGCAGTGATCCGTGTTGCGCACCAAAACACCCTTTCCCAGCGGAATCTTATGAGACGCAACAAGCGTATTTACATCAGATAACAAGTCCAGGGTATCCCTTTGTCATCAAGAAGCACGGTTGTATCGGCATCTTTGTAAGTCCCTATTGGTAAACTGTAAAAATTTCCCTTGTAGGCAACGGTGTTGTCTTTTCGAACCTTGTAACCAGGCAGTAATATTAATGGTTTTTCAGGGGTGTCGCGGTAAGGTTCCAGATGTGATTGTTCAATCAACCATTGTTCATAAGGGACTTTCCTGGTGGTTCCGTGAAGCTTGGCATTTGCTGTACGTTTAAGCCATACCAGGCAATCTTCCTGAAGGGTGTTTTGATCCTGAAATGTACGACCTTTCAGGAAGTTATATTTGACATATTTCACCACATTCTCAACCTTTCCCTTGGATTCAGGATCTGCTTTCCTGCAAAAAATAGTTTCAAAAGAGTATTGCTGGCAAAAACTTCGAAATCCTTCTGTTAATAAAACATCACCAAGATTTTCCCCCTTTATAAATACTTTATCCTGATCGTAAATGATCTTACTTGGTATACCGTTAAAGTAATTAAAAGCTAACTCGTGAGCATATACCGCAGTTTGGGTGGTAAAAGGGCAGCGTTGACAATAAACGTACTTGTAGCGAGAACGCGAAAGTACCATGGCGAAGAAATACACTTTGATACGATGACCTTCTCCACTCTGCATAGTAATCTCGCCAAAATCAACCTGAGCCTCGCTACCATAAGCTACCTCAGGCAGCTTTTGATATTGACGGGAACCCACTTCTTTGTACTTATTGATGGCATGCTTCTCCCGAATCGTTTTTACGAAGTTATAGACCGTTTTGCTATCTGCTTTCGGTAAATCTTCAAATGATTCTTTTAAACGATCTTCTACCTGGGCGGCTGACAAGTAAGGCGTGCTTTCGAGAAGTGTTTTTACATATTTATAATAACCAGAGAGCTTTTTTGACAGGCGATGCGGCTTATTTATCCACAACATAAAAGTCTGTTCATCCATTGCTAAATATTTACGGACAGTGCCTCTATCTATCTCAAGCTCTCTACTTATTTGACTCTTATTGAGTCCTTGTTTCCATAATTCATTAACTTTGTACCACATAAAAACTTTTTGGTTTTTATTCATAGCCTTTGTTTTTTTAGATTTCACAACCTAAAAATGGAGGCTATTTTTTATTTCTACAACTGGTGATGTTCTATTGCGAAATTTTGATGGTACTAATTTCCTATTTACATACCGCAAACAGAAACATCAAATATCTATCCAAAGAAGTTATTCCTTTCAGCGAACCGCTGGACGTGAATAGCAGCATTCATACAGTTTATAAAAGCAATATGAAAAGTGGTGCTGAACCATTGAACATTCGCATTTACATTCAGTACGAAGATTTTAAAGAGCCATTGGCAAAAGTTGAATCCAAAAAACAGGAGGCTGAATCATGATGAACACAAGCGAACTGTTACACACCATTGCCAAAGACCGCATTGAAGGACTTCGCACGATAGACAGCTATCAATTGAAGCCTGTAATGATAACAGTAACATCGGCAAACCACAGCATCGACCTGAATAATGATATGTGGATTCTGAATACCAAATCTCTTCCTGCACATATCGAGGAAATTGAAATGATTAGCAGCGATAATGTGTTTACGGCTACCCCCGAAGAATACGACTTTATGGATGAGTTTCGATTCCGTGTTTTCACAGATTACATCGACATCAAAACCATTGCAGAAACATTCAAGCCTTACCGCTTGGAATTTGTAAAGATTATTCCCCACCGCACGTAAAACGTGAGTTGATAATTGGATATATACATCAAGATTTTACAAGCTGTAAATAGTCTTGATACTTGATACTAACTACTTGATACTATTAAAATGTTAGATTACAGAGAGCAGATACAAAGCATATTCGAGTTTATAAAGCGTTCAGAGGTAGAACAAAAATACCCATACGCCTATGAAATATACCTGGTAACAGGCATTGATGAAACGGCATTGACTTCAAGAACTGCCGGAACAGAGATGTTCAATAGTGATATTGAGAAAGCCATTGAGAAGGCAAAACAGGCACACGGTACATTGCGTGTGAATGTGTATGGTGGTAAAAGCCATAATGCCAAACATTTGAACGATTACACCATCAACGTTAGTGGATTAATGAATCCACCCAAAGCACCTTTGGAACGTGGCGATATTCAAACTATCGTGCAACAGGAAGTTGAAAAGCAACAAATTCAGAGTAGTAACGATGGATTGGGCGAAATCAACGGTTTATTAGGTTTGATTACAGGAGAAAACGAACAGGCAAAAGGCAAAGTTGAAAGCTTGTTTGGTCTGTTCAATGCCTTATCTGGAAACAACAAAGAGGTTGAAAGAATCTCTTACCAAAAGCAATTGGATGACTTCAAGTTTGAAACACGCTATACCAACCTAGAAGAAAGGTACGAACGCTTGCGCAATGAGAACGCTGAACTAAGAGCTGAAAAAGAACGCTATTATGGCGAAAATAAAGAGCTAAAAACCGATAAAACAGACCTTGAAAGTCGTCTTGCCGGATATGCTCCAAACGAAGTAATGAAGCGTGTTGCCACAGGCGCATTAGTAGGTATCGGTTCTCGCATCCTTACCAATAGTCCCAAAACAGCAGAGCTATTAGGTTTATCAGCAGATGAACTCAAAGGAGCTTTAGGAATGGTTGATGATGGTTCTGACGAATCAGCTCAAATCCCTGAAACCAATGTGGAGATTACTGATATGGGTTCTTCCAACTCTCCCGAAGACAAGAAGAAAGCAGAGATTATCAAGAACTTATCCGATGCCCTTAGAACATGGGAATTACAAGAGGTGGCTAAAATCGCAAATATCGTAGGTCTATGCTTAGACAAAGCAGAACTCATTAATAAAACCCTCATGTTCCTGAATCAAGCGGTTAATGGCATTTCAGAACCAGGAGAAACCGAATTAGATAACGAAGAATAAGTCAACTAAAAAAAATAGACGATTATGAGAAAATTCAAAGTAGGAATAACGATTGAAGCCGATACAACAGAGACGGTTAAGCAAGTTGGAAACCTTATTCAAAACGCAGTTGATAAGGTGGAACAAGAGGATATTGTTAAGCTGCTGAGCAAGGTGGCGAAGAATCCAACGATTGTAAAAACGGCATTACGATACATCTAAAAATTAAGCTATGGAGTTGGATAAGGCAAGCAAATCAGCACTCATTGGCACAGGCATTCGTGTAGGTATTCCCTTTGTCGCTTTAAGCATTGGGGGATTCTTGATTTATCGTGCCATCAAAAAGCGTAGGAATCCTGACGGCACATCAGCCAGTGCAGCTCCTTCGATAAAGAAAATGGAGATAAAACAACAGAATCTGACCATATCGCCATCGGATGCTGCCTTATTTGCCAACACCCTTTACGGTGCAATGCTTGATTTTGGTACAGATGAAGAAACGATTTATAGCACCATAGACAAGGTGAAAACCAAGGATGACATGCTGCTTGTAATTAAAGCCTTTGGTCTAAAGATGTACTTGATTGGAGGGCGGGCTGCTCTTTTAGGACAAAACCACAACCTGATTGGTTGGCTTCGTTTTGAGTTAGGCGACAAAGAGATTGCCAAAATCAAACCTAAGTTCGACAGTTGGGGAATCCCTCTCTAAAACACAGTAAACTATGGATGCAAAGAAAAAGAAGATATTATTTATTTCGGGAGGGGTGTTAACCACCGGGGCGATAGTGACCACAATTGTTTTGATTCGCAGAAGAAACAAACGCAAACGTGGGCTATTGCCCCAAGGTGGTTCTGACAAAAGTCCTGCAAATATTCTAACTACAAATAACAATGCGCTGCCTCCTAATTTTAAGAATTGGAATGGTAGCAGCACTTACCTCGCATCAATGCCCAGAGGGATTCGTAATAACAATCCGGGCAATATCATTCAAAGCAATAGTAAGTGGCATGGTAAGCTATCCAAGGACCAGAACAAAGACAGACGATTTGAGATGTTTATGGCTCCTGAATATGGTGTTAGGGCTATGATAAAGCTTTTGCAGAACTATATGGGCAAAGGATTTACTACGGTTGAGAAGATTGTAAAGCGTTATGCTCCAAGCTTTGAAAATAACACAAAGGCATACATCAATACAGTCTGTAAAGATTTAAAGGTGCAGCCACAAACCAAGCTACGACCAACAAAAAACACGCTTCGCCTTTTGGTTCTCTCAATGACAAAAGTGGAAAATGGCAAGAGCTTTATCACTCCGCAACTCTTTGAGCAAGCCTATTCAATGATTTAAAAACTTATAAGATATTAAAATGGGTACTATAAAGAAATTCAAAGGAGGCGTACCTCCAACACTTAGAAACGGAGAATGGGCAACCAATGGCAATTACGCCTATTTAGGAATGCCTTTTGATGAGTATAAAGTGTTCCAGGGCATTTTTGATTTAAGTGAATCACAGTCGGTATCAGGATTTGATTTTGAGCCTGAGCAGAAAGGTTTTATCATTAAAAAAGATACACCTTTTTCACAAATCGTGGACTTAATCAATTCATTGCCCAAGGCATTAAAGTATAACGATGATGACGCAACAAGTATCAATTTGTTGTTTGAAGATAGTCCGTATATGGATGATACAGGTTCCAGGATTGCCTTTCGTGATTTTTCCTACACCATCAACCTGAAACCTTTGGCAACAGGTAGCAATGTGCTTTTCAATATAGACAACGCTTTCCTGATTAATAACAGCAATGTAAACTTTGAAAAAATCAATTTTCAGTATCCTGCATCTAAAGGGGCATTGGAGCTTTTTAATAGTTCGACTACGCTTAGTGATTGTGGTTTTGAAGCCAAACAAGATGTTGCTGCAGGCGATATTGTTTTCAAAGATTTGGGACTGAATAGAATTGTGGTTGTCAAGCCATCATTCAAAATGGAAGCCAATAATGTGGGTAGTATTTTTGATGTAATTGAATCAGGAACTACAGCAAATCTAGTTAATCCAACACTATCGGATTCAGCTTATGCACCACGAACAGCAGCAGGGCTTTTAAAAGGTGGTATTATCATTATTGGTAATGCAAACAACATCAAGCCATCGGGCGAAGATTCTTTACAGACAAGCCCTACGTCAAACGAGCATGGCGGTATTGAAATACGCACCACTTTTGCGGATAGTATCAGCGGTTCTGTTACTGGTATCAGTTACAACGACCTTGCTGACAAACCTGATTTAGCTTATAAGGCAGATTTGGTTGATGGTCAAATACCATCGGTACAGTTACCATCATATGTGGATGACGTATTAGAATATGCAACTCTTGCCGGCTTCCCTGAAAGTGGAGAAACAGGCAAAATATATCTCGATAAGGAAAGGAATAAAACCTATCGTTGGAGTGGTTCGGAATACATTTTTGTAGGTAATGCGCTTGAGTTGGGCGAAACAGAAACAACTGCCCATCGAGGTGACCACGGTAAAACAGCTTATGAACACAGCCAGGCTGACCATGCTCCATCTGATGCAACTAAGGGTGCAGACTGGAATGAAAACGTGAGTAACAAACCCACTACCATATCAGAGGAACAGGCAACAGCTATCGAAGCCAATAGTGAGAAACGTAGCTATCCACAAACTGATGAAGACAAGCTTTCTGGTATAGAGGAAAACGCTACAAATGGCGCAGATTGGGAATCGAATATTGCCAATAAACCAACGACTATATCGGAAGACCAAGCCACAGCTATTGAGGCTAATACTGAAAAGCGTTCTTATCCTGAAGCGGATGAAAATAAGTTATCAGGTATTGAAGAGAATGCTACTGCCGGGGCTGATTGGAATGAAAATATAAGCAATAAGCCGACTACCATATCAGAGGAACAGGCAACAGCTATTGAAACCAATACTGAGAAACGTAGTTATCCACAAGCCGATGAAGACAAGCTTTCTAGCATAGAGGAAAACGCCACGAATGGCGCAGACTGGGAATCCAATATTGCCAATAAACCAACTACCATTTCAGAAGACCAGGCTACAGCGATTGAGGCAAATACTGAAAAGCGTTCTTACCCTGAAACGGACGAAAACAAACTGGCAGGTGTTGAAGAGAATGCTACTGCCGGGGCAGACTGGGAGGCTAATGTGAGTAACAAACCTACTACCATATCAGAGGAACAGGCAACGGCTATCGAAGCCAATACAGAGAAACGTAGCTATCCACAATCTGATGAAGACAAGCTTTCTGGTATAGAGGAAAACGCTACAAATGGCGCAGACTGGGAATCGAATATTGCCAATAAACCAATAACTATATCGGAAGACCAAGCTACAGCGATTGAGGCTAATACTGAAAAGCGTTCTTATCCTGAAACGGATGAAAATAAGTTATCTGGTATTGAAGAGAATGCAACTTCCGGGGCAGATTGGGAGGCTAATGTGAGTAACAAACCAACTACCATATCAGAGGGACAGGCAACGGCTATCGAAGCCAATACAGAAAAACGTAGCTACTCACAATCTGATGAAGATAAGCTTTCTGGCATTGAAGAAAACGCTACTAATGGAGCAGACTGGGAATCCAATATTGCGAATAAACCAACGACTATCTCAGAAGACCAAGCCACAGCAATTGAGGCGAATACTGAAAAGCGTTCTTATCCCGAAACGGACGAGAATAAGTTATCAGGTATTGAAGAGAATGCTACTGCCGGGGCAGATTGGGAGGCTAATGTGAGTAACAAACCTACTACCATATCAGAGGAACAGGCAACGGCTATTGAAGCCAATACGGAGAAACGTAGTTATCCACAAGCCGATGAAGACAAGCTTTCAGGTATTGAGGAAAACGCTTCTAATGGAGCTGATTGGGATACCAACTTACAGAACATTCCTGATTTCTTAAAAAAGTTCCTACAGATATATGCTGATTCAGGAATCTTTTCTGGAGAAGACTGGGAAGCAAAATTGGCTGAGCTTCTAAACTTCCAAATCAACTTCATGAAAAACTTTGTAGATGCAGATGTGGACAGTCTTTCGGTTGATGTAGCAGGGAATAACTTGAAACTGACATTCAAAGACGAAACAGATAAGACAATCACACTTGATTAAATCTCTAAATGGATAAAAAGGGCTACATATCAAGAGTTCGTGAGGATTTACTGGGCGCTCGCAAGCACTCTAAAACCACAATAGAAAGTATTGCTAAAAGCTTCGGTATTACCAATAAGAACCTTGTTAAAGAGTTTACCGAACTGGCAATAATCCTTAACGCAAGAGAGGTAGCACACGATAGTTCGTTAAGCACTTACGAAAAGTACCTTGATATTGTAGCCCTTTACCAATCACAGGTTAACCTGTCCATGAGAACGAGCATGAGCGTTCTCATGCAGCAATATTCCACTCCTGCACCTATTTCGTTTTTGGCTTCGAGTTATATTCTTAATTCGAGCAATGAATCCATTTACCTCGAACCATCAGCAGGCAATGGTTTATTGACCATTGCACTTCCATACAGAAAGACATTTGTAAATGAATTGGATGATGTAAGACTTGAAAACCTCAAGCAGCAGCCATTTGCAAATATTAGTAGTTGGGATGCCTTGCAACCTCCCAAAGTATATGACGAAAATTTTGATGGAATAGTTACCAATCCACCTTTCGGTTCACTTTCTGAACCCATTCTATTTGGGAAATTCAAAATCAAACGATTAGAACATGCTATGGCTCTGAATGCCTTACGCTGCATGAAAGACAAGGGCAAAGCAGCCATTATCATAGGTGGTCATACCACCTGGGATGAACAAGGCAGAGTAACTGCGGGGAACAATCGCATTTTCCTGAATTACCTCTATCATTTTTACAATGTAGAAGACATCATCCTAATTAACGGCAAGAAGCTTTACTCCAGACAAGGAACTTCAATCAATACACGATTGATTCTGATTGATGGAGCTAAAGAAACACCATCAGGCGCAGCTCCACTTAAAAATAAATTGCATAGCACCATTGTCAATAACCATGAAGAGCTTTGGGATAGAGTATGGCTAGAACCTCAGCTTATTAGCAACGATACCGACAAGCTGAAATTATTAAAGCTACACGCTAAAGCAATCTCCATAAAACAAAAACAACTCTCTATATGAAACAGGCAATAGCATTCACTAAAAATAGCATTACCGTCAAGTTTGGTAGTGTTCCACCACAACATATATCTACAAGGCTTATTGAGCTAGGTTTTAAAACCACCAACAACAAAAGCTTTGTGCGCACCAAAAAGCTGGCTCAGAATGAGCATGAATACCTACAAGGTATGCTTGGTGTTCAAGGCTTGGGTATGGCTTATATTCCAACAGCCGAGAAAGGTTTTATACTAGATACTACAGTACCCGATTCGATGGGGCATGAAATGCACATTGCCATCCGTAAAATCAAGAAAAGCATTGGGATGCCTCTGTTTGATTTCGTTGCCGAGAAACTCGATTACGAAAATGATGACTTGGTAAAGTCTCTTTCGTGTGAACAGATTGATGCTGTATCATTAGCTATCTACAATATTGAAAAACGTAAGCAAGGAATCATCGTTGGCGACCAAACAGGCATTGGTAAAGGGAGAACGGCAGCAGCTTTAATTCGCTACGGTGTGAAAAGTGGTTTGCAGCCTGTGTTCTTATCTGAAAAGCCCAATCTGTTTACGGACTTGTATCGCGATTTATCAGACATAGGAAGTTCTGCCCTGGTTCCGTTTATAGTGAATACCAAAGAGAGTAAAACCAATATCAAGGATAAAAGCGGAGAAGTGATTTATACAGCTCCCGAAAAGCCTACTCAGGAGCGGATTATTAAGAGTAAGAAAGCACCCAATAATTACAATTTTATTTGTGCTACCTATTCACAATTCAACCAACCGAAAAAACCAGCCAAACAGCAGTTTCTAAGTTCTGTAGCCAATGGTAATGTCATTATCATGGACGAAGCTCACAATGCTTCAGGAAGTTCTAATACAGGCGAATTTATGCAAGATGTATTGCGCCAAACCAAAGGTGTTTGTTTCCTATCCGCCACATTTGCTAAGCGTCCAGATAACATGCCAATTTATGCTCAAAAAACATCTATGAGTGATGCCAATATGAGCAAAGAAGATTTGGTAGAGGCGATTATGAAAGGCGGTGTAGCCTTGCAAGAAGTACTCGCTGCACAATTGGTGAGTGAGGGACAAATGATAAGGCGTGAACGCTCTTTCGAGGGTGTTGAAGTAAACTACATTGAACTAAAAGAAAAAGCCAAAGAACAGGCTGATATTGCAGACAAGGTTACGGCTATCATTCGTGATATTATAGGCTTCCAGGAGAAGTATATCAACAAGCAAGTAAAGGAGCTAGATGGCATTGCAGCAGCCGAGGGAAAGGAAGTTGAAACCAGAAAAGGAACAAGCAAAGCAGGGGTTGATAATGTACCGTATTTCTCAAAGGTCTTTAATGTCATTAACCAATTGCTGTTTAGTATCAATGCCTCCGATGTTGCCGAACATGCCATACAGAGATTGAAGCAAGGCAAAAAGCCGATCATTGCTTTTGCCTCCACAATGGGAAGTTTTTTAGAAGGCATGGCAAAACCCGATGATGTGATAAACGGAGATTTTTCTATCGTATTGGAGAAAGGATTGGATTCAGTTCTCCGCTATACAGAGAAAGATATTGATGGCGAAGGTCAAGGGAAAACCTTTAACATATCAGATTTGTCCGAAGATGCTCAATTGGCTTACCATGATATTATCAGACGAATTGAACAAGCTTCAACAGGAATTACCATTAGCCCACTGGACCTAATCATCCAAAAAATAAAAGAAGCCGGCTATTCAGTTGGCGAAGTTACGGGGCGTAAGCTTTGTGTACAATACAACTCTACCAAAGCTAAGAATACAACGGCATTGGTAATGAGGCGTAAAAAAGAAAATACAGCGGATTTATTTCGTCAGTTTAATGAGAATGAATTGGATTGTTTGCTTATCAATCAAAGTGGTTCGACAGGAGCTTCAGCACATGCCATTGTTACCGATAAAGTATCAGCTGATAAAGTGAAGCAGCGTGTGATGGTGATACTCCAACCGGAATTGAACATCAACACCGAGATTCAAAAGCGTGGTAGAATCAATCGTACAGGGCAAATAATGAAACCGATTTACGATTACATTATTTCTGCTATTCCTGCACAAAAGCGTTTTATGATGATGCTTAAAAAGAAGCTGAAATCATTGGATGCGAATACTACCTCCAACCAAAAGAACAGTAAATCACAATTGGAATCGGACGACTTTTTAAATAAGTACGGAGACAAAGTGGTACGTCAATACATGTTGGAAAACGAAGAGCTAAACAAAGCTTTGGACAACCCATTAAAGTTTGATGGTAAGGATAGTGATGGAACGCCAACAGAGGGCGATGCTTCAAAAGTAACGGGTCGTGTAGCCGTTCTTTCTGTAAAGGAACAAGAGAAATTTTATAGCGAGATTATTGAGCGTTATAACGATTATATCGAATACCTCAAACAAGCCGATGAATATGACTTAGAAGTGGAGATTTTAAATCTAAAAGCGGAATCCATTGATAAGAATGTGGTCATTGCCGGGAAAGGTGGACGCTCGGTTTTTGGTAACGATACACTATTAGAAAAATGTGAATGTAATGTACTCAAAAAGCCTTATGTCAAAGCTGATGTTGAGAAATTGATACAAAAGGCTCTCGGTAATAAACAGCCAGATGGCATTTCTGAAGATATAGTTTTCGCACATGAGAAGTATGTGCAAAATAAGCTGAGTTCCGATATAAAGGACTTAGAAGAGAAGTATAAAGACTTGTTGGATGGTATTCCTGAAGAAAAAGGGTATCAGAAAATCCCTGTGTTTGAGAAGCAACAGCGAATGCAATATATCGTTGAGCGTGAAGATGAAATCATTAAAGCCAAAGGGCTTGATACCACTCGAATAAAAACACAAAGCGAAAACCGTCAACGCTACTTAAATAACTTCTTCAAATACTTCAAGGTTGGGCATGGCTATTTCTATCCTGCGGTAAGCTTTGAAACCGATAGTAGCGATAATTCCTATTGTATCTTTTTAGGCTTTGATATTAACACAAAACGCAAGAATCCTTATGCGCCATCTTCGGTAAAGTTACGCTTTGCCATTTCAGACAGTCGTAAATACATCGTGTTGGCTGCATCGGGCGATACAGCCAAGGAAATTGAGCGGATTATGAGCCGTAGTATACAGCTCACATCAAATCAGAAAGAAATATTAATTGACCGATGGGATGAAGCGATTAAAGCCTTTACAGCAGATAGGCAAAACCGCTACATCGTAACAGGAAATATCTTACAAGGAGCTGCCGATTTTTCAGGCAAGTTGGTAAGCTTTACAACCAAAGGTAGAGGTGTTCAGAAAGGAATTTTAATGTCAGAAGCCTGGTCGCCTGACAACAACGATAATAAGGCAGATAATTACGTTGTAGCTCCAATAGCCAAACTTCAAAAACATATTATGAGCCTACGCAATGGCTCAACTATTGCCACCGAAAACAGAATCACAATAGCTAGGCATTATGATGATACTTTCAAGGTCATCATGCCTAAAACTAAAAGCCATATTCCAATATACACGGATAAAGAAGTGTTAAAGCTTTTGGTCAATAATCGTGACGGTTTTGAGATGGTATCGGGTAATATGAGAGCTTCGGTAGAAGAAAGTAAAATGCCCAAGCTGATTAACCTACTTGGAGAGCGATTCAGTTTATCGGTTAAAATACCACGTCATTATTACGATGAGTATTTGGATAAAGGAACAAAACGGGACACCACCACAGACAGCCTTACCAATGAGGCAATGCAGATGTTTGAGCAAGATAAAAAGGAGTTCCCAAAACGACTAGCCAAGCAGAAACAAGCAGCACCGAAAGGCAAAAAGATAAAGCTTGATAGCGGAAAGCAATTAAAGCTTGTAAAACTCCGTGCAAAAGCAATCCTAATTAAGCAGAAACAGCTTCGAGCAGTAGCCGGGCTTTAAACCAATTCAGAAACTATAAAATATTTATACGATGAAACTTACAGTTAAAAATTACAAAGAAGCTACTAGAAATATAGATTTCAAAAAACTACCAGAAGCAGCTCGTGAAGCACATAAAGAGTTTGATTCATTTGCTGATTTCTACAATGAAGACAAGGACATTAAAGAAATGCTTGATAATCATTTCAAGATAGTTGAGCCATATTTGAAACAGAACACAAAACGCTTCCCTGAACTTGAAGATAGGCATCCTTTAAATATCCTAGATAAAGAATCAGGTCAGTACAAAGAAGTGTTAAAGGAATATCGTGAAAGTAAAAAGAAGAAACCTACATCAAAACCCAAAACAACCAAAAGAAAAACAGTCGCACCCAAAAGCTCCATGAACAGAACATCTAAACAGGCACAACGAAAGCCTATCGAGGTTGACCTAATGCCATTGGAGATAAAGATAATCAGGCGTTATCTGAACTTCCACAACAAAAGGGTTAGCGAACGTCAAGTATCGCTATTGTATAAGGTTATTCAAAAGGCTGCTACAGAAAAGACCATTCGCAAATCAAGCAAGTATGCAGCTGAGATTAAAAGCATCGGAAATGACCTTATTAAGACCTACAAGTCCATGAATGGCACATGTAAGTTTGAAGTTCCTGATTCACTTTACAATAAACTCAAGAACATAGTTGATGATTATGGTGTAACTCCTGCAGTTGCATTGATAAAACGTTTTATCAATCTATATGGTAATATCACAAAAGCAAAAGCACAACGACTATTAACTTCTGTTACCAACTCATTAAAAAATGGTAAGGTTAAGAAGTCCGAAAAGGAGTTTGAACAGGTTAAGAACGTTCAGAAACACTTACATGATTATCTGGAGAGTGACAAATTGCTTGTTACCAATGTTCAGCTTAAAGGTTTACAAGGTATTGCCGGATTGGGAAAGTAAATGCCACTACCAAAATTACGCCCAACGGTAGTGGCTTAAAAAACAGGGCAATAACCCGAAGTACTGCAAGAACCACAGCCATTGCATCCGATCAGGTTGTTTTAGCAAATGACCTTGCCAAGATGAATTTTAAGACCATCACTATAAAAGGCAAATTTGGCAAGCTCTTAGGTAAGCTATATTTCCCATTTTACATAATGATTTACGGCTCACGCTTTCATGGCAAAAGTACGGTTGCTTTAATGTTTGCCGATGAATTAGTAAAGCAGCATGGTTTTAAAGTCCTCTATGTAGCCAATGAAGAGGGTGCAAAAGGAACGATGCAAGAGAAAGTTGTACGTCTTGGCATCAATAGTCCAATTGGAATTATCGAAGACTATAATCCTAAACTATTCAAGGATTACGATGTGGTTTTTATCGACAGTACCCAAACAACAGAAGTCTCGCACGAGGAATTGGTCGAGTTGAAAAAGCAATTTCCACGAACCTCATTTGTGATTATTAATCAAGCAAACCGTGATGGCACATCGAAAGGTGGGACGAAATACGAACACCTAGTAGATGCCATTATGCACATCGAAAACAGGAGCGCCACAATGGAGAAAAATCGCTTTCCGGAAGGTAGTACTGAAACCATTAAAATCTTTTAAGTATGGATGAAATGACAATTAAATTCTATTGGGTAGTCATTGCAGGGTTCAGCTCGCTCATTGTAGGTGTAGTCTCTTTCGTTATCCGCAATGCGATAACCAAGAATGCCACAAAGGAAAGCGTTGAAGCTAAAACTGATTTGCTTGAAAAGGATATTCTGCATCTAACAAAAGAACTTGAAGGAGCTGAAACCAAATTTACCATACTGCATAAGCGAGTTTCTGATTTAAGGGATAGTTCTAAAGAGATTTATGTCAGCAAAGAGCTGTTCCATCAAACCATAAAGCAGCTTAACGAGAAGCTTGATACCATATTAAAATTTGTAGAACGATGACAGGCAATGCCTGAGATAATAAAAAATCAAATGAAATTATTTAGGAAACTAACACAAGCTGGTGTAGCAGAAACCTTAAAAGAGGGAACAAAGCTGATTGATGAAATTTTTACCACGAAAGAAGAAAAGCTTCAGGGGAAAATGGAGCTATTTAAAATGGCTGTGGCAGATAGAGATTCTGCACGAACCATGTACGCTAACGATAGTTGGCTACAAAAGATGTTTGCCATCTTTTTTCTTGCTGCTTGGTGTGGTTTGACTTTCGTGATGCTCAACTACTTTGTTTTTCAAACCATTGAGTTACAAGATTGGCAAATCGCTTTTATAAGCAGTATCAACGGTGGTATATCCACCAAGCTAAGCACCATTATCGACTTCCTTTTTGGTGGTTCTGTATCGGCAGTAAATAATATCAAACTTAAAAACAGACGTAAGCATGAAAACATTTGATGACTTGTTTGATGGAGTAATCAAACATGAGGGCTATTATGCCAATGTAGAGGGCGACCGAGGTGGGGAAACCTACATGGGTGTTGCCCGGAATTTACATCCTAATTGGAAAGGTTGGGAGTTTATTGATGCCTATAAAGAAACATACGGCACAATTAAGTGGAACTTCAAAATAGATGTTCCTGAACTGACACAATTCGTTAAGGATTTTTATAAAGAGACGTTTTTTGAGAAGTTCAAAATAGATGGTATTCTTGATGGCTCTCTACAAGAAATAATCTTTGATTGGTGTGTCAATAGTGGTCATTGGGGAGCGAGAGGTGTTCAGCGTGTACTAAACCAGTTCTTTGATGAAGATTTGAAGATGGATGGCATTATCGGCTTCAATACCCTAACAGCTATAAATATCCACAACCCAAAAGATTTGTTTCGGGAGATTAAGAAAGCAAGAATCCGCTATTACCATAAAATTGCCAAGAAAGGTAAAAGTCATTTGTTCCTTGATGGTTGGTTAACAAGAGTGAACTCTATGAATTTTAAATCAAAATAGTACCTTATTTGGTAGGTTTCTTCCTTCAAGCGTAGGATTTATTAGGATTTTGTATTCTATAAACTTCCACTCACAATTAGCATTTGAAGGAAAAGAATCATAATATCTAATTATTAATTTAATACTTATTGATAAACAAATGAATCAATATATTAAATTTTTATTAAAAAAATTACTAATTTCACTCCATATTCTTTGTTGTTCCTAAGATTTAGTAGGATAACTACTATGAAATAGTACATAAAGAGTGTTAATAGTGAATGGTGATGCCACTATAATGCAACCAAAACCTAAAATCATGAAACAAATGAAACATTTATTTGAAAATGGTGTAATTGTTAAAGCATCAGCGGAAGAATACATCATTGGTGCAATGTTTGCTGCAGGGTGTATTGCTATTACATCAGAACGAGCAGTTATTTAATTTAAATTGTAAAGGCTATCTTAATGAGGTAGCCTTTTATATTTAATCACGATTCGTTAATCAATACATCTACGAATCAAGAATGGCTGCATTAATAATAAAGATATGAGATTACTGCATTATTTTTTTGACTATTTACCTCTTTTATTATTTTTTTTATGGAATATTATCTAAAAAACAGAGACTATAAAACTCATAAACCACTTACAACTATTAACAATATTAGAAATATACTTTCTAACATAGATTGTTTTACATATGAAATTATATGGCAAAATATTTTTAAGGGATTTCATTCTGTTAGAATTGAAACTATAGATGGTTTTGGTACTAATGGGAAGGGAGATAATAAAGAATATGCATTAGCTAGTGCCTATGGAGAATTTCTTGAAAGACTGCAGAATAATATGCATTTAGGCTCAAAAGCTTTGACCAGAAGGCTTTATTCAAAAATAAAAGAAGAAACTGGTTTTTGCTTTTATCCGGATGAACGTATTATTACCTACGAAGAAATATTTGAATTACCATCTGATTTTTTGAAGGTATTTGAAAAAGATATTGAAACTGATTTAAACGAATATCTCGAATTATATTTTAATAGATTAAAGGAAAATAGCTTTAACGGAGCTATAAGTATACCTTTCTATGATATTAAAAATAAGAGCATACAATATTTTCCATTCAATATTCTTCATAGTTTAACGGGATCAAATGGTATGTGCGCTGGGAATAGTCCAGCTGAAGCTATCTTTCAAGGAATTTGCGAACTCCTAGAGAGATACTCAACCAATTTAATATATAACAAACAGTTAACGCCACCAACAATATCTAAACAGATATTAAAGAAATTTAAGAAACAATATGCTAAAATTGAAGAGATTGAAAGAGAAGGCTATAAAGTAATTATAAAGGACTTTTCTGCTGGTAAGAAATTACCATGCATTGGTACTATTATTATTGATGAAAAACGCAACTATTATAGACTAAACGTCGGTTCTGATACACATTTCCCTATTGCACTCTCAAGATCTCTTCAAGAAATTTTTCAAGGAATAAAAGAACGAAAACATCTTGAGGATGTTATGCTTCCTATTCCTGATGTAGAACATGAGTATTTTTTGAATAGTGATAAATCCTCAGTAGATAAGCGTAAGGAGCAATTTATGCAATTTACAATTAATGGTAGTGGTGTTTTTCCAAAGAGTCTATTTGGATCCGAAAATAGCTATGAATCGGATTTAAGTATATTTGAAGGAGACAGTTCTTATGAAGATCAAATTAAGTCTTTAAATAGTTTTATTGAACAGCTAGGCTTTAGCTTATATATCAGAGATGTATCATTTTTAGGATTTCCAGCTTATCATATATTTATACCTGAAATATCTGTAATAGGAAAGAAAAGTCCTTCGCTTATGCGAAATAGGGATGAAAAGGAAGTTCAACGAAGCTTTATAAGTGATAAAGTTGAAGATGCATTTTTTCCATTTCTGAAAATGGATAAGACCAAAGCTAAATTTCTAATTTTAGCCTTAGAAAACGAACCAATGGAATTAATGAAAGATGTTCTAAAATTAGACTTTGTAAATAATAGTATGTGGGGACAATTGAGGGTGAGTTACTTTCTCGTTGTCTTATCCATTTATACTGAAGATTATATTAAAGCAGTTAACTTCTTGAATATGCACACAAGTGAAATTGATTTAAGAAAGTTTCCATATTATAAAGCGGCAATGCTATATCTAAAAGATAAGGTAAATAAAATTGATATGGAGCAAACTTATTTGAAACTAAGTAAAAAATTTGGCACAGGTATAGCCGATGAAGTGATTAATGATTTTAACCCTAATAATGTGCTAAATGGAATTCACATACCAATATGTCCCGATTGTAAAAATTGTGTATTGATTAATGATTGTAAAACTTACGAAACGATCAACTTAACAGTAAATGTAAATAACTATGCCAAAAACTCAAATACAAACCAGAATGAACTATATATGTTATTTTCTTAAATCTTATTTTGTATGGATGTTTTAAATATTATACGTTATGCTAGAAATTCATTTTATAGTAAAATCAACAATTCTAAACAAAAAGAAGATTTCTCTGCACCCAAAACTTGCTCTTTTAGTTTTGACCTAATTAAAAGGTATTTTAAAAAGAATAACCATAAAGATAGTTTTCAAGTAATAACTGACAGGACTAATAATGACTTAGATTTAGATGAAATATTTAAATTTATAGATCGGACTAGTTCTAAAGTGGGTCAACAATTTCTATACAATAGGTTTAGAGTATTAAAGAATGACATTGATAATAAATATGAGGAAGAAAATATTTTAAATAACATAAGAAAAGATAAGAGTCAATTAAGGGTATTGTTGAGTAAATTAAACAACGATGATGCATATTATATAAGTAGTTTATTTCAAGACGAACTACTGGTTCGTCCTAGTTGGTATTTTATAATCTTAATTTTATCTATCACAAGCCTTATAAGCTTAACTTTACTTCCATTTTTCCCAAAACTTATTTTTTTACTAATTGGATTGTTGGTTATTAATGTTGGCATTCATTATTGGAATAAAAAGAATCTAATCATAAATTCTATATCTATCCCACAAGTTTTAATACTCAATAATGTTGCCAAGGAATTATATAAATTTAATCACTTAAGGTGCATTGATCCCTTATTAAGGGATAGCTTAAAAGCTATAGATAAGATAAGAAAGCAATTAATACTTAATTTATTTAGCAGTAAACTTCAAAATGACATTTATTTAATTTTTTGGTTGGTTGTAGAATTATTCAAAACTTTATTTTTACTCGAACCAATCTTACTTTTTAGTATTTTAGGAAAAATAGATACTCACAAAAGTGATATTGAGAGAGTATTTAATTTCGCAGGGAAAGTAGATGCTCTATGTTCAATAAGCGATCTGCGTTCTTCTACAGATAAATATTCCGTTCCAACTATTTCTGATAATTATAATCAATTTGATGCGAAAAATATATATCACCCATTAATAGAAAACTGTGTTACTAACTCAGTCTCAATTAGCAATAGGTCAATTTTACTTACAGGTTCTAATATGTCAGGAAAGACATCATTTATAAGAACTATTGGTATTAATTATATCCTAGGACAAACGATTAATACATGTTTTGCAGAGTCAATTGCATTTCCAAATATGATTTTGCACACTTCGATACGAATTAGTGATGATTTACTTAATGAAAAGAGTTACTATTTAGAAGAAGTTCTGACAATTAAAGAAATGATGACAGATGAGAGTAATAATTATGGGAATCTATATTTACTTGATGAATTATTAAAAGGTACAAATACTATTGAGAGAATAGCAGCTAGTAAATCGATACTTTCCTATTTAAATAACTATAAAAATATAGTATTCGCAGCGACCCATGATATAGAGCTTACCGACATGCTAAAAGATGAGTATGACTTATTTCACTTTAGTGAAATTGTAAAGAATGATAAGATTGAGTTTGATTATAAACTAAAGAATGGAAAATTAACATCAAGAAATGCGATTAGAATACTTGAATTGTATGGTTTTCCTATCGGTGTTATCAATGAGTCATATTCAATAGCAAATGAACTAAGTAATGCAATATCAACCCAAAAATTAAATTTTTTTATCTAAATATCTAATCCCAAATTTGTTATTAGAAAACAATTTCTTGAATGTCAATTAAAATCTAATTACATTTTTGGGATTGTTGGTTTTCTTAACTATAAAAATTAACAATAATTCGTAACCAATGTTAACTATAATTCCCGAAAATTACAGCATTAAACTTAAGCATATCACTCACATTAAAAATGAGTCGAACCTAAATATTATATTTACAATAAATGGCAAAAATAACACTTCAACAGAACCCTTTTATCTAATTAAGAGGAAGTTAAAAAAACAAGGATTCTTACAAGTTAACAATAATACTTTGGTAAATACATCTTTTATTGATTCTAACATTAAGCTTGGCGACAAAAGGAGTATAAGACTGTTCAAAGATACTTATGTAAATATTTCTCGAAAAAGATTACATGAAATAAGGGAGGTGTTAAATTGAAAGATTAGGCATTATTATAGTTATACTGTAAAGTATAACTATAATAATGCCTTTAATAAAACCTTCGAAAACATACAACCGGATAGCATTTTTTATATAGAACTTAAATAAACATCATTTTCTTTAGGTTTCCATATAAAACTACATACACATAAATAAAAGTTATCAACTGTTTTTCAGATGTTTGTGTATCTCCTTTTGTGGTTAATTGTATTTCCACTCTCTCAAATAAAACAACTATATCCTACAGGATATAAGTATATTACTTGGCTAGGCTACTTCCTTTTTACGGTTGATTGTATGAGCAATAATGAAGTGCGAATTAATTAATTACTCTCTTTTTGAAATGCAGTTAAATGTTTTGCTACTTCTTTTTTTGTTTCATCCTCAAAGCTATCAAGGTAAAGTTCTGTTGTTCTTAGACTGTTGTGTCCCAAGCTTTCCCCGATATATTCAGTTGAAACTGCATATTCTGGAAGTATTCGGACACCCATTCTGAAAACATCCGGACAGGCATTCCGGAATTATTCGGACACTCATTCTGGAAACATTCGGACAGTCGTTCCGGAAACATCCGGACATTGATTTAGGTCTGTTTATCTTGCTTTTCCAAAAAAAGGAAAGCGATGAAAAAACAGACATGAAAAAAGTACGCGAATTATTACATCTAGTTATTGGGCAAGGCCATAGTTCACGTCAGGCAGCCAAGATTGCCGGCATGAGCAAGAGCAGCGCCAGCGAGTATGTCAGCGGCTTCAAAACGAGCGGGATAGAACTGGATAAAATGTCGAAGCTGACCGACAGTGAATTACTATGGGCCATAACCGGACCCAACGGAAAGCAGGCAAACGAACGTTATGCCCATTTGATTTCCCTCTTCGGATATATAGAAAAAGAACTCTTACGTCCGGGTGTTACTCTACAGCTTCTGTGGCAGGAGCTTTTTGCAGCACGTGAGAAATCGTACAGTTACTCCCAATTTTGTTTCCATTATCAACAATGGGCCAAGAAGCAGAAAGTGGGGATGCACATGGAACACAAGGCAGGCGACAAACTATATGTCGATTTTACCGGGGTAAAGCAGAAGATTATAGATGCCGCAACTGGTGAAATTAGGGAGGCAGAGGTCTTTGTTGGTGTTCTGGGCAGCAGCCAAAAAGCTTACATAGAAGCCGTCGAGAGTCAGAAAAAGGCGGATTGGATAAAGGTCAACGAGAATGCATTGCGGTTCTTTCGGGGCGTTCCGCGCTGCATCGTGCCCGACTGTCTCAAGTCGGCAGTTGTGAAGGCCGATCGGTACGAGCCTCAGATTAATGCGACCTACAAAGACTTTGGCGACCATTACAGCACGGTTATCTTGCCTGCCAGGGTCTTGCACCCCAAGGACAAATCCTTGGCCGAGAACTTTGTAAAAACAGCATATACCCGAATTTTTGCACCCTTACGCAACGTACCGTTCTTTTCGCTGAAAGAGTGCAACCATGCCATGTGGGAAGAGCTCGATAAGCACAACGGGATGCCTTTTCAGGGCAAGGACTACTCCCGCGAGTATTTGTTCGATACTGTTGAAAAGGAGGAGCTGCAGCCCTTGCCCGTGTCGTTTTACGACCTGCGTGCTTTTGCCATTGTCAAAGTGCAATACAACCACCATGTATACCTGAGGGAAGATCGTCACTATTATAGCATGCCCTTCCAGTTGACGGGGAAAAAAGTACAACTCAGTTACAACAGCCGTGTGGTGGAGGTAAGCTATAACAACGTACGTGTGGCCATACACCAACGTAACCCGCACCGTTACGGGTATACCACAGACGGGGAACATAGGCCATCCCAACACAAATTCGTGTCGGAATGGGATGCCGACCGTTTTATCCGCTGGGCTGCCAAGGTATCACCCCAAACAGAATCCTTCATCAAGGGACTAATAGAAAGCAAAGCACACCCAGAACAGGCCTTCTCAGCATGTATGGGCATACTATCGGAAAGTAAGAAACACGCACCCGAAGATTTTGGAAGGGCATGCAAAAAGGCTCTGGAGATGAAAGTTTATACCTGCAAATTTATTGGCAACACACTGAAATATAAAACCTTTAACCTTGATGCCGAGGAGGAGATACGAAGAATTATGGATGATAACGAAACCAGAGGACTGGACATATTAAACTAAAAAAGATGAACGCACAAACTATTGAAAAAGTAAAGCAAATGAAGTTGTACGGTATAGAAAGAGCGTACAACCAAGTGTTCGAATCAGGCAGCAGTCAAGGTCTAACCTTCGACGAACTGCTCGCTATATTAATCGATGCGGAGTATGACGAACGGTACAATAGAAAGCTCGAACGGTATATCAAAATGGCCAACCTGAAACAAAGCGCATCAATAGATCAGGTTGATTTTAATACCCACAGGAACCTGGACAAAAATCTTTTGGTAAAACTCCAGATGTGCCAATGGGTAGAAAAAGGCCGCGACATCCTATTGACGGGACCTACGGGCGTGGGCAAGTCCTTTGTTGCGTGCGCCCTGGGATATCATGCCTGCACCAATGGGATGAGTACTCTTTATGTAACGGCCAACAAGCTTTTTGACAAGTTGATGTATGCCAAGGCAGATGGTAGTTACCCCAGAGAAATAAAGAAAATACTTAAATGTGATTTACTTATTATAGATGATTTTGGCCTCAAAGCTTTGGACACCGGCTCAAGAAATATGTTGCTTGAAATTATTGACGACAGACATAACCTAAAATCAACAATGATAACATCTCAAGTTCCTTTAAAACAATGGTTTGAATCGATAGGTGACCCCGTGGTTGCCGATGCAGTAATGGATAGGTTGGTTAACGGGTCATACCGTATCGAAATGCAAGGCGAATCAATGAGAAAAATGATAGCAAAACGTTAAAAAAATAATACCTATTTTTGAAAAAATCGCAGACCTAAAAAGTGTCCGGATAAAACCGGAATGGGTGTCCGAATAAAACAGAATGTCCAGAAACTCCGGAACGCTTTAAAACAGTTGAAAAACTATGTCTTGCTGTATAGGTAGTTACTGTTTTATCAATACCTACTTCTGTGGCAATTTTTTTCAGGGAATGTTAGCTGAACTCTGTCCTGTTGTTTTTTTACGATTTCAAATTAACTCATTATTTTTCTTTTAACCAATTTCTAAAAGCTTCATCGGGGAGCTTATGATTTTTGCCAAGGGCGGCTGAGGTACGAAGCCGTTTATATACCCTTGGCAGAACTCATAAGCGGACCTACCTTCGCTTTTATAATTTGGTGTGTGCTCACAGATTGATAACAAACCTCCCCTCAAACATGATACAAAGCTGCTGGGCTGTCAATGCCCAGTTCTGTATGGGTTGAGTCCACTTTTTCGATATGTTTTCGGTGGCCAGATAAATGAATTTCATCAAAGCCATGTCGCTGGAAAACGCACCCTTGGTCTTGGTTACCTTGCGAACCTGCCTGTGGAAGCCTTCAACGGCGTTTGTGGTATAAATCAGCTTCCTAATGGGGGCGTCATATTTAAAGTAAGCGGACAGCTCCTCCCAGTTGTCGTTCCACGAGCGCAGCACCACGGGGTACTTTTTGCCCCACGTTACTTCTAGGTTAATCAGCTCGCTCTCGGCTTGTGACTTGGTTGGGGCTTGGTTGGGGCTTGGTACACTTTTTTCAAGTCCTTCATAAATTCTTTCTGGTCTTTGGAGACCACGTATTTGAGCGAATTCCGAATTTGGTGTATCACGCACTTTTGAATTTCTGTATCGGGGAATATGCTTAATATCGCCTGTGAAAAACCCGTCAGATTATCCGTACAGGCAACCAGGATATCCTTTACTCCGCGGCTCTTTAGGTCTGTTAATACCGACAGCCAGAAGTTAGCGCCCTCGCTTTCGGAAATGTACATCCCTATGAGTTCCTTCCTGCCGCTTTTGTTGATAGCCAAAATATTGTATACGGCGCGCGATACTACCCTTCCCCCGTCCCTTACCTTGTAGTTGCATAGCATCCATCCAAACAATGGGGTAAACATCGTCTAGGGGTCGGTTCTGCCACTCCTTGACCTGTGGGATCACCCTGTCGGTAATGTTGCTCAAAACGGTTGGGGAAACCTCAACGTCGTACATGTCCCGGATATATGATCCGATGTCACGTAGGCTCATACCCTTGCCGTAAAGGCTAATAATCTTGGGGGCAAGGCTGTCTGCCAAAACGGTCTGCCGCTTCTTTACTATTTCGGGCTCAAAATCCCCGTGGCGGTCATAGGGCGGTTCAATGTCCACACTACCGCCTTCGGATCTAACCGTTTTGTTACCCTTGCCGTTGCGCTTATTGCCCTGGGAGCGACGCTCGGAGGTCAAATGCTCGTCCATCTCGGCCTCCAAAGCGCTCTCCAAAAACTCCTTTATAATGGGTGCAAATACTCCACCCTTACCCGTCAGGGATTTACCGCTCTTTAACTGTTCGAGTGCCATATCACGCATAGCGATATACTCGGGGTTCAATTCTTTTTTTTCCATAATCCTCAAAAATATAATTTTTAAATTATGGACAGAGTTGAGTTTACAGTCTCTTTTTTCATGTGGTCGTTTGTTCTTTTTATAAGTCTGTCTAAACCGCGCCTTACCTGTTTTTCGGTCATATCTTCATTGATAAAACGAAATATATAGTTTTCAGGTGAGCGGTCTTTATTTCCCCACTTGTCAATTAGCCTTTTTAAATCATCAGTATAAGCAACACTGATTGGTTTGGATGATTTTGTAGTTTTTCTTGTCTTTCTTCGAATAAAAGTAATGAACTCATCATCTACATTCTTATACTTTAATCTTATAATATCGTTCATATTCGCACCATTTAGAAGGTAACTGAAAAGCCACAAATCTTTAGCCTCGTCACGATATGAAAACTCCTTACATTCGTATTTGTATATTTTTTCAATTTCATTCATTTTCAAAGCTCGTTTTATATTCTGACTTGAAGGTAGTTTGTAACCACCTTCTCCAAAGGGGTAAATATCTTTAGAAATGGCTCCCTCACGTTGTGCAATCTTGAATATTGTTCTGGTCGAAGCCATATAAGTTTTAATGGATGACATGGAGAGGTCTTGTGCTGTCATCCATTGTTCAAATTTTTCTAATTCGTGTACCGTTAATTCTCTAAAGTCAACTTGATTGCTACCAAAATATTTTTTAATAGTTCTCATTGTAGTCGTGAATTGTGCCCAACTACACCATTGGTCATTATCGCCAAACTCTTTAATACGTCTTTCAAAATAGAATAGGATATTTGTAAGGTCACCTCCAGCAATGCCAAATTTGGTTTTAAATTGCCTGAAAGAGAAAGTTTCCATTGAGCCAATTATTTTATTGGCTTTATCCTCAATTAATGAAAATTCTAATTTGATATCTTTAAAAACACCTCTTGGTTTTGGGGCAATGACTTTATTAAACTCTTCAGGGGTAAATTCATAAACACGCTCTTTGTTGTCAATGCTATAATACATTTGTTTTCGGTTAAAAGTAACCCTTAGTTTAGCAGGGTGCTTACCATTTTTCTTTGACTGAGCCTTATATAAAACTATTGCTGTAGTAACTTTTGCTCCCATACTAATTGATTTTCGTATTTTTACTATATTGTAGTTCCCTTATTTATTAGGCATTTGGAATGTTTTACTTCATATACTTTCTAACATACAAATACATGTCAAATATAGTAATTTCGGGTAATAAAACGAAAATAAAAATTGGCTAAAAGACTGAAAACGAACTATAAAGCACTATCGAGTAATAAAAAGTAAGTATTGTACAATGTATAAAAATAATAGCCGAGTTTGTAGTATATTCGAGCATTGCAACCCGCTGCAACCTTCGTGTATTGTGACAGTTAAGCACACCGCAGTCGGCTACTATTCTTATACCGTACGTTGGTGTGCCACGAAGCTGTGGTAATCCAGTAGGTGTAAATCCTACCTAAATAATTTGCTGTTCATTTAGAAGAGCTGCCGACAGTTAAGCCCGTGAGGGTCTTCGCTGAAGCTCGGTATGTTCAAATGACCAAGCCGTAATGCGCAAGCGTGAACCCGTGGTAGCTTCGAGAAGTGTATCAGTAGATGGGGAGAGTTTTGACGGTCTTCGAACCCTGTTACGTTGTATGAATTAACAGCAATTTGAAATACAACGGTCTACCGGAGTCATAGGGATGGCGTGGTTATAGATGGATTATTACGGAACGTGGGAGGTCTCTTGTTTTAAAGTTTGGCAATCTTAAACAGGCTGATATAAGCATAGCGAAATTCAGCAAGGAAACAAGAGAAGTCGGAGGAGCCCATAGTACCACAGACTGTAGCGACAACAAAACGCTGCATAGGGAAGGGGCTCTACTTTAGAGAAGCTTATATGGAAAACAGAACGACCTATATTGACGCAAGTCTATTAGTAAGTCCATCGTCATTTCTGACCGATGAAAGAGTTCGTGAATTCCAAAGGAAGCTATACATTAGAGCCAAGCAAGACAAGAATTTAAAGCTTATAGTTTAAGCGACAAGATGAGCTTAGACTATGTGATAGAGGAATCCTATCGTAGAGTAAAACAGAATTATTCCAAAGGCACAGGAGTTGACAAGATGTCGTTTGCAGATATTGAGAAATATGGTGTATCCAAATTCCTCAAGGAGTTGCAAACAGAACTTCGTACCAATACCTACCGAAGTCAGGCTGTTCGTCAGGTAGAAATCCCGAAGGAGAAGAAAGGTGAGTTTCGCATGTTGGGTATTCCCACCAAAAAAGACAGAGTAGCACAAATGGCTGTTAAGATGCTGATTGAGCCACTTTGGGAAGCCGACTTTATTACTACTTCATATGGATTTAGACCCAAACGGGGGGCACAGGATGCAATCAAGCAAATCAAACAGAATATCTACGATGGACATCATTTCATCTATGATGCAGATTTATCGAAATACTTCGATACCATTCCTCACGATAAACTGTTTGTACTGCTTAAAGAACGCATCAGTGACAAAGGAATTCTGGATATTATCGAACAGTGGTTAACAGCCCCAAAACAATTAAAGAACGGAAAGTTGTTGTCGAGTACAGCAGGTACGCCGCAAGGAGGGGTTATTAGTCCATTGTTATCGAATATTTACCTACATGCTTTTGACCGAATAGTCAATAATTCAAAGAGTAAATTCTCCAAAGCAAACATACGAATTGTGCGTTATGCCGATGACTTTGTGCTTATGGGAACTTACTATTACAGCAGAGAAATATTAGCACATATCGATTCATTAATGACACGGATGGGGCTTACCATCAATAAGGAAAAGACAACTATTTTGCATGTGCATAAGAAAAGCCTATTCTTTTTGGGGTTTGAGTTCAGGGTAATCCGCTCCAAATTCGCTTGGAACAGGAAGAACTATACCAACGTCCGCCCGAGTATGAAATCAAGGAGTAAACTCTTTGCCAACATTCGTGAGCTTTTAGCAAAACGTAGGCATTGGAAGATTGAACCTTTGCTTTACAAGCTCAACTCATTATTAATAGGTTGGCTTAATTATTTCTCTATAAGTAAGGTAACGCACATTTGGGAAACCATAAAGGTTATCATCAAACACTTGGATTATAAACTATTTAAATGGCTCAAAAGCAAAGGACGTAAAGCGCACAAGTCGCTTCGCCAGCGACCATACAGTACTTTTGTACAAAGCAAAAGGCTGTTAGACTTGGAAAAGTATGCACGCTTGAAAACCCTTGCGAAAGCTCAATGAAGAACTCTATCGGTAAGCCGTATGAGGGAAAACTTCACGTACGGTTTGATGAAGGGGGCGCTGATAGTTTACTTATTATTGCTACTTTTAGAAGTAATAATGGGAGTAAGCTATCAGGCTCTACTCTACTGTGCAACCCTAAAAAACGACAAGACCGACAGAAAATGTACAGAAAAATGAAAGATAAAATGCCAACGCTTCAGCAAAATCAAAAGAGCTGCATCCCTACGCTCAAAGCCAACCCAATGCAGCACATTTGCTTTTGCTCCAACGCACAAAAATCACGATAGTATGTTAATTGGACTTGTAAAATGGTTTGACAAAGACAAAGGTTTTGGTGTTGTTGGAACACCTGATGGCGAAGAGTATTTTCTTCATATTAATAGTTTTACTACAAAACCAGATAAAATACTAAAAGGAACGCCAATTGCTTTTTCACCAAAAACTGACAATAGAAAAAATAGGAATTCCGCTGAAAGCAGTCGATTAGTTGGTAATTCAGAAGATTGGAAAGTTATTTTGAATCATTTAGGAAAGCCTGACAGTGTAAGAATAGAAGTTGAAGTAAGAGGACACGGAAGAAGAGGTAACCCATACCACCGAAAAGAAATGCAGTCATTTAGTCTAATTGGACTGTCATTAAAATATTTCTTTCAAGATAAAAATGAAGAAGAAATATCAAATTTTATCATTGACTATTATGACAATGACTTAAACACAAAACAATTCATTTCATATTGCGAATTAATTGAAGATAGTCTTCCAAAGCATTTTTCAAACGAAATATCAACCAATATTCTAAACATTGTTTTTTCACACTTTGGTAAAAACTTGAATGAAGAAATACTATATGCTGTTTGGAAACAAAAGAAGTTTAAATTCATTTCATACAATGAAATGGACGATTACGAAATACCTGAAAGTGTTTTAAGAGCAAATATTCTTGAAATCGGAAAGTCAGAATTAAGCCGTATTTTAAATTTTAGTTTTGGGTCAGAGTTTGGTTCTTATTATGTAAATAATAAATTCAGCAACATTGAAACTCTTACATCTGACGAAATAAAAGAACTATATCAATTTGTAGAATTTGAAAAGGAAACTGAACAAGAAAACAGAAAACATCAACTTGATAATTTATACACTCAAAGAATTGAAGTTGAATTAACTGAAAAAGCCAACCAACTTGACACAATAAGAAATAGTGATGATTTCAATAATTATAATCGTTTACTACAACTTATTCCCAATCGCTTTACTGATACTGACAAAAACAAAGTAACAAAATCAATTCATAAAATAATAGCTCAAAAGTGTTCAGATGAATTTAAACCAGAGCTTTGGATTAAAGGTATAATAGAAGAAGTATCATTAGAATTTGTTTCAAAATATTTTCTTAATAAAGATACTCAATCAGACAAGCGAATATCAATCCTTACTAAGTTACAAACAGACAGGCAATTTGAACTTTTAAAAAAATATGCTGACGAATATACTTTTGAAAAGGGTTTTGCTTTGCTTGAAGAACTAGTCAAAAAAGAAAATTCACTAAATTATTATTTTGACCTTTTAGAAGTTCTTTTCAATACTGAATTTTGGAAAGATAAAAAAGGAAAAGAGTTGATTGAATCATTTACTGATTACGTAAATGACCAAAGCAACGATGAACAGAAATACGATTTGTTTTTAATCGGTTATATAAAGGATGTTCCGCAAAACATCGTTAGACAAAACATACACCAACTTGAAAAAGAAGATTGCAAAAAGATATTTAAAAGCATATCAGAAAACAAACCTTTCATTAGGGACATTTTAACTGAAAAGGTAACATTTGAAAATACAGTTTCTTTGAGTTGGCTTTATGATTTGGCAATAGAATTTTTAGACATAGAAAATTTCAACACTTTTGACAAGAAAGCATTTGACACCACCGAACATTCTGAATACTTCAAATTTTGGGAAATAGGGAAAGCAAAATTATTTCCACAACACCAAATTGAAGAATTATTACAAGATGAATTTGAAAACTATGCTCAAATAGATAATTGGATTAAAAACAATGCAACAACAACCGAGGAAATATCGGATTTTTTGTTCTCATTTCTAAATAAGCAGGTTCCAGTAACAGACAGAAAAATTTTCTACAAACAGTTAAATCACATAAAATATCTGTTGCAGTTAAACGAATTGCATTTAGAACAGATAAAACAAATTCAAAACGATTTTTACACTGTAATTCTGTGGGTATTAGACAAAGATGATGTTTTAAATTTTGAATTACTAAAACAGAAATTCATCTACTTCGCTCCTGATGAACAAATAAGAATAATTAGAAAATTGTTTTTTATTAAAGCAAATGGTCAGTTTGATTTGACCATTGAAAAGCTAAATGAACTTACAAGATTTGATTTAGATTTATACAAAACAAACTTAGAATTCAATCCCGAGATACCTATTGATATTTCAACAGACGTAGTTGTCAAAGCGTTATTGTCATATCAGCAAAACAAACGTTTCTTTGTTGAAAGCGAACTTTTGACGATTATATTGAATGACTTAAAACTTGACAAAACAAGACGTTTTATATTGGCAAATTATTTTGAAGATTGCTTAGGACGACAGACTGCAAAATTTGACTGGTCAAGAGAAGGCGAAATTAGAAAGATTAAATATGGTAACAATCAGTTTTATTTTGCCATTAGCTTTTCTACGGGAAATACTCATTGGGTTAATAATCGTTGGGGTGGCAGAGAAGTTTATTCCCCAAATCCAAATTTTGAAAACCTAAAAGAAGCGGTTAAGAAAATTTCAGGGGTTAAATGGAATCCAAATGAAAAGCATTGGGGTGTTCCATCACAATACGAAACGGAAGTTTTGAATTTTGCGAAAGAGCAAAGATTTTTTCTTGACTTTGAAGGAAGTAATTATGCAAATAACATTCACTTAGCAGATTTTAAAAGGGAAGATATTCCAAATGGAATTTCGTTTTGCGAGGGTAGATTAGCAAACAAACCACACGTAATGTTTAAAAGGAAATTTTGGTGGTGTGGCGGACAACTGTGTTTTAGTAAATGCGAAACAATCCACAAAACAGACGAATGGGAAAAATATACATTACTTGACTTTTGTGAAATTTTAGACTTAAATACTGATGAAATAAACAAAATGGGAGACTTCATTCCCAAAGGCAAATATTATCAATTTATTGCTTTAATAAATCGCTTTAATAGATTATTAGAAAAACTATACTGTAAAGACTGTGGGCACATTTTGTATCCTTCTGATTTCGGAACAGGTCACTTTGCTGCACACACTGTTGTAAGATTTCAATGTCGGAATGATGAATGTGAAAACAATGAAGAAATATACTTAAATCATTGCCTTAATGGACAATGTAACAATATTATAGATAGCAGAATTTCAAAACGGTGTGATAATGGTTTATTTATATGTGATAGTTGTGGAAGTTGTTGTGCTCACAATATGCTAGAAAGACGATTATCAAACTTAAAATTGACTGGAGGCTACATACACGACAATTTAGTGAAATGTGTAAATGAAAAGTTAGGACACCTTGAAAGAGGAGAATATTTTTGTTATAAATGCAAATCTGAAATGACTGAAATCAGCGATGACATTTTCCAATGTTCAAAATGCAATGTGGAATATGATACAACGAAATACAATTTCAAAAGACCACATATACATTTAAGAAAAACAATAGCAACGACAGGTAATAATGGAAATGATAAAGAAAGTTTTAACGATGACTCTGACTTTCCATTTTAACCAACGCTTTTGGTGGCACATTTGCAATTCACACAAGCTTACACTACAGCCCAAAATTGCAAAAGAGCCACCAAGCCAACGCACAACAGAATGGATGCTATATGACAGATAAACAAATAAAAATGAATAAAGGGCAGCACACAATCGAATAGGTGGCTGACAGGATTGTAGCCCTGCCAGTGCACCTTTCACACCACCGTACGTACAATGTCGTTAAGTTAAGGTCATATCCCTTTAGATGTTAAACCTTTATGTCTTCGCCTGATTGATGTATCAGGTCTTTTAAATGACCTTCCGGGTCTTATTATTTCTAATCTTTTTGAGAGTATCTCAATTAATTTAGTTATAAAAACCTTGGGGGTACTTGAATATATGATATCTAAAAAGAAATCTTTTAGTTTAGCTAATGATTGTGTTTTGTTTGCTTGCTGCTTATATTTTCTATTTTTTGTTGACTTTATATTGCTATTTATAGCTTGTGTTCTTATCATCGAAGATAGATTTAGCATAAAAACCTTTGCATAAAAATCCTGTTTTATTGCAATAGTTGTTTTTCCAGTAAATTGCTCTAAATGAAGTGATTTTTTGAAAGATTTAAATCCTTCTTCAACGGACCATCTCATATGGTAAAGTTGCTTAAGGTCATTTAATGTGAAATTTTTTCTATTTGTTAAATTTGTTAGCAAAACTTCCTTTTCTCCTGATGATAATTCAATGCAAACCAAGCGAAGTCCTTTAATCTCCAAGGGAATATCATATTCCCTAATTTTACTTAAATCTCTATTAGAGCGTCTTTTTAATGTAAAATCAATATCACTATTATTACTTTTAACTAATTCAACAGCATCTTTCCAAGCCGTACTTAACCGAAAACAGAATTTATAATTTTCCTTCATTAATAATCCAATGAGCCAATGACTTGGATAACCTCTATCAAATACTAAAATGTCAGATTGAGAGCTAAGAATTTCTAGGTGTTTTACAGCAAGATCTAGTTCACTTCCTTTTCGTTTTATTATTTGGGCATCTAGCACTAATTCATTGCAAACATCATATGCAAATGATCCTATATTAGCCCGTAATAAAACCGAGCAGAAAAATAAACAATTAAATTTGTACTGCTATGGAAAAAAAGACACGTTTTACGACAAAAATCAAAACAGAAATTGTTCTGTCCTTGCTTCGAGGAGAAAGCATGGAGGCTGCAAGCCGTAAGTATGGAGTAACGATCGCCGATTTGAGTTTTTGGCGTGATCAGTTTGTTAAGCATGGAGCTGATGGATTTAAGCGCAAGCCCGATGATTCTAGACTAAAGGAGGCCGAACGTATGATTGGTAAGCTGCAAATGGAGTTGGAACTCAAAAAAAAAAGAACGAATTGGTAGCAAAACTAAAAAGGAGATAATCGCCTTGTTGATGAAAGAGGTTTGCTCTATAACGCAAAAACCATATCCAAAGCGACTTATATTTAAGGTAGTGGGTTATAGTAGTAGCACATGGTATGAGAAACCAGTGGCAAAAACAGGTAAACGAGGTAGAAAACCCCTTCATAGTGATGAGACCGTCTTGCATGAGATCAAGGTTGAAATTCAGAATAGTGTATTTAAATCTGAAGGCTATTTCAAGGTTAAAAAGCGCATGCAAAGAAGGCCTAACAATGCCATTAGGGCTGGGAAAGAGCGAGTGAATAAGCTTATGCGTGAGAATGATTTACTGAGTCCAAACAGGAGATCCAGAAGTACTAAGAAGAACGATCATAAGGGGCGCATTATAACTGACAAACCAAATATAATGTGGGCCACTGATGGCAAAAAGTTCTGGATTAATGGAAGTGGGTGGCACTGGTTTTTCGGTGTTATTGACCATTTTAATGACGAAATATTGGCATGGCATATAGCAAAGATTGGTAACCGTTTTGCGGCTATGGAGCCAGTACGTTCTGCTATTCGGAAACAATTTGGCTCCGTTAATAGAGATGTTTGCAGAGGTATGGAGCTGCAGTTACGTAGTGATCACGGTTCACAATATGACTCTGCAGACTTTATGAATGAGATGAAGTTTCTTGGCCTAGGAATGTCGAAGGCGTATGTGAGGTCGCCGGAATGCAATGGCATAATTGAGCGGTTTCACCGTACCCTGGAGGAAGAGCTTCTACAGATCAAGCCTTTTAATTCTATTGAGGAAGCTCAACGGGAAATAGCTGAATTTATTGACAATTACAATACACATTGGATATTACACAGGTTGAACCATTACTCCCCGATGGAGTATAAACGAATGTATATAGAAGCGCTGAAGAACGCCCAGTCCGATACTTCGGGTAATATTGAGCCAGAGGGCCAGTTTGTCCTCCTTTTGAGTGGTTCGATACCACGAAAAAAGGATCAAACACAAAAAATAAGCAAAGGGGTAAAACTTGCGGAAATATCCCTTTCGTAGATCCTTCGGTATAACAAATCACCGTCGGACCAGTTTGTCCGACACAAAAATAGAAAAAAACTAAAAAAGTGCTCGGTTTTTAGAGGCCAATACAATATGCAAATGATCCTAATGCTCCAATGATAGTTTCATCATGTTGATTTCTACTATAGCCAAAGTCGTTTTTAAGTTCCTCTGATGCTGGCAAATTAATCTTCGTCCCATCAATAGCGACAACTCGCTTTTGTTTCCAGTCCTTTTTATAAGGTGCATTCTCATTAAAATATTCCAGGTTAGACTTGTTTAACTCAATAAAAGCTTCAGGTTTTAACTTTCTTCTTGATTGGGTAAATGCACTTTTTGAGATTGTTTGAAATGAATCAGGAGATTTTGAAAGAGCTTTAAAAAACCGATCTAATTCTGTATGAACACTTGGACGGCTAAAACACATTAGGGATATTAATAAATCTTTAAAAGACAACTTTCGATTACGAGTAAAGTCTTCTTCCGAACATTTACTTCTATTGATAAAACCTTCATTATCAATAGTTTTTAGAGAGTGAGAAAAAAGCCCTTCTACAAAAAGAGCTCCTCTGCTTTTCTTTTCCTTATTACACTTCTAATATACTTAAAAATATCAAGAAATCCTTAACTTAACGACATTGACCGTACGTACGGGTCTCGTATACGGCGGTTCCTTACATCACGGGGAATAGCGAATTTGTCTTAGTAGGTAAAGTAGCTGTTATTTCATTGTACATAGAAGCTAATGGGATATAGCCTCGCTTTTGAAGTCGTTGCACCGTAATGGTTGTTCCTAAAATAGGACTTTGAGCGATAGCCCAACCACCCATACGGCTTCTGCTCCAAGCATAGGCCATACCAGCTTCAATGCCTAATCGGATCAGGTTTTTCCTTTTCCGCTCAGGCTTTTTCCAATGATGCCAAATGCAGTATCTAAGACGATTACGGAGCCAGCCATCCAACTCTTCCAGTTTTGTTTTGATATTGGCATATTTGAAGTTGTTAATCCAACCTCGTTGGATTTCAATTAACTTACTAATGCGTTCATCAAAGCTCATTGGAGTAGTCTTTCGAGTGACTTCTTTAAGTTTTGCTTTAAAACTCTTCCATCTTTTTGGGGCAACTACCAATTGGTATTTTCCCTTGATACCTTTCTTATAGATCGGTACAAAACCGAAGCCGAGTATTTGGAAGTTTACTGGTCGTCTGATGCCACTTTTGTCTCTATTGATAGGGAGTTTCAATTTATCCCTAAGAAATATGTAAATGTCATTTCCGACCTTCCTAGCCTGCGATTTCGTTTTGCAATAGATGCTAAAATCATCAGCATAACGTACAAAGCGCAACCCTAATCTTTCCATTTCTGAGTCTAATTCATGAAGAATTATATTTGACAATAATGGACTAATCGGGCTACCTTGTGGAACTCCCATCCGTCGTTTGGTCAGTTTACCATCTTTTTCAAGTGGAGCGCGTAACCAACGACGAATTAAACACATGGTTTTTGGGCATTTAATCTTGCGGTATAGCAACTGCAACAGAATTGCATGGTCAACCCTATCGAAAAACTCTTTTAGGTCAATCTCAACAATATGTTGGTAGCCTGAATTGATATAACTCAAGGCTTTTCCTGCTGCTTGTTGCGTATTACGCTCAGGTCGGAAGCCATAACTATAGGTAGAAAAATCTATTTCATAATGCATCATTACCACCCGTGACACTGCCTGTTGCAGCATACGGTCAATAGCAGTAGGAATACCTAGTTGACGGGTTTTACCACCTCCTTTGGGTATTTCTTTGCCTCTGATGGGTTGTGGCAAATATGCACAAGTCAGTATCTCTTCAACCAATTGATTACGGTGTAAATCTAGATGGTGTTTAAGTTCGGAAACTGACATACCATCTATACCGCCTGCACCTTTGTTACGTACTACATCCTTGCAAGCTATGGTTAAGTTTGCTGGATGTATTACCCGTTCAATTAAATTACTGGTGTTCCGTTTTCTTCTTTTCATTTCTTAGCTAATCCCTGTTCCCTGCTAATCTTCTTTGGGGCTGGAAAGGCTCGAATCCTTTTACCTCCGCCAAAGATTTATAGCGATATAAAGTTCAGCCCTTCACTTATCTATGAGACCTCCATGCTTAGCGTGGTATTCGTTAGAATGGCTCGTTTTCCAAAGCTACTATGGCTTTTGCTGACTGCTCTGCTCTATTAACTCGTAATTACAGAGCTCTCCCCTGGTAAGTGCTATATCCTTCATCCAATATCTGCCGCATCTACTTTATAAATACTCGCCTCCTTGGCGTTTGGACGTTGCAATGATGTGTTTACTCATCCGATTTATAAAGCCTCATATGCGATTCCTGTTCGTCAGAACCGGAGTTTGCCGTTTGACTTCCTTCACTGCATAGGTCACCCCATACCAGCTTGTCACTTGCTAACGGTTCGGAGCGTTACCTCCGCCCGTGATGGGACTTTCACCCTCTGGATATTAAATAATACTCCACATTCCGAGGTTTATTGAAGATAATTTGTATTTTCAAACTTTTTCAACAACTTCGGGTGTGGGTGTACTGCAGCACATGCAGGGCACACACATTTTGTATAGTGCATAGCGGGTTTTGTGGGTATTTTGCGCTTCGTCACTCGCCCGTATTTCGGTGCAGTTATGAAAGTTAAAGCTCACGTAATCCGCTACGACACCATACAATTTACCGTTAGCCCCTATACATTTTCACAACTAAAAAAAATCATAATTATAGAAATTCAGAAATAGTTCATATTTTGCTTTTTTGTAACTTTAAAGTTACCTTTGCTGTATGGATAGAGTAAGAGAAGTAATTGCATATAAAAATTATTTTCAAGACTTCCTGAAAAACCAAACAATTAAAGTTCAGGACAAAATATTTAAAGTCATTGAAATAATTGAGACATACGAAAGAATACCGTCTCAATATCTTAAAGCAATTACTGGAACTGACGGACTTTATGAAGCACGAGTAAAATTGGCTTCAGATATTTGGAGAGTCTTTTGCTTTTTTGACAAAGGGAAATTGGTGATTTTACTTAATGGATTTCAGAAGAAAACATAGAAAACACCAAAGAAAGAAATTGAAAAAGCAAAAAAATTAATGATGGAGTATTTTGACGAAAAAAGAAGGGGTGAATAATATGAAAACTAAAAGTTGGTCTGAAATAAAGAATGATGTATATGGTGAAAAAGGTACAGAAAGACGTGACGAACTGGAACGTGATTTTGAATCTTTTAAAATAGGACTTTTATTACGCCAAGCAAGAGAGGAAAAACATCTAACACAAACAGAACTTGCTGACAGAGTAGATAAAAAACGCACATATATATCACGTGTAGAAAATAATGGTAGCAACTTGACTTTAAAAACCCTTTATGACATTGTTGAAAAAGGACTGGGTGGAAAAGTTAAAATTCAAATAGAACTCTAATTATAGAAGAGTACAGGGGCTAACACTGTGTATAATTAATGGCGGGCTTGGTTGTTTTTTTGTCGGGCGGATTCTCGCATTTAATTTCGTCCTGCCGGACAGAAATTCTCTCCGAAAATCTGCCACTAAATCATACACTTTAACCTTGGGCAACATGCAAAAAAACTACCGTAAATAGAAATTATCATAAGATATAAATATAAAGTCAGTAGATTGAAAATACCTTATAAAGTAAATATGCGGTCTGCTGCATATTGCAAAGTAAAAAAATGCTCCAATCCGGATGGCGATTGGAGCGTTGGAAATCTCTAAGTTTTACTGGAATCTTTTGGAATTAATCGAAATTAGTGGGTGTTTTTTGGAATATTCTGACAACTATTAGACTTTTTCCAATTGTGCGGTAAAAGATCAGCCAAGTCTAAATCATAACTACTGTTGTATAACGCCATCTTAGAAAATACATCCGTAAGCCATCTGCGAGGATTTACATCACTGGTGGATACCCTGGAGCATGTTGACCCCTTGCCAAACGTTGGTTGAAGTTATGTTTTCAGCATGACATTCCGGCGGATGTTGACCCCTTAAAATGTTTTTGAAGGAATAATATTGCTCGGTGATCAAAAAAAACGGAGCATGTTGACCCCTCTCGCGAACAAATGCTTTTCGAAAAACGGAGCATGCTGACCCTCTGGATTTAGGTTTAATTAATTTGCCATTATGGGTAGAATCGTACATACCGCATACCGCTTCGATCTTAAAGGAGAAACAAGGCGTAAATAACAGAATGAATAATTTTTTGTAAATTCATAGCTGATTTAAAAAGTGAACGGGTATGGCCGTTTTCACTGGGTGGGTATAGACCATTTTTTCCAAATTGACGACAGAGATTAACTTCATCACCCCACAAAAATAGAATTTACAAACACTTGCATATAAACAGATTTTATATATTTGTATATATAAAAACATGATTTGATGCCTGTAAAGCCCAAAATAATCCTCTCTTTAGCACAACACCGGAAGATGGATGTTGTAAAAATAGGAATAAACAAAAAGGTGACTCCACATATGCTACGCCACTCATTTGCAACTCATTTATTAGAACATGGTGTCGACCTTAGATACATTCAAACGTTTTTAGGTCATGTATCGAGTACCACAACAGAAATTTACACACACGTAAGCAAACGATCTCTTGCAAATATAAAAAGCCCTTTAGACCAAATTACAGAATATAAACAACTCAATAACTGATAATTAAACAAATATCGACATAATAGATATAAACACAATATGCATTTACACATACGTTGAACGAAAGCTCCTTCGTCGCTAATTAGAAAAGTGGTAACTTAAAGTATTATTCATTAATACTTTATAAGATGAAAAAAAAACATTACGCGCGCAGGTCATTCAAGAAATGCGCTTACGCGGTTACAGTGAGAGAACTGTAGATACTTATGTATCTATGCTCTCGATTTTGGCAAAGTATTACAGGAGGTCTCCGTCAACACTTAGTCATCAGGAAGTAAAAGATTTCTGCTATTATCTTCTTCAAGAAAAAAAGACTTTCGAACAGTACCATCAACCAAATGATTAGTGCCTGGAAAATATTTGGGTGGATATACTTGGGAACAAGTGGGATGGCATTAAGATAAAGCGTCCAAGAGTAGCGAAGAAACTACCCACGGTTTTGTCTCAGTCAGATGCCTATCGTTTGGTGACAAGTTCATATAATGTCAAACATCGTACATTAATGATGTTGACTTATGCAACGGGCATGCGGTGCGAAGAAGCTCTAAGTTTGTTGCCTGAGCAAATAGATTCGGCACGTTTGGTTGTACGCATAAAGGGCAAGGGTAATAAAAGCCGAGAAGTACCACTTCCAGAGGATATATTAGTTCTACTTTAACAGATTAAAATGATCACTGAAAAAACGATAATTTAGTATTGTTTTTCTTTCGTAATAAACAGTAAATTAGTATATTGCAATTGAAACAAAGAACAAAACTCAAGTTTGCAATGGGTAACGGGCGAAAACTTAAAAATATACGAATAATGGTAAAACACTGCTAGCGGTCAACAACCGACTTGAAGTGTATTTATCTGAATTTCAGCACCATTTTAAAAATAGAACAAAATCCAACTTCGACAAAGCTACTCAATACGTCGAAGGTCTAGCTTTAAGCGATTTGAAAAACATCGAACGCATCACTGAGACATTAAACGCAGACTACCATAAGATGCAGCATTTTATCACCGAATCCAATTGGGATGCAAGAGCTGTCATCGACCAAATAGCAAATCAGGTAGACCAATCACTCCCAAACCAAAAATTAAAAGGATTACTCATAGACGAAAGCGGATGGGTGAAAAAAGGTGACAAAAGCATTGGTGTTGATCACCAGTATTGCGGGAACGTTGGGAAGACTGCAAACTCGCAGGTTGCAGTTTTTGGTTGCTTGTGCACGGACAAATATGCAGCGTTGGTCGACACGAGGCTGTACCTTCCAAGGTCATGGTGTACTAACAACGCCAGGTGTGAAACTGCTGGCATCCCCAAAGAGGACAGGGTTTTCAAGACAAAAACCGGAGCTGGCTACAGATATTGTGAAGCACCAACTGGAAATGGGTATCGAGTTCGATTACGTTGGGGGGGATGGACTTTATGGCAATGACCTTGCGTTTACCCGTTCGGTTGAGGATATGGGTTTGGTGTACATGCTTGACATTCATAGCGATCAAAAAATCCACCTTGAAAAACCAGAACTACATATTCCAGAGCGAAAGAGCAATCGTGGGCGCCCACCCAAAAGGCCGAAGGCAAGCACCCCATCGGTAAACGCTAACGAATATATAGAAACGCTTACAAACAAGGACTGGAAAAGCTTGACATTCGTGATTCTGCCAAGGGAAAGCTGAAGGGATTGTTCCATTTTAAGACAGTTTACATTTGGGATAAGGTTCAGAACATTGTTGAGAAACGGTTGCTGGTCATTTCGAAAAGAAAGACAAAGCAGGGAGTAGAAGTAAAAGATTCGTTCACTAACGCAGAACTTGCTCAATACACGCATCAGGCGCTGGCATACATGCAGGCACGACGCTTTTTCATTGAGCATAGCTTCAAAGAGCAAAAACAGATAGTAGGCTTGGATCAGTTCCAAACCCGCAAATGGCTGTCATGGCATCACCAAGTAGCCCTCAACTTAATGGTGGGCAGCTTTATGCTGAAAGAAAAACTATTGAATCAAGACGAAGTCCCATTGTTGTCGGCAAGAGACATTATGGATTTTATGGTATACAAATTTTATCGTGAAATGACCGATGAACGGATGCTGGAAAAACTGCAGCAGCGACATGAAAAGCGACAGCGTGACATAGACCTCTGTTATTCAAAGCAATAAATCTGTTAAAGTAGAATTAGAACAACTCAGAATTTATTTTAAACAGTATCGTCCTTCGAAGTATCTTTTTGAGGGCTTTAAAAAAGGGAAGAAATATTCCGCAACAAGTTTTCGTAAGATAGTATCACGTGCTGCCTTATCAGTAGGTATAAATAAAGGCGTATCGCCTCATGTGTTACGACATTGTTTTGCTACTCATATGCTTGAAAGAGGTATCAATTTGAAACGGTTGCAGTTACTGATGGGACACAGTTCACTAAAAACAACCTCAGGTTATCTTCATTTGGCTCACCCTTACCTTGGCGAAGTTCCCAATTTGTTAATTCCAATAAAACAGGCACAGCCATGAGTCACACCGAAAATAGTAAACAGAAAATAGAAGTGGCCGATGTTGTGAGGAGCTGTCAAGATGATATTGCTACCAAGTTAAGGTTGAACAAAGAACAACAAAAAGCTATTGAAGCTATAACAAGGTGCCGTACATCAGAAGCAGGCGGTCATATTGCGTATTGTAATAACAGCAGCTGTAGTTACAGTCAACAGTCCTATAACTCTTGTCGCAATAGACATTGCCCCAAGTGTCAGTATTTAAAGCAGCAGCAATGGGTCAATAAGCTCACTAGTCGATTAATGCCCGGACGCTACTTTCATATTGTATTTACCATACCAAGGGAGCTACATCCATTGTTTTACATCAACCAACAAGCATGTTATGACTTACTGTTTCGTTCTGCCTCCCAAGCTTTACAAAATGCAGGACGCAATCCTTCATTTTTAGGTGCTGATGTTGGAGCACTATGTGTACTGCATACCTGGGGGCAAACATTAATGTATCATCCCCATATTCATATGCTGGTTCCCGCTGGCGGCCTGTCTACGGATGGTATGGAATGGGTTGCTTCGCCCAAGAAGTTCTTTGTGCCCGTAAAGGCATTGTCTGGCATGTTTAGAGGTATACTAGTTAAGCAACTCGAAAAACTACTGATCAAGGAAAAACTGAGGTTACCTAAGGAGTTTGAAGGAGCTCAAATGTTGAAATCAGAACTGTACAGTAAACGATGGAATGTATACTGTAAAAAGGCGTTTGGGGGTATCAACAGTGTATTACAATACTTGGGCAGATACACCCATCGGGTAGCTATATCTAATAATAGGCTAACATCTTTATCGGACAAGCAAGTGAGCTTTACCTATAAAGATTACAGACAAAATAGCAAGCAAAAACAAATGACCTTAAATCAACTTGAATTTGTGAGGCGTTTTATACATCACGTCTTACCTAGCGGATTCTTTAAAATCAGATATGTTGGCATACTTGCAACGGTACATATACATGGTAAACGAGAACAGGTAATTGCACTAGTGGGTGAAAATATGTGGTTGTCAAACCTCGAAGGCCTTACCTCATATGAAGTGTTAAGAGCATTAATAGGAAAGGATCCTTGCATATGCCCCAAATGCAATAAAGGCATAATGGTTCGCACAAGGATATTGCACCAACTAGAATGACATTAAGCAGATAAAACGTTCTTTGTTTCATGGATGCAAATAAAACAACCGTTCATGTGGGTGTAACGGGATTGTTATGCCTTAAACCAAACGAAATTAACATGCTGATGAAAGAATGTTGTATAAATAACAGAGAAATATTAGGATCAGAGCGTTTACAAAGAAAAAGAACTAGATGAAATGTGCATAGGTTAGGCCGCCTTCGTTCAACGTAATTTTATCCTTCATGACTAATAAATATTAGCAATCATAATTTTGGATATTTATCAATGTTCAACTTTTTACTTATCTTGGTCGAACAAAGGATAAAATCCTTATAAGTTAGCAGTTATATAAACTCCGTCTACATTAAGAATATAATATGGCAAAATATAGAATAGTAAAGAAACTAGGAAAAGGAGGAAATGGAACTGTCTACAAGGTGGTAGATGCTCAAGGAAACTTCTTTGCGAAAAAGATTTTAAACAGAAAAGCTTCACCAAAGAATTACCAAAGATTTAAAGATGAAATTGAAGTACTGTATTCATTGAATGACAGAAAAGGAGTTATTGAAATTATTGAATCTTATTTGCCAAAAAAGATTACTGAAAGCAATAAGGCTTTTTATATAATGCCATTAGCCACAACATTAAAGGAGCATATTCAAGATTTAGATGACGAAACAATAATTAAGCTTGTTATAAAACTCTGCGATGGATTATTATATCTTCATTCTAGAGGAATTACACACCGAGATATTAAACCTGACAACATATTAGTAGTGGACGGGGAACCTGTATTCTCTGACTTTGGATTAGCAAACTTCCCAAAGAAAAAAAGGATTTCAAATTTAGACGAAAAAATTGGCCCCTACTGGACAATTGCTCCAGAAATGAAAAGAATTTCAAGCACTTCAGAATACAAGAAAGCTGACATTTATTCTTTTGCGAAAACGGTTTGGATGATTTTAGCAAAAGAGTGGAAAAGTTTTGACGGACAATATATTCCTGATAGTAATATTTCTTTAAATAATTATGTCGACTTAATTATTAACAGGACTAGAATGGGTGGTGTATGGAATTATGAATCATTAGTTTTACTTGACAGGCTTTTAATAAATGCAACTAACAATAACCCGTCCGAGCGTCCTAGTGCTATTCAATTTAAAGAACAATTTGAATTTTGGTACACAAGCAATCTAGATTATACATTGAGAAATATTTACGAATGGGAAGACGCATTATCTAAAATATTTCCTGTTTCCATTCCTGTTTCCTGTACTTGGGAAAAACCCGAAGCTATTCTTCAAGTCTTGAAAATACTATTTGAAAGATATGATAACCTTAACCACGCTTTTTATCCCCGTGGAGGAGGAATGGATTTTGAAAAAATAGAAATATACGAATTGGAAGAACTCCTTCTTATAAACAGAGATGTAGTTTTAAAACCAAAAATTCTCATTTTTGAATCAATGAACAGCTATGATTGGAGTTATTTTAGATTGGAGGTAGACGAAATAGAACCAGTTTTTACAGATAATATAAGTGAATTTGAAGAACGTTTATTTGTTTTACCCGATGGTAGATATTCAGAAATTGAAACGGATGAAACAGTAGAATATTCACGGTTTTTTAAAGGAAGCTTTGTAATAACAAATAAGATGTCTAAAATCAATCAATTATCAGGTCGTTATAATGCCTATAGTGGGCTACATAATAAACATTCAAACTCTGAATACAAAGTGATATTAACTGAATTAATGAAATAAATACAACTGCTAACATTTTGTATAAGTAATGGCAGGTAAAGTGCTAGATATCAAGGCTTGTAGCCCGATAAAATTGCGCAGCGGTTTGACAGGAAAGCACCCCGAAATCTGCCACTACTCATACAATTTACCGTTAGTGTGCCACGAAGCTGTGGTAATCCAGTAGGTGTAAATCCTACCTAAATAATTTGCTGTTCATTTAGAAGAGCTGCCGACAGTTAAGCCCGTGAGGGTCTTCGCTGAAGCTCGGTATGTTCAAATGACCAAGCCGTAATGCGCAAGCGTGAACCCGTGGTAGCTTCGAGAAGTGTATCAGTAGATGGGGAGAGTTTTGACGGTCTTCGAACCCTGTTACGTTGTATGAATTAACAGCAATTTGAAATACAACGGTCTACCGGAGTCATAGGGATGGCGTGGTTATAGATGGATTACTACGGAACGTGGGAGGTCTCTTGTTTTAAAGTTTGGCAATCTTAAACAGGCTGATATAAGCATAGCGAAATTCAGCAAGGAAACAAGAGAAGTCGGAGGAGCCCATAGTACCACAGACTGTAGCGACAACAAAACGCTGCATAGGGAAGGGGCTCTACTTTAGAGAAGCTTATATGGAAAACAGAACGACCTATATTGACGCAAGTCTATTAGTAAGTCCATCGTCATTTCTGACCGATGAAAGAGTTCGTGAATTCCAAAGGAAGCTATACATTAGAGCCAAGCAAGACAAGAATTTAAAGCTTATAGTTTAAGCGACAAGATGAGCTTAGACTATGTGATAGAGGAATCCTATCGTAGAGTAAAACAGAATTATTCCAAAGGCACAGGAGTTGACAAGATGTCGTTTGCAGATATTGAGAAATATGGTGTATCCAAATTCCTCAAGGAGTTGCAAACAGAACTTCGTACCAATACCTACCGAAGTCAGGCTGTTCGTCAGGTAGAAATCCCGAAGGAGAAGAAAGGTGAGTTTCGCATGTTGGGTATTCCCACCAAAAAAGACAGAGTAGCACAAATGGCTGTTAAGATGCTGATTGAGCCACTTTGGGAAGCCGACTTTATTACTACTTCATATGGATTTAGACCCAAACGGGGGGCACAGGATGCAATCAAGCAAATCAAACAGAATATCTACGATGGACATCATTTCATCTATGATGCAGATTTATCGAAATACTTCGATACCATTCCTCACGATAAACTGTTTGTACTGCTTAAAGAACGCATCAGTGACAAAGGAATTCTGGATATTATCGAACAGTGGTTAACAGCCCCAAAACAATTAAAGAACGGAAAGTTGTTGTCGAGTACAGCAGGTACGCCGCAAGGAGGGGTTATTAGTCCATTGTTATCGAATATTTACCTACATGCTTTTGACCGAATAGTCAATAATTCAAAGAGTAAATTCTCCAAAGCAAACATACGAATTGTGCGTTATGCCGATGACTTTGTGCTTATGGGAACTTACTATTACAGCAGAGAAATATTAGCACATATCGATTCATTAATGACACGGATGGGGCTTACCATCAATAAGGAAAAGACAACTATTTTGCATGTGCATAAGAAAAGCCTATTCTTTTTGGGGTTTGAGTTCAGGGTAATCCGCTCCAAATTCGCTTGGAACAGGAAGAACTATACCAACGTCCGCCCGAGTATGAAATCAAGGAGTAAACTCTTTGCCAACATTCGTGAGCTTTTAGCAAAACGTAGGCATTGGAAGATTGAACCTTTGCTTTACAAGCTCAACTCATTATTAATAGGTTGGCTTAATTATTTCTCTATAAGTAAGGTAACGCACATTTGGGAAACCATAAAGGTTATCATCAAACACTTGGATTATAAACTATTTAAATGGCTCAAAAGCAAAGGACGTAAAGCGCACAAGTCGCTTCGCCAGCGACCATACAGTACTTTTGTACAAAGCAAAAGGCTGTTAGACTTGGAAAAGTATGCACGCTTGAAAACCCTTGCGAAAGCTCAATGAAGAACTCTATCGGTAAGCCGTATGAGGGAAAACTTCACGTACGGTTTGATGAAGGGGGCGCTGATAGTTTACTTATTATTGCTACTTTTAGAAGTAATAATGGGAGTAAGCTATCAGGCTCTACTCTACTAAGGCATTAAAAAAAACCGCAACAAATTGAGATATTATGAGTGAAAATAAATTAACATCATACAATTTCTTAGCAACCTTAACGGAAAATGGGAAAGACCTTTATGGTAATGTATATATCCCTATTTGTAAAAGGGCATTAAGTAAATACTCTGAGAAAGGAAAGGAATTTGGAGCAGATAGCGATATCCAGGAACAAATACTTGAAATGTATGGTTTTAATGTCCCCATTACTATTGTTAGACAATTAATTAAAGCTTCAGCGAATAGTTTTTCTCGAAAGGAAAAGCAAGAAACTGCAATTGAGATTTATGAAAATGGGAAGAATTTTAAAATGAAACTTTTTGTTTTCAATCGATATGAAAAGATATATTCCCAATTATCGACAGATTCTAAACTATTGCAGAAGGCTTTTGCATCGTATTATTGTGATTGTTCTGATGAAGGAATCTTGGATTCTGAAATTCCTGAATTTGCAGATTTTATCGACAAGAACAAGAATAAGCTATCTCATTTTTTTGCAGGTCAAGATATTAATGGGAATGATATTGATAAGTCATATTTATTACATATTCAGTTTATAGAGCATATTGAAATCAATAATAGGTTTTTATATGAATTGGCCGAGAAAATTTATTTCGGTTCAGTTATAGCGGGGTTTCTTGAATCAGGAATTGACGTAAATGCTAAGTTCCTTTCTGGGGAGGAATATTTTATTGATACACAGATTATTTTGCGAGGACTAGACTTGCAGAATGAATCAGACACACAACCTGCAAAAGAATTAATTGACCTAATTATTAAACTTCAAGGGAAACCAAAATATTTAGGAATCACATTATCTGAACTTTCTCATATCCTAGAGGTTTCGATTGAAAACTATAACAAAAACACTCCGACTTCAACAGTCAATGAAGCATGTATAAGACTTGGGAAAAATAAAAGTTGGTTAATTAATTTCAATAATAACATTGAAGAAAATATTTCTAAAAATCTTGGATTAGAATTGGAAACCATTTCCAAACTTAATATAGAAAAGTATAAAAAGTCAAAGGATATTAAAGAACTTCAAGGCACTAGGAAAAACACAGCTAATGCCGAACATGACGTACTTGCATATCTTCATATTCGCGATAAAAGAGACAATTTAATTCGAAGTTATCAAAAAGCAAAATATTGGTTTGTTTCGGCAAACAAAACCCTTTATCAATTTAATATTTCAAAAAATCCTGCAGGTGTAACAAGTGAAGTAATTCTTCCTGATACATTAACTAGCTTACTCTGGCTAAAAGGCAATCGCACTCTTGATAAAACAATTAAAAAAATAGGATTAACTGAATTGATGTTGCAAACTTTTCATGAAGAGATTGCTAGTAAAGAGCTTATTAATGATTTCCATGCAGCGGTATCTGAAAAAACAAGTATTGAAGATGGCGAATATGAAGTATTACTTTCTTCCATTGCACATCAATCAGCTAAACGAATTCAGAAACTAGTAGAATTATCCGAAGTCGATAAGGAACGGTTTAATGAGAAAGTTCATCAAACAATTGCGAAAGAAAGGGAACGCAAGAAAAAAGAAGGTCAGCAAAAGCAAGCAACTATAAACGACTTGAAAAAGGAAAAAGAGGAAAAAGATATAGCAAAAAATAGATTAGCAGAAATAGAACATCAATTACAATTAAATGATTCTTCAAACAAATCTGAAATTGAAAAATTAAAAGAGGATATAGCTAATCAAAAAGGAGAATTAACCCAACAGAAAGCAAGATTGTCGAAATTTAAAAGGGCAATTTTTATTTTGTTCATCTCTCTTATACTTTTAGTCTTGGTCTTAATTTCGATTGAGGCATGGAGTAAAATTAAGATAATCCTCGCAGGAATAACAGGTTTGGGTGGCTTATGGGGTTTCATTAGTTTGATGATAAATATTTATAAAATGGCTAAGGAATAACGCCTTATAACAATGTACAAAAATAATAGCCGGTTCAGTAGTAAATTCAAGGGTTGTAACCCGCTTTGGCCTTTCTGTAGCTTGAAAAGTTTGAAGCCCGCAGTCGGCTACTATTCTTACACCGTACGTTGGTGTGCCACGAAGCTGTGGTAATCCAGTAGGTGTAAATCCTACCTAAATAATTTGCTGTTCATTTAGAAGAGCTGCCGACAGTTAAGCCCGTGAGGGTCTTCGCTGAAGCTCGGTATGTTCAAATGACCAAGCCGTAATGCGCAAGCGTGAACCCGTGGTAGCTTCGAGAAGTGTATCAGTAGATGGGGAGAGTTTTGACGGTCTTCGAACCCTGTTACGTTGTATGAATTAACAGCAATTTGAAATACAACGGTCTACCGGAGTCATAGGGATGGCGTGGTTATAGATGGATTATTACGGAACGTGGGAGGTCTCTTGTTTTAAAGTTTGGCAATCTTAAACAGGCTGATATAAGCATAGCGAAATTCAGCAAGGAAACAAGAGAAGTCGGAGGAGCCCATAGTACCACAGACTGTAGCGACAACAAAACGCTGCATAGGGAAGGGGCTCTACTTTAGAGAAGCTTATATGGAAAACAGAACGACCTATATTGACGCAAGTCTATTAGTAAGTCCATCGTCATTTCTGACCGATGAAAGAGTTCGTGAATTCCAAAGGAAGCTATACATTAGAGCCAAGCAAGACAAGGAATTTAAAGCTTATAGTTTAAGCGACAAGATGAGCTTAGACTATGTGATAGAGGAATCCTATCGTAGAGTAAAACAGAATTATTCCAAAGGCACAGGAGTTGATAAGATGTCGTTTGCAGATATTGAGAAATATGGTGTATCCAAATTCCTCAAGGAGTTGCAAACAGAACTTCGTACCAATACCTACCGAAGTCAGGCTGTTCGTCAGGTAGAAATCCCGAAGGAGAAGAAAGGTGAGTTTCGCATGTTGGGTATTCCCACCATAAAAGACAGAGTAGCACAAATGGCTGTTAAGATGCTGATTGAGCCACTTTGGGAAGCCGACTTTATTACTACTTCATATGGATTTAGACCCAAACGGGGGGGCACAGGATGCAATCAAGCAAATCAAACAGAATATCTACGATGGACATCATTTCATCTATGATGCAGATTTATCGAAATACTTCGATACCATTCCTCACGATAAACTGTTTGTACTGCTTAAAGAACGCATCAGTGACAAAGGAATTCTGGATATTATCGAACAGTGGTTAACAGCCCCAAAACAATTAAAGAACGGAAAGTTGTTGTCGAGTACAGCAGGTACGCCGCAAGGAGGGGTTATTAGTCCATTGTTATCGAATATTTACCTACATGCTTTTGACCGAATAGTCAATAATTCAAAGAGTAAATTCTCCAAAGCAAACATACGAATTGTGCGTTATGCCGATGACTTTGTGCTTATGGGAACTTACTATTACAGCAGAGAAATATTAGCACATATCGATTCATTAATGACACGGATGGGGCTTACCATCAATAAGGAAAAGACAACTATTTTGCATGTGCATAAGAAAAGCCTATTCTTTTTGGGGTTTGAGTTCAGGGTAATCCGCTCCAAATTCGCTTGGAACAGGAAGAACTATACCAACGTCCGCCCGAGTATGAAATCAAGGAGTAAACTCTTTGCCAACATTCGTGAGCTTTTAGCAAAACGTAGGCATTGGAAGATTGAACCTTTGCTTTACAAGCTCAACTCATTATTAATAGGTTGGCTTAATTATTTCTCTATAAATAAGGTAACGCACATTTGGGAAACCATAAAGGTTATCATCAAACACTTGGATTATAAACTATTTAAATGGCTCAAAAGCAAAGGACGTAAAGCGCACAAGTCGCTTCGCCAGCGACCATACAGTACTTTTGTACAAAGCAAAAGGCTGTTAGACTTGGAAAAGTATGCACGCTTGAAAACCCTTGCGAAAGCTCAATGAAGAACTCTATCGGTAAGCCGTATGAGGGAAAACTTCACGTACGGTTTGATGAAGGGGGCGCTGATAGTTTACTTATTATTGCTACTTTTAGAAGTAATAATGGGAGTAAGCTATCAGGCTCTACTCTACGGCAACATGCAAAAAAACTACCGTAAATAGAAATTATCATAAGATATAAATATAAAGTCAGTAGATTGAAAATACCTTATAAAGTAAATATGCGGTCTGCTACATATTGCAAAAGTAAAAAAACGCTCCAATCGGGATGTCGATTGGAGCGTTGGAATTCTCTAAGTTTTACTGGAATCTTTTGGAATTAATCGAAATTAGTGGGTGTTTTTTGGAATATTCTGACAACTATTAGACTTTTTCCAATTGTGCGGTAAAAGATCAGCCAAGTCTAAATCATAACTACTGTTGTATAACGCCATCTTAGAAAATACATCCGTAAGCCATCTGCGAGGATTTACATCACTGGCTTTGCAGCATCCCAGTAGTGAGTCCATAATTGCTGCATTTTCTGTGGCATCATGGTTACTACAAAAAAGAAGGCTTTTCTGAGACGAGGCATAGCAACTACTATGGTGAGTTGAAGAAAAGTAACGTAGTGACTTCTTTTGAAGCCATTTAAAGGCGTAATAGATTTTCTAATGCATTTTCCGGGTTACAGCTCTCGCCGCCGACCACGGCTATTGTTCTGGCCAACCCTGCGCTCGTTAACCTGATAGTTGAGCTTTCAAATGAGAATCACTCATTGATTGAAAATTATCGTCATGTCCTTTTTGTCATTGCCACAAAAAGGACCAAAAAAGTCTAGAACAATAGATCGCTATCAACCCGCACCGAGCTCCAATTCCATCCTGCACACTCTTCTTTCGCGCTAGGCCAGCCACACTACCACCTCGAGTGCGCCCTTGAAGCTCTCTCGCCAACGCCGGCCCCGGGGCTATTGTTCTGGCCTGCCCTGCGGTCGTTTTATTGATAGTTTAATATTCAAATGAAAGATAACTATTAATAGAAAAATCTTAAATATAGAATTTTATAACTGAGAACTTCTATGTTCTACTTTTGGAGTCATAACTACTAACTGATGCCGATTATGGCAGGAAAACCTAAACGAATGAGCCAATGGATCTGCTCATCATTGATGATTTTGCTGTAAGAAAAATGGATGGCCAACAGTTACTGGAATTTATGGAGCTTATTGAAGACCGACACGCAAGAAAGTCCACTATTATCATGCGCCAGTTAAAGGTTGCAGACTGGTATGATGTAATGTTGTCGAACACTGCGGCTGCCGATGCCATTATGGGTAGAATCGTACATACCGCATACCGCTTTGATCTTAAGGGAGAAACAAGGCGTAAACAACAGAATGAATAATTTTTTGTAAATTCATAGCTGATTTAAAAAGTGAACGGGTATGGCCGTTTTCACTGGGTGGGTATAGACCATTTTTTCCAAATTGACGACAGAGATTAACTTCATCACCCCACAAAAATAGAATTTACAAACACTTGGATATAAATAGATTTTATATATTTGTATATATGTAAACATGATTTGATGCCTGTAAAGCCCAAAATAATCCTCTCTTTAGCACAACACCGGAAGATGGATGTTGTAAAAATAGGAATAAACAAAAAAGTGACTCCACATATGCTACGCCACTCATTTGCAACTCATTTATTAGAACATGGTGTCGACCTTAGATACATTCAAACGTTTTTAGGTCATGTATCGAGTACCACAACAGAAATTTACACACATGTAAGCAAACGATCTCTTGCAAATATAAAAAGCCCTTTAGACCAAATTACAGAATGTAAACAACTCAATAACTGATAATTAAACAAATATCGACATAATAGATATAAACACAATATGCATTTACACATACGTTAGGGGCAAGTGTACGAACATCCTACAAACTATGAATTAACCATATGAATGGATATACAATTATAGATAAAATACAGATTGAAGATAATATCACCTTCATTAGGATTAATCCTACTAACATAGAATTGACCTTAAAGGATGTTTTTGTTTCTCTTTCAAATCTGAGTTGGATAAACGATTTTGATAAAAAATATATACGACAGAGTTTTCAAGTACGAGCTGATGCAACCGTAAAGTATATTAGCGATAATATAATTAAATCTACTGATGATGAAATAACAAGTAATTCAGGAGAATATCTAATATCAGAATTGGCTAGAAAATCAATCATTAGCGAATTGAATTATTCAAATATTCCATTAGGGGAATTAATAAAAGAGCAAAAGAGCGGTAATCCAGGTTTTGATTTTTATACCGAGAATTTAACCGAAATTCTTCTTTTTGGTGAGGCAAAGTATCTTGCTGATAGAAATGCTTATGGGAGTGCGTTTGAACAAATTGTTAGATTTGAAAGAGAGAAAAGAGACATCGCAGATTTACAAGATATTGATAAGTTTTGCGGTGAAGCGTCATTAAGGAATGTTATCGAAAATAACAAAGGATTTATCGCTGCATTTGCATCTAAATCGACAACAACAGAGAGACTGATAAACAATATTAAAGCAAATGCTGATTATAGTAAACTTAAAAATTTTAATGAATTAATATGTGTTGCTGTTAATATATGAATGATATAATTAAGAAAATAATTTCAGGCGAAGATATTGACTCAATCTTCGGTTATGTCTTGGATAGGCTTTTTAAAATTGGGCCTGTCTCAGTAACAGATATGGAAATTCTATCCTATTTGAAATTATATCAACCTGAAAAATTCGATTCTTATAAAAACTCTGTTTTAAACTACATGGGAGTTTTTTACAAGGAGACAGAGCGAAAAACTCTAAAAGAAATAGTTTTTGGGCAATACAGAAAACATTTAGAAGACACTTATCAAAAAGAGTACACTCCTGTTCAAGCAAATATTGTTCAAGGAATTGACAACAATAATTGTTTTAGTTTTTCAGCACCAACTAGTACTGGGAAATCGTACGTCTTCATAAATAGAATATTGGAAACCACAAATGACGTTGTAGTTGTTGTTCCTTCACGTGCGCTAATAAACGAATACTACCTGAAATTAAGCGAATTGATTACAGATAAGACTGTAAATATTCTAACTTTCATAGATAAAATAAACACAAAAATTGCACGGCGAAATGTTTTTATTGTTACTCCAGAAAGGTGTCGAGAATTGTTTAAACACAAAGAAGAATTTTCTGTAGACCTTTTCTTATTTGATGAAGCTCAATTAAGTAATGAAAATTCAAAAAGAGGATTGTACTTTGACAGTATTGTAAGACGAAGTTATAAAGCATATCCTGAAGCAAAATTTATATTTGCACATCCTTTTGTTAGAAATCCAGAATCTCAAATTGTTAAGAATCATTTTAATCCGGAGCATTCCTTTGCTATTCAGTATACTCAGAAGAATGTTGGACAACTTTTCTTATGTTCTGACGATGAATGGAATTTTTATCATTTTGGAATTGATAAGAATATTATGGGGCAAAGGAAACTCAAATGCGAATTTGACCCTATAGAAGATGTTATTCGCAATAAAGGGTCTGTTTTATTTTATGTTTCAAAGTCAAAAATTTATAACAAAGGTTTCTTAAATCAGTTTAGCAAATATATAGACCTCTGCAATGAAATTGAAAATGAACGAATAGAAAAATACATTGAATTACTCAAGCAATATACGGGTGGGGATACAGTTGCAAATAAAAATCATTATTCGCAAATGATAGCTTTATTAAAAAAAGGTATAGTAATTCATCACGGTTCACTTCCATTACAGACTAGAATTATTATTGAGCAATTTACAAAGGAAGGATTGTGTCGATTATGCTTTGCGACATCAACGTTAGAACAAGGAATAAATATGCCTTTTGATGTTGTATTTCTTGATAGATTAGAAAACAGTAAGCCTTTATCGGTTAAAAATCTTATTGGCAGAGCAGGAAGGTCAAGTTTGGATTCTAAATTTGATTTCGGTTATGTTATTGTCGGTTCTCAAGCTAAGATGTCAAATTTCAGAAAGATTATGAATCAGGATGAAGAACTTGATTTTGTTTCTGCATTGGAAAAAGACGATGAACATGATGACGATTACAATGAATTTAAGAAAGCGATATTAAATGACACCTATTCCGATGAATTTAATTTAACTAATAATGATATTGAGAAATTAACAGACAGTCAAATCGATGATATAATTAAAAGCATTTTAGACTCTGTTTTTACTGATGGATATTTAATTCCATTGAATGTTATAAGTAGTGATTCTCGAAATAGATTACAACTCTATACTTATTTTCAAGAGTTATATTCTGTTTATCTAGGCAGGTATCTTGAAAGAGGAGAACAAAATGTTTTTAATACTGCTATTAAGATTATTCTTTGGAGAATATATGGTAAAACTTTTAAAAACATTTGTTGGTACAGATATTCATATGCTAGTAAATCTCACGAAAGAGAGCAATTAGAACGTTTTGGTAGAAGTACTGATATTCTTGAAGCTTCATTTTACACGGAATATAAAGATTTACCAGATAAAAACATAAATGTATATAGTGCTTTAAATGGGGTTAAAGCAAAGGATGTCGATTATGATTTAATTATGTATGATACATATGATTATATTGATAAACTTATAGGTTTCAAGTTAAGCGATGTTTTCTATGCAGCATTCTATAAATATTATGAAAGAAAAAATGATGAACAGGCTCTAAAACTTGCAAAATATATTAAGTACGGTACGGATAATGAACGTCATATATGGATGTTGCGATATGGATTATCATTTGAAGATATTGAAATATTAGATAGGCATATTGATACAATAAACTCGGAGGGAATTCAATTTAAAGAATCAATTTTACAAGTCTCTGATGAAGATAAAATATCGATAGAAAGATTTTTGAATTAATGGTTAAACAAACACCAGCCCCTAACACGCGGTCATAAAACATTGCGCGGATAGTGCTATATTTGAACGAATATAACATTTAATCAACGGCTTAGCAGGCTGATAAGTTTGTGTTACAAAATGCGCAACGATTTTATACCGCCATCCGTTAGGCACAAGCTAAAAAAACGACTGAGTGGAAGTTTAACTATAGAAATGAAAGGAAAGCCAACGCACAAATAGCACATTTGTTTTTTTTGCCAATACACAATCCAACGTTGAAAAAAACAAAAGAGCTATTTTTTTGCCAACGCTAGACAATGACCGAGACAATTGAAACAATATGAAAGACCAAACATTTTCAGCTAAAAACTTTCAAATAATTTTCGACACTGAAAATCGAAAAGGTAATGATATTGAGAAAAGGTTTCCTGAGATTTTCAATGATTCAATTGAGATACGAAAAACAATAAAGACTCTTAATCAGAACATTCACAGAGAAAATGATAAAACTAGAAAATCCGAGCTTAAAGAAAGGAGAAACACCTTAAAAAAAGAACGAGAAAAGTCTATAATTGAAGTTCTCGAACAGATATCAAGCAAGGTTAACAAATCAGGTTTTGCGGTCAATGTACTTGAAGGAGCTGTCTATGGAAAAACAAGTTATTCATTAGAAAAATCTGTTGAAAATGTTTTTTTATCAAAGCAATTACAACAAAATATTAGTCAAACATATAAAATACGGCAATCATCAAGGTATGAAATAGTAAGCCTCCTTATAAACCTAATAGAAGATGAATTTCCTAAGGTTATCATTAGAACTGATATAAAAAGCTTCTATGAATCAATTCCACAGAATAAGGTTATACAAAAGATAAAAGAAGATAATCTTTTAAGTCTAAAAACTCAAAGATTCATTGGGGAAATTCTAAAAGGGTATAACTCAGCAACTGGTCAGACGAAAGATTATAAAGGTGTGCCAAGAGGAGTTGGAGTGAGTGCATACTTGTCAGAATTATATATGCGTGCAATTGACAACAGAATAAAAGAACTACCTGATTTAGTATTTTATGCAAGATATGTTGATGACATCATTGCTGTTTTCACTCCTGAAAAAGAAGAAAAAGGTTTACCTAAAAGATATAAAGGTCAAATAAAAACAATTATAGACGAAAATAATCTTTCAATAAATGATAGAAAAACAATACCAATTAATCTAATTCCCGGATTAAAATCAATTGAGTTAAACAACTCTAGCTGCAAGTCGATAGAGTTTCTCGGTTATAAAATCGGAAGCAAAAAGATAGAAAAAGAAAAGAAGGATGGTAGCGGTGTTGAAACTAAATATGTATTATCAGTCGAGATGACTGAAAACAAGCTTAATCGGTATAAGCAAAAAATTAAACTTGCTTACGACGATTTTAAAAATAAAAAAACAAGAAATAGACAACGTGCATTTAAACTACTTTTGGCGAGGATGGATTATTTATCTTCAAATACAAAGCTCAGAAATAATAAGAGTAAAGTGTTTGTGGGCATTTATTATTCTAGCCCATTTCTTCAAAATGCTGAATCTCTTGAACAGCTTAATAAGTCAAGCCAGTGGAGGATTAGTAGATTTGGTTTTACAGTCGAAGAGAAAGAAAAATTATCAAACTGTGATTTTGTAAAAGGCTTTGAAGAAAAAAAGTTCAAAAAATTACCATTGATAAAAAAGACTTACAAAAATCACAATGCAAACAAATCAAATTCAACGAATAAAGGAGTATTACAATTTGGACTCTCTGAAATAACTAAAATTTGGAAAAATGCGTAATCGTAAAGGGAAAATAATTGGCTACAAAAAAGAAAGGGTTGTACTTTCTGATATATTGCCGTATGAGGTACCTCCGTATTTTTCAAATAGGTATTTCTATAATTTCTTGGTAAATAAAAAGGTTTGTCTTGTTGGTGATGAATTAAGATTTAAAAAGGACAATTCTAAGATAACAGAGCAGATAATCCGTCTCTTATTTGGTTTCGATAAAACAAAGACAAAGAAATCATTTGAAGATTACGATTATTATCAGATTACTGATAAAAACCTTATTACAATTCCATTTAGTTTTAGGATTGCACATAAAGATGATGACTATAGGGAACTTGCCGTTATCCATCCAATAAATCAACTTCAATTAGTCCAATTCTATGACAAATACAAGTCTAATATTAAAGATGCAACAAATAAAAGCCAATTCTCTTTACGTAAACCCAGTAAAGTTGCCTCTCTAAAATACTATAAGGACAAAACTCACACAAACAAACACAGTAATAACGAAGAGATTGAAATCATAGAAAGTTCAAACAAAGAATATACAAGCTTGAAGACTTATTTTTCTTACCAAACTTGTAGTAACATCTTTGAATTTTACGAATCATATGAATACCAAAGGGCTGAAAAAAGATTTGACAAGCTATTAAAATTTGATATTTCAAGGTGTTTTGATAGTATCTATACACATTCGATTACCTGGGCATTACTGAATAAAAGAGCGGTTAAGGAATACCTTGCACCTAAATTTAAAACAACATTTGGTCACAAGTTTGACGAAATGATGCAAAGGATGAATTATAATGAAACTAGCGGAATAGTTATTGGTCCAGAATTTTCCAGAATCTTTGCGGAAATTATTCTTCAAAGAGTAGATAAAGAGGTTGAGAAGGCTCTTTACCAGTTGAAATTAGAAAATGAAGGCGATTCTAAGTTCGAATACAAAAAGGGTTATGACGTTTATCGTTATGTAGATGACTATTTTGTTTTTTATAGTGATGATAGCGTAAAAAGTGAAATATTGAAGCTTTATAAGATTGAACTTCAGAAATATAACTTATACTTTAACGAATCGAAAACAGAACTATTCAGTAAGCCCATAATTACAAATATTACTATTGCAAAAGAAGAAATCAGAAAGCTTGTTGAGCATTCTTTAATATTCAAACTTGACAAAGATGAGTCTAGAAGTCAGCTTGGCATTAAGTATTATTCAGCCAAAGACATTATCACTAATTATAAACTTATCCTTGCCAATACAAATACATCTTACAAAGATTTACAAAACTACTTCCTTGTAATCATTTTTAATAAGGTAAGAAAAATGGTATCCCAAATTGGAACAGAGCAGAAAAAACTGCTTAAAATGTATAAGGATATAGATAACATTGAGGCAGAAGAGTTAGAAAAACAAGAAAAAATTGTGAAAGTATATTTCAACAATATATTTGATAATTTTAATGAGATAATTGAGCTGTCATTTTTTGTTTATACTGTTTTACCTAGAGTTTCGTATTCTATTAAACTGTGCCATATTTTACATCGAATTATTGATTTTGTCAAAAATCAAGAAAAATCAAAACAAAAGCTTTTGGGTAATGACACATTCAATGATGACAAGCTTAAATATATTGCTTTTGATTTTGATAGAAAGCACTCTGTTTACAAAAAAATATATGATGGGATTTTAATGGTGTTCTCAAAAAACAAAACACTCAAATATGCTCAAATTGAAACCTTATATCTTCTTCCAATTGTTAATGAATTAGGTGAACACTATTCATTCTCCGAAGAAACTATTTTTGAGCATTTTAGAATAAATGAAAAGGAAGGTAGTGAGCTAAATTATTTTACAATTATATCATTGCTAAATCACATTGAGAATAAAAAAGAATATCGAAGGATTCGGCGTGCATTAAATAAAATTACAAGACAAAAAATCTCAAATTATGAATCATCTAAAGCAGAAGATGTATATTTGTTAGTTGACCTTTTGGTTTGTCCATATGTTGCTGACAAGGAGGAGGATTTAGAAGATTTTCGACTTAAAATTTTAAATAAAATTGGCTTCTTTGAAGACGGTGTCGAAAAACCAAAGAAGAAAGAAATTTTAAAACTTATAAATAAACAACTTGTAAATGTCTACTGTGATTGGAATAACAAAAACTATGGTGTTGAATTAAATACTAAACGTGGTCATAGTGTATATTAAGATATAGGGCAATCCTTTTGGAGCTCCAAAACCGTTATTTTCTAGTTGAGGAACTAGCACACACAAGCCCTCAAAAGTGTTTTCACTTTTACGGTCAGGGGTGGAGTCCCTGACTTTTTTTTATTAAAGACTGCCTATGCTAAAGCCATACACATTTACAATTCGCACGAGCCAACGCTCCAACCAAAAATTGCAAAAGAGTATGTCTTGCCAACGATGAACAGACAACGTAACTTGTAGCATATTAAAATGTTAAATGATTGAAAATAAATAAAGCCAGTGCCTAACATTTTGTATAAGTAATGCCGAGTGAAGTGCGTAATTTGAGCTTCGGTTCTCGTATCAAAGTTCATCTCGGTTCGACAGGAAAGAGCTTCGAAATTCGGCACTACTCATACAATTTACCGTTAGTGTGCCACGAAGCTGTGGTAATCCAGTAGGTGTAAATCCTACCTAAATAATTTGCTGTTCATTTAGAAGAGCTGCCGACAGTTAAGCCCGTGAGGGTCTTCGCTGAAGCTCGGTATGTTCAAATGACCAAGCCGTAATGCGCAAGCGTGAACCCGTGGTAGCTTCGAGAAGTGTATCAGTAGATGGGGAGAGTTTTGACGGTCTTCGAACCCTGTTACGTTGTATGAATTAACAGCAATTTGAAATACAACGGTCTACCGGAGTCATAGGGATGGCGTGGTTATAGATGGATTACTACGGAACGTGGGAGGTCTCTTGTTTTAAAGTTTGGCAATCTTAAACAGGCTGATATAAGCATAGCGAAATTCAGCAAGGAAACAAGAGAAGTCGGAGGAGCCCATAGTACCACAGACTGTAGCGACAACAAAACGCTGCATAGGGAAGGGGCTCTACTTTAGAGAAGCTTATATGGAAAACAGAACGACCTATATTGACGCAAGTCTATTAGTAAGTCCATCGTCATTTCTGACCGATGAAAGAGTTCGTGAATTCCAAAGGAAGCTATACATTAGAGCCAAGCAAGACAAGGAATTTAAAGCATATAGTTTAAGCGACAAGATGAGCTTAGACTATGTGATAGAGGAATCCTATCGTAGAGTAAAACAGAATTATTCCAAAGGCACAGGAGTTGACAAGATGTCGTTTGCAGATATTGAGAAATATGGTGTATCCAAATTCCTCAAGGAGTTGCAAACAGAACTTCGTACCAATACCTACCGAAGTCAGGCTGTTCGTCAGGTAGAAATCCCGAAGGAGAAGAAAGGTGAGTTTCGCATGTTGGGTATTCCCACCATAAAAGACAGAGTAGCACAAATGGCTGTTAAGATGCTGATTGAGCCACTTTGGGAAGCCGACTTTATTACTACTTCATATGGATTTAGACCCAAACGGGGGGCACAGGATGCAATCAAGCAAATCAAACAGAATATCTACGATGGACATCATTTCATCTATGATGCAGATTTATCGAAATACTTCGATACCATTCCTCACGATAAACTGTTTGTACTGCTTAAAGAACGCATCAGTGACAAAGGAATTCTGGATATTATCGAACAGTGGTTAACAGCCCCAAAACAATTAAAGAACGGAAAGTTGTTGTCGAGTACAGCAGGTACGCCGCAAGGAGGGGTTATTAGTCCATTGTTATCGAATATTTACCTACATGCTTTTGACCGAATAGTCAATAATTCAAAGAGTAAATTCTCCAAAGCAAACATACGAATTGTGCGTTATGCCGATGACTTTGTGCTTATGGGAACTTACTATTACAGCAGAGAAATATTAGCACATATCGATTCATTAATGACACGGATGGGGCTTACCATCAATAAGGAAAAGACAACTATTTAGCATGTGCATAAGAAAAGCCTATTCTTTTTGGGGTTTGAGTTCAGGGTAATCCGCTCCAAATTCGCTTGGAACAGGAAGAACTATACCAACGTCCGCCCGAGTATGAAATCAAGGAGTAAACTCTTTGCCAACATTCGTGAGCTTTTAGCAAAACGTAGGCATTGGAAGATTGAACCTTTGCTTTACAAGCTCAACTCATTATTAATAGGTTGGCTTAATTATTTCTCTATAAGTAAGGTAACGCACATTTGGGAAACCATAAAGGTTATCATCAAACACTTGGATTATAAACTATTTAAATGGCTCAAAAGCAAAGGACGTAAAGCGCACAAGTCGCTTCGCCAGCGACCATACAGTACTTTTGTACAAAGCAAAAGGCTGTTAGACTTGGAAAAGTATGCACGCTTGAAAACCCTTGCGAAAGCTCAATGAAGAACTCTATCGGTAAGCCGTATGAGGGAAAACTTCACGTACGGTTTGATGAAGGGGGCGCTGATAGTTTACTTATTATTGCTACTTTTAGAAGTAATAATGGGAGTAAGCTATCAGGCTCTACTCTACGGGGCAAGTGTAAAAAAGACCACGACAACCTGATACGATAACGATAAATAATAAAATAAGAAAGGATTGGCTATTTCGGAGTGACCATGCCAGCATTATCGGTCAAAACATGCCACTTTAAAAGATGCTGCAATAATACAAAAAAATTAGTTTTCCCTTTTTAAAATTCCTTTCCTGAGCGACTCAAAACAATTCGCAACTAATTTTAGGACGAGTCATACATAGGAAAGACCGGTTGGAAGTGAAAGCTTTGGTAGTGAGGATCTGTTTTTAATTCTATTCGAATTTGAGAGGATTCATTAGAACGTGATGTAGCCTCTGTTATTGCATGTGTAATTGAGATTGAAAATGTCTCTTTGATATCATGGAGGCGGCCTGCTGTTGGTGTGTCCACTATATTTTTTGAATGCGTATGATGAGAAAATGGAGGAATCGAATAGAATATATATTTCTTGTTTTCTTGTTTTTTTTGTTTCTTTCGATTTGTGTTTGTAAGAATCTTTCTTGTTTGGTTTCAATGTTAATAAATAAAAGGATGAGTGAAGCAATTATACCGAGAGACTTAAGGTGTGTGATATTTGATATGGATGGAGTGCTATATGATTCAATGAAGAATCATGAGATTGCCTGGACAGGGTGTTTTAAAACCGTGGGCATTGATTTTCCGGCTTACGAAGCTTATTTGCACGAAGGAAGTCCTGGTCTAGAGACCATTGCATATGTGTATAGGCAATATTTGAACAAGGAAGTTTCGGAGGAAGAATGTGAGCGTATTTACAATGAGAAGATACGTTTGATGGGGCAGCTCCCCATAGCTGAGAAAATGCCACAGATGGGCGATCTGATTGATTTTATACGAGAAACAGGAATGGATGTGTGGGTGGTGACAGGCTCTAAGCAACCTACCTTGTTGGATCGCTTGTCGGATGACTTTGGTATTCCAGCAAAGCAGATTATCAGTGCTAGTGATGTAACAAAAGGAAAACCAGATCCGGAACCTTATGCGAAAGCAGTTGCTCGTTGTGGTTTTACAGCCGAACAGTGCATGGTGGTGGAGAATGCGCCACTGGGAGTTCAGTCCGCAAAGGCGGCAGGGGTGACTACTATTGCTGTTAATACTGGTGTTCTCGAAGATGAAGTGCTGGTGGAGGCAGGTGCTGATATTGTGCTGCCGGATACCTCTAGTTTATATTCCTATGTGCGGTCTACTCTTCAAGAAAGGGGATAATCAGCGGTTCATATGTTCATAAAATAAGTGCAATAGTGTTTTCTGAAATGTAATTGTTGCTGTTGGTATTAGGAATAAATAGTAGCGATTAGGTTTCTGCGTCCGCCAACATTACGAAACTCGCAAAGGTAAATTCCTTGCCATGTTCCCATATTTAAACGTCCATTTGTGATGGGTATAGTGAGCGAACAACCGACAATACTTGATTTTACATGCGAAGGCATGTCGTCACTGCCTTCAAGGGTATGTGTGTATTCTGGCATGTTTTCGGGAATGAGTGTGTTCATAATGGTTTCAAAATCAGCACGTACAGAAGGGTCTGCATTTTCGTTGATGGTCAGTCCTGCCGACGTGTGCTTTATAAATAGATTCAGTAGACCGACATCAGGAAGGTCCAGGTGAGATTCGATAAAGTCGCTGATTAAGTGAAAACCCCGACTGAATTCAGGTAGACTTATTTGCTTTTGTGTAATCATGGGTCTTGGCTTATGTTGATGTTTTTATTTTATTGCAGAATGTTAAAGTGTTTCATGGCAAATTCCATGGCATAGTCTTCAATTTCGTTACATACCTCTCTGTAGGATAAAAGTTTTTCTTGATCGGAACCTTGTGCCAGTGCAGGGTTTTTAAAGGGGTGACAGATTATTTTTCCTGGCTCGTGGCTTAATAGTACATCTTCGGGTGATGAACTATCGGCAATAATCACATATGCAAATATTTCGTGTTGGTAATCAGATAGGTTAACCGATTTGTTTTTGTTAATGTCAATAACGGATTCCATCATGGCTTTTTGTGCCAACATTTGTATGGGCTCAATATGCCCACCGGCACTAAGAACTTCGGCTTTCCCTTTTAGATAATAGTTTAGCCAGCCTTGAAGCATTTGCGATCGGGCAGCATTTTTTTCGGTGTATACAAGAATTTTTTTCATATGTTTATAATTTGTTTCTTAATGGTCATATGGCACTCGCCGAAATTAATCATTCCCCTGTGTGTGAAAAAATCTTATGGCTTGTTTCATCTCAGTTTGTTTTTGAATAGCCAGGGCTTTTGATTTTAATGTAGATTGTTTTTGTTAACAATATAGTTCTGTAATTCTCCAGTAAAGAATTTTCGGATGATCTGGCTTACTAATATACTCATTTCTTTTCTTGTTTCCAATGTGGCAGTTCCTACATGGGGGGTGGCAACTACATTGTTAAATGTCAACAATTCTCTTGGAATATGTGGTTCGTTTTCAAAAACATCCAAGCCCGCACCTGCGATCTGCTTGTTTTGTAAGGCGGCAATAAGCGCTTTCTGGTTGATAACGCTTCCGCGTGCGGTGTTAATTATATAGGCCGTGTTTTTCATTAAGTTAAACTCAGCGAAGTTAATTAAGTGTTTTGTTTCAGTAGTTAGGGGGGTATGTAAAGAAACTACGTCTGAGTCCTTTAGAAGAGTTTCAAGGGGTACTCTGTGTGTGCAATATTTGCCTTCAATGTCAGCAGGTAATGGTTGTCGATTGTGGTAGATGATGTGCATGCCAAAAGCGAGAGCTCTGCGCGCTAAGGCTTGACCTATGGCACCCATGCCTACGATGCCGAGTGTTTTGCCTGTAAGTGTGGTACTCAGGTTTTTCATGACACCTACTTTAACACCGTCAGCTGTTCTTAGCTGATTGTTTAAGGCACCTATCTTACGGGCTACTGCAACCATTAAACCCATGGCCAATTCGGCGGTTGGCTCAGTTACCGGATCGGGTGTGTTTGTAACAGTAATGCCTCTGTTGCTCACAAAGGGGATGTCAATATTGTCATATCCTACTCCGAAATTAGCTATTAACTTTAGTTTGGAGGCTCGGGTGATGTGTTCGTTTGATAGCTGATGACCAAATACAGAAACAATGGCATCACAGGTTTCAATATGCTCATTTAGCTCAGCGTCGCTGATTTGATCATCCTTAGGAAATATTACTTCGAAATTGTCTCCCAATACGTCAAATCCAACGCTGGGGATCTTGTAGCTTATCAGTATTTTCTTTTTCATGTCTCGGAAATAAAAAAGTAAAACTATCGTTTTTCTAAGTAATTAGAAAGGATATTTGTAGTAGTTACTTACTTTTGTAATGTAAATTTGTGAAAAACGAGGACTCTTTATACAATATGTATGCTTAAAAAACTATTTGTTTTACCCCTATGTGTGATGTGTGTATTGGTTGTTTATGCGCAAAAGCAGGTAGAAATAAGTGGGGTTGTTAAGTCTGAAGATGGCGTTTTACTTGATTGGGTGAATATAGCAGTTAAAGGACAGCCTGGCGGATCAATAACCAATGAAAAAGGGGCTTTTAGCATCGATGTAAAGTCTGAATTTCCTGTAGAGTTAGTATTTAGCAGACTAGGATATCAGGTCAAAAATATTCTTTTGGACAGTGATGCAGCGCTCAGGAATTTGGTCGTCATCATGTCTTCAAAAAGGGAGTCTATTGAGTCGGTGGATGTAAAAGCCAAGCGTAGAAGCGATCAGAACTTTACGGCCATTGACTCCAGGTTATCAGCCAATCTTCCAGATGCCTCAGGGGGTAGTGTTGAAGCCTTGGTAAAGACGCAGATGGGGGTGAGTTCCAATAATGAATTGAGTTCGCAGTACCGCGTTCGTGGAGGTAATTTTGATGAGAATCTGGTGTATGTGAATGACATAGAAGTGTATCGACCTTTTCTTGTGCGTGCCGGACAGCAAGAAGGACTTAGTTTTGTGAATCCTGAATTAGTATCTGATATTCAATTTTCGGCAGGTGGGTTCGATGCTCGTTATGGCGATAAGATGTCTTCGGTGCTAGATATAAAGTATAAGCGGCCTACTGCATTTGCGGGGAGTGCATCTGCTAGTCTGTTGGGTGGTAATGTGCACTTGGAAGGAGCTTCTTCTGCAGGGAAATTTACGCATGTAACTGGTCTACGTTATAAAACCAATCAATATTTACTGGGATCCAGCGATGTGTCGGGCGATTACAAACCGTCGTTCTTTGACATGCAGACTTATCTGAGCTATCGCATGAATGAAAAATGGCGAGTGGGATTTCTGGGTAATGTTTCAAGAAATAAATACGATTTTATACCTGTGGACAGAGAAACATCCTTTGGTACTATTAATGAGGTTAAGGTGTTGAAGATCTATTTTGAGGGGCAAGAGGAAGATGAATTTTTGACTGGTTTTGGTGCCGTTAGTCTTGATTTTTCGCCCAATAATGATCATAACTACAAATTTCTGCTCTCAGGCTATCGTACTTCAGAAGATGAACGATATGATATCCTTGGACAGTATTGGTTGCAAGAGCTGGAAGATGAAGAGACGGAACCGTCGGAAGCTGATAAAATAGCCTCAGGTATTGGTGTTGGCTCCTATCTTGAACATGCCCGTAATTATTTGTTTGGAGCCATTACCAATATAGCTTTTCGTGGCGCTCATCGTTTAGATGCAAACCGTATTGAATGGGAAGTAAAATATCAGTATGAACGATTTTCGGATATCATAAATGAATGGGAAATGAGGGATTCTGCTGATTTTAATATCCCTCTTGATACGGATAGATTGGATATGGTTTATTCCTACAATTCAGATCATGCTATTGCTTCCAATCGTTTTACTGCCTTTGTGCAGAGTGATAGACATGCAACATGGGGAAGAAACGATGTGGATATAGCCCTTGGTGTACGTGCCAATTATTGGGATTTTAATGATGAACTATTGATAAGCCCTAGATTCGGTCTTACAGTGAAGCCTGAATGGGAAAAGGACTATCGATTTAAATTTTCGGCAGGGGTGTATTATCAGTCGCCTTTTTATAAGGAATACCGGACGAGGCCTGATAGTCAGCATAATCTTCAGGATGGTATTAATGATCAAATTAAAGCACAGCAATCCATTCATTTTGTTAGCGGGTTTGATCATTATTTTATGAGGGGAGATAGGCCTTTTAAGTTCTCTACTGAATTGTACTATAAAAAAATGAAAAATCTGATTCCCTATCAGGTCGATAACGTGAGAATCAGGTATTCGGCTTTGAATAACGCGGTGGGATATGCGGCTGGTATCGACTTAAAGGTGAATGGTGAGTTTGTGAAAGGCGTGGAGTCCTGGGCTACCCTATCTTTGATGCGTACAGAGGAGGATTTGGAAGATGACTCGTATGTGGATAAAAGTACTGGTCAGGTGATATATCCGGGTAATATACCACGTCCTTCCGACCAACGATTGAATTTTAGTTTAATGTTTCAGGATTATTTTAGAAATAACCCCTCTTTTAAAGTTAACCTTAATTTTTTATATGGAACAGGCTTGCCTTTTGGTCCACCGCATTCCGAAAGATATTTGGCTACCAACCGGATGCCTGCGTACCGAAGAGTTGATATCGGTTTCTCTAAGGAGATGACAGGAAGTGAGTTGAATAAAACTAGTGGCGCCTTGAAAAACTTGTGGATCGGACTCGAGATATTTAATCTGTTTGATATCAATAATACCATTTCTTACTTCTGGGTGACGGATGTAAATAATAGGCAGTATGCGGTACCCAATTATCTGACAGGCAGGAGACTGAATTTGAAAGTGCTTACCCGTTTTTGATATCTCGTATTTTTTTAACAGACTGAGAAGTAGTCTTGTGGGTTTGTGGTGAAATATATCGCAGGTTCTTAAGAGATGCTTTATTTAATAATCGTCATTTTTGTGAGGGTACGGTGATATTTCTCATCAACAAGAATGTGCTTTCTTCTTATCTTTAGGGTTGGAAAAACAATTAATAATATAGATATGAGCAATATTCACATGACCCCGCAAGAATATATTGAGAGGGAAGATAAATTTGGTGCCCATAATTATCATCCTCTTCCGGTAGTTTTGGATAGGGGTGAAGGTATTTTTGTCTGGGATACTGAAGGAAAAAGGTATTATGATTTTCTTTCGGCTTATTCGGCTGTTAACCAAGGGCATTGTCATCCTAAAATTATTCAGGCACTCCATGAGCAAGCAGCGAAGTTAACGCTTACATCCAGGGCTTTTTATAGTAGTGTATTGGGGGAGTTTGAGGAATATATTACCGATTATTTCGGCTATGATAAAGTATTGCCCATGAATACCGGAGCTGAGGCTGATGAAACAGCCATCAAGTTATGCCGGAAGTGGGGGTATGAGAAAAAGGGAATTGAAGAAAATAAAGCCAAGATAATCGTCTGTGATGGTAACTTTCATGGTAGAACTGTGACCATTATCTCCATGTCTACAGACCCGGATTCTTATAAAGGCTTTGGTCCTTATACGCCTGGTTTTGAGGTAGTGCCATATAATGATCTGAATGCCTTGGAAAAAGCATTGCAGGATCCCAATGTAGCAGGATTTCTGGTTGAACCTATTCAGGGAGAGGCTGGTGTTTATGTGCCGGAAGATGGATATTTGAAGAAAGCCTATGATTTGTGTAAGGCTAAAAATGTGTTGTTTATGGCAGATGAGGTGCAGACAGGCATTGCGCGTACTGGTAAAATGTTGGCTTGTGATTATGAAGGTGTTCGGCCGGATGTGTTGATATTGGGTAAGGCAGTGTCTGGTGGTGTATTTCCTGTGTCAGTGGTATTAGCTGATGATGATATTATGCTCTGTATAAAGCCGGGTGAGCATGGTTCAACATATGGAGGTAATCCGCTGGGATGTAAGGTTGCTATGGCAGCATTGCAGGTAATTAAGGATGAGAACTTAGCCGATAATTCTGCACGTCTGGGAGAGTTATTTCGCCAAGAGTTATCAAAGCTGGATTCGGATATGATTGAGTTGGTCCGGGGTAAAGGTCTTTTGAATGCAGTAGTCATCAAGCCTAAAAATGGAAAAACAGCTTGGGATGTGTGTGTGGCTATGAAAGAGAATGGCTTGATTGCTAAGCCAACACATGGACATATTATTCGTTTTGCACCTCCTTTGGTCATCACAGAAGCGGAACTTAGAAAAGCCATCGAAATCATAAAAATGACCTTGACTGAGTTTGAATAAATAGATTTGGTGAAAGTGTGAAGCATTGTTCTTTAGTTAGGAACAGTGCTTTTTGTTGGTATTCTGTTGGTGCTTTGTGATAATCTAACTATCTTTTGATTGACTTCACTAATTATTAATATATCATGGAAAAAGTATTGGAACTTCTGCATAATCGGTATCAGAAAATTGAAGAACGTAACTTTGATCTGAATAGTTGGAAAAAAGGAACTATAGCTGTATTGGATTCTATACTGGGACCGGATAATTTAAAGAGAAAGTTAATAGAAGATATTGAGTTTGAGAATAATAGCTGGTCTTTGCGAGATACTACCGGAGATGTGGATTCCATCAAGAAGACTTGCGCCGATGTGTTGGAGACCATTATTTTAGAAATTGAGACTTTGGGGTTGGCAGAAAAAGTGGTTCCTAACAAGGGAGAGGGGAAAAGTAAAGATGTGAAGTTGATCAGTAAAGCGATTGGTCAGGAATTGAGTCATACACAGATGGAAGAGCTTAGAAAGCTAATCCGACAAAAGGATGTGTCATATATTGATGTGGTGGACAAATTTAAACACTACGGTTATGAGGTAGCTCCACGTATTTTGGCAAGTCTGTTGCTAACTCCTAAAGTTAAGAAGAGTTTATAGTGATTGGATAGGACGAGGACTTATTGATTGCGTGCTAGGTAATCCAGTAAACCAAACATGACCTTTTTGTTTGCATCAAAGTACTTTTTCTGGTGCGTAATTTCTTCTGCAGATTGAATCTTGAGGCCTTCTTCCATTAATTCGTGAGCACCATTGTTCACCATTTCTTGGATGGTTTCTGGTGTTTGCTCCAGGTGAAATTGTAGAGCTACCGTTTTGTTTCTGATCATAAAAGCCTGGTTGACTACTTCTGGGGTAGAGGCTAAGAGTCGAGCATCTTGGGGGAGATCAAAGGTGTCTCCATGCCAATGAAAAACAGTGGGAGATGTGTTCTCAAAGCAAAGTGGGGAGTGGTGGTGATTGGTTTGTATCTGAAACCAGCCGATTTCTTTTGTGTCGCCAGGGTACACGTGTGCACCCAAGGAGGCAGCTATAAGCTGAGAACCCAAACAGATGCCCAAAACAGCTTTGTCGGCTTCAATGGCCGACTTGATAAGCGTCAACTCTTCAGTAAGCCAGTGATAATCTTTAGTGTCATAAACACCCATGGGACCGCCCATCACAATTAACAGATCAAACTCATTTAGTTTAGGGAGTGTATCATTGTTGAATTGCTGGGTGCACGAGAGAGAATGATTGTTGGTCGAAGCCCATTCCTTAATGTTTCCCAGCCCTTCGAAGGGCACATGCTGAATCCAATGAATGTTCATATATCTTTTGATAAGGTGTTTTAAGCTGTTCTATTTAGTGGCTGCAAGAAAACTACTGTTTTTTCTGTCTTTGATAAGAAAGCTTCAAAGACAAGCCTTTCGATATTTTTGAAACCAAGGAGTTTTCTTGCAAAGACTAATTATTAATCAGGTTAAGAAGATAGATCTTTTTGGCAAGAGCTAGGTAGTACTACCATCCACCTAGCTCTTGTGTAAATAGCTTTACATTTTGTCGGGAACATCTATACCCAATAGCCACATTGCATTTTTGATGGTTTTACCCACTGTTTTACAAAGAAGCAAACGCATCGTACGTTTATCTTCATCCTCTTCGAAGAGGATAGGGCAGTCGTGGTAGAACTGGTTGTATTCTTTGGCCAGATCATAAACAAAGTTAGCGATAATAGCAGGAGAAAATACCTTACCTGCTTCGGCCACCACATTGGGGAAGTTGGCAATGGTTCTGATTAGGTTATTTTCCTTTTCACCTATCTCTACGTTTGTTGGTGCAGTATCCGCTATTTGAATACCTTTTTCGGCAGCCTTGCGGAAAATAGATTGGATACGGGCATGGGTATACTGAATAAATGGACCTGTGTTACCGTTGAAGTCGATGGACTCTTCTGGGTTGAAGGTCATGTTTTTACGGGGGTCTACTTTCAGTATGAAATATTTCAGAGCACCCAAAGCAATCATTTGATACACTTTTTCGGCCTCTTCCTCTGTATATCCGTCTAGTTTACCCAGCTCCTTAGACATCTCACGTGCTGTCTTAACCATTTCGTCTACCAGGTCATCGGCATCCACCACAGTACCTTCTCTCGATTTCATCTTTCCTTGCGGTAGTTCTACCATTCCGTAGGAGAAGTGAACTAAGTCCTTGCCCCATTTAAAACCCAGCTTGTCGAGTAATAATGCCAATACTTGAAAGTGATAGTCTTGTTCATTACCTACTACGTATACCATTTTGTCGATGGCATAATCGTCATAGCGCAGTTTAGCTGTACCTATGTCTTGTGTCATATAAACCGAGGTGCCATCTTTACGCAGTAATAGTTTTTGATCCAGCCCTTTGTCCGATAAGTCGGCCCATACGCTTCCGTCTTCTTTGCGGTTGAACAAACCTTCTTTGAGCCCCTGCAATACCATTTCTCTTCCTTCGGTATAGGTCTCTGATTCGTAATAAATTTTATCAAAATCAACGCCCATCTTTTTGTAGGTGACATCAAAACCTGCGTAAACCCACTGGTTCATCATCTCCCAGTCTTTATATACTTCAGTGTCTTTGGCCTCCCACTTGCGTAGCATTTCACGAGCTTCCTGTATCAAAGGGGCATTGTTTTCAGCATATTTACTCAGTTCTTCACAGGCTTTGAGTTGTTCATTTTCTTCATCATTGAGTCCTTCTTTGGTTTTCTTTTTGCTTTTTAAGGCAGAAAAGGTGGTTTTGAAGTCGTCAATATTTTTGATGGATGGGTATTCCGATATTTTCTTCCGGATAATCGCATCTATTTCTTTTTTGTATTCCTGATCGAACTTCACATAGAAATCACCTACCAGGTGGTCGCCTTTTTTGCCTGCACTCTCCGGAGTAACCCCTTTCCCCCATTTTTTCCAGGCCAACATGGACTTGCAAATGTGAATACCACGGTCGTTTACTATGTTGGTTTTAATGACTCTATTTCCGTTTGCTGCGGCAATTCTAGAAACAGAATAGCCCAATAGATTGTTTCTGATATGACCCAGATGCAGTGGTTTATTGGTGTTTGGAGATGAGTATTCGATCATGGTAAGTGGCGAGTTATCATCGGCTGCCACAAAACCATGTTTTTCTTCCTGAGCAATCTTGTTGATGAGGTTTAGCCAGTAGTTAGTAACTAACTCAATGTTCAAGAAACCTTTAACCACATTAAAACTTGCAACGGTATTGTCGTTGTTCTGGATGTATTCTCCAATATCGTTCGCGGTTTCTTCAGGAGATTTTTTTGAAATTTTTAATAAGGGGAAAACCACAATGGTAAAATCTCCTGTTAAATCTTTGCGGGTGATTTGAACCTGCGCCTGATTCTCATTTATTTCTTGTCCGTATAACTCCTGTACCGCGGCAAGCAATTTGCCTTTTAGCTGCATTTCAATATTCATGGTTATGCTTTCTGCTTATTGTTTTCAATGAAAGTGCAAAGATAAAAAAGTTATCCTTTTTTTATGGTATGTGGTTAATTAGTACCCACATTCACCTTTATTTATGTATTGAAACCTATGGTGAAAGATTTTATTGTTATAGATCTTTGGGACTTAACAATGCAATGATCATCTATCGGTGCGTGATCATACAGGCTTACTTTTTTATCCCTGATTATGGATGTTCTTCCTCGGTGAGATCAAATTGAATATCAATTAAATATTCACTGTTGATATTTTTGCCCTTATAGGTAGCAGGAATCCATTGCCAATGCGAAGGTATCGTTTTGGCCACTCTCATCACTTCGGCATTTAAGATGGGATGAAGTTTTTCTTTGATAAAGAGACTGGTTATTTGTCCTTTGGAATTAATTCTAATGGCTAAAACTATTTTTCCTGTAATGTTTTTGTTTTTGGCTTCATCGGCATAAACAATATGGTTGACCATAAATAAATAGGGAATAATTGGACTGCCAAGAAATAAAACCGGGGTTTCTGTATATTCTTCGGGGGTTTGTTTGGAACTTATTTTTATTACTTTTTGGGTGTTGTGGTCGTATTCGAACTCAAAAATACCGTCCAATGAAAAATAGGCCCATCTGCCAAACTTTTTGTTTTCTTTATAGATGCCTTGCTCGATTATAAAATCTTTGTATTTTTTTAAATATCTACCATCTTTTATTGCTGTATCGGAAGTGAAGGCCAGATATTCCTCGAAAAATGGGCCGTTGTGTTTGCGAACGGTTTCATGCTCTTGCGCATAGGAGAGCATGACCCATGCAGACAGTAACAGTGTGAATAGTAATTTTTTCAAGATGATGGTTTATTCGTTTGAAATATACAGGGTGTTAAACTCTTTGTTTAACTATTTCAGGCTCAAGATATGCCGATAATCTTTTGGTGCATCCTGAGCCTGAGGTGAAGAGGTGTTATAGGTTCTTTTTGAGATATTCGCTCATCATTGTATACAGATGCATCCGAGTATTCCCTCCAAATATACTGTGATTACGGTTAGGGTAAACAAACATATCAAACTGTTTGCCGGTCTGAACCAACTGTTCTACATATTCAAGTGTGTTCTGAAAATGCACATTGTCGTCGGCTGTACCATGAATCAGAAAGAGTCTTCCTGTTAGGTTTTCTGCCATGTTGATGGGAGAGTTGTCGTCGTAACCTTTGGCGTTCTCTTGAGGACGTCTCATATATCTTTCGGTATAAACAGAGTCGTAGTAACGCCAGTTGGTGACAGGGGCTACAGCGATGCCTACCTTAAAAACGCCATTGCCTTTGCTTAGGCAGCTTGCACTCATAAAACCACCATAGCTCCATCCCCATATGGCTATTCTTTCGGCATCACAATACGGTAGAGAACCTAAATATTGGGCAGCTTCAATCTGGTCGTCTGATTCTAATTTGCCCAGTTTCATATAGGTGCATTTTCTGAATTCTTCTCCGCGAGCTCCTGTACCTCTGGGATCAACACAGGCCACCAAGTAACCTTCTGCAGCCAAGTATTGCTCCCAGCCGATGTTCCATTTGTCTAACACTTGTTGCGAATTAGGACCGCTGTATTGGGTCATTAAAACGGGGTACTTTTTGTGGGCATCGAAATGGATGGGTTTCACCATCCATCCATGTAATTCAACCCCTTCAGAAGTTGTAAAGGAGAAAAATTCTTTGGGAGATATTTTGTAATCTTTCACTTTTGTCTCCAATGCCTTATTGTCTTCCAGTGTACGTATTAATTTTCCGTTTTGGTCGTGTAGGGTTACAACTTTAGGAGTGGTGGTGTTTGAATAATAATTGATGAAATATTTGAAGTTACTGCTGAACACAGCAGCATTGGTACCTTCTTTTTGAGATAGTTTATATTTCTTTTTGCCATCCAGTGAAACAGCGTAAACCTCTCTTTGGGTGGGGGATTTTTCTGCTGCCTTATAATAAATCATTTTCTTTTTGGCATCGTAGCCGTAATATTCCATCACGTCCCATGCTCCTTTGGTCAGCTGTCGCACTTTCATTCCGGCCATAGTGTACAAATAGATGTGGTTGTAACCATCCATCTCACCCACATAAATAAAGTGTTTACCATCGTTTAAAAATGTCAGGTTATCCAATACATCTTCGGCAATATAGTATTTGCTTCGGTGTGTAAATATATTTTTTGTTAGAGTACTGGCCGTATTGGCAATTAAGAGGTCGAATTGATTTTGTAGACGATTCATTTTTAGGATGGCCAGCCTTCCGTCTTCATGTGTCCATCGAATACGTGGAATGTAATATTCTTCTGAATCATCTATTTTCATCGTTTTGGTGGTGCGGTTTTTCAAATGAAAAACATGAACACTGACCTCCGAGTTGGTTTCTCCTGCTTTGGGATATTTGAATTTATATTCTCCAGGATACAGGGCATTGGCTTGGTGTGTGGGGTGACTGCCTTTGTATAAAGGAAAAGTATACTCTCGTACTTTGGACTCGTCAAAATGCACATAGGCCAGTTCCATACTGTTGGGAGACCATTCCATCGCTTTGTTATAAGCAAATTCTTCCTCGTAAACCCAGTCCGGAATACCGTTGATGACTTTGTTGAATGCTCCATCTTCGGTGATTTGAGCTGTTGTGCCAAATTTAAGCTTATTGATAAAAATGTTGTTGTCTTTTACGTAGGCTACCATTTCACCATTGGGAGAGAAGGTGGCTACCTGTTCGTTGCCATTTTCCGAAAGCGCTTTGATCTCCTTACGCTTAATGTCATATACGTAATAGTCGGCTTTGAAAGAATGACGATAGATGGATTTTCGATTTATGTAAACCAGTATCTTGGACTCGTCGTTGTTTAATTCATATCCTTGGATGTGTTGAATAGGACAGTCTTCTATCTTTTCCAAATCCATGATGACAGCAGTTTTCTTGCCTGTTGCATAGGCATACTTAACAATCTGCCTTGCCTCGTTCTCTAATGTGGTGTAATGTATACCATCATTCATGGATTTTAATCCGCTGACCGATTTGGCGTTAAAAGTATGGCTTTTGTTTAAGTCTTCAAGGGTAACTGTTTTTTTTTGTGCCTTAAGAGTTATGGGCAGCAAAAGGGCAATAAGTAATATCAACCTGTTCATTATTGTGCGCTTATTTGTGGATGAAACTATTTTTTAATCAAACAAAACTAACAAAAACAAGGCCTAAATCAAATTATTCAGGATTTTGCAAAGCGTTTATGTGAAACGAACCATGACGATGGTTGGAGGGATGAATTCAACGTTTTTACATGGAAAGATGACTATTGCAATATGTATCCTAGTATCAATGAAACGAGCCCTGAGAATTGTTTCGCACAAAGGCAGGATGATTCATTTCGATGAGTTTCATTGAAGGAAGATCCTAAATGTATGATTGAAAGTAGATTCTGATGATTGATAATGTAATTCAGGAGATAAAGAACTATATTGTATGAAACGAGCCATGAGAATAGCTTCACACACAGAGGGATAATTCTTTCTGGCGAGTTCCATATGACTTTTGAAAGAAAATATAAACATATGAAAGTATTATTAACGGGAGCAACAGGATATGTGGGGAAAAGGTTATTACCTGTTTTAGTGCAGGCTGGATACCAGGTAGTATGTTGTGTGAGAGATAAAAGGCGATTTTCACCGGAGCCATCATTGGTGGATAATTTGGAAATCGTTGAGGTGGATTTGTTGGAGGAGGATACCTTAGATGCTATACCCAATGACATTGATGTTGCTTATTATCTGGTTCATTCGATGTCGGGTAGCAGAGACTATGAGCGTCAGGAAGCTTTGTCTGCCAATCATTTTAGAGAGAGAATGAATGATATTGGTGTGCTACAGGTGATTTATCTGAGTGGTATTGTCAATGACCATGAGTTATCTAAGCATCTTAGTTCTAGAAAAAATGTGGAGGAAGAATTAAATAAAGGAAAGTATGCCTTAACTACTCTTAGAGCAGGTATTATCATCGGTTCGGGTAGTGCTTCCTTTGAAATTATTAGAGATCTGGTGGAGAAGTTACCTGTTATGATAGCACCTAAATGGCTCCTAACCAAGTGTCAACCCATTGGTGTGTCAGATGTGGTTAAGCTCCTGGTGGGAGTGCTCCATCTTCCTCAGGTTTTTAATAGAACTTTTGATGTGGGAGGGCCCGAGGTGCTTACTTATAAGGATATGTTATTGAGGTTTGCTGCTGTGCGCGGTTTAAAGAGGCGAATTTATACTCTGCCAATCATGAGTCCTCGGCTGTCGTCTTACTGGTTATACTTTGTTACATCAACCTCTTATATGTTGGCTACTTCTTTGGTGGATAGTATGAAAGTTGAGGTGGTAGCGAGAAGTGCGGAGATAAATGATATTGTGGGAATATCACCTGTTAAATATGAAGAGGCTTTGCGAAAAGCATTTAAAAAAATAGCACAAAATGAAATTGTGTCCAGTTGGAAAGATTCAATGGTGAGTGGACAAATGAATTTTAGAATCTCTGAATTTATTCAAGTGCCTAACTATGGCTGTTTCAAGGATATAAAAAGAATGGGTATTGCTGATAGACAAAGCTGTTTGAATAAGATTTGGAATATTGGAGGTTCTACTGGTTGGTATTATGCCACCTGGTTATGGAGTATTAGAGGATTGGTGGATAGTTTGTTCGGAGGGGTGGGGTTACGTAGGGGGCGTACCCATCTTACGCATATACAACCTGGTGATGCGCTGGATTTTTGGCGCGTATTATATGCCAATAAGCAGGAGGGTAGATTACTGCTGCTGGCAGAAATGAAACTCCCGGGAGAGGCTTGGTTAGAATTTAAATTGGAGGATGATATGCTTGTGCAAACGGCTACTTTTCGACCTAAAGGATTAAAAGGAAGGATATATTGGTATTTGGTTTCTCCCTTTCATTATTTTGTTTTTAACGGAATGATTCGGCAATTGGTAAAGTAATTCGTCTTATGGAGTTCTATTTGTGAACAACATAAAGGTTTTCTTTTAATCGAGCTAGCCTTTAAGCGTGATCTGTTACTGATAAGGATGATATGGGATGAGAGGTTTGTTGGAAATATGAAAAAAATGAGCCAATTGCATTCAATCATTCTATGACATAAAATTAAAATGAACGATCCTTATATCACACTAACAAATATTATTTATCTTTGTCGTTCTTTTTATAATGAACTATTAACTTTTGTTGATTTTTGGGTGTTCGTATAATTCAGAATTGACAAATAATTTAAGAAACATGGTTAAAATAACCTTACCAGATAACAGTGTAAGAGAATATGAAGCCGGAGTAACCGGTTTGGAAATAGCCAAGAGTATTAGTCCTCGTTTGGCAAAAGAAGTTTTATCGATTTCAGTTAATGATGAAACGTGGGATCTTACACGTCCAATCAATACAGATGCCTCCATTAAATTGTATAAATGGGAGGATGATGAAGGGAAACATGCTTTTTGGCACTCTTCGGCTCACCTTATGGCTGAGGCCTTGGAAGCTTTGTATCCAGGTATGAAATTTGGTATAGGTCCTTCCATTGAAAATGGATTCTATTATGATGTAGATCCGGGTGAGGATATTGTGCTACGTGATGCGGATATGCCTCGGATTGAAGCCAAGATGAAAGAGCTGGCACGTCAAAAAAATGCCTATGTACGCACCGAAGTGAGTAAGGCTGACGCGCTTAAGTATTTTACAGATAAAGATGATGAGTATAAGCTGGAGTTGATTAATGAGCTAGAAGATGGTACCATCACATTTTATAAACAAGGTGCTTTTACAGATCTTTGCCGTGGGCCACACTTGCCTTCTACTGAGGTGGTAAAGGCCATTAAGGTATTGAGTATTGCCGGTGCCTATTGGAGAGGGGATGAAACACGTAAGCAATTAACGCGTGTTTATGCCATTACTTTTCCAAAGCAAAAGATGCTGGATGAGTATATGGTGAGGTTGGAAGAAGCTCAAAAACGTGATCATCGTAAGATAGGGAAAGAGTTGGAATTGTTTGCTTTTTCGCAACGAGTGGGTCAGGGCTTGCCTTTGTGGTTGCCTAAGGGTGCGAAGTTGCGTGAGCGTCTAGAGAACTTTTTAAAAAAGGTTCAGTTGCAATATGGTTATCAACAGGTTATTACTCCCCATATTGGGAATAAGGAGCTATATGTCACTTCTGGCCATTATGCCAAATACGGAAAAGATTCATTTCAGCCTATTACTACACCTACCGAAGGTGAAGAGTTTTTGCTGAAACCGATGAATTGTCCTCATCATTGTGAGATATACAAGGTGAAGCCTGTGTCTTATAAAGATTTGCCTATTCGTATGGCCGAGTTTGGTACCGTTTATCGTTATGAGCAGAGTGGTGAATTGCATGGTCTCACAAGAGTAAGAGGATTTACCCAGGATGATGCACATATTTTTTGTGCACCAGATCAGTTAAAAGAGGAGTTTAAGAAGGTAATAGATATTATTCTTTATATCTTTAAGGCTTTGGATTTTAAAGATTTTATTACGCAAGTGTCTCTGCGTGATCAGGAAGATAGAAGTAAGTATATCGGTAGTGATGAGAACTGGGAAAAGGCTGAGTCTGCTATTGTGGAGGCTTGTCAAGAGAGAGGCATGGAGACGATTGTAGAATATGGCGAAGCGGCATTTTATGGTCCTAAGCTTGACTTTATGGTTCGTGATGCCATTGGCCGTAAATGGCAGTTGGGCACTATTCAAGTAGATTATAACTTGCCCGAGCGTTTTGAATTGGAGTATATGGGTGGCGATGGAGTTAAACATCGCCCGGTCATGATACATAGAGCACCGTTTGGAAGTATGGAGCGTTTTGTGGCGGTATTGATTGAACATACAGCTGGAAAATTCCCGCTGTGGTTAACTCCTGAACAAGTGGTTGTTTTGCCAATTAGTGAAAAATATAATGATTACGCAAAAAAAGTTTCAAATGTCCTGAATAATTCCGATATTCGCAGCGTTTTAGACGACCGTAATGAGAAAATCGGGCGGAAAATTCGGGATAACGAACTGAAACGTATACCCTTTCTGCTTATTGTTGGAGAGAAAGAAGCAGAAACAAATACTGTTTCGGTACGTAAGCAAGGTGATGGTGATAAAGGAACCATGACCATTGAAGAATTTTCGGAATTTATCAATAAGGAAGTTGAAGAACAACTTTCTGCGATTGAAGCATAAATGAATATTAATTAAATTAAAGGAGGATCTTAAAATAGCACTTAATAGAAGAAGGAACAGCGGTCCGCCGCAGAAGGATACACCAAATTTTCGTGTAAATAACGAAATAAGAATTCCAAAAGTTAGACTAGTTGGTGAAAACGTTGATGAACCGGGGGTTTATTCTACATCTGAAGCCATAAAAATGGCTGATAGGTTGGATTTGGTGGAGATTTCTCCTAAAGCAGATCCTCCCGTATGTCGAATTACTGATTATCAGAAATTTCTGTATCAGCAAAAACGTAAGCAAAAAGAACTGAAGTCTAAAGCTGTAAAAGTGATTGTAAAGGAAATTAGGTTTGGACCTAATACCGATGATCATGATTATAACTTTAAGCTGAAGCATGCTGAAAAATTTCTTTCAGAAGGAGCAAAAGTAAAGGCCTATGTGTTTTTTAAAGGGCGTTCTATTTTGTTCAAAGAGAAAGGTGAGATCTTATTGTTGAGATTTGCTCAGGATCTGGAAGAATTTGGAAAGGTTGAGCAGCTACCTAAACTTGAAGGTAAAAGGATGATCATTTTCCTTTCACCTAAAAAAGTGAAGAAGTAAGCTTCAATTATATAAACATTTTAATAATAGTACAATGCCAAAGATGAAGACGAAATCCAGTGCGAAAAAGCGTTTTACGATCACTGGAAGCGGTAAGATTAAAAGAAAGCATGCCTTTAAAAGTCATATTTTGACTAAAAAGACAAAAAAGCAAAAGAGAAATCTTACTTACGCAACTTTAGTTCATCCAGCCGACGAGAGTAATATCAAGTTGTGTTTGAACATGAAGTAATAAGGAGCATCCTTAAGTAAAAAATTATTAATCGAATGAAGTTAGCTGAAAGATCCTGTAAGCAGGACGCTAGTCATTCTAAAACATGTAAAAATGCCAAGATCAGTAAATGCGGTTGCTTCAAGAGCACGTAGAAAAAAGATTTTAAAAGCCACCAAAGGTAACTTTGGACGTAGAAAAAATGTGTGGACGGTAGCTAAGAATACCTATGAAAAAGGTTTAGGATATGCTTACCGCGACAGAAAAAGAAAGAAAGGTCAGTTTAGAGCACTTTGGATTCAACGAATCAACGCTGCTGCACGTATCGAAGGAGTTTCTTATTCTAAATTGATGGGTGCAATGACCAAACAAAATATTGAGATTAATAGAAAAGTTCTTGCAGACTTAGCTGTTAACCATCCAGATGCTTTTAAAGCAGTTGTGCAAAAAGCCATGGCTAATTAGTACAGAGGATTTAACTTTTATAAAAGGGCAGAGAGGTATATAGCTTCTTTGCCCTTTTTTTTGCCTTATGGGTGAATTTACGCTATTGTTTGCGCTTTGATAACTATCTTTTTTATATTTGCCAAACTAATATATATGAGAATTCAATCAAAGATGGAGAGATTAGGAGAGGTTAATATTTGGTTAAAGCCGATGTTAACTCATCTTTATGTTAGTTAGTCTCTTATCTTTGTTCTTATCTTATAAAAATAATTTGAAAAGATTTTTAGTGGGTAGTACAGCTTAAAAATCTCTTAAATAAACATCTACTTTATGAATATTGCGTTAATAGGTTATGGTAAAATGGGCAAGGAAATAGAAAAGATTGCTCAGGAAAGAGGTCATAACATTACAGCCAGGATAGATATGCAGAGCGGAGATGCCTTCGATGGGGAAGGATTTGCTGCTGCCGATGTAGCCATTGAGTTTACCATGCCCGCAGCGGCTTATGGTAATTATATGGAGTGTTTTAAACGAAATAAACCGGTTGTGTCTGGTACCACCGGTTGGCTTAATAAGTTAAACGACATAAAGGAACAATGTGAAAATAAGGGACAAACTTTTTTTTATGCTTCTAACTTCAGTGTAGGGGTGAATGTCTTTTTTGAGATCAATAAGAAATTAGCGCAATTGATGAATGGTGTGTCAGGCTATGAAGTATCTATGGAAGAAACACATCATATTCATAAAAAGGATAGTCCCAGTGGAACTGCTATCACCCTCGCCGAAGGTATTATTGATCAATTGGATGGTAAAACAGGTTGGACTGAAGATCAATTTCCAAAAGATAATGAAATTCAAATTGAAGCCTTTCGTAGAGAGGAAGTGCCTGGTATTCATACTGTTATTTATGATTCTGAAGTGGATGAAATTATTATTCACCATAGCGCTAAGTCACGCAAAGGATTTGCTTTGGGCGCTGTACTCGCTGCTGAATTCACAGCAAAGAATAAAGGATTCCTGGGGATGGGTGATATGCTTAAATTTTAACTAAAACTTAATTATTATGCCAAAAAAATCTGTTGTAACGTGGATTAGATTTTCCATAGCAGCTCTTGTATATTTTTTATGGGTAATCTGGGTAGGTAACTATTGGTTATTGCTTGGTTTACCGATTATATTCGATATTTATATTTCTAAAAAAGTGCCTTGGAGTTTTTGGAAACGAACCAAAGATGGTAAAAAACCAAGTGCTTTTGTGGAGTGGGCAGATGCATTGATCTTTGCTTTGGTGGCTGTGTATTTTATTAATCTCTTTTTGTTTCAAAATTATAAAATACCTACTTCATCTCTTGAAAAATCCTTGTTAGTAGGGGATCATTTGTTTGTGAGTAAGGTGAGCTATGGTCCTCGTATTCCCAATACACCGCTGTCTTTTCCCTTGTTACAAAATACCATTCCTATTTTAAATACTAAATCGTATGTGGAATGGCCACAGTGGGATTATCATCGCCTAAAAGGCTTGGGCAAAGTTGAAAATAATGATATTGTGGTTTTTAATTTCCCTACACAGGATACTGTGCCTGTGAAGTATGTAAACCCAGACTATTATGTGGAGTCGCGCAGAAAGGGATGGGAAGTGGCCTATCGTGATAAGAGTGTGATGGCAGGGTTTGAGAATGCCAGTCAATGGGAAATCAATAATAGATTACGTGAGTTGGGAAAACAACAAATACTGTTAAACCCGCATTACTATGGCGAGGTGATATACAGACCTGTCGATAGACGAGATAATTATGTGAAGAGATGTATTGCCATTGCCGGGGATACACTGGAGTTTCGTCATAATCAGGTTTATATTAATGGCAAAAAAGCTGTGAATCCTCCAGGATTACAGCATTGGTATAACATCATGACTGATGGTACAAAACTCAATAGTAGGTTTTTAGATAAGCTTGAAATATCTGCTGAGGATGCGAGTAATATGGGTATGGGACCTTATTATCGTTTGCCTTTGACGGAGGAAAAAGCTGAAAAAATGAAGACTTACCCTTTTATTCGACAAATGGCCATGGATGAAGAAAAAGTGGATTCTACACAGGCACCCAGCGTTTGGCCTTATAGTACAGACTATATGTGGAGTCGTGATAATTATGGTCCCTTATATATTCCTAAAAAAGGAGATACCGTAAAACTGACCATGGAAAATCTGGTAATCTATGATCGTGTGATCACAGCTTATGAAGGAAATAAATTGAGGGTTAAAAATGGTGAGTTCTTTATTAATGGTGAAAAAACGGATGAGTATACCTTTAAAATGGATTACTATTTTATGATAGGTGATAATCGCCATCAGTCCGCTGACTCCAGGTATTGGGGCTTCGTTCCCGAGGATCATATCGTTGGACGTCCCATATTGGTGTGGTTATCCTTGAACAAGGATAAGTCGTGGTTTGGTGGTAAAATAAGGTTCGACCGCTTTTTTAAATGGGTGGTGAACGAATAAGGCAACGAATAATATACTTGAAAGCAGGGGTGGGGTAATGTTATTCGCTCCTGCTTTTTTGTTTTATGCCTCTTGAAACGCATCGTAGTAAATTGTATAATCAAATAGGAATGTACCTAAGAGTGATGGTTAAATTAGTGGTGGCTGCGCTACTCTTTTTATTAGGAGTGTGGACGCAAAGTTTATTGCCGTTTGTGGCTATGGTTATTTTAGGAGATTCGATGCGCAAAAAATCCTATGGCCATTTAGTCTGGTGCTATCTTCAAAAGAGGTTGCAGCCTTATTTTTGTTATTTTGAATGGAGTGTTGCCCTATTGGCTGCACTTTGGGTACTTGTTTTTGTACAAGGTAATTTTATTGGTATTTATACTTTTCATACTTCCTCTATGCATCAAACTTTGCAAGTGGGAGACGTTTTGTTGGTTAATAAATTAATTCCTGGAGCAAGGCATGCTTGCAATGATATACATTCGTATGGCAGAAGTAAGGGCAGTGCTCCGCTCTCTTATGGGGATGTGATTATTTTTAATTTTCCTGAAGCGGATACTTTGTTGGAGAGTAGGCCTACTGAAAGTTATTATTACCTGAAACGACTATACGGTGCTGCGAGTGTTGAATTGAAGGATAAAACAGAACTGAAATATCTGGATGTTAAGCGCCGTCCTCGTTTTGTAAAAAGATTATATGGACTTCCCGGCGACTCGATTGTTATAGATCATGGTGATTGTTATGTCAATGGTATGCACATTGATTTTCCTCAAGAGTCCATAGGAAGATACCTCATAGATAAGGATGTGGTTCAGGCGCTGAAAGACAAAGGTGTTAGGCCCTATAGTGAATTAACGACCGAAAAAGGTTTGTCGTGGGAAATCATACAACAAGATTATGATCGTGTGAGAGATTTGTATGGAGGCCTGAAGCCTGATTATATGCTAAAGAATTTCCCCGATCCTTTGGTATTTCCCTTTGATAGCCATCTGCTTTGGAATATGCATTATATGGGGCCTATTTATATACCTAAAAAGGGGACAAGCATAAAGTTGACGCTTAGTAATTTGCCATTTTACAGTAGAGTCATGACCGTTTTTGAGCAAAATGAACTGCAAGTAATAGATGGCAAGATTTGGCTCAATGGCAAAATAACCGATGAATATACTTTTAAAATGAATTATTATTGGGTGATTGGGGATAACCGACCGCATTCTTTCGATAGCCGCTTTTGGGGTTTTGTACCGGAAAACCATATTATTGGAAAGGTGACCCGTGTTCTTTTGTCAAGAGATATACATAAAAAAGGTTGGATATATCTTAGGAAAGAACGATTTTTGAAAAAGGTAGAATAGTTTGTCGTATATGTCTTTGTTCTGTAGACCTAAGACAGGTTGCTATTGACCTGGTTAGGTTTGTGACAAGCTATGAATCAAGTTTGTTGCTTTATGATCTAATATGAAACGTGCCATGGGAATGGATTTGCACACGAGAAGATGATTCATTCTGGTGTGTTCCATATGGCCATTGAAAGAAAATTATAAACATATGAAACGAGCCATGAGAGTGATCTCTCACACAGGTGAATGATTATCACGGCGAGTTCCATATGACCATTAAGAAATAAATTATAAACATATGAAAAAGTCTTTTTGGATATTGATGGTATTGGCTGTTTTGGTTGTTGTTTTTTCAGTTCAGAATGCCGACCCGGTACATATTAGGGTGCTTACCTGGCAGGGAGATATATCCCTGGCTATTTTGTTAATAACAACTTTTATTCTGGGAGCTTTAGTGGGGGCGCTTTATTATGGTTTGACCATGCGTCAGAAAAAGAATAGCAAAAAGGATAATATTGCCCGGGATATTCCATTTGAAAAAGAGAAAAAGCAAGAAGAGATCGAAGCAGATGAATAATACTTGTACCTTGTTTACTACAGCTTACCTGCCTCCTGTTCAGTACTTGGCTCATATGCTTTATGCTGAAAATCCAGTGATGGAACACCATGATCATTACGTGAAGCAGACATATAGAAATCGATGTGATATTATGGGAGCTAATGGAGCGATTTCTTTAACAGTGCCTGTTGCTAAGGGACGAAGGTTAAAGGTGAAAACCAAAGATCTGGAGATTTCCTATGATGAACGATGGCAAGCTTTACATTGGCGCTCTATTGTTTCTGCTTATAGCTCATCTCCTTTTTTTGAGTTCTATATGGATGATTTTAAGCCTTTTTATGAGCAGAAATATCGTTTTTTATTTGATTTTAATCTAAAATTGCTTCAGGTAATCTATGATGCTTTGGATTGTCCTTTGAATGTTAAATTAACGGATGCATATGTCGCCGCAAATGCAGAGCGTGTTGTTGACTATCGGGAGCTTATTCATCCTAAAAAGAATTATGCAGAGATGGATAGGGGGTTTAAAGTCTTGGAGTACAGACAGGTTTTTCAAGATCGTTTTTCTTTTACGCCCAATTTAAGTGTGATAGACCTGATATTTAACAAAGGCCCGGAGGCTATTGATTATCTGGAGGAAAGTATTGTGATGAAATAACTGTATTGACGAATACATTATCTTGTTAATGCATTCCATTGGGTAATGTTAAAATTCATATAACAGAATAAGAATGTACCCCGAAGTCTCATTTTTTAAACGAAACAATGTAAGCATTAGAATAGTAGTGACTTTATTTTTGTTGGAATTGTTATATCTTTTAAACAGAGATGTTTTGCGTCCGTCGTTTAGATCAAACGAGGCAGTTGTAGTGCTTTTAGGCTCTTTGCCTAACTTTCTGGCCGCGTTCGGGGTGTGTCTTGCTTTAATACCACTTTGCCTGCGCTGGGGTGATAAAAAGGTGGGGCGTTCTTTTGTTTATCTGGTCTCTATTATTTGTTGGGGTCTGTTGATGCAGGAGGAAATTACGCCTTTTGCCTTTGGTAGTTGTGTAAATGATGTCAATGATATGATAGCAAGTACTATCGGCACTGCCGTGGGAATAGGTTTTTATGAAATGCTTGTTCCTGATCAGGTATAAAAGTTGGTTTGCTTTTGTTTAGTCAGTGTTTAAATAGTTTTTTATATGATTAGCATTTGATTTTTAATGACCATATAGAACTTACCAATATTGATCATTTTCCTGTGTGTGAAGCTATTGCTAATGCTCCTTTCGTATCCTCAATAGATCGATTCAAAAATGAACATGCCTCCCGTGCATTTATATTCGTCATGAAAGAAGCGACCCTGTGTTTCTGAGCAACCATGGTCCAAGTCAATTTGAAATAATAAGCTTAATTGTTAAGTTTCATAGGATTAAACGTATGATGGAATTCAGGCATTGTGTTTATGCGCCGTTATTGGAAGCTTCCATTTTAATACTCCATTTACCCTTTTTTTAACGTTTCCTCATGAAAGAGAAAGTACTCATATTAATACTATTTTACGTTACACATTTAATTATACGAATGATATTCAAATTCTTTTATTATTCTCACTTAGATACTTACATAAGTAATACTTGATTTGTTTAAGTCAATGATTTATGTTAAAATTGTAGTATAATTAATATTATTAACCAAATTCTCAACTTATTTTTCTTATCCATTGTCCAATAACTATGTATAAAATTAAACTGGTTGTAAACAGCTATGAACGCTGGCTTACAGGTCTTCATTATGAGTATTTTTGCCCCATTGAAGTAGATAAAAAGTACTACCTAAAATTCCTACAAAAGAATTTCCCGTATGAAATGAGTGATGCCTACGATTTACATCCATACGGACATATACTACCATCAGTTAAAAAGAGTAGATTAGACGACCAATTGCAGCGTGATACGATGCGCCAAGTTGAATCAGGCTTCTATGGACCTCCTTTCGTATTTAATGACTTATGCTTAGGTCAATTTAACGAGAGCGACACCAAAAAAGTAGGCTACTACAACACCCTTGCCAAAGCACGACACGATGCCGGTCTTGATTATGGCATCGTGCCCAACTACACCCACAACTACGATAAGTACCTGCGCCCGGTTCAAAACATGACTGCCCGTACGAGCTATAATAAAATAGGTGGCATATTTAGTTTAGAGCTTGATAGTTCGGAGAATGATGACTATTTATACGAGTGGCTACTCAGCAACCAAATGCGCCAAGGCAAATTGGTATTTTACGATGGAGATGGCGACCAAGCCTTTAAAATTGAATTTTGGGACTGTTTCTGTATTCGTATTGGCGAACAAATGACCTCAACAAGTAGCACTGCCATGAAAATGAATGTACGTCTATCGCCTGCTATTACCCGTAATCGAAACGAAGAACACCAAAAAGTGTGGAAGATTACTGATATTACGCCTAGTAGTAATGCATTTGGGTCAGGACCAGTAGGTGAGGAGATTGTGGAGGAAGGAAAAGTTATTTCATGTAAGTTTATTGACGAAGATGGTAATGATATTTCGAATCCGAAGAAAAATCAAAATATAACCTTGGTGATTAATACCACTGGTTTGGTGGGTAAGCGCATAAGCATAAATCTTGGCGATGATAAAATTGATTACGAATACGAAGGGACTTACCTTGAAAACGACCTATTAGAAAATATTTCAGTAAGTGATGATATAATAAAATTACCTCTCAAAACCCTAAAACAACGCAAATAATGGCAAGAGTATATGAAGTTGGAAACGAAAGTAACTACGCAGAAACACCTGGTTTAGTTATGTTAATCGAATGCGATTTAACCCCTCCCCCTATTGCAATTGGTAAAATAGAATACTATTTTAATAGATTTGAGAACTTTATAGAGCGCCACCCTGATTGCGAGCATACACCACCCGACTATTACTATGGTGTATTGGTAAATGTCGATGAGGAAATAGATACAGAAGACCTAAAAGAATTGGTTGACGATACAAAGTTACCCATATATGAGCGTGCCGATGGCAAGAAAAAACCCGACCCAACACAAAGCTATGGGCATAAATACTGTACCAAGTTTAGTAAGCTAAAACCCGAATTAACTCCCGCAGGGCAAGAGTGGTTACATAAAACCCTCAAGTATCTGCAAAAGTATATGGAATTAGGCGTAGTTGACAAGGCTTATGTATCTAAGTATAATCATAATTTTAATAAAAAAAATGGGCTGGATGAGGAAGCTAATATTAAGCTCTTTTATACCGATATTGAATTGAATAACGATAAGTTTAGGAGTTTTGCTTTTGCTACCCACCCCGATGCTTATGATCCACTTACTATGCAAAAGTTACCTATGCAAGATTTGTTGCGTATTTTATCTACTCCCGAATTAAAGGAGTGGGGAGAATGGGATACATGGGAGCAAGCATGGATTATGGCTTGCGAAATAATTCCCAATGAGTTAAAAACTTGGCAAATAACAGAAGCTACTTGGGAAAAACTAAAAAAGGATTATCCTAATGCAACACGCATTATTACAGACCGCCAAAAGTTATTAAATGAAAAACTAAATGAATTAAAATCGCATTGGGAACAGTTTAGCTTATAAGAACATAATAACAAATGAAGAAGTTTTTTTTAGTAATAATTACAATATTAATAGCCTTGTTACTATTTAATTGTAAACGACAATTAATAAATATGAATTGGAAAGAAATAGATTTTATCGATATACCAGGTGAAACTCCATATATGGGCTTTGCCTCAGCATTAAGTAACTACGATATAAAAAAAATATTGCCTGTAAGCGACAAACAATTTATTTTAGTGGGTAGTAACGAACCACAATCTATGGATTACGAACCTGATCCTGGTTGCGATGCCATCGTATTTACATCCTCTGATGGTGGCGATAATTTAAAAAAAACAATATTGGGTAAAGGGGTTTGTAAGGGTGTTATATATATTGATAGCACCTATTATATTAAAGTTGCTACGGGTGATAAAGGATGGTCGTCTTATTTAGTGAAGGCCGATGCCGACTTTAATAAGTGGGAAGTAGTAGGTGCTTACGATAATAATAATATTTATAAAATTGATTTCTTTAGTAAAGAAATAGGTGTTGCTTGTTTTTTTGATAATGACACAGAAAAACCTATAAATAAATACACCTATGATGGCGGTGTAACTTGGCATTTATTTAAGCATTATCCTGATTATTATATAAATATATCGAGATTGATTTCAGCAACAGAAGTAGAATATTTGCACAATAACAACTATATGAAATATGATTTTATTACCGGGGAAGAAGAAATTTTAGCTAAGGATATATACCCTAAAGGGTGTAAACAAAAGCTATCTGTTAATATTAGCACTTGCAAAAAACAACTGTATGTAAGTTTCACAAAAGAACAATCGGATTATAAAACACATATTAAATTTATAAAAACCAACGAAATAATAAAACTACCAAAGGGCATAAAAATGTATACCGATGTAGCAGTGCATGGCGATTATATTCACGCCATGAATCATGATGGCCCTTGGTATAATTACATATATAGCACGGATAGAGGAAAAACCTGGCACACCGAAAAACTACGCGATTTCTTTGTTACACCAAACCCTATAGCCTATTATGGTAAAGGTCAGGTTTATGCAGAAATAGGGTATATAAGAGCCGAGCAAGAAGGCAGAGGTGCACGGCTTGGTATACGCCAAATAACAGAATAATAAAAGTAGCGTCTATCTTAGTTAGTGGCTGCAAGAAAACGACTGTTTTTTCTGTCTTTGATAAGAAAGCTTCAAAGACAAGGCTTTCGATATTTTTGAAACCAAGGAGTTTACTGATTGTAAATGACTGTTTCAAAAATGAGAATAACGCAGTATTTGGAGTTTTCTTGCAAAGACTAGTTAAGATGGACGCTTTTTTCTGCTGATTAGCACAAGATTTATTGCGTATTTTGGCTACACCTGAATTAAAAGAGTGGACAGCATGGGATACGTGGGAGCAAGCATGGATTATGGCTTGCGAAATAATTCCCAATAAGTTAGAAACTTGGCAAATAACTGAAGCTACTTGGGAAAAACTAAAAAAGGATTATCCTAATGCAACACGCATTATTACAGACTCCCAAAAGTTATTAAATGAAAAACTAAATGAATTAAAATCGCACTGGGAACAGTTTAGCTTATAGGAACATAATAACAAATGAAGAAGTTTTTTTTAGTAATAATTACAATATTAATAGCCCTGCTACTATTTAATTGTAAACGACAATTAATAAATATGAACTGGAAAGAAATAGATTTTATTGATATACCGGGTGAAACCAAACATGATACTTATTTTGCGGCATTAAGTAATTACGATATAAAAAAAATATTGCCAGTTAGCGAGCAGAAATTTATTTTAGTGGGTAGTAATGGCCCTCAAACCAGGAGAGCTGATGTGACAAAGAAATGCGATGCCATCGTATTTACATCCTCTGATGGTGGCGATAACTTTAAAAAGACAATATTGGGTAAAGGGGTTTGTAAGGGTGTTATATATATTGATAGCACCTATTATATTAAAGTTGCTACGGGTGATAAAGGATGGTCGTCTTATTTAGTGAAGGCCGATGCCGACTTTAATAAGTGGGAAGTAGTAGGTGCTTACGATAATAATAATATTTATAAAATTGATTTCTTTAGTAAAGAAATAGGTGTTGCTTGTTTCTTTGATAATGACACAGAAAAACCTATAAATAAATACACCTATGATGGCGGTGTAACTTGGCATTTATTTAAGCATTATCCTGATTATTATATAAATATATCGAGATTGATTTCAGCAACAGAAGTGGAGTATTTGCACAATAACAACTATATGAAATATGATTTTATTACCGGGGAAGAAGAAATTTTAGCTAAGGATATATACCCTAAAGGGTGTAAACAAAAGCTATCTGTTAATATTAGCACTTGCAAAAAACAACTATATGTAAGTTTCACAAAAGAACAATCGGATTATAAAACACATATTAAATTTATAAAAACCAACGAAATAATAAAACTACCAAAGGGCATAAAAATGTATACCGATGTAGCAGTGCATGGCGATTATATTCACGCCATGAATCATGATGGCCCTTGGTATAATTACATATATAGCAAGGATAGAGGAAAAACCTGGCATACCGAAAAACTACGCGATTTCTTTGTTACACCAAACCCTATCGCCTATTATGGTAAAGGTCAGGTTTATGCAGAAATTGATTACATAAGAGCCGAGCAAGAAGGCAGAGGTGCACGACTTGGTATACGCCAAATAACAGAATAATAAAAGTAGCGTCTATCTTAGTTTGTGGCTGCAAGAAAACGACTGTTTTTTCTGTCTTTGATAAGAAAGCTTCAAAGACAAGGCTTTCGATATTTTTGAAACCAAGGAGTTTACTGATTGTAAATGACTGTTTCAAAAATGAGAATAACGTAGTATTTGGAGTTTTCTTGCAAAGACTAGTTAAGATGGACGCTTTTTTCTGCAGATTAGTACAAGATTTATTGCGTATTTTGGCTACACCTGAATTAAAAGAGTGGACAGCATGGGATACGTGGGAGCAAGCATGGATTATGGCTTGCGAAATAATTCCCAATGAGTTAGAAACTTGGCAAATAACTGAAGCTACTTGGGAAAAACTAAAAAAGGATCATCCTAATGCAACACGCATTATTACAGACTCCCAAAAGTTATTAAATGAAAAACTAAATGAATTAAAATCGCACTGGGAACAGTTTAGCTTATAGGAACATAATAACAAATGAAGAAGTTTTTTTTAGTAATAATTACAATATTAATAGCCCTGCTACTATTTAATTGTAAACGACAATTAATAAATATGAACTGGAAAGAAATAGATTTTATCGATATGCCGGGTGAAACCAAACATGATACTTATTTTGCGGCATTAAGTAATTACGATATAAAAAAAATATTGCCAGTTAGCGAGCAGCAATTTATTTTAGTGGGTAGTAACGAACCACAATCTATGGATTACGAACCTGATCCTGGTTGCGATGCCATTGTATTTACATCCTCTGATGGTGGCGATAACTTTAAAAAGACAATATTGGGTAAAGGGGTTTGTGAGCGCGTTGTATTTATTGATAGCACTTATTATATTACGGTTGCTACTGGTGATAAAAATTGGTCATCTTATTTGGTGAAGGCTGATGCTGATTTTAAAAAGTGGAAAATCGTAAGTAATTATGATAAGATAAATATAGATAACCTATTTTTTATAAATAAAAAGGTAGGTGTAGCTAGTTTTTTTAGTTTCTACAATCGAATCTCAGAAAATAAGTACACTTATGATGGTGGTGTGACTTGGCATGATTTTAAGTATAGTCCTGATTATTATATAAATATATCGAGATTGGTTTCAGAAACAGAAGTGGAGTATTTGCACAATAACAACTATATGAAATATGATTTTATTACCGGGGAAGAAGAAATTTTAGCTAAGGATATATACCCTAAAGGGTGTAAACAAAAGCTATCTGTTAATATTAGCACTTGCAAAAAGCAACTGTATGTAAGTTTCACAAAAGAACAATCGGATTACAAAACACATATTAAATTTATAAAAACCAACGAAATAATAAAACTACCAAAGGGCATAAAAATGTATACCTATGTAGCAGTGCATGGCGATTATATTCACGCCATGAATCACGATGGCCCTTGGTATAATTACATATATAGCACGGATAGAGGAAAAACCTGGCATACCGAAAAACTACGCGATTTCTTTGTTACGCCAAACCCTATCGCCTATTATGGTAAAGGTCAGGTTTATGCAGAAATTGATTACATAAGAGCCGAGCAAGAAGGCAGAGGTGCACGACTTGGTATACGCCAAATAACAGAATAATAAAAGTAGCGTCTATCTTAGTTAGTGGCTGCAAGGAAACGACTGTTTTTTCTGTCTTTGATAAGAAAGCTTCAAAGACAAGGCTTTCGATATTTTTGAAACCAAGGAGTTTACTGATTGTAAATGACTGTTTCAAAAATGAGAATAACGCAGTATTTGGAGTTTTCTTGCAAAGACTAGTTAAGATGGACGCTTTTTCCTGCTGATTAATACAAGATTTATTGCGTATTTTGGCTACACCCGAATTGAAGAAGTGGGAAGTCTATTATCTCTATTAATCGTTTGTGGAATTCAAATATACGTCATCTCTTTTTACGGTTCTTTATAAGTGTTCTATGTATATATTATTCAAGGCTCTTTTTTATTATTCACGCTGTTTTAATCACCTTGAATTTTAGTGCGTTAATTCATTTTTTCAGGTAAATTGCGCCCCTTGATCTGAATTAGCAATCTCTGGTTCACCTTGTTAAAATTTGTATCAATAATATAATAATAGCCGCATGACGGGGTGTTAATATGTAGGGTTCTGTGAGAGGCTTAGTGTGAAACTCCCTTTGTTTACTCGGCTGCGCGTACTTATACGCATGCATATAACCAATATAGTAACAACAGAAAATCATACTATCCTTTTTGACTGTTATTGTGTAATTTGAAAACTGTATATATTTTTGGCACTATAAAAATTATAGTTTAACATTAATTATTTACAGAAATGAAAAAAGGGATTTTAATTATAGCAACTATCGTGGGAGTCTTAAGTGCTTGTACTTCAAAAGAAAAAGAAGAATCATCAACGATTTCTCTGGATCATCAAATCATAGAAGACCTAAACCAACGCTATACAGCAAAGGCTTATGATAAAACAAAACGTGTTTCGCCCGAGAATTTAGCAACCATCGAAGAAGTGTTGCGTTTATCACCTTCCTCTATTAATTCACAACCTTGGAAATTCATCGTTATTAAAAGTGATGAAGCAAAACAACGTTTGGCCAAAACTTTTGAAAGTTATAAATTTAATCAACCACACGCTACCAATGCTTCAGAAATTATTCTTTTTGCCAATAAAGTTCATTTTGACAAAGAGGATTACAAAAAACGATTAGATGCGAGCGTAAAGGCCGGCCGCATGAATCAAAAAGGATATGACAAAATGCTAACAAATGCATTCAAATTTGCTGAAAAGGCGGCCGATGAAAACGGAAATAATAGTAACTGGACAAAAGCACAGTCTTACATTGCGTTAGGTAATGTGTTACACGCATTATCACGTTTAAAGATTGATTCCACACCAATGGAGGGTGTAGATGCAGAGGCGATTGGGGAGGAGTTTGCCAAAGAATTAGGCGATGATTACAAATGTACTTTTGCCTTAGCGATTGGTTATCATGATGATAAAAAAGATTACAATCGTAAATTGCCAAAAGCACGTATGGCAAAAGAAGATGTAATTATTGAACTTTAATTAGTTTTCATGACAAAAGGCACTTGGGAAATTAGCAAACTAATATGACACGAATAAAAATAACACTTGCTGCACTATTTATTTCCATCACAATAATTTGGTTTTTAACAAATACCTTACTGTATATTCCATTCGATTACGACTTATTTACCAAAAGTTTAGATCAATTTACTGGAGTTATTGCTTTTTCTGCGATGACGTTTTCAATGATATTGGCAACGCGTCACCTGTGGCTTGAAAAGCGTTTGAATGGGCTTGATAAGATCTATCGCTTACATAAATGGCTTGGTATTATTGCTTTTTCGTTTTCCATTATGCATTGGTTGGTAGCAAAGTTGCCGGATTGGTGGTTGCGTTTAGATAATCTCATAACTTTAGATGCTATCTCAGGTGCCACTGTTTCTGATACTGAACCCTCCGCATTCGAGCAGCTTTTAGAAACTCTTGAGGTTTCGGCTCACCAAGTAGGGGAGTATGCTTTCTATTTAACGGTCCTATTTCTTATTATGGCATTGCTAAAGAAAATACCTTATCACATATTTGCGAAAACGCATATTGTGATGGCGGTAATTTATTTGGCGTTGGTTTTTCATTCTTTTGCCTTAATGTATATTGAGTATTGGACGGAGCCTATTGGTATTACTATGGCAATTTTAATGGTACTAGGAACCGTTTCTTCGGTTATAGTACTTTTGGGACAAGTGGGTAAAAAACAAAAAACGGAGGGATTCATTCAATCTATCAAGTCTTATTCCGATATGAATATGTTTGAATTAATAGTAAGAAGCGATAAGTGGAAAGGACATAATGCGGGGCAATTTGCATTTTTAAAATTAGAAAAGAGAGAACCATCCCATCCTTTTACCATAAGTTCGGCTTGGGATAGAAACACCCCAAATATAAGTTTTACGATTAAGGCTCTTGGTGATTATACCAATACATTGGCTAATAAATTAAAAATCGGCGATTCGATAGTTGTTGAAGGTCCTTATGGTAATTTTACGTTTAACGATAACAAAGAAAGTCAAATATGGATAGGTGGTGGTGTTGGTATTACTCCGTTTTTGGCACGAATGGAAGGCTTGGGACAACTGAGTAATATGCAAAAAATTGATTTTTTCTACGCAGCATATAAATTAGATGCTACTTTAGAGGGACAATTACAGCAACTCGCAACAGCAGCTAACATCAATCTACATTTGTTTGAAGCCTCCAAATCTGCTTTAATTTCAGGAGAACATATCCGAAATACTATTTCAGATTGGGTGTCTGCCAGTGTTTGGTTTTGTGGTCCTTCGAAAATGGGGAAATCAATAAAAAAAGACTTTAAAACAAATGGATTTAAAGCAAAATTTCATCAAGAATTATTTGAAATGCGTTGATTTGATTTATCAAGAATGTAAATAAAACTAGGCCATAAAACGATAATGTGCCCCGTAGTTGTGGTTATACAGCAGGAGTAAATTATACCTAGCTAATTTTTATTTTGAAAAGCCATGCATTAGGATAGGAAAGTTTCCTTAAACTCATTTAATATGAGTGAGTGGTCAAATGCCAGTGTTGGTATTTTTTCCAATGAAAACCATTTCGCCTTGCTGGCATCGTCTCCAGGTTGAACCATTAGCACATCCTCTATAAAAGCATAAAAAACCACAGATATTGTTCTGCCCCTTGGGTCGCGCTGAACTCCACCGTAACTTTTAAATTGTTTTATTTGGATGTTTTGTATATGTGTTTCTTCTTGCAGTTCACGCAAGGCGGCTGTTTCCAGGTCTTCATCCATATCTAAAAATCCTCCGGGAAAAGCCCAGCACCCTTCGTAAGGTTCATGCTTTCTCTCGATGAGGAGTATTTGTGGCTGCTTACCTTTGGTGATTAGGATGACATCTACAGTTACAGCTGGGCGGGGGTATTTATAGGTGAAACGCATAGTTTTAAGCTGGTATGATTCGTTTGATGACTCTTAATTTATGAGAGTACTTATTGGTGTCATGGTTAAAGATACCTTGGTGATCCAAAGAATCCACTCTTACTTCGCCATGGGCATGGATGATTTTGCCGGAGCCCAAACAGATTCCTACATGAACAATATGTCCATCCTCATTGTCGAAAAAGGCGAGGTCACCAATTCTGGCTTCTTCCACAAAACTTACATTGGTACCTAGCTCCATTTGTTGATAAGCATCTCTGGGAATACGGGTTCCGTTAATTTTAAAAACTATTTGGGAAAGCCCTGAGCAGTCAATGCCAAAGTATGATCTTCCTCCCCATAGGTAAGGGGTGTGTAGTAGAGAGGTAGCTACTTCTCTAATGCCTAACTCTTTGTGGGATGGGATTTGACCGGAGATAAAATAGTCATTTTTTCCAATGGAAAAACTATTTCTATCGTGGCCATTAAAAACAATGCGACTGCCGGCAGGTATGGTAATAGTGGTACCAGAACCGTCTTTTACGATGTTTATTTTTGGTGTAGAAACCATCCATGCATCGGTATTTTTCCAAAGCTCATATTCTGTTTCGGCCATTGAAAAAATTAGTTTAGCATCAATCCAGCCCTCATAACCATCAAAATCCATCTTGATTCTTGCCCACTTTTTGTCTTTTTCAAGAACCACAAAGGTTTCTCCAAAAAGAATTTGTGTAACAAGTTCCGATGCTTCTGATGGTTCTTTCCTTACTGGAATAAAACTATATACGCTGATAGAACCGTTCATATACCTTAAATTTTAGTGCTGCGAATATACCAAAATATGCCTAAACAAAATTGAGCCTTGTGTAAAAATATCATTATACCATCATGAAGGCCTGATTATGTGACTGATTTTACGCATATTTGTTGTTGTATTATTTAAGTCATTTAGTATTTATGAAAGAGTTTCTTCAACGGTTAAAAAAATATTCTCAAGCATCCTATAGAATATTGTTGTTTTTGGCAGCTGTACTTATTATTGCCAACTTGATGCCTCGGGAACGAAAGTTTAGATATGAATATAGTAAAGGCGAACCGTGGCGCTATGAAGTGTTAATTGCCCCATTTGATTTTCGAATTTTTAAGACCAGCCAAGAATTGGATGTGGAGCGCGATAGTATACTTAAAAATTTTAGGCCGTATTTTTTGTATGATAGTACTGCTGTAAAAAAAGTAGCACAAAATTTTCATCTAACCTTTGAAAAAAAATTACCGGATTACATCAAGAAGTATAAGTTTTTAAAACGTAAAGTCCGTAATAAAGAAAATACAAGATTGGTGAAGGAATTGGTTGATACTGTTTTGTGGCAGGTGTATGATAAAGGTATTATTGCGATTCCTGAAGAGTATGCTTCAAGAAAAGAAAAGCTGGAGCTAATGGTGGTGAAGGAGAATCTGGCAGAACCTTTTATGGCTAATGAGTTTCTGACTTTAAGATCATCATACCAGTTTATAATTAAAGAGGTGGCCAAGGGATTGGCTTTTGCTACCAATGACTTTACGGGTGTTGAGAATTTTATTTCGGAACTGCAGCTCAATGAATTTTTGATCACGAATATTGTGCTTGACGAGGAAAGAACTGTGAAAGAGCGGGATAGAGTACTTAAAAATATGGCACTTACAAATGGTATTGTTTTAGGTGGGCAGCGTGTTATTGACAAGGGGGAAATCATTGATGAGAATGGTATTAAAAAATTGGACTCGTATAAACGAGAATATGAATCCCGGGTAGGAACTTTGTCGCAATATAACCAGATTTGGGCTGGGCATGTGTTGATTACACTTATGTTTATGACCGGTTTGTTTCTATTTCTCTATTTTTATAGAAAAGATGTGTTCTTAAATCTTAAGTATGTGACTTTTTTATTGTTGATGTTATGTACGGTGATTATGATGGCATTTATTTCTTATCGTATTGCTGATGTCCCTATTTGGGTTATTCCCTTTACCATATTACCACTGATTGTGAGAACTTTTATGGATTCACGACTTGGTTTCTTTATGTTCGTTGTGGCCATGGTATTGGCTTCTTTTTTTAGTGATAATAGTTTTGAATTTCTTTTCTTGCAAATTCCTGGAGGTATTGCGGCTATCTTTAGTTTGTATAAGATGGCCAGAAGGGCTCAGATTGTTCGTTCTGCTATTTTTATATTTCTTACCTACAGTGTTTTTTATACAGGACTGCATCTGATAAGGGAAGGGAATATTCAAACTATTAATTATAGGTATTTTATGTATTTTGGAATCAATGGAATATTGATTTTTATTGTGTATCCATTGATTTATATTTTCGAAAAGCTTTTTGGCTTTCTTTCGGATGTAACGTTGGTAGAGTTGTCAGATACGAATCATCCATTGCTTCGTAAGTTGGCAGAAAATGCTCCGGGTACTTTTCAGCATTCCATACAGGTGGGTAATTTGGCACAAGAGGTAGCTTATGAGATTGATGCGAACCCTCTTTTGGTAAGGGCTGGAGCTATGTATCATGATATTGGAAAAACAGCCACTCCATTGTATTTTACTGAGAATCAAACTTCGGGTATCAATCCGCATGATAATATGGATTATGAACAGAGTGCAAAATTAGTGATTGACCATATTGAGGGAGGTGTTAAAATTGCTCGGAAGCATAAATTGCCACAAAAAATTATAGACTTTATTGCTACACATCAGGGCACTACGAAAACAAGGTATTTTTATAATTCATTTATTAATGAGCATCCGGATAAAAAACCGGAGGAAAAGAACTTTACTTATCCTGGCCCAACGCCTTTTACCAAGGAAACCGCCATATTAATGATGGCTGATTCAATAGAGGCGGCCAGTAGGAGTTTAAAGAATTATACGGATGAGGCGATAGATAAATTAGTGGAGAATATTGTGAATGCTCAGATAAAAGAAGGTCAGTTTTTTAATGCGCCCATTACTTTTAGGGAAATCACTACGGCAAAATCTGTGTTTAAGAAAAAACTAAAAAATATATATCATGCCCGGGTTTCTTACCCTGAGGTAAAGAAGAAAAAATAGGTCAAGAAAAAAAGGATGGTATCTTGGTTCGCTGTTTGTTGATAAAGATACCATCCTTTTGTATTAAGTAGTGATGTGTTAGAATTTCTCGTAATCATCACCGTCTATGTCTTTCCCTAAGTCGATGATTGGTTTATTAGCAGAAATACCACCTGAAGTTTTTTGTTTTTTGTTGATGTGATTTTGTTTGTTTGTTGTTTTCGGTTGCGCATTTTGGTTGGTGTTGACTGTGTTTTGGTCATCAACATTGAAAACAGAGATGGATTTTTTTAGCATCATTGAAAGTTCTTCCAGTTCATGGGCAGCAGAGCTGATCTCATCTGAATTGGAAGCATTGCGCTGTGTTACTTGATTTAATTGTTGTACGGCATTGTTGATTTGTTCCACGCCTGATACCTGCTCCAGTGATGCGCTGGTGATCTCCTGTACCAACATGGCTGTTTTCTCTATTTCAGGAGTAATTTGTTTTAAGTTATCATTGGCTTCTTTGGAGCTGTTGATGGTGTTTTGAGAAGAGGCATTGATTTCGTTGGCTGCTTGTTGGCTTCTTTCGGCCAATTTACGTACTTCTGCTGCAACTACAGCAAATCCTCTACCTTCTTGTCCTGCGCGAGCTGCCTCAACAGCGGCATTTAAAGCCAAAATATTGGTTTGGAAAGCAATGTCACCGATGATGGATATTTTTTCGGTAATGGTATCTAAATGTTGTTTGGCTTCTTCAGAACTGGTGTTGCTGATTTTCATCCCTTCCACTGCCTGCACAGCAATTCGTTCTGTTTCTTTAGAATTTTCGGTGTTTTGCTGGATGTTCGCGTACATTTCTTCCATAGAGGATGAAACTTCTTCTGCTGCCGATGCTTGCTCACTGGCTCCTTCACTTAGTTCCATCGATTCTTTACTAAGCCTTTCGCTGGCATATACCATCTTATTGGCGCCAGCGCTTATTTCGTTCACTACATTTTTTATATTGCCTACCATGATGTTCAAGGCTGTAGATAGGCGTCCAACTTCATCTTTGCTGTTGGCCGCAAAAGAAACATTTAAATCGCCTTTGGCCGCTTGTTCAGCCATGGCGATACCTTTAACAAGTGGTTTGCTGATGGATGAGGCCAATAGGTAGCTGAGACTTATTCCAAAAACAAGAATCAGGATGATGGAGATAATGAGGATTTGCTTTTCCTGAGTAACAATATGTGCACTGTCTTCACCCATCTCCAATAAATAGTCGAGTCCTAGCTCTGATGATTTTCTAACTTCCCACATCAATTGTTGGGCCATCTGGTATTTTTTAAGTTCAAGCCTTCTGGTTAAACTGTAGTGGGGGATGAAGTCTGTGGCTGAAGTTTGGATCTGGTCAATAATTTCTTTTATCTCTCGTCTTACTCCTCGTATTTGTGCGAGCTGATCAAGGCTATTTTGTACGTCGGATAATAGAAGAACATTTTTGGAATGTATGCATTGTAGCAAATTTACCTGAAGTTGGTTGGCAGCAGCAAGTGCTTTTTGTGTGGCAAAAGAGCCGCTTGACTTTTTAGTAAGTTCGTTCAAGCTTGCAAAAAGACCATTTAACTTATTGATTTGTTCCCCCTGTTCTGTTTCTTTTTGTACAAATTCTTTTTTAATCTTTTTAAAGGAGTTGGCAAATTCTTGAAGTGTGACTAAATTAATGCCTCTGGACGCGAGTTTGTTGTTGGTGGTGTCAGACATTAAAATCAGTTTTTCCAAGGCCTGCATATAGCTTTCCAGTTGTTGATCAGCCATACTATTGTAGTGAGAATTGCCCGATAAATCAAAGGCATTCATATTTCCGTTGGCCCGCTCCCAATAGTGATCCATTTTTGATGATTCGTTCACCGAAGGAATGTATTGGTTGGACAATGATTTAATCTCCTTGTCCACCTTTAGCAGGTTTATAAGTAATATTGTGCTGGAAACAATCGTCATTAAGATGATAATACCAAATCCAGTTCCAACTTTGTTTCTAATTTTAAGATCTCTCCATTTCATGAAATAACAATTAAGAAGTAAGCTTGATTTATTTTCGCTATGCATCGGGTAGGGTGTATTGTTTAACGTATGATATGCATAAATGTTACTAAAAAAACATAAAAAGTAAAACATTTTTTTGTTAATAGGAGAGCTGTTAAAATAGTGTTTTTTTACTGAGTAAAATTATTAGCTTTGTAACAAATACAACCGTTTTTTTTGTCAAAATAATAATAATTTTGGAGATGAAACGAATCATAAGTAAGTCTTTCTCAAAAATGAAAAAGATGAAGGTGGCGCGTTTCTGATGGCCTTGAAAATTAATTATAATCATTATGAAAAATATTATTAGTGTCATGCTTCTTTCTGTCATCGTCCTTTTGGGGGGATGTAAAGAGAAAAAAACAATGTCAATCGGCTTTTTATATCCTTCTGATTTAACTGTGCGATTTAATAAGGAAAGTGCTTTTTTTAAAGACTATTGTCAAAAACAAGGTGTGGAAGTCATTGTTAAAACAGCATCTAACGATGAGTCTTTGCAGATAGAACTAGCCAATGAGATGATTGAACAAGAGGTGGATGCACTTGTTCTTATTGCTGCCAATGTTAATACTGCAGCTGTTATTGTTCGTAATGCGCATGCCGAAGATATACCTGTACTGGCATACAATAGGATGATAAAAAATAGTGATGTAGATTTCTTTGTGGCCAGTAATAATGATCAAATAGGTAAAATAATGGTGGATGCACTGCTCAAAGAAAAACCTTCGGGTAATTTTGTTATTTTGGGCGGAGATAAATTTGATAAGAATGGTGAGGAGTTACAGGCGGCCGTAAAAAAATATTTAAAACCTAAAATAGATCAGAAGCAAGTGGAGATAGTTTACGAAACATTTGTGGAGAAGTGGGATGCAAGTACAGCTGCTTTTGAAATGGACAAGGTGATATCTTTATATGGTTCAGATATTGATGCCGTAATTGCTGGTTATGATGGAATGTCTGCATCGGTGATTGATGTGCTTAGAGCCAATGGTCTACTGGGTAAGGTGGCCGTGACCGGACAAGACGCTGAATTGGCCGGGTGTAAAAATGTGATCGCGGGTAATCAGTGTGTTACCGTTTTTCACCCATTGAAAACCATTGCCGAAAAAGGTGCTGAGATCGCTATTGAAATGGCTCAGGGAAAAAATCTGGATCGATTTGTTAATAGCTCCGATTTTAACGGTTTAAGTGAAATTCCTACGCATAGGGTGAATTCTATTGCGGTTACAAAAGATAATATTGATCAGGTGCTGATAGGTTCAGGTTTTTATACGCATAAGGAATTGTATGAATAAATTTTAAATTAGACTCTCTTTGCATAGTCGGAGAGATCTTAAATAAAAAAGGGATGTTTCGTCAGAAACATCCCTTTTTTATTTATCATGATTGAAAATAGCAGGTAACTATTTTACCAATCCACTTCTTTCAAGCAATGCATCGGGTGTAGGTTCTTGTCCTCTAAAGGCTACATATAATTCCATTGGATGTTTGGTGCCGCCTTTTGATAATATGTTTTTTCTAAAGGACGCAGCTGTTTCTTTGTTAAAAATGCCGTTCTTTTTGAATGCTTTAAAGGCATCAGCATCCAATACTTCAGCCCATTTGTATCCGTAATAACCGGCTGCATATCCTCCCGAAAAAATATGGGAGAAGGCTGTGCTAAAACATGTACCTTCCACTTGAGGGAATAATTCTGTTTTTGCCATGGCCTCTTTTTCAAACTCAGTGACCAATCCTTTAAAGGGAGTGTTGATGGAGTGCCAAGCCATATCATTCATGCCAAATGATAATTGACGTACGCTGAGGTAGCCACTCTGGAAATTAGAGGATGCTAAGATTTTATCTACTAACTCATCAGGTATGACTTCTCCTGTTTTATAGTGTTTGCCGACCAATTTTAACCATTCTTTTTCGGTACCCCAATTTTCTAATAATTGTGATGGAAGTTCAACAAAGTCGCGATAAACATTGGTGCCGCTGAGGCTTTGATAGGTTGTGTTGGCTAACATGCCGTGTAAGCCATGACCAAACTCATGTAAAAATGTGGTTACTTCATTATGTGTTAGCAGAGAAGGTGTGTCTTCTGTTGGTCGACTGAAATTACATACCAAAGAAACAAATGGACGAATATTTTTGCCATCTTTGATGTATTGTTCTCTATAATTGGTCATCCATGCACCACCTCTTTTTCCACTGCGAGGATGGAAGTCTAGGTAAAGAACGGCTAAAAATGAACCATCTTCATCAAGTACCTCATAAGCTTTTACTTCTTTATGATATACAGGAATATTTTTGTTTTCCTTAAAGCTAATGCCGTAAAGCGAGTTGGCTAAACCAAAAACACCATCAATTACCTTTTCCAACTGAAAGTAAGGTTTGGTCATTTCTTCGGTGAAGTCAAATTTTTCCGCTTTTAGTTTTTCAGAATAATAACTGAAATCCCAGCGCTGTAGTTGATCTTTGAGTCCATTCTTTTGGGCAAATGTTTCAACTTCAGCGATCTCATTTTTGGCGAAGTCTATCGAGCGCGCAAATAGTTCGTCTAAAAAAGTATTTACTTTCTCGGGGGTTTGGGCCATACGCTCCTCCAGTATAAATTGAGCATGATTTTCATATCCTAGTAATTTTGCTTTCTCTAAGCGTAGATTAACGATTTGCGTAATGATCTCTTTATTGTCGTACTCGTTGTCGTGATTGGCTCTGGTGGAATAGGCCATGTACATCTGCCTTCTTAGCTCTCTGTTGTCAGCATATTTCATGAATGGAACATAGCTGGGAAACTGAAGTGTAAAAATCCACCCTTCTTTATTTTCACTTTTAGCTACTGTGGCAGCTGCTTCAATTATACCTGCAGGTAATCCCGAAAGATCTGCTTCATCTGTAATGTGAAGTTTATATCCATTGGTTTCTGCTAATATATTTTCGCCAAATTGTAAGGTTAGTTGACTTAGCTTCGATGTAATAGAGCGGTAGCGTTCCTTGTCTTCTCCTTTTAATAAAGCACCTTTTCTTTCGAAGCCTTTGTAAGAATCTTCTAAAAGTTTTAATTGTTCTTCGTTTAAATTTAGCTTGTTGCGAGAGTCGTATACTGTTTTTACTTTCCTAAATAAGGTCTCGTTCAGTACAATGTCATTGGAATATTCTGTTAACAAGGGAGATACTTCGCGAGCGATGGCTTGAATTTCTTCGTTGGTTTCTGCCGAGTTTATGTTAAAGAATATGTTGGACACGTCGTTTAATTGTTTTCCAGCATATTCCAGTGCTAAAATAGTGTTCTCAAATGTAGGCTCTTCTGTGGAGCTCACAATCTTGTCAATGTCTGCCTTGGCCTTGATAATAGCTTCTTTAAAAGCCGGTAGATAATGGCTGGATTGGATTTGATCAAACGGTGGTGTATTGTGCACCGTGCTAAATTCTTCTAATAATGGATTGGTGTTCATAGTACTTTTCTGATTACAACTGTCCATAAATATGGAAATGCAAAGTAAACAACTAATAAATAAACTTGGTTTCATTGGTTTAAATTTATTTTTAAATGGTTTGACGTAATTTATTGATGAGTGAGCTTATCTTCTTGCTTGTCAGATTGGAGCATCGAATTTAAGTGCAAGTGTTTATTTTGAGTGATTATTATTGCAATGACGATATCGTTTATTGGTAAAGTTGGTGTTGAAATGTTAAATGGGTATAAAAATAAGGGGTGTTTGCTTTGTAAACAATGATAATTATTACTATTGGATAGTTGGGGTGAGTATTGGGGACGTATATTATGCTTTTGAAGCGTTTGTTTTATTAATTTATGGTGAATTTTCCTTTAAAATGAAACTTAAGTGTAACATCCATTCATCTTTTATAGTAGAAAGAATCGAACATTTTGTGGTAGAGACAGCGAATTGTTTGAAGATGCCTTTTTTTGAGGTGTTTGTCTTAAATGTAGTGTTTTGATAGTCTCTCATTAAATAACTTATAGTGTATGAAAATAGTAATTTTGGGTGTTTTGCTTCTTTGTGGATTGAATATGATTGTAGGAGGACAAAATACAGAAGTGCTTAGTCCACGTGATAATAGAAAGATCGATCGTGCGGAGAAAAAAATTAAAAAAGGGGATGCCATTGTAGCAAAAACGGAAAAGTATACCCGTGAAATTGAGGAAATAGAAGCCGAAGGAAAAAAGAGAAAAGGTAAAATAAGGAGGTTGAACAAGAAGACGAATAAAATTTTGGTAGGCTCTTCATCTTATTATAAAGAGGGATACGGAAAGAAATATTATGTTTTTAAAAGAGTGGTTTCTAAAGGACTGAAAGCGGGAAGCTTTGATGCAAACATAGAAACGTTTTTAGCCGATGCCAAAGATGAATTTAGAGGAGGTAGAAAACTTCGAAGGAAATCGATTAACTATTCTAATGCCAATAAGGCAGCGCCTTTATTGTTGGAAGCCAATGAAAAAGAGGGAAAGGCAATCGAAATATTAGCCAAAGCAACCGGGTATATACATTCGGTAGATACCGAGGAAGAGAATGCAGTAGTGCCAATTGAAGATTCTATGGTAGTTACGTCGGATACTCTTTTAATATTGGCGGGTTCTTCTGCGGGTATCGTGTCGGATTCTTTACTTCTTGATTCCATAGGAAGTCACTCTTTAAGTTTATCTGATACCCTAAGTAGAGTTGATAGTATAGCTTTTCAGGATACAAGCTTGATAATGACTGCGGATACAGCGCTTGTTACGGCTTCTGCTGTAGCTGCAGAGTCAACATTGGTGGATGGCGAAAATGAACTATTAGAGGACAAGGTGGTTCAAGAAAAGGTGCCAGGCCTTTATTTTACGGTGCAGTTTTTGGCTGAAGAGCAACCAGTACCTAAGGAAAAGTTACTTTCTTTATATGATGGACCTTTTGAAGTGATTAAACATGAGGTGGATGGCTTGGTTAAATATAGTTTTGGTAAATTCACGAGCATCGAAGAAGCTAATACCATGAAAGATAGATCTGGAGTTCAAGGGTTTGTTGTTGCCTATCTAAATGAAATGAGAATTTCAATGAGTAGGGCTGAAGAAATGAGTGCAAATTAAAATACACAATACACATACATTTTTATTATGAAAAAGATTTATTTATTGATAATGATTGCGTTGGTCTCGTTCAATGCGATGGCGCAGGAGGACGTGGTTGATTTTTTGAAGGCAGGTGCTCATGATGCCAATGTGTTGGCGAAACCGTATTTAAAGCCCTTTGGTGAAATGTTAGGAAAGGGTATGAACAATGGCTGGTATAATTCGGCTAAACCTCATAAATTGTTTGGCTTTGATCTGACTGTTACAGCTAGTTTAATACAAGCTCCTTCCAGTGCAGCCACCTTTGATATTGCTAAATATGAGGATAACTTACAAGAATTTGAACTGAAAAATCCTAATAATTCTATTTCTCCCACCGTATCTGGAGATATGGAGAATCTGCCTGTTTTAACAGATAAGGCCACTGGCTTGTCAGAAATTACCATGCCCAATGGTACCGGAATGGACTTTCTTCCGATTCCAATGGTTACAGCTGGTGTTGGTCTTCCGATGGGTTTTGAGTTAAAAGGTCGCTTTATTCCAGAGATCGATATTGAAGATGCTGGTAAGGTAGGTCTTTGGGGATTGGGGGTTCAAAAGGATATCAAGGATTATATTCCGGGAGTAAAGCATATTCCCATTTTAAATGTCTCGGCTTTGGTGGCTTATACCCATTTCTCAAGTGAGATAGATATAGAAGATGGTGGCCCTGACGGAAAACTGGAAATATCAGCTGGTGGTTTAAGTACGCGTTTGATTGTGGGAGCCAACCTTCCTGTTGTTGCTTTTTATGCCGGCATGGGATATGGAAAATCAAACAGTGATTTTAATTTGTTAGGTACCTACAACGTAGGTGATGATATTCCTGTTGTTCTGAAAGACCCTATTAAATTGGGTTATTCAACCAGTTCCTTTGATGCCAATGTGGGTATGCGAATTCGTCTGGGAGTAATTGCTTTGCATGCTGATTATACTTTAGGTGAATATAGTGCGATTACTGCTGGGTTTGGTTTGAGTTTTAGGTAGTTATTGTAAGGGATAGAATTGTGCTTTGAAATTTTTGTTAATACATATGTGATGGATTTTTTCCGATTCAGAATGCTGGTTGTGCTTTTGTTTTTATTTTGTGGTATAAATGCGCAGAATATGATGGAGAGAACGCACTCAGTGGTATCTGAAAGTGATATGTCAAAAATTTTAAAAGCACATTCTTATATTGCCCAGGGCAATGAAATATTGTTTGCTGATTTCGTTTACCCTAAGGATAGTTTATTCAGACAAGGTCTTACTTATGTTGAACTTTCTGAAAATTTATACGCAGGCAAACGGGTGAGCAGGTTGTTGTTCGAAACCAAGGATTATTACCGAACAGGTTTTGAAAGTATGCTGACTGTGTATGGACGGTATATAAATCAATATTTAGGTGAAACAAACAGTCTGTATTATAAAAAGATAAGCGCATTGAAAGATTCTGTGGATATGTATGTATCTCATGCAGAAGAGATGCGAGGTAAAAGTCTTGTAAGCGCCCAATTGAGAAAAGGGGGAGAGCAGATTCATGTTTCTAATATTCAATATCAACAGGCAGTGCTGTTTTGCCTACAAGCACTTGATTTAATAGAAAAAGAAAGTGCGCTCCAAACGCAGAAAAAAGGATCTGCTGTTGTTCAGGATACTGTAGGTGCGAAAGTGGTTCGTCAAGCACCCACCCCTGTGAAGGAGGAAAAAGGAAGGTTTTTAGAAAGTTCAGGAACAGAAAAAGTGTATACAGATTTGCTCTTGGTGTCAGAAGAAAAGGAAGTTCTTGCGGTTGAAAAAGAAGATAGAGCTGAATCTTTAGTTGAGGAGACCAGGCAGCAGAAGCAAGTGGTGTATTATACGGTGCAGATTATGGCGGATAAGGCTCCTGTCTCAGAATCACGTATCAAGCAGGTCTATTCTGGAAAATATCCGATTGTTGAAAATAAAGGTGACGGTTGGTATCGGTATAGTTTTGGAAAGTTTGGAACTTTCAGTGCAGCAAAAAAGGCTTTAGTACAATCTAATACCAAAGGTTACATTGTTGCTTATAGAGGAGGTGACAGAATTTCATTAAGTGAAGCAAAGGCCTGGTTAATACAATAAAGGCAGTAGTTGGATATTTAACAATGCTAAAAGAACTACCATGAGAAAAACTTTCATATTCTTATTGTTGGCTGTGGGTGTATCTATTGTAAAGGGACAAAAGGAAGTGGTTACTTTTCTTCAGGTGCCGGAGCTTTCGCAGGGCTTAGCCATGGAATATCTGAGTCCTATGGGTGAAATGATGCATGGTAATCTGCATTCCGGTTGGTATCGAACTGCAAAAACACACCGTTTTTTAGGATTTGATATTTCGTTGAGTATGTCAGCAACAACTACTCCTTCTGATCAGAGAGGTTATTATATTGATCAGATCCCTGATTTTCAACAAAATTATATCCTCAAAGATGGTAGTTTCTCAATAGCCGCCAATATGGCGGGTCAAACCACTGACTTCCCTGTTATTAGAAATAGAACAGATGGTAGAGAGATACAATTGCCCAAAGGTAAAGGGGAAGACAGAATCTCACTTCCTGTGCTATCGGGTGGAATAGGTTTACCATATAATTCTGAGCTGAGGGTGAAGTTGATGCCTAAGCTAGATATGGGTAATACGGGTGAAGTTTCGCAATATGGGGTTGGCCTTAAACACAGTGTTAAAGAGTATATTCCTGTTTTAGCGAATGTACCAGTACTTTCGTTGGCTGTATGGGGATCTTATGCTTTTATGTCAAATGATATAAAGATAGACTATCCGAATATGGGTAGCCCTGGTCAGTCGTTGGAAGGCGTGATGACTGGCTTAAGTGCTAAACTGTTAGTCGGGATAGATGTGCCTGTTTTTTCAGCATATATGGGCCTTGGCTATGTTTCTTCAAATGTTGATTATACTTTAAAAGGAAATTATTATGTGGGTGACCCTGCTGCTCTCTTGGAAGAAACAAACCCGCTGTCAGTAAAGTATGAATTCAGTAGGATGGCGTTGGATTTCGGTGTGAAAGCGAAAATAGGAATGGTAGAGTTGTTTGCCGGTTATGCACCGGGTGAGTACGGAACCATGAGCTTGGGGGCTGGAGTGGCTTTTAGATAATGACGTTTGTGTAAAAAATAAGCGTGTTTGCCTATCGAATAAAAGTAGGGCTCGTAGCTGTATAGTGCAGTCGTACTAGGGCGTTACATACGATGTACAAAGAATGCCTTCGTTACTTTTTTTAGGCCGTATGTCAATATTTTCCTATTAATATAAATCATCTTGTTATTTTTGAGCGAGCCAATAAAACTACTTTTACTTAATGCAAAACGTAAAAACTACAAAAACCAATTCCAATGGTGTAAATTTAAAAGCCATAGATGAGCATGTGGGGCGACAGCTCAATATGTATAAAAATAATTTGATTAAGCGTATGTCGAAGAAGGTATATGGGTTTATCTCTCAAACTGTACCTTTATACTCTGATAAAGTAAGAGTAGAGGAATCATATTGTCCTCAAAATTATTATACAATAGAAAAACCATTGTTGGGTATTGTGGATGTGGCTCCCATTAACTCAGCAGGTAATATTAATCAATATTTATTTCAATTAAATGACCATATTCCTGAAGCCACTATTTTTGTAGGGTGTTGCGCTATTGCTGACTTGAAGAATAAAAAAGATAAGCATTTTAGAGATCAAAATCCATATCTGAAGAGTTTAAAGCATAAGAAGTTTATTGGTAAAGCCGAAGCATTGGGTCGTTTGGTTTATGCAGGATTTTCTATTATAGACTTTAAAGAAATTGAGGGACTGCTTTACTTTATGACTATGAAGGTGAAAAAAGCACCAGAGAAGCAAGAAGGATGTAGCAGTGGATTTTTATTTTCCATGACCAGGGTTGGGCGTGAAGGAAAAGAATTGAAGGTTTTTAAGATTAGGACAATGCATCCTTATTCGCAATACCTGCAGGATTATGTGGTTCGTTTAAATGGATATAACGCTGTTGGAAAGCCTGCTGGTGATTTTCGCCTTACTTCGTGGGGAAAATTCTTTAGGAAGTATTGGTTGGATGAATTGCCTCAGCTGGTTAATCTTTTTAAAGGGGAGCTTGCTTTGGTAGGCGTGAGACCATTAAGTCGTACGCGTTTTTCAGAACTCCCTAATGAGGTTCAGGAGTTACGGGTGAAATTTAAGCCTGGTTGTATTCCTCCGTATGTATCCCTTTTAATGCCTGATTCTTCAGGTAATATAGAAGCGGAAAGGATTTATATGAGCGAAAAACTAAAAAAAGGTTTTAGAACCGATATTAAATATTTCTTTTTAGCCATGTGGAATATTCTTACTGGTCGTATTACAAGCTCTTAGTTTAGGTATTTTTCTTACAGGAGGGTCAGTGGTGGAGATTGTTTTTTAGGTTTCACCTCTTAGAACCACTGCCCTGCGAGTCGTACCCTATTTCCTGTATGTATTAAATGCATCAGCCTGTTGGCTAGGCATAATTAAAATATCGTTGATGTTTACATGCGGTGGGCGGGTTACGGCAAACTCAATAGCTTCGGCTATGTCTATTGCGGATAAAGGGGTGATTCCCTGGTAAACATTTTTAGCCTTTTCTTTATCGCCATCGAATCGAACCAATGAGAACTCCGTGTCTACCATACCCGGCGAGATGGAAGTGACTCTGATGTTATGTTTTAAAAGATCAACACGCATCCCCTTGGTGATCGCATTCACAGCATGTTTAGAGGCGCAGTATATGCTCCCACCCTCGTAAACATTGATGCCTGCAATGGATGATATGTTTACGATATGGCCATGTTGGTTTTTGACCATCCATTTTATAATTTCTTTCGAAAGGAACAATAATCCTTTTACATTGGTGTCAATCATCTGTGACCATTTGTCCCAGGCATCTTCATATATTTTTTCGGTTCCCGCAGCAAGACCTGCATTGTTTATTAAAATATCAATATTTTTCCAAGCATCCGGAATAGAGGCCAAGGCTTGGGTTGTTTCTTCTTCGTTCCTAATGTCAAAACATAGACTTAATACTGAGTTGTTGAATGTAGCTTCAATATTCTTCTTGAGATGTTCTAGCCGTTCGGCTCTTCTACCTGTAATAATGATATCATAGCCTTGTTTGGCAAGCATCTTAGCTGTTGCCTCTCCTATTCCGGAAGTGGCTCCGGTAATGAACGCAATTGTCTGCATGTGTTAAAAATTTGTTTTTATAATTGATCAAAAACTGAATGACCAGAGTAAATGAGTAATCTGGTCGTATATGTTCGATAACTGTTTCCCTATCTGATGTAGACAAGTGGTTGTGCCGATTTTATAAATGTATATTTGCTTTCAATTTACATCGCTCACTTTTGTACTTAGGTATTTTTTTTATACTTTCAAAAAGTCAATAATCACATGTGCTTTTGTAATGTCGTACCATATAAAATGTGAAGATATGACAATATTTTTGTAAAGTTATAGATCTGTAAATACAGCACCAAAAAAAGATATGATGAATACACATAACCCTAATATTAAAAGTTCAGAAAATTTAAGTCTGACACAGTCTGAACTTGAATTAATTTCTGAAATATTACAAAGAGAACCCAATGAGTTAGAGTTGGATATTTTCTCGCGTCTGTGGACAGAACATGCCTCATATAAAAACTCTTTGAAATGGCTGGGCAAATTGCCCAAATCAGGTGAAAATGTAATTGTTGAAGCCGGTGACGAATCGGCTGGGGCCATTGATATTGGCGACGGTTATGTATGTGTGTTCAAGATGGAGTCGCATAATCATCCTTGTTCAATTCAACCGCGATTAGGTGCTTTAACGGGTTTGAGAATTGTAAATCGGGATGTTTTTTCTATGGGTGCTAAACCAGTTGCATTTCTGGATTCATTGAGGTTCGGTGATGCAGAAAGAGATACTGCACGATGGCTTTTTTCAGAGGTGGTGAATGGCATTAAGGATTTTGAAGAAAATATGAAAGTGCCGGTTATTGGAGGCGAGGTTTGTTTTGATGCCGGTTTTAATTCTAATCCTATTGTAAATAACATGACCGTGGGAGTGGCCAAAAAAGAGGATCTTATATCCGGCGTTGCCACCAACGAAGGTCAGATCATATTGCTATTGGGTTCTCTAACGGGTAAAGAAGGAGTGGATAATGATGCCTTTTCTGCTGATTTTATTTCTGATAAGCTGTCATCTAATTTTACCATGGAGCAGATGATGGATTCAACAGTGGAACGTAGTCTGTTGGAGGCCGTGAAAATTTTGAATAGAGAGAAACTGGTCGTGGGTATTCAAACCGTTGGAGCAGGGGGTATTGTGGGCGCTGCTACTGAAATGGCAGCCAGAGGGAATGCAGGCATGGAGTTGAAGGGAGATAAAGTGCCTACCCGTGATGAAGGTATGACCATGCGTGAAGTGTTGCTTTCTGAATCATGGGGAAGGATGTTGCTTTGTATTGACCCTGAAAATATCACTAGGGTTTCTGAATTATTGCAGCCTATGCAATTGTCATTTGCTCAGATAGGTGTCGTGGTCAAGGGAGAGTTTTTACAATGTAAAGAAGGAACTAATACCATTGCACAGATTCCTGTTTCCTATGTGGGATTGGGGGGTAAAGCGCCTATTTATGAGCGGGAAGTATTGGAGCCTGAAAAAAATAAAATAAAAGAATTAAAGATAGAGGATATCCCGGAACCGGATCATTACCAAAAGGTGGTTCATAAAATGATGACTAACTTAAACCTGGTCTCCAAAGAATATCTTACTCAAATCTTTGATCAGTCGGCACAACAAGACTCTGTGAGTAATCAGTTTCCATCGGATGCTTCTTTTGTTAGTATTGAAGAAACCAATAAAAAATTAGCTTTAACGGTTGACTGTAATTCGAATTATGTGGAGGCTGATCCCTATGTGGGTGCTCAGATTGCGGTGGCCGAAGCGGCCCGTAATATCATTTGTGGGGGTGGGGTGCCACTGGCAGTAACCGACTGTTTGAATTATGGTAATCCCTATGATCCTGAAGTGTTCTGGCAGTTTACTAGATCGGTTGAGGGATTGTCGGAGGCTTGTAAGAGATTTAATACGCCAGTTGTTAGTGGAAATGTGAGTTTTTATAACCAACGCTCGGTGGAAGGTCGTTTAACACCTATTACCCCGTGTCCGGTTGTGGGGATGGTTGGTACTGTGGATTCTATTGATCACCATACAGTATTGTCCTATAAGAGTAAAGGGGATATGATCTTTTTAATAGGTCAATCCAGAGATGATATTAATGCGTCAGAATATCTGAACTTTTATCATCAGAAAAAAAGTCACGCTGCACCATATTTTGATATAGACGAAGAGTTAGAGGTGCAGGAGTTGGTGAAGCAAGTGATTCGTAAAGACTTGGTGCGTTCTGTGCATGATGTATCCTCCGGGGGGTTGTTCTTTAATTTGTTAGAATCGGGTATTCCATTGGGCTTTGGCTTTGATATAACAACAGATGCCGAGGTTAGAAAGGATGCCTTTTTATTTGGAGAGGCACAAAGCCGAATTGTGGTATCTGTGGCTCCGGAAAAACAAGATGATTTTGTGGATTTTATGTTGGAAACAGGAGCCGTATTCTCAGTGTTAGGCCATGTAACAAAAGGAGAAATACGAATTGATGATGAAACATTTGGTTACGTAGAAGATTATAAGAAAAAATTTGCAGGGTATTTAAAATCATGGATGGATGGTGAAAATTAATAAGCTGTTTACGATAAAATTACTGGCTCTGGGATTTATATGGGCGGTTCTTGTGTCGGAATGTTTAGCGCAAGACAGTGCCTCTTTGGTTAAGGTGGATGATGACATGCCTTCTTTTGTTCTGAAATCAACGAGTGGTCATGTGAATTCAGTAGATCTGAAAGGTAAGGTGGTGCTGATTAATTTTTTTGCAACTTGGTGCCCCCCTTGTATGAAAGAGCTTCCGTACATTAAAAGTCGTATTGCTGATAAGTATCAAGAACGTCAGGATTTTGTTCTGTTGGTGGTGGGACGTGAGCATAGTCAAAAGGAAATGGATCAGTTTAAGGCCAATAAGTTTGATTTGCCATTATATCCAGATCCCCAAAGAGCTGTATATGGTAAGTTTGCCATAAATACAATTCCTAGAAACTATATTGTAGATAAAGCGGGTAAGGTAGTTTATGCTTCAACCGGATTTGCACCCGATGAGTTTGAAAAAATGCTTCAAGTATTGGAACGGTCATTGGAAAATTAGTGCGTTTGAGGAGTAGCTTGTGGGTGGTGCAATGTGGTAATGATGCATTATCTAGTTTTTCGGTGCTTAAAAACTTCAGAATTATTGCCAGAGTTTAATATCTATTGTATTTTTGACAACCGATTAAATTTTTTAAATAGTATTATTCATTGGCATATTAACAACTTGTTTATAAAATAAGCCTGCGATGAATATTGCACGAATCCACTAACTACATGACGGTTAAGCCATATAAATCTTCAGAAGAAGGTAAGAAGAATCAGATAAAAAGCATGTTTGATAATATCGCACCCAAATATGATTTTTTAAATCACTCATTGTCATTGGGAGTCGATAAAATATGGAGACGGAGAGCCATAAATCTGCTGAAAGGAATGGATTCTCCTGTGATTTTAGATATAGCCACCGGAACAGGTGATTTGGCGATTGCATCCTTGCGATTGAAGCCGCAGAGAGTTGTGGGGCTGGATTTATCGCCAGAGATGTTAAAAGTGGCAGAAGAAAAAATTAAGCGGAAGAACCTTCATAATATTATCTCTATGATAGAGGGCGATTCCGAAAACCTTCCTTTCGATGATGCCGAGTTTGATGCTGCGATGGTTGCATTTGGGGTGCGTAATTTCGAAAACCTACAAAAAGGATTGGTTGAAATTAATAGAGTGCTTAAAAAAGGGGGCAAGTTCATGGTGCTGGAGTTTTCAAACCCATCAACGTTTCCTGTTAAACAAGTTTATAAGTTTTATTCTACTAAAATATTACCTTGGTGGGGAGGACTTCTGTCTAAGGACAAGGCTGCCTATACCTATCTGCCTGAATCTGTGGCTGCTTTCCCTGAAGGACAGTCCTTTGTGAATGAATTAAATCAGGCTGGCTTTAAAATAGAAAGGGTGTGGAAGCAGACTTTTGGCGTGGCAACGATTTATTTTGCCACTAAGTAATCCTCTTTTGTAAACAATAAACCATAAAATATATAGTTATTGAGTTTAGAGGTCTGATCCTATGATATATTTGAAGGAAGATAAATTACGTATTTATGATACTTGGATTTAAGCAATTTTTTGTGTTTTTCGTGCTCTTGTGTTTGATGGGGGAAATCAATGCACAAAACGATAAGAATAAAAATGTGCCTAACCTGAAAGGTTTCGACGAAAAACCGATTCATTTTGGTTTTTTGATTGGATTCAATACCATGAATTTCAATGTGCAGCACTCGGGTGCTGCTACGCCAGAAAATGGAAATAATCCTCGGTATGCAGAGCTATTGTCTTTGCAACCAGGAATTAATTTGGGAATAATTGCCAGTTTGAGGATCAGGAAAAATTTAAATCTGAGGATGTTGCCGGGTATTTCCTTTGGTCAACGAGATCTGACTTTTGTTGACTCAAAGGGAGTCAAGGAGGATGAAGCTCTTCAGTTAAAATCTACCTTTTTGGAAATGCCTATTATGTTAAAATATGGGGCTGATAGAAACCATAACTTTAAGCCTTATCTGGTGGCTGGTATTAATCCCCGTTACGATCTGGCCAAGAAAAATCAATCCGGGGTAGTGCTAAATGCGCTGGATTTTTATTATGAGTTTGGAGCCGGGTTTGATTCTTATCTCAATTACTTTAGGTTGTCCACCGAACTTAAAGTCTCTATCGGTATGCGCGATGTACTCAATCATGATGGTACTGGGGAGTCCTTGGATATGCCCTATACCCAAGCAATTGACAAATTAACGTCGCGAATTTTTGTATTGAGCTTTTATTTTGAATAAAAGTGATTTTTTTGCATTTATTAAGTGTTTTGTTGTCAGTCACTTATGGTCTTATTGAGTGGTGGATAAATGAAGGTGTAAGCTCTTTATGAATCCATTGTCGAAGTAATAGCGTTGTAAATTGATAATTCATTATCTTTGCCCCGTTATTAAAAAACGGATGAAGAAAGACATTGCATTAAGACTTACTCCTCAGGAGGCATCGAACGAAAAATATTATAAGGATATCGTAGCTAAAAAGATGAAGGTACATCCTGATAAGATTACCGCTATCAGGGTGCGCAAAAGATCTATTGATGCCCGTCAGCGTCAAGTTATGGTTCAGCTTCATTTGGAAGCCTTTGCCAATGCGCCGGCGCCGGAAAAGGAATTTGTAACGTTTGAATACCAAAATGTAAGTGATAAGCCTGAGGTGATAGTAGTTGGTGCTGGTCCCGGAGGATTATTTGCAGCTCTGCGCCTAGTGGAGTTAGGCTTTAAGCCTATTGTATTGGAGCGGGGTAAAGATGTGAACGAACGGAAAAAGGATATTGCGCTGTTAAATAGGAATAATCCTGTGGATCCGGAATCTAATTATGCTTTTGGTGAAGGAGGAGCAGGTACTTTTTCTGATGGTAAGTTATACACACGAAGCACCAAAAGAGGAGATTTTAATAAGGTATTGCATGTTCTGCATTTTCATGGGGCTCAGGATGATATCCTGGTTGATTCTCATCCACATATTGGGACCGACAGACTGCCGGGGGTGATAAAAAAGATGCGGGAATCTATTATTACCGCAGGAGGAGAGGTTTTGTTTAATGCCACTGTTACTGACCTTGTCATTGAAGATTCTTCTGTCAAAGGGCTCGTTTTAAAGGATGGAACTAATATTAAAGCCAAAGCAGTAGTGTTGGCAACAGGGCATTCTGCTCGTGATGTGTACACCATGTTAGATAATAGGGCTATTGAATTGGAAGCTAAGACATGGGCCATGGGGGTACGGGTTGAACACCCGCAAGAACTGATTGATCAAATCCAATATCATTCGCCGGATGGGAGGGGCGAATATTTGCCCGCCGCATCTTATAACTTCTCGTGTCAGGTGCAGGAGCGAGGTGTGTATTCGTTTTGTATGTGTCCTGGTGGTTTTATTGTGCCTGCTATGACTGGAGAAAATGAAATGGTGGTAAATGGTATGTCACCATCTAAACGTAATTCACCATATGCAAATTCGGGTATGGTAGTGGAGGTTCGTCCCGAAGATATTCCAGATGAGTTTAGGAAGCAGGGAGTGCTGGCAGGCTTAGCGTATCAAAAAGAAGTAGAGAGACTTTGTTATATTAATGGAGGTAAAAATCTGATTGCTCCTGCGCAACGATTAACTGATTTTGTGGATTCTAGATTGTCTTTTGATTTGCCACCTACATCCTACGTACCCGGAACCATCGCTTCTCCACTTCATTTTGTATTGCCCTATGGCATAAGCAATAGGTTACAGGAGGGGTTTAAGCAATTTGGTAAATGGGCCAATGGTTTTCTTGATCCTGAAGCGATTATCTTGGGAACCGAATCGCGAACTTCATCACCCCTTCGTATTCCGAGAGATCCTTTATCTTTGCAACATGTGCATATAGGAGGGCTGTTCCCTTGTGGTGAAGGTGCCGGTTATGCTGGAGGAATTGCCTCTTCGGCCATTGATGGAGAGAAGTGTGCCGATGCAGTTGCTCGGATGTTGGGAGAGTAGTTGTATCCGAAAGATTACGAGTGTACTGTTCTCGATCTTTTGGTGGTCTTCGGGGGGCATGACGATAAAGCAAAGCTTGGTCAAATGGAGGGATGAAAGTATACTTGTCCGAATGAAAAGTAATATTTCAGTAAGGCTCAATCTTAATGACTTGTGTAAATTAAACATCGAAAATGATAATTTACGATGTTTAATATTTTGGAAGCAACTTGTCGATGCGATGCCTCCTTTTGTAATACCTTTTTTATCTTCTCTTAAATTCAGACATGATGATGGCTGTGGCTGTTGATACATTGAGCGACTCTGACTTGTCTTCATGTGAAGAAAAAGAGGGAATTAATAGTTTTTTATCCACACAAGTCTCTATATGGCTCGAAATTCCTTTGCCTTCGTTCCCCATTACAATTATTCCGGCTTTTGATAATTCTTGTCGGTAAATGTTCTCCCCATCTAAGAAGGTTCCGTAAATAGGTGTCTTGTTCTTTTTTTGCTGTGATAAAAACGCATGCAAATCTGTACTGTGAATAGTTACACGTGCAATAGCTCCCATTGTGGCTTGTATAACTTTGGGGTTGTATGTGTCTACTGTGTTTTGAGAACAAACAATATGTTCTATCCCGAACCAATCAGCTAAGCGTATGATGGTTCCCAGATTTCCGGGGTCCTGAATGTCATCAAGAGCTAGGATTAGTTTGTCATGCCACGAATATTGCGCTATTTCATTCTCGGGTATCTTGCATATCGCTATTACCGGTGGAGGGGTTTTTAGTTGTGTGATTTTTTTTAAATATTGCTCAGTTGTCACCGTATAAGGAATAGAAGCCGGCAAATGATGAATTTCCGACCATCCTTCCCTTATAAATAATTCGGAGATACCTGTGTTTCCTTGTATGAGATCAAGAACTAGTTTTTCACCTTCGGCTAAAAAAAGTTGATGTTGCTCCCTAAATTTCTTTTTAGTTAGGGAGTTAATGAGTTTAATTTTGCTTTGACTGATCATTTTTATAATATAGTTCGTCACAAATTTACTTTATTACAATGTAATTAGATACTTTTGCGTAAAATTTACCTAATCGGATCAAAAATTGCTGGGTAAAGTTTTAAGTTAAAATACTTTTGTACGATAAAGTTTAGATAACATTGAAATATATTTTATATTATATAGCACTCTCTTTGGCTCTGCTGGTAAGTTCATGTAGTTCGGTTAAAAACGTGCCTGAAAATGAGTATCTTCTCCAAAAAGTACTTATCAAAAATAATCCACGGGATATTTCCAAGGAAAGGTTCATGCCTTATGTGAAACAGCGTGAAAACTTAAGGATTTTTGGAGTTCTAAAATTTCATTTGGGCTTATACAATTTTGCGGGAAAAGATACGACTAAAAAGATCAATAAATGGTTGCGTCGGGTGGGGGAGGCTCCTGTTTTGTATGATGAGTTATTGGCTCACCAATCAGCTGATCAGCTGGAAGTGTTCTTGAAAAATAAGGGCTATTTTCATGCCAGTGTTCATGACAGTTTGGTGGTGGTCTCTAAAAAAAAAGTAAAGGTTAGATATGTCATTGACCAAGGCAGGCAATTTAAGTTAGGAGACATTACCTATGGTGCCGTAGATTCAACCATTGGTAAATTGGTTCTGGAAGATAGTCATCGTAGCTTGCTCAAAAAAGGCAAAGCCTTTGATGTGTCATTGCATGATGCTGAAAGAGAACGGATCACGCGTAGTCTGAGAAATAAAGGTTATTACAATTTTTCTAAAGAGTTTATCTATTTTAAGGCTGATAGTTCTGTGGGCGGATTTATGGTCAATGATTCTGTAATTGTAAAAAATGCCCGTAAGGAGTTGGGGAGAGATAAAGATACCACTTTTGTACATCCTACCTTTCGTATCAAAAATGTGTATTATAGAATGGGCTATAATACGCATAAGGCATTGGCTGAGAAAGAAACTTATTTCTCGGAGTTCGATACTCTCATGATTCATGATTGTTATTTTCTGTACATTGATAAGGTGCGGGTTGACCCAGATGTACTGTATAATTCTAGTTATATACAGCCGGGGCAGTTATACAGAGTCGACCTGGTGGATCGTACACAGACTTTGTTATCCAACTTAAAAATATATCGCTTCGTCAATATTCGTTTTGATGAAGTAAGTGCTCCGGATACCGCAAGTACTGATGATAAATGGCTTGACTGCCATATTCAGTTGGTGCCTGCTAAATATCAGTCGTATTCCATAGATATAGAGGGTATTAATTCTTCTGGAAACCTGGGTGCAGGAGGTAATTTTAAGTATCAACATAAAAATTTACTGAAGGGAGCAGAAGAATTTAGCTTTAACTTTGGAGCTTCTATGCAAAATCAATTCGACAGACAGGAAGATCCATTTAGTACCTTAGAGATAGGTGGAGAGTCTGAAATTATATTTCCAAAATTTTGGATGCCTTTTAAAATTGAACGATTTCGCCAAAGGTATAATCCTAAAACATCCTTGTCGCTTGCTTATAATCATCAGCGTCGACCTGATTACACCAGAACGATTGCCACCGGAAAAATAAGTTATCTGTGGAAATCCAATAGAAATACTTCTCATATATTAACTCCATTGAGTATGAATTATGTGGGTATACCAACGGTTGATGCAGCCTTTGATTCTATTATTAGCGATACCTATTTAAAGTATTCTTATGAGGATCACTTGATCTCCAGTACCTCCTATTCAATTGTATATAATCAACAAGAGGTCAATAAACGTAAGGATTTTTGGTATGTCAATTGGAATGTTGAAGAAGCGGGAAATGTGTTGAACGTTTTTTCAAATACCTTAGGCGAGAAGGTGCAGGATGCGGAGGATGGCGATTATTATGAAGTGCTGGGAGTAAGGTATGCGCAGTATGTTCAGAGTGATATCGATATTCGGTATCACCATTACATGAACCGGATTAATAGTATGGCATATCGTTTTTATCTGGGTGTGGGGTATCCCTACGGAAATTTGAATGTGTTGCCCTTTGAAAAAAGATATTTCTCTGGTGGAGCTAATAGTATTCGAGCCTGGCCTGTACGTGGTGTGGGGCCTGGTTCGTATGATTCTGATGATGCCAACTATTACAACCAAACGGGTGATATAAAGCTTGAAATGAATGCCGAATATCGCTTTAAATTATTTTGGATGCTGGAAGGTGCTTTCTTTTTGGATGCAGGTAATATCTATACCATTCGAAAAGATATTAGTCCGGAAGGTGGATTGTTTAAGCTGAAAAATTTTAGTGATAAGCTGGCTGTAGGAACCGGATTAGGAATGCGCTTCGACTTAAAGTATTTTATCTTTAGAATGGATACTGGTATTAAGTTACGCGATCCTGTGGAGTCCGCTGGTAAACGGTGGCTTGTGGGAACCAGACCTTATACGTGGGGTGATGTGGCTTTTAACTTTGCCATTGGATATCCATTTTGATATGAGTACAGGCGTCGTGAAGGTGTGTTTGGGTAACACGGGTGCTTTTTTTGTTAAAAAACCTAACGTTTATCATTTTTGTTGTTAAACCAGTCTGGTTTACGCACGTAAATGAGTTTTATTTTGTACTTTTGCGGAATAATTCTGAATTAGTATATTTTATATAAAAGATTGCCTGTTAACTATTGCAGGAAAGGTCTCTAAAATTTTAAAAATAGACACAATGAAACAAAGAGTTTTGGATGTAGTAAAGCCAGGCGTTGTAACTGGTGACGACGTAAGCAAATTATTTAAAGTTGCAAAAGAGAACGGTTTTGCGTTACCAGCGGTAAACGTAGTAGGTACTGATTCTATAAACGGGGTTTTAGAAGCTGCGAAAGTGGTTAATTCTCCTGTAATCATCCAGTTGTCAAATGGTGGTGCTGCATTTTATGCAGGTAAAGGTATTGGTCTTGAAGGACAAGAAGGTGCAATTTTAGGAGCTGTTTCAGCTGCTAAACATGTACATATGGTAGCCGAAGCTTATGGTGTACCTGTGGTTTTACATACTGACCATGCTGCTAAAAAATTACTTCCATGGATCGACGGTCTTTTGGATGCTGGTGAGAAATATTTTGAAGAAACAGGAAAACCTCTTTTTAGCTCTCATATGCTAGATCTTTCTGAAGAGCCTCTTGAAGAAAACTTGGCGCTTTGTAAGAAATATTTTGAGCGTATGAACAAAATCGGTATGACCATTGAAATAGAACTTGGTATTACTGGTGGAGAAGAAGATGGCGTTGACAACTCTGATGTGGATAATGCATTGCTTTATACACAACCAGAAGAAGTAAACAAAGCATATGAAACATTGAAAGAAGTAGGAAATAACTTTACTATTGCTGCTTCATTTGGTAATGTGCATGGTGTTTATAAGCCAGGTAACGTTGTGTTGACTCCAAAAATTCTTGATAACTCTCAAAAATTTATTGAAAAGAAACATGGTTTGACAAATAACCCTGTGAACTTTGTATTCCATGGTGGATCAGGTTCTTCTTTAGAAGAAATTCGTGAAGCTATCGGTTACGGTGTGATTAAAATGAATATCGATACAGATACTCAGTGGGCTACCTGGGATGGTATTCGTAAATTCGAAGCTAAAAATCATGACTATCTTCAAGGACAAATCGGTAACCCAGAAGGTGACGATAAACCTAATAAGAAATTCTATGATCCTCGTAAGTGGTTGCGTGAAGGACAAGCTTCTTTAGTGGAAAGATTAAAAGTGGCATTTAACGACCTTAATTGCGTTGATGTACTTTAAAAATACAAGCCTTTTATAGCTTATGGCCCTCATCGTTTTTGGTGGGGGCTTTGTTTTTATGTGCATTTTTAGTTTTTTTACAGGCTTAATGATAAAATATACTATGAATCAAAAAAGAGATAGCTTTAGTGATAAGTTCGGAGTGATAGCCGCTGCTGCAGGATCGGCAATAGGCTTAGGTAATATTTGGCGATTCCCTTATGTGCTAGGAGAAAATGGAGGAGGGGCATTTCTTTTGATTTATTTGTTTTTTATTGTTGCCATTGGGGTTCCGGTGATGCTGTCTGAACTTTTGATTGGACGTAGAGCCCAACGAAGTGTGTTTGGCGCTTTTAAAATCTTGGCTCCCGGACTTAAGTTCTTTAAAGTGGTGGGGGTAATGGGGGTTTCGGCAGCTTTTTTGATACTTTCATTTTATGCCGTGGTAGCTGGGTGGACTGTTGAATATACCATGTTGGCTGTTGGGAATCAGCTGGTGGATAAAACCCCTGTGGAGTTATCGGATATGTTTGCTGATTTCTCTAGCTCTGTCTGGCGGCCTATTTTGTACCTCTTGGTTTTTATGGCTATGACAGCAGGTATTGTGATTGGTGGAGTGAAAAATGGTATCGAAAAGTATACAAAAGTATTGATGCCAATTTTGTTTGTGATTATTCTTGTGCTGTGTGTGAATGCCCTATTGTTGGATGGAGCTGTTGAAGGTTTGTCATTCCTTTTTCAACCTGACTTTTCAAAAATAAATGGAATTGTGGTTCTGGAGGCCTTGGGGCAAGCATTCTTTTCTTTAAGTATTGGGATGGGAATCATTGCTACCTATGGCTCATATATTCAGAAGAAAGAGAATCTATTAAATACGGCCATCTCTGTTTCTGTGGCTGATACATTGATTGCTGTCCTGGCTGGTGTAGCTATTTTTCCAGCAGTTTTTGCGTTTGGGATACAACCCGATGCAGGACCAGGTCTCGTATTTGTTACCTTGCCTAATATTTTTAACCAGATGTTTGGTGGCTATTTCTTTGCAATTGCTTTTTTTGTGTTGCTGCTGATCGCTGCATTAACTTCGTCTGTTTCGTTGTTGGAAGTTGTTGTAGCTTATATTACTGAGGAAATTCATCTGAGTAGACAAAAGGCTACCTTATTAGCTACTGTTATGGTGACTTTTCTGGGAGTGTTTTGTGTGATATATCCTTTTTTGTTCGATTCCTTCGATTATGTGACTTCTAATTTCATGTTACCCATTAGTGGAATACTTATATCTGTTTTTGTGGGGTGGATTATTGGTAAACAGCATACAAAGGAAGAATTGGAAGCGCATGGCGGTTCGGTGAAAATTGTAGGTGTATTGATTGTAATATTAAAAATTGTTGCTCCTTTTGCTATTGCCCTCGTTTTTATGAAAAATCTTGGATTATTGGATTTGTTTATTCGTTGATCTTATTGTTAATCTGTATAGTGTAGTATATGAGCAAGCGTGACAGCTTTAGTAGTAAGTTCGGCGTAATAGCAGCTGCTGCCGGGTCGGCTATTGGTTTGGGAAACATCTGGCGTTTCCCGTATGTGTTGGGTGAAAACGGAGGAGGTGCATTCTTTCTGATTTATCTTTTTTTTATTGTATCTATCGGTATACCTGTTATGTTGTCAGAGTTGGTGATTGGGAGGAGGTCGCAGAGTAGTATTTTTGGTGCATTTAAAGTGTTGTGTCCTGGGGTGAGTTTCTTTCAAGTGGTGGGGGTGATGGGCGTGGCAGCCGCCTTTCTTATTTTGTCTTTTTATTCTGTTGTGGCAGGGTGGACTGTTGAGTATACTGTTCTGGCAATTGGAAATCAACTTTCAGATAAAACGCCCGAGCAGCTTTCTGTTTTATTTCAGGATTTCTCCACCTCGCTTTGGCGCCCCATATTTTACCTGGTGGTCTTTATGTTTCTTACTGCTGGAATAGTCATCGGTGGTGTGAAGAATGGGATTGAGAGATATGCAAAAATACTAATGCCTGTTTTGTTTTTGATTATCATTATCCTTTGTGTGAAATCGGCTTCTTTATCTGGAGCCGTGGAGGGCTTTAAGTTTCTGTTTCAACCAGATTTTTCTAAGATAACCGGTAATGTGGTGCTCGAGGCGTTGGGACAGGCCTTTTTTTCTTTGAGTATTGGAATGGGGGCCATCGCAACTTATGGGAGCTATGTGCAGAAAAAGGAAAATTTGGTGCATGCAGCTGTGTCGGTTTCAATGGTAGATACACTGATAGCCGTTTTGGCGGGAGTGGCTATTTTTCCAGCTGTCTTTGCTTTTAATATTCAACCAGATGCGGGTCCAGGATTGGTTTTTGTTACACTGCCTAATATCTTCAACCAAATGGGGGGAGGCTATTTTTTCTCGGTGGCTTTTTTTGTGCTCCTATTAATTGCTGCGTTAACCTCTTCAGTTTCCTTACTAGAGGTGGTGGTGGCCTATTTTACTGATGAGTTAAAAATGTCTCGTAAATATGCCACACTTCTGGGAACTATATTGATGATTGTTTTGGGAGTGTTTTGTGTGATTTATCCAAAATTGTTCGATGCTTTTGAATGGACTTCTTCTAATTTGTTGCTGCCCCTGGGTGGTATACTCATATCTGTATTTATAGGGTGGTTTTTAGGCAAGGATAAGGTGAAAGAAGAAATAGAGGCACACGGTGGGAAAGTTGTAATACTTAATGTCTTTATGGTTATCGTTAAGATATTTGCCCCCATTGCCGTAGCTTTGGTATTTATGAAAAATATAGGTTTATTGGGCTAGTGTTCATACGTGTGCTGTGCTTTCTTTTCTATTGTTTTATGTGTGAAGTGATGAAATTAATAACTGTTTTTTCCTTTAATCCAAATGATGTTTTAGAACTTCGTAATAGATTTTCTAAAGTATTTTTAGGATTTAATAAGAAATTATTAAATTGATGGAGCAAACTTAAGTATTTATATTTCATGTGGAACGGCTTCTTTTTATACACGCGTAGCGAGCAAAAAGGGATTGTAGTTCTTCTTTCGTTGATACTGATTGTATTAGGCGTACGTTTTTCTATGCCATATTGGATGAGGTACCTTGTTTCTGAGGAGTTTGATGAGGCGTTTTTGCAAAAAGTGCAGGCCGTAAATGAACAGGTGAATAACGAAGGGTATCAGGAAAAGGATGATTCGCTTTTTTTCTTTAATCCGAATACCATATCTTCAGAAGGGTTGTTGGCCTTAGGATTTAATACTTATCAGGCAAAATCGTTGATTAGATATAGGAATAAGATAGGACCTATCCGCGATAAAGAGGATATGTTACAGGTGTACGGAATGGATTCATCCACTTATTTTAGTATTGAGGATTTTATCATCTGGCCGGATAATCTTGTTCGCAATGATTCTGAGATGCCCGGGAATATGAAGCCGTCCCAAAAGATGGAGTGGGTCAATTTTAATAGGCAAGATGATGATTTTTGGCAGAAAAATGTACACTCAGGGCCAATCCGGCAAGAGATACAAAGGCTTCTTCAAACCCACTATATATCCAAATCACTCCCTTATACTAAAGTTAAAAACTATAACGACGAATATCTGCTTCGTTGGCTTAGGAACAATAGTAGTCCTAAAACTAAGTTCCATTTCAAAAAAGAGGCTGCAGCACTGCCCGTGGTAGAGCTAAATTCAGCCGATACATCACAGCTGAAACAACTGCGCGGTATTGGAAGTAAACTGTCAGTTAGAATCGTCAAATTTCGTAATTCTTTGGGAGGCTTCTATTGTAAGTCACAATTGGGAGAAGTGTATGGTATTTCGGAAGACCTATATAAGAGTTTGGTAAAGCATATTTCAGTTGACACCACCTTGGTTAAGAAAATAAAACCTGGACAGCTGAAGATAGAGGAAATAAGTAAGCATGCTTATATTAACTATGAGCAAGCCAAAGAACTGAAAAATCTATATCGGAAAATAAGTCAGCCCCATAAAGAAGACGTTTTGAAGCTGGAATCCATAGAAGAAAGGGATTGGGAAAAGATTAAATTCTATCTGGATGGCTCATGATACATATATTGGTGCTATACGATATGTGTATTGAATAGATGGAGCGGATTGTGATGTCGCAGTGCTGGCGACGAAAGAACTATGTTTGTATTAGACCCGAAAAATGCAGTGGAGAACCTATTGCTGGTTAATGCCGACTGCCAACTTATTTTGAGTAACTTACAAAAAAATATTATCCAATTATTTGCTGCAATGAATAAACTTTAGTTTCTTTGTACCCGCAAATAATTGAGGTGTTGCCAAAAGTTCTTTGGAATAAGTTGATTGTTTGGATGTTAGTAAATAAATTTGTACGCAAATAATAAAATAAAAAGGAAAAAATTATGATTGTTATTCCAATTAAAGAGGGTGAAAACATCGAGAGAGCATTGAAAAAATTCAAAAGAAAATTTGAAAAGACAGGTGCTATGCGTGAGTTACGTTCTCGTCAGGCTTATACAAAACCTTCTGTTGAGAGAAGAGAAGAAGTAAAAAAAGCGATTTACGTTCAGCAATTGCAACAAAACGAGGAATAGTAAAAAATAATCGGGTCATGTTACGGTAAATTTTGTATATTCGTTTTTACGATAAAGTTAGATGTGACCCTGGATGATTACAATTCAATCGTTTTTTAAATATTTAGAGTTCGAGAAGCGCAGTTCACAGTATACACTGAGCGCATATCGCTGCGATCTCGAACAATTTTTATCTTTTTGCGAAGATAAAAATATACATGAGTTAGGCGCAATAACGACTAAGGTTGTGCGTAGTTGGGTGGTTAAGTTAGTTAATGACGGAATGGCTCCCAAAAGTGTAAGTAGAAAAGTAACGGCCTTAAAATCCTTTTTCAAATTTCAAATGAGAGAAGGGGTTGTGGAGGTCAGTCCTGTTGATGGAGTTGTCACTCCAAAAATTCCCAAGAGATTACCGGTTTTTGTTCGTGATTCAGAAATGAATCATCTGTTGGATGATGTTCCCTTTCGTGATGACTATGAAGGAGTACGTGATAAAATGATTTTAGAATTGTTTTATGGCTCTGGTATGCGTTTGTCGGAATTGGTTCATTTAACGGATCGCAATTTTGATTTAAGGGAAGGTGTTGTTCGGGTGACAGGTAAGTTTAATAAGGATCGTATTATTCCCATGTATAATGAGTTGGTAAGTATGGTGCGGGAATACCAAAAAGTGAGAAATCGTGAGTTTGGTATGAACAAGGTGGATGCTTTTTTTCTGACAGTAAAAGGTGCCAAAGTTTACCATAAGCTTGTTTATCGGGTTGTGAATAAATATTTGGGTCTAGTGACTACATTGCATAAAAAAAGCCCCCATGTTTTAAGGCATTCTTTTGCAACATCATTGCTCAATGCTGGCGCCGACTTAAATGCTATTAAGGAGCTTTTAGGGCATTCAAATTTAAATGCTACAGAAGTTTATACGCATAATAGTTTCGAAAAAATTACCGATATATATAATCAGGCCCATCCGCGGTCTTAATAAAAGGAGGATTTCATATGAACGTAACAATTCAATCAGTAAAATTTGATGCTGCTGATAAGTTGAAGGGATTTATCGAGCAAAAGGTAAACAAGCTGGATGTTTTTTTTGATAGGATTATCGATGCAGAGGTAATTCTGAAGCTTGACAAATCAGAAACTGCTGAAAACAAGGTGGCGGAAATCGCTTTGAAGGTACCTGGCTCGGAGTTGTTTGCCAAAAAACAAACCAAAACATTTGAAGAAGCAGTAGACCTTTGTTGCGAGGCGCTTCGGAAACAGCTGATCAAGAAAAAAGAAAAAGTGAAGTAAAGGTAGATCTGTCAATCATTGTAGTTCATTTTGTATTGGTTCAATGTATTGTTAGATAGTGTTTTATTGAAAACGGGCAAGTGTTTGTAAATGTAAGTTTAAAAAAAAACATATTTTTTTGTGGTCTTTTAAAAATATATTATACATTTGCACACCGTTTTAAGAACGTAAAATAAAATACCTAAAATAAGCTAAAGATAGGCTGGTTGTTGAAAAGTGATCAGCCTATTGAATGTTAAATATGCAACCTTTTAAAGAAAAGGATGTTTAGGGGGAGATACCAAAGTGGCCAACTGGGGCGGACTGTAACTCCGCTGACTTTCGTCTTCGTAGGTTCGAATCCTGCTCTCCCCACAAGAACCGGAAAATATTGAAAATTATCCGGGGTTTTGCGAAGTTTTTGATTAATAAATCATTACCTTTGTAGCCCCGAATCAAAAAAAAGCGGGAGTAGCTCAGCTGATAGAGCATTAGCCTTCCAAGCTAAGGGTCGCGGGTTTGAATCCCGTCTCCCGCTCATTCGCCGATGTAGCTCAGGGGTAGAGCGTTTCCTTGGTAAGGAAGAGGTCATGGGTTCAAATCCCATCATTGGCTCTATTCTGGTTCGGAATTTTAAAAAATTATAAGTTAATATCTAATTGTCTAATTATTCGAGTTATGGCTAAAGAACATTATGACAGGTCAAAGCCTCACGTGAACATCGGTACAATTGGTCACGTTGACCACGGTAAAACTACTTTAACTGCTGCAATTACTAAAGTGTTGGCAGATAAAGGTTTTTCTGAAGCAAAGGATTTTGATCAAATTGACAATGCTCCTGAAGAGAAAGAAAGGGGTATTACAATTAACAGTGCGCACGTTGAGTATGCAACGGCAAATCGTCACTATGCACACGTTGACTGTCCAGGTCACGCCGATTACGTGAAGAACATGGTAACTGGTGCTGCGCAAATGGATGGTGCAATCATCGTAGTAGCTTCTACAGATGGACCTATGCCTCAAACTCGCGAGCACATCCTATTAGCACGTCAGGTAAACGTACCTAAATTGGTCGTTTTCATGAACAAAGTTGATATGGTTGACGACGAGGAGCTTTTAGAGCTTGTTGAGATGGAAATTCGTGAGCTATTAGACTTCTATGAGTTTGATGGTGACAACACTCCAGTTATCCAGGGATCTGCTCTTGGAGCATTAAATGGTGAAGAAAAGTGGGTTGAGAAAATTATGGAGTTAATGGATGCCGTTGATACTTGGATTCCAATTCCTCCACGTGATGTTGATAAGCCTTTCTTGATGCCTATCGAAGACGTATTCTCTATTACTGGTCGTGGTACTGTAGCTACAGGTCGTATCGAAACAGGTACTATCCACACTGGTGACGAAATGCAAATTATTGGTCTTGGTGCCGAAGGTAAAAAAACTGTATGTACTGGTGTTGAAATGTTCCGTAAGATTCTTGATGACGGACAAGCTGGTGATAACGTAGGTTTATTATTACGTGGTATCGATAAAGATGAAGTAAAAAGAGGTATGGTTCTTGGTGCGCCAGGACTAATCACTCCACATACTAAGTTTAAAGCTGAGGTATATGTATTGAAGAAAGAAGAAGGTGGTCGTCACACTCCTTTCCACAACAAATACCGTCCTCAATTCTACCTACGTACGCTTGATGTAACTGGTGAGATCACTCTTCCAGAAGGTACTGAAATGGTAATGCCTGGTGATAACGTTACTATTAACGTTGAGCTTATTTACCCAGTAGCTATCGATCAAGGTCTTCGTTTCGCTATCCGTGAGGGTGGTAGAACAGTAGGTGCTGGTCAGGTAACTGAAATTATTGAGTAATCAATAAATAGTATAAAGTCTTAATGGAAGGATTTATTCCTTCCATTATTACACGGGATTAGCTCAGTTGGTAGAGCACTGGTCTCCAAAACCAGGTGTCAGGAGTTCGAGTCTCTTATCCCGTGCTAAGCCGGATGAAAATCGTTCAATCGATGGTTATCCGGCAAGTTAGTGAAAGGAATCAAGGTGTTAAAAACATCAGTTTACACAGGAACCTGTCGGAGATTTTGTACCTTTGATAGAAATTAAAGAATAAACTAGTGAGCAAGATTGTTAATTACTTTAAAGACGTTCAAAACGAATTAGTAAATAAAACGTCATGGCCAACTTGGTCCGAATTACAAAATAGTGCTTTAGTAGTAATGGTTGCAACTGCAATTATTGCCACAATTGTTTATGGAATGGATTTTTCATTTGAGAAAGTACTAGATTGGATTTATAAGAAACTTTACTAAGATTTGGAGCAAATGAGTAACCTAGAAAAAAAATGGTATGTGCTTAGAGCCATTGGGGGTAAGGAAAAAAAAGTAAAGGAATACGTTGAAAATGAAGTTGAACGTCTGAATTTACATGACTATATCGCTCAGGTTCTGATACCGCAGGAGAAGGTTTATCAAATACGTAATGGAAAAAAAATTAGCAAAGAGCGTAATTATTTTCCTGGATACGTAATGATTGAAGCTGCTCTCGTGGGTGAAGTACCACATATCTTAAAAGGTATCCCTAATGTTATTGGCTTTTTGGGAGATCGTGATAATAGTGCGGTGCCTTTACGCGTGTCGGAAGTAAATCGTATTTTGGGTAAAGTAGATGAGCTTTCCGATAGCGAAAATGAGGAACTGAACGTACCGTATTTTGTAGGTGAAACCGTGAAAGTAATTGATGGTCCATTTAACGGTTTTAATGGCATTATCGAAGAAGTAAATGAAGAGAAAAGAAAACTACAGGTTATGGTTAAGATTTTCGGAAGAAAAACACCATTAGAACTAAGTTTTCTTCAAGTAGAAAAAGAACAATAAGTCGCTTTATCTTGTATGTTTAAGCTTCCATAAAAGACTTGTCTTTTATCACTGCAGGAACAAAAGAGACTGAATTCTTATATATATATTAATTTTAATACGAATTGCTACATGGCTAAAGAAGTAGAAACTTTTATCAAGTTACAGATAAAAGGTGGAGCGGCAAACCCTTCGCCACCAGTAGGGCCTGCATTAGGTGCTAAAGGTGTGAATATTATGGAGTTTTGTAAGCAATTCAACGGCAGAACTCAGGAAAAAGCAGGTAAGGTTTTACCAGTTGTTATATCGGTGTATACAGATAAGTCTTTCGACTTTGTTATTAAAACACCACCAGCAGCTGTTCAACTTTTGGATGCTGCTAAGCTTAAAAGTGGTTCAGCAGAACCTAACCGTAAAAAGGTAGGTTCAGTATCATGGGATCAAGTGAAAGCAATAGCTGAGGATAAAATGGCTGATTTGAATTGTTTTACAGTTAGCTCCGGTATGAAGATGGTGGCCGGAACTGCCAGAAGTATGGGTATCACCGTTGATGGTGAATTCCCTGGTGATAATTAATTAAATACCATTTTGGAGATATGACAAAACTAACAAAAAATAAAAAGTTAGCGTTAGATAAAATCGAAGCCGGAAAGCAATATACGCTTGAGGATGCAGCCAAATTGGTGAAAGAAGTCACAAACACAAAATTTGATGCTTCGGTAGATGTTGACGTACGGTTAGGTGTTGATCCAAGAAAGGCAAACCAGATGGTAAGGGGTATTTGTACTCTGCCTCATGGTACAGGTAAAGATGTTCGTGTGCTTGTTTTGTGTACCCCCGATAAAGAGGAAGAAGCAAAAAGTGCAGGTGCTGATTACGCCGGATTGGATGAATACGTGGAAAAAATCAAAGGCGGATGGACCGATATTGATGTAATTATTACCATGCCTAGTGTAATGGCTAAAGTAGGACAATTAGGACGCGTTTTGGGTCCTCGTGGTCTGATGCCAAACCCTAAGAGTGGTACCGTTACAATGGAGATCGGAAAAGCCGTGAATGAAGTGAAAGCCGGTAAAATCGACTTTAAAGTTGATAAGTATGGTATTATTCACGCTTCAATCGGTAAAGTATCCTTTGATGAGAACAAAATTGTTGAGAATGCAAAAGAATTTATTAATGTGATTAATAAACTTAAACCTTCTTCAGCAAAAGGTACTTATATTAAAAGCATTAGTCTTTCAAGTACCATGAGTCCGGGTATTAGGATTGAGGCCAAATCGGTTGAAGCCTAAATGTTTAATTAACAGAAAAGAAAGGAATCATGAAAAAGGAAGATAAAAGCTTACTTGTTAAAGAACTCGCTAAAAATATAGCCGCTTATAATCACTTTTATGTGGTGGATGCCGGTGAATTGGATTCGAGTAAAACAAGCGACCTTCGTAGACTTTGTTTCAACAAAGAAGTGAAAATGATGATGGTGAAAAATACCTTACTCGTTAAAGCACTTCAGGAGTCTGAAGGAGAATATGAAGAATTGTATGAAACGTTGAAAGGTTCTACTGCAGTTTTCTTTTCAAATACTGGTAATGTGCCTGCTAAATTAATCAAAGAGTTTAGCAAAGTAAACAAAAAACCTGTGTTAAAAAGTGCGTATGTAGAGGAGTCTATTTATGTTGGCGAGAATCAATTAGATGCCCTTGTTAGCATTAAATCTAAAGACGAACTTATCGGCGATATTATTGCATTATTACAATCACCTGCAAAAAATGTTATTTCTGCGCTTCAGTCGGGTGGTTCTACAATACACGGTGTGCTACAAACACTAGCAGAAAGAGAGTAAATAAAATAGTAAAAAAACAATATTTTAATAATAGAAAAAATGGCAGATTTAAAGAAGCTTGCAGAGGAATTAGTTAACCTAACAGTAAAAGACGTTAACGAACTTGCAGAGATCCTTAAAGAAGAATATGGTATTGAACCTGCTGCTGCAGCTGTTGCTGTTGCTGGACCTGCAGCTGGTGGCGAAGCCGCTGCTGCTGAAGAGCAAACAGAATTTGACGTGATTCTTAAATCAGCTGGTGGATCTAAATTAGCTATCGTTAAGTTAGTGAAAGAGATGACTGGCGTTGGTCTTAAAGAGGCTAAAGAATTAGTTGACAAAGCTCCTGCACCATTGAAAGAAAAAGTAACTAAAGAAGAGGCTGAAGCACTTAAAACTCAGTTAACAGAGGCTGGAGCAGAAGTTGAACTTAAGTAATTATTACTACCTTTTATAGGGGACGGTTTAGGGACTTATCGGAGATAAGTTCCTAGACCTTTTTATGCATTTATGTTATAAGTTCAATTAATTTTTGTTGATAGATGACTCCAAATACCACAAGCGAAAGGATTAGCTTTGCTTCTATTAAAAATCAACTAGAGTATCCCGATTTTTTAGAAGTGCAATTAAAATCGTTCCGTGAGTTCTTTCAACAGGGAGCTACTCCTGAAGAAAGAAAAACAGAAGGTTTGTTTCAAGTTTTTGAAGAGAACTTTCCCATCACGGACACAAGAAACAATTTTGTACTCGAGTTTCTTGATTTCGGTATAGATCCGGCTAGATACTCAATCCAAGAGTGTACTGAGCGTGGACTTACCTATAGTGTACCTTTAAAGGCTAAACTTAAATTGTATTGTACCGATCCGGAACATGAGGATTTTGATACGGTTGTACAAGATGTTTACCTGGGTACTGTGCCATATATGACAGATAAGGGTAGTTTTATTATCAATGGTGCGGAAAGGGTTGTTGTGTCGCAGCTTCACCGTTCTCCCGGCGTATTCTTCGGTCAGAGTACCCACGCTAATGGTACAAAATTATATTCTGCACGTATTATTCCTTTTAAAGGTTCGTGGATAGAATTTGCCACTGATATCAACAGTGTGATGTATGCTTACATCGACAGGAAGAAAAAGCTGCCAGTAACTACATTGCTCCGGGCAATTGGTTATGAAAGCGATAAAGAAATTTTAGAGATCTTTGACTTGGCCGACGAAGTGAAGGTTTCCAAGTCTGGATTAAAGAAAGTAGTAGGTCGTAAACTTGCTGCTCGTGTCCTGAAAACATGGATCGAAGATTTCGTGGATGAGGATACCGGTGAAGTTGTTTCCATCGAGCGTAATGAGGTGATCATTGACCGTGAAACTATCATCGAAACAGAGCACATTGAAGAGATTGTTGATTCAGGTGCCAAAACTATTCTGCTGCATAAGGAAAATCAGAACCTTTCTGATTTCGCTATTATATATAATACGCTTCAAAAGGATCCTTGTAACTCCGAAAAAGAAGCTGTCTTACATATCTATCGTCAATTACGTAACGCTGAGCCACCTGATGAGTCTACAGCACGTGATGTCATCGATAAATTGTTCTTCTCTGATAAACGTTATGATTTAGGAGAAGTGGGACGTTATCGTTTGAATAAAAAATTGGGTCAGGATACCGATATGGATACCAAGGTACTGACTAAACCTGATATTATTCAAATTATCAAGTACTTAATTGAACTGATTAACTCAAAAACAGAAGTTGATGATATTGATCACCTGAGTAACCGTCGTGTACGTACTGTAGGTGAACAATTAGGAAATCAGTTTGGCGTTGGTTTAGCTCGTATGGCCCGTACCATACGTGAAAGAATGAACGTTAGAGATAATGAGGTGTTTACACCGATCGAATTGATCAATAGTAAAACTTTATCTTCTGTTATAAATAGTTTCTTCGGAACGAATGCCTTGTCTCAGTTTATGGATCAAACAAATCCTTTGGCTGAGATTACACATAAGCGTAGGATGTCAGCGTTAGGACCTGGTGGTCTTTCTCGTGAAAGAGCCGGTTTTGAGGTTCGGGATGTTCACTATACGCATTATGGTCGTTTATGTCCGATTGAAACACCTGAAGGACCTAACATTGGTCTGATTTCTTCATTGTGTGTGTTCGCTAAGATAAATGATCTTGGTTTTATTGAAACACCTTATCGTAAGGTGAATAATGGTAAAGTTGATTTGTCTCCAGAGGGTGTGACTTATTTGAGTGCAGAGGAGGAGGAAGAGCTGACAATTGCGCAGGCTAATGCACCGCTCGATGAAGAAGGAAACTTTGTAAATAATAAAATTAAAGCCCGTTTAGAAGCGGATTATCCTTTGGCTACTCCTGAGGAGGTTCACTTAATGGATGTGGCTCCTAATCAGATTGCCTCTGTGGCCGCATCACTAATTCCATTCCTGGAACACGATGATGCCAACCGTGCATTGATGGGATCTAACATGATGCGCCAGGCCGTTCCTTTATTACGTCCTGAAGCACCTATCGTTGGTACCGGTCTGGAAGGAAAATTGATTAGCGATTCAAGAACCAATATCGTCGCTGAGAAGGATGGAGTTATTGAGTTCTGTGATGCCGAAGAAATCGTTATTCGTTATGACCTGACGGAAAATGAGAAATTCGTAAGTTTTGATTCTGAAACAAAACGATATAAAATACCTAAATTCCAGAAAACGAACCAGAATACTTGTATTGACTTAAAACCAATGGTGGTTACAGGTCAACGAGTGAAGGCTGGCCAAATTCTGACACAGGGGTATTCAACAGAAAATGGAGAGTTGGCCTTAGGACGTAACCTGAAAGTGGCATTTATGCCTTGGAAAGGTTATAACTTTGAGGATGCGATCGTTATTTCGGAACGTGTTGTGCGTGAAGACGTATTTACCTCTGTTCATATTGATGAATATTCTTTGGAGGTTCGTGATACTAAACGTGGACTGGAGGAATTGACCTCTGATATTCCCAATGTTAGTGAAGAGGCTACCAAAGATCTAGATGATAATGGATTGATTAGAGTGGGTGCCCACGTGGAACCTGGTGACATCTTGATAGGTAAGATTACACCAAAAGGAGAGAGTGATCCTACGCCTGAGGAAAAATTATTGCGTGCTATCTTTGGTGAAAAAGCAGGTGATGTGAAAGATGCATCATTGAAAGCTTCTCCATCATTGAAAGGTGTGGTGATTAATAAAAAGCTTTTTTCTCGTATCATTAAAGATAGAAAAGCTAGGTCTTCTGATAAACCTTTGATTGCGAAAATTGACGAGGAATTTGATCGCTCGGTAGCTGATTTAAGAAATCGTTTGGTGGATAAATTATTTACCGTTGTTAATGGCAAGACTTCACAGGGTGTACAGGATTACTTTGGTGTAGATATCGTTTCTAAAGGTACTAAGTTTACCCAAAAGATATTGAGTGATATCGATTACCATAATATCGATCCAAATAAATGGACTACCGATAAGGATAAAAATGAATTGATCCAGAAATTGATTCATAATTATCTGTTGAAGTTCCAAGAATATGAAGCGAAAGAGAAACGTCAAAAATATAACCTGACCATTGGAGATGAACTTCCTGCTGGTATCGTTCAATTGGCTAAAGTTTATATTGCCAAAAAACGTAAAATCACCGTTGGTGATAAAATGGCGGGACGTCATGGTAACAAAGGTATTGTATCTAGGATCGTTCGTGTAGAAGATATGCCTTTCTTGGAAGACGGAACACCCGTTGATATTGTACTTAACCCATTGGGTGTGCCATCAAGGATGAACTTAGGTCAGATCTATGAAACCGTACTTGGTTGGGCCGGTAAAGAATTAGGTGTTAAGTTTGCTACACCTATTTTTGATGGTGCCAAGTTCTCTGATATGGATGAATGGACTACCAAGGCTAATGTACCTGCTTATGGTAAAAGTTATTTGTATGATGGAGGAACAGGAAATAGATTTCACCAGCCAGCGACGGTAGGTGTGATTTATATGCTTAAACTGGGACACATGGTTGAGGATAAAATGCATGCCCGTTCTATCGGACCTTACTCGCTGATTACTCAGCAACCATTAGGTGGTAAGGCTCAGTTTGGTGGTCAGCGTTTTGGAGAGATGGAAGTTTGGGCATTGGAGGCCTTTGGTGCTGCCAATATCTTACAGGAAATATTAACCGTTAAGTCTGATGATGTAATGGGTCGTGCGAAAGCTTACGAGGCCATCGTAAAAGGAGACCCAATGCCGAAACCGGGAATCCCCGAATCACTTAATGTGTTGTTGCACGAGCTTAGAGGTCTTGGTTTAAGTGTAAATCTTGATTAAAGCCTTTTTATCATTGGGTAATGCCTCGCATTATTCAATGATTGCCTTATTTGTTTTAAATTTAATAGAAGTCGACATATGGCATTCAGAAGAGATACGAAAGTAAAGAGTAATTTTACAAAAATCTCTATCGGATTAGCTTCACCAGAAGAAATTTTAGAAAGATCAAGCGGTGAGGTTCTTAAACCGGAGACCATCAACTATAGAACTTATAAACCTGAACGTGACGGGTTATTCTGCGAAAGAATATTTGGTCCTGTGAAGGATTATGAGTGTCACTGTGGTAAATATAAAAGAATCAGATATCGCGGTATTGTTTGTGACCGATGTGGAGTCGAGGTTACAGAGAAGAAAGTACGTCGCGAAAGAATGGGACATATCTCTTTGGTTGTTCCCGTGGCCCATATCTGGTACTTTAAATCGCTTCCTAATAAAATTGGTTACTTGTTAGGATTGCCAACTAAAAAATTAGATTCCATCGTTTATTATGAACGCTATGTAGTTATACAAGCGGGTATCAAAGAAGAGGATGGAATTAAGTATATGGATTTCTTAACGGAAGAGGAGTACCTGGATATACTAGAGACACTTCCTAAAGAAAATCAATATTTAGAGGATGACGATCCTAATAAGTTTATTGCCAAAATGGGAGCGGATGCGCTGCACATGATTTTGTCAAGACTGGATTTGGATAGTTTATCCTATGACCTTAGACATAAAGCCAATACCGAAACGTCGCAGCAACGTAAAAACGAAGCGCTGAAACGTCTTCAGGTTGTTGAGTCATTCCGTGAGTCTGTGGGACGAAATCGTCCTGAATGGATGATCGTAAAAGTGGTTCCTGTTATTCCACCTGAACTGCGTCCTCTGGTGCCATTGGATGGAGGTAGGTTTGCTACTTCCGATTTGAATGACCTTTACCGTAGGGTTATCATTAGAAATAACCGTCTAAAAAGATTGATCGAAATTAAAGCACCGGAAGTTATATTACGTAATGAAAAACGTATGCTTCAGGAGTCGGTTGATTCGTTGTTTGATAACTCGCGTAAAGCCAATGCCGTTAAAACGGATGCTAACCGACCTTTGAAATCACTAAGTGATAGCTTAAAAGGTAAGCAAGGTCGTTTCCGTCAAAACCTGTTAGGTAAGAGGGTTGATTATTCGGCTCGTTCGGTTATTGTGGTTGGTCCAGAGTTGAAAATGCACGAGTGTGGTATTCCTAAGGGAATGGCCGCTGAGTTATATAAGCCTTTTGTAATTAGAAAGCTCATCGAGCGTGGTATTGTTAAAACAGTGAAGTCCGCAAAAAAAATCGTGGATAGAAAAGATCCTGTCGTATGGGATATTCTTGAAAACGTACTGAAAGGACACCCTGTTATGTTGAACCGGGCTCCTACTCTTCACCGTTTGGGTATTCAAGCCTTCCAGCCTAAGTTAATTGAGGGTAAGGCAATTCAGTTACACCCCTTGGCTTGTTCGGCTTTTAATGCTGACTTTGATGGTGACCAGATGGCAGTTCACTTACCTCTTGGTAATGCAGCCATCCTGGAAGCACAAATGTTGATGTTGGGTTCGCAGAATATTCTTAACCCCGCCAATGGTGCTCCCGTAACAGTACCTTCTCAGGATATGGTTTTGGGTCTGTATTACATGACTAAAGCACGTGAAGGCGCCAGAGGTGAAGGACTGACTTTCTATGACTTGGAAGAGGTGAAAATTGCCTATAATGAAGGAGTTGTTGATTTACACGCGAATGTGAAAGTTAAAGGTTACGATCTGAATAAAGATGGTGTTCCTGAAATTCAAATAATAGAGTCTACGGTAGGTCGTATCTTGTTTAATGAATTTGCACCAAGAGAAGCAGGTTTTATTAACGATGTATTGACTAAGAAGGCCTTACGTGATATCATTGGTAAAGTACAGAAAATATGTGGTACTCCGCGTACGGCTGCTTTCCTTGATGATATTAAAAACCTGGGTTACCGAATGGCATTCGAAGGTGGACTGTCGTTTAACTTGGGTGATGTAATTATTCCGGAAGCCAAAAATAAAATGGTGGAAGAGGGATATGCCGAAGTAGAGGAAGTGTTGAATAACTATAATATGGGATTCATCACGAACAACGAACGTTACAATCAGATCATTGATATCTGGACGCATGTAAATGCACGTTTGACGAATACTCTGATGACTCAGTTAAGTTCCGATCAACAAGGATTTAACTCTGTTTATATGATGCTTGATTCTGGAGCAAGGGGTTCTAAAGAACAGATTCGTCAGCTGTCTGGTATGAGGGGACTGATGGCTAAACCTCAAAAATCAGGTGCTACCGGTGGACAGATTATTGAAAACCCAATTCTTTCTAACTTTAAAGAGGGTCTATCTGTACTGGAATACTTTATTTCTACTCACGGTGCTCGTAAGGGTCTTGCGGATACGGCACTTAAGACAGCGGATGCCGGGTATTTGACCCGTCGTTTAGTGGATGTGTCTCAGGATGTTATCATTACAGAGGACGATTGTGGTACATTAAGAGGGCTCTCGGCTTCGGATGTTAAAAATAACGAGGATATTGTTGCCACTCTTTATGAACGGATTTTGGGTCGTGTTTCGGTACATGATGTTTATCATCCATCAACGGGTGAGTTGATTGTAAAATCAGGTGAAGAAATTGATGAAGAAAAAGCTAAGATATTAAATGATTCTCCGCTGGAAAGGGTTGGAATTCGTTCAGTATTGACATGTGAATCTAAAGTAGGGGTATGTGCCAAATGTTATGGACGTAACCTTGCCACAGGTAACTTTGTTCATATTGGAGAAGCTGTAGGTGTTATTGCTGCTCAGTCTATTGGAGAGCCAGGAACACAGCTTACGCTTCGTACTTTCCACGTTGGGGGTACAGCAGGTAATATCTCTACAGAAAGTAGTATCACAGCTAAGTATGATGGTATCATAGAAATAGATGAGCTACGTACTGTTCCTACTAAAGATGAAGAAGGAAGAGATGTGGATATCGTCATTGGTCGTTTGGCTGAATTACGTATCATAGATAAGAATACAGGTATTGCATTGGCTAATCAACCGATTACTTATGGTTCTAAATTGTTTGTTAAAAACGGAACTGAAGTTAAGTCTGGAGATTTAATCTCAGAATGGGATCCTTACAATGCGGTAATCGTATCTGAAAAATCTGGTTCCGTAAGCTTTGATAATATGCTTGATGGTATCACTTACAAAGAAGAATCTGATGAACAAACAGGATTTAAGGAAAAGGTTATCATTGAAACCAGGGATAAAACCAAAAACCCTGCTTTGAGGATTGTTGATGATTCTGGTGAGATTCTTAAAACTTTTAACCTACCGGTTGGGGCGCACGTCTCAGTGGAAGAAGGCCAAAAAGTAAAAGTAGGTGAGATTGTTTCTAAAATCCCTAGAGCAGTTGGTAAAGCTGGTGATATTACAGGGGGTCTTCCAAGGGTAACAGAACTCTTTGAGGCTCGTAATCCTTCTAATCCGGCTGTAGTTTCTGAGATTGATGGCGAGGTGACATTTGGTAAGATTAAACGGGGTAACCGCGAAATTATTGTTACTTCTAAGAATGGTCAGGTGAAGAAATACCTGGTTCCTCTTTCTAAACAGATCTTGGTACAAGAAAATGATTATGTGCGTGCCGGTATTCCATTGTCTGATGGAGCTACAACTCCTTCTGATATTCTTCATATCATGGGACCTACGGCTGTACAAGAGTATATTGTGAACGAAGTACAGGATGTTTACCGTCTGCAGGGAGTGAAGATCAATGATAAGCACTTTGAAATCATCGTTCGTCAGATGATGCGTAAAGTAAATATTGTGGATCCGGGTGATACTAAATTCTTGGAAAAACAAATTGTTGACAAGTTGGAGTTCATGCATGAAAATGATGATATCTTCGATAAAAAAGTCGTAGTGGATCCGGGTGATTCTGAAAACTTAAAGGCTGGTCAGATTGTTACAGCTCGTCGTTTAAGAGATGAAAATTCTCAGCTGAAACGAAAAGATCTTAAGCTAGTGGAGTCTAGAGATGCCATTCCTGCTACTTCCAGCCAAATTCTACAGGGTATTACAAGAGCTGCGCTTCAAACCAAGAGCTTTATGTCGGCTGCTTCCTTCCAGGAAACAACCAAAGTATTGAATGAAGCTGCTATCTCTGGTAAAGTAGATTTACTAGAAGGATTGAAAGAAAACGTAATCTGTGGCCACTTGATTCCTGCCGGAACAGGTCAGAGAGCTCTTAAAAATCTGGTAGTGGGTTCTAAGGATGAGTATGATAGATTGGTGGAGAATAAAGTAGTGGAAGAAGAACAAGAATAGTTTATTCTAATTCATATAAATTTAAGGGAAGTATTTTTTATGCTTCCCTTTTTTTATGCAATGGTAAATAAATTATATATTTTAGAATGATTTATAATTTGTAATCGAAGTAAAATGGAAGATAAAAAAAACAAGAATCAGTTGAATATTGAATTAAATGAAGAGGTAGGACAGGGGATTTATTCTAACCTAGCTGTTATAACGCACTCAGCATCGGAATTTGTGATGGATTTTATCCGTGTGATGCCGGGACTGCCTAAAGCTCAGGTGAAATCAAGGGTGGTTGTTACACCTGAACATGCTAAAAGGTTAATGATGGCTTTACAGGATAATATAAAACGTTATGAAGCCATGCATGGGCCTATTAAAAATATTGATGAAGGACAACCTGGAGGTAATATTCCGATGAATTTCGGATCTACGCCCCAAGCGTGATTTTTTAACTCGGATGCATTAGAACTTAGTAATATATCTTCTAATGCATCAATGGGGTTTAAGGGTAGGACTACTTTGTGGATGGTAGGGAATGAATGCTTTTTATGAATTTATAGTGCGCATTTTTATGTTTCGAATATTTATATTTATTGTGATTCTTTTTTGTGATTTTTCTTGTTCAGCGCAAGGAGAGAAAGCTATAATAAAGAAGATTCAACCAGCAGCTGCTTGTTTTGAAGATTATCTTTATCTGTTAAAGGGTAAAAAGGTAGGTTTATTGGTGAATCATTCTTCGTTGGTGGAAAGAACTCATTTATTGGATACCCTGCTTAGCCAAGGCATTCGAGTCACCAGAATATTCGCACCAGAACATGGTTTTAGAGGAAAGCATGATGCAGGTGAGTCAGTAAAAAGTGAAGTGGATCTTCAAACAGGTATTTCTATTGTTTCGTTATATGGTGATCATAAAAAGCCAACAAAAGAGCAACTGGAAGATCTTGACGTGGTTGTTTTTGATATTCAAGATGTGGGAGTTAGGTTTTATACCTATATCAGTTCAATGCATTATATGATGGAAGCCTGTGCCGAAACGTCTACTAAGATGCTGGTGCTTGACCGGCCAAACCCCAATGGTGATTACTTTGATGGTCCTATTCTGAAGCCCGCATTCCGATCTTTCGTAGGGATGCATCCTATTCCTGTGGTTCATGGTTTAACAGTTGGAGAACTGGCTCTAATGATCAATGGTGAAGGCTGGTTAGCCGAAGCTCAAAGATGTCCTTTGGAAGTGATTAAAGTTAAAAACTGGAAGCATAGCTTGCCTTATGTTTTACCACTTAAACCGTCTCCTAATCTTCCAAATAATCGTGCTATTCGTCTTTATCCGTCGCTATGTTTCTTTGAGGCTACAAAGGTGAGTGTTGGACGAGGTACTTATTTCCCGTTTCAAGTGATAGGATATCCCGATAGTGCTGCGGGAGATTTCATTTTTATGCCACAAAGTATTGTGGGTATGGCAAAAAATCCTCCGCAGAGAGGTAAGAAGTGCTTCGGTATTGATCTTAGACAAGGTGATTTGGCACACCGTTTTACCCTTTCTTATTTTATCTCTTTCTATAAGCAGTTCGGACAAGATGATGGGTTTGGATTAAATGACCGTTGGTTTAATTTATTGGCAGGAGATGACCAGTTACTTAAGGATATTCAGGCTGGTTTGTCGGAGGATGCCATTCGAATAAAATGGAAGCCTGCTTTGCAAAAGTATGCAAAATTAAGGGAAAAGTATTTGTTATACCCGATGGCTGAGTAGTTCCTTACTATACCTGTTTCATCCTTAATTTCTATCATAGGGGGTGTGGTGTTTATCCAGATTCTCTGACAAGGTATAAAATACTTGTTTCTCTGTAATGTGAATCTGAATTATACGCATACACAGTAGACTTACTAATATTCTTTCTGCCCTAAATCTTGGTATGTTCGCCTGTTTCTGAAAGCGGCTAAGTGTTATTGAATCATGATTAGAAAGGAATTGTAATAAAAATTTCTCCGGTTTATTAAAGCGGAGTAAATGGCTTTTGTTTTTTTGCTGCGCCTTCCAGTACTCCAACAGTATTTTGTTAGCTAATAAGTTTTGGTCTTCAACCCTCACATATACCATGTATTTGCCATCTTTAGTCGGGGCTTTGTGTGGTTTGTTTGCACTTTTAGGAATTTTTATTTCAAGTACAGTTTTTCCATCGCTTTGCCATTCCAAGGTTTCAAATTCAACAGGTGGTCTGCAATACATCTGTGCCGCTGCTTCAATCATATAAAATTCTTCTTCGGACGAAATACCTGCTATTTTCCCATTGTCCTTTACGCCTACAAGTAAACAGCCTCCATCCGTATTGGCAAAGGCAGCCAATGAACGCGCTATCTTCTTAGAGTCATTGATGGCATATTTAAAGTCCTGTTGTTGGTGTTCCCCCTCGTCTATTTTTCGTTGAAGCTCTTTGTTTATCATTCTTTATTCTTTGTTGCAAAAATAAAGTTTTTAAGTGATATTGTTTTGGGATCACTTATTTAGTGGCTGCAAGAAAACGACTGTTTTTTCTGTCTTTGATAAGAAAGCTTCAAAGACAAGGCTGTAGATATTTTTGAAACCAAGGGAGTTTATTGATTGTAAATGACTGTTTCAAAAATGAGAATAACGCAGTATTTGGAGTTGTCTTGCAAAGACTATTTATGCCTGCGTTGTCTAATGCTATGCCTATCTTCTTGGTTAAGTCTTATTTAGACTTATTATGTATTGCCATTTGCTGATATTCTGCTTTTTTTTTTCAATTCATACATTGTATTTTGTAGTTAATTATTGAAAAAAATCATTAATTAATGATAATAAATAGGGTTGGATTTTACTTAAGCCTCATTCAATGAAAATAAAGGAAATTGTTGCTATTCTGGATGCCGAAATAGTGTGTGGTGATTCCAACATGGATGATGAAATAACTTGTGGATTTGCCAGCGATTTAATGAGTGATGTGCTTACACTGGATACTGATAAGATGGTATTGGTAACAGGTCTGGCTAATATGCAAACAATTAGAACTGTTGAAATGGCAGATATAAATTGTATTGTGTTTGTACGAAATAAGAAAGTGACGCCGGAAATGTTGGCCTTGGCCAAGGAAGAAGGGGTGGTGGTGTTGCAGTGTAGGTATTCTATGTATAATGCGGTAGGTAAGTTGTTTACTGCCGGATTATCACCTGTTTATTAAGCGCCATGGAATTTATTTATGAAGTGGATGGAGGGGATTTTGGCAAGGCAGGGAATGCTTCCAGCGCAGTGAAAAAAATATTGAAGCAACTAAATGTTCATCCAAAAATTGTTAAACGTACGGTGGTTGCTTTATATGAGGCTGAAGTAAATATTGTAGCACATGCCTATAAGGGCATAATACGTGTTAATATTACGCCGGAATATATAGAGATTGTGTTGGATGATAAAGGACCTGGAATTCCAGATATTGAATTAGCTATGAAGGAGGGTTTTTCTACTGCGTCTCCTAAGGTTAGGGAGATGGGGTTCGGTGCAGGGATGGGGTTACCTAATATAAAGAAAAACGTGGACGAGCTAAATGTAAGTAGTGAAGTGGATCATGGAACCATCGTTGAAATGAAAACTTATCTGTAGAATGTTGATAGTCTGAATGAAGATGATACAAATATATCACGCCCTAAAGGTCGACAAAGATATTTGTTATGGTTGTACACATTGCATGAATGTGTGTCCTACTGATGCCGTTCGTATAAGTGATGGAAAAGCTTTGATATTGAAGAAGCGGTGTATCGATTGTGGTGAGTGTTTAAAGGCTTGTCCTGTGGATGCTATTTATGTGGAGCAGGATGACTTGGATAATATTTTTGAATATCAATGTCGTATTGCCTTGGTTCCTGCAGTATTTACTGGCCAGTTTCCTACTTACGTTAGTGAAGAAGAGATATTTAGTATGATGAAAGAGCTTGGTTTTACCCATGTTTTTCAGGCTGAATTTATGGTAGACGTGATTAATGAACTTATGGATGAGCAAATGAAGATTAACAATGAGAAACCATTGATCTCCACTTTTTGTCCTTCAGTGATGAGATTGATACAGGTTCGTTTTCCAGCTTTAATTGATCATATTGCTTCTGTTAAACCACCGGTAGATGCCTCGGCAGCTTTCTATCGGAAAATGCTCCAGAACCAAGGTGTACCAGATTGTCAAATTGGAATTTTTTATGTGACACCTTGTGCGGCTAAAATTGCAGCTATAAAAGGTTGGAGCGAAGATCAAGGGGCCGTGATCAATGGAGTGATTAATATGCGTTATCTTTATAATAAACTCTATGCTAAGATTAAAAATAACAAGGATAGAGACCGTGAGTTACCCATATTGCCGCATCTTTCGAGCAAAGCCATTCAATGGAGTTTGACACGCGGCGAGGCTGATAATATGAAAGGAAGATGTTTGGCTGTGGATGAAATTCATAATGTAATAGAATTTTTGGAACGCTTGGAAAATGATGAAATACCAACAGTGGATTATCTGGAATTGAGAGCCTGTGATCAAGGCTGTGCTGGTGGGGTGTTGTTGCATGGAAATCGTTTTATGACGGTTGATAGAATGAAAAGAAGAGCTTATCAGCTTGAGAGTGTAGCAGGAGATGTGGACTGGAAAGAGTATGCGGAAATTATTGAGGACCGAAATCTGTTTGTCAGTAAGATAGATCCGCTTCCGACGATTTCCTTAGATCAGGATTTTCAGGAAGCACTGAAGAAGATGGAGCGTATTCGTAATTTAATGTGTTATTTGCCAGGTATTGATTGTGGGGCTTGTGGATCGCCGGGGTGTCAAGCATTGGCTGAAGATATTGTGCAAAAAAAAGCGAACCTCTCTAACTGTGTGTTTTTACAACGGATGATGGAGAAAAATAAAAAATTGAGTAGTGAACATGCAATACGAATTATAGAAAGAACATGGGGAAGGGATAGGTTGGATAAGGATTGTAAGAAAATAGGAGCAAAAAATGAGGGTATGTGATTTGGTTGGACAACTCAACTTAAAGGTCTTTTGTGGGGAACAAGGACTTCAAAAAAAAGTGACAGGTGCGTATGTGTCAGATTTGATGAGCGATGTGATGGGTAATGTGAAGGAAGATGAATTGTGGATAACCCTGCAAACACATAAGAATATTATGGCCATTGCTTCGCTTAAAGAAGTGGCGGCTGTGGTTTTAGTGAAGGGTTATAGGCCTGAACAGGCCACCATCGATCAAAGCAATAAGGAGGGGATTCCAATTTTGGGTACGCATTTGCAAACTTTTGAAATAGCTGGCTTACTGTATGACTTGATGAAAAATAGAGAATAGGTGTAGATACCTGAAGGGGATGGATTGAAATAATTGTTTTTTCTCATACTAAGTAGGCTTTTTTAAAATGGTGATAAAATGAATAGCTATCGGGTCGATTTACATATTCATACTGTGCTTTCGCCATGTGCAGAGCTGGAGATGAGTCCTGAGGCCATCATTAGAAAAGCCTTGGAAGAAAAATTAGATGTTATCGGTATTGCTGATCATAATAGTACCCGACAATGTGCAGTGGTTAAAGACTTAGGACAGGAGCTTGGACTAACGGTTTTGTGTGGTGTCGAGGTGAATACAAAGGAAGAGGTGCACTGTCTTGTGTTCTTTGAAAATATTGAAAAGCTGGACCTGTTTCAAGAATATCTGGATTTGCATCTGCCAATGGTTAAAAATAAACCAGTGTTGTTTGGGGATCAGGTATGGGTGGATCGGGATAATCATATTGTTGGCGAAGAAGAGAGACTGTTGATTGTAGGACTGGATGTCTCCATAGATCAGGTAGCTGCTCAAGTGAGAAAGATGGACGGATTGTTTATTCCAGCTCATATTGATAAGTTAAGATTTAGCGTCATCAGTCAGCTGGGCTTTTTGCCGCCGGATATACCGGTTGATGGTGTGGAAGTGAGTGCGCATGTTGAGATAGGTAAATTGGAGTATGTGCATGGCTGGGTGAAAAATTACACGAAAATAGCGAGTTCGGATGCCCATATGTTAAGTCAGATTGGAAGTCGTTTTACCACCATGGTGTTAAAGAGACCTTCGTTTAAGGAAATAAGAATGGCTTTAAAAGGAGAAGCGGGTAGAAAGGTGATGGATATTGAAAATTTATGATTTTTCATATCTATAAATGAGCATGGACTATGAAACTATCGATTGAAAAAGGAGGACAATATGCGTGACATATCGATGCACATATTAGATATTATCGGAAATTCGGTGAGAGCTGGAGCTTCTTTGGTGAAAATAGCTATTGTAGAGGATCGTGTTCGGGATTTATTGATATTGAAGGTGGAGGATGACGGCTGTGGAATGGATGCGCAAATGGCTAAAATGGCTCTAGATCCTTTTTTTACTTCCAGAAAAACACGTAAAGTGGGCTTGGGTATTCCTTTGTTAAAACAAAATACCCAATTGACGGGAGGTGACTTAGTGATTGAATCAGAGCCGGGCAAGGGAACACAGCTTAAAGCTTCTTTTGTTTATTCGCACATTGATAGACCACCATTGGGTGATCTGGGAGGAACTATTGGTATGGTGGTATCTGGAAATCCTAAGGTGGATTTTATATATACCCATCAATGTGATCAGGAAGTATTCAAATTTGATAGCCGAGACGTAAAAAAAATACTCGATGGAGTGCCCGTGTCAGATGTGGGAATATCCAATTTTATGCAAGAAATGATTCGTGAGAACCTGATTGTAATGGGGGTGAAGTGATGAAAGGAACAGGAGAGTCCTTTTTTGTGGACATGGTTGGAGCAAATTGTTGGATAGGCATGATGATGATTTGTTGGGCATATGAATATTTTATGAGATTTGAGTGTGAGAAGAAGATTTACAAACTATAATGGAGAAAATTATGGCACAAGTAAAAACCTTAGATGATCTAAAAAGGATGCGTGAGAATCTTCAAGAGAAGATTAGCTTGCGCGAAAATAGTAGCCGTCCGGAAAAGGTGGTTCAGATAAAGGTCTCCATGGCAACCTGTGGCATTGCTTCGGGAGCGAAGGAAACTATGTCTTATCTGATTGAAGAGTTGGATAAGCAGGGTGTTGATGCCGTAGTTACTCAGACAGGATGTATGGGGTATTGTCATTCTGAACCAACTATAGAAGTGCATATCCCAGGTGCTGATCCTGTGGTGTATGGCCATGTGGACGTGAAAAAAGCGAAAGAAATTATTGCCAGGTATATTGTGGGAGGTGAATTGGTGGATGGAATAATTCCAGCAGCTTACATCATGCCTAACTCAAAAGATAACTTAAAGTAAAAGGAAACCATGGCCAAGTTTATAAATCATATTTTGGTTTGTGGAGGTACGGGATGTCGTACTTCACAAAGTGAAGCTATTGTCGAAAATCTTAAGCAAGCTATTGTTGACAATAGTATGGAGAAAGAAATTCAAGTGGTGCGTACTGGTTGCTTCGGTTTTTGTGAGAAAGGACCTATCGTTAAAATAATTCCTGATAATACATTTTATGTGCAGGTAAAACCTGCGGATGCAGGGGAAATCATTTCAGAGCACTTAGTGAAGGGGCGTAAGGTGGAACGTTTATTATATATGGATCCGGAAACAAAAGAGCATGTCTCTGATTCAAAGCATATGGGTTTCTATAAAAAACAGATTCGTATTGCTTTGCGTAACTGTGGTTTTATTAACCCGGAGAATATTGATGAATATATTGCTCGTGATGGCTATGCTGCATTGGGTAAGGTGTTGACGGATATGACACCAGAGGAAGCTATTGAAATAGTAAAAGACTCAGGGTTGAGAGGTCGTGGAGGGGGAGGTTTTCCCACAGGCTTAAAATGGGAGATTACCAGCAAGGTACACGGCGATGAGAAATATGTGGTGTGTAATGCCGATGAAGGCGATCCCGGTGCATTTATGGATCGTTCTATCCTGGAAGGTGATCCTCACTCTGTGTTGGAAGCCATGGCCATATGTGCATACTGTATAGGAGGAGATAAGGGACTTATCTATATTCGTGCCGAATATCCCCTAGCTATCGAACGGTTGAAAATAGCTATAGGACAGGCCCGTGACCTCGGAGTATTGGGAGAAAATATCTTTGGTACTGGTTTTAATTTTGACGTGGAGCTACGGTATGGAGCAGGTGCATTTGTGTGTGGAGAGGAAACATCTTTGATTCATTCCATGGAAGGTTTGCGCGGTGAACCAACGGTTAAACCACCGTTTCCTTCGGTTAGTGGTTATAAAGGGAAGCCAACAAATGTAAATAATGTGGAAACCTTTGCGAATATACCGGCTATTATTAATAATGGAGCCCAGTGGTTCTCATCTATAGGCACCGAAAAGAGTAAAGGAACCAAGGTTTTTGCACTGGCTGGAAAAATTAATAATGTTGGTTTAATAGAAGTGCCTATGGGTATTACTTTGCGGGAAGTTATTTTTGATATAGGAGGAGGCATCAAGGATGGTAAAAAGTTTAAATCGGTTCAGACCGGAGGACCATCTGGAGGTTGCTTGACGGAGAAACATTTGGATGTGCCCATTGATTACGATAATTTGATCGTCTCGGGTTCTATGATGGGGTCAGGAGGTATGATTGTTATGGACGAAGATGATTGTATGGTGTCAGTGGCGAAATTCTATCTTGACTTTACGGTGGAGGAATCTTGTGGTAAATGTGCTCCGTGCAGAATAGGTAACAAGCGTTTGTATGAAATATTGGATAAAATTACTAAGGGAAAGGGAACGGAAGAGGATTTGGATATCTTGCGAAACCTCAGTAATGTCATCAAAGATACCTCCCTTTGTGGTTTGGGACAGACTTCTCCTAACCCAGTGCTTTCTACCCTAGATAATTTTGGTCATGAATATTTGGCGCATATTAAGGATGGTAAATGTCCTGCGGGTCAGTGCAAATCGTTGATGTCGTATGTAATTGATCCACAATATTGTGTGGGGTGTACTTTGTGCGCTCGTGTTTGTCCGGTGGATGCTATTGTGGGAGATAAAAAGCAGCCTCATGTTATTGATACAACGGTTTGTATAAAGTGTGGGGCTTGTATGGCAAAATGTAAGTTTAACGCGATCAGTATCCAGTAATTTTTATTCATATAAAACTGGCATGGCTAGGGTAAATAATAGGACACACAGGTGAATGATTCATTCGGATGTGTTCCATTTGACCATTGAAAGATAAATTTATACAGATGAAAAAGGATATCGTAAAATTAAATATAGATAATAAACAAGTAGAGGTCCAAAGAGGAACTACTTTGGTGGAGGCCGCAAAATCGGTAGGGGTTGATGTACCTACTTTGTGTCATATGAAACTGGACGATTTAAATGTGGAGAATAAACCAGGAGGTTGCCGGATTTGTGTGGTTGAGGTGGAGGGGCGAAGAAATCTAGCGCCGGCTTGTAAAACGGAATGTACCGAAGGTATGAAAGTAAATACTCACTCATTAAGAGTGATCAATGCCCGTCGTACAATAATGGAATTGATATTGTCAGATCACCCGGCTGAGTGCTTGACTTGTGTTAAAAATGGCAAGTGTGATTTGCAAACAATGGCACAGAAGTTAGGTATACGTGAGATACCTTTTGAAGGAGAACAGTCGCACTATAAGGAAGATAAATCTCCGGCGATAATTCGTGATGTGGACAAGTGTATTATGTGTCGTAGGTGCGAAATGATGTGTAACGAGGTGCAAACGGTGGGTTGTTTATCGGCCATTAATCGGGGGTTTCAATCTGTGGTAGCGCCTGCCTTTGAAATGGATCTGGAGAAATCTACTTGTACATATTGTGGACAGTGTGTGGCTGTATGTCCCACAGGAGCTTTGTCGGAGGTGGATAATACCCGTAAGGTGATTGCAGCGCTGGTTGATCCGCTAAAAACCGTAATTGTACAAACGGCACCTGCTGTTCGTGCTGCTCTGGGAGAAGAGTTTGGTATGGAGCCGGGTACTTTAGTGACGGGTAAGATGGTTTCTGCCCTAAAAAAAATAGGCTTTGATAAGGTATTTGATACTGATTTTGCAGCTGACCTTACCATTATGGAAGAAGGAACGGAGTTGTTAAGCCGCTTGAAAAGACATCTGGCGGGTGATAAGGACGTGAAATTGCCTATTCTCACTTCTTGTTGTCCGGGTTGGGTGAATTTTTTCGAAAGTAATTTTCCTGACTTGTTGGATGTACCTTCTACTGCTAAATCGCCACAGCAAATGTTTGGAGCTATCGCTAAGAGTTATTTGGCAGAGCAGATGGGGATACGGCGCGATGAGATGGTGGTGGTTTCTGTAATGCCATGTTTGGCTAAGAAGTATGAGTCAGGACGCCCAGAATTTGCTGTCAATGGAAATCCGGATGTGGATTTGTCTATTTCAACCCGCGAACTGGCACAGATGATAAAAGGTGCCAACCTTAACTTTGAAGAGTTGGATGATGAGGTATTTGATAATCCTATGGGTGAGTCTACTGGTGCTGGTGTTATCTTTGCCAATACAGGTGGTGTTATTGAAGCTGCTGTGCGTACCGCCTATGAGATACATACCCAAAAAAAATTAGCAAAAGTGGACTTTGATGTATTGCGTGGCTTTGATGGCATCCGCTCTGCCGAAGTGGATTTTGACGGACTGGTTGTTAAAATAGGGATTGCACATGGCCTAGGTAATGCCCGTAAATTGTTGGAGGATGTACAGGCGGGTAGGTCAAGCTTTCATGCCATAGAAATAATGGCTTGTCCCGGAGGGTGTATTGGAGGAGGAGGACAACCTTATCATCATGGTGATACCAGTGTTCTTAAGAAAAGAGCGGCGGCTATTTATCGTGAAGATGCAGGCAAAGCCATTCGTAAGTCACACGAAAATCCATTTATTGTGAAGCTCTATCAAGAGTATTTGGGAGAGCCTGGTGGATCCCTGTCTCACCGATTGCTCCATACGCATTATTTTGATAAGAAAAAGAAAGTGGAAATTAATAACGACTAATGTTAGATGTTATGGCAGAAATAAAATTAGCAGAGAGTAAAGTGCAGGAATTAAAAGATGTGTGTAAAAAATTTGGATATGATAAAAGTGAATTGATTAATGTATTGCATGCCGCTCAGGGTATTTTTGGTTACTTGCCTGCTGAGGTCCAGGAGCTAGTGGCCAATGAGCTAAAAGTGAATGTGGCGCATGTTTATGGTGTGGTTACTTTTTATTCGTTTTTTACCATTACCCCCAAAGGTGAACATCCTGTTTCTGTGTGTATGGGTACTGCCTGTTATGTGCGTGGGGCCGAAAAAGTATTGGATGAATTTAAACGTCTTTTGGATATTAAAGTGGGTGAAACCACTCCTGATGGTAGATTCTCTATCAGTAATTTACGCTGCGTAGGGGCTTGTGGCTTAGCTCCTGTGGTGACGGTGGGTGATAAAGTATATGGTCGCGTGGCGCCTGAAGATGTAAAAGATATTCTGGCTGAGTATAGTTAGAAGAGCCTGATACAATGGAGTATTTAAAAATTAGAAAGCCGCTGTCAAATAATATTGACAACGGCTTTCAATCTTTAACCAAACCTAACCCTAAACTATGAGAAAATTTAAGTTCTTTAATATTTTGATGAGCAATGCTCTGTTTTCCTTTTGATTACACTGCAAATATAAATGGCATTTTTAGAATAGCAAAGATAAAATGTAAAAAAAATGTTAAAAGTTGCTAAGCGTTTTTATTTGTTTAAAATTTATAGCTAAAGTTGACTGCAAAGTTTTCTTTGAACTGAATTTTTTTGTCGGCCTCATTCGTAAAGTACCTTAGCTGGGTGTTTATCCTTGTGGATAGAAATCTATTGATTCTCATGTCAAAAGTCAATTCCCAGTCAACCTGTGTTAATGCATCTTTACCTGCATATCCGATAAAGCCTTCTAGCTGTGACTTTAGGTTTAGCTCCGTTGAGATATTCCAATTGAGGTTGTTCACAATAGATGCACCCGTGTTATATGCCGCATGTTTGTCCTCGTCGACGTTATACCTTGTTGGATCTACCTTTTCATTGTCTTTTACATAGGTTATTTTTGATGTGATGGGAGATAGTAAAAGAGTGAAATTTTTATTAGGCTTATAATCCATACCAATTGCAAATGTAAAATAGGCAGGCGACATAAAACCTGAAATAATGGTTTCTCTGTCTTTGTTATTGTAACCATTAAAAAACTGTGTTTTAAAATCGAAAACACCACTATAGTACCATTTTTGTGAAGCTTTGATACCATATTTGCTGTTGGCGGTGATCTGATCGGTATTGACCTGAGCTTCGTAGCTTTCGGAGCTAAGAATGCCTACCTTGTGACGACCGTAATTTTCCCATTCAATTTTATCTTTTTTGTAGTTGGCTTTTAGTAACAAATCACTCTGTAATGCAATTGTATTTTCACCCCCTTTGGCCCAGTTTACTAAATGAGCCTGAGAAAATTGAATATTTTCAATACCGCTCATTGTCCATGGCCCATTTTTCTTGATGCGTTTATCAAGCTTATTGGGAGAATCTACCTTCCCGGAAAGCAGCCTTTCAATTCCTTCGCGTGCCGATCGTCTTGCTAAGTGTTTTCTATCGGTGATTAGGCGATGAGGTTCGGGTATTGTTTTCCATACGTGTTTTACTAATTTGGGATGGTTAATGAAAAATTCCTCATTCTTTTTTTTGCTGTTGAATAGAGGTCCTAACATTTGGTCGAAATCGCTGCCTTTGTTCAGTATATCAAAATATCCTTTGGAAGTATAAAGGAGTTGCTCTTTTATGAGTGTCGGTTTGTATTTGATTTCCATATCCGGATTTGGATAAAATTTAAGACTCATGACATAATCCTTGTATTGCCAATAATCAGGGTTAAGGGTTCTGATTTGATTTTTAGCAAAACGGGTGGAATCAACGATGAAAAATCGATGATCCAGATGTAATGAACTCCAATATTCGCTGCGCTTTTTAATGGTGTCGCTTAGGTTACCCGTTTTTTTAATGTTTTTGATGGCAATGTCAAACGCTTGATCAAGGGTTTGTGCTTTGTTGTCTTGAATACCGTAGGCTAAGAGTATGATGATAAAGGATATGCTTAGGCTGGATTGGATATGATGGAAAAACTTCATTGTAAAAAAACAGTGTTATTTATTAGTAGATCGTTTATTAGCAAAGATATTTACGAATAATTGATTACGAAAAATCATGCCAATGAGTGCAAAAATAAACTGTTTTTTTACTTATATGAAAAACTTAGGTGTATTAATTATTACTTTTTATCATCGGTAGATGATTTTTTCTCGTCAGGAACGAAAATTAACGATATTGAGTTAACACAATGACGGGTGTTTTTGGAGGTAAAACCTTCGTTTAAAAAGACATGTCCCAAGTGTCCCTGACAATGATTACAAATAATCTCTGTTCTTCTGCCATCTGCATCGGGAACCTTTTTTACCGCTCCCTTTATTTCATCATCGAAACTAGGCCAACCACAGTTTGAATCAAACTTAGAATTGGAATAATACAAAGGAGACTCGCACTGCTTGCATACATAGGTTCCCTTTTCTTTGTTGTTGGTATACTTACCTGTATAGGGCATTTCTGTACCTTTATTTAAAATTACTTCTTTTTCTTCTGAAGAGAGTGCGTTATATTCTTTTTTTTGTGCTTCCATATGAAGTATTAGTGAACAAGTTAATATGATGAATAACAATTTTTTCATATGTTTATAGTTTATCTTTCAGTGGTCATTTGGAACTCGCCGAAATAAATCATTCCATTGTGTGCGAAATAATTCTCATGACTCGTTTTATGTGATTATAATTTCATTTTTAGTGCTTGCATCAAATGTACCTCTCAGTAAGCTTACTTTTTTATTGTTAATTTGTATAGCTCAATTGGATTGCCTGTTTTGGGAGGATTGTGGTTTGGATGAACCTACACTTGTGTATGTAACACTGATTGCTTAGATTTTGTTTAAATAATGAGGATTTGGTTGCCAGTCTCAATGGTTTTTCTAAATTTGTTAGCCATTCAAAAAAGAAATTTTCTCACCTAAAAAATCAGTATAAAAATGGGATTAAAGATTATTGTCCTTGCCAAGCAAGTCCCCGACACTCGAAATGTTGGGAAAGATGCAATGAAGGCAGATGGAACGGTAAACCGTGCTGCATTGCCAGCTATTTTCAATCCAGAGGATTTAAATGCCTTAGAACAGGCTTTGCGGTTAAAGGATCGTTATAAGGGATCAGAGCTTACTATTTTAACGATGGGGCCGGGACGCGCAGCTGATGTCATTCGCGAAGGATTATACAGAGGCGCTGATAAAGGATACTTGTTGACCGACAGGGCTTTTGCCGGTTCAGATACATTGGCCACTTCCTACGCCATCTCATGTGCTATCAAAAAGATAAAGTCGTATGATATTATTATAGCCGGACGACAGGCCATTGATGGCGATACCGCTCAGGTAGGTCCGCAGGTAGCAGAAAAATTAAATTTGCCACAAATTACTTATGCCGAGAAGATCAACGCAGCTGATAATGGTAAAATATCTGTGTTGAGAAGGCTCGAAAGAGGCGTGGAGACGGTAGAAGCTCCTTTGCCATGCCTTATCACAGTGAATGCTTCGGCGCCCGATTGTAGGCCGAGGAATGCCAAGAGGGTTATGAAGTATAAGCATGCCAAAACGATTACCGAAACACAAGATCAAAGCGTTGATTATATCGACTTGTCAGCAGATCGTCCATACCTGAAAATAGAGGAGTGGAGTGTCAATGATATAGAAACCGATATGCAATGGTTAGGTTTGACCGGTTCTCCCACAAAAGTGAAAAAGATTGAAAACGTGGTGTTTCAGGCCAAGGAATCAAAACTTATTTCCAATAGCGAGAATGAACTGGAAGAATTAATTGTGGAGTTAATCGAAAACCACACCATCGGATAGTATACAGAATCCGATGTTAATTTATTTTTAAAATAGATTGTGATAGAAATGGACTATAGGTCTGTTGTCTAGGATCTAAAAATCTAAAATAATGGGTAACGTATTTGTAATTTGCGAAATAGAAGAAGGCAAGATAGCTGATGTTAGCCTCGAGCTGCTAACCAAAGGGCGATCTCTGGCCAATGACTTAAGCTGTAAGCTGGAGGCAGTGGTACTGGGTAATAATTTAAAAGGTATTGAAAAACAGGTTTATCCATATGGTGTTGATGTGTTGCATGTGGGAGATGATAAACGATTAGAGGTTTATACCACGCTGCCATTTACAGCTATCATAGTAGAGCTCTTTAAAAAGGAGAAACCAGAAATATGCTTGTTGGGAGCCTCTACTTTAGGACGCGATTTAGGACCTCGTGTTTCATCAGCTCTTAAAAGCGGACTGACGGCAGACTGTACTGCGCTTGAAATAGGAGATCATGCCGATAAGAAAGCGGGCAAGGAGTATAAAAACTTGTTGTATCAGATCAGACCAGCCTTTGGTGGTAATATTGTAGCTACCATTATTAATCCGGATTGTCGCCCACAGATGGCTACGGTTCGTGAAGGAGTCATGAAGATGGAGGTGTATAACCAAGCCCATAAGGGTAAGGTGAATAATATTGACGTGGATAGTATCCTGAAACCTGCTGATTTGGTGGTGAAGGTGATGGAACGTCATATGGAAAAATCAAAAGTGAATATCAAAAACTCTTCCATCGTGGTGGCCGGAGGCTACGGAATGGGTTCTAAAGAGGGCTTTGATCAGTTATATCAGTTGGCGGAAGTGTTGGGTGCAGAAGTAGGTGCATCCAGAGCTGCTGTGGATGCAGGATTTGCTGACCATGAACGACAAATCGGGCAAACAGGGGTTACCGTGCGCCCTAAATTGTATATCGCTTGTGGTATCTCAGGACAAATACAGCATACAGCAGGTATGGAAGAGTCGTCAATGGTCATTGCGATCAATAATGATTCGGCCGCTCCTATTAATAAAATAGCGGACTATGTGATTAATGGCGATGTGAACGACATCGTTCCTAAACTGATTAAGTTATACAAAAAGAACACCAAATAGATGATTAGAAAAGTGATGATAGATAAAGATTATTGTGCAGTGGAGGTGAAACGAACCATAAGAACACCGTTCTTATACAGTTAGGTGGTTAAGACTGGCGAGTTCCATGTGACTATTGATGATTAATCTATAAACACATGAAAGAGTGTCTATTATCAGGTATCTAGTGATCTGTTATATAAAAGAAAGACAATGGCTAATTTTTTTACAGATAACCCCGATTTAAAATTCCATCTTACTCATCCTATGATGGAAAAGATTGTGGCATTGAAGGAGCGTAACTTTGCCGATAAGGATAAATTTGATTATGCCCCAATGGATTTTGAAGATGCCATGGATAGCTACGAAAAGGTTTTGGAGATTGTAGGTGAGATTTGTGGTGATATCGTGGCTCCTAATGCAGAGAGTGTGGATCAGGAAGGTCCAAAGATTGTAAATAACGAAGTGAAATATGCCAAAGGAACGCAAGAAAACCTGGATGCTTTGGTTGAAGCAGGTCTGATGGGCATTACGTTACCTCGTAAGTATGAGGGGCTTAATTTTCCGATTGTACCTTATATTATGGCGGCTGATATTGTTTCGCGCGCAGATGCCGGATTTGTGAATATTTGGGGTTTGCAGGATTGTGCTGAAACCATTAATGAGTTTGCTGATGAAGCGCAAAAACAGAAGTATCTGCCACGTATCTCCAATGGAGAAACAGCTGCTATGGATTTAACAGAGCCGGATGCAGGTTCTGATCTGCAGGCCGTTCAGTTGAAAGCAACCTATAACGAAGAGGATGGTAAATGGTATTTGAACGGGGTAAAACGTTTTATTACCAATGGTGACGGACATGTTTCCTTAGTGCTGGCGCGTTCGGAAGAAGGAACGCATGATGGGCGCGGTTTATCCATGTTTATCTATGATAGAAACGAAAAAGCAGTGATTGTTCGACGTCTAGAAAATAAGATGGGTATCAAAGGGTCACCCACCTGTGAATTGGTGTTTAAAAATGCACCGGCTGAGTTGGTGGGATCTCGTAAGATGGGATTGATAAAGTATGTGATGGCCTTGATGAATGGTGCTCGTCTGGGTATTGGCGCTCAGTCTATTGGAGTCTCCGAATCTGCTTATCGTGAAGGAGTGGCATATGCCAAAGAACGTAAGCAGTTTGGTAAGTCTATTATTGAATTTCCGGCTGTGTACGAAATGCTTTCTACCATGAAGGCCAAGCTGGATGCTTCGCGTACTTTGTTGTACGAGACATCGCGTATGGTGGATATTTATAAAACCTATATGCATATTAGTGAGGAGCGTAAGCTTGAGCCTGAGGAACGTAAGGAAATGAAGCGCTATCAAAAAATGGCAGATTTCTTTACGCCTCTTTTAAAAGGTATGAGCAGTGAGTATAGTAATCAACTGGCTTATGACTCACTTCAAATTCATGGTGGATCCGGCTTTATGAAGGACTATCCCATTGAGAGAATCTATCGCGATGCCCGCATAACTTCTATTTATGAAGGTACAACACAGTTACAGGTTGTGGCAGCTATTCGTGGCGTTACTACTGGTGGTTATCTGGATAGAATCCGCGAATATGAAGCCATGGAACTGCGTCCCGAATTGCACGGTTTACGGCGTACATTGATCGGTATGACAGAAGAATATGTGCATGCAGTAAAAACGGTTGTTGACGTGAAGGATAACGAGTATATTGATTTTCATGCTCGCCGTTTGGTTGAAATGGCTGGACATATTATTATGGGTTATCTCTTGTTGTTGGATACGCAGCGAGATGAGAAATTTAAAGTATCTACCGAGATTTATATTCGGATGGGTAAGTCTGAAAATCATGCCAGAGCAGAGTTTATTCATAGTTTTGAATTAGATGATCTGGGTGCTTATAAACAAGCTTAATAAGTCAATTTTTATTCCATATGGAGGCCGGATCGTTTGATTCGGCCTTTTTTTTGCCAGAGTAATAGATATAGTTAGAGCCGAATCTTATAGATAATATTAATGCTTTCTTTTTTTCTATTATAATGTAACCTGCTGAATAAGTTGTCGTAATAGTCTATGTAAATGAGTGTCTGTGCCAAACTTTTAAAAAGGGCATAAATATTGTAAAAAAAATCCTACTTAATTAACGAACTTTTTATAATAATACTTTATCAAGCCGTTGAAAACATTTACTTTTGCAACACAAATATCAATAGTTTATGACAAAGCAAATTGAACCTACTTCATATGTATTGGAGTCTGTAAAAACAGGTAAGCAATTTAGTGATAAGGGCTGGACTTTAGATCCGGCGCGTGAGATGGTACCTACATTGATTAGGGCAATATATGAAAAAAAGCAGATTGATGTTAAAGATGCTTCTTATGGTGTTTTTCGGTTTGCAGACTGGCTTCCTGTTTATAGGATGATGGAAGGCTCTTCGGCACCGGTTACCTTTAAAAGTGAAGGATTGGCAAAATACCTCGGTCTGAATAATCTATATATTACATTTAGCGGCTATTGGCCGGAGAAGGGAGCTAACTTCAGGACTTGTTCTTTTAAAGAAACGGAAGCATATGCGGTTGGTGGTCGCTTGAGTTCGAAAAATAGAGATGTTTTGGTTGTGGCTTCCGCAGGAAACACGGCCCGTGCTTTTGCTCGTGTTTGTTCCGACAATGATATTCCGTTGTTGTTATGTGTGCCGGAGGATAATATCAATGCTTTATGGTTTGATGAACCGATAAAAAGCCATGTTAAGTTGGTTGTTACCCGATCGGGGAGTGATTATTTCGATGCTATTCACTTATCTAATCTGGCTTGTGAGTTGGATGGTTACATTGCAGAGGGAGGAGCCAAAAATGTGGCGCGTAGAGATGGCATGGGAACCACTACTTTATCTGCAGTTACTACCATCGGACGTATACCTGATTATTACTTTCAGGCAGTGGGAAGTGGTACTGGTGCTATTGCAGCCTGGGAAGCTAATTTGCGATTGATAGAAGATGGTCGTTTTGGGAGTAATTTGATGAAACTAATGGTGTCTCAGAATACACCGTTTGTGCCTATTTACGATGCTTGGAAAGCTGACTCGAGGGATATGTTACCCTTGAATGATGATGTGGCTCGTAAGCAGGTGGAGGAGATTGATGCAAAGGTGCTTTCCAATAGAAAACCTCCTTATCCTATTTGTGGTGGATTGTATGATGCTATGAAAGAAGCTGGTGGGGATGTGTTATGTGCTACCAACCAAGAAGCATTAGAGGCTGCTCGTATATTCCTGGAGACCGAAGGGAATGATATTCATCCTGCGGCATCGGTGGCTACTGCAACATTGATAAATGCGGTTAAAGAAGGAATTGTAAAGAAGGACGATTGTGTTATGTTGAATATTACCGGCGGTGGTGAAGAGCGTATTAAGAGAGAAAAGGATATTTTGTATTTGGAGCCGGATTATGTGTTTGATATCAACCCTTCGATAAATGAAGTGGAAGAGGTATTGGCTACCATATTTGAATCGGAATATTACGCCATGTATATTTAAAGGGTGTCTTGATTTCAGTGACGAAATTGTGAGATGGTCAAAATTGAGTGCGTAAATGGAGGAGCAAACTGGAGGTGTTTTTTTTATGCAGAAAAAAGATGAACTGAGTGCTTGTCTCTATTGAGTTATAGAAAGAAAAATTAAAGTCATAAAAAAAAGCCCGGTTATTAGATAATAACCGGGCTTTCCTATATTATTATTTATTTATCCTTGGTGTCTGATGATCGTTTGATCTCTGTCTGGTCCAACGGAAATGATTTTGATGGGGACTTCAAGCTCTTTTTCCAGATAGCTAATGTAGTTATTTAGCTCCTTGGGAAATTCATTTTCTGTTTTCATACCTGTTAAATCTTCTTTCCATCCAGGTAATTCTGTATAGACTACTTCCATGTCTTCAGGTAATTCAAAGGGGAATTCCACCGTTTCAACACCTTTTATTTTGTAGGCTGTAGCCACCTTAATGGTTTCGAATGCGCTGAGTACATCCCCTTTGGTCATGATTAGTTGGGTTACTCCGTTGATCATGACTGAGTATTTTAAGGCCACAAGATCAAGCCAGCCGCATCTGCGTGGACGACCCGTGGTTGCACCAAATTCATGTCCTGCTTTGCGTAAGGCCTCACCTGTTTCGTCTTCTAATTCAGTAGGGAAAGGGCCGCTGCCTACTCGTGTGCAATAAGCTTTAAATATACCATACACTTCGCCTATTTTGTTAGGCGCAACTCCCATGCCTGTGCAAGCACCAGCACAAATGGTGTTGGAAGAAGTAACGAAGGGATAGGAGCCAAAATCTATATCCAGTAGCGTCCCTTGTGCGCCTTCGGCCAATACCGATTTGTTTTCTTTTATATAATTATTGATGCTGTGTTCGCTGTCGATAATGGTGAATTTTTTCAAACACTCAATACCTTCTTTTAAACCAGCTTCAAACTCGTCAATGTTGTACGCAAAGTTGTACATTGAGAGTAGTTGTTGGTGTTTCTTTTTTAGTTCGTTATATTTTTGTTCGAAGTTGTCCAGTATGTCACCAACACGTAAACCATTTCTACCCGTTTTGTCCATATAGGTTGGCCCGATGCCTTTAAGGGTAGAACCAATTTTTGTTTTCCCTTTTGAAGCTTCAGAGGCGGCATCTAAGATGCGGTGTGTGGGTAAAATTAAATGTGCTTTTTTTGAAATACACAAGTTTTTTGTTAAGTCCATTCCTTTGGCTTCCAACTCATCAACCTCTTGTTTAAAGCTGATGGGATCCAATACTACTCCGTTGCCGATAATGTTCATCTTGTCGGTGTGAAAAATACCGGAAGGGATATTGTGTAATACGTGTTTTATGTTGTTGAACTCAAGGGTGTGTCCTGCATTTGGACCTCCTTGAAAACGGGTTATTACATCATATTTAGGGGTAAGTACGTCCACAACTTTTCCTTTACCCTCGTCTCCCCATTGAAGACCAAGAAGAACATCTACTTTCATTTATTTAAAATTAGTTTCAGAATACAAGAAATTAAGACAGCATAAAATGACCGAAGAAGTGTAAAAAAAACCTCTTTTTTATGTGTATTAATAAAATGAATCATGAATGTTTTTAAGTGTTTATTATGTTTTTTATCCTACGATATACCAATAATATGATGCGTCTTAGCTAAATTAAATTAAAGGTTTTCGCTCGTTAATATCGTATTTTTGAGCTGTATAGCACCTAGCTTAAAATTACGACCAACAAAAATAGTTAATATAACTGGTAAAATTTCATGGTTTTAGATTTATTTTTTCAGATGTATTAATTTGCTTTTGTTTACCATGGGGAACCTGCCATTTTTGTGTTTTATTTTTTAATAGTTCTATCAAATTTACTTTTCATTCTAATGCTTGTCTGTTTTTAAAAAAGATGATTATTTTACTTCTATTAGGTATGAGGATTATTCGGTAAAAATCACATTTGATTAATGTAAAGAAGGGTTACATGTATGTTGCGGAAAAGTGACTATTAATCAGTGCCTTATGTGTGTAAGGTGGTTTAGTTAGCTGTTCATTTGGGCTCTATTGGGGTTTAAGTTATAGATTTGAAATTTCGGAAGGCAATTTAGCGGTGTTGTTGGTGTAAAGTTCTTCTTGTTTAGGTTAATAAGAATATTTGAATGACATCTATAAACAACATTTATACCCAACTTTTGGCACTGACCCTTAAAAACTTGAATTATTTGGAATTAGTTACCGTGGACACAAGCAATAGTTATTATTACAAAAGTCTGGCAGATTCCATCAAAGAGGAGCAAGTGGTGAAGCTATAAAGAGAATACCCCATTGGCTGCCTTGGAACTCTTGTGTTAGCAAAAAAAAATATGGTGAAAAACGCTTATCAATATAACATACAGATGAGGAATGTATGGGGATATGGCTTTATGCTATTTTTTAGTGCAGTTTTTGCAAGTGCCGTAGATATATAGTGAATGATGTGAAACTTCAAATTCCATTGTTTTGTGGGCATTATTCAATACTGTTTGAATGGTAGGGTCACAAAATTCGATTACGCTTCCACAGTTAATACAAATTAAATGATCGTGTTGTTTTGATTCGTAGGCCTTTTCAAACTGAGCAATGTTTTTTCCAAATTGGTGTTTGATGACTAGCTTGCATTCCAGTAATAAATCTATGGTGTTGTATAAGGTAGCACGACTGACTCTATAATTTTTATTTTTCATAAAAATATATAGTGACTCTATATCAAAGTGTCCATCTCGGGAATATATCTCTTCTAATATTGCGAAACGTTCAGGCGTTTTTCGATGCCCGTTGTTTTGTAGAAATTCGGTGAATATTCTTTTCACCTCTTCCTTGGCTTTCACCTTATCCATATATAAACTAATTAAGAATAACGGCTTAAAGATAGATAATTTGGTAAAAAAAGAAACGATTGTTTAGACTAAATTAAAACAAGCGAATAAAAAATGAATAGAGCACTATCTATAGATTGACCATGAGTGTTTTATGTTTGTTATTTTTGTATTCGTTCCTGTCGTGTTACAGTATGTACACCTTTGATTTTCATAAGTCTGTATATTAGGTTATTTAAATCTTCCACGTTGTGTATATATAAATAGATGGAGCCTTCAAAAATACCATCATGACTTTCCACGTGGATAGAACGCATATTTACATTTTGATCATCGGAGATGACCTTTGTCATCTTGCTTACAATCCCAATCTGGTCAATACCTGTCAGGTTGATGATTGCTAAAAAAGAAAGTAGTTTTTGTGTAGTCCATTGTGCTGAAACAAGTTGATTTCCTTGGCTTGACATTAGTTTAATGGCAATGGGGCATTTTCGGCTATGGAGAATTACTTTTTCTTCATCATCAACATATCCAACTACATCGTCGCCGGGAATTGGGTTACAGCAGCTGGCAATGATGTATGAGGCTTTGTCTGTTTCGTCATTGAGTACGATGGGTTTTCTTTTGTCAATTTTTTTATCGGGTTCGCTTTTGACTTTTTTACCACCAAAGGATAGTCCCCAATACTTAATCCATTTGTTGCTGGTTTTTTCTCTTAGGATTTTATCCAGGTTTTTAAGTGTGATGGATCCGTTACCTAGTTGAAAGTAAAGATCTTCTTTTTTTTCGATATGATAATATCTCAGGATCTTACTTAATATTTTATTGTTGGTGGTTAGCTTTTTTTTGTTGAGTGCATCCTCAACAATTTTTTCACCTTTAGTGATGCATTCTTTACGTTCTTTTTTAAAGGCATCTTTGATGGCTGTTTTAGCCTTTGCTGTGGTAACAATTTTTATCCAATCGTATTTGGGTTCTTGTTTTTCAGAGGTTAATATCTCTACCTGGTCACCACTTTTTAGTACATAGCTGGCTGGTACCAGCTTGTAGTTTACTTTTGCACCAATGCACTTATAGCCCAAGTGCGTATGTATTTCAAAAGCAAAGTCTAGTGCGGTAGCCCCTTTGGGTAGTATTTTTACCTGTCCCTTGGGGGTAAATATCATGATCTCTGAAGCAAAGAGGTTCAGTTTAAAGTCATCTAAAAACTCCAAGGAGTCAGACACTGGATTTGCTAACATATCGCGGATGCGTTGTAACCAATTATCAAGTTCTGATTCTTTTTCGTGAGCTCCTTTATATTTATAGTGTGCTGCGAAACCGCGTTCAGCAATTTCGTCCATTCGTTCGCTTCTGATTTGAATTTCCACCCACTTACCTGCAGGTCCCATTACTGTAGCGTGCAGGGCCTCATATCCGTTGGCCTTGGGCGTGCTTACCCAATCGCGCAATCGATCTGGTTTAGGTTTGTAAATATCAGTAATTAAGGAATAAATATTCCAACATTGTGATTTCTCAGGAATTTCGTCACTGCTCTTAAATATAATACGGATTGCCAGTACGTCATAAATTTCATCCACTGCAATATTTTTCTTTTGCATTTTATCCCAAGTGGAGTAAATGGATTTTGGACGTGTTTTTAATTCATATTTAATACCAGCATTATCCAGAGAGGTACGGATGGGAGCGGTGAATTTATCTAGTATATCTTTGTTTTTTAACTCTTTAGACTCTATTTTATTGGTGATGTCCTGATAAATAGAAGGGTGTTCGTATTTAAGGCTTAGATCTTCTAGTTCTGTTTTAATGGCGTACAAACCGAGACGGTGAGCAAGTGGAGCATACATAAATAATGTTTCTCCGGCAATTTTAAGTCTTTTGTGTTCGGGCATGGAGCCTAGGGTACGCATGTTGTGTAACCTATCGGCCAGCTTGATAATGATAACACGAATATCTTCTACCATGGTAAGTAAAAGCTTTCTAAAATTTTCGGCCTGTGATGATTGATTTTTATCAAAAACACCAGAAAGTTTTGTAAGTCCATCAACAATGGAAGCTACTTTATTACCGAAAATAGCTTCCAGGTCTTCGTAGGTATAGTCGGTATCTTCAATGACATCGTGTAATAAGGCAGCGGCCACACCGGTACTGCCCAGTCCAATTTCTTCGGCTGCAATTCTGGCAACAGCTAAAGGGTGCAGGATATAGGGTTCTCCCGATTTTCTGCGCACACCCTTGTGGGCATCACGCGCTAGCTCAAATGCTTTTTTTACAAGCTTAAATCCTTTTTCTGTTTGACATTTGGGGCATATGCTGACCAGCTTGTCAAACTCTTGCCGTATAAGCTCATCTTCTTCTTTTTTAGATACCGATTCGTTCATTCAGGATATTTCTGTGTAATCAATCAACAAATTATAAAAACCGATGTAAACAATAATAGTAAAAAAATGCTATTTACCTGCAATGACCACGTAAAAATCATCTCTTACCAAGTACTTATTGGCAAGATCTTTTATTTTTGCCGGTGTTATCTCTTTTATTGTTTGTTCCAACTGTGTAAAGTACTTGAAATCTAAGTTAAATCCAAGTAAACCTCTAAAGGCGTCAGATACCGCAAAGGGACCATCTAAATTACGCATTAAATCACCCAATAGGTAGTTTTTTACCCTTGTGAGTTCTTCTTCTTTAATATGATTTTTCTTTAGCTCGTCCATTTCGTTGAATATTTCTTCTACTGCTAGCGCTCGCTTATCAGCCACTACCTCGGTGGAGATTCCTAATACGCCTGCTTTTAGAAATGATACCATGTAGGATGATATGCCATAGGTTAAACCTTTTTCTTCGCGAAGATTATTCATCAGTCTGGAGCCGAAATAGCCTCCAAATAAGGTGTTGAGAATGAATAGGGAAAGATAATCCGGATGATCCTTGGTGATACAAGGCCGTACTATTCTAATGGCCGATTGTACCGCATTTTCCTTTTTTTCGTGATGAAAGTGTTCTTTGCTGGCTTTGGGTAAAGCTACTTCGTGCTTGTCTGCAGTTTGGTTTGACCAGTCTTTGCCTCCTAAATATCTGTTTAGTAGGCTCAATAACTCATCTCCGGGCTGCCCTGATACGATGATCGTGCACAAATTAGATGCATATTGCTTTTTGTGAAAAGCCCGGATATCTGCCAATGTGATTTCATCGAAATGGTGAAGCTTGGCTACCCGCCCGTATGGATGCGCTGCTCCAAAAAGAACTTCCTGCGACTTGCGATGAGCTAGTGTTTTAACTTTTTCGGAATCAACTTGAAAATCCTGCTTTTTTTTGGCCAGAATAACATCAAATTCATGTTGGTTGAGCGCTGGTTTCTTTATAATATCTTCAATAATGGGAAGTATGTTTGGAAGATACTTAGATAAGGAGTAGAGCGTAATTTGTGCATGATGGTAGTTGGTCGATTGCCCTAAAAATGCGCCATAGAAATCGATTTTTTCAGCAATCTCAAACGCCGACATTGTTGTTGTGCCCTCTTGCAATAGCGTATTAGTGATGGCAGCTACCAAGGGCTTGTCTGACTGAACCACGCCGGCTGCAAAAACAAAGTCAAGCTTGGCCACGTTTTGTGTGCCACCCTGAATAAAATGCACCGGAATGCCATTGTTCAAAGTGAGTTCTTTTTGTTCCAGAATGTTTAGCCCGGTTGGCAAAGCAAATGCTGGTATCTCTTTTCTTTTTAACATCCTTTTTCCTTTTTATCCTTTGATAAATAATATAATTTGGAACAGTTGTTTACTCTAAATATAGTTTGGGCGCAGCGTTGTATTTCTTCGGCTGTTACCTCGTTGTATTTACGGACCTCGTCGTTGAGGTCTTCTGCTTTACCAATTAGTTCGAACTGTGCCAGGTTCATGGCTTTGTTTAAGAAGTTTATTTCAGAAAACATCATAGACGATTCTACTTTGTTTTTTACTTTTTGTAATTCGTAATGACTTACTAGTGTGTTTTTTATTACGTCAATTTCTTCCCAAACGGCTTTCTCTGCTTCGTAAATGTTAACATCGTCGGATACATTGCCAGAAAAGGAAAAAAGTCCTTTCTCAATATCTCCTGATATGTATGCGTGTAAATCAGTAAAAAGTTTTTTTTCTTTCACCAGTCGTTGAAATATTCTGGCGCTGGTTCCACTGGATAAAATATCTGAAAGCAAATCGGACGCATAGTATTCCTCATCTGTTCTGGCGCACATGTGAAAGGCCAATTGTAGTACGTCTGAGGGTACATCTTCCTCAACGGTGAGTTCACGCATTTGTGTTTGTTCCGGTTCTACAGGTAAATTTCTTTCTACCACATTACGTTTCGGAATATTACCAAACCATTTTTTAACTTTGGTATACACATCTTCAGGTTCTACATTGCCTGTAACTGCTATGACGGCGTTGTTGGGAGCATAATGATCGTAAAAAAAGGCTTTTACTTCTTCCAATGAAGCGTCCTCGATATGCTTAATATCGGCCCCAATGGTGGGCCACCTATAGGGATGTACCTTGTAGGCTAATGGACGAAGTAGTAATGGTATATTGCCATAGGGTTGGTTGAGGTAGCGTTGTTTAAATTCTTCAATGACCACTTTCTTTTGAACATCCAATGATTCTTGAGAAAAATCAAGTTCTAACATTCTATCGGATTCTAACCATAACCCGGTTTCTAGGTTTGAAGCAGGTAGCGTTAAGTAATAATTGGTTAAGTCGTTACTTGTCCATGCATTGTTGTCGCCACCGGCGTTTTGCAGAGGATTATCGTAAGATGGAATATTCTTGCTTCCACCGAACATTAGATGCTCAAATAAATGGGCAAATCCGGTTCTGGATGCGTCTTCATCTTTGGCACCCACATTGTACAATACATTGATGGCGGCCAATGGTGTTGTCTTATCTTGATGTACCACAAGACGTAGGCCATTGTCAAGCCTATATTTTTGTATTTCTATCATTTGTTAAAATTGAAATGCGTTGCCATTAAGGGCTTTAAGTGTAGTTCTGTATTCCGAAAGCATGTCTTCCATGATATCTTTTACGGATTTAATTTCTTGGATTAAGGATGATATTTGTCCGATTTCCAGTTCTCCTTCATCCAGATCGCCCAGAAATATTCCTTTTTTAGCTCTTCCTTTTCCCAGTAGCTTTCTTAATTCCTCAATGCTTGCTCCTTTGCTTTGTAAATCGGCTACCTGGTTTGAGAAGTGGTTATGTAACAGTCGTACTGGAGCCAGTTTTTTTAGGGTTAATATAGTTCCCCCTTCACCCGCTTCTACTACCTTTTGTAAAAAGTTGGGATGAGCTGAAGATTCTTTGCTGGCTGCAAACCTGGATCCAACTTGAACGCCATCGGCACCTAAGGCCATTGCTGCTGCCATTCCTCTTCCTGTACCTATGCCTCCCGCTGCAATGATGGGGAGTTGGGTGGCCTTTTTAATTTGAGGAATTAAAACCATGGTTGTGGTTTCTTCACGACTGTTGTGTCCGCCCGCTTCAAAGCCTTCTGCCACGACCGCGTCAACACCACTGTCTTCGCATTTTTTGGCAAAACGGCTGTTGGCAATGACGTGTACAACAATGATCCCATGTGCTTTGAGTTTGGCGGTAAATTTAGCAGGACTGCCAGCACTGGTAAATACTATTTTAACATCCTCGGCAATTACTATATCAATTAATTTATCTATTTCGGGATACAATAGGGGGATGTTTACGCCCCATGGTTTGTTCGTAGCTTGTTTTATCTTGGAGATGTGCTCCTTAAGTATCTCAGGGTGCATGGAACCTGCACCTATCAGTCCTAATCCTCCATTGTTGCTCACGGCCGAAGCTAGTTTCCAACCGCTGCACCAAACCATACCTCCTTGTATAATGGGATATTTTATTTTAAATAATGATGTTATCCTGTTTTCCATATTAAAATGAGATAAAATAGCTTAAATGTTTTATTGAATTGGTCCGTCCGGGAATTTAATAATTTGCAAAGATAGAAATTTTTAAGGCTCAAATTTTATTATCTGTCATTAAGGTTTAGATATGCTTAAACAGCATAGGTGAAGCGATTGTTTAAAATGAAATATGAATTGATGTGCTATTTTTTTATATATATAAAGTTATGATTCTTAACGTATTGATGTACAGTCTTGTAGTGTTGTGCTATGTATTTGATATGCTATATTATTATGACGTTTGTTTGTATTTTAGTATATTGAGGGTACTAAACAAAACCAAAACAGAATTATTAAAATCGCTTTAAATTATGGCTAGAAATAAGTCAAACGACAAGCTGGTTTTTTCTTGGGAGCATCCCTATCAGCTAAATTATTTTGCGCATCTATATGGCAAAAATGAAGAAGTAGAAAAGTTTTTGAGGCGACATTGTGCCAATGGAAGTCTTGAAAATAAAACGCATCTGGAAGTCTTTGAGATGATCGAAGAAGAGTTAGGCTTTCCCATTCCGTAATGAACTTATGGATACTGTCTGCTATTTAGTCTTTGCAAGAAAACTCCAAATACTGCGTTATTCTCATTTTTGAAACAGTCATTTACAATCAGTAAACTCCTTGGTTTCAAAAATATCGAAAGCCTTGTCTTTGAAGCTTTCTTATCAAAGACAGAAAAAACAGTCGTTTTCTTGCAAAGACTATTTATATGGTAGATAGTTTTCATGTTAAAATTCAACAATAATACCCAATGTGGGTAAAACGGTTCCATTCTGTGTTGTCCTTGCATATTAGTGAATTCACTTCTTACAAAGGTATAGGCAGCAATGAAACTGAGTCCTTTGGGTGAGCGCTGGCGCGCCATTAATTCAAAGACATAGGCTTTACCCCTTCCTTTGGACATGACTTCTTCATCACCTACCACACCAAAGTCGCCTCCCTTGCTTGTCAAAGAAATGGAGTCGGAGACCGAAATAGGGTAGTTATTGTAATTTTTGAAAAAACCTTCCGCAGTGATTTTAGAGTAGTTGTTGGGTCTGTACTCGAATCCGGCAACCACATGATCTGCATGTATGTATTTTAATTCGTTATTTTTATTGGTTAAGTTTAGGTTGTTGTCTCTATAACCCATGGTGGTAAGTGAGGGCAATTTATAATATCTCCCTAAGTTAAAATTAAAGAAGAGGGGTGTTGTTAATTGAGCTGATGCAGAAAAGCGGGGGCTAAATTGTTTCAGCATGTTATTCATGCTATTGGAATACGAGTTAGCATCCATCCGAAAACTCATGGATAAGTTAATGCGCTTGCTTATTATTGGTACCTCGGCAGAGGCAAAGATTCCGTACTTAATAAAGCTTAAGCGCGAATTGTAAAATATTTGAACAGGAGTGTTGTATTGGTAATCTTGCTGATAGGTGTCGTTTTTGTAATGTACATCATCAATAGAGATACCGGTGTTGAAGTTGATCTCGTTCCATTTGGAGTGGAGCTCGCTTCTGAGTTTGTTTTTAACCTCTTGAGATTGATAATTATAGGTGAGGTTTTGGGCTGTTTTGATATTGTCTCGATATTTAATGGCTTCGTTGTTTAAGTGGCTTCGTTGTTTAAGTGGCTTCTGCTGGCAATTAAGGTTAAATAACTTTTGCCAAAAAAGTGCTTGTAACTGGCGCCTAATGTGTAATTCCATTGTTTGTTTACGGGGATGTAAGACAAGATATATTGATTGTCGGGTGTGTCGCTGGCGTTTTTGTTTAGTTTAAAATCATCGATGGCTCCGAAGCCAAGAAATGAAATTTCATTTTGGGTGTTAATCCGTGTTTTTGTTTTAAACTGAAAGTCGGTAAAGGTTGGTAAGAATGGTAGGTCCAAGGCTTTAAATAATAGCTGCAAATAAGAACGACGTACGGATGCAAAGCCCGTTGTTTTATTTGACAGAGGGGTGGATACGGAGAGTGCTACTTCACTGGCCCCTAAGACAGTTTTGTAATCTGTTTGTTCTTTGTTGCCATCTTTTTGTTTGAGAATAGATCTTTAATCACTCCCTTTAGCTCTGAAGACTGTCCGTTCACCATTAAAGAAATGTTGACCAGAAAGAATAGAATATGGGCGCATAAAGTGTTTAACTTATAGGTTTAATTGATGAACACTTGTAGGGTGCAATAGTTCATTCTTTTAACTTTATTTATTCATGAATTGTTGCAATAGGTATTTTATGAATAGGTGAGGTTAAATAAATATGGAAAATAAATGAAGATGATTCTGTCTATGGGTTTCCATGGCCCGTAAATATTTTATAAATTGAGCGGCATAAACCTTTAATTAAATAGATGGCAAAGGAAAGGCTACTGAGAAAATTATTTATTTGGCGACTTAGACATGTGAGTAATAGACAGTTTATGATTATTCTAAGTGTGGTTATTGGTATAGCGGCAGGACTTGCTGCTGTTATTATTAAGCAATCGGTTGGTTTAATACATCACCTGGTGCATAACTTAACTTCCTTAGAGGGTTTCGAGTGGCTCTATCTGATTACTCCTGGTGTGGGTATTTTACTGGCTGTTTTGTTTATTAAGTATATTGTTCGCAGACCAGTGCGGCATGGTATTCCCAATGTATTGTATGCCATCTCGAAGAATCAGGGGCAGATGAATCGACATAATATGATATCTTCGGTAGTTGCTAGTTCTTTTACGGTTGGATTTGGTGGTTCTGTGGGGCTAGAGGGACCTACTGTATCAACGGGTGCTGCAATTGGTGCCAATCTGGGAAAGGCCTTACACCTTAATTATAGGCAGATAACCTTGTTGTTGGGATGTGCATGTGCTGGTGCTATGTCGGCTATTTTTAAGGCGCCCATTGCAGCTATTGTTTTTGTTTTGGAAGTCATCATGCTCGATTTAACGCTTACCTCTTTGGTGCCCCTGTTGTTAAGCTCTGCTTCGGCGGTGGTTGTTTCGTATACTTTTTTGGGACAACAGGTGGTCTATCCTTTTATTGTTGGGCATACGTATACCTTAAATGAACTTTTGTTTTATGTGCTGTTGGGTTTGGTTTGTGGTTTGGTGGCTACCTATTTTACTCGAATGTATAAATATATAGAAGGACTTTTTGAAAGGATAAAAAGTGGTTGGTATAGGCTCTTATATGGTGCCATATCTTTAGGTATATTGATGATATTTTTTCCTCATTTATTTGGAGAAGGATATGAAGTAATCAATGGGGCGTTGAAGGGCGAACTGTTCTATTTGCATGACGTGGGTATTTTTTCGCATATGAACGATACCTTTGTTAATTTTGTTATTATTATGACTTTAACCATTGGTGTGAAGGTGATTGCTACTTCGGTAACCTTTGGTAGTGGAGGTGTTGGTGGTATTTTTGCCCCTACATTGTTTATGGGTGCTAATACGGGTGTTCTTTTTGCATCGTTGATCAACCGTTTTAATTGGATTGAGTTGCCCGTTAAGAATTTTGCTCTGATTGGTATGGCAGGTCTTATTGCAGGGGTTTTACATGCACCCTTGACAGGACTGTTCTTGATTGCTGACCTTTCGGGTGGTTATCGTATGTTTTTACCTTTGATGATTACTGCTACTATTAGTTATGTGGTGGCAAAGTCTTTTGAGGAACATTCAGTGTATACTCATCAGTTGGCCAAACGTAAAGAGTTGTTGACCCATGATAAGGATCATAATATTATGACTTTAATGGAGGTCAATAAACTTATTGAGACGGATTTTGCGATCATTTCTCCAGATGCTAATTTGGGTGATCTGGTACATGTGATCTCAAAAGCTCACCGTAATTTATTTCCTGTAGTAGATAACAAAGGTATGCTAAAAGGAATGGTGAAAATGGATGATATTAGAGAAATAATATTTAAGCCGGAGAAATACCAAGAAGTGAAGGTGAAGGATTTGATGTATATGCCCGCGTATTTTATTAGTCCTGATGATAGTATGGAAGATTTGGTAGAGGTTTTTAGAAAGTCGGCACGTTTTAATATTGCCGTTATTGATAAAGGAAAATATCGCGGTTTTATTTCAAGAGCCAATGCTTTTACCGCCTATCGAAATTATTTAAAAATGTTGTCATCAGGTTATTAGAGAGATGTTACCGATAGAGTTGTTGACCAAGATTAGAGACTTGCAAATTAATTCGCAACATAGTTTTTTCTATAAAGGGCTTTTCCCATCTAGTAGAGTGAATACTGTTTTAGGGCTGAATAGGCCGGATGATAATATATTTTTTTCATTATCTGTAATTTATGTATTGCAAGGCTTGGTGGGCGTGTTGACTGAAGAGGAAAAGGTTATGGTAAAGGAGATGGAAGCAGCGTTGCTTCCTAATTTGAGATATTATACCAATAAGCCTGAGCGAAATTCATATAACTTTTGGCAAAAAAGCAAAGGTAAACATTTTCCCAATGGACATGTGCTAAATAAGTGGAGTAAATTTCAATTGCCGGACGATATCGATACTACGTCCTTAGCACAGATGGTAGTAGGTGCAAGTTATCAAGATGCCCTGAAAACAAAAAGAATATTGCCCCATTACGCTAACCTTTATAGGTGTCGTATAAAAAACGGCCATAAGCAGTTAAGTAAGTATAAAGCTTATTCTACATGGTTTGGTAAGGATATGCCCATAGAGTTTGATGTGTGCGTGCTCTGTAATTACTTGCTTTGGCTTCATCGCTATGGTTTTGAAGTAAATGAGAATGATCAAGATTGTATTAGTCTCGTTGTAGAAACGATTGATGAGTCATTGTATTTTCAATCAGCTTTTCGTTCGTCACCTGAGTATCCTAAAATAGAGATTATCCTGTATCACTTAGCCAGATTGGCATCAATAACCCCCTTTGTAGATGCTGTCAAAGCTAAATTAATTCAGGATATTTTGCTGGTTTACGATCATGTAGAACATCCATATGCGCAGATGTTATTGCAAAGTGCATTGTTAAAGTTAGGTGTAAAGCGCAATGTCAACCGGCAAAGTATCTTACAATATGTGGATACGTATTGGTGGTTTACTGCGGGGTTGCTTTCTGTGTATTCAAACACTCAGGTGCAGCGTGTTGCGCCAAAGTCGATGTTTCATTTTCGTTTTGTTTGTCCCGCTTTTAATTATGTGTTAGTGTTTGAAAATATGCTTTTGAATAAAACAAAGTGATCAAGAGCTTATATTCGATAATTTACTTCGGTAATCATTGAGTGCCGCTTGCAGTTCATTGATATTATGGGTTCGCATTACCGCATCTCTCAATTGTGCTGCCATGGGCAAATGGTGGGTGTAAATTTTGAAGAAACGACGTAATAGCACCCATGGTTTTTCGTTTTTCCATGTGTTATCGAACAATACAGCATGATTCCACATGGCTCTTAGTTTGTCTTCTATTGTAACATCTTCCTTGGAGCTGAACATCCAAAAGTTGTTAAATATCCCTCGTCCAACCATAATTCCGTCAACTCCGTATTCATCTATCTTATGGTTGCCATCTTCGATTGATAGTACATCTCCATTTCCCAATATCTTAATATGTGGATTGATCTCATCTCTCAATGTTACAACCTTTCCTATTTCGTTCCAGTCTGCTTGTCCTTCCGACATTTGTTTTTGGGTTCTACCGTGTATTGTTAAAGCTCGAATGGGAGTCTGTAATAGATGAGAGATCCAGTTTTCGGTTTCTACCTTTTTAAACCCAATGCGGGTTTTAACGCTGACAGGTAGATGTGTGGCTTCTGTGGTGGCTTGTATAATTTCTTTGGCTAAATCGGGATGGCTGATCAAAGCACTACAAGCTCCTTTTTTTATAATGTTTTTTTGGGGACAGCCCATGTTGATATCAATGCCGTCGAAAGGAGTGTTGGCTTGTATATATTGCGCTGTTTGATAAAATTTTTCAGGATCGGTGCCCCATATTTGTGCGATTAGCTGGATGTTTTTCTTGTTTTTTAAAGCTAATTCTGATGGATTGACTTTGAAACGATGTAGTACCTTGTCTCTTCCTACTGGATGACAAAAACCATCGGTGGAGAGAAATTCGGAGAATACCAGGTTTAGTCTGTTGGGTTCCGATTCGTTGATTATTAGTTCCCTAAATACAGTGTCCGTTACATCTTCCATTGGGGCCAGTGCAAATATATGTTTTGCCTTGTTCCAAAAATTGTCATTCTTGTGCATATGAGTATATTAATTATCAATGGCTATAGGGTGGTTTTATGCATTATACAACACGGATGTATATATAATGTTTCATAAATCCAATGGCCAGAATTTAGGTGTTTGTTTTTATAGTATAAGAAATGTTGGATGTAAACGTTTGAGATTTGTAATCTAAGCGTGTGAAAAATGAAAAAAATCACATTTTTTATTCATTTGTAAAAGGGGGGATTTCATTTAAAAACTATAGTGTTTCATATGGAAATCATAATAGTGTAATTATTAAATAAGCGTTTATTGAGCTGGTGACGCGCTTCAGCTTTTGGTAGATAGGGGTATATCTGCTATTTTTGAACTGAACAAAACAAACAATTATGGATTTCTGAAGTTAGCTTTATTTAACTTTTTAATCCGAAGGGGAATATTAAAATACATATTTTAACGTGGGCTCAATTTTTAACCAAACCAAACCAAATTTGAGAAAACTGGAAGATGAAGAATGGAAAGCTATTCCGCATACTGATGGTAAGTATCATGTGAGTAATTACGGTAGAATTAAGAGTTTCTGCTATGACAGTGTAGAAGGAAAGATTGTGAAATCAGGAAATATCAAAGGTTATAAAAGTATTAACCTAAGGATTAAGGGGCAGAAGAAAACACTTTTAGTTCATAAAATGGTTGCAGAACTGTTTATACCGGAGAGAGATGAAACAAAAACTGTTGTCATTCATATAGACTGGAATAAGTTGAATAACCATGTAAGTAATTTGCAGTGGTTGTCGCGCGAAGAAAGCTTTAAGCGCTCTCAAAGTAAATTGATTGAGGCACGAAAGAAGAAGGGGAAGATTGTAACGCATTCTAAGTTAACTAGGAATGATGTGGTAGCTATAAAAGAAATGCTTGAAAGAGGAAGAAAACAAAAGGTTATAGCTCAGTTATTTTGTGTGAGTGAAATGCAAATATCAAGAATTAAAAATAATGTAAGTTGGTCAGAAGTTAAATAAACAACAATATACCTCCCTAACAAATCATCCTATACTATCAATAAAAAGACTGTCGCCCTCCAAACCTTGACAGTCTTTTTTTGTGCCCTAAAGTGTGGGATAGCACTAGGGTGCAATGAAAATTATTTTTAAACTGAATGTCTTCTATTGTTCTAGACTTTTTTGGTCCTTTTTATGACGATGATAAATTAGCGAAGCTTATTCATGAGGACCTTTTAAATTATACTTTCTCGAGTAAAAGAACATTAACGGAAGTTTCAAAAGCAAAGAAAATAGATGAAGTTTTGGAATGTTCATTCTAAAACTGTATGTTTGCAAAGTGAGTAAAAAAGAAAAGATATTATTGGCTGCTCTTAAAATTTTGACAGAAAAGGGAATACACAATACCCCTATGTCGGCTATCGCAAAGGTAGCAGGAACAGGAATGGGAACTATTTATAATTATTTCTCAAACAAGGATCTGTTAATAAATAATATTTATGTATTTATAAAGGATAGAGAGCGATCTGTGTTCTTAGATTTTGATTTAGGAGCTCCCATTAAAACGCAATTTGAGAATTATCTTACCTCAATTATTGAATTTTTCATTGAGAATCCTGCCTACTTTAACTTTATGGAGCAATTGCAAGCTTCACCTATTATTACGCAAGAGAGTAGAGAAGAAGGGGAGAAGTCGGTAGCGCCAGTACTTCAATTATTAGTGAAAGGAAAACAAGAACGCATAATAAAGGATATTGAACTTGATGAGATACTAATGTTTGTTGGTGGAGCTATTTTGTCGTATGTGAGATGGTATTTTAATCGGGAGGAAGTAGAATCAGCTTCTCTTAAGAATCAAATACAAATGGTTTGGGATGCCATTAAGGCGTAAAAAATTTTGTGTGAAAAATGGAATGAACGTTCGTTCCGAATTAAAAAGAATGATGATGAAACAGAATGTGTTAATTACAGGAACATCCACAGGTGTAGGATTTGAAAGTTCAATTCTCTTTGCCCGAAATAACTACAAGGTGTATGCTACAATGCGCAACCTAAAGAAATCAGCTGCACTCAAAGCTAAAATTGAAGAAGAAAATTTAGATATTGAATTACTTCCGTTGGATGTAACGAGTGTTGAATCCATTCAATCTGCTGTTGATGGTATTATAAAAAAGGATGGAAAAATTGATGTGTTGATTAATAATGCCGGAGCAGGCTTCGCTAAAACAACCGAACAATCCACAGAGGAAGAAATTAGATGGGTAACAGAAGTTAACTACCACGGTGTTGTATTTTGTACCCAAGCCGTTCTTCCCTTTATGAGAAAACAAAAAAGTGGTCGTATAATTAGTGTTACCTCAGTTGGAGGGTTGGTTGGTCAGCCGTTTAACGAATTATATTGTGGAGCAAAATTTGCTGTGGAGGGCTTTATGGAAGGGCTAGCAAGCTATGTGAGTGATGCTTTTAATATCAAAATAACTTGTGTAGAACCGGGTGGGATAGCAACTGCGTTTATGGCATCAGCTATTGGGAAAACGGCCGTTGATGGGCAATTTGCAAGCGGAGAATATCTGCCTATTTTTGAAAGATATATGGCAGGAAACCAAAGAAGAGCCAATGAGAGCAAGGAACAGGTTTACCAAACAGGAACAGAGGTAGCTGAAGTTGTTTTACTTGTAGCCAACAATGAAAATCCGCCATTAAGAATGCGAACTTCAAAATGGGCTGAAGATTTTTGTAAACTCAAAACAAAAGCCGATCCCGATGGGACAAAATTAGTGAGGCAAATAAAGGAAAGCTTTTTGTAAGGTATTAATGGTAATAATCCTTTGGTATGTTTTTATACTTATTTATAGGATAAAAAAAAGCTGTTCTGATATTTTTCAGAACAGCTTTTTTGTCATATGTTTGTTTGCCTATTAATACTGTTTGCGACGTCTACCTCCGCTGTTGCCACCGAAATTTCCACCACCACCTTCGCTTCTGCGTCGGTTAGTGCGTTTAGGGGGTTTTGCTGTTGCTATTTCAACATGTACATTTTCTCCTTCAAATTCTTTTCCTTTAACAGCATTGATCACATCATTTTGTGTACCATCTTCCACTTCAAAAAACGAAAAGTTACGAAGTACTTCTATTTTTCCAAAGCCTATTTTTTGTCTGCCGGTACTTTCGTTCACTAGTCCCATCAAACGCTGTGCAGATAGTTCGTGAGCTTTACCAACATTCATATATAGGCGCACATAGTTATCATCACTTCTTCTCCTTGGTTTCTCACCTCTTCCACCTCTTTCGTTTCTTCCACCTCTTTCAATATCTTTCTTGTAAACGTTTAGGTCCTTGGCTCCTTGGTAATAAGCAATGAAACGGTTGAATTCAACAGAAACAAAACGTTTGATTAACTCTTCTTTATCAAGCTCTTCAAATTTTTCGTAAATCTTAGGTAGAAATTCTTCAATCTCCTCGTGGTTAATTTCAACATTATTCACTCTATCAACCAAGTGTAGCAATTGTTTGCCACATATTTCGTTACCCGAAGGAATCATTTTACGTTCAAATTTGATTCCTGAGGTGCGTTCTATTTGGCGTATTTTTCCCGATTCTTTGGTGTGTATAATTGCAATGCTGGTACCTGTTTTACCTGCCCTACCTGTTCTTCCACTTCGGTGGGTGTAAGCTTCAATATCATCCGGCAGATTGTAATTGATAACGTGCGTTAGGTCGGTAACATCAATCCCTCTGGCTGCTACATCAGTGGCCACCAATATTTGTAGGTGACGGTTTCTGAAGCGGTGCATAACCTGATCGCGTTGTGCTTGTGATAAATCACCGTGCAAGGCATCCGCATTGTAACCATCAGACATTAATTTTTCAGCTACTTCTTTGGTTTCGTGACGTGTACGGCAAAAAACAATACCATAGATATCCGGATTGATATCGGCAACTCGTTTTAGTGCATGATACCGGTCACGTGCATGAACCATATAATAGATATGATCGACGGTAGAGGCACCAGCATTTTGCTTGCCGATTTTAATTTGCATTGGATCAGTAAGATACCTTTTGGCCATGTTCTCAATTTCCCGAGGCATGGTAGCCGAAAATAATAGCGACTGTCTTGTTTCTGGGGTCGTTTCAATGATAGCATCCAACTCTTCTTTAAAACCCATGTTCAACATTTCATCGGCTTCGTCTAGTACTAACCATTGTAGTTTGTCCATTTTTAGGATTCCTCGTTTGGTTAGGTCGTTGACTCTACCGGGTGTGCCAACCACGATGTGAGTTCCACGTCTTAAATCTTTAATTTGTCTGGAAATATCTGCACCTCCATAAACAGCGGTAACAAATAAACCAGTAACGTACTTACTATAGTTGTTTATGTCTTTTGTGATCTGCAAGGCCAGTTCCCTGGTTGGGCACAGCACTAAGGCTTGAACACTTTTGTTAGCAGTGTCTATCTTTTCGATAATAGGCAAACCAAAAGCAGCTGTTTTACCTGTTCCTGTTTGTGCCAATGCCACTAAGTCTTGGTTTGTGTCCTTTAGACCGGGGATGGTCTTTTCCTGGATTGGAGTTGGGTTTACAAAGCCCATTTCACCAATGGCCTTTAGAACTTCCGACGATAAGCCGGTTTCTTCAAATGTAATCATAAAATTGTCCTCTTTTTTCCAGTCCGCCCCACTATTTTGTCCGCATTATAACTTGGAAAAGAGAAGCCTACTGAATAATCGTTTTGAAAATGAATGATTTATGCCTTTGCAAAAATCGAATGCAAAGGTAGTGTAATTTTATTGGCAGATATGTATATTATTATTATTATTTTAACATAAATGTAGTGTTAAGTGGTTGTTTATGAGTTGTCTGTATGTGGGGATTACTTGTTTTTTAACATTTGATGCGACAGATTTATTTGTAAGAACAGGTTCTGGTATTCATTTCTGTAAAACTTTTAATAAAATTTCACACAAGCGCTCATCTATTTCTTATACTTTTGTAGTTCTTATGGAGAAGGCAGCAATCATAGTCAGGAGGTTACTGGTGTGGCGAGTAAAGCACATTGGACAACGTAACTTTATACTTATTTTAAGTTTGGTAATCGGTATTTTAAGTGGATTGGCAGCTGTGCTGCTAAAGAACACTATTCATGTTACACACATGTTATTAACCGGGCATTTTCACATTGAAAATCAAAACGAATTATATTTGGCCTATCCTGTGATAGGTATCTTTATTACTGTTTTCTTTGCGCGTAAGATTGTGAGAGATAATCTGGGCCACGGTATTTCCAAAATTCTGTATTCTCTGAGTAAAAATGGAGGTAAGATTAAGCCCCATAATAATTTTTCTTCTATTGTGGCTAGTACCTTTACCATTGGTTTTGGTGGTTCTGTTGGAGCGGAGGCTCCTATTGTGTTGACAGGCGCTTCTATTGGATCAACGTTAGGCCGGGTATTTCACCTAAATTATAAAACTGTTTCTCTATTGATAGGATGTGGAGCTGCGGGTGCTGTGTCAGGTATATTTAAGGCACCAATGGCTGGACTGGTGTTTACATTGGAGGTGCTCATGCTTGGACTGAGTATGGCATCGTTGGTTCCCTTAATTATATCAGCATTTAGCGCCGCAACAGTAGCTTTCTTTTTTATGGGAGAAGGAGCTGAGTTTTATTGGCATCTGGAAAATCATTTTGTACTAAATAATATTCCTTTTTACATTGTGTTAGGAATTCTTGGTGGATTTGTTTCGCTTTATTTTAGCAGGATGTTGATATGGAGCGAAAATAAATTGCATGCCATCAAAAGCCCGTATTTTCGTCTGTCTGTGGGAGGAGTGGTGTTGAGTGTGCTGATTTTTGTACTTCCACAGTTATACGGTGAAGGTTATACCACCATAACCGCATTCTTGAATGGAAATAAAGATATTGTATTTGATAATAGCTTGTTTTATCAACTGAGAGAATATGAATGGGCACTGTTGATATTGTTGGGCTTATTGATTGTTTTTAAAGTGTTTGCATCGGCTGCGACTACCGGAAGTGGTGGGGTAGGAGGTGTATTTGCCCCTTCATTATTTACTGGAGGAGTAATGGGATATTTCTTTGCCAGATTGGTTAATTATACCGGCTTATATGCGTTGCCAGAGAGCCATTTTACCTTGGTAGGGATGGCTGCTATCATGGCAGGCGTTTTGCATGCTCCTTTAACTGCTATCTTTTTGATTGCAGAAATTACCCACGGTTATGAGCTATTTGTGCCTCTTATGATGACTTCTACGATCTCTTACTTGACCATTATGTATTTTGAACCGCATTCAATATATACCAAGCAGTTGGCTCGTCGTGGTGAATTATTAACGCACCATAAAGATAAGGCAGTGTTAACTCTAATGCGTTTAAATAAAGTGCTGGAGACTGATTTTTTACCAGTGAAATCTACAGATACCTTAGGTACTTTAGTTAAGACAATTGCGAAGGCAAAGCGTAACCTCTTTCCTGTGATTGGTTCTAGAGGACAATTAAAGGGCATTGTTATTTTAGATGATATTAGGGAGATTATGTTCAATCATGAGCGATATAATGATACCGTGGTAGAGGATTTTATGCAAATTCCGCCAGCATTTATTGAGATCAATGAAAATATGGATTCCGTGATGAAAAAGTTTGAAGAGACTGGAGCATGGAATCTACCTGTTATAGAGAATGATAAGTACATGGGTTTTGTTTCTAAGTCAAAAATATTTTCTGTATACCGAAGGGTGCTGATTCACTTTTCTGATGAATAATTTTTAAATGCTGATGGTATAAATTAAATTTGCCATGGTTTAATTTGAGATTACTATCAATTTGTTACATACTATGGGATGGCTACTGTTAACTGGTTATTGTTCATACCATCCATAAAACTAAATTCTTTTATGAAACGCGACAATAAAATATTTGAGTTAATTGAAAAAGAACATCAGCGCCAGTTAAATGGTATTGAGTTAATTGCTTCCGAAAACTTTGTGAGTGAGCAGGTAATGGAAGCAATGGGCTCGTATATGACCAATAAATATGCCGAAGGTTATCCAGGTGCTAGGTATTATGGTGGTTGTGAGGTAGTTGATCAAAGTGAGACGTTGGCTATTGAGCGTTTGTGTAAGATTTATGATGCAGCCTATGCCAATGTTCAACCCCATAGTGGAGCGCAGGCTAATATGGCTGTTTTAATGACCGTTCTTAATCCTGGTGATAAATTTTTAGGTCTGGATCTATCTCACGGAGGACATCTTTCGCATGGTTCTCCAGTAAATAGCTCGGGTTTGCTTTATGAGCCCATTGCCTATGGTGTAAAAGAAGATACCGGATTGGTTGATTACGACATGATGGAGGCGAAAGCCCGAGAACATAAACCTAAGTTAATTATAGGGGGCGCATCTGCTTATTCTCGTGAGTGGGATTATGCACGTATGAGAAGATTAGCGGACGAAATAGGTGCCATTTTCATGGTAGATATGGCTCATCCTGCTGGTTTGATTGCTGCTGGTTTATTGGAAAACCCAGTGAAACATGCACATATTGTGACTTCTACAACGCATAAAACATTGAGAGGGCCACGGGGAGGAATTATTTTAATGGGTGAAGATTTTGATAATCCTTGGGGTAAGAAAACAGCCAAGGGCGTCGTTAGAAAGATGTCCTCGTTATTAAATTCTGCAGTATTTCCCGGAGTACAAGGTGGCCCGCTGGAGCATGTGATTGCTGCTAAAGCAGTTTCTTTTCTGGAAGCCTTGCAGCCTGAGTATGTGGAGTATCAAACACAAGTGAAGAAGAATGCCAAGGCAATGGCAGAAGCCTTTATTGCAAAAGGGTATAAGGTAATATCCGGAGGTACTGATAATCATTCTATGTTAATTGATTTAAGAACTAAATTTCCAGAGTTAACAGGTAAGGTTGCCGAAAAAACATTGGTAAAAGCTGATATAACTATCAATAAGAATATGGTTCCTTTTGACAGTCGAAGCCCTTTTCAAACTTCGGGAATTAGAGTGGGTACGGCTGCGCTTTCTACTAGAGGTCTTAAAGAGTCGCATATGGCGCCTATTGTTGATTTAATAGATCAGGTGCTTTCTGATGTGGAGAATGAGAAAGTGATGGTTGAGGTGAAAGGTAAAGTAAATGAAATGATGAAAGACTTTCCTTTGTTTGCCTACTAAGAAAAAAAATTAAATAAGTAAAGCCGGTCAGATTAAATGCTGACCGGCTTTTTTGCTTGAGTTGTTTAATAGCTACTTTTTTTGCGGTAATTCTTTTTTTACACTTACTTTGTAATTTAATTTTTCCAGTGCTTTTTTTACACCGTCAACACTGTTTTTATCTTCCCTAAAGGAGACGGTGACTAGTTTGTTAGGAATGTCCACATCAACTGTTTTTACCCCTTTTTCGTAAGGAATGTTTTTTAGTATTTTTTCCTTACAACTTTGGCAATCGATACTGCACTCGTATATCACTTTCTTTGTTTGGGGTTTTTCCTTGGCTAAAGTGACGGTCATCGTTACGCATAGGAAAAATACCGTTGTTAATAATTTTAAATGTTTCATTTTGTATGATTTTTTAAGGTAGTTATAGATAACTGTTTAATAGAATCTTATCGTTGTAAGGAGTGTTTATGTGTGGCCTTATTCTTTTTTTAAGTTGTATTTGATGCCTACATACACCATTCCCCCATAAAGTGGCCCCCATATTCTACTGGCGTCAAATTCGCTATTAAAGGGGCTTTCTGGTGCTATAATTGCATCTTTCTGGGTGTAGTCACCTATGTTTTCTCCACCCACATAGAAACTCCAGTTACGATAGTTTTTAGTGACTTGTGCCATTAATACCATATAGTTTTCGGAACGGCTGGGGCGCCTATTGGCCTCAGTGTTGTCTGTTGTGGTTGGTAGTCGTTGATCTCCATTGAATTGGGCTGTCAGGTCAAATTGCCATTTGTCCATATTGGTTCTGTATGATCCGCTTAAGAGGCCCTTGTATTTGTTAACAAATGGTACGTCTTGCTTGTTGCCGTGAAAGGTACTTTGTACGTCGTTATGGCGATAGGCTGCTGTTAGATCAAAACGAGAAAATAGTTCGTAGGCTGCTTCTACCTGAAATATGTTAGAATAGGATGCCCCGTCTAAATTATAAAAGTGAACTTCGTTGTTGTTTTGATCCAGGTCAACTACCAACTGATTTTTAAAGTCGGTACGGAAAAATTCCATACTAAGGTTTAGTTTCCGTTTGGATATTAGTATTTCCTTTGCCACACTGATCCCATAGTTCCATGCTTCTTCTTGCTCTATGGTTTCATCGAATATAAAGGATTTGGAACTGGCTAAAAAATGAGAGTTTTCACTCAGTGCATCTGCTGTTCTGTATCCCTTGCCTACACTGACTCTTATGGTAGTGAGTTCAGATATATTGTATTTTGCGTGCAAACGAGGCGTGAAAAAACCATCATGGATACTACTATTGTCATACCTGAGTCCGGCCATAAAGGTGAATTGCTCGTTGGGTATAAAATTATACTCAGCAAAGATCCCGGGTGTTGTTTCCTGATATCCCACATTGTTTTTGCTACCATTAAAAATAGCATCGTTGTCATCGTAAACCAGGCTAACTCCTGCGTTGTATGTGTGTCTGGTGTCGCCCAAGTAAGATTGAAATATAATATTGGCATAAATATTTTGTTGGGTTACATCAAAGGTATTGTTTCCATAAAATGAGGTTCTGTCAAAGTAATTGTATGATAGAATGGTTCCTAAGCTTGTTCCTTCTCGTTGAAAAATATACCCGTTTTTTGCGTATGCATTGAACCTTTCCACATCAATTCCGATCCCGTATAGTGATTGGGCTGACTGGTTTTTGTCATGGTCATATCCCTTTTGTCCCCCTTCTCTGCTTTCTTTGATATATGAAATGCCAAATTTTGAGGAAATTGCATCGGAGTTATAGTTCCATTGATGGAGGAAAGTACCCATTTTTGACAAGGGTTTGTCCAGAAAACCATCATTATTCAGGTCCATCTCTCTAAAGTTACCACTGCCCTGAACCATGAGGGAAGTACTCCACTTATCATTTAAATCAATGGCATAGCCAAAAGTAGTTTCAACTTTACCATCTTGATTTCCATAGGTGTAAAAGTGAAGTTTCTCAATGCCCGAAGGTTCTTTTAACTGAATATTTATCTGTCCGGTTATTGACTCGTATCCGTTTTTTACGGCTGCTGACCCTTTGGAGACCTGTAGGCCATCCATCCATGTGCCGGGAATGTATTCCATGCCAAAGGCAGATTCAGCGCCGCGAAGAATTGGAATATTTCCCATGGCCAACTGTGAATATCTTCCGGAAAGACCCAGTAGTTGAATTTGCTTAACACCAGAAACCGCATCGGCATAGGCCACATCAACGGATGCGTTGGTTTCAAAACTTTCTGATAGGTTGCAACAGGCACACCTTTCTAACTCCTTTTGCGTGACATTTTGTACGTATAAGGGACTGAGCTTTGAAATAGATGAGTTGGCCCGACGATGCCTAACAGTTACCTCTCCCAATGCTGCACCGGGCTTAAGAAATACTGTCAGCGAATTGGAATCACTGATGGTAATGGTGTCGTTTTGATATCCAACATAGCTAAAAACCAATTGTTGATGGCTGTCGTTGATCTTATTGATTGTGAATTGTCCGTTTGTATCGGTAATGGTTCCAATGGTTGTTCTTGCCCAATATACATTTACGCCCACCAAAGGAACTGATTTGTTATTTTTCTTTTCCAGTACTTTTCCTATAACATCTTCAGCTTGTGTAGATAGGGATGTCAGTAGTGAAAAGACTATGAGATATAGAAATTTCATTATTCCAGCATTTTTGATAATTGTTCATTACGATAAAGTCCATATGGACCTATTGATTAATTGTCATTAAAATGCTAGCAAGCTACTTTTAAAGCTTGGTGAAGGGTGACCAACTCTTTTCCTTTAAGAATAAAAAGTGGCGTTCCCGGGGGGAGTTTTTTAAAAAGACCTTTATTTGTGATGGAAGCAGGAATCGCCTCCAGCAATGTGGGCTCATCTGTATTGATGAGTAACAGTGTTGTTGGACGCGGTGTTGATTGTCTGTCCGAGAAATTATATTCGTCCTTCAGTTTGACCATCTCCTGGTCACTCTTGTGGTTTTCGCAACAATCATCTTTGGCATTTTCGGAGTGATGATTACAGCATTCTTCAGAAAGAGTGTGATCGTGGAAGGTAAGCGCGTTTTCTTGGCATAGCTCCTGAGTAGCATCTATATACACGGAGAATACCATTTGGTGACTATGCAAACAATAGTGATAAAAGAGAATCATTCCACTGGTACTCAATAAAAAGAAGCACAGTGTAATCAAAGCGATGATGCGTTTATTGATCTCTTTTAAAATCATGGTTCAAAGTAAATGTTTTTTCTTTGTTTTTTGTGTTAACAGCTTGTTAATGGTTGTGTCGTGTTAAATGTACTGGCTTAAACTTGTTTTGTCGTACTTGTTTGAGTAAATCAGTTTTAGCACTACATCCCGGACATCCTCCTCCTGCACACCCAGTAGGCTTGTCCTGAAAGGCGTACCAAATAGATTTTCCCAGCGAATAAGCAGTGTATGCAAAGGCTCCAACAATACTTGCCCACATTAATATTTCCTGTATCATAATTTTATCTGTTTAATAAAACAATAAACTTCCACCCTGGTATACAATAAAAGATAAGAGCCAGGCCAGACCTGTGGTGTAAAAAATGGTAAATACAGCCCATTTCCACGATCCAGATTCTCGACTAATGGTTGCTATTACCCCAATGCACGGAAAGTACACCAGGATAAATATTAAAAAGCTAAATATGACCAATGGTGTAAAAGATGGATTTCCTTGGTCATCAGTGGCATCTTGAAGGTTTTTTATTAAGCCTAATTCTTCTCCTTCTGAATCATTAATTCCGGAGTGGTAAATGACTGCCATGGTACTAACAACTACTTCTTTGGCTGCTACTCCACTTAATATACTAACTCCCATTTTCCAGTCAAAACCCAGAGGTCGGATAGAGGGTTCAATAAATTGACCTATTCTGCCGATATATGAAGCTTTTTGCTTTTCTAGTTGCTTCATGGTTTGCAGGTTGTTCATGTTAGCCCTCATCTCATTTTGTAAACGCAATTGAGTTGGGTTAAGTTCTGTATGGGATGGTAAATGATCTATTTTTTGTTGTAGCTCATTTATTTTTTGATCATAGTTTTGCGTGTATTCCGCATTTCGTGGGAAGTTATTTAAAAACCAAATTATAATGGACGCCATCATTATGATACCGCCAACCTTTTTTAAATACTGAGCTCCTTTGTTCCACATGTGGCGCATGGTAGAACGTAGTGTGGGCATTCGGTAAGGAGGTAGTTCCATAACAAAAGGAACATCTTTTTCGCGAAATAAAAATTTTCGAAATAGCTTGGCTACAATAATGGCCAGTAGAATACCTAATCCGTAAATACCAAATAAAATTGTTCCTGAGTGCTCAGGAAAGAATGCGCCAATAAATAATATGTATACAGGAAGGCGTGCACTGCATGACATAAATGGGTTTACTAGCATGGTAATGAGTCTGTTGTTCTTATCTTCAATGGTTCGGGTAGCCATAATAGCCGGAACATTGCAACCAAAACCCATGATTAAAGGGATGAACGATTTTCCATGTAATCCCATTTTGTGCATGAGCTTGTCCATGATAAATGCTGCACGAGCCATGTAGCCAGTGTCTTCCATGAAGGATATAAAGAAGAATAGAATAAGTATGTTGGGTAAAAAAACAATCACACCGCCCATGCCATTGATGATGCCATCAATAAGGAGGTCTTTAAATGGACCTGCAGTCATTGCTTTATCTAACATACTCATGAGTGCACCAACTCCCTGCTCAATCCAATCCATGGGGTACTGTCCCAGAGAAAATGTACTTTGGAACATGAGCCACATAAAAAAGAAAAAGATGGGGAAGCCAAATAGTTTATGGGTGATAAATGTGTCAACGATTTCCGATTTTCGAATTCTAGTGACGGGTGCTTCTTTGTAGGTTTGCTTAAGCGCTCCGGCAATAAAACCATATTTGGCGTCTGTAATCAAGGTTTCGCAGTCATCGCCCAGTTCGTTTTCCACTCTTTTAATAATTCCCTTGTTTCTGTTTTTGAGTTCTTCGTATTGGCCGTTGTTTAACAGGTTTGAACAAAAGTCTTTATCCTGTTCCAGCATTTTTAGCGCGATGTATCTCGGAGAAATGTTTTTAGGTAAGTCATAGTGAGGAAACACCTCTTCCTGAAGTTTATGCAGGGCTTTCTCCAAGGTTGTGCCGTAATGAATAGACACCCTTCGATGTTTGATACTGGAGTCTTCATATACTTCGATGGCTTTGTCAAATAGTTTATCTATTCCTTTACGTTTTGAGCTGACTGTAGGTACAAAAGGTATACCCAACATCTTTCCTAATTCGTCGTGTTTAAATGTGTCTCCTTTCTTTTTAAGCTCATCGTACATGTTTAAGGATGCTACCACTTTTACATCCATGTCAATTAGCTGGGTAGTTAGTAGTAGGTTTCGCTCAAGATTCGATGCGTCAATCACATTGATGATGATATCCGGAGTTTCCTCGATGATGTGTTTTCGTACAAATAGTTCCTCTGGCGAATAGGCAGAAAGGGAATAGGTGCCAGGCAGGTCTACGATATGAATGGAATACCCATTGTGCTCGAATTTGCCTTCTTTTAAGTCGATGGTCACCCCGCTGTAATTGCCCACATGTTCTTTGGCTCCACTTACATAATTAAATAAAGTGGTTTTGCCACAGTTAGGGTTACCTACCAACGCAATATTAATTGTTTTTGTGCGGTCAATAGCCGACTCGCGTAATACCTCGTCACTTATGGTGCCAGTAAAAGGAGAGGAGGTGAGTTTCTTGGCTTCTTCTTTTGAGATTACTTCAACTAGAGCTGCCTCGCTTCGGCGCAAGGAGACCTTGTAATCCATTATTTCATATTCAATGGGATCTTTTAAAGGGGCGTTTTTTACCACTTTAACTTTTTTCCCTTTCACAAAACCCATTTCAGTAATGCGTTTTCTAAAAGCACCAAAGCCTTTAACCTTTACAATTATGGCTTCCTGGTTAGTATGTAGTTCTGATAAATTCATGCAATGTTTAACTCCGTCTTCATCCACTTGGTGTTGTGTTCCGGTTTGGATAAGCTATCCTTCATGCAAATAGTAGTTGTGGAATACTTGCTATACGCCTGCTTTTCTTGTCCGGATTTGTAGTTAGCAAATGTATATGTAATATATAGCATGGCCAATCCCTATAATTAGGGATTTTTATAAATAGGTGTTAATATTTACTAAGAGAATTCCGATTCGTTTACTATTTTTGTGGCCTGATGGTGCTACCCATGATGAATGGCGTGGACGAAGTAAGATATATCGAAGTAACAAAGCGTTGCAGTGGTAAATAGGTTTTTCTAATTTTATGATGATGGGACAGGATATAGAATTCAATCAGGTTTATAACAAAATTCAAGAATTGTTAAAAAATGGTAAAAATAATATTTCGGTTCTGGAGGAGAAAGTAGATGTGGAGTTGCAGATGGAATATTTTAGAATATCTAAAAGATTGTATAAGGATTTAGATAAAGAAGCTGTATTGGTTGATAAGGATGATTTGCTGGATAAGGATGTGAGTATAGAACGAAAAAAAGAACTTCTTTCATCTTTGGCTAAAATAGATAATCCAGAAGCTTTCAGGATTATAGAGGCTTATAAGAAAAATCCTGATGAGGAGCTGGTTCAGTGGTCGAAGCTTGCTTACCAAGAATCAAAAATGGTTTTGGAAACATCGTTGCTTGGTGAAGCTCCTATTTTTATATCAACCGGATTGGGTGGAAAGGGCAGTAAATTGCGTTATTTTATTGTGTTGGTTGCCAATGAAGGGGTTGTATTGAAGGACTGGCAAGTGGAACTGGTGAAAAAAGAACTCGACTTTGCTTTTACGAAAGACGATGGGGTTGTTGAAGATGTTGAAACGCATTCTGATTTATTGATGATCACCGCTTTGTTACCCATCGAAAAAAATATAAAGAATACCTTGTCTATGGTAGTGAAAGAGTGTAACGAATTGGGGAATTTTTTAATGGATTCGTTCATCGTTACCAATGTTAAAAACCTTGAATTAGATGAAATAAGAAATATGGTGGCCTTATCCAAGTCGAAAAATAATAAAGAGGATATGGTAGGTGGAGATAATAACGAACTTAAAGATATATTGTAGAAATGGATTTTTTAAATAAAAACAAAGTAAATGTAGCTGTTCAGGTCTTACCTGTTTCTAAGAGTAAGGAATCGTACGATTTGGTAGATCGCGCTATTGAGGCCATTGAAAAGTCAGGTGTGAAGTATGTGGTTACACCTTTTGAAACGGTGATGGAGGGGCAATATGATGATTTGATGAAGGTGGTTAAAGAGGTGCAGGATGTTTGTTATGATTCTGGTGCTGAAAAACTTATGTGTTACGTGAAGATCCAGTCTGTGGCTCATGTGGATGTGACCATCGATGATAAGATTGCCAAGTATTCGGAATAGTATTTGTTTTCGATGATGAATACTTTATGTGGAGCAGCCAATCGGTCTCCACTTAATATTTGTGCTTCTGAAACTATGAGGTAACAAAACGTTTATGGATGGGATGACTAGTAATGGTTATGTCTAGTTCGTAAAAATGACTTTTTTTTGTAACCCTCCCTATAATACCTGTTAACAAAATTCTTTGTCGCACATTTTTTTTGCTAATTTTGCAAGCTTAGTAAGAACGATTTAATTATTTTGTAGGGTAAATCGTATTTGTGTTCAATTTTTTTGCACGATTGTACCCTATTTTTCTGTATGTGAATAAATTGTTCGTTAAAATAGATATTAGCATATGAGCGATAATAAAGATGTGAGCCTGGAAAGTTTGGGCGAATTCGGTTTGATAGACCATCTAACCAGTCAAATTGAAATAAAAAATGAAAGCACCTTGAAAGGTATAGGTGATGATGCGGCTGTGCTTGATTATAAGGGAAAACAGACTGTGGTTACCACTGATCTCTTACTGCAAGGAATACACTTCGATTTGGTATATACACCCTTAAAACACCTTGGTTATAAGGCTGTTATGGTTAATTTGAGTGATGTATATGCCATGAACGCGATTCCTAAACAAATAACGGTTTCATTGGGGCTGAGTTCCAAAGTAACGCTTCCTTTTGTAGAGCAGTTATATGAGGGTATTCAGTTGGCCTGCGATAAGCATCATGTTGATTTAATAGGTGGGGATACTACTACTTCATTAACTGGTTTAACGATTAGTGTAACAGCTATTGGGGAAGCGGGTAGTGAAGATATTGTATATCGCAGTGGAGCAAAACCTAACGATTTAATCTGTGTTACAGGAGACTTGGGAGGTGCTTATATGGGGTTGCAGGTGCTTGAGAGAGAAAAAAGAGTGCACGAAGGAAACTTGAAAGTTCAACCCGACTTATCTGGCTATGATTATATTTTGGAGCGTCAGTTGAAGCCTGAAGCTCGTAGGGATTTGATTGAGTTTTTAAAAGAAATAGGGGTTAAACCCACCGCAATGATTGATATCTCAGATGGTCTTTCGTCAGAGATATTGCACATATGTAAGCAATCTAATACTGGGTGTCGTATTTATGAAAATAAAATACCCATTGATCATGTGACTTCTTTAATGGCTGAAGAGATCAATATGAATCCTACCATTGCGGCCTTAAACGGAGGAGAAGACTATGAATTACTTTTTACAATTTCCATGGCCGACTATGAAAAATTTTCCAAAGAAACAGATTTGAAAATATATACTATTGGACATATCACCGAAGAGAGTAAAGGTAAGATTCTGGTATCAAACAGCGATCAGGAAATAGCGTTGCAAGCACAAGGGTGGAATATGGGTAGTCATCATTAATCAGTCCTGTGGTCTTTGAATTTTTTAGACCACTGTAAAACGATAATCAATAACCGAAATGTACGAATATATAAAGGGGCACATCATAGAATCAAGTCCGGCGCACTGTGTGGTAGAAAATAATGGACTGGGGTATTTTATTAATATTTCTGTGAATACTTATACCAAGCTCCAGAATCAAAAGGAAATTCAGCTTTATCTGTATGAACAAATTCGAGAAGATGTTCATAATTTGTATGGTTTTTATGATACTTCGGAGCGTAGTATTTTTATTCATTTGATTTCAGTTAGTGGCATAGGAGCAAATACGGCGCGTATGATGCTGTCGTCCAGTACGCCGGCTGAAATACAAGAGGCTATTCTTACTGGAAATGTGAATTTACTGAAAGGAATTAAAGGAATTGGTGCTAAAACAGCCCAACGAATTATTGTGGATCTGACAGATAAATTGGGTAAAGATCCGGTGGATCAAAAAATATTTGCAGATGTGAACAATACAATAAAAGAAGAGGCGTTATCTGCTTTAGTGATGTTAGGTTTTATGAAGGGGGGCGCACAAAAAGTAATTGATAAAATATTAGCAGCAGAACCTGATAGCAAAGTGGAAGATGTGATTAAAAAATCACTAAAAATGTTGTAAGAATAGCCTAGAGAATATATCTGCTCAAACCAATAGTAACCAGTACAATGCATAAAAACTTGAACAAAGTTTTTCCATATATTTTGACGAGCGTGTTAACATTCATATTAATTGTTGGCACAAGTTTTTCGGGTACTGATACCAATTATTTGGTAGGGGGAGGTGACAAGGCCATGGTACAACAACCTGATTCGCTAAAAAAAACGACGCGTTTTGAGCCGATAGCGAAAGATAGTAATAATCCCTTTCTGAATCCGGATCAGCAAAAAGGGATCGTCCTTCCTGATGCTGAGAATTTGCAGTATACCACTGAGTATGACCCCAAGACGGGCAAGGTTTATTTGTACCGTAAGATGGGTAATATGAACGTTAGGCTACCTTATTCAATGACTTTGGAGGAGTATTTGGATAAGGAAAGACGTCGTTCAATGCTGTCGTATTGGGAGTCTAGGGCTAGAGAGACTGAAGAAGATGGTGAATTTAGTATTTTTAAGCCGAATGCAGTATTGGGAGGGGAATTAGATAACCTTTTTGGTAGTGACCTGATCAGTATAAAACCGCAGGGAGCAGCCGAGTTAACTATTGGTATCTCAAATAATAAAACAGAAAACCCAACATTACAGGAAAATCTTAGAAATACCACTACATTTGATTTTCAGGAAAAAATTCAAATGAATATCCAGGGTAATATTGGTGATAAGCTTAAGCTTGGAATCAATTATAATACCGAGGCTACCTTTGAATTTGAAAATGAGATGAAACTAGAGTATGAGGGCAAAGAAGATGATATTATTCAATCTATTGAGGCAGGAAATGTCTCCATGCCCTTGCCTGGTACTCTTATTACAGGTAGTCAGAGCCTCTTCGGGGTAAAGGCGGAGTTGCAGTTCGGGAAATTAAATGTCACATCTGTCTTTTCTCAACAAAAAGGTGAGACATCGGTGATGGATATTGAAGGGGGAGCTCAGCAACAGGAGTTTGAACTGGCCATTAACGAGTATGATAAAAATAGGCACTTTTTCCTGTCTAACTATTTTAGAGACTTATATAACGACGCACAAAAGTACTACCCTATGGTTTCACAAATTAATGTGAGTAGGGTGGAGGTATGGATTACCAATAGGGCTGGCGATTATGACGAGGCAAGAAATATTCTTGCTTTTATGGATATTGGTGAAACTGGTGATAATTTATATAACACAACAGAATGGGGAGCTGCTGTTTCTGTAGCCCCGGATAATGATGCAAACGGTTTATATCAAAAAGTAACCAGTACCTATGGTGCCGTTAGAGATGTAAACCAAGTAACGCAGGTCTTTAGTGGTGCTAATCTGGTTAGTGGTAGAGATTATGAAAAAATAGAGAATGCAAGATTGCTTTCTTCTTCTGAATATACGATCAACAGCAAACTAGGTTTTATTTCACTGAATATGTCGTTGAATTCGGATGAAGTATTGGCTGTGGCTTATGAGTTTGATTATAATGGTGAGACGTACCAGGTAGGTGAGTTTGCAGGAGATGGTGTGGAGTCAAGTCAAACACTTTTTCTAAAGATGTTAAAGAGTACCAATTTGACACCATCGGTAAAGCCAACATGGGATTTGATGATGAAAAATATCTATGCGATTGGTGCATATCAAGTAGACAAGGAGGATTTTCAGTTTGATGTTGTGTATGTTGACGATTCCACAGGGGCATATATTAATTATTTCCCCGAAGAAGGTCCTTTTGGTTCCAGTGATGAGCTAAAGTTGTTCTTGGATATCATGGATCTGGATAAATTAAATTCTGTATATGATCCTGTGGCTGATGGAACCTTTGATTATATTGAAAATCAAACTATTTACCCTCAGAATGGAAGGGTGATATTCCCAGTGTTGGAACCATTTGGATCACACCTGAAAGAATTACTAAATGGTTATCCGGAGTTGCAGGAAAAATACGTGTATCAGGCACTTTATGATTCTACTCAAACCTTGGCCTCTCAAGAAGCCGAGAAAAATAAGTTCCGATTGATGGGGTCTTATAAATCCAGTAGCGGAAGTGAAATATCTCTGAATGCGCAAAATATACCCCAGGGTTCAGTTATTGTAACCTCAGGAGGTATTAAGTTGGTGGAGAATGTGGATTATACGGTGGACTATTCCTTTGGTACGGTTAAGATTATTAATCAGGGATTGTTGAGCAGTGGATCACCCATTCAGGTATCATTGGAGAGCCAAAGCTTGTTCAATTTGCAAACAAAAACACTGATGGGAACTCATCTTAACTATCAGTTCAATGAAGATTTTAATATTGGGGGTACTATCATGCACCTCCGAGAGCAACCGTTGACGCAAAAAGTGAGTGTTGGTGATGAGCCCATTGCCAATACAATATATGGATTTAATACGTCTTACTTTAGTGAGTCGCAATGGTTAACCAATGCCTTGAATGCATTACCATTATTACAGGTTAAGGAGCCATCCAGTATCTCCTTTGAAGGTGAGTTTGCACAACTGATTCCTGGCCATCCCAATATTATTGAGGATGAAGGCGAATCCTATATTGACGACTTTGAGGGGACGAAAATATCCATTGATATGCGCAATTGGACTGCTTGGAGCTTAGCCAGTACGCCACAAGGGCAGGATATGTTCCCAGATGCAGGGTTGATAAATGATTTAAGTGCAGGGTACGACCGCGCTAAGCTAGCATGGTATATGATTGATCCTCTTTTTTCTCGTGACAACTCCTACACCCCAAGCCATATTAGAAATGATCTGGAGCTTCAATCGAATCACTTTTCCCGTGAGGTTTACATTGACGAGTTGTTTCCTGATCAGGATGTTGCATATGGAACACCAACAAATTTATCAATATTAAATTTAGCCTATTATCCAACAGAGAGAGGACCGTATAATTTTGATACCAACTTGGAGGAAGATGGTGAGCTGGCCGAGCCTGAATCACGATGGGGCGGTATTCAACGTAGAGTGGAAACCAGTGATTTTGAAGCTGCTAATATTGAGTTTATTGAGTTTTGGATGATGGATCCTTTTGTCTATGATCAAAATCCAGAAAAGGCGGGTGACTTATTTTTTAACCTGGGTAATGTCTCAGAGGACGTACTGAAGGATTCCAGAAAGTTTTTTGAACAGGGAATGCCAGGTGTTGATGAGGCTTTTGATGTGGATACAACCGCTTGGGGACTTGTGCCTACAAAACAAAGTTTGATTGATGCCTTTAGTAATGACGCCGATTCGAGGATAAAGCAAGATGTAGGTTTGGATGGACTTACCTCTGAACAGGAAAAAGTTTTTTATGAGAATTTCATCAATGAAATTGAGAATCTGAGAGCTTCGGGTGCTATTAGCGAAGAGGCATACAATAAAATATTGGAAGACCCATCGGCTGACGATTATCACTATTACAGAGGTAGCGATTTTGATGAAGCGGAAGTGGATATTTTGGATAGGTATAAGAATTTTAATGGGCCTGAGGGGAACTCTGTGCCTTCAGAGTATTCTCCGGAGTCCTATTCAACGGCTTCCATATCGTCACCCAATCAAGAGGATATCAACCGTGATAATACATTGAATGAAAGTGAAAATTATTTTCAATATAGAATCCATCTCGATCCAAATGATATGACCGTGGGTAATAATTATATTGCCGATGTGCGGGAAGCAGAAGTGGATTTGCCCAATAGTAAAACAGAAACTGTTAAATGGTATCAGTTTAGAATCCCCGTTTCCATACCGGATACCACTGTTGGTGATATCGAAGATTTGCGATCCATACGTTTTATGAGAATGTTCTTACATGGCTTTAGGGATACTACCATTCTCCGCTTTGCTACTTTGGATCTGGTGAGGAGTGAGTGGCGCAAGTACACCAATGATTTAAATGAGGATGGTGAAACGGTGTCTGCTAATGATGCAGAGTTTGAAACAGGAGCTGTTAATATCGAAGAGAATGCTAGTAGAACACCCGTTAATTATGTTTTGCCCCCAGGAATAGATCGAATCATTGATCCCGCAAATCCTCAGTTGAGAGAATTAAATGAGCAGTCCATTTCATTAAAGGTCACCAATATTACCAAAAACGATCGAAGGGCTGTATTTAAAACCCTGAATATGGACATGCTTCAGTATGGGCGTTTGAAGATGGAAGTACATGCAGAAGAGCTTGAAGGGGAAGAAGGTAGTGTTGGCGATAATAATGTTAGGGCCTTTATAAGAATCGGTTCCGATAGTAAGAGCAATTACTATGAGTATGAAGTGCCCTTAGAGATGACAGCGCACGGATCAACCGATGAATATGAAATATGGCCAGAAAATAACCGTTTTGATTTTGCACTTAGTACATTAACTGATGCCAAGCTGAAACGAAATAATCAATCGGTTTATGGTGTGAATGAGGTGTATGTGACCAGAGATGAGGAGAATAGTAGGAATTGGGTGAAGGTGAAAGGTAATCCAAACCTTAGCAATATACAAACAATAATGATTGGTGTTAGAAGTATGGTGGATGGTAAGCCTGTATCTTTTGAAACCTGGTTTAATGAATTGCGATTAACAGATTTTAATGAAGAAGGAGGATGGGCGGCGAACGCTAGGATGAATATTAAATTATCGGACCTGGGTAGTCTATCTTTGGCAGGAAGTACCTATTCTACAGGTTTTGGAAGTATTGATGAAAGCGTTTCTGAGCGTAGTCAGGAGGATTTTTACCAGTACGATGTGGCAACAAACCTGGAGCTGGGTAAGTTTACTGGTGCTAATTCACGCATGTCAATACCATTTTATTATGGTTATTCTAGAGAGGTGGCTACACCGGAATACTATCCTTTGGATCCGGATGTAAAATTAGATGATGTGCTGGATAATGTGGATACCGATGCGGAAAGGGATAGTATTAAAAAACTGTCGCAGGAGGTGGTGACGCGAAAAAGTGTTAATTTTACCAATGTACGTCTCAAACCCAAAGGTAATAAATCCAAAATTTATGATGTGTCTAATTTATCGGCTACTTATGCTTATAATATTACGACATCTCGAAATGTTAATACCGAAGAAAAAATAGATAAAGATTATCGGGGGGTATTGGCGTATAATTTTAATAATAGACCAAAGATATACGAGCCTTTTAAAAAGAGTAAGGTTTTACGAGGACAGGCATTTAGTTTAATAAAAGACTTTAACTTTTATCTGATGCCTACACAGATTTCGTACCGTACTGAATTGATTAGAAATTATACCCAGCAACAGCTTCGAAATGTAAATAACCCATCATTTAAAATTCCTTTATCTGTTAGCAAGGATTTTAATTGGAATAGATATTTTGATTTGAGGTATAACCTGACCAAATCATTAAAATTTGACTTTAGTTCAACAACCAATGCCCGAATTGATGAGCCTTTGAGTGTTTTGGAGGTAAATAAAGACCTGAAAGATCAATATGAGGTTTGGAAGGACTCGGTGATGTCTAATATAATGAATGGTGGAAGAGTTACCAATTATCAACATAGTTTTAATGTAAGTTATAAGTTACCCATTAATAAAATACCATTTTTAAATTGGACAAATTCAACCATCCGTTATAGTGGTATGTATCGCTGGGAAACTGCTCCGCAAACAACCGATGAATCTATTGAATGGGGGAATACCATTAGTAATTCCAATAATGTGCAGGGGTCATTGCAATTAAATTTAAAGGCACTTTATAATCGTTTTGGTTATCTAAAGGATTTATCTAGAAAGTATGGGGCAAGTACTAGAAACCAAAGTAGAAGTACTAAGAAAACAGTCAGATACAATAAGGAGGGGGTAGATCTGAAAAAGGGAGTGCCTTTTATTGTAAATCATCGCTTAAGGACTGAAGAGACCAGATTAAGGGTGTACGACGCTAATGGAAGAACGGCACGTGGAAAAGCAAATATGATTGATAAAAATAAAACTGAATTTATTCCTGATGCCGATTATGAAAATGCCCGCTTAATGGTTACTGGTACCCGTGAGGATCAATCTACTATTCTTGGAACTGTTGTGGATTATACAGCCTTATTGGCAACTGGTGTAAAAAGTGTAAATCTAAATTATACAGAAACAAATGGTACTATACTTCCTGGGTATTTGCCATCATCTAAATTTTTAGGTACTTCATCTTTCAATGGATTTAAAGCACCGGGTTATGGCTTTATTGCAGGATGGCAGGATCGAAATTTCGCGCGTGAGGCAGCTGAAAAAGGATGGCTTACTACTAACAGTATTAACGAGGCCTATGTGATGACCCATCAGGAAGATTTCTCGATCAAGTCCACCATTGAACCTATTTCCGGTTTAAGGATAGATCTATCTGCAAATCGTAGATACTCTAATAATATGAATGAATATTATATAGCAGATAGTGGAGGACAATTAAATGCCTCTAACACCCGCGAGAGTGGTAGTTTTTCCATGACTTTTAATATTATTAATACAGCCTTTGAAAAGGTGGATAAGACGGGAACTTACGATTCTAAGACCTATAATAAATTCCTGGAAAACAGGAAAATTATTGCAAATAGGTTGGCGAGTGCAAGAGTAGGCGCTACAGATACGCAAGGCGCTACATTTGAGGACGGTTCTTTTAAGTATGCAGGACAAAATAATATATATACTCTTGCTTGGGACGATGAAGATATCACGGAAGTAAATGGTTATGATTTAAATTCTCAGGATGTGCTAATTCCTGCTTTTTTAGCCGCATACAGCGGAAAAGATGCCAATAATATGTTTACGGATTTATTTCCAAGTTTATTAAAGATGTATCCTAATTGGAGGTTATCATATAACGGATTGTCAAAAATAAAAGTCCTGAAAAAATATATTAAGTCATTTGATATATCGCATGCTTATAGCTCTACTTATAATGTGGGTTCTTATGTTACCAATAGTGATTATGAGGAGGATGACTGGGGAATTAGTTGGGTGAGAAATATTCAGGATAATTTTATTTCCCAGTATCAGGTTAGTTCAGTATCGCTTACTGAAATGTTTAGTCCTTTAATGGGGTTTAATATTACCTGGAAAAATAATATGACCACCAAATTTGAAAATAAACGCACCCGTACCATCAACTTAAGTTTGACCAATAATCAGATTATTGAAAATCATAATAACGATATCGTTATTGGTATTGGCTATCGTTTTGATAAGATGGATATGATTTTAGGCAGTAAGTCCAAAGCCAAAAAAATTTCCAGTGATCTTGATTTGAGTCTGGATTTTTCTATCAAAGATAATATAGCTATTTTTAGAGGAATCGATGACGGCGTTAACCAGCTTACTTCCGGTAGAAAGATTAATACACTAAAGCTCACTGCCGATTATGTACTAAGTGATCGTTTTAATATGCAGGTGTTTTACGATAGGGCCGTAACTTCGCCTTATATTTCAAGTTCATACCCAACAACCAATAGTAATTTTGGGGTTAGCTTTAGGTTTTCTTTAACTCAGTAGGAGGATGAAAAGTTGGTAAAAAAGTTGCATAAATTGGTATGATTATGGCGCGAGGTTCTATGATGCTTCGTTAGGACGTTGGCACGTGAAAGATAACTCTGCAGAAAAGTATTATCCATTATCTCCATATGTTTATTCTTATAATAATCCGATTAAGTTTACTGACCCTGATGGAAATGACCCTAGAGAAGCAGGGACTGTTTTAGATGTTAAAATAATGAATTCTGCCGTTTTATAATCTAGTTATGGGGAAACAGGTCCTTTAAATAAACGTCTTTATGACAGAGCGCTATATGATAAAGCAGATTCATATCATATGTTTTCTTGTGTTCCAATGTTACTAACAAGGTTAAATAGGAGTTTGCCAGGTGGTAAAATTCCTAAGAATAAAGATATTCCATCAAGTTTATTAAATAGGAGAATTAAATTAACCCATTTTGAGCGTTTTTAACGAATTTCAGCTTTTTTTCAGGCAAAATCGGTCGTTTTAGGGCAGTTTAATTTTGCAAGTAGCTGGTTATCAGTTGTAGCTTTTTCAAAAATCCATTTGTAGTACACAGGGGGGTATTGATTTTGAATAAATTAGATAGTTTCTTTGGGGCATGTATTTCAAAGTATCCATGCGCAAAAATCCAGAAACTGGAGTTTACTCTGGTTATTATCGATTGGTTGAGAGCTACCGCAACGAAGACGGTAGGGTATGCCACCGCACCATGGTCAATGCCGGATACTTAGATGATTTGAATGCAGATCAATTAGTTATAATACAAAAGCTTATCACAGAAAAGGCCGAAAACTGCAATAACCCTTTGTTCACTTATCAAGAAAGTGACGATAGCCTCGTAAATAAGTATGTTGATGAGTTTTACGATATTCTGGTAGCTAAGAAAAAAATTGACATTGTTTCAAAAACAAACAAAAAACAACAGGCAAACAAAGGCAAGGATATTCAAAATATTGATGTCAATAGCATCAAAAATAAAGATGTCCGCGAAATTGGTTCAGAGTGGATGTGCCACCAGGCATTGGAACAACTCCAGTTTGGAGGCTTTCTTGAAAAACAAGGATGGAGCGACCACGATATAAATCTGGCAAAAACACATCTTATTAGCCGAGCCGTATATCCTGCATCCGAACTTAAAACAAGTAAATGGATAAAAGAAAACTCATCGGTATGCGAAATTACGGGAACCGACATAGGAAAAGTTACTAAAGATAAGCTGTATCGGATTTCCAATAAATTATATGAAGTAAAAGAAGCTTTGGAAAACCACCTTTCTGTCAGAACCAACGAACTATTCGACATTAAGGACAAAATCGTATTGTACGATCTTACCAATACTTATTTTGAAGGACGAAAAGAACACAGCAGTATAGCGAAATTTGGCCGGAGCAAGGAGAAACGGAGCGATGCAAAGTTGGTGGTGCTTGCCTTGGTGATAAATGTAGAAGGGTTTATAAAATATTCATCCATACTTGAAGGTAATATGGCCGATTCAAAAACACTTGAAGGCATGATCAACAATCTTCGGGTAAAAACATCCACATCATCAAAAAAAGCATTGGTGGTAATCGATGCGGGGATAGCCACGGATGACAACCTGAAAATGATTGCCTCAAAAGGATATGATTATTTGTGCGTAAGCCGTGTACACCTTACTAAATACACTATTGATGCAAATGCAAAAACGGTATCAGTTTACGATAATAAAAAACGTAAAATTGAATTGTGCCGGGTTAAATCAGAAAGAAACAATGATTATTACCTCAAAGTAAAAAGCGAAGCAAAAAAGCTGAAGGAGCGTTCGATGAACGAGCAGTTCCAAGCTAGGTTCGAAGAAGGACTTCGAAAAATTAACGAAAGCCTGAGCAAAAAAGGAGGCGTAAAACGCTTGGATAAAGTTCATGAACGCATAGGTCGGTTAAAGCAGAAATACCCATCGATACAAAGATATTATAATATTGAAGTCAATGCCCTTGCGGAAGAAAAAGGTACAAGGGGCAAGAAGACACAAAAGCATCCACTTGCCTCGTCAATAGAATGGTCTGTAAAAGAAAACATTGAAATCAATGCTCGTAGTGGAATATATTTTCTGCGCACTTCACTTGAAAACTATGATGAAGATGTTTTATGGAGTTTTTACAATACCATCCGGGAGATTGAAGCTTCTTTTCGAGTTTTAAAAACCGATCTTGATTTACGCCCAATTTATCACAAAACCGATTCAAGTACAATGGCTCATCTGCACCTTGGGTTGTTGGCATATTGGGTAGTGAATACAATCAGGTATCAACTAAAAAGTAAAGGGATAAACCATGGATGGAAAGAAATCGTCCGCATAATGAATACACAAAAGGCGGTTACAACAACTGCTCAAAACGTAGAGGATCAAACTATTTCAATAAGACGTTGCTCTGAGCCTAACGAAAAAGTAAAACAATTATATGATGCTCTGAAATACAAATATGCTCCCTTTACCCGAAAAAAATCTGTAGTACACAAAATGAAAATAAAAAAATCGCAAGTGGCTACAAAACAAGAATCTCCGCCAATTTAGCTGCAATGTGGGTTAAACTTACTTGCGGGAACCCAATCAATGATGGAGAAATCTGCGGGTTTTATTGCTGCTGCTCAATCTGATAAATATACTTATGGTGAAGTTGGAGAAGGAGGTAGTAAGTATACGGAAAGAACAGTTCAAAACTTAGGAGAAGGGTTTGAGTCAGAAGTTACCCACAAGAAAGAATACAATGTAACTTATTCTGAAAATGAAGATGGAGAAAGGGTTGCAACGGCCACCTTGGCTTCTGAAACATATTATACGGTTTACGAAGAAGATGGTCAGAGTTATTATAAGACGGTGAATATTAATTACGTAGAGAATACGATTGATATATCTACCAAAGAAGCTGAAAAGCGAGAAAATAATACGAAGAATTTAAATTAACACATTATGTATTTTAGTCCAGCAGCAACAATAGTTACCATTTTTCTATTTGTGCTAATTGTTTTAGATACTCTTTTGTATTTTAAAGTAAAAAAGAGAATTGGTTTTGATATGTACAGGTTGCTAAACAATCTAGCAAGAAAGGTTTTGATAGCGTATCTGTTTGCACTAACAATGCATTGGCATTATCAAGAACCAATTTTAAAAGTTGTTTATTTGTTTTCTATCTTATTATTAGCAATAGAAACCACTCATGTTTTAACTACACAGAGTAGGCAGTTTAATAAGTATTATTGGAGAGATAATATTTTGAATATGCTTATTTTCCTTGTTTTCTTTAGGACTTACATATTTTAAATAATATAAAAAGCCCGGCATTGCCGGGCTTTTTTCGTTATAATGCTGCAACGTTTTTCTGAAAGAAATCTTTGAACTTGTTTTTAGTGAGCATGCAATCAATCATCCTGTAAAGGGCTTGTTTGTCTGGCTCTTCGAGCTGTTCTATTAACCGCACTTTTTCTGTAGCTGTTTTGTCCTCTATCGTAACTTCTTTGGGCATACTGCCTTCAAAATGGATAATCTGGTCAACTGTAAGCCCCCGCTCAGCGTAGCGAATAAATAATGAAAATAGTTCGGCGTACGCCTCTGGCTACGTCGCATAACATAAGGCCTCAGGCCTGTAAAAAACAAAGCTGCATTTAGAGATAAATGCGGCTTTTGTTTTTATAATAAACCTGCTTTTTTAAGCAGTTCAATAATTTGTTCTTTGGTAATGTTTTCGAGCTGGCTCTTATCGTAAATGTATGTAAGGTAAATTTCGTTGTCCTCAGTAATCAAATAAGTGATTACCCTTGCACCCCCAGATTTTCCTTTGCCTTTAGAGGTTATAGCCAATTATGTATGCCTTGTCCTAAATGGATACCTGAATCAGGTTCTTCCTTTAATAATTTAACAAGCTCCTGAAGGTCGGTTTTCAGGGATGGGTGTTTTTTAGAGAGCTTCTTGAAAAACTTTTTAAAATCGGGGGTGGGTATGTAAAACAACTTGAACCAAACCACCTAAAACTCAAAGAAGGTAAAATATATGGAATAGAAAGCAGTAAAAGCCACCATAACACTGGATGGTAATGCCCATGAAATAATGATTAGCAAAGAAAGAGCAGAGCAAATAAGACGGTTGCAAAAGCTTATAAGAGAAAATCGTTTGAAGAAAACTCAATAACCTAAACATTATGAATGTAATATGCGTAATAATTACTAACTTTGTACCATGTTGGTACACGTCAAAACAAAATGTCATGTTAATAATCAGTAGTAGAGAATTTAGGCAAAATCAAAAAAAGTATTTTGAGAGAGCTGACAGCGGAGAACAAATTATAGTTCAAAGAGGAAAAGATAAGTCTTATGCTTTAACGCCAGTCAATGAGGATGATATTTATTTTAATGCAGAAATGCTGCAGAAAATAAAACAAAGCATAGAAGAAGTAAAACAGGGTAAAGTAAAACAAGTTACAACACCTGAGGGAATAAGCGATTTATTAGGACTATGAGTTATGTTTTAGAGTTTACGGAAACGGCATTGGCAGATATCAAAAAGCATAGAAAGGTAGGCGACAAGGCTGTTTTGAGAAAAATGGACAACTTACTTAAAGAACTGATGGAGCACCCCTTAACAGGAACTGGTCAACCTAAGCCGTTAAAACATAGTCTAACAGGAATATATTCCAGAAGAATCAATGGTAAACACCGTTTGGTATACTCGATTGAAGAAGAGAAAATTACAGTTCATGTATTAAGTACCTGGGGACACTACGGAGATAAATAAAGGATCCAACCCACTTCCCAGCAAATAAAACCCAGCCTTCCGAAATGCCTCGGAATCCCTCTGTCCTTCCCCTGCGCCAACCCTTCTATTTTATTTTTTGTCACAGTTTTTGTCCGACCCACAAGCTGCACATTGTTTTTTCTTTTAACTGAATATATGAAAACATAATCTTCAATTAATTCTACTTTAACAGATTTATTGCTTTGAATAACAGAGGTCTATGTCACGCTGTCGCTTTTCATGTCGCTGCTGCAGTTTTTCCAGCATCCGTTCATCGGTCATTTCACGATAAAATTTGTATACCATAAAATCCATAATGTCTCTTGCCGACAACAATGGGACTTCGTCTTGATTCAATAGTTTTTCTTTCAGCATAAAGCTGCCCACCATTAAGTTGAGGGCTACTTGGTGATGCCATGACAGCCATTTGCGGGTTTGGAACTGATCCAAGCCTACTATCTGTTTTTGCTCTTTGAAGCTATGCTCAATGAAAAAGCGTTGTGCCTGCATGTATGCCAGCGCCTGATGCGTGTATTGAGCAAGTTCTGCGTTAGTGAACGAATATTTTATTTCTACTCCCTGCTTTGTCTTTCTTTTCGAAATGACCAGCAACCGTTTCTCAACAATGTTCTGAACCTTATCCCAAATGTAAACTGTCTTAAAATGGAACAATCCCTTCAGCTTTCCCTTGGCAGAATCACGAATGTCAAGCTTTTTCCAGTCCTTGTTTGTAAGCGTTTCTATATATTCGTTAGCGTTTACCGATGGGGTGCTTGCCTTCGGCCTTTTGGGTGGGCGCCCACGATTGCTCTTTCGCTCTGGAATATGTAGTTCTGGTTTTTCAAGGTGGATTTTTTGATCGCTATGAATGTCAAGCATGTACACCAAACCCATATCCTCAACCGAACGGGTAAACGCAAGGTCATTGCCATAAAGTCCATCCCCCCCAACGTAATCGAACTCGATACCCATTTCCAGTTGGTGCTTCACAATATCTGTAGCCAGCTCCGGTTTTGTCTTGAAAACCCTGTCCTCTTTGGGGATGCCAGCAGTTTCACACCTGGCGTTGTTAGTACACCATGACCTTGGAAGGTACAGTCTCGTGTCGACCAACGCTGCATATTTGTCCGTGCACAAGCAACCAAAAACTGCAACCTGCGAGTTTGCAGTCTTCCCAACGTTCCCGCAATACTGGTGATCAACACCAATGCTTTTGTCACCTTTTTTCACCCATCCGCTTTCGTCTATGAGTAATCCTTTTAATTTTTGGTTTGGGAGTGATTGGTCTACCTGATTTGCTATTTGGTCGATGACAGCTCTTGCATCCCAATTGGATTCGGTGATAAAATGCTGCATCTTATGGTAGTCTGCGTTTAATGTCTCAGTGATGCGTTCGATGTTTTTCAAATCGCTTAAAGCTAGACCTTCGACGTATTGAGTAGCTTTGTCGAAGTTGGATTTTGTTCTATTTTTAAAATGGTGCTGAAATTCAGATAAATACACTTCAAGTCGGTTGTTGACCGCTAGCAGTGTTTTACCATTATTCGTATATTTTTTTAAGTTTTTCGCCCGTTACCCATTGCAAACTTGAGTTTTGTTCTTTGTTTCAATTGCAATATACTAATTTACTGTTTATTACGAAAGAAAAACAATACTAAATTATCGTTTTTTCAGTGATCATTTTAATCTGTTAAAGTAGAATTAAAAACCTCAATTAAAAGAAAAAAGATGCTATTTTTGGTGGCGTTAGACATTCTTTGAGATGCAGTTTTGGAGGTGGTAAGAGCTTGAAAAAGTAGTGAAAAGCTGGCCTAAATAGTTACGATTACGGGGTTCGGTTTTATGACCCCAGTTTGGGAAGGTGGCATGTGCAAGACCCGTTGTGCGAATACCACTATGACCTGACACCGTACCACTACGAATTAATAAAGTTGGCTGTTAGCTCGTTTTTACAAACCGTGCAATAAGCAGCATAAGCATAAAAACAACAAGCGGCACATTGAAAAAAGTGTGGCGCTTGTTTTATGTTGTGAGTGTTTGTGAGCTTTTATTTCAAGTAAGCATTAAGCATCCAGAGTGTTTTCTCTGTTTCTGAAATATAATCGCTCATTAGTGAAACGGTTCCTTCGTCGTCCGCTTCGCCTGCCAGTGATAGTATTTCACGCTCCAGGGCTACTAAAGTAGAAAAATTCTGAACCACTATCTCAACGGCTTTAGTTCCCTCACTAATGCCCTTGGCTTCTTTCAAACTGGATGTTGAAGTATAGGCACTGAAGGTGTGTAAAGGTTCTCCCTCTAGCGTTAAAATACGTTCTGCTATTTCATCTACTTTCACCACAGCGTCATTATAATACTCTTCGAATTTAGCATGTAGTTCAAAAAAAGTTTTTCCTTTAATGTTCCAGTGAAATCCTCTTAAATTTTGGTAAAAAACCTGGTAGTTGGCCAATAGCTCATTTAATTTTTCATTTAATTTTTCAGCTTTTGCTTTGTCTAATCCTATTAAATTTTTCATGATTGTTATTTTCTTAATAATTGTTATTTATTTGTTTCTATTTTGTACTTCAAAGATGGTGTAATTAATGGCATCAATCAAATCGATTGTTTATATATTTGCATAGTTATTATCTATATGTATTGATTTTATTTGATTTGTATAAAATTTAAGAAGAAAAAAGTATGATTACAATAACTCAGTTAGAATATGTGGTGGCTGTGGATACTTACCGGCATTTTGTAACAGCTAGTGAAAAGTGTTTTGTTTCGCAGCCAACCCTTAGTATGCAAATAAAAAAAATGGAAGAGGAGTTAGATGTGGTTATTTTTGACCGTTCCAAGCAGCCGGTAGTGCCTACTCAAATTGGAGAGGTAATTATTCAACAAGCGCGTAAGTCATTGGCCGAAAATAAACGCATTTATGAATTGGTTAAAGAGCACCAAAATATGGTAGAAGGCGAGTTGGTAATAGGTATTATTCCTTCCTTAGCACCTTATTTATTGCCTTTGTTCGCCGGTTCATTTTCCAGAGAATATCCCAAAGTAAAGCTGAAGATTATGGAGCTGCTTTCAGAGGATATTATTGATCAGTTAAATAAAGATAGGATTGATGTGGGCTTGTTAGTTACTCCTTTGCACGAAAAGGGAATACAAGAAAAAAGTATTTTTTATGAACGCATGTTCTTATATGTGAATAATAAACATCAGCTGGCCTCAAAATCTAAGGTAGAGCCTGCTGAAATAGCTGGCGAAGGTTTGTGGTTGCTAAGTCATGGGCACTGTTTTAGGAGTCAGGTGGTGAACCTTTATTCCTTTCATGATAAAATTAAGAATGAAATTTCTATCAATTATGAGAGTGGTTCATTGGAGACGATAAAGAAATTGGTTGAAAAGGAAGGAGGATATACCTTATTACCTGAGTTATCCATCGATGATAATGTGTTAAATAACCGTTATGCACAAGTAAAAAATATAGGAGAAAGTGATCCATTGCGCGAAGTGAGTATGGTATATTCTCGAAATTTTTCTAAAAGGCAGCTATTGAACTTGTTGTATGAGCATATCAGGATATCTATTCCGGAACATTTACTCAGTCAGGCGGATGGACATATCGTAGAATGGCGTGATTGATATGGCTGTTTAGATGTAATGGTGTTTTTGTGTGGCTATGAGTAGCATAAAGGTTGTTAAATATTTTATGGTGATAGAGGAGGGTTTTGTATAATGTAGGGTACTGAATAGATGATGGTCTTAATTTTTTAAACATATTTAAATTGGTTGAATCAATGAATAAGCAAACCATAGGCATTGCTCTCAGTGGAGGAGGAGCCAGGGGGATAGCGCATATAGGCGTTTTAAAAGCACTAGAAGAACACGGAATTTATCCGACCAATGTGGCAGGAACCAGTATGGGGGCTATCGTTGGGGTTCTTTATGCTGCCGGTTTTTCGGCAAATGAAATGGCCCGTGTGCTCAAAGATGAAAAAGTATATAAATGGTTTAAGGTGGAGTGGTTTAAACCCGGTTTGTTGAGTTTGTCGGGTGTGAAGGATCTTTTGTCCAAACAAGTGGGGCACAATGAATTTGGGAAACTAAAGCGCCCTTTTTCTGTGGTAGTGTCAAATTTAAATACTGGTAAAGGAGAGATCATTAGTAGAGGTGATATGTTAATGGAATGGGTGATAGCCAGCGCTTGCGTGCCTATTGTCTTTACTCCCATGGTAATAAATGGCTTTACATATGTGGATGGCGGATTATTTCATAACTTGCCTACAGAGGCGCTTATTGGAGAAAGTAATTATATTATCGGTTCCAATGTAAATCCAGTGAGTAGAGTTGAAGAAGTAGAATCGGCAAAGCAAGTGGGGGAGCGTGTGTTTAATTTATCCATAGCTCAAAATGTATGGCAAAGTAGAAATTATTGCGATTTCTTTATCGAAGCGAAAGATATTGTGAAATATGCTACTTGGGATTATTTTAAAGTGGATGAGTTGATAGAAGTGGGTTATAATGCAGCTAATAAAATCATTGATAAATATATCTTGCCTGAGTTGAAAGAGGCCGGCGTTATAGGTAAAAAGTTAAGCATGTAGTCTTTTTGTAACGAACCTCAATTGCCTTATCTTCGCATATAAATTTTATCAGGTGAATTGGTTTCAAGTAAAGGCTTATATAAAGCATAGATTCAGAAAAAAACAATGGAGAGCAGGTGATTTTTCTTCTCTTGTAGCAGCCGAATTGGCTAAGTATGTTATTTATAATCATCATCCTTATTATTCTTTTCAGGATGTGGATGATATAAGGCATGATTTGCAGCAGGCAAAGCAAAAGCTAGAAGTAACTGATTTTGGTGTAGGTTCTAAAAAGTTTAAAACCAATGAGCGATCTATTCGGCATCTCATTAAATATAATGCAACGCCTAAAAAACAAGGCGAGTTTATTTTTCGTTTGGTTCAATATTTAAAGCCCTGTAATATTATTGAATTGGGAACATCTCTGGGTATAGGAACCCTTTATCTGGCCTTGCCCAATTCACTTACCCAAGTATTTACAATTGAAGGTTGTCCGAAAATTTCTCAAATAGCCCAACAGAATTTTTCCATTGCAGGAGCCTTAAATATTGTTCAGCATATTGGCTCTTTTCAGGATGAATTGCCAATGATATTAGCGTCGGTTGATCAGGTTGGGATGGTTTATTTTGATGGGCACCATGCCTATCAGCCAACTATCGATTATTTTCATTTGTGTCTGAACAAAGCAAAGGGAAAAACTGTTTTTGTTTTCGATGATATATATTGGTCTAAAGGGATGGCGATGGCCTGGAATGAAATTATTGCACACCCATCTGTTTCTCTTTCTTTTGATTTTTTTAGCTTTGGAGTAGTTGTATTAAATGTTCCATATGTCAAGGAACATTATTTTATAACAAATATTTAAATCATCATCCCCAACAACTATAAAAAATTATCTTTGTTGTAAGCTAACAGAAGTATTTTGCCTATGGATGAGAATGTTATTGAAATTAGTGAGATCACCAAGCATTATCAGGTAGGAACGCAAGTTGTAAAAGCATTGCAAGGGGTTGATATGTTTATAAAAAGGGGTGAATATGTTGCCATTATGGGGCCTTCGGGATCTGGAAAGTCAACCTTAATGAATATAATTGGAGCCTTAGATACTCCAACAGGAGGTTCTTATGTGCTAAATGGTACTGATGTGAGTCGTTTGAGTGATGATAAATTAGCTGAAATTAGAAATAAGGAGATTGGTTTTGTGTTTCAAACCTTTAATTTGCTGCCTAGGTATTCGGCACTGGAGAATGTAATGCTCCCATTGATATATGCGGGATTGTCAAAACAAGAACGTTTGAAAAAAGGTGAAGAAGTGGTGAAAAGGGTTGGGCTGGAAAACAGAGCCTCGCATAAACCCAATGAATTGTCGGGAGGACAACGGCAAAGAGTAGCTGTCGCAAGAGCTTTGATCAATAATCCATCTATTATTTTGGCCGATGAACCTACGGGTAATTTGGATTCAAAAACATCGGTTGATATTATGCGCTTATTTGGAGATATTCATTCTCAGGGTAATACTATTATTTTGGTAACGCATGAAGAGGATATTGCACAGTATGCCCATCGTATTATTCGTTTACGGGATGGTGTCATTGAGTCTGATACCGTTAATCACGATATTATGGTGTTCGAAGAATGACGTGCTGAAGGGTAAGTATACCCCCCTAATGAGCTTGCCTTGAATAATGAATATAGGAGTACATCATATTTAATGTTTATGATACGTTAATAGAGTGAAATAAATAATGCACAATACATGAGTAAAAGTTTAGTTTATACAAAAACAGGCGATAAGGGTAAAACCAGTTTGATTGGAGGCACACGGGTTGCTAAAAATCACTATCGGCTCGAAGCATACGGAACGGTTGATGAGCTGAATACCTTTGTTGGAATGATTCGTTCTTATGAGGTGGATGAAAATACCGAAAGGCAAATTATTGATATTCAACACAAGCTCTTTGTGATAGGCGCTTATCTGGCAACGGATTCAAATGTAACAGATTTGAGGGATAAGCTGGACTATGATGAGGCTATTATTGAAACCTTGGAGAAGGAAATGGATAGGATGGAAAGTGATTTGCCGCCAATGAAACATTTTGTTTTGCCAGGAGGACATCCGGGAGTTAGCTATTGCCATATTTCCAGAACTGTTTGCAGAAGAGCGGAAAGACGAATTCTGGCCATGGCAGAGGAGTCTGAGGTGAATCCGTGGGTAATAAAGTACATTAATAGGCTTTCTGACTATCTGTTTGTTTTGTCACGTTATTTGTCAAAACATTACGGTGTGAATGAAATTCCTTGGGTTCCCGAGTTGTAGGTTATTACTTTTTTTTTATATTCGCACAAAATATAAAAATATATTTAACAAATAAATAAAAATTCAGGGTATGTATTGGACACTAGAGTTAGCATCTAAATTAGAGGATGCACCCTGGCCAGCATCTAAGGACGAGTTAATAGATTTCGCAATTCGTTCAGGGGCACCATTAGAAGTTATTGAAAATCTTCAGGAGATTGAGGACGAGGGGGATATTTACGAGAGTATTGAGGATATATGGCCTGATTATCCTAGTAAGGATGATTTTTTCTTTAATGAAGATGAGTACTAGACAGGGAGATTAAGAAATTGAAACGCCTTAGATTTATATCTAGGGCGTTTTTTCTTAAAAATAGCATATTGGAAAAATACCTTCAAATATTAAAAAAATACTGGGGTTTTGATGGGTTTCGGTCCATGCAAGATCAGATTGTTCGATCTATTGGAGAAGGCAAAGATACTTTGGGTTTGCTGCCAACTGGAGGTGGTAAGTCAATAACATTTCAAGTTCCGGCCATGGCCCAAGAGGGCATTTGTTTGGTGGTGACACCCTTGGTTGCATTGATGAAAGATCAGGTGGCTAATTTGCGGAAAAAGAATGTGAAGGCTATGGCTGTGTATTCAGGTCTAAGTCGTCGCGAAATTAGTATCGCCTATGATAATTGTATTTATGGAGATTATAAATTTCTTTATCTCTCGCCCGAACGCTTATCCAATGATCTTTTTTTGGACAAGCTGGTACATTTTAAGGTTAGCATGATTGTGGTGGATGAAGCTCATTGTATCAGTCAGTGGGGATACGATTTTAGGCCATCATATCTTAAGATTGCGGAGCTGCGAAAGGTGCTTCCTGATGTTCCTGTATTGGCACTGACCGCTACGGCAACACCCCAAATAGTGGAGGATATACAGGAGCGTTTGTTGTTTTCCCAGAAGAATGTGGTTCGAAAGAGCTTTGAAAGAGAGAATTTGGCTTATATCGTTCGTCAAACGGACGATAAGTTGAATCAACTGGTGAAAATAGTGAAATCCATAGATGGATGTGCTGTGGTATTTGTGCGCAATAGAAAAAAGACCAAGGAGTATGCCTTGTGGTTGCAAGACAGTGGAATTACTACCCATTATTACCATGCAGGACTCAGTAATGAGTTGAAGGATAGGCGACAAAAGGAATGGATGAACGATCAAGTGCAGGTGATGGTTTGTACCAATGCCTTTGGTATGGGTATTGATAAACCGGATGTTCGTTTAGTGGTGCATATGGATGCCCCAGATTCCATAGAAGCCTATTTTCAGGAAGCAGGTAGAGCCGGACGAGATGGAAAGAAGGCTTATGCTGTTTTGTTGTGGTCGGCAAACGATAAAACGCGTTTGAAGAAAAATGTGACCGTGTCGTTTCCTGAAAAGGAGGTTATTTTTAGAGTGTACAATGCTTTGGGTAATTTCTTTCAGTTGGCTACAGGACATGGAGAGGAGATGGTGTACGACTTTGATATGGTGCAATTCTGTAGGGCTTATCATTTTAATTTACTTACGGTTTTTAATAGCCTAAAAATTTTGCAGCGTGCTGGCTATATTGAATATAGTGAGGAGGCGAATCTGCCGTCCCGCGTCCATTTTCTGGTGCAGAAGATAGAATTGTATCATTTTCAAGTAAAGAATGAACAGTTTAATTCTTTTATAAAACTATTATTGCGTTCCTATACTGGTTTTTTTACCGAATATGTTGTGATTAATGAGCAGGTGCTGGCTCAACGTGCCAATGTGGCTGTGGATCTGGTGTATAAGTATCTCAATAAATTAAATCATCTGAAGGTGATTCATTATATTCCCGGGAAAAGAACGCCTTTGATACAATATATTCGTCCTCGTGAAGAATTGAGGCTCCTTAGGCTGCCTAATGAAGTTTATCGTGACCGTAAAAAGCAATATGAGCAAAGGATAAAAGCAGTCATTGATTATGCTGAGTTCTCTCATGTATGTCGAAGTCGTTTTTTGCTTCATTATTTTGGACAGAAAAATACAAAAGACTGTGGTCAATGTGATGTTTGTATTGAGAAAAAGAAAAGAGGGTTAGATAGCAAACAGGCTGATGAAATAGAAAATAAACTCAAGGAAATTCTATCCAGTCCGCGATCTTATCCTGAAATTGAAAATATGATAGGTGTTCCTGAAAAAAAATGGCTGGATGTTTTTAATTGGTTAGCCGACAATGATATTATTTATCCCGACACCGAAGAGAGGTGGCAGCTGAAATAGGAAGGCTGCGTTATTTAATATGGATGATGTATTAGAGCTTTGTAATTGATTTTCTAATGTATTTTCAGCTTAAGTGTTATAGATGTGTTTTAACGATTTTTTTGTGGCTCCAACACATTGTCAACCGACTAATATTTTTAGGATCCTTTATTTTCGGTTTAATTTGTTAATTTTGTCAACTATTGTATATGTCAAAAAATCTATGACATGATTATAAGGGGTTAGTTTCTTGCTGAATAAGTGTTGCGTGAATATTCCCGAAAGCAGGTAATTATATCTTAGCTCGTATAAAATGGAAGAAGAATTAAATCATATTGTCTTTTCGAAAAACGTACTCGAGTTTGTTACGGTAGGTAATGAGTACTGTAATCAACTGGAAAATGCCGAAGCTTTGTCGACACAAGAACTTTTTACGGTTTTGACCCGTATACTGCCATTGTTGTATTTAAAAGCGGTAATGTTGCCTAAAACAGAGTTTGAACTGGACGAAGTCATAGAGAAAACAGTAAGAGAAGAGGATTATGTGAGGATTCAGCATACGCTTTTAAGCAAATTAGGACAGTATGATGATTTTTTAGAAGTGTTTGTTCCTGATAATGAGCTTGACCAGAGAGAAGTAGCTTCCAGTATTTCTGAAAACCTGACCGATGTTTATCAAGATGTAAAGGATTTTCTTTTTGCATATAGAATTGGGGTAAAAGAAATCATGAATGATGCATTGGCGGAGTTGGTTGATGCATTTGAATTACACTGGGGACAAAAATTGGTAAATGTGCTAAGGGCATGTCATAATGTTTTATATGGTAATCAGAATCTAAATGAAGATGGTGGGTTCGATACAAATATTGGAGAGAGAGAGAATACTAACAGTTGGTTCAATAAATTTCAGGATCAATGGCAGGAAGGTGAGGATTAAATGGAAAAGGAAGATAATTTGATTAAAAATAAAATAACAAACGAAGCATTGAACGATTTACCCTTGAATGCATATCAAGGCGAAATTGTAGTGGTGGAGAATACAGAAGATATATCACAGGTAATTAAAGAGATGGATGGTGAAAAAGTGCTCGGTTTTGATACAGAGACCCGTCCTTCGTTTAAAAAAGGAAAAACAAACCTTATTTCTTTGATACAGCTCAGTACTGAAAAGTCTACTTATTTAATTCGTACTCATAAAACGGGCGTAACCGATGAATTACTACATTTGTTAAGTAACGAAGATGTTAAGAAAGTGGGAGTAGGCATCAGGGATGATATACGTGGACTGCAAAAATTAAAGGCGTTCACACCTGGCGGTTTTGTGGAATTACAAACGATGGCTGTGGATAAAGGGCTTAAGGATTTTTCGCTCAAAAAGTTAGCGGGTATATTATTGGAGTTCCGAGTATCGAAAAGACAGCGATTGTCCAATTGGGAAGCTGATCAGCTTACGCAAGGTCAAATGGTATACGCAGCCACCGATTCTTGGGTGGCACTTGAGATATTTAAAAAACTGAGTCAATTAGATTCTAGTAATATTGTGGATGCTGATACTACCAGTGTCAATAATTAATCATAATTCAATCGATTAAAATAATAACTATCATTTCATGTCATATATTAAAGTTGTTCTTAAATCAGGAAAGGATCAGTCTTTACGTCGATTCCACCCATGGGTTTTTAGTGGTGCCATCAAAAAGATATACGGTGAGCCTGCCGAAGGAGATATTGTTGAAGTGTTTGATAATAAAGATGAGTTTCTTGGTTTGGGACATTACCAAATAGGTTCTATTGCCATACGTATTGTTTCTTTTGAACAAATTGAGATTACGGATGATTTTTGGAAACAAAAAATAAAGCAGGCCTATACCTTGCGTAAGGATTTGGGTTTGTTGGATGACCCCAATACCGATGCATACCGATTGGTTCATGCAGAGGGGGATAATATGCCGGGACTGATTATCGATATGTATGGTGATACAGCTGTTGTTCAGATGCATTCGGTAGGTATGTTTTTGATTAGGGACAAAATTGATGAGGTGCTGAAAGAGCTATTTGGAGACGATTTAAAGTCTATTTATAATAAATCAGAAAGTACCATTCCATTCAAAGCCAAAGTACAGCCTGAAAATGGATATACATTCGGAAAGTCAAGTACGAGAATAGCCGTTGAGAATGGATTGAAATTTCGTGTGGATTGGGAGAAAGGTCAAAAGACAGGTTTTTTTGTGGATCAACGTGATAACAGGGCATTATTGGAACATTATAGTAAAGGAAAAGCAGTGTTGAATATGTTTTGTTATACGGGTGGTTTTTCGTTTTATGCAATGAGAGGAGGAGCTAAACTGGTGCACTCTGTTGATAGCTCTGAACGAGCTATTGATTTGACAAAGGAAAATGTAGAGTTGAACTTTCCAGGCGATGATCGCCACGATGCTTTTGCGTTGGATGCTTTTAAATATCTGGATGATATAAAGGATAAGTATGATTTGATTATTCTTGACCCACCGGCTTTTGCCAAGCATAATAATGTTTTGAATAATGCCTTGCAGGGGTATAAGAAGTTGAATGCGAAGGCTTTTGAGCAGATAAAACCAGGTGGTATTGTTTTTACTTTTTCCTGTTCACAGGTAGTTAGCAAAGATGCTTTCCGTAAAGCTGTTTTCTCGGCTGCGGCTCGTTCTGGAAGAAATGTGAGAATATTGAACCAGCTGACCCAACCAGCCGATCATCCCGTTAATATTTATCATCCTGAAGGTGAATACCTAAAGGGACTCGTTTTATATGTTGAATAATTAGATAGTCTGTATTTTCAATATCGGGATGTTTATATTCAGATATTTGATACTAAAATATTATACATGAAGTTTACCGAATTTGAATTTTCCAATGAAGTGCTGGACGGACTGGATGCCATGCGTTTCGAAAATGCTACACCTGTGCAGGAAAAGACGATCCCTGTTATAAAGACAGGGGCCGACCTTATTGCTTGTGCTCAGACTGGAACAGGAAAAACAGCGGCCTACCTGTTGCCGGTGCTCGATAAGATAGTGAGGGAAGGTAATTCAGGAACAACAACGCTTATTCTTGTTCCAACCCGTGAATTAGCGTTGCAAATTGATCAGCAGATAGAAGGGTTTAGTTATTTCTTGGATGTCACATCAGTATCTGTTTTTGGAGGCAATGATAAAGGTTTGTGGGATCAGCAAAAAATTGGGTTAACCAGAGGGGCAGATATTATTGTGGCCACGCCTGGTAGAATGATTCAGCACCTAACCATGGGATATGTCGATTTTAAATCGGTGAAACATTTGATTTTGGATGAGGCAGATAGAATGTTGGATATGGGATTTCTGGAGGATATTATGCAGATAGAGAGTTACTTGCCTAAAGATAATCGACAAGGCTTGCTTTTTTCAGCTACCATGCCACCCAAAATAAGAGACCTGGCTAAAAAATTATTGAATAATCCGAAAGAAATAAACATTGCCATATCAAAACCGGCAGAGGGTATTTTACAGGCGGCTTATGTGGTTCATGAACATCAAAAGATTGATTTAATCGTTGATCTGTTGAAAGACAAGGATATGCCTAGTATTATTATATTTTCGTCGCGTAAATCAAAAGTCAATGATATTGTGCGTGCCTTGAGAAAGAATAGTTTTAATGCCAGAGGTATTCATTCTGATCTGGATCAAAGTGAACGTATTGAGGTTCTGAGAGAATTTAAGAATAGAAATATCCAAATATTGGTGGCTACAGATATTGTTGCGCGCGGTATTGATATTGAGAAAATTGATTTGGTGATAAATATTGATGTACCCAATGATGCCGAAGATTATGTGCATCGCATAGGTCGTACAGCTCGTGCACAAAGCCAAGGGGTAGGAATCACTTTTATTAGTGAAGATGATCAGATTGATTTCCATAAAATTGAAAAACTGATTGAAACTGATATATATAAAATACCATTGCCACCTAATTATGAAGAAGCGCCTAAGTATGATCCGGAATCGAAGATGAAAAGAGGATGGGGAAGAAAGAAGGGGGGCGCCAAAAAAGGAGGGGCTAAAAAAACGCCTTATAAAAAGAGATAAATTACCTTTTGACGGTTATCAGGTGTGTAAAAGAATGTAGGTGAGGATGGAGTCATTTGTGTGTTTAATGCTGTGACTCTTGTGCATTGTATGATACCTTAGCCAGCCGTTTTATTTCATTCAAAAATACAAAAAATTGTCTTTGATCTCATGTCTGCTCAATTATCAAAAATCATTGCTACAGAGTTGCAACAGCAACTAAATCATGTTGTTAATACCATAGAGTTACTGGAAGAGGGCGCAACTGTACCTTTTATTAGTCGCTACCGAAAAGAGAGAACCGGAACGATGGATGAGGTGAATGTGGCACTGGTTAAAGAGCGCTATGAAAAAATTCAGGAAATCGTAAAGCGAAAGGAAGCAATCCTCAAGTCTATGGATGAGCAGGGTGTTTTAACGGCGGAATTGAAAAGTAGAATACTGGATACTTTTAATGCCAATGAACTGGAAGATATTTATCTTCCTTTTAAACCTAAACGGAAAACCCGTGCGGTAAAGGCCAAAGAGAAAGGACTGGAGCCACTGGCTAAGATATTGATGAAGCAATATGAACGCGATGTGGAAGGACGTGCTTCTCAGTTTTTGAATGATGAGGTGGATCATGTGGAAGATGCTTTGCAGGGTGCGAGAGATATTATTGCAGAATGGGTGAATGAAAATGCTGTTGCGCGCGATATTGTACGTTCGGTGTTTGAAAGGAGTGCAGTAGTGACATCATCACTGGTAAAAGGGAAAGAAGAAGAAGGTGCTAAGTATAAAGATTATTTTGAATTTAGCGAGCCTTTAAAAAAATGTCCCAGTCATCGTTTGTTAGCGATTCGACGTGGAGAAAAAGAAGGTGTACTAAAAGTGAGTATTTTGCCTGATGACGATCAAATTCATGATAGGCTGGGAAGATACTTTGTTAAAGGAAATGCAGCTGCATCAATGCAGGTTGAACTGGCGGTGAAAGATGCGTGTAAGCGATTGTTGAAACCATCTATCGAGACTGAGTTTTCTAATAGTTCTAAAGAGAAAGCGGATGCAGAAGCTATATTAGTGTTTGCGAATAATTTGAGGCAGTTATTGTTGTCTTCTCCGTTGGGGCAAAAAAGGGTTTTGGCTATTGATCCGGGTTTTAGGACGGGATGTAAGGTGGTGTGTTTGGATGCACAGGGTAATTTGCTGCATAACGAAAATATTTATCCTCACCCTCCCCAGCGCGAAACTAAACAAGCGGCCCAGAAGATCTCCTCGTTGGTGGATGCGTATAAAATTGAAGCAGTGGCCATAGGTAACGGAACGGCCTCGCGTGAAACAGAGTCTTTTATTCGTAATTTAAAGTATAGTCGTGATATTCAGGTGTTTGTTGTGAGTGAAGATGGAGCATCGGTTTATTCGGCCAGTAAGGTGGCACGAGATGAATTTCCGGATTATGATGTGACAGTTCGTGGTGCTATTTCTATTGGAAGAAGGCTAATAGATCCTCTGGCTGAACTGGTAAAGATCGATCCTAAGTCAATTGGAGTAGGACAGTATCAGCACGATGTGGATCAGTCTAGCCTTAAGTCTTCGCTTGATCGAGTGGTGGAATCTTGTGTTAATAAGGTGGGAGTGGATTTGAATACTGCCAGTATGCATTTATTGACTTATGTTTCTGGTTTGGGACCTCAGTTGGCTAAGAATATTGTTGAGTTTCGTAAGCAAAATGGTGCTTTTCAATCCAGAAGTCAGTTGAAAAAAGTGCCTCGTCTAGGAGCTAAAGCATTTGAACAGTCAGCAGGTTTTTTGAGAATTACAGACGCAAAGAATCCTTTGGATAATTCAGCAGTTCATCCAGAGTCATATGGTATTGTGCAGAAAATGGCACAGGATAAAGGCTGCCAGGTCAAGGATCTGATTGTGGATAAGGTCATGAGGGATCAGGTTAATCTGAATGATTATGTCAGTGAGGGTGTGGGGCTTCCTACGCTAAAGGATATTATGAATGAGTTGGAAAAACCAGGACGCGATCCTCGTCAAATCATTAAGGTGTTTGAGTTTGATAGAAATGTTCGTTCTGTGGAAGACCTGCACGAGGGAATGGTCTTGCCTGGAATTGTGACCAATATTACAAATTTTGGTGCATTTGTAGATGTAGGGGTGAAACAAGACGGGTTGGTACATATCTCTCAATTGGCCAATCGGTTTGTTAGTGATCCCAATGAAGTGGTGACTTTACATCAGCATGTCAGGGTAAAAGTCATGGAAGTTGATAGAGGGCGAAAAAGAATACAGTTGTCTATTAAAGAGGCTGAAAAAGAGTAGTGCCTTTGTTTTTGTGCGTGATGGTTGTATTTCGATGTGTGAGAAAAATAGATGCTCACCTTCAGTTAGGTATTCTGTAGATGGATTTGCTTGTCTTTTAATGCCCAAATATTTAACTATATTTGTAATATTTCGTTTTAATAGATATAAAATATTGGGCTAAATGCAGAAATTTAATGATTTTTTATTACTTATAGATTCTTATATAGGGAGTGGTGCTTGGTTTGTATACCTTTTGTTGGGTGTGGGGGTCTTTTTTACAATTTACCTCGGATTTCCTCAGTTAAGGTATGTGCGTTATGCCATTAAAATAGTAATGGGTAAATTCGATAGGGAAGATGATGAGGGGGATACTTCTCATTTTCAGGCATTAGCCACTGCTTTGTCAGGAACTGTTGGAACAGGAAATATTGCAGGTGTTGCTTATGCTGTTTATCTCGGTGGACCTGCAGCTCTTTTTTGGATGTTGGTTACTGCTTTAATTGGGATGACAACTAAATTTGTGGAGGTAACGCTATCTCATAAATATCGCGAGAAAGCAGAGGATGGCTCTATTACCGGAGGTCCAATGTATTTCATGAAGAAAAGGCTTGATATAAAATTGCCCTCTGGAAAAGTACTGAAAACAGGTGGTGTGATGGCTGTTGTCTTTGCGATTGCTACTGTTCTTTCTTCGTTTGGAACAGGTAACTTGCCTCAGATTAATAGTATATCTAATTCTATTAATGCAACTTTTGGCGTGCCGCATATTATAACAGGACTAGTCTTGTCTGTCTTATTGGGTATTATTATCATTGGCGGTATTAAAAGAATAGCTCAGGTAACTTCCAAACTAGTGCCTACTATGGCCATTATATATTTTATTGGAGCTATTGCGGTTATATTATATAATTACGAGAATATTATTCCTTCTGTTGTTTCTGTGTTTGCTGATGTCTTTTCTGGATCGGCTGCGAAGGGCGGGTTTTTGGGAGCAAGTATTGCCTTTGCTTTTAACCGGGGGGTGAATAGGGGCTTGTTTTCCAATGAAGCTGGACAAGGATCAGCGCCTATCGCACATTCTGCTGCCAGGGCACATGAACCAGTCTCGGAGGGTTTGGTAGCTTTATTGGAGCCTTTTATTGATACGATTATTATCTGTTCTATCACCGGACTGACTTTGCTGGCGTCTGGTGTGTGGACACAAAAACATCAAAATCATTTCCAAAGAGCTGAAATGCAGGTGCTAAGTGGTGTGTTTGATGACGAGGTGCCCGAAGACAGGGCCAGGCTTAGTGCACATGTAAATAATGAAAATACTTTGCCCTTATTTACGGGTCGCTTGGTGGTTGAAGACGGTCATATCGTGAGTGATGTATCTTTGATACATTCTCGTTCTTTGGCAGAGAAGGTGATAGTGTATTCGGCGAAAAAAATGTTTTCTGGTGAGTTAGAGGTGAAAAACGGTGTAGTGCAGGCTGCCAAAAAAATACATTTTGAAGGAAAGTCCTTGTTGCATAGTGCACCATTAACAACATTGGCATTTACAAGGAGTTGGTTTGGAGATTTTGGTAAGTATATTGTATCTATTGGTCTGTTGTTGTTTGCTTTCTCAACGGCTATCTCTTGGTCGTATTATGGCAGTAGGGCTGTTATTTTTTTAGTGGGTATGAAAGGGGTTAAATACTATCGAGTCGTTTATGTGCTCGGTTTCTTTGTGGCTTCTTTTACCGATACCACAATTATTTGGACTTTATCAGGTATCACTATTGCTTTAATGACGATACCTAATTTGATTGGTATTTTTGTGCTGCATAGAGAAATGAAAGAGGAGGTGAATGGATTTTGGCTGGAGTATAAAAGACGTTTTCCTGATGAGAAACTACCTATCTTTTGTAAAGTCGAAAAGAAAAAGTAATTTACATTGCTGTAAGTTATGTATTGTAACATAATTTATAACAATAATTAATTTTGTTATTTCCGTTCTTTTAGATTATAATGGTTTTTGTGTATGTTTGTACCTTAGATATTTGGTATGTGTAAATAACTGAAAGTTAGTAGATATGAAGGGAATAAGATTGTTTTTGGCAATAGGAGTGCTTTTTCTTACGCTAAATCAACTTTCAATTGAATCGCAGACTTCACCGAAGGGTGATATGGAAAAGGTTTTTGAACAAGTGGATTTCAACTCTATATATTATCCTGAAAGAGCCCGGGTTCAGTTTGATTCTGTTATGTATTATATGGATACGAAGCAGATGGTCGATTATGAGGGATATATAAGTTATATGAAAGCCAAGTTTTATTATAATGATATGGAGGTGGATTCTTCTCTTACTCATGTGGAAAGGGCGTTGGCTTATTTTACAAAGCGTGAAAATAAGCCATGGTCAGCCCGTTGTCAATTTATTTTGGGCAATATAGCTGAGTCGTCTGGTTTGTACGAGCAGGCAAAAATCAATTTTTACGAAGCGATTCGTTTGGGAGATGTCAATGATAAAATAACAATAGGTGCTGCGTATATTGGGATTGGTCGGTGTAAAAGGGCTTTAGAAGAATCTTTTACTGAAGAGTCAGCTATGGGAATAAGTTTGTTGAGTGAGGTCTCTCAGGTTGAGGTGAGATTGTATGCTGATTTTATGAAACAATATTTTAGGTTAAAGGAAAAGGATGCATCAGTCAAGTTAAGCTCCATTGCCAAAGAGTATGTGGAGCGGAAATTATACGATAGAGCAGTAAGTGCTTATAAAGTGTTGGCGAGTAGTTATCATGGGCGTCTACAATATGATTCTGCCCATTTTTATTGCGACAGAGCCATTGAGATTAGTGAATCCAATAATGTGGGTAAGCTTATTTTACCGGCTATGTATCAGTTTAAAGGAATGTTGTATTTTAAACAAAACAAGCTCAATACAGCAGACGCCTATTTTAGAAAGTCTCTAACCTTGTATAGGAGTAATCATCAGCCCAATCGAATGTCGTATGTGTACAATTATTTGCACCAAATAGATAAGGCTCGCGGTGATTATTTAAAAGCCTATGAGGATTTGGAAGCCTATATAGAATTGGTTGAGAAGACCAGTTCGGCCGAAAAGGTTAGGTTAGCTAAGGTGTTGGAGATTAATAATAAGGTGGAGTTGATGAAGAGTCAGTTGGTGCAGTTGAAGGTGGAAAAGAAGGCCAGTGAATTTATGTTATACCTCGTTTTGATAATTACGGTTGTGTTGTTGAGTGGAGTCGGGGTGTATGTGTATATGTATCAGAAAAGTAAGAAGGCTAAAATTGATGAATTGAATAAGGAGTTTCATAATTTATTGATTGGTATTGGTGAAAAGCAGTTGCTACAGCACCGATTGAGTAGCACAAATAAGAATAGAGTAGTGGGGAGTGGAGGTTCTGAATTATTTAGGGATATGGATGGGTATAAGAATCTGGATAATACTGGATTAAGCGATAATTTTGATTCTTGTTACCTGGAAACTATTAATTTATTTACAGAGGCATTTCCGCAGCTTACAAAAACAGAAATTCGTTATGCGGTAATGATTTGTTTGCGCCTGCCCATGGAAATTATTGCAAAGGTGCAGAGTGTACAGCCGGCATCTGTGCGTAAAGCCAAGCAAAGGATTAGGGCTAAACTTAATGTTGTAGATAGTCTCGAGGATTACCTGCAGGAGTTTAGAGAAAAACAAATTTCTAATCTGGCAGGTTAGTCTTTTGTGGCTTCAAAATAAAAATTATCTTCATTAATACTGTTCGGTACCGTTCGATTAGATAAACCATAAAAATATAATGTTTAATATAGGATTGAGATATTTCCAAATCCTACCTCTGTAATTGATTGTGTGTTAGTTTAGTGTGTTTTGTCACGCTTTTGTCACGCCTAAAATTCAGCGTTTTTGACTCATGTAAATGATATTTGTTCCAAGCAAATTTAAAAATCATTTGACATGAATACAACTAATCACAGTACTTTTTTTTATACTATTCATATTTTGTTTCTCTGCCAATTCTTCTGCGAGCGGAAAAGAGGATGCAAGTCTAATTCAATTGGACGAATTGAGTAGGGTGGATGCTTTTGTTATTCATTCAGGAGAGTTAATAAAGGAGGATCCAATTGTAATTCAATTATAATTGCTATCGGAGTAATGGTGTGATAGTGTTTGATTTATGTTTTAGTTAAGAATACGTATGGTGATGGATATTACGGTGAGAGAAGATATGATGGAGATCGAAATTGATAGGTTTGTCACAATCGAGGATATTGTAGAGGCGGTAAATAGGTATGCAGATGGTTTTGACAGGCTACCGTCCAATCATAAGTTGGTGATTAATGCCACGAAGTGCAGGTCGAATATTCGTCTGAGAGATTTAAGCAAGCTGGATGAGGTAAATCGCTTGTTGAGTGAAAGATTTGATTTGTTGAAAGTCGCTATATTACTTAGTGATCCCATGTATACTGCTATATGTATGGTTTATCAACAGTTGATAAAGTCTGACCGATATTTTGTACAGGTTTTTTCAACACGCAGTGCGGCGTATAGTTGGCTTGGGAAAGATGTGTATAGTGCGAAAGAGTGTTAGATTGTCGAAATTAAAGATATAGGTTGCTAAGTATCTTGTTTAGGGAGGTGTTTATATGTGTAATTGCTATTGATTCCCAAATTGTTGCATTCCTTTGATGCCTTTCCAACACTAAACAAGATGTAAGTCCGTTCTGGTTATGTGAATAATCAGGCGGACTTTTATCGTATTAAAAAATAAGTTAAATAAATTGATAATTCAAGAGGCCAGAGGTGGATGATAATATGATAAGTGTGTGGTGTTTTATCGAACGCCATGGTTTATGCTTGATGAAGAAGGATTGTTAAACGGGTGATTGGGATGAGTGAATTTTATAAAGTGCAGTATAGGTTTTTAAAAGATTACCATCTGGTTATAAAAAAACACATTGGTTTAATAGAGTTGGATAAATTAATTCGTTCAACGGAGATGCTTTGTTTAAAAAAGGAGTTTAGCGAGAAAACGAATTTTCTGATCGATTTAAGGGCAGCTAGGTTTTCGAAAGATGTGGAAAAAGTAAAGGATTTTGTTGTTTTTTTAAATGATTCCTTTCCTTTTGTTTTAAATAATAAAATAGCCTTTATTACGGAAGAGTCTGATCAGGTAGCAATGGCCACATTGTTTAAGATGTTTCAGAGTAAGTTAGCCAGGAATATTCAGGTATTCAATGCGCCAGAGTTTGCTTTTTTATGGCTTAATATTTTAGTGACACCTCAGCGTATTGAGGAATTAATGTATTGTACTGATATTTTAGACTATCGGGCTTTTAATCAATAGTAGTAGTGGATTGTTGCCCTTGGCTATTGAATTGTTTGGTAATATTCCAGCAAGTCGATCAGTTTTTGGCTGGAACGTTGCAGCCCTCCTTCTCTATTTCGTATCGTCCATAATTGTTGATGTTTCTCTATTAATTCCTGAAGTTCCATAGTAAGCGCAAGTATGCTTTCATGTTCAATGTTTTCGGTGGCAAATCCTCGGGCGTTTAATCGTTCCAGCCCAAGATGGATGCCGTGTTTCGCAAGCATGGCGGCTTGTTCTATTTCATCTAGTGTGATTTGTGCATCTGGGCATCTGGGCGCTGCTTTTGATAATAATGTAAGTGCAGAATCAATTTCCTGTTCGGCATTGATGAGATTTTCCTTTGTGATCATCTTTGTTTGATAATGACCTTTCATTGTCCATTTATATCTTCGTAACATCAAGTGAAATGCATTTGCATTTCCTTCAGGTATTTTACAGGCCAGGTATGCATCTCCTAATTTTAATAATGCCTCGGCTAAATAACCAGTACTATCTTTAAATACAAAGTGACTTAGCGCCAGTGGTAATTGTTTTGTAGGGTCTTTTTCTGCATTCCAGGAATACGCAGCTCCTGTAGCCATTGTAGGATAGCAGACGGATAAAGGTTGCCAATGTCCCCAATCTCCCCAATTGGTGTTTATATATCCTTTGGCGCCAAATTGTTTACCATATAGAGCTGCTCTTTTAAGGTTGACGAAAGCATCTTTGTTTCGGCCTATTTCTGAACGCCATGTTGATGTGCCTGGACATACGTAATAATCAAGGCCAGCCTCTTTGAATTTTGGTAAATTTTTTTCAAAGGGATAGTCGCTATTGTATCCCCAAACCATAGCGGTCATATTTTTGGGAATAGATGGAATTAGTTCCGGGTGTTTTAAAATAATATCTCCCCAAAATTGTGTTTTTTTTCCATGTTTGTTCGCCTCTGCGTTGAGTTTTTTTACAAAGTCTAGATAGACCTTGCCTTTGCCTTGTTTTTTACATGCTTGTTTTGATAAACCATTGCCTAATTCTACGGTTTCATCACATCCTATATTAAAATAGGGACTGCTGAAATTGGGTAGTAGTTCGGCATATAGTTCTTGCATTAAATGAAAGGATGCAGGAAGCAGTGGGTTTAGGCTGTGCCTGCTTCTGACTCCCCAAATGGTTTCACAGTCCGTCGGGCATTCTGCTAAGTGGAGGTATTCGTCATGCATTAGCCAGTTTTCCATATGTCCAAAAGAGTTCTGATTGGGCACTAAATCGATAAACTTGCTTTTGCAATATGAGTCTAGCTTTTTTATTTCTTCAGCAGTAATTGGACTGGCATCTTTCCATACTGTTGGGTGGTTTTTATAGGCAAATGTATGTTCGGTATACAGTTGCAGTTCGTTAATTTTCCATCGGCTGAGTAGATCAATTATCTGGTATAAAGTTTCCATGGTGGGTACCTTATCTCTACTGATGTCAAGCATGTAACCCCTGCGTTCAAAGTCGGGCCAGTCAGTTATGGACAGACAGGGTATGGGCATGCCAGTATCTTTGCTGTATTGAAAAATTTGTTGGAGTGTTTGTTGTCCATAATAAAGGGCTGCCTCGTCAGTGCCTGTTATTTTGATGGATATGGAATCGATGGTGAGTTGATAGGCTTGCTTTTGCGGTAAAGAGCAACTGTCTATTTCTAATGAAAATGTGTTTGTGAATAGGGGCGAATGGTAGCTGTTGATGCTGCCCGTAAATTGAAAGGAAGAAAGGTTTTTTATTAATTTAATAAAACTATCATCGTTCAGAAAAGCACCATGTATTTGGTTTAGATGTCCTTCTTTAATGCAAATTTCTTGTGGTGAGGGTAAAAGATATTGTTCTAATTTCTGTGCATGTGCCCATGTGCAGAAATTTAGAATAAATAGAGCTGTTATTTGTATGTATTTTATCATAGATCAAATATGCGATTAGATGATTAACAATCCAAATTGTTTGAGCTGTTTAAGTGTAAAACTTTGCCAAAAAATAGAGAAATCGCCTAAATTATTTTCTATAAAATCGTTTTCAACTTGATGAAACGTGGGTTGGGTTTCATTATCGATAGTGCATTTTTCTAACAAGCTTAGTATCCACTTTGCCAATGAGGCTTTTATGTTTAGGTGCGTTGTTTCAGAGCTGAGAAAAAACGTGAGTTCGCACATCTCATGTGTTTTGTTTTTCTTTTTTCGGGTGTAATATCTGGTGGTGGGTATGTTTTCTATCCATATAAGCTTGTTGTTGGGGCTAGGTGTGTGTTGTGTGTTGTTGTCTAGTGCTTTTGAAATTAAGTTGTAAGGAAGGGTGGTGTGGGGGATTTTAAAATCGAACCATTGTTGCAAGGGCAGGTCAAAGCCTACATCCTGCATGAAATTAAAAAGTGATTTTTTAAGTCCGGCGCTAAAGTTCTGATGGTGCGCACCTGTGGGATCAATATGTTCTAGGTCGTTGTTTGCAAAGGGGTTTGTTTCGGGATGCTTTATTTCAACATGAAATTTGCCGGGGTTTTTTCCAACCGGACTGTGTGCCGTCAGTGCAAATTGATGCCAAAACCCCGAATGTATTATTTGCTGTTCAAAAAGTTGTCTTACCACTTCTAGCGAATCAATGGTTTCTTGCGTCGTTTGGGTTGGGAAGCCGTACATTAGATAGGCATGTGTTAAAATACCTGCTTCGGTAAAATTTTTACATACTTGGGCTACTTTCTCAACACTAACTCCTTTGTTAATTAAAGACAGTATTCTGTTAGATGCCACCTCTAGTCCTCCGGATACAGCTATGCACCCAGACCTCTTTAGTAGAGAACAAACATCCTTGGTAAAGCTGGTTTCGAAACGTACATTCGTCCACCAGCTTACGTTTAACCTTCTGCGTATAATTTCTTTGGCTAACCCAATCATTAATGCGGGAGGCGCAGCTTCATCTACAAAATGAAAACCTGAGTGGCCTGTGGTGTTTATGATCTCTTCCATTTTGTTGCAGATAGCACTTGCGGTTGCTGGTTCAAACCTGGAAATGTAATCCAGGGTTGTGTCACAAAAAGTACACCTACCCCAATAGCATCCGTGTGCCATAGTTAATTTGTTCCAAAATCCGTCGCTCCATAGTCGGTGCATAGGATTGGTGACCTCAATCACTGAGATATATTGTCCTACGTTGATGTCGCTGTAATCTGGACATACGGACTGTCTGAATGAAATATCTTTATCCTCGGAGTTGTCAACAAATTCAACTTTATTTTTTATTGCTACAAAGGTTCTTTTGAGGGTGTCTATTGAGCGTGTGCCTTTTATATATTCTACGATGTTGTATAAAGGCATTTCGCCATCATCTAAGGTGATGAAGTCAAGGTATTCAAATATTCTGGGATCGCTTAATGAGCGCAGCTCTGTATTGGCATAGCCACCCCCTAAGCATACTTTTATGTGAGGGTAATCTTTCTTAATTAATTCACCACATTTTAGTGCAGAGAATAAGTTGCCGGGAAATGGAACTGTTAAGGCCACTAGCGTGGGGTGCTCTTTTTGAAGATGCTTTTTTAATATGTGAAGCTGAAATTCAACAATAAGAGAGTTTTCTTCGTGAAGCTCATCATAGATAGAATCGAAATAGAAGGCAGACGAGCTTAGTCTTTCTGCATACCTGCTAAAACCAAAATGGGGGTCAATATTTTCCACCATAAAATCAGAAATATCTTCCAGGAAGAGTGTGGACAAGTATCTTGCTCGGTCGCGAATGCCCATATTACCAAAGCTCCAGTCTAAATCGTCAGCCTGATCAAAACGAGAGGCCCTGGGTAAATAGTGATCCGAACATATGCGGTGAGATAGCATGTCGTTGTTGCCTTGTAAAAATGAAATTACATGGTCAATGACATGGATGTATTTGTCTTTATTGTGTAGTATCCGTTTGCTATTGTCAGATAGGGGAGCGTCTATATTGTCGGTTGTTTGAAATATTTGTGTAAGCCCTTCTTTTGAAAAAATTTTTAAAATGACTTCAAGCCCTAGGTCAACTTGATAGGATCTGATGTTTTTGCTATTTAAAAATCCTTTTAAATATGGTGCTGCCGGGTATGGCGTGTTCAACTGTGTAAAAGGGGGGCTGATAAGAAGTATGTTGGTATCCAAAATTAGTCTTGTTTGTTGTTTTTGCAAAAATATAAAATACTTACGTAGTATTCGCTTTATTCATCAGACTTCTACAAATACAATGTAAATACTTAAAAAATGTTAAAAAATGTTTCTCGATATCATAAAATATTTCTAGCCTACTAATGTTTTATACTTTTGCGATGTCTACGCTACATATTGAAATTCAATTAGAATGCAATAACTGTATAGATAATGTCGTTATTTTACCAGGCATTTCTGTATTGCATTTGCTTTTAACTATTTTGGTGATCAACTAATGAATATTAATGTTTTATTAATTTTTTACTAAAATACTGATTGTTAGTTGTTTATTGGTTATTTTTAATTTAAGTTGTTTACATATTGGCATAAGAGATGTAATTTTGAAACCTTTTATATTCTCTTTCGTTAATATTGACAGACTGTCGAAAATTAATTATTAAAGTGTAATTTGATTTGACGAATGAAAATTTAGAATGAAGTTGGAGCTGGCTTAAGTGTTTGTTTAACCGATTGTTTGATTTTGGGGAAAATTGATAGGATGTTAAATATGCAGAAGCGTTATTAAAAGGATGAAATAGAGAATTAAAATTTTCAACAACACAACAACACAACACAAATTTTGATATGTTTAAATTTACTTTATTGTCGCTTATAGTTTGGGGACTGGCGATACAAACATCACTGGCCCAGGGAGGTCAAGTGTGCGAAGAAGCAGTAATTGTGGAGCAGGGACTTAACGTCTCAGACAATTCTTTAGGAGATCAGTGGTTTAAATACACTGCCACTAGCAGTGGTAAGGTAACGGTTTCTTCTTGTGGGCAAACAAGTGCAAATACTTATCTGGAAATTTATGATGGATGCGGAACAGAAGCATTCACTTTTAGTGATGATTATTGCGAAACTCAATCAGAGGTTAACTTTGAAGTGGTTAGTGGTTTAAGTTATTGGATTTGTTGGCGGGCTAAATATACCAGTCAAATTTTTGAATGGTTTTTAACAGAATCACAAGCTGAATCAGGAGAGTTTTGTAGTGATCCAATTCCTGCTTCCGCTGGAAGTATGCAGTCTGTTGTTCCTTCAAATGACTATCGTTGGTTTCAGTATACCGCGAGTGGAGATGGGAAAATTACTATTGAAACAAATGGTGCCAATGACGCAGATTGTAAGTTTGCTGTTTTTAATGACTGTAGCTATACTTCTACATTGAATAATGATGGTAGCTGGAATCCGCATAAGATTGCAATTGAAGGACAAAGCGGAGAAACTTATCTTATTGCGATGCATAATTCAGGTTCTGATACAGATATCGACTGGAGTATTACCGAAAGTGGTTGGCAATCGGGAGAAAGATGTAGTGAAGCCATTGATGTATATAATTTGAATGAGGCACCTATTAATCATGATTCAGGAACGGATAAGTGGTTTCGTTTTGTGGCTTTTGAAGATGGAGATATTACCATAACCTCGGCACTGTTGACCAATGAAGATACTTACCTTGAGGTGTATGAAGGTTGTGATTCGGAGCGAATTGCATTTAGTGATGATGCCAATGGCTTGCAGTCTGAATTGGTTTTAAATGCAACAGCTAACAAAACATATTATATCAAGTGGAACAATATTTTTGAGCCGGAACAATATGCATGGAGCTTAAAAGCGGGAAATTTGTCTACTGCAACTCCTGAATTGAAAAATGACTTTTATGGAGTATATCCTAACCCATCGTACGGACCAGTAACCATCAATTTAAGCGGATTCGAGTCTGAAATGGTAACCGTTAAGGTGATGAGTGTATCAGGAGTAGTGGTTAAAATGTTTGAAGTGCCCGGAGGAGATGAAACGGCTTATGATTTATCTGACTTAAATAACGGACTCTATCAAATAGTATTGGAAGATTTGGTTTCTAAGAAAGTAGTTAAGTTTTTAAAGAAATAGAATACAAACACACATTTTGAATGAAGCGCTTTAGGTAATGAAGAAACCTAAAGCGCTTTTTTTATAATCTGATAACCAATTCTTCAGGATTTTTTCTGACTTTAGGTTGGTGCCGATATTTATCTTCCACTGCCCGATAGCCTACTGTTGCCATAACCACACTGCTAAGTTCTTTTTCTTTGAGGTTCAAAATATCATCAAATTTGGCAGCTTCAAATCCTTCCATTGGGCAAGCATCAATGTGCATGTTGGCACAAGCAGCCAATAAAAATCCTAAAGCAATGTAACACTGTTTGGATGCCCATATAAAACGTTCTTCTTTGCTGAAATTGTTCACTTTGCCTTTTATACCATTCCCGTATTCTGTTAACGATTGTTGGGAGACTCCTGTAACTTGTGCAATCCTATCCAGAAATTTATCTACGTCATAATTAGTTAAATTACGATGAGCAGCAAAAACAATGAGGTGCGAAGCATCTGTTACCTGTGCTTGTCCCCAGGCAGCCTGCTTTAACTTGTTTCTGAGTTCTTTATTATCAACTACTATAACTCGAAATGGTTGTAAACCATACGACGAAGGCGCTAGGTTAACGGCTTGTAATATATGTTCTAACTGTACTATAGTTAGTTGTTTAGTGGGGTCGAACTGTTTGGTAGCATACCTCCATTCTAAATTTTTTAAAAATTCCATCTTTCTTTTTTTTAATGTATTTTAATATATCTTAAACCAAAAAGCTTCTAAAGTGTTTGCTTGTTGAGTGGTAGTGTGTATTTGAAAAAATGATAATTGACTCCTTGTTTAATATGGTTAATAAGGAGAATTTGACGTTTCATCTAATTTATTAAACTTGTATTAATAAAAGAAAAGTAGTTTTATAGAGATAAATACTTAAACTGCTAATGGCGTTATCTGAAAAGTCAATTGTTTTGTGTGTCTAAAATTGGATGCACATTTTTTTAAAAACATTGTATATTATAAGTGGATTTTCTTAAAAGAAACTTTAAATTGTGCCAGGTTTTTAAAAATAATGTTGAGACTTAGGGATAAGAAGGTATGGCGATAGACAAAACGTCCTGTTTTGTAAATAAATGTAAGCGTTCTTAATAGGTAGATAATAAAAGTCTTTGAGACAAGAATATTAAAGTTAACTATAAATAAGTATCATGCAATCAAAACTTCAGGAACTGACGGATAAGCTGTATTCCGAAGGCGTTCAAAAAGCCAACGAGGAAGCTGAATCCATCATTGAAAAGGCCAGGCAAGAGGCCGAAAAGATAGTTGGAGAGGCACAGCAAACTGCTTCTGCTAAAATAGAAGAGGCAGAAAGAAAAGCTGCCGAAACCCAGCGTAATATTGAAGCAGAAATAAAATTGGCATCACAACAGGCCATTTCAACGCTTCGCCAAAAAATAGGGAAAAGTATTACTGCAGCCGTGGCTGAGCCAACGCTAAATGAGGTCTTCTCCGATAAAAAATATGTTCAGTCCTTAATCACTAAATTAGTGGAAGGTTGGACCAAGACAGGTAACTTTGATATAAATATTGTTCTTCCGGATGCAGATAAAGCAGAGTTAGATGAAAAGATTACAAAAAGTTTTGCAGCCGAGATAAACAAAGGGCTATCCTTTAAATTTGATTCGGCGGTGAAATCTGGCTTTAAAGTTGGGCCTTCAGATGGAAGTTATGTGATTAGCTTTACTGAGGAGGATTTCAAAAATTTCTTTATGTCCTTCCTTCGCCCCAAAACAAACCAATTATTATTTGAAGATTAATAAGCATGGCAAAAAATTATTATTGTCTAGTTGCCGGCTTACCTGATATTTTATTGGGTGACAAAAAAGTATTGTTCTCCTCCATTGCTCTCAGAGAAATGTTGTATGAGGAACTGACAGAACGAGACTTTAGCTTGGTGCAAGCACTGTATTTGCCTTTCGATCATTATAATCTTGTTAATTTATTATATCAGCAACAAAAAGCGTTTGATCCAAGGGGTAATTACACTGACTTGGAGCTGGAAGCCTTAACGGATAAAAAACAGCTGGAAGCACTGGAAGGTGACCATTTTCCTGCTTACCTTGTGGATTTTGCAAAGCAAATTTTATTTGCAGAAGAAAGCATAGAGAAAGTAAGTGCAGATGTGATCTTATTTAAGATGTATTCCGATTATTTAAAAAGTTTGTCCAATACATTTTTAAATGAGTTTCTAGAATTTGAAATCAACCAGAAAAATATATTCACCTCACTTACAGGACGTAAGTACGAAATGGAATATGAAAAGGAGTTGATTGGAGACGGAGATGTTGTTGAAGCTTTAGTAAAAAGCAGATCGAGAGATTTTGGCTTGGCCAATGAACTTGAATATATGGAATCATTGATTCAGATATATGAAGATGAAAATATTTTGGAACGAGAGCTTAAAATTGATCGCCTAAAATGGAACTATCTCGATGAAAGCACAGTCTTTAACTATTTTACAGTAGAAAGGGTGCTGGCATTCGTATATAAGTTATTGATCGTTGAGCGATGGACCGCCTTAAATGAGGAAGAAGGTAAAAAAATGTTCCAAAAATTATTGACTGAATTACAGAGCAGTTACGAATTTCCTGAAGAATATAAATTAAGCCATGGAAAGAAAAAATAAGACCACCGGTGTGGTAGCCGGTATTATTGCCAACCTTGTAATTGTTGAGGTTGATGGACCTGTGGCCCAAAACGAAATTTGTTTTATCCAGCATCCCGAGAATAACTTGATGGCTGAGGTAATTAAAATTATGGGCAAAAATGTTTATGTGCAGGTTTTTGAAAGTACCCGTGGTCTAAAAGTAGGAACGAAAGCTGAGTTCGAAGGTCACTTGCTTGAGGTAACATTAGGACCGGGTATCCTTTCTAGAAACTACGACGGACTTCAAAATGATTTGGATAAGATGGATGGTGTCTTCTTGAAAAGAGGAGATTACACCGATCCTTTAGACAGAGAAAAAAAGTGGGACTGGACACCTATTGCCAAAGTCGGAGATGAAGTATCTGCGGGTTCCTGGCTGGGTGAAGTACCAGAAAATAGTATGCCTCACCGTATTATGGTTCCTTTTAAATTTAAAGGATCTTATACCGTGAAAAAGGTGGTTGAACCGGGACAATATACCGTAGATGATGTTGTTGCTACAGTGACAGATGCTGATGGAAACGATATTGATTTGACCATGGTACAAAAGTGGCCGGTTAAGATGGCTGTTAAAGCATATAGTGAAAAACCACGTCCTTTTAAATTGCTTCAAACAGGGGTTAGAACATTGGATACCTTGAACCCTATTGCAGAAGGTGGAACAGGTTTTATACCTGGGCCTTTTGGTACGGGTAAAACAGTGTTACAACATGCTATTTCTAAGTTTGGAGAGGCAGATATCGTTATTATTGCAGCTTGTGGTGAGCGTGCCAACGAGGTGGTGGAGATATTTACAGAGTTTCCTGAGTTGGAAGACCCAAGAACAGGACGTAAGTTGATTGAACGTACTACCATTATTGCAAATACGTCTAATATGCCAGTGGCTGCTCGTGAGGCTTCTGTTTATACTGCTATGACACTTGGAGAGTATTATCGCTCCATGGGATTAAAAGTATTATTGATGGCTGATTCAACCTCGCGTTGGGCGCAGGCACTTCGTGAGATGAGTAACCGTCTGGAAGAACTTCCCGGACCGGATGCCTTCCCAATGGACTTGACTGCTATCATATCAAGTTTTTACGCCCGAGCAGGTTTTGTTTATCTAAACAATGGTGAGTCTGGATCTATCACTTTTATAGGTACTGTTTCACCTGCAGGAGGTAACCTTAAAGAGCCTGTTACAGAATCAACACGTAAGGCAGCGCGCTGTTTTTACGGATTGAATCAGGGGCGTGCTGATAGTAAACGGTATCCGGCTATTGATCCTATCGATAGTTACTCCAAGTACCTGGAATATCCTGAAGTAATGGATTTCTTAAAGGAAAATGTAGGAGAAAACTGGCTGAGTGATGTGAATAAGGCCAAAACTTTGCTTTTGAGAGGCCGTGAAGCACAAGAACAAATCAATATCCTTGGAGATGATGGTGTGCCACTGGAATTTCATGAGCGTTTTTGGAACTCTGAATTGATAGATGCAGTGATTCTGCAGCAGGATTCTTTTGATAAGATTGATGCCAACTGTCCGATGCCTCGTCAAAAATATATGTTAGAGAAGGTATTGGGGATAACTGATATGAAATTCAGTTTTGATAGTTTTGACGATGTGAATGCATTTTTTAAACGTATTATAAATCTGCTGAAACAAATGAACTATTCAGAGTGGGATTCAGATAAGTTTAAATCTTATGAGAATGAGTTGGAAGATATCATGAAAGGATCCTTGAAAGAGGAGGCTCTTGTGGGTAAAACTTTATAAGCGCTCTCATCTGACCATTGAAAAATAAATTTAAACAGATGAAAGAACGCTTCATTTAAAAATTATAGATGCATGGAAACGCAAGCATTTCAAAAAGTATATACTAAAATTACCAACCTTACCAAGGCCACGGTAACCATCAAAGCTAGCGATGTTGGTTACGACGAGATGGCGTTGGTGGACGGGCGTATGGCTCAGGTGGTAAAAATTATGAGGGATGAAATTGTACTGCAGGTTTTTGGTGGTACAGAGGGAATCCCAACCAATGCAGAGGTGGTTTTTCTTGGACGTCCGCCGCAATTAAAAGTGGGAGATCAATTGGCGGGTCGTTTTTTTAATGCCTTCGGCGAACCTATTGATGGTGGTCCGGAAGTGGAAGGACGAGTGGTTGAAACAGGAGGTCCTTCTGTGAATCCGGTGCGTAGAAAGCAGCCCTCGCAGTTGATAGCCACAGGTATTGCTGGTATCGACCTGAATAATACCTTGGTGACCGGACAAAAAATACCGTTTTTTGCTGACCCGGATCAACCTTATAATCAGGTGATGGCTAATGTGGCCCTGAGAGCAGAGGCCGATAAAATTATTCTAGGAGGTATGGGATTGTCAAATGATGATTATCTGTACTTTAAAAATGTATTTGATAATGCAGGAGCACTCGACCGGATCGTGAGTTTTGTGAATACCACAGAAGATCCTCCGGTGGAACGTCTTTTGATTCCGGATATGGCCCTGACAGCCGCAGAATATTTTGCTGCAGAGAAACAGCAAAAAGTATTGGTGCTTCTTACAGATATGACCCTTTATGCGGATGCTCTGTCCATTGTTTCAAACCGTATGGATCAGATCCCTTCTAAAGATAGTATGCCAGGATCTTTGTATTCTGATTTGGCAAAAATTTATGAAAAAGCAGTGCAATTTCCACATGGAGGTTCCATCACTATTATTGCTGTAACAACGCTAAATAGTGGAGATATTACCCATGCGATTCCTGATAATACAGGGTATATTACTGAAGGACAGTTGTTTTTACGTATGGATTCGGATATAGGTAAGGTGATTGTTGATCCATTCCGTAGTTTGTCGCGATTGAAACAGCTCGTGATTGGAAAACAGACCCGCGAAGATCATCCGCAGGTGATGAATGCGGCAATCCGTTTGTATGCGGATGCTGCCAATGCTAAAACCAAGCAGGAGAATGGTTTTGACCTGACGGATTATGACGTGCGTACGCTTCAATTCGCAAAAGAATATTCTAATGAGATTCTGGCGGTAGATATTAATATCGGTACAGAAAAGATGTTGGATATTACTTGGGGCTTATTTCATAAAAATTTCTCTCGCGAAGAGGTGGCTGTACGTCAGGAATTTATGGATAAATATTGGAAATAAAGTATAGGGATGAAAGTATACTGATAGTAGATTTTTTAACAAAATTGTAATAAGTAGCATAGTCTTTATTCTTTATACTTACTACTTTATACTAAATTTTATAGTATGGCCGTAAAGTTTCAATATAACAAAACCTCGCAACAGCAAATGGACAAGCAGCTCAAGATTCGTGAGAAGGCTTTGCCCACACTGCAGAATAAAGAAGCAGCGCTGCGTATTGAGGTGAAAAGAGCAAAAAAACGAGCAGATGAGCTCGGACATGAACTTGAAACCAAAATGGCTGATTTAGATAAAATATCAAGACTTTGGGGTGAGTTTGACATGCAAGCCATATCTATTGAAGATGTGGTGCTGGAAAGTAAAAAAATTGCAGGAGTTCAAACCCCGGTGCTTAAAGATGTTGTATTTAAAAAAGAGCCGTTTGCACTTTTTAGTAAGCCAGTGTGGTTTTTAGACGGAGTTAAAATTGTTGAAGATCTGGCAAAGATTGGCATAGAGCGTGAAGTGTTTATGCGAAAGATGCAATTGCTGGATGTAGCCCGTAAAAAAACAACACAAAAGGTTAACTTATACGAAAAGGTTCAAATACCCGGTTATAAAGATGCCATTAGAAAGATCAAACGATTCCTAGAGGATGAAGAAAACCTTTCAAAATCGGCACAAAAAATTGTAAAAGACCGTCAACAAAAACAGCAAGAACAGGAGGTGGAATCATGATTGAATCCATGAAGAAAGTATCATTGTTGGTTTATCATGGAGAATATACCAACGTTCTTGAAAAATTGAGGAATCTTGGAGTTCTGCATGTGGAAGTGGGTGAGAGTGAATTGAGCACAGAAAATGTGGCTAAAATCACTAAGATTAACCACCTAAAGAATTTGGTTAATGAAATGGATTCACGCAGAACCGACGAAGAGATTGCTCCTTTGATTAGTGATGGTGAAGAGTTGATGAAACGAATTGAAGACCTGAATCATCAGGTTACGATTCTTTCTCAGGATATTTCTTCGCTTGAAAAGGAAAAAGAAAGTGTTTTGCCATGGGGTAGTTTTAATCCGGAAACAATCGAGGGGATTAGAAAGGCCGGTTATCATGTGCAGTTTTTAATCTGTGAGGATAAAAATTGGGATGAGCAATGGCGTGAAGCAGCTGATATAGAATTGGTGAATCAGGAAGGAAGTGAAATGTTTCTGATGGCTGTCTCTCGTGGGGATAAGCTAACACATCCTAACCTGGATGAAGTGGAACTTGAGCATGCAGCATCTTTCTTTGAAGTACAAATTCAAGAGAAGCAAAAAGAATTGGATCGTGTTAATGCTAGCCTGGACGAAATAAGCTTATATGCCACAAAGGTGTTAGAGCAGACAATTGCGCAGCTGGAAAGTGAAATTAACTATGCCAAGGTCTTTAATAGTGGCGAAAAAGTAGCCGATGATAAATTGGTTGTTTTAACGGGATGGATCCCGGCAAAAGGGCAGGAAGACTTTACTGGAGCTTTGGATCAGGAAGCATTGGTGTATACCATTGACGCACCAACACCTGAAGATGACATGCCTATCAAGTTAAAGAATAGTAGGTTTGCTCGTTTATTTGAGTCTATTGGAGAGTTATATACACTGCCCAACCACAAAGAACTGGATTTAACCCCGTTTTTTGCACCGTTCTACATGTTGTTTTTCGGATTTTGCTTGGGCGATGCCGGATATGGGCTTCTAATTGTATTGGGTACTCTTTGGGGATTAACCAAAGCGAAGCCTAAGATAAAACCATTGTTGTGGTTAGGATTCTTTTTGGGTCTTTCTACTACCATAATGGGTATACTGGGAGGGACGTTCTTCGGAATTATGTTTGGTAAGGACGCCGTTACTGGTGAATATATACAACCTTGGTTTAAGGAATACCAAAATTATGTTTTAAATACCGATAACCTGATGGTTTTATCATTGGTGTTGGGGTATATTCAAGTGGTTTTTGGTATGATATTAAAAGCGGTTAATCTGGCTCGCGTATATGGTTTTAAATATTCCATTGCACAAATAGGATGGATCATTATTGTAGCTATCGCTATTCCGGCCTATGGACTGGGATCACAGGGTATGATTGATGTTGCTCTGGGTAATCAAATTGCTGTTGTAGCAGGTGTTATTGGGGCAATCCCCGCATTGCTTTATAATACCCCCGGAAAGAATATACTGCTGAACTTTGGTACTGGCCTTTGGGATTCTTATGGTATGGCTTCTGGATTATTGGGAGACGTGCTTTCGTATATTCGTTTGTTTGCATTAGGATTGTCTAGTGCTATCCTAGGTAGTGTGTTTAATTCGTTGGCTATGGATTTGAGTCCGGATACAGTGGTGCTTAGACAACTGGTGATGATTTTGATCTTGGCTTTTGGTCATAGCTTAAACCTGTTTATGGCACTGTTAGGATCGTTTGTGCATCCCCTGCGATTAACATTTGTAGAATTTTATAAAAATGCCGGTTTCGAAGGTGGCGGCCATAAATATGAACCCTTCTCATCAAAGTAATTACAAAAAATAAACTAATAAAATCTTAAAAATTAAAATTATGGAACCAATCGTTTTAGCTTATATTGGAATCGGATTAATGGTAGGTTTATCAGGTATCGGAAGTATTTATGGTGTGTCAATCAGTGGTAATGCCGCTATTGGAGCAATGAAAAAAGATGCTTCGGCCTTTGGTAACTATATGGTACTATCGGCACTGCCTAGTACACAAGGTCTGTATGGATTTGTGGGTTTTTTCGTGATGAGTGGATTGTTGAGTGGTACTGTGGATTGGACTGTTGCTTCTGCCATCTTTGGGGCAGGTATTGCAATGGGATTGGCAGGTTTATTCTCAGGTATCCGTCAAGGTGAGGTTTGTGCCAGTGGTATCGCTGCTATCGGTTCAGGTCATAAAGTGTTTGCAAATACGATGATTCTTGGTGTATTTCCAGAGTTGTATGCCATCTTAGGTTTGCTTGTGGTTATCCTAATTAATGGTGCATTATAGTGCTGTAACAAGAATGTTCAATAGATATAAACTTGAAAACCGATGGCGAAAGTCATCGGTTTTTTTGGTATGCAATGAAAGTTATTTGGCTCTATTACATTATTAAATTTGTATTTGTTATATGCAAGTAAAAATAAAAACGCAGCAGTTGATTTTCTTGAGAAGAACCTTTTAATAATTACAATAGAGCAAGCACTATTGACAGACCAATTAATAAAACAGGCAAAAGCTAATGAAGTATCTGAAACTTAGGAGGTTTGTTCAGTTTCTGACAAGTATGGGGTAAGTGGAGTAATCCGTCATTTTATACCGATGGTACGGTATTATTCAATACAGCGTAAAAACATAATTATATCCAAGAGACAAAAACTAGATAAAATGAAAGACTGGCAGATTCTAACAAGTTTTGTATATCCACATGAAGCTAATATGGTAAAAACATATTTGGACTCAGAAGGAATCGAAACTATTGTGAAAGATGAAATGACCGTTCAAGTAAATAATTTCTATTCGAATGCAATTGGAGGAGTGAAGTTGTTGGTTAGAACCTTAGATTATGAAAAGGGAATAGAAACCTTGGAAAAAGGTGGTTACATAGGAGATGCGCATAAAACAAAGAACCGAGTAGAAACTTTGTTTTATGAAGTGAAATCAGACAAAAAGAAATGTCCTTATTGTCGCTCTGAGAATATAGGAAAAAGAAGGAATCCTGATTATCTTGTTTTGGTTGTGTATCTTTTACTTGGAGCTATTTTTCCGATTTTCAGAAATTCTTATAAGTGTTTTGACTGTTCGAAAGAATGGAAATTCAAAAGGAAAAAATAACATCGTACAACAATAAATGGCATAGGCTTTCAGCATAACTTTGGAAGTTTTGCTCGTTTAATAAGTTCTCCGAAATTTTTGTTTTGGCTAGTGAAAAGAATAAATTTATAATGCAAACAAAAGCTCCTGCTTAGTAGGGTTTTGGGAGTTTGATTGTTCAAATAAGCATTTCTTTCTAAATGCTCCCTTTGCCTATTTTTAACGCTTTTTCATGAATGCAGGAATTCCATTTACTAAAACTATTTACGCTACACATGTAGACGCTTCATTATAGAAACACTGCTCTTAATTCTATAACAGAATACCAATGCTGCAGCAGAATTTTTCAACCCGGAATTTATATTTGCTTCGTTGTTTATGAGTTTAAAGATACAATGGTTGTTTTTTATGTTTTTATGATTACGTACCGTTTGATTAATAAATGCGGTTACGCTTTAAGTGTAAATGAAAACTTGCTCCCTTTATTTACTTCACTATCTATAAATAATTGCCCACCTTGCATCTCAACAAACTCTTTGCATAAAAAGATACCAAGTCCAGTACCTTTCTCACTTAGGGTTCCAAGGCTCGAGGAAATGAATTTGGAAGCGTAAAATTGATCTATTTTTTCCTTATGCATTCCAATGCCATCGTCTTCAATACATATGGTCAGGTATTCTTTGTTATCCTTAGTTGTCGGGTAGCAATATAACTTGATAGTGCCCTGGGAGTGTGAAAATTTAATGGCATTGGATAGGATATTTCTTAATATGGCGGAACATAATTTGGGATGGTAACAGGCCACTGTGTTTTCAGGAATGGTATTAATGATCTCAATTTGTTTTTTGTTGGTAACTAGTTTAAACTGGTTTATTACTTCTTCGCAAATTTTATGTACATTATTGATTTTTAGTTCTATTTCAGAAGAACGACTTTGGAATATTTGCCATTCCAATATATTTTCCAATAGGCCATTTACTTCTTTACTAGCATTATATATTACCTCAAGTTTTTTCTTCTTATCTTCCTCTGAAAATAGATTGTAATTAGAAATAAGTATTTCTACTACTTCCATAAATGAACCCAAAGAATTACGAAGGTCGTGCGATAAAACAGCAAAAAACTTGTCCTTCATGCCGTTTAATTTTTTTAGGTCTACTTCAGATTTTTCTAATTTTTCAATATTTCTTTTGTTTTCAGTGATGTCAATGGCGTTAAAAATAACGGAATCATTACTCTTGTAGGATATCCGGCCTTGAAACCAAAGCGTTGAATTATTAAGTAGAATAGGGTATTCCATAACTACTAACTCTTGTGTAGTAATGCAATGTTGAATAGCATCTATAATCTGTTGGGCAATTTTTTCTTCAAATACCTCTTTTACTGATTTTCCAATTAATACCTTGGCCGGTTTCAATAGTAGGCTTAGCTTTGTGGTAGCAACGTCTTTGTAGATTCCGTTTCTATTAAATTCAAAAATAAGACTGTCTAACGATTTGAATATGGCTTTTAATTTCTTCTCGCTTCTTTGTGTTCTTGAATTGTTATAGTAAACCATTCCCATAAGTATACTTATGATAAAAGAGCTTATAATAAGGTATATTTGCATAAATTTATCCTGATTGTAAAATGCATTCCAGCCAATTTTAGGAACTGCCGCCAATACCCAATGTCCATATGGTAGATTGATTTCAATACTTACCGGTTGTTTTTCAAAGATATCTTTTTTTCCGTAAAATATTTTCCCATTGTATCCTGATCCGTTGTATCCTCTTAAAGAGAATTCTATTTCATTTTCTTCCTGAATGATGCCTGATTCCATTAATAATGGTTTCATTAAAATAACGATATCAGTGAGCCCCCAAAAAACACCTTCTTTTGATTTTGTTTTGTCAAAGATGGGGGTGTAGCTAATAAAGGCTGTTCCTCCTTCTATCAGTTCTACGGGTCCGGCCACAAATGTTTGTCGGGTATCTATTGTTTTTTCTACGATCTCTTTTCTCTCTGGATGTTCCATTAAATCGAGGCCAATGGCTGCCTCGTGACCTTTGAGAGGGTAGATTGAGCCAATGATACAATCTTTAGAAAGGGACATGGAGCCGATCACATTTGTGTCCTGACTAACCAGGTCGTGGGCTAGTATATTAAATTCTTTGTCTGTAATATGAGGTTTTAACGAAACATAAGAAGCGATACCTTTGGTATAGTATATTCGAGAATATAGAGCTTTTTCTAGGTTTGATTTTTTGGAAATAAGAACCTTTTGTAAGGTATTTCTTACATCTTTTTCCCACAGTCCTTTTTGGTAATTTCCATATTTATAGGCACCTAGTATAAGTAATAGAAAACAGAGTACCGAAACCAAAATGGGACGAATGGGCACTTTTGGGATGAATATCATTAGGCGAATGTATCTTATTTATGGCCCATTGTAATAGGCTTTGTGATTTGTATGTTAGTATAACGTGTGTGTAGAGGAAAGGTTATAATATATTTGATGACAAAAAGATTATCGTTTATGAACGTGTCTAGAAAGGTATACGTATTGATATTTGTTTCGTGATGGTGTATGAACTTAGCGGCTTGTTTACTCACGGTATACTTTCATAGCCACATGTTGTATCTAATGGTAAAATTTGTTTTCAAAAACTTAACAAAAATCGTAACCTTTTGTGTGGTTTTTATCGTATAAATGGTAGTGCTTGGTTTTATTGCTGAAAAACTTTGGTTTTCAGACATTTCTCTCTTACGGTAGCTTGAAGCCGGTATGTGTAAATATTGCTTTAGATGTTAAATTTCTGGCTATGAAGAATGTATTGTTATTGACTGATTTTTCTAACACAGCCCGAAATGCCGCTCTTTATGCCTTAAAGATGTTTAAGGACGATCAAGTTCTTTTCAGTTTGTTAAATGCTTATGATTTAGAATTTAGTGGCAGCCCGTATGTAATGCAGGTGAAAGAAGAGATGGCATTCGAAAGCGAGAAGGGTTTAAAACAAGAAGTGACCCTTCTGAAACGCGTTTTCCCCGAGGTTGATGTAAAGGCTCTTTCCGTTTTTGGATCTCTGATTGATATGGTGGATCATTATGTACAGCAGCATCATCCGGATCTAATTGTGCTGGGGTGTAAAGGTGAGTCTGCCTTAGAAAACTTTTTGTTAGGATCAAATGCCTACGAAGTTATTAAAAGTATAAAAGCACCTATTCTGGTGGTACCTAAAAGTGCACAGTTTAAAAAACCGGAGAAAATTGTGTTTGCTACAGACCTGAAAGACTTGGCTAAGGATGCTGTGTTAAACCCAGTTCGTGATATTGTTGATAGGTTTAGATCGGCACTTATGTTTGTGAACGTGCTAGAAGATGAGTATGTCAATCGCTTGGATGCCGAAAGTAAAATGGCTGCACACTTTCCAAATATCGATTTAAGTTTTAATTTTATTGAAGGAGAAGATGTAGCTAAGGGTATTAGCAAGTTTATGGATGATAATGAAGCTGAGATGATTGCCATGGTTCGTCGTGATGTTAGTTTCTTTGATCGTATTTTTCATCCTAGTATTACAAAGCAGATGGTGCTAAATCCTGAACATCCAATGCTTATTTTGCACGACAAACAGGTGTAGCTGATTGGAGCGTTCAGTGGACGAAACGAGCCATGATAAAGTGTTTTTTTATATGGGAAAATTCTTTTTTGTGAGTTGTTGTGGCCTTTAAAAGATAATAGTTTCATGGTGGTTGAAGCATGGAGACGAAAATAAGTCCGTTTGGAGTTTTAGCTTTAAACGGACTTTTGTTGTCATACCCTTATATGACGTTTGAACCATAAAAATTACACATTTAGTAAGAATTAATATATAAAATAGAATAATTGTATTTTCTTTGTGGTCACCTAAACCAGAAAAATTATAACACTATGAAGACAACTATGAGAGCAACCTATTGTCTTTACTTAAATTTACTTTAGGTTGAACGCAATGATACGATTATTTATTTCGATTATTATATGTTTTTTTTGCTGGAGTATGCATGCCCAAATGCACTATTTAAAGGGAAGTGTCATGGCGGCAGATACAAAGGAGCCCATTCCTTTTGCCAGTGTCTTTGTTAAAGGAACATCTGAGGGTACCATAACAGATACAGTTGGAGTGTTTGCATTTCGTTTTTCAGGGGATTCGGTTACCGTATCTGCCATTGGATTTGAAACCAAAACCATAAGCGTTGAAAATGTATTGTCTGAATTAAACGTTCAGCTTCTTCCGGCTGTGACAGAATTGGAGGAGGTGAAGGTATTGCCTTCGGATCATCGTGTGCGGTGGATTTTAAAAAATGCCATAAAAAATAAATCAATAAATAACCCCGAACGCTACGATAGATACGCTTATCAAAAATATACTAAATGGGACTATAATCTCAATAATGCGGAAAAGAGTTTGATGAAATCGCGTGCTTTCCGAAATCATAAGCATTTGTTTAAGCAAGCCGAAGATAGCTCTTTTTACTTGCCTGTTTATTTTTCGGAACAGGTAGTATATAATGAGTTTCAGCGAAAACCATTGCAGGAGAAATCAACAGTGTTGGCCGATAAAACTTCAGGTATTGGTCTGTTGGATAACTTGGAGGTAGGGGGGTATACCAGTGGTTTAGATATTAATATTAATTACTACGATAATTACCTTAACTTCTACGAACAGAACTTTGTGAGTCCTATTGCAGATAATGGACGTTTCTATTATCGTTATTATCTGGAAGATAGTGTAAGGGTAGATGGAGATAAATATTTTAAAGTTACCTTCTATCCCAAAAGAAAAGGTGAGAATGTTTTTCGAGGCTATATGCTTATAGATGATGAGCGTTTTGCTATTCAGAAGATTGAGGCTGATGTTTCGGCGGGTAATCAACTAAATTTTATTAAGAATTTTAAAATCAAGGCGGCCTACCAATTGTTGCATGATTCTATTCCATTTTACAAATCTAGTTATACCAGTGCTGTTTTCGATTACTTGCCAGTAAGGGGTGATACTACCAAAGATAGATTGGAACTGACCTTTCAGGAATTCACGTCTTTTAGTAAGGTGCAAATTAATCCAGTGAAAGAAATTGAATTGTCAGATCGTAGTTTAAAATATGAGGCAGTTGCTTTAAATGGGGCGAAAGAAAGAGATTCTGTTTATTGGGCAAATATCAGACACCAGAAATTAACGAGGGATGATCTGGATAAATATGCAGTTATTGATTCTTTGAATGAGCTGCCGAGTGTAAAATTAGCCAATGATGTCGTAGAGATGGGGATGACAGGGTATTTTGATGTGGGTAAATTTGAGGTGGGGCCTTATACTGAATTTTTGGAATCTAATAAAATTGAAGGTACGCGTTTTTTCTTTGGTGGTAGAACTAGTTCAGAGATTAGTGAGCATTGGATGTTTTACGGCGGATTGGGGTATGGTACTAAAAATAATTTGCTGACAGGCCATGGAGGTATTGGGTATAAAATACCAACTGCAAAACGAAATGTGTTAAACTTATCTTATGATGATAGTTATATCAGAATGGGGGAGAATCGTAAAATATTATACTTGTATGAAAACATGTTAACTCCTTCAGAAACCAACCTGATTTCTACCATTTTTGCCCGTGATGAGTTCGACGAGTTATATCGTCAACAAAGTGTGAAATTTTCTTTTGAACATGAATGGCGTACGGGTTTGAGTACTACATTGATGACTGATTACATGAAGCAGTATTCGCCGGAATATTATCCTTATGTTTATCAGGGAAATGAGATCGGTTCTATATCTGCCTTCGAGGTAGGTGTCAATTTTCGTTTATCATGGAAAGAAAAATATATTGATAAAGGTTATAGAAGGTTGTATACGGGAAGTGATCATCCGATTGTGAATGTTGCATTATCTGGAGGTTATGTTTCTTTTGAAAATAAGGAGAACGGATATGCTAAGGTTCATGCAACTTTTAAGCACAAAAAATATTTCGGGCAAACCTTCTTAAATTATGCATTCGAAGTGGGAAAAATATTTGGTACACTCCCCTATACTATGCTTGAGATACCTCGGGGAAATGAAACCTATGGGTATTATAGGTACGATTTTAATATGATTAATTATTTGGAGTTTGTTCATGATCAATATTTTAATAGTTATATTGAATATCATCTGAATGGGTTCTTTTTTAATCGTATGCCCTTATTAAAACGCCTAGGTCTGCGCGAAGTACTGTCGGCCAAAACAATGATGGGTAGTTTAAGTGAGCAGCAAAAGAACGGTGTTGTTATGCCAAATTCTATTCGCTCTGTCCAAGGTGTTTATGCTGAAGTTGGTGCCGGCTTGGAAAATGTTTTTCGTTTTTTTCGTATTGAAGGTGTGTGGCGTCTGGCTCCACAATCTATCCAAGATGCTCCATCTTTTGGGGTTCGTGTTAAATTTGAGATTAAACTTTAAGGGACTTAAAGTGTGTGGAAGGACTTGTTTCTTCTTCATGTATAAACCGGTTTAGGAGTGAACTATGTACCCGGAAAATGCATTGGAAAATCTATTATCAATTTTGATTGCAATTTTAATTCGTCAAGACGAAGCTCTAATATTTCAATAAATTTATATTTTTATATGCTTTGATTTAATTGGTCGACCAATATTCTATTGAGGAAGTTGTTTTTTTCGATTTGTTATAAAATTGCCCGTATGTGTTATGTATACTTGCTTTTGAGGTTTTTGAGTGATTTTGACTCTAGGTTGAGTTAAAAAAAAAATCCTTAATATTTGTTAATTTAAAAATATACATATAAATTGGTCTACCAAATTAGTGGTAAATCAATGTCTAATTTGCTCCTGTGTTACAATTCATCAGGTATAGAGTGAGTAAAAGACTTTTTATAACATGAAAATGAAAGTTTTAAAGAGAGATATTAGAAGTGTAAATATTAGAATGGTTCGATTAGGTCTATGCTTCATCATAGCTATCACAGCTTTGTGTGGAGTGTCGGTTCATGCGACAAGCTATAGTGTTTCTTCGGCTAGCGAAATAGCTGATTTGTCGGAGCGTTTATTGGCGGGAGATACTGTGATAATGCGTTCGGGTACCTGGATAGATCAAGAAATTATATTTGAAGGAATGGGAGAAGAGGGAAAGCCCATTGTTTTACTTGTTGAGGAAAGCAATGGTGTTGTGTTGTCAGGAACTTCAACATTAAGGATAGCAGGTGAATACCTCGAGGTAAATGGATTGCGTTTTGAAAATGGTTATTCCTCTTCGGGGGCTGTTGTTGAGTTTCGAAATGGTTCGTCTGAATTGGCAAGTCATTCTAGGTTGACTAACTGTACCATTGTATCTTATAATCCAACAGACAAGGATATGGATTATAAGTGGGTGTCGGTGTATGGGGCGTATAATAGAGTGGACCATTGTTCGTTTTCAGGAAAAGAACATTCAGGAACAACACTGGTAGTATGGTTGAATGATACGCCCAATTATACACAGATAGACCATAATTATTTTGGGTCACGACCCGATTTGGGATACAATGGTGGCGAAACCATTAGAATTGGAACGAGTAGCAATAGTATGAAAGAGTCGCGCGCTATGGTAGAGTTTAATCTGTTTGAGGAATGTGATGGCGAGATTGAAATTATTTCCAATAAATCATGTTTTAACACCTATCGATATAATACTTTCAGGGATTGTGCAGGTTGTTTGACCCTTCGCCATGGCAATGATTGTTTAGTGTATGGCAACTTCTTTTTTGGAAATGAGAAATCTTCGGGTGGCGTGAGAATTATTGGAGAGAGGCATCAGGTTTATAATAATTATTTTGAAGGACTTAAAGGGGATGATTACAGATCTGCCATATGTTTGATGAATGGAGTGCCAGATTCTCCGTTGAATAGATACTTCCAAGTGCAGGATGCCGTGGTGATTTTTAATACGATAGTTGGTTGTAAAATGCCTTTGATGGTGGGTGCAGGTAAAGATGCAGAAAAGAGTTTGGCTCCTGTGAATTGTACCTTTGCGAATAATGTGATTGATAAAACCAGTGGAAGCAATCATGTAGTTATTGAGGATGCTTCAGCGCAAATCACTTGGTTGGGTAATGTGGTTAATGCAGATGAAGAAGAAGAGGAACTGAGTGATGGATTTTTATTGGCAGATCCTCATCTGGAGTATACGGAGGGTATGTGGCGTCCTGCTTCCTCTAGTCCGTTGATTGATGCTGCTCAAGGAGAGTTTCCATTATTGACTGAAGATATTGATGGCCAAAGTAGAAGTGAGAAAAAGGATATAGGGTGTGACGAATATATGGAATCAGAAATATTAATATCTCCATTGGAAAAAAATGAGGTTGGTCCTTATGCCTATCAGGAAGAACCTGTGTTGGGAATATTTAATAAAGCGTATCAAATGAAAGATATGGTGAAGTGGGTAGTGGATAGAAGAAGTATTTGTTTTAGCGTAAATGAGGCATCGTTTCTTCCGATTAATTATAGCTTGTATGATGTTTCGGGTAGGATAGTTAATAGTGGAAAAATCACTAATCTAACAACCCACATAGGTATAGAGGATAGAAATAAGATCTTGTTGGCCAGGTTCGTTTCTAAGAAACAATATTATCAGTCTTATAAATTGTTGATTAATAATGGAATGTTTTAAAGAAAAACCTGTGTAGTCTAGAATTATAAAGTAGTATGGTATAACAAAGTTTTAAGGTAGGGGAAAAAGGATTACTTTTGGTTGACCAATTATTGGGAAATCAAAAAAAATAAGCGAAAAATATTGAATTATGGAGCTATTAGAGAACTTTAAAGCGATAGAAGTAGAGACTCCGGTTGATAAAATTATCAGACAAATTAGAGAGTTGATCATAACAGGGTATCTCAGACCGGGAGATAAGTTGCCGTCAGAACGAAAGTTGTCTGAAAAATTAGGTGTTGGGAGAACTTATATTCGCGATGCCATAAAAAAACTGGAATTTGTAGGCATCTTAAATACTTTGCCACAAAGTGGGGTGGTGGTAAATGGTGTGGATATAGCAGCCATGGAGGGTTTGCTTTCTAATATCATGAAAATTGAAAAGCCAGATTTCTTTTCGTTGGTGGAAACACGTGTAATGATGGAGAAATTTGCAGTGCAACAGGCTGCTGTTCGAAGAACAGATGAAGATATTGCAGCTATACAGGAAGCGTTAGATAAATATAATGTGAGGGTAGATAGGGGCTTGCCTGCTGAAAATGAAGATTTTATATTTCATTTGCGTGTTGCGGAAGCCAGTCATAATTCGGTGATTAAAACGATGCTTTTGATTATTTTACCTGATATTCTGAAAATCTATATTGCAGAGAAAGTATGTGATAAGGAACGCAAAGCAAAGCGCGTTATGCAGCATGAAGGAATTTTGCAGGCGATTATAGATGGAGATGGGGATTTGGCTGAAAAACATATGATTGATCACTTGCATGATGTATTAGAATTCAGTAAAAAATAAACTATAAACTATCTAAAGTATAATTTAAAATGTATGAATATCATGAGAGTTGATTCAAGTTAAAAAAAATTAGTGCGTCGAAACGCACTAATTAACGAGTAGCAATACAAGTCCCTTAAAATCATTGACAAACTCATTCATCTCGACAATATTATGAGCTTGTACCAGGGGTGTATTGTATCTACAAAGCTAAATAAAAAATCTAATTGTTATAATTCTAGGGATTTATTTGTGGGAAACTTATGAATTCTTGGAAAAAATTATAATCTAATGAAAAGGAAAATCCTATTTACATTATTTTTATGTGCCGGGTTGTTTACTCATGTATTTGGACAAACATTTACAGGTTTAGTGACTGATGCGGACGATGGATCTCCTCTTGTAGGAGTGAACGTGGTTGAAAAAGGAACCACAAACGGAACAATTACTGATATTAACGGTAAATTTTCATTAACAACTAGAGGGGAAAAAGCGACACTTGTTTTTTCTTTTATAGGGTATGTGACTCAGGAAACGTTACTTGGAGATCAGGCGAATATAAATGTTGTTATGAAAGCAGATATGGCTGATTTGGGCGAAGTTGTAGTTGTAGGGTATGGTGCAATGAAGAAGTCGCACCTTACAGGAGCAATTGCCAAATTAGAGACTGCTGGATTGGAAGACATACCAGGCGGAAGAGCTGATCAATTGCTACAAGGTCGTGTGGCAGGGGTGCAAATTCAAAATACGACGTCCCAAGTTGGAGAGTCTCCCAATATTACAGTTCGGGGTAATGGCTCTATCAGTGCAAACGGGCAGCCATTGATTATTGTGGATGGTTTTCCTGTTTCGGATGGTCTTAGTTTGGTCGATGTTGCTGATATCGAATCAATGGAAGTGTTGAAAGATGCGGCCTCTGCCGCTATCTACGGTTCTCGTGCTGCCAATGGGGTTATAATCATTACTACTAAAAATGGAAATGAAGGCAAACCAACATATAATGTTCGTGCATCTTATGGAGTGAAAGATTATTATGAGTTACATCCTATGATGAGCAGGGATGAATTTATTGATATGAAGGTGAATGAAGCTAATCTTTCAGGAACGACTTTGGGTGATATGTATTTAGCCATGGCTGTATTAGAGACTGAAGATACCAACTGGCAAGAAGAAGCCCTGAGATTGGCAGGTGTATTTAATATGCAATTTAATGTGTCAGGAGGAAATAAAGGATTGAAATATTATATTTCATCTTCCTATTTAGGAGATGAAGGTATTATGCTTCAGAATAAATATGATCGTTTTAATGTTCGTTCTAAAATTGAAGCAGAATTATCGGATGCTGTAAAGATTGGTGTTTCTATGGCTCCAAGTTATACAAAAAGAAGCAAGCCAACCAACCCATTTACTGATTTTGTACGTACTCCTCGTTTTTTGCCTGTGTATCATAACGAATATACGGCAGCACTTACAGGTCAGGAAATAGGAAGCTATTCTCATGGATATCACTACAGTAATAAAACATATACAGGAATTGATCCACAAACCGGATTGGAAAGGACAGTGACGGCTTCCCCTTATAGTACTTCCAATAACAATCCACTGTCGGTTATGAATAATCAATTTTACTCTAGGAATGATTACAGGATGCAGAGTTCTTTGTTTTTAAAACTAAAATTGGCTAAAGGGCTAGCTTTTAAAACAACAAATGGTTTTAATTTGGTGTATACTCAAGAAGATACTTACGAAAATGTAAATTCCAAGACCGCTTCATCTCCCAATAGTAGTTTGTATGAGAATCAATTATTCACAGACCTGTTGTCAGAAAATATTCTGACTTATAATAAAAAATCCGGAATTCATAGTTTTGATGCCTTACTAGGTTTCTCTATTCAAAAGAGAAATACAAAAACAGCCGGTATATACGGAAATAACTTTGCTACGGATTATATACAAACACTTAATGCTGCAGGATCTATATTGCAGTATGATGATGATGAATTGGCTACAGGTACTTGGGAGGAAGAAGAAGGATTGGTATCGTTATTCTCTCGTTTTTCTTATTCCTATGCTGATAAGTATTTATTGTCAGCTAGTTTTAGGGGAGATGGTAGTTCTAAATTTGGTGAAGATAATCGTTGGGGATATTTTCCTTCCGTTTCTTTGGGATGGCGTATTTCTGAAGAGGAGTTTTTTAAGAGTAATATTTCGTGGATAGATCAGTTGAAATTACGCGCTAGTTATGGTGTTACTGGTACGGATGATATTGAAAATTATGCCAATACAAATATGCTGTCGTCTAATAGTTATGCTTTAGGAAGTTCAAATGGTTCGGTTGTTTCCGGTATTTCTAATACATCCAATGTAATTGGTAATTCCTCTCTACAATGGGAACAAACCAATGAGTTCAACTATGGTATTGATTTGACAGCCTTAAATGGACGTATTAATTTAGGGTTAGATTATTATTATGCCATTACGAAAAGCTTGTTGTATGAGCGTTCTGTTAACTCGGCTCTTGGTTTTACTGAAGCATGGAGTAATGAGGGCAAAGTTCGAAATAAAGGCCTTGAAGTAGTATTGACAACTCATAATTTTAAAAGTAGTTTGTTTTCATGGAGTACGACTTTTAACTATTCTATGAACCGAAATAAAGTGCTTGACCTGGGAGGTGAAAGTCAACAAATTACTACTGGTGAAAGAGGTGAGATGTACCTTACAAGGGTTGGAGAACCATTGGTGCAATTCTATGGTTTTAAAACACAAGGAGTATGGATATCAGAAGATGAAATTGCTAATAATCCTTCGCATATCAATGATGCAGCCGGTGGATTAAGAGCCGTTGATGTGGATAATAGTGGTGCGATTGATGCTGGTGATTATACTGCAATTGGTAATCCTTTGCCAGATTTTACTTTTGGTGTAACGAATAATTTCACATATAAAGATTTTGACCTTTCTTTTCTTTTGCAAGGTGTAGTTGGGGCAGAGGTTGTAAACGGGGATGTGTATTATGCGGAAACAGTACGGTATAATAAAAACTTTAACCAAAATCGCTGGATTGATGAAAATAATATTGGTGATGGAAAAACACCTTATGAAAGAAATGGGATCACACAAGTTCAAACTGATTATGCTGTTGAGGATGCTAGCTATTTAGCTTTGCGTGATCTTACTGTTGGTTATAGTTTGTCTAAAGATTTAGCGCGAAAAATAAGAGTTTCGAATGTGAGGTTCTATTTGAGTGGACAAAATCTTTTGTATTGGTGGTCGGATGATTATAGAGGTATCAATCCTGAGGCGCGCAAAACATCAGGCAGTAATTATGCAAGCCCATTGGTTGATGGTTATCAACGAGGTGCATTCCCGATTCAAAGGGTATATAGTGCAGGTATTGATATTAGTTTTTAATGATATAATCAAAATCAAATAGATGATGAAAAAATATATAAATTTTGCTTTAATGCTATTGGCTATTTGGGTATTCTCTTCTTGTGAAGATTATTTAGATATGGATCCTATTGATCAGTTGGGGGAAGGAAGCTTCTATAGTAACGATGAGGAACTTGAAATGGCTACGATTGCTTGTTATAGCAGTTTGAGAAGTCTGTCAAATGAAGAATGGCGTTTGACAGAGGTGCGTTCAGATAATGCGCGTTTGTATATTAAAAATACGGGAGATGCTGTAAATGTTCGTTTGAGACAGCTGGATAATTTTACGGTAGAAACAACACATGCCGAAAATCAAGCATATTGGGAGGCTGCTTATAAGGCGATCAATAATTGTAATGTAGTGCTTGAAAATATAGGTGTTGTTTCTGATGCTAATTTAAAGAATCAATTGGAAGGAGAAGTGCGATTTATCAGGGCTTATATCTATTTTAATTTAGTTCGTTTGTATGGTCCTGTTTTTTTAGTTACAGAAAGACTCAGTATTGATGAAGGAAATAATCTCTCAAGAAGCTCTGTTCAGGATGTCTACGAGGTTATCAAAAGTGACTTGGTGATGGCAGGTGGAGAATCTGGATCTACAGGTTTACTTCCTGATTCGTATGATGATGCCGATTTGGGACGTGCTACATCCTGGGCTGCAAAAACCTTGTTAGCTAAAGTTTATTTAACATTAGAAGAATATTCTAGTGCGAAAACTTTATTGACGGATGTAAAAGATAATAGTGGATATGCATTGCTTGGAGAATATGAGGATGTGTTTGATGTGAATAATGAGATGAATGAAGAGATTATATTTGCAATTCGTTATTTGTCAGGAGGGTATGGTCAAGGTTCTCCTTTTGCAAATTATTTTGCGCCGCGTGATGGTAGTTTGGTGTCAGGAAGGTCTTATAGTTACAATACGCCATCTAATGACCTGATTGAAGCTTATGATGCAGAAGGTGATGTGATTCGTAAGGATGTAGTAATGTATGATCGTTGGGTGGATGATAGTGGTAACGAGAACTTCGTTCCTTTTGTTAGTAAATACTTATCTGAATTTGAAAATGAATTAGATGCTGAAAATGATTGGATTGTTCTTCGTTATGCCGATGTTTTGTTGATGTTGGCTGAAATAGAAAACGAAACTTCAAGTGTTGCGGATGCCTTGCCATATGTAAATGAAGTGAGAAATAGGGTGGATCTTGATTCTATTGAAGTGTTAGATGTGCCTACTCAATGGGATATGAAATTAGCCATTGAAAAGGAAAGAAGGTTGGAGTTTGCCTTTGAAAACCACCGTTTTTATGACCTATTGAGAACCAATAGATTGACTGCGGTGATGGAAGCTCATTTTAATGATGAAATCATTATAAATACTATATCTGAAGAAGGAGCTGTGGATTCTGAATTATATTATGCTGGTGTGGCCAGTGATATGAGTTATTTAAGCGAGGATGGAAGAACGCTACAGGAATGGCAATTTTTACTGCCTATACCTAACAGTGTAATTACTGTAGCTACTAATGCAACGCAAAATCCAGGTTATTAATGTGCAAAAAATGGAAACTATGAAAAATGTTAGTTTATTGATATTGACGCTATTGATCGCATTTAACTACGGGTGTGATGAGGAATTAGTATATGATGCAATTGAAGAGGCGAATCCCGTAATAGAGAGTTTTGAGCCTACTTCTGGTTCTTATGGGGATGAAATTACGATTAAAGGGGATCACTTGGGTAGTGCGAATATGATCTATTTTGGTGATAGTCTTGCTACAATTAAATATCGAATCAGTAATAACGAGGTGGTGGCAAAACTTGAAAAAGGTTCTGTCTCTGGTTATATTACAGTCAGTAATACAGTGGGGTCAGTAAGCTCTGCAAGTGAATTTACAGTGGTATATGCTGTGCCTACTATTGCTGATTTTACAGATCAACAGGTACTTCCAAACAGTGTGTTTAAAATAGAAGGAGATAATTTGGAGGTTGTTTATGATGTGTATTTTGGATCTTCAAAGGCAAATATTGTCGAAAAAACTGATGATTTTTTCCTGGTAGAGGTCCCATTTTTTGAAGAGGATGAAGAACCTGCAAATGTGTCTCTTTCATACAACAATAATGGAATTCTTGAACAGGTTCAGTCAATAGGAAAAATATCTTTGTATCGTATTTTGCCATCTTTTAGTGTGATTCCTAATCAGGGAGTTACAGGTAGTGAAATAGTGTTTGAGGGTGAAAATTTAACCTTGATTGATGAAATGTTATTTAATGGTCAGTCGGCTTCATTTACGGTGAATGATGATGGAACTGAACTTGTGGTAATATTGGGTGAAGATTTGTTTTCAGTAAGCGCTAGTGAGGTGACTGTTAAAGCGAGTTATTTTGGGGGTACGCAAGAAGAGATGTTGAGTGAATCTTTCGAAGTGGTGGTACCTACTGTTAATTATTATTCAGGTATTAAATTGAACCCTCGGGGTGCTGATGGTGAGTATTTTCTTGATTTTAATACTGGTTTGGTTTATGATGCTTGTACTGATTGGAGTATTTTAGTTGAAAATATCTCAGTGATGGCCTATAGCTCCAAAAGTGGGTATTTACAGTTAAGACAATCGGGTAATGCAAGTGGTGTGGTTAAGAACTACAAGTGTAATGACTCGGGTGAAAAACTTCCAGGAGCCAATAGTGTAAAAGTATCGAAGTTTGGAGTGTTGGATGAATCTATTGAAGTACAGAAAGAATATATTGATGCGGTAAAAAATAAAACGCTGACTGATATTAATGCTGATGTGGTTGCTGATTTTGGAGCCAATACCAGTGATTTGAAAATCTATACTTCAGGTACGGATGATGAGGATGAATTTGTTCCAGGCGATGTTATTATTATAAAACAAGACTGGAATGGTACTATCAAATATGGTTTTATGGAAATTGTTGAAACCTACGCTGATGCACCCGAAAATATTGGACAGGCCAGTGGTGATGGTTCTTATATCAAGTTTAATTACTATTTCCAAAAATAGAATCAGCTACCAGGTTATTTTTATTACATTATTGAATAACTGGTTCCTGAAAGAATTAATTTAAATGTAAATGATCTGTCCTTAGCTTCTTTTATCAGAATCTAAGGGCAGATTTATTGAATGAGCTCTTTTATTATTCAAATAGTATAGATGTTTTTGCTTTTATTCTTTGTGAAAGAAAATCATTTTTTCTAAAAGTATAATTGGTCAACCAATGGCTTAAACGCTTCTGCTTTTCTTTGTTCTCTTATGTTCTCTTGTGTTATAATTGCTTTCTACTCCCAGATATATAGATATTTACTGTGTTTGTTGTAACGAATGTATGTGTAAAAAGAGTCATTAAAATTTGTTAATTAATAAAATATTTGTAAATTGGTCTACCAAACGATGGTATGTCAATGATTAGTTTGTAAGCTTGACAAAATAGTTGATAGGTGTTAATTTACATATATAGAGCAAGTATAAAAAATAGAGAATGGAGTTATTGGATAATTTTAAGGCGATTGAGGTAGAATCGACGGTAGATAAGATAATTATACAGATTCGGGGATTGATTGTGTCTGGCTATCTTAAACCTGGCGATAAGTTACCTTCGGAAAGAAAATTATCAGAGAAGTTGGGGATAGGAAGAGCCCACATTCGGGAGGCCATAAAAAAACTTGAGTATGTTGGTATTCTAGGTACTTTACCTCAAAGTGGAGTTGTTGTTACGGGTGTTGATATTGCTGCTATGGAAGGTTTGTTTTCTAATATTATGAAAATTGATAAACCGGATATCTTTTCATTGATCGAAACACGTGTGATGATGGAGCGGTTTTCTGTTCAGCAAGCTGCTATTCGTAGAACAGATGAAGATATTATTGCTATCCAGAAAGCACTGGATGAGTATAATTCAAAAAGTGAATTGGGATTACCATCAGAGAATGAGGATTTTATTTTTCATCTACGTATTGCAGAGGCATGTCATAATTCGGTGATAAAGACTATGTTACTCATTATTCTTCCGGATATAATGAACGTTTATATAACAGAAAAAGTTTGTGATGATGAACGTAAGTTAAAGCGTATCAATGAGCATGAGGCTATTTTGCAGGAGATTGTCAATAAAAATGGAAATAAGGCAGAAGAACATTTGATGGAGCATCTACATGATGTGGTAAATTTTAGTAGAAATATTTGATCTTTTAAATGAGTGAAATAATGAAAGTAGCATACTACCAATACTGCGCTTAAGCGCACTACTATAAACAGCTTCAATACAAATTCTTGAATTTAAGGTTCTTATATTTTTGCACAAGGTATGAGGGGCTAACGAGGGAATGTGTATTGTTTTTGCAGATCTAATTAAAAATCTAATTGTTATAATTTCTAATGAAATGAAGCGAAAAATCCTATTTACATTATTTTTATGTGCCGGGTTGTTCACGCAAGTACTTGCACAAACACTAACAGGTACAGTGACAGATGCCAGTGACGGATCACCTCTTATTGGTGTTAATGTGGTTGAAAAAGGAACTACAAACGGAACCATTACCGATGTTAGCGGTAACTACTCACTAAGTGTCCAAGGCGATAATGCCGTACTTATTTTCTCATTTATAGGTTATACTTCTCAGGAAGTTACCGTAGGGGATGCAAAATCGATCAATGTAGTATTAGAAATAGACGCTGCCGATTTGGACGAGGTGGTTGTTGTGGGGTATGGAGCACGTAAAAAAAGTGATGTTACAGGGTCTGTATCTTCCGTTAAATCCAGTGAGTTAACAGCATTTCCAGTATTAGATGCCATGCAGGCTGTACAGGGACGAGCTGCTGGTGTGGATATTCAATCCAACAATGGAGGTGAGCCTGGAGCTCCCATTAGTATTACTATTCGAGGCAATACCTCTATCAATGCCAGTAGTGACCCACTTATAGTGGTGGATGGTTTTGTTGGAGCAAATATGCCACAGGCAGCCGACGTAGAATCAATGCAAATATTAAAAGATGCATCGGCTACAGCTATTTATGGTTCCAGGGGATCCAATGGTGTTATTTTAGTAACAACAAAAAAAGGAAAAAGTGGTAAGTTGAATGTTGACTTTAACGCTACTTATTCTGCACAAACTACTGCCAATAAATTGGATTTGCTTAATGCGGATGATTTTGCAGATTATCAAAATCAAATACGGATTAACCAAGGTAATTCAACAGCCTATGCGCAGGGACCTTATGATACTGATTGGCAGGATTTAATTTATAGAACAGGTAGTACACAGAATTATCAATTGTCTTTTTCTGGAGGATCTGATAAGGTGAATTATTATGCTTCGGGTACTTACTTTAAACAAGAAGGAATCTTGGTGAACTCAGGGTATGAAAGAGCATCCTTTTTAACAAATTTAAATGCCCAAATAAATGATAAATTAAAGTTAGGACTTAACTTAACGGGTGGTTTAAGTAATAAAGATGGTGTTACTACTCAATCGGATGGTTCTGTAACAGTGGGTAGTGATGATGTGGTTTCTTTGGCGATGCGCTTTGCTCCGGATAAAGGAGTATATAATGACGACGGTAGCTTTACAACCAATGATAAAATCGGGGATGAGGTTGATAACCCATATGCAGTAGCCACTCAAAGAGATGATGATACCGAAATAGAAAATTTTAGGGCAAATTTTTATGCTAATTATGAAGTTTTTGAAGGTCTTACTTTTAAAACCACTTTTGGAATAAGTACTGAAAATGAATTTAGAGGTATTTACATGCCTCGCACATTGCAAGTTACAGCAGGGGGTAATACGCAAGGAAGAGCGATTATTTCGGAAGATAAAAGTAAAGATGTATTGAGTGAGAGTTACTTAACCTATAATAGAGAAATAGGAAAAGGTGATTTTACTTTATTGGCAGGTTATTCTTACCAAAAAACAACCGAAAAAGGATTTTTTAGTGAAGGTACAGGAACCATCGCGGATGCTTTTTCTTATTACGGCTTGTATACGGCTACAAATCTTATTAATGGTACTGATGGAGATATTTATTTGAACGAAACGGAAATTCAATCACAATTTGGTAGGGTGAATTACGACTGGGATGATAAATATTTAATTACAGCCACGGTGCGACGTGATGGTGCTTCTAACTTTGCGGAAAATCATAAATATGCTATTTTTCCTTCCGCAGCTATTGGATGGAAAGTGTCCAATGAAAACTTTTTACAAGGCGTTGAAAAAATTTCAAATTTGAAGTTGAGAGCCAGTTATGGTGTTACTGGTAACCCTTCTATTGATCCTTACCAATCATTAGCTAGTTATGCTAGTATCTATGGCTCTAGTAATGGTCAATCAGTGGCTGCTGTTACACCAAATCAACCTGCCAATCCTGATCTGAAATGGGAATCTTCTTATCAAACAAATTTCGGGGTGGACCTGGGCTTGTTGAATAATAAAATTTCTCTCTCGTTGGATTATTATAATATTGACACCAAGGACCTTATAATGGCCGATAATAGTATTCCTTGGTATTTTGGATATTATAATCCCGAAATACTAACCAATGTGGGAGAGGTAAATAATGAAGGAATTGAAATTTCTTTGAATACTAGGAATATTACCAAAGAGAACTTTTTGTGGACTACAGATTTTGTTTTCTCAAAGAATAAAAATTCTGTAGTTACCTTGGTGAATGGTGCCGATTATTTTGGTAATGGTGCACCTAGTTATTTTAGTGTGAGTAATACATATATCTTGAGAGAGGGTGAAGAAGTAGGTCTTTTTTGGGGATATGATTATGCCGGTGTTTATCAGGGAGGTGCGATGCCAGAAGGTACGGCTACTCTAACTGATGGAGTTGCCGGAGATCCTCTTTTTATGGATTTGGATGGAAGTGGAGATATTGGGGAAAGTGATAAAACAATCATTGGTAATCCAAACCCCGATTTTACTTGGGGAATCACCAATAATTTTACTTATAAAAACTTTGATTTAAGTATCTTTTTTCAAGGCTCACAGGGTGGCGAGATTTTTAATATGACCAATGTACAGTTGTATAATGGAGATGCTAATACTACCCAGGAATATTTTGAGAAAGCCTGGACATCTAACAATACAAATACAGATCAACCCCGTGTTGGAAATAATAGTTTCAGAGAGATGTCTTCTAGATTTGTAGAAGATGGAAGTTATATACGACTAAAAAATGTGGCCTTGGGCTATAATTTGCCTTCTAGTTATGCAGCAAAAATTGGTGCAGAAAGAGTTAGATTATCAGTGAGTGCACAAAACTTGTTAACCATTACTGATTACTCTGGTTTGGATCCTGAAGTGAATTATTTTGGTTCAGATGGAGATAATGACACATCGAGCAATACTGTTCGTGGCTTTGACTTCGGAAACTACCCCACTGTAAGGTCTGTCAGCTTTAGTCTTAATTTAACTTTTTAAAAATTTCTTAAATAGCATATACAATGAAAGAATTTAAATATTTATTCATATTGTTGATGGGATTATCAATAATGGGATGCTCAGATTTGGAAGAAGAGCCCGTGGGTGTATTGTCTCCAGATGGTTTTTTTACCTCTGTAGATGATATTCAAACGGCTGTGAATGGTTCTTTAACTCATGCAATTAACGAAGAGATATGGGGAAGGAAGCTTTCCATTGCATTGATGCTACGTTCTGATATGGTGAACCTACAGTCTTCTCAAACACACAGGGTGGAAATGAATGAACATACTATTACTGGTAATAATGAAATGGTGTATGACCCTTGGGTGAGAATTTATCTGGGAATTACGGCTGCTAACAATGCCATTGCAGGGGCTGAAGAAGTGGAGGCCGATGACGAAGTTAAAAATCCGGTTACTGCACAAGCTTATTTTGCAAGAGCTTTTTATTATTTTCATTTGGTGAGATTATTTGGGGATATCCCTTATATAACTGAGGTTATTCCGGGCGAGGAAGCGGAATCATATCGTTCCATTGGTATCACCACAGAGGCCGATGTGTACCAAAATATTATTGCCGACCTGAAGTATGCCAAAACTTGGTTGCCCAATACAGTAGAGTCTAGATCAATACCATCGAAAGCTGCAGCTAGTTCTTATTTAGCTTTGGTATATTTAACCATGGCAGGAAATGATGCAGGAAGTGAGTATTGGCAAATGGCATTTGATGAAGCCAAAGAAGTGATAGATAATGTAGGTGTTTATGAGTTGGAACTGGATGATGATTTTCAGACTCTATTTAATGCCAATAAAATAGATGCTTCTAGAGAACCTATTTTTGCATTGGATTATAATAATGTTGAGGCAGATGATAATGCCTACGACCAAACAGCTCCCATGACAGGGATACGGGGAGATGATGATGACCAAGGTTGGTCTGTGGCTGTGCCTACCATGGCTGTGTATGAATCGTTTGATCCGGATGATTACAGAACGCGTGTTAGTTTTCAAACAGAAGCAACTATCGGCGGTGTAACTGTTGATTATACACGGTTTGACATTAGTGGTCATGAACATGCTGGTAATATGCCATATATTGCCAAGTATACCCGATATCCAGGACCGTATGCTAAAAGTAATAAAAGGGCCACAAGCCATAATTATTCAATGATACGTTATGCTGAAGTGTTGCTAATTGCGGCAGAAGCAGCTGTGGAATTGGGGGATAATGCCTCAGCGCTTACTTATATTAATCGGGTAAGAGAAAGAGCAAGAATGGGTGGACAATCAACCAATGGAGGTTATGTGGAAGAAACAATTCCCGCTAGTGCAGTGCCTGCTGACCTTAGTGGTACCGTGACTGTGGAAGATGTGCTGGAGGAACGTAGAATAGAACTGGCCTTTGAAGGTAAGAGATGGTATGATATTAAAAGAAGACAATTGGGTGATGTCGTTTTTAGTGCTTCTGGCTATGAGGGTGAAAAGCCCAACTGGGATGGATCGATTGATTATTATACACCAATACCTGAGGAAGAATTGGATAGGAACCCTAATTTGTAAAAATAAAATGATGGTTGGCATTATCCAGCCGCTAAGGGTCAATGACCTGTAGCTATTATTAAAATTGAGTTTTGTAGTTTTTTTGGAAGTAAGAGTAACCCGCCGAAATGATTAGGGCACGTTGAGGTGGGTTACTATTCTTCTTGTTATTAGGTAATTATACCTGTATATTATTATGAATTGAAATGACTTCATTATATAAAATATTGGTGTGTGTGGTTTTGACATTGCTTTATTCTTGTGTAAATTCAGGAGTAATTAAAGTAGCAAATGTTGAAGAATTTAATCATGCAGTTAAAATGGCTTTGCCTGGGGATATTATTCAGCTATCTAATGGTATATGGAGCAATGCTGAACTTATGTTTGATGCTAAAGGGACTGCTGATAAACCGATTAAACTTACTGTAGAACAGAAGGCTAAGGTGACATTGGAGGGGCAATCACGTCTTGTGATAAGTGGTGAATATCTGATAGTAGAGGGGTTGGTGTTTACCAATGGTTATTCGCCTGTGGGTGAGGTTATCTCATTTAAAAAGAAAAAAGGTGAGTATGCTAATCACTGTCGTCTTACTGAATGCGTGATTGATAATTATAATCCTGCAGAAAGAATGAAGTTGTCATACTGGATCTCATTATATGGCAAGAATAATAGGGTAGATCATTGTTACCTGGTTGATAAACGAAATAGAGGTGTAACCATGGCGGTGCGTATGATTGATGAGGATTGTCTGGAAAATAACCATCGTATCGACCATAATTATTTTGGTTACAGACAAAATTTAGGTGCTAATGGTGGAGAAACCTTACGCTTGGGTACTTCTCGCTATTCTCTTTCTACATGTGGAACTCAAGTAGATAGTAATTATTTTGAAAGTTGCGATGGTGAACATGAGATCATATCAAACAAATCGTGTGGAAATAAATTTCTAGACAATACTTTCTATGAATGTAAGGGAACACTCACCTATCGGCATGGAAATGATAATATAGCAGAAGGAAATTTTTTCATAGGTAATAATAAAGATTATACAGGTGGAATAAGAATCATCAATAAAAGAAATAAGGCGATTAATAATTATTTCAGTGATTTAAAGGGATATCGTTTTAGAGGTGCTTTAGTTATTATGAACGGCGTTCCTAATTCGGTCATTAATCGTTATCACCAGGTAGATGGGGGGGTGTTTGCGAATAATACCTTTGTGAACTGCGATCATATTCAACTGTGCGCAGGTAGTGATGAAGAGCGTTCTGCTATACCGATTAACACAACGATTGTGAGCAATGTGTTTTACCATGATAGTCGTAATGCTATTTTTACTGTGTATGACGATATATCTGGTATTACCTTTAAAAATAACGTAATAGGTGATAATATTGAAAATATCAATAACAAATTACAGGCTATAAAGCTGAAAGTGGTTGAAAATGAATTCGGATTTAAGATGCCTCAAACGGATGAAGGACTGGGTTGTTCTTTGGCTAAGCCGGCTGTTTGTGCTGACAATACTGGTGTGAATTGGTATCCGAAGAAAGCTAAAGCGATGCAGTTTGACACCGGAAGAACGATAGCGGTTAAGCCGGGACAGAATACCTTATTTGAAGCTATCGCATCAAGCCATAAAGGAGATATTTTGAGTTTGTCAGAGTCTGGTGACTATTTGATGAATAAGAGTATGATAATTGATCATCCACTTACCATAATTAGTGCGAATGAAGATATTAAACCCGTGATTAAATCCAATTCGGCTCATATGTTTGTGCTAAGTAATGGAGGAAGTTTAAAACTTAAGGGGATAGAAATTAACGGAAATGAAGGTCCGAATCATCCGGGAAACAGTATTATTAGCACCAGTGATCGTTCGATGAATTGTAATTATAAGTTACGGGTAGAAGACTGTCGGGTGAGTAACCTGGATGTTGAGCAGTCCTTCGACTTTTTTAAAATATATAAAAACACCATGGCCGATTCAATTCTTATTCGCAATTGTCAGTTTTCTAATATAAGTGGAAACATTATGTTGTTGGACAAAGAAAATGATGACCGCGGTATTTACAATGCAGAATATGTGATTATTGAGCATTCGGAATTTAAAGATATTCAGGGAGCATTGGTGCATTTATACCGTGGAGGAACCGATGAGAGTACCTTTGGGCCGTCTTTACATATGGAGACATGTACATTAACCAATGTGGCTAACGGAGACGGGGATAATACTATTTGGGCCATTTATACCCATGGTGTTCAGGTGAATCATATTTCGAAACTGAAAATGGAGCATTGTGGTTATCTGAATTTACATATGAGCAATGGAGAACCTATTACAAGTTTAAGTGATATTAATATGATAGATTCAAAGGGAATAAAATACAATAATAAGTCCTTTACAGCTTCCAATGTAATGGTAAACGGAGTTGAACTGTAACACTGTTTTGCGATAAGTGTGGTTGTTTAAGGCTGAACGAAAAGTAAAATTTACACGCAATTTCTATGAATTAAAAAATGCATCAAAACGAATCATCTAATGAAACAAAAAGTATTAAATATCATTGGGATTGTCACCTTGGGTGTTATTCTAAGCTTTTGTGCTCCAAATCAAACTGGAGAAATGAATCCTCATGTTGTTTTAACAGCACAAGGCGTAAGTAGTATCAAAAAAGAATTAGGCAGACTGCCGCTCTTGGATAAGTCGGTTGAGTTACTAAAGGCTGAAACCGAGGGCGATATGGAATTGGGAATCCAGGTTCCTGTACCTAAGGATCCAGCTGGTGGCTATACACATAATAGGCATAAGCAGAATTATACCACTATGTATGGAGCGGGTGTTCTTTGGCAGCTTACCGGTGAAGAGCGATATGCGGAGTTTGTAAAAAATATGTTGTTAAAGTATGCTGAGATGTATCCTACATTGGGAGATCATCCGGTGAATAAATCCTATGCGCCCGGACGTATCTTTTGGCAGCAGTTAAACGATGCGGTTTGGTTGGTTTATACCTCACAGGCGTATGATTGTATTAAAAATTATCTGACGGTGGATGATCGTCAAGTTATTGAAAGCCAGCTGTTAATTCCTTATGCCGATTTTTTATCTATTAAGTCTACTCATGTGTTTAACCGTGTTCATAACCACGGTGTATGGGCTGCGGCAGCAGTAGGTATGGTAGGCTATGCCATGGATGAGGATGAGTTGGTGCAGCGCGCCTTGTATGGAGTAAAAACCGAGTCTTATGATGGGAAACCACAGGGGTTTTATGCACAACTGGATCTGCTTTTTTCTCCAGATGGATATTATACAGAGGGGCCTTATTATCAGCGTTATGCTTTATTACCTTATATGTTGTTTTCACAAGCAATAGAAAATAATAATCCAGAATATAAAATCTTTGAATATCGGAACCAGATTCTTAAAAAAGCTGTATTGGCGACGCTTCAGATGACCAATACGGATGGAAAGTTTTTTCCGTTTAATGATGCGCTAAAGTATATGAGTTACAATGCACCTGAACTTGTTAATGCGGTAGACATTGTTTACAACGCTTTTCCGGAGTCCAAGGAGCTTTTAAGTATTGTAAAAGAACAGGGAGAAGTAGTGATTTCTCCAGCGGGCTTAAAAGTGGCCCAAGATATTGCTAAGGGGCAAGCTAAACCATTTCAGTGGTTGTCGATGGAACTGAGAGATGGAGCAGATGGTATGCAAGGTGCGGTTGGTATTTTAAGAGGGAATCCGTATAAAAATGCACCTTGTGTTACAATGAAATATGCATCGCAAGGAATGGGACATGGACATTATGATCGATTGGGTATTATGTTGTATGATAATGGAAATGAAATACTTTCGGATTATGGTGCGGCAAGATATGTAAACGTGGTCTATAAAAATGGAGGCAGGTATTTGCCCGAAAATAGTTCGTGGGCCAAACAAACAGTGGCGCACAATACCTTGGTGATGGATCAAATGAGTCAGTTTGGAGGTGATTTAAAAAAGGCTGAAAAAACAGCTGCGCAGCGTTGGTTTTTTAATGCTGGTAATGACCACATATCGATTATGAGTGCCAAGGAAAATCATGCCTATGGAAGTGCTAAGGCACAGAGAACCGTTGCCCTCATTAAAGATAATAAACATAACTCGTCCTCCTTCGTCATTGATGTGTTTAGAATAGAGGATGATGAAAAGCATAGCTATGACCTGCCTTTTTATTATAAGGGTCAGTTGTTATATACCAATGCAGATTATTTAAGTTATACGGATCAACGCGGAACCATGGGGAAGGATTTTGGCTATCAGCATCTTTGGAAAGAGGCTGAAGGGAAACCTTCAGTGGAAAATTTTCAATCGGTATGGTACAATAATGGACGTTTCTACACGATGACTAGTGAGGCAATGCCGGATGATGCCATATTTTTTACGAGGATAGGAGCCAATGATCCTGATTTTTCATTGAGAAACGAACCCGGCTTTATGTTTCGTCGAGAAAATTCAGCGGCTACCTGCTTTGTGAATGTGATAGAGATTCATGGAAATAAGAATTTTAATACGGAGGTGGTAGAAAGTCAACAAGGAAGTGTTAAAAGTGTCCATACTTTATTGAACAACCAAGATTACACGATTATAGAGATAAAAACAGTTAAAACAAGTTCCATAGTATTGGCAATTGCCAATGCAAAAAGTGACCCTTCCGAGGAACATTCAACTAATATTGCGGGCAAACAATATTCTTGGAAGGGACCTTTTTTCTTGTTCGAAAATTAAATAGATAGCTATAGAATTTAGGATTATCAAAGGTAAAATACAGATACATGAAGAATTTATTATTTTTTGTTATTTCGTTAGTGCTGGTTTCATGCTCAGCAAATAATGTGGAGGAAATATTGGTTTCAAACCCAGAAGAATTAGCTAAAAGCATCCAGGAATCGAAACCGGGTGATGTTATAGTTATGAAAAATGGTGTCTGGAAAGATGTGGGGATCAAATTTAAAGCCAATGGAGAGCGCAGTCGTCCTATTATTTTAAGAGCCGAAACTCCTGGAGAAGTGTTTATAGAAGGGCAATCGTACCTGAAAATTGCAGGGCATTTTTTAGAAGTACATGATCTGTATTTTAGAAATGGATATACCCCTATCAATAGTGTAGTATTGTTTAAAGATGATAAAGAAAATGCCGCCTATGATTGTAAGGTGGTGGGGTGCGTGATGGATAATTTTACCCAACTCGACAGGACTAAGAAAGATCATTGGGTTGAGTTTTGGGGACAGCGTAATGAGTTGAGGTCTTGTTATATAGCGGGAAAATCGAATGATGGGCCTACCGTTAGGGTCGAACTAAAAGGAAATGAGCATGCAAATTGTTATCATGTTATTGCTAATAATTATTTTGGACCACGTCCTAGAAGAGGAGGGCCACATGGAGAAACCATGCAACTTGGCGATAGTTATACCTCTATGGTTCCGGCTTTTATTCAGGTAAAGAATAATTTCTTGAACAGTTGTAATGGTGAGGTTGAGGTGATCTCTAGTAAATCAAATTATAATAATTTTAGTAACAATGTTTTTTATAAGTGCGAGGGATCTTTGGTTTTAAGACATGGAAATTATGCAACCATTGACTCAAATTGGTTTATTGGAGATGATAATTCAGACAATATTGGAGGAATAAGGGTTATTAACACCGGCCATTGGATAACAAATAACTATTTCTATAAATTAAAGGGTAACGAGTTCCGAAGTTCAGTTGCAGTGATGAATGGTATTCCTAAATCACCTTTAAATCGTTATAATCAAGTAACTGACGTGGTTATTGCGCATAATAGCTGGATTGATTGTATCGCACCTCTTCAGTTTAGTGTGGGTTCTAATGTGAAAAAACAAGGTATTCTACCAAAAACTGAGATTAGATCGGCTTTGCCTATTAGAACAACTGTTGCCAATAATATTATATACAACAGTAATCCAGTGAAAACCGAAATCGTTAAGTATTACGATAAGCCCGGAGATATTAATTTTCAAAATAATTATGTTCAGGGGGTAGAAAGTAAAGCCGCAGGTTTTATTTCAACTGAAATGAAGGTTCTTAATAAGCAATGGGAAATACCATTGGTTGCAATGGGGGATCATGTAGCCCTTTTTGATGGATTTGACTTTGATAAAATTACAAAGGATATTTTCATGAATGAGAGAAAACCCAATCAGGCTGGTGCCATCTCTTCTAGTGTTGGTGAATTAGCAAGTTTGTTTGATTTCAATATGTACGGTCCTTCTTGGTTTTCCTGGCAAGCGCATAAGCCTGATAACAAGCGTATAAGTGTAAAATCTAGTGACGAATTTATTGCTTCATTAAAAGAAATGAATGCCGGAGATACAATCATTATTGCCACTGATTTGTTGAAATTAGAGGAGCTGGTTAAAATTCAAAAAAGCGTATGTATTAAGTCCCTCTCCAAAGATAAGGCTGCTACTATTCAATTTGTGGGTGGGGATTACGCAACAGCTTTTGAATTAGGACCAGATGTAAACTTCTTGATGCAACATATTTCTTTGGAGGGAGATCCATCCTTAAATTTTATTGCCCCAGATAAAAGCAATATGTCCATTGCATCCAATGTATATATTGATGATTGCAAGATTAGAGATTTTAAGTCTGTATACCATTCTATAAAAGGTTCTTTTGCTGATACAATAAAAGTAGTTAATTCATCGATGAATGAACTGGTTCGGGGGTTTGTAATAAACTCAGAAGATGATGCCAAGGGAGATTACAATGCTGAATTTGTGATCTTAGAAAATAATCAGGTAGCAGGTATACAACAGGATTTTGTGGATTATTATAGAGGTGGTTATGATGAGTCAACGGTTGGCGGAAATTTTATTTTCAAAGGTAATATCGTTGAAAATGCAGGGAAAAGAGGAAGTCAGGAGGTTTTGTTGAAAACCCATGGAATCGTTCATGTGACCATCAACGATAATACATTTAAGTCCATTAAATCGGGTTTGATAGCCAGACTATGGGGAGAGAAGAATAATGTAGAAAGCGGAAATGTTATTGCAGGAAGTTCTAAAATTATTACAGAAGAATTCTTGGCGCAACGGTTAATGTATTAGGAGTAAGTTTTTGTTAAGGAGGGGCAAACATACTTGCTTGCCGACAAAAGATGAGGTACGGCATTGCATATTGAGTAAAGAATGACTTATTAAAATTTATATAATTAAAAGGTAAATACTATGAAACGATCAAGCGAAAAATTTATTACCACTGCCGGTATGGAGTGGGAAGAACTAGGAGGTGGTGTAAGCCGTAAGTTTTTAGGCTGGGATAACCAAATTATGATGGTTCAAGTGAAATTTGAAAAAGGGGCCGAAGGAACTCCGCATCAGCATTTTCATACACAGGCTACCTACTGTGCAAGTGGTAAATTTGAATTTGATATTGATGGAGAAAAGAAAATAGTGGAAGGAGGAGATGGTGTGTATATTGAACCCAATCTTATCCATGGAGCCCTTTGTCTTGAAGCTGGTATACTGATCGATGTATTTGCACCAGTACGCGAAGATTTTCTTGATGGTAGCGGAGTGTCCTATTTCGGTAATAAAAAATAATTAGTCCTTGCAAGAAAACGCCAAATACTGCGTTATTCTCATTTTTGAAATGAAATTGCAATGGTTATTCAGGTTTTGCAAAATTATAAAATGGAATAAAAATTTAATTATATGAAAATTAAAGGATTACGTTGGGTGATTATAGGGCTTATTTTTTTGGCTACTGTAATTAACTATATAGATAGAAGTGCTCTTTCTATTATGTGGGGCAATGAAAATGTAGAAGGTTCCATTGCACAGTCTTTAGATTTGACAAAGGATGACTATGGAAATATATTAAATATTTTTATGGTATTTTACGCTTTAGGGCAGTTGTTCACAGGTAAGATATTTGATAAAGTTGGAACACGAATAGGTTATGTCTTATCAATTGGAATATGGGGATTATCTTCTTTCTTGCATTCTACAGTACGCGGTTTTTTGTCTATTAGTATATTTCGCAGTTTGTTGGGGTTTTCTGAAGCTGGTAATTGGCCCGGAGCTGTAAAAAGTAACGCAGAGTGGTTCCCAATAAAAGAGAGGGCCATTGCGCAGGGTTTGTTTAATGCAGGTGCTTCCATTGGATCCGTCATAGCGCCCATATTTATTGCAACCTTGTTTGTGGCTTATGGATGGAGAACTACATTTATGGTAGTGGGTTCTTTTGGTATTTTATGGATCATACCTTGGCTATTGATTAATAAAGCAGGTCCTAAAAAGCATCCTTGGATGACAGATGAGGAACGTGATTATATCTTAAAGGGACAAAGCGAAGCAGACCAGAAAGATACCAGTGATTCGAAGGGGAAAAGCTTAAGAGAGATTCTGAGCTTCAGAGAATCATGGGCCATCGTTATTGGACGTTTTTTCCTGGAACCAATTTGGTGGTTGTTTGTAGGATGGATGCCCATTTATTTGTTTGATGTGTATGGTTTTGATGTAAAGCAAGTGGGTATGTTTGCTTGGGTTCCTTATGTTGGGGCAGCCTTGGGTAGTATTGCCGGAGGATGGGTTTCAGGACGTATTATTTCAAAATCAAATTCTATTAACAAAGGGCGTAAAGTAACCATTTTAATAGGAGGTATTATTATGTTTTTGGGACTTGTTGCCACCGTGCTTTTTGGAAATACCCCCATTGTATTTGTTTCCATTGTTTTCTTTGTGCTGTTTGGCTTCCAGTTTTCAATCGGTAATGTTCAAACTCTCCCCAGTGATTTCTTTAGTGGTAAATCGGTGGGTTCATTGGCAGGATTAGGTGGCATGGTAGGGGTTTTCTCTGTAATAATTATGAACAAAGTGGTGCCCATAATAGCAGAGATATCTTATACTCCTATTTTTATTGCTATTGCTATATTTGTTCCGCTTGGTATTGGTGCCATCTACTTCTTTGCACGCCAAATTGGACCAGTAGAAAAATAGTTTAATATAATATATAATAATTGAATTATGGAAAGTTTAGAAACCTTAACTCCTCACGATAGAGGGGCACCTTTTGTTAGATACTGCTTTGGTATAAGGTGTTTATGTTGTTAAGTGAATACTTGTTTACCAGCAGATGCTCTTACGAAAGAGCTGAGATACCCTTTTAATTATAGGGATATCTATTTGTATGAAAAAGAATAATAATACGTTTGATGTGTTTCTCAATTACCTGCCGGTAGGTCATTATTGGTAGTAATTGTACCGGCAGGTGTTGAGTTTACCATCTATATAGATATAGATTTTTTGAATTTTAAAATTATAAATAAAATGGATTTAAAAGGAAAAGTGGCAGTAATAACTGGTGCAACTGGAGGTATTGGCTTTGAAGTAGCCAAAAGATTGGGTAAAGATGGATATACTGTTGTTTTAAATGGTATTGAGGATGAACAAGGTGCTAAAAGAGTAGAAGAGCTTGTTGAAGCAGGTATTACAGCGGAGTATTATGGTTTCGATGTAACCAATGAAGAGGAGGTGACTTCTAATATAAAAGCCATAGGTGAGAAATATGGAAAGATTGATCTTTTGGTAAATAATGCTGGAGGATTAGGCGGAAGACAAAGGTTTGAAGAGATGACCACTGAATTTTATAGATTTGTGATGGCGCTCAACCTTGATTCTGTATTTTTTGCTTCAAGAGCGGCTATTCCCTTCCTAAAAAAGGGTGAAAATGCTTCTATTATTAATTATACCTCAAATGCAGCATGGAATGCAGGAGGTCCAGGGGCTGGAGTTTATGGTACATCTAAAGCTGGAGTGCACGCTATTACAAGAGCTTTGGCTAAGGATTTAGCTGAATACGGAATTCGCGTGAATGCTGTATCTCCAGGTACTATTGATACGCCGTTTCATGCACAAATTAAATCAACCAAACCCGAAGTGTTTGCTTCATGGAAAAATAGTATTTTGCTAGGTAGGATTGGTGAACCACAGGAAGTTGCGTCTGTGGTGTCTTTCTTGGCGAGTGATGATGCATCTTTCATTACGGCTGAAACGATTCAGATTGGTGGTGGTCAGGCTTTGGGTATCTAAGCTGATCTAAACACCTGGCCAGGTGTATATTTTTTGATTAAAATAAGTGTAAGAATAATTACTTGTTTTTTGAATAGGGCATGTCGGGGTATGACTCAATTATAAGTCGTGCCCCGATTTTTTTGGAGATCATTCATTATAAAATTTAGATTCAATATACGAATGACAATTTTAGACTATCTATTACTCGTTATAGCGGGCGTTGCTGCTGGGTTTATTAATGTAATTGCCGGTGGTGGTTCATTGATCACCTTACCATTAATGATATTTATGGGGGTGCCATCTGTAGTGGCCAATGCATCTAATAGAGTAGCGTTGTTGGCCCAGAATATAGTTTCTGTTTCTAATTTTAAGAAAAATAAGGTGATATCTGGAGGGTATCCTGTGTATTTGGGATTGTCTGCCTTATTGGGAGCTGCACTGGGGGCATATGTGGCGGTTGATATACCTGATAAATTGCTCAATAGAATTTTATCTATTGTTATGGTGGTAGTGGCAATATTGATACTCACCAGTCCAAATTTCAAAACGGATCAAGAAGAACGTTTAAGTTTTAAAAATAGGTTAACGGGAGTTATTGTTTTCTTTTTTATTGGAATATATGGGGGCTTTCTTCACGCGGGTATTGGTTTTATCATGATTTTGTCACTTGTTAAGATTAATCGTTTTAGTTTGCTGAAAACCAATGCGGTTAAAGTGGTGGTGGCCCTTATTTATACCACTTCGGCTTTAGCAATTTTTATTTGGCAGGATGTAATTGATTGGAAAATAGGTCTTATTGTTGCCATTGGTAGTTCAGTTGGGGGCTGGCTAGGGAGCCATCTTTCCATTAAAAAGGGCGATGTTTGGATCAAAAGAATATTGTTGATAGTCATTGTATTAATGGCTGTTAAACTTTGGTTGTTTTAATTTTTTAAAGAGTATATAATGGGAAAAGTTGTTGTGTTTGGTGAGGTAATGATGCGCTTATCTACCGAAGAACATCTTAGGTTTTGTCAAGCAGATAAATTGCAGGTAACTTACGGAGGTGGCGAAGCGAATGTGGCTATTTCACTTTCAAATTTTAATATAAAGACAGCTATTGTGAGTCGGTTTCCTAATAATGATATGGGGGATGCTTGTATTAAATCGCTCCGAAAATTTGGGGTGGATACGAGCCATGTATTGTTGGGGGGACAACGGTTAGGAATCTATTTTTTAGAAACAGGAGCAGACCAAAGAGGCTCGAAAGTGGTTTATGATAGAGATAACTCTTCGTTTGCCACGATGACGCCAGGTATGGTTGATTGGGATCGTGTACTGGAAGGTGCAACTTGGTTTCATTGGTCGGGTTTGAGTGCTGCCATTGGAGAGAATCCAACGAAGGTTTTAGCAGAGGGTGTACAGGAAGCGCATAAAAGAGGAATCACCATTTCTTGTGATGTGAATCTACGGTCTAATTTATGGAACTATGGTAAACAACCGAACCAGGTGATGCCTCCATTGGTTGCCATGTGCGATGTTATTTTTGGCAACGAATATGATGCAGAGCATGCTATGGAAATTGATGTTGGAAGGGATAATAGAGGTAAATTTTCTAACGAATCTTTTATCAATACCTCAGGTATGGTTATGCGGAAATATCCACGTGTTAAAAGTATCGTAACTACCCGAAGAGGTAGTATTAATGCCAGTCATAATACACTGCGAGCACTCATGTTTGATGGCACCATGCTTCATGAGACTTCTACTTACTCCATAACGCATATTGTGGATAGGGTAGGAGGAGGCGATGCTTTTACTGCCGGTGTGATATTTGGAATGCTTCAATGGCCTGCTAATTATGAAAAAATTATAAATTTTGGTATAGCAGCGTCTAGCCTGAAACATACGATTATGGGAGATGCAAACTTGGTAAGCCTTCAGGAGGTTGAGGATTTTATGAAATAAGTAGCCGTAAGGATACTTCTTACTCTGAGAATGATTTGCATGTTTGGGCTGTTATGGCCGTTTAAAATGGCTTATTTAAGTAGTCCCATATTTTCAGCATTAATAATGTCAATGGGCTGATAATCTTTTTTATTGGGGATTGTATTGTGTGCCAGGTAATCAAATAGTTTTTTGAATGTTTTTTCGGCTTGCTCAATGGGGCGTTGACCGATTAGGAAGTTGATGGTGCGGTGTTGAAGAAAATCGCTGTTTTTACCAAATAATTCGTATCCTACTAAAAATAGGTTTTGTTTTTGGTGCTTTTGTAAATACTCGGCCACGGCGAATGTGCGGGAGCTAGAAACGAATACACCTCCAATATTGGGGTTATTCTCAAAAACCTTGTCAAGTATTGATTTCACTTCCTGTGGTTCTGTATTAGGAATTTCAACACTTATTTTAAGTGCGTTGTTATTACCGGCATCCATAAAGTAGCTTAAAAAACCCTGATTACGGTGTTGTAGGTGTTGGATGTTTTCAAGGTTTTTGGCAATGTTGACTATCAGTATGTCTTTGTCGGGAGAAATTCCTGAGTCAATCAAACTGGCAGCAACACGACCCGCTTGGTAGGCATCCTCCCCAATAAAAGTTAAGCTGTTGGTATCATCAATATTGGTATCAATGAAAACGTACGGAACCTCCAAATCATCCAGTTTATGACAGAGCTCTACTGATTCATTCTTTAATATGGGAGCCATAATAACACCGTTGGGCTGCCATTGTACCAAGGCTGATGCCTGCCGCATAAAATCATTGGGGTTGTGCATCTCATAATAAAAGAATTCCAGCGTTGCTTTAAAGGGATATATGGCTTCTTTTCCGTTTTCAATCCCAATGGGGTGCATCTTCCAAAATTGATTGTCTCCCTGGCAAAGAGGAATTAAGATGGCAATCTTATAGGTGGTGGGCGACTTTAACGCCCGTGCGGCAATATTTGGTTTGTAGTTCAGTTTTTCAGCAATGGCCATTACTTTTTCTTTGGTAGTTGCCTTTACTTCACCGCGGTTGTGCAGTACCCGATCAACTGTACCAATTGAAACGCCTGCTTTTTGGGCTATGTCTTTTATTCTTACTGTTTTACTCATTTAATAAATTGCTGCGCAATGGTCTGTTAATCTGGAAAATAAGCAGATTACCTTACTTGAAGAACTTTCATTCGAGTAAGATAATCTGCCGTTGTTTTTTGTCCATGATAATCGCCTACTTATAGAGGCGTTTAGGACAATATTTTCCGTATTTTTTTAGTTACCAATAACAGAATAAAATACCCTGCAATGTGGTGTTTGTAGGTTACTGACTCAATGATTAAAAATCAAACAATCGGGGTAACCACAAGCTAATTTCCGGTATGTATGTTACCATCATTAACACTGCTACCATGGCCAAGAACATAGGCAGCAGGGGTTTTATTACTTTATCAATTTTTATGTTGGCCACGCTACACCCAATAAATAACACCGAACCTACCGGAGGTGTACATAGTCCTACACTTAAATTTAACACCATGATGATACCGAAGTGTGTTGGGTCAACACCCATGTTGGTAACAATGGGCAAAAATATGGGTGTAAAGATAAGAACCGCTGGCGTCATATCCATAAACACACCAACAATTAATAAAATTAGGTTGATAATTAATAAAATAATGATGGGATTGTTACTGATTCCCAGCAGACCCGAACTAACATTTTGTGGTATGTTTTCGTAGGCCATAATCCACGATAGTCCAATACATGTGGACACCAATAAAAGTACAATTGCTGTTGTTTTAACAGATCTTAATATGATATCTGGTAAATCAGAAATGGAAATTTCTTTATAAATTAATGACAAGACCAGCGCATAAAGCACTGCTATTGCGGAGGCTTCGGTAGCTGTAAATAATCCGCCCACAATACCACCAATGACAACTATCAGTAGAAATAGACTAGGAACAGCATCCCATAGTACTTTTAACCCTCTTCTGACGGAAGCGGGACGTTTGACGGAGAATCTTACTATGAAAAATAACAACAAAGCACCAATGCCTGCCCACACCAGATTGTAGCTTAAAGCCGATTGTGCTTTGATGGCTATCATTCCAGCAATAAATCCAAAGGTAGCTGCAGCGCCTATTAATACTTTTAAAACAGCTAACATAGATGCTTTTGTTCCTTTTTTATGACCAATCACCAATGCCATGGATGTTAACATGATGGCTAAACCGGTTAATATGCCGGGTATGTATCCTGCCAAGAAAAGAGCTGTAATAGAAACACCTCCACTAGCCAATGAATATACGATGAGGATATTACTGGGTGGAATAGAAAGGCCTGTAGTAGCTGATGAAATATTGACTGCAGCACTGAAACTTTCGTCGTATCCGTCTCTCTTCATTTCTGGTCCCATAATAGAGCCAATAGCGGAAGCAGAAGCTGCCGCTGAACCTGAGATGGCACCGAAAAGCATATTGGCAAATACGTTTACATAGGCGAGTCCGGCAGGCCATTTGCCCACCATAATTTTAGCCAGGTTGATAAGTCGTACTGCAATACCTCCACTGTTCATTATGTTGCCGGCCAGTATAAAAAATGGAATGGCCAGTAGTGCAAAACTGTCCAGTCCGGTAGCCATTCGTTGTGCATAGGTTGTAAAAGCAGGTAAGGAATCGATGCTTACCAGCATGGTAAGTATCCCGGAAATACCAATACTAAAGGCGATGGGCACTCCGGATACCAATAAAAATATAAAGGAAAATATAAGAACAAATATACCTAGGTAGTCCATTATTGTAGATTTTCTTTTGGATGAATAATAAGATAAATTGAATAGTATAGGATGAGCAAGCCACTTAATGGCATTACCAGGTAAACGTATCCCAAAGGAATACGCAATGCCGCAGAAGTTACATCAAACTGGAAGCGGGTAATGGCCAGCCAGGCACCGCCAATCATCATTACAGCAACGGCAAATAGTGCAATACATATATTGATGAATAGATACAGCTTTGCTCTGTTGGTTTCTGATGATTTTTGTATTAATAAATCAATGGCCAAGTGTTGTCTTTGTCCGGCCACATAAGCGGCTCCCAAAATGCCCACCCATATTAATAAAAATCCGGCCAATTCATCGGTAAATGAACTGGGAGAAGAAAGAATATATCGGCTTAATACTTGCCATAACACATCAATTACAAGGATGCTCATGATCAATATTAAGGTTTTCTCCAGTATCTTATCCAGCGATTTTTTAAATTTCATGATTCCTTATTTGAAGTTTCTGATTCGTTGAATTAGGTTATAAATTTCAGGTTGCGACTTGTAACCTTCAAAAATGCTTTCTACTGCTTTCATAAATGGCGCTTTGTCGGGACGAATAATTTCAACACCGGCTTTTTGTACTTCTTCTAATGCCAACTGTTCGGCTTCCGCCCATAGTTTACGTTCTTCAGGTACGGAAGCATCGGCAGCAGCCTGTAACCATTTTTTTTCTTGTTCTGTTAGCTTATTCCATACCACTGTACTTATTATCAGTACGTCAGGCACTGCTGTATGTTCGTTCAGTGTGTATTTTTTACAGACCTCGTAGTGGCGTGAGGTGTATAAACTAGGAGGGTTGTTCTCTGCACCATCCACAACGCCACTTTGAAGTGCTGTGTATAGTTCACCCCATGATATGGGTGTTGGAGAGCCTCCCATTGCCTTGACCATGTTCATGGCCGTCTGGCTCTTCATTACCCTGATTTTCATTCCGCTTAAATCTTCCGGACTGTTGATGGCCTTATCAATGGTATAAAAACTACGGAAGCCGGCATCGTAGAAACAAAGTCCTTTCATGTTGAACTTTTCCGTGGAGTTAAGGAACTCCTTGCCTATTTCTCCATCCAATACCGAAAAGGCATGTTCTTTGGATCTGAAAATATAGGGGAGTCCAAGTACCTGATAGTTGGGGGTGAAACTTTCCATGATGGCGGAGGATACTTTGGTAATAGCCAGACTACCTATTTGCAATAATTCAACACACTGCTGTTCTCCTCCAAGCTGTCCGCTGGGGTATATTTCCAGTTTCATTTTTCCACCCGACTCTTCTTTAAGTTGGGCGGCCATATAAACCATGGCTTTATGCACCGGATGTGTAGGATCCAGTCCATGCGCCAATTTTAGGGTAGTTGGTTTGTTGGTGCTCTCACATCCTGCTAAAAATAGAAGCAAGCCAACTAATAATACGGATGCTGATAATTTAATACGCATAGATTTCTTATAGTTTAAATAAGTACAACTGTGTGACAATAATCTGATTCTTCGCCATCACAATTTCAGTAATTTTATTTTTCGTTTGTTTGTGCAAACGTTTGTATTTTTACAAATATAGTATTTTGCTGTTTATTTTTTTATAAATCTTTCTTTATATGCCCAAAGGCCAACTGCGGGGTTGGAGATATAATATATTTCTTCTCCGTCGGGCATGGTGTTGTATCCATCTTTTAAGCTATTGGGATTATATTTTTCAAGCATCTGACCTAAATCAGCATACTTAAAATTGACCGATTCAATTTCTTTTCTGCTTAGGTATCCAGGGCAGTATGTTATATTAAATCGGTCTTCGGAACTCCCGTGTATAAGGTGAGCTGCTGCACTCAGGTTATCTTCAAGTTCTGTATTTTCCTTTAGCATTTTCAAGGTGTGAGGAGTTCCTCGGTACCCATATTTTCTAATCAATCGGTCTATCTCTTTGTCTTCGCCAAATTCTTTCAATCCAGGCGCCATTACAATTAGTTCTCCATGATCAGCCATGGCCATACGAGTACGATATATGCTTTTGTTACCTAGCCAGGTACTCTTAAATTCAGATGGATCCAGGTATACCACTGCTTTTTTAATGGGTTGATCGAGCATGGTGAAATTCACCTTCAGAGATAGCTCGGCTGCTTTGGTAAAAACAGAGTAATCATCACCAATAAATAAACCTCGTGTTACCAAATGTCCCGATTTTTGATCTCGCCCCACAACGGTATGTACATACACGATGGGCAGGTGCTTGATAAAGTTTTCTGAAGCATAGTTGAGGATTTCTCGAACCGGGTTATCGGCTCTTCCCATGACTTTTTCCATACCATGAACTGCTCCAACGAAATGACTTTTATTGATGCCTTGTGAACCGCCTGTTCCAACCAGAATATTTTTGTTATAGTTAGCCATTCCAATTACTTCGTGGGGAACTACTTGACCGATAGATAATATGAGGTCATGCTGGCCTTCCCATAATAGTTTGTTTATTTGTGCAGGCCATTCGTAGTCTAAGGCACCATGGGTTATCTCAGCCACCTTTTTCCCGGGTATGGTTCCAACGGTGAGCACATCATTTCTCCAGTTATGCACTCTAAATAATTCGTGCGGGATACCGGGAAACATTGTGTTTAATTCCTCATTGGTCATGGGAGCATGGGTCCCTAAAGCCGGTAAGATATCTTTTACCTTTGTGTTGTAATAGTGATATGCATACGTGGTTAGCTCACCTGCCCGGGAGTGGAAGCGTGTGAAATCAGGAGGAATGATCAAAACATTAGTTCTATTTCCTAATTTTTCCAGGGCAATTTCAATTCCTCGCCGGAGATCTTCCTTTGTTAATATTTCATCAGAAGCTCCTTTTTCGTAATAAATCATAACAGCTATTTTGGGGATGAAAACTATCTTTTGACTCTGGCATTACCATGCCAGATACTCCACACCATTTCTTCGTCGGCAGGTTGTGCGTAGTCGCTTAAAAAAGTGGTAGCCATAGCGCCTGTTGCCCAACCGAATTGTGCCCATTTTTCACTTTCCCATTCTTGGAGGATAGCATATAATAAGCCTCCCACAAAACCATCTCCACCTCCAATGCGGTCGAGTACATGTATAGGGCGAGGTTTGATGACCTGCCATTGATCATCTACCAAAGTAATGGCTCCCCATAGATGTTCGTTGGCGTTGATAACCTCGCGTAAGGTGGTGGCAAAAACAGATGCATTGGAAAAGTTTTCTTTTACACTCTTTATCATTCCCTTAAAGCCTTCTATCTTGTTATCGATTGCCTTTCCTCCGGCATCGGGTCCTTTGATACCTAAACAAAGTTGAAAATCTTCTTCGTTACCTATTAGAATATCTGAAACAGAGGCTATCTCAGTAAAAATATTACGTAGTTCTTCTTCTCTGTTTGCCCAAAAAGAAGCCCTGTGGTTTAAGTCGAAGGATACGCTGGTTCCGTATTTTCGTGCGGTACGTGCTATTTCTAAACAAAATTGGCCGGAATCAGGTGATAGTGCAGCCACAAGACCAGATAGATGGACCACTGTCACCCCTTCTTTTTCAAATATGCGTTGCAGGTCAAAATCTTTGACGTTTAATGTACGTCCCACTTCACCAGCCCTATCGTTCCATACACGAGGTCCTCTCGAACCATAACCACTATCTGCCATATTGATCTGGTGACGATATCCCCAAGGATCACCTTGTTCAACTTCGGGTCCTTCGTAATCCATATGACGTGCTTTTAGATTACTTTTGATGAATTGTGCGATGGGGCTTCCTTTGACAAAGGAGGTGAGTACTTTCACCGGTAATCCTAAATAAGATGAGATGCTGGCAACGTTTGTTTCGGCACTGGTGGCCTGCATTTTAAAAGTGTCGCTGGCGTGTACTGGTTGACCGTTTGCTGGTGTAATACGGATGCCCATGCTAGTGGGAACAAGAAGCGCATATTTGCAATTTTTTTTTAGTTGGATTGACATGTGTAGATTTTTATTGTTAAGAGCGACTTTGTTATGTATGAAAGTTTTTTAGAGCTTTGGGGTCTGTTTCTGATAACCCAGGAGATTGCTTTTATCAAACGTATTTTTCATGAAATAGCATGGTGAAATACTAAGAAAGCAATTTGAGAACCTTTTTCTACGTACTAGCTTTATTACTTCCCTCTAACCTGAGGTTAAAGGGAAGTCTTAATCAATATAATAGCGTAGGAGCCAATATGCTTATGCAGGATAAATGAGTTTTATCTAGTCTTTGCAAGAAAACTCCAAATACTGCGTTATTCTCATTTTTGAAACAGTCATTTACAATCAGTAAACTCCTTGGTTTCAAAAATATCGAAAGCCTTGTCTTTGAAGCTTTCTTATCAAAGACAAAAAAAACAGTAGTTTTCTTGCAGCCACTACCTACTTGTAAATTACACCACTCTTTTCAATCCCCATTTCCAATCCCCGTAATTCGGCCTGTCCTCTTAATAAGCCAAGGGCAGAATATCCTGGGTTGGTTTTCTTTCTAAGATCATCCAGAATGGTATGTCCATGATCGGCGCGCATAGGAATTTGATCATCGCGCCTATTGGCTGCTGTTCGTTTCTTCTGTTCCTTTAATACCGCTACAATTACGTTATACATATCCACATTTCCTTGTAGATGACTTGCCTCATGAAAACTTCCGTCGGCATCGCGTTGGGTACTTCTTAAATGTAAAAAGTTAATTTTATCACCTAAGCGGGTAATGATTCCAGGTAGATCATTGTCTGCACGAACACCCAAAGAGCCTGTACAAACACATAAGCCATTATAAATGCTGTCGATAATATTTACGATAAATTGCAAGTCGCTTTCAGTGCTTACCACGCGTGGTAGTCCAAAAAGAGAAACCGGTGGATCATCGGGGTGTATGGCCAAACGAACACCCGATTCTATGGCCACGGGAACGATCTGTTCTAAGAAGTATTTTAGATTTTGACGGTACTGATCGGAATTAATACCATCGTATTCAGCTAAACGTTCTCTAAACTCTTCGATGGAATAACCTTCTTGACCACCAGGTAGTCCGGCAATGATGTTTTTTTCCAGGATGTATCTTTTTTCTGCATCCATGGACTCGAATTTTCTCTTAGCTGCTTCAATTTGTTCCGGAGTATATTCTTTTTCGGCATTTTTACGTTGAAGCATATAAAGGTCAAACGCAATATATTCATGGATGTCAAATTGTAGAGCTTTTGCTCCGTCATCCAATTCCATTTCTAGATTGGTTCGTGTCCAGTCAACAACAGGCATCCAGTTGTATGTCAATACCGGAATACCAACTTTACCTACATTGCGTATGCTTTCTTTGTATTTTTCAATCCATTCGTCACGTTGAGGTTTTCCTTGTTTGATATCTTCATGAACAGGAATACTTTCAATAACACTCCAGTTTAATCCCCTAGGTTTAGGAGGGGTAACAGTATCATCGAATTCGATGTGTCTTTTACGTGCTGCAATAGCTTCTTCCGTCCATACCTCTCCGATGGGCACTTCGTGTAGTGCCGTTACAATTCCTGTTGCGCCAGCTTGGCGTATATCTGCCAATGTTACTGGGTCTGTTGGGCCATACCAGCGCCAAGTTTGTTCCATAGCCATAGTCATTCAGCTTTCTACTATAGCTTGTAAGGCAATGCCTTATAAAACCATAGTCTGTTGTTTTGTAGTTTTTTATTGAAAATATATTGAGCAATCGTTTATTTATACTCCGGAATAGGCACTAAAACCACCATCAACGGGTACTACAACTCCTGTAATAAAGGTAGCCCAGTCTGACAGTAGATATAGCATGGTGCCTGTTAACTCCTCTGGTTCTCCGTAGCGCTCCATTGGAGTGTTTCTTATGATTTTTTCACCACGGGCTGTTGCTTCACCGGTTTTTTCATCAATCAATAAAAAGCGATTTTGATTGGTTAATAGAAACCCGGGAGCAATAGCATTGACCCTAATTCCTGTTTTTGCAAAATGAACGGCCAACCATTGTGTAAAATTGTTGATAGCTGCTTTTGCTGCAGAGTAGGCCGGTATTTTGGTGAGGGGAGTGTATGCGTTCATCGATGATACATTGATGATTGAACCTTGCTTTTTGTCTAGCATATCTTTGGCAAATACCATGGATGGCAGTAGGGTTCCTTGAAAGTTGAGTGCGAAAACCTTATCAAATCCATCTGCCTCTAAACCGAAGAAGGTGTCGTCCAAGTTATTTAATACATCATCGGTAATGAATTCAGCTTTTGTTGTTGCTGAGGCCGCATTACCTCCAGCTCCATTTACCAAGTAATCTATTGTTCCTAATTTTTCGTTGATAACCAGCTTGGCTGCTTCCAGCGATTTTTTATCCAGAACGCTGGCCGAAATGCCCATGGAGGGCGTATGGTACTGTTCTGTAATCTCTTTAGCTACTTTTTCTGCAGCTTCCAGATTTAAGTCTAAAATAGCTGTTTTAACACCGTGAGAGGCGAGTGCTTTGGCCATTGTAGAGCAAAGAACTCCACCGCCTCCTGTGATCACAGCTACTTTGTCTTTTAAATTTAAGGGCATCATTGTTATTGTTTTTATTTACGTACAGCTTTAATATCGCTCATTAACTGTTTTACCATTTGCGTAAGAGCATTCCAGTCTTTATTGGCCATGATATCTTTGGGGAAAAGAGCGGAACCCATACCTACACATGTTACACCGGCAGCAAACCATTTTTCGAGGTTCTCTTTTGAGGTGTTTACACCACCTGTTGGCATGATGTCGGTCCACGGCATAGGTGCTTTTACTGCTTTCACAAAAGAAGGTCCACCTACTTCAGAAGCAGGGAAACATTTTACCAAATCAGAACCAAGCTCTTGTGCCTTATTGATCTCAGAGATAGTGCCACATCCTGGTGACCACATTACTTTTCTGCGGTTGCATATTTTAGCCATATTCTCATTCAGTAAGGGGGAAACGATGAAGTTTGCACCTAGTTGGATGTAAAGTGCCGTGGTGGCTTCTTCAACGATGGAGCCGGCACCTAAAATCATTCCAGGTAGATTTTCTATCGCATATTTGTTTAATTCACCAAAAACTTCATGGGCGAAATCACCTCGGTTAACGAATTCGAAAACACGTATTCCACCTTCATAACATGATTTTACAACTGCTTTACAAACCTCAATGTCTGAGTGAAAAAATACAGGAATTACGCCTGTTTCTTTCATTGCTTGAAAAACCTCTAATTTTGAATATTTAGCCATTTTATATTTGTTTTCTTTTTTTTAATTTAAAAGTGATGATAGATTGCTGTGAATATTTTACCCCTTGAGGCGTTGATGAAAAAATCTTTTTGCCCGAAAGACTTCGTTGATTTTATTCCAACAATCTATCATCGTTATTTAGTTGTAAATGTAAAAGTTGCTTACCAAAACCCTATACTGCTATGTTCTGTTTGGTTTTGGCTTAAAACAGATGATGCAAGTTAATGTGGATTTTATCTGATTCGTTAACCTAGAAAAATCCGGTCTCTAAATTATTTCAAAAACTATATTCTTGACCACCAATTTGATGAAGGAATATGCAACTGATCTGTTTTAATGCAAACTTTTTATCGTGATACACGGCCTGATGCATCTCCACCCATCAGTTTTTCAACTTCCTCAACGGTTACCAGGTTGTAATCACCGTGAATGGTATGTTTCAAACACGATGCGGCAGTTGCAAAATTTAATGCTTTTTGGTCGTCGTCCGTGTATGTTAATAGTCCGTAAATAAGTCCACCCATAAAAGAATCGCCACCACCTACGCGGTCAACAATATGTGTGATTTGATAAGTTGGAGCTTGGAATAAAGTTTTGCCATCGTAAAGTACGCCTGACCAGGAATTATGGTTGGCATTAACTGAGCCTCTTAATGTGGTAATTACCTTTTTAACACGTGGATACTTAGCCATAATTTGTTGAGATACACTTCTGTATGCCTCGGCTTCAACATGGCCACCTGTTACGTCGATACCTTCAGGATGGATACCTAACATCATAGCGGCATCCTCTTCGTTTCCTAAAACAATATCACATCCAGCTACTAATTCAGGCATTACCTCACCACCTGTTTTGCCGTATTTCCATAGGTTTTTACGGTAGTTAAGATCCGTTGAAACTGTTACGCCCATTTTGTTGGCTACTTTGATGGCCTCCAAACATGCATCCGCTGCACCCTGAGAAACGGCTGGGGTAATTCCTGTCCAATGAAAGAAATCCACATCTTTAAATACCTCTTCCCAATTTACCATACCGGGTTTAATTTCAGAGAAAGCGGAGTTGGCTCTGTCATATACCACTTTACTTGCGCGGGCTACCGCTCCAGTTTCTAAATAATAAGTTCCCAATCTGTCGCCACCGTAAACAATGCGATCGGTATTAACAGAGTGTTTTTTAAGTTCCATTTCGCAAGCTTTTGCAATGTCGTTTTTAGGTAAACGAGTTACAAATGAAACGTCAATTCCATAGTTTGCCAATGAAACAGCTACGTTAGCTTCGCCACCACCGTATGAAGCATTAAATGAGGTTGCCTGCGAAAAACGCTGGTATTGTGGAGTTACAAAACGGAGCATAATTTCTCCAAAGGTTACTACTTTCTTTGCCATGGTATTATAATTAAAATTTAAAGTATGATTTTGCGTTGTTATATGAAATTCCTTCAATGACATTTTTTAATATCTCTTCATCGTCGGGAATCAATCCTTTTTCCACTTCTTTTCCCACATAGTTGCATACGATTCTGCGGAAATATTCGTGGCGAGGGTATGAAAGAAAACTTCTGGAATCGGTTACCATTCCTACGAATCTACTTAATAAGCTAAGTGCTGATAAATCTTCTAGATGGCGTTCCATACCTACTTTTTGATCTAAAAACCACCAGGCTGCACCATAGGTTACTTTTGAAACACTTGAACCACCAGCGAAGTTTCCACACATGGTCAGTAGCATTTGATTGTCGGCCGGATTTAGATTATAAAGTATGGTTTGTGCCAATTGATCGGTACTATCTAGGAGATTCAGGAATTGTGACATCTTTAAGCTGGGTTGTGAATCATGTATAGAGTCAAAACCAGTGTCAGCTCCTAGTATATTGAACATACGACTGTTATTGTTGCGTAATGCCCCCACATGAAATTGTTGTGTCCAACCTCTTTTGTGGTTCATCCTGGCTAGGTCGGCCATCACCGCGGTGTTGTATTTTTCTTTTTCTTCTGACGAAATAGCTTTCCCGTCCATTAACTTCTCAAAAATGGCAGATACTTCTTTGTAGGTATAGGGAGCATAGAAGAAGCGGTCTGGTCCGCTATCAGAAATACGGGCTCCCATACGGTGGAAGAAAGCATGTCTCTCATCTAGTGCATCTATTAGATTGGTATAGCTAGTGATGGAAATGTTGGCAGCCTTGCCTAGTTTCTCAATGTAAGCGATAAATGATAAGACATCGTCTGTTTTTAGTACGTTGTCGGCTCTGAACGAGGGTAGAACTTTTACTTCAAAGCCATCATTGATTAGTTGTTGATGATATTCCAATGAGTCGGCCGGATCATCCGTTGTACCAATCATTTCAACATTCATGCGTTTGATGAAATTTTTGGTGCTGAACTCAGGAGATTTTAGCATCTCGACAGTTTGATGATATATTTTTTCTGCTGTTTTGGGTGATAGCAACTCATGGATACCAAAACATCGCGCCAATTCTAAATGTGTCCAGTGATAAAGAGGATTGGAAACGGTATAGGGTACTGTTTCGGCCCACTTCATAAATTTCTCTTTATCGCTAACTTCGCCTGTGATAAATTTCTCGTTGATGCCATTGATGCGCATCGCTCTCCATTTGTAATGGTCGCCACCCAACCACATGTCGCCCAAATTGTCATAGCGGTAATCTTCAGCAATTGCTTTTGGATCTAAATGACAATGGAAATCAATAATGGGTTTATTGGCCGAATAATTATGGTATAACTGATGAGCTGTGTCGTTTTCTAAAACAAAGTCATCATGTATAAACGTTTTGTAAATCATGATGTATTTTTCTATTTATTATTCAATACCGTTAACGAACACGAATTTACATACATTTTTTTTACTTACAAATTTTTTAACATTTTATTTTCCCGCAGTTTGTGTTTGTGATCTACTTAAAGTATACTGGGATAGGCCTTGGTAGAAGCTTTTGTATTGCTGTGGTTTGTAATGTTAAATTTAAGGGCATATTTATTTTTGCATTTTATCAATAAAATTGCGTTGTTATTGTTGGATATTGTGCAAACGTTTGTATTTTTGTATTGAAATAAAGAGTGGATGAAAAGAATAACGATAAATGATATTGCCAAAGAGTTGAATGTGACACCTTCAACCGTTTCTCGGGCTTTGTCGGGAAATACGCGAGTGAGTATAAAAACAAGGGAGTTGGTTGCTAATAAAGCCAAGGAGTTGGGATATCAGCAAAATGTGATTGCAGCATCATTGCGCAAGGGAAGGAGTGATACCATCGGAATGGTAGTGCCAAGGATTAATCGTCATTTTTTTAGCAATGTAATAAGTGGTGTGGAGGAGATATTGAATCCTGCAGGATATACCTTGTTAATAGTGCAAAGTGGTGAAAATTTTATCAAAGAACAAAAGGCTATTGGAATGTTGATGGCCAATCATGTGGGGGGTATCATTATTTCGCTTTCGGTGCAGACAAAAACATATGATCATATTAATGGAGTGGTTAAACGTGGTATTCCATTGGTGCAATTTGATCGTGTAAATCCCGACATAGAAAGTTCTAAAATACTCAATGATAATTTTACAGGCGCTTATTTGGCCACCAAACATTTGATAAAAAGTGGTTATCAACGCATAGGTCATTTGGCCGGCACAAGAAGTCTTAAGGCTTATGAAGAGAGATACAGAGGTTTTGTGAAAGCCATTGAAGAAGAGGGTAGAAATGTGGAAGATTGTTTGGTATATGAGAATACAATTACGCGCGAGGCTGGATATAATAGCATTAAAAAAGCGTATGCACATAACAGTCGGCCTGATGCTGTTTTTTGTGCTGGTGATTATGCTGCGCTCGGGGTATTGGATGGATTAAAGGAGTTGGGGGTGAGCGTTCCTGAAGAGTTTGGTGTGGTTGGCTTTGCCAATGAACCTTTTTCAGAATTGATTCATCCTACATTGAGTACGGTGGAGCAAAATGCCTTTGAAATGGGAACGCGAGTGGCCACTGCGATGATTAAAAATCTGGAGGGCAAACATTGGGAAAAGGAAGAGGTGATTCCTACTCGCTTGATTGTGAGAAATTCTTCGTGGAAAAAGTAGCGTTGTGCCAGAGGTTTGATGAAGGGTGTTTATGATATAACTATATAACCATGTTTTTTGGGGCAATGGGACACACAAAATATAAGGGGTATGCACATAAGAAGAATATAAAGTTTATTAACATATAAAAATTAGTAGCTATGAATTTTGAAATAAGGTATGCAGTTCATCCTGAGGATATGAAGAGTTATGATACAACACGTATTCGTAAGGAGTTTTTGATTGAAAAAGTAATGATTCCAGGAGAGGTGACAATGGTATATTCATTTTACGATCGATATATCGTGGGTGGTATTGTTCCAACAAATGCGCCCATTAAATTAGAAGCGCATGATGAGTTAAAGGCTGCGTATTTTTTAGAACGTCGTGAAATGGGAATCGTAAATGTAGGGGGTGATGCTAAAATTGTAGCTGATGGAACTGAATATATTTTAAAATACAAAGAAGCTTTGTATTTGGGTAGAGGTATTAAGGATGTTGTTTTTGAGTCTGCTGATGCTAGTAAACCAGCACATCTATATATGAATTCTGCTCCTGCTCATAAGGAATTGCCGTCTCGTCATGTTACCTTGGCCGATGCCAATGTATTGCAATTGGGTAGTTTGGAGACTTCGAATGAGCGACAAATTAATCAATTGTTGGTCAAAGAGGTAGTGGAGACTTGTCAATTGCAAATGGGAATGACCGAATTAAAGCCGGGAAGTGTATGGAATACTATGCCATCTCATACGCACAACCGTAGAATGGAAGCTTACTTTTATTTTGAGGTGCCACAGCGTCAGGCTGTTTGTCACTTCATGGGCGATCCAGATGAAACTCGTCATATCTGGATGAAAAATGAAGAGGCTGTGCTATCTCCATCTTGGAGTATTCATAGTGCTGCAGGTACCTCTAATTATATATTTATATGGGGTATGGCTGGAGAAAATCTGGATTATACAGATATGGATATTCGCCAGGCTGATGAATTAAGATAGTGTTGAATTACTGTATAAAGCCAAAACATTAGAGTTTCTGATGTCTTGGTTTTATCTGATTGAAAAAAAATAACGTAATGATATATTTTTTGTGAATTTGTGCAATCGATTGTGCAAGTGCTTTTTTACAAGAAATGGTATTGTTGATTAAAAATAAAAAATGATGGTAAACGAATTATTTGATTTAACAGGAAAAGTTGCTTTAGTAACTGGAGGAACGCATGGTATTGGAATGGCTTGTGGTAAGGTGTTGGCAAAGGCTGGTGCTAAGCTTTGTGTAAATGATATCAATGATGAAAAATTAGAAGAGTGTAAGGTAGAATATGCCAAGGATGGTATTGATGTATATACGGTTAACTTTAATGTAACCAGTGAGCAAGATGTGGATAAAGGAATCAGCCAAATAGAAAAAGAGGTGGGACCTATTGATATCTTGGTTAACAATGCCGGTATCATTAAGCGTGTACCTATTTTAGATATGCCTATCAGCGATTTTGAGCAAGTGATTGATGTTGATTTAGTGGCTCCTTTGATTGTTGCTAAAAGAATTGCTCCTGGAATGATTGAACGACGTCAAGGGAAAATAATTAACATGTGTTCTATGATGAGCGTGTACGGACGTCAGAATGTTTCTGCGTATGCGGCAGCTAAAGGAGGACTGAAATTACTAACGGAAAATATGACTTGCGAGTGGGCTAAGTACAATGTGCAAATTAATGGTATAGGACCTGGATATATTGCGACTTCTCAAACAGCTCCTATACGTGTTGGGGGTCATCCTTTCAATGACTTGGTAATGACACGTACGCCTGCAGGACGATGGGGAGAGCCTGAGGACGTGGGTAATGCATGTTTATTTCTTTCTTCAAAAGCAGCCAATTTTGTGAATGGTCATATCTTATATGTTGATGGAGGTATTTTGGCTAATTTTGGTTACGTAAAAGGCGAGAACGAAATTTAAAATATTACATGATGAAGATGTCTCTTAAGTTGAATGGTTTGATGTCGCTATTGCTCTTTGTTGGGCTATGCGGTTGTAATCAGAAGCAAATTAAAGTGAGCGTTACCAATCCTTTAGATCAGGACAGAATAATGGAAACTGTGGAGGTTGGTCTGGGGGAACTGAACGTTGATAATGGAATTGTTGTGTTAGATGAAAAGAGTGGGAAGGAAGTGCAAAGCCAATTGTTGGATATGAACCAGGATGATGTATTTGAATCGGTTATTTTTCAGACAAAAATAGGCGCATCCGAAACTAAAAATTTTGTAGTCAAAGAAGGAAAATCAACTCTTGAACCTACCGAAGTGAAGACTTTTGCTCGTTTTGTTCCGGAACGTACAGACGATTTTACTTGGGAAAATGATCGCGTGGCTTTCCGTGTTTATGGCCCTGAGGCCCAAAGAATGGTAGAGGAAGGAATAGCTGGAGGAACATTGTCTGGTGGAGTGGATTGCTGGTTGAAAAAGGTGGATTACTCTATCATTGATAAATGGTACAAAGGAAATACAGAGAAAGCGGGTTATTATCATATTGACCATGGTGAAGGGTTGGATAACTATCATGTTGGACCCAGTTGTGGATGTGGTGGAACAGGTGTAATGGTAGATGGAGAATTGTTTCCTCACTTGAATTATACTGGATATAAGGTGTTGACAAATGGTCCTATCAGAACTTCTTTTGATTTGGACTACGCACCGTATGTGGCAGGTGCAAGTACTATTCAGGAAAAGAAAAACGTGTCCATCGACTTGGGAAATAACCTGACTAAATTTGTGATTAATGTGGAGGGTACCGATACCTTAACAGCTGGTATTACTTTACATGATAATTTGGGAGAAACTTCAGTGAATGACGAAAATGGATGGGCAAACTATTGGGCACCTCATTTTGGAGAGGAACTTGGAACTGCGATTTTGGCAAGTCCTGACTATTTTGCAGGAACATCTAAGATAGTGACTGAGGAGGCAGACCGAAGTCATGTATTGGTTCATTTGAAAGTGATGGATGGAAAAGTGGAATTCTACTCTGGTTTTGCGTGGAGTGGAAGTAAGCAATTTAAGGATAAACAGCACTGGGAAGAATATTTATCGGATTTTTCTAAAAGATTGAATAATCCTTTAGTTGTTGTGGTAAACTAAATGTAATTGGTTTATAGTTTAGTTTTCTTGATTTAGAATAGGGCAGCTCCGGAGTGTTATACTCCGGAGTTTTTTTTGCCACGTTTGGTATATGTTGTTGGTGCATAAATGTTGAAGTTGGTAAACCCGGAAAATGTACTAGTAATTCTATTAGGCCTTTAAATGGCTTTAAAAGAAGTTACTTTGTTTCTTTTCTTTAGCTCACCTTAGTGGGTGTTATGCCTTATATTGCACATGACTAACCGCGAGGGTTTTAGTTCAACAAAGTGTATACGTAGGTTGTTATTAAAAAAACGAAAGCGAAAATGACACTTGAAAATAACTACATAGACATTAATAGAAACTCATGGAATAACAGAACGGAGACGCACTTGAAGTCAGAGTTTTATGACCTCGACGGTTTTTTGAAAGGAAGGAACTCTCTAAATGATATTGAATTAAACTTGCTTGGAGACATAAAAGGAAAATCAATTCTACATTTGCAATGTCATTTTGGACAAGATACTATTTCATTGAGCCGACTTGGTGCAAATGTAACAGGTATTGACTTATCAGATAAGGCTATTGAAAGTGCAGAACAAATTGCAAAGGACACCAATTCCAGTGCAAGGTTCATTTGTTGCGACATCTACAATCTACCAAACTATTTAGATGAAAAGTTCGATGTTGTTTTTACAAGTTATGGTACAATAGGTTGGCTTCCTGATTTAGATAAGTGGGCTAAAATTATTTCAAGGTTTTTAAAGCCAAACGGACAATTTGTATTTGTTGAGTTTCATCCTGTTGTATGGATGTTTGATGACAATTTTGAGAAAATCGCTTACAGGTATTTTAACTCAGGTGCAATTTTGGAAATAGAGAGCGGAACTTACGCAGATAAAACAGCAAAAATATCACAGCAATATGTTATGTGGAATCACGCATTGAGTGAAGTACTGAATAGTTTATTGAAGAATGGACTAGAAATAAGATCTGTGGACGAGTTTGATTATTCGCCTTATAATTGTTTCAATAAGACCGTAGAATTTGAACAAGGGAAATACAGAATAGAACATTTAGATAATAAAATTCCAATGGTGTATTCGATTAATGCAAAAAGGAAAAATAAATTTAAACACATTAATTCTACTTTAACAGATTTATTGCTTTGAATAACAGAGGTCTATGTCACGCTGTCGCTTTTCATGTCGCTGCTGCAGTTTTTCCAGCATCCGTTCATCGGTCATTTCACGATAAAATTTGTATACCATAAAATCCATAATGTCTCTTGCCGACAACAATGGGACTTCGTCTTGATTCAATAGTTTTTCTTTCAGCATAAAGCTGCCCACCATTAAGTTGAGGGCTACTTGGTGATGCCATGACAGCCATTTGCGGGTTTGGAACTGATCCAAGCCTACTATCTGTTTTTGCTCTTTGAAGCTATGCTCAATGAAAAAGCGTTGTGCCTGCATGTATGCCAGCGCCTGATGCGTGTATTGAGCAAGTTCTGCGTTAGTGAACGAATATTTTATTTCTACTCCCTGCTTTGTCTTTCTTTTCGAAATGACCAGCAACCGTTTCTCAACAATGTTCTGAACCTTATCCCAAATGTAAACTGTCTTAAAATGGAACAATCCCTTCAGCTTTCCCTTGGCAGAATCACGAATGTCAAGCTTTTTCCAGTCCTTGTTTGTAAGCGTTTCTATATATTCGTTAGCGTTTACCGATGGGGTGCTTGCCTTCGGCCTTTTGGGTGGGCGCCCACGATTGCTCTTTCGCTCTGGAATATGTAGTTCTGGTTTTTCAAGGTGGATTTTTTGATCGCTATGAATGTCAAGCATGTACACCAAACCCATATCCTCAACCGAACGGGTAAACGCAAGGTCATTGCCATAAAGTCCATCCCCCCCAACGTAATCGAACTCGATACCCATTTCCAGTTGGTGCTTCACAATATCTGTAGCCAGCTCCGGTTTTGTCTTGAAAACCCTGTCCTCTTTGGGGATGCCAGCAGTTTCACACCTGGCGTTGTTAGTACACCATGACCTTGGAAGGTACAGTCTCGTGTCGACCAACGCTGCATATTTGTCCGTGCACAAGCAACCAAAAACTGCAACCTGCGAGTTTGCAGTCTTCCCAACGTTCCCGCAATACTGGTGATCAACACCAATGCTTTTGTCACCTTTTTTCACCCATCCGCTTTCGTCTATGAGTAATCCTTTTAATTTTTGGTTTGGGAGTGATTGGTCTACCTGATTTGCTATTTGGTCGATGACAGCTCTTGCATCCCAATTGGATTCGGTGATAAAATGCTGCATCTTATGGTAGTCTGCGTTTAATGTCTCAGTGATGCGTTCGATGTTTTTCAAATCGCTTAAAGCTAGACCTTCGACGTATTGAGTAGCTTTGTCGAAGTTGGATTTTGTTCTATTTTTAAAATGGTGCTGAAATTCAGATAAATACACTTCAAGTCGGTTGTTGACCGCTAGCAGTGTTTTACCATTATTCGTATATTTTTTTAAGTTTTTCGCCCGTTACCCATTGCAAACTTGAGTTTTGTTCTTTGTTTCAATTGCAATATACTAATTTACTGTTTATTACGAAAGAAAAACAATACTAAATTATCGTTTTTTCAGTGATCATTTTAATCTGTTAAAGTAGAATTAAATAATTAGAGTAAAACTCCGTTTAAAATTAACCAGACAAAAGAACTTGTAATAAAGGTATTTTATTTGCCAGTAATTTTCAATCAAGAGTGGGGGAGAAGGTTGGAAGAGGGAGCTTTAAATGTATACTGCTTTTGGCTGTTTATGAGAAACGATGTTTAAAGGGTGGTTAATATAGTAAATTCTTAGACTAAGCGTCTTGGATGATTGAATTATTCCTTATAATTTAGCAAAAGTTAATACACAGGGGGTTAGGGTTGGTTTTTGCTGAGTAACCTTCTTTTTGTCAATAGGGATGAATGGTATAAATCACAAGGTAATGGATTATACGGGGTTGTTGTTTGATTGTCCACTAAAAGAACAGACATGTGACTGTGCATTTAGTGAGATAAGGAAGCTTGATCTGAAGGAGAGGTTTGAGCTATGGAAAAGTTTGTCGGAGAATGAGAGAAATAATTTGATTAGCCGTCATCATATATGTATCTACGAAAGGGAGCAAACTAATTTTGCAGAGGTAAAGCCAGCGCCTTTTGCGAAACACCCGAAGTAGTCTTTCTATATTAGTATATATTGCAGCATTAAATACTACACTTTAACCTTTGTTAATAAACAATTTAATGATTATTCCGTATTATTAAGAACCTTCGTTGAATAAGAAGTTTTTGATAGGAGATGAGGGGGTAATTGGTTAATGTTGGTATGAAGATAACGATATCGGTTTTTTGGGGGCTTGCAGTTTTTATTGCAATAGTTGACTTATTGGGTTTCTGGGTGTGGAAAAGGGAGCGAGAGGAGTATAGTGGTAAGCTGTATTGGTGGTTAGGTGTTGTGTTGCTCGGCGCAGTTCCTGTATTGGAAATGTTCATTTATTTATTTTTTTCTCTTCAAATACGTTCGGCTGATGTATCACAATTTTATTTGTGGTTTATGGTGGTAAATATTGTGTTTGCAATGATTTATGTGCCCAAAGTATTCTTCTTATTTTATTATTTCGTGTTTTTATTGTCTTCAAGGATCATTCAAACGGTCAAGAATAAAAGATATTCCAAAGAACAAACAACCATCAGATATCCTAAAATAAGCAGAAATAAATTTTTAAGCCAGCTAGGAATTATATTTGCGACGGCGCCCTTTGTTTCGTTGTTATTTGGTATGCATAAAGGACGTTTTAATTTTTTTACGCGTCATCAACATTTAAATTTTCCCAATCTTCCATCTGCCTTTGATGGATTTAAGGTTATTCAGATATCAGATATTCATCTAGGATCTTTTGCTAGTAATTACCATAAGTTGGAAGGTATTGTGGACCTTATTAATAACGAACGAGCCGATGTTATTTTTTTTACGGGTGATTTGGTGAATAACTTCTATGAAGAAACATTGGGGTGGGAAAAGGTGTTTGGTCAATTGAAAGCTAAATACGGTAAGTTTTCAATTTTGGGTAATCACGATTATGGAGATTATAGTGATTGGGACAATCCAAAAGAGAAGGAAAAGAATTTTGAAGGTATTATCAGTGCTCATGAAAAATTTGGATTTAGGTTATTAAGAGACCAATCGCTTGCGCTGAATATTGAAGGGGAGGAGATCGTTGTTACAGGAGTGGAAAATTGGGGACATGATCCCTTTCCACGCTATGGTGATTTGAAAAAGGCGATGAAAGGAACTGAAAATTACCCTTTTAAAGTATTGTTGTCACATGATCCGGACCACTGGGATGCGGAGGTGATCGATCAAACAGATTTTGATTTGATGTTGGCCGGACATACGCATGGAATGCAGTTTGGTATCGATTGGAAGGGATTCAAATGGAGTCCTGCCAAATATAAATTTAAGCGGTGGGACGGCCTTTATCAGCATAAAAAGCAATATTTATATGTGAATCGGGGTTTGGGCTTTTTGGGTATGCCGGCACGTATTGGTATGCCGCCAGAGATTACCGTGATCCATCTAGGGAAGGGGGCCAATAGTAGCGAACCTATGTAGTTAGGTGCAAGAAAAGGACTGTTTTTCAGTCTTTGATAAGAAAGCTTCAAAGACAAGGCTTTCGATAATTTTCATTCAATGAGTGATTCTCATTTAAATACACAACTATCAGTAAAAAGACTGCGGGGATAGCCAGAACAATAGGAAAAAAGAAAGTAGCTTAAAACATAAGTTAGTAACTTTACTTAATTTCGCGATGTTTATTATGGTAAATATGCTAGCCGCAATAAAGGCTACTAATTTAAGTGAAAAAATAAAACCATATTTCATGGCATTTCCTGCAGCATCTCCATGATAACCAGCTATGTTAAAGTAAAAGATTAAAATGAAGGAGTTCGATTAATTTCTACGTAGTTAATATATGTATGTTAAGATTACCTTTCAATGCATTGTGTGTCAGTAGTAAATATAAATGAAGCGCCATCAATAGTCTATTTGCATGATTTCACGATTTTGGATATTTATCGAATATCACCTACATGCTTTTTGTCGAATAGTACCTATAACGTACAGTAATTTTTTTAAAGTAAAAGACTGTTAGGCTTAGTAAAGTGTGCACGTTTGAAAGCCCTTTCGAATTGAAAATCATAAGCACACAAAGGTATTTAACTACGGCGAATAAAACTTCATGTGCCCTTTGATGAAAGGGGTGCTGTTAGTTTACTTATTATTGTTACTTTTATGGTTGATGTTATTGAGTAAGCCATCAGACTTTACTCTACGCACCGATTTTGAACAGAATGCATGTAAATCAGTAAATGCCGTATAAAAATCGCTATAAATTGAGGACTTGATAAATATTTCTACCTCAAAAATTAAGTTTTAAGAAGGAAATTGGAAAAAGAATAAAAGAAAGAAGATAAAAAAAATTTTTTTTCAGGATGATGTAGCGGAACAAGCAAAAGTTAATTTGAGAACAATTCAGCGAATAGAAAATAATGAAACTACACTAAGAAGAAAAATTTGTAACTTAGTATTTGAAGTTTTAGATATTGAAGTTAATGAGGTGTTAGTAGCATAATGGATTTATACCAAAATAAATATAGAATACCATCAACCAGATTACAAAATTGGGATTATGGTTGGAATGCCCTTTATTTTGTAACTATTTGCACCGCAAACAGAGAATGTTTTTTCGGAAAAATTCGTGACGGAAAAATGATTACATCCAAAATTGGGGAATTGGCACAAAAATATTGGTTTGAAATACCGGAACATTTTCCATTTGTAAAATTGGATGAATTTGTGGTTATGCCCAATCATATTCACGGAATAATTGAAATTGCCAAAACCAATGATGAACGGGGAAATGTAACAGGACGTGATGACGACGGTAGAGACGCAAAATTTTGCGTCTCTACGCCGTCCCCCCAACCGCCGTCCCCCCAACCGCCGTCCCCATCACGATTATCATCCCCATCATCCCCAAAAAATAAATTTGGGCCACAATCACAAAATTTGGCATCTATAATTCGTGGATATAAAATAGGGGTAACCAAATTGGCAAAAATGATTGATTACAATTGGGGATGGCAACCCCGTTATTACGACCATATCATCCGTGATGATATATCGTACCAACGAATAAAAAACTATATTAAAAACAATCCCAAAAAATGGAATGAAGATAAATTTCACACATAAAAAATGCGCAGACGCAAAATTTTGCGTCTCATTTGAAAATGATAGGGACAAAATTATAATGAATTGAACAAGGTATGAATGGCGTAATGAAAGAAGATTGGATTGAATGTGAATTGGGAGATTTGCTGAACTACGAGCAACCAACAAAAAATAGTAGTTAAAAGCTCTGTTTTAACAGTTGGTAAATTTTTTTTTATTAAAGCTTAAACAAATGAATAAAAAAATTATTAGAAAAATTTTGGGAGCATTGAGTTTTACTTCAGTTATGTTTGTGTTTCAGGCTTGTTACGGGACGCCTCAAGACTATGGACTTGATGTTCGTTTAGAGGGAAAGGTGAAATCAGCTAAAACAGGTTTGCCAATAAAAGGGATTCAAGTTTCAGTAAACGAAGAATACCAATATACTGTAACTGATGATAGCGGATTTTATTCTTTCTACGTTCCATTTTTAGATAGTCTAACTGTTAGCTTCAAGGACATTGACTCATTAGAGAATGGAAGTTATTTGCCAAAGGACACCATTTTAAATGCAAGGGAAGAAGAGATGGTATTGAATATTAGTTTAAATGAAGAATAATGTTTAATGCGCTTAAAAATCTCACATTCAGCGTGTATAAAAAAGTAGAAACTTCTTTGCACGAACTGAACTATCTTTTTTGGGAATGCACTACGCGATGTAATCTTAACTGCTTGCATTGTGGTAGTGATTGTTCTAAAAACAGTCAGTTTCAGGATATGCCTTTAACCGATTTATTATCAGCACTGGATACTATAGATAAACCAGCATCAAAACTTTTAGTAGTAATAACAGGCGGAGAACCTCTTGTTCGTAAAGATTTAGAGGAATGTGGAATGGCAATTCGTAAAAAAGGTTTTCGGTGGTCTATTGTTTCCAATGGATATCTTTATACCAAAGAACGACACGTTTCGTTATTAAATGCAGGTATGGGTGCTTTAACAATGAGTTTAGATGGTCTTAACAATACTCATAATTGGCTACGAAATAATCATAAAAGTTTTGAGAGAGTATCAAATGCTATTGATTTAGCTCAAAGCGCTACTCGTCTTAATTTTGACATTGTTACGTGTGTTCATAAACGAAATTTGAATGAATTGCCCGAATTAATGAAATTTCTCATTTCGAAAGGAGTAAAATCTTGGCGATTATTTACGATAATTCCAATTGGTAGAGCTGTTCACAATCAAGAATTACATTTAAGTAATAATGAATTTGTGCAATTAATGGAATTTATAAAATCAGCTCGTAGAGAAAATGCGCTTGATGTAAAATTTAGTTGTGAAGGCTATGTTGGTAAATATGAAAATAGCGTAAGAGATACACCCTTCTTTTGTAGAGCTGGTATAAATATTGGTTCTGTATTAATAGATGGATCTATATCAGCTTGTCCAAATATTGACAGATCATTTACACAAGGAAATATCTATAAAGACAACTTTTCGGAAGTTTGGGAAAATAAATTCCATAAATTTCGAAATAGAAATTGGACAAAGGCTGGACAGTGTAAAAATTGTAAGGATTATAATAAGTGTCAAGGAAATGGACTTCATAATTGGCACGGTGACAAAGAAAATGTACTTGTTTGTCACAATATGAAACAAATCAGGGGAACAGATTCATGCATAGGAAAATGATTCATTTGGGCAGAACCCATATGGCCATTGAAAATTTAATTGTAATCATGATAATAAAAGAAACGAAATATGAATGGACTAGCGTAGATGGTTTGGCAATGAGATTATTACCTGGTTTTTGAGCGTTCAAAGCCTTTTGTCATGCAGTTAAACCGCGTACGGTAGCCTCTGCGCTCAAATTTGCGAGGGGATAGGTGGAGTAATCTGCTATTCTAGCTCGATTGTATGTAATGCGTGAAAAGCAGTAATGGAAATTGGGAAAAGCGAATTTAAAGAAAAAATGGACAGAAATCTGAATCAAATTAAAATGGAAATTTACGACAAATGTTCTCTTAATATTTCGGATTTCAAAGCTGAACCTGAAAGTAAAGAATACAATGCTTGTCAATTTCAACTGAACGGACTAAATATTAGGAGTAGAAATGCAAAAATAACTCCCAAAAAAATCGGACAATTTGTGACATTTTGGAAACGAAATGGAAACGGACTGATTGAGCCATTTAACGAAAATGACCGGATTGACTTCTATACTGTGAATGTGCGGAATGAAAATGAATTTGGACAATTTGTCTTTCCCAAATCTGTACTGATTAAACAAGGAATTATATCAACAGAAAAGAAAGAAGGCAAACGAGGGTTTCGGGTTTATCCGAAATGGGATAATGTGAAGAATAAGCAAGCTGAGCGGACTCAAAAATGGCAACTAAAATATTTCTATGTAATAAGTAGTTCGACAGATTTGCAGAAAGTGGATGATTTATATAATAGGAAATAAATAAATTTCCAGTTTCCATCTGTTGCAAGTGTGCTTGTGGGACTTACTTTTTGATTAGTTGTACCAATTTTATTCATTGACCTAACAAACAGAGGTTCCGACAATGAAAAGCAGACAATAATCTTACTAATATTTGCAGGATTAGTATTGATTTTAATAATATTTAAAACATCAGACATGGGATTTTTTAATAAACTATTCGGAAAAGCAAATGAAGAACTCTATCGGTAAGCCGTATGAGGGAATTGGAAATCATGAGCATTTATGATATTTGTCTACGGCGAATAAAACTTCATGTACGGTTTGATGAAGGGGACGCTGGTAGTTTACTTATTATTGTTACTTTTACTCACCGTAAAAGGGTAAGCTATCAGGCTCTACTCTACTAGCCAATCAAAAAAAACGAAATGTCAATAACAAAAGAATCTGAATTAATCGGAATGAAGAAAATTAGTGAAGTGGTTGGAACTACACTAAAATTAATGCGAGAATATGCTAAAGTTGGAATGTCAACTAAAGAACTTGATGAATATGGAGGTGAAATTTTAGAGAGTTATGGAGCTAAATCTGCACCTTATGAGACTTATGGATTTCCTGGTTATTCTTGTATAAGTATAAACAAAGAAGCGGCACACGGAATACCATCAAATAAAAAAATATTGAAAGAAGGAGATTTAATTAATATTGATGTTTCTGCCGAACTTAACGGATTTTGGTCTGACAATGGTGGCTCTTTTGTTCTTGGAAAGGACATTCATAATCACCAACCTCTTGTAGATGCTTCTAAAAATATTTTACGTAAAGCTATAGACAATATCAAAGGTGGAGTGAAAATTTCCGAAATAGGATATTTAATAGAAACTGAAGCAAAAAAGTCAGGGTTTAAAGTTATTAAAAATCTGGCTGGTCATGGAGTTGGTAGGAGTTTACACGAAGAGCCTGAAAATATTTTAAATTACAGAGTTAAAAGTAACAAAGAAAGATTCAAAAAGAACACAACAGTTGCAATAGAAACTTTTATTTCAACAAATTCAACTGTTGCTGTAGAATTGAATGACGGTTGGACTTTAGTCGGAAATAAAGGTGGATATGTAACCCAACACGAACAAACAATACTTGTAACTGATAAATATCCTGTGATTTTAACAGAATCGAATGAAATTTGGAATTAAATAACTGGCTACAGTATATTTATTAGAGTATATGAGTGTTCGGCACGACCTAGCGATTTCTCTAGGTTGAACCGTAAATATGCGGTAAAAGATCAGCCAAGTTTAAATCATAATTACTGTTGAATAGCCTCGTCTCAGAAAAGCCTTTTTTTATGGCCATTTCAATGCTCATGACGAAGCTCTGATACATCATTGGGGTTGGTTGGATAATCCTGCTTAGGTAGTGATCTATTGTTTTAGACTTTTTGATGAGTTGTTAAACTGTTGATTTAAAAGGTGTAGAGTTTAGAGTGTGAGCTGGTGTGGTTTATTTTTTTAATCTATAGAGCATATTTAATTAAAAAAAGTAGTTACAATTAAAAACACTGCTAGTCAGCAATAAATCAAATTTGCGACAAGTGTCTTCAAGCCCATTCTGCCCAAACACACGGACAGAGGGGTGTAGGGAACATGAGAATAACGCAGTGGTTGGTGTTTTCTTGCAAAGGTTAAGCAACTAATAACATATATTAAAATCACATATAATTAGAAGAATAATGAAAAGACTAAGAGATCTAACTGATGCTAAAATTGCCTTTGGAAGAAAAAAAAATCCCGAATTTATGAAAGGCGTTGATGAAGTCATCAAAGAAGCAAAAGTTTTTCAAAAAGGAAAAAATGCTATTAAAATAGGTGATAAAGCACCAAATTTTGAATTACCCAATCCATTAGGGAAACCAATAGAATTATTCAAATTATTAAGTGTAGGTCCGGTAGTTATTACATTCTATCGTGGCAGTTGGTGTCCGTATTGCAATTTACAGTTACGTGCTTTGCAAGATAAATTAAAAGATATTCATCAGCTAGGAGCCACGTTGGTTGCCATAAGTCCTGAAGTACCTGATGCATCGATGACAAAAAAGGAAATGGATGAAATGGAATTTATTGTGTTGTCTGACCAAGACGCTAAAGTAGCTACGCAATATGGAGTTGCCTGGACAGTTCCAGAATTTTTATTGGAACATATGCGAATAGACCGCAACCTTGATTTAACAAAAATAAATAACGGAAACAGCACTGTTTTACCAATTCCGGCGACTTTTATATTGGGTTCTGACGGCCTAGTCAAATGGAATTATGTGAATGTTGATTATAGAACTCGTTCTGAACCTGATGAGATAATAGAAGCTCTGAAAAATATATCTAAGTAGACTATCTCTAATAAATGCGGATCTGCGAAGTATGCCGATGATGCAGAGTTACACTGCAAGAGCATGGTAAAGAGAGATTATGTATCGCGTAATCTCGAAGAACAAAAGCAAGCATGTGGTCAGGAACTACATCTCGAAAAGATAAAGAAATACCTTACTTGTTTTTATTCCAGTTCGTATATTCTGCCGGAATAGGCTTGTATTTTAAAACCAGCACCGTTGGTGATGGCAACTTCCTGAGGGAAGCTTATTTTGTTTTTTTTGCTTAGTATATCGAAGCCCCGAAAAAACTTTTGACTCTCTACGCCCATAGTAAAAAAAGCATGGGCAGGGATTTTAACTCTGCCTTCAAATTTGCTGTCAGAAAAATTGACGATAATTAGTAGTATTTTCTTGTTGTAATACCTTAAAAAGGCATAAAGTTTAGAGCTGTCAAAAGCATTGTTATCTTCATTGGACCACATTAAATCGTAAAACTCACCTTGTCTGATGACATCGTGTTTTAAAATGATATTTAAAAAGTTCTGGTACCAGTTTCTTAGCTCAAGTGTCTCTTGCGTAAGTAGGGCGCCATCAAAATTACCATCGTTCACCCAATCTTGGAATACTTGAATCCCCCAGTAATCAAATATGGATGTTCTTCCGTCCTGACCACTATATCCCTCATTATCCATACCATCCACACCCAATTCTTGTCCAAAATAAAGCATAAGTGGGTTGGAGTAAATAGCTCCGGAGACGACCATGGCTGGAATTGCTTTTTTTGCATCTCCGGCAAAGAATGGGGAGGCAATACGTTGTTCGTCATGGTTTTCTAAAAAGAACAGCATGTGTTGATGTATGCCGTTGAGCACGTCCCATGTTTTGGTGATAGCTGAGGGGCGTTGCTGTCCTTGAATAATTGCCTTGAGTGTGTCGTACATACCCACTTTGTCATATAAATAGTCAAAGCCACCATAAGTAATGTATTGGCGGTATAATTCTGGATTGTATACCTCTGCGATGAAAACTATATGAGGATATTTATCTTTGACCTTGGGAATGACCCAGTTCCAGAATTCCACAGGAACCATCTCTGCCATATCGCATCGAAAGCCATCTATTTTTTTTGCAGACCAATACAATAGTATATCCAGCATTTTGTGCCAGGTATCTGGTATGGGATCAAAGTGTTTTTCGCCATGATTAAAAATGTCGATTCCATAGTTGAGTTTTACCGTTTCGTACCAATCGTTGATTCCAGGTTTGGCAGATATGCAGTCATTACCAGTTACTTTGGCTGGCTTTTCTACAAAGTATTGACCGCTTCGGGCAGTCACTGGGCCGTTAAATTGCTCTCCGGGTAGATAATAGAAGTTATTGTTGCTATCAAAGTGAACGTTTATATTGTCACCTTCACCAAAAGATTTGCTGTCTGTTGGTTGAGCGTCAGACACATAGTTCCGGGCCAGGTGATTAGGTACAAAGTCAATAATCACTTTTAGCATTTCCTGATGGCTTCTGTTTACCAACTCTTCAAATTCCAGTATGCGGTTATTAACATCAACTGCTAGATCCGGATTTACATCGTAGTAATCTTTGATGGCGTAAGGCGATCCCGCTTTTCCTTTTACTACCTCATGGTAGTCTAGGGCTATGTTATATTGGCTATAGTTGGTGGTGATGGCATGTTCAATGATACCAGTATACCAAATATGTGTGGTTCCAAGCTTTTTGATCTCTTGTAATGCCTTGGATGTAAAATCATTCATCTTGCCACAGCCATTATCTTCAATGCTTCCATTTTCTTTACAGGTGCGGTTTGTGTTTCCAAAAATTCGAGTGAGTGCTTGGTATATGACTATCTTATTCATGCGTTTATAAGTTTTATTGGCAGCATGAAACTTTCAAGAAAATTTTAATAATTCTCCAGCGTGAAAAATTGAATAATTAAAACTTTACATGATCGTTTCATAAGGTTGGTTTATTTAATCCTGATGGATGTATTATTTAAAGATTCATAATCCGTTAGTAAAAATACATTTTTTAATGCATTGTTGTGTTTTATTTTTGATTGAACACACTAAATTTGGCGTTGGTTGACTGGAGTAACTATGTTTAACCCGGATTTGGAATTAATGTTTTTTTGTTATTTGTATAATGGATATATTGCGTTGTAAGCGCAAAACCGAGAAGCTTAAAATTGACAAGATGTATATTTGTAAAAAGTTGTTTTTTCTCATAGTCCTATGTTTACTTCCCTTTTTATTGAGGTCGCAATATTATTCTTCAGGTGCAGATCCTTCGGGTATTCGGTGGTGTCGAATTGAAACGGATAACTTTAATGTGGTGTTTCCCCGAGAGTATAGTGTAAGAGGGCAGTATGTGGCTAAGTTATTAGAAGAAGTATATAAATACGGAACGAACTCATTAAAACATAAACCTAGAAAGATAGATGTACTGGTGCATAGTGAAACGGCCTATTCCAATGGATTTGTAAGTTGGGCACCTAAGCGAATGGAGCTGTATAATAATCCCAACCAGCATATGTATGCCCAGGATTGGCTTCAGCAATTGACATTGCATGAGTTTAGACATGTGGTGCAGCTGGATAAGCTGAACAATGGTTTTACAAAAATGCTGTCGTATATACTAGGAGAGCAGGCCGTGGGGGCCGTGTTGGGCTTGTATGTGCCTATGTGGTTTTTGGAGGGGGATGCTGTTGCAACAGAAACTGCCTTGTCACAGTCGGGAAGAGGACGCTCGCCATGGTTTGAGCAGGGAATAAGGGCGCAGGTGATGGATAAAGGGCTTTTTTCATATGAGAAGGCTATGTTTGGTTCTTACAAGGATTATGTGCCTAACCACTATGAGATGGGATACCAGCTGGTGGCAGGAGCACGGGGTAAATATGGAAGTGATATTTGGGAGAAAGCGATGTACAATACAGCTCGAAATCCATTATCTATTACTCCTTTTAATCAAGGACAGAAGAAGGTGAGTGGATTGAATAAGGTGGATTTATACAAAAATACCTTTCTGGATTTACAACAAAAGTGGGAGCGGCAGAATGAGCAGACGAACAAAACCCTGTTTGAGGCGATTACACCCGTGTCTATGGATTATTTAAATTACAAATATCCAGTACGGATGGATGAGGGTAGTTATGTAGCTGCTCTTTCAGGTCCCGGGGTGCTTAGTAGTTTTGTGCGTGTTAGTAACGATGGAGAAGTGACAAAATTGTTTGTGCCGGGCAGTCGTAATGATGAGCCTTTTTCATATGCCAGTCAAACACTGTGTTGGGCAGAACTGGAACCGGATACTCGTTGGGAAAACCGGATGTTCTCAGTTATTAAGTGTTACCATTTGCCCAGTGGAAAGTTGAGCAAAATCACCCATAAATCGCGTTTGTTTTCTCCTACATTAAGTCCGGATGGACAGGAAATTGCTGCTGTTAGTGTTGATCATCAGAATAATTACAGATTGGTGGTTTTGGATAGAAACACTGGGAAGATACAGAAAAGCTACCAGTACGGCCATAATAATTATCTGTTTACTCCATCCTGGAATAAGGAGGGCACTAAAATTGTTTGTGTGGCCTTGTCGGATAAGGGAAAGGAGATAGCTCTATTGGATATGGAGCAAGAGAAGTGGTTAAGGATGACTGAACCTACAATGGTGGATATATCCTTACCTAAGTGGGGATTGGATCAAGAAATATTATTTACCGCAGGCTATGGAGGAACAGAGGAAATTTATGGTGTGAGAGACCATGAGATAACACAGCGTACACAATCAGAATATGGAGCCAATGGAGCTATTGTGGATGGGAATATCTTGGTTTATTCTCATTACACAGCCAGTGGATATCAGTTGGTGCGAGCCATAGTAAACGAAGATTCAAATAAGACATTAGATGAGGTCGAAGACTATTCCGTAAAATTATACCGCGAAATAGCAAATCAGGAAATAGCTTATCCTGATTTTTCTGCGGTGGATACGATTTCTGACTATGCGGTAAAGAAATATTCCAAATGGAATATTTTTCACATACATAGCTGGGCGCCGGGGTTCGTAAATGTCAAAGAAGGAGAGTTAGGCATGGGTGCTTCGGCTTTATCTCAGAATTTATTAGGTACCGCTAGCACTGTAATGGGCTATCGCGCCGACTCGCAAAAAAGCCTGGAAAAATATTATTTTAATTTTAGGTATCAAGGATGGTATCCTGTTTTTGATCTGGAGCTGAAGCATGGTGATGATAGAATCAGGTATGATTCGGACCTTCTTTATGTCAGTAGTACCGATACTTTTTCATACAGTGCCAATGAAAAAATAGTTCAGACAGAGCTTAACCTGGATGTTTCTTTGCCCCTTAACTTAACACGTGGCAAGTATTATACCTATTTACAACCTCAGATAGAATATGGTATGGTGCAGCGTGAAGGTTATGATGTGGCATTGACAACTTATACACAAAATAACAGAGGTAGGCTGGTAGAGAAGGAAACGAATATAAGGACGGTTTCAGAGTTGAACTATCAGACCTTGGAGTATTCACTGTATTTTCACCGTCTGTTACGCCAGTCGGAACGAGATGTGGCAAGTAGATGGGGACAGATAGTAGAGATAATGTATCAAAGTACTCCCTGGGGTAATATAGATGCCGGTAGCATTCTTGGCTTGTATTCCAGATCGTATGTACCAGGCTTTATGAAGCATCATTCCGTTAGGATTGACCATGCTTACCAGTATAAAACAATGGGGGATGAATATGAGAATGATGGATTAATAGGGCATCAGACCCTGGGGAATTATTTTACTACTCCCCGTGGATATGATACCCGACCCAATGATCGTATGTATTCACTGAAGGGGGATTATATTTTTCCGCTTTGCAATCCTGATTTGAATTTACCGGGCGTATTTTACCTCAAAAGGGTGACCGCTAACTTGTTTTATGACTATTCCCGTACATATCAGGAATTTAAATATACTTCGGGAGAGATAATAAAAGCCAAGCGTAATTATAGTTCCAGCGGATTTGAACTAAGGGGAGAAATACATGCTTTTAGGTTTCTGTTTCCGCTAACACTTGGATACCGCTACGCCCGTCTTATTGAACAAAAGCAACATAAGCATGAATTGTTGATGGGGATTAATATTTCCGGATTTTCAATAGGAAAATAAAATCTCTTGACATAGAAACGTGGGGTTCATCCCGAATTATTATATTTGTAGGCTGTTAAAAAAAATGATAAGCAATGATTGATTTTTCACAAGCTACCATCGACAAAATGGTGGTACACCAAGTGGGTTGCAGAGCAGAGGCAGAACCTATGCGCTTTTCAAAAGACTTGATGCATCTGCAGGACGATGAAATTGTTTCGGATGTATTACTGAACTATTTCTTCAAGCCATTTAAGGATGATGCTTATTATAATTTCTTTCATCCCGAAGATATTCGCAATAACCCGGTTTATTCCACAAGCCAAATGTTGTTTGAAGATGCTTCAAAGTTCTACGACTCATCTGTCCATTTGGCTGAGTATTTGTATGAGAACTCCAATCACCCCAAAATCCGGGGCGGTGAATTTTACATGGCTATGTTTAGTAATGTAGTGGTGGATGGAGAGTTGGTGAATGCCATAGGTATCTTTAAATCGGAAAATAAAGAAATCTTTTTGAAGGTTTACCTGAAAGACCAGAATTTTGAGCTAGGCACACAGGAGGGAATTAATATCAAGAAACTGGATAAAGGATGTTTGATCTTTAATACAGAACAGGAACAAGGTTATAAGATTTGCTCAATTGACAATATTAACAAAGGTAACGAAGCCCGCTTTTGGGTAGATGACTTTCTGGGACTTCAACCTCGGGAGGATAATTATTATTTTACCCGCAACTATATGGAGATGTGCCGAGGTTTTGTGGATGATGTGTATAATAAAGATAATGAGGTGGCTCGTGCCGATCAGATTGATATGCTGAACAAATCTATGGAGTTTTTTAATAGCAAAGATAATTTTAATGAGGCTAATTTTGAACATGAGGTGATTGGTCAGCCTGAAGTGATAGAGGCTTTTAAAGATTATAAAGAAAGTTATCAGCAAGAATCGAGTGTACCTTTAAAGGAGGAGTTTGATATATCAAAAAGTGCCGTTAAAGGCCAAAAAAGTACATTTAAATCCATTTTGAAGTTGGATAAAAATTTTCATGTGTACATTCATGGACGCAGAGATTATGTGGAACGAGGGTATGACCAAAATAAAGGACTGAATTACTATACCCTCTATTACGAAATAGAAAGCTAGGATTGATAAATAAGAAAGGAAACAAAGCGTGGAAAAGGACGATCAATCGGAGCTGCTGAAATATTGTATTGCGCATTATATACCCTTTGCTATTTATAACTTACCCCATTCAGGTGAGGATGTTTTAGTGATATCCAAGAAAGTGATAGAAAAGGATTTGAATGATGTTTTTTCAAATGACGATACCTTTGTTATTGCTCCATTTTCGTTGCAGCAATCAAAAATAATATGTTTGAACATAGATCTTCAAATTACTTCTTCTAAGGTAAATAAGAGCGTTTGGGATGAAATAAAGCAGATTAGTGCTTGCCCTGAAACGAATAGTGTGGATTCTTTTTATGCCGATTATGTCGATTATACCCATCAGTTTTCTCGTTTGTATGAGTATATTGAATCGGGTGCAATTTCAAAAGCTATTTTATCCAGAATAAAGCGGTATAGTGCATTGGATAGAGAGAAGGCTTCAGCGTTTTATGATACCTTGAGTCAGACATACCCGGGAGCCTATACTTTTATGTTTTATACGCCACAAACTGGATTGTGGACCGGAGCGAGTCCTGAGATACTTTTTAAGGCAGAACAAGGACAGGGGACCACGGTTGCCCTTGCCGGTACTAGAAAAGATAATGGTCAAGTAAATCGTAATTGGGACAAAAAGGAAATGGATGAACAGCAGATTGTTACCGATTTTGTAACAGGTGTTTTGTCTAAATATGGAATTGAGAATGCCCAGGTCAAAGGACCCGAGACTATTGTGGCCGGAAAGATGTCACATCTAAAAACGCAATATGCTTTTCCCACAGATTCGTTGACGACTAGGATGGGCGCTTTTATTAATGACTTACATCCTACACCGGCAGTATGTGGATTGCCCAAAGCTCTATCCATGAAAGTGATTCATGAGGTTGAACAACATGAACGTTCTTTTTATGCCGGTTTCGTGGGGAGAATACAGGCTCATGATATCAAGTTGTTTGTTAATATAAGAAGTATGAAGTTTGTGCAGGATGGTGTAGATTTATATTTGGGAGGAGGAATTACATCCGGTTCAGAAGTAAAAAAAGAATGGCAGGAGACGGAGCTAAAAGCAGAAACGATGTTAAACGTTATCCGTAAGGTGAACGAAGTGTAAATGTGTAATTTTTATATTCCAGGATCATGCTTTTGTAGTGAAGGTGATAGGCCATATTATTAAGATAAGAGATGACAAAAACAATATCAGATAAATCAATAGTACAAATATTAGTACAACAATGTGTAAAGCTAGGATTAAAAGAATTGGTGATCTCTCCGGGATCACGTAATGCTCCGCTTATTATTTCCTTTCATGCAATGGATGAAATAAAGTGTTATACCGTTGTTGATGAACGGAGTGCTGGTTTTTTTGCCCTGGGAATGGCCCAACAGCTTAGACGTCCGGTTGCCTTGGCATGTACAAGTGGTTCGGCTGTGTTAAATTATGCACCTGCAATAGCTGAAGCTTTTTACCAGGAGTTACCCTTGGTGGTATTAACGGCTGATAGACCACCCGAATGGGTTGGACAGGCGGACGGGCAAACTATCAATCAATCTTCGGTTTTTGCTAATTTTATTAAATATGGAGTGGATTTGCCAGTTAGTGCAGATCATCCCGATGATCAGTGGTATGCAGAGCGGTGTATTGCAGAGGCTTTTCATAAATCCAATCATCCGGTAATGGGGCCTGTTCATATTAATATTCCCTTGAGGGAGCCATTGTATGGGCGTACATCTGCCACGAACTTAAAGAGAGCAGCTTTTCGAAACTTAATGCCAGATGCAGTGCTGTCAGAAAATCAGTTGATTGGTCTGGCAGAGCAGTGGAATAAGGCAGAGTCGGTAATGTTATTAACTGGGGTGCTTCCTCCCAATGAGGAGTTGAATAAAGTATTAAATAGACTAGCGGAAAATGCAAATACAGTTGTGCTTACCGAAACTACTTCTAATTTAAAGGGAGAAAAGTTTGTTGGGTGTATTGATCGGCAGATATTTAGTATAAATGAATATGAAACGGCACTGTTTAAGCCATCAATGCTTATTACTTTTGGTGGACAAATAGTGAGTAAGCAAATAAAAAATATACTAAGAGAGAATCCCCCCAAAACGCATTGGCACATTGCTTTAAATGACCATGTCATTGATACTTTTCAGCATTTAAGTCTTTCCGTTAAAATGATGCCGTTGAACTTTTTTATGCAAATTGCTGATAGGGTTGATAATAAGAAAAGCCGGTATCAGGAAATGTGGCACCAAAGACGAGAAAAGAACAGAAAGGCGCACCTTACGTATGTGGATGAGGTGCAGTGGAGTGATCTTAAAGCCTTGTCTCATATATTTTGTCAATTACCCCAGGATACGGATTTGCAATTGGCCAATAGCACTCCTGTGCGATATGCCCAGCTTTTTCAGGATGAGATCAAAGTAAATACCTTTGCCAATAGAGGAACTAGTGGAATTGATGGTTGTGTCAGTACGGCCGTTGGAGCTGCATTTGTTCAGCGTAAACCAACCATGTTGATTACAGGAGATTTGTCTTTTTTCTATGATTCCAATGCTTTGTGGAATAAATATCTAAAGCCTAATTTCAAAATTGTTGTGATGAATAATGGTGGAGGTGGCATATTTAGGTTTATACCGGGACCTTCAGAAACAGAAGAGCTGGAGGAGTTTTTTGAGGCGAAGCATCACCAGTCGGCCGAATATTTGGCCCGGGCCTATGGTTTAAAATATCTTTCTTGTGCCAGTGAAGAAGAATTGAGTGTTGTATATCAGGAGTTTGTAGAAGAAAATGAACAAGCTACTTTGTTAGAGGTTTTTACTTCTGGAGAGAAGAATGGAAAAATATTAAGGAAATATTTTAAGAGTCTACAATCTAATTCTTAATAAGAAGTATTGTAGTCTGCTGAGAGAAAATAAAATATATATCACCTAAATCTATCATCAACTATCTAAAATAAATAGAATATGAGCAAATATAGTTGGGAAACCATAAAAGAGTATACCGACATTAAATTTGATTTTTTTGAAGGGATAGCCAAAGTAACCATAAACCGTCCGGAAGTATACAACGCCTTTCGTCCGGAAACGAACATGGAGATGTTGGATGCCTTTGAAATATGCCGTGAGCGTCAGGATATTAATGTAGTGGTATTAACCGGAACTGGCGATAAAGCATTCTGTTCTGGTGGAGATCAAAAAGTAAAAGGAATAGGGGGATATATTGATCAGGAAGGTGTTCCTCGTTTAAATGTATTGGATCTGCATAAAAAAATTCGTTCGCTACCTAAACCTGTTATCGCCATGGTTAATGGTTATGCTATTGGAGGCGGGCATGTGTTACATGTGGTGTGCGACCTGACGATTGCATCTGAGAATGCTCGCTTTGGACAAACAGGACCAAAGGTGGGGAGTTTTGATGCCGGTTTTGGTTCGTCTTACTTGGCGCGTCAGGTAGGACAAAAGAAAGCACGTGAGATATGGTTCTTATGTGAACAATATACGGCTGAGGAAGCTGAAAAAATGGGTATGGTAAATAAGGTGGTGCCCTTTGATATGTTAGAAGAAACTACTGTTCAGTGGTGTAGAACCATCATGAAGCGTAGTCCCTTGGCATTGAGGATGATTAAGCGAGGATTAAATGCTGAGCTGGACGGACAGCACGGCATCATGGAGATGGCAGGTGATGCTACTTTGATGTATTATCTGATGGAGGAAGCGCAAGAGGGTAAAAATGCCTTTTTAGAGAAGAGAGATCCGGATTTTGGACAGTTTCCTAAATTTCCGTAAATATAACATGGATATACGATAGAAGTAATACATTCTCTTCCTTCAAGTGGGGAGGAGAATGTTATCATTAAAATGTTGGTGGTTTTGTGGTGTGTTTGTAAATGGGGATGTCCGATGGGTTGATATCAGCTTGTCTTATTGGATAGACAGGTGTTGTGATTGCTTTATTCAATCTAAAAAATGCACCGGAAAATCTATTACACGTTGAAATGGCTTCAAAAGACTTAGTGCTGAATCCATATGGAGGGCTTGATCGTGCACATTATATAGCAGAAATGGGGCGTTTTAATTTTCTCTTCATGTATTGTTTTGAGTTGCTTCAAAGTGTTTGTGGGGCTGAATAACGAATAGCCAAATTCCAGTGTAGTGGCATCCTGAATTTTATACTTTAAATGAAAATCAAGCTCTTGACCAAGTCGTTTGTTTATCTTTTTGTGAATATTATTGTGCATATGGGTTGCCAGTAGAAAGTAATGATAATGAAGTGAGATATTTGTTTTTTTGTCCGTATTATAGGTCGCTCTTGCCAATATGTCCTGCAGTCCTTGCTGTGGTGTTGTACTGAAGTAGTCCATATATCCATACCAACCATGTCTGCGACCGTATAAAAGGTCGAACTGCTGATTGGTTGATGTGGAGCTGTTATCACCTGAAATTAAATCATAGCCTATACCTAGTATTGTTTTCCTGGTTATTTTATGGGCTGCATATGCCGAAACACAAAAGGCCGAGAGAGGGTTTGCATGATTGTTTAGCTTATGTTGGTAATAGGCCGATAGGCGTATGTTTCTTTGTGGGTTTTTGTATTTCATATTTGCGCCATATGTTGCTCTATAGTAAACCTGCTCTGTTGTGTCTGTCAGCGTGTTTCCGGTTATGACTGCAATGCCCGATAACGATAGCGCGTCTGCATTATGTTTGTAGTGAATGAAACTGTAAGTTTTGAATAGCTTTGCGGGGTAGGTCTGGTCACTTTTGTGATTCGCATTATAACTAAATGCTAGGTGTACTCTGTGTTGGTTCTTTTTATATTCAGCAAGGACGGCATCGTATGTGACCTGATAATTGTTCCAATTTCTGGCAGACAAAATTCGTTGGTCATCGTAGGAAAAAATTTGCCTTCCTACTTTTAAAGATAAAGATTTCATAAGTGTAAGTTTTACCCAGCCTTGATGTAAACATAGGCTTTGAGTGTTTCCGTAACTACCGTTGCTACTGAAGTTGTCATCATCACCCCATATTCTTATATCTTGTATGGATAAGTAAGTCTGAATTTTTGTATTAATAAACAGGGTGTTAAATCTGGTTCGTTGCGTTGAGTAGAAGGTGGTACTGTGGTTTTTCATTTGGGGCGATTGGTATCCATGGTCCAGAATGATTCGGGAACGGAACTCAGCACTTAATTGTAATTTATTTGTTTGGGCCGACAGGAGTATGGGCAAAACAAATATCTCTCCGAAAAATAGTAGTTTTAACAGTCGCATGTAGGTGTTTGTATTTGTGTTTGTTTATTTAGCTAGTTTCCATCCACCATATATTCTTTTAGTTGTTTGGATTGGGGAATGTTAAATACTTTTTCAGGATGACCATGTTCTATGATTTTACCATCTGACATAAATACCACATTATCAGCTAGGCGTATTGCTTGTCGCAATACATGAGTTACAAGGACAATGGTGTAATGCTTTTTTAGTTTCCTAAATAGCTCTTCTATTGTTTTGCTCGAAATAGGATCAAGTGCAGAGGTGGGTTCATCTGCTAAGATAATTCGCGGTTTTACCGCCAAACCGCGTGCCAGACATAAACGTTGTTGCTGTCCAATGGAAAGACTAGTAGGCGAACAGTTAAGTCTGTCTTTTACTTCTTCCCATAGGCCCACTTCTTTTAGGTGTTTTTCAATGTAATAGTCTATCAGTTTTTTGTCCCGGATACCTTTGAGTTTAATTCCGTAGGCTACATTCTTGTATATGGACATGGGCAGCGGGTAGGGGCGTTGACCCAATAATCCCATTTTTTGGCGAATAGAAGGAACATTCTTGTTGGTATTTAAGATGTCATCTTTTTCTATAAAAATATGCCCCATTACTTTTAGTTCTTTATTGATGTCTGTTAGTTTGTTCATGCTTTTGAGTAGTGTTGTTTTTCCACAGCCGGAAGGTCCAAGTAGCACTGTTATTTTATTCTTAGGTATTTTTAGATTTATATTTTTTAGTATATGGTGATCAGCAGCCCATACATTCAAGTTTTTTATTTGAAGTATTGAATCACTTTCGGGGAAAGTATTTCCACTGTTGATTAGAGTTTTTTGATCTAGATTCATCATTTCTTCTTTAATCGTGTAAGTAGTCATTGCGAAGCTTATTTTATGTTGGTTTTAGTATGTGCTTTTGATAGGTATCTGGCAGTAAGGCTTATTGTTAAAATAATTAATGTGAGTATAATGGCAGCTGCATAAGCACGCTCCCGGACTTCCAAAATAGGAGATCCTAGCTGAAAGAATATGGATAAGGGCAAGGTAGCGGCGGGCTCATCCAGATGAATAGGAATAAGGTCGGTATATCCCGCCGTAAAAATTACTGAAGCAGCATCACCTATGCCACGTCCAAAAGCCAATAATAAGGCTGTAATAAAACCAGGAAATCCTTGTTTAAAAATGACTTTAAATGCCGTTTCGCTTCTGGTAGAACCCAATGCCAAAGAAGCTTCGTACAAGCCTTTGGGGATATTACATAGTGCCTCATCAAAGGTTCTTACAACGATGGGAGTGATCAGGAGAGCAACGGTTATGATTCCGGCCAGTAGTGAGGCATTTATGCCAATCAACAACATGAGGGCAAAACCAAAGGCTCCATATACGATAGATGGAACACCCCAAAGCGCATCTAATACATAGCGTATGATATTTTGCGTTTTCTTATATCGGGATAAATAAACGTTGATATATAATGCAGATGGAACCCCCATGATGGTTGCGAGGATGGTTGCTCCAAAAGAAATATATAAGGAACCAATGAGGGCGTTTAAAACCCCACCCTCACCACCGTAGTAATATCCACCACGGGGTGTCATGAAAAGCATGGTCCATGACAAGGCATGAAGCCCTTTCATAAAAATGATAACTATAATAAAAATGAGTGTTGTAACAAGCGAAAGTGTTGCAAGTCCTGATAGCAGGCGTACGATCTTTTCTTCAAATTGTTTTCGGTTATTCATATTTGTTGGTTTTGTAAATGAAATACCTAAAAATAAGGTTGATTATAAGTATGATGGTAAAGAGTAGGAGTGCCGCAAACATTAATGCGGAGTCATACAATGGAATGGATAACATTTCACCATAATTGTTGGCGATAAGGGCAGGTAGGGGGTATCCTGCATCGAATAAGTGAGGTTTTGTTTGAATAAGGTTTCCAACCACCATCATCACCGCCATTGTTTCGCCAAAAGCTTTGGCAATCCCCAGTCCAAATGCCGAGATGATACCAGGAATTCCCTTTCGTATTACCACATGTTTTACCATCTCCCAATAGGTGGCTCCCAGCGAAAGAGAAGCTTCTTTTAATCCTGTTGGAATGGTGTTGAATACCTCAATAAGCATGTTCAATATGTACGGTATGCACATGACAGCCAGTACAATCCCTCCAGCCAGTATGGTGTAGCCCGAAGACTTAATACCTAAAAGAGGCGCCAAATGGTTGGATATGAAAGGAACGATAACTAAGATGCCCCACATGCCATATATGACAGATGGTAACCCTGCCAGTATATCAATTACAGGGTGCATGAATCGCATGATGTTTTGCGATGAAACCAATCGTGATAAAATGTTTTTTACACCAGGGAATTTCTTTGGGGTGAGTTTCGTGTGGCCATAAAAAGAAAAATTATTGGCACATGAAAATTGTGTTAAAAATAGAGCGGCCAATAAGCAAACAGGTGCAGAAAGGCAGAAAGCGATGAATGTGACATATAACGATCCTAAAATAAAAGGGAGAAAGCCAAATTCTTTTTGGTGTGGTAGCCATATGGAGGATGTGATCAATTCATTCAAAGACTTTAGTTCCATTAGGGGGTGGGCCTTTAAGTATAGTCCTGTTCCAATTGCCAGTGGTAGCGCAAGGATGGTTATGATAGAGATTATCATCCATGATGTTGTTATCTTGGACAAGAGGCTTCTTTGATAGTGCATAGGAAAAAGGTAATTATTGGGCATTCAGTTTTTTAAGGGATTGTTTAACGAGGATATCGCTCATGGGAACATAGCCGGCTTCTTTTACATAAGCCTGTCCTTCGGTAAGTGTCCATTTAATGAAGTCGCAGGTTGTCTTTTCGGGTGGTTTTCCATTTGCTACAAAGTAAAGTTGGCGTGCTGGAGGTGCAGGGTAAATGCCATTGGCAATGGCCTGTAGTATATCGCAGAATGTGTTGTAGCAGTCTTCTTCAGCATCTATTTTTCCATTTTCATTGATGTCAATGGGGATGAGTTCAATTCCTGGTTGTTTTTTGCCTGTATTTATATTATAGGCGAAAATAGTATTGTTAAATGCGATGCCAGCAGGATCCTTACTTACGGCTTCGGCTAATCCCGGATCTCCATAGATTCCGATCCCCTTTATGTTTTCTTGATGTGTGCCCAGGTATTTTGCCCATGTTTCGGCAGCACCGCAAGCATCGGATCGTGTATAAACTGAGATTTCATGTTGCGAGGGTTTTGCCAACAATGCATCCCACGAAGAGATGGATTTGGTAATAAATATGGCTTTAAACTCAGCTTTGGTAAGGCCTCTTTTCTTCAATGAATCAAGGTATGGGTTACGTTTGCTGATGGTTGGTACCACTGCGTCAGTGCATAGACTTACCCACCATACCCCCTTCTCCATTTCGGAGGGTGTAATCTCACGAGAAAACATACCCAGATCTACAGCTCCGGACAGTGCATCGGCCATGCCTTTGCCAGCTCCTCCACCAGAAATATTAAAACGGATATCAGGATGGGTCTTTTGGTATTCTTCTGACCATTTTACAACCAAGGGGTATAAGGCAAAAGCACCGGAAATATTTATGGTGTTGTTTTTGCTTGATTGGGATGAGCATGCGCTTATCAAGATAAGTGATAATAGTGTAATTGATATTGACTTTGTCTTTTTCATTGTACTGTAATTTTTATTGGTACAGTACAAAAGTCAATACAAACTAACAGATATAAAACAGCCTTATATCGTATTTTTTATATACGTTTTTTTACGTAAAAGAGGCTTTGTATTATCAAGGAATTATATTTCGAAATATCCTTCTTTGATGGCATAAACCACTAACTCAGCTGTGTTCTTGCAATTGGTCTTTAGCATGATGTTTTCCCTGTGTTTATCTACCGTTCTTTTGCTGATGAAGAGTTGTTCCGAAATCTCCTGATTGGACAGTCCTTGGCAGATGTTTAGAAGTACTTCTAATTCTCGTTTTGTTAGTTTTTCATTTTTTAATGGTTCAGACTTGCGGTTCAGACCAGCAACAATGGAACTGAGTATTTCGGGAGAAAAGAAATTGCGGTTATTGTATGCCTCTAGTATGGCTGTTTGTACATCATCAAACTGTGAGTTCTTTAACAAAAATCCCACTGCTCCAGCTTCTATCATTTCAGTGTAAAACATTTCGTCTGAGTACATGGATAAGGCAATGATTTTAAGTTCAGGAAATTGTTTGATTGCTTCTTTGGTAGCTTCAATGCCGTTTATTTTAGGCATGTCAATATCCATTAAAACAACGTCAGGCATAAAGTTGGTTACCTGGTCAAGAAACTGTCTGCCATTTGCAGCTTCTTTTATTTCAGAAATATATTTACTGTTTTGTAGTAAAAATCGTAATCCTTCACGAAATAAGGAGTGATCATCTACGATATGTATTTTAAATTTTTTCATGATTATAATTAAATTTTCAAAGGCCATATGGAATTCGCCGAAATTAATCATCTCCCTGTGTGCGCAACAACTCTCATGACTCGTTTCATTGGGGTAATTTTATGTAAGCGTAAAAGCCATTTGATGGTGAGCTGTTCATTTTAAAATAGCCATTTAAGGAGGTTACTCTAGATTTTATATTTGTTAAGCCCATGCCACTATCTTGTTCTCGTTCCAAATCAAAGCCAATGCCATTATCTCTGTAGGTGAATTCCAATAGGCTGTTCTTTTCGTATAGTAGAATATTAATGTTATCAGCTTGAGCATATTTTAAAGTATTATTGACCAATTCGCAAAAAATACGGTAGAGAATAACTTCTATGTTATAAGAAAAACGCTTTTTTTCAATATTACTGGATATTTCAATACGGATGGTTTCTTTAAGGGATGAATTTCGGATAAAGATTTCAATTGCCTTTTTGAGGCCATAGCGTTCTAAAACATGAGGTGTAAGATGATTTGAAATCTCTCGGGTGCTTGTTATTGCGTTGTCTACAAGACTTTCTATTTTCTCAAGTAGCTCAGTGGTGTGGGGTGATGTGTTTTTTTTGTGAATGGCCGAAATCGTCATTTTGGTGGAAGATAGTAGTGGCCCTAAGCCATCATGTAATTCTTTAGAAAAGTACTTTCTTTCTCTTTCCTCAGTGGATATCACAGCCGATAGTAGTTTTGCTTCATTTTCTTTTTGAAGTTGATGAATTCTGGATAAGACTTCAAATATTTTACGAATATAAATAGAAGAAATTAACATGGCTATTGAAATTATAATAGCTATCCAGCCATTTATGATTGAGATGGTTTCGGGTATTCCAGCTTCAAAAATTGAGAATACCTCAAATAGTCTGCGTACAGCCATCAAAAGAAAACCTATTGAAATACTGATCCATGCAACATTAAATTTTGTTTTGGGAATGAGGCTGATAGTAATGATAAATGCGATTACTTGCAGAAGGGCCGAGAATATGAGAGCAATCTGTAATTCCATTTTGTAAAAATACGAGATTAATAGCTTGGACTAAAATAATTTATAAGGATATTATATACGTATTTAATCGTATTTTAAGCCGAATGATGTATGAGAGAATTTTACGCATCAGTCAGATTAAGTGAGTTTTTCATATTAAACTTGATTGGTCTTTGCTTTGAATTATAGTGATGGTTTTATACTTTTGTGGCCTGATTTATCTATCCAAAAATTCTACGATAATATATCTTACAAAATGAGTCATGGGAATGTTTTTTCTCCTTGGACAGATGGCTGTCCGAATTAGTTCCATATGGCCATTGAAAGAAAAATTTAAACATATGAAAAATAATAGTATTCCGCTAAAGATTATCTTATTTAGCGTTGGTCTTTTTGTTATGGCTGTAGGTGTTGCTTTATCTGTGAAAGCAGATCTTGGGGTGTCACCTATATCTTGTATTCCCTATGTATATAGTTTTAAAATGCCCTTTTCTTTGGGTACGCTGACGATCTTTTTTAACTTGATTTTGATTGTCATACAAATAGGGATACTTCGAAGGAAGTATCGTCTGCTTCAATTGTTGCAACTTCCTGTTGTATTTGCTTTTGGTGTTTTTATTGATTTGGCACTCTATTTTGTTTCTGATTTGAATGTGTCTAATTATTATTGGCAAGCCTTCTGGTGTTTGGTGAGCTGTGTAGTGATTGCTTTGGGTGTTTTTTTAGAGGTAAAGGCAAAGTTAACGTATCTGCCGGGAGAAGGGTTGGCTATGGCCATTGCTGATACTTTGAATAAAGAGTTTGGGAAAGCAAAAATAGGGGTTGATAGTGCAATGGTTATGGTGGGCTTAATAAGTTCTTTTATTTTTCTTTTTCAACTTGAAGGAATAAGGGAAGGAACTATTGTTGCTGCTGTTTTAGTGGGGTTTATTGCTAAGTTTTTTCATCGTAAGATACATATATTGGACTCGTGGCTTGGGCTGGATGTTAGTAAAGCCTCCGACGAAAACGTCTCGGATAGTATTGAAAATGGAAGTGAAACAAGTCATAAGAATCCAGTTCTTATACAAGTGGATGATTAAGTTAGGCGAGTTCCATATGGCCATTGAAAGAAAAATTTAAACATGAATATAGTTTGTAAATCAATGGGTAGTTTTTATTGAAGAGTGTGAGGGAGATAAATTAACTGAACATTTATTTAAGGCTGAAAGGTCGATAGTGAAACCAATAATTGTATGACAGGGATGACCAGATGGTTTACTAAGGGTGTTTTAAAATTTGGTAAAGCAGGTACTATTTATAGTATAGCTTGTTAACTTTCATCCTGTTTAATATCTTTGCGGCTTATTTTAAAGCCTTGTGGGGTATATTTCATGTCAAAAATTAAATCTTATATTATAGCTTTTAGGTTGCGAACGCTTCCCTTGGCTTTGTCTTCCATTTTGATGGGTAATTTTATAGCTGGCTACCATCAATCATATCGTTGGTCAGTGGGAATTTTAGCCCTGGTGACCACCGTATTGTTGCAGGTGTTAAGTAATGTGGCCAATGATTATGGAGATGCCGTTTCTGGGGCCGACAATGAAGAACGGGTGGGGCCAGAACGGATGGTGTCTTCAGGTAGGATTACAACGGATGAAATGAAAACTACCGTGATTGCATTCTCAGTTTTGTCTCTTATAGCTGGAATTGTTTTGATTGCTTGTGGCGATTTTAGCATGGTGAGTATAAAAGCTTGGGGACTGCTATTCTTGGGTTTGGGTGCAATTGCCGCGGCCATAAAATATACAGTGGGAAATAGTCCTTATGGATACAAAGGTTTGGGTGATATTTTTGTTTTCTTGTTTTTTGGATTAACGGGCGTGTTGGGGACGTACTTTTTGCATACCGGAACTTTTGATGTATGGCTCTTGCTGCCCGCTTCTGCAGTGGGCTTTTTAAGTGCAGGCGTTTTGAATCTGAATAATCTTCGTGATGTAGAGAATGATGCTAAAACGGGAAAGCATACTTTGGTAGTGAGAATGGGAAGTTCATGGGCAAAAAAATATCATACCTTTCTTGTCGTGGGAGCGATGGTGCTTATGGTTTTATACGGTGTTTGTCAGTTTGTTAGTGATTGGCAATGGTCTTTTGTCCTTGTGTTTCCTATTTTCATTAAAAACCTTGTTTTTGTGTTGAGAAATCAAGTACCCAAGCTATTGGATCCTCAATTAAAAAAGTTGGCAATAGCTACTTTCTTGATGGTATTACTATTGGGCCTAGGGTTGTTTCTTTAATACCTTTGTAGCATGTTGTGTGATATGGTGTTTTATTATTAGTTTCATTGCTTATGCTGAAAGCTTCGTTTAAAAGACATACTTTGAGTTTTAATACGCCAGGTGGCACATCACGGGGAGTATTAAAGACTAAGAATAGTTGGTATGTGGAAATTTATGAACAGACCAAGCCTGATGTGGTTGGTATTGGTGAATGTTCCATATTACCCAGATTGAGTGTGGATGACAAACCTCATTTGGAAAGTAAGCTTACTGAGGTATGTGAGCAAATTAATATTTATGCGCACAGCTTGCATGAGTCACTAACTGAATGGCCTGCTATACGTTTCGCATTGGAAATGGCTTTGCTCGATTTACAGAATGGAGGTGGTAAAAAAATATTTCATTCTGATTTTGTGGTCGGAATGAAGGCCATTCCTATCAATGGATTGATATGGATGGGAGAGATGGAGTACATGCAAGAGCAGTTGGAGCAGAAACTAAAGGCAGGTTTCGATTGTATTAAGATAAAGGTGGGTGCACTGGATTTTAAAAAGGAGATTGAACTGATAAAGGAAATAAGAAGAAGGTATGATGCCTCTCAAATAGAGGTAAGGGTGGATGCCAATGGGGCATTTTCACCAGATGAGGCATTGGACAAAATGATCCAACTAAGTAAGTTGGATATTCATTCTATTGAGCAGCCCATAAAGGCTGGACAATGGCAAGTAATGGCTGATCTATGTAAGGAAACACCTTTGCCTATAGCCTTGGATGAAGAGTTGATTGGTCTTGATGATTTTCAGACAAAGGAGGAAATGCTTTCAATCATTAAGCCGCAATATGTTATTTTAAAGCCTTCATTACTAGGTGGTTTTAAGGCTTCTGATGAATGGGTTCGAATTGCAGAAGCTCAAAATGTGGGTTGGTGGGCTACTTCGGCCCTGGAAGGTAATGTTGGACTAAATGCCATTGCACAATGGACCGCTATTCATGATAATTCCATGCCTCAAGGTTTGGGCACGGGACAGGTATTTTCTAATAACGTTTCTTCTCCGCTGGAAGTAAAGAAGGGGCATCTTTTTTATAATATAAATGAACCATGGGGTGTTTTACCAGAGGAGAATATAATCGTATAAAGCTGGACGGTATTTGTCGTGAAGGAGAAGCCTTGAAGGCATATTGCGCTGCGCGGCTAAAAGACCCGCTTACACCGCAATGGCAAAGGGATATTTGGGAATTTATTGAGCAATGGTTGTCTCCCCGCAATTATATCTTAGCTTATACTTCTGGTTCAACAGGACAGCCTAAGGAAGTACGATTGCAGAAAAAGCATATGCTTGCATCGGCACAAAAGACAGTGACATATTTTAATCTAACAACTGATAAAACGGCTTTGTTATGTTTGTCTGCTCATTATATTGCAGGTAAAATGATGTTGGTGCGAGCATTTGTGGGAGGGTTTAATTTGTTGCTGGCGGAACCCTCAGGAACTCCGCTTTCTCATATTTCTGAATCGATTGATTTTGTAGCGATGGTGCCATTACAGGTGTATCATTCCATATCTGATTTTACGAATGTTAAGTCGGTAATAATAGGAGGAGGTGCTGTTTCTTTGGAATTAAAATATAGCTTAAGGGGTATGGAAACCCGGTTTTATGAAAGTTATGGTATGACGGAAACAGTGTCGCATGTGGCTATAAGGGAGCTGGGTGATGAAGATGACTTTTTTAAGGCTATGCCTAATGTGACCTTTGGGCAGGATAAAAGATCTTGTCTGAAAATTGTGGCTTCTGATATTTGCGAGGATGAGATTGTAACCAATGATATTGTGACGCTTAAGAATAAAACAGAATTTTTGTTTATAGGGAGGTATGATCATGTGATTAATACCGGAGGACTTAAGGTGATACCCGAAAAAATTGAATTGAAGTTGTCGCGTTTATTGACAGTTCCTTTTCTAATTTCATCTGTGCCGGATGATAAACTGGGCGAAAAGATTGTATTGGTATTTGAAGAGAATGATAATCTAATGGAACTGCCTGATTTCTCTCTTGTGCTTGACAAGTATGAAAGGCCTAAAGAGATTAAGATCATTCAAAAATTTCCATTAACAGAAACCGGTAAGATAAGAAGAAAGGAAGTAAAACGCCTGATTGGTGATGGTGTATTGTAGTGCTGTTGGTGCTGTGGGGATACTGTGAAAATATGAAGGAAGAGATATTTTTTGAGGTCATGTCTTTGTTCTTGGCGAATGGAAGTCTATAAAATAGATAAATATGCCGAATGTCATGGTATGAAAAGGACAATTTTATTTTCTTTGGCTTTTTGATGCGAAATTTCCCTGAAACTAAAATATTAAATGTAAAACATAAGGAGACATTATGAGGAATTTGAAGTTGACAAGTATTGTTATGCTGGCTTTTATAGCCTTGAATAACATTAGTGCGCAGGAGGAACAGGAAGAAGGGTATCAATTTGAAACCATTTACGATTTGGAGGCAACTCCGGTGAAAAACCAATATCGCTCAGGCACATGTTGGAGTTTTTCCGGACTTTCATTTTTAGAATCAGAGGCTATAAAGAACGGAAAGGGCTCTTTTGATTTGTCTGAAATGTTTGTTGTGAGAAACTGCTATTCAGACAAGGCAACTAAATATGTACGTTTGCACGGCTCTTTGAATTTTGGTGGAGGCGGATCCTTTGAAGATGTGCTTTATACCTTGCGTAACTATGGTTTAGTACCAGAAGAAGTATACACCGGACTGAATTATGGTGAGTCTAAGCATGTGCATGGGGAGATGGATAACCTGTTAAAAGCTTATGTGGATGGTGTGATCCAGAATAAGAATAAAAAACTGACATCTGTTTGGCATAAGGGATTCAATGGTATTTTAGATGCTTACTTGGGTGAATACCCTGAAAGTTTTACATATAAGGGAAAGAACTATACGCCTCAGACCTTTGCCAAAGAAGCAACGGGATTAAATGCCGATGATTATATCATCGTAACATCTTTCACACATCATCCATATTATTCGAAATTTATTTTTGAGGTTCCTGACAACTGGGTGTGGGGAGAGGTTTATAATGTTTCACTGGAGGATTTAAAGAATATCATGCATACAACCCTGGAGAAAGGCCATACTTTCGGTTGGGCATCTGATGTGAGTGAAAAGGGTTTTACGTTTAGAAATGGAGTGGCTATTGTTCCGGAAAGTGATATAGAAGAAATGGACGGTTCTGAGCGTTCCAAGTGGGAGACGATGACAAAGGCTGAGAGAGAAAAATTGATGTACAGTTTTAAGGGACCGGTGAGCGAGAAAGTAATTACTCCAGAAATGCGACAGGCTCAATTTGATAATTATTTAAGTACTGATGATCATGGTATGCATATTACAGGAATGGTAAAGGATCAGGAAGGTACTATATATTATAAAGTGAAAAACTCATGGGATACCAATAATAAGTACGATGGATATTTATATGCTTCTGAATCATTCGTTTTATTGAAAACGATGAATATCATGATTAATAAAAATACTTTACCCAAGGATATTAAAAAGAAGTTAGGTATTAAGTAGTCTTAGCAAGAAAACTCCAAATACTACGTTATTCTCATTTTTGAAACAGTCATTTACAATCAGTAAACTCCAGATTTTCAAAAATATCGAAAGTCTTGTGTTTGAAGCTTTCTTATCAAAGACAGAAAAAACAGTAGTTTTCTTGTAGCTACTAAGTAGATAATGATTTAATACTAGCATACCGTTAAAAAATACGTTATCATCACCAACACTTTACCCAATCATTTTTGATAACGTTAGAAGCCGCTTTTGTTTTCAAAAGCGGCTTTTATTTTTGTATGACTGATGTTTCATCCCAAATGATAGTATATTTGTCATTTGTTGGAGTGTTATGTTTGACCTGATTTTAAAACAAGTATATTATGAGTTATAAAGATTATAAAACCCGTGTAAAGATAAAGGCTGAAATAGAAGATATTTATGCGGCACTAACTAACCCATTTACCATTGAGCTGTGGTCGGGATATAAAGCCGAAATGTCTACGGAGCCTAATTCTGAATTTTCACTGTGGGAAGGAGACATTGTAGGTAAAAACCTGGAGTTTGAAACCAATAAAAAAATGGTGCAGCAGTGGTATTTTGGGGAGCAGCCTGAACCGTCTATCGTCACCCTAAAAATATTTGAACAAAAAAATCATTGCCAAATAGAATTGGTACATACGAATATACCAGAAGGTGATTATGATGATATTTGTGAAGGCTGGAATGCTTATTATCTGGGTGCTATTAAAGAGTTTTTTGAACAGGAATAGCAAGGGGTGTAGTGCCTAAGCTAAAGAAAGATAGGTGTTTGTGTTTGATAATCATTTTGAGTTTTTTTACCTTTAGTTAGGAATTAACCTACTAGAGTATATGAATACCTTTAGCTATAGTGCTTTCCCTTTTGTGCGTTTGTTGCTTCCCTTTTTGGCAGGGCGTGTTCTTTCTCTTTTTTATACGCCTTCCTTCTTGTGTTATCTGCTGGTGTTTTTGCTTAGCATCCTGGTGATTGTTTCTTTATCTCGCTCTTTGGTCATCCCTTATTCAAAGGGGTGGATGGTGGGAGTCGTTATTTTTGTGGTTATATTGGCTTTGGGTTTTATTAGCAAGCCAAACGATTATTTCGACGTATCCTTGATAGGTCAAAATCATGTGTATAAGGGGGTGGTAAAGCAGGTTGTTAAAAGTACGGATGACCGGCAAAGTCTTATTCTTACCATTGGCAATGTAGATAGTTCTGCACTCTACTATTTTAATGTGCTCATGTACCTGAAGAATGAGCCGGCACAAGCTTTACTTCCGGGTGATCAAATAGCATTCTATGCCAGACTTGGCGATATGAAATATACGGGCAATCCTTTTGCTTTTGAGTATGCCGAGTATATGAAAGGTAAAGGAATACGTGGTCAGTTTTTTCTGGAGAATGAAAATGTGCTAAGGTTGGGAAGGGTATTTTCATTGAATCGTATCTTTTATCAAACACGCCAGAAGGCAGAAGCAAAATTAAGGCACTTACCACTGAATACAGAAGAGTTTGCCATTGTTTCAGCTTTGGTACTAGGAGATAAATCGATGCTGGATTATCAAACCAAAGCCAACTTTTCTCGTGCGGGTGCTATTCATGTATTATCTATTTCGGGGCTCCATGTGGGGATTGTATTTATTATGCTTACAAGCCTTATGGGCCAGATAGGGAAAGGTACTGTTGCATTATTGAAGGCGCTGGTGGTGATTTTGGTGTTGTGGTTCTATGCTGCCATTAGTGGAATGTCACCATCTGTCACTAGGGCAACGCTAATGTTCAGTGTTTTTGTTGTCGCCAAATGGAAAAGTCACCAGTATAGCATATATCATTCCATGGCCATAGCTGCCTTTGTTATTTTAGTCATCAATCCATATGCAGTGATCCATGCAGGTTTTTGGCTGAGCTTTATGGCTGTTGGATCCATAGTGTATTTCTATCCATTGGTAAATGGATGGATGTATTTTTCATCTCCATGGGCAAAATATATCTGGTCTTTGATTGCGGTATCGGTATCCGCTCAGGTAGGAACCCTGGCGCTGAGTCTTTACCTTTTCGATTTCTTTCCAACCTGGTTTGTGCTCTCAAATATACTTGTTATCCCTCTGCTGCCAATGATGTTAGTTGGCTCTATCTTGGTTGTGGTTTTTCCTGCTGATTCAATACTGGTACTCTTATTGGGGGAATCTTTAGTCGCGATGTTTCGGTATCTGAATCAGGTGACGGCTTGGGTGGGTAGTCTGCCATTTGCCCAATATGTGGGATTGCAACTGGACTTTTATCAGGTGCTTGTGTTTTATGCGATGTTGGCTTGTTTTATTATGTGGCAGCAGCTTAAAAAGGGTAAATATCTGGTTTATGTCCTCCTGTTTTTGCTAGTGGGTTTAGTTGGCTTAACGGTTTCTCGTTTTAACAGATATCATGAAAAGATATTTGTAGTGCATCAAATCAAAGGAAAAACAGCAGTTACGCTCACCGCTTTTAATAAATGTGAATGTTGGATTAATCAGCCCCTGGCTCCCCAAGAGGTAGATTATGTGTTGTGGCCTCTGGCACTGCATCAACATGCCCCTTCGATCTCTTACCGCAGAGTAGACTCTTTGATGCTAAGTCCTATTTGTAACAGTGGAAAAAACATATTGATGGTCAACGGTAAGTCGGATGTGGGTAGGTTGATTGATCATGCGGATGTGATTGTGTTTACAGCTAAGTCTAAACTGTATCAAATAAAAGAGTGGCTGAATAAAGCAGATAAGCAGGTATTGGTGTTTGATGCTTCCTTCTCTTATTCGCAATGCAAATACCTGCGAAAAGAAGTACAGAATCGTTCTCTGAATGCGCACTTTGTAACGCTTGATGGCGCCTTTGTAATTGCCATATAGGTTAAAAATTAAAACTTATTACTGCCTTGAGTGTTAGGTTCTTGTGGCTAAATATATAAGGTGTTGGTATAAATGTTGTAAATGATTGATAGTTTTAATTATTATCTTATAAATTTGCGACGGTTTTTTAAATGCGGTTGTCGTGTTTGTGTTATAAGAAAAAATAAGCGATGAGAATTATTATTGCAGGTGCAGGTGAGGTTGGTACACACGTAGCAAAGATGATGTGTCATGCCAATCATGATGTTATTTTGATTGATGATAACGAAGAACGTCTTAGGCAGGTTGATGCTCATTTTGATTTAATGACCATTGTTGGATCTGTCTCCTCTATCGAAGACTTAAAGCAAGCTAATGTAGCAGCCTGCGATTTGTTTATAGCTGTCCCTCCCTATGAGGAATTGAGTATCATGTCGGCCATACTGGCAAAAAAGCTGGGCGCCAAAGTTACCATTGCACGTATTAATAATTACGAGTATCTACTTCCGGAGAATAAGGAGTTTTTTAAACAGTTGGGTGTGGATGAGTTGATTTATCCTGAGCAATTGGCAGCCAAGGAAATCATGACCTCCTTAAAACGTGTGGGTATCAGACAACAAATCGATTTCTCTGATGGTAAGCTGATTCTCTATGCCATAAAAATTCGCGCCAATGCGCCTATTATTAATAAAACATTGGCTGAGATAGCCGAAATGCACGATACCAAATTGTATAATACTGTAGCCATCAATAGAGATGGACACACTATTATTCCTCGAGGTAATGAAATGTTCAGACACAATGATCTGGCTTATATTCTTACAACACCTGAGGGAACTCCCAAGGTAATGGCCGATGCGGGAAAAGAACATTTTGATGTTAGAAGCGTCATGATTTTGGGGGGTAGCCGAATTGGAAAAAAGGTGGCTCAACGTTTAGAGGGTGAATATAATGTGAAGTTGATTGAAATAGATAGGGACAAAAGTACCAGACTGGCAGATACACTGGAGCATACCTTGGTGATTAATGGAGACGGAAGAAACCTTGAACTGTTGAAAGATGAAGGTATTAAAAAGATGGATGCCTTTGTGGCTGTAACAGCTAACTCAGAAGTCAATATTTTAGCATGTCAATTGGCCAAAAAAATGGGTGTGCGTAAATCAGTGGCTGAGGTGGAGAACATGGACTATATCGATTTGGCCGAGAATATTGGGATTGGTACCTTGATCAATAAGAAACTAATTGCAGCCAGTTATATTTACCGTTATACTGTAAAAGCCCGTGTTTCACATGTGAAATGCCTGATTGCTTCCGAAGCTGAGGTGTTGGAATTGGTGGCCAGTGAAGGATCTAAAATTACAAAGGATCGGTTGAGGGATCTTAGATTACCCAAAGACGTGAATGTGGGAGGAATTATCCGCAATGGAACCGCTATTATTGCAACCGGAAATACACAGATTATTCCGAATGATAAAGTGGTGGTTTTTGCTTTGCCTTCGGGTATTCGTAAAATTGAAAAGATGTTTCTTTAGTCAAACATTTTTTGTTTATGTGGAATAGCAGATTAATTTTGTGCTTTTACATTAATGGTCTGAAAAGATAAACTATCCTTTTATATGTTAAATGGTAGAATAGTCCTGCTTATAATGGGACTGCTTCTTGTAGTGGAAGGTGCATTTATGCTACTTTCGTCAGCTGTTGCTGCTGTTTATGGTGAGTATGACTTGCCTTATTTCCTTTGGTCGGCATTGATTTGTATTTCTATTGGACTGGTTTTGTTTGTTACCAATCGCAATGCCGAGAAAAATATAGGTAAACGAGAAGGATATATCATCGTTTCTATGGTATGGATTGTTTTTTCCTTTTTTGGTTTACTACCATTTTATTTGAGTGGCGCTATTCCTTCTTTTACGGATGCTTTTTTTGAAACCATGTCCGGTTTTACTACCACAGGTTCTTCCATATTGAATGATATTGAAGCCTTGCCACATGGCATATTGTTTTGGCGGAGTATTATACAATGGTTGGGAGGTATGGGAATCATCGTGTTTTCATTGGCCATTTTGCCTCTGCTGGGTGTGGGAGGTATGCAGCTCTTTGTGGCAGAAGTCCCCGGACCTGTGGCCGAGAAGTTAAGTCCGCGTATTGCAGATACAGCAAAACGACTATGGGGTATCTATGTTTTTTTTACCGCCGTAGAAACATTGATGTTATGGGCCGGAGGAATGAGCTTTTTTGATGCTATCTGTCATTCCTTTACTACGATGGCCACGGGAGGATACTCCACTAAACAAGCCAGTGTTGCCTATTACGATTCTGCCTATATACAATATGTGATTATCTTTTTTATGTTTGTTGCAGGTGCCAACTTTACCTTGTCGTATAGTGCCCTGCATGGTAAAGTGGCCAAAGTATTTAAAGATGAAGAATTTCAGTATTATTTAGGTTTTGTGCTTGTGGTCTCCTTGTTGGTGGCAGGCGTTTTATTTGCTACGGGCAATGTGATGGGTGTGGAACAAGCTTTTCGGGATGCATTGTTTCAGGTGGTGTCTGTGATAACAACAACAGGTTTTGCTACGGCCGATTACTTGGTGTGGTTCCCTACTCTTAGTATTATCATGTTTATGCTTATGTTTGTGGGCGGTAGTGCCGGGTCGACAGGTGGTGGTATCAAAGTGGTTCGTATTGTTTTGTTGCTCAAGAATGCCTATTTTGAATTAAAAAGACTGATACACCCCAATGCTGTTATTCCTGTTCGATTTAATTCTAAAGCTGTGTCCCCAACTGTTATTACTAATGTGCTTGCTTTTATTGTTATTTATATGTTAATAGTAGGAGTGAGTATGATTATTATGTCATTTATGGGATATGATTTGAATACTTCTATTGGAGCTGTAGCTACTTGTATTGGTAATATAGGTCCTGGCCTTGGAGAAGTAGGTCCTGCTGCTAACTTTGCTTATATCCCGGACTTCGGAAAATGGTTTCTTAGTTTTTTGATGTTGATAGGACGTTTGGAAATATTTACAGTGGTATTGCTTTTTTCTCCTCACTTCTGGAAGAATTAAGTTTTGTTAAGCGGTGATTTATTTGCTTATGAGGACTTTGTTTTTGAGGTGCTTGTGCTATCCATGATCTTGTGTAATAATTGGATTACCTATCTTGTCTCCTGTTTTGTGTAACTTACCTTTGTTTTCTGCTACAACGTTTTTTTAAAAAATTACAGATTATTAACACGTTATAAGGATCTTGATTCATTACATTTTTTTTCTCTTATGGTGATGCCGTCATGGATCATCAGGCTGAAGTGGAACTTGCTGAAAGTGAGTTTGTTTGAGTGAGAAGGATTGGGTGATGAAAAAAAACGGTGATTTATTTCTTTTCTATACTAAATATCCGAAAAATACCTATGATAAGTAAATTGTGTATTTGACCTGGGATTTATCGTTGGTTTGACCTGTGGTTTGGAACAATACATAGAATTGTGCGTAGACGGGTAAAATTCAAAAATAACGAAGTTATAATGCATATTCAGATGAAAGATAGGAGTAGATATCATTGTTCTACGTGATGGTGCTAGCTATAGGAACGTTTCGGTCTATGTTAATTAATGAGAGGTAAATGAAAAGTATGAATGATCTAAAGATAGGAATAAGACTTAGCTTGTTTATTGGTCTGGCAGTAATATTAATGCTTACGATTTTAGGTATTTATATTTATCGAATACAAAGTGAGAAAATTGTGCAGGATACGGATGCGCATATGACCGAGCAGGTCAATGATTTATCGAATCTTGTGCGGCTTCAAATACAAGAACGGCAGGCGCAGGTTAGCTCGGCTATTAATGTTGCGTCCGAAATTGTGTATTCTAACGGAGGCTTAAGTTTATTAACTGATGAAAAAATAGAATTAGAAGCGATTAACCAAGTAACGAAAGAAGTTAAAAGTACTGAAGTATTTCCTTTATGTTTAGGTGGTGATGTTTTGTATAATAACACCTATATTGTTGATAAAATTACAGAATTGACTGGTGCAAAGGCGACTATTTTTCAAAAAATAGAAGGGGGTTATGTCCGCATTTCAACATCGGTATTAAAAGTAGATGGGAATAGAGCCATTAATACATTTATACCTGAAGATTCTCCTGTTGTAGCAGCAATAGAACAAGGTGAAGATTTTATTGGTAGAGCTATTGTTGTGGATGATTGGTATTTGACAGCTTATCGCCCCCTTAGGCTAGATGGCGAGGTGATTGGGATTTTATTTGTTGGAATGCCCGAAAAGGATTTACAAAACATAAAAAGAATGTTCAGTGAGAAAAAGTATTTGCAATCAGGCTATCCTTATATTGTGAACAATAAAGGAACAATGATTGTCCATCCAACGCGTGAAGGATCTACACTTGATAATGAAGATTTTTTTAAAAAAATCATGGGTTTGGAAGATGAACAAGGTCGAACATCTTATTTGTGGGAAGGACAAAATAAAATACAATATTCAAAATTTATTAAGGAGATTGATGCTTACGTCGTTGTTTCATTATATGAAAGTGAGATGTTGGAGATTCTCCATCATTTAAGAGATGTACTTGTTTTTTCTATTATTTTTAGCATGATTGTAATTATTAGTATCAATTATTTTATAAGTCGTTCATTGTCTGTTGCTATACAAAAGGGTGTTGATTTTGCAAAGAGAATTTCGGAAGGTGATTTAACAGCGGAGTTAAATATACATCAGAAGGATGAAATAGGTGTTTTGGCAAGTTCATTAACGCAAATGGTTGATAAACTGAGAGAAATTGTTTCTGGGATTAATGGAGGAGCAAAAGAAATTGCAAAGGCAAGCTATCAAATAAGTACAGGAGCACAACAAGTATCGCAGGGTGCCAGTTTGCAGGCAGTTGCAGCGGAAGAGGTTTCCTCGTCAATGGAAGAGATGGCTGCAAATATTCAACAAAATACAGACAACGCTATTCAAACCGAAAGGATTTCTTTGCAAGCCAAAAAGAGTATGGATTTAATGGGAGAGTCTGGTAAGAAAAGTATTACATCTATTAAGGAAATTGTAAGTAAAATTTCTATTATCAATGACATTGTGTCTCAGACTAATATTTTAGCACTCAATGCTGCGGTGGAGGCAGCTCGTGCTGGTGAGCAGGGGAGAGGTTTTGCTGTTGTGGCAGCAGAAGTTAGGAAGCTAGCAGAGCGTAGTAAAGTGGCAGCTGATGAAATTATATTTATTTCTACGAATAGTGTTACTGTAACTGAGGAAGCAGATTCCTTGATAAATAATTTAACTCCTGAGATTGAAAAAACAGCTAATTTGGTTCAGGAAATTAGCTCGGCGAGCAGTGAACAGGTATCAGGTGTTGATCAGGTGAATGCCGCATTAAATGATTTGAATACGGTTATTCAACAGAATGCATCCGCTTCTGAAGAATTGGCCACAAGTGCAGAAGGTTTAGCTGGTCAGGCTGAGCGCCTAAAGACAATGATTAGTTTTTTGAGGTTAAGTGCTAAAGATGCTTAAGAAATATTTATCATCGCGAACTGCTTTTTCACTCGGTAAGAATGGTCTGATCATTTATGAGACTGATCAAATATTTAATTTAGTTATATTTAACAGATAGATAGCCTAATTATTGTTATTTTAATCTATTTTTGGCGACTTAATATGTTTAATCTTATATAAATGAAACAGGTTGTATTTGTATTTCTAACCTTTATTGTCAGTGGATATTTGTCGGCTCAAGAAGTTATGTTTACCGAAAGTGGGGAATATCTTGTTCCTGATGGGGTGACTCGTTTGTGGATAGAAGCTGTGGGAGCAGGCGGTAATGGAGGGTCTAACGGTATGTCAGGTGGCGGCGGAGGAGGATATGCCTTGGGTGTTTATGATGTTACGCCAGGGCAAACGCTCAGTGTAAGCATAGGAGCCGAATCTAAGGTGGATGATTTATTATCAGCTACAGCAGGCGTTAATGCGAGTTATTCTCGTGATGATGATGGATTTGGTATTGTAGGTGAAGGCGGTATAGGTACGGGTGGAAATATAGCCAATTATAAAGGTGGTGATGGCGGTAAAGGTTACTACACCTATTATGGTGGTGGCGGCGGAGGGGCTGCTGGGCCTAATGGAAATGGACAAAATGGTGGGGATACTTATGCTTATGGTGCTCAAGATTGTCCACCTGAAGGTGGAGCGGCTGGAGAATCGGGAGGTTATCCTGGCGGAGCTGGAGGAAAAGGTGCGGGATACGATAACTGTGCGCATGGTTATGGAAACTCAAACCCTTCTACTGCCCCCGAAAACTACGGCGGTGGCGGTGGCGGAGGTAATGGTAGTGGTTATGTTTCTACAGCCGGGGCTGGCGGATTTGTTCGAATATCAACCGCTTCCTTGGTAAATGGAGTTACTGCCATTGGTTTGACTTTGCATGCTCATGATACCGAATCAACTTACCAATGGATTGATGCGGATTATAATAACATTGATGGTGCAACAAGTAGAAGCTTTCAAGTGAAGGATCTAGGTAGTTATGCAGTTAAGTTGACCCAAGATGGAACTACACGGACGTCTAGTTTTACGACTATTACCTTTGATGATTTTGTTGGTAATTCTGCTTCTTTTGGAGCTACTGTATTTGAAGAATCAGGTGAGTTTATTCATGATAATTTTATGACAGATGATGTTCTTATTGAAGTAGTAGGAGCAGGCGGTAATGGAGGATCTAACGGTATGTCAGGCGGCGGAGGAGGAGGTTATGCTTCGGGTATGTATACCTTGACTCCCAATGAAAGCCTAACGGTTGAAGTGGCAGAAGCGAGTGTTTCTGGTAGTGTATCTTCTGTAGGTGGTTTATTATCTGCTACTTCAGGTAGTAATGCTAGTTATACCAGAGACGATGATGGATTTGGTGTGGTTGGTGTTGGAGGTGTTGGAGCTGATGGAAATATCGCCAATTATACTGGTGGTGATGGAGGGAAAGGATACTTTACTTATTATGGCGGCGGTGGCGGCGGTGCGGCCGGTCGAATGGGTAATGGACAAAATGGTGGGGATACTTATGCTTATGGTGCTCAAGATTGTCCACCCGAGGGAGGTGCAGCAGGAGAATCTGGTGGTTACCCCGGTGGTGCTGGAGGAAAAGGAGCTGGTTACGACAATTGTAGCCATGGTTATGATAATACGAATCCGTCTACCGATCCAGATAGTTATGGCGGCGGCGGTGGCGGTGGAAATGGCTCCGGCTATGCTAGTACTGCGGGCGCTGATGGATTTGTAAGTATAAGTTATTGTGATTTCTATATTCAAATGACGCGATCTTCTAATGTATTAACATTCGAAAATTCAAGTGGAATTTCCTACCAATGGCTTAAAATTTCTTCGGATAACAGTATCGAATATCTAACGGATGAAACGGGTCCTTCTTTTGAGATGCCTGAATCCGACGATCAATATGCCTTATATGCTGCTAATGGTACTTGTTCTTTGTTGTCAGACTTGTATACACCATACTTACCAACCGACACAAGGATACTTGAGGAAGCGCAAATTAAGGTGGAGGTTTATCCTAATCCTGTTCGAGATGTTTTATATATTAATGCTGATCAGGAAATACTAAAGATTCAGCTTATCTCTACTTCAGGTAAAGTGATCAAAGCATCTGATGGTGTCTCAGAACTGAATGTGCAAGATGTTCCTAAAGGATTGTATTTAATTCATGTTACTTTTCATTCAGGAAATACGGTGCATAAGGTTGTGATCAAATAGAAGAATTAAGCTTTGCATTCATCTGCTTCTGGTATGGAGGGGCTGATTTGGTATGTAAATTCTTATGTAGGTGTAAGTATTTGTTATTTAGTTGTTTTTTTAAATCCGAATGATGCATGCGGTCTTTGTAATCGATTTTCAAATGTATTTTTCGGTTAAAACACAATTTTAAATGTCAACAGTAAGCATTGTTATTACTATAATTATTTTGGCAGGTTTTCTGCTTTTTACATCTTGTAAACATTTTAGTGGGGCTGTTAATAAGGAACTATCTGATAGTTATTATTATAATAGGAATAAAAGTGCCATTCAATATAGCCCCATGGGTAACTGGTTTGAACTCGGTAACACCAAGATGGATGCGGATGTTGCTTCGTTTGAAGTGCTGGGACGTGATTATGGAAAAGATATGCATAAGATTTACTTCAAAGCAAGCGATATAAGTAACGAGGTGGATTATGCTACATTCTGGGTAAAGGAACATTTTGCTTTCGATCAAAATCATGTTTATGTAGCCATTGAGTATTTACCATACGAACTTGTTGAAAATGTGCCTTCCTCCAAAAAGCTCTTAATTATAGAGGGGGCCAATCCTCAAAGTTTTGTGAATATAAATAATGACTGGAGTAAGGATGATAAGTTGTACTTTTATAATTACCAGGCTGTTGAAGTAGATTATGCTTCCTTTGAGATACTTAACGAAACTTGTAGTAAAGATAAAAATACGGTGTATTTACACCATAAGGATGGGATTATCGCTTCAGATATTGATGTTGTGAGTGTGCAGGTGATTGATAAACATTATGTTGCGGATAGGGATAGACTGTATTCATTTGAAAGGTGGGAAGAGGATAGCGAAAAAGCCATGACCATCATTCCGCTGCTGGATGCTAGAACCATAGAGGTTTTAGAACATGGCTATTTATTGGTGGATGATGGTGTTTATTATAACAATGTGCGGATGCCGATGGCTCATCGTGCTTCTTTTAAGATCTGGAAGGATACTTATTATGGTGTAGATAAAAATTATGTGTACTATTGTGAAATGCCGATAGAAGGAGCTGACCAGGAATCTTTTCATGTGTTTGCTTATCAGTCTTATGCGAAGGATAAAAATAATGCTTACTATGTAGGTAAGCCTATGAAGGGTGTTGATGTGGAATCTTTCGGACCCAAAGATAAAAATGGTTCAGGCCTCTTTAAAGACAAAAACCATATTTATAGAGGAGATGAAATTGTAAGGGAATAGCTTTTGTTTATAATCAATTCGATATTCTTTTTGCAGCGAATTCATGAAAAAGCTATTGATGTCAGCCTTAATAAAATATTTTTATAGTTTAGCATTTAGTTATCAAGCCTAAAACTCATTTAATGCGGCATATCCATCCTTCATAGAAGTCATGCATTTAAATTTAATCTTCAAATGGCACATGAAACTCGCCTATCCTAATCAGGTACTTAAGATTTATCTTTGGGTGTCGATTTTTCTTCCGTTTTTCTGTCTATTTTATCTAATAAATTGTATTTGGCTTCTCTGGCTCTCCATCTTTGGCGGGCGTATTCCTGCATGTCGGTTACCGTGTCCGTTTCATCCACAATTTCTAGTCCTAGTAGTGTCTCTATAATGTCTTCCATTGTAATGATACCATCCAAGCCACCATATTCATCCACAATGAGTGCGATGTGTTCTTTTCTTTCCAATAGCTTTTCCCATAAAGAAAAGATGACGATGGAGTTAGGAACAATGAGAATATCTCTTTTGATATCTTTGAGTTTTGTATCGTGCTTGTGTTCGGCTAACATTTCAAATACCGTTTGGCGAAATACATAACCGGTGATGTTTTCGTCGTTTTCAGCATAAATAGGGATTCGTGAAAATTTGACGAAGTCTTTGTTCTTCAAAAAGTCTCCTAAGCTAAGCTGTTCATCAGCCAGGGCTACTACCACCCTGGGGGTCATAATTTGAGTTACCTTAATGTCCTTTAGTTTTAGTACATTTTGAATGATTTTATGCTCTTTCTCTGAAAAGACACCTTCGTCGGCGCCAATGCTGGCTAGTACGCCAATTTGTTCACGGCTGACCGTGTTTTCGTTGCTGTCGTGGGAAATTAATTTGGTGATAGCTGATGATAATAGTACCAATGGATACGTAATATACATCATTGCTCGGATGGTGTAAAATGTAAATTTAGATAGTTTACGCCAATACTTGGCTCCAATTGTTTTAGGTATAATTTCTGTAACGATTAAAATTAATATGGTGAGGATGGCAGATACTACCCCAAAGGAGGATTCTCCAAATACTTTGATAGCTTGGGCACCAACACCTGCTGCTCCAATGGTATGAGCTACGGTGTTTAGAGAAAGAATGGCAGAAAGGGGTCTGTCAATATTCGTCTTCAAGGTTATAAATTCCTGAGCCCATTGGTGGCCTTTCTCCTGACTAATGATTAAAAAAGACTGGGGGGTGGAGAGTAAAACTGACTCCATGATGGAACATAGAAAGGAGACAAATAAAGCAAGAAATAAATAGGCGAAAAGAAGCGTCATTTTTTTTATTAAAGATACTATTTTTGTCTGTTCCCTACCAACTTCATATTTTTATTTTGTTCATAGTGTAATGCTTTTTACATTATCTATGAATAGCTTAGGTTTGGTGGAGGATGATCCTTTGTCGTTCTTTTGTCCATTTTGTTCTTTCTGCTTCAACAAAAATTAGGATAGGGTGTTTTTCTAATATAATTGAGGTTCCGAATTTATATTTACATCACAAGTTATATCTATATGATTTACTATTTTACCTTGCCTGGCTTAGGGAATTCGGATGAGAATCATTGGCAAAGTCATTTCGAAAAAATACTGCCTAATTGTAGGCGCATTGAGCAAGATAATTGGGATAAGCCTGTGCGTGAAGCATGGGTGGATCGTGTTGAGGAGGCTGTTAGAGGCATCGATTTGTCTCAGGTGGTTTTTATAAGCCATAGCCTGGGAGGGATTACTTTGTCGCACTGGGTGCGTACATACCATAAAAAAATAAAGGCCGCGTTGATTGTGGCTCCGCCTTGTGTGGAAAATGTGTCTCCGGAATATGGTTTAGAGTCTTTTTTGCCTGTGCCCAAAACTAAGCTGCCTTTTTCAACTCTATTGGTTGCCAGTAGTAACGACCCGTGGTCAAGTATTGACCAATCCCAAAAGTTGGCTGAGAATTGGGGGAGTGATTTTGTAAATATTGGCCATGCGGGTCATATTAATTCTGATTCAGGATTGGGGATGTGGAGTCAAGGACAGCGTTTGTTAAATGATTTATTGCAGCCACTAGATAAGTAATAGGGTGCAAAAAAACACACCCTATTATTGAATATTGTTTCTAACCTCTTGCAAAAACTTTTTCATCTTTTTTGTATCCTTTTCGTCTATAATGGCCAATAGTTCTTTTAGTTTTAACCTTATTTTTTCCACCTGACTACTGGTAAAGGGGTTGAACAAAATTTCGGAAAGTAAATAATCATCTTCACTTAACAAGCCCTTGGCAATATCAAAATGTTTGCTAAATGTGGTTCCTGGCGCATCTTGTTTTTTCATGCAAGCGGCAAACACAAGGGTAGAGGAGAAGGGTATGGATAAGGAATAAGCGATGGTTTCGTCATGTTGAATAAAGGTATATTCATGAATGTTCAAGCCCAGTGTGCTGAAAAAATCCTTAAAAAACTTTTTCCCGGCTTGGTCTCCTTCTGATATGATGATGGCATGGTGTTCGCGCAGTGATTTGAGGTTGCCGAAGGTAGGCCCAAACATCGGGTGAATAGAGACATAGCGCATACCGGTTTCTTCATAAAATTCTTGAAAACCTGTTTTTACAGAAGAGATATCAGATATGATGCAGTTCTTAGGTAGATAAGGAATGGTTTCCTGAAAGGCAGCAATGGTAAATTTTAAGGTAACAGCATTTATTAATAGTTCTGGTTCAAATGCTGTTATTTCTTCCAGCCTGGTTAAGCGTTGTGTGTTAAATATGTACTTGAGTTTTTCTAAGTTGGGGTCGTAAATAGCTACATCATGGTCGAGACAAAGTGCATCGGTAAGCCATGTGCCCATTTTTCCGGCTCCTAGTATACAGATTTTCATTATATTTTTTATAAGAGACTTATAGATTTTCTAATGCATTTTTGGAGTTAAAGATAAATGGGGAGCTAAGAGGGTGTTAAATCTCTTAACTCTCTTAACTCATCATTCTTTATCTTCATTCATCAGCAATGCAGATGTGTTATTGATTCATTATTTTGTTTTGGCGCGTAACGGACTCTTCGTGAATGCTTTCGAAGAGCTTGGTTAAAAACTCGTCTGACAGACCCAGTTTTGCTCCGCGTTCTTTACGGTTATTCATGATTTCATCATAACGTCGTGTTTGTAAAATGGTAATGTTATTTTCTTTTTTATAGGTACCAATGGCCTCTGAGATCTCCATACGTTTTTGAAGTGTGCTCAGCACTGCGTCATCCAACTTGTCTATTTTCTGGCGTAGCTCATCTAAGGTAACCCTTGGTTTTTCGCCAATCTTAGGCTCTCGAAGAACTATTTTGTCGGTTATTTCCTTTAGTTCGCTTGGTGTAACTTGTTGTTTGGCATCGCTCCATGCTTTGGTTGGACAGCGGTGCGATTCAACAAGTAGACCATCGAAACCCAGGTCCATTGCTTCTTGTGATATCTCATAAATTAATTCGGATTTACCACTGATGTGCGATGGGTCGCAGATAATGGGTAGGTCAGGACAGCGACGTTTTAGTTCTATGGGGATTTGCCATTGTGGGTGGTTACGGTATTTGGTCTTGTCGTAGGTAGAGAAACCGCGATGAATAGCTGCTAATTTTTTGATGCCAGCCTGGTTGATTCTTTCCAGAGCACCAATCCAAAGCTCCAAATCGGGATTGACCGGATTTTTTACCAATACCGGAATGTCAACACCCTTGAGCGCATCGGCAATTTCTTGAACAGCAAAGGGGTTGGCAGTAGTACGGGCGCCAATCCAAAGAATGTCGATGCCATGTTTAATGGCTTCAAAAACGTGGTGTGCATTGGCTACTTCAGTTCCAACGAACATGCCCAACTCTTCTTTAACCTTTTTAAGCCATGGCAAACCGATGGTTCCTACACCTTCAAAAGCCCCCGGACGTGTTCTGGGCTTCCATATTCCTGCTCTGAATATTTTAAAACCATCCGCTGATAGCTGGGTGGCAGTTTCCATTACTTGCTCTTCTGTTTCGGCGCTGCAAGGACCGGCGATTACCCAAGGACGTTCTAAGTCAAGTCCTGGAAGGCTGATTTTTTCAAGGTCTAATTTTACCATTTTATTGCGTTTTTATATTTTTTTGTTTCCTCTATAAGAATAATATCGTTGTATAGGTAGTTAAGCTTGTTCTGTTGATTTTGTTTTAATCGGAAGTTGTTTTATTTTTTCAATGGATTGCTGTAAAACTTCCTTTGTAGAGCAAAGTGAGATACGTATATACCTTTCACCTTGCGTGCCGAAAATACTTCCTGGTGTAATAAATACATGTGCATTATTTAATATAAAATCAGAAAGTTGTTCTGCAGATTCTACCGAGTCCGGAATTTTAGCCCAGATAAACATGCCCGACTGTTCTTTGTGGTAGGTGCAATTCAGCATATCCATGATTTTCCACGCCAATTCCCTTCGTTGGTAATATTCGCTATTAATTTCATCGTACCAGGTTTTGTCCAGATTCAAGGCATGTGCAGCAGCAAGTTGTAGTGGTTTAAACATTCCACTGTCCATGTTACTTTTTACCCTGAGGATATATTGAATAAACACCTCATTAGCGGCTACCATACCCACGCGCCAGCCGGCCATATTGTGTGATTTGCTCAATGAATTTAGTTCAATACAGATGTCTTTAGCACCTTCGACCCTAAATATGCTCAAGGGTTGGTCGTTTAAGATGAAGCTGTACGGGTTATCGTTGCAAATCAATATATTGTGTTTTTTGCCAAAGGTAACGAGTTTGTTGAATAGCTCGAGGGTAGCGTTTGCTCCAGTAGGCATATTGGGGTAGTTGACCCACATTAATTTTACCTTTGATAGATCTAATTTTTCCAGTTTATTAAAGTCCGGTTGCCAGTTCAGCTCTTCCTCTAAATCGTAGGTGATCATTTCTGCCTCCACTAAATTAGAGACGGAAGCATAGGTTGGGTATCCGGGATTAGGGATAAGAACCTGATCTCCTTTGTTTAAAAAGGCCATGGAAATATGCATGATGCCTTCTTTGGAACCCATGAGCGGCAGTATTTCTTTGTTGGCATCCAGTTCAATGTTAAAATATTGAAGATACCATTGCGAAAAAGCATTTCGCAGTTCCGGTATACCTATGTAGCTCTGGTATCCATGGTTTCCTTTTTCCGAGGAAGTCTTGTTAAGTTCTTCCAGCACTTTCGTGTGTGGTGGTCTGTCAGGGTTTCCTATGCCCAGATTAATCACCTGAACACCCTGTTGACGCATTTCGTCTATCTCTCTGAGTTTTTTGGAGAAATAGTATTCTTTTACCTCGCTGATGCGATGGGCGGGTTGTACGGTCATCATGCCTTAAAATGTTTTTTGTTCTGAAAGAGGTTTGTTGTCATTGCTTACTGTGTCAAAGGATCTTTTGCCCACGTGATACTCACCCAGACTCTTTAAATTCCGTGTCAAAGGACGAATGGCATTCAATGATTGTTGATAGCGTTTGTAGTCTTCAAATACCAAATCGATATAAAACAGATATTCCCATTCGCTACCTACCACAGGTAGTGATTGTATTTTGGATAGGTTTATATTGTAAAATGCCAAAATAGAAAGTACTTTAGATAGGCTTCCCTCTGCATGAGGCAATGCAAATACCAATGATGATTTGTTTATTGGCTGTTGGGTCAATATGTCTTCAAGCGCTATTTTTTCTTTATGGGAGATGATTAAAAAACGTGTAAAGTTTCTTTTGTTGGTCTCAATGTCTTTGGCAATAATGTCTAAATTGTATTTCTCTGCGGCTAATGCAGGTGCTATGGCTGCCATTCCTTTTAGTTGGTTATCCCGAATCCACTTTCCGCTTAAGGCCGTGTCATCTCTTGAAATCATCTTGATATGGGGATACTGTTTGAAAAAATCGCTGCATTGCGCCAATGCCATAGGGTGGGAGTGAACTTCCCTGATATCCTCTAGTCGTTCACCAGGTAAGGCCAGTAGTTGGTGCTTGATACGTAGTTTGTATTCACCAATGATGACCATTCCGGAATCCTTTAGTAGAGTGTAGTTCTGAAGAATACTTCCAACCAAGGTGTTTTCGATTGCTATGATGCCATAAATCGAATGATCTTCTTTTAGTGTGGAAAAAAGCTCTTCGAAGGAGTTGCACTCAACTGTTGCAATGTTGTCTGTTTCAAAATACGCTTTGGCTGCTATTTCGTGGTTAGAACCACCGCCTCCTTGAATTGCTACTTTCTTCATTTTTGTTTTGTTTATAATGAGGTTGCTGTGGAGTTACTGTGTTATGGTTACTTCCTTGCGTCAAACCTGCTGGTAAAAGCTCCGGCTTTGCCAGTGCCATGTAATAAAAAAAGTCCCACCTCATTGAGGCGGGACTTTAAATTTCGTTTAAAAATTTATATACTATATACCCACCTCTTTTTGATTACAGAATCCAAAAAAGTAAAAATAAAAGCTGTAAAAAAATGCAAAATGGGTCATTGATATCTTATTTATGCTGGCAAATGTAGTACAAAAATATTCGTAACAAAAATATTTGCACTAAAAAATAACTATTTTTAATGTTTTCTTTCTAATATATTGTAAGAATTAGGCCTCTTTTAATAATAGTTTAATGTTTCTTTTGTGAATGTATATTTATTTGTAAGTGAACTGATGTTTGTCAGTGTTATTTTAAATATCATCCTTCAATCTCACTTAGTTCTAGCCATCGCATTTCTTTTTCATCGAGTAGGTTTATTACTTCTGAAATACGTTTGGCTTTTTCAGTGAGTAGATCAGCGTCGATACTTCCTGAATTTAGTATCGCTTCAATGCTTTCTTTTTCTGCATTTAGAGCTTCCATATCTTGCTCCAGTTGTTTCATTTCCATCTTTTCTTTAAAGGATAATTTTTTGGGTTTTTCCTTTGGTGGAGTTGGCTTAGAGGGTTCTTTGGTGTTTTTACCTGCTCTTTTGCTTTCTTTTTCTTGTGCCAATTCATGCTCGTGAAAGATAGAGTAGTTGCCTGGGAAGTCTTTGATGTGTCCTTGTCCCTCAAATATAAAGAGGTGATCTACTATTTTATCCATAAAATACCGGTCGTGAGAAACGATGACTACGCAACCTTTAAAGCCTTGTAGGTATTCTTCTAGGAGATTTAGGGTAAAGATATCCAGGTCGTTGGTGGGTTCATCTAGGATTAGGAAATTGGGGTTTTTCATCAATACCGTCATCAGGTATAAACGTTTTTTTTCACCTCCACTTAACTTGTCAACTAGTACGTGATGCATTTCGTTGTTGAACATGAAATGACGAAGAAATTGGGCAGGACTCATGGAGTTGCCGGATCCTAGGGTGATGTTTTCTGATATGTCAGCGATAACATCCAATACTCTTTTGTTGGGGTCTATGTTCATTCCCGCTTGGCGGTAATAACCAAGTACAACTGTTTCTCCTGTCTCCAGATAGCCTGAATCAGGTTCCAGTGCTCCTGTTATGGTGTTTAAGAAAGTTGTTTTTCCTGTTCCGTTTTTTCCAATAATCCCAACTTTTTCTCCTTGTGCAAATTTGTAATTGAAGTCGTCCAGAATTTTTAAATCTCCAAAGGATTTACATACGTGGTGGCACTCGATAATTTTTTTTCCTAGACGGGCCGATTGTATATCCAGGTTCATGGACTGTTCTTGAATACCGCTGTTGGCTCTCTTTTTTAAGTCGTGGAAGGCATCAATGCGATATTTGGCCTTGGTGGCACGTGCTTGCGGCATTCGGTTCATCCAGTCCTGTTCTGTTTTGAGGAGGTTTTTTGCTTTTTCTACTTGTGCATTATGCGTTTGTATGCGTTCTTCTCTTTTTTCTAGAAAAAGCTCATAGTTTCCTTTGTAGTGATATAGGGTTTGGTCGGCCAGTTCCATGATCTCGTTGCAAACGCGATCCAGAAAATAACGGTCGTGGGTAACCATCATGAGTGTGCATCTGGAGCGTTCTAAATAAGATTCCAGCCACTCAATCATTTCCAGGTCCAAGTGATTGGTGGGTTCGTCAAGAATTAAAAACTCCGGTTCGTTAATAAGAATATGGGCCAGCGCAACTCTTTTTTTCTGCCCACCGGAAAGTTGACCGATTTGTTGGTCAAAATGGGTGATCTTAAGTTGTGAGAGAATTTGTTTGATGCGGGATTCAACATCCCAGGCACCTAGTTTGTCCAGCTCCTCAATTAATTTTCCCAGCTCCTCATGGTTTTCTTCGGCCAGGGCTCTTTCGTAGGCTTTTATGGCCAATACTTGCGGATTGTCTGAAGCGAAAATTTCCTCAATAACGGTGTGATTGTCATTTAAAAGAGGAATTTGTGGTAGGTAGCCGATGGATATTCCCTTGCGGTAAATTACTTGGCCACTTTCGTTGGGTAATACTTGCGCTAAAATGTTAAGTAAGGTGGTTTTTCCACTGCCGTTTCTGGCAATTAATCCTATTTTTTGTCCTTCGGAAACACCAAAGGTTAAATCATCAAATAATTGTATGTCGCCCCAGTGATGGGTTAAATTTTCAACAGATAAATAATTCATAGTTATGTGCTTGTTGTAATGGGCAATGCCCATCGCTTAAAATAAATGTAGGGAGCTTTTTGATATTGTTCTTGTGTATCGCCCGCCTGAATAATTTATATACATCCACAGACAAAGCCGTCGGCCAAGGAGTCCAGCATTTCTTGTTCTTTGGCTTTTTCCCGGACAGAACCTTTGCATTCATTACAAACGGGAAGGAGGGTTACTTTGTTCTTGTGAACTACCTGATCCAGTTCTTTTTCGCAGACAAAACATTTCTTAGCTAAATTGCTTTTCATGTGTTTATATTTATCTTTCAATGGTCATATGGAATTCGCCGAAATGAATCATTCTCCTGTGCGAGAAATATTTTATCATGGCTTGTTTCATGTACTCAAATTCGTTTTTCGTTTGTGGCAAAAGTAATCATTAAACCCGAAAAATGCATGAGTGATATCTATTGTGAATAAAAATTGCGGCCCACCAAGTTACTGGTTAACTTGTTTTCATGCACCATAGTGGAGTTACGCCTCATTTCTGCTTGTTTTTGGTATGGCCTTAATGACCAATCAGGTATTTCATGGAGGGCTATGGGGAACGCTTCATAATAAATCAGTGAAACCAAAAATTGAGATTACCGAAGGTGTAATTGATAAGAATACGCTTTCTTTTGATATTTATAGGACTGAAGGAGTGATGTTTATGGCTCTTGGGTCATTCGTATTGACTTGTATGATAAAGGAAATAATTTGATGCTTCATTATGGTCAAGATGATTTAACATCTTTGCGCAAAGAGAGTATATTAAACAACTATGTGGTTAAAATAAAGCCAGGTAAGTATAGTTTAATAGTTCCCTTAGGCGCAAAAGCAACATTGCGTTTAAAAAATGAAAAACTGGAAAAACTACCCCGTGGAGTATATGCCTTAAGGGTTACGGATATTAGTGGTGTTTATTGGGAGTGTGAAATTGTTAAATCCGAATGATGTCTTAGTATCTCGTGACTAAATTGAATATATATATTCCCATAAAGCACATGGTTTTGTGTTTTATGGGAATGCTTTGTTAGATGAGTAATGTGATATATTATTCGATGACCATTTGCTGTGCAAGATCTTCGGCTTCTTTTTCTCCCTTTAGCATGGCTACTAACTGCAGGGCGAATTTCATGGCTGCACCAACACCTTTGGCAGTAACTATATTATCAGCCACTTCCAATGGAGAACCTGTATGGTTAGCTTCTGTCAGTTGATCTTCAAACCCTGGATAGCAGGTGGCATTTTTCCCTTTTAACAAGCCTTTTCCTCCTAGGACGATGGGGGCAGCGCAAATAGCACCTATTAATTTTCCTTGTTTGGAGAAATCAACCAGTAATTCTTTTAGTGCCTCTTTTTTATTAAGGTTTAGGGTTCCAGGCATTCCTCCCGGAAGTACGAGCAAGTCAGCATCTGAAAAATTACATTGGTCAAAAACACGGTCTGCATAAATCATAATGTTGTGTGCACCCTTTACTTCTTTTTTATCGGAAACCGACACTGTTGTGACGTCTATTTCTGCCCTGCGAAGCACGTCAACTGGGGTGATGGCTTCTATTTCTTCGAATCCTTCGGCTAGAAAAATATATACCTTTTTCATATGTTTATAATTTGTTTCTTAATGGTCATATGAAACTCGCCAAAGATAATCATCTCCCTGTTTTTGAAGTACTTTATTATGGCTCGCTTCATTTGTTTAAAATTACCAAAACTTGACTAGTCTGTGCAAATTCCATTCATTCACCTGTGTATCCAATAACACGCAAGGCCAATGTCAGGTTTATGTATTTCTCTCAAATAGAGTGTTTGTTGATTATTCAAAATTAGTCAATGGGGATGAAAAGGACAAAACAATAATGGTAAAAAATCAAACAATTTTAGGTTGACAATCTTATCAATTTATTTATTAGTTTGGTGGTTTTTTTTGCACGGTTTAAATAATAAAATAGGTGATGTGTGAATAATTTATATATATTTGGAGGTTTATTTACGCATTAATTTATAATAGCGATCAGATTTACAAATCGAATTAACAACTAATTATTCTTTCATCTATCGACATTATACTTCATAATTTTTCATTCAAGTAATACAAAATGTTTTTAAAACAGGGAGATAAAACGGCTCTGGTAAAGTCTGGAAAGACGGTTACATATAACGAGTTAGGTAAGAAGGTACAATTATATTCTTCATTATATAAGGCATCAGAAACAAACAAAGTGGGCATCTTTTCAGAGAATCGGGAAGGGTGGGTATATAGTTTTTATTCGGCATGGAACAATAACGCCATGGTTGTTCCGGTTGATTTCATGAGTACGGTCAGTGAAGTGGCCTATATTTTAAATGATTGCAAACCAGAGATTGTTTTTGTGTCGGCGGCAAAGATGGCTGATTATCAAGAAGCGGCTAAGAAATTAGACTATCAACCTAAGGTTTTTACTATTGAAGATTATGAAGACCAAAATGCGGATCGTTTTTCAGAGTTTCCTATTATTGAGCCCCAAAACGAGGACGATACGGCAGTTGTGATTTATACTTCAGGTACTACAGGTAATCCTAAAGGGGTGATGTTATCTTATGCCAACCTCTTGGCCAATATGTTGGGCGTCTCGAGAGATGTAAAAATTTATCAAGCAGATGATAGAGTCATGATGTTGTTACCGCTTCATCATATTTTTGGTTTGGTTGGAAACATGATATTGCCTATGTATATGGGAGCCATGGCTGCCATTCCTCCTTCTATGGCCTCAGATGATATTATTAAGACGCTTCAAGACAATAAGATTACTTTGCTACTAGGTGTTCCTCGCTTATATTCAGCTATACATAAAGGAGTAAAAGATAAAATAAATAAGAGTAAGGTGGCCGGAGCCTTGTTTTCTTTGGCTGAGAAAGTAAATTCGAAAGCGTTTTCTAAATTTGTTTTTGGTACGGTTCATAAAAAGTTTGGTGGGAGTATTCGTTTTATGGTGTGCGGAGGAGCTGCGCTGGATCAGGTTGTGGGTAGAGATTATAAGACCTTAGGTTTTGATGTGTTGGAAGGTTATGGTATGACAGAGGCATCGCCCATGATTACTTTTACCCGCCCGGGGCATATAAAGGTTGGTTCTCCAGGATTTGTCCTGCCTAAATGTGATGTTGAGATTCGTGATGGTGAGATTGTTGCTAAGGGCGAAAATATTATGAAAGGTTATTATAACCGATCCGAAGAAACAGCCGAGGTGTTGAAGGACGGTTGGTTGTATACCGGTGATCTGGGACATTTTGATGAGAATGGATTTTTGCATATCACAGGACGTAAAAAGGAGATTTTGATCCTGTCCAATGGAAAAAATATTAACCCAGTTGAGATTGAAACAAAGCTGGAGCGTTATGCTGCTTTTGTTGCAGAGGTAGGTGTTTATCAATCGGGTGATCAGTTTAAGGCAATTGTTGTGCCATCGCATGAATTGAAAATGCAATTTAAAGATGCGCATGAATTACATCAGGAGCTTAAGTGGAAAGTCTTTGATGTATATAATAAGGGCTGCTCATCCTATAAAAAAGTGACAGATTTTACGGTTTATGATGGAGAGCTACCAAGAACAAGGTTGGGTAAAATACGACGATTCAAATTAGCTGCTTTAGAGCTTGTGGATGAAGTAGAGGAAGTGGCTGAATTGAAAGTGGAGAGTCAGGAGTTTAATATCATTTCAGAATACTTGACTCAGGAAAAAGGGAAAAAAGTATTGCCTCAACACCATCTGGAAATGGATTTGGGATTGGACTCGTTGGATAAGGTAAGTTTGCAGGTGTTTTTAAAGTCATCTTTTGGAGTGGACGTAGACCCTAGTGAACAAGTAAGGTTTAAAAGTGTCTATGACCTGAGCCAGTATATTCATGAACACCGAAGTAAGATGGAGGTGGAGAAGATAGACTGGACAAGGATATTAAAAGAAAAAGTGAATTTGTCGCTTCCTAAAACCTGGTTTACCGGTAGAGCCTTGGTTAAACTGTCAAAGGCCTTCTTTAGTTTGTACTTTGGATTAAAAGGAAAGGGTTTAAAGAATATCCCGGATGAGCCATGTATTATAGCTCCTAATCATCAAAGTTATTTTGATGGGCTATTTGTGGCCTCTTTTTTAAGGAACAATGTGATTAAGAATACGTATTTCTACGCCAAAGAAAAGCATGTAAATACAAGATGGCTTAAGTTTATTGCTAATCGACATCATGTTATTGTGATGGATTTGAATAAGGATCTAAAAGAATCTATTCAAAAAATGGGCGAGGCCCTGAAGAAAAAAAAGAACCTGATTATTTTCCCTGAAGGAACTCGTACGAAGACAGGGAATATTGGCGACTTCAAGAAAACTTTCGCTATTTTAAGTCGTGAGTTGAATGTTCCTATTGTACCTGTTTCTATCAAAGGAGCTTATGATGCTTTACCTAAGGGGAGTAAATTTCCAAAACCCTTTAAAAAGGTGATCGTTGAATTTTTGGAACCTGTTATGCCGGGGGCTGAGACTTATGAAAATATTTCCAATGCTGTGCATAGTAAGATTAGTAAGCAATTGAATGTGAGTCGTGTTAGACTTGGAGAATAAGTCCGACGTAGCTAATGATGCTATGGAGGTAATGTGAAAAAAGAGATTAAGAAACAAAGGAGGGGCGCAATATTGTGCCCCTCCTTCGTTTTATCTTAAAAGATGTATTGGAAAAACCATAGCAAAGTTCTAATATATCACTTGGGTTTAAGCTACACCTTTGGATTTTAGAAGATCTACATATTGGGCGTCGGAACCTTGTATGTGGTTGGTGATCCACGCTTTCAAAAAGTTGGTGATCTCAAATGATAAAATCAACCTTCCATTCAGATATCTGTTTTCTAAATCAATCACTTTATCTACAAAATCCTGATGTTCAGCTTTGTGTTCTGCAAACCCTTCAAAGTCATATTGTCGAAAATAAGCTTCTTCGGTTTCGAAATGATCCACCGTATATTCTTTCATATCCTTAATGAGTTTGGCAATCAGTTCTTTGTTCGATTTTTTTGCAATCATTGCATAAAAATCATTGATCATGTCAACTAGTTTTTTGTGTTGTTGATCAATGCTTTCAATGCCTAACTTAAGGTCATTTGTCCATTTAATAAGTTCCATTTTGTAAATGATTAAACGTTTATATTAGTCTGTTTGTTTTGGTACTACTCTTAATTGGGGTGGTTCTGACCTGTATTTTTTTATTCAGAGTGATTATTAGTAAGGTTTTCTTCTGATATTCGAAATATGCATTTGAAACATAGATTAAGAAGCTTTCATACAAATAACAAATGGATAATACATAAATATATTTTAAAGGTTACTGGATTTATTAAAATAATTGACAAATATCATAAAAAAATAAATATGACTTAAACGTCGATAATCATCTTATGCTTGATTTAAGTTGTGTTTTATTAAATTTTCTACTTCGGAGGCTATTTTTTTCACATCTTTTTCTTGAGGGTCAATGGCAGGTAGTGCAGTGAATGTGAGTTTGGTTCCAAAGTTTAAAGGGAAGTCTCCATGCTTGGTTAATGTACTATTGCCATCAATAACCAATGGTACAACCTTGGCGGAAGGTGCCTTTTTTACTAGAGCAGCGATGCCGGCATGTTGAAACTTTTTAAGGGTTCCGCTTTTGCTTCTGGTTCCTTCAGGAAAAATGCTGGCGCTGTAGTTTTCTTTTTCAATGTGCTGGCCTAACCTGGCAATCTCCATCATGGCTTGTCTTGGATTCTTTCTGTCGATAAGGGCTGATCCACTGTGTCTTAAATTGTATGAGATGCTAGGTATGCCTTTCCCCAATTCTTTTTTAGACACAAATTTGGGATGGTGTTTTCGAAAGCCCCAGACAATTGGGGGAATATCAAAGGTGCTTTGGTGATTGGAGGTAATGATCAGAGGGCAGTCTTGGGGTAAGTTCTCAAATCCTACAAACTTAATACGGACACCAACTATAACTAAACCATATAACAATAGAAAATTGAGGAGATCAACCGATTTTTTTCTTAGTTCGTAACCACCTATGTATTGGCATATAATTTGGATCACGTGAAATACCACCAGTAAAAACCCAAAATAAAGCCAATAGATGACTGAGAAAATGTAAGAAAGAATAAGCATAGAGTTTTGGATGTAAATGAGTTATAAATGTAATTGATTGTTTTTATACGGTTAAAAATAAAATTGTAAACCGCCTGAAATAAGATGATAGCTTTTGTCAAACAACCGCGTATCGATGTCTGCTTCTAACATAAAAGCTATATTTCTTTTGATGTCTACCTCAAAGTTTAATGGAATCCAAAGCGGTGCAATGTTTTCTCCTTCCAAAAAAATAATATCCATGTCTAAGCCCGAAGTGAACCGAGCCGTCGAAGTGAGTGGGAAAGTGAACATTCCGGTAAAATCAAGACCGAAATTGTGGTTAAAGCTGTGAAATCCTGTGGAAATAGATAGGTTTTTTTTGAGGGCAAATTCCAGATCGGCACCTAAATAGCTTTCTTCATCTAATAGGTTTAGTCTGAGTGCAAGATCAATGCCCGAGCTTAAACCATAGCCGGCCTGTAAATATAAGGTGTATTGATTCTCTCCATTATAGATCATGGCTGAGGGCATGATGCCAAGGTTGAATTTATGGGGAGATAAGGTTTGGCCTGTGCCGAAAATTTGTGCTTGTGCTTGGATGGCCAATATTACAATGGCGGTGGTCAGTAATAATCTTCTCATGTGTTTAAAATTTGTTTTTATTTATGAAGGTGTTTTAAAGAATCCATGAGATTGGAAATTTCGGCATAGGGTTTATCGTAATGATTAAAATAAATATTACTATGAAATTCATCAATCTCATTTAGAACCGATAGTGTTTTTTTCCATTTATTGGGGCTGATACATGCTAAAAACATATTTCTCGCTTCTTCAATACGTTTGTTGGCTTTCTTTAAGATTTCTCCTCCCTCTTTTGTTAGTATGAGTATTTTAGCCCTTTTGTCTTGTTCGTCAGGTAGTTCGTGGAGTAATTTGTTTTTAACCAAGCGTCTGATTGTGTCCATTCCTGTTGTGTATTCCACCAGATGAATGTTGATAAGATCGGTCTTTCGGGCTTTTTCAATGTTGCCAATGGTAAATAGAAATAGATACTCTAAGCGAGAATTTAAAGGAAGATCAATAAGGTACTTTCGTATGTAAAATTCTTCAAAGCGTGCTATTCTTAATATGTACTCCTGAAATCGGGAACCCGGTCCTAGTTTGTTAAGGAAGGCCACTGTTTCCGGATGTGAATGTAACTCCCGTTGGGGGTGAAATTGGGTATTGTCAATGCTTTTGTCTTTGATTTGTTCTACCACCCATTCCGAAAAATTTAAAAGATCCTGTTCGTCAGGAGATTCATTTTCATAACTTTCCCATAAATCAATCAGTTTTTTTATGACATCATATTTCCCGTCCATATTTTTTATCATAATAAATTAAAGGGCAAACATAAGTCGTAATCGTTATATATTACATCGTAATCGATTTTTCGGCATATTGTTTGCTACGCAAATATAATAGATAAAATAGCATATTAATTAAAGAGCCCTTATTCATTTAATCGTAGCAGAATTTTAGGAGGAAATGCAATTATTTATTAATTTAGTATCGGAAACGATATGAAATAAATCGCATACGATTTTAATGTTTGAATAATCATTTAAAATATGATGACATGGCGATAAAACAGATAGTACAACAAAATGGAAAGGTTTTTTCATGGAATGAGAAAGCGATTACACATAAAGATTATGATAAGATTATGCATTTGTTAAGAGAGGATGTGGGGAAAGCGCACGTGAGCCCTTCTAGTTTGCATAGACTTTATTTATTTGCAGTTAATAGCGTGAAATATGATTCTAACGATATTCCAAAGGATGTGGTGACTCTAAACTCGGAGGTGTTACTTGCCAATGCTGATCATCAAAGGCAGTTGGTGAAAATTGTATTACCCGAAAAGATTCATGGTAGGCATGATATTTCGGTGTATAGTCTTCTGGGTTTAGCTTGTATTGGATCTAGAGAGAGTGAATGTTTACAGGTGCAACATCATAACTCAAAACAGAAGCTTTTTGTTGAAAAAATAATGTTTCAACCGGAGAAGGAAAATGTACCTTATCTGTAGAAAAGGGTAAATGAATTTGTATTACTAAGTAATTGTATTGATAATTAATTTAAGCCCGAAAAATGCATTGGAAAATCTACTAGGAATTAAAGTTGTTGCCATCAAGTTGCCAGCTAACTTATTTCAATTTTCCATAACAGTGCTATGGAAAATCTTAACAGGTGCTATTGATTGTACATTTAATTTTTATAACGAAATTCTAATGCATCATTGGGGTTAAATGCTAGGTTAAAGAAAATAGTTATGGAAGAAAAAATAAAAATTACTGAGCTCGACTATGCACGCTTAAGCAGTCTGGTTGGGTCTGCACGAAATATAAAAGGTATCGAGCATAATTATCTGGAGGCCTTGGCGCGTGAAATTAAACGGGCTGAAAAAGTTGACTCTCATAGTATTGAGCCTGAATATGTGACGATGAATTCGGTGGTTCAGGTTGAAAATGTGGAGACTAAAAAACGGATGACAGTAAAGGTGGTTTATCCTAAAGAGGCTAATTTTACAAAGGGTTATGTGTCTGTGTTTTCTCCATTGGGCAGTGCTTTATTGGGGTATAAAATTGGTGATTCGGTACAGTTTGAAGCTCCCAAAGGTATTGTTACAGTAAAAATATTGAGTTTGGAATATCAACCGGAAGCCAATGGAGCTTATACGGTGTGAGATGGGTGTTTTGAATTTTTAAGATGCTGTGAACCGTAAGGACAGGTTTATAAGGCAATGGTGTTAACGAAGGGGCTGTCATGGTTAAGTCAACATATGGTTGGCAACTATGACAGCTTTCTTTTTAAGGCTTGTTTATTTGAGAGATGTTTAATCATGGCTCGTTTTATCGGAATTAAATTTTGGGATCAAGGCGTGGATGTCTTTTAGATTGATGCCAATACCATAAAATATACCATGTTTATTCATGAAAGTTGTATTGGGGGTATTTAGGTGAAGTGGGTTTCCTGAGAAATCAGTGACAGGATAATCAAGTTCGTTAAATATGCATGCGCTAGCCGCAAAGTCCCATAAACTACCCCCTCCTTTTGTGGACTTGGGAAGTTTGAAGTAACATGCGGGACTGTTTTCTAGTACCCATAAAGCGTTCATGGCAGCTCCTCCTTGATTAATGTGTGTGAAAGTGTTGTAGCCGCATGATTGGCTGTGCTTTAATAAACCAGCTTTTATCTGTTTAAATTTATGATGGGTGATGAAACTTCTGTCAGTAATAAATGTAAAGTTTTTAGAAGTGTGTTTCAAGTATAATTCATTGTCGTTTTTGCATACTTCTATACCTTTGATAGCATGGTATAAATTCTTTTTTGCTGGATCGTAAACAACGCCAATTATAGGGGCTCCTTCTTTTGAAACCAGGGCTATGGAAACGGAGTAACCATCTTTGCCTTCGGTAAAGGGTAGTGTTCCGTCCAACGGATCAATACACCAAAAATAATCTTTCTCCAACCGCGACTGATCGTCCATGGATTCTTCAGTCAGTAATCCAAAATGATATTTCTTTATGCTGGGACTAAGTTGTTTGATAATTAGTTCCTGACTCTTGATGTCGACTTCAGTAACTATCTGAGAAGCCCAGCTGGTACCGCCCGATAAGCCAAGAGAGGTGTTTTGTGTTGGTTTTCTTTTTATTTGAAGTTGTTGGTTTGAGAAGGTGGAAATCATTCTTCCGGCTTCCGTGGCTGCAAGGCATGCTAGTTGGCAAAGTTCTTTTAATTCTTGGTTGTTTAATTGCATATGTTTATCATCTATTTTTAAGGCCATATGGAACTCGCAGAAATTTATCATGCCCTTGTGTGTGATAATTATTATGGCTTGTTTTATAGCAGGTTCTTTATCTTTATGTGTTAGGACTTCAAAGCAGTTAGTACTTGCCTTGTTATTCTTTCGCTATAGCTATTTATTTTCCAATGACCAGGACTCCATCCTTTTAAGAATCGATGAAAATCGGTCCATGCTAGGGGGTAAAGCGCTCGCCATTGTTTTTCTAACTCTTCGTAGTTTAGCTCTAAACGACGAGATTGTATTGCGGACTTCAATGTTTTAAAATAATAGTCCAGTATTCTTTGTTCATACGTTTCACATTCCTCCTCATGCAAGCAGCTTCCAATAAAGTAAGCAACATCTTTCATCCCGCAACCTCCACCTACATATTGAAAATCAACGGCAGCTACGTGCTTGCCATCGGCAGAGAAACAAAAGTTGGCGAGCTTGGCATCACCATGAACAATGGTGAGATATTGGGTTTCATTTAGTTTTTGATCTATTTGGCTAGCTGCCTGCTTGAGTGCTTTGTCTTCTAGCACAGCAAGTTCTTCTGGGCGAGTGTCCAAGTGCCAGTAGGTGCCAATGTTCCATAATCCTACTGGTTTTTCGTTTAAAAATGTAGCATGAAAGTGAGCTAGCCAACTTAGGCAAGTTTTGATTTCCTGCCACGAAACGGATGAAAGACGTTCTTCGAAACCACTGGCATCCATGTCCTCCATTACCATAAATATTTCCTGGTGGCGGGCTTCAATAATATAAGGTCTGGGTACACGGCAATTAGCGGTGCACCTGCCTGCATAGTTTTTGTAAAAGGAGGTTTCTACTTGGTACGATTTTACTTTTCGTAAATGGGAAACGTCTGTATTCCAGCCCCGTGGATGTTTATTTTGCTGGGGCATTTTAACATGTTTGGCAACTACTCCTTCTATTGTACTTCCTTTTAACCCGATTCTTACAATGCTGCCATAGCCACTCCAAAGGCTCTGAATTTCTTCTGTTATATGTAAATCGATTGCGCCAGTGGCTTTGAGCGTTATATCTTTAAAGTGCTGATTCATTTTTTTTTGTTGTGTGGACAAAGATAATGGTTTTGTGCAGTTTCTTTGTTTCGGGGTGGATGTATCGTTTGAGTTAAACCAGGAAAATGTATTAGAAAATCTATTAGGCCTTGAAATGGCTCCAATAGAATTTTATGTACATTTCAACGCTCATAACGAAGTTCAGATACATCTATTTCGTTTAAAATAATATCTTTACGCATTTACCTTAGTCAGGGTTTATGTTAGAAATAGTTTATCAGGATGCGTATATGGTGGCAGTTAATAAGCCGCATGGTCTATTGGTGCATCGCAGTCCTATTGCTGCCGATGCAGAGGAATTTGCCCTGCAAATGTTGCGTGATCAATTACAAAAACGTGTTTACCCTATTCATCGAATAGATCGTAAAACCTCCGGTATACTGTTGTTTGCATTAAGTAGTGAGATGGCCGGTAAATTGCAGAAAGCCTTAGAAGAGGAGGAAACGCAGAAAACATATTTAGCTATTGTTCGGGGGTATTTTCCTGACGAAATAAGGGTTGATTATCCTTTAACAAATGATCGTGGCAAAAAGCAGGAAGCTCTTACTGTTTTTAAAGTATTGCAACGCAGTGAGTTAGATATATCTTTGGGGCAGTTCTCTACCTCGCGCTATTCTCTTATTCATGCTTTTCCCAAAACAGGTAGGATGCATCAAATTAGAAAACATCTGGATCACTTGCGTCATCCTATTATCGGTGATCGTCCGCATGGCTGTAATAAGCAAAATAGATTGTTTAAAGAGCGTTGGGGTATGACTACAATGATGTTACATGCGATGGAATTGCAACTGAGGCATCCTGTGTCTGGAGAGCTATTGCATATAAGAGCTCGACTGTTTAAGACTTTTGAGGAGATGATTAAAACACTTAAGTTCGATGAATAGTCGTGGTTTTGTAATTGGTTTGAAGGACTAACTTTTCTTGCGACCTTTCTTTGCCCTATATATTGGAAATTCATGATAGTTGAATAGTTAACTTTATATAAACCAATATTCATCTGAACAAATCTAGCTTATCTAGGTTAAATCTAATCTAAACCTGACAGGTGCAGGTGAATAGGGGAAATAATTATAGATAAATTAGATATGACATATAGAGGACTTGTTCTTATTGCGTTGATGTTTATGGTAATAGTGTCATCCGTGGCGCAGAGAAATGGAGTGATATGGGGGCGGATTACAGATGAGGATTCAGGAGATAGATTTCCTTTTGCCACTGTTACCTTAAAAAAGGATGGACAGATGTTACCTATAGGCACTGTTTCGGATAATGAAGGAACATTTAAGTTGAGTGGATTGCAATATGGTACTTATGATGTGCTTGTTTCATTTATAGGTTATAAGACCCATATAGTAGAAAAAGTTATCCTAACTAAGGAAAAACCTAGAATTAACCTGGGGGATGTGACTATCGCTTTAACGAATGTAGATCTGGAAGAGGTGAAAGTGAGTGCCATGGGCAATACTGTTTCAACCAAGATTGATCGTAAAACCTATCGGGCAGAAGATTTTAGTACGGCCCGGGGTGGAACGGCTGTGGATGTATTGAATAAATTGCCTTCAGTGTCGGTTTCATCTAATGGCGAAGTGTCGGTCAGAGGAACAACGGATTTTATGGTCTACCTCAATGGAAAGCCAACGCAGATGGAGCCGTCCATGTTATTGGCACAAATAGCCGGTGCCAATATTCAAAATATAGATGTGATAACTGTACCTACTGCGAAGTATGATGCGCAGGGAAAGGGAGGTATTATTAATATTAACACTAAAAAAAATGGCCTAGAGGGCTTTTCTATCTCAGCCAACGGAAAACTAGGAGCTTCACCATGGGCTAATAAAACGGATAAATATGATGGTTACCATATGAAGGATGATCGTTATGGTAGTGGTATTAATCTCATGTATGGAATAAATAAGCTGGCCTTGTACGGTGCTTTTAACTATAATAAGAAAAATGTAAATGGTGCCCGAACAGGTAAAGCCAGTGTTTGGGACTATGACCTACAAAAGTATAAGCATATGGATGCAACAGGGGAGCGTCCGGAGTGGTACGAATATTATTCGGCTAATGCAGGAGTGGATTATCAACTCTCGAAAAATACCCAATTGTCAGCTTCTTACTTTTTTGGAGACCGTACTGAAGGACGTTCTGCTTTTTATGTGTACCATAATTATTATGGTGATGAGTCTAATGTCGATGCAGAGAAGTATATTTATAATCCCAACACAGATAACCGTTATGGTAAGTTTCATACGGGAAATGTTGATTTTTCGACAAAGTTTGGTCAAAATGCAACGTTGCGTATTTCTTTGTTGTATGAGCATTCGGATTTAAGTCGTCGCTTAGATAATAAGAATTACGGGTATGATAAATATGGAGATGTACCTGGAGAAATAGAACAACATTATAGCCAGTCTGATGATACGCCGTTAGATGCTTATCGATTCAGTGTTGATTATTCTAAAGAACTGGCTAATGGAAATACCATAGGTATTGGGTTGCAACCGCAGTTTTTTCAGATTGATGGCGCATTCTCCTATGATACTTCAGAGGTAGTAAATGGTGTAGAACTAGGAATGTTTGATTATGAGACACTTGAAAATGCGATAGATCTGAACCGGGGTGTTTATGCTGCTTATATTGACTATTCGGGAAGTATTCATCAGCTGAAATATATGCTTGGCTTACGTTTGGAGTATACGGATCAGCGTATGAAAATAGCCAATCCTGATTACTTTACTCTATTTGAACGGGAGAAAAAAGCAAGGTATGAGGTCAATCAGCTGGATTGGTTCCCCACTGTGCATGCCACTTATCCTGTGGGAGAGACCAGTCAATTAAGCCTGGCTGCCAGTAGACGAATTAGCCGTCCACCCATTAAAAATATGGCGCCTTTTTTATACCGTCGTCACTTGGAGGTTTATGAGGTGGGTGATCCTGATTTAGAATCTGAATATATTAATAATGTTGAATTGGGGCTTGAGAAAAGGTTCGGAAAACACAAGGTGGGTATTACCGGGTTTTACCGTGGCGTGGAGAATGCCATATTTCGTGTAAATACAACTTATCAAAAGGAAGTGGTGCTTATACGAAGTTATACCAATTCTGGTGATTCAAGATCTTTAGGCCTGGAGCTCAATGCCAATTTACAAGCTGGTAATATGGCCAAGTTTTTTATTGGAGGTTCAGTGTATGATTATCGAGTGAAAGGTGATATTTTTGGTTATCAGGCCGATAATTCTAGTGTTAACTGGAGTTTGAAAGGAAATGCCAACTTAATTTTGACCAGAGAACTGAAATTTTCAGCCGACATGGATGTGAAATCCTCGACAGTGACTGCGCAAGGTCAGAATGACTTGTTTTACATGACCAATGCAGCCTTGGATTATGCCCCCAAAAAAATGAAAAACTGGAGTTTCTCTTTCAGGTTGTTGGATATTTTAGGGTCAAATAATAAGGGATTGGATACCAGGGCTTTTGATAAGGATGGTCTGGAGATATTTTACCAAGAGACCGAATATAACAGAGCAGGACCTATTGCTGAAATAAGTGTTTCATATGCATTCCGTAATGGAAAATCCCAAAGCAAGACTAAGAAGACTGTAGGTGATAGGGAATTTTAAGGTTAATTTAGAAAAATATGGAATACGAAATAAAAGTATTTACCTGTTTTGATAGAAAGATTTTTTTCTCACCTTTGCGCAGTGTTTTAAACCCGAAAAATGCATTAGAAAATATATTACAAAGTGCGAATGCATTATCCGGGATAAATGAAAAAATAAGAGAATCATGATATTGATCACTGTGAATTTTTATCCATCAGCAAAGCATAAAGAGGATTTTGTTCTTGCTTTCAATAAGTTGGCTGAAGCTAGTCGTAAAGAGGATGGGTGTATTACGTACGATATATATCCTAAAGGAGATGGCTCATCGGAGTTTTTTTTGTTAGAAAAGTGGGAGTCTAAGGCTAAGTTAGACGCCCATGGTAAATCGGCGCATTTTGTAGAGTTTATGAATGCTCCTAAAGAATGGTATGAGAAGGAAACAAAAATTACAGTATATAATGCCAAGGAAATAGAATAGGGATACTGATGTTAGATTTTAGAATAAATGAAAGTTTATGTACCCGTTGTGGTATATGCTCTAAAGAGTGCCCGACTTTGATTATTGATGGTGCGAATGGGATTCCTGAAATAAAGGAAGGAAAAGAAAAAAACTGTATAAAATGTCAACATTGTCTGGCTGTTTGTCCTACAGGTGCTTTGTCTATTTTTGGTAAAAAGCCTGAAAATAGTTTACCTACTGATAGTGTGGTTCCTTCTTACCAAGAGCTTGACAACTTGATAAAGACGCGACGTTCTGTGCGTAAATTTAAAAAAGAGGAACTAAGTGGACAAGAGCTGGATGAGTTATTAGCTTCTGCTGCTTATGCACCAACGGGACATAATAAAAACCAAGTACTATTTTCACTTACGTATAACCGTGAACAACTGGCTAATGTTCGGGAGATGGTTTATGATGCCATTAAAAAAGAAAAAGCTAATTTGTCCCCCTCCTTAGCTATGTATGGTAGTTTTCAAAGTCTGTGGGAAACCAAAGGAATTGATATATTATTGCGCGACGCTCCTCACCTTATCGTTACTTCCGCTCCGGAGTCTAATCCTAATTGTGTGGCTGACTGTGTTATTTCAATGAGTTATTTTGAATTATTGGCAAATACAAAGGGTATAGGAACGTTGTGGGATGGCCTGTTAAAAGTGGTGTTTGAACATATTGCGCCTGAACTAAAAGTTGCCTTGGGTATTCCGGAAGATCATAAAATAGGTTATATGATGGTTTTTGGTAAGCCTGCTGTGAAGTTTGCCAGATCTATACAAAGTGAAGGTTTAAATAAAAATATAATTACCGTATAGTAAATTAGGCATTCCGTTGATGCACATTTTAAAAGCAAGGTAAAGCTTTTCAATTAGCCATTCCTACGCCCGAACATTATTTGCCGTTGCTTTATGCTCTGGCACTTAAGGATGCAAAAGACGACATCAGCCTATTTAATAACGAGCCTCTTGGAGGCTCTTTGTCAATGACATCAGTCAAAATAGGCTAGGATTACTATTGCCTGAGCAGATGCTTTTCTATAACTTAAAGAAGTATTATAATAAAGAAAGATGCCATATTCTTCCGGCCAATTAAAATAAAAATCGATCTACCTATGTATTTTAAGTCATTCTGACGATTGCTTTATTATTACTTCCTCAAAACAAGAAAAGCAAACTTTGAATACTTATTTCAGAAATCGGTGTTAATAATTCTTATTGATAATAAAATATCTCAAAGTCTCTGCTAAACAGGGTTGGTGTACATCCAACCTGGTTGCCTTTTTTAGGTTAAACTTCTTAGTAAAATTTGATTTAACTTAATTACCGGATAATCCCTTTGATCAGAATCCTAAACCAATCCAATAAGGCTTATATAGTGGCTGCAAGAAAACGACTGTTTTTTCTGTCTTTGATAAGAAAGCTTCAAAGACAAGGCTTTCGATATTTTTGAAACCAAGGAGTTTACTGATTGTAAATGACTGTTGCAAAAATGAGAATAACGCAGTATTTGGAGTTTTCTTGCAAAGACTATATACAAGGTAATTTATTTGCTTGGGGTGATTGATTTTTAAAAATGCAGAAAAATTGTCCCAAACTCAGGATACATTTTTCATGTCTTTACATATGTTATATAACACATATGATTAGCGATTAAAATAGCTTTTTAAGTGCAACATAATTATAATCTATAGGTATAAGGTGTTCTATAATTCAATTCAGTATAAGCATTAGGAAATTTGTTATACATTTAAATTGCCCTATAAGATACTCTATAGCTGCTCTATTTCTGCTTAGCAAAACAGTGCTATTCAGGCTTACTAGGTAGCGCTCTTGTAATTTCAATGCATGATGAGATTTTAAAATACTTCAGTTGAATTAAATTATTATTTAATTGTATTTTAATTATGTCTTAATACGTAAATGTTTGTTTGCTATTAAGTTTAAAAAAAAATTATACTCATGAAATTTGTACGTCGAAGCCGTTTTGTTAATATGTTGAGAATGGGCAATGTAAAAATAGGAACCAAGTTGTTTTTAGGCTTTAGCATTTTGCTTTTTATTTCAGGCATAGCAGAGTATACAAGTACCAAGGGTATCTTTACGGTCAGTGAACAATTAAATAAAATGTTAGATCTTTATACGATGATTGATGCCGTAGGTGATGCGCAAGGGGGTTCACTTCGCTATATTATTTATGGTGATGAAGGGTACAATAAGTTGTGTATTGATGAGGCGCAGAAGGTTGTTGGAGCAACACATTTGTTAAATGAAAAGCTTGAGTTAGAAAGTAGTTTTTCTGTTAGTGGTGAAATTCAAAAGGAAGCACAGGAATATATCCAGGTGAATAACACTTTTCGTGAAGCTGAAAAGGTGAAACAAAAGGCCATCAGGGATGGAGCGCTGGCAGGAGCTACTGCCTCGGCATATGTGGAGGAAGCATTTGATATTGTGGTAGATTATGCCAAGGTGGTGGATGATGATACAAATGTTTATAAGTTTCAGGCGATTGAAAATTCACTATCGGCCTTAAAGGAAGGTCGGTATTTGGCCTTGAAATTTATACTAAACTTTTCTGAGGAAAATTACCAAAATAGTGTGAATGCGGTTCAAGAGTCTTCTGAGCACTTGATGCGTGCAGGAAGACTCATGAAAACAAAACGTACTTCGAAACAAATAGCTGAGGCACTTGATAATATAAATAAGTATCTGGAGGCTCTTGCGCTTATTCGAAAAGAGATTCTTAAGCAGCAAGAAGTTCAGCATGTGATGGAACAGAATATTAGCACCATGTATAGGGATGCAGATGTTTTGGCCACTAGTATAAGGCAGTTTGCTACAGAAAAACAGGGGAGTAGTGTGAAGTTTTCTGTGCTGATGATTGCCATTTCTATTGTATTGGGACTTTGTTTGGCGTGGGTTATTACGCGTACCATTACCAAACCTATTGGGATGGGGGTTGCTTTTGCTGGTAGTATTGCTGAGGGCGACCTTACCAAAGATCTGGAGGTTAGTCAGGGTGACGAAATTGGTTTTTTGATACAGGCTCTTAAGGCGATGCGAGATAAGCTTAAGGGGGTGGCAGGTACTGTTTTGTCAGGATCGGAAGGGATTGCTGCGGCTAGTAAAGAAGTGAATTTGGCATCGCAAAATTTAAGTAACTCTGCCAATGAACAGGCGGCTGCTGTAGAAGAGGTTTCATCTACCATTGAGCAAATTAGTGCCAATGTTGTTCAGAGTACTGAAAATTCAAAGAATGCGGCGCAAATCACACAAAGGGCAGAAGAAAGTATACAGGAAGTAACCGGTTTAAGTAAAGAGGCGGTTCAAGCCAATAAAATCATTGCTGAAAAAATTAGTGTGATCAATGATATTGCATATCAGACCAATATTTTGGCTTTAAATGCTTCTGTGGAGGCTGCCAGAGCAGGAGAACATGGAAAGGGCTTTGCTGTGGTAGCTACCGAAGTACGTAAGTTGGCCGAAAACAGTAAGATTGCTGCGGACGAAATTGTACATATAACTCAAGCTGGATTGGAGAAATCAGCATTGGCAGGTGAAAAATTGGAGAGCGTCCTGCCAGAGATTGTAAGTTCATCGCAATTGAGTAAAGAAATTTCTGTGTCAAACCAGGAGCTTTCTACTGGGATTTCTCAGGTGAACAACGCAGTGCAACAGCTTAATTCTATTGCTCAAGCAGGAGCTGGTAGTAGTGAAGAATTAGCCAGTAATGCAGAGGAAATGAATTCGCAAGCCGAAGTACTAAAAGATGTAATGGCATTTTTTAAGGTGGAAGAAGAGGAAGTATAAGAAATAATCTTTTTTATAAGTTGAATTTTTAGCGGATAATAGTCGACAAAAGAGAAAAAAAACTTGTTAATTTGCATGGTCAACAATCAATATCCGATGGACGCAATAAATTACGTAGAAAGAAGCACTAAGACAGTTAAAAAAGAAATGATCGTTGCTAAAGGGGTTTTAAACTGGCTGTACTATACACCAAGTGGAAAGCTTACCTTGCACATGCTCTTGAAGCGTAAGTTTGCATCTACTGTTGTGGGCCATTTTATGAGTAGTCCACTGTCCGTTAATCAGGTAAATAAGTTTATAGAGAAATATAAAATTGATCTTTCGCAATATTATAGTGATAATGGATATAAGTGCTTTAATGACTTTTTTTATAGAAAACTACGACCTGGTAAGCGAATTATTGGAGATAGACTTGTTTCTCCAGCTGACGGGAAGGTCTTAGCTTTTCAGGATATTAGCCATATTACCAGCTTTTTTATTAAAGGTTCTGAGTTTAAATTGCATGAATTTTTAAAGGATAAGAATCTGGCTAAGAAATATAATGATGGTTCTATGTATATTGTTCGTTTGGCTCCAACCGATTATCATCGTTTTCATTTTCCGGTTAGTGGTAGGGTTTCTGAGACCAAATCATTGAAAGGACGTTATTTTTCTGTGTCGCCTGTTGCCATGAAAAAAAATATCCGAATCTTTAGTCAAAACAGAAGGGTGTACACCATTATTAATTCTGAGGAATATGGTGATGTGTTGATGGCTGAGATTGGAGCGGCACTTGTGGGTAGTATTATTCAAACGCATGAACCTCATACGCATATACAGAAAGGTCAAGAAAAAGGTTATTTTGCCTACGGTGGTTCTACGGTGGTTCTGATTTTTGAAAAAGGGAAAGTCACGATTGATTCTGACTTGATCGAGAATACCAAAAATCATCTTGAAACAGAAGTTAAAATGGGCGAAAATATTGGTGGATAATGTATGTAGACAATTGTTAGGTGCGAACATGCAGCTTTTAGGTGAATACTGACCCGGTATCTATCCTCATATTTAGGTATTTTTACCTTGGGATTGAAAAAATACCAATACTATTTTTTGATGTTGAGAATAATCTAATAGATTTGTCGGCGAAAAGATGAAAAGTAGTATTTGAAAATACCTGAATGATGATTCGATTTAGTAAACATAAAAGCTTCTTGTCCATGATTTCATGGCTGCTGTGTGTTATGTTTATTGTTCAAATTGTTAACAAAGCTGTTTATTCTCACACGCATTTACTGGATAACGGTACTATTATTTCACATGCACGCCCTTTTCATAAAGGTTCTGATACGGAACCTATAAAAAAACACCAGCACTCGAATTCAGAGTATGTTTTTTTTAATCAACTAAATATTCTGTTTGTTATAGCCTTTGTAGTTGCTGTTTTAGCTTTAGTAGCAAAGGTTTATGTTAAAACCGAAGATCATATCCAAAAATACTTCTCTGGATATGTTTCCCACAAATTAGGAAGAGCACCTCCTTGTGTTTAGTGGCTGCAAGAAAACGACTGTTTTTTCTGTATTTAATATGAAAGCTTCAAAGATAAGGCTTTCGATGTTTTTGAAATAAAGGAGTTTACTGATTTAAATGATTGTTTCAAAAATGAGAATAAGGCAGTGTTAGGCGTTTTCTTGTAAAGACTATTTAATTCTTATAAGCTCAAATTTATTACGAATTAAATCTGCTGCTCATCAGCTTGTTAGTTAACTTGTTGCTGTAATTTAGCATAGGATTGTTATGTCTCATTTCAACAACTTTTGCTTGATAGCATCTTTAATTCTAATAATGGAGTTCTAATGTGTTATCCTCACTAAATGGATGTGCTTAATTGTGTTATGTATTAAAAACAAATTGTTTATATATATTATTTTATGATGTATATAAAGCGTTTATAGAGGTTCCTTATGTCTTAATTTTTGTTCAGATTGTTATATCAACCTGCACGATATCTTAGTGAATAACAGAAATATGGGCACGTGGGAATCGTATTTGTTTTTGGCATATATCGAGTTATTTCCCAAATAAAATAATCATTTATTATGAAACTAAACAATTCATTACTAGTAATCTTATGTTTGCTGATTACGCAATTGACGTTTGCGCAAAAATCGAAAACCGATGCCAATATTGTAGGGCATGTTGTATGCGAAGGGAAGCATCTTGCTTTTGCAGCTGTTGGAATAAAAGGTACTACTATTGGTACTATGACTGATGAAACAGGTCATTTTCAGTTAATTAATATGCCTGTAGGAGAACAAACCATCGTTGTGAGTATTGTTGGATACAAATCTGAAGAACGAACAGTTATATTGCAAAGTGGCAAGACAATAGAGGAGAAATTTGATCTGATAAAAGATGTGATGAACTTGGAAGAGGTTGTTGTTTCTGCCGATAGGGCTGAGCAAAAGAGAACAGAGGCTGCTGTGATTGTTAACACGATTTCTCCAAAACTTTTTGGAACTACCCAGTCGGTTACATTGGGAGAAGGTCTTTGTTTTTCGCCGGGTTTACGTCTGGAGAATAACTGTCAAAATTGCGGTTTTTCGCAAGTGCGTATGAACGGGATGGAAGGACCTTATTCTCAAATTCTGATTAATAGCCGTCCTATTTTTAGTGGATTAGCCGGGGTTTATGGCTTAGAATTGATTCCTTCAAACATGATAGAAAAAGTAGAAGTTGTGCGTGGGGGTGGTTCTGCTCTTTTTGGTAGTAATGCCATTGCAGGTACTATTAACGTTATTATGAAAGAGCCTACTCGTAATTCCTACGAGGCGGGGGCTAATTACAATAGTATTGGTGTTGGAGTTGATGGAGCAGGAGATATCGCTTCTGATTATTCTGTTAATTTTAATGCATCGATAGTTTCTGATGATCATAAATCAGGAGTTTCGGTTTATGGTTTGAAACGTAAAAGAGAGATGTTTGATGCCAACGGTGACAGTTTTTCGGAACTCGCTCCGTTAGAAAACCTGACCTTGGGAGCAAGGGTTTTTCATAGGTTTGGATATCGGGATAAGTTATCTGTTGATTTTTTTGCCATTAACGAACAGCGTGACGGGGGTAATATGCAAGATTATCCTTTGCACGAAAGAGATATCGCAGAGGCTTTAACACATCACTTAACAGTTGCAGGTGTAACTTATGAGAAGTTTTTTCGGGAAGCTGATTTGTTATCCATTTATGCTTCTGGTCAGTTCTTGAATCGTGACTCTTACTATGGCGCAGAGCAATCATTACAGGATTATGGTAACTCAAAAGATGATTCGTATAATATGGGCGTTCAATACAAAGCTTTACTGGGTAGTAGTTCTACTTTAGTGGCGGGTATTGAAAATACAAGCGGCTTTTTGACTGATAAAAAATTAGGTTATCCAGAGTATGCAGTGGTGAATGGTGAGATTGAAACAACTCATACAGAAAATACCATTGTGGCTGATCAATCTTCAATTACTACGGGTGTCTTTGCTCAATATGATGTAAAAATAAATAGACTGAAGATGTCGGTTGGTGCTCGTTATGACCATTATTATATTGAAGATAAAGAGAATGAAGGAGAAGATAAATCGGGAAATGTTTTTAGTCCGCGTTTAAGTTTTATGTATAATGTAACAAAGGCTCTACAGGCAAGGGTTAGCTACTCGCAAGGATATCGTGCGCCTCAAATATTTGATGAGGATTTACATATCGAAACTTCAGGTCTTCATAAGGTGATTCATAAAAATGATCCGGATTTAAAACAGGAAACAAGTAACAGTTATATGGCTTCATTGGATTTTAATAAACAATTGGGGAACACTTATTTTGGCTTATTGGTTGAAGGGTTTTATACAAAACTGGAAGATGCTTTTGCTAATGAATTGGGAGATCCCAACGAAGCAGGAGAGATTACTTATACTCGTATAAACTCGTCGGGAGCAAAAGTGCAAGGGGTAAATATGGAATTTAAATTGATCCCGCATGAAAAAGTAAACTTATCTTCAGGATTTACTATCCAAACCAGTAAGTATGAGGAAGAACAGGATTGGGGGAGCAAAAACATCCTGAGAACTCCAAATAACTATGGTTTCTTTACTATTGACTGGGATTTTGCGAAAGGTTTCTGCTGGTCTAATACCGGAAACTATACCGGGGAGATGGATGTGCTTTATGAAGGAGAAGAGACTAAAGCTGGTCTGGATGCTAATGGTATTGTTGTGTCAGACAGTTTTTTTGATTTTGGTACTAAGCTTAGTTATAAATATAAGCTGAATGGTGCTTCTATAGAATTCTCTGCGGGTGTTAAGAATTTATTCAACTCATATCAGGATGACTTTGACCATGGTGTGAATCGTGATCCGGCATATATTTACGGTCCGGTTAATCCGCGTACTATTTACTTTGGGGTTAAGTTTGGTAATTTATTATAGAATAAATAACGAAATAGAAAGCAGTCACTTAATTTGGGGCTGCTTTTTTTTATTTGTGATATATAATAATTCGTCGTTCTTAATAAGGAGGGACGAATACCTGTTCATATTATTCGATCTGTATTATTTCGAGAAGTTTCAAAAAATAGTTTCCTAAAATTATTCCTGTAAATGTCAATTGCTTTCTAGGCTTGAGTTGGGCATTCTTTCCATTTTTGTGACTTCGATGCTCCAAAAACCATATTCTTCGGCTACTATGCCTTCAATCACATAGCATCCTGGTCCTCTAAATGGATACATCTGTGCAGCTGGAGGGAAGTGGACGGTATCCAGCCAATGTCCGTCAATGTCAATCCAGGTGCCAAAAAACATGGTTTTTCCATTGGATGTACGGGTTGGTTTTCTATGTATAAGATATCCGACAATACGAATAAGTTTTCCCATAAGCTGTGGTAGATGGCAGGCTTTTAAAGAGGAGGGTAGTTCGTCTCGCACCAGCTCAAAGGGTGAACGGATAGATAAGCCTAGTAGCTCCATTTCGTCAAAGGCATCTTCTAATCGATGTTGCCAGAGCGCAGGGAGTTGAAACTCTTTAACTTCAGCCTGAAAAAGGGTTCGTTGGGGTTTGGTTTTTTTATTGTGCCCCAGTAAAAAGTGTGCATCCCAGAGTAGTTCTTTTTTGCCAATACCTGTAAAACGAAAGGCTCCAATGCGGATGAGTATGGAGAGTTGTTCCAGACTGATGGGCACACGTTTTACGAAGTCGCGCAGGTGAAGATAAGAGCCATTTAACCCTCGTTCATTTAAAAGTGTGCGAACCATCTCCTTTTCAAGATCTCGTAGTAAATAAAATCCCAAAAAAATAGTGTTGCCTTTAATTGTGTTTTCCCAAAAACTTTGGTTTATGCAGGGTACTTCAATGGTAGCTCCATGCATCACGGCGTCGTGGAGGTATAGTTGAGGGGAATAAAAACCACCTCCATTATTCAGTGTGGCCACCATATATTCCAAGGGGTAATACGCTTTGAGGTAAAGTGCCTGAAAGCTTTCTACGGCATAGCTGGCCGAGTGACCTTTGGCAAAGGCATAATTGGCAAAGCTTTCTATTTGTCGCCAGATGTCCTGAACCACCTCGTCGGGATAACCTTTGTTTTTACAGTTGGTGAAAAATTTGTTTCGTACTTTTCCAAATTCGTTGCGTTGTTTGAATTTCCATGACATGCCGCGGCGTAGAATATCTGCCTCGTCGAGTGTCAGACCTGCAAAGTAGTGAGCCACCTTAATTACATCTTCCTGGTATACCATAACACCATAGGTTTCTTCCAGTATTTCGTACAAGGCTGGCAAGGCATTTTGGGCTTCTGTGCGTTTGTTTGGGTTTTGAAAGCGGATGATATATTCACGCATCATTCCGCTTTGTGCTACTCCCGGTCTGATGATGGAACTGGCGGCTACCAGACGTTTGTAATCTTCGGCCTTGAGCTTGGTCAGGAGCATGCGCATGGCGGGTGATTCGATATAAAAACAACCGATGGCTTGTCCTTTTTTTAGCAGAGATTTTACCTTGGGGTCTTCCATAAATACTTTGGTGTTGTTGATGTCAATGTCTATCCCATGATTCTCTTTGATGATGTTGAGGGTGTCTTTTATTTTTCCCAGACCTCTTTGACTTAAGATGTCAAATTTATGTAAACCAATATCTTCGGCTATATACATGTCGAACTGAGTGGATGGGAATCCCTTGGGTAGTAGTTCTGTGGCCGAATAATTACTGATGGGTTCTTCTGAGATGAGGATGCCACTGGAATGGATGCTGGGGTGACTGGGGAAATTGCTAATGTATGCACTGTAGCGAATCACCCATTTGCCGTATTCGTCAGCCAGGTCGGGATTGGGATTCTTTTGTAGACGGGTGATCTCTTCTTCTGGTAAACCGAATACCTTGCCTATCTCTCTAAATGCTGATTTGTGGTTGAAGGTGATGAAAGAACCCAGTAATGCGGTGTGATCCCATCCGTATTTATCAAATAGATAGCGTGTTACATCGTCTCGGTCGGTCCAGGAAAAGTCGATGTCAAAGTCGGGAGGCGAGCTCCGATGGGTGTTGATAAAACGTTCGAAATATAAGTCAAGCTCTACGGGATCAACGTTGGTGATGCGTAATAGATAGGCGGTCAGGCTGTTGGCTCCACTTCCTCGCCCTACGTGATAATATCCTTTACTGAGGGCATATTGAACCAAGTCCCAGTTAATAAGAAAATAAGCACAAAAATCCAGTTCCTTGATGACACTTAGTTCTTTTTCTAAACGGACTAATACCTTATCACTGACTTTATCGTATCTATATTTTAGTCCTTTGTAAGCTTGGGCTTTGAGGTACTGAAAGTCTTCTTCTTTGGAGTTGGTGAATACTTTTTTGTTTTTATTCGTTTTAAAAGTAAACTCCATGTTACATGTATCCAACAGTTTTTGGGTGTTGGCGATGATGGGTGGATAATTCTCGTAGATGGAAAGCAATTTGTCATGGCTTTTATATTGGTCGTTGAAGCTGGCTTGTTCTTCTTTGCTGAGCTTGCTTAATAGCGTGTTTTTATCGATGGCTCTAAGTAAACGGTGAATATTGTAATCACGTTTGTTACGAAAGGTAGCTGTTTGTTGTATCACCAATTTGTCCAGATGCTTTTTCCATGGGGTGAAGGGTAGATTTCTTAAGTCTTGTGGTGTAATACCGATGTATTCGTAGTCTTCTAGTTCTCTGAGTTGTGATTGGAAAGGATATATTATAAATGTGTTTTGGAAATAATCGGGTGCTTGGGGTTTGAATTGTAAGTTGTTATGTTTGTGGAGGTTTAGAAACTCATTTATTTCACTGAAACCATGGGTGTTTTTAGCGATGGCTACAAACTGCTGTTGAACACCATTGCGAATGTCTGCACCAACAATAGGTCGTATATTGTGTTCTTTCGCCTGTCGTACAAAATCAAGACTAACGGCGGTGTTGTTGATGTCGGTTAATGCGATGGAGTTATGTCCTCCCGAAGAAGCTTCTGTTAAAAGTTCCTCCACAGAGAGGGTTCCATATTTAAAGCTATAATATGAATGACAGTTTAATAGCATCTTTTATTTTAATGTTTGTTTCCTATGGTAATGGGTAGTATTGGTTTTTGACCGTTAAATGGATTGGTTTCATTGCCTATGCTTTTTACCTCCATGCCTATGGCTCGTTGTAAGGCATTTTTACCATACTTATTGCGTACGCTGTCCATTGCTTGATATAGTTTGATGATTTTTTCAGAATCCTCAAATAGTCTGATCTGGTAACTGCCTCCAATTAGATGGCTTAGTTTTATGCCTATTAGGCGAATCAATATGCGGCGGTTGTATGTTTTTTCAAATAAATCAAGTACTGTATTAATGATGGTGTGGTCGAGCGAGGTGTATGAAACCCGTCGTTGTTTGGTATAGGTCTGAAAATCAGAATATCTTATCTTAAGTGTGATGCATGCAGTCAGTTTGTTTCCATTGCGTAGTTGATAGGCCAGGTTTTCGGCCATGGCCACCAAGATACTGCGTAGCTTGACCACATCGGTGGTGTCTTTTTCAAAAGTACGCTCGGAAGAGATGGATTTTCGTTCGTGCCAGGCAATAACGGGTGTGTTATCGATGCCTTGTGATTTTTTCCAGATAATGATTCCGTTTTTTCCAAGTACACGCTCCATTAATTCTATGGGCATATCTTGTACTGTTTTAACTTTTTCAATTCCCAGACTGCGTAACTTATGGTAAGTTTTATCGCCCACCATTGGTATTTTTTTGATAGATAGGGGAGCTAGAAAAGATTTTTCGTTTCCCTCCAAAATTTGTATGTGGTTGTTGGGTTTGGCCTCTCCTGTTCCAACCTTAGAAACGGTTTTACTGGTAGATAATCCAAATGAAATGGGCAGATGTGTTTCTTTCAAAATCTTTTTGCGGAGTTCCTGCGACCAGAGATAACTGGTTTGTATAAACCGGTCCATACCAGTGATGTCCACATAAAACTCATCAATAGATGATTTCTCAAAAAGAGGTGATTCTTCACGAATGATGTCCGTTACCATATCCGAGAATTTACTGTATATGCCGCTGTTTCCTCTGATGACTACTGCATCAGGGCATAGCATACGAGCCATCTTCATGGGCATGGCCGAATGAATGCCATAACTGCGCGCTTCGTAACTACAGGCAGCAACCACACCCCTGTCTGAAGTTCCCCCAATGAGTACCGGCCGATTGTTTAATCTGCTGTCCAACAATCTTTCGCACGACACAAAGAATGTGTCCAAATCCAAATGTAAAATAGTTTTTCTCACGATTGTCGATTATTTCGTCATTATTGCGATGATAAATTAGTCAAAACTTATTACATTTGAAAGAAGAAAGTGGATTGCTTATTGTGTCTCGGCTTAGAATCCGGGTTTAACTTTGTACTTAGTTTTATGTATTTTCCTGAGAATATAAAATTTTTACGCAAGCGACGAAGATTGTCGCAAGCCGATTTAGCTGCTCAATTGGGGCTTACCCGAACTACCCTGGCAGGGTATGAAAAAAATATTCAACCACCATTTAGGGTGTTGATTAAGTTTGCTGAATTTTTTAATCTGTCGATAGATGCTTTGGTAAGGTATGATATACAGGCTTTGTCTGAGTTTCAGCTTTCGCAGATAGAAGATGGCTTTGACATTGATGTAACGGGAAAGAAACTGCGTTTGCTCACCATCTCGGTCAATAGCGAAGGTAAAGAAAATATTGAGATGGTTCCAGTGAAAGCACAGGCCGGTTACACGAGTAGCTATGGTGATCTGGATTTTATTGGTTCGTTGGATAAGTTTTCATTGCCCTTCCTGCCTAAGGATAAAACCTACCGGACCTTCCAAATTCAAGGAGATTCCATGTTGCCGGTGCCGGAAGGTTCATGGGTGACTTGTTCGTATGTTCAGGACTGGACTAATATTAGGGAAGGTACACCTTGTATTATTGTGACACAAGATGAGGGGGTTGTATTTAAGTTGGTATATAAACAATTGGATCAAAATAGAACTTTCTTGTTAGTGTCTACCAATCGTGATTATAAACCTTATGAGTTTCCTGTGAAAAAGGTAGTAGAGGTGTGGAAATTTGAGACCTATAACAGGTTTGAAATAGGAGGAGAGTAATAGATTCTGTTTTATAACTTTAGTTTAAGTATATTTGGCATTTTATAAAATACACAAGTTTTGAATCCTGTATATTTATTAAGCCTGCTATTGTTTTTTTGCTGTTGGAGTAAAATGGATGGTCAAGAGGTTGTGCTGATACGACATGCCAAAGTAAATATGGATGCCAAGGGTTGGATCCGAGCTCGAAAGGCTGCGGAATATCGTGAAAAATATGATGTTTCTCCCATCCATAGTTTTAGTGCCACAGCGGTAAAAAAACAATTGCCAGTTATCATTTCAGATACCGTCTACACCAGTGCCCTTGCGCGCACCCAAGAAACAGCTTATCTCCTGTGGGGTGATTCTGTTATATATGTCGCCTTGCCTTTGTTAAACGAATATCAGTTGCATGTGATTCGCTGGCCTTTATGGCTCCCGTATAAAGGGTGGACCAGCATTTCGAGGGCCTTATGGCTGATGGGCTTAAAAAAAGAGGGGGTGGAATCGTACTCCGAAGCCAAAGAAAGAACTTTGAAAGTGGTGGATTTCATCGAACATAAGAGTGAAGGTAATCCGCAGGTGGTCTTAGTGACGCATGGGTTTTTGAATCGTAATATAGCCAAAGAATTGGAAAAAAGAGGCTGGCTTAGAACCCTCAATAAGGGGAAAGTTAACTTGGGAGCTACAGTCTTTAAAAAGTAAGTATTAATATTCTAATTCGCCTTTTCCTTCCCTGATAATGTCAAAGCCGCCTTGGGTACAGTCTACCACCGTAGAGGGGGAGTTGTCTCCATAGCCGCCATCTATGACAATGTCTACCTGATTATGGTATTTTTCATGTATCAATTCAGGATCGGTGGTGTATTCTATTATCTCGTCTTCATCGAGTACTGAAGTGCTCAATATGGGATGTCCTAGTTCTTTGACCAAATCACGAATGATATTGTTGTCGGGAATTCGTATACCTACTGTCTTTTTGTTGTTTTTAAAGAGTTTGGGTACATTGGAATTGGCATTTACGATAAAGGTGAATGGGCCGGGTAAATTTCTTTTCATCATTTTAAAGGTGGCATTATCCAGACTTTTGGTATATTCAGATATCTGGCTTAGGTCATGACAGATAAACGAAAGGTGTTCTTTTTTGAGGTTCATGTTTTTGATGCGTGCAACCCGTTCTACTGCTTTGGCATTGTTGATATCGCAGCCAATACCATATATGGTGTCGGTAGGGTAAATAACCACCGCACCTTTGCGTAGCTCAACCACCACTTCCCTAATGTCTTTAGGGTTGGGGTTTTCTTCATAAATTTTTAAGAACATATCTTTTTTTACATCAAAAGTAAATTTTTTTGTTAAAAAAACAGTGATAAAGTAGGAGAATGTGCAGGGATGCGAACGGGAATGGAATAAAATAAAATCTTCATGGATGCTCCTAATCGTTTCGCTATCTTTCAATACCAAAATATGTTTGCCATCCTTTTTTCATTTACCTCTTTAAATAACTTTCTTTTTAAAACAGGATTGTAATTATTTTCTTCTGTTAGATCCGGAGTTCGAATACATGTTTCTTTGGGCATTTGCACAATAACCCTTTCTAAATCTGCTAAATCATAGGGTATTTTGGTATATCTACTGGGATGATGTATTTTACCTTGGTGTGATTTGTATTTCATATTTCTCATTATTAAACACTAGCTATTTGAAGAAGTTGCATTTTCAGGGAGAACAATGGTATAAGCATCCTTCCAAAAATTCATAGACTTTATTTCACGAAGCATACCAATTTTCTTTTTCACTAGAAATCGGTTTGCTTCATCCATTCCTGTTTGTGATGTTGTATGTAAGCAAAGAGGAATAAGTGTTGCAACATAACGTTCTTCATTACTTGATAATTGAGAAGGTGGAACTATATGTTTTGCATTTCCATAGGTATCAATGTTATAATAGAATAAAATAAATGCTTTACTATATTTATAATCTTTATAACTCAGTGGTATAAACTTATTTGGAGGATTTATTTTTAGCACGTAGCTAAAAGGACATTGACTGTATATTGTGGGTGGAATGCCAACAATAGTTATCGGATCGTTGGTCTCCTGTGTAAAATTACCATAGGGGTACAATTCGGCATGGAAGTTTATTTTTGTAACATCTACATAATATTGACCGATGATAATTTCTAAATCAATTTGTTGGTAAAAACTATAAGCAGGTACAATAAAGTTTTTATTTTGTTCTATAAAAACTTGTTGTTTTCGGGTTGCTTTCGCATAAGTGCAATTTAATAAATCAACAGTATCTATGTAAAACTTAGTATAGTCAGCCCATTGTTCAAATCCTTCGGCAGCTAAAATTGCCCGGTTTTGGTAATAAAGATTGGTACGTATGTTTGAACTTGTTGATGCATTTATTTCATTTATTGCTTTGCTGACTTTTACACCCCATAATTTTTCCCACCCATTTACCATATTTGCATCAAAAAGGCAGTTTACGAGGTGTCTTTTTAAAGGATCATCCTGAGTAAATAGGGTTCAAATTGTAAATGCAATAACTACAACAAATGAAATGGTTCCTGTGATTGGGTTAGCAATCAAAGGGATGGCAACGATAATTTCGGCAGACATTAAAGCCGATAAACCCGAAACAATTCCAGCCATCCCGGCTCCCAACATCAATAAGTCGGTATCGGTGTCTTTTTCGTCAAACTCGGTAAACGAATTTGTAATGTCAGCGATTCCGCCTAAAATAGCCCCAATTCCACCGAATAACTTTGCTCTTTTTAATACCCTTTCTCCTATTTGACCTGCTATTTCTGGGCTTGCTGCATTCAACATTGCTTTTGCTCCTCGTTTTTTTACAACTTGTTCTAAAAACACCTGACGTGGCAGACTTTATTAATCCTTCGATTTGCAAAGCCTTATTTTTATCTTCAATTAAATCATGAATGTTTTTGCCACCTTTGATTACCTTATTTTTAACATCTTTTGCGTCAATTCCGGAGTGCAATGCCAATATTATGGCGTTCATTTCGTCCCAATAGTTTTTTAAATCTTTATCAAGTTCATCTGCACATCCCAGTGGATCATGTAAACAACAAAAAACTTCCAGTTTTTTTTCTTCACTTTTGTCTAGTTGTAAGGCATTTTCATGTTTAGTCTTCCACCAATTTATATAACCGTAATTATTAGAGTCTTGAAAACAGCCTGGTGTCCATCTGCCATCTTGCATCTCCTCACACATGTGATCTGCTTGTGTTGGCAGTACATGCTCACCCGAAGTTGTTGATAAGGTTCAAAAATACAAATTATCTTCAATATAACATAGGTGTAGTGTATTCAAGTTAATTTTATGGAGCTGACCTTGGGAGTAAATATTATTGTGAGCCATTAGTGCTACAAATTTCGATAGATATTGTAGTTCAACTTATTGATAAACAATATGTCCGTGTGTTTATTGTAGATTCCGGCATTTACAATGACAATAATTAAATCATCGGAAAATAATTAACAGAATAATTTATTATTTGATATTTATTTTTATAATTTGCAAAACTAAATAATTAGAATACTAACCTAAACTTATTTATTTTTATGCACGGACACAGATGGTTTTTAAAAATGGGAGAGCTAAGCGATGCTAGTGTATCAGCTCTAAATATTAATGCTAGTGAATTAATAAGCTGCGATTATTCATTTTATCAAGGTATTGATGAAAAAGGGCAAGCCCAAACAGGAGTAAAGGTAAGCGACATTTCACTTACTTATGAAAGTTTACCCTCACAGGAAACACTTAATTAGGCAATGAATAGAGCAAGCTACTTAAATGGGGCGCTTGTTTTGTACGATGCCAATGATATACCCTTAAAAAAACTATTTTTTAAAGATGCTGCTTGCGTAGGACTGCATTTAAGCTATGGAACAGAAACCTGATACAATTGATTCTGCACGACTTAAGCAGCTTATAGATTTTAATGTGTCATATGGTGGTTATGTAGATGATGGATTTGGCACAATGATATTTATTGACCGAATGGATATTATTGAGGATCAATACCAACATGACAATGTACTTTACTACAAAAAAACAGTAAATATTAATATTTCAGAAGTTTCGCATACTGTAAAAAAAGGGGATAATTTATCAGTAATAGCCAATAAGTTAGGTGTAAAGGTTGAGCAAATAGTAAACGAAAATAATATAAAAAACCCTAACCTTATTTACCCTGGCGATGTAATAACTGTAAAAACCAATCTGCAATATGGCTATCAAGCTAGCAGTATGGTTAATTTAGCAGACTTTGAACCTCTAGCAAACAATGAGGCTGTTTATAAACCGCTATCAAGCGAGGATATTTTCGAAGGATTAAATTATGTAAACTCAGCTGTTGATGCATTAGCCGGATCATTAAAAGATAATGCAAGAAACTCCACCATTGGTAATAATCGAAAAATATATTGGGAAAAACCAAGCGGACGTGCCTTTAGAGGCAACCAATATGTAAAAACCTATGGACTTAAAGGAATTGGGACTGCAGTAAAAAAAGTAACACCATGGATTGCAGTAGGTTTAGAGGCAAAGGAAGTTTATGGAGGATATGAACAGGACGGAGGTAATTTTGGTCACAATGCACAAAAACAATTTGTAGGTGGTGTTGCATCGATTGGTGGAGCATTTATGGGGGCAAAGATGGGAGCAGCAGCAGGAATGGCTATAGGAGTCTGGATTGGGGGTGTTGGTTCAATACCAGGTGCCATAATTGGGGCTTTTGTAGGGGGGTTAATAGGTGCTTTGGTTGTTGGTACCGTGATGGAAAATAGTGCCGAGTCGGCCTATGATATAATCGTACCACCCGAAACAAAATTGATACAACCATGAAAATATTTTTGAATATTATATACTATTTCTTATGGCGCTTTATGGCAGTTGTTGGAGGGGGGAGTGATAAATTTATTTACTTTATTCTTTCCCCTTTTAAGTGGTTAGCGTTAAAAATTCCTATAGTTCGAAAACGGCTTATAAGGCTATATGGCAGTGTAGAGAATGCAGAAAAAGAAGGAATGAAAGCTATGGATTATTTCAATAATGATAAAGATATTGGACTTAATACCCAATGTGCTAATGGCCTTTATGTTAGTTCATCTGGTTTTTATTTGATAGGGATTTATCTTGTAGTTGCGCATTATTTTAAAGGTTTGTTAGTGTTTTTTGATAGCTATACTCTAGCTGTTATTTTAGGATTCTTCGGTATAGCTGCTATTATAACTCACTTTATTACCTTCGAAAAAAAGGCTTATAAAAAATACTTTAAAGAGTTTGATAAAATAAAGGGATGGCAACGCTTTGTATATAAGCTCGTAACTTTTGTTTTTGTAATAGGTGCATTTATTTTTGGGGGATGGGCAATGGTTTTTGCGAACCATTAATGAAAAAAGGAATGGCTATAGGAGTCTGGATTGCGGGTGTTGGTTCAATACCGGGTGCCATAATTGGGTCTTTTGTAGGGGGGCTGATAGGTGCTTTGGTTGTTGGTACCGTGATGGAAAACAGTGCCGAGTCGGCCTATGATATAATCGTACCACCCGAAACAAAATTGATACAACCATGAAAAGATTTTTGAATATTATATACTATTTCTTATGGCGCTTTATGGCATTTGTTGGAGGGGGGAGTGATAAATTTATTTACTTTATTCTTTCCCCTTTTAAGTGGTTAGCGTTAAAAATTCCTATAGTTCGAAAACGGCTTATAAGGCTATATGGCAGTGTAGAGAATGCAGAAAAAGAAGGAATGAAAGCTATGGATTATTTCAATAATGATAAAGAAATTGGATATAATACTCAGTTTGCTAATGGCCTTTATGTTAGTTCATCTGGTTGTTATTTTTTGGGGATTTATCTTGTAGTTGCGCATTATTTTAAAGGTTTGTTAGTGTTTTTTAATAGCTATGATTTGGCTGTGATGCTAGGATTTGGTGGTATAGCTGCTATTATAACTCACTTTGTTACCTTCGAAAAAAAGGCTTATAAAAAATACTTTAAAGAGTTTGATAAAATAAAGGGATGGCAACGTTTTGTATATAAGCTCGTAACTTTTGTTTTTGTAATAGGCGCATTTATTTTTGGGGGATGGGCAATGGTTTTTGCGAACCATTAATGAAAAAAGGAATCGCAATCTCCCTTTCCAGAACATTTTGTACAAGACATGTTAAGTTACATTTAAGTTACTAGTTACATTATTAATATTTTCACAAAAGTAACCATTTTAGTATTTAACTTTGTGTTGTTTTTAAAAATAAATTTAACTCTTAAAAATTATGAACATACCAGAAAAAGTAATCAAACTTTTAAATAGTCAGGAAGCAACTAAGGTATTAACATCAGTTTCAACGACAGGGATTCCTCATACAGTTGTTATTGGGAGTACTATGGCACCACAGCCTGATTTGATTTGTGCTGCGGAAGTTATGATGCACACAACAGCTAAAAACTTTAAAAACAACCCCAATGTTGCAGTATTAGTAGTTAAAGATATGGAGTCGTATCAGGTAATTGGAAAGGTAAAAGATCACCAAACAGAAGGTTCTCTTTTTGAAACAATGAAAAAGGAACTTGAAAAATTAGGATTGCCTTGCAAGGGAGTTTGGTTATTTGAACCTTTAGAAGTGTATGACCAAAGTGCAGGTTCCACTGCAGGGAAAAAGATTGCATAAACTGATCAACTGATTTAATGGATTGTAGGGTAGGCCAGAACAATAGCCGTGGCCTGCGTTGGCGAGAAGTTATAACCCGGAAAATACATTAGAAAATCTATTACGGAGCTCTAATGCATCATTCGGGTTCAATGCAAAAGTAAAGGATTTCAGAAGACAATTCAAAGGTGTTGTTGATGTAAAGTTCTTCTTGTCCAGATTAACAAGAAAATGCATGACAACAATAAACAACATTTATACCCAACTTTTGGGACTGACCCAGATCCCACAATTACTAACTTTGCAACTTTTTAAAAAAAAAGCCATCCGAATTAAATCAGATGGCTTTTTGTTGAGCGAAAGACGGGGATCAAACCCGCGACCCTTAGCTTGGAAGGCTAATGCTCTATCAGCTGAGCTACTTTCGCTTATTGATATTTAGAGCCGATAGAGGGACTCGAACCCACGACCTGCTGATTACAAATCAGCTGCTCTAGCCAGCTGAGCTACATCGGCGTTGTTTTCTTCAAAACAATTTTTCTAGTGGGGAGAGCAGGATTCGAACCTGCGAAGTCGTAAGACAACGGAGTTACAGTCCGTCCCAGTTGGCCGCTTTGGTATCTCCCCAATCAATAAATTCAATACATTTAATGCTTTTAACCTTTGTTAAAAACTAAAGAGCCGATAGAGGGACTCGAACCCACGACCTGCTGATTACAAATCAGCTGCTCTAGCCAGCTGAGCTACATCGGCGGGTGGGTAAGCTGTCTGCATCGCACCGCTACAACCATTTACCCTTGCTGCCGTCAGGCCCTGGGGGAGTTCAATGGGAGCTGGTCGTACAGGACTTACCCGTGCTTTAGCGGATGCAAAAGTAGAAAAAATACTATACGTGACAAGTAAAAAATTAAAAAAAATGAGATTTTTTTTGCGTTGTATTTTTAAAGTCTTTGTTATCAGTGAGTTATTTTTTGTATTTTTTTTTAAGTTTTTTTGAGTGATTGTCTTGTATTTTATGTGAAAGATTTTTTTTGCTGTGATTATGATGAACAATTTAATTAAAGTTTATCTTTGAGGTAATTCTAATCTTAAAGTAAAATTTTAAAAATTATGGAACAAGCAGCTTCAAAATCTTCAACGGTCTATACTTATGGGCTTTATTTGGGTATAGCATCTATATTATTCAGTTTACTTACATATTATAGTGGCATGCTTGGAGATAAGTATTTTGGTTATTTAGGCTTTGTTATCACTATCATTTTTATTTTTTTGGGCTTAAAAAGCTACAAAGAAAAGGAAAATGACGGTGTTATGAAGTATGGACAAGGTGTTAGTCTTGGCGTATTAATTACATTGGTAGGCGGTTTTCTATCCAGTGCATTTACGTATGTTTTCTTTACTTTTATCGACCCTGCAAAACATCAGGAATTGTTATCTATTGCCCAGGAACAACAGTTGCAGGCAGGTGTTCCCGAGGCTCAGTTGGAGCAAATTGAGGGAGTGATGAATGTAATGATGAGTCCCATATCATTGGCCCTTCTGGGAATTGTAGGGGCTGTAATTGGAGGTCTGATTATCTCATTAATCATTTCAGCTATTCTTAAAAAAGATCCGGTGTCTGCTGTTTAATGTCGGATAGAAAATTATATTTGGAATGAATTTATCAATTGTAGTACCGCTTTTTAACGAAGAGGAATCCTTAACAGAATTGTACAAATGGGTCAGGGGAGTGTTAACTCCCCTGAATATTTCCTTTGAAGTTATTTTTGTGGATGATGGAAGTAATGATGGCTCATGGCAGGTTATTGAGGATTTGTCGGTAGCAAATCAAGAGGTGAAAGGAATTAAGTTTCGTAGGAATTATGGTAAGTCAGCAGCTTTATACAGCGGTTTTGAAGCGGCTGAAGGTGACGTTGTGATTACCATGGATGCCGATTTACAAGATAATCCGAACGAATTACCTGAGTTGTATCGTATGATCATTGAGGATGGTTATGATTTGGTGAGCGGGTGGAAAAAGAAAAGGTACGATCCTTTGGGTAAAACGATTCCTAGTAAGCTTTTTAATAGAACAGCCAGATATATCTCGGGGATCAAGTTACATGATTTTAATTGCGGCTTAAAAGCCTATAGAAAGGATGTTGTCAAGAGTATTGAGGTATATGGTGAGATGCATCGTTATATTCCGATTTTGGCCAAGCGTAATGGCTTTTCGAAGATTGGCGAAAAGGTCGTTATTCATCGTGAAAGACAATATGGTGTTTCTAAGTTTGGTATCGAACGCTTTTTAAAGGGGTTCCTTGATCTGCTTTCTGTGACTTTTATTTCTAAGTTTGGAAAGAGGCCTATGCATTTATTCGGTGGTCTGGGTATCTTTATGTTCTTGATAGGCTTTCTTTCTTCGCTTTATTTGGGTGCGCATAAGTTGTATAGTGTGTATCATCAAATTAGAGAACCCTTACTGACTTCTAGTGCATATTTTTATATCGCCCTTACGAGTATGGTGATTGGTACGCAACTTTTTGTGGCTGGATTTTTAGCGGAGTTGGTTTCTAGAAATAATCCGGAAAGAAATAAATATCAGATTGAAAAACGTGTAAAATAAGCATTATGTCTTTTTATAGTTCTATCGTACAGGCTTACGACGAAATATTTCCCTTAAATAAAATGCAAGCGCATTTGATGGAAGGGTTGTTTTCTGATTTGGTGGGTAAAAAAGTGTTGGATTGTGGTTGTGGTACTGGAAGCTTAGCCATAGAGCTGGGGCGGAGGAGTGCCTTTGTGGATGCCTTCGATTTGGATACAAGTATGATCGAGAAGGCTAAACTTAAGTGTCCGCAGGCTATTAATGTGCATTTTGCTACGGGTGACCTGCTTAAGGTGACAGACCATTATAAGGCGAATTATTATGACCTTGTGTATTGTTTGGGTAATACTTTGGCTCATCTGCCTGCAATAGACCAGGTAAATGAATACCTTCGCTCGGTGGCATCGGTTTTACATACCGGAGGTTTTATTGTGCTGCAGCTTGTTAATTATGACTGGGTCATTGGTAATGATATTTCTCAGTTGCCTACCATAGAAAGTGATAAGTATGTTTTTGACCGAGATTATGTTCGGCAAGAGAATGGAGTGATTCGTTTTGCTACGAAACTGAAGGATAAGCACAGTGGCGAGTCCTATTCGCAGTCATTACCATTGATACCCATTTTAAAAGATGACTTGTATAAAATGCTCGATGGTCTCTTTGGTGAGGTACGTTTTTATGGATCCTTTAAAAAAGAAGCGTGGACCGAGCGATCCTTTCATACCATTGTGGTGGCAAAAAAAACGCACCGGACAAAAGGTGTAAACCGTGAGATTAATTAAGTATAAAAGTCCGGTGCATTAAATTTTTTGTTCGATAAAACTAATCATTTTATTTATATCGTTGGGGTCAAACCAAGTTGTTTTTTTATCTTTTTTAAACCATGTCAGTTGCTTTTTTGCATAACGGCGACTGTTTCTTTTGATCAATTCGATGGCTTTGGGCAAATCACATTCGCCATCAAAATAAGCAAATAGTTCTTTGTAGCCTACGGTATTTAATGAGTTCAGTTCTTTTTGAGGATGGAATTGCTTGGCTTCTTCTATCAGTCCTGCCTCAATCATTAGGTCTACTCGTTTATTGATTCTGTCATAAATATCTTTTCTATCCATTTCGAGTCCTATCTTCACTATATCGAAGGGGCGCTGTTTTGTAGTATTGGTTCTTAAAGAGCTATAGGGGTTGCCGGTCATCAGACAAATTTCTACCGCATGGATCACTCGTTTGTGGTTTTTTAAATCAACCTGATCGTAAAAAACAGGATCGAGCTGCTTGAGTTGTCGTCGGATAGAGTCTATGCCTTCGTTGTTATATTGTTGTTTCAGTTGCTCTCTTAATTCCTGGTCGATGGTTGGTAACTCGTCGATACCATTGCATACGGCATCTATATACATCATTGATCCACCGGTTAGTATCAGCTGACTGTATTTTTTGAAGAGCTGTTCACTCAGTTCTATTGCATCCTGTTCGAACTCCCATGCGCTGTAGTAATCATGAATGGAGTGGGATCCGATATGGTGGTGTTGCGCTGCAGCTAGTTCTTCAGCACTAGGTGTGGCGGTTCCAATTTTAAGTTCCTTAAATATTTGTCGCGAATCGGCTGATATAATCTCTGTTTTGAAATGCTGGGCTATTTGTATGCTTGTTTTTGTTTTGCCAATCCCAGTGGGTCCCACGATTACTATTAGCGTTTTTTTTGTTGACGGCATAAGATAAATACAATACGTTTTAAACTTTTGTCTGCTATCTAAAGGTCTTCTAGATTATCGGTGTATGATATCAAAGAATCATGATCGTAATCATCATCCTCTAATCCTGAAAAGATATCTTCGTCGTAGTCGTTATCTATATTGTTGCTTGGTTCTCCCATTGATAAAGATAAGAGATTACTCATGTCTAATTGTTCTGGTGCTTTCCCTTGCGATCTCAGGCATTGGGGGTGTGGGCAAAGAGCGGTGCTTACTTCATAAGCTTCTATAAATAAGCTACGTTCGTTAAAGAAGTCAAATACATATAATAACCTTTGTTTTTTATTGGTGATAAACTGACCCAGAGGGGTGTCTGACATAACAAACGAATCGGAGGTTTCATCCAGCGCCATGTCCATCAGGGTGATCTCCTCTTTCTTTTGCCATTCTTCATCCGTGATAAAAAAAGAAGCCATCTGACCTTCATCAAAATCTAGTATTTCCTGAATGAAATTATGGAGTACAAGAAAAGTCGCTTCGCTACCAATCTCTATCTCCCTGAAAAAATCTTCGTCTTCTCCTGAAATTATTCTTAATTTAATCGACATCATATTTTTTTTAAAAGACGGCAAAGATATTAAAATCTTATTCTTAGTTTTTACCCGAAGAAAAAAACATTTTAATCAACGTAATGTTTATTCACTATCCGGTTTATAGTTTATTTTTTATGGTTTAACGTTGGTGTTGTTAAAAGGTTGTAAATGTGTTGTGTTCTTCACTTTTTTAGATGAGCTATTTTTTTGCCGGTGAAAGTTTATGGAGATAGGGATATCTTATTGTTTTAATGTGTAATAAGTAAAGTTTTTTTTATGAAATTTTTAGTTGTTGGAGTTTGTATCTTGTTTGTATTGATGTTCTCTGGGTGTGGACAAAAGAAAGAAGAAAAAAAAGTGGAAGCCAAAGCGTGGTCTTCTCCTGTCTCATCTATGGATAAAAGGAATGATCGCTTTGATGCAGGTAAGTTAGTGTATGATAGAAATTGTAAAGTTTGTCATCAGGCAAATAGAATGGGGGTTCCTAAAATTTATCCACCACTAAAGAATACTAAAAGAGTAGGAGGAAATAAAGACTACCTTATTGATGTGTTGTTGAATGGTAGTAATGAAGAAATAATTGTGGAAGGGGTGAAGTATAAGGGAGTAATGGCTTCATATAGAGGCCTTAGCGATAGGGAGATAGCTGGCGTGATTAATTATATCAGGAGTGATAGTGAGGCGGCAAGTGAGGTGGTTTCGGAAGATGATGTGCGGAAACGAAGATAAACCATAGGTGATTAATTTGTGTTACTTGTTTTTTTGTCATTTTTTTGTCTTCATAAAATTCGTACCATGACAAAGAAACAAGGTTATACAACTGGCGCTTTACATACCCCATTCCCTAAAGGTGATGTTTATAATTCGTTGCACATGCCTATTTATGATAGCGTGGCTTATGAGTTTGATACTTCGCAGGATATTGAAGAGGTGTTTACTGGTAAAGAGGTGGCGCATATGTACAGTCGGACATCAAACCCAACGGTGGAGTATTTCGAAAAGAAATTGAAAAAGGTGACTGAAGCCAAAAGTGTTGTTGCACTTTCGTCTGGAATGGCAGCTATTTCAAATACACTACTGGCCTTGGTGGAACCGGGGGGTAATGTAGTAACATCTGATCATTTGTTTGGCCATACTTATGCTTTGCTTAAAGATACGCTTACATCCTGGGGTATAGAAGTTAAATTTGTGGATATGAGCCAGCCTCAAGAAGTAGAGATGGCTATTGATGCAAAAACACGTGTTCTTTTTTTTGAAACCATCACCAATCCTCAGTTGGAAGTGGCTGATATTACAGCCTTGTCTACGATTGCCCATGCGCATCGGGTTGCTGTGGTTGTGGATTCTACACTGACCCCACCTTATGTTTTTAAATCTTCTGATTTTGGAGTGGATGTGGAGGTGATGTCTACTACTAAGTTTATTTCGGGAGGAGCTGCTGCTGTGGGAGGAGCTATTGTGGATAATGGGGTTTTTGACTGGTCGCAGATGCCAGCATTGACCAAGTGGTCCCATCGTTTTGCTGGTAATGAACTGGTGTCCCGTATTCGTAAGGAAATATTTCGTCATTTGGGAGCTTGTATGACAGCGCATACGGCTCATTTTATGAACCTAGGTATGGATATTTTAGCGCTTCGGGTGGATAGATGTGTGGAAAATTGCTTGCAGCTGGGCGTGTTTTTTGAAAAAAAATCGAAAATAAAGTCTGTTAGTTATCCAGGATTAAAGTCCCATCCTAATTATACTTTGAGTCTTAAGCAGTTTTCAGGAAAGCCGGGTGCGGTGATGTCGATTGACTTGGAGTCTAAGTCGCATTGCTATAGGTTGATGGATGCTTTGCAGGTGGTGCGTCGGGCCACTAATTTAAACGATAATAAAACTTTAATCATCCATCCGTGGTCTACCATATATGCGGAGTTTTCGGATGAGGAAAAACTGAAGATGCAAAATAGGGATACCATGCTTCGTATATCAGTGGGTATTGAGGATGTGGAGGATCTGATAGCTGATTTTGAGATGGCTTTGTCTAAGGTGTGATAAGCAGATCAAGGATGATTATAATTTATTTGAAATTACTTCGTTTTATATGAGAGGGTAAATTGTGTGTTTTCGGTAACAAGTTAACTTCTGGCTGCGTAAAGCGAATATTGTATGGGTGTTCCTTATGGATAAATGTATCTTCCGTTGGCGGGTTGCTCAATAATACGGTGAACTGATAAAATATGATTTCAAATAAATACTTGCTTGTTGTCGTTCTTTGGCTTATATATATTGCTACTTATGGACAAGCGGATCGTGTTAAAGATGAGCGCGTGCCGGGAGTGATAAAAAAAATGGCCGACTTGGCAGACAAAGGTGTTGATTTGTTAACCTTTGAAAAAGAGAAGTATACTTTTTTTATATTGCCTCTGGTAGCATATGAAGAACGTTCTCAGTTGGAGTTAGGTATCATGCCTGTGTGGAGATTTTATATGGGAGGTAATAAAGAGATCGCTAAGTATGACAGACCTTCTAATATTTCTCCTTACATAAGGTATTCAACCAGTGGTATGTATGCACTCAATATTACCTCTAATTTCTATACAAAAAACGATTGGTATATTCGTAATAAGTGGATTTATGAATGGATGCCTGATAAATTTTATTCCATAGGTAATTGGGAGGATAAAGAGCTCTACGCTGAAATGGAAGTGAAAAGTTTGCAGTTTAGGGGAGAGGTGATGAAGGGACTGACTAGAGAGTTTTATGCGGGTATTAACTATGATATTGGGTTGTTTGATGTTAAGGTTGTGGGTGGTAGTGTGTTGAATAATGGGGTGTTGGGTTATGATGGAGGTGATGTGCTGGGCTTGGGGCCTATGTTGAGATATGATGATAGGAATAGTATTGTTTTTCCTGATAAGGGTTCTTTTGCAAGTCTTTCGTATATGCACTATCCGAAAGTATGGGGTGATTATTCCTTTTCTACTGTTACTCTGGATGTTCGTAGATTTATTAGCCTGACTAAAAAAGACAGGGTGTTGGCTTCTCAGTTCTATCTTAAATCTGCACATGGTAATGTGCCTTTTTTTCGTTTACCCGTATTGGGTGGTAAAAAGTTATTGCGCGGTATCTCACACCCGTATAAATATATGGATAAAAATAGCGTGTATATGCAAACGGCTTACCGCTCTCCCTTGTGGTGGCGCCTGGGGTATGAGGTGTTTACGGGAGTAGGTAATATCTCGGAAAAATGGGATGCTTCGATATGGAAAAATATACATGTGATGCTCGGGGCAGGACTGCGTGTTAAAGTAATAGAAAAAGAAAAACTAAATTTTAGATTCGATTATGGTATCTCTTCGGGTGGAAATTCCGGATTCTTCTTTACCTTAGGTGAGGCGTTTTAGGGTGTAGTTGGTAAGCCCTTCTTTTTTTAATCCTACTAAATAAATAGGTGTATATTTGTTTTAATCTATTTTATTTCGTGAACTTATTGTATACTTGTGTAGTTTAATACATATATCTTAGGTATGCATTACTAAAAATAAGATGTCATGAAACGAGCCATGGGAATAGCTTCATACACAGGAGTGTGATTGATTTTGGTGAGTTCCATGTGGCCATTAAAAATTAAATTTAGACACATGAAATTTTCAAAGAAAACAGAGTATGGGTTAAGGTTCCTATTGGCATTGGCAGAATTAAGTGAAGGACGGTTCATGGGGATTTATCAAATATCATTGCGACATAGTATCCCAATGAAATTTTTAGAGGCCATTGCTGTTTCCTTGAAGAAAGGTGGTTTATTGGAGGTGAAAAAAGGTGCAGGTGGAGGATATCGTTTAAAATATAAGCCACATGAAGTAACTTTGCTTATGGTTTTTGATTGCTTGGAAGGGTCTTATAAAAAAGAATTGAATATTACAGGTGATATTTCAAGTAATCAAAAGGCAGTGGCTTTGATACTTAATGAAACCATAGATGGGGTGCGTGGAGTTTTGTCTGAAAAAACTTTGTTTGATATTCAGAAGCAATACAGAGACTTGAATGAGAGTTTAATGTATTATATTTAAGTATAAGCACTATGTCTTAAGCGACGAAATAGTTTGGTAAGAAAACGTAATGATGAATCATGACTGAATATTGAACAGCTTGTTCTTCCACTGGGAAGAGGAGAGGTGGAATGATATGGGTTGTGTTGAATAATAAAGAATAAATAAAAATTATAATTATGAGTGGTATAGCGAAAAATGTAATTGAGTTAATCGGAAACACTCCATTGGTACAGATTAACAGAATGAACGAAGGTGGTGCGCAAGTGGTTGCTAAACTGGAATTTTTCAACCCGGCAAGTTCTGTAAAGGATAGGATTGCGAATGCTATGATAGCTGATGCTGAAAAAAATGGTAAGTTAGACAAGGATACAGTCATTGTAGAGCCAACCAGTGGAAATACAGGAGTTGGTCTGGCATTTGTTGCCGCGGTGAAGGGGTATAGGTTGATATTAACAATGCCAGAGAGTATGAGTATTGAGAGACGAAAGTTGTTAAAGAAGTTTGGTGCAGAACTTGTTCTTACGCCAGCCTCGCAAGGTATGAAAGGGGCGATTTCTAAAGCGCAGGAAATAGCAAGTGAACACAAAAAAGCCTTTATTCCTCAACAATTTGATAATCCGGCTAACCCATCCATTCATAGATGTACTACAGCAGCTGAGATTTGGAAAGATACCGATGGTAAGGTGGATGTTTTTGTAGCAGGTGTCGGAACAGGTGGTACTATCACAGGAGTAGGAGAGGAATTGAAAAAGAAAAATCCGAACCTGAAAGTAGTTGCTGTTGAACCGGTAGATTCTCCTGTGATATCAGGTGGTCAGCCTGGTCCTCATAAAATTCAAGGTATTGGAGCTGGATTTATTCCCACAAACTTAAATGTGGATGTGATAGATGAGGTTATTCAAGTTTCAAATGAAGATGCGGTACAATCAAGTCACAATGCGGCATTGGAAGAGGGTTTGTTGTGTGGGTATTCTTCGGGTGCTGCGCTTTGGGTTGCCTTGGAGTTGTCTAAAAGAGATGATATGAAAGGTAAACAAATTGTGGTTTTATTGCCTGATACAGGAGAAAGATATTTAAGTAGTTATGAAATTTAAACTTAGCTTATTTGGCTGGGTTATTTAGTGCTTAAATAATTAGATATGTGATGATTATCAGTGCATGCTGCTGATAATCATTTTTTTATTTGTATTGTTCGCATTGGTATTGTGGTAAAAATAGGCCCTTTGGGGTGAAATGATGTAATTTTTTATTGATGAGTATGACTTTTCTTCCAATTTCAATTAATATAAGTGAACAGCAGATTTTGCTGGTGGGTGGAGGTAAGGTGGCTTTGCATAAAATAAAATTATTAAAAAGGTTTACTTCCGATTTTAAGGTTATTGCGCCGAAGGTTTTAGAGGAGATTAAAGGGATGGATGGTGTTGAAATAGAAGAGAGAGAGTACGAAGAGGCTGATTTAAAAGGGTATTTGTTGGTTTATGCCACCACCGATAATCATGAATTAAATCATCTGATAAGTATTCAGGGTAAGCAATATGGTTGTTTGGTGAATGTTGCAGACAATGCTGTTTATAGTGATTTCGTATCTCCGGCTATCTATAAGTGTGATGAATTTACCATTGCAGTTGGTTCTGATGGTCGGGATGTGAAAGCATCTATTGCATTGAGAAATAAGATCAGGGACTTCTTGCAAAATTCATTTTAAATATAGGTGTAATATATATGGAAGAAATTAAAATTGCTATTGGGGATAAGTGTGCGCATCTGATTCCTTTTGATAGTATTCAACAGACGTTAAAGAATTTTGGCATGGGGTGTCAGCAGGTGCTTGTTGATACAAAGGGTGACACCAGTGTTGATATGGAGGAGCTTATGTTTCCATCAGTAAGCAAAATGCTGGGAGAATCTATTTTAAATAACAGGGCTGACATGTATATTATGCCGGCTATGAATCTTCCATATCCCTTGTTTTCAGAGCTCTCTATTTTTGCCTTGTTGCCTGCTAAAAATATTGTGTCCACATCTTCCTCACTCCATGAATTACTCGCTTTGGTTGGAAGTCAGGAAAATGAAAAATTAAAAAAGTGTTTTGAATCTAAGGATGTTCGGCGTGGTTGGGGAAGGGTGGTATTGGCTGGTTTTGGGCCTGGCGATGAAGGTTTGATAACAAAGAAAACCGAATATAATTTAAAGAACGCTGATATTATCTTTTATGATGATTTAGTTAATGAGGACTACTTGAATAAAACTTTTAGTGCCGAAAAAGTCTATGTGGGTAAGCGCAAAGGAAAACATAAATTTGATCAGGAGAAGATTAACGAATTTATTTATCGTGAGGCACTTAAAGGTAAGTGGGTGGTGCGTTTAAAAGGAGGTGATCCTCTGGTCTTTGGACGTGGAGCCGAAGAGTATCATTATGTTAGAAGCCGATTGGTGCGTGCGGAAATTATCCCTGGTATTTCCAGTGCATTTGCTGCAGCTGCTAATGCGGTGGTCCCTTTTACAGAAAGAGCCTTGGCTTCTTCAGTGGCTTTTTTATCGGGACATGATATGCATAAGGTGAAAATTCCCCAGGCAGATACCTTGGTTTTTTTTATGGGAGCATCTAATCAGCAAGAATTGGCACGGCTTATTGTTGCTGAAGGGTGGCCGGAGAGTACACCTGTGGCAGTGGTGCACAATGCTTCTAATCCGGGACAAAGGATTTACAAGGGAAACTTAAGTGAATTAAAAGAAAAGGGTTCGGGCTTGCCTTCACCTTCTATTATTTTTGTGGGTAAAACGGCTGGTGAGTTTTCTGGAATGCAGAATAAGTGGTTGTATACGGGTGCTTCATTGGACGAGGTCAAGTATCGCACGGACTTGGTGCATACTCCGTTGATTGCCATTGAGCCTGTTGTGCTTAATCATCACCATCGTTTGGCGATGGATAGCTTGAAATCGTATGATAGAATTGTGTTCTCAGGTAGGTACGCTGTTTATTATTTCTTTGAAAGACTTTTTGATCTGGGAAAGGATGTGCGTGATTTGTATGGTTTAAAGATTGATTCTATTGGTAAAACAACTTCAAAAGCCTTGCGTGAAAAAGGTTTGATAGTTCAGCCTTTGTCAGAAAAAGAGTCTGTAAGTGGTATGCTGGAGATGTATGGGAGGGAAAGGGTAAGTGGTGAAAATATACTGATACCTTGTTCTGCTCAATCAACAGGTACCTTACAGAAAGGTTTGCGCAGATTGGGTAATCGGGTAAATGAACTGCAACTATTTCAGGTGGTTCAAAATGAGTCAATTGTAAAGCAGAGCTTAGATAGGTTTGAGGGTGTTGTTTTCACCTCACCAGCAACGGTTGAAGCCTTTTTTGCCGTTTATGCTCATGTGCCAACGCATTTAAAGGTTAAATGCAGAGGAAGGTTGACGGAAAAGCGTTATCGTGAATTGCTAAGCAATGATACCGTTAAAGAAGAAAGTTAGCTGTGTGAAATGAATTGTCTCAAAAATGTAGTTATTTAGAGACAATTCTTTATTTCTTACACTCTATATTATATCTTTTTTACTCTCACGGCATTCATTCCTTTCAGTCCTTTTTCAAGCTCAAAATTAACTTTGTTACCTTCAATGACTTCGTCGATTAAGCCATTTACGTGAACAAAGAATTTCTCTTGTGTATCAAGGTCTTTGATGAATCCGTAACCTTTGTCGTGATTAAAGAACTCAACACGACCTGTTCGAATGGGTTCTTCAATATCTTCTTTCTTAGGAACAGATATTTCTATATTTTCGGCTTTTATCTTTTTCTTTTTGGTCAAATCCGGTGGAGTGTCCGTAATCATTCCGTTCTCATCCACGTATGCAATCATATTATCTAAGCTGCCATCAGACGAGTTCGCTTTTCGCTCTTCTTTGCGTAAGGCTTTGTCTTTACGCTTTTTCTTTCTTTTTTGTTCTTTGTCTTTTTTACCAAATGTTTCTTGAGATCTCCCCATTCAATATGTTTTAAATATTATATTAAAGTTATGCGTAATGAGAAAGAAAATATGATTCGTAAATGTACAATCAAGAGCCAAAAAGGAGTGTATGAATGAACAGAATATTACTTGAAAGGATATTTCTTGCCTATTACTGCGTACAAAGGTAAAATAATTAATTACTATTTGAAAAAGATTTTATTAGTTTATGGAAACTAATGTGTATTTTCAAAGTTTGTTTTTTTAAGTATTTATGAATAAGTTAATAAGCTTGCGGTAAATGATGTTTTTAGGGCTGCTTGTTTTAGAGAATTTCTTTATAGCGGAGGCTACCGACTTTTATTAATATCTCTATTTAGCTTTCCTGATATGAGCCCTTCCTCGTCAATATGAACAGTCTTGAATCCAAATTCGGCGATCTTATCTTGTACTTGCTTTGAGAAGATGGATTTGAGTCTGGGAATTTCATTGTGGGGTACTTCTATGCTTGCGTTTCCTTTTCTATATCTTACCCTTACCTCATTAAAACCATTGGTGTTTAGTAGGTTTTCTGCATTTTCAATCATATTGAGTCTTTCTGAAGTAATCGCTTCTCCGTAGGGGAAACGACTGCTTAAGCAGGGGCTCGCCGGTTTATTCCATATTTTTAGATTGAAATGTTGGCTGATCTGCCGAATGCTTTCTTTGTTGATACCGCATTCCAATAGCGGACTAAATACTTGAAACTCATCTGCTGCTTGCATACCCGGACGGTAATCACCCATGTCGTCATAATTGTTTCCATTTGTGATTTCATAATTGGGATAGGAAGTGTTGGCTAGTTCACGAATGGATTTGTATAGATTAGATTTGCAATAGTAGCAACGGTTAATTGGGTTGGAGCTGTAGTTGATGTCGTTGATTTCATTGGCGTCAATTTCAATGAGTTGGATGTCGTAATTCAGGGCAAAGTCACGTGCATCTACTAAATCCTTCTCTTTTAAACTGGCGGAATTACTGATGACCGCAATGGCATTTGTTTTGCCCAATGCTTGCCGAGCCATATAGGCTACCAGACAAGAATCAATGCCTCCTGACAGAGCGATGAGAACCTGAGTGTGTTTGCTAAACCACGAATTTAATTTATTGATATTGGTTTGTATTTTATCCATGTCCAGTTAGCCTGATAATGTGTAAGTGATAGTGTTAAAACACAAATAACGCAGCCATTGATGGCTACGCTATTTGTCATTGTTTTTAACAGCTCAGTAGCTGTGGATTAATTTTGCTTTTTAATGAGGTTTAAGGCACTGCCATTTTTAAACCATTCAATTTGTTGTTGATTATAGGTATGGTTGGCCATTATCTGGTCTTTACTTCCATCACCATGAATAATCTCTATTGTTAAAGGTTTACCGGGAGCGAATTCTTTGAGGTCGCTAAAATTAAAAGTGTCATCTTCTTGTACCTTGTCGTAATCGGCCTCGTTAGCAAAGGTTATTCCTAGCATACCTTGTTTTTTAAGGTTTGTTTCGTGTATACGGGCAAAACTTTTTACCAATACAACCTTTACTCCCAAATGACGTGGTTCCATTGCAGCATGTTCGCGAGAAGACCCTTCGCCATAGTTGTGGTCGCCCACTACAATGGTTGGTATGCCTGCTGCTTTGTAAGCACGTTGCGTAGCAGGTACTTCGCCATATTCACCTGTTAGTTGCGATTTTACTTTGTTGGTTTCTCCGTTAAATTTGTTAACCGCTCCAATCAACATGTTGTTAGAAATATTATCCAGGTGACCTCTGTATTTCAGCCATGGTCCGGCCATTGAAATATGGTCTGTAGTACATTTACCTTCTGCTTTGATCAATAGTTTAACACCTGTTAAATTTTGTCCATCCCACTCTGCAAAAGGTTCTAGTAACTGCAACCTGTCACTTTTGGGAGAAACGATGACATCAATGTTTGATCCGTCAGCAGCAGGTTCCTGGTAGCCGGGGTCTTCTACATCAAAGCCTTTGGGAGGTAGCTCATCTCCTTTGGGTGGATTTAGAGCCACTTCTTCGCCTTTATTATTGATTAATTTATCGGTTAGTGGGTTGAATCTCAGGTCTCCGGCAATAGCCAAGGCTGTTACCAGTTCGGGTGAGCCAACAAAGGCAAAGGTGTTTGGGTTGCCATCGGCGCGTTTGGCAAAGTTACGGTTGAATGAGTGTACAATGGTATTTTTTTCTTGTTTTTCAGCTCCCATGCGAGCCCACATTCCAATACAAGGGCCACACGCGTTGGCAAAAACAACGCCATCAATCTTTTTAAAAGTATCTACCATACCATCTCTGTCAATGGTGTAGCGTACTTGTTCTGATCCAGGTGTAATGGAAAACTCCGCTTTGGCTTTTAATCCTTTTTTTACTGCATCTTCTGCAACGGAAGCTGCTTTGGAAATGTCTTCGTAAGACGAGTTGGTGCATGAGCCTATTAAACCAACTTCAATTTTTGTAGGCCATCCGTTTTCCTCGGCTTCCTTTTTCATTTGACTGATTGGGGTAGCCTTATCTGGCGTAAAAGGACCATTCAAATGTGGTTCTAACTCATTAAGATTAATCTCGATCACCTGATCGAAATATTTTTCTGGTTCTGCATATACTTCGGCGTCTGCCGTTAGCAGGTCTTTAACTTCATTTGCTGCATCCGCCACGTCATGACGGTTGGTGGCTCTTAGATAGCGTTCCATTGAGAAATCGTAACCAAAAGTAGAAGTGGTAGCCCCTATTTCAGCTCCCATGTTACAGATAGTTCCCTTACCAGTACATGAAAGAGACTCTGCACCCTCTCCAAAATACTCAACGATACAACCTGTACCTCCCTTAACCGTAAGTATTCCTGCTACCTTTAAGATGATATCTTTGGGAGCAGTCCAGCCACTTAACTTGCCGGTAAGCTTAACACCAATTAATCGAGGGAATTTTAGTTCCCAAGGCATACCTGCCATCACATCAACTGCATCTGCACCTCCAACACCAATGGCCACCATTCCTAATCCCCCAGCATTCACAGTATGTGAATCTGTACCAATCATCATTCCTCCCGGGAAAGCGTAATTTTCTAATACTACCTGGTGAATAATACCTGCGCCAGGTTTCCAAAAGCCAATGCCGTAGCGGCTTGTTACGGAGCTTAAAAAATCATAAACTTCTTTGTTGGTATTTTTGGCAGTGGCTAAATCGGTGGTGGCTTCAACTTTAGCTTGTATCAGGTGGTCGGCATGAACAGTAGAAGGAACAGCTACTTTATCTTTTCCTGCTTGCATAAATTGTAGTAAAGCCATTTGAGCCGTGGCATCTTGCATAGCCACGCGGTCGGGGTTGAAATTTACATACGATTCACCTCTTTTGAAAGGGACTGTTGTTTCTTGGGCCAGATGGGCATAAAGAATTTTTTCGGTAAGCGTTAGCGGTTTGTCCAAAATATTACGAGCCTGATTTATTTTAGCTCCCATTTGGGCATACACTTTTTTTATCATTTCAATGTCGAACGCCATAATTATTGATTCGTTTTAATGTTTTTAAAATATTGTATTAAGCATGCTATGTTTCTGGATAAGCTTATTTTTACTGCCATAAGCTTTTTCCTTGCTGTATAATTTATAATTGCCTGAAGTGAACAAAATTAGTAAAAAATAGAGAAAAACTGCTTTTTGTCATGGTTATTCACTCCCTTTTAATGAATATGCACTATAACATTTGTTGGGGAGGAATGTTTAAGAATCTACGTGATTTGTTAATGGCTTTATAGCTTAGTTAGCTGGTACTTAATAAAATGTTTTTGTTACTTCATGTTTTATGGACCATTGAAAACCTAAGGGATCAAGTATAAATTTTGCTTGTCAAGTTAAAATTAATTTGTCTGGCATAAAAAATCCCTGTAGACTTATAGTCTCAGGGATAAAATGTTTATTGTTGCTTGCTTAAAGCGGTTATTTTATTTCGGTAATAAACGCTTCTTTACTTTTTCTGATCTTAGTAAGAGGTTCTAACCAATCATTTTCTGCGTCTCTGTATCCCAGTGGCAATAATAGTACGCTTTTTAAGTTTTTTTCTTTTAACTGTAAGATTTCATCCACGGCAGCCGGATCAAAGCCTTCCATGGGCGTGGCGTCAACTTCTTCAAAAGCTGCAGCAGTAATGGCGGCAGAAAAACCTATATAAGCTTGTTTTGAAGTGTGAATGAAGTTTTCCTCTGGTGTTCGTTGAGGATACGAACTCAATAGCATTTGACGGTAATTCTCCCAACCTTCGTTTTTGAAACCTCTAATCTCATTGGTTAAATCAAACATATGATTGATACGTTCCTCTGTATAATTGTCCCATGCGGCAAAAACCAAAAGATGTGAACAATCGGTAATTTGTTCTTGATCCCAGGCAACTGGCTTAATTTTTTCTTTGATTTCCTGATTGGTAACCACAAATATTTCATAGGGCTGTAATCCGCTCGAGGTAGGAGCTAGTCTGGCAGCTTCTAGTATTCTGTCAATCTTCTCTTGAGGAACCTGTGTTCCGTTCATCTTTTTTGTGGCATAACGCCATTGTAAACGTTCTAATAAATCCATATTTATATTTGTTGTTTTTATATTTAGTACGACTGTTCAAACAACAAATGTGTTCTATAGTTCAGGAGTTATAAGCTGTTTTTGTTTGAACTAACAATTTTATGGAATGAATCATGCGATAAGGCAAATGGGATGCATAGGTTTGATGCGCTATGTATATAGGTATTTTTATCTATCTTTATGATCAATTCAATGAAGATATGGTGTCGAAATTATTGATTGAAAATGCAAAAGTAGCCGCAGGAGCCATCAAATCCAATAAGCTGCGAACGATTCTTACTATAGTGATTATAACCATTGGTATTACTGCACTAATTGGTATTATTACTGCGGTGCAGTCGATCGAAACTGCTATTTCCAGTAACTTTACGGGGATGGGAGCCAATACTTTTACCATCGAAAATAGAGGACAAAATATCCAGATTGGAAAACGAAAACGCACGACGAAGCGTCATAGTTTTATATCTTACAAAGAAGCCTCAGCTTTCAAGGAACAATTTAGTTTTCCGGCAATTGTTACAATATCTTATCATGCTTCGGGAGGAGCTACTGTTAAATATGGATCTGAAAAAACAAATCCTAATGTGAGTGTTTATGGAGTGGATGAAAATTTTATTTTAACGGCTGGCCATCAGCTCCAGACCGGTAGAGACTTTTTAGAAAGTGATGTTCAAGAAGGTCGCCATGTGGCCATACTGGGAGCTGCGTTATATAAAAAAATATTTCCTGCCAAACAGTCTGCAATCAATCAGGTAATTTCTTTGGCTTCAGGGAAATATAAGGTGATTGGTGTGCTCGAAGAAAAAGGAGCGGGCTTTGGAGGACAGGGAGATAATATATTGTTGCTGCCGGTGAGTAATGTACGTCAGTATTTTAGTGTGCCTAAAATGTCGTATAAAATAGAAGTCAAGGCAAATAGTACGACCCAAATGGATGCTGCAGTGAGTGAGGCAACGGGAACCTTTAGGTTGGTTAGGCGACTTAAAACCAATGATGAAAATAATTTTAATATAGTCAAGAGTGATAATTTATCCCGAATGCTGATTGATAATTTGTCGAGTGTCACTTTGATTGCCAATGTAATTGGGTTTATAACTTTATTTGGAGCAGCTATAGGATTGATGAATATTATGCTGGTTGCTGTGGCTGAACGTACCCGCGAGATTGGTATACGTAAGGCCATAGGAGCTACCCGAAGAGCTATTCGGGATCAGTTCTTGTTAGAATCTGTAATGATAGGTGTCATAGGGGGTGTTTGTGGTGTTGTGTTGGGTATTGGGGTTGGAAATATTTTGTCTGTGATATTTGATTCTGGCTTTGTAATACCTTGGGAATGGATTATTATTAGTATCGTGTTGTGTTTAGGTGTCGGTTTGCTTTCTGGTTTAATGCCTGCCATAAAAGCTTCTAAGTTAGATCCCATAGAAGCATTGCGATATGAATAAATATCTAAGTTGTTTATTATGATAAATGATACGATAAATACTTTTGTAGATTTTCTTTCACGAAAAACATTGATCGCTATTCTAATTGTTATAGCAATAGGTGTGATTATTCATTTGATACAACCTTTGCCAGAGTTGGAGAACCATACAGTTTCGGTATTGGTATGTAATAGCACAAATGTTGATTCTATCATGGAGGTTAACGATAGTTTGGTGATGCCTGTATTATACCAAAAGGTGCCTAATTTAAAAGATATTCATTACAAGGAACGGATGCAAAAGTTTATTGATATGATGCTTCCTTCTGTTTTGATGGCTAAAGAAAAAATTGTACAGGAACGTTACAGGGTGTTGGAAGTGGATGCTGCTTTGCGCGCGGGAATGGGTTCTAGGCGGGACTCGTTGTATTTGGTGAAAATGAAAAACAAGTTTAAAACAGATAAGACATCTGAAGTATTGCGGCGCCTGCATCCTCATCCGGTTTCCATTGTGTTGGCCCAAGCTGCCATTGAAAGTGGGTGGGGAACATCCCGTTTTTGTAGAGAGGCAAATAATGTCTATGGCATTTGGTCGTATAATACCGAAGAAAAGCGTATTAGGGCAGGGGAGTCTAGGAATGGAAAAAATATCTATCTGCGCAAGTACGATTCTATTTTTGAATCTATTTACGATTATTATCAAACCATTGCTAAGGCCAATGCTTATAAGCAGTTTAGAGAGGTTCGGCTGCAAACCGATAACCCCTATAGGTTGATCTGGTATTTGAGTAACTATTCTGAGAAACGATATGAGTATGTACGTGCATTACGCAATGTAATAGAATTTAATAATTTACATAAGTATGATGATTATAGATTGGCTCCCATTCGTGAGGAAGATGAGATTTGGCAAAGCTTGCTGCAGTAGTTTGTGCTTGTTTGTCTTCTTGTGCTTGGTGTCCTCATCGGCCTGTCAACAAAAACAAACCCAAGAGCAAAACCGTAAAATAAAAATAGTTTTACCTGAAGGTTTTTATGCCACAGGTTTGGTATATCATCGCTTTGGAGATAGTCGGTATCCTTCCACGAATACACCGCTGGATAAGTTGGAGGAACAACTGAAGTATATTACTGAAAATGGGTTTGACACCTATACCGTCTCTGGACTGCTGGAAAATGCCCATGATTCCACCAAGAAAGTTTTTATAACCATCGATGATGGATTGAAATCTTTTTATACCCATGGATGGCCACTGTTTAAAAAGTATGCTTGTAAGGTGACCCTATTTGTAAATACCGAAAGTGTTGGATGGAGCGACTATTTAAATTGGCATCAAATAAGGGAGTTAGCGAAATCTGGTGTTGAAATAGGATCACATTCCCATAAGCATAGCTATTTTTTGAATAGAAAAGGAGCGGATAGGTTACATTTGTTTGTGGATGATTTGTTGTTGTCAGAAAAAATATTTGAAGATAGCCTGGGGTTTGTGCCTCGTATTTATGCTTATCCGTATGGAGAGTTTGATGAAGGTATGGCTCAGGTCTTAAAGCAAAGAGGATATCGTTTGGCTTTGGCTCAAAATTCGGGTGTTTGGTCTTATAAATCACACCGCTTTGCTATTCCTCGTTTTCCTATTGCAGGCAATTATGTGAAAATGAAGCAGTTTGTGCAGAAAGTGAATATGCGACCATTACTACTTAATGCGGACAATGCTTTTCCAATAGAGTTGGCTGGTAATGAAAAATTAGAGATGCACTTATCTTTAGATTCTTTATCTCAGTTGGCAGGATTCAATTGTTTCTTTGATAATAAATTGAATCCGGATGTGTTTACTATTAACAATAAAGATATTAAGGTCTTTTTGTATATGACTAATAATAAGCGTAGGATACTGTTAACATTTACCGCAAATGATAAGTCTGGGAGATGGTATTGGTGGAGTAAATTATTGGTGAATGCTTCCGCAAATGAATAAAATATTTTTTAAATTATTGTTCTCAATTGATTGGTATTGACATAATTGAGGGTGTTCGTTTGTGAGTGGAATAATATTTGTTTTGAGATTATTCTTAATTCCTTTTGAGTTTCAGATTTCTTTAGGTATACTTAACAGTTTGCTGTGTAAACTATATGTTTTTAATAGGTTAATACTATATTTGGAAACCTTTTGTAAAATTGATCGTACACGGTTGTAGTCAAGATGGGGATCTCAGCTACACTTTTATTATTATGGATTATTTAGTGACATAACTTTATATGACCGAATGACGTCTGTCTTTGTGTTTGATTGTTCAATCATTGCCAGTTTCAATGTGAGTAATTGGGCATTTAGATAGCTTATTGGTTTTTTGTGTGTTGCTTGTTTTAAACAATTGTTATGGTCGGTGCGAATATTTCAAGATATACAGCGGTTTATTTGAAATATGCACTGGTTATTAGGGGTATGGAATAGTTATTAGATGGAAGTTAACATAAGTGAAGCTTCTTTGTAATGGGAAATGATTCTCGACTTAAATTTTATATGACCCATAGCTTTAGAATAAATTGCATGATTCTTTGATGTTGCATGATTGTAAATTGAAATGTGCATATAAAGAATTTTTAAAAATAAAAAGACTGTTTTACCAAACTGTATTGAGAATGAAATTATCTTATTTTTTCGTTTTGTTGTTTTTATCTATAACAAGTAGTCTTGTTAAAGCGCAAAATGGTACCGTTTTTTGGTTTGTAGCTCCTGATGCTATTCATGATCATGGGGATGAGCCTCTTTATTTTCGTGTTACAACTTTTGAGAAAGCGGCTAAAGTGACTATCTCGATGCCTGCCAATAGCGGTTTTAAAGAGATTACCGAAAGTATTGGAGCTAATATGTTCGCTACGATTGAAGTTCCTAGAAAAAGTGTGGAGAATGCGCCTGTGGATAATATAAACAATAAGGGTTTGTTGATTGAATCTACAGAAGATATTACCATTTATTATGAGATAGCGGACGATGGTAATCCGGATAAGTTTACCTTAAAGGGTGAGAATGCCTTAGGTAAGGAGTTTTTTGTGCCTTCTCAAAATGCTTTTGCAAACTATTCGGCCTATGGTGGGAATGCAAACGAAAAAGTGGATATAGTCGCCACTGAAGATAATACTGAAGTAACCATTATTCCTACAGTGAATGTAACAGGTCATAAGAAGGAGGTGCCTTATCAAATTACCTTAAACAAGGGACAGACCTATTGTATAGAGTATCGAGATATCAGCGCTGCTGCATCTATGGCTGGAACGCAGATAACTGCCGATAAGCCTATTGCAGTTACTATTTCTGATGATTCAATTAATGAAACAAGTCACCCTCACGATATTGTGGGAGACCAGCTTATTCCTACAACAGTGATTGGCAGCGAATATATAGCGGTTAAAACAAATACTACCCAATATGGAACTCAAAAGGTTTTTGTGCTGGGAACAGAGGATGATACGCATATTTTTATTAATAATGATAAGGATCTGGTGCGTCATGTGAATAAAGGTGAGTTGACTAGTTTCGATATCACTGGAAATGCTATTTATATCAAAGCAACAAGACCGGTTTACGCTTACCAGGTTTCTGGGTTGGCCAATATATTAACGAGTAATCATGCCAATGAGCTAGGATCTGCTTTGTTACCAACTATTGAATGTACGGGTTCTTCGCGCGTTGCTTTTACGCGTGTTTTTATCCGGTCTTTTTGGGTAAATATTCTTACGCAACAAAAGAATATTAGCAGTTTTACCATGTACGACAGCGATAAAAATACGGTGAATTTTTTAGATGCTGTTAAGTGGGAGAAGGTTGAAGGTACTGATGATGGATCAGCGGAGGATACCTGGTATTCGGCTGTTATTAATATGGAATTGTCTACAGGTACTCCTTATACTATAGAAAATACTAAAGGCTTGTTTCATTTGAGTGTGTTGGATGAAAATGATCCTACTTCATCTGTGGGTAGTGTGAGTTACGGGTATTTTTCTTCGTACGGTCGTATGCATATAAATGGGCCTAGCCAAGAGTGTAATGGAAGAGTTATTGAGCTGCAGACCAGTGTTGAGATGAATGATTATAACTGGTATTCTTTGGAAACGGGAAATGCTGTTCTATCAAAAGATAGGGTTCTTAATGTAACAAAATCAGGAAAGTATTGGGTGACAGCAGAAGTGAAACATGGCGGTTGTGTGATCACCGACAGTCTTGACGTAGAATTTAAAATGCCTGATATTGAGCTGGGTAATGATACCACGGTGTGTCCTGATCAAACGGTTACATATGCCTTAAAAGAGGGATATTCTAAATATGAATGGAGTACCAGTGATACGCATCATACAACTACTATTAATGTGGGAGAGGGCTTTGCAGAAAAGATTGAGGTAGAGGTGACCGATGAATTTGGGTGTACTGCCAATGATGAGGTGTTGGTTACTGCGTATGCAACACCAGATATTCAACTGAACAGAACGGAGGTTTGTATGGGACAGTCCGTGGTTCATGTAAATAAGTTTGATAGGTATAGGTGGGAATTTAAAGGAGTAGTGCTGAATGAAGATGAGACGAAGGACTTTATTATTCCGGAAGAGTCTGGTATATATACCCTAACAGTATGGAATGAATTTGGATGCTCGCAAACTGAAGATATTAATATTACGGTGCACGCATTGCCATCGCTTTCATTGACGGACCAGTGGGAATGTAATGGTGAGGCAACTCGGATCGATGCTCCATCCGTTGCAGGATGGAATTATGAATGGAGCACTGGGGCAACAACTTCTTATATTGACTTGAGCGCCCCTGCTGATTTTGCACTTAAAGTTACGGATGACAATGGCTGTGTGGCTGAAAGTAATGCCCGATTCGATTGGTATGATGATCCGGTGGTTAATTTGGGAGATGATTTGTCTGAGTGCGTTGGTGTTTCAGTTAGCTTGGTATCGCAAGCCGGATATAGTGATTATGAGTGGAAGTATAAAGAATCGGAAGCAGATGCGGGTATTGTGTTAGCTACCCCATCAAGTCCAGATACATATGTTATTTCAAATGCCCAAAAGGATGATTCGGGTATCTATATTGTAAATATTTTGGATGCACATAGTTGTCCGGCAACAGATACCGTAAAAGTACATTTCTATGATACAAATCCTCCTGTGTTAGAATTAGAAAGAGATTTGTGTAAAGGGGAAGAAATAGAAATATTAGCCACAACAGGTTATGATTCATATGTTTGGTACAGAAATGGGATGGCTCTTCCTGCTTATGATGATCTCACAGCTATCAAAGTAAATAATGATGGAACGTATAAACTGGAAGCTTCTTATCTTGGTTGTATTAAACAAAATAAAGTGACAATTACGGCTTATGATACACCGGAAGTTAAATTGCCGGATGATTTTTCCATCTGTCCTGGCGATGACATTATTTTGGGTATTGAATCTTTTACTTCTCCATCGGGATCGGCTCTTGATTATTTTGTTTGGGATGGGGAAGAGAAAAAAATAGAAGATATAAATGCTGTTAAAAAAGTAGATGCTGTAGGTTTGTATGGTGTTACTGCTTATGACGAGCATGGTTGTTCAGATTCTGATAAAGTCAATGTTTCTAATTACAGCCTTACGGTTGTGCCTGATGTAGCCCCAATTGAGGCGTGCGAAAATATCGGAGTGAGCCTGGAGAATCCAATTACTGATGCTTTGTCTTACAAATGGTTTAAGGTAGAGGTAGATACTGACGTAGCAGGCCCAGAAAATGTAAATTGGAATGTGAGTCAATCTGGTACTTATAGGCTATCGATCGTCGATAAAAATGGATGTCCTAGTGAACGGGAACAGGTGATAAAAATTCTTCCTGTTCCAGTGGTGGATTTAGGTCCTGATGTGGAAATGTGTGCTGGCGAATCTGCTGTGTTGAAGGTTCCTGATGTGTTTGCCTCTTATCAATGGAATAACAATAGTTTATTAAATAAGTCGTTTCTGCCGGTAAGTACCTCAGGAAGTTATCAGTTGGAAGTTGAAAATATAGAAGGCTGTTCAGCAACGGATACGGTGAATGTAACGCTTCATCCATCGCCGGTGTTTGATGTACCTGATGTTGCTGTTTGTGCTGGTGAAGAAGTTACTTTAAATGCACCAGCTGGTCTGTCCAATATAAAGTGGTCCACAGGAGAAACCTCCAGTAGCATTGTAGCTGATAGAGGTGGTTATTGGTTAGAAGCAATGTCTGATGAGGGCTGTGTGACGCGCGATACTGTTAAGGTTATATGGTACCCTGTACCTAAAGCGGACTTAGGGCCTGATTCATTGATCTGTCCTGTTGATCAGTTGCAGATTAGTGCAGGTTTGGGTTTTGCCAGTTATTTATGGCATAATAACCAAACAGTCCCAACTATTACGGCCGCGCTTCAAGATACGGTTAATCAAGTGATTGTAAGTAATGAGTTTGGTTGTTATGGGTTTGATACCAAATTGGTTAGGCCAATGTCTCGACCAGATGTAGTTCTTTGTTCTGATACTTCAGTATGCGAGAAGGATACCTTTGATATTATTCCGGATGTATCTAGTTTTGAGGACGACGAGTATGTGTCGCCGGAACCTTTTAGTTATTTGTGGGATGATGGATCAACAGAAGAAACCAGGCAGGTAGTTGAACCAGGAGAGTATATTGTGGAGGTGACAGATGGTTGTTTTGTATTTAAAGATACAGCTCAGGTGGTGTATGAAGAATTACCCATCATCACCCATATTGATTCAACTGTTTATGGAAAAATCACGGTGCTCGCAGAAGGAGGGACTGCTCCTTATGAATATATTTTAAACGAAAGCGATATCTCGTCTGATGGTGTCTTTAGTAAATTAGAGCCAGGAGAACATATTGTGGAGGTTGTGGATGCAAATGGATGTAAGGCTTTAGATTCATTATCGCTCAGTGAACTGGTTGAGATTGAAATACCTCCATTCTTTACACCCAATGGGGATGGTATTAATGATAGATTCGTAATCAAAGGGTCAGAGAGGTTTCCTGATGCTATCATAAAAATTTATGATAGGTATGGAAAGTTACTGGTGAAGTATCCTGCTTCAAGTCCTGGGTGGGATGGGCGATATGAGGGGCGACCGGTATCTACTGATGATTATTGGTATGTGGTTGAGTTCGTTTCTTCGAGAAAAATATTAAAAGGACATGTTACCTTAAAAAGGTAAATGCTATTGGATAATTGTATAATCGATTGTTGAAAATGAAAAAGCTGATAGTATTATTGTTCTTGTTAGGATGTGGTTTGTATGCTTCATCACAAAGATATTATATTACAAACCTTTACATGTACGATTTTTTTTTGGTAAATCCGGCTTTTGCTGCGCACGAAAAAAGTAGTCATAGCTTTGGTGCATATTACCAAAATCAATGGCTGGGGATGAATGAGTCACCCACTACCCAAATGTTTAATTATCAGGGTCCCATCAATGGAAAAGCCGGAATGGGTAGTTATATTTATAATGATAGAAATGGAAATATGCATCAGTTGGGATTGCATCAAGCATTTTCTTACGAAGTGATATTGTCCAAGAAAAGACGGCGCGTATTCACCTTATCCTTTGGCTTGGCTATGACAGCTGAGCAAGTTTATATTGAGCAAGATAGTTTTTATGGGGTAGGAGGTGTGTTGGATCCGGCTATTAACGATGGTAATGACTCCGGATGGGGATTTAATGCGAGTTCTGGAATGTTATGGAAATACAATGATTACCAACTGGGTTTCTCGGTTACCAACATGTTAGGGCAAAATAATCGTATGTACCTGAATGATGAAGAACCTGGATTGCCCATTGATTATCACATTTACTTTGGAACGATGTATAAACTGAATGGTAGGGATATTTATCTGGAACCTTTGCTGATGTATAGGCAGAATGCCAATGACGACAAGCGTTTGGATTTTACTTTGAAAGGTACCTTTCCTACACCAAAACCGGAATATGCCGTATGGGGATTGGTTTCGTACCGACGAAATGTGGACCATGAAATTGGAAAGAGTTTAGGCTTGGCTACCACTATCGGAATTAACTATAAACGACTGAGTGTGGGGATGGAATACCAACTGGGATTGACAGGTGCACAATTATCTTACGGTAGTGCGTATAAAATTATCACTAAATATACTATCTTTAATAATTTAAAACATAGAGCCATTCCTTGTTCTGAGATACGGAAAAATAAACGTTCCAGATATAGTGGCTTAAGTTGGTAAGGATAGTAATGAAACGATTATTAAGTGTCTTATTGATAGGTGCTGTCGGGTGGGGGCCGCTCGAGCAGGTAAAAGGTGCCTGTGGTTTTAGGCAGCTAGATGAACAAACCCTAAGGGTCTATTCTGATTTTGTTAGCCTGCAAGAAGGAGAAGAAGTTGAAGTTTATGTGTTATCCAATGATATTGGTGTGTCAGGTGGGGTGGCTAAATTGGAAATTACCAAGCAAGCAAAATTTGTGAATGCCGAGGTAGTGGATAATAGTTATATTCGGATGACTGCTATTCCTGGTTTTAGTGGATCCGATGAGCTGACTTATCGCATATGTTTGGATAACGGAGAATGTGGCGAAGCACAGGTGATGATTAAAGTGTCTGACTTTGATTTTGTTCCTGTGGCAACTGTAGATACTTTTATACTTAAGCCAGGAGAGACTGTAGAGGTAGATATTCTTGAAAATGATCGTAACCTGTTTGATATTCCTATTTCTGTTGAAATAATTTATGATGCGGTTCACAGCCTGAGTGAGATAAACGATGGCTTGTTAACCTTAACTGTGGATGCGTTCTTCCGAGGAAAGGACTCTTTGCAATATCGAGTTTGTGATAAGGAAGGTGATTGTGATTGGACTTGGGTGATGTTGAAAACAGAAGATGAAGAGAAGAAAAATATTTTTATCCCGCAAGCGATGTCTCCCAATGGAGATGGTCTCAACGATAAATTTATTATTCCAGATTTTCAAGGTGAAACCATGAAAATTAAAATATTTGATATTACAGGACAGCTGGTTTATTCAAATGATGATTACCATAATGATTGGGATGGTTATGCCAATATAGGTAAATTTGAAGGTGGAATCGTGGATAATGGAACTTATTACTACTTGCTTAATGTGGCATCGTATCATAAAGCCTTTTCAGGTTATATCTATTTAATAAGGTAGCATGAGGAAAAAAGGCTTTAGATATTATCGAATCGTAGTACTTATCTTGTTTACGGTTGTGCTTTCTTTATTTAGTAAGGAAATGAATGCTCAGTTGGATGCTTCTAACGCTCGTTATCTGCAGACTCAGTATTTTATTAATCCCGCCTATACGGGCACTTTGAATACCTTGGCGCTGAATTTAAGGGCGCGTAAGCAATGGCTAGGTATCGATGGCGCACCGGTCAGTTATCGTATGGTGGCACATTCTCCCATAAATAATACACTTATGTCGCTGGGTGGTGGATTGAGCGCTGAAAAATATGGTATTCATAATTTATATGATGCATCGTTGAGTTATGCCTATCTCTTAAGGGTTTCTCCGCTTACCTTTTTATCGTTAGGTATAAATGCAAATATGACTTACCATCAAACGAACTTGCATCGACTTAAGGTGATTGATGGAAATGATCCTTATTTTTCGGGGACGGATGAAAAGGGCTTCAATGTAAATACAGGTGTAGGTGCATTTTTATACAGTAAAAAATTTTATTTGGGTATCTCAGTTCCCAAGTTGTTTAATGTTGAGTCTTCGAGTGAACAGGCACAATTAAAACAGATCCTTGAAAGACAGCTTTACTATGTGTCGTCTGGTTATACTTTTCATATGAATAAGGTTATGGCTATAAAACCTTCGGTACTCTATTGGTTCGACGATGAGGATGCGAATAACCTGAGTGTGGCTTTGCAATGTCTTTATAAAGAGTTTTGTTGGATAGGAGCAAGTTATAGCCAGGAAGGGTGGGCTTCTGGACTTATGGGCGTAAAGGTAAATAACGATATCGAAATTGCTTATATTTTTGATTATTCTGTTGGGACAGAAAATATTCAACGAAATATTCACGAAATATCTCTTTCTTTCAATATCCATTCTTTTTATAAGAGAAATAAAAAGCGCGAATTTGGAGTTCGTAAAGGAAAAAGCGATAAAACGAAGGATGGAATAAAATCTTTGCGTGCATTTTAATAGTAAAATTATAAACAGATGAAATGAACATGAATTTTAGTATTCTAAAATACATACAAGAGAATGATTAAAAATTCATCGAGCGTTTCATAGAGCCATTGAAAGATAAATTTAAACATATGAAACGAGCCATGAGAGTGATCTCTCACACAGGTGAATGATTATCACGGCGAGTTCCATATGACCATTAAGAAACAAATTATAAACATATGAAAATTAAAATAGTACTCTCCGTTTTATTGCTTTTAGTGTTTTCTTTATTTGTAGGAAACTGGATCTATGGTAAAATTTTGGCGAATCGTTTAGATGCTTATTTGCAACATTCATCTAATCAGGTAGATGTTGAATATGAAAAGGTGCAAGTAAATCCTCTTTGGTCCAAAGTAATCTTCTTTAATTTCTCATATATCGATCCTTCATCGCACCTGGCCATAGCCAGTGAGAAGTTGAGTGTTACCATGAAATATGCTGAAGTATTAGCAATATCGAAGTCGCATAAGGTTGATGAGTTGACCAAGTTGGCTTTGGATTTTGAATCATTGACAATACGAGAAGGTGATGCGCTTATTTTAAGGTCTCAAGATGCACAGTTTGATTTTAAAGGTGATATGAGCAAAGATACTTTTGAAAAGTTGGGTGATAAGTTTCCGGATGATGAGCAGTATGTAGGTGTGGCTTTGAGGGGTGTGAAATTTGAAAATGCTACATCTAAAAGAGCCAGATACACGACGATGTTGGCTGGGTTACAATATGTAGAAACGGTTAGTTTTGAGCTGTCTTTTGACCCGGAAAATAGGAAAATTAATGTGGAATCATTAAAAATGGAGACTGAGAAGTTGAAATTTGCCGGTAAGTTTGAACTTGCTTATCTCGGGCAAGGATGGAATGATTTTTCAGCTTCGGAAATTGATGTGGAGTACGAGAGTAAAATCACCGATGAAATGAGCTGGACAAGTTTCGATAGTATGGAGAGCTTTTATTTGCAGTCATTTAATAGTGAGTTAGATGCGAAGCTTGAATTAACTGAGGACGGAGGATTGGTATTGGAGTCTTCCGAGGCCAATCTTGCACTTACTCTAAAGGGAATGACACTGGCTTATAGTGATCAGCGTAAAAAAAATATAGACATGTCTCTTTCCATGTTGGGACTAAAGTCTGAGGATTTGAAGGTTCAATCGTTCTCGTTTTATTCATCGCTCAATGCCGGAAAATGGACCATTGAAAACACTAAATTATTGCTGCCAATGCTCCAGGCTAATCTTCAGGCCGATATTCAGCTGGATGGGAATAACCTGAAAAATTCCAATATTGAAGCATTAAAGATGCGTATTAGTCATATCGATCCTAAATTAAATGAATCTATCGGTAATTTGGCAGGAAACTTTGGAATTAAAATACCACGGGATGGAGATGATATTGTATTGGAAGTACAGGGTAGTATAGGAAAGCCACGAGTAAAAGGTATTCATTAGTTCGGATTAGTGAAATATCTACGAATTGAGAAATGTTGAATGTTGTTTTTTATAAGTTTTAATGAATTCTATTTTACTTAAATAAATCTGTGGATTGAAAATCATGATTTACACATCGAGAGTAATTATTCCTATATATATGACATATTTTTTAAAGGCCCTCTTGATCAGGCTTCGCTAGTTTATCATTGTCAAAAAAAACATAAAACACGACTAAAATACTTGGTAGGTAAAAACCAGGTTGTAATCCAATTGGAATAATCGCTAGCTCTTGCATATCGCTCATATTCTATTTATTGGGCTTTGTTATTTTATAATTTAAATATTTTTCCGTCTTTAATTTTAATATAAGAAATCCAAGAAGGCCAGCCTGTAATATATTTCCCATCGGGAGCACGTACACCATCGAGAAATACTTCATCACCTTCAGTATATCCGGCTGCTAATGTAGTACTGATTTCTAAATCACCTTTATCTGTACTCAATATGACGATTCTTTTTTTATTTTGCAATTCGTTACAGAACTCTTATTGTAATTTAGATATTTTATTTTAAGAAGTTTAATTAGCTCTTGTATGTTTTGTATCACCCTCCCATATTTTTTTTCATTAACAAAACAAGCATAGTCTTCACAACCATCCGCTTTTAACACAAGAATTACCTCATCTAAAAATGCATTTCTATATAGAGTTACATTATCCTTACTTTCAATCAATAATGCATCATTACCAAGATAATCCCACTTTGCTCTTTCTACCTGACCATTCTTGGAAACTAATAATTCATTATTATCTCTAAATATATAAACAATTTTAGAAGAAATATTTTCGTCAACTAGCACCCAATATTGATCGGTCAACTTGGTGAGATTATCCAACTTTAAAGAAAATTTTAGAAGTTTAGGTATTATGTCTAAGAAGTACGTATACATTTTTTATTTAGTTCTGCGTAGTGTATAACCCTAATAGGCTAGTCTATCCATAGGGACTAAAAGTAATAATAATTAATAACTTTTTGAAGCATATGCTACCAATCTTCCGCTCTAAAAAAATTAACTATAGCCATATCAATCTTCATATAATGCGAGTATCCATCCCAGTTCTGTTCAATAACGAATATAATTAATTACCAGCAAGACCTGCTAGGATTTTTTTATGTTCATCGTGATTGATTATATTCAAAATTAATTGACGGTTCAAGATTATTGTCAATATATTGCTCATACTTAGCTTGGTCTATTAAAGGATTTATTTTAATAAAACTATTCCCCCCTCGCTCCCGCAATGTCGTTAAGTTAAGGTCATATTCCTTTAGATGATAAATCTTTATGTCTTCGCCTGATTGATAAGTCAATGAATTTACTCCAGGCTGGTGTTAACTTGATTTATATACGAGATATTTTGGGTCATGTATCGATCCAAACTACCGAAGTATGCGCCAGAGCTGATTCCAAACAAAAGCGGGAGGCACTTGAAAAAGCTTATGTGGATATTCTTCCAGAAACAGATAGAAAAAAATCATGGGAGAATGTCCAATCCTTATTGGGTTGGCTTAAAAAATTAAACAAATGATAAAATGTTTATGCAAAGTGGTGCAGTAAAGTAATGGTCGTAATTGGTTTATTCTCAGATGTTGTTTTGGTAGCACTTTGCATATAGGAATACTCTTGATAAAATAGCTTATGCAAATCTTTGCATAAGCTATTTAGAGTTTTAAAAACCGATCTTGATTTACGCCCGGTTTATCACAAAAACGATTCGGGTACAATGACTCACCTGTACCTTGGGTTGTTGGCATATTGGGTAGTGAATACAATCAGGTATCAACTAAAAAGTAAAGGGATAAACCATGGATGGAAAGAAATCGTCCGCATAATGAATACACAAAAGGCGGTTACAACAACTGCTCAAAACGTAGAGGATCAAACTATTTCAATAATACGTTGCTCTGAGCCTAACGAAAAAGTAAAACAATTATATGATGCTCTGAAATACAAATATGCTCCCTTTACCCGAAAAAAATCTGTAGTACACAAAATGAAAATCAAAAAATCGCAAGTTGCTACTAAACAAGAATCTCCGCCAATTTAGCTGCAATGTGGGTTAATATAGCATAAAAAAGGCTCACCTGTTTAGGTGAGCCTTTTTATATATTGTGAACTGTAAATTATTTTACAGAATCCATGTACATGATTAATTCACATACTTTTGAAGAATAACCCATTTCGTTATCGTACCATGAAACAACTTTTACAAAGTTGTCAGATAAAGAAATACCAGCTTTAGCATCAAAGATAGAAGTACGAGTATCACCAACAAAATCGTTAGAAACAACCATGTCTTCAGTATATCCAAGTACACCAGCTAATTCTCCTTCAGAAGCTTCTTTCATTGCAGCACAGATAGCTTCGTAAGAAGCACCTTTTTCTAAACGAGCTGTTAAGTCAACCACAGATACATCTGGAGTTGGAACACGGAAAGCCATACCTGTAAGTTTACCGTTTAACTCAGGAATCACTTTACCTACAGCTTTAGCAGCACCAGTAGACGAAGGAATGATGTTTTGACCAGCTCCACGTCCACCTCTCCAGTCTTTCATAGAAGGACCATCAACGGTTTTTTGAGTAGCAGTAGTAGCGTGAACAGTAGTCATTAACCCTTCAACAATACCAAACTTGTCATTTAAAACTTTAGCTATAGGAGCAAGACAGTTAGTTGTACAAGAAGCGTTAGAAACAAAGTTCATGTCGTTAGTGTACTTAGTGTTGTTTACACCCATAACGAACATTGGAGTATCGTCTTTAGAAGGCGCAGACATTACTACTTTCTTAGCACCAGCGTCGATGTGTCCTTGTGCTTTTTCTTTTGTTAAGAATAAACCAGTAGACTCAACTACATACTCAGCTTCAACAGCACCCCAGTTAATGTCAGCAGGATTTCTCTCAGCTGTAACACGGATCTCAGATCCGTTTACTACTAACTTACCGTCTTTTACGTCTACAGTACCGTCAAAGATACCATGTGTAGAATCATACTTTAACATGTAAGCCATGTAGTCAACGTCAATAAGGTCGTTGATAGCTACAACTTCAATTGTTCCTTTGGCAATAGCCTGACGAAATACGAAACGACCGATACGGCCAAATCCGTTAATACCAATTTTAATTTTTGACATTTTATAGGTTTTTTAGAAATATATTTTACAACTCTATTAAAAATGAGGTACAAAAGTATAAAATCCTAAACAATTGGTCAAACAAACACAAGAGGTTTTTGATAATAGAATATTAAAAAATGTAAATCTGCTTCAAAATCTGTTTTATAGCATGTTTGCGGGCTGCTTTGTGTGTATTTTTGCTATGTGGAGTTTGCAATATAGCAAAAAAAAGGAGCAGCCTCATTTTGAGAATGCTCCTAGTGGGCTAAATCATATAGCTTATGCGTTTTCTGTACTCAATTCAATATTTGTTTTGCTGTATGCTGGACAGTCCTCTGTGCTTTTGCAAGAGCTTAATCCTAAAGCAACAAATAATCCAACGGCTGCTACTAATAAAAAGGCTTTTTTCATGACTATAAAATTACAATATAATTAACGACAGTTTCTATCTTTTTCATTTTTTGTACTGCTTTAATAACGGAATTCTTTATTTTTAGTTACAAAATTCCGTCTTTTTCTGATGAATGGGTGAAAATATCTGACCAATATTTAATGTTCGTACAAATTGTTATTGGAAAGTAAAAATAGAATTATTGTTCAGAATAACAAAAGTTATTCTATTTCTTCTTTCTTAATTTATTGAGTACCGAAAAAGCTCTATCTACATCCTCATCGTTCACCAAAACGGTGAACTCATAGGAGGTTGATATGACCTCTGCAATATTGATGCCTTCCCAGGCAATGGCTTTTAAAATATAGTAATAAAAGCCTGGAACTTGTGTGTTGCTCTCGTGAAGTTTTAAGGTAATGGCCGATAAGTTTTCTTTTTTAAGGTGTAAAACTTCATGGGTGAAATATTCGTCTACCAAGTTTGTGTGTAGGCTACTGATGACTAGGTTGGATTCGTGAACCCCTCTTACCAAAGTGTAAAATGTATCCTGATGGGGAGCTATCATTTCAAATACCTTTGAATGGCATTGTATTAAGGTGTCAGAGTTTTTATAGGTGTAATCACTTAAGTCTGAACGGACAATAATATCGCCTAGCATACTAATCATTTTATCAATGCCCCGGTTTAAACTGATCTCAACTTGTGGATTGAGTCTGTTTAATGCCATAACAATGGCACCGTGCTTTATTTCCTTCATGAGGATTTTTTCAATGTCAGGTTTTATTTTTCTGGCTAGAGCCGATACGTTGATTAAGCCCTCGGCCAATGCCTCAGAAATAAAGGGTTGTTCTTTTATAATGGTTTCAACGGCTTGCGGTATTGTTATCATCCTATCTTATTTTGTGCAAAAATACAAAATGTTAAAAATATAACAACTTGTTATAAATTAGTTTTTTTTATGTTCTAAATTTTACCTTCTGGCAAAGTGCCATTATATTTGGTGTATATTACAGAAGGTGATTATTTTTGCGGAGAGAAAAGGCGGTGTCAATCATAGATTGATTACGCAGATTTTTATAATTTTATGCAAAATTTTCACGCATAATATAAACTTAATAATATCATGGCATTTACATTAAAAGGTTCTATTGTTGCAATTGTTACCCCGTTTTTGAACTCTGGAGATATTGATTGGGAGTCGTTCGATAAGCTGATTGATTTTCATTTAGATAATAATACGGATGGAATTGTTGTTTGTGGAACAACAGGGGAAACACCAACACTTACCAACGAAGAGGACGAAGCTTTAATTGCCAGGGTGGTGGAGAGAGTAGGTGGAAAGATACCTGTTATAGCCGGAAGTGGAAGCAATTGTACGCAAACTGCTGTTGAAAAAACACAAAAAGCAAAGGAGCTGGGTGCCGATGCTGCCTTGGTTGTGGTGCCTTATTATAATAAACCGACACAGAAAGGAATATATAACCATTTTAAAACGGTGGCAGAATCTGTGGATCTTCCGATTATATTGTATAATGTCCCATCCCGAACGGGAGCAGGCTTGCTGCCTGTGACGGTGCTTCAGCTGGCCAAAGATTTTGAGAATATTGTGGCTGTTAAAGAAGCTGCTGGTGTATTATCTCATTTTACTGATATCATTGCTGAGGCGCCAAAGGATTTTTTGGTTTATAGTGGGGACGATTTTTTAGCTACAACGGCTAATTTCTTAGGTGCGGATGGATGTATATCGGTAGTGGCGAATATGATTCCTGCAGATTTTCATCAATTGATGAAAGTGTCTTTGGAGGGTGATGTGGCTGCTGGGAGAGCTCTGTTTTATAAATATAGGAGGTTGATGGACTTGTGTTTTGTGGAATCGAATCCTATTCCTGTAAAAACCGCTTTGGCCGAAATGGGTTTTGTTAAAGAAGTTTTCCGACAACCACTATGTAGTATGGAGGATGAAAATAAGAAAAGCCTTGTTGATGAAATGAAAAAACTAAAATTAATATAAGTTGCTTATTAACAGTGGGTAATTGTTAATGATGATTATTTGTATTTTGTTGGTGATGATGATAAATGCTACTCTGAGTTATTTGGGGTAGCATTTTATTTTTTATTAATATTGCAAATAAAAAATAATGATTGATACTTTATTAAATCACAAATCCATTCGGAAATATACTGCTCAGCGCATTGATAAAGAGTTGCTTAATCAGATTTTGGAAGCTGGGACTCGGGCTTCAACAACGGGTAATATGCAGGTGTATAGTATTGTTGTATCACAAGATGAGAAAATGAAAGAGAAATTGGCTCCATGTCATTTTAATCAGCCGATGATAAGGCAAGCACCCGTTGTGTTGACTTTTTGTGCCGATTACAATCGCTTTAATAAATGGTGTGAGCTGAATGATGCCAATCCAGGTTATGATAATTTTTTGTCATTTATGACTGGTGCAATTGATGCTTTGTTGGTTGCTCAGAATGTATGTGTGGCTGCGGAAAGTAAGGGGCTTGGGATTTGTTATTTGGGAACTGTTATTTATACAGCGGATAAAATTATTGATGTTTTAAAGTTACCTAAAGGTGTTGTGCCTGTGGCTACTGTGACTTTGGGCTATCCTGATGAATGTCCAGAAAAGGTAGATAGGTTGCCTTTGCGTGGCGTTGTGCATCATGAAGAATATGGCGATTATTCGGATGAAATGATCAAAAATATCTATCGTGAAAAAGATAATCTGGAAGCGAGTAGGAAGTTTGTAGAAGAAAATGATAAGAAAAGTCTGGCCCAGGTTTTTACTGATATACGCTATAAAAAAGAGGATAATGTTAGCTTTAGTAAGGTTCTGTTAGAAGTGTTAAAAAATCAGGGTTTTATGAACCAATAGCTGGGGCAGTATGTTGTTGTGCTATTTTCTTGAAATATTGAACATTTTTTGATAGGTGACAGTCTGGTTAAAATGTTTTTTATCATGTTTTTAAGATTAACTGTTGTTTTTTTGTTGGTTAATGGTTAACTTGCTGATTGTATTTTAGTTTTAATAGACAGAAATATTTTAATTATATTAAGCAGTTCATTTGTTTGTGTTGTGTGTTACAAATGAATTTGTGTGTTGTGTTAGTTGAGAATGAAAAGGCCTTTGTTTCCCCAAAAAAAGGCCTTTTTCAATTTATTTGCCCTGATGCTTATAATTCCACAGAAGTCTTTTCTTTTGTATTTGAGGGATTAAAATTCATCATGTATGGTAATCTCTTTTAGTGGAGAGTTCTGTTTTTGTTTGAAATAATTGTATTTTAGTGAGCATTAATTTAACTATCCAATTCTTGAATCGTTCTGTCACTATTTTATTTTTATTTTTTTGTAGTCTTTCCTTAATGGCTCAAATCAATGGCTTTGTCGTGGATACAGGACGAAAACCCATTGAGTCGGTACATGTGCAAAATGTGAACACCGGACAAGGCGTGATAACTGATAGTTTGGGTTTTTTTAGCATTGGGGCCGATGTTGGAGAAGTGTTGGAGTTTCAGCATCTTAACTATAGTAGTTTTTATATTCGTATTTCTTCTCTGAGTATTGACACGCTCATATTACAGAAAAAAGATTTTTCCATTGAGGAAGTAAATGTGGTATCTCCCAATCATCCGGAATATGCATTGGCTAACGAGACCAATATTAAACGGGTTCCCAGTTTTTTGGGAGAACCTGATGTTATTCAGTACTTGGGTACCTTGCCTGGCGTTACCTCCTTGGGTATGTTAGATGCTGGTATTTATGTTAGGGGAGGTAATAGTTCCCAGAATGCTTATCTGGTCAATGGCAACCCGGTGGCCGATCCGCAACATATTGCCGGCCTCTTGTCTACCTTTGATCCTTATATACTGAATCATTCAAAATTTTATAAATCGGGTTTTCCTTCGGAGTATAATGGATACTTGGCTTCGTATATTGATATGAAACCTATGGCTTATTTGGCAGAAGCTTATAATGCGGAGCTTTCTCTGGGACTGCTATCTTCATCGGTTAAATTAAAGATAAAGCCAGATAGAAAGAAAAAAACATTGTTGGGTGTATCCTTTCGTCAATCTTACTTCCAGTTGTTGGCAGAAGCATACAATCGCGACAAAGAGAGTAATGAACAGTTGCCATCTTATTCGTTTAATGATCTTACATTGTCTTATGACTTTTCTCTAAGTGAGCGTTGGAAGCTTACTTTTTTTTCTTTAATGACCACAGATCATCTGCCTATGGATTTTGGTGAGGAATTTGATTATGGATTGGGATGGAGTACTTTTTCTAATTCTATTCAGCTTGCCGGTGAGCTCAATAAAAGAGTTAAGGCAGTTGTGTCAGTGGGGTATAATCGTTATAAGTCGGATGTCGCTATTCATTCAGAGGTAAATTCTAGTAATATTAATAAAACCAGACAGTTGAACCTTAGTGCCCAATTGTCTCAGTCTGTAACATCTAACTTTGATATTTGTTATGGTTTTAAAACTACCATGAAGCAATATGATTATAATCAGGAGGTAGAGAATGCTTCTGAAAATTATTTTTCCAATAACTTATTGCATACTTATACTGAGGGGAGGTTGAAAATGAAGCAATCTTCATTATTAATTATGGGTATGAATGCAACTACTCATTTGAATAATGGTTACCAGGTGTTTTTATCACCTAGATTTAAGTTTGCCTACAATAAATATCGATGGTCGGCCTGGATGGATTATTCTCAAACACTCCAGTTTGAGGAGCGTATGAATATGTTTACGGTTCAAAGTCCGGTTGATATTTGGTTGCCCATAAAAGATTGTTCACCATCAAAAAGTGATCAGTTGTCTCTTGGTGGACAGTTAAGACTTAGTACTTCAACGCGTATTCATCTGGGTGTGTTTTATAAGTATTTACATGAGGTAAAGGAATTTGAGACTTTTAATAGGGTAGATTTGAGTGAGAGTATTGACAAGATGATATCGGGAACTGGTACTTCAAAAGGTGGAGAGTTGGACTTTATATATAATTCAGATAAGCTATATGCTAGAGTAAATTACACCCTTTCGCATGTGAAAACCCGGTTTGAAGCCATTAATAATGGTGTATACTTTGATCCGCCCTATGATGTACGCCATAATGTTTTATTCAACACTTCTTTTAAAGTGATGAATTCGGTTCGTTTTAATTTGTTGTGGACTTTTAAGTCTGGTGTCACAGCCACTATTCCAACAGGTGTTGCTATTGCAAAAGATATTGGAGGGGAGGGGGCTGAGTTTATACCTATTTATGAGGAAAGATATAATTATAGAATGCCTTCTACACATCGGATGGACATAAATTTTGAATATAAGAAAAAGACCAAAGGACATTTGTTAAGATTGAATGTGGGCGCTTATAATATTTATAATCAACAGAATCCTAGTTTTGTGTTTGTGGAGGCAGAGTCTGAGGACGATTCTTTTGTGAGATTTAAGCTGAATTCTAATGTTGTATTTCCTTTTATGCCTTACTTTACAGTCACTTATGGTTTTGGAGGGACGTGAATAATATTAATTAGTCTTTGCAAGAAAAATATAAACATATGAAATATTTAGCGGTATTTATTCTGTTCCTCATATCATCATGTATTCAAAATAGGGAACTGCCTTACAATGGGACATTGGCTGTTCCTGGTTATTTTATTGAGTGTTATTTGGTGCCAGATGATATTTATAAATTATCGGCTACTCAGCTTCAGCCTATATATGAAGATTATGTTTTGGATTATTCGTTGGAGTTTGATGTAGAGATAGATAAATTGAGTTTATATCGTGGTTTATTTCGTGAAAAAGCGACAGGTTATGTATTTAATTATGGTCATAATTCGCGATTTAAACCAGGAAGTAATCCAATCGTTAGGTTGCAGGTAGTTACTCCAGAAATGGATACTATTACAGCTTCAACCACCATACCTGAGTCTATTGAGATTTTGAATGCGAAGAAAGAGGGTGATGAAGTGTCCTTTGATTTTGAATTGTCGGAGCGATCATGGCATAATTATTTTATGATCAATGTAAATACGGTGTATACAGATACCACATTCCGAAAGATACGTTTTTTGGATTATAGCCATATCAGTGATAAGGATACAATGCGCTTTGAGTGTGTTATTTCTGATGATATGTATGGTAGTTTGGAGCTTGTTGCACGGAGACTGACAAAGGATAATTATGATTATCAAATATCGCTTGAAAATGCAAAAGATGCCAATAGTGATCATCTGGTTTTACCGTCGTCATTAGCCGGTAATTTAAATCAGGCTATAGGTATTTTTACCTGTTATACGCAAGATAGTGTCGTGTGGAGAGCAAATTAGTGGAGGCTATTACTCGAAGTTTATTTTGGTGATGAAAAAGTTAGGCGTGAAAACCAGGTTTACTCCGTAAGAGTATTCCAGCGCTGATGCATCTAAGTCATAATAGGATTCTGCGAGTAAACCAAATTTAACATGTTTCATTAAGGTTCTGCTAAATGTAAATTTCGTGGTAAGAATTTGTCTTCGTTGTGAATAATATTGGTCTTTGTAGTCAGATATGGAGTAGAAAAGAGAGCTGCCCTTGGGGGCGAAAAAATCTGAAGAGTTCCAGTATCCAGCCATTATTTCTCCGTACTTATAGGTAAGCGTTCCCGTTGGATAAAAGGCATGGCCATTATTGTATGGTAAGCCTTTGGTTTCGGTTAAGTCGTTATAGGTGCAAAAGTATGCCGCTATACCAATCTTCTTTACAAAATTGGTGTTGATTTTTTTTGAGATTTTGATCCCTGCGGCCGAATTGATTAATGAAAACGATTCAATGGTATAGTTGCTTATTTGTCCTCCTAAATGGGCTGCGGTAAGCTGAAAAGGAATGCTGATGGAAAGTGCTGCGTCGGCATCCGAAATCTGATAGTCTAAACTGAGTCCTGCTGTAAAAATTTCAGGGATCGTATCTCCTTTGAAAATAAACTGCTCCCAGTCTACCCAAGTGTCTAACCATAGTTTAGATGTGTTGTGGTAAAATTGTGCACCTGTTTCTGTTGAAACAAAGTATTGCCAATCTGAACTAAATAAGGGCTCTATTAGTTTATGGTGAACATGACCTTTGATACTCCCTAATACCATATCCCAGTTTTTACCTATTTTTACGTGAGCCGACACTACTGGTACCACCTCTGTAAAGTTATTTGTACCACTGTATTTTACTAGGTGAGAACCAATTTTTATTCGAACTTTGTTGCCAGCATAATACATCAATGAAGGTTGAATGGAGTATCCGGGTAAGGTGTATCCTTCGGTATATTCACCAAAGTATTCGTTGTTTTTTACAAAGTTGTTATTCTCTAACCGGAAGTATAGATTGCCCGTTGCGTTGGTATCAAATTCTTCGTAGGTAAACCTATGTGACAAGTCAATTTGTGCTTTTGAAACAAAAAATATGCTTATGAGTAAGGTGATGAGAATGCATTGCTTGCTTGATGATGAGAGACTCATTTATATGTTAATAAAGTGTTTATAATTAGTTATATAATACTTCATTAACGCGTAAAAGGTTACTTTTTTGCCGAAATAAAATAAAAAGCCATAAATACGATTGTAAATATGGCTTTTTATTTTTTCAATAACATTGCTATCTTCAGGATAGATTACTTCTAATGGCTTAGCTTATGTAGCATATAAAGTTTAGGCCAGTCAATAAGTAATTATTTTTATCTATCGTAATTGTGCCCCAACTTCTTTTTCAAAGTTACGGATCATGTTCTTCATGATCTTATCAATCTGCTTGTCGGTAAGTGTTTTGTTAGCATCTTGAAGGATAAAGTTAACGGCGTATGATTTTTTATCAGTACCCAATTTTTCTCCTTCATATATGTCAAATAGAGAAATGTTTTTTAGTAATTTTTTTTCTGTTTTTTGTGCAATTTCTTTTATTTGACCAAATGTTATTTTTTTGTCTACTAATAGTGCCAAGTCCCTGCTTACTTCGGGATATTTAGGTATTTCTTTATATATTAAAGACTGTTTACCGGCAACTTTGAGTAGGTTATTCCAGTTAAATTCGGCAAAGTAAACTGTATTTTTCAGGGCGAAATTTTTACCCAATTCAGGACTTACAATACCGTAATCCACCAAATGAATTTTATTTTTGGTAGAGATAGTGATGCCTTCCGTAAAGATGTCGTTGGACACTTCCTTTTCATCCAACATACTTTCTGGTATGTTTAAGCGTCTCATTACTTGGTCGACGACAGCCCGCATGTCAGCAAAGGATACTTCTCTTTCCTGAGCGTTCCAGTTGGCAGCGATCATTTTTCCGGAAAGGAAGATGCCCAGGTGATGTTCCTCGTTGTATTTTTCTAAAGTACCTTTTTCTCCTGTTGGATTCAGGTAGTAGCAATTACCGAATTCAAAGATTTTAAGGTCGCTGTTTTTACGGTTTATGTTATGAACGATGGATTCTAATCCGCCCATCACCAATGATTGGCGCATACCACTTAGGTCGTTGCTCAATGGGTTGAACAATGCCACCACATTTTTTTCGGGGTATCTTTCCTGTTTTTCGTAAAAAGAAGGTTTGGTTAGCGAGTTACACATAATTTCGTTAAAGCCTTGGGCCACCAATTGATTTGCAATGATGTTTTTAACTTGGTGGTCATCGGGTTTGTTTGAATAAACCAAGGTTGAGTGTACTTCGTTTGGAATTTCGATATTATTGTAACCGTATATTCTCAATATATCTTCAATCACATCCACCTCGCGTTGCACGTCTACTCTGTAAGGAGGAATAGATAACAACATGCCTTCTTCGCTTTCGTGGGTTATTTTCATATCCAGGGCGGCAACAATGCTTTTTATTTTTTCAGTACCCAGTTTTTTTCCAATGAGACGATCGATGTTTTTCCAGCTAACGGATACTTCAAAGTTTTTAATGGGGTTGGGGTATAGATCTACGATGTCGGATGAAATATTTCCTCCTGCCAATTCTTGAATTAAAAGCGCTGCTCTTTTTAAGGCAAAAACGGTCATGTTAGGATCGATACCTCGTTCAAAACGGAAAGAAGCATCAGTGTTTAAAGCGTGTCTTTTTGCTGTTTTACGCACGAAAACAGGATTAAAATAGGCGCTTTCAAGAAATATTTTGGTGGTAGTTGTCTGAACGCCACTCTCAGCACCTCCAAATACTCCTGCTATGCACATTCCTTCTTCTGCATTGCAAATCATCAGATCCTGATCCGATAGTTCTCGCTCCACATCGTCTAGCGTAGTGAATTTTCTCTTTTCGGGTAGTGTTTTTACGATAATTTTATTGCCTTTTATCTTGTCGCCATCGAAGGCATGCAAAGGTTGTCCTAATTCATGTAATACATAATTGGTGATGTCAACGACATTGTTGATGGAGGATAAGCCAATGGATGTCAGCTTGTTCTTTAACCACTCAGGAGAGTCTTTTACTTCAACACCAGAAATAGTGACTCCTGCATAACGAGGACAAGCTTCTTGGTTTTCTACAGTAACATCTATGGTGAAGTCCTGGTTGTGGACACTGAAGTTTTCAACAGAGGGGAGAGTAAGTTTAACATCTTCACCGTTTGCCTTTAAATAGGCCGCCAGATCGCGGGCAACACCATAATGAGAAGCGCCGTCGGCACGGTTGGGTGTTAAATCAATTTCAATAACAGTATCCGTTTCTATATTAAAGTAATCTTTGGCCAGAGTTCCTGCAGCTACATCTTGCGGTAAAACCATGATGCCGTCATGGCTACTTCCCAAACCTATTTCATCTTCGGCGCAAATCATACCTAAGGAAACTTCGCCTCTTATTTTTCCTTTTTTTATGGTAAAGCTCTCGTCACCATCATACAATACAGTTCCAACGGTTGCTACAACTACTTTTTGCCCGGCCGCTACATTGGGGGCTCCACAAACAATGGGCAAAGGCTCGTCTTTACCAATGCTTACGGTTGTTTTACTTAATTTATCGGCATTGGGATGTTTTTCACAGCTAAGAACTTCTCCTATCACCAGACCTTCTAAACCTCCCTTGATGGATTGCACCTCTTCAATACCACCAACTTCAAGACCTATGGCTGTAAGTATTTCAGAAACCTTGGAGGTCTCCATATCTATGTTTAAGTAGTTTTTTAACCAGTTGTATGAAATCTGCATTTTATATATTTTATAATAAAAATTAGCCTATTGTATTTTAAGCCAACAAAAGTAATTATTTTGAAGTCAAGTTGCCAATATCGGAACCGAAAACTAATAATACTCATCGTACATTTTTATATATACCCGTATCTATTGTATATTTGAGGCTTAATTTTTCATTTAAAAACAACACGCCGTGACGAATAAACCAATTATATTAATAACAAATGATGATGGTATACATGCCAAAGGGATAAAATGTTTGGTTGAAGCCATGAAGGAATTTGGCAAAATTGTTGTTGTGTCTGCCGATGAATCTTTTTCGGGAATGTCACATGCTATTACAGTCAAAGACCCCTTGTATATTCAAGATTTAGGAGAAAAAGATGGTGTGAGTTATTATGTAACGAATGGAACGCCTGTGGATTGTGTAAAGTTGGCCTTGCATACTATTTTAGATACCCACCCTGATTTTATTGTCTCAGGTATAAATCACGGTTCAAATAGTTCCACAAGTGTACATTATTCAGGTACGATGGGAGCAGCCCGTGAGGGCTGTGTGAATGGTGTGCCATCTATCGGTTTTTCTCTGTTGAGTTATGATGCGGATGCGGATTTTTCACAGAGTCAAAAGGTGGTGAAGTGCGTATTTAAAGATGTTTTAAAAAACGGATTGGTAAAAAATACCTTTTTAAATGTGAATATTCCCGATACCAATGAAGTAAAAGGTATTAAAATGTGCCGACAGGCAAGGGGAAAATGGATAGAGGAGTTTGTGGAAAGAGCCGATCCCAGGGGGAGAAATTATTATTGGCTGACAGGAGATTTTAAAAATATGGAGCCTGAATCGAAGGATACAGACGAGTATTATTTAAGTAATCATTATGCAACGGTTGTTCCTTGCACCATCGACGCAACAGATTATGCATCGTTAAACGAAAATAAAAATTATGAACTGTAAATGTAATAAACTCTATATTGGCCTGTTAATAGGTATTATATTACCTTTGATAACTTCGTATGTTATTTTTTATGTGCGTTTTGGAGATACATTGACCATAACGGAGTTTGTCAACGGCTTGATAGGATTACATGGATTTACCAAGTTGTTAAGCTTGAGTGTGATTCCTAATCTGATATTCTTTTTAATAGCTATTAATTTAGAACGGTTATTGGCTGCTAGAGGAATTGTTACTGCCACGGTATTATATGCTGTTGTGGTTTTGATATTGCGTTTTTCATTATAAAAAAAGAAAGTTGAAATATTACATTATAGCAGGAGAACCTTCGGGAGATTTGCACGCATCAAACCTAATGAAGTCATTGAAGGAAAATGACAGTGATTGGGAATTTAGGTTCTGGGGGGGTGATTTAATGAAAGAAGTTGGAGGGGAATTGGTGCGTCATTACACAGAAACGGCTTATATGGGTATCAAAGAAGTGGTATCTAATTTAGGAAAAATAAGAGCGAATTTTAAGCTCTGTAAAAGTGATTTGCTGTATTATAAGCCAGATGTGTTGATTTTGGTTGATTATCCGGGCTTTAACTTGAGGATAGCCGAGTTTGCTAAGAAAAAAGGGATGAAGGTTTTCTACTATATTTCACCCAAGGTGTGGGCTTGGAATACAGGGAGGGTTAAAAAGATTAAGGCTTATGTGGATAAGATGTTTACCATATTGCCATTTGAAACCAAGTTTTACCAACAGCATAATGTGCCTATTGATTATGTGGGTAATCCGGTTTTGGATGCCATTGAGAGCCGTGATCACAAAGGGGAGGATATCAATACATTTAAAGAACGTAATGGGCTGGACTCAAGACCTATTGTTGCCTTATTGGCTGGGTCCCGCAAGCAGGAATTAGATTATGTTTTGCCCGAAATGCTTAATATGATTGATGTGTTTCCTGATTATCAATTTGTGATAGCGGGAGCACCATCGTTTTCGCAAGCACATTATAAGTCTTTTGTTGGAGGAAAGGATGTAAAGGTTATTTTTAACCAAACATATGAATTGCTTCAACAGGCACAGGGGGCCTTGGTGACTTCGGGAACGGCTACGCTTGAAACAGCCTTGTTGGACTGCCCTCAAATAGTATGTTATAAAATGTGGGGAAATAAATTGTTTAGTTGGTTTATTCAAAAAGTAATTCTGAAAGTTGATTTTATATCGTTGGTGAACTTGATTTTAGCCAGAGAAGGTGTTCGGGAATTGGTACAGGAATCACTTAGGTTTGAAACATTAAAGGCTGAACTGGGTAAGCTATTGAAGGATCAGGATTACAGGATTCGTATTTTTAATAATTATAACCAGCTGCACCAGATTATGGGAGAACCAGGTACGAGTCAGCGTGCAGCAAAGTTAATGATTCGGGCATTAAATAATTAGTATTTCATGTGGAGTTTATATCGAAAAGAAATTACATCATTTTTTAGTTCTGTTACCGGATATCTGGTGGTGGGGGTGTTCTTGGTGTTAACGGGATTGTTTTTGTGGGTGATACCGGGTGAAATGAATATTTTGTTCGGAGGTTATGCTACCTTAGATTCGTTATTTTATCTGGCGCCTTGGCTTTATTTGTTTTTGGTGCCTGCGGTGACCATGCGTTTGTTTGCTGATGAAAAAAGAACGGGAACCATTGAGCTATTGTATACCCGTCCTTTAACGGAATTTCATATTGTTCTGGCTAAATATTTGGCTGGACTCTCGTTGGTAGTAATTAGTTTGTTACCCACGCTTGTTTATTTTTATACAGTGGTTCAACTGGGAAACCCTGTGGGTAATATTGATTACGGTGGAACATGGGGGTCTTTTATAGGTCTGCTTTTTTTGGCGGGTATATACGTAGCAATCGGAGTGTTTTGCTCTTCGTTAACTGATAATCAAATTGTTTCTTTTGTTATTGCGGTATTGCTTAGTTTTGTTTTTTATGATGGCTTTGATGCTTTGTCGCAAGTGGTATCTGGTAATAGCTTGCAGTCGTTTATTGTGTATCTGGGCATAGATGAGCATTATCAATCCATGAGTCGAGGGGTGTTGGATTCCAGGGATTTGCTTTATTTTGTAAGTGTAATCACTTTGTTTTTGTATTTAACGCGTACTATGTTGAGTAGTAGAAAATGGTAGGTCAAATGATGTGGTTTGTTTGTTAAATGGATGTGTGGAGTAGTTGTTGAAGAATAAAAAATACTATAGCTAAAAGCGAAATAATGATGTCTACATCTGATATTAAATCAAAAAATATTTGGCAGCTAGTGGTTTTGCTGGTTGCCATTGTGGTGGTAAATATGTTGGCGGGTTCGTGGTTTTTTAGGCTGGATCTTACCAGTGAAAAACGCTATTCGCTATCTGAAAATACGAAAAATCTGGTGGCTGATTTGGATCAGACCATTTTTGTGAAAGTATTTTTGGAGGGTGATTTAAATGTAGGCTTCTCTAAGTTGTCAAAGGCGAGCTATGAGCTCTTGAACGAATTCAGAGTGTATGGTGGAAATCATATTGAGTTTAGGTTTATTGACCCTTCGGAAGGAAATAAGAAGGAAAAAGAAGCTGTTTTAAAAGAGCTTAAGGAGCTTGGGTTGAATCCTGTACCAGTGTATGAACAGTCCGAAGACGGACGAAATACCACATCTTACTTTTATCCTTATGCTGTGGTGTATTATGGAGATAAGCAATTGCCTTTAAATCTTTTGGAGAATATACAAGGATTTTCGGGAGCTGAAAATCTGAATAAGTCAATAGAGAGTTTGGAGTTTAAATTTACGGATGCTATACGAAGGGTTAGTTTAGATGAGAAACCGAAGATTGCTTTTATTGAAGGGCATGGCGAATTGGATGATTATGATGTGATGGATATTACTGAACATTTGTCACAATACTATCAGGTGGATAGGGGAGTGATAGGTAATGATCCTTCTATTTTGGATCCGTATAAGGCAATTATTATAGCAAAACCACAAAATAAGTTTTCGGAGAGTGATAAGTTTGTCATTGATCAATATATGATGAATGGAGGTGGCGTGATGTGGTTGGTTGATGCTGTGAATATTACCTTGGATAGTCTGAAAAAGGCAAGGGAGACCATTGGGATGATGGCAGACTTGAATATTGAAGACCAGCTTTTTAAATATGGTATTCGTATTAATCCAGTATTGATTCAAGATATGCAATCGGCTATGATTCCTATGTCTGTTTCTACAGGAGGACAACCTCGCATTGTGCCGGCACCCTGGTTATATAGTCCTCTGTTGATTCCGCAACCTGATCATGCTATTTCGCGCAATATGAATGTGGTTCAGGGTGAATTTGTAAGTTCTTTGGATACTGTGAATAGTCAGCTTGATATTAAACGGAAGGTTTTATTAAGGACTTCTCGCTATGCAAAATCTGATCAGGTGCCTGTTTTTGTTAGCTTGGCTTTTGTGAATGAGAAGCCAGATCAAAGGGCATTTAGACAGCCTTTTATGCCGGTGGCTATTGTACAGGAAGGTGTGTTTACATCTGTATTTGAACATCGAGAACCACCTCACAATATATCTCCACAACCCGATGAGGTCAAAAGCAAGAGTGTTCCAACCAAAATGATTGTGGTGGGTGATGGTGATCTGATCAAAAATAAGGTGCGATTTAAAAATACCAATCCAAAGATTTTACCATTGGGTTATGATGAACTTACCAAGCAAAATTTTGGGAATAAGGATTTTATACTCAATGCTGTGAATTATTTGTGTGATGATGATGGGTGGATGGATCTGAGAGCCAGGAGTTATACCTTGCGCTTGCTTGATAAAAAGAAGGTGGCTGAGGATGCCTTTTTTTGGAAGCTGATAAATGTAATATTACCTGTTGTGCTGGTGTTGGTGTTGGGAGTTGTGGTGGCTGTTGTTAGAAGATATAAATTTATGAGATAATAATATTGAATTTAAACCAAAATCGGTAGTCTTGGTTCTGAGATTAAAATAAGATGAGTAGAAAATATTATATTTTAGTTTTAGTTGTCTTAACGACTTTAGGGATCGTCTTTTATCTGAATCAGTCTAAAAGTACATTGGAAGAAGAGTTTGATGTGGCCTTGGATTCTCCAGAGAAAGTAAACGATATAAAACTGAGCTTTGGCGATAGAGTGGTGCGGCTGAATAAGGTGAATCGGCAATGGGAAATCAATAAACAAGGAATAGCTGATGAAATAAAGGTAGATGCTTTTCTTGAAATGCTAAGTTCATTGTCGGTTCGTAATCCTATTACCGGAGAGCAGGGACAGCGTATGAAAAACGAGATGACAGAAAAGGGCGTACAGGTAATTCTTAGTAGTGACCAGACCTCGTTGTATTCGCTTTATTCTATCTCTTCTTCAGCAGTTATGAAAGGCCATTTTGCCTTTTGTGAAGGGCGTAAATATGTGGTGCAACTGAATATGAGCGATCAGGAGGCTGGGGCATTTACTTCAAATCCTTCTTATTGGCAAAGTAAACGCATATTTTCCATTGCATCTGATCGTATAAAGGAAATATTTGTGGATTGGGATGATGAAGCAAATACGTTTAATGTGAAGAAAGATCAGGGGGGAGATTACCGTTTTATTAGGAATGAAAAGGATATGACACAGCAGTGTGATGTGCATATCTTAAAATATTATACATACGAATTTGCCAATCTAAGTATGGATGATATGGGTCTTAAATACAGAGATATGGCAGGAGATTGTGTATGTGAAATATCCATTGTGGAGGATAATCAAAAGAAGACCAGAGTTTTGTTTTATCAATTGAAAAATGAGGATGGATCAGAGGATGTGAATAATTTGGTGGTCCATCTGGTCAACACGGAGGTGTGGGGTAAAATATCCTATTTAAAAATAAATCCGGTTATTAAGAAGGCCGATTTTTTCTTATTAAAATAAAACATAGTGGTTTATGATTCTTTTTTGTGCTATCTTGAGTCTGAAAAATTATTTTTTAATATATTTGATAAGTGTTCAAAAAAGCTGATAACTACTTTGGGTTAATTTTGGTTAAATCAAAGAATTAGTTTATTATTACCTTTGTTAAATAAGTAAAATATAAGTTTTTAAGTAATTCATTCTTAGGAAGTAAGTGTTCTGAGATGAAATGATTAAATTAAATTGATATACATATGAAATTCGTAGTTTCAAGTTCTGAACTTCTATATCACTTACAGGCGGTAAGTCGTGTTGTTAGTAGTAAGAGTACTATTCCTATTTTGGAAAATATATTATTTGAGTTGAGTGAAGGTAAATTAACCATTACCGCTTCTGATTTAGAATCGACTATGGTGACTTCTATGTCGCTTGAAAATGTTGAGGGGGAAGGTGTTATTGCGTTGCCTGCTAAGATATTACTTGAAACACTTAAAAAATTTCCGGAACAACCCATTACCTTTGATATCTCAATGGACACCAAAGGGGTGGATATTATCACTGATAAGGGTAAGTTTAGTGTTATTGGTCTGGATGGTGATGAATTTCCTGAGATTCCAAAAGTTGATGTTGATAAGGCATCGCATTTGCAGCTGCCTGCATCCTTGGTTTTATCAGGAATTAATAAAACACTGTTTGCCACGGCAGATGATGAGCTTCGTCCGGTGATGAATGGTATTTTAATTGAAATGTCACCAGAGAGTTTAACCTTCGTGGCTAGTGACTCGCATAAGTTGGTTCGTTATCAGCGTAGTGATGCTACCACTGAATTTTCCTCGTCGTTTATTTTGCCTAAAAAACCAGCTTCTTTCTTAAAGAACGTACTTGTGAAGGAAGATGGGGATATTTCTATTGATTTTGATGATAAAAATGCTTTCTTTCAAATGGAAAACCATCAGTTGGTTTGTCGCTTGGTTGAGGGTAATTATCCGAGCTACAATGCCGTTATTCCCCAAGATAATCCAAATAAAATAATCATTAATCGTCAGGAAGTTGTTAATTCATTAGGTAGGGTGTCGTTATTCTCGAACCAAGCTAGTAATTTGGTGAAGCTTTCTATTAATGGTGACGAGCTAATGGTTTCTGCTCAGGATATTGATTTTTCGATCTCAGCCTATGAAAAATTAAGCTGTCAATACGATGGGCAACCAATAGAAATTGGATTTAAATCTGCTTTTCTAGCGGAATTATTGGATAATATTTCTACGGATGACGTGGTGATGGAGTTGGCTGATCCTGCCAGAGCTGGTATCTTTTTGCCTGTGGATAATGATGGTCCGGAAGATGAATTGATGTTGTTGATGCCAATGATGATTAATGCATAATGTGCTTTTAATGTGTGATTGGATGTGAGACATGTAGATAGATACTGATCTTATATATAAAGGGAGCTCAAGGCTCTCTTTTTTTTTGAGAACGATTGTTCTTGAAATGATGAGACCGATATGCGACCAGTTCAAACTAAAAAGGACGTATCGACCATTTCTTATCTTGAAAACAAATTCAGGTAAAAAAAAGAGACTGCTCTTTGAGCAGCCTCCAATATAATTTATTGCCAATCACTAGTAAGAAGGGATGAATGGTCAAACAAATATCCAGCCATTTATTTATAATTAGAATTTAATCGAACACTAAAATCTTTAAGACCCGCAGGTAAATCGCCATCTGTACCATAATCGGGACTATACTTACCGCTAGGGATATCTTTAAAAGTATAACTGTTGGCAGCTCTGGCCACCACCATATAATTTGTTGCCGCTGTATTAATGGCGGAAGCAGCCATGCTAACCAACGCGCCAGCCAGTCCGCCACCACTTGAAGCAATAGAAGTGTCGTACGTAATATTACCTTTGCGTTGATAGATGATTTCATTGGTAGAGATTGATTTTAGGATATATTCAACTTCTACATATATTTTAGATGCTAAAGCTGATTTATCCCATTTGTTGATAATGGTAAAAAGAGCTACATCTGCACCAAATACTTCTCCAAATTTATTTAGAGATCCGTTTAAGAATAATTCCGAATCATAGGCGCTTTCTTTCTTTAAAATCTCCATCGATAAAAATGGTGGTATAACGTAGTATCCTGCGTTTGCCAATGGTACGTTGAGCGTAGAATGAAAATATTCTTTTGCTTCAACATTGGTGCTTTTGTTGATGGGTGGCATGAGTAATACGGCAAGCGGTTTTTGATCGTATATGCCTTTATAGGCCACATTACGGGTAATTACCTCCGTTGTATTGCAGGATGAAGCTATTATTGCTATAACCCCCAATAGGTATATTGTTTTTTTCATTATTCTAGCATTTTTAAAATTCGGTCAATAAACACTTTTGATTCAGGATACATTTCTACTTCTTTTTGAAGCATTTTTTTCCCTTCCTGGGTTTTGTTGGCCTGTAGTAATACATATCCATAATCGGCGTATATTCCGGGGGGCACCACTTTTCTGCTTCCGTATGGTTTATCTATCATTTTCTGATAGGTCTCAATTAGTTTTTGAGTTGAAGCATCGTCGCTCTTTTTAAGGTAGTTGTAACTGTTTGTTTCGTACTTGTCCCAGTTGTACAGAGGTTCTTGCACGCTGCATGAAGCTAAAAAAAGAACAGAAATGCATGTAAAGATTAGTTTCTTCATTTGTTTGTAGTAATTATTTGTTAGGGTAATACAATTCTTTTTGTTTCTTGGGCAGAAACAAAAATTTGCTTTTTGTATATTATCTTGTTGTTATGATTTATGCTGATAACATGTTTTCCTGTGGAGATGGCATACACCTGTCCCTTGGGTCGGTTTGAATTGGCTTTGTTCACAAAAGCTTTAAAAGAAGTATTGCCATCAATGTTTACTTCCACACCGTCTTTATAGGTATGGGTATCTCCAACTAATTCAAGAAATGATTCGTTTTCCAATCCTTGTGTTGTACTTTTGATACCTGTGCAACCAGCCATGAATGTGAGGCCAATAAGCAAAATAAAAAATATCTTTTTCATTATTTGATCTCTTTAATATAGTATTTGGTTAAATCACTTTTGTCAATGTCTCCTTCGGTAAATGAAACCATGGAAAATTCGTTTTGAGCTGTTTCTCCTCCTGTAAAATCAATGTTAACAACACCTACTTTTTTTCCGGGAAGTTCAATCATCATTCCGGTTTGAGGGTTTTTTACTTTTTTACCTTTTTCCATCACATCAAATTTATCGCCTACCTGGATACCTTGACTTTTTCCGCCCGATATTAGGATTCCATCTTCGTTATATGTCAGGAAATAGGATTTCCAGGGTTTGTCCATGCAGTTGTTTATAATGTTCTCCACTAATTTGGATATGGCAGCAGATATGGCCTTGTCACTTAATGTAGCGTCATAATCTGAACGTTCGCCAAGTCCCATCACTGTTTTGTTTTGGGTTTCTGCTTGTCCTTTTGCTTCTTCGGAGTAAATAATTTGTCCTGTAGAAACATCTACCAGACGGATGCTTACTCCAGCTTGTACAGTTTGTGTCTTGCTTCGTGAGAAGGCATTTACATCACCCACATTTTTTCTACCGAATTCGGTAACTGAACCAATGATTAAGTAGTCGGCTCCAACTTTTTGAAGTCCTTCATTTCCGGCTATCTTTAACTCCTCTACTATCTTGTCCATGTCCTGTCTTTCCAGTAAAATGAATTTATTAGTAGCTGCTAATTTGGTGGATAAGATGTCAACGGCTTGTTTACCTACAGGGTCGTTGTCTTTGTCGTAAAATATACCTTTGGCATATTGTGTTTCATTGGAGAAGCGGGCTATGGCCACTTTTCTTTTGAGTATTTGTTCTTCTGTGTTGTTTTGTGGTATGTCTTCTTGAACTTGCGGTTCAACTTGTACCACTTTTTGTTGGGTGGTGCAGCTCATTGCTAAGCTAACAATGAACATCGCAACTAAAAATCGAATCATGTTAATTTGGTTTAATTATTTTTTTAAATCAATAAAAATAGAAAATATAATGCTGATTTCCTGATGGATCGTAGGCAGGAAGCATTGACAATTATATAACCTATATTTATACAAAAGTAGTCTTTTGAATAAGAATAATTGTATTCTATTAGTTTTTGTTTAGTAGGAAGGTGATATTTCTATTAAAAACAGCTTCTGTAATATGATAGAATTAATGTATCTTTGTGCGCTTAATTTCTCTGTTGAGAACATGTTTTAATGGAGTGTGAAGTTATGTTTGTAAGAAAGGATTGACCATGCAAAAGAAGAAAGTAGTTATAGGATTATCGGGGGGCGTAGATTCGAGTGTAGCAGCTTATGTACTCAAAGAACAGGGGTATGAGGTGATTGGTTTGTTTATGAAAAATTGGCATGATACTACCGGAGTGTTGGAGGCTGATTGTCCTTGGCTAGAGGATCGCTTTGATGCTATGGCTGTGGCTAAAAAGTTGGATATACCCTTTCATTTTGTGGATTTAAGTGAGCAATATCGTGCTCGTGTGGTGGATTATATGTTTGCTGAGTATGAGAAAGGACGTACCCCGAATCCTGATGTGCTTTGTAACCGAGAAATTAAATTTGATGTCTTTCTAGATAAGTGTTTTGAACTGGGTGCTGATTATGTGGCCACTGGTCACTATTGTCGCAAGGAAACAATAGAAAAAGAGGGCAAAGAATATTATCGTTTGTTGGCTGGAACGGATAATAACAAGGATCAAAGCTATTTTCTTTGCCAGCTTTCTCAAGAACAGCTTGCGAAGGCTTTGTTTCCCATTGGAGATATTGTAAAACCGGAGGTGCGTAGAATCGCCAATGAGTTAAACCTGGTGACAGCGCATAAAAAGGACTCGCAAGGTATTTGCTTTGTGGGGAAGGTTGATTTACCTGTGTTTTTGCAGCAAAAACTGGAAGCAAAAAAAGGCAAGGTGTTTTTGATTGATAAACAAGCAGAATTATATCAAAGAGATTGGCAGCAGGCCTTTGATAACCCTAGTGATGAAGTACTGGAAGAGCTATCAAAACCTTATATGTTCCATCCCAAATATGGCAAAAAGGTAGGGGAGCATGGTGGTGCTCATTTTTATACGGTAGGACAGCGTAAAGGACTTAATATTGGAGGTTTTCCTGAACCTTTATTTATTATAGGTACTAATATCGCTTATAATCAGATATATGTGGGAATGGGTAAGGACAATCCCGGTTTGTTTAGGCAGGTACTAAAGGTAGATGCCGGGGAGCTACATTGGGTGAGACCTGATTTGGCTATGCGAGTGGGGGAGAGCCGTCGTTTAAGTATTCGGATTCGTTATCGGCAACCATTGCAAAATGGTGTTATACATCGCCGTAATGAAGGTATGTATGTGGTCTTTGATCAGCCACAGCGAGGTATTGCTGCGGGCCAGTTTGCTGCTTGGTATGTGGAGGATGAGTTGATTGGCTCCGGGGTCATCAGTTGATGACCAACTTGCCATCGGCAACTTATGTTCCTCTAAATAATAAACAGCTACTGGCCTACAATCAATAACTATTTAAACTGTTTAGGATACATGTAGGTGATGAGTCCTCCTTGGTGTGGTTCTATGTCTTTCCAGCTTTTTATGCTAAAATGCAGTGCTGTTGTGCACGAAGTGGGGAAATGATATAAATCCTCGTCTACTAAATTAACGGTAAAGCCTGCGATATCCGGGTTGTGACCAAAAATGATAATCGTGTTGTATTGTTCATCAAACTGTCCTAGGAAACGTAACATTTCGGCAGTGGTAAAGCCATCGTAAATAAATCGCTCCTTCATAATTTTATCTTCCGGGTAGCCCAGTTGTTCAGCGTATATTTGAGCTGTCTGTTCCGCTCTTTTGGCACTACTGGTAATAAATAAGTCGGGCATTATCCCCTTTTTCTTTAGCTGCTCGGCCATTAAAACGGAGTCCTTTTGACCTCGGGGTAAAAGTTCTCGCTCAAAATCCGATTTGTCAAAATCTGTTAACGCCTCTGTTTTGGCGTGGCGTACTAATATTATATTTTTCATGTATGATAAAATAGTAAAACCTAGTTGACCAGAGCAATTTTCAATACCCATCTTACCTTTCTTTTGAGGTAGGATGTTTGACCTACTTGTGTGCTCCGGTTATACCGGTTTTAGATGTTAAAAAAATGCAAAGTATGGATAGCCTGAGCAAATGCCCATCATCTTCATCCTATCGATGGATGTAGATTGGTGTGTATTATTTTTGTGCTCCGGCTATGCCGGTTTCATATAAAGAGTGTCAAGTTCTGGGTATCAAGTAACAAGGCAAGAAGTTGAGTGCGTTGGTACTTGGCACTTAGTCTATGATCGGTTTAATCTTTGGCAAAAATACATTAATTTGGCGCAATATAAAACAAATGTTATGACTCGTATTGGTCTTTTATCAGATACGCATTCGTATTTTGATCCTCGATTTAAAGAATTATTTGCCAACTGTGATGAGATTTGGCATGCTGGTGATATTGGCGATATTCGCGTGTTGGATGATATGCGACAATTAAAGCCTACTCGTGCTGTATATGGAAATATTGATGATGCTACAATTAGAGCAGAGCTGAGTGAGCATTTGCGTTTCGTGTGTGATGGGGTAGAGGTCTGGATAACCCATATTGGAGGGTATCCCGGTAGATATAACCCGGCGGTAAAGACTGATATTTTTAAAAATCCACCTGGACTGTTTATCTGCGGGCATTCGCATATTTTGAAAGTGATATATGATGATAAAATAAATTGTTTGCATATTAACCCCGGAGCTTCAGGTCGTTCTGGATTTCATGCTGTTCGTACGGCCATACGTTTTGTGCTGGATAAAGGAGAAATTAAAAACCTGGAGGTGATAGAGCTTGAGGATAAAGGCAAGGCACTGGTCTAAAGAGAGTGATCCGTTGTGATTTTGGCATGGGATTAGATGATGTTGTTAATCAAAAACTTGTAAGGATCTGACATTGTGTGCGCTATGGTGAGTTGAAACGAGCCATGGGAATGGATTTGTACACAAGAGGATGATTAAGCTAGGCGAGTTTCATATGATCACTGATAGATAAATAGTCTTTGCAAGAAAACTCCAAATACTGCGTTATTCTCATTTTTGAAACAGTCATTTACAATCAGTAAACTCCTTGGTTTCAAAAATATCGAAAGCCTTGTCTTTGAAGCTTTCATATGATTATAATTTGTCTTTCAATGGTCATATGGAACTCCCGATGAATTTTAATCATTCTTTTGTGTGTATTTTAGAATGCTAAAATTCATGTTCGTTTCTTATCAAAGACAGAAAAAACGGTCGTTTTCTTGCAGCCACTAAATATAAACATATTAAACGGGCCTGGTGAATTTACTGGGTAGTTATTTTGTTTGAGATAGATTTTTTAATGCATTTTCGGGTTTATACCAGAACCAATCAAACAGTGCTTTATTTTTGCTTTCTAAACCGGATGATGTAGCATACATTCCCACATAAACACCATTGAATTTTTGGGCTAGTTCGTCTGATACGATGGTGTAATCTTGTATCTGTCCTATCGTTTTTAGGTTTTTTATGTTTTCTCCATATAAAAACTGAACAGTCAGATTTTGCACCCTGGCTTCAAGAATTACTTCTTTATTAGTATATGGTACAGAGGCTATAATTTGTGGTTTAATGGGGCCCTTGTTATCTTTTTGAAACACTTTAATGAGTACAATCTCGTTTTTTTGTTTTAATAGTTGATAATTATTCCCGTGGCGGCGATAGATTACCAGACCAGCTTTTTCGTTGTCCTTCCTGGTTTTGAAAGTTAATTTAGTGCTTGCTTTGTAGTCGTGATGTCGTGTGCGTTGTGCGATGTAAGAAGGGTTTTTAAGTTCTGTGACCATTTCAGGACGTAGGTCGATTTCTAATTTTCCATGCTGTTGTTTGTACCATTGGTAGCGGGGGGTTCGTAGGAAATTCCACTCTAAGCCAAGGTTTGTTTTTTCAAATTCATCTTTTTCTACAAGTGGAGGTACTGCTGTCCACGGTAATTTGGGGCGTTCCTGTTCTTCTTGAAGTAGTCCAACGCCTGGATTAAATATGGGGGTTATTCCACTTTCTTGATGTGTCATTATTACTTGGGCTAAAAAGGTTTCGCGTGCCAGTGTAACATATCCATCTACTTGTCTTTTGGCCAGCATAACGCTCCACCAATCTCCACTTTGTGTTTGTACCAGGTCGGCATGTCCAGTCTGACCGATTGGATGTGTCTTGCCCAAGTGGCGATGTGTCATTACCGGATTGGCATGGTTAGGAAGATATGGTCCCCATAAGTGTTTGCTGTTGAAGACGGTGACTGCATGATATTCTCCGGTGCCACCTTCTCCAATTAGCAGGAGATATTCTCCATCTATCTTAAATAAATGTGGACCTTCTGCCCAGCGGGCATTGCTGGCATGCCCATAGGTCAATTGTTTTTTTTCGCCAAGTAAGCGCCCCTCATCGGGATCTATTTCTTGCATCCATATACCGTTTTTACCGGGCCATTCTTTTGAAGAACCGTCAATGATTCCTGCGCCTGTATAATAGCAACGGCCATCATCCTCCCAAAATAAAGATGGGTCAATACCTGGTGCATCCTTTATCCACATAGGATCACTCCAGGGACCTGCCGGATTTTTGGCGGTGATAATAAAGTTTCCTTCTTGTCCTACCATGGTAGTGATGATGTAAAAGGTACCCTTATGGTATCTGATACTAGGAGCAAAAATACCATGTGAATTATCTAATCCATCTTTGTATATTATTTGGTCAGGACGGTGTAAGCCATAGCCAATCTTCTCCCAATTTACCAGGTCTTTGCTCTTATGTATAGGTAATCCGGGATACCATTCAAAACTCGAGTTGACCATATAGTATGTGTCACCTACACGGCAAATAGATGGGTCTGGATAAAAACCGGAAAGGATGGGATTTTTAAATCTTTGTGGAGCTTCTTGAGCAATGATATTGAATGTAGCCAATATTAGTACTACTATAAGATGAATATTTTTCATAGGTTTTAAATTTATTTTTCAATCTTCATGTGATATGAGTCAAAAGCGATTGAGCCTTCTATAATTTACCTCATTCCAGATGTAGGTGTATTTTGAATCTAAATAAAATCATTATTAGTGGTTTTTGTTATGAGAAATTATTTGAAATGATAGGGGTATTTTGATTGTTACCTCATGGGTTTCTAATTTTTATTTACTGCATGAAACTCTCCATAAAATTTTACCGGTATAATGGTTTAGAGCTTCGGACTAGGTTTTAAATGTATTTATTTGGTTAAATAACAGCCTTTATTATTTTGCTTAAAACATTACTTTGTATTATTATTGCACATTATATTAATCTTTAACGGTATTGCAATAACTAAACTATTTTTTCCTTAACTGTATGTATAAAGTAAAATTAGTTGTAAACGACTATGAACGTTGGTTGACAGCTTTGCACTATGAGTATTTTTGTCCGGTTGCTGTAGATGAGCGTTATTATAGAAAATTTCTACAGAAAAACTTTCCTTATGAGATCAACGATGCAGATGATCTTCATCCTTATAATCACAGATCAGTTCCGAGTATTAAACCCAATGTGCTTGAAAAAAGATTACAGAAGCAAAGTATGGATGAGGCTAAATTTGCCAACCATAGCTCAGGGTACTCTGCTGCCAATGATTTTTCGAGTTTTAGCGATACTGATCCTGTAAAAGAGGATTATTTACGCGCTTAGGTAAAGCACGCCATACGGCAGGATTAGATTATGGTATCGCGCCTAACTATACCTCTAACTACGATAAATATATTCGTCCTGCACAGCAAATGTGTAGACGCATTGAATATAACAAGATGGGAGGTATTTTTAGTATGCAACTAAACTCTGGTGAGAATGATGATTTCTTATATCAGTGGTTGTTGGATGGAGACATGAAAAATGGTAAGCTTGTCTTTTATGATGGAGACCTTGACCAAGCTTTCAAGATAGAGTTCTGGGATTGTTATTGTATTGGCGTCGGAGAGCAAATGACATCCACTGGTAGTTCTGCAATGACTATGAACCTGCGTATATCGCCCGCAATTACACGCAACCGAAGCGAGGAACACCAAAAGGTTTGGAAAGTAACTGATATTACGCCATCCGATAGAGCTTTTGGTCCTGGTCCTGTTGAGGAAGTGGAAGAGCAACCTGAATTATTGAAGGTAGAATGTCAGGGGCCGGATGGAAAACCGTGGTCTAAATATATTGACGAAGGTGAGTTTATTGTTTATATACAAACAGCCAACGCAATTGGAGAGGATGTTAATATCAATTTGGGTATGCCCAATAGAGTGATTGAGTTTAATGGGGAGGTGCTGAATAATAATACGCTCAGGCATACCATAGAAAGCAATGAAGACAGCATAACCTTAGTAGCAAAACCTAAATTTAAATAACAATGGCAGATACTCTAGAAGTGAGCTTATTTTCCCGACCACAGGTTAAGAAGACGTGGGAAGGTACTGATTTAATAGAAAATTCAGATATGCAGGGTGGTGGCCTACAGGAAATTATAGCTTATATATGTACCACTCGCGTTGATGTTTTAACAGGGCGGAAGGGTGATGAAGAAATAGATCCATTTGGTGAGAAGTTTTTCGATCCTTATAAAAAAGGACATGAAAAGGACGATTTTGCACATGTATACTATTGTGTCGACTTCGTTAAGGCTCTATTGGAAATAGATGTTATTGTAGGCATTGAAGAGGAGGCACGGTTTATTATAGCAATGGTATATAAGTACTATCAGAAAAAGATGTTTGCGCTCAAGGAAAAGGAGGCGTTGGATATGCTTGAAAGTGAAGGCTGGTTGCACGAGGAGGTGAATAACCCAGATAAAATTGCGCTTAAGGTGATGAAGAGTCACTTCTCGAAATTTAACGCCTATTCTGATGTGTTTAAATATACTTCTACCTATGTAAAAAGTTATTTTAATGCCAAGGGAGATGCCATTATTGAGGCTACTCTTATAGAGGCTGAAATGTATTTTAAGACGGGGGATTTTAGTGGTCAAAAGCGTAAAAAGATATTACGTGCTTTAGGAGCTTCTAAAAATCAGGTGCAAGAAATAAATAGCAATTGGACTAAAATTGAGGACTTTTTAAATGCCAAAAAGCTGGAGAAAATGAGTTATGAAAGGGATATGATTAGGGCCTATAAAATTAACAAGGAGATTAAGCCCTTGTTGAATAACGATTTAAAAGCGGCAAGGCAATTGGTTCGTAAGGGAGCGTTTATGGAGGAGTTTGCAAAATCGAGTTTTTTAAAACGCACAAAAAAGACAGGTTTGCATTTGGTAGATGCTGTTTTAAGTTTAAAAGATGCCCATAATAAAGATGATATGATGGATAATTTACTCTCCGGGGCAGGAGGTTGTTTCGGAACAGGGCCTGGTTTTGCTGTTTCTGCTTTTTTGGCAGTTGGGAATGACTTTTGGGACAATGTGGAGGAAGATATGTATGGGTGTGTGTATAATTCATGTGGTTTTAAATGGGGGGATATTTGTGCAACTAAAAAAGAAGATGGTGTTTATGTTCTTAAGGAAAAGAGGTTAAAATCATTGATGTTAGTATATAAAGAAGAGAAATGTGAACCCTTTAAAAATAAGGATATTCAGGCTACTTCAATCAGAATATTAGATGCGGAAAAAGCCAAGAAAATATTTGGCTTTAAACCTGCCTTTGTAAATTATTATATGGCTGACGATCCTTACCATGTTTGCCGTACACGTTGTTATCAAACATTATAAAAATGATGAAATTATCCCGTATCATACCCATAGTACTCTTTAGTGTGATGGCTATCACTGCGAGTGGGCAATCAGTCTATAAGGTTGATTCATTAAAAAGAGAAGCACGCGCCAAGTTAGACATATTCAAACAAGTGCAGAAGGATTCCATTTCCAAAACAAGTTTGGAGTATAAAACTGCACTTCAAGATTTGAGATATGTTTTTAATAGATACATAAATGCGAAATCCGATTCTATATTTGATAGCCGAATTCGGCAGCGAGATTCTCTGTATACCCAGGAAACGAGGTTTTTGGGTACGATAATATCACGAAAAGGCCTAGATGGTTCTACCATAATAATAGACGACAGTTTATTGTTTTTATATAATCGTAGATTGTTGCGGTGTGTCGATATCAATACCAAAAAGCTTTTGTGGCAGTCGGAATGTAGTTATGATAATACCCGTGGGAATATGGTACTAACAGATAGTCTTATTATAGTACCTGCCAGTTCTAATGGAGAGATAAATGCCTATCATAAAGCAGATGGTGTTATAGAATGGTCGGTGGATAGCTGCGAGTTTATTGGGCAAACGAATTACTTATCTATGGGCATACCTTTTATTAATAGGAATGGTCAATTATACGAGATAGACCATACAACTGGTCAATTATTAAAGCGTAAAGAACCTGCACCTGAGCGAATGTTTCATTACAAGGAATATGAGATTGTTGTAAAGGTTAAAAAGATATGCAAAAAAGAGGGGGATGGGATAAGTCATATAGATAGAACTATTGTCTGTACTAATAAAATATCTGGCGAGCTGAAATGGGAGAAGAATATTGTTACAGAATTTTTTGGTACGTCTTATTCTTCATATATTATTAGAAATTCATTGTGGTTGGATGTGGGTGAAGAAAACTTTGGTGTAATAAATATTAAAACAGGCAAGGTGAAGCGAGCCGCATTTAATAATATTGGATATTATGATTTCCTTTATACGTTGAAAAATGGATTTGTTAGATGGACAGAGGATCACAGAATTGAGTATACTAATATAAGGAATTCTCGTAAAAGTTGGGTGTATGAAACTCCTGAGGGGGATAGGGTATACCGACCGTTTAATGGACCAAAATCGACAAATGATAAAATCCTTTATTTACAAGCAAATAGGAATGCTATTAGGGCATTTAATCTGAATACAGGCAAAGTAGATTGGGAATTTTCTTGTGTTTCAAACATTACTTCAAACTTGGTGCTGGCAGATGATGTTCTTTATTTTACAGATGGAGATGGTTTGGTTGCCCTGGATGCTAGCGAGAAAAACGATAAAAAAAGATGGGATGATTATCATCTTCGTTTTCCGGATGAGAAAAACAAAGAAGAATCAGAACCCGAGTTGCTTTCGGAAGAGTATCGTACACCAATGGGAGAGAAATTCGATGAACAGGATGTATTAGGAGATTTTGTAGTGTATATAAGAACTAAAAATGCCAAGGGTAAACAAATCGCTATAAAGTTCAATATGCCGGGTCGAGTAGTCCTGTATAATGGAGAGGTCGTCAAGGATAACAAAATAGAAGGATATACCATAAAAAAAGACTTTGAGAAAATATATTTACGTGCCGAAAAAATCAAACCAGAAGATGATGAATGATTAAAATTGCTATCGGCTAGAAAAACTTTGTTAATTTTTAAATGCGTGAAATTATTCCGTATCATATTTATTGCACTCTTTAGTGTGACAGCTATCACTGCGAGTGGGCAATCAGTTTATAAGGTTGATTCATTAAAAAGAGAAGCTCGCGCCAAGTTAGACATATTCAAACAAGTGCAGAAGGATTCCATTTCCAAAACAAGTTTGAAGTATAAAACTGCACGACAAAACTTTCTTGATGCATTTTTTAAATATAGAGACATGAAATCCGATTCTATATTTGATAGTCGAATTCGGCAGCGAGATTCTCTGTATACCCAGGAAACGAGGTTTTTGGGTACGATAATATCACGAAAAGGCCTAGATGGTTCTACCATAATAATAGACGACAGTTTATTGTTTTTATATAATCGTAGATTGTTGCGGTGTGTCGATATCAATACTAAAAAGCTTTTGTGGCAGTCGGAATGTAGCTATGATAATACCCGTGGGAATATGGTACTAACAGATAGTCTTATTATAGTACCTGCCAGTTCTAATGGAGAGATAAATGCTTATCATAAAGCAAATGGTGTTATAGAGTGGTCGGTTGATAGCTGTAAGTTTATTAGGCAAACGAATTATTTATACATGGGCATACCTTTTATTAATAGGAATGGTCAATTATACGAGATAGATCATACAACTGGTCAATTATTAAAGCGTAAAGAACCTGCACCTGAGCGAATGTTTCAATACAAGGAATATGAGATTGTTGTAAAAGTCAAAAAGATGCCCAAAAAAGAAAGGTCTGGGATAAGTTATGTAAGTAGAACTATTACCTGTACCAATAGGTTATCGGGTAAGTTGCAGTGGGAGAAAAGTATAGTGTCGGAATCTTCAAGTACGTCTTATGTTTCATATATTATAAGAAATTCATTGTGGTTGGATGTGGGAGAAGAAAACTTTGGTGTAATAAATATTAAAACAGGCAAGGTGAAGCGAGCCCCATATAATAACATAGGGTATTATAATCTACTTTATGCTTCAAAGCATGGTTTTGTTAGATGGACAGAGGATGATAGAATTGAGTATACTAATTTAAGGTATCCTCGTAAAGGTTGGGTGTATGAAATTCCTGAGGGAGATTTGATAGCTTGGTATCCCAATGGCCCGAAATCGATAAATGATAACTTCCTTTATTTACAAGCAAATAGGAATGCAATTAGGGCATTTAATCTTAGGACAGGCAAAGTAGATTGGGAATTTTCTTCTGTATCAAACATTACTTCAAACTTGGTGCTAGCAGATGATGTTCTTTATTTTACAGATGGAGATGGCCTGGTAGCCCTGGATGTTAGCGAGAAAAATGATAAAAAAAGATGGGATGATTATCATCTTCGTTTTCCGGATGAGAAAAACAAAGAAGAATCAGAGCCTGAGTTGCTTTCGGAAGAGTATCGTACACCAATGGGAGAGAAATTCGATGAGCAGGATGTATTGGGAGATTTTGTAGTGTATATAAGAACTAAAAATGCCAAGGGTAAACAAATCGCTATAAAGTTCAATATGCCGGGTCGAGTAGTCCTGTATAATGGAGAGGTCGTCAAGGATAATAAAATAGAAGGATATACCATAAAAAAAGATTTTGAGAAAATATATCTACGTGCCGAGAAAATAAAAGCAGAAGAATAGTATTATCCCGAGGGGGAATGTTAGCTGAACTCTGTCCTGTTGTTTTTTTACGATTTCAAATTAACTCATTATTTTTCTTTTAACCAATTTCTAAAAGCTTCATCGGGGAGCTTATGATTTTTGCCAAGGGCGGCTGAGGTACGAAGCCGTTTATATACCCTTGGCAGAACTCATAAGCGGACCTACCTTCGCTTTTATAATTTGGTGTGTGCTCACAGATTGATAACAAACCTCCCCTCAAACATGATACAAAGCTGCTGGGCTGTCAATGCCCAGTTCTGTATGGGTTGAGTCCACTTTTTCGATATGTTTTCGGTGGCCAGATAAATGAGTTTCATCAAAGCCATGTCGCTGGAAAACGCACCCTTGGTCTTGGTTACCTTGCGAACCTGCCTGTGGAAGCCTTCGACGGCGTTTGTGGTATAAATCAGCTTCCTAATGGGGGCGTCATATTTAAAGTAAGCGGACAGCTCCTCCCAGTTGTCGTTCCACGAGCGCAGCACCACGGGGTACTTTTTGCCCCACGTTACTTCTAGGTTAATCAGCTCGCTCTCGGCTCGCTCTCGGCTTGTGACTTGGTTGGGGCTTGGTACACTTTTTTCAAGTCCTTCATAAATTCTTTCTGGTCTTTGGAGACCACGTATTTGAGCGAATTCCGAATTTGGTGTATCACGCACTTTTGAATTTCTGTATCGGGGAATATGCTTAATATCGCCTGTGAAAAACCCGTCAGATTATCCGTACAGGCAATCAGGATATCCTTTACTCCGCGGCTCTTTAGGTCTGTCAATACCGACAGCCAGAAGTTAGCGCCCTCGCTTTCGGAAATGTACATCCCTATGAGTTCCTTCCTGCCGCTTTTGTTGATAGCCAAAATATTGTATACGGCGCGCGATACTACCCTTCCCCCGTCCCTTACCTTGTAGTGCATAGCATCCATCCAAACAATGGGGTAAACATCGTCTAGGGGGCGGTTCTGCCACTCCTTGACCTGTGGGATCACCCTGTCGGTAATGTTGCTCAAAACGGTTGGGGAAACCTCAACGTCGTACATGTCCCGGATATATGATCCGATGTCACGTAGGCTCATACCCTTGCCGTAAAGGCTAATAATCTTGGGGGCAAGGCTGTCTGCCAAAACGGTCTGCCGCTTCTTTACTATTTCGGGCTCAAAATCCCCGTGGCGGTCATAGGGCGGTTCAATGTCCACACTACCGCCTTCGGATCTAACCGTTTTGTTACCCTTGCCGTTGCGCTTATTGCCCTGGGAGCGCCGCTCGGAGGTCAAATGCTCGTCCATCTCGGCCTCCAAAGCGCTCTCCAAAAACTCCTTTATAATGGGTGCAAATACTCCACCCTTACCCGTCAGGGATTTACCGCTCTTTAACTGTTCGAGTGCCATATCACGCATAGCGATATACTCGGGGTTCAATTCTTTTTTTTCCATAATCCTCAAAAATATAATTTTTAAATTATGGACAGAGTTGAGTTTACAGTCTCTATATATGGCCGATTTTTTTGCAGTGTCGCTTATCTTTTTTGCCATCTCAGGTTTGTTTCTTTCCAGAGGTAAAAAAAGTGTAAAGGGAAGGGGGAAGTGGTTTATTCTGGCAGGTATTGTTGTGGTGGTGGTGTTTTGGTTGGTGTAGGGGTTCCGACTCATCCCGAAGCTGCAAACCCTACCTCTTTTTATAATAACTAAACAACAAATAATTTGCCTTTAACCATACAATGGGAGATTCTGGATACTTTTGAGTTATAATATTGCTTTCATCATCTTTATATTCTGTTTTAATACCATTATGTGACAAAAGGTTTTGAGCTGATAGTGAAATACGTAATTTGTTTCTTAAAAAAAAGCGACTTAACCTGGCCTGCATATCATAGTATTCGCAAGTTGTTGTATTGTAATTCTGTTCCTGAGAGTGATAGGTACTTTGAATATCAAATTTTATATCAACAGGCAAGGTTCCTGATAAACGTACATTTCCCTGCCAGTCTTTATTTTCGGAGCGAGTAATTGTATTAAAAACTCTGTAATTGTATGATAAACCTCCTGATAGTCTAATATATTTATTTACATTCCAATCAACCTTTGAATCAAATGCTGAAGTAAAACTCTCTTTAGCATTCTTCCAAGTATAAATAATACTGTTATCCTCATTTATAATTACATCCTGAACAATTTCTTTATTTCGGTAATTAAAACGTATTTTAAAATCATACGCTATCTTCTCTTTATCCTTGCCTTTAGAACTTACTCCTTTGCTAATTGCAATGTAATTGGTGTTTTTACAAAAACTCAATACCCCTTCAATATTGTAAGCCTGTTCTAAACCGTTGTTTCCTTGTTGCATAGTATAATCGTTTACATAAGTTAAAGGTTGGTGTAACTGTTTGTATGTAGGTGGTGTTATCCTATTATTTATTAAAAACATAAGTTCCTTTTCTTTTTTCATTGAATAACGATACTTAAAGTTTTGGGTATAATAAATAATACTTGATGACTCCAATACTTGTTGTGTATTTTCATTATCTTCATTACGCAAATAGGAAGCCAATGTCAATTTAAAATAGTGGCTTGTTTTTTTTGGAGTACGTATCAAATAACTGGCATATGGGCTCAAGGAAGCTGTGAATATGCGTGTGGTTGTATTATTTTCATATAAATATTGTTCATGCCAGAGATTATCAGTTATATCAAATATTTCTCTGTTATATTTTCTGGTATAGTAACTATAACTCACATTTGCATTAGCACTAACAAACAGTCCCTTTTTATGATAATTATAGTTGAAAAATAAAGAAGCATCATAATTCTTATTCGAACTTTCTGTTTGATACTTGTCTTGTTTATCCAAAATCCACTGATCTTGTGTTTCATTATCTTTATTTTCGGTTACAGATGCTTTGGCATTTATTATTCCATATTGACCAAAACCAATATTTAATCTTTTGTAGTATGCTGCCGATAAATTATATGCCGATGATTTATTGCTTAATAAATCGCAAATATTAATCCCATCCAGATAAGTTAAATTTCTATTATTACTAAAGTTTGTACTGGTATAATCCATATCCAAAGAGAGCCTTTGGTCACGATTAAATGCATAGTCCACCTCCATTGAAGGAGCTATTTGTTTATTTGTTTTCAAATTATTTATTGCCTGAGTTGTTGTTGCCTCAATATCACTTCGCTCTTCCTCTTCTTTTGTGGTGTATTGAGTGTTTTCATAAGTTATAGAAGGCCTAAAGGTTAGCTTCTTAAATTTTTTAGTAAAATCCAGATTTAAAGCATATTTATCTTTAGTGCCCACATCCGCCGATGCATAATAAATATCCTGCAAATCTCCTTTAGGGATAATATTAATTACCGGGGTATAAAAACCAAAGCGTCCGTTAGGTTCAGTTATTACCTCAATCCGCTTAATATTTTTAGCCTCAATACCTGCAAGTATAAAACCAGGCTTTCCTCTATAATAACTCCCCATACGTTCCCCATTTATAAGCGTTGTAAAAACATGATAACCGCCATATAAAACATTACCATCAATATCTATTGATAAACCTGGAATGTTCGTAATAATATCAGAAAGGAATAATTTCTCTACATTCCCCATTTGATCAACATTTAAGGCAACATCACCCTCCTCGTTATAATCTATAAGGGGTTTCCAAACTACAGTGACTTCTTCTATAGTTATGGTATCAGGAGTTAATTCAATATAAAAAGGATTTGAATAGGTATTAGAATTAATTAGAACTTTCTTAGAAACATAACCCAAACGACTCACCGTAAGGGTAACACAATTATTATTTGGTTTACTAATTCTAAAAGCACCATTTTTATTACTAATAGTACCTGTTATAAATTGATCGGATTCGTTATTACTTAAAATAATGTTTGCATTAGCAACCGGAGTTGCCAATGCACTATTTCTTATAATGCCTTTTATGTTATTGTTTTGACAATCACTAATAGTATAAAAATGCATCAAGATTATTAAGAAAAGGTATTGTTTCAAAATATAGCATTTAATTATCCTACAGACTCTACGCAATATATTGCCTCTGTAGGACATGATCTTAAGCATGCTTGACATCCCGTACAAAGAGAAGGATAAAGTTTAATTTCTTCATTTGAACAAGGATTTATTATTATTGCACTTGTAGGACATACAAGTTCACAACTTTCGCACAATATACATTTGTCCCAATCTACTCTTACAATAAAATAACTCATATCAAATAGTTTTTATTTGGTTAATCACTTTTTTTGTTTCTTCATTAAAATAATCCATAACAATATCCTTTGAAATAGCAATCCGAATATATTGATCAGGAGGAAAAGTTAAATTCGGCTTTATGCTTTGTACTGATATTTTAGAATCATAATTAAAATCTCCTTTCAATATAGTCAATTCATTTTTTTTGTCTTCATAAATTTTTCCCTTAGGCAAAGACATAGTCTCTTTAATATTTTTTATGGTCTTCCAATCTTTAGGAGGAAGTAATGATTTTATAGAAAAACCGTTATTGTACTTAACTATTGCATCATACGCTACTAATTCGTCAATTTTTAAATATTGATGCATCTCTGGTTGCCTAATTACTACACCTCTTTTATTTATTTCCATACCTTTAGGTATAACTCCATCCTTTAATGCTGAAGCATCAAAACCAATTGCGTCACAATGTTCTATTACTATATCTGCAATATCAAATATATTATTCTTTTCAGTAACGGTTTCTATCTCAAAGCTATCTGCAATTAGTATTTTGCCATCTGGCAAAGGTACATTAGGGTCAAAGAGTCCACCTCTAAAGTATTTGCCAAAATAATCTTCTAATGACGTTTTAAGTTCTTCGGGAGGAAATAGTTTTTGAGTATTCTGCATGTTGTTAAGCGTATTTCCCATTAAAGTTTCAACGCTACATAAACCAAGGGTTCCAATACCCATAGTTTTAAGGAATAGTCGTCTGTTCATTTCTTGTTATTAGATTTTATTTAATTAATGATTGCAATCATAACACTTTTATAAATAAACTTTATAGTAAACGATGTAAAGTCATAAGATGTTATGAGTTGCTGCGTTCATATTAGGCGTTTAGTTAAAATGTAATACCTATTAGTTATGAATTTACAAGATGCAACGAGGACGGAAGTCAGAAGTGATTTACATGGCGCTTAAACAAGCTGCTAATCAACTTTCGGCTTTAAACTCTCAAAAGTTTGGAAAACAATAGTTTGGAGCAGAAAAAATGCATTTAAAAAGGTTTGAGTGCTTCGCTATAGATCTCCGACCTGTTCTTTAGTTCTCATTTTTTATACGGATTAGCAGCCAATGGTCAATTTGCCAACTTTCTGAAAAGAGTGAACCGATCGATGAAGATGGGCGGTATTTTCGTTTCGAACCATGTATGTGACAAAATGCTGTCTCAACAAGAAGAAATGGTTCTTGCCTTAGTTGAATTACAGACCCGTGTGTTGGGATACCCTTCTCACAATATCCCAGAGGAAAAACTCAAGAAAACTCTTAGTGAAGCAGACTTTGGAGAATTTATAACAAAGCAGCCCGATGGAAGCTATGCTTATCCAACGTTGCTTTTATCTGTAAAAAAATAAAGGAAGTGTAATGTTGTAGCAAGTTTATGTCATTATGACTGAGTCATAAATATTTACTAATAACATATGGGGAGTTTGATTTAGCTGTCGTTGTATTGTGTTGATATACATTAATATGCTGTAATTAAATAATTGAGCCGCTGTTTTTTTTAGTTGTTTAATTCGTTAATAATTGGGATTGATTGAATTGTAGTGTCAGGTTACTTTTGAATAAACATTTTTAATAAATCAAATGATGACCAGAACAATTAATCTACAACAAGACCAGCAAAGTACAAGAATTCTTATGGCCGGTTCGTTTTCGCTTTTACACGAAAATTGGATGCTAAAAAAAAGAGGAAGAACTTAAACAAAAGAAACATAACAACATTAAAAAAGAAAAATAATTATGGAAAAAACAGCAGTTTTAGTAGGGTCTTCTACAGGAAACACAGAGTCTGTAGGAGAAAAAATAGTAGAAAAATTAGGAAATGGAGCTAAGTTAATCAACGTGGCAGATGCTTCTGTGGCTCAAATAGAAGATTGTAAAAACCTGATTCTAGGAACCTCGACCTGGGGTGTGGGCGATTTGCAAGATGACTGGGAAGATTTTCTTCCGAAATTAGCACAGGCCGATTTAAACGGGAAAACCGTAGCGCTTTTCGGGCTGGGAGATGCAGAATCGTACTATGATTCTTTTGTTGATGGTATTGGCACTATCTATGAGGAAATTAAAGACAAAGGTATCCGCCCGAGCAAATACTTATTCCTGAAGCAAACTTTTATCAATAAATTGCGGCAAAAGTTCTTTGAAATTTTCGGCGGGTGTAATGTGGATGTTTTCCATGACGTACTTTAGCCATTTTTGCGGATCAATGTCAAGTTTCTTGCAAGTTCCAAAGAAGCTGTAGAACATTGCGATATTTCTGGCAGCATCATGTGAACCGGCAAACAAATAGTTCTTACGTCCCAGAGCCAGAGGGCGAATAGAGTTCTCAACCAGATTGCTGTCTATCTCCAGCATTCCGTTGGTAAGATAGTTCTGCAGGCTTGTCCAGCGATTTTTGCAATATTCAAAAGCTTTGCCCAGAGGACTTCTTGGTATTACAGATCCTTTGTGCTTGTTAATGTATGCTCCAATTTCGTTAATTACAGGCAGAGCTTTTTCCAGCCGCAGAGCATGCCGTTGCTCATGGGATAGATTTTGTTCCCGTGCAATAGCCTCAATGGCATAGAGAAGCTGAATGAGGCTTAGCACATGCGAAGCTCGTTCCTGATCGTTCTTCAGTGCGGCATCAAAATACCGTCTGGCATGTGCCCAGCATGATAAATGAGTCAGTCCTGCTTTTTTTGCCAAAAAGGTATAGCCACTATAACCGTCGGTTTGAACAAATCCACGGAACGAACTCAAGTCGTCGATGGGGCCATTGGCCGATCGGCTCTTGTAGTACTCAAACAGCACGCTTTTTGACAATGGGGCATACCGAACCCACATGTACCCCTGGTGACACGTTCCTTTTTTGTTGCGATCCTGCACTTTTATTGGTGATTCATCGATCATCTGATAAATTTCCCTGAAAACATGTAATCGATGTACCACGTATAAAGGTCGCAATAAATTGGCTCCAAGTTTTATCCATGATTCCAGCGTGGAGTCCGGAATGGTAACTCCCATTTGGATGAGCATCTGGCGGGTGCGGTAAATCGGTAAGTGGTAGAGGTATTTATTGGTAAAGATCATTCCTAGCAGATTGGCACTGGCGATGCATTTATGAAGAGGTCTGTTTAAAGGAGCAATTACTTGCTTTTGATCGGCTTTCTCGTCCTCTTTGGTAATAAATTTGTAACGGATGTAATGGTTCTTAAACAACTTGGCAGGTGTATAATCCAGCTCCTCAGTGACTTCCTTACCAATACATATCATGCCTGTAGTGTCTTGCTCCGGCTCTAAAATAATTTCGTTAACAGGCAAGTGATCAGGCAGTTGCATACGGCCAGGATGTTCTTTTCTGACTTTCCTGCGTTCATACTCAACACGGATCTTTTCCTGCTCTTCTTTAACAGCTTTGGAAACAGCAGCAACCTCCTCTTCGAAAGACAATGTAAGTTGATCGGGATGAACCTGAGGAATGAAGCGTTCTCGTTTGGACCCGAATATTAAACGACGCATCTGATCATTCTGAAAAGCAAGATGTTCTACATCCTGCGTAAGCTTTTGTATAGAAGAGTCTTTTTCTGAAATAACAGCTTCTTTCTCCAAAAGATCCGCTTTCAGAGCCGATATTTTGGCCTCCAGTTGAGCAGTATTTTGGCTATGTGAAATGTGCTGTTTTTTCATACACAAATATAATATTAAATATTTGACTGACAAATATTTAAACCTATATTTTACAGTTATTTAACAACAAAAATCAGCTGATTTTAAATCGCTTTTTTCGTTTCAAATTTTTAAAGGAAAGACCTTCCAAAATCATCATCAACTCTTCCCGGGTAATGAGTCGTAATGGTGTTGTTTTATCCTGGTCTTCTAGAAAATATCTACCTCGCTCCAGACGTTTGTAAAACAAGGCAAAACCATCTCCGTCCCAAAATAACAGCTTTATATGTGTTCCGGTGCGATTTATAAAAATGAAAACGGAACCACTGACAGGATCCTGCTTCAATATATTGCGCACGATTCCGGCCAGTCCATCAAAGCCATTACGCATATCAACAGGCTTGCAGCACAAATAGTACTGCAAGTTTGCACTCAGCCCAATCATGAGCTAGTAAATTTTCAGGCTCATGTCGTTCGGAAAAGTAAGGCTCATTTGCGGCAATCGCTCATCCTGTAGCGATGAAACTGCCGTTGTTGCCGAAGATTCTGTTGAGGCGAAAGAATCAACCTGTGCATTCTGAAGACCGAATGAGTTAAGGTCAATAAATTTCAGGCTGGTGTCGCTTTCTGTTTTTTGAGTCTTTTCAAGGGCTTTGTATTTACCTACCCAGTATTGCATTTTCGAGCGTGTTACTCCAATTTGTTTGGCGTAACTTCCTATAGTTTGGCCGCTTTCCTGCTGTAGAACCACATGCTCAAACATGCTTCGGTTTAAGGATTTTCTGCGTTCCATGATTTTTTGAGGCAAAAATAACAGTCATTGGAATGGCAGGAAACATGGGTTTGGTGGGGTGGATACATACAACTGGTCAATTATTAAAGCGTAAAGAACCTGCACCTGAGCGAATGTTTCATTACAAGGAATATGAGATTGTTGTAAAAGTCAAAAAGATGCCCAAAAAAGAAAGGTCTGGGATAAGTTATGTAAGTAGAACTATTACCTGTACCAATAGGTTATCGGGTAAGTTGCAGTGGGAGAAAAGTATAGTGTCGGAATCTTCAAGTACGTCTTATTCTTCATATATTATTAGAAATTCATTGTGGTTGGATGTGGGAGAAGAAAACTTTGGTGTAATAAATATTAAAACAGGCAAGGTGAAGCGAGCCGCATTTAATAATATTGGATATTATGATTTCCTTTATACGTTGAAAAATGGTTTTGTTAGATGGACTGAGGATCACAGAATTGAGTATACAAATTTACGGCATCCTCGTAAAAGTTGGGTGTATGAAACTCCTGAGGGGGATAGGGTATACCGACCGTTTAATGGACCAAAATCGACAAATGATAAAATTCTTTATTTACAAGCAAATAGGAATGCTATTAGGGCATTTAATCTTAGGACAGGCAAAGTAGATTGGGAGTTTTCATCCGTTTCAAAGATTACTTCAAACTTGGTGATAGCAGATGATGTTCTTTATTTTACAGATGGAGATGGCCTGGTAGCCCTGGATGTTAGCGAGAAAAATGATAAAAAAAGATGGGATGATTATCATCTTCGTTTTCCGGATGAGAAAAACAAAGAAGAATCAGAGCCCGAGTTGCTTTCGGAAGAGTATCGTACACCAATGGGAGAGAAATTCGATGAGCAGGATGTATTGGGAGATTTTGTAGTGTATATAAGAACTAAAAATGCCAAGGGTAAACAAATCGCTATAAAGTTCAATATGCCGGGTCGAGTAGTCCTGTATAATGGAGAGGTCGTAAAGGATAATAAAATAGAAGGATATACCATAAAAAAAGATTTTGAGAAAATATATCTACGTGCCGAGAAAATAAAAGCAGAAGAATAGTATTATCCCCGAGGCCCAACTTTTAAGCATGACCTTATACCCATGGCTGTAGGTTTTAGTTGATCTCAGTTGGGTTTTAATTATTCCTTTCTAGCCACCACAATATCGCGTTTGATGGATTTGTCTACCATATGTTCAAACTGGTCATAGGGAGTGTCAGATAACACTTCCAATCCATGAATGGCAAAAGTTTTTGCTAGTTGCTGTCTGTTTATGATAAAGGAATTCCAGGCCATAACAACTGCGCCTCCCTTTTTAAGAACTTTAGTCCATTCAGGCAAACATTCATGGAGTAGATCGGATGGATTTCTTGTCTTAGAGGCAGTTTTTTTGTCTTTAACATTTCCGTGGGCAATGCCGTAAGGCAAGTCTCCAACGACCATATTAAATTTTTCTTTCTTAAAATATTTATATGCATTTTTTGAATGACCATTTACAATTCCCAATGTTTTAACTGACTCCTGTGATTTAAAATCTGCTTTGTTTAATGCATAATCAAATTTCTGTATCTCGATGGCTTCGGACTTATTGGATCCATAAATTTGTTTTTTTGAGTATTGATGCTTCACTCGTTCCGTTTGCAGGTATTTTTTAAAAAAGATGCTTGTTTCATGCACAGCTTTGTGTTCCAGTTCGATGCCGTATGCATCAAAACCGTGTGTAGTTCCGGCAAACAAAGTTGTTCCTTTTCCTGCTACTGGATCAAGCATTTTTATTTTGTCATCGTAGCTATAGTCACTGGAAAGGAGAGCTACGTTAATCATCATTTGAGTGAATAATTCATTGGTTTTGCCAGGGTATTTTAAAAGGGAGCAGATCTTACTGTTTAAGTATTCGTATTCGTCTTTTCTTATTGGAATTAAGTGATTCTCGTTGCCCTTTTGGTTCCAAATAAAAATAGCAAAAACAAAGGATAAACGTGATAGTATTTTCATATCACTTTCAGCAATGTCTCCATCTGATTCAAGAAACAGATAGCGTACTTTTTCAATTTCAACTATATCAACGTGGATGCAAGTTGTTGCTAATCTTTTGCAGGCCAACTTTAGTTCCGCTAAAGCTAACTTGTCGGCCAAGTTGTAATATACCCTATTGTGGCCGGGGTGTTGTAATATTAACAGTTTCACTGTATTAATAATTGAGTAAAATCTTTATAACCAGTTCAAATTGAAAAAGCACGCTGTTATTGTGATTACAGGTACATACTATCTCTTCTCTTCATAAGTTCTTCGTCAGAGATATAATCGTCATAGTCCATTTGTTTATCAATAATTCCCGATGGAGTTAACTCGATGATGCGATTACTTACCGTTTGAATAAATTCGTGGTCATGGCTGGAGAATAGCACAATACCCTTAAACTGAGCTAGCTTCTCGTTGAAAGCCTGGATGGATTCCAAATCTAAGTGGTTGGTAGGAGTATCTAAGATAAGGGTGTTGGCATTTTTCAACATCATACGAGCTATCATACAGCGCATTTTTTCGCCTCCAGATAGCACCCTGCTTTTCTTAAATATTTCCTCCCCTGAAAAAAGCATTTTACCCAGATAGCCTCGAATAAATATCTCGGTAGTATCTGGAGAATACTGTGCCAGCCAGTCCTGTATATTTAGGTCGTTATCAAAAAACTGAGTGTTTTCAACAGGAAGATATGCTGTTGTAATGGTTTGCCCCCATCGGTATTCGCCCGATTCGGCAGGATGAACACCGTTGATAATGTCAAACAATGCGCTCATGGCTCTTGGATCCTTTGAAAGGAAAACGATTTTATCATTTTTTTCCACGTTAAAAGATACATCCTTGAATAAGGTTTTTCCTTCAATGGATGCACTTAAATCACGCACCTCCAATATCGTATTTCCAGGTTCTCTTTCTGGTGTAAAAATAATGGCCGGATACTTGCGGGTAGAAGGTTGAATTTCTTCCAGATTAAGTTTCTCCAGCATCTTTTTACGACTGGTTGTTTGTTTGCTCTTGGCCACGTTTGCACTAAAGCGGGCAATAAATTCCTGGAGTTCTTTTTTCTTTTCTTCTGCTTTTTTATTCTGCTGTTGTTGTTGACGTAGGGCCAATTGACTGGACTCATACCAGAAACTGTAGTTACCAGAGAATAACTGTACTTTACCAAAGTCAATATCTACTGTATGGGTACAGATCGCATCTAAAAAGTGACGGTCATGTGATACCACCAATACCGTATTCTCAAAATTAGACAAATAATGCTCCAGCCAGCTTACCGAATCTAGATCTAGGTCGTTGGTAGGCTCATCTAATAATAGGTTTTCAGGTTTACCAAATAAAGCACGAGCTAACAGTATTTTTACTTTTTGCTTACCACTTAAAGTGCTCATTTTAGCTGTATGCAATTCTTCTTTAATGCCTAATCCGCTCAATAGGCTAGCGGCATCACTTTCAGCATTCCATCCGTCCATTTCGGCAAATTTCTCCTCTAATTCAGAGGCTTTAATTCCATCCTCGTCAGAAAAATCAGGCTTTGCATATAAGGCATCCTTCTCATGCATTACTTCCCATAGGACTGTGTGTCCCATCATTACGGTATCAATAACAGTTTGTTCATCAAATTCGTGGTGATCCTGTTTAAGAACGGATAAGCGTTCGTTAGGACCAAACACAACCGTTCCGCCGGTTGAGTCCAATTCGCCGCTTAAAATCCTTAAAAAGGTAGATTTTCCGGCTCCGTTGGCTCCAATTATACCATAACAATTGCCTTGTGTAAACTTTAAATTCACATCCTGAAAAAGAACCCTTTTCCCAAACTGAATCCTTAAATTCGAAACTGTAATCATATATATCGTTTTTTTGTTTCTGCTTAAAATTTAATTCTGGGTGAATAGGGTATAACAAGAGGAACGACTTTTTGGTGGTGTTGAAGCCTTTGTTTATTAGACTTTTACTGAGGTTAAAGTAAGTCTGTAGTCTTTCCCTGATATCAAACGATTCACCATATAAAATGCGCGCAAAATTAGGCATTATAATTGAGCTTCAAGTGCCTCAGGGAGTATTTAAATGTTAAGGAATGTAAAAAGATGCGAGTGTTTGTGTTTTACCCATAATTTGATCAGACTTATTGTTAGAATTGTTGTGTTTGTAATTTTTTTGTGAATACTAGGCGAAATATGTGTAATTTAGTTTTCAACTTTATAAAATAAGGAGTTTATATGATTAAGAGTTTTTCAATAATAGTGATTGTTTTGGGGGTATGTGCATGTGCTACAGTCAAAGATAAAACGAATCAGGAACAGGAACAAATGTCATCGATACAAGAGTCGGAAAGTCATTTCGAAATGCAAAAAAGAGGAATCGATTTTTCCGCATCAGGAATTGATTCGGATTGGTTGCTGGAAATTGATTTTGATAAAAAGGTTAGGTTTACATCACCTAAGTTAAATCATGACTTTGAGGTAAACGTATTGGTTTTGGGAGAAGGTTTAAAAGGTTCTGAAGCTACCCATGAAGTTATTAGCAGTGATGGCGAATTAACCATTGGTATACAATACAAAAAGCAACAGCTTATTCATCAGGCGAAGAAACCTTTTGATGTGATTGTTAAATATGTAGATCGTAAGACAGACAAAGAACAAAGTTTCAGTGGGGAAGGTGTTTTTTATGGTGATATCCGCCTACATGATAGTTGGCTTTTGGATAGAATAAATGGAATAAAAATAGATACCGCTCACTTGGATCAATATCCGCATATGGATATTTATCTGGATAAGGGGAAGGCTATGGGTTTTATGGGTTGCAATTCCTTTTCGTCTGATATTTATTTTGGTAGAAATGAAGTATGTTTTTCTCCTGTGTTGAGCACCAAAATGGCCTGTATGAATGATGCCATTGAACCAGTATTTTCAAAAGCTATTTCAAATAAGGTGCTTAAGTATAGATTCGATGATTTATATTTGATTTTGGAAAATGCTACAGATACGTTGGTGTTTGTAAAAGATTACTAATTATTCAATCCCGGAATAGTGTAAACGACCGTTATTCAGGAATCAAAGGTAAAAATGAATGTGCGTTTTTTTTAGCAGATAAGCGTGTAAGTTGATGTAAAAACTATCTTTGCGACTTTGATTTTTTCGCTTAGGCGGAAGATGATGTATTAATAGATCGATATATGAAGCAAGCTATGGGAATTATTTCACACGCAGCAGTGTGATTGATGTCGGTAAGTTTCATGTGATCTTAAAAATTAATTATAAATACATGAAAATTGCAAAGTTTAAGGACGTAGCTCATCAATATAAGGTTGTGTTTTTTGATGCTTATGGAGTGTTGAAAAAACACGATGGGATGATAGATGGTGTAAAAGAAATGTTGCGCTTTCTGAAGGAACAAAATATTGATTTTTATATTATCACCAATGATGCTTCACGTTCGCCTGAGTTGTTAGCAAAAACTTATCGGGATGCTGGTATCGAATATATGCAGGCAGAAAATTTGATTTCGTCGGCCATGATGAGTATGACCTTCTTAAAAGAAAATATTCATCCAGGATCTACTGTGGCTTATTTAGGTAGGAAAACATCGGAATTTTTTATTCAAGGTGCTGATTTAATTCCGCTGCGAGTAGAGAATGTGGAGGTCGACGACTATACAGATATTGCGGCTATTGTTCTCTTTGATGATGGCGGTTATGACTTTCATCCGGGTATTAACCGAACGCTCAATCTGATCAGAGGTACTGAGGTGCCCGTAGTGGTGGCCAATCCTGATTTGATTTATCCGGTAAATGATGAGCAAACAGCCTTTGCCATTGGCAGTATAGCCAATATGATGGAAGCGGTGGCTAATCGTAAGTTTTTTCGGTTTGGAAAGCCCGATGTAGGTATTTTTGATTATGCTTTTGAAAGAGTGAACCAGCAGCGAAAAGTCTCGAAACGCGATGTATTGATGGTTGGTGATACCTTAACAACTGACATTGTGGGAGGTAATCAATTTGGTATTGACACCGCTCTTGTGTTGTCGGGCAGTACCATTGCAAAACAAGCTGCGACAATGATTCAGGAAACAGGTATTGAACCCACCCATATCTGTATGTCGGTGGTGGATTAAGCTTAATTTTTAATGAATAATGGAGCGAATAGTAACACATTTTAAAGAGTTTGTAGGTAAGGATGCTTTTAAAATAAGTAATAAGCATATAATTGGTAAATTGTCTCAACTGAACCATCAAGGAAGAAAGGAGCTAAGAGCTCAATTATTGGAGCAGGCCATGATGATGTCGGAAGACAAAAGTGCTTTGGTTTGGCTTAGGTCCTGTTTTGATGAGCTGGATAAACATGCCTTTAGAATGCACCAAGTGTATTTTAGCCCGGGTACCGAAATTGGAGATACTATAAGTAAACTGCTGAACGAAGCAGAAAAGTCAGTTCAGCTGTGTGTTTTCTCCATAACTGATCATCGCTTGGCAAAGGAAGTTCTTAATTGTCAGCGGCGAGGTTTAAAGGTGGAGATTATTACCGATGATCAAAAGATTTTTGACCGTGGATCAGAGATTCAGGACATGCGTTATGCAGGTGTAGAGATTAAGATTGATCATTCCAAATACCATATGCACAATAAGTTTGGTATTATTGATCGACGCATTATTTTTACAGGAAGTTTTAATTGGACTTATACTGCATCAAAACATAATCAAGAGAACCTATTGGTAACCACTAATGGCTCTATTGTTCAACAATTTCATGAAGAGTTTGAAAAACTATGGAGAGAGATGTATGTTCTGTGACCTAGTAACGTTGATTGTCAAGAGGTGTTATTGTGTTTTTTATTGCCTCTCTAGTTAAAAAAACTCTAATGTAAATGATATCTTTGCCATCATAAAAAGAATAAACAATGACAGAAATAGGTAAATATAATGTGTTGCGGGTAGTAAAAGATCTTGATTTTGGTCTTTATTTAGATGGAGGTGAAGATCTTGGGGAAATATTATTGCCCCGTAGATATGTGCCTGTAAACTGCTCAGTGGATGATGAGCTGGAAGTATTTATTTATTTGGATTCTGAAGATCGTTTGATCGCTACCACAGAAATGCCTGAGGCTACCGTGGGAGAGTTTGCTTTTTTAGAAGCTGTTTCGGTTGGTAAAGTGGGTGCTTTCCTAGATTGGGGACTGCCAAAGGATTTGTTGGTTCCTTTTCGTGAGCAAAAGATGGACATGGAAAAGGGTAAAAAATATGTTGTTTATATATACTTGGACGATGAGAGCCGCAGAATAGCTGCATCTTCTAAAATAGAGAAGTTTTTAGATAACCTACCTCCGGAATATGCAGAAGGGCAGGAAGTGGATCTGATGATCTTTCATCAATCGGAGCTGGGATATAAAGCCATTGTTAATGGAACCCATACCGGTATGCTCTATGATAATGAGGTTTTTCGTAACTTAAAACGGGGCGATAAAATGAAGGGTTTTATTAAAAAAGTGAGGGAAGATGATAAAATTGACCTTGTGCTTGAAAAGCCTGGATATGGAAAAGTAGACGGTATTGCGCAATCTTTATTGAGTAGATTGGAAAAAGCCAATGGTTTCATGGATATGACGGACAAAAGTCCGGCCGACGAAATCAATCGACGTCTGGGTATTAGTAAGAAGAACTTTAAAAAAGCGGTGGGTGCGCTGTATAAACAGAAAATGATTGCCATTGAAGAGGATGGTATTCGCTTGTTAATATAAAGCTTAAAAATGACAGTATTGGGCATCGTTGTTTTCCTTAAAGCGGTGATGCTAATCGTTCTTGTCTTTTGAGTGAGCTTCAAGTGCCTATTAAAAGAAAAATTATAAACATATGCAAAAAGGGATTTTACTGGTGGCTTTCGGAAGCTCAGTTCCTGCTGCAAACGTAGCATTGAAGAATATACATCATGAGGTGGAACGTTCTTTTCCCGGTGTTATGATACGGTGGGCTTATACTTCTGCTTTTATCCGAAAGAAGCTTAAAAGACAAGGTGACGAAGTAGATTCTCCAGTGATTGCTCTGTCTAAGATGGCAGATGAGGGGTGCACGCATATTGCAATTCAATCTTTGCATACTATTCCGGGTTTGGAGTATGAATATTTATTACAGACAGTTAAGGGTATTATGGATATTCCCAAGGGGCCTGTAAAGGTTGAGGTGGGAAGGCCACTGTTATACTCCCATGAGGATGTTGAAAGAGCAGTGGATGCTATGATGGCTCATATACCACATAGAGGTGAGCGGGAGGGATTAGTGTTAATGGGACACGGTACCCCGCATTTTTCCAATGTTTTTTATCCTGCGTTGAATTACTATTTTGCCCAAAAAACACATACTGTTTTTGTAGCCACAGTAGAGGGGTTTCCAACCATACAGGATATCATTTTAAAGCTGAAACAACAAAAAATTGACAAGGTATATCTTATGCCTTTTATGAGTATGGCTGGTGGTCATGTGAAAAACGATATGTGTGGAGAGCATGAGGGAAGCTGGTGTACCTTATTGATTTCGGCTGGTTTCAAGGTGGAATGTATTATCAAGGGTACGGGTGAATTAAAAGAAATGGTTTCTATTTGGCTACAACACCTAAAGGATGCGTTTGAAAGACTGTAAAGAATATGTCTTGATTTCAATAATTTTAGTTTTGTATGTGTGGGCGTATAACTTGCTACATTATTTTAGTATTTCACGATGATAGAATGCAATAATATATCCCTCTGTTTTGATAAGCAGGAAGTATTTAAGGACTTTAATTTAAAAATTGAGAGAGGGGAGTCTGTATGTATTTCCGGGGAATCGGGTAAAGGTAAATCTACCTTGTTAAAAGTATTGCAAGGTTTTGAGCTGGTCAATAAGGGAAAGGTGATGGTGGATGGATGTGAGCTGAATGAGAAAAACGTCGCCCAAATTAGAAAAAAGATTACCTGGATTCCTCAGAATGTTAATTTGCCGGTAAAGAATAGTAAAGCGCTATTGGAGCTCCTTGAACTGGAGGACCAACAAGAGAAGGTGTTTTCTTTTTTTAAACAGCTGGGTGTTGAAACGGAGAATTTTTATAAAAATTTTGACGAAGTCAGTGGAGGGCAAAAACAACGTATGGTGATCGCTATATGTTTGTGTTTAGATCGGGAGATCTTGTTCTTGGATGAACCAAGCTCTTCGTTGGATGAACATTCTATTGCCTTGTTAATAAGAACCATTAAATCTCTGAATGGGAAAACCATTGTTTCTACTTCCCATAATTTAACATGGCTACAAAGTGTTGATCGTATAATTGAGTTGTAATGGTTTATGAGTAAAATTATAGATATACATTTTTTTGATCTGGGGCTGGCTTTTTTAGCTATGTTGATCCCTATTTCGTTTTTGCTGTATTTTCGGGTTAAAATAGTGAAGGGTGTGATGATTGCTTTACTACGTATGCTCTTACAGCTAAGTTTGATTGCCGTCTATCTGGATCAGCTCTTTGTAATGAATAATGTCTGGATTAATATTGTCTGGGTGTTTGTTATGATTGTGGTGGGTGTTTCAACGGCCATTACCCGGGTGGGGCTGAATTGGAAATACTTTATTGTACCCTTGTTTTTATCGGCCTTAACAGCCGTGGTGATCATTGATGCATTTTTTTTGGGAATCGTTGTTAAGCCAGCTTATTTTTTTGATGCCCGTTATTTTATTCCTATTACGGGTATGGTGTTGGGAAATTCGTTGAACCATAATATAGTAGGCTTAAGTACCTATTTTAAGAGTCTTACTGAGAAAAAAGAGTTATATTTTTTTCTTCTGACCAATACGAAGGATAATAAATTTTGTCTGCGACCATTCATTACTGAAGCGATCATGAGGGGGCTGAACCCCATGGTTGCTAATATGACGGTGGTAGGATTGATCTCTATACCAGGAATGATGACAGGACAATTGTTGGGAGGTATAGACCCGGTGGCTGCTGTTAAATATCAAATTATGATTATGTTGGCTATGTTTACCGGAAGCACTCTGAATTTGTTTTTGAGTATCTTGTTTTCCAACCGATTTATCTTTGATAAGTATCAGCGACTGAAAAAAGAAGTCATTAAACATGGATGATGTATTCTTTGTGATAGTTTTTCTATTGTATTTTGCGGCTTAATGTATGTTTAAAGCCAAATTCTATTGGTCATGGATATGCATATCTCCATAAAAAGATTATTTTTGCTAGTTTGATAGTAAGATAATATCTTGTAGTCGGTATTTTCTTTCAATCATTATATTGCAAAAACCTGATAACCAATGCAAAAAATATTTATGCGACTTTATACCCTATTGTTTGTTCTAGCTTTACCATTTACAGATCGTGCGAATCATAGTTTTAAGGGGATAATTAAGTGGTTGCCATTGTTACTTGTGGTACTGACCGTGTCGTGCATTCCTCAAAAAGAACTGTTATACCTGCAGGAAAAAGACTCTATTGTTGAGTATGAGACTGTCACTGAGATTACGGGGAAGTACATTTTACAAACAAATGACTATTTATTTATTCAGGTATCCACCTTTGATCCTAAATTGTCTGAGTTTTTCAATGCTACACAAGGTAATAGTTCGTCGCAATCAACACAGAATAATCTGTTTATGTATATGGTGGATGACAATATGGATATTGATTTTCCTTATGCGGGTAAGATTAATCTGAGAGGATGTAACCTGGAACAGGCCAAAACGAAAATAAGAGTCGCACTGAAACCTTATTTGAAGGATTTTAATTTAGTGGTGCGCTTGGGAAGTAATTCATTTACCATCTTGGGTGAGGTTAAAAGTCCAGGGCGACATACCATGAGTAAAGATCAGATAACCATTTTTGAGGCATTAGGAATAGCTGGCGATTTGACGGCCTATGGCAAAAGAAAGGATATGAAAATAGTAAGGCCTCAGGCGGATGGAAGCTATGAAACTTATGTTGTTGATATCACAGACCATAAAATTATAGGTTCTGATAAGTATTTTATTTATCCCAATGACCTAATCTATGTGCGACCTATTAGAGCCAAACAATTGGGTATTGGGGAGTCGTTTAGTTTAGGTATTTTTTCTTCACTTTTAGCACTGGCTTTAACTGTTGTAACTTTAACAAGATAGTTGGTAAAGTATTTTATTTTATGCAAAATTCACCAAACACCGCTACTACCGATACTAGTTTAAGTATTAATCTGGATTACAAAAAATTACTTAGGGATATACTCCAGTATTGGTGGTTGTTTGCCATCACACTGCCCATCGCTATAGGTAGTGTTTATCTTAGACATCGCTGGGTTACAGAAATACATAGTGCTTCCATGAAGATATTAATGGAAGAACGGGGTAATGATATGCCTCAAACTGATATGATGGAGGGCTTTGGTTTAACGCCTGGTATGCGAAACCTGGATAATCAGTTAGCTGTTTTAACTTCTTGGGATATGGTGAGTAATGCCATTCATTCCCTGGATTTTGATGTGAGTTATTATGTGAAGGGAAACTTAAAAACAACAGAAATTTATCCGGCTTATGATTATCGCGTAGAATTTGATACTTCTTATCCCCAATTATTGAATACCGCATTTTATATTCAAAAAATTGATGCCAATACCTTTGAATTGAAATACACAACAGAGGGGCAGGCTGCCTATAATTATAGTAATGGAAATATCAGTTCCGGACCTGGTGCGGTAGAAGTGTCAGCACATCATCAGATAGGGGAATGGATTACAACTGATTATTTTCGTTTTAGGGTGTTAAGTGGTCGCTTTGCTCTGTCATCAGAAAATGTGTATTATTTTCAATTTAATCACCCGGGCGCATTGACAAGTCATTACGCCAGTTTGTTGAGAGCTACCAAAGATGGTGAGTCATCTATTATTCGAATATCCATTACGGGTCCCAATAAAGCAAAAAATATTAAGTTTCTTAACACACTGGCCGATGTTTTTATAGCCTCAAATCTTGAGAAGAAAAATCAGATAGCCAGTAATACCATTAAGTTTATTGAATCGCAGTTGATTAATATAAAAGACTCATTGAGCGATACCGGCAAGGAGCTAAGTAGTTTTAGAACTTTCAATAGGATACAAAGTATTGATTCCAAAACAGAGTATCTGTTTACACAACTGCAAGAGTCGGAACAAAAGCTGGCAGAGTTATATATTTTACGGAACTATTATGATTATCTGATAGATTATTTTGGTAATAGTGAGATTGACAATGAGATTATAGCGCCGGCTATTTACAAGGTGGATAATCAGCTATTGACATCTCAAATTCAAAAAATAATTGAATTAAATTCGGAGCGTCTCGCAGTTGAATTACCTCTGGGAGAAAGCACAATAAACCCTTATTCGGAACAAAAAGGAATGGAGTTGGCGTTGGCTAAGGAAGTGTTGATTAAATCCATTAAAAACCAAAAGATAAATTTAGCTGCACAAATAGATCGTATACAGAAAGAAAAGGACAAGTTTGAGGCTGATTTATATGGTTTACCTGAGACTGAACGAAAATTGTTGGGTATAGAGCGTAAATTTGATTTGAACAGTGAGGTGTTTACCTTTTTATTGCGAAAAAGATCTGAAGCACAAATTCAAAAGGCCTCTAATACCCCCGATCATCATGTGTTAGAAGCAGCCAGGAATGGAGGTATGGTGACGCCTTCTATGTATAGCAATATGCGAAAAGCTGGTATGATTGGTATTTTGATACCTTTGCTCATATTGGTTGTTAAGCAGTTGTTAAACAATAGGATCACCAGTGTTGATGATGTGGAGAAATTATCTCCAATTCCTATCATAGGGCAGGTAATTCATAGTAGTAAAAAAGAGGTGAATGTAGTTAGTGCCCATCCTAAATCGGTGGTTACAGAAACTTTTAGGCGTGTAAGAACCCGATTGGAGTTTCTGGTGGGAGATACAAAGGTACCCATACTTACGGTTACTTCATCTATGCCGGGCGAAGGGAAAACGTTTTGCTCATTGAACTTGGCTTCTGTTTTTGCTTTGTCGGGTAAAAAGACTGTTATTATTGGATTTGATATGAGAAAACCTGGGTTGAATAAAGTACTGGGTATGGAGGAGCATAGTGGGGTATCTAACTATCTGATTGGAAAAGCAAGTTTGGAAGAAATTGTATTGCCCGATCCTTCGGGTTTGGAGAATTTGTATGTCATCCCTTCTGGTGTCATTCCTCCTAATCCCTCAGAATTGATTAACTCCAATAAAACCAAAGAACTGTTTGCTGCCTTACGTAAAGAGTTTGATATAATTTTACTTGATTCACCACCCATGGGGGTTGTGGCAGATGCCTACATATTGGCAAGGTATTCTGATGCATTAATATTTTTAGTTCGCCATAATCATACCATCCGACAGGTGTTTGCTCATACTGTAACAAATTTAAAAGCGGAAGGTATTACCACTAATGTTGGTATTTTGCTGAACGATTTGAATATAAAACAAGGTGGCTATGGTTCTCATTATGGCTATGGCTATGGCTATGGCTACGGTTATGGTTATGGTCATGGTTATTATGAGGAATAGGTATATTACCTATTCCAACTCTCTTCTATGTAACTGCCTGTTTCTTCGTTTTGTGTAATGTTCAAATAGGTTGGTATTTCCTGCTGCATTTCTTCCACGTGGGAAATCACACCTACAATACGATTTTCTTTGCGAAGATTTTTGAGGGTACTGAAAACAGTGTCTAAAGACTCTTTGTCCAATGAGCCAAATCCTTCGTCTAAAAAGAAGAAGTTACGTTCTGTTTGCTTAATGTGTTGGATATTATCGGCCAAAGCCAAAGCCAAAGCCAGTGCTGCCTGAAATGTTTGTCCTCCGGATAGTGTTTTTACGCTGCGTAATTTACCTCCGTTCATATAATCACGTACCTCAAAATTGTTGTCCTCGCTTAATTCAAGGCTTAACGTTTGACGGGTCATCTTGTAAAAGCGTTCATTGGCTGCTGCGCATAGGTTCTGAAGGTATACCGACGAAACATAATTTACAAATCCGCTTTTGTAAAAAAGCTTTCGTAGCGTTTCTATATCAGCAGCTCTTAGTTTAAGTTTGTTTAGTTGGGCTTTTAAATCTTTTTGCAAAAGTAATTTTTGACTTAGATCGTTCACCATGGATTGTATTTTACCGTGTTGTCTGTTGGCCTCTGATAACTTCTCTTTGGTTTCTTTAGCTTTGGCAATGGCTAGCTGATGTTTGGGGGCCTCATATGTTTGTTTGTTGAGTTCGGTGGTTAATTTTTGTATGTCGTGATGAAGCCTTTGAGTGTTCTGGTAGTATGTTTCTATTTTTTCCTTTGATGTTTTCATGTCCAGCTCTAACTTTAGCATGGATTGTATTTGATCAATGTTCTTAAAGTCTGAGTTCTCCATGTCCTGTTGCAACTTTTCCTTCAGCTTGCTGGTTTGTTCTGTTTCTGATTCTAGATGCCTTTGGTTCACATCTATTTTACCCTGGAGTGCGGCCATGGCATTTTTATTGTCTTCAACTTGTTTGCGTGTTTTTTCAAAAAGTTGATTGATGTCAGACGCTTTTTCTTGTAGTTTTTTTGCTTTCTCAATAAGCAGTTCGTCATTGTGGTCTTTGTATTTTTCTATTAGGCTAGGTGGTATCTGTCCCTCCAGTACTTCCTTGGAATTGATATTCTTGTCCAACTCGCGTTGAATATCCGTTAGTGCAATCTGATAGTGATCCTTTTTTTTCGTTTCAGCCAAAAGACAGTCTCTTAGTTTGGAGAGTTTTGATTCACAGGTTTCGAGCTGCGTTTTTATTTGCTGATAACTGTTTGCTGCTTCTTTGAGTATTTCTTTGTCTTCATATGGTTTAATAACTTTGTTCTGATGTATTGTGTCTTCCTTATGTAGCTTTTCTAATTTGATCTCTATGTTTTTGAGTTGTATCTCCAATGGTTTGATTCCGGCGATGTGTTGTTCGATATATGAGTTGAGTTTCCGTGTCTGAAGAATTGTTTTTTCTAAATTTTCGGTTTTGTGCTTGAGATGCTTGATTTGTTGACTGATGGTATTGGAGTCCAGTGGCTGGGGGTGGTGGTCTGAACCACACAAGGGGCATGCTTCTCCTTCTTTTAGTGCTTGTGCATATTTCTCCAGTCCAGACTGTATTAGTAGGTGTTCTTTTTGGTCATTTAGTTGTTTAAGCTCCCTTTCTTCACTTGCAAGTTTTTGGTTAAGCTTATCCATCAAAAGTGTTTTGTTATCTATTGAAAAGGGGAGTGCTTGTTTTTTTAATTGATGTACGATCTCTTCTTCTAGTTTGCGTAGCTGTTGTATGAAAGCACTTTGTTCTGATGTGACATCTTTCATGCTTTGATGGATGCTATCTTTCTTTAGATGCCATTGCTGTGCCTGATTGATGATTTCTATTTGTGGCAGTTGCTTTTTTAAAGCAATCAGCCTCTCCTGCTCTTTTTTATCTTCCGTTTTTACTTGTTCTATTTTGTCAATGACCTTGGCAACTGTTTTAGTGCCATTCTTTAATCTTTGACTGCCTTCTTCGGCCTTTCTTTCCAGTTTTTTAATCTCAACCAGTTTTTTCAGATCTTCGGCTTCTCTTTTGAGTTCTTCTATTCTGTTAAAATCAGCGCTTAAGAGCTTAAAATCAGCTTCTATCTTTTTGTGTTTGCTTTGTAGTTTGTTTAAGGTGGCAGAATCTAAATTAAGCGACTCTCGAAGGGCTTGTAGCTTTTGTTTGCTTAAGGTTAATGTGTCAATGGTATTTTTGAAATTTACAATGCAATATTCGTAATTGGCCAAGTTTTTTTTTAGCTGAGTAATGGACTCTTTTTGTTGGTCCAGAATGATTTTTTTGTTTTGTAGATCTTTAAGTTGTTGAACGTTTTCTTTGAGTTTATCCAGGGCCACTAGTTTCTGCTCTTGTTCCTTTAGTAGGGAGGTAAGTGTTGTTAGTGTAGCCTCCACAGTAGCGAGTTGTTTTTTTAACGTGTCCACTTGTTCTTCCGAAATATCCCCAATTTGTTCCAGTCTGCCCTCCAATTTTTGGATGTGTGCATTGTTGGTCATTTCCAGGTTTTTTACCCTGGGTGATAATTCGTATTTATGAAGGCTAAATAACTCTTTTAGCATTCGTGTTCGTTCGGTGTTTTTTAACTGCAAAAATTCCTGGAACTTACCTTGAGGTATGATGATGGTTCGTTTAAAGTTATCGTAACTTAAGCCGATGGTGTCTGTAATTTCACTTTCGCTTATGGGTATATAGTCGGAGCCTTTCTTTTTGTAGAAGACGCGGGGTGATGATTTTACATCGTGGTATTTTTTGCTGTTTCGTTTGGCGGTATATTGAATCCGATACTCCTGACCATTTTGGCCCGCCAGAAAATCAAACTCTATAAATAGAAGGTTCGATTTGAGATTCATCATATTGTAATTGCGATTGTCGCCACTGAGTAATAATCGATCTGTTTTACCATATAGGGCAAATGTAATAGCCTCCAGAATAGAGGATTTGCCACTACCAACGGTTCCAAATATCCCAAAAAGATGATTGGAAGTAAGTTTGTTGAAGTCGATGGTTTGCCTCTTTTGATAGGAGTAGAGGCCTTCAAGAGTAAGTGCTAAGGGAATCATGCGTCTAGGTCTTTTTGTGCAATAACTTCATCCAACAATTCTAATATGTTGTCATTGGGTTCAATACCCAAAGAGTGTTTGAAGTAATCAGAGAATAATGATTTAAAATCTTTGTTGATGTTGATGTTTGCGTGATGTACGTTCTCAGTTTTTCTATTTTTTAACTGTGGAATCAGTGTCACAATGCCATCGTGTATTTGATGTAGGTGCTGTCTTTCTTTGGCCGAGATAAAGGTGTCGGTTTTTAAGGTGAGTTCAACCAAACAAGCAGGTTTGTTTTTTAGTTGCGTTTCTGCATCTTCCATTCCGTCAGCTGTGATGCGTAATAATTTACGGCCTTGGTTGAGCTTTATGGCTTCCACCTGGGCTTTATTATCGGGCTCAATGTTTACGATCATTACATATTTTTGTTGATCAGCCTCCGCAAAAGAGTAGGAAAGCGGACTGCCAGAATAGACAACCGGATGTTGAGTTGAGGGTATGATCTGTTGACGATGTAAATGCCCTAACGCTACATACTGCGCTTGTTGAGGAAAGTCAGATGTATATATGGCTTGAGCTCCACCTACGTGTAAAATGGGCTTTTCGTCATCAGGTTCTTGTTGGGGCTCGTCTCCTTTACGAATGACAAATAGATGAGTGGCCAATATATTTACTCCTTTGTTATCGCAATTTTTGTTGGCTATACGACGCCAGTTGTTTTGTAAAACATTTCGTAGGTCGGCTTCCTTATCTTCTGAGTTCAAAGCTTGTTTCATTCTATATTCATTGGCATAAGGTGTCGTGATCACTCGTAGTGGGTAAGCTACTGATGGTATGCTAAATTCAATAAATCCCTCTTCCGACTTTAGTACGCTTAAGCCAGATTCCAACCGAAAGGGGGTCACATGACTGTTGGGATACCCTAAGAATACAATGCCACATTCTCTGGCCAGTGGATCTGCAGTTTCAATTCTGTCAGGGGAGTCGTGGTTGCCTGAAATGGCTACCACAGGACGGTTGCCTTGTTTGCTTAATCTCTTTAAGGTTTTGTAAAATATTTCAATGGCTTCTGATGATGGATTAAATGTATCAAAGAGATCTCCCGCTATAATTACTGCATCAACGTTTTCTGCATCTGCAATTTGGCATATTTCTTCCAAAACAAGCGTTTGTTCCTCGATACGGGTGTAACTTTCTAGTTTCTTTCCAATATGCCAATCGGCAGTATGTAGTATCTTCATGATAGTTGAATTAGTCTTTTTTAGTAGTTGTGCTGACCTGTTTTTAAATGACAAAATTAATATAAAAACAGGATTTATCGTTCCGAATGAAAGTAACATTTTTCTTTTGTGAAGAGGGGACTGTGGATAGGGTTTGGTAAGTAAAACGTTCATTAAATGGACTGTAAGGTATTGCTAGAGCGTAAAATGTAAAAAAAATAAATATCCAAACATAAAAATATATATTGAAGTAATGTGAGGCGGTGTGCTTTTAATGTGTTGAAAATTAGGGAGTAATATTATTTTGGTGTTATTTAAGAAGTATTTTAGTCTGTTTTTACGTGATTATAAAATGCCTATTCCCTTCATTTTATTGGCTTTGGATTTGGTTTATAATAGGAATAATCTATATTTGTAGAGCAAATTTGGTGAACTTAGTTGTTAACCCTAAAAATTATCAGTTATTATGAACAAAGCTCAATTGATTGATGCTATCGCCGGAGATTCTGGTCTAACAAAAGCAGACGCAAAAAAAGCGTTAGATTCATTTATTAACGTTACAAGCGAAGCACTTAAAGGTGGTGACCGTATTTCTTTAATCGGTTTCGGTTCTTTTTCCGTTTCTGAAAGAAGTGCAAGAACAGGAAGAAACCCTCAAACAGGTAAAGAAATTCAAATTGCTGCCAAAAAGGTGGTTAAATTTAAAGCGGGTAGCGAACTAGGTGACGCTGTAAACTAGTTCTTCGTTCAGGAAAAATATAAGAGAGTACTTTGGTGCTCTCTTTTTTTGTACCTGAAAGTTTGCGTTTTAGTGTATTTGTTGTAACGACACAACTGATGGGTAGTTACTAAGTTAAGATGAAAGGGGTCATGATAACGTTTTACACAAAAAAAAGAAGGTGGTGAGTTTTATGTGACCATTGAAAATGAAATATAAACACATGAGAGAAGAGTTAGTGCAGTTTTTAAGTGAACATGTAACAGAGAATAGGAATGCATTGTTTGATAAGGTGTTAAAGGATAGAACCAAATATATAACAGTGGTTTTAGAAGATATTTACCAGTCACACAATGCCAGTGCAGTGCTTCGATCGTGTGACTGCTTTGGTATTCAGGATATTCATGTTATTGAAAACAGAAATTCATTGAGTGTTTCCAGAGACGTGGCATTGGGGTCTACCAAATGGTTGAGTATGAGTAGGTATAATGAGGAAGAGAACAATACGCGTTCGGCTTTGCGGAATTTGAAAAATGAAGGATATCGTATCGTGGCAACAAGTCCACATACCAATGATGTTGAACTTTATGATTTTGATGTTTCTAAAGGAAAGGCTGCCATCGTATTTGGTACTGAATTAACAGGAATATCAGATGTGGTAAAGGAAGAAGCTGATGAATTTTTGCGTATTCCAATGTATGGATTTACGGAGAGTTTTAATATTTCAGTTTCTGCGGCTTTGGTATTGCAACATCTGGCCCATGAAATTAGAAGAAAAGAAGTGGAGTGGCAGCTGACTGAACCAGAGGTGCTGGAAGTTAAACTGCAATGGCTCAAAAGAACCGTAAAGAGCGCAGAGCTCATTGAAAGAGAATTTTATCGAAAAAAAATATAATGACCAGTTTTATTTCCTGGTTGATAAACATGTTTTATTTGATGATTAAAATAGTTTTTTGTATATTCCAGATCTAAAGGATAGTTCATGCAACTTTTTCTTTAAACTAAATTTTCTATTTTTGAAAAAAAGAAGCGCTCTATGAATTGTATAATTATTGACGACGACAAGTTATCAACCAAGATTATTGCGGAGTTTGTAGAAAAAACAGACGAACTTAACCTAATTGAAACATACGAAAGTGCTGTTGATGGTATTAACTATCTTAATGGTAAGCATAATGCGCAAATTGATATTCTTTTCTTAGATATTGAGATGCCTGAAATGACAGGTATAGATGTGTTAAAAACGCTGAATATATTGCCGCAAGTCATTATTTATTCTTCACAAGAAAAATATGCCCTGGAGTCGTATGAGTATAATGTAACTGACTATTTACTTAAACCAGTCACCTATCCTCGGTTCTTAAAGGCTATTAATAAGGTAAAAGAGAAAAACGAAAAGAGTGAAGATTTAACCAAAAATTCCACTGAGATATTCATAAAAAATAACTCATCACTGGTCAGGGTTAAGTATGAGGATATTCTTTGGATTGAGGCTTTAGAAAATTATGTGGTGGTAAATACCTTCAGGGATAAATACACCATTCATTTTACCATGAAAGCAATTTCTGATAAAATGCCCTCCGACAAATTTGTGAGGGTTCATCGATCTTTTATCGTGAATCTAAGTAAAATTAAAGTTATTGAAGATAATTCAGTGGTGATTAAAACAGAGTCGGGGTCTAAAGTTATTCCTATTGGAAAATCCTATAAAGATCAATTGATGAATGATATAAATCTGATTACGAAATAAAGTGTTTTGTATAGTGTGATTTAGGCAATTCACAGGTGTTTGATTTGATCTTTTTGTCATTATCCTGTGTGTTGGTTTTATTGATATGTGGGTTTAGCCTAGTAAAAAGCCGTATCTGAAATGCTCAGCTACGGCTTTTTATATTTGTTATTTTAGCAGGTCGGGCCTTCGTTGTCGCGTTCTTTCAAAAGCTTGTTGTTCTTTCCATTGCTCAACTTTCTTAGTATCGCCCGATAAGAGGATGTCAGGTACTTTCCATCCTTTATAATCTGCTGGTCGTGTGTAAACAGGTGGAGCCAGTAAGCCATCTTGAAACGAGTCTGTTAGTGCAGAAGTTTCGTCGGAAATAACTCCGGGTATCAATCGAACCACAGAATCGGTGATTACAGCAGCAGCAAGTTCTCCTCCTGTTAAAACATAATCACCAATGGATAATTCCATAGTAATATAATGATCCCTTACTCTTTGGTCTACCCCTTTGTAGTGTCCGCATAAAATCATTAGGTTACCGCTCAGCGAAAGTTGGTTCGAGATACCTTGGTTTAGTGTTTGTCCATCCGGTGTGGTGTAAATAATCTGGTCGTAGTCGCGTTGGGCCTTTAATTTTTCTATGAGGATAGCAATGGGCTCAATACTCATTACCATGCCGGCTCCGCCACTAAATGCGTAGTCGTCAACTTTTTTATGTTTGTTGGTTGAATAATCTCTGATGTTGTGACAATGGATCTCAACACATCCTTTTTCTTGTGCTCTCTTTATAATAGATTCACTAAATGGCCCTTGAAACATATCAGGAAACAAGGTTAATATATCAATTCGCATCGTTATTTATTTGGGGACAAATATAGATAAATACAAAGTAAACAATTCATACTTTTTGTATTTAAGCGCAACATGCCGAAAAATACCTATGTTGCATGTATTAAATGCTTCAAAAAATTTGACATTTTATGTATATATGATATATTCGTACAATAATTAAATCAATTGTATCTTTGCATGTGCAATGAAAATTGATGTACCAAGAACTTAAATGCTGATGGAAGCTAATGATCTAAATAAATCCGGCAACGAAGAAAAGGATTTAAACAAAATCGACCCAAGTTTAGAAGAAAAGAAAGGGGAGAATTTTTCTGATGATACAGATTCAACACAAGAAGAAAAGGAGGCTATTCGTGAGGAAGCCGAACCGCCAAAGGAAACTACCACGGGTGTAGACGAGCAGGGTGATCTTTCAGAAGAAGGCGGTGAGAAGGAAGAGTCGGTAGAGACAGAAGCGTCCCCAGATATCCATTCCGCTGCAACTCCTGTTAATCCGGAAAAAACGGAAGGAGGGTCTGAGAAGGAGGAAGAGGCCAAGCCTGTTCTTGAAAAGATAGATTTATCAGCCCTCAACCGAGAACAATTGGTGAACAGGCTAAGTTATATCAATAAAACCTTTGACGTTCCTACCATTAGAGATGAGGTGGAGGATATTAAGTCCTTGTTTTATAAGCTTTATAATGAAGAGGTGGAGGAACTTAAGTCTCGTTTTATTGCCTCGGGTGAAGTGGAGGAAAACTTTGCTCCTCCACAGGATCCGTTTGAGGTGGAGATTAAAGAGCTACTCAAGGACTTCAGATATAGGAAAGCAGCTTTTATGCACAAGCTGGAAACGGAAAAGGAGAAGAATCTGAAGGCTAAAATGGAAGTTATTGAGTCCATTAAAAACTTAATTAACCGTCAGGAATCTTTAAACGAAACATTTAATGAGTTTAAAGCACTTCAGCAAAAGTTTCATGAAATAGGTTCTATTCCTCAGAATAAGGTGAGGGACGTTTGGGATACGTATAATCTGCACATAGAAAATTTTTATAACTACGTAAAAATCAATAAAGAACTTCGTGATCTGGATTTGAAAAAGAACCTGGTATTGAAGACCGAACTTTGTGAAAAGGCAGAGGCTTTATTGGATGAAACGGCCGTGGTGAATAGTTTTAAGACCTTACAGAAATACCATGACAGATGGCGTGAAGTTGGTCCTGTTCCGAAAGAGAAAAAGGATGAATTGTGGGAACGATTTAAGGCAGCAACCACTAAAATAAACCAGAAACACCAAGAATACTTTGAGGGCTTGAAGGATCAGTTGAAGGAAAATTTGAAACAGAAAACTGATCTGTGTGAAAAAGCAGAGGGCATTGTGAAGGAAGAGGCACATTCGCCCAAAGAATGGGAGGAGAAAAGTAAAAAACTAATAGAACTTCAACAAACATGGAAGACGATTGGTTTTGCGCCTAAGAAAGATAATAATGCTATTTATGAGCGCTTTAGGACTGCTTGTGATAAATTCTTTGAGAATAAGAGAGTGTTCTTTAAATCCTATAAGAATGAGCAGCAACAACATCTTGTGCTTAAAACACAATTGTGCGAGAAAGCTGAAGCCATGAAGGATAGCACGGATTGGAGAAAGACAACGGAGGAATTTATTCGGATTCAAAAGGAATGGAAGCAGATAGGTCCTGTACCACGACGTCAGTCAGATGCTGTATGGCATCGATTCCGCACTGCTTGTGATGCGTTTTTTGATAATAAATCAAAATTCTTCAATAAAATTGATGAGTCACAAGAGGAGAATCTGAAAAAGAAACAGGCGTTGATTGAGGAAATAAAAGGCTTTCATAATCTTGAAGACAATGAAGAAACATTTAAAATGCTTCAGGATTATCAACGTAAATTTTCAGAGATAGGACATGTGCCATTCAAAGAAAAAGATAGGGTGAACCAAGAGTTTCGTAGCGAGATAAACAAGCATTTTGATGCACTTAATATGGATGAGTATCATAAAAATGTGCAGAAGTTTAGAAACAGATTGGAAAATATTAAGCACTCGGATCACTTGGATGATAAAGTGTCGCAGGAAAGGCATAAGTTGTTGATGAAACTCAAACAGCTGGAAAATGATATTATAGTTTGGGAAAATAATATTGGTTTCTTTGCTAAGGGTAAAAGCTCTGATTCTTTGATCAAAGATTTTCAACATAAAATAGAAAATGGAAAACGTAATGCCAAACTCCTACAGGAGAAAATAAGAATGCTCGATAAATTGGAAGATTAAATGTTTTCTGAATACATGATAAAAAGAGGTTATCTCATAAAGGGATAACCTCTTTTGGGCTAAATAACAATGGTTCTTAGTATGTAAAAGTGCCTTTTTTTGTCTCAAAAATTCAAGTTGACTAAACAAAACCCTTCTTGATTTGTATTATCGTTGATAATTCCAATTGGAAGTGTTACTTTTGGGTCATTAACTTTGAATTTTAATTGTGTTTTTAATCGGGATTTTTTCTACTCACTTAATGTATATGCTACTGGCGGCAGTTTATGTCTTTGGTTTTGGAGCGTATGCCTTAAATTCAAAGAAAAATAGCTGTGAGCTATCCGAAGTATCACCAAAAATAATTAGCTGCAAGGATTTTAGTCTCCAGTCGGAACAAGTACAAACGGAAGATTGTTATGCCTGGAATCAACAGCGAAATGAAACGGTTGTTTCAAGTTCTATAGCTCAATTATATAATAGTTACATTGTTTTTAAAATAATAAAGCTTAAAGATCATTACTACACTTTACACTACGATTTTAAGCTTCCTCTGCAAATTACATCCCGGCCACCACCTTTTTTTGCCTGATTTGAATACTTAAGAATAAGTTCAATGCTTATTTTACAATTATTAGGGCAAAAAGTATCATTAAAAATATGACTAAATGATCGGTGTAATTGGTGTAAACCATAAAACAGCCTCTCTGGATATCAGAGATTTATTTTCTATTGCACAAGACGATATTATTCCACTTTCTGAAAATATTTTGTTGAATCAGGATATTGTAGGGGTGGTCATTGTAGCTACTTGTAATCGTACTGAGATATATTATTCGCATCAAAAATCGGATGTATCACAACTGAAAGAAGCTCTTTTAAAAAAGGTGCATCTGTTTTTAGGGTTGGATAAAAGCTATGATGAACATTTTTACCACTTATCACAGTCGGATGCTATCAGACATCTTTTTAAGGTGATATCAGGGGTTGATTCAATGGTTTTGGGTGAAAACCAAATTGTAAACCAAATGAAGAAATCTTATTTGTATAGTACCGAAGCCAACTTGACAGATGCTGTGTTAATGCGTTTGTTCCAAAAGTCTTTTGAGTGTAGTAAGCGAGTTCGTACCGAAACTGAGATTCAGCAAGGTGCCACATCAATAGGGTATCTGGGGATTGATTTATGCTCCAGGGAGTTTGAAAATATCAAAGAAAAAAGTGTATTGGTAATAGGGGCCGGCGAAACGGGTGAGCTGTCTATACGTGGACTGATTAAACGAGGTGTTGATGATATATATGTAACCAATCGTACGGATAAAAAAGCACTGGAAGTAGCTGAGAAAAATAATATTAAGCCGATGTTATTCGGTAATTACAAAGAGCAACTTCATAAAGTGGATATAGTGATTACTGCTACCGATGCAGGAAAGTATCTTATAGAGAAAAAAGACGTGGAGATTGCATCGGATTTACGTAATGGAAAAAAACAACTGTATATTGATCTGTCGGTTCCTAGAAATGTCGATTTGGAGGTGGCTGAAGTAAAAGGTGTGCAGCTTTACAGCGTGGATGACCTAAAGAATATATTGGATGCCCACCAAGATATGCGTGAGAATAGCTTGGGAAAAGCAGAAGTTATTATCGATGAATTGGTAGATGATTCGTTGATGTGGTTGAATAGCCGCTCCTTGAGGCCTGTTATCAACACGATAACGACTAATATGCAGGAGCTTAATAAACGAGAGCTGGCAGAGTTTCGCCGCTGTTTGGGTGATGAAGCCTGCGATCAATTGGAAAAGATGACCGGCTTGCTAACTCAAAAGTATATCAGGTATTTAATCAAAAATCTGAAGGAGGTTACCAATAATGGAAGTTCTACCCAATCATTGGACGATATCAATCAATTGTTTAAATTTGATATTTAATCACATACGCAGAATTATTTATGATGGAATCAGATAAAATAATTGTTGGTACCAGAGGAAGTAAATTAGCACTTTATCAGGCCAATAAGGTTAAGGAGGAATTAGAAGTTCAATATCCGAAACTCACCGTTGAAATAAAAGTAATAAAAACAAAGGGGGATAAGATCTTGGATGTGGCTCTGTCTAAAATTGGAGATAAAGGATTATTTACCAAAGAGCTGGAGGTAGCCTTGCTCTCCAAAGAAATTGATCTGGCTGTTCATAGCTTAAAAGACCTGCCGACGGATTTACCCGACGACTTTAAGGTTGGTGCAGTGTTGGAACGGGCCGACTTTAGAGATGCGCTGGTCAGTAAAGGGGGGGTGAAATTGTGTGAACTAAAGACTTCGCATAAGATAGCCACTTCAAGTCTTCGCAGAATAGCAGGTCTTAAAAAGATAAATCCTGATTTTGAGATAGTGGATATAAGAGGTAATGTGAATACACGCCTTCAACGAATGGAGGATGGGCATTGTGATGCTATGGTTATGGCAGCGGCAGGACTACAAAGACTGGGATTGGATCATTATATTACTGAAATTTTGGAGCCCGATGGATTTATTCCAGCAGTGGCACAAGGCGCTATTGCTGTTGAAACATGTGCAGGTGATGATCGTACCAATAATTTATTGCAAGCGATTAATCATGAACCCACCCAACAGGCTGTTAAAGCCGAACGAGCATTTATGAGAAGCTTGGAGGGAGGATGTCAGGTGCCTGTAGGTGCCTATAGCTCATGCCACAATGATAAACTTACTTTAACCGGGTTTGTTTCGTCTTTGGATGGTACTTGCTACTTGAAAGAGACTTTGTTTGATCAGGTAGAGAATGCGAATGCATTAGGGGAAAGGCTTGCTCAAGCCTTAGTGGAGAAAGGAGCATTGGAAATATTAAAGGAGATACGCGCCAATGGGTGATTCTTTTCAAAATGATACGGCCATATCTCTTCAGGGTAAGTGTTTTATATCTACACGACCATTGGGAAAATCTAGTGAGTTGAGTGTTTTACTTCGACAGTATGGTGCAGATCTGTTGGAGTTGCCAATGATCGAATTGTCCGCGATGGAATGTGATGAGGCATGTGAAGACATACTGAAGCATTACCATCGGTATACGCATATTGCTTTTACCAGTGCTTATGGATTCAATTTTTTCTATCAGAAAATATGTAAGCACCCAGATTTTGAAGCCATAGTGTCTAATTTAAAGATTGCTTCTATTGGATATAAGACATCAGAACTGATACGTCAATCGGGATGGATCATTGATTTTGATGGCAAAGCAAAGACAGGAGCAGAGTTTGCTGATAAATTAGTGGATTACCTTGCAGGAAAAAATGCGCGGTTAATATGGGCTACTGGCTCCTTGTCACCGAACCTACTGATGGAGAAAATAAGCGCTGTTGCGCAGGTTACACGCGTAAATCTATATCAAAATACTTTACCCAAAAATATTGATGAGGCATTACTCCAAAGGATCAAAGAAAAAAAATATGATATGATTGTGTTGACCAGTCCTTCGGCCTTTAAGAACTTATTTAAAATAATGAATACCAAAGAACTTTGTGTGGTTTGTATTGGACGTGTGACAGCATTTGAAGTAGAACGACATGGTATTAAACCTTTGGTCATTGCCAATGAACCCAGTTCAAAGGGAATTACCGAAGCTATTTTGGAATATTACAAAAGCCGGTAGCTACTGCCCGTAGTGGCCGACTGATAACAAATAAACAAATTTAATTATGGCTTTCCCAATAACAAGACTTCGAAGATTAAGAAGCACAGAGGTTTCTCGTAATATGATTCGAGAAACACAGCTGACCAAAAATGATCTGATCATGCCTTTGTTTGTTCGTCCCGGAAAAGGCGTGCAAAACCCTATTAACTCCATGCCAGGCAATTATCAGTTATCGGTGGATTTGTTGGTTGAAAAATGTAAAGAACTTTATAATAAGGGAGTGCAATCAGTCTTGCTTTTTGGTATTCCTGAGCATAAAGATGAACATGGATTAGTGGCTTGTGAGGAAAATGGAATTGTGCAACAAGCAACCAGAGCCATCAAAAAAGAATTACCAGAACTTTTCTTGATAGCCGATGTTTGTAACTGTGAATATACTACACATGGTCACTGCGGAACAGTTATTGACGGAGATGTGGACAATGATTCGACCCTGATTACTTTGGGTAAACAATCGGTTTCTTTGGCTCAGGCTGGTATCGATATGATTGCGCCAAGTGATATGATGGATGGACGTGTGGGCTTTATCCGTAAGGCGCTGGATGACCATCACTTTGCAAATATGCCCATTATGGCTTATTCGGCCAAGTACGCTTCGGCTTTTTATGGTCCCTTCCGTGATGCTGCTGAGAGTGCTCCTCAGTTTGGAAATAGGGCAACTTACCAGATGGATCCAGCGAATAGCAATGAGGCTATCCGCGAAGTGGAACAGGATATTATAGAGGGTGCAGATATGGTAATGGTGAAACCGGCATTGAGTTATCTGGATGTGATCCAACGTGTAAAAACCGAATTTAATATGCCTCTTTGTGCTTATAATGTAAGTGGTGAGTTTTCAATGGTAAAAGCAGCTGCCGAAAGAGGATGGGTAGATGAGGAACGAATCACCATGGAGGTTTTAACTTCTATCAAACGAGCAGGTGCTGACGTGATTATATCCTACCATACACAGGACGTGATCGAAAAATTGTAGTGAGGATTAGTCCATAAACCAGGTAGTTAATTTATAACAATATGAATATAAAAAATAGTGTCATTGCTTATCAGGAAGCAGTAAAACATATACCAGGCGGTGTTAACTCTCCAGTAAGGGCTTTTAATTCAGTGGGTGGGAATCCACTTTTTATAAAAAAAGCCAATGGATCCAAAATAATAGATATAGATAATAACGAGTATGTTGATTATGTAGGTTCATGGGGGCCGATGATTTTAGGGCATGCACACCCTGATGTGGTGGAGGCTTTACATCAAACAGCGATGAATGGTACCAGTTATGGTGCTCCTACTGTGATAGAAACAGAAATGGCAAATCTGATCTGCCAACTGATTCCTTCCATTGAGCGTGTTCGGATGGTGAATTCCGGAACAGAGGCTACCATGAGTGCCCTTCGCTTGGCACGTGGCTATACACAGCGTGATTTGGTCATTAAGTTTGAAGGGTGTTATCATGGCCATGGCGATAGTTTCTTGATCAAAGCAGGATCGGGTGCCTTAACTTTTGGAACACCTAACTCTCCTGGCGTTACCAAAGGAACTGCCAGTGATACATTAACAGCTGTTTATAATGATTTGGATTCTGTTTTAAGTCTTTTTTCACAGTATAAAGATCAGATTGCAGCCGTCATCCTGGAGCCTGTGACGGGAAATATGGGGGTCATAAAGCCCACCGAGCAGTTTATTCATGGATTGAGGAAAGCATGTACCGATAATGGAACATTACTTATTTTTGATGAGGTAATGACTGGCTTTCGTGTGGCTAGAGGTGGAGCACAGGAGTTACTGGACATTACCCCGGATTTAACAACCTTGGGTAAAATTATAGGAGGTGGTCTGCCGGTAGGAGCATATGGTGGTAAAAAAGAAATAATGGATATGTTGGCACCTAATGGTCCTGTATATCAGGCAGGTACTTTGTCGGGTAATCCTATGGCCATGGCAGCAGGCTTAACTACCTTAAAAATTGTGAATGAAATAGATGGATTTTATGAGCAATTGGAGGAGAAAGCAGCCTTTTTAGCAGAGGGTATTCAAAAGAACCTGGAGGCACTGAATTTTCCAGGTGTCATCAATAGGGTAGGCTCTATGTTTACCTTGTTTTTTACCAAAGAAACAGAAGTGAATAATTTTTCGGATGTGATGAAATGTGATACCGATTTATTTGCCCAGTATTTTAAATTGGGACTGGAAAATGGTATCTATACGGCACCATCCCAGTTCGAGGCAGGTTTTGTTTCCATAGCACATAGCCAGGAAGATTTACAAAAAACGATCGATAAAAGCTATGATGCTTTTAAACAATTATTAGCGTTAAACGATTCACTTTAAATATGTGGTTGCATAAGATGCAGTGTTTCTTCTGCGTCTTATGCCTATGTGTTTATATGTCCAGATATAGATTATGAACGATTCAATATTATTGAAAACTCTTGCGGGAGAGCGAACGGAACGACCGCCATTTTGGTTTATGCGACAGGCAGGTAGAGTGCTGCCTTCTTATATGAAACTTAAAGAGAAATATTCTTTTTGGGAGATGATGCAAAAGCCAGCGCTGGGAGCCAAGGTTACTTTGTTACCAGTGGAGGATTTGGGCGTAGATGCTGCTATCCTGTTTTCGGATATCTTGGTGATACCATATGCTATGGGTATGGGACTGGAATTTACTGATAAGGGACCAGAGTTTGATGTGCCTTTGGTAGCACGTGATAATCCTTTGGCTGCCTTAAACCCAGATCCTGAAAAACTGAATTATATTTATGAGGTGATTAAGCAAACCATCGCTACGAAACCACCTCATATCCCATTGATTGGCTTTTGTGGAGCTCCATTGACCGTGCTTTGTTATATGTTGCAAGGTATTGGTAGGAGCAAGGATTTTCCTTTAGCCACCACCTTTATCTATCAGCATAAAGAAATGGTAAAAAAATTGGTGGACGCCATCACTGACTTGTCCATTATCTATGCGAAAGGTCAAATAAAACATGGTATACAGGTTTTTCAGCTCTTTGAAACGCATGGTGGACTGATTCCTTTTGAATTGTATAAAGAATTATTTTTTCCTTCGGTACGTAAAATTGCCGAGGCAGTCAGACAGGAGGGTATTCCTTTTATTTATTTTCCCAAAGATCTGGGAACTGGTATTGCCGAAGTAACACCGGATATGTGTGATTATCTGAGTGTCGATTGGCAAACTCCCATAGAGGAGGCACGGAAAATCGTGAATAGAAATATCGGTCTGCAAGGAAATATTGACCCTCGTTTGTTGTATGCCGATCAAAGGACTATTGATGCGACTTTAAAGAAATATATCGATTTTGGAAGTAGAAACCAAGACTGGGTTATTAATCTGGGGCATGGATTTTTGCCTGATATACCTTATGATAATGCCAAGTTTTTGGCCGACTGGATCAAGCAAGCTGATTGGAGAAGGTGATAATATCCTCGTATGGACTGTTGCTTGAAATGGTGAAATTTTTATGATAACAATACGATGCGGACAAATATATGTTAGAAAGACTAAGAATACGGTGGGGGTTAAAATACAAATGGCAGATCATTATTATTCTGATCGTCTTTTCCATTACCGGCAGTATGGCTGTATATGTGAGAAAAGTAGTTTTTGATTTATTAGGGATAGATGCGGATACATCACTTTGGATAAAGATACCCATGTATGTGATAACTATTATCCCGGCTTACCAGATTTTGCTGCTGGTGATTGGATTTGCTTTTGGACAATTTAAATTCTTTTATAATTTTCAGAAAAAAAGTTTTGGTCGTTTTATTCGTAAGAAAAAGAGTCCTGAAGAAATCGTATAGATTTCTTCAAAATACGAAATATTATACAGAAACACGTCGTTAGAAATATCCTTACAACTGAAGGAGATCAAATGGGCACGTTGCATCTGGTCAATGAAAAATTATAAGCATGAAACATACTTCCCGAATAGCATCTATTTATAAAGATTTACAACAGCAAATGTGTCGCCAATTAGAGAAAGGGGATGGTAAAGGTCTTTTTCAACAGCTGCCTTGGACTAAAGATATCGGTTCAGGGCTTACTTGTGTGATGAAAAATGGCGATGTGATTGAAAAAGCAGGCCTTAATTTTTCTCATGTCGAAGGAGATTTTTCAGATAAGATGGAAGCCTTGTTGGGTATGAAAGCAGCACGTTATTCGGCTACAGGTATTTCTTCTATCATCCATCCTTTTAACCCCTTTGTGCCTATTATTCATATGAACGTTCGCTTCTTTGAACTAGACAATGGGGTGTGCTGGTTTGGTGGGGGTATAGACCTGACACCTCATTATATCGATGAATCAGAAGCTGCATGGTTTCATCGTTCTTTAAAAGATATTTGTGATCAATATAATGGCGACTATTATCCAGACTATAAAGCTTGGGCTGATAATTATTTTTTTATCAAGCACCGAAATGAGACGCGTGGTGTGGGGGGGATCTTTTTCGATCGTGTTCAACCTCAAGATGAAGGAGAACTGGATAGGCTATTGAACTATACGATAGACTTGGCAAAAGCGTATCCTCGTATCTACAATCAGATTATGGATAAGAAGCGAAATAAGCCTTATGAGCAAAGTCATAAACAATGGCAAGCAATGCGGAGGGGACGTTACGTGGAGTATAACCTGGTATACGACCGGGGTACTAAATTTGGCTTGGAGTCTGGAGGGAATATAGAATCTATTTTAGTGAGTATGCCACCGATGGCTCAATGGGAATATAGTTTTGAACCAAGTTTAGAGTCCCCTGAACAACATACTTTGGATTTGTTGAAAAAAGAAATTGATTGGATTAAGAAAGAGTAGATAATCTTAAGATGAGAAGAGTAGATACATCAAATGTACCCAATGGAAAAATAAGTAGAAGTGGCTTTGCCAGCGCATTTCGTTTGTATAAATATATGAAGCCATATAGAGTACAATATATGCTGGGTATGTTTTTCTTATTAGGCTCTAGCTTGGGGAGTCTGGCTTTTCCTAAACTATTGGGGGATATGGTAAATGGGGGAGAGCGTTCTTCTCTGGGCTTGACCCTGAATCAAACAGCCTTATTGATTGCAGGTATACTTGTCTTGAGAGCTGTTTTTTCTTATTTTCGAATTGTTTTGTTTGTGAATGTGACAGAAAAATCCTTGGCCGCTTTACGCTTGGCTAGTTATCGTCACCTTATAAAATTACCATTACATTTTTTTGAAAAAAGAAGAGTGGGAGAGTTGAATAGCCGAATATCTGCCGATGTAGCTTTGTTGCAGGAAACTATGACAACTACCTTGGCTGAGTTTATTCGCCAAATAGTTGTTATTACTGGTGGAATCACCCTACTTGCTATTACCTCTATTCAGCTGACTGGCTTTATGCTTATTGTATTGCCTCCTGCTATGGTGTTTGCTAAGTTCTTTGGTAAGTTTATTCGTAAGTTTTCTAAAGAGGTGCAGACTAAGGTGGCAGATTCAAATACGATTGTGGAGGAAACCTTACAGGGTATTCAAAGCGTAAAAACTTTTACCAATGAATTTGTTGAAATAGCTCGTTATAAAAAAAAGACCAAGGAGATTGCTGACCTGGGCATGACCAGTGGAAAGTATCGGGGAGCCTTTTCTTCTTTTATTATATTAGGACTGTTCGGGGCTATATCGGCTGTGGTATGGAGAGGATCCGTATTATTACAAAAGGGCGAAATGGTGGCCGGAGATTTGTTTTCCTTCGTTATTTATTCTGTGTTTGTGGGAGGAACGATTGGGGGACTGGCTACGGTGTATGCCAATATTCAAAAGTTTATAGGGGCTACCGAAGACCTGTTTAAAATATATGATGAAGAACCTGAAGATATTCAGGAGTTAGATGAGATTGATCCCCAATATAGAATGCAAGGAAAGGTGAGTCTGCGTAATTTGAGTTTTGCTTATCCTTCTAGAAAAGAACAAAGTGTTCTGAAAAATATAAACCTGGATATTCAAAGCAATAAAATGATTGCTTTGGTGGGACCAAGTGGAGCAGGTAAAAGTACTTTGGCTTCCTTGCTGTTGATGTTGCACCGTCCACCTAAAGATACCTTATTCTTTGATCAGGTGGATAGCCATGAATATCCCTTGTCGGCTTTGCGACGACAGATTTCACTGGTTCCGCAAGATATCTTTTTATTTGGAGGTAGTATAGGTGAAAATATTGCCTATGGAAATCCAAATGCAAGTGAACGGGAGGTTTATAAGGCAGCAGAAAATGCCAATGCCCTTGAATTTATTAATCGTTTTCCTGAAAAATTTGAAACAATTGTGGGTGAACGAGGAACGCAGCTTTCGGGTGGACAACGGCAGAGAATAGCCATAGCCCGTGCTATTTTAAATGACCCCAAAATTCTTATTCTGGATGAGGCAACTTCTTCGCTTGATTCGGAATCAGAAATGCTGGTACAAGAAGCTTTGGAGAAGCTGATGGTAGGACGTACTTCCATTATTATTGCTCACCGCCTTTCTACTATCCGTAAAGCCGACGAAATTGTTGTATTGGAGCAAGGAGAGGTTGTAGAACAAGGTACTCACGAAAAACTTATGAGTATACGCAATGGAAGATATAAAAAGCTGATTGAGTTGCAATATTCTGCTTAGTATACGGCTTATGTATGCTCAAATATTGTAATACATTTTTTTATGTGTTTATTGGGTTGAATTACAGCTTGCACCAAACTAATTTTAAGAATATGAGAAATAGACGCAAGAAAGATTTGCTCATCTTTGGTAATATAAAGGACGAAAATTTCGATTTTCAGCAGATAGAGAAGTATTATCGGAGTAAAAAGCAGGAGGATGTTCTGCAATCTTTGTCAGATAAAACTTGTGAGGATCTGGATTTTCAAGAACTATTTATGTTTGTGGACAGAACGGCTTCAAAAGTAGGACAGCAATATTTGTACCATCAGCTGCGATCCATCCCCAAGCAACCGAAACCATGGGCGCATGAAGAAAAAATAATGGATGCATTTACCGAAGACGCGAACTTTAGAGATGCAGTGCGCAAACAATTGGCCAAACTTTCTAAAGATGAAGCTTCGTTAATTGCTGGCTTGTTTCAAGAGGCGCATTTGAAGCCACCTCGTTGGTTTTTTGTGGTGCCTGTACTGTCCTTATTTAGCTTGCTTTCCCTGACTCTGCTCTGCTTATCTTCCGTATTTGTTATCCCCTTAGTCATCATTTTATTGGTCAATATGGGTATTCATTATTGGAACAAGAAAAATTTGTATGGGTATATTGGATCTATTCCTCAACTGCTGCAGATGAATCATGTGGCATCAAAACTTTTTCAGCAGCCATTATTTCGTTTCATGAATCCAAACCTACAAGCATCTTTTCAAATTATCAATCAGGTGCGTAATCGTATGTTCTTTTTTCAATTAGAAGCCAAGATTCAGGGCGATTTGGCCGCTGTGTTCTGGAGCTTGTTGGAAGTGATGAAAATATGTTTTTTAGTAGAGCCCCTGCTTTTGTTTGGCGTGCTTAAGAGATTAAGCAACAAACGAAAAGCGATTGAGGAGCTGTTTATGTTCGTTGGGCAGATAGATGTTTTATATTCCATAGCTTCGCTTCGTCATGGTTTGGATTACTATTGTAAGCCCCAAATAGAAAATAGGGACGATGTCTTTTCTGTTCAGGAGATGTATCATCCATTGATCAAAGATTGTGTTGTGAATTCTATTTACCTCCATGATAAATCGGTTCTGTTAACAGGTTCTAATATGTCGGGTAAGACATCATTTGTTAGAAGTGTTGGCTTGAATGTGTTGACTGGACTAACCTTGAATACTTGTTTTGCCAAGACAATGATTACTCCTTATACCCGCATATATTCTGCTATACGTATAAGCGATGATTTAATGAATGACAAAAGTTATTATTTTGAGGAAGTACAATCCATAAAAGAGATGATAGATAGAAAGGATGACTCTCATCATAATCTGTTTTTATTGGATGAAATATATAAAGGCACCAATACAATTGAACGCGTGGCTGCAGGTAAGGCTGTGCTTTCAGCTTTGGCCGTAAAAAATAATAAGGTGATGGTGTCAACGCATGATATGGAGCTGACTGATATGTTATGTGACCAGTACGATCTGTATCATTTCAGCGAAACAATAAACAATAACAATGTGGATTTCGATTATAAGCTAAAAAAAGGAAAGATCTTCCGTCGAAATGCTATACGAATACTTGAGCTGAATGGTTATCCTGAAGAAATTATCAAAGACGCCCATGAAACAGCACAAATACTTGATCATTCAGAGATATGAGTTGTTGGAGTTGGTGAGTTGGTAAAGTCGTGGAGTTGATGAGTTGATGAGCAAATTAGTAAAAATAACTAACACGGGTCAAAATATATTTTGCCCCGCTTTCTTTTTTTTTGTATTAAAATATTACATCAGTTTTAATAGGTTTCTGACTGCTTCTACCGATTCAACTTTATAAGCTGCCTTGGTATGTTTCATACCTACTTTGATGGTTATTGCTTCTTCGGGTAATTCTCGGAACATAAATTCATCTGTCCAATCATCGCCAATGGCCATGATAAAATCGTATGGTTGATTGCTGATGAACTGTAGTGCTGCAATTCCTTTATTGATGCCACCACTTTTGACCTCAATCACCTTGTTGCCTTCCATGATTTCAAGGTTGTGGTTACTAAGATGTGTATTTAGTTCATCTTTTAGCTCATTGGCTCTTAATTCACCTTGTTCTGGCTCTGATTTACGGTAATGCCATACCAGCGAATAATTTTTTTCCTCGATAAAACTTCCTGGAGTTCTGTCCACAAAGCTTTCCATAACCGGATGTACATTGGGCATCCAGCTGTTATTCACCGCCGAGAGCATTTCCCATTCTCCATCTACCTTCTTTAACCAAACACCATGCTCACAAATCAGATTTACGTGATGACCAGAAAACCATTTTTCTAAAGTGTATCTGTCTCGTCCACTGATGATGGTAACCGTGTTGGCCTTGTTTGCGGTTAGTTTCTTAATGATGTTATGTAGCTCTTCATCGGGTTTGGCATCCTGAGGGTTTTTAACAAAGGGAGCCAAGGTTCCGTCGTAATCTAAGAAGATAGCTCGTTTTTTTGCATTGGCGTATTTGTCTACTATCTTAGTACTTAATTGATTGGTAATACGTTTGGCCAGAAAATCGTTTTGTACACTTTCTGCTTTCTTTAGTGTGCGTATAAATTCTTTGGCCCATTTAAATACATCGTAACGTTGAATTCGTTCTTTCATATATTTAATACGTTCTTTTTGCTCCTCTAAGGGCATAGTCAGCGCTTGATTGATGCTGTCGGCCATTTCTTCCTCATCTACTGGGTTGATGATTAAAGCCTCACCCATCTCTTTTGCCACTCCAGCCATCTCGCTTAAAATAAGAACGCCTGTATTATTCAAACGAGAAGCCACATATTCTTTAGCTACCAAATTCATCCCGTCTCTAACCGGAGTAATGAGTGCCACATCGCATGAACTATATAACTCTATCAAGTTACTAAATGGGAGTGAGCGGTAAAAATACCAGATGGGTGCATAGTTAATGGATCCATAGGTTCCATTGATTTGACCCACCAACTCGTCCACTTCTTTTTTTAGTTGTTGGTAATGATCCACTTGGTCGCGCGAGGGTACAGCTAGCATAATCAAGGTAACTTTTTTTCTAAATTCGGGGTATTTCTCCAGAAAACGACCAAATGCTTTCAAACGATTTGGGATGCCCTTGGTATAATCCAGTCTGTCAATGGATAATATTAGCTTGCGGTTGGGCGATGCCAGAAAGTATTTATCCAGTTCTTTGTGTAGTTCCGACTTTTCTTTGATGGACTTCATTCCCACATCTTGTGCGCTCTTTTTAAATTTTTCGTAATCGATGCCCATGGGGAAAGAGTCCGCAATAATAATGCGTTCATCTATGTGAATCTGGTTAAAGGATATTTCATAGCCAAATAAACGACGTACGCAGCTAAAGAAATGTCGCTCATAGTCGTAGGTATGAAAACCGATTAAATCGGCTCCCAACATGCCTTGTATAATCTCCTTACGCCAGGGTAAGATCCTGAATACTTCGTAAGATGGAAAGGGAATGTGAAGAAAGAAACCGATGGTTACATTGGGTTTCTTGGATTTTATCATTTCCGGAACAAGTAGTAGCTGGTAATCATGAATCCAAACAGAGTCTCCGTCTTCAAGTGTATCGATAGTGGCATCTGCAAACTTCTGATTAACTGCTTTGTAGGTCTCCCAGTCTTCGTTATTGAAATCGGCGTATTGTGTAAAGTAGTGAAACAGAGGCCATATTGTTCTGTTACTAAAGCCTTCGTAAAACAATTGTATTTCCTCAGAATTTAAATGTACAGAGGCGCATTTTTCTTGTTTGAAAAGTTGATCCACTTTTTTTTGTTTATCAGCATCTAAAGTATCACTGTCTAAACCTGTCCATCCAATCCATGTTCCACCATAATCTTTATAAATCGATTTCATTCCTGTTGCCAAGCCGCCTACACTGGCTTCAAGCGTTGTGTTTTCGCCTTCTTCTTTAACGCTAAAAGGGAGTCTATTTGAAACTATATGAATTTTTTGCATAGATTGACTTTTTTTAATTTGAATTTTAGAATTATTATACGATTTTTAGACCGATTGTTTTGGTTATGCCATTTTTATTTGAAATCCCCTAAAAATGAGCCTCAGGTTCATTTCAAGTATTAATTGGTGGTGCTCCTCAAATGGGAGTATTACAAAACTAACCAATAAATTTTAAAATATGGAGAATCTGAATCTGAATTACGGGATTATCGGAAATTGTAAATCTGCGGCGTTGGTTTCCGAAAATGGCAGTATCGATTGGTTATGTTTGCCCAAGTTTGATGCTCCGTCTGTTTTTGCCAAGTTATTGGATAAAGACAAAGGCGGTTCAATGTCTATTATACCTGAGAAATTACTTTCAACATCACAAGAATATATAGAACGGACCAATTTGCTGTCTACCCGTTTTGTTTGCGAAGATGGTGTTTTTGAGGTGATTGATTTTATGCCTAGATATAAATATGAAGATGGCAGTTATTATTCACCAGCGGATGTGGCGCGCGTATTTAATCGTATTAGTGGTGCACCAACCTTTAAGATCGTTTATGATCCACGGCTGGAATATGCTTTACATGAGACTTTTATATCGGAGCATACAAGCTTTATCAAAGCCATTACAAAGAAAGGGTCTTACGATTCTCTTTATCTGTATACCGACTTCGATTTTAAAAAGGTGATAAACAGTGAAACTATCACCTTAACCAGTAGTAAATATATGTTGGTTAGTTATAATCAGAAATTACTTAGGCAGGACATTCATCGCGTCAAGTTAAAGATGGAACGTACCAAGGTGTACTGGTTAAATTGGTCGGAAAACACCACTACATTTAGTAAGTATAATGACGAGATAAGTCGTAGTGCTTTAACATTGAAGCTTTTAAGTTACGACAAGACGGGGGCCGTATTAGCAGCACTGACCACTTCGTTGCCCGAAACCATCGGAGAAGTTCGTAATTGGGATTATCGATTTTGTTGGATCAGGGATGGTTCAATGGTAGTGAAAATATTGACACAACTGGGACATAGTACGGTTGCTCAGAATTATCTTCGTTTTATTGTTGATATCTTACCCGAGAAGGATGAGAAGATGCAGATTATGTACGGTATCAGTGGTGAGAAAAGGCTTTCGGAATATGAACTTCCTCACATGGCGGGATATGGAGATTCTAAACCTGTTAGAGTTGGGAATGCCGCTTATAAACAAAAGCAAAACGATATCTATGGCATCTTAATGGATGCTATATTTCAACATTTTAGCTTGTTTGCAGCTTCGTTGAGCTATAGTGAAGATTTGTGGACTGTGGTGCGAAATGTGGTGAAAATGGTGGAGCGAAACTGGCAAAAACCGGATAAGGGTATTTGGGAGATACGTAACGAGAGTAAGCATTTTACCTTTAGTAAGGTGCTGTGCTGGGTAGCTATTGATCGTGCTCAAAAAATTGCCGTTTTACTTAAACAGGATGATTACATCAAGAAATGGAAGAAGCTGGAAGATAAAATACGGACCGATATTGAATTGAATGCCTGGTCGGAGGCAAAACAGTCTTATGCACAAGCTTATGGTAGTGACGATTTGGATGCTTCTGTTTTATTAATGGAGAGTTATGGTTTTATCAGTGCTAAAGATGAACGCTATAAGTCTACTGTTTATGCAATACAAGGAGAACTTGAACATAATGGTTTAATGTATAGATATATTAATCAGGACGACTTTGGATTGCCTAAATCTTCCTTTACAATATGTACCTTCTGGCTTACCAATGCTTTGTATAAAATAGGTGAGAAGAAGGCGGCCATTGAACGTTTTGAGCAATTACTTACATATAGTAATCATTTGGGTTTGTTTAGTGAAGATCTGGATTTTGAGACGAAACAACAGTTGGGTAACTTTCCGCAGGCATATTCGCATTTAGCCTTGATTGAAACGGCCATCACTATTCTGGACGGTGAAATTACCAATGAAGAGAAAATTATGGATGTACTAAGGTACGAGACTTTTCATTAAGATATGATAGGTGCAATAGTCAATGGTTTTATAGTTTGACTATTGCACCTATTTCTAATAAGTGTGCTATTTGAGCAGTTCGGTAAAGGTCCTGGAAAAAAAGTAAGCATCGTTTAGTTTATAGGTCTCTACTTCTTTTTTCCATTCTACCGTCATTTCAGAGATAGGAGAATGCATGATGCGTTTAAATTGATCATCATTAAGCATACAGGCGCCTTTTAGTATGGAAAAGTTATATTTCTCCATGAATTCCATATCTATATCTTCAGTGAGGATCAAATCTATTGAAGTGTTGTTCTTGGTGATTAAACTTATTTTTTTTCCGGCTTTCATATGCCCAAAGTATCGGTAACTGTCTAACAAACCTAATTCCCATTGAAAATAGATTTTAGCTTGTCCTTCCACAAACATACATTTGGCCCTGCCTTTAATCTTTCCTTTGGTGGGTCCAAAATATTTAACCAGACGTTTACTCTCTGCATAGTATAGCTCATCTAAATCAGACTCCTTGTTTAAGCCATCCGTAATTTTTAGAGATGTAGTTTCTGTGATCTGAGGGGTTTCTTGTGTGAAATATTCCCATGTGCCATTTTCAAATAGCAGGACCGATTTACCTTCCTCGGTGGTGGCTTTTATTTGCGCAGCAGCTAGCATTGGCAGCGCCAGCAAAATGATTGTTATAAAAATTTTCATATGTAATAATTTAGTAAATTCACTGATCTAGTAATTATAAGGTTTTAATAGTTAGTCCTTCATCTGTTTTTGTTGACTATGCTATCCTAGCTAAATACCATGTATTATTCATATTCCTGAACAATGGCTCCTGTCATTCTTAAAAGGGATGTATGTGTATCAATATAGTTGTATATCGCCTCTAACTGCAGTTGTGAAGCCTGAAGGTAAATGTTTTGAACATCTCTATAATTAAATGAGTTAATAGCTCCTGAGTTAAATTTATCCTGTGATATTTGAAGGTTTAGCTTGGCTGCAGCTAAATTTTCTTGGGCAACATTTAGCAGTTCTTTGCGAACCAGAAACATTTCATATAAATTGGCCAGGTTGTTTTTTAAATCGTGTTGCATATCTTCCAACGCAATGACACCTACTTCTTCGTCTATTTTTGCAATTTGTAATGCTCTTTTCTTGCTGCCGCCACTAAATAAATTAAAGCTAAGGGTAAAGTTGCCATAAATATTAGTGGCATTATAATCGGTGGTGGCACTGATGTCGTAACGGGTATGGGTTGAGGAATATTGTGCGCCTCCTTGAAATGCCAGAGTGGGAGAAAAGTTACTTTTTGCTGCCGCCACCGCATTTTCAAGTATGCGTTGGTGAATGTACTGGTTTTGCAAAGTCTTGTTATTGTTTGTCATTTGCTCTTGCAATTCAGTTAGCTTATAATTGATAGTGATGGCGCTGAAGTCTTCTGTTAATGTATAGGCTGGGTTGTCTTTTTCGGCCATCAGGTAGTTTAAATCACGCAAGGCATTTTTTAAAGTCACTTCCTGTAATAGATAATCCGAACGATCAGATAAGTATGCGTTTTGTGCTTGTAATAGATCGTAGGTAACAGCATTGCCTAAGTCTTTCTGGATTTGTACTTTTTGATACCTGTCTTCCGATAAGGACATCACTTCATTGAAGGTTTCTAGCTTTTTCTTTTGTAATAAGGCATCGTAATAAGCTAATACAACAGATTGAATGGTGCCTTCAACCATGATAGCAGTATTCTGGTGCGATTGTTCCTCTAATTCCACAAAACGTTGTTTGTTTATTTTTACTGCAAAACCATCAAAGATTGTCCAGTTGATTTTGGCGTCTCCAATCAACTGTGTTCTGGTAAAGTCCTCGGAATCGTTAAAGTCATTGGCGTTATTGCTGGATGCACTTAGGTTAATGTAAGGGTAACGCCCCGCAGCTCCCCAAGAGTTATTTATTTCGGCCACCTGTTGGTTGGCTTTACTTATGTGAATGCTATAATTATTTTTTAGAGCCTTGTTAATTGCATCAGCCAGTGACAGGTTTTCCTGTGCCATGCTGATAAATCCCAGACTTAAAATAAAGATCGTTAATTGTATTTTTTTCATATGTTTAAATTTCTCTTTCAATGGCCATATGGAACTCCCAAGTAAAATTGATCATCCTCTGTTGTGTAAATTTGGATAATCAAATTTACATGCTCGTTTCATGTACTTGTAATATGTGATCAACCTATAAAATCTTCTTCGCCAGTAACGCTTTTTCGTTGTTCGTTTTGCCAAGCTATTTCCACGTGCTCAGGTTCTATTTTTTTATCATGCCACCATTCTCTTACCACTCTTCTAACATCGTTTAGGATCATAATCAAGGCAGGGAAGAATAATAGGATAAACAAAGTGCCAAAAGCGACGCCCATACACCAATGAGATGGCCATGGGTATAAGGAATTGAGCCTGAAAACTTTTTTCTAAGATCAATGGATATAAGCCAAAGGAGGTGGTGAGGGTTGTTAAAATGATAGGACGTAACCTCGATTTACCAGCCTCAACAATGGCTTCTTTTACTTTTTTACCTTCCACAATGAGCGAATTGAATTTGGATAAGAGAACCACTGCATCATTCACGATTACCCCGGTTAAGGCCACTATTCCCCAAAGACTTAAAATTGATAATGGCTTACCATGGATACCGTGACCCCAAATAGCACCTAGGATAGAAATGGGTATCATCATTAATATGATGAGGGGTTGTTCAAAGGATTTAAAATTTATCATTAGGATGATGATGATGGCTAAAAATGCCATTGGAAATAAGAACATGAGATCTTTCATGTTACGCTGACTTTCCTTCTGCTGTCCTTGAAATTCAACCGAAATGCCGGGATAAAGTACTTTGAGTTCAGGTATGACCTCTGCATTTATCATGTCTAAAACTTCGGTTACCGAAGCATCCGGGTTGGACATGTCGGCATTTACCCTAATCTCACGTTTCCCGTTAAAGCGGTTGATATTCACAGGGCCGCGTTTAATTTTATAGTCGACCAATTCTGTGATGGGGAATTCTCCCTGAGAGCTTACAATTTTCATATTTTCAAATTGTCCTATGTTCTTGCGGCCTTGGGCAGGGTATCTTACCCACACCCTCAGTTCGTCGCGTCCCACCTGTAGTCGTTGCGCCTGACCACCGTAAAAGGCCTGACGAACCTGGTTGGCTATATATGCTTCGTCTAGTCCCATCATATAGGCCTGTGGTTTTAGTTGCAGGAGTATCTCCTGTTTTCCCATGGCATTGGTTGAAACCACATCTTTGAGTTGTGCATATTTTTCAAGTTTGCTTATTAAAAAGTCTCTTCCTTGTTCAAGTTCTTCAATATTACGAGATAGCAAACCAATGGAAACTGGATCCCCAAAGCGGCTTCTGGCACCCATGGAGTATTTGTCTGCTTGGGGTATGGGGCCAATTTTTTCTCTAAGTCTATTGATGATTTCATAGGAACTAATGCCTGTATCTTCTGAGTTTCTGGGAGAAACATCAACGCTTCCTGTATGTGAACCACTCTCTGTACCGTCAAAGGCCGATCCTAAAATAATAATGCTATTTTCTATAATGGGTATGGTATCATTATATTTTTCCATCAATTCCTCATTGACTTCCCATACTGCACTGTCAAAACGCTCCAGGTATTGCATGGTTTTCTCTTCTCCAGATCCGGGAGTAAAGGCGATATTAATGTTAAAGGAATCAAATTCCATGCGTGGAAAAAAAGTTGTTTTAATGATATGTCCGCCTATCAGTCCACCAGTTATTATCATCATGGCCACCGGAATACCAATTGTTATGTAGCGCCAATCAACCGTGAGTCTGATGACCCTATCGTAGGCATAGTCACGTAGCCAAGTGAAAAAACCTTCGGTGTATTTTTTTAAGCCTTTGTTTTTTGCGTTGAGTACTTTTCGGTTGAGCACATGTTTGTTACCCAAGTGAGCGGGAAGTACTAAAAAGGCTTCAAAGAGGGATACCAACAGACTACATATTACAATCAAGGCCATTTCAAACATCATCTCCATCCGTCCTGTAATAAATATCAAGGGCGAAAAAGCAACAATGGTCGTTGCTACCGAAGCTACTACGGCTGGAATTACTTCTACGGTACCATCAACAGCTGCTTGTATGGGGTTTTTTCCCTTTTCAAAGTGCTGAAAAATGTTTTCTCCGATAACAATTCCGTCATCCACTAGAATACCTATCACCAGAATCATTCCAAAGAGAGAAATCATATTAATAGTAACTCCCAATAGGTTAACGATGATAAACATACCTAAAAATGAAGCAGGAATACCCCATGCTACCCATAAGGAAAGACGAATGCTTAACATGATACCTAATATAAGCAGTACCAAAAAAAGTCCTTGACCACCATTTGTATACAATAGATCCAGTCTCATCTTTAAAATGTCCAAAAAGGAACGCGATAGTTGCAAGGTAACCCCTAGCTTTTTGGCGTTGAAATCTTTTACATAATCTTTGATATAGGTATCTATCTCGTCCAGGTCTTCTGTAATGAGTTTATTTACCTGAAGACTGATTACCGGGTTGTTTTTCTCCAGAGCTTTAACAGACACATCTGCAAACTTGAGTTTAACGGATGCGATGTCTCTTATTCTAATGACGCTTCCATCGGGGTTGGCACGCAGAATAATGTTTTCTATCTTATTGGGGTCAGCGCTTCGTGATCGTAAGCGAATCAGTAACTCTTCTTTTTTCGAACGTAGTTGTCCCCCTGATACATCCTTGTTGTTATTGGCAATGGCATTTTGTAGATCATTGAATGTGAATCCGTAGCGTAAGAGTGTTTCCTCTTTGGCTTCTACAGATATTTCGAGATCTGGAAAACCCTGGATACTCACCTGACTGATAAATCCAGATGCTAAAAAATCTTCTTCTACCTGTTGGGCATACGTTTTTAGGGTGAGCAAGTCTACTTCGCCTGTTACTAAAATACGAGCTGCAGGAGAGGTGGTGCGGGTTTTGGATACGATGGGGCGTTCAGCGGCTGTGGGTAGTGATGATATACCATCCACCGCATTTTTAACCTCAATAAGCGCATCGTCGATATCGTAATTGGGTTCAATTTCTATGGTTACGCTAGAACTGTTTTCTGAAGATACAGAGTTTATCTCGTAAATGCCAGGGATAGCCCTGACCGCTTCTTCAATGCGGGAAGTAACACCTTCTTCCATTTCTACCGGTGATGCACCGGGATAGTATACACTTACCCTTAAAATGTGAGATTGTCTCTCTGGAAAAAATGACTTTTTCATGGAAGCCAAACTGATTCCTCCTACAATCACCAAAACCATGATAATAAGGTTGGCGTAAAAAGGAAACCTAACAAATAATTCTACTATTTTCTTCATGATTGGGCTCCTTTATTTTGTTTTCCTTCAACACCTTTGTTTTCTTTTTTAGAAGCGGGTGTATTGTTTGGTTTGTCAATGCCAATGATTCCCACAGGACTATTTTCTTTGACATTGATAAGGGGTTCTGAAACAATCATTTGCCCAGCTTCTAATCCGTTAAATATTAAAGTGGTTTCGTCCCATTTTAATATGTTAATTTGTCGTTTCTTTAACTTGCCTTCTACCACAGTAAATACTTCATTGGCATTGAAAACGGCATTGCGAGGAAGAAGCATTGCTTGGTTGATTTGTTGTCCTGGGAATTGAACTATTTTGTATTCTCCGGCCAATAATTCGTCAATATCAGTGTTGGGTACTTTTATAAATATGCTTCTGGATTGTGTATTGGCATCAATAAAGTCTGATTTGCGAACTACAACACCCTTATGGGCCCTTTGTTTGTTGGTGTTAAATACCTCTACTTGATCACCTATTTTTATCCATTTGCTTTGCTCTTTTTGTACCGGAACCTCCACTTCTACTTGGTCGGTACGTATCATTTTAGCAATTTGTGCACCTGTGTTTACATATCCACCTACCTCAAAATTAACTTGCGAAAAGGTTCCGTCAAAAGGAGCGTAAAGTGAATGACGACTTAGCTTTTTTTCGTCCTGTAATATTTCATAGTAGGCGCTCATGAAGTTTCTACTGGCTAAAAAAACTTTTAGCTGGGAGTTGGATATGGGTGGTAATGGGGGCAATGCCTTTTCCATTTCAATGGCATTAAAAAAATCTAGATACGCCTGATATTGATCTGGGTAATCGACTTTCATATCCGGTAAAATAGTCGTTATGGTTGTTAGAAATTGACTCTTTTTAGCCTTTAATGCAAGTTCAACTTCGTCTTTATATATTTCGGCCAATAGCTGGCCCTTTTTAAAGGAGGTACCTTTACGCAAGTCTACGTTTCCCCTTTGTATTTTGCCGGCCGCTTCTGATACTAGCATTACTTCGTTGCTGGATACCACCCTTCCTTGAGCTGAAAGAGGCGAGGTGATTTGTGTATAGCGAACGGTGTCTGCTTTTACAAAACGTTTAATGTTAAAATCAGGTTTGCGCTTACTATCCGGTTTCATGGATATAAATAAATTGGAAAGAAGATAGGAGCCTCCTAATAACAGGACTAAGGCAACAACAACAAAAGTGATTTTTCTTCGACTCATTATGAATATTTTATGCTTTAATAAAGTAGATACAAAAAAAAGGAAATTATATCAATATTCCCCGTAAGTTGCACTAAAAAAGCTGTTTTGTATGCTATTTGTTGGTGGTTTGGGTTAAATAATGAAACGAACATGAAATTTTAGCATTCTATAATGCACACAAGAGAATGATTGAAATGCAGCGAGCGTTTCAAATGACCATTGAAAGAAATTATAAACTGATGAAATATATGGTGGATTGGATTTTCTAACATTAATTATTTTAAATTTGCAGCATGAAAATGACCAATAGAATAGTTGTAATATTACAGGTGATGCTGTTAAGCACTGTAATGCTGTTTTCTATTGGTATGCAGTATGGGCAGAGTGATAACGCACTGGCTTCTTTATCCGAAAAAGGAAAGCATGTTTTAGTTGCCTCCAGTAGTTTATATCTTCCTGTATCTAATAATCAGGAGCAGAGTGATACCCTGCACACTTTCCCTTCTTTGCGTCCGGTAAATCAGTTGTTGAGTTTGGACGCCATTAATAAATTGAAGGAATCTCTTATGGGCTATAAAAATTCGAATTATATCTATTATTCGATATGCCTGATTCGGATAGGACTTGCCATCCCTGATATTATCTATCCTTTTAACTATTTCTGGTAGTTTTATTCTTTTTTGTTCGCTGGTAAATACTTAACAAAGATCTATGGGTATGCTATAGATGGGCGTATAGGATATGTTCTTGAATGAATATAAGTGCGAAAAATGTATCGTAAAAAGAAAAGTAAATATTTGATATACAAATAAAAAAGATGAATACTACAATATCGATGGTTCTCCTTATTGGAGCTATAATTGCAATAATAATTATTTTTTATCGCGTTAAAGAATCTAAGAAAAAAAAGAAAGTAAAAGAAGATCTGAATGGCCTGGCCAAAGATCATGGCTGTACAATTACATATTATGATTTTTGGAATCATGCCAAATTGGGGTTTGATAATAAGGCCGGCGTTTTGTTTTTTGTTAGAACGATTCACGAACAAGAACACAGCTCTGTAATTAAGTTATCGGAAATAAGTAAATGTGAAATGATGCGAAGTGTTCGCAGTTTATCGGCAGGTAAGAACTCTCCAGATGTGATTGATAAAATAGGATTGATTTTTATTGCCAATGATAAAAAGAAAAGCGATGTGACTTTAGAGTTCTATAACACCCAATATGATAGTCTTAATTTGAATGGAGAGCTTCAATTGGCAGAAAAGTGGCTCGCCCTCTCTCAAGAGTTTTTGCAAAAAGATTAGATGTAGCGTATCAGAATTTTTTTTGCGCTAACAATAAAATGTTAATGGGAAGAGCTATCTAGTGCCTCTTCCCATCTTTTAGGTTCTAATGTTGATACCAATACGTACAGGCTTATTATCATTTAGTGGCTGCAAGAAAACAACTGTTTTTAATATGTTACCCAACTAGTTAGTGAGACCGGTTGTTTCAATTCACCGTAGAGTGGTTATGTCTTATCTTAACAGGTTTATGGTGAATGGTATGTTTTTGTTTCATGAAGAAGCTCTAATGTGTCATTCTGGTTAAAATAATCCATATTAATGTTTAAATTTGTCCTGTTAATTAAACCCATTATGAACAGAGGAGCGGATAACGGGAAGTTGTATGATTGGTTTATGAGAGAAAAAAGAAGAAGCTTTATTATGTAAACTCAACATATTATAGATATCATCATGAGTTTTGCAGGAAAGAACTGGAGCCTGATATTGACCTTGCATACTTCAATATAAGTAACTACTCCAATGATCCCAAAAGAAAATATATATTAGCAAATATTAATTATTTCAAGAGCTTAAATATATATGCATTAGAAATTTCTCCTGTCGATTTAATGCCAATAGATGATATTGTTTTTCTATGGGAGAAGGTGTCAGAGTCAAGCTATATTCAAGAAGAACTACATATACTCCTGAATAGTTCCAGGCTACAAAGTTTAAAAAGCAAATTGAAGAGTCGTATCCCTCTGCTTGAACCGGTGGATATTTATCGTAACCTAGATTATCAAGCTATCGGGAAATATAAAAGTTGTGGAATTTTAAACAAATTGAGTCGAAAATATGATTTCAAAGTGCCCGAATGTGCTTTTGTCATTCCGTTTCATTATTACCATCAACATGTTATAAGTTCGTCTACATCCAGTTTAATCGATAGTTTACTATCTGTAAAAAATACGATTCCCAAAGATTCGCTTCAATTATTGTTAACAGAAATTAGAACAAGGATAAAACGGGCTCCCATTGATACTATATTGATGAAGGAGGTTAATTCAAAAGTTTCCACCGACTGTGTGTATTCACGTTTTAGGTTTCGTTCATCCACTAATGCAGAAGATGCAAAAGGGTTTTCAGGAGCAGGGCTATATACTTCTAAGACTGGGGTACGAAACAGTGAAAAGAAGTCATTTGAAAAGGTAATTAAAAAAATTTGGGCAAGTTTGTGGACTTATGAAGCATTTTCTGAACGAGCGTATTATCACATAGATCACAAGGACGTTTACATGGGTATTCCTGTTCATCGTTCTTTTCCTAATGAGGAGGTAAATGGAGTAGCAATAACTAAAAATATTTATATAAAACAAGTAAGGTTATACAATGATTGAGATTATTGGGATCTCTGTATTTTTTAAACTTCATTTATTGAGGAATACATAAGATAAAGAACGAGGGTATTGTTATGATATACCCTCGTTTTGTATGGATTACTTTATTGATTTATGATTAGCTTATAAGTTGATGCGAACGTTAATACCTGCTTTTATCCATCTGCCCGGTTGATATAGTTGACCAATGTCGGTATACTTTTTATCGAACAGGTTAGTGGCTTCTGCATAAAGGGTATATGTTGGTTTGCGCCAACTTAACTTTAAGTCAACAACGGTGAATGGTTCGTAGTTTTTTGAAGACTCCGTGTTGCTAATGATATCATATTCATCATATCCACCAAGCCTATCTTGATAAAGCACAGACCAGGATGCACTTAAGTGAGAGATAATATTATGCTGAAAGCTTCCTGAAAATTTATGCTTTAAATAGTCAAATATATAATTAGAATCATAGCCGACAGGAAGCGATTTATCTTGATTGAGCCAGGAATAAGACAGGTTTAGGTTTTGGAGAAAATGTTGATTTTGAAATAGTTTTTGAAGATCAAGGTTTAGTGTCGATTCAATTCCTATGGTATTTATTTCGCTGATATTAGAGGTAGTCCATTGGCTTCCCTCGGCTGCATCAGAGGGTTTACCCCAATCAATCATATTTTTCCCAAGACGATAAAAAGATGAAATATGCATACTAATACCTTGGTTGTTTCTGTATTTGATACCACTCTCGTATGTGGTGGCTTCTTCTGGTTCTAAATCAGGATTACCTACGTTTGTGGGACCAGAATAAAAAAGGTCGGTGTAGGTAGGCATTCGTAATGATTTATTAATGCTTCCAAAAATCTTTAAATTATTGTTGACCCAATAGCTGATGTCGAAACCGGGGAAATAGTCAAATTTCCAATCTATATCGCTGTTTAAGTTGGCCATAAGTCCTGCGGAGAGCGATAAACGGTTGAAGGTGTAGCTGTGCTCTATAAAAAATGACGTATTGGTTCGGTTGTATTTCTTGGTGAAAAAACCCAGGTCTTCTCCGGGAATATTCCATATGGTGTCAGGCAGTTCTGAGCCCAAAACATTACTCCAAATACTTTCTGACCTGATGTCTGCTCCAACTGCAGTCTTACCAAGAGCCGACTTGATGACGGTATTGATATTTGCTCCCACCACATCGGTTAAATGGTAGTTGTGGTTGTGGTACCATGAAGCTGCATCATCGTTATTACGATATAGTTCAAAACGGTCTTGATGGCGACGCCAATAAACAGATGATTTGAGGGGATTTTTGCTTTGAGCCGAGAAACTCAAACTGGCAAAGGTTGTCTTGGTTTGTTCATACTGATTAGGGTAGGCAGCTGTATAAAAGGAGTTGGCTCCGTAGCCTTTATCTGTATAGCCAATTTGTAATTCTAATTTTTCTTTTTCCAAATTAAGCTGTCCTTGGTAAAAAAGATTGTAAACCTCAAAGTCTGTGTTGTGTATATAGCCATCGGTGGCACTTTTGTTGACTGAAACAAAGCTCTTGAGTTGGTCGTTTACGATGTTTCCGCTGGCTCCCATGTTGTATAGACCATGTGCGCCTGCCATCACATTCGCTTTGAGGTTAGATTGGTTGGCAGATCCGGTTATGAAATTGATGGCTCCGCTAAAGGCATTGGAACCAAAAATACGTGCTCCGGGACCTTCCAGAATCTCTACTCGTTCTATGTTTGAAAAATCTACGGGTAGGTTGAGACTTAGATGCCCTGTTTGTGGATCGGTGATGTTAATGCCGTTGAGTAAAATCATTACCTGATCAAAAGAACCTCCTCTTGCACTTACGTCTGCTTGAATTCCCAGCGGACCACGCTGGCGTACATCAACATGAGCCACATATTCCAGCAGTTGATCTACTGATTGAACAGGTAGTGCTTCGATCTCCTTTTTGCTGATGACCGTGACTACCCGTCCTATCTCGGAGTAGATGACTGGTGTTCGTCGAGCCGAGACTTCTATTTCTTGTAGATTGATTTTTTTGTTGGTAATAGTGGTGTCGTTTTGTGCAAGGAGCTGCCCATAAGTGAATAGGATAAGGTACGAAGCCGATAACATACCTATTCGTATGTTTTTTTTCAGGGAACAGAACACTGCATAATTGGTTCTTTGCCACTTTTTAAACATAATTTCGAAACCTTTTTTCGAAGAATTTAATTTTGTCATAACTTATTTTTTTTGGCAATGCCAGTTTATAATAGCGGCAAAACTAATAAAATAATCATTTGTTTATGGTCTTACGTAAAAACGTAGGGAGGGTAAAGGTGCATTGTCTCTTTGTTTGTGTGTTTTTTTTCGTAAAACATTTCTTGTTTTCAGTATATTTAGCCTTATGAATAGCATCTTACAACAGATCAAAAAATGTCAGGTATGTAAAGAAGGCCTTCCTTCTGGTTGTAATCCGGTGGTTACGGCCCATCGCAAAAGTAAAATTGTAATTGTGGGGCAAGCGCCCGGAATAAAAGTTCACCAAAGTGGTATTCCATGGGATGATAAGAGTGGAGAAAACTTGAGAAGCTGGATGGGTGTTAATAGGGAGCAGTTTTACGATACCCAACTTTTTGCGATCATCCCGATGGGCTTTTGTTATCCGGGTAAGGCCAAGAACGGTGATCTGCCTCCTAGAAAAGAATGTGCGCCCCTGTGGCATCCCGCATTGTTTGATATGATGAGTGAAGTGAAAATGGTGCTATTGGTTGGTTTGTATGCACAAAAGTATTACCTGAAACAAGCAATAGGTAAAAATCTTACTCAGACTGTGATGAATTACGAGCAATATTTACCTTATTTTTTTCCCTTGCCTCATCCATCTCCCCTGAATAATATATGGCAAAGCAAAAATCCTTGGTTCAAAGCAAAGGTGCTGCCTGCGTTATCAGAGCAAGTAGATGCAATTGTTTGCAAAACAGATAGTTGTATATAACATTATGGGGTATTGATGTAAAAGCAAAATGTAGCGAGTTGTGATCTGGTATTCCTCACATGGTAGATAGTGGCTGCAAGGAAACGACCGTTTTTTCTGATTTTGATAGGAAGCTTCAAAAACAAGGCTTTCGATATTTTTGAAACCAAGGAGTTTACTGATTGTAAATGACTGTTTCAAAAATGAGTATAACGCAGTATTTGGAGTTTTCTTGCAAAGACTAGATACTAATGTTGATGTGTTTCATGTGACCTTGAAAATAAATTATAAACACATGAAACTGTAAAATTATTTTTTAGAATGCTGTCAGATATAAGCCAAGCTACATCAAAAGAAAGTCCTTTGTGATGAAGTCCTCCTCCTAGTGTAAATGCACTAACACCGATGTTATTGTCAAAATAGCGATAACCGCAGCGTAGTGCCAATAGCTTATTGTATTGATATTGAAGGCCAACGCCTGAATAAAGGCCCTTGTGTTGATTAGCGGATATATATGAAATATCAAGACTGCTTGTTACGTTGTGTTTTTCATATATCGTTAAAGGGTATGCTAATCCTCCGCCAATGGAGAGCGGTAGTTGACTGGATCCTTGATCAAACGTCAATTGGGATCCCAGATTGCGGATTACCAATCCGTAGTCTATTTGTTCGTAGGTACTTTTAAACCCCAAATCAAAAAAGAAAGTGTGGGCAGAATAGTTTTGTCCCAGATTTGACTTTAGGTAGTTGATAGAGAGTGAGAGAGCTGAAGCTGTTCCAATATTGTGGGCATACCCGAAGCCAAAAGTAAATTCGAAGGGATCGTAGCTGCCAGTGTAATTCCCTTGGTCATCGCTTGTCTTATAGGTATGCATATTGTATTTTTTGTAGCCCAAAGCGATGCTGTTTTTATCATTGACAGAATAAAACAAAGAAATATCAGAAAGGTGATCATCATTGGTTGTTGCGTTTAGCCACGGACGATAATTTATAGCTAGCGCAAACTTTTGTGGACTCAGATGTGCAGCGGAAAGGTTGGAATAAATGGATGCATTATTATCTTGTGCGATATAAGTATTTCCTAAAGCGGAAGTTTTTGCACTTAGAGGTATCGTGAGAAATGAAGCCGATTGAGACAAGCATGTCATGTACATAAGGCTAAGTACAGATGATATTACTATCTTTTTAATCATAACTTAATGATGTTTCGTTCGAATTCCTGATTGTTATATTTTATTTTTAACAGGTATTGGCCACTTGCCATATTGGATATGTTGCTACTTGCGGGAGAAAATGTGCTGATAGGAATGGATAGCTTATTTACCATAACTGCTTTGTCGTTGTAAAATTCTATTTCTATATTCCCGTCAATTTCATCTCCCATTCTGAAGTTGATGAGGTCAGTGACCGGATTGGGGTATATGTCTATTGGCATAGAATCGTTGCGTATCATCACCTGAAAGGTCGTGCTGGCACTTGCCTGCCTGGCATCCAATGCCGTGATTTCCAATGTGGAGAGACCATTTGATAAGGGGGTCAAGCTAAGTATGTTATTGCTTATGCTAGCATCGAGATAGGATGCGGAAAAAGCTAGTTTATATTGTAAGTCTTCTTCGTCTTCATCATAAAACACATCAGATAAATCCATGCTAATCGTATTGTCAGGATCACCAATGTATGTGTTCTCAATGGCCTTGATCACAATAGGAGGATGGTTCTCTTGAATGGTATAATTAAAAGTGAAATCCGAGGTGGCGCCAAATTCATCTTCAATGAATATGGAGGCTTGGTATGTTCCCGGTGTTGCGGTTAAACCATGAATGGTAATGATTATCTCAGAAGTAGTACCTTCTGTTGTTATATTTCCTGCGGAGTCACTTATGTTCCAAGTATATGAATCACCATCCTGATCGGCTAATGAACAGGTAAAGGTGTATGTTTCATGTGCTTTTAACTTAAAACTATTTCCGCTGTTTGATGTAATGGTGGGGGCGTGATTTTCTGCAGTGATCACTAATAGCGATTCAGAATATTCGGAGTAGGAGCCTAAGACATCATAAGCCGCAATTCTGAAATAATAGTTTGATGCGTAGTCTAGATTGTTAATAGTGAGACTTATCGTATCTCCTACTTCATGTAACTGAACCAGTTGAATCGCTGATGACAAGGAAGTGTTGTTTTCAGTAATGTCGGCGGTGGAAAAATAGTTTTTGGAGTAGTATATTTTATAGCCCGTAGGTTTCAGGTCATCAACATCATTGGTTACAGTCCACGTAAGACTTATATCATTGCCATCAACAATGGCTGTAAGATCGGTTACCGGTTCAGGAGGAATGCTATTAAGTTCAGAGAGGCAAGCTGCTGCATTTATGAGGCCATTACCTAACATGCCTTGGTAGTTATTGTTATATATATCCACATTGATGGCTCCATAATATAACCTTTCTTTCAGCATGTCTGGCGTAAATCCCTGACCACCAAATTCAGATACGATAAGAGCCGCTACCCCTGATACATGCGGGCATGCCATAGAAGTCCCTATGAGATAGGCATATTCATTGTCAGTGACTGTGCTGGCGATCCAGTTGTCGTAATAATCTTCGGAGCTATCCACTCCGCCAGGAGCTGCGATATCTACCCAACTTCCATAGTTGGAATAGTATGGCATAGTAAAATTAGCGGACAAGGAAGTTACGGCAATCACAGGATCGTACATGGCCGGATAGGCATTGGTTGTGCTGCTTTCATTACCTGAGGCAAAGATGACGATGCCGCCACTCATGGGACCTATCTGTACTCCATTCTCATCTATGCCGGCAAATTCAATAAAATAGTCGATGGCCGCTTTCATGGATTCGGGAAGATAGGAGAGCTCATCGTATCCCCAGCTATTTTGACAGATAACGGCCCCATTGTCAGCTGCATATTTAATGGCCTCTGCAAAATTATCGGCACTTGTTTCATTGCCCATTGCATCGGTCTCAAATACCTGACATGACATTAACCTGACTCCCGGAATAGCTACATCTCCTCCTGCTATTCCACAAAGGCCTATGTTATTCCCATTTTCTGCACCAATAATGCCGGCAACATGAGTGCCATGGTCATTAGGTTCTATTGTTCCATTATTGTCGACAAAGTTATATCCGTAAATATCGTCTTTGTAACCGTTGCCATCATCATCGGTTTTAGAGCTACCATTGTATTCTGATGTATTGACCCAAATATTGGTAGCTAGGTCTTCGTGTGTAATATCAATACCTCCGTCTATAACGGCTACAATGACTTCTGGGCTTCCCTTTTGTTTGAGCCAAGCATTAAAGAGGTTGATATCACAGCCTTCAAGGGCATCGTTTACTGTTCCATCGTTATAATAATGCCATTGATAACTTAAAAAAGGATCTGAAAAAGGATAGTCATTGCTTGTGGAAGCTGTGCTTTTTAAAGTATGTTCTAAAAGCACTGGATCTAACTTTTGTATGCTATAAGCTGGTGTAATGATTTTTTTGATGGGTTCTGTTATTTCAACTTCGTTTAGATTCTTAAATTTACCAATCACCTTGGCTAAAGATGCCTGACAGGTATCGTAGCTAATGTCGTACCAAAGATGCATACCTTTTGCCATTGTTCTTTCTTCGTATTTACCGGAGTTAGGGAAAGTTCTTTTAAAGCTCATAGCTCCAATGGCGTTTAATATACTATCCAAGCCTTCGATATTGGATTGGATATTTCCTGATTTTAAAGAAATAGAGAGGTCATTAATATTGTCTTCACGGAGTTTTAAACGAATGATACCTTCTACAGATTCTGATGCTTCAGCCTCAAAGTCACCTTCGTTGTACGCAGTGTTATTTATGATATGATCTTCTTGGCAGGAATAAAGTGTGATAATTAATATTGCCAAGATCGAAAAATAGGATGGGAACGTTTGTCTTTTCATCTTTAATAATCCATAATTATATTTCTTCATTAAAGAGTAAACTTAGTTTTTTCTACGGATAGCGAATGATTTACTATACCAATAGGTTTATTTTATCTGCGAAATTAATTGAGTTAACGTAGTTTTGTTAATTGGGAAAGCTAGATAAAACCAGAAAAATGTATTAGAAAATATATTACGAATTTATATTGTACTTTTAATTATCATGACGAAGTTCTAATGCATTATTAAAACAAATTCTATTTTTGAGTATACAGTTTATTATTAGTAAACGATTATATATGATTAAGCCTTTAACATCATTGAGATTCATTTTTGCTTTTATGGTATTTACATCTCATCTGAGTTTTTTTGAAGAGAGTAGGTCTGGTATTTTGACTCGGATTTATAATTCTGTATTACATGAAGGTTACATAGGTGTAAGTTTCTTTTTTATTTTAAGTGGTTTTATACTGGCTTATAATTATCAAGATGGAATTTTGAAAAATAGAGAATCAATCAAAAAGTTTTACTTAGCACGCTTTGCAAGAATTTTTCCGTTGCATATTTTGACACTGATTATATCTATACCTTTAAGTTATGGTATATTTATGGAAGATAGGAGTATTTGGCTGAGTCAGTTGGTGACAAATTTGCCTTTGATGCAAAGTTATATTCCAGTAAAAAGTATTTATTTTTCTTTCAATGCGCCTTCCTGGAGTATATCTGATGAGATGTTTTTTTATCTTGTCTTTCCTTTCTTAATTTTGTTGATCACAAAGGTTAGAGTGTTCAAAAGCTTTTTTGTATTATCTATTATTGGCATAGTTCCATTATTAACATTTGTAGTCCCAGAGGCATATTATCATCAAATCTTCTATATAAATCCTTTTTTGAGAGTTGTTGATTTTATGATTGGTATATTTATCTTTAATATTTATCTGTCCTTTTCTAAGAAAGAGCGAAGTATCAACTATACTTATTTAGAGGTTTCTTCAGTTTTATTATTAGTGGTGTTTTTTGTGTTTCATCGATTGATACCAACGGTTGCGCGATTTTCTTTTTACTATTGGATACCCATGTGCTATTTGATATTTTCATTTTCCTTCCAGAGAGGTAAGGTTTCTGTTTTATTATCCAATAAGATGTGTTTTTACTTAGGAGAGATAAGTTTTGGATTTTATTTGTTTCATCAACTTGTTTTAAGATATTTTTTGGTGATTAATACTAAGTTTTTGGGTATCGCTAGTGACTTTGTAATAGCCATGGTTGTTTTTGCTATTTCGTTGGTTATTAGTCATTATAGCTTTGTTTTGTTTGAAAGACCAATGAATGGTTATATTAAAGCGTTGAAGGAATCAAAAGCTAATACACCATAATTTGTATGGATTATAGTTGGCGAGTTGAAATGTTTAGGGAATTGTTTTTCAATCTTGGAATGACTTCAAGTAAAGCAAAAGCACTTATAATTAATAATTCGCATTAAAATACAGAAGTCTTATTAAATGAACCGCAGGGAAGGCAATAACAATAGTCGTGGCCGGCGTTGGCGAGAAGCTTGAAGTTGGCGAGTTGTTAAGTTGTTGAAGTTGGCGAGTTGTTGAAGTTGGTAAAGTTTTTAGCTTGTTAGATTGGCGAGCCGGTAAAGTCGTGGAGTGGCTGAGTTGTATTTCTCATTTAATAGATATCTTCCATTCGTATATGAAACTATCGGTAAAAGACCGCAGGGTTGGCCAGAACAATAGCCCCGGGGCCGGCGCTGGCGAGAGGCTATAACCCGGAAAATGCATTAGAAAATCTATTACGCCTTAAAATGGCTTCAAAAGAAGTCACTTCGTTACTTTTCTTCAACTCACCATAGCTGGTGCTATGCCTCATCTCAGAAAAGCCTTCTTTTATTGCCATTTCAACGCTCATAACGAAGTTCTAATACATCATTTGGGTTCGTCGCTGCAGGGTAGGTAGTGGATCTATTGTTCTAGACCTTTGGGCTTCTTTTTGTGGCAATGACGTAGTTATCATAAGGGCCTTTAAAAATAAACCTCTCCGAATAAAAAGAATATATATAGAAATTTAAGGAGCAAGATATATGTCATATAAGTAGAGGTATTACTCTCGTTTTGTAAACTATAACTTCCCATTTATAGACATTATTCGATTAAAAAAACAATAAGTTACAATTTATCCATAACCATATTCAATAACTCTCAATGCATGAATAATCCCCATTTAAAAACCCAACAATCAGTAAAAGACCGCAGGGTTGGCCAGAACAATAGCCCCGGGGCCGGCGTTGGAGAGAAGTTTTCCTGGGCGCACTTGAGGTGGTAGTGCGGTTGGCCTAGCGCGAAAGAAGTGTGTGCCGGACGGAAAGGGAAGCTGATGCCGGGGAGGTAGCGATCTATTGTTCTAGACTTTTTTGGTTCTTTTTGTGGCAATGACAAAAAGAACATATCAATAAGCAGCAAGAGCAAGGTATGTATCAAAAGAATCAAGTTATCCTCTTTCATACAAAAACAATATTTTTCATTTTATGAACAATTTCAAGTAAAACATAGAAGTTCTCAATTATAAAAATCCATATTCAAGATCTCTCACCTAAAGAATATTTTCCATTTTAATACTCAACTATCAGTTAATGAACCGTAGCGTTGGCCAGAACAATAGCCGGGGCCGGCGGTGGCGAGAGAGCTTCAAGGGCGCACTTGAGGTGGTTGTGCGCCGGACGGAATTGGAGCTTGATGTAGGGGAGGTAGTGATCTATTGTTCTAGACCTTTTTGGTCCTTTTTATGGCAATGATAAAAAGGACGTTAACGGAAGTTTCAAAAGCAAGCAATGTACCATGTACGTAGTAAAATATAGATCACTCTAAAGCGATGAGATATTTCATCTTAGAACCCGTTATGCCTCATCTCAACAAGTTCTTGATTGATTGCACTTTTAATTCTCATAACGAAGTTCTAATACATCATTTGAGTTGGTCGCTGCAGGGGAGGTAGTGATCTATTGTTCTAGACTTTTTTGGTTCCTTTTATGGTAATGACAATGACGCAGTTATCATGAGGACCTTTAAAACAAGCCTTCCCGAATAATTCGGCGAAGCCTGATCATGAGGACCTTTTAAAATATACCTTCCCGAGTAATGACGCAGTTATCATGAGGACCTTTTAAAATAAACCTCCCCGAATAAAAAGGACATATCAATAAGCAGCAAGAGCAAGGTATGTATCAAAAGAATCAAGTTATCCTCTTTCATACAAAAACAATATTTTTCATTTTATGAACAATTTCAAGTAAAACATAGAAGTTCTCAATTATAAAAATCCATATTCAAGATCTCTCACCTAAAGAATATTTTCCATTTTAATACTCAACTATCAGTTAATGAACCGTAGCGTTGGCCAGAACAATAGCCGGGGCCGGCGGTGGCGAGAGAGCTTCAAGGGCGCACTTGAGGTGGTTGTGCGCCGGACGGAATTGGAGCTCGATGTAGGGGAGGTAGTGATCTATTGTTCTAGACCTTTTTGGTTCTTTTTGTGGCAATGACAAAAAGGACATATATAGAAATTTAAGGAGCAAGATATATGTCATATAAGTAGAGGTAGTACTCTTGCTTTGTAAACTATAACTTCCCATTTATAGATATTATTCGATTAAAAAACAAGAAGTTACAGTTTATCCATAACCATATTCAATAACTCTCAATAAATGAATAATCCCCATTTAAACACCCAACAATCAGTAAAAGATCGCAGGGTTGGCCAGAACAATAGCCGTGGCCGGCGTCGGCGAGAAACCTTCATGGGCGCACTCGAGGTGGTTGTGCGCTGGACGGAAAGATAACCCAAAAGCTGCAATATAAAATCTATTACGCCTTTGTGTACTGGTTGTTTGACTGATTTGAAGAAACCATATTCAGTACGACATAAAAAAAGAATAAAAAAACATTTAGCTGTAAATACTTGACAATATATTGCTTAGGTATTATCTTTCAAGTTCGATTAAAAAAAAGAGAAGGGAAAGGTTAGGAATTACGAAATAAAGTCTCTTTCTTTGCACCCGCTTTGAACGAAAGGCGAGAGAAATAACTGAGATATTGAGGTAAAAGAAGGGATTAAAAAACATTGATAATAAGGTGTTTTAAGGACGGATGAGGAGTTAAAAAAGAGTCTGAAAAATATTTTTAAATTTTATTTTGTAGATTCAATAAAAACCTTTATCTTTGCAGCCGCTAAAACGGTAGCAAAAAAGGATAAAAAACTGATAAGAATGAAGTCTTTAAAACTGTTTAAATACAGGGGTTTGGAAAGGAATAAAGCGAAAAAATTAATTTTCAATTTTTCTCAAAAAACATTTGGAATTAAGGGAATAAAGTTGTTATCTTTGCATCCGCTTTTACAGCGATAAACTAACATCGGTTAGTTTTAACAAACAGATTGAACTTAGGTTTTAGACCTAAAAGATATAAAGACGATAAGGAGACTTATCGACGTTCTTTGAAAATATTGGAATGCACAAAAGGAAAAATAACAGAGTGATTCTTTGAGTAAGGCTCTTGTAAAGAATAATAGTTATAGAAATAGTTTACTAGATCTATACAGATAATTTTTATACAACGAAGAGTTTGATCCTGGCTCAGGATGAACGCTAGCGACAGGCCTAACACATGCAAGTCGAGGGGTAACATTGTAGCTTGCTACAGATGACGACCGGCGCACGGGTGCGTAACGCGTATGAAACCTACCTTTTACAGGGGAATAGCCCGGAGAAATTTGGATTAATGCCCCATGGTTATACTTTACCGCATGGTAAATTATATAAAGCTTCGGCGGTAAAAGATGGTCATGCGTGACATTAGCTAGTTGGTAAGGTAACGGCTTACCAAGGCGACGATGTCTAGGGGTTCTGAGAGGAAGGTCCCCCACACTGGTACTGAGACACGGACCAGACTCCTACGGGAGGCAGCAGTGAGGAATATTGGTCAATGGCCGCAAGGCTGAACCAGCCATGTCGCGTGCAGGAAGACGGCCCTATGGGTTGTAAACTGCTTTTGTACGGGAAGAAACGTATCTACGAGTAGATATTTGCCGGTACCGTACGAATAAGCATCGGCTAACTCCGTGCCAGCAGCCGCGGTAATACGGAGGATGCGAGCGTTATCCGGATTTATTGGGTTTAAAGGGTGCGTAGGCGGACTAATAAGTCAGTGGTGAAATCTTGCGGCTCAACCGTAAAACTGCCATTGATACTGTTAGTCTTGAATTTAGTTGAGGTAGGCGGAATGTGTTGTGTAGCGGTGAAATGCATAGATATAACACAGAACACCGATTGCGAAGGCAGCTTACTAAGCTATAATTGACGCTGATGCACGAAAGCGTGGGTAGCGAACAGGATTAGATACCCTGGTAGTCCACGCCGTAAACGATGATTACTCGTTGTTGGCAATACATGGTCAGCGACTGAGCGAAAGCATTAAGTAATCCACCTGGGGAGTACGTTGGCAACAATGAAACTCAAAGGAATTGACGGGGGCCCGCACAAGCGGAGGAACATGTGGTTTAATTCGATGATACGCGAGGAACCTTACCTGGACTTAAATGTAGGCTGCATAGAGTAGAGATATTCTTTTCTTCGGACTGCTTACAAGGTGCTGCATGGTTGTCGTCAGCTCGTGCCGTGAGGTGTCGGGTTAAGTCCCATAACGAGCGCAACCCCTATTGTTAGTTACCAGCACGTAAAGGTGGGGACTCTAACAAGACTGCCGGTGTAAACCGCGAGGAAGGTGGGGATGACGTCAAATCAGCACGGCCCTTACGTCCAGGGCTACACACGTGTTACAATGGCCGGTACAAAGGGCAGCTACATGGCGACATGATGCTAATCCCTAAACCCGGTCTCAGTTCGGATCGGAGTCTGCAACTCGACTCCGTGAAGCTGGATTCGCTAGTAATCGCATATCAGCCATGATGCGGTGAATACGTTCCCGGGCCTTGTACACACCGCCCGTCAAACCATGGAAGCCGAGGGTACCTGAAGTCCGTTACCGCAAGGAGCGGCCTAGGGTAAAACTGGTAACTAGGGTTAAGTCGTAACAAGGTAGCCGTACCGGAAGGTGTGGCTGGAACACCTCCTTTCTGGAGAGAGACTTACAATTATTAAAGATGAACAGTTACTCAAATTTTGTGTATTCCACGTTGTCCAAAACGGGACAAAACGTACATTGACATATTGGCAAAACAATCAAAATCATAAGTTGGCCTTAACGCAGATCGTTAAGGATCAACCAACAAGAAAGTAAGCAAGGGCGCACGGTGGATGCCTAGGCTTTCAGAGGCGACGAAAGACGTGATAAGCTGCGATAAGCCACGGGGAGAAGCAAATATTTGTTGATCCGTGGATTTCTGAATGGGGCAACCCGTCCGGTTGATGACCGGTCACTCCGCAAGGAGGGCAAACCCAGGGAACTGAAACATCTAAGTACCTGGAGGAGAAGAAAATAATAATGATTCCCCTAGTAGCGGCGAGCGAACGGGGATTAGCCCAAACCTACAATGTTTAGGCATTGTAGGGGTTATAGGACCACAACATGAATATAAAATAGAAGTAGAACGTTTTGGAAAGAACGACCAAAGAAGGTGATAGTCCAGTACACGTAATATTTTATAGGATAGTGGTATCCTGAGTAGGGCGGGACACGTGAAATCCTGTCTGAATTTGCCGGGCCCATCCGGTAAGGCTAAATACTCCTGAAAGACCGATAGTGAACCAGTACCGTGAGGGAAAGGTGAAAAGTACCCCTAACAGGGGAGTGAAATAGTACCTGAAACCGTGCGCTTACAAGCGGTCGGAGCTGATTAATCAGTGACGGCGTGCCTTTTGCATAATGAGCCTACGAGTTAGTCGTAGTTGGCAAGGTTAAGGGCCTCAGTCCCGGAGCCGAAGCGAAAGCGAGTCTTAATAGGGCGAATAAGTCAGCTGCGCTAGACGCGAAACCAGGTGATCTACCCATGGTCAGGTTGAAGTTCCGGTAACACGGAATGGAGGACCGAACCGCCAGACGTTGAAAAGTCTTCGGATGAACTGTGGGTAGGGGTGAAAGGCCAATCAAACCTGGAAATAGCTCGTACTCCCCGAAATGCATTTAGGTGCAGCCTTGTTTTAGTTATACAGAGGTAGAGCTACTGATTGGACGAGAGGGCTTCACCGCCTATCAACTCCTGATAAACTCCGAATGCTGTATAATGATGAACAGGAGTGAGGGCATGGGTGCTAAGGTCCGTGTCCGAAAGGGAAAGAACCCAGACCATCAGCTAAGGTCCCCAAATATATGCTAAGTTGAACAAACGCGGTTTGATTGCAGAGACAGCTAGGATGTTGGCTTGGAAGCAGCCATTCATTTAAAGAGTGCGTAACAGCTCACTAGTCGAGCGATCGAGCATGGATAATAATCGGGCATAAGCATATTACCGAAGCTATGGATTGTTAATTTATTAACAGTGGTAGGGGAGCATTCCAATGACGCAGAAGCCGGATGGCGATGTCCGGTGGAGTAATTGGAAAAGCAAATGTAGGCATAAGTAACGATAATGCGGGCGAGAAACCCGCACGCCGAAAGACTCAGGTTTCCTGATCAACGCTAATCGGATCAGGGTTAGTCGGGACCTAACGCGAACCCGAAAGGGGTAGTGGATGGATAGCAGGTTAATATTCCTGCACTTCCTGTACAATAAAAGTGACGTATTGTTGAGACTGCTAGGTACTGACGGAATAGTACGTAGAGCCTAGGCTTCGGCCGAAGCGAAGCAGAGCAAACGGTACCGAGAAAAGCGAGTACAGGGACCCGTACCGTAAACGGACACACGTAGTTGGGTTGAGTATACTGAGGCGCTCGAGTGATTCATGGCTAAGGAACTCGGCAAATTAGCCCCGTAACTTCGGGAAAAGGGGCGCCAGTTTAGGCTGGCCGCAGAGAAATGGCGCATGCGACTGTTTATCAAAAACACATGGCTTTGCAAATTCGAAAGAAGAGGTATAAGGCCTGACACCTGCCCGGTGCTGGAAGGTTAAGAGGAGATGTTAGTTTCGACGAAGCATTGAATTGAAGCCCCAGTAAACGGCGGCCGTAACTATAACGGTCCTAAGGTAGCGAAATTCCTTGTCGGGTAAGTTCCGACCTGCACGAATGGTGTAACGATGTGCGCACTGTCTCGGCCATGAGCTCGGTGAAATTGTAGTATCGGTGAAGATGCCGATTACCCGCAACGGGACGGAAAGACCCCGTGAACCTTTACTGCAACTTAACATTGGTTGTGGGTAAGTAATGTGTAGGATAGGACGGAGGCTTTGATGCTGCATCGCCAGGTGTAGTTTAGTCGCCCTTGAAATACGTCCCTTTGCTTATCTGTGGCCTAACGGATTAATCCGGACATTGTTTGGTGGGTAGTTTGACTGGGGTGGTCGCCTCCAAAAGAGTAACGGAGGCTTTCAAAGGTTTCCTCAGGACGATTGGTAACCGTCCGTGGAGTGTAATGGCACAAGGAAGCTTGACTGTGAGGCCGACAAGCCGACCAGGTACGAAAGTAGGACATAGTGATCCGGTGGTTCCGCATGGAAGGGCCATCGCTCAAAGGATAAAAGGTACTCCGGGGATAACAGGCTGATCGCTCCCAAGAGCTCATATCGACGGAGCGGTTTGGCACCTCGATGTCGGCTCGTCACATCCTGGGGCTGGAGAAGGTCCCAAGGGTTGGGCTGTTCGCCCATTAAAGTGGCACGCGAGCTGGGTTCAGAACGTCGTGAGACAGTTCGGTCCCTATCTGTTGTGGGCGTAGGATATTTGAGAAGACCTGACGTTAGTACGAGAGGACCGCGTTGGACATACCTCTGGTGCACCAGTTGTTCCGCCAGGAGCATCGCTGGGTAGCTATGTGTGGAAGGGATAAGTGCTGAAAGCATCTAAGCACGAAGCCTGCTTCAAGATGAGATATCCTTATTAGGGACGTTGTAGACTACGACGTTGATAGGCTGTAGGTGTAAAGGTGGTAACACCAAAGCCGAGCGGTACTAATTGCCCGAAACTTTTAGTTGGAGCATTAAGCGCCGAAATGTGATTTTGATTGTAGCCGATGTGACAATAAAAAAATATAAAGGAATATAACAATATTCAGGTGGTTATAGCGACGGGGCTCCACCTCTTCCCATTCCGAACAGAGAAGTTAAGCCCGTTAGCGCCGATGGTACTGCGTACAGTGGGAGAGTAGGTCGCCGCCCATCTTAAAAGAGAGCAATTGGATTTTATCCAGTTGCTCTTTCTTTTTGCTTTATAAGTGTTGCAAGACGCAAGACGCAAGACGTGGCGAGTTGATGGAATTGGCGAGCTGGAAAAGATGTTAGCTTGTTAGGTTGGCGAGCCGGTAAAGTCGTGGAGTGGCTGAGTTGTATTTCTCATTTAATAGATATCTTCCATTCGTATATGAAACTATCAGTAAAAGACCGCAGGGTTGGCCAGAACAATAGCCGTGGCCGGCGTTGGCGAGATGTAACCCGGAAAATGCATTAGAAAATCTATTACGCCTTAAAATGACTTCAAAAGAAGTCACTTCGTTACTTTTCTTCGACTCACCATAGTAGTTACTATGCCTCGTCTCAGAAAAGCCTTCTTTTATTGCCATTTTAATGCTCATGACGAAGTTCTAATACATCATCCGGGTTTAAGGGCGCACTTGAGGTGGTAGTGCGCCGGACGGAAAGGGAAGCTGATGTAGGGCTGATAGTGATCTATTGTTCTAGACCTTTTTGGTTCTTTTTATGGCAATGATAAAAAGAACAAATATAGAAATTTAAGGAGCAAGATATATGTCATATAAGTAGAGGTATTACTCTCGCTTTGTAAACTATAATTTCCAATTTATAGACCATATTCAAGTAAAACAAAAGTAGTTACAACTCATCCCTAACCATATTTAGTAATTCTTAATCAATAAGTAATCCCCATTTAAATACCCAACTATCAAAATAACGACCGCAGGGTTGGCCAGAACAATAGCCGCGGGGCCGGCGCTGGCGAGAGGCTTGAAGTTGGCGAGTTGTTGAAGTTGGTAAAGTTTTTAGCTTGTTAGGTTGTTAGCTTGTTAGGTTGGCGAGCCGGTAAAGTCGTGGAGTGGCTGAGTTGTATTTCTCATTTAATAGATATCTTCCATTCGTATATGGAATTATCAGTAAAAGACCGCAGGGCAGGCCAGAACAATAGCCCCGGGGCCGGCGCTGGAGCTCGATGCCGGGGAGTTGTGATCTATTGTTCTAGACCTTTTTGGTCCTTTTTATGGCAATGACAATGACGAAGTTATCATGAGGACCTTTGAAAAATATACCTCCCCGAGTAATAACGCAGTTATCATGAGGACCTTTAAAACAAGCCTTCCCGAATAATTCGGCGAAGCCTGATCATGAGGGTCTTTTAAAATATACCTTCCCGAGTAAAAAGAACATATATAGAAATTTAAGGAGCAAGATATATGTCATATAAGTAGAGGTAGTACTCTCGCTTTGTAAACTATAATTTCCAATTTATAGACCATATTCAAGTAAAACAAAAGTAGTTACAACTCATCCCTAACCATATTTCGTAATTCTCAATCAATAAGTAATCCCCATTTAAATACCCAACTATCAAAATAAAGACCGCAGGGTTGGCCAGAACAATAGCCCCGGGGCCGGCGCTGGCGAGAGGCTTCCCTGGGCGCACTTGAGGTGGTAGTGCGGTTGGCCTAGCGCGAAAGAAGTGTGTGCCGGACGGAAAGGGAAGCTGATGCAGGAGAGGTAGTGATCTATTGTTCTAGACCTTTTTGGTCCTTTTTATGGCAATGATAAAAAGGACGTATATGGAAATATTAAAAGCAAGCAATATACCAAGTACGAAGTAAAAAAATAGTTCTCTCTAAAGCGATTGTTGTTATTAAATTACAAGTATTGAGATATTTTCATCTTAGGCTCTGCTATGTCTCGTCTCAGAAAATCCTTCTTTTATTGCCATTTCAATGCTCATGACGAAGTTCTAATACATCATTTGGGTTCGCTGATGCAGAGGAGGTAGTGATCTATTATTCTAGACCTTTTTGGTTCTTTTTGTGGCAATGATAAAAAGAACATATGTGTTCTTGCATAAGCAACAAAAATATCAAAAGAATAAAGTTATTTCCCTCTATACAGAAACAAGATTTCCAATTTATTAAATGCATTCAAGTAAAACACAGAAGTTTTCAATATTAAAAATCCAAATTCAAAAACTTTCATCTTACGGTGAGAATAGCAAATTATACATCAGCAATTTTTCGCAATAGTATTCCATCACTTATGATTAAAAAATATATTGCTAATCCCTTGCATGCAAAGAGAGCGTAGCGAACGAAGCATGCAAGGGATTAGTGTTCATGAGAAAAGATTGTTTTTCTGTTTTCCATCCGATAGCTTTTCCCTTCCAATTTCAAGACTTCACATCGATAAAGCAAGCGATCTAACAGTGCCGTGGCCAGGACTTCATCCTCGAGGGTTTCAGCCCATTGTTTAGGCGATTTATTTGTTGTAATAATCACAGAGGTCTGTTCATGTAGGTGATTTACAAGGTTGAAAAATGCCACAGCTTCATGTTTCTTAATAGGAAAAAGCATTATATCATCAATCGCAATTAAATGAGCTTTTGTCAGTCGGTTGTAAGCATTTAAAGCAGAAGATGTCATTTCTTTCATTTTTAATATGGTAACAAGTTCTTCCATTGTGATGAAATAAGATTTGTACCCGGCAACTACAGCATCATGCACAAGGCCCGCCGCAATATAGGTTTTACCGGTTCCGGATGGTCCCATTAAAACCAGATTGTAGTTTTGTTCCAGCCACATCAACTCACGCAGTTGTTTTAGTTGGGGTTTTGTAATACCGTTGGCAACATTAAAATCGTAGTTATCCAGCTGATGTTTCTTCGGTAATCTGGCTAGTTTGAGTCTTCGCTCCAGATCGGTATTTTGCCTGTGAAGGACTTCTTTTTTCAATAACTCCAGGGTGAATTCCGTATATGAAAGCTTATCTATTTGCGCCTGATGCAAGGTTTCTTCTGGGAACTTCTTTGTCTGGGTAAGCCGCAACAATTCGGCATACTGCTTGATTTGTTCTATTTGCTTCATGATCTATCTCAATAATGTTTCATAAATTTCGATACTACTTTGGGCAGGAGCAATCGACTCCTTAGGGGGTTCCACATTCACTTTACTGATGTTTATTTTACTCGCCTCCGATATTTGTTTTTCTTCGTTTTGAAGATGGGCAAGTACCTCCGCAAATCGATACCCATTAAACACTTTGTTTTCGATGCAGAAGTTTAAAGTTTCTGTTTTTACCCGATCGTTCGCATTGTTTATAGCTTTTAAAATTTCCCTTATATTATCATGAAAATAACGCGGTTTGTCATTTTCCAGGTCAGCCAAATAGCTTTGTGATTCTGGTGTATTGCCAAAAGCGTTTAATAAAAGTTCATATCTCTGTTGTAGTGTCTTTGATTTTTCGCGGCAGTGATCCGTGTTGCGCACCAAAACACCCTTTCCCAGCGGAATCTTATGAGACGCAACAAGCGTATTTACATCAGATAACAAGTCCAGGGTATTCCCTTTGTCATCAAGAAGCACGGTTGTATCGGCATCTTTGTAAGTCCCTATTGGTAAACTGTAAAAATTTCCCTTGTAGGCAACGGTGTTGTCTTTTCGAACCTTGTAACCAGGCAGTAATATTAATGGTTTTTCAGGGGTGTCGCGGTAAGGTTCCAGATGTGATTGTTCAATCAACCATTGTTCATAAGGGACTTTCCTGATGGTTCCGTGAAGCTTGGCATTTGCTGTACGTTTAAGCCATGCCAGGCAATCTTCCTGAAGGGTGTTTTGATCCTGAAATGTACGACCTTTCAGGAAGTTATATTTGACATATTTCACCACATTCTCAACCTTTCCCTTGGATTCAGGATCTGCTTTCCTGCAAAAAATAGTTTCAAAAGAGTATTGCTGGCAAAAACTTCGAAATCCTTCTGTTAATAAAACATCACCAAGATTTTCCCCCTTTATAAATACTTTATCCTGATCGTAAATGATCTTACTTGGTATACCGTTAAAGTAATTAAAAGCTAACTCGTGAGCATATACCGCAGTTTGGGTGGTAAAAGGGCAGCGTTGACAATAAACGTACTTGTAGCGAGAACGCGAAAGTACCATGGCGAAGAAATACACTTTGATACGATGACCTTCTCCACTCTGCATAGTAATCTCGCCAAAATCAACCTGAGCCTCGCTACCATAAGCTACCTCAGGCAGCTTTTGATATTGACGGGAACCCACTTCTTTGTACTTATTGATGGCATGCTTCTCCCGAATCGTTTTTACGAAGTTATAGACCGTTTTGCTATCTACTTTCGGTAAATCTTCAAATGATTCTTTTAAACGATCTTCTACCTGGGCGGCTGACAAGTTAGGCGTGCTTTCGAGAAGTGTTTTTACATATTTATAATAACCAGAGAGCTTTTTTGACAGGCGATGCGGCTTATTTATCCACAACATAAAAGTCTGTTCATCCATTGCTAAATATTTACGGACAGTGCCTCTATCTATCTCAAGCTCTCTACTTATTTGACTCTTATTGAGTCCTTGTTTCCATAATTCATTAACTTTGTACCACATAAAAACTTTTTGGTTTTTATTCATAGCCTTTGTTTTTTTAGATTTCACAACCTAAAAATGGAGGCTATTTTTTATTTCTACAACTGGTGATGTTCTATTGCGAAATTTTGATGGTACTAATTTCCTATTTACAAGTAGAGGTAGTACTCTCGCTTTGTAAACTATAATTTCCAATTTATAGACCATATTCAAGTAAAACAAAAGTAGTTACAACTCATCCCTAACCATATTTCGTAATTCTCAATCAATAAGTAATCCCCATTTAAATACCCAACTATCAAAATAAAGACCGCAGGGTTGGCCAGAACAATAGCCCCGGGGCCGGCGCTGGCGAGAGAGTTTCAAGGGCGCACTTGAGGTGGTTGTGCGCCGGACGGAATTGGAGCTCGCTGTAGGGTAGGTAGTGATCTATTGTTCTAGACCTTTTTGGTCCTTTTTATGGCAATGATAAAAAGGACGTTAACGGAAGTTTCAAAAGCAAGCAATGTACCATGTACGTAGTAAAATATAGATCACTCTAAAGCGATGAGATATTTCATCTTAGGACCCGTTATGCCTCATCTCAACAAGTTCTTGATTGATTGCACTTTTAATTCTCATAACGAAGTTCTAATACATCATTTGGTTTGGTCGATGCAGGGCTGATAGTGATCTATTATTCTAGACCTTTTTGGTTCTTTTTGTGGCAATGACAATGACGCAGTTATCATGAGGGCCTTTTAAAATATACCTTCCCGAGTAATAACGCAGTTATCATGAGGACCTTTAAAACAAGCCTTCCCGAATAATTCGGCGAAGCCTGATCATGAGGGCCTTTAAAAATAAACCTCCCCGAGTAAAAAGAACATATGGAGACAGTTCAATATTGAAAAGACTTCAAGTAAAACAAAAGTAGTTGCAACTCATTCCTAACCAGATTCAACATTTCTCAACAAACGATTATTCTCACTTAAAAACCCAACAATCAGTGAAAAGACCGCAGGGCAGGCCAGAACAATAGCCCCGGGGCCAGCGTTGGCGAGAGAGCTAAAATTACCACTAAAGGATCAATAAGCACGCAAAACAATTAAGTATCATAATCTATTTTTATACAAATAACAACATTGAGTCTGTTAATGCGTATCTTTGTAAAATAATGCATTTAAGGGTAACGCTATAAAATGCATCCTTTTAGGTTAAGCCATCAGAGGTAAACCTTCTAGGTTCACGTAAAAGTATGCAAGTAAATTTTGTAATTATGTATAAACATCTTTTTGGTCCTGTACCTTCTCGCAGGTTAGGTATGTCATTGGGTATTGATTTAATACCTAAAAAAGTTTGTTCGTTAAACTGTGTTTATTGTGAAGTAGGAAAGACTTCTAAATTGACACTAGATAGAATGGAGTATGTGAAATATGATCATGTGATTGCTGAGTTGGAGCAATTTATGAGTCTTAGCCCAAAAATAGATTATATTACATTTTCGGGTTCAGGAGAACCAACACTTTATAGTAGAATAGGAGAGGTTTTGCATTTTGTTAGGCAGCATTATCCAAACGTCAAAACGGCTGTTTTAACAAATGGGACTTTGTTTTTTGATCGTAAATTGAGGTCTGAGTTGTTGCAGGCCGATGTGATTTTACCTTCGTTAGATGCCGCCAGCCAGAATGTTTTTGAAAAAATTGATCGACCGCATTCTGATCTGCATATCCATACATATATAGATGGATTAGTGGACTTAAGGAAAGAATATCTAGGGAAAATTTATCTCGAAATATTTTTATTGAAAGGTTATAATGATTCCAAAGAAGAATTGGATTTGCTTAAAAATGCAATACAATCGATCTGTCCTGATAGTGTTCAGTTGAATACTCTCGACCGTCCGGGGACGCTTCATGGCTTGTTGCCATTATCAAATAGTGAATTACAAGAAATAATAGATTATTGGGATTTACCGAATGTGGAAATTATTGCTACAGTGGAGGAACGTACTTCTGTTGAATCTTACAGTGGTGATATTGAAGCAGCCATCATAGAAACAATAGCTCGTCGACCTTGTACGCTCGATGATTTACATTGCTTTTTGGGTATGCATGTGAATGAAATAAATAAATATCTGGGAGCTTTGGAGGCCAACAATATACTAAAAACAGTTGCGCTTGATCGGGGTGTTTTTTATGAATTAAAGGATAAATAAGAGCAATTGTATAATGTCCAATTGCTCTTATATGGTGAAACCATCTTATGGTTTTATTCCTAAAGATTGGATGGGTGTTTTACTGCAAGTCAAATCGGTCGAGGTTCATTATCTTATTCCAGGTAGCGATAAAGTCGCGAACAAATTTCTCTTTGGCATCGAAACTACCGTATACTTCTGCCAAAGCTCTTAGTTCTGAATTAGAACCAAAAATCAGGTCAACACTTGTGGCTGTCCATTTGAGCGTGCCTGTTTTGCTGTCTCTTCCTTCATAATACGAATGTTGATTCTTTGTCCATGCTGTATTCATATCTAGCAGATTTATAAAGAAATCATTGGTTAAAGATTCCGGGTGTTTGGTAAGTATGCCATGCTTCGAATTGTCATAATTTGTATTTAAAGCACGCATTCCACCAATAAGGACAGTTAGTTCAGGCGCAGTTAGCGTAAGCAGTTGCGCTTTGTCGATCAGTGCTTCGGTTGCCGAGATTTTAAATTGTGTATTTTTATAGTTTCTAAAACCATCAGCGATGGGCTCCAGTACAGTAAATGATTCAATATCTGTTTGTTCCTGTGTAGCATCCATGCGGCCTGGTATAAAAGGAATGTTTACCTGCATTCCTGCATTGTTAGCAGCTTTTTCTATTGCTGTACATCCTGCTAGAACAATCAAGTCGGCCATGGATACTTTTTTTCCTTGGGTTTGTGATTCATTGAAGTTTTTTTGTATTATTTCCAGCATTTTTAATACTTTGTTTAGCTGGCCTGGCTTGTTAACTGCCCAGTCCTTTTGTGGGGCAAGTCGTATTCTCGCACCATTGGCACCACCTCGCATATCGGATCCTCTAAAAGTAGAAGCGGAGGCCCAGGCTGTGGAAACCAGTTGAGAAATACTTAATTCGGTATCCAATATATTTTGTTTCAGTAGTTCTATATCATCGTCATTGATTAATGGGTGGTTGCACACAGGTATAGGATCTTGCCATATGAATTCTTCAGTAGGTACTTCTGGTCCCAGGTAACGAGATCGTGGTCCTATGTCACGGTGCGTAAGCTTGAACCATGCCTTAGCAAAGGCTTCTGCAAACTCCAAAGGATGCTCATAATACCGATGGGATATTTTTTTATAGATGGGGTCGTGAATCAATGCCAAATCTGTTGTTAACATGGTAGGAAGATGTTTTTTATGCGGATCTTGTGCATATGGCATTTGTGGATCAGCATCCTTGGCCACCCATTGGTATGCTCCGGCAGGACTTTTGGTTAATTCCCATTCGAATTCAAATAAGTTTTTAAAGAAATAGTAACTCCATTTAGTAGGCGTTTGTGTCCAGGTTACTTCTAATCCACTGGTGATGGTGTCATCTCCTTTTCCTGTACCAAAGGAGTTTTTCCACCCCAGGCCTTGTTCTTCGAGGGGAGCAGATTCTGGTTCAGGGCCCACATGTGAGGCAGGGCCTGCGCCATGACATTTTCCAAAGGTGTGACCACCTGCGATGAGCGCTACTGTTTCTTCGTCGTTCATGGCCATGCGTTCAAAACTAGCCCGTATATCTTTTGCCGCAGCCAAAGGATCTGGTTTTCCTCCCGGTCCTTCCGGATTAACATAGATGAGTCCCATTTGAACTGCTGCAAGTGGGTTGTCTGCTTTGCTTTCGGGAAGATTACGTTGGTCGTCATCCAGCCATGTGGTTTCTTGTCCCCAATTCACATCTTCTTCAGGTTCCCATACATCGACACGTCCACCGGCAAAGCCCAGGGTTTTAAATCCCATGGATTCCAATGCTACATTACCAGCTAAAATCATAAGGTCGCCCCATGATATTTTTTTTCCGTATTTCTGTTTTATGGGCCATAGTAGTCGACGTGCTTTGTCTAAACTCACATTGTCTGGCCAGCTGTTTAAGGGTGCAAAGCGTTGCTGGCCTTTTCCTCCACCTCCTCTGCCGTCACCAGTTCGGTAAGTTCCTGCACTGTGCCATGCCATACGAATAAATAAAGGACCATAATGACCAAAATCAGCAGGCCACCAATCCTGAGAATCGGTCATCAAGGCATGAAGGTCTTCTTTAAGCTGTTTGTAGTCGATACTTTCAAATTCTTTTGCATAGTCAAAATCCGGATCCATGGGATTGGATAAGGATGAGTTTTGACGAAGAATGTTCAATTTCAACTGATGTGGCCACCAATCACGATTCTTGGTTCCTCCTCCGGCAAAGGCTTTTGCTGAAGCTCCAGTTACCGGACATTTGCTGATTTTCTCTGAATGATTTTCCATAGCTGTAAAAAACATTAAGTTACATTTTTTCATCATAAGATGCTAATCATATATGCGCGTAGTACCTAAATTATTAAATGGTTACAATTCCTGCTCGATGAAATAAGCGAAGGTTTCAACCCCCAGCCTGGGATGGACCGTGAATGTTTTGATGTCTGTTTTGCAGACTTGCTTATTTTCATTGACCATATAGTGCACTCTCTCTAAATCGATTCTTATGTAGTCTTTGCAAGAAAACTCCAAATACTGCGTTATTCTCATTTTTGAAACAGTCATTCACAATCATTAAACTTTTAGGTTTCAAAAAACATGGAAAGCCTTGTCTTTGAAGCTTTCTTATCAAAGACAGAATAATAGTAGTTTTTTTGCGCCCACTATATTTATAGGAATCACTGATTGTAAGAAAGAAGATGGTTTCTATACGAATTATGTGTTGGCTGTGCGTAATAGATTTGTAGCTGTTCTTTGACGGTTGATAAGTATACTTTAAAATGAATTAACATTTGTAATTGTTAAGTTTTGATAAAAAAAATTACTTTTGTGCTGAAATAGTTTCTATAGAAATAAACATCTCAATTGGTAGTAAGCTAATGTTTAGTATTTGTGTGATATATAATAGATTTACGAATATCCCAATGCTCTTTTGTTCTAAAAATATTCTTACTGAAATTATACCGATAAAGAATTAATCAATTTATATACTAAATATATTTTATGAATTTAAAATTAAAAATGGCATTATTTATAATGCTAACGACTTTTTCATTTTTATCAGCACAAGAAAAACCAGAAGTAGAGATTGGGGGGGCATTGAGGTATAATTACAATGTATCGTCATGGAAACCAGAGCAACAAAAACGTGGAGGTGATTTAGGTTTTGATGTATTTCGCATCAATGCCAAAGCAAAATACAAAGGTTTAAAACTGAATGCAGAATATCGTTTCTATTCAGAAGGATTTGGTGGAGCCATGCTCAAACAAGGGTGGATTGGTTATGATTTTTCCACAGAGAACAATTTACAACTAGGGCTGACTCAGGTTCCTTTTGGAATAACACAATACAATTCTCATAGCTGGTTTTTTAGCATGAATTATTATGTGGGTTTAGAAGATGATCATGATATGGGTTTGAAGTATACACATATAGATGATCAGTGGGAGTATGCTATTGCCTTTTTTAAGAATGCAGAGGAGCTTAGCTTTGGAAATAATTCAGATGTTTCTAACAGTCGGTACGCATATGATGTAGGATCTAGTGGAAGTGGAACGCATAAAAACAAAGAAATTAATCAGTTTAATGTAAAAGTGGATCGGAAGTTTTCCAATGGGAGTGCCCAGCATAAGGTAGGGGTGTCGGCCCAGTATGGAGGAGTATATAACATAGATACAAAGGACGTGGGTGATCGCTATGCTTGGGCTGCTCACTATGAATTGAAAGTGGGTTCGTTTGATTTGAAAGCGCAAGTATCCAAATATAGTTATAATACCGAAAATCCGGATGGGGAGGATAATAGGGTGATTGCCATGACTGCCTATGGAGCTCCTTATATGGTAGCTTCAGAGGCCTTATCTTATACTCTTGGAGCTGCTTATACGATTCCTGTTGAATGGGGACCGGTTTCTAGTCTTCAGTTCTATAATGATTTTGGAATGCTTGACAAGACCGTGGATTCTTTTGAGGATTCATTTATGAATGTTACAGGTGTATTAGTGTCGGCAGGTAATGTCTATACCTATATTGATTTTGCACAAGGAAAAGATCAACCATGGTTAGGAGCGGCTTGGACCAATGGCCTGGGTTCTGGAACACCCGATGCCGAATGGGAGAACCGTTTCAATATTAACATAGGTTATTATTTTTAAAGAGGAGAATATGCCCAATAAAAACAAAATTAAAATAAAGGTTGAGGATTTAACCTTAATTTTTGGTAAGCGCAAACAAGAGGCGCTTAAAATGTTGGACCAAGGTATGTCGAAGGAAGATATTCTGAAAAAGACAAAATGTACAGTGGGGGTCAACCGTGCCAGTTTTGAGATTAAGGAAGGAGAGATATTTGTGATCATGGGCTTGTCTGGTAGTGGAAAATCAACACTTATACGTTGTTTAAATCGCTTGAATGAACCTACTTCGGGTCATGTGTTCTTTGAAGATCATGATATAACCAGAGAGAATAATAAAGAACTGTTAGAAACGCGTCGTAATGAGATGAGTATGGTCTTTCAAAAGTTCGGACTACTTCCTCATAGATCTATACTGGAGAATGCGGCTTTTGGATTGGAATTGAGAGGTGAAGAGCTGGGGCTTAGGACCGAGAAGGCTATGCAGGCTTTGGAAACGGTCGGATTAAAAGGATATGAGTCGCAATTTCCGTCAGAACTTTCTGGAGGGATGCAACAGCGGGTTGGATTGGCACGAGCATTGGCGAATGATCCTGCTGTTTTGTTGATGGATGAAGCTTTTTCGGCTTTGGATCCACTGATAAAATCTGATATGCAGGATGAGTTATTGGAGATTCAAAGTAAGTTGAAAAAGACCATTGTATTTATTACCCACGACCTGGACGAGGCCATTAAGATTGGAGAGCGTATCGCTATTATGAAAGATGGGGTGATTGAACAAATAGGGACAGCAGAGGATATTCTTACGCATCCGGCCAGTGAATATGTGGAAGCCTTTGTAGAAAAGGTAGATCGAAAGACTATTATCACTGCCGAAACACTGATGTTTAAAAAGAATACCACCGTTGAAATACATAAAGATGGCCCTAAGGGAGCGATTCGTAAGATGCGAAGCACTACTGCTATAACACTTCCTGTGGAGGATGAAAATAAAAAGTTTTTGGGCTACGTGTGGCTGAGTGATCTGCTGGAACTGGAAAAGGAAAAGGAGACCACTGTTCATAAAGCGCTCAGAACTGATGTTCCAAGTGTGTATAAAAACTATACTGTGGAAGAAATGCTTCCTTTAATTACTGGTATTAGATATCCGTTGGCAGTCGTGGATGAGGAAACAGGTAGGTTATTAGGTTTGGTTTCTCAAACATCTCTCATTATTGAAGCAACGCGCTTTGGAAAAAAAGAAGTGGTGGAACTAAAAGAAAAAGCTAACGAAATATAGTATGGAAAAATTAATTAATGTAGGTCAGTATATCGAAAAAGCAATTAATGCATTGGAAGAAGGCTTTTCTCCGTTGTGGGGCGCTATTGATGATTCCATTTCATGGACGGTGGAAAGCTTAAATGACTTTTTCTTGGCCATTCCCTTTTTCATGATTATTGTACTGGTTACCATAGGGGCTTATTATTGTAATGCAAGGAAACAAGCCTTTAAAAAAGAGGGGTTTAAAAAAGGAATTGGCATGGCGCTTTTTGTGTTAGGTGGATTATTGCTCATATGGGCAATGGGCTACTGGAAACATGCCATACAGACAACTACGCTTGTGTTGGTTGCTACTTTTATTGCATTATTGTTGGGTATTCCTTTGGGCATTTTATCTGCGCGAAGTAATATAGCCAATGCTATTATACGTCCTATTCTGGATTTCATGCAAACCATGCCAGCCTTTGTATATCTTATTCCAGCTATTTTCTTTTTTAGTGTAGGAAATACGCCTGGAGTGATTGCAACTGTTATCTTTTCTTTACCTCCGGCTGTACGCTTGACAAGCCTGGGTATTCGCAGTGTGCCTGAAGATGTGATTGAGGCTGGACATGCTTTTGGCGCTACAGAAAAGCAAATATTGTTTAAAATTCAGCTTCCATTAGCAAAACCAACCATCTTAGCTGGTATTAACCAAGTGATATTATTGTCTTTGTCAATGGTGGTCATCGCTTCTATGGTGGGAGCTAAAGGACTTGGAAGTATCGTTTATCAGGGAATACAGCAAAACGATGTGGCCAAAGGTTTTGAATCGGGTCTGGGTATTGTAATACTGGCTATTATATTAGACCGAATTACACAAGCAATCGCAAAAAAATAATGATAACCTTAATTAAATGATAAAAGAATGAATAAAATTAAAAATTTAAGTATGCTATTGGTTGCCGTAGTTATTATGGTGGCTACTTTTTCTTGCTCTAATAACGCAACCCAAAAGGATGTAAAGAAAGTAAGTATTTTATATCCTAACTGGGCCGAAGGAATTGCTATGTCCCATTTGGCAAAGGTTGCTCTGGAAGCCAATGGATATGAGGTGGAATTGACAAATCTGGAGCCAGGACTTATTTATGGTGAGTTGTCCAAAAAAAATTCCAAAGGCGATGTTTTTTTGGATGCATGGTTACCTCATACACATAAAGATTATTGGAATAAATATGGTGATAAAATTGATCAGTTAGGTGTTTCGTTTGTGGATGGTACAACGGGGCTTGTGGTTCCTTCGTATGTTACTATCAATTCCATAGAGGAATTGAACGAGCATGTGGATCAATTTGAAGGTAAGATTATTGGAATCGGAAGTGGAGCTGGTATTCATGCGAATACAGTGAAGGCCATTGAAGAATATAAGTTAGACTTTGAGCAAATCACTTCTAGCGGTCCGGCGATGGTTGCCAGCTTGCAAAAAGCCATCAAAAAAAATGAGTGGATCGTTATTACAGGTTGGAAACCTCATTTTAAATGGGCTGAAAATGACCTGAAATACCTGGAAGATCCCAAAGGTGTATATCCAAAAGATGAGTGTCAGATTGTGGCACGTAAAGGTTTTAAAGAGGATATGCCAGTGGCTGCACATTTTTTTGAGAACTTTTCGTTTGAAGAAGCCAAATTGTATGAACTGATGGGTGATGTTAAAAAGATGGGGGAGGAAGAAGGTGCTAAAAACTGGTATAATAATAACAAAGCTGCAGTGGATGCCTGGCTGAAATAAACTGAATATAATGGGTCTGATATGGGTGTAGTATGGTTTTCTGTGCCTTCCGACCGATTGTAGATATAACAAGAGTCGTGATTTTTTATAATTGCGGCTTTTGTTGTTTTATAGAGGAGTCTTGCTTATGTTGTTGTGATAAATTTGGAACGAGTAAAAATTTTGGGTATAAATGTATATTGGCTTTTGACTGAATTGGTAGCCATTGCATGGCGTAATAGATTTTCTAATGCAGCTTTTGGGTTATCTTTCCGTCCAGCGCACTACCACCTCAAGTGCGCCCTTGAAGCTCTCTCGCCACCGCCGGCCACAGCTATTGTTCTGGCCTACCCTGCGGTCTTTTATTGATAGTTCCATATACAAATGGAAGATATCTTTTAGATGAGAAACACAACTATAACAACTCCACGACTTCAACAACTCGCCAACTAAATGGCAATAAAAGAAGGATTTTCTGAGACGAGACATAGCAGAGCCTAAGATGAAAATATCTCAATACTTGTAATTTAATAACAACAATCGCTTTAGAGTGAACTATTTTTTACTTCGTACTTGGTATATTGCTTGCTTTTAATATTTCCATATATGTCCTTTTTATCATTGCCATAAAAAGGACCAAAAAGGTCTAGAACAATAGATCACTACCTCCCCTACATCGAGCTCCAATTCCGTCCGGCGCACAACCACCTCAAGTGCGCCCTTGAAGCTCTCTCGCCACCGCCGGCCCCGGGACTATTGTTCTGGCCTGCCCTGCGGTTCATTAGCTGATAGTTTCTTATACAAATGGAAGATATCCGTAAGATGAAAGTTTTTGAATTTGGATTTTTAATATTGAAAACTTCTGTGTTTTACTTGAATGCATTTAATAAATTGGAAATCTTGTTTCTGTATAGAGGGAAATAACTTTATTCTTTTGATATTTTTTTGTCATTGCCATAAAAAGGACCAAAAAGGTCTAGAATAATAGATCACTATCAGCCCGCATCGACCAACCCAAATGATGTATTAGAACTTCGTAATAGATTTTCTAATGCAGCTTTTGGGTTATCTTTCCGTCCAGCGCACTACCACCTCAAGTGCGCCCTTGAAGCTCTCTCGCCACCGCCGGCCACAGCTATTGTTCTGGCCTATCCTGCGGTCTTTTATTGATAGTTCCATATACAAATGGAAGATATCTTTTAGATGAGAAACACAACTATAACAACTCCACGACTTCAACAACTCGCCAACTATATGGCGATAAAAGAAGACTTTTCTGAGACGAGGCATTTTCTGTTACTTGGTCTTCTCATTGGTATTGTTTTCGTCATTATATTCGTCCAAACTAGCACCTGTAGTTATTAAAGGTGAGGCTTCTACTTTTTCAATCTCAAGCATTTTTACCAGTGTTTCCAAGCCGTATTCAACCGTACGTAACTCCTGGTCGTTTAGCTGTTTTAACTTATAAGAAAGTTGTTCGTGTAAAAGTGATGGCATGGTGCTTAATGCTTTGTCTCCACTAGATGTCAAAGCAATGTTAACCACTCTTTTGTCAACAGATTTTGGTAGACGGGCAAGATAACCTTTTTTTTCTAGACGGTTGATAATCCCACTGACAGTGCTCGCATTGAGGTTTAAGAATTTTTTTATCTCGCTCTGTGTAGCCTGAAAATTAGGTGATATTTTTAAAAAATTCAGACAAAGTACCTGTGGAATACTAACGCCATATTCTTTCTGTATTTTTTTTGATTCGATATCTATCGAACGTACTATTTTACGAATCTTGATTAAAATCTCTGTTGTATCCATCTCGTGATCATCATGCCAATAAAAAAACAAAAATACATTTTAATTGAACGCTTTCAATTACTTTTGTGCAAAATAAATAAGAAGTGGCATAACAATTTGTTGTGGTTTTGACAAGATTCTTAAAATGAAACAGTTTTATCAGCAGAATGTAGTTTAGATTACGGTTTTACCACACTTAGTAACCATGCATTTTGAAACTCAAATTGATGTTCCTCTATTGATCTCTTGGGTAAAGTCAAGGTTATAGTAACGACCTGCTGGAGAAATATCTCCGTTGATATCTAATTCCAACGAACCGCCTTTGAGTAAGATTTCGTACAGTTTATCACCTGATGGACTACTGAGATCGAAACTATATTCGTGGTTTGTTATTTGTTATGTTGTCTTTCCCTGATATTTTGTTAACCCTAAGGTTTGATGAGGTTTTTGCTACATTTATCAAGAACTGTGGAGAGAATACGCCTGCAAAATAAAAGAGTTTCAAATCTTAATTAAGAAAATGAAACTCTTTGGTAAATTGAACGATTAAACAAAACAGGTCGGATTATAATGGCATATTACCGTGTTTTTTTGAAGGGTTTGTTTCGCTTTTGTTTTGAGTCATATCCAGTGCCTGAATGAGCTTTTTTCGAGTCTCCCGGGGCATAATCACTTCGTCAATATATCCTAACTCTGCGGCTTGGTATGGGTTGGCGAAATTATCTCTGTAGTCGTCGACTTTTTGAATACGCTCGCTGGCTTCTTCATTTCTGAATATGATATTGACTGCTCCCTCGGGTCCCATGACAGCTATTTCTGCCGTAGGGTATGCCAGGTTAATGTCGGCCATCAGGTGCTTGCTGGCCATCACATCATAGGCACCTCCATAAGCTTTGCGGGTAATGACTGTTATTTTGGGGACCGAAGCTTCGGCATAGGCGTACAGAAGCTTGGCTCCATGTTTTATGATGCCTCCAAATTCCTGTGTTGTGCCGGGTAAAAATCCAGGTACATCAACAAAGGTGACCAAGGGGATATTAAAGGAATCGCAAAACCTGACAAATCGAGCGGCTTTGGTGCTGGAGTTGATATCCAATACGCCGGCTAAAAATGCAGGTTGGTTGGCTACGATTCCAACAGAACGACCATTGAACCGGGCAAAACCAGTCAACATGTTTTTGGCGTACTGTGGCATTACTTCCAAAAAGTGTTCATTGTCCACCACTGTTCTTATTAAGTCGAGCATGTTGTATGGTTTATTGGGATCTGCCGGAACCAATTCCTGAAGTGACTCGTCCTCACGGTCACTTTTATCGCCACTGGGAACGATGGGTGTTTCCTCCATGTTGTTGGAGGGGAGGAAGCTAAGCAGTTCTCTTATCATCATGAGGGTGTGTTCATCATTATCGCCCAAGAAATGTGCTACACCACTCTTGGAGTTGTGGGTGACTGCACCTCCCAGCTCTTCCTTGCTCACTTCTTCATGGGTGACGGTTTTTATCACCTCAGGTCCGGTAACAAACATATAACTGGAGTCCTTGACCATGAATATAAAATCAGTAAGGGCTGGTGAATATACGGCACCTCCGGCACATGGTCCCATGATAGCTGAAATTTGAGGTATAACACCTGATGCCTTTACGTTGAGATAAAATATATCACCATAACCGGCAAGGCTTTGTACACCTTCTTGTATTCGCGCTCCACCTGAGTCGTTTAGTCCTATGATAGGGGCGCCCATTTTTAGTGCCAGTTGATGTACTTTGATGATTTTGCTGGCATTGGTAATGCTTAAAGAGCCTCCAAATACGGTAAAATCCTGTGCGAAAACATATACCAAGCGACCATCTACTTTACCGTATCCGGTAACTACTCCATCGCCCGGAATAATTTGTTTTTGCATGTCAAAATTATGGCAGGAATGGGTGATTAACTTATCCAACTCAACAAAAGTGTTGCTATCTAAAAATAAATCTATCCTTTCTCGTGCCGTGAGTTTTCCGGAATCGTGTTGCTTTTTTATGCGCTTTTTCCCGCCTCCAATCTCTGCTTCTCTATTTTTGTCTTCGTAAATCTTGTATTTATCGTCTAATGATAGCATATTGTTAACTTAAAGGTTTCTATTTGTGTGCTTAAAAATTGTTTTTTACGTTCACATTCCACGAACCACCATCATCTTAAAGGAGGATGCTTGGGCTTGTTTTGTCTTTGCAATCACTGCTGTGTTAGCGGGACTGAGGCTCGATCTCTATGAGTGGAACTCCACCGCGAATGGTGTCTCCTGCTGAAATATGTATTTTGGATACCACCCCTGATATTGGAGCCTTGTACTCGCTTTCCATTTTCATGGCGGAAACGATCAAAGCCGTTTGGCCTTCTTCAATGGGGTCCCCTTCTTTTACCAGTACGCTGACGATTCTTCCGGGCATGGGAGATACAATGATTTGTTCGATACTCTTATGCGCGTTGGAGCGTGATGACTTGTACCTGGTTACGGGATCTATCACGTCTACTGTAAATTGATCGGCACGGGTATTTACTTTATATTGATTGGGATTGTCGCCTTCGATCATCTCCAAATTAATGGATTGATTTTGGTAGAGGACTGAATATACCGATGACTCAACTTGTAATACATCCAAATGGTATTCTTTACCATCGATCTTCACATGATAGGTACTGTCTTCTTGGTGGAGTACTTCTATCTTTGCTTTCCTATCTTTTATTTTTAGTTCTAAAGGCATACTACAAGTTTAAAATCTTAACATATTTCTTTTCTTACCAAATTCCTTCCATGGCGAAGGTTTGTTGGTGACATTATCTTGTACCTGTGTTTGTTGCTTTTTCTTAAAATCAAGGTAAGCCACAAACATGGCAATATCTTGGCACTCCTTTTCACATGGTTCTTCTATTTGCAGATATTTGGCATTGTTTTGGATGAAGTGAGTGTCGTATTTACCGTTTTTGAAATCCGGAGTGTCCATGATCTTCTCCAGAAATGGAATAGAGGTTTTTACGCCGGTTATCTTGTATTCGTATAGTGCTCTTTTCATTCTAGCGATGGCTTCGTCTCTTGTTTTTGCCCAGATGATCAGTTTTGATATCATTGGATCGTAATGAATAGGTATTTCATAGCCCATGTAGACATAACCGTCGGTCCTGACTCCCAAACCTAAGGGTTCACTAATGTGCTTGATGAAACCTGGATTGGGCATAAAATTATTTTGCGGATCTTCGGCGTAAATCCTACATTCAATGGAATGGCCATGCATGATGACCTCATCTTGACGATAACTTAAGGCTTTGCCATCTGCAATGTTAATTTGTTCTTTGACGATGTCTATTCCTGTAATTCTTTCTGTAATAGGATGCTCAACTTGTAGTCTGGTGTTCATCTCCAAGAAGTAGAAGTTGTGTTTGTTGTCTACCAAAAACTCAATGGTACCTGCGCCTACATAGTTGACTGATTGAGCTGCCTTGATGGCATATTCACCCATGATTTTTCTTAAGGCAGGTGTCATGTGAGGTGATGGGGTTTCTTCTACTACTTTTTGATGGCGTCTTTGTACTGAGCATTCCCGTTCGAAAAGGTGAATGGTATTACCTTGTTTGTCGGCCAATATCTGAAATTCTATGTGATGTGGCGATTCTATGTATTTTTCGATGTACACCGTATCATTGCCAAAGGCCGATAGCGCTTCTGATTTTGCCATGTTGTAGGAGGATTCCAGCTCTGCTTTGTTTTTGACGAGCCGCATTCCTTTTCCGCCTCCGCCCGCAGAGGCTTTGATCATGACCGGATAGCCTATCTCTTGGGTTAGGGAATAGAGTTCATCCTTGGAGCTGAGTGATTTTTGGGTCCCAGGAACCACTGGTACTCCAGAATGTTCCATCAATTGTCTGGCGGTGAGCTTGTCGCCCATGGCAGAGATGGCATGGGGACTTGGACCGATGAACAGGATGCCCTTTTCTTCAATTTTTCTGGCAAACTCGGCGTTTTCAGATAAAAAACCATAACCAGGATGAATGGCATCTACCTTAGCCTTTATAGCTACATTTAAGATAGTTCCCATTTTTAAGTAACTCTCATTTGAAGGAGAAGGACCAATACAATAGGCCTCATCTGCATAGCGTACATGCATGGATGTACGGTCAGATTCCGAAAAAACAGCTACAGATAAAATGCCCATTTCGCGACAGGAACGCATAATGCGTACCGCTATTTCGCCTCTGTTTGCTACAAGGATTTTTTTTATCATTCATTTTAATTTAACATCTGTTTAAGATATGAACTTATTTTTGAAAATTAAATACTTGTTTGTCTTTTATATGCATGAAGGATGACTTAGGGGTGGATGCAAATGATGATTTGGGCGTTTGTGTAGAAGTATTCTAAATAGCTGAAGGGCTACTGAAAACCATACTTTTTTATCTGAATTATTATAATTTTGGAGTGTGGAATGAAAATTAAGAATTAACAGATAAGATTATGTTGAAAAAACCGGTAGAAAATATTTTAGTAAGACAAATAGAAAGGGAAGCTTATTCGTCAAACCTTTATTTGTCAATGGCATCTTGGGCAGAAACAAATGGATTTGGAGGCGTTTCTGAATGGATGTATGCACAGGCCGAAGAGGAAAAAATACATCTTCTGAAATTTATGAAGTATGTTAACGAAAGAGGAGGAAAAGCCGTTATACCATCGGTAGAGCAACCACCAGCAGATTTTGCCGATGTTCAGGAGTTATTTGAAAGAACATTAGAGCATGAGCAATATGTGACCGAAAGTATCAGTGAAATTGTTGGTGTTTGTTTGGAAGAAAAAGATTTTACCACTCATAACTGGATTCAGTGGTTTGTGACGGAGCAAATTGAAGAAGAAGCTTCCGTAAGAAACATCATCGATAAGTTGAAATTACTGCAAGGACAAAATCTTTATTTGTTCGATCGCGATGTAGCGGGAATGCGTGGAACGGTACCGGGAAGTCAGCAATAGGCTTTGTTTATAAAGCTTGAAATGATCTAAAATATTGAATGTCGGAGGTGAGCTATACTCATTTTCGGCATTTTTTATTTGCACTAAGTGAAAAACTATTACTTTTGCGAGAATGAGAAAGATTATTAATCCCTTTGTACATAGCAAGCAGCATGATTACAAATGTTTTGGTTGCTCTCCTCTCAATGATATTGGTCTGCAACTTGAGTTTTGGGAGGATGACCATGATGTTGTTTGTAAATGGCGTCCTAAAAAACGCTTTGAAGGATACATGAATGTGGTGCACGGAGGCATTCAGGCCACCTTGCACGATGAAGTGGCCAGCTGGGCTGTGTATACACAATGTAAAACGGCCGGTGTAACTTCTAATTTAGATGTTAGGTACAAACATCCGTTGATGATAACGGATGATGAAATTGCCATTCGGGCTCATATCGAAACCATTAACCGACGATTGGCTATTTTTAAAACCACCATAGAGGACCATAATGGTAAGCTGTGTTCCATTGGAAAAGTAACTTATTTTCTTTTTCCGCAGGATATGGCCAGAGAAAAATATCATTATCCAGGGGTGGATGCTTTTTTTGAATAAATAATTGTTATGAGTTTTAAAAAACGCCTAAAACAGAATATTCCCCAAGGTTTTATACCCTCGCTGCTGTATTTGGGTAAGTGGATTCTTCTTTGTGGCGTTGTGGGACTGCTGGCGGGTTCTGCTTCTGCTGTTTTTTTAATAGCACTGGAATGGGCTACTGACTGGCGAGAAAGTCATCTTTGGATCATTGCCTTGTTGCCATTGGGTGGTTTGGTGATTGGCTTGGTTTACCATTATTTTGGACAGTCGGTAGTAAAGGGAAATAACCAGATATTGGAAGAGTTCCAGAGTCCTAAAAAAATCATACCCTTAAAAATGGCTCCACTGGTGCTGTTGAGTACAGTGGTAACCCACCTCTTTGGTGGATCGGCAGGTAGAGAGGGAACAGCAATACAAATGGGTGGTGCTATTGCTGATCAGTTTACTAAAATATTTAACTTAAAGGCAGAGGATCGTAAGATATTATTGGTGACAGGTGTGAGTGCTGGTTTTGCATCCATTTTTGGAACTCCATTGGCAGGTGCTGTATTTGCACTGGAAGTATTTGTGGTGGGTAGGATGCGCTATGATGCTATCATTCCGAGCTTTCTGGCTGCTGTCTTTGCCAACGAAGCAGCGCATTTGTGGCCTATTCATCATACGCATTATGCCATCCCTTTTGTGCCCGATTTATGGGCTCCTCAGTTGTTGTGGGCCTTATTGGCTGGAGTTTGTTTTGGCCTAGCTGGTATGTTGTTTTCCAATGCAACGCATTATTGGGGTATGTTTTTTAAAAAAATGTTTAAATATCCGCCTTTGCGTCCTGTTGTAGGGGGTGTCGTTATTGCCATAGCTGTATGGGTGTTGGGTAGTACACGGTGGATAGGTTTAGGTGTCCCGGTTATTGTGGAGTCATTTGAGCATACATTGCCTTTTACCGATTTTTTGCTGAAAATATTGTTTACTTCATTTACCTTGGGGGCTGGGTTTAAGGGTGGTGAGGTAACTCCTCTCTTTTTTACGGGAGCTGCTTTGGGTAGCGCACTTTCTTTGTTTATCCCTTTGCCAGTGGCTCTATTGGCCGGAATGGGTTTTGTAGCTGTGTTTTCCGGAGCTACCAACACTCCCATTGCATGTACCTTAATGGGTATTGAGCTTTTTGGCGCAGAGGCAGGTGTGTTTATTGGTATAGCATGTACCACCGCTTATTTGTTTTCAGGTCATACCGGTATTTATGGGGAACAGATTATAGGCAGTCCTAAGAATTTCTTATTAGGTTCTGATAAGGGGAAAAAACTGAATCAACTGTAATAGTTGATCGTTTGATGATCCCGATGCCGGATTTTATTTGTCAAGTGCAAATATGGGTTCCTCATTTATAAAAGAGTCCAAGTTGGTCATCCATTCTTCTAAAGTCAAACTTTCTTCTGCTGGAATATCTATAAATGATGCCAGATCAGTCATCCACTCTTCCAGTGTCAATTCTGAATCAAACGCTACATCAAAAGTATGGGTGTCCATCATCCATGTTTCTAATTCTAATGTAGGTTCTTCGGTATCTTCCAGATTGAATGTTTCGGGATTTAACATCCATTCTTCAAGGATTAAGGATGCTTCACTGTTATTCTCGTTTAAGGCATCGATTAAATAATCAAAATTTGAAGAAACAACTGGTTCAACTGGCATGGGTTCCATCTTTGTGATTTCAGATGCTGATGCTGATGCTGATGTCGATAATACCATTGATGCAAGAATAATCATAAATGTGTTTCTGATTTGGGTGTTTAAATGAAGTGTTCTCATGGTGTTTATATTTTTAAGTAATTATTATTTTTAATTGTTCGAAAGGTGTATTTCAATAGCTGTGCCAATATGTGTAATGTTCTTTTATGTAGTGTTTTAGATTGAGTATTGTGAAGACTTAAATGCTGAATGGTTGTATTACTTTGACACAGTATGGTGTACGAAAACGAACAGGAGAGTAATGATGGTTCCTTCATTATTAATAGCTCGTTATTTTCTTTACATATTTCTTATATTCATTATCTTTAAGCGTTTTTTATCATTTAAACCTGAGGGTATGTATAGATTTTGTTTTTTGTTGATGGTACTGGCCGTACTTTTTTCATGTGATAGGCAGCGTGTTGATAATAAAGTTCTCGTGTATATTGGAACAACGAATAACGATTCTTTAAAAGGAATTGAATATTGCTTTTTAGATACCGTTTCGGGGGAAATATCTCAACCACAACTGGCCGATAAAATATTGAACCCTAATTTTTTGGAGGTGGATGCACAAAATGGACTTTTATTTGCCATTGGAGAACGGTCGGATAAGAAGTCAGTGTTAAAGTCTTATGGGGTTGACGAAAAGTCAGGTCAGATAACACCGCTTTCATCGTCTGTGTTAAATGGCCAGGGGCCTTGTTATGTGGCCTTAGATAAGTCGTTGGATAAGTTAATGTTGGCTTATTATAACTCTGGGGAGGTGGCTTCTTATGTCCTTAGTGATGGGGGGGTGGCTTTTTTAAGAAAGATCAAGCATCATGGTAAGGGGCCTGTTTTGAGTCGTCAGAAAGCTGTGCATGCGCATTCTATTGATATTGATCCGGGGAGCCATTTTATTTATGCCGCCGATTTGGGAGCTGATAAGCTGATGGTTTACACCCAGGATTCCATGGGGCTGACGATGGTTGATTCAGTGATGTGTAAGCCTGGATCCGGACCGCGTCATTTTGATTTTTCACCCCATGGTGATTTGATGGCTTTGGTCAATGAATTGGATTGTACCGTTAGTACTTTTGCGAAAGATTCAGCAGGAATTTATAGGAAAGTGCTACAAGAGGTATCTTTGTTACCCGATACCTTCTCCGGTTTTGCCAAGGCGGCTGATATTCATTTTTCTCCGGATGGTAAGTTTCTGTATGCTTCAAATAGAGGGTACGACTGTATTGGTGTCTTTAAAGTTCATGAGAGAAAACTGGAATGGGTGGACTTTGTCACCGAAGGAATAAAATGGCCAAGGAATTTTGCCATTGATCCAAGTGGTAATTTCCTGGTGGTGGCCAATAGAGATGTAAATAATCTATCGGTTTATCAAAGAAATAAGCGTACGGGAAGGTTGACATTGTTACCTGGTGTGGCCCAGGTCGAACGACCTATCTGTGTTAAGTTTTATCATTGAAACATTAAAAAAAATATTATCTAAGTCTTTTTTCAAATCAAGTAATGAAGCAGTTTATTAAGTTTATTGGAGTTTTAATTTTGGCAATCATTCTTGTGGTTGCTGGATTGATTGCTTATTTTCAGTTTGGAGGCAATGCCAACCGTTCACCTTTGTCTATCATCCCCGATGATGCAGTACTCATCGTTGAAACTGATAATATATCCAAATTAATGGTGGAGTTAACTCATTCTGATTATTGGAATACAATAATTACGGGTGAACTGTTCCATGAGTTTAATGAAGGTTTACAGTCTTTTAATTCGGCTATTCATGAGAATAAGTTATTGACCAAAGTGTTGAATAACCAGAAAGTGTCTGTTTCGATGCATCAGCTGTCTGCTTTTAAAAGCGACTTTATGGTGGTGGTAGATGTGAAAAAGTATGGCAACTTGATTCCTCGAATCGCCTCAATATGGAAAATGCCCGTACAAAAGAATGTGGTAGATAGTGTGAATCTATATTCAATTGTGGTGGAGGATATGCATAAAACAGTGCATATGGCATCTATTGATAACTTATTAATTGCCAGTCTTTCGTATCAGTTGCTGGAAAAGACCATAAGGGCCAGATTTGTTAGTGCTCAGGAGAATTCGTTAAAGAACAATGCTATCACATCGGTTTATAATCATAGACAGTTAAATGTGTATGCCGATATGGAAAAAGTGATGGAGGTGTTTGGTAAAGGAATTGACAATAGCTACCTGAAGGGGCTTGACTTTTCGGTGTTGGGTGGTGATATAGCGCATTCTTCTCTTATGATGGATGGTTTTTCTTCTTATGACGATTCTTTGCCTTCTTTGTTTGCACCTCTGGTGATGGCGGATGCTGGGGCACGGAAGGCAGAAAAGGTAATTCCTTCGGGCGCTGTGTTTTATACTAATTTTAATGTGGATGATTTTACCTCCTTTTATGAGGATTTTTTGCAGCAGTATGCCCAATTGGATCCAGAGGACTATGCTAGTTATAAGGGTGGTATTGGTATGACAGAAACGTTTTTGGGTATTGATATTAAAAAAGATGTTTTTGCATGGATGAATGGTGAAATTGCCATGGCAAAGCTGCGTCCGACCAATAATGCCAGGGAACTGGATTTTATTATTGCTCTAGGATCCAATGACGTTGAACAGGCAAAGGAGAAACTGGATGCCATTGCAAAACGAATAAAGAATAGAACAACCGTTCGCTTTAGGCAAATGGATTATCGAAACTATAAGATTAATTACTTGAATGTGAGTGGTTTCTTAAAGATGATCATGGGAGGTTTTTTCAAAAATAGAGATAAGCCATATTATACGATTGTGGACGATTATGTGGTGTTTAGTAACTCTTCGGATATGTTGAAGTTATTGATTGATAGTTACCTGGTAGGTAATACGCTGGAGCGAAATGCTTCGTTTGTTAGGTTTAATGAGGAGTTAAAACAGTACAGTAGCTTAACGACTTATGTGAACATGAATAGACTCTATGAGCATCTGTATTATTATTCTAATAAAAAGGAGAGACAAGAACTCAAAAAATATAAGGAGCTGATGCAGGATATCGGTCTGGTTGGGATGCAGATATACCCCGAAAATAAATTATTGCGTACCCAGTTTATTGCCAGACAGGATACGAGTGAAGCTTTTAATCTGACGCTTGAACAAATGAACTTGTCGGCCGAAGAGCTTATGTTGGAAGAGTTTGATAGCTTGCAGTTTAAAATAGATTTGGGCGAGGAATATGCGGATTATCATGGTGATTTGGCTTATTATATTACACATCCTGAGCGTGTGCAGGATAGTGTTTTAATTTATGAAGGCGAATTGGATGAGGGTGTGTTGGATGGTATATGGAAAACTTATTATACCTCAGGTAATATCGAGTCGGTGGTGCTGTATGATGAAGGAGTGGTGGATGGAACAGCTGTATTCTATTACGATAACGAAAAGCATATCATCCGTGCTGAGATAGAACTGGAAGATGATCAGATAGATGGAGTGTATAAAGAGTATTATACGGATGGTAATATCAAAGCCAGTCTGGAGTTTAAGAACGGACAACGATGGGGGGATGCCATTTATTATTATCAGAATGGTGCTGTAAAAATAAAAGGTCAGTTTAAAAGGAATACCCGAAGCGGAAATTGGAAGTATTATGCAACATCGGGTGAATTGTTAAAAAAAGAAAATTGGTGATGAGAGAAGGGAGTACTTTGATAAATGTTTTGTTTTTGGTATTTGGGATGGTTTTGTTTACGGCTGCTCTTTTTAACTGGGAGTATTTTTTTAGCCTGCGTAAGGCAAAAATGTTGAGTAAGGCTATTGGCCTGAATGGGGCTCGTGTGGTTTATGCCTTGCTGGGCCTGTTTTTTTCTTTGCTGGGGGCCGACATGTTAATGGCCTGGGGGCTTTTTAATTTTTGACGTGCCTAGGCCTTGGTGTTGTTTGTGGTGTCGAAATGATCTTTTTGGAGCCATTCTTTATAAAAGTCAGGGTGTTTAAATAGCTTTACCATAAATTCTTCAATGGTCAGTTCTTCCAAGATGCGACCATTGCCTTTTAAAAATGCAACAAATCCTTCGTTCGTGTATTTACCCGCTTTTAATAGAAAATCAAAAAGCACCGGGTAGATATCTTTATTGCCGGGATTGTCGTATTTTCTTTTGCAGGAGTCTTTTGAAGAGGATAGGTAAATGCGACAGGCCATCGGTCTTACTGAATAGATGGAGCAAGCTCCATCTGATAGAAAAGCACAGGGGTGGATGATATTTTGTTTTTTTGCTTCTGCAAGACCTTTGGTTTTCTTTAATTTTTTTTCGCTCTTGTTGCGAATGTCGTTGAGCTGTTGTTGATTGCAGGTTTGTATGATGTATTCGTATATAAGTAAGGCTTCCTGTGTGGTCATGTACACCGGCTGGTAACAGCACCAGCTACATCCTTTTTCGCAGGCTATGGGTTTGTTCTGCTGTTGCGTCCGTGCCGCAAAAGATTGTGTTAGCTGACTGATGGCACTGTATTGGCTTTGCATGCCTTTAAATAAAGGAGTCAGACTATGAAAGTCGGTGACTTCCCGAGAAGCAATCGTATATCCATCTTTGTAAAAAGTGAGGTTCCTTTCTTTTTCATTAAAAGGTGAATCTTTGCTTTTGTCTGTCATGGCCTAGAAAATGGGTTTGTGAATATTTGTACAAGGTACGCTTTTATAATTTATTTTTTACTGAACTATAGTGGGGTGTGCTGAAGAAAGTATACTTCATTTAAAATATATTGTATTTTTTTTGTAGTATTGTCTAACTTTAATTTCTTTAAACAAACCTATCAAACCTATTACGTCATGAGATACCATTCGTTTTTATCCACCGAAGATGCAGATTGGGGCGAGCGACAGGTCATGAAATTCAGATGGATATTGGTGGCTGCAATACTGATTCTCATTGGATATATTTTTCTGAGTGGTGCAGTGGATCGTGGGTTTGTTTCCCTTATTTTATTGGGTGTTTATGTTTTTTATAATTCTATTCTTAGTTTATTATTGCGGAGGTTCAAAGGTGCTTCCTGGATACGATATGCTTCTTCTACCATTGATGTAACCATTCTGTCTTTACATATTTATAACTATAGCTATTTTTTCACCCCCATTGCTGTATCTACAGCGCCTTCGTTGTTTGTTTATCCCTTGTTGATTATGCTATCGGTACTAAGGTACGATGGATGGTTGGTGTTTTATACGACTATCTATGTGGTGGTGTGTTCTAATATTGTGTTTTTTGTGCGTTACCCGGATATTGATCCGGATCTTATCTTGCAGGTGGCTTCGGCAGGACCGGAGGGTGCTTTGTATAGATCTGTCTATTTTATTTTGATGGGATATTTTATGTTCAGTATTCCCAAGATGATTAATCGATTGGTGGAAAAACAAAATATTGTAAGTAAGGAGAGGCGTGAAATAGAAATAAAATTGGTGTTGGAGACGCAACGTAAAGAAATGGCCATGCAAAGTTTACGGAGAGAACAGCATCTGAATGATCAGCTAAATAACCAAAAACAATTTATACAACAGCAGAAAGAGGAGCTGGAAAAATTGAATGATATTAAAGATAAGCTATTCTCCATCATAGGTAAGGATTTGCGATCTCCATTTTGTGTTCAAAGTTATTTGTCTGAATTATTGGAAAAGGATTTTGAAGCGATGGATAAAAATGTGATGTTGGAAAGTATTAAAACCATGCATAAAACAGCCCATAAGGGTTTGGATATGCTTACTAACTTGATGGATTGGCACTTGTTACAAACCAAAGCCCTGGAGATAAAGCCTGTTGAGGTGAATGTGAAAAGGATGGCTTGCAAAGTTATTGAAGGACAGTCTGATATCTGGAAGACCAAAGGAATTCGTATTGAGCAATTGGTGGATGAAGAGATCTTTGTCTATGTTGATGAGTTGATGTTTGAAAAAGTATTGGTCAACCTTCTTTCCAATGCGGTTAAGTATACACCCGAAAGAGGATGGGTTCATATCAAAGCTAATCTTGCTGGTGCTACTTGCGTGGTTGAAGTAATAGATAGTGGCGTGGGTATGGATGAACAACAATTACAAGGGCTGTTTATGTTGAATAAGACGATTTCTTCTTTGGGAACTAATAACGAAAAGGGTAACGGTTTAGGTTTGGTGTTATGCAAAGAGATGATAGCCGAAAATAATGGCAGTATCCGCGTGGAGAGCCAGCCTGGGGAAGGAACCCATTTTATTGTATCTCTGCCTGCAGGAGGATGTGGCAATTAAGCTGCTCCTCTGTTGTTTCAAGTCAAGAGAAACTTAATATTTGTATGCACACCAGTTTTGGCTTTCTTTGGTAGGTGATTTGTCATGAATCAGACTGTCCAGAAACTTCCCAAACATTTTTTCATCTCGTTCCAATAAGGCATCATTATACTCCCCAATGGCATTCTGGAGCTGGGAGAAGATAATTTTTGCATCGGCTCCTTTAATATGATTGATTGTTAAATTCTGTAAGGAGAGATATGAATAATTGTTTCCGGTTATTTTATTGAGTTGAATTAGTAGCGCATCTCGCTTATTAATAATTAGTTGTAAATTTCTTGCCCACTTTTCCATTGTATTTTGTTTTAAGTTTCAAGTTTTAATTTACAAAGAACCTTTATGAAAGGAAAGAGTATAGTGTAAAAAAATATCATGATAACTCTTTTTTTTAAAGTTGATAGGTGTAATGTTCATTGATACAATGAGATATGCTGTGTTTGTTGAAGTTGCCAGGGATGACTTCTGTGTCTGTAAATATAAATATTTACGATAAAACAAGGGCTTAAGCTTATCTGTCTTTTATTAAGCAGTATTTAAAAGTATATTTGTCGCAATATTTTATTTTGAAAGTATTATGAAATTTGAGGATTATTCCATCGCAGCAGAAATTAAAACAAGCTTAGCAAAGCTAAATTACAGACGTCCTACTGATATACAGTTCAAATCTATTCCACCTATATTAAAAGGAGAGGATGTGTTGGCGATTGCTCAGACGGGGACAGGGAAAACAGCCGCTTTTGCGATTCCTGTTATTAATCAATTGCACATGCGTAAGATAAAAGGACGTATGGATGGTATTAAGTGTTTGGTAATGGTGCCTACCCGCGAATTGGCTATTCAGATTCATCAGGTGTTTGAAACCATTGGAAAGCATACCCGTGTGAAATCTTTTTGTGTTTTTGGTGGGGTAGAGGAAGCACCCCAGATAGCTAGATTGGAAAAAGGTATTGATGTGTTAATTGCTACGCCGGGACGAATGTTTGACCTGGCCAGTCGGGGTTTTATTAAATTGGATAGGATTGAGGTTTTGATTCTGGATGAGGCTGACCATATGTTGGACCTGGGATTTATTAAGGATATCCGTGATATAATGACCTATCTTCCGAAAAAAAAACAAACGCTTTTCTTTTCGGCTACCATCAACGAAACTATTAAAAAACTGGCTTATTCCTTGGTTAATAATGCTATTCGTATTCAGGTTTCACCTAAAGATCCGGTGGCTCGTAATATTGACCATTTTGTTACTTATGTGGAGATGGATGATAAACGTTTTTTCCTGGAACGCATGGTCAAAGAAAATGAAAATAGTAAGATATTGGTGTTTGTACGTACTAAGGTGCGGTGCGAACGTGTGCAAAAAGCAATGGGAAGAGTAGGGCTGGAGGCTAAGTCATTGCATGGTGGAATGGAACAAGAGGATAGAAAAAAGGTATTGGACCTGTTTCGTAAAGGAGAAGTCAAAGTGTTAATAGCTACCGATGTGAGTGCCAGAGGGATCGATATTCCAAGTGTGGAATTTGTGGTTAACTATGATTTGCCGGAGTTGTCAGAAAATTATGTTCATCGTGTGGGTAGGACAGGTAGAGGCAGGGAAAAAGGACAGGCTGTAACTTTTTGTAGTACGGAAGAAAAAGAGATACTCGCTGAAATTGAAGGCTTTTTGGGTAAGCCGATTAAACGCCTTGAAATGGATCGGGATGATTATTCGCAGACCATCGATTTTTCCGCAGAAAGTCATGCCGACTGGAAATCGCTAATGAACGAACATGAGCAAAGCCTATTGAAGAGACGTAAAAAAAAGAAGAAGTAGTTTGTTTGAGCGCAGTGAATTTGCTTTCTGCGCTTATTTATGCTTTTTGAGGTCAGCGGTGGCGTTTTTTTTTGTTTATTTTTTTCTGCTGTAGAAAAATTGGAGCGAAGCGGAAATCATAAACACCTTAAAGTATAAACTTTGTAATAGGTTTTTTAATACAGCTTTGGGGTAATAATTCCATCCGGTATTGTTTTTAAAATTGAATATCACCTCCATAAGTCTTTTAAATCAATAACTTAAATAAGTTGCCAACTCTAACAACTCAAACAACTCGCCTTATATAACTAGGAATGTTTGTCAAAAATAATTTGGCGTTCAGGTATGTTTTGTTCTTTTAAATATTTGCCGATTGCCTCATTAAATGTTTGGGAACCTACTACATAGTAAGTGTTGTGGGGATGAGATGTGCATTGTTCTATATTTTTATAAAGGTCATCCCGCTTAGTCACAAATATATTCTTGAGTTGGGGGTTTGCATATTTATTCAACTCACTGGCGTAGACAAATTCACCGCTGCGGTCAATGTTAATGTTGGTTATTAACTGTTCGGATGCAGTGTCTTTTTGCTGTTCCAAAATAAAAGGTCTGAAAGTCGCTATTCCTACTCCCATGCTTATAAATACCCTGTGGTTTGGGGAGTGCTTGCTTTTGAGGTGGTTACCCATTTTAAACATACGTATCTTGTCTCCAGGTTTAAGTTTTAGTAGTCCTGACTTAAAGTTAGATGCGTCCTGACGTATACGTGTTGTAAAACCCAGTGTTTTTTCATCGGGATGGGTCATTATTGAAAATTCACGTACCTCCTTTTTGGATACTTTTTGCCCATTGCTTAGGTCATTGTTCAAAAAATGTGCATAAGCTCCCGGTTCCCATTTTATCTTGTCGGGTACCTTAAACTTGAAAGTGTAGGTTTCGGGAGCTTCTTTTTCTATTGTTGTGAGTTCTATTTTAGTAGATATCTTTTTGACAATTGTTGTTAACATGGTATTTGATTTAAATGTTGCTATAAAAAATGATGTGCGCACTTATTTTGTCATACTTCCTTTTAATGTCTTCATAAAATCCTTAAAATGAGGTAGGAAGTCCTTAAATAAAGGTGTATTTTTGTTTTTTAATATAATAGTGGAAAGTAATTTTAGTCCTACGCCAAATGCTGCTGCATCTTCTTTATCCACGTTGGGGTGTTGCTTTAGTTTTTCGACGATTCTTAATATATTTTCTTGATTTTCGGTTTCAAAGATTAATTTGTTATCTCCCGACATTTCTTCTACGGTGACTTTGTATTTCATTTTTGTATGCTTAAAATTTATAATGCAAAAATAGGTTTTCAAAGAAGGGGAGGTAAGGGGTTAAAGACTGGAAAGATGGTACTTTTCAACAGTTTCTCATTTTTGAAACAGTCATTTACAATCTGTAAACTCCTTGGTTTCAAAAGTATCGAAAGCCTTGTCTTTGAAGCTTTCATATGATTATAATTTGTCTTTCAATGGTCATATGGAACTCCCGATGAATTTTAATCATTCTTCTGTGTGTATTTTAGAATGCTAAAATTCATGTTCGTTTCTTATCAAAGACAGAAAAAACGATCGTTTTCTTGCAGCCACTATATAACTAGCCCGAGAACTGGTATTTTATCATGATTTCTTCTCTAAATTTAAGGGGGCTTATTCCTGTTTCTCGTTTGAAAAAGCGACTGAAATACGAGGCATCTTCAAAGTTAAGTGAATAGGCAATTTCTGCAGTTGTGAGGGTGGTGTTTGCTAACTTTCTTTTGGCTTCAAAAATCAATTCCTGACGAATGATTTGCCCAGGTGAGTATCCGGTAATTTCTTTCACGCTATCACGCAAGTGCGAAGTACTGATGCCTATCATATGGGCGTATTCCTGAACTGATCGTATGTTTAAGAAATGATCTGAAACCAGCTGTCTGAATTTTCGCACCATGGTGTGGGTGGTGTCGAGTAAGTTTTCGATATGTTCTTCGTTGTAAATACGTAAAAGTTGAATCAATAGTATATGGATGAAGGATCTGATTACAGAAAGACTTCGTCCCGATTGCATGTTAAATTCTTCTTCTATACACTTGAGTAGTTCCTGTAGTTTGGGTAAATCACTTTCGTCAATGCTAAGTTGGGGTGCTTTGTTTAGACTGTCAAAACTTAATAGATCGCTTTCGGTGCGGACATTTGTGGCTGGCGAGATTAAAAATTCCCGAGGAAATAATAAGGCCTTTCCTTTTAATGATTTGATGTGTTTCCAAAAATGAACTTGTCCTTTTGAGATGAAGAAATAGGATGGCGCTTTAACGTTGTAGGCTTCAAAATCAATAATATGCTGTCCTTCTCCTTCTTCAATAAACAGAATCTCATAATAATCGTGGCGATGAGCCTGAGCACTCAATGCTTCATGCTCCATGTAGTTGAATTGCGTCAGGACGAAGGGAAAGTCCGGGTCGATGGAAAGGGCTGGATTCCCATTTATAATGGACACATGTTTGTGGGTATCACTATATCTATGGAAAGGTATATTCTTTTTGTTCATATGTTTATGTTTTCTTTCAATGCTTATATGTTTTATGATATTTAAAATTGAAATGATAAACTTACCTTAAAAAGTTGACATCGAAAAATAAGGATAAATAGCAGCATGATAGTTTGTTATGTGTTTTGACGCTATTGTGTCTATGGTCTTGGTTATGAGTGTTTTGGTGGTTTTGTCTGCCGTGGTCGATCCACAAGCAGCGCTGCAGTGTTAATAAGCTCTTGAAAAACAATGGGGCATCATTGCGTAAATTGGTCGGTTTATTGTACTTTTGCGACTCATTAGAATAATCTTATAAAACAGGAAAATTCATGGTCCTTTTCTTCAAAGGTAAATCGGAACAGATTTTAGCAGTAGGTTGTAATCAGGAGTTTACAGCCGAAGATATCAAGAAGTTGGAATGGCTTTTTAGCGGTGCCACCAAAACTGACGAGCAGCAGTTAGGTGGCTTTTTTGTTGGTCCTCGTAAAGAGATGATAACTCCTTGGAGTACCAATGCCGTTGAGATCACCCAAAATATGGGTTTGGGTGGTATTACTCGTATAGAGGAATTCTTTGGAGTGGCCGATGAAAATGCAGATTTTGATCCCATGCTCCAGGTGTTGTATAATGGATTGGGACAAGATATCTTTACAATAGATAAAGAACCGGATCCAATTGTGGAGATTGATGATGTGGCCGCCTATAACCAAGCCGAAGGACTGGCTTTAAGTGATGAAGAGGTTGCTTATTTGGATGGGTTGGCCCTTAAACTGGGACGTAAGTTAACCGATAGCGAGGTCTTTGGTTTTTCTCAGGTGAACTCAGAACACTGTCGTCATAAAATATTTAATGGTACTTTTATCATTGACGGAGAGGAAAAGGAGAGCTCACTTTTTAAGCTGATAAAACGTACTTCGCAGGAGAATCCAAACTTTTTGGTTTCGGCTTATAAGGATAATGTGGCCTTTGTGGAAGGCCCTAAGGCCATTCAGTTTGCTCCTAAAAGTCATGATAAACCTGATTTTTTCGAGACAAAAGAAATAGATACTGTTCTTTCGCTGAAGGCGGAAACACATAACTTTCCTACCACTGTGGAACCATTTAATGGGGCTGCAACGGGATCTGGAGGGGAGATTCGAGATCGACTGGGTGGAGGTAAAGCTTCCTTGCCATTGGCAGGTACAGCGGTATATATGACTTCTTATTCCCGTTCGGAGGAAGGACGTGCCTGGGAAGGAGCCACAGAAGCCCGCCCATGGTTATATCAAACACCGGAACAGATCTTGATAAAAGCGTCCAATGGTGCTAGTGATTTTGGTAATAAGTTCGGACAACCTATGATATGTGGGTCGGTACTTACTTTTGAACATTTTGAAAATCAAAAGAAATTTGCCTTTGATAAGGTAATTATGATGGCTGGAGGAATTGGTTTTGCCAAAAAATCAGATGCCTTAAAAGATACGCCGGATAAAGGGGATAAAGTTGTTATTCTTGGAGGCGATAACTATAGAATCGGAATGGGTGGTGGTGCTGTTTCATCAGTGGCTACAGGAGAGTTCGATAACTCCATTGAGCTGAATGCCGTGCAACGGTCTAACCCGGAAATGCAAAAAAGGGCTATGAATGCTATTCGTGCCATGGCAGAGGGGGAGGAAAATCCTATCGTGTTGATTCATGACCATGGTGCTGGTGGACATCTGAACTGTCTTTCGGAATTGGTGGAAGAGACAGGCGGTACTATCCATTTGGATAAGCTGCCTGTGGGTGATCCTACTTTATCGGCTAAAGAAATAGCCGGTAATGAGTCGCAAGAACGTATGGGGCTTGTGATCAAAGAAAAAGATATTGATCGCTTAAAAAGAGTGGCCGATCGTGAGCGCTCGCCCATGTACGTGGTGGGTGAGACCACCGGTGATATGAGCTTTGTGTTTAAGGATGACAAAGGAAATGCGCCTATCAACTGGCAATTGTCTGATATGTTTGGTAATCCTCCCAAAACAATTATGAATGATGTTACGGTGGATGAGAAATTTGCGCCTGTTGCATATGATGCTTCAAAAATAGAGGAATATCTTAAAAATGTATTGCAGTTGGAGGCTGTGGCTTGCAAAGACTGGCTAACCAATAAGGTGGATCGTTCGGTAACTGGAAAGGTGGCTAAACAACAGTGTGTGGGAGAGGTTCTGATACCATTGAATAACTTGGGTGCTACGAGTATTGACTATACGGGAACGGCTGGTTTGGCAACTTCTGTGGGACATGCACCGGCAGTGGCCATGATTGATCCAGCAGCTGGTTCTAGAATCGCCATCGCCGAATCCCTCACAAACCTGGTTTGGGCTCCTTTTACGCATGGTATTAAAGGGGTTTCCTTAAGTGCTAACTGGATGTGGCCTTGTAAAAATAAAGGTGAAGATGCCCGTTTGTATAAAGCAGTTGAGGCGGTCAGCGATTTTGCTACTGACCTGGGGATTAATATCCCAACAGGTAAGGATTCGCTTTCGATGACACAAAAATATAAAGATGGAGAGGTGGTTTACTCTCCAGGTACGGTTATTATTTCGGTTGCCGCAGAGGTGAGTGATGTGAAAAAGATTGTGGAACCGGTTTTGGTCAAAGACATAGATACTTCTATTATTTATATTGATCTTTCTTTTGATCACTTTAAGTTAGGTGGTAGTTCATTTGCTCAGGTGGTGAATAAGCTGGGTGATGATGCACCTAACGTAAGCGATACGGCATATTTTAAAACAGGAATTGAAGCGATTCAGTCTTTGGTGAAGGAAGGAGCTGTTGTGGCAGGTCATGATATCTCGGCCGGTGGTATGGTAACCGCTTTGTTGGAAATGTGTTTTGCCAATCATTCTTTTGGTATTCAAATTGATTTGTCTGCCATCGCCGAGAACGATTTGGTGAAGATTTTATTTGCTGAAAATCCAGGAGTTCTTATTCAGGTGAAGGATGTGGCTAAGGTAACAGCTTTGCTGGATGAAAAGGATTTGGGCTATCAGCTTATCGGAAAACCCATTGAAAAACGTGTGTTGGCTATTACCAAGGATAGTGCATCATGGTCTTTCGATATTGACGAGATGCGTGATGTTTGGTATAAGACTTCGTACCTGCTGGATAGAAAACAATGTGGGGAAGTATTGGCCAAAGAGCGTTATGATAATTATAAGAAACAAGCCTTGAAGTTTAGCTTTAGTGAGCACTTTAATGGTCAATTGGCCGATTATGGCTTAGTACAGAATAGAACTAAAAAATCTGGTGTTAAAGCTGCTATTATCCGTGAGAAAGGTGTGAATGGTGACCGAGAAATGGCATATTCTATGTACCTAGCAGGTTTTGATGTGAAAGATGTTCATATGACCGATTTGATTACCGGACGTGAGACATTGGAAGATGTGAGTTTTATTGTTTTTGTAGGGGGGTTCTCGAATTCAGATGTGTTGGGATCTGCTAAAGGATGGGCTGGTGCTTTCTTGTACAACGAAAAAGCAAAGGCTGCTTTGGATGCTTTCTATCAGCGAGAAGATACCTTGAGTCTGGGTGTTTGTAATGGTTGTCAGTTGATGGTTGAATTGGGGCTGGTTTATCCCGATCATACAGAGAAAATGACCATGGAGCATAATGCTTCACATAAGTTTGAATCTAACTTTGTGAATGTGGATATTGCAGAGAATAACTCGGTGATGCTGAAATCATTGGCTGGGACTAGGTTAGGTGTTTGGGTGGCGCATGGCGAAGGTAAGTTCGTGATGCCATGTGGTGAAGATCAGTATAGTATCGTTGGAAAATATTCATACGATGCTTATCCCGGTAACCCTAATGGAAGTGATTTTAGTACGGCGGCAATTGTTTCTAAGGATGGCCGTCATTTGGCTATGATGCCTCACCTGGAAAGAACGATCTTCCCATGGCAGTGTGCTCATTATCCTGAGGATAGAAAACAGGATGAGGTAACTCCTTGGATTGAAGCATTCGTGAATGCGCGTAAGTGGGTGGAGGATCAGAAATAAAAGCCTGTTGGATGGTATAGATATAAAACAAACAAGCCGGACTTTGGGGTCCGGCTTGTTTGTTTGTGTTTTATTATCTACGATCCGGCGGGACCTTCGTATTTTGCATCTCCAAAAGCTAGAATTGGATAAAATACAAGGCCTAAAAGAATGAGTCCAACCGTAAAACCCTCGCTCTTGCCAAAACTTTTGGCTAGCAAGTTAGTTGCCCAAATGGCAAAAATAATATTGATGCCGGGAAGCATTAGCCAAAGTAACCATATGGCTGGTTTTCCAACAATCTGTAATAAAACGATTGTGTTATAGAAAGGGATGAGAGCGGCCCAACCTGGTTTTTCTGCTTTAGTAAATATTTTCCATAGTGAGGCGATGAGCAAAACGATTATTGCTACGTAAACAATACCTAATACACCTAATAAAGCTTGTAATCCTGCTGTATCATTCATTTTCAATCAATTAAATTAGTTAGTTTAAATTCCTACTCGTAAGGTTTTTCAGTTTCACCCCGTTTGTATGGTTACTGGCCTCCATGTGTAGTGTGTGCATACGAGGAATCGTCTAAAATGTTTTGCTTTTGAAACTTCCTTGGGTGTTTTTTTATTTGGAGAGGTTTATTTTCATAGATCCTCAAAGAATAAGTTTCGCTATCTGATTGAAGTAATGTCTCCTTAAGTGAATCAATTGGCCCTGTGATTATATGAGGCCCCAATTTTTCAACGAACTTCCCTTTATAATCATTTAGCCCAATGGGCTTTCTATCATAAATATAACGAAGCCTATAACGACCAGGATGACGATGGCGGCACCTGTAATTTTGTTGAGCCACCAGAGTCTGCGTAGGTTAATCTTGGAACGAAAAAGGTTGATGAGTGATGACAAAATAAACCACCATAGCGAAGCGCCACATAATACGCCTCCTATTAAAACAAAATGACTGATCGCATTATCCCCGGGTTTTACTGCGCCAAAGCTAGCAAAGAAGGCCAGGAATAAGAAAATAGCCAAAGGATTGGATATGGTGATTAAAAAAGTGGAGAAAAAATCTTGAAATAGGTTCGACTTCCCCTTTCGTTGTTTTCGTAGCTGAACCGCTGGGTTACTATTGAAAATGTTGATGCCCAGTATAATCAATAACAAGGCTCCGAATATTTGAATATAAAGAAGTTGTTTTTCGATAAAACTGATAATGAACGAGAGACTAAAGCCTGCTGCGATTGCGTATATGGTATCACTAAAGGCAGCCCCCATTCCTGATATAAAGCCCGATAGGCGCCCTTTGTTTAGCGTGCGCTGTATGCATAGCACTCCGATAGGCCCAAGGGGAATGGATGCCGAAAATCCGATAATAATGCCATCGATTAAATACTTTACTAGCATGTATTAAAAATCCAGTTTAGTTTCTGTAATTACAATATACCATTATTTTAATTTACAGAACACCAATTACTAATCATTGGCTAATTTTTTATTGACAATTACTCTTATTGAAGTCGTTATTGACAATTTTCTGCTATTAAGGGTGAGCAAAAATAGAATAAAAAACTACAGATTAAAATTTTATTCAAGCCTTTGTCTGCAAGATGTACCTTGAGTTTGAAAATTGTTTGTGTAATTATGCTTCCTACTGTGCGGTTAAATGTTAAAAAAATAAAATGAAATCTTTCTTTGATTACAGATTTTATAAATATATTTGGACTGAAATGGGTGAAAAAGATAACATTCTCTTTGTGTTTATTTATCTTTAAGTTGGGTGTAATGACCTTGTGTTGAGTATTTTAGTTTCTTTGTTGTTAGTGGGAACTATTGTTTTGATCTAATAATTCATTCATTTTTTATGCATTCTTTCTATCGTGCTGATTTAACATTCTATTAACATACAATTAATATTCAGCAAACAAGTAAGGAGTCATAACTAATTATGTTTGCGCCACAGAATATGATATAATTTGACTATAATGGAAAATGTTTATGTGATTTTAGTAGTCGTTCTTTTTGTGCTGGCTATTTCAGATTTAGTGGTTGGTGTTAGTAACGATGCTGTAAATTTTCTTAACTCAGCTTTAGGTTCCAAAGCAGCTTCTTTTAAGGTAATTATGATAATTGCTGCGATAGGAATTTTTATTGGAGCCACCTTTTCTAGTGGTATGATGGAGGTAGCGCGAAAGGGGATTTTTAATCCGCAATACTTTTATTTCTCAGAAATCATGATCATCTTTTTGGCCGTCATGATTACGGATGTGTTACTGCTGGATTTGTTCAATACCTTTGGTATGCCGACCTCCACAACCGTTTCTATCGTGTTTGAACTACTGGGCGGAGCCATTGCGATTTCAGTGATTAAAGTGAGCAAGAATCCGGATATACCTATTAGCGAGTATATCAATACCGCCAAAGCTTTGGCTATTATATCAGGAATTTTATTGTCTGTGGTAGTGGCCTTTTCGGTGGGTGCAGTTGTACAGTATTTTACCCGATTGGTATTTTCCTTTAATTATGATGCGCGATTGAAGTATTTGGGTGCACTGTGGGGAGGTATAGCCATCACCGCTATTACTTACTTTATATTGATAAAAGGTGCCAAAGGTGCTTCTTTTATGAACGAAGTTACCAAGGACTGGATCAAAGAAAATACCATAGAAATTATTGGTGTTTGCTTTTTAGGATGGACTTTCATATTGCAGTTGATGCGTATGATCTTTAAAATAGATATCCTAAAACTTACCGTATTGGTAGGTACTTTTGCGCTGGCCATGGCCTTTGCAGGAAACGACTTGGTGAATTTTGTCGGGGTTCCACTGGCTGGTTTTGAATCTTTTAAGATATTTAAAGCCTCGGGTGTGGCTGCTGATGGATTGTTGATGGAGTCCTTGGCAGGTAAAGTGAAGACGGATACTTATCTTCTTGTAATTGCTGGTCTTATCATGGTGGTTACCTTATGGACATCTAAAAAAGCACGTAGTGTGGTCAAAACATCCCTCGATTTGTCTCGCCAACAGGAAGGTGAAGAAAGGTTCGGATCTTCTTATCTGTCACGTACAATCGTCCATGGTGTTGTTAATATGGTTAATACACTCAATAAGTTTATTCCAGCTAATATCAAAGCTAGTATGGATAAGCAGTTTGATTCATCATTTTATGAAGGACAAAGAAAAGAATTGGGTGATGAGGCACCTGCTTTTGATATGTTGAGAGCCTCTGTTAACCTGGTGGTGGCCAGTGTCCTGATTTCTATGGCTACTTCGTACCAATTGCCTCTGTCTACTACTTATGTTACTTTTATGGTGGCCATGGGTAGTTCATTGACCGATGGGGCTTGGGGACGTGAGAGTGCCGTATATCGTGTTACAGGTGTGTTATCCGTGATTGGTGGATGGTTCTTAACGGCCTTTTCAGCCTTTACTGTTTGTTTTGTTATTACCAATATTATTTATTTTGGTGGTATATATGCCGTATTTGTGCTTATCGCTATGTCTATGGTGTTAATATACAGAACGCAGATCATTAGTAAGAAAAGGTCTGCCAGTAATTTAGCTACCGAGGATATTAACCTGGAAGAGGTGGAAGAAAAAACTTTGGGTAAAGCCATATTCAACAAGTGCACCAAAAACGTTACTGCTGCTTTAAAAGATATATCAGAACTTTATTCTTCTGCTATCACTTGTTTTCAGGCCGAAAATCGTAAGGAGTTAAAATCTAAACTGAAAGAGGTAAATCAAATTAATAAGTCCATCAAAAAATTAAAGGATAATATTTATAAAACAGTCAAAAAACTACAGGAATCTGAGATTGATTCGAGTTTGCATTATGTGCAGGTGATTGACTACCTCAGGGAATCAGCTCATGCCTTAACTTTTGTAGCTCAGCCATTTTATGAACATTTGGATAATAACCACTCTCCTTTTACCAATGAGCAGTTTAAAGACGTGAGTGTGTTAAAAGGCGAAGTGCAGGTGCTGATTAGCAAGGTGGTGAAGATGATTAATAGTGGTAACTATGATAATCTGGATAACGTTTATGTAGAACTGTTGGCGACCATGGATAATCTAAAGGACTTGCGTAAGAAACAGTTGCGGAGAATTAAGAAAGAAAAGTCCAGCACTTATACCAGTATGCTTTATCTTAATTTTTTACATGAAACACAGAACTTAATGCTTCACTTGGGCAATGTATTAAAGGCGCAACGTGATTTTGGGAAATATAATAACAATTAAGAAGGTTGTTGGTGCCCGCTTTACTGTTTGTATAATTTGCTTTTATCAATGTAGGGTAAGTGCTTTGTCCATGTTTATTTGCTCCCTTAGTTATTGACGTGTTGCGTTTAGCATGATGGGGGAGTGTCGGCCGGCTCGTGAATCAGGTATTGATAAGATTTTCTGTTTCATGGGTTTTGACTTGATTGTTAGCTAAACTTCTTTTGAGAGTCGCCCCTTTGTTTATGGAGGAGGTGCTCTCTTTAAAACTATTTTTATATTATAGTACGGATCCTCATCGTAGCTTTTGTGCGTGCTCCCTTATTGTCATATTAAAAAAGGAATAAACTTAAATCTACATGGTAAAAGAAATACTGACTACCCTGGGCATTCTGCTGTTGGGTTATGGGGGGTGCTGGGCACAGGATTCTGACTTTAAACCCAATGGTGCTTTTAATGGAAGATTGTATGCCAACTTTAATTCTTCACTCAAAAGTGATGACCCCACCACTGGCTTTGAGGTACAGCGTGCTTACTTTGGTTATAAATATAAGCTTACACCTGCTTTTTCCATGGCCCTGAAGCTTGATATCGGATCTCCTGATGCCTTGGGTGAAACAGGACAGATAAATAGGTATGCGTATTTTAAGACTGCGGCGGCTTATTATAAGGTAGAAAATGTGACCATTGGTTTTGGTTTGCAAAGTACCTATCAGTATAAATTGCAGAATGGTTTTTGGGGACGACGTTATATCTACAAAAATATTGCAGAAGGCAATAGTCTGGGACCCAGTGCCGATATTGGTCTTTCCTTTGTGGGGAAATGGAATGAATGGGAGGCTGATGTGGCATTTATGAATGGCGAAGGATATAAAAAACTTCAAAATGATAACTCTTTTAAGGCTACAGGAGGTATTACTTATCACCCCAATAAAACCTGGTTGTTTCGTATTTATGGTGATATGATCAATAAAGCAGTGGTGCAAAGTACTTATACTGCCTTTGTTGGCTATAAGGGTTCTCTTTTTAATTTGGCTCTGGAGGGTACCATGAAGGATAATGAAAATTATATCCAGGGTAATCAACGTTATGGATATTCCATATACGGGGCTTATTATTTGAGTGATGTTATCGAGCTATTTGCTCGCTATGATTATTTGGAATCGAACATCCCTGCCGGTGATCATTTGCCATGGAACTTAAGCGAGGATGGTTCTGCCATTATAAGTGGCGTTCAGTATAGCCCCATTCAGCATATACATATCGCTTTAAATTACCAAGATTGGGTTCCTTTGGCAAGTAATATGGAGATGGAGTCTACCATATTTGTTAATCTGGAAGTTACCTTTTAATATCTTAAACTGTATGAATATGAGAAATTTATCATATATCCTCCTTTGTATGATGGTTTGTACGCAAGCTTGTCGGAAAAGTGACTATGAAATTCCTGTTGGACCTGTGGTAATCAGCGATCATGGTACCGGAATAGGAGATGCAACCTGGAGGGCCAATGTGGATTATCTAATAGATGGTAAAGTGTATGTGAATGACGGCCAGTTGTTAACCATTGAGCCAGGTGCTGTTATTCGTTTCAAAGCAGGTGAAGGAGAGGAGGCGGGAGCCTTGATTGTAGCACGTGGTGGGAGGATAATGGCTGAGGGTACAGAGGAAAGGCCCATTGTATTTACCGCAGAATCGGATGACCTCGCAGGTTCTCTGCCTCCATTGACTTCCGGTTTGTGGGGGGGTATTTATATTTTGGGTAGTGCACCTATTAATACAGCCTCTGGGGAGGATTTGATTGAGGGCATACCAAGCTCTGAACCTAGAGCTGTCTATGGAGGTTTAACCAGTGATGATAACTCGGGTGTTTTTAAATATGTGTCCATTCGTCATGGAGGTACCCGGATATCTGATGTGAACGATATTAACGGTCTTACTTTAGGGGGTGTAGGTAGTGGAACTACCATTGAGCATGTGGAGGTAATGTCGTGTCAGGATGATGGTTTTGAGATATTTGGCGGTACAGTCACCTGCAAATACTTGGTGTCAGCCTTTAATGGGGACGATGCTTTTGATATTGAGAATGGATATGTTGGTAGATTGCAGTTCTTGGTGGCCATTCAAGGTGAAAATAACGGAAATACGCTGGTGGAGTTTAGTGATAGGGAAAATCATCCGCGAACCAGTCCCGTCATAGCCAATGGTACCTTTATTGGACAGGGTAGCCATTATAATAGGCAGTGTGCGGTTTTTAACTCCAGTGCCGGAGGATATATCAGTAATTGCCTTTTTATTAATCAGGATAGTGGTGTTGCTATCAATTATCAGCAGTCGCAGCTTGACTCATATACCCAATTTAATAATGGGCGTTTAAGTATTCGTAATAATATCTTTTTCGATGTTGCCGGAAATTCAGGGATATCTGTGTTTAGTGCCTATACCAACCTGGGCTTTGACATCACCTCCATCGATCAGGAGGTGAAGGCGCATTTTGCGGCAGGGCAGAATGTGATTTATGATCCGGGTATTGCTGCCTCTGCTCCCTATAATCTTATTCCCGAAAATTCAGTGTCTGATAATCTTGACGAACTACCCGATGGAATGGATCTGGTCCTTTTTAAAGGAGCAGTGGGATCTAACAATTGGGTGAAAAACTGGACTTATTTGGATCAAAGTGGTTTTTTGAAGTAATGAATGGTGGAAGTCGACAAGGTATTAGGGTGACGGGTTGTTGTAGGTGTTAATTTGGCGAGTTGTTGAAGGAGGTAAAGTTGTTAGCTTGTTAGATAGTTAGATGGTTAGCTTGTTAGATAGTTAGCTTGTTAGATAGTTAGATAGCTAGATGGTTAGCTTGTTAGGTTGTTAGGTTGGCATAGTGCGAAAGAAGTGTGTGCGGGACGGAAGATAACCCAAAAGCTGCATTAGAAAATCTATTACGCCTTTAAATGGCTTCAATAGAAGTCACTTCGTTACTTTTCTTCAATTCGCCATAGCGCTACTATGCCTCGTCTCAGAAAAGCCTTCTTTTATGGCCATTTTAATGCTCACAACGAAGTTCTAACACATCATTTAGGTTTGAACAGTGGATAGAAACGTTCTAAATTACCAATGAGTGGGTTTATCTGCTTTCTATATTTATTATCTTCACAGTCCAAGATATATAGGACAAAAATTAAACAAATTAAATATGGAAAGTTTAAAAGGAACAAAAACAGAACAGAACTTACTGAAGGCATTTGCCGGGGAGTCACAGGCAAGAATGAGGTATACTTATTTTTCTAAGCAAGCTAAAAAAGAGGGTCTAGAGCAAATTTCTGCTATTTTTATGGAAACGGCAGAACAAGAAAAAGAACATGCTAAACGTTTTTTTAAGTTTTTAGAAGGGGGTATGGTTGAAATAACTGCTACCTACCCAGCGGGTGTTATTGGAACAACGCTTGATAACTTAAAGGCAGCTGCTGAAGGCGAAAATGAAGAGTGGACTGAGTTATATCCTGAATTTGCGAAAGTGGCGGAAGAAGAAGGATTTAAAGAAGTGGCTGTTGCTTTTAAAATGATTGCCAAAGTAGAAGCTTATCATGAAGAGAGATATCGTACCTTATATGACAATCTGGAATCAGGTAAGGTGTTTGAAAGAGAGGATAAGGTAATTTGGAAGTGCCGTAATTGTGGTTTCCTTCATGAAAGTAAAAAAGCGCCACAAAAATGTCCGGCTTGTCAGCACGATCGTGCATATTTTCAAATAAAAGATGAAAATTATTAATAAAGTTATTTGATTATTGGTCAACGATCAGCTCTTTGTGGGCTAAGCGTTGACCAATTTTTTTTACCTAAACCTCACTATAGTGCTTTCGTTGATCCAGTCACCTAGTTTATAGGAATCTCCCTCTTGTAAACCATGGAAAAATCCACTTTCTTGATCTGGAATATATTTTGAGTAGAGGGCAATCTGCTCTTCGGCTTCTGGCGCACATTCCGGATCAATTTGCTTAGCCTTTGAAAAGTGGTCTATAACTACCCAGTATACAGTGGCATGTTCAAATTCATCATTACCATAATTCTTGCTGCCGGCCGCATAAATATTACCCAGCAATAAATAGGGTTTTCCCCAATCGCCTTTTAATGAAATGGATTTCTGTGCGAATTTTACGGCACTGGGGTAGTTTTTATTGTGAGCGAATTCCAGTACAGCCAGCTCGTAGTAATATAGCGAACGTGCCTCGTCTCCCTCACAGCTTTCGATGGCTTTGTTGTAATATTCGATGGCTTTGGTAAAATCACCTTTCTTAACAAACATCTTGGCCAAATGGTGAGCTGAAATGTGGGAAGGGTTTAAAGTGTAGTTTTTTTCGACCACACCTGCATAAAAGGCTGATTTGTTGCACTCTAGTTTATCTAGTAGAGTAATTATTCTTGTGATGTTTTCCGGATTTTCACTGTCCGCATTCAACTGGTCAGTCAATAGGGGTTCTATTACGGCACATTCTCCAGCTCCACTTTTAACCAACAAGTCCTCACATCCTTGTCTTATTTGCAGAATGCGAGGTTTTACTTTTGCACTGGCTTTGGCCAACTGTATGTCCAATACACTGGAGATAGTTAAAAAATCGTTTAAGAATTGTTGACTGTTCAGGTCGCCATGATCCAGTAGACTCTTGGATGTTTTCAACCAGGTAAAGAGAATGGCATCTTCTGATTTGTCCCCTTGTAATTCGAACGATCTTGTAAACCATTCGTAGGCATCTTTCATGGCTTGTGCTTGACCTCTTTTGTATTTCATTAAATCCAATGCTTTTCGCCCTAAGATCCATCCTTCGGAATATTTGGGGTGGCTGGAAAAATATTGGAGGCGTTGGTCGTAAATCATCATGATGGTATCAACGATTTCCGATTTTCTCTCTTCGGTTTTTGCTGTCTTATAATAATGGTCGTAAAGCTTAACACCATCGGCATATAATTTGACACTGGTTTGTGGACAGTTGGTAAACATGTAATTCCATGGTTCAACTGCGTAGTCGTACATCTTTTTTTTCAGGTTTAAAGAATAGATGGAGAATTGTTTTAGACATTCTATACTATCTTTTTCACTGGGATAAGTATTTTCGCCTTTAACAAAGGTACCAAGGCAAAGAAGGAGGATCCCCCATAATGCAATATGCTTTTTCATGGTTGTTGGTTTTAATAAGACATTAAACAATTTAGTTCTTTATGTAGTTATGTATGTGTTGTTGTCTGGTATCCAATAATCTTGCCAGTGTATGGTAAGGGTCAGATAGTGAGTTTGATACGTTGGTAGAGACAGGGGGTGTGCAGTGAAAACTGTTCGATTTAGACGGATGTTGTACGATAATGAACACTTTAGGACTGTAGGATGCTCGTAACTTGTAGCCTGTTGATCTATTGTTATATTTGCCACCAGATATTAATTAGAATACGTCTATGGAATCAATGATTAGTTTCTTCAAGAAAAAAGTGCAGCAATTTCCGGATAACACATTGTTGTGGGAAAAGGATAGCCGAATTTATCAATCTACCAGCTATCAAGAGGCATATGTTATGGTTCAGCAGTTGGCCGTGGGGTTAAAGGAATTTGGCATTGTTGGTGAAGAACGTCTTGCTTTGCTTTCTGAAGGAAGAAAACTATGGTTAATCAGTGAATTGGCCGTCTTGAGCAATAGGGCTGTCACGGTTCCTCTATCCATTAAGTTGGAGCCGGATAATGATTTAATATTTCGTTTAAAGCATTCGGAGAGTAGTTATGTGTTGGTGTCTCAGAATCAGCTGCATAAAATCAGGATGGTGAAAAAGGATCTTCCCGCACTCAAGAAGACTATTGTTTTTACCCCGGATATTCCCTTGGAGGATGACGAAGTGGATATACAGGAAATTATGGATTGGGGTAAGCGCAGGATGCTTGATGATACGGAGGCTTATGAGCGCCTGATCCAAAATGTACTTCCCCAGGATATAGCTACGATCACCTACACCTCGGGCACCACGGCACAGCCCAAGGGCATCATGCTCTCCCAAAGGAATTATACGGCCAATGTGGAGCAGGCCTTTAGCTATATCCATATACCAGCCGATTATCGTACGCTGGTTGTGTTACCCTGGGATCATGCCTTTGCGCATACTGCCGCACTTTATTCTTTTATGGATACGGGAGCCAGTATAGCTGCTGTTCAAGTGGGCAAAACACAGATGGAGACATTGAAAAATTTTACGAATAACATCCAGGAAATACAGCCACATGTATTAATGAGTGTTCCGGCTATGGCCAAGAACTTTAAAAAGAATATCGAGAAAGGAATGGATCAGAAGGGTAAGGTCATTCGTAGCTTGTTTGATTTTGCACTTAAGTTATCTTATTGGTATAATGGAACGGGTAACAATAGGGGTGCCGGATTAAAAAGACTGGCTAAACCCTTGGTGCATATCTTCGATAGAATATTATTTAGCAAGATAAAGATAGGCTTTGGGGGTAACCTGACTTTCTTTATTGGGGGTGGGGCTTTGCTGGATGATGACTTGCAGCAATTTTTCTATGCCATCGGGATACCCATGTACCAAGGGTATGGATTAAGTGAAGCCTCGCCTATTATTTCGGCCAATACCCCGCGGTATCATAAGCTAGGCTCTTCTGGAAAAGTAGTGAATAATTTGAAAATTAAAATATGTGATGATACGGGTAAATCGCTTGGGACTGGACAGCTTGGTGAGATTGTGGTTAAAGGTGAAAATGTAATGAAAGGATACTGGAAAAACCCGGAAGCTACCAAGGATACCATAAAGGATGGTTGGCTTTATACGGGCGATCTGGGCTATCTGGATCATGAGAATTTTTTGTATGTAAAAGGAAGATTTAAAAGTCTGTTGATTGGTTCGGATGGAGAAAAATATAGTCCTGAAGGTATTGAGGAAGCTATTGTTGATCATTGCGTGTTGATAGATCAAATCATGCTATATAATAATCAGAATGCTTACACCACAGCTATCGTAGTGCCCAATATGGAGAAAGTTAGTGCACTCAGGTCGCGTGTTGGTATTCAGGAAATAATTAAGCGGATAGATGCGGAACTGAATCAGTTTAAAGTCGGAGGACCGTATCAAAACCTTTTTCCTCAACGCTGGCTTCCTTCTACTTTTGCTATTGCCTCAGAACCATTCTCGGAACAGAATAAATTGATCAATAGCACCATGAAGATGGTAAGGGACAAGGTGGCTCTGTTTTTTCAGCAGGAAATAGATATGTGCTATTCTCCGGAAGGTAAAAAAATCGGAAATACCATGAATGTGGAGAATATGAGAAAACTTCTGCAGGAATAAAGGAAGGTAAAGTCATATATAGTGGCTGCAAGAAAAGGACTGTTTTTTCAGTCTTTGATAAGAAACGAATATGAATTTTAGCATTCTAAAATACACACAGAAGAATGATTAAAATTCATCGGGAGTTCCATATGACCATTGAAAGACAAATTATAATCATATGAAACGAGCCATGAGAGTGATCTCTCACACAGGTGAATGATTATCACGGCGAGTTCCATATGACCATTAAGAAATAAATTATAAACATATGAAAGCTTCAAAGACAAGGCTTTCGATATTTTTGAAACCAAGGAGTTTACTGATTGTAAATGACTGTTTCAAAAATGAGAATAACGCAGTATTTGGTGTTTTCTTGCAAAGACTATATAGTTAGTGTATTCATAGCGGATATGCAATGACTAGAGGAGTATCTTTCTGTTGAATTGGATTACGGCTTAAATAAAGAATTTATATGTAATAGACGGCGGTGTTTTTGAAAAGACATAGGATGCATGGAGAGTCAAAAAAACTTATAAATATACTTTGGTTCAATAAAACAGTAGCTTGCTCAATCATTTAAAGTCGTTAAACTAAAATATCACAAAAAAAGTCAGATTAGTGCCTGTGGAATAAGATTAAATTTTATTTTTGCACTTGTTAGGAGTATTAAATCTAGTGATATGACGAAGGTTAAAGTGAATTTGGTCACTATTTTAATTATAGTTAAATTACGTAACATGTTTGGTTATAAAGTCATTTGAAGACTATAAAAATCATCAATTAAGTTTAAAAATTTGAAAAGATTGCTATTTTATTAAACTTTTTATCAATTTCATACGTAATAAAACTGTCGATAAACTATTCTAAATGCAACAATACATTCGAAAGGCTTTAATTGCCAGCATTATAATAATGATTTCTGTTTCTGTTTCTTCACAGTACAGAACCAAAAGAAGGCAGTTTCTTGAAGGCTTCAAGATTCAACCTAAGGCCGGTGTTAATATGTTTTTCGGTGATTTGGTTTCAGAAGGTAGAACCAATTACGTTTTTGGTGTTGCTGCTGAAAAGGAATTGCTGTCCTATTTAAATGCCAGGGTGGATATCAATTATGGCTCTATGAAAGGGACGCAGATAAATGATGGAGCTACTCTGCCATATGCATACTTTGATAATTCCTTTATTCAATTTTCATTGGGAGCCACTTTCAGGCCCTTGGATCTGACACTGGGTTTGTTTAAACAGCGCTTGTTTAAGCCCTACGTAATTGCTGAAGCTGGTATTATACAGTATAGTGCTACTGAGTATTGGGGTGGTGCAGGAGAAGAACCTGATGGTACTGTTTGGCGAGAAGTGAGTGGCGCCAGTCCTTTGGTATCCTTTGGTGGTGGCGTTAATTATTATTGGGACAGTCATTTTAGTGTTACGGCTGAATTTATTGCATCCATGCCTTTCACAGATCAGTTGGATGGTCATGATGAGTGGTATATTGGTTATGGTACGCCAGGACAGCAAACGGTTGTTACCGAAGGTAATGACTTCTTTTATGTGGCTACGCTGGGTATTACTTACCTTTTCAACGACAGTCAATGGCGAAACTCGCCCAAGTACAACAGGAAAGCATATACAAAAACACGTAGTCTCTATAGAAAATCCAGAACAAAATATAAACGACCTAGTAAACGAAAATCAAAACGTTACAAACGATAATAAAAAGATATTCTTAAATCCTCCTGCCATAGTCATTGTGTAGGAGGATTTTTTTTGTCTTGGGAGTTGGTAAAGTTGTTAGCTTGTTAGCTTGTTAGCTTGTTAGCTTGTTAGCTTGTTGTTAGGTTGGCGAGCCGGTAAAGTCGTGGAGTTGTTGAAGTTGTGTTTCTCATTTAATCAATATCTTCCATTTACATAAGAAACTATCAGCTAATGAACCGCAGGGCAGGCCAGAATAATAGCCCCGGGGCCGGCGGTGGTGAGAAGCTTGAGGGTGGCGAGTTGGTAAAGCTGTTAGCTTGTTAGCATGTTAGCTTGTTAGGTTGGCGAGTTGGTAAAGTTGCGGAGTTGTTAAAGTCGTGGAGTCGTGGAGTTGTTGAAGTTGTTATAGTTGTGTTTCTCATTTAATAAATATCTTCCATTTACATAAGAAACTATCAGCAAATCAACTGCAGGGTTGGCCAGAACAATAGCCGTGGCCGGCGGTGGAGAGATGTAACCCGGAAAATGCATTAGAAAATCTATTACGCCTTAAAATGACTTCAAAAGAAGTCACTTCGTTACTTTTCTTCAACTCACCATAGCTGGTGCTATGCCTCTTCTCAGAAAAGCCTTCTTTTATTGCCATTTTAATGCTCATGACGAAGTTCTAATACATCATCCGGGTTTAAGGGCGCACTTGAGGTGGTAGTGCGGTTGGCCTAGCGCGAAGGAAGTGTGTGCCGGACGGAAAGATAACCCAAAAGCTGCATTAGAAAATCTATTACGAATTAAAATTGCTGCCAATCAAGTCGCCCGCTAACTTGTTTCAATTCACCATAGCTGGTGCTATGCCTCATCTCAATAAGTTCTTGATTGATTGCACTTTTAATTCTCATGACGAAGTTCTAATACATCATTTGTGTTGGTCGATGCGGGCTGATAGTGATCTATTGTTCTAGACCTTTTTGGTCCTTTTTATGGCAATGATAAAAAGGACATATCGATAAGCAGCAAGGGCAAGGTGTGTATCAAAAGAATCAATCTATCCTCTCTATACAGAATCAATATTTCCAATTTAATAAATGCATTCAAGTAAAACATAGAAGTTCTCAATTATAAAAACCATATTCAATAACTCTCAATGAATGAATAATCCCCATTTAAATACACAACAATCAGTAAAAAGACTGCAGGGTTGGCCAGAACAATAGCCCCGGGGCCGGCGGTAGCGAGAAGCTTGAAGTTGGCGAGTTGTTGTAGTTGGTAAAGTTGTTGTAGTTGTTATAGTTGGCGAGTTGGTAGCTTGTTAGCTTGTTAGGTTGGCGAGCTGGTAAAGTCGTGAAGTTGTTGAAGTTATTATAGATGTGTTTCTCATTTAATCAATATCTCCCATTTACATAAGAAACTATCAGCAAATCAACTGCAGGGTTGGCCAGAACAATAGCCCCGGGGCCGGCGTTGGCGAGATGTAACCCGGAAAATGCATTAGAAAATCTATTACGCCTTAAAATGACTTCAAAAGAAGTCACTTCGTTACTTTTCTTCGACTCACCATAGTAGTTACTATGCCTCGTCTCAGAAAAGCCTTCTTTTATTGCCATTTCAACGCTCATGACGAAGTTCTAATACATCATTTGGTTTGCTGATGTCGGGGAGGTAGTGACCTATTGTTCTAGACCTTTGGTTTTTTTTGTGGCAGTGTTTTATATTGTAGGCTTTTACGAGCATATATAGAAAGTGTCAGGTTCTTAAAACGATATCCAGTATTTTTCATGAATCGAGAAAACTCCAATGCATCCGCTAGGAAATTAAATAAAAGCTTTGTCATATTCTTTGGCTAACGAATTTGAATTTCATATTTTGAGCACCCAAGTTATGTTCTTATGGAATTAAAAATAAAATCAGATTTTAAACCAACAGGAGATCAGCCTGAGGCGATTAAACAATTGGTACAAGGTATTAATGAAAATATACCTCATCAGACATTACTGGGGGTTACCGGATCGGGAAAGACCTTTACGGTGGCCAATGTGATTGAACAAGTACAAAGACCCACATTGGTGCTGAGTCATAATAAAACACTGGCAGCCCAATTGTATGGGGAGTTTAAAAATTTCTTTCCTGATAATGCGGTGGAATATTTTGTCTCGTATTATGATTATTACCAGCCAGAAGCCTACTTGCCGGTGACAGATACCTATATTGAGAAAGATTTATCCATCAATCAGGAGATAGAGAAATTGAGATTAAGTGCCAGTTCGGCTTTGCTTTCTGGCAGAAAGGATGTGATCGTGGTGTCTTCTGTGTCTTGCTTGTATGGAATTGGAAATCCAGAGGACTTTCATGCCAATGTGGTCAACCTGAGTGTGGGGCAGAATATTGGGCGTAACCAACTCTTGAGGCTATTGGTAGATAGTCTGTACTCACGAAATGAGGTGGAGTTTAACCGGGGTAACTTTAGGGTCAAGGGTGACAATGTGGAGATATTTCCAGCTTATGCGGACCATGCTTTTCGTATTGGTTTTTGGGGAGATGAGGTAGAAGAAATTACCCTGTTTGATCCTACACATGGTACGACTATCTCGCAACAGGAGAATGTCTTGATATATCCTGCTAATCTGTTTGTAACCACCAAGGAGCGCACGCAGATGGCCATTCGGATGATTCAGGATGATATGATGGAGCATGTGACCTATCTGAAAGATATTGGTAAGCATCAGGAAGCCAAAAGAATTGAGGAACGGGTGACCTACGACCTGGAGATGATGCGTGAGTTGGGGTATTGTCCGGGCATAGAAAATTATTCACGTTACTTTGATGGTAGAAACCCAGGTACACGCCCCTTCTGTCTACTAGATTATTTTCCGGATGATTTTATGATGGTCATTGATGAGAGTCATGTGACAATTCCACAGATTAGAGCCATGTATGGGGGTGATAGGTCGCGTAAGGAGACATTGGTGGAGCATGGCTTTCGCTTGCCGGCGGCAATGGATAATAGACCGCTTAGATTTGAGGAGTTTGAGGAGATCGTGGGGACGGCTATCTATGTTTCCGCAACGCCAGCCGATTACGAGATTGAAAGGAGTGAGGGAGTCATTGTAGAGCAGGTCATTCGTCCTACTGGACTTCTGGATCCCATCATTGATGTTCGTCCGAGTCTTAATCAAATAGATAACTTGCTGGAAGAGATTCGTAAACGCATAGAGGTGAATGAGAGAATCTTGGTAACCACCTTGACCAAAAGAATGGCAGAAGAACTGACCAGCTATCTGCAAAAGTTAAATATTAAATGTGCGTATATACACTCTGATGTGGATACTTTGGATCGTGTAGAGATCATGGATAATCTACGTAAGGGCGTCTTTGATGTATTGGTGGGGGTTAACTTATTACGGGAAGGACTGGATTTGCCGGAAGTGTCTTTGGTAGCCATATTGGATGCGGATAAGGAAGGCTTCCTGAGGTCGGAACGATCCTTGACACAGACCGCTGGTCGTGCTGCCCGTAATATTAACGGACTGGTGATTATGTATGCTGATGTGATTACCAAATCTATGCAAAAAACCATCGATTCTACCAACCATCGTAGAGAGAAGCAGCTGAGGTATAATGAAGAGCATGGAATCACTCCGCAGCAGATTCATAAAAAACATACAGGTGTGCTAGGCCGTGGGGCAGCAGAGGAAAAAGCTTATGTGGAACCTGAAGGTATTGATGTGGCAGCTGATCCTGTGGTGAGTTATATGAGTAAAGAAGGACTTGAGAAAGCAGTGGAAAAAACAAAGAAAGCCATGCAGAAAGCTTCTAAAGAACTGGATTTTATTACGGCCGCTCAGTATCGCGATGAGATGTTTAAATTGCAAAAACTACTGAAGGAGAAAAGTTGATGAGGTGCTTAGTTGGCGAGTTGTTATAATTGCCAAGTTAAGAGGTTTTGGGTAAAAGGTATAAGGTATTATTTTTTTTGTTTTGGGAGTTGTTGTTCAATCTTGAAATGACTTCAAGTAAAACAAAAGTAGTTACAACTCATTCCTAACCAGATTCAACATTTCTCAACAAACGATCATTCTCACTTAAAAACCCAACAATCAGTAAAAAGACTGCAGGGTTGGCCAGAACAATAGCCGTGGTCGGCGTTGGAGAGAAGTTTGATGGTGGCGAGTTGGTAAAGATGTTAGCTTGTTAGCTTGTTAGATTGGCGAGCCGGTAAAGTCGTGGAGTGGCTGAGTTGTATTTCTCATTTAATAGATATCTTCCATTCGTATATGAAACTATCAGTAAAAGACCGCAGGGTAGGCCAGAACAATAGCCCCGGGGCCAGCGTTGGAGAGAAGCTTGAAGTTGGCGAGTTGTTAAGTTGTTGAAGTTGGCGAGTTGTTGAAGTTGGTAAAGTTTTTAGCTTGTTAGCTTGTTAGCTTGTTAGATTGGCGAGCCGGTAAAGTCGTGGAGTGGCTGAGTTGTATTTCTCATTTAATAGATATCTTCCATTCGTATATGAAACTATCAGTAAAAGATCGCAGGGCAGGCCAGAACAATAGCCCCGGGGCCGGCGCTTGCGAGAGGCTTCCCTGGGCGCACTTGAGGTGGTAGTGCGCTGGACGGAAAGGGAAGTTGATGTAGGGCTGATAGCGATCTATTGTTCTAGACCTTTTTGGTTCTTTTTGTGGCAATGACAAAAAGAACATATGGAGACAGTTCAATATTGAAAAGACTTCAAGTAAAACAAAAGTAGTTACAACTCATTCCTAACCAGATTCAACATTTCTCAACAAACGATAATTCTCACTTAAAAACCCAACAATCAGTAAAAAGACTGCAGGGTTGGCCAGAACAATAGCCCCGTGGCCAGCGCTGGCGAGATGTAACCCGGAAAATGCATTAGAAAATCTATTACGCCTTAAAATGACTTCAAAAGAAGTCACTTCGTTACTTTTCTTCGACTCACCATAGTAGTTACTATGCCTCGTCTCAGAAAAGCCTTCTTTTATTGCCATTTTAATGCTCATGACGAAGTTCTAATACATCATCCGGGTTTAAGGGCGCACTTGAGGTGGTAGTGCGCTGGACTTGAGGAGGTAGTATGCCGGACGGAATTATTACTCAAAACATCATGCAGGAGCGCATGGTCTTATTGAAGGCGTGATCTTTGTTTATTCATGGCATACACGATAAAGTCGTGCGATAGCAGTAATGAGCCATGTCAATACTTGATTGGGTATGTCTATGATTTAGTGTGATCTTATAGATTAGTAGGTTTACAGTCGACAAATAAAATTTATCTGCCGACTGCTTGCTGTATTATTTTTCCATTTCTTTATAAACCAGCGCGCTAGCTCCTACGATGGCAGCATCGCCACTGTCTAGTTCAGAAGGAAGAATCTTAATTTTATCCGTAAATATGGGAAGTAAATGAGCTTCCATGCTTTCTTTGGTTGGCTTAAAGATATAATCGCCTGCAGCTGTTGGGCCACCAAATAAAAAGATAGCCTCAGGACTTAAATGGTGTACAGTATCCGCTAGTCCTTGACCCAAATATTTTCCGGTAATTTCAAATACTTCCAAAGCTATCTTGTCGCCAGCCTCGGCAGCGTCAAAGATCATCTTCGAATCCAGTTCATTAAAGGATTTATTGGCCAATAACGAGTCGGTGGCATTGTATCTAGCCATTAATTCGAAGGCTGTACGTTTCATGCCGGGAGCGGAGCAATAGGCTTCTAAATGGCCTTTGGCACCACAGCCACAAGTTCTACCGTCAGGGATGAGGGTGGTATGACCGCATTCACCTGCAAATCCGTCATGACCATAAACTAAGTCACCATTCACTACGATACCTGAACCTACCCCTGTACCTAATGTGTACATCACAAAGTTCTTCATGCCTTTGGCTCCTCCGTATATCATTTCTCCGATGGTGGCAGCGTTGGCATCGTTGGTTAAAGCAATAATATCCAGCTCAGGGAAGCGTTTTTTTAGCAATTCGACAAAGGGAATAATACCTTGAAATGATAAATTGGGTGCATATTCAATGGTTCCGTTGTAATAGTTTCCATTGGGAGCACCAACTCCAATACCCAATACAGTTAGTATCTCTCCAGCCGAACTAACCAAGTTACGAATAGCTGCGGTTAAATCATCCATGTATTTTTCAATGTCTCCATGACTGGGTGTTTCAATACCTCCTTTGGCAATTACTTTTCCTGCTTCGTCAACAATGCCGATGGCGGTGTTGGTTCCACCGATATCCACTCCTACAGATACTTTTTTCATGTGTTTAAATTTTTTTATGCTCACACGGAACTTGCCAGGCTAATCATCTACCTGTGTAAGAATAGTCTCCTCGTGGCTTGTTTCATGTGCTTCATTGGTTTTTTGATCTTGAATGTGTTATTATTTATTGCACAGGTAATACAATTTTTATTGAAGGTTATTGTGTATTCGACATAAATTTCCTTGTTCTGTATGTTGTAAAACAAGGATAACGCCAAGCACAGCCCTCATAGTCCAAAAATAGAAAAAAAGAGAAACTCTAACGGGAATTATTTGCTTTATTGTTTCTTTTCTTCAAAATGTTGTACTGAGATGGTGGATGATTCGGTTAAGAAGTTGCAATTTGGCGAGTTGGTAAAGCTGTTAGCATGTTAGCTTGTTAGGTTGGCGAGTTGTTAAAGTCGTGGAGTTGTTGAAGTTGTTATAGTTGTGTTTCTCATTTAATAAATATCTTCCATTAATGTACAAAGCTATCAATTAATGAACCGCAGGGCAGGCCAGAACAATAGCCGTGGCCGGCGTTGGAGAGAAGTTTTCCTGGGCGCACTTGAGGTGGTAGTGCGGTTGGCCTAGCGCGAAAGAAGTGTGTGCCGGACGGAAAGATAACCCAAAAGCTGCATTAGAGAATCTATTACGAATTAAAATTGCTGCCAATCAAGTCGCCAGCTAACTTGTTTCAATTCACCATAGCTGGTGCTATGCCTCATCTCAACAAGTTCTTGATTGATTGCACTTTTAATTCTCATGACGAAGTTCTAATACATCATTTGGGTTCGCTGATGCCGGGGAGGTAGTGATCTATTGTTCTAGACCTTTTTGGTCCTTTTTATGGCAATGATAATGACGAAGTTATCATGAGGGCCTTTAAAAATAAACCTCCCCGAATAAAAAGGACATTAGCGGAAGTTTCAAAAGCAAGCAATATACCATGTACGAAGTAAAGCATGGTTCACTCTAAAGCGATGATTGTTTTTAAATTGCAAGCGTTGAGATATTTTCATCTTAGGACCCGTTATGCCTCGTCTCAGAAAAGCCTTCTTTTATGGCCATTTAATTGGCGAGTTGTCTAAATCGTTGAAGTTGGCGAGTTGATAAAGTTGTTAAGGTGGCAAGGTGTTGTAGTTGTAGAGTTGAGAGTTGTCTTTCTGAGACATTGAAAGCCTTCTTTTTTAATAGAATTTCAAGTAAAACATAGAACCTCACTATTTATCAATAATGATTGATTTGCGAAATCTAATTTATTCATATTTTAATTATTAATTATAGTTTTAAAACCTAAATAAGTTTTATTAATTTTGGTATACATTATTTAAAATTTTGTGTTGAGAGACATGTGTTTCATAATGTTCTCTCATTGCACTGAAAATTAAACAGGTATACTGTTAATGCTTTAATTTTTAACCAATACACACATGTATAAATTAAAATTGATAGTTGACGATAATGAACGTTGGCTAAACAAACTAAACTATGAGTATTTTTGTCCTGTAAAAGACAATAATAAATACTATCAGAAATTTTTACAATTAAATTTTCCCTTTGATATGGAAGATAGTGATCATTTATCCCCTTATCACAAAGGAAATATACCTTCCGTTAGATTAAGTCGTCTCGATAGGGAATTAAAAAAAGAAGCTTTAAAAGAGTCAGAAAGCGACTTTACTTCGAATGACTTTGATAATACACCGAAAACACCCAAAGAACGATATTATACTGCCTTGACAAGATTGCGTTATAGTAAAGGACTCGATCATGGTATCATCCCCAATATCGATCGAAAATACGACAGGTATATACGTCCACAGCAAGCCATCTGTAAGCCGATTGAATTCAATAAATTTGGAGGTATCTTTAATCTGGAGTTAATATCTACATCAGATGATGATTTTTGGTATCAATGGATGTTATCCTCACAACTCAAAAACGGAAGAATTGAATTTTATGAAGGAGATGGCGATATGGCTTTTAAAATTCAATTTTGGGATCGCTTTTGTATAAGTATCGGAGAACAGATGAGTTCGTTAGACCATTTGGGGATGATCATGCAAATGCGTATATCATCTGCGATTACACAAAATAGAAATGTACAACATGAAAAGGTCTGGAAGATTACCGATCTATCTTCTAATAGCAGTGAAGAAGTACAGGAAGAAGTGGCATATGACGACTTGTACATGGTAGATGACAAAAACAATAAAATTGATGATGTTATACCTGGTATGCATGTTGAGCTGGTTATTAAAACATCGGGTTGTATAGGAAAAAGCATTACCATCGACTTGAGTAATGAGAAGTATGATTATAAATATAATGGTGATGTTTTGGAAGGAGATGTTTTGAGTAATTATACTATTCGTCAAAATATTGAACGAATACCTCTTGAGGTAATCGAACAACAACAATCTTAAAGCTATGTTAACAATAAATACAAAAATAGTAAACGTTAGTGCAAAATCACTTAAAATAAAGGAGACTCCAACTGCTAAATTAACAGCTTATTTTGAACGCCCCAATGATTATGATGGAGAATTTGGTTTTGATTGGTACCGTAATTATTTCAGCACAAAACTTGCAGACCCAACAAAACAGGAGGCTTTAAAAAATGAATATACCCCAACAATAATTAATGATGAAGATTACTATGTCCCATGGCTAGCTCTTAAAAAAGATAAAACTGCTACATTAAACTTAAAACGTCTCAAAAAGAAGTTGGTCAATTAAATGTACTAAAGAACTGTCAGCCTCATGAAATTAAAATACGCTTTGTAAAGGTTATTGCCTATCCGAATAAGGGATATTTTAAGAAAAATGATTCTGTAGAAAAATCTGAATGGGTTGATAAACAATATAATAGTGAAAAGGAGTATCTGAGTGCAATGATTGCAAAAAACAAGGTAATCGACTTTATACAAAATAAAGCCTTCAATCAAGCTCTTATAAATACTGAAATAGATCCTAAAGATTACACGATTGCCCTAGATGGCAATACGCTTCAAAGTGAGGGTAAATTGGATGGATATACTATAAAAGATGCTAACTTTCTCAGGGTGATATCTAATATATACATAGAAACTTATGAAAAAACACAAAAAAGTAGGGATATCATAATTTTCACCACAGCATTGCAAAAAACCAACAATGGTATTCTAATTAGTGGTGAAGGATTTTTATATAAAGCGTCAGATCGATTTTGTATAATGTATGATGCCGGATTAGATCGACCTGCTGCTTATGTACATGAATTAGGGCATGTGTTAGGATGTGAGCATTCGTTTGTAGATATACCGGATAAATGGGAACAAGCTAAGAATAAAGCACTGAGTCGAATTAACGAAAATAATGAAAACATACAAGCGGGAGATGTAGATATTGTCAAATACGAAGAAAAAATATCGGATGCCAATATTAAAATAAGTACTCTCAAAAGTAAGTTGGAGTTGATGAAACAATCCAATAGTGCAACCGCTCAAAAAAATATTTTTACACTTAATAAAAATATAGAAACGTTAAATAAGAACATTAGCAAATATAAGGCTGCGATAGCAAATAATAAAGCTAATAATGAAATCTATAAACAACGAGTTTTGAATGCTGAAAAAAAATTAGCAGAGCTTAGTAGCATAAAAGAAAAAAATCCCTACCGTTTTTTTAATCAAGGCACGACTAGTAATTTTATGGACTATTCCAGTAATATGAATGATTTTTATAAGTGGCAATGGATGGCCATGCAAGAAGATGTGGAAAAATATTATAATAAAGTAGATCTATGAAACGAGCCATAATAAAGTATTTAGCTTCGCTGATCTTTGATTCACGCACAGGAGTATATTTAATTCTGGCGAGTTCCATATTACCATTGAAAGAAAAATATAGACATATGAAACGAGCCATGAGAGTGATCTCTCACACAGGTGAATGATTATCACGGCGAGTTCCATATGACCATTAAGAAACAAATTATAAACATATGAAATTGTTATTTTTATCAGTATGCGCTCTTTTTCTTACTATAAATATACATAGTCAGATGGTTAATGATGCTGACACCCTAATAATTGAGGAAATCATACTGTTAGACACGGGAGAAGTGGTGCTAATGCCAGAGTTTATAGAAGATTATAATATAGGTTTTGGGAAGTATAACGAGCCTAAAATGTATATTAATACCAAGGGACTGTATGTAAATGTCGATTCCACTCTAATGAGTGCAGATTTAGTTATTGGTACAAATAAAGATCCAAATATATTACCAGATATATTAAATAACCATACTGGTAAGCTAAAAAGAAATGTAATTCAAAGAAAAAAAGAAGTGCCTTTTATAGATATACATGATTCGTTTAGTGAGGAGAATGAGCTAACAGGCAGACTAGAAGGGGATGTGATTAAGGGAAAAAAAGAAGGTCTTTGGATTGAACGTAAATATGAAAGAGATAGAAAAAAAAGTCCTTTTGTTCATATTAAGAACATGAACTATACTAATGGTCTTTTGGATGGTGAATACTGTGTATTTAATGATCGAGGTGATACGTTAGGGATCTCTTTATTTAAACAGGGCACTGGTAATTATGTAGATTTTTATTCTACCAGTGGTGTATTAAAAGAAAAGGGACAGCTGGTGAATGGGAAAAAAGAAGGACGATGGTATTTTTACGATGAAGAAGGAGAATTGATTAGGTCAGCGATTTACAAAAACGATTATTGTATCACCCAATGAATATAAGAAGTATGAAACGAGCCATGAGAATTAGTTTATACACAGGGGGATGATTATCCGGCGAGTTCCATATGGCAACTAAAAAACAAATTATAATCATATGAAACGAACATGAATTTTAGCATTCTAAAATACACACAGAAGAATGATTAAAATTTATCGGGAGTTCCATATGACCATTGAAAGATAAATTTAAACATATGAAATCTGTAGTGTTTATCTGTATATTATTATACTCAATAAGTAGCTTCGGTCAAGAACTGAAACATTACGCAAAAAACAAAGCTCTTGAGAAAGCCAATAAGGCACTACCTGTGTATCATGTGATCGATTATACGCTGATTGAAGGGAGTCAAAATATTACCGTAAACGAAGAAGGTCTTTATGTTCGTTCCGACTCAACCTTGCTTACTGGCATTGTCTATTTATATCTGACAACAAGCGATGATCCAGAATCCGTTTATGGTTGGTCTAATGGCATAATAATAAACGGTAAAAAGGAAGGTAGCTGGATAAAGGAAATTTATGCAAAAAGAAAGAAAAGTGTTTTAGTTCAAGAGATGAATTATAAGAATGGACTGTTGGATGGTGATTTTTGTGTATATGATATTCATGGAAATACATTGCCTTTAATAAATAACCCTTTGATAACAATTCTCACGACATCCTCTTTGAAGAATGGAAATGGAGTTTACATGGATTTTTATTATGAGAATGGAGCATTAAAAGAATATGGGCAAATTAAACATGGAAAGAAAATTGGGCAATGGCACTTATACGACAAGCAGGGTAATGTTTTAAAAGTAGAGACCTATGATAATGGTTTTTGTATCAACTATTAAAAAATAAAGTATTTCATTTGAAAAGAGTAATTCTATTTTTGACAGTATTGGTATGGATGGTCGGCTGTAGCACCCATAAAGAATTGAACCAACTGCGTAGGCAATATGTAAAGAATGATGATATATGTGATTGTAATGGCTTATTTAATTTGCGGGAGAAATATAAAACTTTAGATGCTTTTCCCAAAGCCGTGGAACTGGTTGATTCAATGCGAAAAGGCTATGGACTTAAGAAACTTATGGTATTTTATGAAGATAGTCTGGTTAGAAAAACATTACGATATAATACACCTACGAGTTTAGCATATATTTATATATATCATAAACCATTTCATGTATTACAGATATTAAGTTATGAATATAATTTTCAGCTTGAATATAGAAGTTATGAATTCGAGCCTGTCGGTATTGGTCAGTTTGTTAGATATGACACGCTTGGTAACGTACAAAAAAAAATTTATAAAAACTATATAAAACCTTATGAAACAGAAAAAGAAGGCAGGAAAATTAAACGCAAATATCCCATTTGTTGGCGAGAGGCTTATTTACTGGCTAAGAAATTTACCGGGATAAAGGATGATAAAGAAGTTTATCGTTTATCTAGAGGAACCATTAAAAAGCAATATTGGTATGTGGCTTTTGGGAATAATCCTCCTAATGATATTTATATGGTCAATGCCAAAAATGGCAAGGTGAAATAGGAAGTCCCAAGTGCTTTTACTGATGCAGGCATCAAACCATTTTCCTGATGTAGTTTAAGTGTGAAGTTGAAAGGACTGTTTTGGATATGAGTATTCACCTGCAGGTATATCGGATAAACGGGAACAAGCAAAAATCCCTACCGTTTTTTTAATCAAGGCACGACTAGTAATTTTATGGACTATTCCAGTAATATGAATGATTTTTATAAGTGGCAATGGATGGCCATGCAAGAGGATATTGAAAAATATTATAAAAATAATGAACTATGAAACGAGCCATAATAATTGTTTCACACAAAGAGAGATGATTAATTTTGGCGAGTTCCATATGACCATAGAAAGAAGAATATAATCATATGAAACGAACATGAATTTTGACATTCTAAGATGCACACAGTAGAATGATTAAATTCATCGAGAGTACCATGTGACAATTGAAAAATAAATTTAAACATATGAAATTGTTATTTTTATCAGTATGCGCTTTTTTTCTTACTATAAATGCACATAGTCAGATGGTTAATGATGCTGACACCCTAATAATTGAGGAAATCATACTGTTAGACACAGGAGATGTGGTGTTAATGCCAGAGTTTATAGAAGATTATAATATAGGATATTTGTATTATAACGAGCCTAAAATGTACGTTAATACCAAGGGACTGTATATAAATGTTGATTCTACTCTATTGACCGCATATTTAAATGTTGACACAACTGAAGATACGGATATACTAACGATGTATAGAAATGATAATCTGTCTTGTGGACTAGAAGGAAAAATGATTAAAAGAAAAAAAAGAAAAAAAGAATTGCCTTTTATAGATATACATGATTCGTTTAGTGAGTTTGGTGAAAGTAATTTTCTCACAGGCAGACTGGAAGGGAATGTGATTAAGGGAAAAAAAGAAGGTCTTTGGATTGAGCATCGATCTTTTGAGAGTGAAATAGCTTTAATTCATATTAAAAACATGAACTATATTAATGGTCTTTTGGATGGTAAATACTGTGTATTTAATAATCAAGGCGATACGTTAGGGATCTCTTTATTTAAACAGGGCACTGGTAATTATGTAGATTTTTATTCTACCAGTGGTGTACTAAAAGAAAAGGGACAGCTGGTGAATGGGAAAAAAGAAGGTCGATGGTATTTTTACGATGAAGAAGGAGAACTGATTAAGTCATCCATTTATAAAAACGATTATTGTATTACCCAATGAAAATAAGAAGTATATGAAATGAGCCATGAAAATTAGTTCATACACAGGAGTATATTTAATTTTGGCGAGTTCCATATGATCATTGAAAGAAAATTATAGACATGAAAACTACTTTGATTATCTGTATATTACTTTGCTCAATAAGCAGCTTCGGTCAAGAGCTGAAACACTACGCAAAAAACAAAGCCCTTGAGAAAACCAATAAGGCACTACCTGTGTATCATGTGATCGATTATACGCTGATAGATGGGAGTCAGAATATTACCCTAAACGAAGATGGTCTTTATATTCGTTCCGACTCAAGCTTGCTTACTGGTATTGTCTATTTATATCTGACAACAAGCGATGATCCAGAATCCGTTTATGGTTGGTATAATGGCATAATAATAAACGGTAAAAAGGAAGGTGGCTGGAGAAAGGAAATTTATGCAAAAAGAAAGAAAAGTGTTTTAGTTCAAGAGATGAAGTATAAGAATGGCCTGTTGGATGGTGATTTTTATGTATACGATATTTATGGAAACACATTGCCTTTAATAAATAATCAGCAGGTAAAAAATCACACTACATCCTTTTTTAGAAATGGAAATGGAACTTATGTAGATTTTTATTACGAGGATGGAGCATTAAAAGAAGAGGGTAAATTGAGACGTGGTAGAAAGCTTGGTCAATGGCACTTATATGACAAGCAGGGTAATGTATTAAAAGTAGAGACCTATGATAATGGATTTTGTATCAACTACTAAAGAGAATTAAAGTATATGAAACGAGCCATGAGAACGAGTTCACACACATAGAGGAATGATTAACTCTGGCGAGTTCCATATTACCATTGAAAGAAAATAAACATATGAAATTGTTATTTTTATCAGTATGCGCTCTTTTTTTTACTATAAATGCACATAGTCAGATGGTTAGTGATGCTGATACCCTAATGATTGAGGAAATCATGCTGTTAGACACGGGAGAAGTGGTGCTAATGCCAGAGTTTATAGAAGATTATAATATCGGTTTTGGGGAGTATAATGATCCTAAAATGTACATTAATGCTAAGGGGCTATATCAACATGTTGATTCTATTCTATTGACTGCATATTTAATTATTGATACAACTGAAGATACGGATATACTAACGATGTATAGAAATGATAATCTGTATTGTGGATTAGAAGGAAAAATGATTAAAAGAAAAAAAAGAAAAAAAGAAGTACCTTTTATAGATATACATGATTCGTTTAGTGAGGAGAATGAGCTAACAGGCAGACTAGAAGGGGATGTGATTAAGGGAAAAAAAGAAGGTCTTTGGATTGAGTATCGATCTTATGAGAGAGAAATAGCTTTAATTCATGTTAAAAACATGAACTATACTAATGGTCTTTTGGATGGTGAATACTGTGTATTTAATGATCGAGGTGATACGTTAGGGATCTCTTTATTTAAACAGGGCACTGGTAATTATGTAGATTTTTATTCTACCAGTGGTGTATTAAAAGAAAAGGGACAGCTGGTGAATGGGAAAAAAGAAGGACGATGGTATTTTTACGATGAAGAAGGAGAATTGATTAGGTCAGCGATTTACAAAAACGATTATTGTATCACCCAATGAATATAAGAAGTATGAAACGAGCCATGAGAATTAGTTTATACACAGGGGGATGATTATCCGGCGAGTTCCATATGGCAACTAAAAAACAAATTATAATCATATGAAACGAACATGAATTTTAGCATTCTAAAATACACACAGAAGAATGATTAAAATTTATCGGGAGTTCCATATGACCATTGAAAGATAAATTTAAACATATGAAATCTGTAGTGTTTATCTGTATATTATTATACTCAATAAGTAGCTTCGGTCAAGAACTGAAACATTACGCAAAAAACAAAGCTCTTGAGAAAGCCAATAAGGCACTACCTGTGTATCATGTGATCGATTATACGCTGATTGAAGGGAGTCAAAATATTACCGTAAACGAAGAAGGTCTTTATGTTCGTTCCGACTCAACTTTGCTTACTGGCATTGTCTATTTATATCTGACAACAAGCGATGATCCAGAATCCGTTTATGGTTGGTCTAATGGCATAATAATAAACGGTAAAAAGGAAGGTGGCTGGATAAAGAAAATTTATGCAAAAAGAAAGAAAAGTGTTTTAGTTCAAGAGATGAATTATAAGAATGGACTGTTGGATGGTGATTTTTGTGTATATGATATTCATGGAAATACATTGCCTTTAATAAATAACCCTTTGATAACAATTCTCACGACATCCTCTTTGAAGAATGGAAATGGAGTTTACATGGATTTTTATTATGAGAATGGAGCATTAAAAGAATATGGGCAAATTAAACATGGAAAGAAAATTGGGCAATGGCACTTATACGACAAGCAGGGTAATGTTTTAAAAGTAGAGACCTATGATAATGGTTTTTGTATCAACTATTAAAAAATAAAGGATTTCATTTGAAAAGAGTAATTTTATTTTTGACAGTATTGGTATGGATGGTCGGCTGTAGCACCCATAAAGAATTGAACCAACTGCGTAGGCAATATGTAAAGAATGATGATATATGTGATTGTAATGGCTTTGGGATGGCGAGTTGTTGGAGGTGTTATAGTTGGCGAGTTGGTAAAGTTGTGGAGTTGCTGAGTTGTGTTTCTCATTTAATCGATAATTTCTATTTCTGTACTCAACTATCAGAATAACGACCGCAGGGTTGGCCAGAACAATAGCCCCGGGGCCAGCGTTGGAGAGAAGCTTGAAGTTGGCGAGTTGGTAAAGCTGTTAGCTTGTTAGCATGTTAGCTTGTTAGGTTGGCGAGTTGTTGAAGTTGGTAAAGTTTTTAGCTTGTTAGCTTGTTAGGTTGGCGAGCCGGTAAAGTCGTGGAGTGGCTGAGTTGTATTTCTCATTTAATAGATATCTTCCATTCGTATATGAAACAATCAGTAAAAGACCGCAGGGCAGGCCAGAACAATAGCCGGGGACGGCGGTGGCGAGATGTAACCCGGAAAATGCATTAGAAAATCTATTACGCCTTAAAATGACTTCAAAAGAAGTCACTTCGTTACTTTTCTTCGACTCACCATAGTAGTTACTATGCCTCGTCTCAGAAAAGCCTTCTTTTATTGCCATTTTAATGCTCATGACGAAGTTTTAATACATCATCCGGGTTCAAGGGCGCACTTGAGGTGGTTGTGCGCCGGACGGAATTGGAGCTTGATGTAGGGGAGGTAGTGATCTATTGTTCTAGACCTTTTGTTTTTTATATCATTTATAATGACGAAGTTATCATGAGGACCTTTAAAAATATACCTCCCCGAATAAAAAGAACATTTATAAAAAAGTCAAAAGCAAGAGCTATTTCTCTATTCTACTTGCTCCGGAAAAACAACATTTTTAAAGACCTTATACTTAGGGTTCCAAGTCTACGCATGATGGAAGCTAAATCGGTATGACCTCCTCTCATTATGACACTCTTGATAAAACGTATTTTATTAATAAACCCTTTGGTATTTTTAAGCCTTTCAAAAGCAATGGCATAACTGTAACGGGTGTCCTGCTGGCCAGAGCTGTGTATAAAGTGTATGAAATCAGAAATCTCATCTGGCGACATGGTGCTTCTTAGCTCTGCGGGAACGAAGGGGAAACGATAATCAAAGAGAAATTCAGCCCTGTGAATGATATCCATCACGGGTTTTTCTATTTTTAGCTGCTGGAGAAGTGCCGACAGACTTGTCTCATCTTTTTGAAAATAGTCAGATCGGGAAAGTAATACTAGGTCTAGGAACCAGCTTAGACGAATGCCTCCGCGACGCATAGTGGAGTATGCATGCAGACAAAGGTAGCAGAAGTTCAGCATGGGAGGTAGTGTACTGACCTGATCATATTGTATAAGTCTGGGTTCGATGAATGAGTTAGGAATCTGATGATTCATATCCAGGGGAAATAGACTGGTGTGTAACTCGATAAGTACCCCTTGAAATAGGAGAGGTGGGAGGTGATGACCTGTTTTTAGATCGTGCGCTGCCGCTCCTTCACCCGATACTTGGGCGCCATTTTTCAGTAATAAATCAAAGGCTTGTGTTGCTTTTTCTCCCATGATCAAGATGTCCAAATTGCTCATGGGTCGGGTGTTAAAATCGGGATAAATATACTGTGCTATAAATAGACCCTTTAAGGGAACATAGTGTATTTGGTGTTCTGATAGCAATGTTCTTACCTTCTTCCAGGTGTTTTGTATAAGGGTGTTGCGGACCAATGTATTAAAAAAATCTTTTTTAAGGAGTGCTTTTAGTTCCTTGGGTAGGACTTCTTTCAGGTCTTTTGTGATGAAAAATAAATAGGGAGCGAGTCCGTTTTTTTGGGCGAAGCGATGTAGTTTTGGTATATCAAACTTCCGGTTAGGAATGGTTTCTTCTCCTTTGACCCAAGTAAGTAGAAGTGACTCTTCATAAGTAAAACGGTACTGCTCTGTCATAGTGGGGGCAAAATAATTCTAATTTGTTTTTTAAGCAAACCAATGTATTACTTATTCGTGATATAGTATGCTGCTTTGTGGTTTATTTCGCAACAGAGCCTTACAACCTGTTGAAATATGCTCATGAAACTTTCAGTTAAATAAGTATCTTTAGGCCTCAATAATCGAAAAAATGCAACACAAGAAAAAGATCCTTATTTTTATTGATTGGTTTTTGCCTGGTTATAAGGCTGGCGGACCTGTACGTTCCATGGCTAATATGGTGGAGTACCTGAAGGATACCTATCAGTTTTTTATTGTAACCCGAAATACAGATTATACAGAAACAACTCCATACACAGGTATAAAGCCCAATGTTTGGACTGATTTTTCAGAGAATGTAAAGGTCTTTTATACTACTCCTGAGTACCAAAATCTAGCGTCTTTTAAAAGAATAAGTAAAGCCGAAGTTTTTGATGTCATTTATATTAATGGTATTTATTCATGGAAGTTTTCCATACTTCCGCTCATGGCTTTAAGGAATTATAAGGGGCGTAAAGTAGTGGCATCCAGGGGTATGTTGGCACAGAGTGCGATTGATGTGAAGGGAGGGAAGAAGAAGATATTTTTAAAGCTGGCTAAATTCCTCAACATGTATAAAGACGTTGTTTTTCATGTTACCAATGACAAGGAAAAAGAAGACGTAAATGAGGCGCTGGGTTTGGGTTTGAGTATTCGAGTGGCCGATAATCTTCCTAAGAAGGAGTTGCCCCTAGAAAAGAGTATACATAAAGTTGGGGGGAAATTAAGGTTGGTGAGCTTGGCTCGAATTTCTCCTGAAAAAAATACATTGTTTGCCATTGAGCAACTGGCAAAACTGGAACATGTAAAAGGGGAAATTGTATTTGATTTATATGGACAGGTGTATGATGCGGACTATTGGGAAGCTTGTCAAAAAGTAATGGATCGTTTGCCTGAAAACATACGAGTAAGTTATAAAGGATTGGTTGATGCCGACTTGGTTGGTGAGAAGATACAGCATTATCATGTGCTGTTTTTACCTTCCCGAGGAGAGAATTTTGGTCATGTGATATTGGAAAGTTTGATGTCGGGAAGACCTGTGCTTATCAGTGATCAGACGCCCTGGAGAGACTTGGCTAAGGAACAGTGTGGATGGGACCTGGCATTGGACAGTAGTGACTCGTCAGGGATACAAGGTTGGAAAGAGGTATTGGAATTATTGATGGATATGAACCAAGAAGATTTTGACCTGTGGTGTGCCGGAGCTAGAAAAAAGGCAGTGCAATTTGTCAATAATCCAGAGTTGAGAGCGCAATATAAAGGCTTATTGGGTTGATAGGTTTAAGGGTAAAAAGTTTAAAAGTATTTCTTCAATGTTGTGCCGTCTAATACAAGTAAGAAACAGGAATGTTAGGTGAAGAGGAAAGGTTACGAGTGAAAAGTAAAGGTTTGCTTTTAAATCCCCAAGTCTATAATAAAAACAGTAGCAATGAATAAAACAAAAGTTACATATTACTTTCGTAAGCCACAGCCGCAATACTTTAGTATTGAGAAGGTATTTGAACAGGTGATTGCTCATATGCCAAAGGATATTGAACCTGTTATCTATAAGCTAAAGAATGGAACTAATGGTTGGTGGGGAAGGTTGAAAGCACTTTGGGAAGTCTGGAGAAATAGGGGTGGTATTAACCATATTACCGGAGATATTACTTTTGTTGCTCTGGCTTTGCCTAAAAAGGGATTGGTGGTCACCTTCCATGATATGGAATCGCTGGCTCAGTATAAAGGATGGCGTTTTATGATACTGAAATATCTATGGGTAAATATTCCGGTTAGAAGGGCGCAGGAGGTCACCGTAATATCTGAACATACCAAAAAACAATTGCTGCAATGGACCGGTTGTAATTCGAATAAAATTACTGTTATTCATAATCCTTTGCCTGAAAATATCAATTATTGCCCTAAAAACTTGAATGTTTTATGCCCAACTATATTAGTCATGGGTACCAAAGCTAATAAAAATGTGGAAGGAATTTTTAAGGCAGTATACCTCTTAAAAAAACAGTGGTTGGAAAAGAAGCGGACTGAGCTTGGCACAAAATACTTGCCTGTAGGTATTAAACTATTGGTTGTGGGTGACTTGAACCCGGAACAAAAAGCTTTGTCTAAGCAATATAAATTGGATGTGGATAATCTGGTGCAGGTGCCTTATGAACAGATTATGCATGCATACCAATCTTGTGATTTGCTCTGTTTTCCTAGCTTCTACGAAGGTTTTGGTTTGCCTATAATCGAGGCACAAGCGATTGGTAGGCCTGTGATAACTTCAGATTTTGGAGCGATGAAAGAAATAGCCGGAGCAGGTGCCCTTTTGGTTGATCCTCATGACTGCCATCAAATTGCTGCGGCCATTGAAGCATTGTTACATAATCCCACACAAAGAAATAAAGTAATAGCAGAAGGACTTAGGAATATTCAACAATTTAAAGTCAATCACATTTCCAGTTTATACAAGCAGTTGTATGAATTTTCATAGCTAGCATGAGATAATCATCGCAAGCCCCAATCCTTAACCTCGTCCTCTCTAAATCCTCACTCCCCATTGTCTTCTAACGAACCACAACAGACCAAAAACCAATACAGAAGATTTTACCAAATGATTAAGTACTACCACAAATTCGGTCTCGGCTTTAATTACCTGCAAAAACAATATGGGACTCCAGATCAATAGGGTAGGGTAAAAATTGCTCCACTGATTTAGTTTTTTCCAAAACCAACCAATAAAAAGACCCCAGCAAAACATAAAAAAGATACCACCCCAGCGGCCATAGTTGGCATAACCTTCACCTGCCAGACTAATACCCATGCTCGTACTTTCCCCTAAGGGTAGTCCGGTAAAGCGTTTAAAGTTCTCTTGCCCACCTGCTTTTTTCTTATTGGGGGCCAGAAAGCGGGGTAGTAGACTGGCTTCTATACCTTCCGAGATGGTGGCACCTGCCGCAAAGGGCTCTTTGAGAGGTACATTATTCATTACCGCAGAGATAATCCAACCTTGATTTAGGCGGGCATTCATATCTTCATCAGAACTGGGGTTCACAATACGACCACTGGACCATTGTTCTGTAGCCATTCCAATAAACAAGGATATTTTGTTGCCCCCATATCCATTGTTTAAATATGTACGATACTCATGTTTTACGGACTGTATGGTTATGGCCAGAAACATACCCATCAGGGCAATGATAATTTTTGAACCGATGGATAGTTTTAATTCGCGGGCCACGAAGGTAAAGGTAAGCATGGCCCAAAGTAGTAAGTCATGAAACATACCCGAAGCAATAGAGGCTATCGCTGTTAGACTCATGACAACCGCGAAGATAATCCATCGATTGGCACTAGGAGCAAATAAGAGGTAAATAGCTCCTACATATTTGATGTTAGCCAGTAGAAAGAAAACAAAACGCAAGGAGGGGGGAATAAAAGTATTAAAATAGGGTATCACGAGTCCCGCAATAACCAATATGTAGGGTAGGCGAGGATGGGATTTTAAGAGAGATAGAACCTTGTTGCCGATATCATTTAGGTCCGATTCGTCTTTAAAAAATAGGGTGCCTATTCGAAACATAATGATGGCAGGCACGGCATAGGCCATGTATTGGGCTTCGGGTACATACATGTGGTATTTGTAGTGACTTACAGTATTGTGATAGTCAATATAGGGGCCAATTATCCACTGTAAGGCAGCTAGGGTAGTCATTAAATCAATGATAGGGATTTTATGCCCCATATTGGAAATAACTCTGTAAATATAAAAGCAGGTAAAAGCCACACCAATGGCTGTCCACGTCTGCATGCTCATTGCCATGTTAAATATCAGTGCTATTGGAATAATCCAAATCCACCCTTTTTCTTGTTGTATGTTTTTAATCATGTAGTTTGTTTGTGGTGGACTAATATAGGGAAAAAGATGATTAGCATGTTAGTATTTTAGCGGATTAGCGTTATAGCAGATTAGCTTGTTAGCGGATAAGCATTTTAGCAAATTAGGGACTGGTTTTTGAAATAATTAAGTTGTAAATTACTAGTGAATGAACTGTTAAATTTTGAAATGATGTCTTTTTACTCCTTTAAAAATCTTTTGGTTTGGCAAAAAGCTATAGAATTCACCAAAATCATACTAGCATTAACAAATGAAATTAAAGGACATTATCGATTATTGGAACAGCTCGAAGCTGCTGCAGCCTCAGTACCTCAAAATATAGCTGAAGGTAAAGGACGGGTTTCAACAAAAGAGTTTATCCATTTTTTATATATTTCACGAGGTTCTTTATACGAAGCCATCACCGTAGTTTTATTATTGCACAATATCAATCTAATCGATGATAACAAATTGGAAGAACTGGAAGGTTTAGGTATTGAAATCACAAAAATGCTTAATAGTTTAATATCAAAAGAAAGGAAGAAATTGTTAGCGGATTAGTATATTAGCAGATTAGCGTGTTAGCAGATTAGCGTGTTAGCATGTTAGCGGTATAGTTAGTAAACCCTCTAATAAGCTAATCCTCTATTCCTCTACCTCTCTAATCCTCTACCTCCTCTAATAATCTACCCCTCTATTTCCTCTAATAATCTACCCCTCTATTTCCTCTATTCCTCTATTCCTCTAATCCTCTAACTCTCTAATCCTCTAACCCTCTAACCCTCTAACCCTCTCCCCCCTATCTCCTCGAGTACTTTCCTTAAAATAGATTCGTAATCTCTTCCATCTTTATTTACTCTTTTAGTTCCCTTAAGGGTAAGTAATTCCAGTTTATCTGGATGGGATTGATAATACTTTATTTTATCGATCATTTCTTCTATGCTGTCGTAAAATATTACTTCTTCTTCTGTAAAAAAAGATGTAGTCTCTTCGTTGCGCTCTGTAATCAGTGCAGTGCCACAGGCAGGTATTTCAAAGGTACGAGTGGTGTGGAGTTCAGGAATCCATTTGGATACAGACCCCCAGGAGAATTGAAATGCTGATATGGCTTTAACGTATTCTTGCCCATAAATACCATCACCAAGATAATTTAAATAGAAATTTTCTTTGTTTTTTGCGACAAAAGGTTCCCACTTTATCCCAGCAATAGAAACTGGTATTTTTGATTCGATCATTTTTTGAACGAACATTTCACGTTCTTTTTCATGATGACCGATAAATAGAAGACCATCTTTTTTTTCATTGAATTTAGTAATAGGTTGGTGTAAATTTGTGTCAAATCCCTGAGTAGCATATATAATCTGTTCTTTTTTTAAGTGAGCTTCAAAATAACTTAGCTCATATTTTTTGGTAGTTATCGCAAAATCATAATTTGTTAATGACCTTCTGAATAGATGCGATTGATGAAAAGTAAAAGCGGGGTCAGGGGTGAAGTGGACTAGTTTATCAGTAAGTGACTTAAGGTGTTTTGTTGTTTTAGGTGTTAAGAAAATGGCTTTATCTGCCCAAACCATATTAAATTGTGGTGTTGTTGAGTTTTGATTCCTATGGTCAGCAGTTAATTTGTTTAATTGATCTATAATATATTTGTTGATCCTAGAAATAAGGGGGCCTCTCTTATATCGAAATCCAAAAGAACGCCATACTCGATGACATTGGAAAAAGGGGATATGGGTATTGATAATATGAAAGTTATCTGGCTGAAGGATTTTCTTCAATTGATCAGCCCGCATCTTACTGGTGGTTCCGCTAGTATATTGGCCTATGTAGAGGATATTCATATTGTGTATTGTAAAGTGAAAAATAACCCAGCATGCAAAAAAATAACCGCAGAGGTCGCAAAGTTTCTTTTTTTATCTCAGCGAACTTAGCGCCTTCTCAGCGTCTTAGCGGTTCCTCTTTTAACCGCAGAGGACGGAGAGGAGAAATTTAACCGCAGGGGTCGCAAAGCTTCTTTTTTTTTAGCGCACTTAACGTATCCTTAGCGGTTTCATTATAGTGTTCTTTTTATAAGTTATTTACAACTCTTTTAATGCCTTGTTTTAATAAAGCTACATTGAAGTTAATGAGCAAGCCTAGTTTATAGCTGCCTAATTTCATATAGGTTAAAGTTTGTGCTAAATGTACTTCATTTAATGATTCTACACTCTTTAGTTCAATAACTACTTTGTTCTCAACTAGAATATCAATCCTGTATCCACATTCAAGTTTTACGTCTTCAAATGTTAATGGCATAGGTTTTTCCTTTTCAACTTGAAGACCTGCTTGCATCAGTTTGTAATATAAACATTCTTGATAGGCTTTTTCGAGAAGTCCTGGGCCTAGTGCTTTGTGAACATCTATAGCGGCACCAATAACTTTTGAAGCAATATCATTTTCATTCATAGTTTATTTTCTTAACCGCAGAGGTCGCAAAGTTTCTTTTTTTATCTCAGCGAACTTAGCGCCTTCTCAGCGTCTTAGCGGTTACCTTTTTTTACCGGGAAGGTCGCAATGTTATTTTTTTTCTTAGTGGTTTTATTTATTTCATCAACCAGATCGGAGTATACTTCCTCACAAAAAAACTCTGATGGTTTATAGCCACAACCTTCTTTATTAATAGCTTTAGTAAAATCAAAGCTTTCCAGATTTTCATAATTTACAGGAACTACCTTAGGAAATACATCTTCTGTATTATACGGCTTGGGTCCCTGCAATACATCAGGATACCAAACATCCAAATCGCATGCTAAGTATTCAAAAAGTTTATTTGGGGCATTGTAGGTGTAGTTTTGGTTATGGGCTTTGTACAAAATTAACCCCACATCATATTGACTCAATAGCTTAGGTTGATCATCATATTCTATGCCTTTTTCATAGTATTTGATCCACGATGAATTTAACCCGCTTAAATACGCCTTTACATCATCATATAAATTATAGGCATATACATCAAATTGGATTTTTCCTTCTTGTTGAAGTACCCATTCACATAATTCTTTTAAATAAGTCGACTGGAAAGAGAGAGAACCCACGTAGATGAGTTTTAGCGGATTAGCTTTGGAGCTTATTAGCCGGTTAGCTTGTTGGCTTTTTGCTTCCGATTTATTATGTAATTTGCAAATATGTTGCTGTGCTAATTCTTTAATGCGCCAACTCTTTGGAGGATAATTGGGCATTATTCTTAATTGTTCAGCTTTAAGATAAGGGTGATCCTGATGAAAAAAGTTTAAGCGATCTGCATTGGTCTGACTGATCCATTGTGCACGAGGATAGAGCCATCTTTTTTCAAGTTTATGAAAAAATTTTACCTGTTTCATGGTTTTAGAATACCATTCTTTTGAAGCATACTCATGATGATGGATAAAGATACGGCACTTGCGGTTAAAATATCGGGTGTAAATATATGCTGGCCAGACGGAGTAGCTTTCGTAGTATAGAAGGGCATTAGGCCGAAAGATCAATAGGTTCAAAAACGTGAAGAGGTTGTAATGTAGGTACTTGAGGAGGCGGATGATGCTGTTGTCGGTTTCTTTGGGGAAAGGAGAGCGAAATAAGCTTATAAGCTGTTTAGATCGCTCCGCTTTTAGATTATTAGAATTTTGGTATTTAGGCTGATTTGTATTTTTGCTATTGATCTTCTGAGATAATGATCTATATGCTTTGCGTCCCTTTATATTCCAACAACTAAATACCTTTACCTTTGTAAAATCTTCTGCTCGCTCACTGGCAATATAATCGATTAAATTGGTAACAGGTGGGTAGTATTCGAGGGGGAGGTAGTGGAGGATGGCTAGTTTGGACATTGCTATCTAAAGATATGATTCAATGATGTTAATATAGGTTTCAACGTTTAGTTTTGTTAAAAATAAGCTCTTCTTATTGTAGATGGCAAGTTGGTGCTGATACAAATTTTCTGAGACGGACATTATCTTTTTACACATTTTTTCAGGCCAATTATTGTCAATATTTACTAAAATATCTTCAAATCCAAATATTCTGGCTTGTTCGCCAATCCCTCCGGAATCAAATCCTAATACGGGCTTCAATCTGGCCATTGAATCAAAATATATTCTAGGAAAGGGTTCAAAAGCATTGAAATGAATGACCATATCAAACGACTTAAAAAATGATTCTTTGTTAGAAACAAATCCTTTGAAAAATACTTTTATTCTTTTAAACGATTTAATGGCATCTTTAAATAGAAGTACTTCAGAATCATCGATAATATCTCCATAGAAGTAGAACTCAATAGGCTCTTGATAGTTATTATCCCAATATTGAAGCAACTCTTTAGCTCTGGATACACCTTTTGCTTTAGATACCCTGCCAATGATTCCAATTCTTATTATATCTAATTTTTTTTCGATTGGTTGCGTAATAATATTGGGGATATAATAGTCGTGTACTGTTAAAAGCTGTTGTGGGTTAATATTAGGGTTGTTTCGTATAATTTCTTGTTCAATAAAATTGGATACACAAATAAGTTGAATGTTAGTGGAGATAAAATTATCTAAACGATTGTTTCTGGTGTCTTCAACAAGACGAATATGTACCACGAATTTTTTAGATTTGAATACTTTTGCAAGTAGTTTAATGTATTTAATATGGCCTCCTTCATTGACATACAAAGATTCGTAATTTCTGAAAAGTAATAATAGTGCAATTTTTGCATACAAAAGCTTTGTTGATTTGAAACCAATTAGTTTATGTTGTAGTTTTGATTCTTTTAATTTAGTATGATATGTTCCAGGAATATTAACATAAACCTTAAAAATATTCTTGGTATAAATGAGGTATTCATGTAACATTTGCTCGCTACCATAGTAGTAACCCGATGGGCTAACAATAATACTTTTCATATTACTACATTTATTAGTTAAATAAAATATTACTTCTTAAGAATGGTAAGATCAATGTTGCCATAGTTTGCTGCTTCTGATGAAAAAGAAGAGCTTGAGGAACCAATGATTAATTTCGCATTTGATAAACATAAAAAATCCACCAATGCACCTTTTATTCCTTCTGCTGAATTGCGAGATAGGGGAGTTTCATTTGTAAAAATATGTTTAGGATATTTCTCCAACAGCTCTTTCTTTATGTCTTTATCATCTGTCGCTAAAAAGAACTTAACATTTGGATCCAGCGCAAGCTGTTTTTCTATGGCTTCCAAGTAAAGAGACAATGGACTTTCAATGATAGCGTATATATTATCGGTTCTGCGAATATGAATTCCAATAAAATTATGATTATTATTGATGATGGAATCGACCCTACTTTGAATTGCATCGGTTGGGATAAATATTTCATGCATCTTTTTTGTATTGTCAAAACGTTCACACGTCTCAATAAACATTTTGTTGGATTTTAGATTTTTAATGCCACTACCCCCTTTTGAATTAATCTCTTCAATATCTGGGTTTGTGAAAACTTGATTAAATAGAAACTTACGTACTATCTCTTGAAGATATTTTAACTTTTTAGCCCTACAAAATAGATAGTTTGGATAGGCATAAAATTTGGAGTAATTAAAATCTACTACCCTAAACAAATGGTGAGGTTTAAAGAGTTGATAAAAGTCACAATTAAGGTCTTTGTTCTTTAACCAGATAATTTTCACTGTATTTCTCGTTAAAGCAATGGCCGAGTCAATGGCTCTCATACGATTGGCTAAACCGCCACCGGGGACTATTGAAATCATTTTTAAATTCTTAACAGTTGTTTTAATTTGAGTGTATTCTCAAAACCAATAATATAAGCTATACATTTAAATCGTCTAGGGCCTACTGGCCACATTTTGCCAATATTAAGGGACTGAAACTCATTTTTAGCCTCTAGTACTAATTCATTAAAACTTGAATGGTATTGATAGCTGAAATTTAGAAAGTTACTGGCAAGTGCCTTTCTAAGGGCAATTGATTGTGTGTGTATTAAACAATGTTTGGCGTATAATTTGTACGAATTTAACTCAGATTTAATGGCTTTCTTACTTCGGCATTGACTTAAACTGTCACTTAACTGAGATCGATAGTATACTTTACTTTCTGCTATATGTATAATTTTTTCTGCTGAAAGGATTACTCTTGAGAAAAACTCACCATCGTCATTTAATGAAAGGGTTTCATTCCATGGTCCCGCTTTCTCAATCAGTTTTCGGGGTGTCAACCAAGTGCCTGGTTGCGCCATACCTAGGCCATTCCATGCGTCAATAAGCCATTCAATGGGTTGAGAATAGTTTTTGTTTAGAGTTTGTTTTTCCCATTGCACCTGATTTTCATCAAGCGTAAAACGCCCCCAAGTGCCACTTAAAAGAATATCGGGGTTTTGATGTTTGTAATATTCCTCAACTTGTAATTTAATTTTATCTGGGTGTAATAAATCATCAGCATCAAGGTATTGAATCAATTCACCTGTACAATTTTCAAATGCTTTATTGCGGGCTGTAGATGCCCCTTTGTTCTTTTGTGAAAGTACCGTTACTTGTTTCGATTCAAATTGTTTAGCAATGGAAAAGCTGTTGTCCCTAGAACCGTCATCTACAATTATTACCTCTATGTTAGGATAGGTTTGATTTAATGCCGATTGAATTGTATCAGCAATATATTTTTCAGAATTATAGAGGGGAATTAGGATTGAAACCTTTGGCATACTAATTATTTTCTATCATTTGATTGTAAATTTCGAAAAGCCTTTTATATACAACCTCATTAGCGTAATTTTCTTCTACAAATTTTCTACCCGCTAAGCCCATGGTTTTTATTTGATCACGGTTGTTATAAAAATTAAGAATGGCATTTTCTAATTCATCGGTGTTGTTTTCTGGTACAACCAAACCGGTTACGTAATTAATCATTCCTTCAGGCAATCCACCTGCATCCGAGACAATTACGGGAGTGCCAGTGGCTTGTGCTTCTTGAACAACTGTGCCTTGTGCATCGATGTTTTGATATTTATCCTTCCTTCCAAATAAAATTAAGACATCTGATTTTTGTAGTTGGCTTACTACTTCTCCTTGTGGTTTAGAGCCAATTGTATGTATTTTATGGCCTAGCTTGTTTATTGCAATGAATTCTCTTATTTCATCCAAGTCGGGTCCTTCTCCTATAATGGTGTATTGAAAATCTAATTGTGGATATTGAGTGCTTATGTTTTTAAAGGCTTTAACGGTTTCTAATTGCCCTTTCCAATCGATGACTCTTCCAACACTTATAAATGAAAGAGGGGAATGCTCTGATGAAAATTGTTTTAGTTTGAATTGATTAATGTTTACGCTTACAGGATTTTTATACACCTTATATTTTGGTGCAAATAAACTGACCAGTTTAAATTTTATATAATCGACAACACAAATGGCTGCGGATAAATCAGGCATTAAATATTTATAATTATACTGACCTTGAATTTCCCTTTGATCATTTATGTCATGGCCATGAAATGTGCATATTAACTTACCTTGGAGTATGCCCAATTGCCTAATCATTGCGACTTTGGAGGCATTGGGTCCAAAATGACAGTGAATAATATCGAATTTTGCAGGGTGAATAAATGATAATACGTCATAGAAAAAATAGCCTTTTAACGCATATGAGCCATAGTATTTAGGTGAAAATGATTTGATTAAAGCTCGATGATGTTTAATGTTTTTTAGAAATAAAAATGGTATTAGTGCGATCCTCTTTATTGGATTTCGCACATCAATTTTGTATACCGTTTTTGCTTTCATATTGTATTCACTAAAAATGGGGTGAATATCTTCCGATTCCCTATAATCGGTCGCAAAAACGGTTACCTGATGGCCGGCTTCAATAAGAGCCGCAACATGTGTTAATATAAACGTTTCAGATATTTTAGGAAACAAAGCAGTGACAACTGCAATTTTTAGTGGTCGATCCATTTTACTAACGAGTGAATTTACGAACTAGATTTATCAAGCTATGTGGAACGTATTTGTGTCGTATAAAGATGGTGTTCAGAGGCAATTTTTTCATTAATGGTAATGCACCTATTTCTTTGATGAAAAAAAAGGACTTAGCTACTTTGTTGTAATTGCCTTCATTATACCAACGGCCAATGTAAAATGAGATGTAATGGATAAAACTTACAATTAAATCATCATTATTTATTTGGATATTTATTTGGTAAGTTGTTGTAGGTTGTTGATAAAGACCTATTTCTTTTATGAAAGTAATTAATTTTTGACTTATTGAGGATTTGTAACTTTCAAGAATAGTGATGTATATTAATTTGTCATTTTGTCGACATAACTCCATAAGATTGCTCGATTTTGACGTGCTATGCCATCTGAATTTGCTATAAAATTCATCAACATATTTATATTTTACATTGGATAAAATAATTCGTTTAAAAAAATCATTGTCCATGCTAAAGTGAAGCTCTTCGTTTAAATAACCAATATCTTTTAGCAAACTCCGCTTGTAATAAGTAGATGGCTGTGCATATGGGCTTGTATACAACCATTCACAAAGGGTTGGTTGTTTAAATATCCTTAAAGGTCGATCACCTTGTTCGTCAAACTCAATCCATTGTCCAAATAGACATTTCAAGTTTTCATCGTTCTTAAAATGTGCATTTATTTTATTTAGAGAATCGGGTATTAATAGATCATCACTATTTATCCAAGTAATAATTTCTCCTGTGGCTTTCTGAAATCCTTTATTAATTGCATGCGTTTGACCATTATCTTCTTCACTCACCCAGTAGGTAATCTTATCTTGATATTTTTTGATGATTTCAACAGTTTGATCTGTACTACCACCATCGATGATGATGAATTCTAAATTATGGTATTTTTGATTAAGTACTGATAATATGGTTTCTTCAATAAATTGACCTTGATTATATGATGGGGTAATAATGGATATTTTCATATTATATTTAATAATTTGAGCTGTATGTATTTTTATTCAGCGGGAATATATATGGTCTTGCAATATCGTTATTCAGGAATAACTTTTGCCTATATTGTTCGTGAATAGCATCTTTTTCTGTCACCTTAAGTTTTGTCTTTTTATAGATGTAGATGGCTTTATTAAAACTTCCACTTTCTGATACTTCACTAATATAAAGCAAATCCTTTACAAGTAAGTTAGTATCTTTTTTTTGATATTTAATACATTTATATTCAGTGAATTATAGTTGGGCTCTATGTAATTGTAATTTTAAAATCGATAGGGGAGTATTAGATATCGGTTTTTTATTTCCTCCTTTTGAGAGTATAATCGAGGTAATGTTTCTGCAAACCAATGATAATAAAATGTGGATCACGGATTTATTGCATACACCCCAGTCTCGATAAATACCTCTTTTTTTTTGAGTACTACAATTTTATTATGACGTATATTCGCTTAATTCGTAATTGATTTTTTATATGCTGAGCATTTCGAAACGATTCAGCAAGTAGTATAAATCCTTTTTGAAGGTGATAAAGATTTGATATTAGAATATTCTTTTTTTCCAAGAAAATGATTTGTACGGCATGTACGTGAAGTCGTATTCAAAAAATCTCTGTTCTTCACTTTTTAAATTGGGTGGCTTTTTTCGTTGTAGTGTATTGGATGTATTCATAAACTCTTAAAATTAGTAGTGCTACTCATGTTTAAAACTCCTTATAGCCATTTTCTGCTTAAGGGTAATTAGATATTTATATTCACAAACTGCCGTGCAAAAGCAAGTGTTTTTTCTTGGTAATTATAGGGTTGTATTTGTACTATTAAGGTGTTTAGTATTTGAGCAAGCTGTATGTCATTTTCTTTTTCAAAAAACACCTTGTTGGGGTAGTCATTTAACTGTTCTTGATGGACGTTAATGTTTGATGCAATGATGAACTTGTTTTTTAATTTGGCTTCCTCAAGACCAGTATTCCAACCTTCGAATAAAGAAGGTTGTACGATTGCTGTAGCATTTTGAATAAGAATGTCTAAATCACTTTTAGGTATAAAGCCAATGAAGGAGGCTACATTACTAATGTCGTATTCATCCACTCGGGTTTTTAGTTCTGCCGGAAAATTTGGGTTTCTGTAATCTTCTTCTTTACCCGAAAATAATACTTTTATGGTTGAGTTTTTTAATTCGCGCAATGCTTTAAGTACCGTTATGTGATTTTTATGCATCCACAATTGATTGGGGCATAAAAAATAGTCGTCAGTAATTTGGTACTTGCTTTTTATGGCTTCCCATATATCGGATGAAATATTTGTATCAGCTTGTGAATGAACGGTGAAACGAAGAATGTTTAATTTTGCCTGACATTCTGGATATAATTGCTGAAAATCCTTTAGTGCGTCGGAACTGCTAAAAACAATGTTCTGCGCAGTTAAAGCCATATGTGATCTTTGTAGTGCTTTATTGCCTAATTCAGCTTCGGAAAAACAATGAGGCAAATGAATTTCCTGAAAATCGGGAATCCAATAGACTAATTTTTTTGGAGATACATCTTTAAAAATAAATGCATTAGGATTGGGGTAATAAAAACTAATTTCCTTTTCGTTTTTTATGCCTCTAATGTAGTTTTTACCTGTCGTTTTTACAGAAACGAAATTTATAAAACGTTTGAATAAACCAAGCGTTACAGTTAATGAATGATACTTGCAATGAGGGTAGTTTACTTTTTCTTGAAGTTGACGGTATGTATCTTCATCTTTGGTAAAAATGTGTAAAAAAGGTTTTTCCCCATCAGGCAAAGCGTCCAGTGCTTTAATAATGTTTTCAACATAATAGGTTCCACCTATCCATGTTTCATTGTATGCATATATTAGGCCTATTTGCTTTCTATCCATTTTATATATGATGTTAAGCCAGCCTCAAGGCTAACCTTATTTTTATAACCCAAGGTCTTTAAATGCGTTATGTCGGCCTCCCAGTTTAATGGGTCTCCTTTACGATTATTGCCTAAAAAAGATATGTTGCCTTGGTAATTTAGTAGTTTGAAAAACAGTATTGCAACATCTCTTATTTTTAATTGATTACCATTGGCCACGTTAATGGCCTCGCCCTTAAATTGTGCATTTACCATGACTAAATTGATAGCCTGAAGCAAGTCTGATATAAAGATGAAATCTCGGGTTTCTTCTCCAGTTCCAAATAATTTGATGTGTTCATCACTTGACTTTTTGTATAAATCCCAAAACAACTGCTTTTTTAAACCCTCTCCATAAGCCGAAAAGATGCGCAAATTACAACATGCTATAGAGAAGTGAGTGTAGAACTCTTGACATACTTCTTCGGCCATGCGCTTGTGCTCGCCATAGGGTGATACTGGCTTGGTTTTGTGTGTTTCGTTAATAGGTAGACTCATAGGGTTACCATATACTGCAGCACTCGACATATTTATAAATTTGCAACTTGGAGCGTGCTGCCTAATGCTATCTAATAAGAGAAACACATTGGCCGTATTGAGTTGAAAGTCGCGTAATGGATTTTGAATAGATTGTGGCACACTGGCTGCTCCCGAGCAATTGATGCACACATCAAACTTAATTGCCTTAAACGGTTCTTGAAAATTGGGTTGGGTGGCATCTACTAAAAAATAGTGCTCGTCTTCATACTCAACTACCACATCGCAGCCATACACTATATGTCCACTCGCTCTAAAATATTGCAAGGCATGTGAGCCAATAAACCCTTTTGATCCAACTATTAGTATTTTCATGTTTATTTAGGTTCTTCTAATCGTTTAACTATGCGTGCAGGATTTCCTGCAACTATGCACCATGCTGGCACATTTTTGGTTACTACGCTTTTGGCTCCGACAATAGCACCTTCTCCAATGGTGACGCCTTTTAATATTGTGACCCCAAAACCTATCCAAACCTTATCTGAGATTATTATTGGTTGCGAGTTAACATGTTCCCAATCCTTATTTATTACATTATTTCCTTCGTAGGCCAAATAATCTTTGTAACATTGTTCGTTATCTTTTCTTCGGTAATTCCAATATATACTGTGAGAGTCATGGTCGTAAATGGTAATGTCCCATGCCATGGTTACATTATTGCCTATTGTAATCTTGCTTCTCAAAATAAGGTTGGCACCGCCAATATGTACATTGTTACCAATACTAATTTCTCCTTTTGCAGATTCAAATATGAAATTTGCTACAATAATACATTTTTCACCAATAGTAACATATATTCTATTTTCTTTTATTACGTCGAACCTAAGCTTAAGTTTTTTTGGAAAAATTGACGTTTTGTGAATATTTGTGTAAGATGAATGATCTTGTGCTACATTTTTTTTTAAAATCTTTGTCCAATATTTTCTTAACATAGTTTCTTTATGAATTTAGCGGGGGTGCCTCCAACTAATGTATAAGAGGCTACATTCTTAGTTACAACGGACCCTGCTGCCACTACTGCCCCTTTGCCAATTGTTACCCCTTTCAAAACACTTACATTAAAACTAAGCCACACATTGTCTTCAATAATGATGGGGGCTGATTTTACGTTTCCTTTAGGAAGAATTAGCCCATCCTTTAGAATTTTTCGGCCATTTTCTTTTCGTTCTATGCTGTTTAATTCATGTGAATCTGTATCTATTATGTTTACATTATGTGATATCAGTACATCATTACCTATACTAATTTTTTCTGCCGACCAGATTCGAACTAAATCACCTATATAACAATGGTTACCAATGCTTATTATTCCGCCATAGTTGAAAGTTAGAAGAGTACCTCTACATAAACAATTGTCTCCAAGCGAAATGTTTTCCTTTTTGTTTGTTCCATTTAATATTATTGCATCTGAATGAAGCACAGTTTCTTTACCGTAAATCAAACATGCATTGTTGTTGTTGTTTGTTTTGTTGAGATCAAGTTGACGCTGTATGGCAGATGCTACACCTTCAACCTGAAATAACTTTTTAATAAGGTATAAAACAATTCGTTTAATCATTTTAGTTTGTTTAATATCCTGCGAATGATCCTTGTAGAAAGTGCTTTGGACTTGCTTTTTTTGTCGAAATAGTTAAGATAAAGACTGTAAAAATAAATATCAATAGTATCTTCAATTAATACTTTAATTTTTCCTTGGTGTATAAAGCTACTAGTCAACTCCGTTCCGCAATTTACTCCACTTCCATCAAAACCGATGTTCGAAACAAGAGACTGTGTAGGAAAAACACCGAGGCCATTTCGTTTAAATACCGAATAATACCAATGGATTCCCCACGAATGTTTTGCTTTTAGCAACATTTGGGTATAATCGTAGCTAGGTAGATTAAATCTATTTTGTAGGTGAGGATTAGTGAAAATTGGTGTATTTATATCTGTATTAACTTCAAAACATTTCCACTTCTCCTTCCAAGTTGCCCATCCCCATGTTGTAGTCATTGGTAATAATACTGATTTTGATTCCTTTGCTTCAATCGGAAACATATGGCTATTTATAGAATATATATTTGCTTTTTTTTCATATTTATAAAGGCCTTCGTTCATAAACTCAAGAAAATGGATTGACGTTATTAAATCATCTTCAAGTACAATTATTTTTTCATGTTTGTTAACAATATTTGTTACTCCTTCAATCACAGAAGGAGCTAGACCTTTATTGCTCTCTTTTTCTTCAATAATAACTTCTTTACACCACTTTTCTTTTCTTATTATTTCTCTTGTTTTTTTTATTGCAAGTATGTTTTCGTCACTTGCATTTTGCATTGGCCCATCAGCGATGATATATAGCGTTGACTCATTAGCCAAGGTGTTGTTTGTTAATGCTTCCAGTGTTTTTAACGTGTGTATAGGCCTGTTATACACAAAAAGTACTATTGGAGCAAGTTTTTTTTTCATTTGGAAATACAATTAATTACGTTATTGGCCTTTTAACCTGATATATATTTACCCCAAGGAATCCTCTTTAAAAATGAAATTGCACTATATGAGGTAATGATACAAATTATTGTTGTAAGAGGTATTCCAACAGCAGGGTGTGTAAATGAATTATTTATTCCTATTTTAGACATTAGTAGAAGTATTAATATATGAACTAAATACATTCCATAACTGTTTTTACTTATAGTGTTAATAATTTTTAAAACAATTAAATTATCTATTTTAAGGTATTTAGCAAATAAAAATATACCGATTGATGATAGTATAACGTTTGGAGTTATGTAGTCGTAAAACGCATGTTGAAATGAGTTATGTGTCTTTGAAATTATGTAGGTGCCCACAATTGTTATTACGGTTCCTATAATATACATTAACAATGGATAATGTTTTTGGGATAATGAGATATGTTGGTCTAAATAGTATCCTAGCACAGGAAATCCTATATAACCTGTAAAGAACATCATATTGATGTTAGGCTTTATTAAGGAAATTAAGGGTAGGTTCGAAATGATAATTATTGCCCATATGATCAAAAAATACCTAATTTCTATCTCTTTGCAATTTTTAATCCACTTAGATAGAATTGGAAATGTAAAGTATAGACCTAATATTGTATAAATATACCAAAGGTGAACCGCCGCACCCGTTTTTAGTTTATTTATTGCAAATAGCACAAATGTTTTTAGGGCAAATTCTTCTCCGTTTATAATTTTGAGTATTTGCCAGTAGGCTATATATATTAATGACCAAAAAACGAAAGGCAATATGATTCGTATAAATCTCTTTTTTAAAAATATGTGCAAGGTTTCATTCTTGTTAAGTAGAAGTGCACCTGATAGCATAAAAAATAGCGGAACACAAGATCTGACACTACTGTCGATAATATTTGCGACCCACCATTTATTTAGATTATAAATGTTAAACAGATAGACACTATCACATGTATGCAATGTAATAACAGCTATAGTTGCAAAAACTCTTAGGTTATTTAGCCATTGGGTGTTTTGTGTAGTATGCATTAGTGGCTTATAAATGTTTTTATCCGTGCTATGTTATTTCGTAGTTTATATATAAATGGTTCGTTGTGTATATTATAAAGCTTAATTGTTTTAATACGAGGCGCGCGTGTTACGTGCTTACATATATCTTCAAATATGTATAATGGAACCCAGCTTAAATTCAGATTCATCATCTTTATATATTCCCCTGTTTTCTTCTCGATGCAGTATACTTCACCATTATTGGCAAAATATATTTTTTTTAGATTATATCCACCCAGTTTTTTGTTATAAGCTTCCATGTTTTCAGGAATACAAACCGCATCATCAAAAACTTTGTTTTTTTCTATGATAGAAAGCCGTTTGCTTTTTATGCCTTCCTCTTTCTTGTAAGTGGCATAAGCTCTCATCTCTGTGTAAGCAAAATCAGGATGTTTTGATAAGTTATCAATTTGGTGCGATATATACTCTTCTCTATTAAATAACTCATTCATTTTTTTGATATAGCCATCTACAACATTAAAATTGCTGATGTAGCCATTCATACAATTACCTTTGCACTGTTCGGTACAGTCAAAATTATTTAATACAGGTTCAAGGTCTTCTAAGTTGCACAGTATTAAATTGTCAGAGTCAAAAGTCCAAAAGCTATTAATATTATGTGTTTTTAGAAAGACTCGCATAATATACCACCTTTTAAAAACAAATTTCGTCCAATTTTCCCTTCCATGTGTCGTTCCTGCAATAAATTTATATGATTTTTCGAATATATTTAATTGTTCGCCTCTATCATAGTCTTTAAAATCATAATGTTCAACACCATTTTTAATAGCAAGTTCTTTATTTGAATTATCACCTAATAATATTATTTTTTTATTGGGGTTGGTAGTTTTAGCTGTTTTAAAAACATACTTTAAATATGGATTATTCCCGTAATGGATAAATATAATAGGTGCATTATCAGTCATCAGAATGTAATTATACTTTATGTTTAGATTGTGAATATTGGGATATATATTTGCCTAACAACAAAAGGTTTGGTTGCATTGTGTCGTAAATTAAATTCTGAATGCAATAACTTTTAGAGCCTATAAATTTATATAAATTTCTAGTAAACCCTCGTGAAAAGTTTTTAATGAGCTGTTTTAAGAAGAATGTGAAGCTAATAGGTTGGCTATTCCAAATTGTATAACCATCTCTACCATGTGCATAAGTTGCTTTTAAATGCCATGAAACTTTGAACTTATGTTCAGCTACCAAGTGGTCCATCCTTATAAATGGAGAATAGCCAATGATAAAGCCAAGTTTTCTCATTTCATTCTGCACCATAGTCTCTTCACCATAGGCAATTGTATTACCACTCATGCCCACTTTGGTAGAGAAACCATTAACAGCCTTTAAAGCATCTGTTCTAAAGAAGATAATACCACCAGAGTTGTGTTCTTCTTTTAAAATGCCAACTGTATTATTTAGTATTGGTGATGTACCAAAGTCACTACTTAGCCATTTAGGTTTTGGGGTTCTATACCAAGCGTGGTATCGTCCACCAAAGCAGTCAAAATCATGGTTGTTGATCACCTCAAATGTTTTTTCTATGTAATCAGTATGTGCTTTCCCATCGTCATCCATGTAGCCTATCCATTCGGCTTTAGTGTTTAAGTAACCCGCATTACGCGCATGGCTCAGCCCTTGTTTTTCTTCTAGGTAATAACGTAAGTTGGTATGTGTAAGCTGAAAACTCTCTACTAGTTGTTTGGTATGGTCGTGTGAATTGTTGTCTACTACCAATACCTCATATGAATTTTGAGATGCTGTTTGGTTAAAAAGGGCTTCTAAGCATTCTTTAAGTATGTCAGCACGGTTGTAGGTGCAAACAATAATGGTGATAAAGTTTGACTTAGTAGTCATACGAATAGTTTAAGAGTTCAAAGTCCTTGGCATAGACTTCTTGTATCATTTTTTTCATTTCAGTATCGAGTACTACTTTTTCTCTGGGGCCTGTTTTATTGGCATGCACTAATTCACGCTTTACGCCTATTTTATTGCAAATGGTAAGAAAATCTTCATCTATGGTTTCTAGCTTGCCTATAAAGTCAACTCCAATGTCTCCGTTATTGTTAATGAGGTATTCGTATTGAGGTGTAAAGTGGTTTTTAGTATAGGCATGTTCGGTTGTTAACCACTCTTTTACAAATTGCTCGTAACTATGAATATCTCTAAGATTGTTGTTGACCCATTCTGCATCTTTTTTATTAAAACCACCTTTTTTCAAGAACGTGTAAGCAGAAAAAAGTCTGTCATAAGGATTGCGAACAATGGTGAATTTAAAGTATTTTTTTAACGTCGAAGGTTTGTATATGTTTTGATAATCTTTTACAGTGTAATGACCTCCGGCAAGGTTTCCAAATAAAGTTTTATTAATGGATACACCTGCTGCTTTAGGTACATGTATAAAGATACATTTGTAAAAATCAAATGCATTAAGAGAGTAATAGGTGCCTGGTTGTTTTAGTTCTTCGCCTTTGTATTTATTGGCGCAATACTTTCTTCGTTGGTATTCTTCAATCGGTTCTTTTATGAATAGTGGGAGAATGTTTTTTATAGTTTGCATTTTATAGTTTTGAGTCTTGTATTCGCGTTCGGTATTTAATCATAGGTACAGTTATGGTCAATATATAAACCATCTTTTTTCACAGGGACTTTTCCCGTGTTATAGTAATCTCCTATATCAACATTTAACTCATAAGCTCCTTCAATGTCATCTTCAATTCCATTTTCAGAATAAGCAGTTAGCTGTATATAGTATTGGCCATCAGGTAATGGTAATTTGGGTATAAAGTAGGTAATTGTACCATTTTTTTCAATGTCGATTCTTTTATCACAAAATGCATTGTTACATAGAAATAGTTCCTGCCCTTTATTGTTTATAAATAGAGCTCTTATAGAAACATTTTTTAAAGGGTGTTTTAATGAGTAGCTTATTTTTAGTTTTATGGGTAATCCGCTAGTTGCATTTTCAATAATTTTATTATCTCTGGTTTTTAGAACCAATTCTGTAAATCTAAAATTACTACCATTTATTCTATCGGCACGTTGCTCAATGTTTTTGTCATTATTATTTTTTGAGTTAGATAAATAATAATTGATCGCATCGTCAGTTGAACCTTGATATGCTGATTGACCGTTTTCTAGTATAAAACCTTTTGTGCATAATTGTGTAATACTTGCCATATTATGACTCACAAACAACACAGTCCTACCATCATTGGTACTCACATCCTGCATTTTACCGATGGCCTTCTTTTGAAATTCGGCATCGCCTACGGCCAATACTTCATCTACTACCAGTATCTCTGGTTCCAGGTGGGCGGCGATGGCGAATCCAAGGCGTACGGTCATGCCGCTGCTATAGCGTTTGGTGGGGGTGTCCAGGTATTTGGCTACGCCGGCAAAGTCCACTATCTCATCCAGCTTTCGGTCTATCTCCCATTTACGCATGCCCATGATGGTGCCGTTCATATATATATTCTCCCGTCCAGTCATCTCAGGGTGAAAGCCGGTGCCTACTTCCAACAGGGAGGCTAATCGGCCTTTTACTTTGATGCTACCGGTGGTGGGGGAGGTGACGCGGGAGAGTAGCTTGAGGAGGGTGGATTTTCCTGCTCCGTTTTTACCAATGATACCTAGCACCTCGCCTTGTTTGACTTCCAGGTTGATGTCGCGTAGGGCGGCAACTAATTCTCCTTTCTCGGCTTTCTGGGTGCGGTCGTTTACCTGACCTACCTTGGCATAGGGGTCGTCTTGCCCCAGTAGGTTCATCTTAAACCAACGGTTGAGGTCGTGGGACAAGGTTCCTGTGCCTACTTCACCCAGGCGGTATATTTTGGATAGGTTTTCTATTTTTATTACAGTCTTGGTCATCGAATTGTCGCGAATTAATGCGAATTTTTAAAGTTCAACGAAAATCTTAATGAAATGTTATTGCTTGCGCAGTTATCTCGGTCATTGAATTTACGCTAATTGACACGAATTTAATTGCTTTTGTAGTGTTGCTGTCATCGAATTTACACAGATTAACGCAGATTATCTTATTTTGTAGTGTTGTTGTCATCGAATTTACACGGATTAACACAGATTATCTTATTGTGTAGTGTTGTTGTCATCGAATTTACACAGATTAACGCAGATTATCTTATTGTGCAGTGTTGTTGTCATCGAATTTACACGGATTAACGCAGATTATCTTATTTTGTAGTGTTGTTGTCATCGAATTTACACGGATTAACGCAGATTATCTTATTGTGCAGTGTTGTTGTCATCGAATTTACACGGATTAACACAGATTATCTTATTGTGTAGTGTTGTTGTCATCGAATTTACACGGATTAACGCAGATTACCTTATTGTGTAGTGTTGTTGTCATCGAATTTACATAGATTAACGTGAATTAATGTAAGGTGTTTATGATTCTTTTGTATTGTAAACTGGTTTTTCCAAAATTAATAAGGATTCCTAGTTTTTTGTTTGTGGCTTTAAGGTAGTTGATTAATTGTGATTCATGATCCTTTGTTAGATCACTTAGTGCTTTTAGTTCAATAATTATTTCACCATAACAAATGAAATCCGCTTTATAATATTTACCTAATTTTTCACCTTTGTAATATATATTTATCAGGCTTTCTTTTTCGAAAGGAATATCTTGTATCTTAAATTCTTTAGCAAGAGCTTCTTGATAGACAGTTTCTAGGAAACCATTTTTTAGTTCTTTATGCACTTCCATTGCCGCACCAATGATACGATAAGCTTCTTCTTTATACAAAATGCCTTCAACCATTATCTTGCAATTAATTCACTAAAAGTTGTGTTAATTAAACGAGCCATTAGTGACAATTCGCACAAATTAGATGACTAGACTGTATCTATAAAGTTACGTTCTGTTTTGTGGAAGATGATAATTCCTAGAAACAGTATTGCACTTGCTACGCCTGCACTGTATGCCAGACTGCTCCAACTAAAATGACCTGCTCCCAAAAAGGCATATTTAAATCCTTCGAGAATAGGGGTGAAGGGGTTAAGTAACAGAATATCTTTCATCAGTCCGGGTTCAATAGTGCTGACCGGATATATGACTGGAGAGGCATACATTAAAAGTTGTACACCAAAGGTCAAGAGAAAGGTCAGGTCACGATATTTGGTTGTCCAGGAAGTAAAGATGATACCGGCTCCCAGTCCGAACATGGCCATTAATAATATATATAAGGGTAATAATGCGATGGTCCAGTTAGGTTGAACAGCGCCTTCCTGTGTTGTCAGGTAGTATATGTATACGACCATAAAGAAGGCAAACTGGATACCAAATTTAATCAGTCCACTACTCACTTTAGCAAAGGGCATGATTAGTCTTGGAAAATAGACCTTACCAAAGATATTAGCGTTTTCTGTAAAGGTTTTTGCGGTTGTATTAAAGCTCTCGGAAAAATAGTTCCAGATGGTGATGCCTGCTAGGTAAAAGAGTATCTGAGGCGTTCCATCGGTACTGATTTTAGCGATGCGTCCAAAGACAACCATATAGATAAGGGTAGTCAAGATAGGTTGTACCACAAACCAGATGGGTCCCAGTATGGTCTGTTTGTATACGGTAACGATATCTCGTTTGACAAACATGGACAGCAAATCCCGATAATCCCATATCTCTTTAAAGTTAATGTCGAACGCATGGCGTTTGGGACGTATGATTAAATCGTATTCTTTCATGTGTGAGTTGTTACAGTTGTAATAGTTGTTAAGTTGTTGTAGTTGTTGAGTTGATGCATTCGTCAACTCGCCAACTCGCCAGCTTTAACACCTCGCCGTATTATTTGTTGAGTTGTTATAGTCGTTGTAGTTGTTAAGTTGTTTAGGTTATCAACTCGCCGCCTCGCCGCCTTTAGCACCTCGCCGTATTATTTGTTGTTTTGGTTATCAACTCGCCAGCTTGCCATTTCACCATCTCACTGCTGCTTTTACATACTCGTATGCTTTTTCAATTCCTTCGTCGATGGTCAGTGTATCGGTATTGATGGTTAGTTCAGCATCATCTGGGCGATCGAAGGGGGCATCAAGTCCGGTAAAGTTTAGTATTTCTCCGGCGAGTGCTTTTTTATAAAGTCCTTTAGGATCGCGTTTGGCGCAAGTGTCAAAACTGGCATCTACAAATATTTCGATAAAATTATCGGTACCAATTATCTCACGTGCCATGTGGCGGATATCATTGGTGGGTGATACGAAAGCATTGATGGTAATAATACCGCAGTTGAGAAATAGTTTGTTGACCTCTGCAATACGACGGACATTTTCAGTGCGATCTTCGTCAGAAAACCCTAAATTTTTATTGATACCTGTTCTAATATTATCACCATCTAATACTTGTGTAAAATAACCTTTCTCAGCTAATTTTCTTTCTAAGCCGTGTGCCAGCGTACTTTTGCCTGAACCAGAAAGTCCTGTAATCCAGATTATTTTGGCATTTTGACGTAAATAGTGTTCTTTGTCGGATCTGCTTAAATAAATATTTGTTGGATGGATATTGGTCATGGTTGTTAAGTTGTTGTAATTGTTTTAGTTGTTTTAGTTGTCAACTCGCCAGCTCGCCAACTTTAACACCTCGCCATCTCTCCCTTTTCCCACGGCTTCGCCTCCCTCAGTCCCATTTTTGGGGTGAGTAGGAGGTTGTGAACATGTAATTATCCTGACTTTAAATATTGTTTGCCAGGATATTGAGGTGGTTATTGTTTTTCGACGGAGGCCTCTTGCAAGTCAACCACGAGTGTATAACCAATATTTGAGATGTTAAGATACAATTTTTTTGTTCCCTGTACTGTTTGAACGATACCTTTTATACCACATAATGGTCCAGAGGTTACAGTAATTTCTTCACCTTTTTTAATATCTCCGGCAACTACATTAAAATTGATTTTATTTTCGATGGTACGTTGCATGGCAATGATCTCATGCTCAGGTATTGCGAGGGCATTGCCCTTGTGAGATACGTAGGCGACAACGCCGTTCACAGCAAAGACAGAACGGTACTGGTCGGCGGTGATTTTAATAAATATATATGAACTGATAGCAGGAACCTCCACCCATTTTTTTCGGTCGCTCCATTGTTTGAGCTCCTTTTTGAGGGGTAGGTAATTGATAACTCCCAGTTTTTCCAGTCCTTCCGCGACCTTCTTTTCTGCTCTCGATTTGGTATATAGTGCATACCAGGTATGCGTTGTTGTTGTGTCTTTTTTCAAAACTCTGCGATTTTTGAATAGGCAAATTTAGAAAATTTTTAATATACATAAGGTTTTAAACCGTAAAAAAGGACGTTTTTAATGATCTGTTCTGAGGATTGTTTGGAAGCCAGGAAGATATGTTTAAAATTTAGTGAAAGAAAGCGGAAATAATGCAAAGGAAAATAATATGTATATAGTCTTTGCAAGAAAACTCCAAATACTGCGTTATTCTCATTTTTGAAACAGTCATTTACAATCAGTAAACTCCTTGGTTTCAAAAATATCGAAAGCCTTGTCTTTGAAGCTTTCTTATCAAAGACAGAAAAAACAGTCGTTTTCTTGCAGCCACTATATAGAACTCTCCACCGCCGGCCACGGCTATTGTTCTGGCCTGCCCTGCGGTCTTTTGCTGATAGTTGCGTACATAAACGGAAGATATTTATTAAATGAGAAATACAACTCAGTAACCCCATGACTTTACCAACTCGCCAACTAAAACCCCTTCTCAAAAGGTTTACTAATGTCCACGAAATATTTTTCTGCTCCAAAACATCTGATAATATCATGGATGAAAACTCTGTGGTTTGTCATTCTTTGTTAACTTTGGGGCTTGCAAATAGAATGGGGGATGGATTTCTGATCTCCCTAAAAATTAATACTAAAATATTTAGATAAGATGTCAGAATTTGTCTATCAAAAACCGTTTCCCATCAAGGAAGATAACACCGAATATCGTTTGCTGACCAAGGATTATGTGTCGACCATTGATGTGGACGGAAGAAAATTATTAAAGGTTGATCCTAAAGGTCTACAGTTATTGGCGAAAGAGGCCATTGCCGATGTGTCATTTTACTTGCGTCCTGCTCATCTTGAAAAACTTACTTCCATACTAAAGGATGAGGAGGCTTCTGATAATGATAAGTTTGTGGCACATACTATGTTGATGAATCAGGTAGTGTCTGCCGAGGGAGCATTGCCCACTTGTCAGGATACGGGTACTGCGATTGTAGTAGCTAAGAAAGGGGAAGATGTGTATACGGGAGCATGTGATGCGGAATATCTTTCTAAGGGTATCTATGAGACTTATCAGGAAAGAAACTTACGCTACTCACAGGTGGTTCCCCAGACTATGTTTCAGGAGAAAAATACTGGTAATAACTTGCCTGCACAGATTGATATTTATGCTGAGCAGGGTAATAAATATGAGTTTTTGTTTTTGACCAAAGGGGGAGGGTCCGGTAATAAGACTTTCTTGTATCAACAAACCAAGAGCTTGCTGACAGAGGAGAACTTAAGTAAATTCGTTGCAGAAAAAATTAAGGATCTGGGAACTTCAGCTTGTCCTCCATATCACTTGGCTTTGGTCATTGGAGGTACTTCGGCAGAGGCTACATTGGCAACAGTGAAAAAGGCATCAGCTGGATATCTGGATCATCTGCCAACAGAAGGCAATGAATTGGGACAGGCTTTTCGTGACCTGGAATGGGAAGAAAAGGTATTGAAAATATGTCAGGAGAGTGAGATAGGTGCTCAGTTTGGTGGTAAGTATTTTGTACATGATGTACGAGTGATTCGTCTGCCTCGACATGCCGCTTCTTGTCCTGTGGGACTGGGTGTGAGCTGTAGTGCCGACCGTAATGTGAAAGCGAAGATTACCGAAGAAGGTATCTTTTTGGAACAGTTAGAGAAGAATCCTTCGCGTCTTGTGCCTGAGAGAGCGCCTGAATTAGCTCCTGCGGTAGATATTGATTTGGATCAGCCCATGGAAGAAGTATTGAAGGTGTTGACCAAATATCCAGTAAAAACGCGCTTGAACCTTTCTGGTACCTTAGTGGTGGCACGAGATATTGCACATGCGAATATCAAGAAGATGCTGGACGAAGGAAAAGAAATGCCGGAGTATTTGAAGAATCATCCTGTTTACTATGCTGGACCTGCGAAAACACCCGAGGGTATGCCATCAGGTAGTTTTGGGCCAACCACAGCTGGTCGAATGGATCCGTATGTGGGTTTATTCCAAAGTAAAGGTGGTTCCATGATTATGTTGGCAAAAGGAAATCGTTCACAAGAGGTTACTGATGCTTGTAAAAAGAATGGTGGATTTTATTTGGGATCGATTGGTGGGCCTGCTGCTATACTTGCAAAAACAAGTATTAAATCAGTTGAAGTAGTTGATTTCCCAGAGTTAGGTATGGAAGCCGTTCGTAAGATACGAGTGGAGAATTTCCCTGCTTTTATCATTGTGGATGATAAAGGAAATGACTTTTTTGCAAATATGAAATAATATGATATTGGCTGGTGATTTTGTGGTGCTGATCGCTGATCACCGGCTTTTTTGTTTATGTACCAAGTTTTGGTATTCCTTTCCAAGGATGTTTTATCTAATTTAGTATACTATAGGATTCCGGTTTTTAGTTATTAAGGTTAATGATCACCTTTATTTGATAACTTGGGAATTATTAGATCTAATCATTTTTCAACTTCTAAAGCTTTTAGCTCGCCAACCTAACAAGCTAACAACTTTATCAACTTGCCGAATTCAACAACTTAACAACTCGCCATCCTCAAGCTTCTCGCCGATGCCGGCCCTGGGGCTATTGTTCTGGCCTGCCCTGCGGTCTTTATTTTGAAAGTTGGGTATTTAAATGGGGATTACTTATTGATTGAGAATTACGAAATATGGTTATGGGTAAATTGTAACTATTTGTTTTTTAATCGAATATCATCTATAAATAGGGAGCTATAGTTTGTAAAGCGAGAGTAATATCTCCTCTTATATGACATATATCTTGCTCCTTAAATTTCCATAATTGTCCTTTTTATCATTGCCATAAAAAGGACCAAAAAGGTCTAGAACAATAGATCACTACCTCCCCGGCATCAGCGAACCCAAATGATGTATTAGAACTTCGTTATGAACGTTGAAATGGCAATAAAAGAAGATTTTTCTGAGACGAGGCATTACGGGTCCTAAGATGAAAATATCTCAACGCTTGCAATTTAAAAAGCAATTATCGCTTTAGAGTGAACTATGTTTTACTACGTACATGGTACATTGCTTGCTTTTAATATATCTATATATGTTCTTTTTGTCATTGCCACAAAAAGAACCAAAAAAGTCTAGAACAATAGATCACTACCTCCCCTACATCAAGCTCCAATTCCGTCCGGCGCACAACCACCTCAAGTGCGCCCTTGAAGCTTTCTCGCCACCGCCGGCCCCGGGGCTATTGTTCTGGCCAACCCTGCGGTTCTTTAACTGATAGTTGGATATTTAAATGGAAAATATTCTTTAGATGAGAGATCTTGAATAAGGATTTTTATAATTGAGAACTTTCTATGTTTTACTTGAAATTGTTCATAAGATGAAAAATATTGTTTCTGTATAGAGAGGATAGATTGATTCTTTTGATATATACCTTGCTCTTGCTGCTTATCGATACGTCCTTTTTATCATTGCCATAAAAAGGACCAAAAAGGTCTAGAGCAATAGATCACTACCGACCCGCATCGACCAACTCAAATGATGTATTAGAACTTCGTCATGAGAATTAAAAGTGCAATCAATCAAGAACTTGTTGAGATGAGGCATAGCACCAGCTATGGTGAATTGAAACAGTTAGCGGGCGACTTGATTGGCAGCAATTTTAATTCGTAATAGATTTTCTAATGCATTTTCCGGGTTATAACTTCTCTCCAGCGCCGGCCCTGGGGCTATTGTTCTGGCCTGCCCTGCGGTTCATTAATTGATAGCTTTGTACATTAATGGAAGATATTTATTAAATGAGAAACACAACTATAACAACTTCAACAACTCCACGACTTTAACAACTCGCCAACCTAACAAGCTAACAAGCTAACAGCTTTACCAACTCGCCACCCTCAAGCTTCTCACCACCGCCGGCCCCGGGGCTATTGTTCTGGCCTGCCCTGCGGTCTTTTACTGATAGTTGCGTACATAAATGGAAGATATCGATTAAATGAGAAACACAACTATAACAAATCCACGACTTCAACAACTCCGCAACTTTACCAACTCGCCAAGCTAACAAGCTAACAACTTTATCAACTTGCCGAATTCAACAACTTCAATAACTTAACAACTCGCCAACTTAATACCTCTCCATTTTGCCAATTTTACATTCCTCGGACTTTTTGTTTAACGGTGCATACTTCGGGGATGGATGTTGTGGTGGGGGAGTTTTGTGGACTTGGTTTTTCGATACGTTTTAAAAAGATATCTGCATTTTTTTCTGCAATGCGATAATACCAGGTTCTTGGGATAATTTTAGAAATATGTAAGAGTAGGCGGTTGAAGTAGCCCGGTATGCAAATGATTTTTTTTCGTCCCAGGGATCTTAAGCTTTTGTCTACCACTTGTTGCGGAGATTTCCAAAATAACCTGCGTTTGATATAACTGTCGGAATGAGATATGCCTTGGCGACTATGGAACTCTGTGTTAGTAAATCCAGGGCAAAGAACCTGTATTTTGATGTTTTTGTGCGATAGATCGATATGTAAACATTCTGAGAAAGTCACTAAAAAAGCTTTTGTAGAACAATAAAAATAGCTGTGAGGACCCGGGTAAAAAGCAGATAAGGAGGCCACATTGATAATGCTTCCTTTGCCATTTTGAATCATTATGGGTACTGTACGGTAAATAATTTTGGTGGTGGCTGTAATGTGTACATTCAGCATTTCCTGTTGCTTGCTATAGTCGTTTTCGAAATAGTTACCAATGGAGCCGAAGCCTGCATTGTTAATTAATAGTTCAATGTTGGTGTTGTGATCTATAATGTCTAAAAAGTGTGCTAACTCATCCTTCTTGCTAAAATCAGCGACGACAGACTGTACGTTTATATGATGCTGTCTTGTCATCTCATTGCTTAAAGAAGTTAAACGCTCCACGCGTCTGCCTGTGATTATTAAATCCCAGCCTTGACTGGCCAGGGTTTTGGCGAACCTTGTCCCAATGCCACTGGTAGCTCCTGTTATTATTGCTGTTTTTCGTATTGTCATTTTGTGCATGCCTTAATGGTCATAGAACTGGGTTTAGTTCAATAAACAAAGATAAAGATGTGTTGCGATATATTGGGATGAAATAGTGTTTTTATATATGTATGCATTGTAATAAGTATTGAAAGTTTAAATGAAAGACTTTCAATAACTGGGAAACACAACTTGTTAACTATAATAACTCCAATAACTCGCCATTTTATAGCTTCTCGCTACCGCCGGCCACGGCTATTGTTCTGGCCAACGCTGCAGTCGATTTGTTGGAGGTTGGGTATTTAAATGAGGATTATTCATTTATTGAAAATTTGAATATGGATTTTTATAAGTTGAGAACTTTCTATGTTTTACTTGAATGCATTTATTAAATTGGAAATATTGATTCTGTATGGAGAGGATAGATTGATTCTTTTAATACATACCTTGCTCTTGCTGCTTATCGATACGTCCTTTTTATTCGGAGAGGTTTATTTTTAAAGGCCCTCATGATAACTTCGTCATTATCATTGCCATAAAAAGGACCAAAAAGGTCTAGAACAATAGATCACTACCGACCCGCATCGACCAACTCAAATGATGTATTAGAACTTCGTAATAGATTTTCTAATGCATTTTCCGGGTTATAACTTCTCTCCAGCGCCGGCCCTGGGGCTATTGTTCTGGCCTGCCCTGCGGTTCATTAATTGATAGCTTTGTACATTAATGGAAGATATTTATTAAATGAGAAACACAACTATAACAACTTCAACAACTCCACGACTTTAACAACTCGCCAACCTAACAAGCTAACATGCTAACATGCTAACAAGCTAACAAGCTTTACCAACTCGCCATCCTCAAGCTTCTCACCACCACCGGCCACGGCTATTGTTCTGGCCTGCCCTGCGGTCTTTACCCTGATAGATGTTTTTTTTAATGGGAATTGCTCATTGAATGAGAGATATTGAGTAAGATTTTTGTGACTAATATCTACATGTAAAACGTGGAATCGTTTAATTAGTAGGTTCTTCCGCCTTCATGAAAAAGCGTTAAAAAAATGGGCAAATGGAGCGTTTAGAAAGGAATGCTTGTCTGAGCGAAGCGAGTTTGCGTTCCTTTTAGCGGAGTGCGCTCATTTTTAGCTTTTTCAGGTCAGCGGCGGCATTTTTTGTTTACTTTTTTTTGCTGTAGAAAAATTGGAGCGAAGCGGAAATCATGAACACCTTAAATTATAAACCTTCGTGAACTAAAAGTAAAAGCCCGTCGGCTAGAGACAATGAAGAAATTTAAATTAAAAAGGGGTTCCTTAGTGCAAAAACTACATTTATATATATGTTATGAACGTTGAAATGGCAATAAAAGAAGACTTTTCTGAGACGAGGCATAACGGGTCCTAAGATGAAAATATCTCAACGCTTGCAATTTAAAAACAATTATCGCTTTAGAGTGAATCATGCTTTACTTCGTACATGGTATATTGCTTGCTTTTAATATTTCTATATATGTTCTTTTTATTCGGAGAGGTTTATTTTCAAAGGCCCTCATGATAACTTCGTCATTACTCGGGAAGGTATATTTTAAAAGGCCCTCATGATCAGGCTTCGCCGAATTACTCGGGTAGGTAAAATTTTCAAAAGTCCTCATGATAACTTCGTCATTGTCATTGCTATAAAAAGACAAGATTAAACTCCTCAAGCTCACGTCCTAACCCCATCAGCCTTATGCCTCAGGCCTTTCGGCTCGCCAACTATAACACCTCCAACACCCCGCCATCTTGCCACCTCTGCATCTATTCCATCGTTTCATCATCACTCAATCTATCGTTGTTTATTATCTTGTTATTGGGTTTGTAGTTGTTAAATCTATATGTGAGTACAAAGGTTAGTACCGGGGTATGAATTTTTTGAAAATAATGGTCTCTGAAGTCGATTCCGGTGTTGGTATTTTCCCGGTTGTTGGTAGAGAAGATGTCCCTTAGTTCAATGACGCCAGTCAATTTACGCTTCATCATTTCTTTGCGCAGTGCCATATCTAAGGTGTATACGGGCTGGTATACTCCTTGCGAAGTGATTCTTTTGCTGTAATAACGCCAATTAGCCTGCAGTTGGGTGAGGGCATTCAGTCTAAGGGTTTGGTTGATGCGGTAACTCCAGGTTAGTAGGTGTTCATTGAAATCGTTATCTTGCCATTGACCTTTTACCCGGTAGTCGAACAGGCTCCCGGATAAGTCGAATCTCCACCATTTAGTCATGTTGAAACTGTAACTGAGGTCCATGCCTAAATAGTAGTCCATCCCAACATTTTCCGGAAAACGCTGTATGATATTGTCATCATATACACTTCGTATCCATTCCACTTTGTTGTTGGTAATTGTATAGTAGGTCTCCAGAGAGAAGTATGCGTTCTCCATCTTTTTCAGGTAGTTCAATTCATATGTGTTGATGTATTCAGGAAGTAAACTGCTGTTTCCGTGTCTGATATTATAGGCATCAACCCAGGTGTAGAAAGGTTCAAAATGATAACTACGAGAACGTTCTATTCTACGTGAATAGCTGGCCATCAATTCCTGGTGAAAGGGTAATTGGTAGGAAAGGTGTAAGGATGGAAAATAATCGTATCGTTGAATGTTAACCTTGGTGTCTCCAATGATGGCATTGGACGCAGAGGGCAGTGCTTTCACAGTTCTGTTTGAATATTCACCCCTCATTCCGATTTGATAGCCCAATGCCGCATTTTTATTGCCATATATAAAATATAAAGCATGGATGTCTTGCCGGAATTTTATTTCATTGTTGTAAGCCGGATTGTTTAGAAACTGTTCCGTGGCCGTTTGTATATTCAGTTGCTCTGTTTGATCCTTGCTGTTGTAAAAGGTGCTTTGGTATCCTGTTTCTATCTTGCCGTATTGACCAGAAGTTCGGGTATAGTCCAGCTTTGTTTCCAGGCGCTCCATGGGACCTTCTTCCGTGTTCTTTTTTCCTTCAATGACAGTTTGATCCATGTTTCGTAAGATGTTTTTACTGTATTCATCTGACGCTCTTTGTTGATAAGTTATTGTTGCTCGTAATTCCTCTCCTTGTCTGTTAAATTGTTGGGTGTAATAAGCATTGGCAGCCACTCCCTGACTTTTATGGTAGGCATCTTCGTCGCTCATATAGGCAAGGCGACTGGAAGTGAAATTGTCATATTCAGCATAACTCAGATCAGCATCGTCCCATTTTTTTCTGCCACCATAAGCCATGTTTATATCGATTGTTTTCAAGTTGTCTATTCTAAATTCCATTCCTCCTCTTAAATTGTACCTGTCGAATTTGTTGTGGATATGACCATCGTGCTCTATGCTATATACCGAGTCGCCGGAAAAGGTATTTCTATACCCGTATTTATCGCCCGAATAATTGCCCAAGTAATAATCTGCAGATATAAAGTAACTCAACCTGTTTTTGTTTAAGCTGAATAGGAAGTCGCCAGCTGCATTGTTTGTACCTCCTTTGAGGTTAAAGACACCAGACAGACCCTTAGTGCCATTTTTTTTGGTGATGATATGGATGATTCCAGCGGTTCCATCGGGGTTGTATTTGGCCGAGGGGTTGGTGATGATTTCAATTTTTTCGATGGTGGAGGCTGGGATCTGCTGTAGAGCTTCGGAGGGTTCAAGCAGTGAAGGGACTCCGTTCACCAAAACCGAAAAGTCGCTGCTTCCTCTTAGGGATACATTACCTTCAATATCCACCACAACGGAAGGAATGTTCTCCAGTAGGTTAACAGCCGACCCGGTGGTGTATTGGTTGCTCACATTGATCACCTTTTTGTCTAACTTAAATTCCAAGGCGGGTCTATGAGCAAGCACTTCTATTTCGTCCAGACTTTGGGTGTCTGCTCCCAGTGTGATTTGCCCAAGATGTTTGTGTTGCTTGGGATGTTCAATTACGATGTCGTTTATTCTTTGGGCAGTATAGCCTATGAAGCTGAGTTCTAGGTAGTAGGAGCCTGGAGCCAATCCGTCTATTATAAAGCTGCCGTCAGACTTGCTGATGGTGCCACCCACCAAGGCCTGATCTGTGGATTGGTAGATGGCAATGCTAACGTATTCCAATGCTGCCATTCCATCCGCTGTCAGCACTTGACCATCTATGGATCCGTTATAAGATTGCGCCCCGGCAGCTCCTGTTGTCAGGATGCACCAGAGTATTGCCGCCGTACATTGGAACGCTTTACGCATACACAAGCTGTTTTATTTAAATAGTCTACCCTATGGTTGTGGGTGAACAATAAATATAATATAAAAAAATAAAAGACCTTCAAATATACGCAAAGCTATTTAAATAAATAATTTTTTGTGTAAAAATTATAGGCTTGGGTTCATCAGTTTTTTTAGTCCCAGAATTGAACGTATGGGCAAGTTACAGGAATTGTTCTTGCATAGGTGAAAAGTGAGTTGTTTGCTACGCTTTCCCTTGGCGACGGGTATTGTATCACTTTCAGCCGCAATAAAAACAAAGGGATTAAAGTCCGTCAGGAATTCGTCGCGAGCCTTTTCTTTACCTTCACCGGAAATGACCAATTCATAATTTTCGTGGATAAAGAAGAGTTTAAGACGTTGCCAGTTGGCATAGTATTTTCCATGTTGATCGATTCTTCCGGACAGATTTTTAAGCATTTGCGATGAGGTTGAATAAGCTTCTTTGTTCAGGAAATATTTACTCAATCGGTACATGTTAAGTGCCATCACAGAGTTAGAAGCCGGTATTACGTTATCCGATAGTTCTGATTTTCTGATCATCAGCGGATCATCCAGAATAGAGGTGTAGTAAAACAGTTGGTTGTCCTCGTTAAAAAAGTGACAGCTAGCATATTCACATAGGTCACGAGCGTTCAAAAGCCACTCTTCGTTAAAGGTCACTTGGTATAGGTCTATCCATGCATCAATCAATAAGGCATAGTCGTCCAGAAAGCCATTGATATTGGCTTGGGATCCCTTTAGGCTTCTCCATAGTCCGCCATCTTTTTTGACCGCTTTACGTTGTAGGAACTCGGAGGCTTCAATGGCATCATTCAAATAGGCGCTATGGCCGGTGGCTCTATAGGCATGCACCAGTCCTTTGATGATGATGGCGTTCCAAGAAGTAAGTATTTTATCGTCCAGGCGGGGGTGTTCTCTTTTTTTTCTGGCCTCAAACAATATGCTTTTGCCATTTTTCAACAGGCGTTGTAGATCTGTTATGTTTAGCTTGTGGTCGTGAGCAAACTGTTCAATAGAGCTTGTTTGAAACAATACATTGTTACCATCTTCCCAATTACCCTTGTGGCTGATGTTGTAAAAGGCACAGAAGAGTTCTGCATCCAGTTGAAGAAGTTGCTCCACCTCCTTTTTTGTCCATACGTAATATTTGCCCTCGCTACCTTCGCTATCTGCATCAATGGAAGCATAGTAGCCACCTGTGGGGGATTTGAGTTCGCGGTTGACAAATTGTACCGTTTCTTCCACCACCTGTTTAAATAAAGGGTTTCCGGTGAGTTGATAGGCGTTGGCATAAACTTCCAGTAGTTGTCCCTGGTCGTACAGCATTTTTTCAAAGTGAGGCACTTTCCAATAGGCATCCACTGCATATCGTGAAAAACCGCCGCCTACCTGGTCGTAGATACCCCCCCAGGCCATTCTGGAAAGGGATAGGTTGATATATTGTTCGATGTCGGTATTGGATTTTTTAAAGAGGTAGGTGAGTAGGAAGTTATATTCCACAGGCATTGGAAACTTGGGGGCGCCCTTGTTACCGCCCCATTCAAAATCCAGGTTGTCTTTCCATGACTCCACGATCTGATCCATGGTATCCACAGTAAACAGGACAGATTCTTTGACCAGTCCCACAAAATCCATTCTTTCGATGCCTTGTTTTATTTGTTTTGCCAGATGATCCAACCTGTCGGGAGACTTGAGAAATATCTGCTGTATTTCATTGAGTAAATTCATCCACTGACGTTTTTGGAAATAGGTGCCTGCGAATATGGGTCTTCCGTCGGGTAGTGCGATGATGTTGAGGGGCCATCCCCCTTTGCCGGTGGTTAAATGAGCCACATCCATAAATAGCTGATCCAGGTCGGGACGTTCCTCTCTATCTATTTTTATGGATAAAAAATCTTTGTTCATCACAGTTGCTACCTGTTGGTCGCTGAAGCTCTCTTGTTCCATCACATGACACCAATGGCAGGCTGCATACCCAATGGATACGATGATTAGTTGGTTGTTATTTTTTGCTTTCTCCAGTGCTTCCTTGCTCCAAGGATGCCAATTTACCGGATTGTTAGCGTGCATCAATAGGTAAGGACTTGTTTCTTGGCTTAAGGCATTTTTATATGTGCAGGTATTCATCTTCATCTTATGATCATTTTAAATTGTGATATATCTGATCGAACCACCATGACTCTATTGCTCCTCCTATGCGTATGCCGCCATCGTGTGCTGTTGCCAGTTTTAAATTCGTCTTTGTATTAGAAGAGTCACGAGGTAATGAAAATTACAGGTTTTCTTTTGTGGCTTTTCAAGGCAAAATTTCGCATACGAACATTCGTACTTTATCATGGTTTGTTCCATTCGATCATGGTTTTCGATATGCTATGAACATATAAACCAACGGTAAAGTTTAATGCATATGTAATAAAGCATATTTCTTGCCTAAATATTGGCTTAAGTCAATAACTTTTTTACATTTGTGAGAGGAATCGTAATGCAGAAAAATATTAGATTATATTTCAAGGGATGACGATCAAATTTGGGAAGGTAAACTCCGTAATATTTTATTTGCGGAGTTTTTTTTTAGTCGTAGCAATTTTTATGAATAGCATAGCTTATGCTTTATGTTACGAATGAAAATTGCAATTGCATAATACGAAGAATGATAAATGGTTGATAAGAATATACTGTTGGAATTAGTGAGGATGCGCATGCCATATGGAAAGTACAAAGGAACCATTCTTTGTGATCTACCTGAATTTTATTTGGCTTGGTATCAACAAAAAGGTTTCCCGGAGGGTAAACTGGGGATGATGTTATCTACCCTGTATGAAATTAAATTGAATGGGCTGGAGTATCTGCTACGTGAGATCAGAAAAATGTAAACTATTTTTTAGGTTGATGATAAGAATGAAGTATGGAGGCGAATGGTTTAAACCATTAAAAAATGAGATTTAGCATGGGGCATTCAGCTGCTTATAAAATTTATAAATCAGATCAATGTTAAAAAACATGAAATATGTCATATTTTAATGTCTTCCTAAAGGAAGCGTAAACTTTGATTTATTACATTTGCTTATTGTAAACATTAAATTAAACATGGCTAGCAATAGAGAAATTATCCTTGTAAATATTTCCGGTGATGACAAGCCTGGACTAACATCTTCCCTAACAGAAATATTATCGCACTACAATGTTCAAATATTGGATATTGGTCAGGCTGTAATTCATGATGATTTGGGTTTGGGAATTCTATTTGAAGTACCTCAGGCATATGAGTCCGCACCCATTTTAAAAGATTTGTTGTTTAAATCGTACGAAATAGGTGTTAAAATTAAATTTACTCCCATATCTGATGAGCGGTATGCTGAGTGGGTGTCGCATCAAGGTAAAGAGCGGTATATCATAACTTTATTGGCTCGTAAAATTACGGCAGAACATTTGGCTAAAGTGACGCGGGTGATTTCTTCGCAGCAATTGAATATTGATACCATCACTCGTTTGTCGGGTAGGATTGATTTGAATCGAGAGCCTACGCATAATAAGGCAGTGGTTGAATTCTCGGTAAGAGGAACACCCATAGACGCGGAGATTATGAAAAGTGACTTTATGGAGCTTTCTGGTAAGATAGGCGTTGATATTGCTTTTCAAGAAGATAATATATTTCGTAGAAACCGCCGTCTGGTATGTTTTGATATGGACTCTACGCTTATTCAGGCCGAGGTGATAGATGAGCTGGCCGAAAGAATGGGGGTGGGTGCAAAAGTTAAAAAGATTACCGAAGCGGCCATGCGTGGTGAAATAGATTTTAATCAGAGCTTTATTCAGCGTGTGTCCTTGCTGAAGGGGCTGAATGAAAATGTAATGAAAGAGGTGGCTGAGAACCTACCTATTACGGAAGGGGCAGAGCGTTTGATGAAGACCTTGAATAAATATGGTTACAGAACAGCTATTTTGTCTGGTGGTTTCAATTATTTTGGTAATTATTTGAAGGCCAAATTAGGTGTTGATTATGTATTTTCCAATGAGTTAGAGATTAAAAAAGGGAAGTTGACGGGTAAGCATGTAGGAGATATTGTGGATGGTAAGCGTAAGGCAGAGTTGCTGAAGTTATTGGCTTTTAAGGAGGATATTCATCTGGATCAGGTAATTGCTGTGGGTGATGGTTCCAATGATTTACCGATGTTGCAGTTGGCAGGCTTGGGGATTGCTTTTCATGCCAAACCTAAAGTTAAAGCAGAAGCTGATAACTCCATTTCTACCATTGGCCTGGATGCTATATTGTATATGCTCGGCTTTCGTGATAGAGAGATCAATAAATAATGGAGGATAGTGGAGCTGTTGTAGTTGGCGAGTTGGTAAAGCTGTTAGCATGTTAGCATGTTAGGTTGTTAGGTTGGCGAGTTGTTGAAGTTGGCGAGTTGTTGAAGTTGGTAAAGTTTTTAGCTTTTTAGCTTGTTAGGTTGGCGAGCCGGTAAAGTCGTGGAGTTGTTGAAGTTGTATTTCTCATTTAATAGATACCTTCCATTCGTATATGGAACTATCAGTAAAAGACCGCAGGGCAGGATAGAACAATAGCCCCGGGGACGGAATTGGAGCTCGATGTAGGGGGAGGTAGTGATCTATTGTTCTAGACCTTTTGGGTTCTTTTTGTGGCAATGACAAAAAGAACATATGGAGACAGTTCAATATTGAAAAGACTTCAAGTAAAACAAAAGTAGTTACAACTCATCCCTAACCATATTTCGTAATTCTCAATCAATAAGTAATCCCCATTTAAATACCCAACTTTCAAAATAAAGACCGCAGGGCGGGACAGAACAATAGCTGTTCAGTTGATGCGTTGTTTAGATATGATGTGTTGTACATTAGTTTAGAGGTGGGGAGGCTTAAAAAATGAATCTCCCGCCAAAGAGCAAAAAAAAGAGTCGTAATTTTTCAATTACAACTCTTTATATATGCTATGTAGCTTATTTTCTATACAGACTGCAAGGCACTGTGGAGTGAGCTTGCAGGAATTAGGATTTTTGTATGTAGCTATCTGAACTTAATGATTTTTTTCATGGTTCCATCATAGATGTTGAATTTGTGGAAACCACATTCCAGACCACCATTAAAAAGCTTTAGTTTTTGTAGCGGTTTCAGACCCACGTTTTTCAAGGCCTCCTTATCCGATGTGATTACCCAGGCATCATATCCGATAAATGTTTGTTTAAGTTGATTTCCTATCATCCGATAAAAGTCAACAATGTCTTTGTCTTTCATCAAACGTTCTCCGTAGGGAGGATTCATGATAATCATACCTTTGGGATATACGGGTTCCAGACGCTCAAAAGAGGTGACTGAAAAGCTAATGTCGCGGTTGAATCTGAATTGCAATGCAGACTCACGAGCCACGTCAATGGCTTTAATGTTGGCATCACTTCCGAATATTCTTAAACGGGGATGTGTTATTTTTTCTTTGGCTTCATCAACCACCTTATTCCATAACTTCTTATCGTAATCTTTCCATCCCATAAAGCCAAAGGATTTTTTGTGTAGACCTGGAGGGTAATTTTTAGCTAACATAACAGCTTCCATCAGAATGGTACCAGAACCACACATGGGATCAATCAGGGGCATTTTTTTGTCCCATCCCGATAACATAACCATGCCTGCGGCCAGTACTTCATTGAGCGGTGCTTTGTGGTGGCCTGTGCGATAACCTCTTTTGTGCAAGGAATCTCCCGAGCTATCCAATGATATGGTTGCTTTTTCTTTGGCCAGATGGATTACCAGGCGAATGCTGGGGTTTTCTACATCTACCGAAGGCCTCTTACCTTCTTTCTCCCGAAACTGATCCACAATAGCATCCTTCATCTTTAGGGCCACATATTGCGAGTGTGTGAATATTTCGGAGAAAACCACCGGATCTATGGCCAGCGTCTCATGAACGCTCATGATCGTTGACCAATCAAATTTTTTGACTTCGTCGTATAGTTCCTGATCGTTTTTGGCTGTGAAATGATGAATGGGAAGTAAAATTCTGATTGCCGTTCTTAATTGCAAGTTGGCTTTGTATAAAATTTCCTTGTCTCCTTCAAACTCAACGGCTCTGTTTACCGCTTTTACTTCCTTGGCTCCTATACCTTCCAGCTCTTCTGCCAGAACTCCTTCCAGCCCATGAAATGTTTTTGCAATCAGTTTCAATGTAGTATGTCTTTTATATTTATTCCAAGGCAATATCGTTCATTGCCATTTTCGGTGCGAAGGTAATTAATACCTGTTGTTATGCAAAACACCTGACAGTAATTTTTGCATTTGTCATCAAAATGTTTTATGGATGGTACTGAAGTTGTATTATACTGCTGCTACAGCTGTATTGTGCTAGAAAGGAAATGTTTATCTAAACGATTTCTTGTTTTGTAAAACCGACTCCCATGGCAAAAATGATGGGAGTCGGCTGTAAGTAATTGGAGATTAGTTGTTGCGCTGCGTTGGTGGCAAGGTGGGACAGCCTTTGTTTTTTATTCCATGACAAGGGCAGAGTGGTTAAGGTTTCTTATTCTTTTCGTTTGTTCAATCTTTTTTGAATTTTTTTGATGACAGATTCGATGGATGCTTCGGGTTCAATCACATTATAATCGCCCCAAAACAGAGGGTCAGAGAATCCATCTACATGATCTTGTAAAACGATGTTGTGCTTGATCCGTTCGTTGACTTTAAACGGTCTTTCGGCTGATTTTTCCCAATCGGTCATGGCCATTTCTATGGTTGAGGTATAATAGGTGTTGAATAGTTTTTTCTTCCAGTTGATCTTAAAGGTGATTTGTCCTCTGGAATAGCCATACATATACTTTCCGTCTTGCTTGCGGTATTTTACCAGATAGCTTGCTTCGGTGGGGTATACGGTAGCTCCGGAAGGTTTGCGTTTTATAAACATGGCCGATGCCTTACTTTTATCTTCTATATTTACGCTGTAATTAGCGCTGGTGATGGCCATTGATGCTGCATCCACGTATAATTTTCCATAAAAAAGAGGCTCATTTATATATTCCTTTTGTTTAAAGTCGATGATATATATAATCTGATTGTCTACCTGGGTGATGTTATCCAGTTTGAAGTCGTAATAATCCAGGTCTTCGGTGGTGATGATGCTGTAGGGTTCCTTCATGATATCCAGCAATAAGGTTGAATAGGGGCCACCCTGTAATTTGAAAGTAATGGTGTCCATTTTTGAATAATCAGCATCTTTACGGGCCTTGTATAGCCTTAGCCCATCCTGTCGATAGTTGGAATAGGCTTGCTTGTGTACATCTATTACCGCTTCGGCCAATGATACGTAGGAGCGACGACGTTTTATGGTTTCACGATAGAAGGTAGTCATGCGTATAGGCTCCTGCATGTAGTTTTCTTTTTTATTATGTATGACTTCCCGCATAATCTGATGGGCATCTTTGGGTGCCACATTAATCTCAGAGATGGAGATGGATAAGAGATCGAGTTCTATTTTATTCTTATTGGGTTTCAAGGCTGAAAGTTGAAGACTTTGGTTTTGATAGCCCAGATAGGATACCGTAATTTTTGTGCTCGCAGGTAATTCTTTGGGAACCTTGAGAGAGAAATACCCTTCGGAGTTAGATACTGTGGCAATGTTGGTGCCCTCAATAAGGATCGTGGCAAATACCAATGGTTGGTGTGTGTCGCTGTCTGTAATCCTACCTTTATACTGCATGGTGTTTAAGGTGTCAGGTAAGATGTCTTCTCCTTCAAGATAGGATGTTGCGCAAATGGAGGTAGGGATGATGCCTATGACCAGGATAAAAATGGAGAGCAGCAACGCTGGACGAATTTTTATAAAAGAATTTTTCATGTGTGGGGTAGAATGAATCGTAGCTCGTTTCATGGCGATATTTTTTTAGTGTGACTTCCTGTTTCTGCCTATAAGACAATGCATGCTATATTTTACCCCTATTCACTGTCTTTTTTTTTATGGAAGAGAACGATCAGCGATGTCCGGTTACCTTTCACAGGATATGCGAAGGAGCGCTTGGAGTTAGTTTATGGCGCTTACTGTGCAGTCTAAACCATATTTAAAATAGTTTAACCATCTTTTCCCTCCTTACAAAAATGGGATTGTTACCTTTGTACACTTTTTTTTAGTTACTTTTTCACGATTAATATACATACATGCGAAAAGAGGGAAGAATAAATGATTTAGAATTTGAGTCTATTCCAAAGTTGCTTTGGAAATATTTTTTACCGGCATTTGCAGGGGTCATTATTAACTCCTTATATAATATCGTCGATAGGATATTTATTGGTCAAGGTGTTGATTCGTTGGCTTTGGCGGGCCTCAGTGCTATCTTTCCGGTTATGATCATCATGATGGCCTTTGGTATGCTGGTGGGTATGGGAGCCGGAGTGCGAATTTCTATTAACCTGGGTAAGAAGGATTATAAAAGGGCTGAATTGGTTTTAGGTAATGCTTTTTTGCTTATGATCATTGTCTCGGGTATTATTACTGTAGTGGGCTTTCTGATTAGTGACCCTTTGCTTCGTTTTTTTGGGGTGAATGAGCAGACCTATATGTATGCAAAAGAGTATCTGCAAATTATACTGGCCGGAACCATTTTTAATATTCTAGGGTATGCCTTAAATAATTTAATTCGTTCAGAAGGAAGTGCCAATATTGCCATGTTTTCCATGTTGATCAGTGCAGGGATGAATATTGTGCTGGATTATATTTTTATTATGAGGATGGATATGGGTGTGACGGGGGCGGCTTTAGCAACTGTTATATCGCAGGTGGTACTTACCATTTGGGTAATCGCTCATTTTAATAGCAAACGTTCTGTCATCAAACTCCGGATGAGTCGACTTAAGTTAAGTGGTGAAATTGTATGGTATATTATTAGTATTGGTTTTGCTCCATTTAGCATGCAGCTGGCTTCTAGTGCAGTATTTGGGGTTTATAATATTCAGTTGATAAAGCATGGTAGTGATATGGCCGTTGGAGCCATGGGGGTTATTATTAGTGTTACCATGTTGTTGGTGATGACGGTGATGGCCATCACCATGGCCAACCAACCTATTATTGGTTTTAATGTGGGTGCCAAAAACTATAAAAGGGTTAAGCAGACTTTGTTCATATCCATTATTTCTGCCACGGTCATCTCATTGCTTGGTTTCATCGTTGCACAGACCTTGCCAGGTCCTATTATTAAGATGTTTAACCGTGAGGATGGAGAATTGTTGGAGATTGGAGTCAAAGGCCTGCGAATATTTTTAATGGCGCTACCTTTGGTTGGTTTTCAAATTGTGATGGGCAATTATTATCAGTCCATTGGTAAAGCAGGTATCTCTGCTTTATTATCTCTGTTGCGTCAGGTGATTTTCTTAATACCATTGCTGTTGATTCTTCCACAATATTACGGACTGAAAGGGGTGTGGTTGTCTGCTCCAGCTTCCGATACCTTAGGGGCAACGGTATGTCTGTTTTTTATGGTGAATGAGTTTAGAAAGTTAAAAAAAGCCATTGCCATATCCGAAAAGCTTGCGTCGTGAGAAAAGCAAAACGAAAGTTAGTCCGAAGTCTTCATTGTGTTTGAATGGTTGCTTTTGTTGGGGAGAGGCTATTAGGTGACGAGTTGTTTCAGTAACCAGTAGTAGTGTACAAGGGCGATTAGTAGTATAAATCAACAATAAATGTTAAAATATTTTTAAATGAGAATATTCTCAATATATTTGTTGCGAGAATATTCTCAGTAATGAGATAGTTTTTAGAATATGCCAAGAAGAAAAAGATTAAGAAAGGTAGTAGCACCGCCTAAATTTCAAGGTTATAAACCTTATGGTACAACTGGTAAATCCACAGGGGCTGTTGATTTGTTATATGAAGAATATGAGGCTATTAAATTGGCAGATTATGACTTGATGAATCATCATGAGGCCGCTGTGCTAATGGGTGTTTCCAGACCCACCTTTGCAAGAATATACGAAAGTGCCCGAAGGAAAATAGCGGTGGCCTAGGTAGAGTCAAAAGAGATTAAATCGGTTTTTGGAAATGCAACATTGCTGGATAACTGGTTTATGTGTGCAAGGTGTCATGCAAAGTTCACTATGCCACCTTCGGTCATTAGTAAAGATTGCCCTATGTGCAAGGCACCTGAAATAGAATTGTTGCAGGCGGAATAGCTGCGAAAAGTATAGCAGAGTTCATATTTTTTTAATAGAGAATAATGAGATGTGACTGTGTTTTTTTCAGTAAGAAAAGTGTAGTAATAGGGGACATGATAGAAATATCAGGGTAAACTAAGCAATAAGCATGTTTTTGCACTTGAGAAGGTTGGAGTTGTTGGGAGGGGGCTTATGAGATCCATAGAAGTATAGTTTTAGACATATGAAACTGGCATGGCCAGGCCAAATAATAGTACACACAGGGTTATGACTAGTTTGGACGAGTATGATCCGATAAATGAAAATAAATTTAGACACATGAAGACAGTAATTACATCATCAGGAGAAAGTTTAGCATCGTCCTTTGATATGCGATTTGGAAGGGCTGCTTATTTCTGCGTGTTAGACCAAGAGAGTGGTCGTACCGAATTTTTGGAAAACGTCAACAAAGACGACAGTCATGGCGCAGGGACGAAGGTGGCGGAAAAATTAATAGAGATGGGTGTTAAAAAGGCCGTATCTGGCGATTTTGGTCCCAAAGCAAAGGAATTATTAGAGAAGTTCCATGTGCAGATGGTCGTGCTTCAGAATACGGGACAGTCGGTCGGTGATATTGTGAAGAAAATGAAGAATTAGTATTGGTTTGTTATGTGGATGAGGTGGTGGTTTTTTGTTTATGATCAGAATATAAGCAGAATCTACTACCTTATTTTTAATTGTAAAATTATTATTAATACTATTAAATATGAATCAAAAAGTTGCAATTCCAGTGGATAATGAGGATGTATTGGATGCCCATTTTGGGCACTGTAAATTCTTTTACATAGCGAATATAAGTGATGGAAAAGTTATTTCCACAGAAAATATTGTACCCCCTCCACATGAGCCAGGTTTGTTGCCCAAATGGTTGGCAGAGAGAGCGGTGACTGATATAGTAGCCGGAGGAATGGGACAGAAAGCCATTCAATTATTTAATGCCAATAATGTGAACGTGTTTGTGGGAGCACCCAAGCTTAAGGCCAACGAACTGGTCAATGGTTTTTTAAGTAAATCGTTAAGTTTCACAGCCAATTATTGTGATCATTAAATATGGATGCGTTATGTTCTCAGTGTCATCTTAAATCGGTGAATAAACTGATAGCAAAGTTTAAGCCTTCACGGGAGATAGCCAAGAAGATACAGGAGGAGGCCCGAAATGTATTGTCGGCTCAAGGACATTTGCCTAATCCTTATGTAGCTACTTATATGCAGCGGCTGGTGAAGGGCATGATGCAGGTGGATAATTTGTATAGTGAGGAGAAACAAAGGGCCAATGAGGTCTTGTTGTCGAATTACAAATATTGGAAGGATTATGTGTTGAATAGTGAAAATCCTTTTTTTACCGCGGTACAGCTGGCACTGGCTGGAAATGTTATTGATTATGGAGCTGATACTGTACCTGAGGATATAAATAGAGGTGTTAAGGAATTGACAAAAAAAAATTTATCGAAACAGGCGGTGTTGCAATTGGAGCATGATATCACGAAGGCAAAAAAGATACTTTATTTGGGTGATAATGCCGGTGAAATAGTTTTTGATAAATTACTCATAGAAATCATGCACCATCCGCATGTTACTTATGTGGTTAGAGGGGAGTCGGTAATAAATGATGTGACCATGGAAGATGTGGCGCAGACGGGGATAGATCAGGTTTGTCGGGTTATATCAAACGGTTATGATGCTCCATCCACTTTGTATGAATGTTGTTCTTCAGAATTTAAGAAAGCATATGATTCTGCCGATCTGATTATTTCTAAAGGACAGGGTAATTTTGAAGGATTAATGCATGCAAAACATAGCCATTTGTATTTTTTGCTGATGGCGAAATGTAAACCTATTGCTCAGATGTTACATGTAGCAAAAGGTGATTTGGTGATTAAAAAATATAGATAATGGCGTATAAAATTGCGATAGCGAGCGGCAAGGGCGGAACAGGAAAGACGACCGTGGCTGTGAGTTTATATAAAATGTTGTGCCGGGAATTGGAGGGGCAGATTCGTTTGGTGGATTGTGATGTAGAAGAGCCCAATGATTCAATTTTCTTTCCGGAAGCAAAGAAAGTGTCTGAGGAAGAAGTGCGTCAACGTATCCCTAAAATAAATGTGGCTGACTGTACTTTTTGTCGTCAATGTGCCGACTACTGCGAGTTTAATGCCATCGTGGTGTTGCCATCGGCGGGTTTTGCCGAGGTAAATTCTTCTTTATGTCATTCCTGTGGAGCTTGTCTTGAAGCATGTAATTATGGTGCCATCACCGAATACGATCAAGTTATCGGCAAAGTATCTTGCTATCAAACATCAGTGGGGGAAGGATTGATGGAGGGGAGACTAAAAATTGGCTCGGCCATGCAAACCTTGCTCATCAAAGAGCTCAAGAAAAAAGTACCTTTAAATGTTGAGATGATTCTTTATGACGCGCCTCCAGGTACCAGTTGTTCAGTGGTAGAAACAACCAACGATAGTGATTATGTGTTGCTGGTGACAGAGCCTACTCCTTTTGGTTTACATGATTTGAAATTGACTGTGGATTTGATGAAGGAATTGGGCAAAGACTTTGGTGTAATCATCAATAAGGCAGGGATGGGAAATGATGATGTTTATCGTTTTGTGGAGGAGAATGCGATTGATTTGGTAGGGGAAATTCCATTTGTGAGTGCGTTTGCTTCCTGTTATGCCCAAGGGAATTTGGTGGAAGACATGCCAATGGAAATAACGGATGCCTTCAATGCTATTGTGGAAAAATTGCGACATAGATTATTGGTGGATAAAGTCAGTCTGTAAAGTAATGAATCGCGATTGTTAAATCATCGGAGAATTCGTTTTATTGAAGAACTTCATTTGGACATTGAAAGATAAATTTAATCTTATGAAAGAGATAACCATACTGAGCGGTAAAGGCGGAACGGGAAAGACAACCGTTACAGCGGCCTTGGCCTCACTAGCCGGTAATGCTGTGCTGTGCGATAATGATGTGGATGCCGCTGATTTACATTTGATTTTGGATCCTAAGATACAAGAAGAGCATGTGTATGAAGGAGCATGGCAGGCTAGTATTCATCAGGACGAGTGCGAGCAATGCCAACTTTGTATGGAGAAGTGTCGTTTTGATGCTATTCATCTTAATAAGGAGGGCTATCCCGAAGTGAATCCTTTTCAGTGTGAAGGATGTCGGCTTTGTGAGCGTATCTGTCCGGCCCAAGCTATTACATCGGTTCAAAGTAAAAATAACCATTGGTTTGTTTCTTCTACGCGGTTTGGATCCATGGTGCATGCTAAAATGGGACCTGGAGAGGAAAATTCTGGTAAACTGGTTTCGGTGGTACGCAAAAAAGCGAAGGAGATCGCAACTGAAAATACAGCGGATTTTATTATCAATGACGGACCTCCGGGCATTGGTTGTTCGGCCATTTCAGCTTTGTCAGGAACAGACTTGGTTGTGTTGGTTACTGAACCTTCGAAATCAGGTTTGTATGATGCCAAGAGATTGGTGGAATTGGCGCAGTCGTTTGATATTCCTATTGGAGGAGTGATTAATAAGGAAGATATCAATACGGAAATGAGTGACGAGATTGTTGCTTTTTTTGCATCTAAACATATACCGCTGTTGGCAAAAATTCCTTTTAACAAGGAGGTGGTGAAAGCTATGGTGAAAGGAGAAACCATTACAGAGTTTAATGATCATTCGGTGATGGCGCAATGTATCCATCACATATGGAATGCGGTTAAACAAGACGACTTTTGGCTGAAGCCATCAGAAATAGAAAGTGGTAAATAGTCTTTGCAAGAAAATTTCAAATACTGCGTTATTCTCATTTTTGAAACAGTCATTTACAATCAGTAAACTTCTTGGTTTCAAAAATATAGAAAGCCTTGTCTCTGAAGCTTTCTTGTCAAAGACAGAAAAAACAGTAGTTTTTTTGCAGCCACTAAATAGAAAGTGTAGTAGAATAGTAAATGAAGATTTCAAGATATTATGATAGTAGATCATTTTCAAATTAGGCCTCGCTATAACGAAGTAGATAGGATGGGATATGTGTATCACGCCAATCATGTTACGTATTGTCATCAAGCACGTACTGAGTTAATGCGTAAGTATGAGTTGCATGACGATTTATTAGAGAAGAAAGGGTATATGTTACCTGTTATCTCCTTTCATATTGAATATAAAACGCCGGCCAGGTATGATGAAGTGTTGACCATAACAACCAAGATATGCGAATTGCCGAGGGTTCGGTTTTGTATGGAGTTTGAAATAAAAAATAGTGATGGTAAAATTGTTAGCAAAGGAACATCTGAAGTAGTCTTTGTGGATAAAGAATCAAGATTGCCGATGGCAGTACCTGAATTCGCCCGACAACGTTTATCAAGGGCTTTTGTGGACGATCTCATAGGTCAAAGAGCAGCCCATTGTTAAGATATTGGTAAAGCACAGTTTTACTCCATTCTAGCCAATTCAATTTTCTGGGTTTCCAAACATTGTGGCTTTCCTGAGGTTTTTTATTATTTGATAAAATGCTTTGTTTTTACTTCAGGAAATGCTGCAATGTTTTTTTTGTTTTGGGAGTTGTTGTTCAATATCGAAATGACTTTAAGTAAAACAAAAGTAGTTACAACTTTATTCAAGAACTCTCATCTAAAGAATATATTTCATTAATGAACAAAGCTATCAGTTAATGAACCGCAGGGTTGGCCAGAACAATAGCCCTGGGGATGGCCTTAATGAGAATCCTTTTATTAGAGAATGTATTTTTCGGATTTAAATCACATTTACTTCTTTTTCAATCTCTATTCCAAATTTACTTTTTACTGATTGCTGTATTTCAGCAGCTAGGGTAAGTATTTCGTTGCCGTTGGCCTTACCTGTTTTGTTAATGAGTACCAATGCTTGTTTATCGTGCACAGCCACATTGCCCATTGCTTTACCTTTCCAGCCACTTTGGTCAATCATCCAGGCCGCTGGAATTTTAGTATGTTGATTATCTACTACGTAATAAGGTGCTTCGGGAAATGCAGCCAGTATTTTGGCAGCTGTGTCTTTGTCCACTACGGGGTTTTTAAAGAAGCTTCCTGCATTTCCTGTTGTTTGTGGATCGGGTAATTTGGACTCTCTGATATGGACAATAGCTTTTCTTACATTGGCAAGGTTGGTTTCACCTAGCTTTTCCAGTTCCTCGTTGATGCCTCGATAATCGGTTTTTAGGATTCCCTGTTTGTGCAATAGAAACTGAACAGATGTGATAATGGTTTTGCCTTTTAACCCATTCTTAAAAATACTGTTTCGGTAAGAGAATTTGCATTCTTTATTTTTAAAGCTGAAGGGTTCCAGTGTGTCCAGATAAATGCCATTTACCTGGGTGATCACGTCCATTACTTCCACTCCATATGCTCCTATATTTTGCACAGGACAAGCCCCCACATTACCAGGTATCAAGGATAGGTTCTCAATGCCAAAGTAACCTTTTTCAACACTCCACTGAACAAAGTGATCCCAGTCTACACCAGCCCCTATTTCTACCCATATGCTTTGTTCGTTTTCATCGATAAGCCTGATGGATTGTATATCGGGTTTAATAATAAGACCTTTGAAATCTGACTTAAAGAGCACATTGCTTCCTGCGCCTAGAACAAAGAGTGGGAGATCTTTAAATTTTATATCACTTAATACCTCAATAATCTCCTCCTCATTTTGTGGTGCCGAAAAGTAATCGGCGTAGATGTCAAAATGAAAAGAGTTATGCTGTTTTAGTGAAAAATGTTCCTGTATTATCATGATTGAGATGACTTTTTAGAGTCGGTATAATATTGTTGAGAATAGTGGCCATATCCACCGTTGTCTTTTGATATGTTGTTGAATATGATACCCATGTGGGCTATTTTTTCTTCTGTGAGACTTTGATGTGTGTGTTTAAATTGTTCTTTGATGGTTTTGTTTTCTCTGACTACAAATAAATTGCAGTTACTGTGTTCCATTAGCAATCTGGCGTCTGCAACAATACCAATGGGGGGTGAGTCTATCACGATCACATCAAACTCTTCTTTAAGTTGACTAAAAAGTTTTTTTGTATTGCAGCAAGAAATCAGTTCCGAAGGGTTGGGAGGGATTTCTCCTGAAGGTATGATGGTTAAGTGCTTAATACTTTCTGTGTATTTAATTTCATCTAGCTTGGCATGTCCTGCTAAATAATGTGAAAGACCTGTATGTTTTTGGTGATTAAAGAGTTCGGTGAGTCTAGGTTTTCTGAGATCAAAACCTAACAGTGTAGTCTTTTTACCAGAAATGGCAAATATAGCAGCCAGGTTGAGTGCGCAAAATGTTTTACCTTCACCCATTCCGGTGGAAGTAATGCATAAAACCAGTTTATCGTCTGGAGGAGTCATGTATTTGAGTTTGGTTCTTAGGGCGCGGAAGGACTCTGAGATAATAGACAAGGGTTCAGATTCGATGACAATTCTGCTGGTGCCTTTGTATTCAGGAATATAGCCTAGAATAGGAGTTTGGGGTGCCAAGGCGTTTAGGTCATTTTTATCTCTTATTTTGTTATTCAGGTATTCTTTTAAAACAACAATGGCCACGGGGAATAAGAGGGCCAGAAACAATGCTTGTCGGTTGTTTTTGGATTTGTTGGGTGATACGATGCCTGTGATGCTAGCATCATCCAGTATTTCATTGTCTCCCGTGTTAGAAGCCTTGGTGATTTTTGTTTCCGACTGTTTTTGTAATAAAAAGGTGTAAATAGCATTGTTCAGGTTGTAACTTCGCTCGATATCCAGGTACGCCAACTCTGTTTCGGGTAAATTGTTTATTTTAGTAATCGCCCGATCCATTTGGGCGGTTATTTTTTCTTTTTGAATGGCTATGTTTTTTAAAATTTTACGCAGAGCTAGTAATAAGTTTTGCTTGCTGACTTCAATTTTTTTGTCTAGTTCGGTCAAAAGGGGATTATCTTTGTTGGTTTGAGACTCCAGTAGCGAGCGCTCGTTATGAAGAGACAACAGTTCGGTAACAAAGGTGGTAACAAAGCTGTTGGCATCCAGAGAAAATGCAGGCAGCAGATAATCATCGCTAAGCGGATCGTTTACCAAGTGTTTAGAAAGGGTATTGTAATAGTTCTCGCGTACTCCCAGCTGACTCATCTCTTTTTCAAGTTCGAAATATTGTCCTGTCAGTCGTTCAGATAACTCGGTAGGCGCATTGAAAATGTGTTGTCGTCGGAATTCCATCATTTTCCGTTGCGTTGCGCGCAGACTGTCAGCGACTTCCTTCAACTGTGTTTCTATAAAGGCAATGGTCTGTTCGGCAATCTCATTTTTTCTTTCCAGACTTTGTTCCAAGTAAATATTGGTTACGGCACTTAAGAAGGTGTTTATTCTTTGTGTATTGGTACCCGTGGCTGAGATGTATATAATAGAACTTCCTTCTTTGTATGGACTCACTGATATCCTGTGACGATAGCTGGATGCCAGCCAATCGTGGGAGCGGAAATAAAAGTAATAGTCCACATCAGGAACGGCGCCAGCTTTACTGTCAATTTTAAAATGACAGAAAGGAGTTATTATTTCGTCGCCCAGTTGGATGGTTTTGCTAAAGGTAATAGGACCTGAGCCCCCATGGCTTTCTTCGTCTTTGTATGTGTGCAGTGCTGCATTTTCGGTGTTGATTTCAATCTTTATTTGTGTTGCACTGACAGGTTCGATGTATATGGGGGTATTTAGGAGCTGTACATGAGAGGAGTCAAAGGATATGACATAGGGACTTTTGTGGTACATATCCATGTCTTTAAACAGACCATCGCTATAGATCTCCACGCCAAAGTCTAACTGATCCATCACCCGTTTAACTATTTTTTTAGATCTTAATATGATCGTCTGGTTTTCGATGCTCTTTGTTTCAGGAGAAAGCCCAAATCCCTCGATGATACCGGCACCAGAGATGGTTCGACGTTCATCGCTTTTCATCATAACAGTCACCGAGCCTTTGTAAATTACGGGGGTGTAACGGTGGTATAGGTGCGTTAAGCCAACAAAAAAAGGAAAAGATATCAAAAAAAGATACCAATTCTTCTTAGCCAGTAGAACAATCTTCCGAAAATCAGGAAGTGTATTTGAAACTGTTTGCGGGTGGGAATATGAGGTATTGGGGTTGTTTTTGTCCACGTCATTTAATTTTGAAAAGGTTCAAAAGATTATAGACTGTAAAAGGACTGTACGTCAACCTTTAAGCTGTCTAAGGCTTTTTTAACATGATAGGCTGCGCCATTGGGGTATTGCTCTAAAATAGTTTTGCCCAAGGCTATGGAGGGGTTTTCTGGTTTTACCATACTTGCAGAAATGTTTACTGTACGAATCATTTCTTCTTTGGCATTGCGAACCAGTGTCCATGTGGAAGGAGGCAGGTGTACCTGCATGGCCATATTGTGCTCATATTCTGTTCTGATGGCGGCTAAAAGGGCTGCTTGTAGTTCCTTTACGGTTGAGGTGTTTGGTTGCTCGCGTATTACAATGGACTCTGCGCTAATTCTTTCCAGAAAAAGGGTCAGTCTTTCATAGGCCACTATTCTTAAAGGTAAAGCATCTTTACGTTGCCCTATAAGCAATTCCTGCTTTCTCCTGTCGTTTTCGCTTTTTAAAAACCATCTGACCAATAGTAAGGTGAAAATTAAAACTACCAAACTTGGCACTGTATATTTCATCAGTTCAAGAAAATCATCCATAATATTGAAAAATATTATTTTTGAGAATTAAAATTAATAATCGGTGAAAATAATGGTAATTGCATTGATTTGCAACCATAGCGAACGATACTTCGCACATTCAGGTTAAAATATTTATGCTGATGGGCTATGTTATAAACTAAATATGCCATGATTGGCTTGAATGAGAGAAGTAATTTTTATTTTTGTGCACCAATAAGCACGGGTTGTCAGTCTGAATAATCATGGTTTTAGACCCGGGTATCCATAAAATATGTATATGTATATATCAGAAAGATTAGCTAATGTAAACGAATCGGCCACATTGGCCATGTCCCAAAAAAGCAGAGATTTGCAAGCGCAGGGTCACGATGTTATTAATTTGAGCATTGGACAGCCAGACTTTAATACACCCGATCATATTAAGGAGGCCGCCAAAAAAGCCATTGATGATAACTATTCTAAGTATACGCCTGTTGCTGGCTTGCCTGTCATCCGGGAGGCCGTATGTGCCAAGTTGAAGCGAGACAACGATTTGCTGTATAAACCTTCGCAAATAGTGGTGTCCAATGGTGCTAAGCAGTCCATTGCCAATATCATTCTTAGCATGGTTGGACCTGGTGATGAGGTGATTATTCCAGCACCTTATTGGGTGAGTTACATCGAGATTGTGAATCTGGCCCAAGGAAAGAATGTGATTGTGGAGGCTGGCTTAGATCAGGATTTTAAGATTACTCCTGCACAGTTGGAAGCAGCCATTCGCCCACAAACCAAAGCTTTTTTATTTAGCTCGCCTTCTAATCCTACCGGCAGCATATATACAAAAGAGGAGTTGCGGGCATTGGCAGATGTGTTTGTTAAGTATCCGCATGTGGTTATAATATCTGACGAAATATACGAATTAATTACCTTTGGTGGTACGCATGAGAGTATTGCACAGTTTGAAGAATTAAAAGACCGGGTTGTGGTGGTTAATGGGGTCTCAAAAGGCTATGCGATGACAGGTTGGAGGATAGGTTATCTGGCCGCTCCTCAGTCTATTGCAGACGCTTGTGTTAGATTACAAGGACAGTATACCTCCGGAGCTTGTGCTGTGTCGCAAGTGGCGTCAGCTGCTGCATTGACGCAAACGCAGAAGCCGTCTCTGGAAATGAAAGAGGTGTTTTTGCGCCGAAGAGATTTGGTGGTGAAGATGGCCAGGGAGATTGATGGTCTGAAGATAAATGTGCCTCAGGGAGCGTTTTATCTTTTTCCGGAAGTGGATAATTATTTTGGTAAGTCGTATGCTGGTTATACCATCGGTACTGCTACTGATTTAGCAAACTATTTGTTGGAAACCGTATTTGTAGCCACGGTTTCAGGAGAAGCGTTTGGTAGTCCTAAGTGTTTGCGTTTTTCCTATGCTACATCGGATGAAAAGTTGGTGGAAGCCATGAGCAGGATTAAAGGTGCGCTGGATAAGTTGGCTTAAGGAAGGAATTGTGATTTTGGCTGTTAGTGATTCGGTTGCTAACAGCCAAAAATAATGTCTATACAGGTTATTTTAAAATATATTTTTCTACCACTTCGGCTACGCCATCGTTGTTGTTGGAGGCCACAATGACATTGGCCCTATCTCTTAATTCGGGCGTAACATTATCTACCCATACACCCAGACCGGCATACTCAATCATGGATAAATCATTTCCAGCATTGCCAACGGCAATAATTTCTTCGGGTTGAATGTCTAATTTGCCGGCTAGTCGTTGAATGCTGGCTGCTTTGTCAATTCCTTTGGGCATTACTTCCAAAAAGAAGGGCTTGGAGATGGCTACGCTTAGATGCTGCTTGGCTTTTTTAAGTTTGGATTCAAAGTCCTTTAGACGAATGGGGTCGTCCAGTAGGATGCACTTTACTGCAGATTGGTTTATTTCGCTTTTAAAACAGCTTACTTTGTTGATAGTAAGACCTGTTAAGTCTTTTTCTATATCGATGTATTTTGATTCGGTATCGCTTACAATTTGGTTGTCTTTGTAGGTAAGGATATGAAGATGATGCTCGCGACTGTAATCGTGTAATTCATGAATCTCATCCTTGCTTAGTGTTTGTTCAAAAATTACCAGCTTGTTTTTGGTGTCGGTGATAATGGCTCCATTGTACGAAATAATGTACGAACCATATTTGGCGAGCTCCAGCTCGTTGGCATATTGCATGATGGCTTGTGTAGGTCTGCCAGATGCTAAAACTACTAATACGCCTTGCTCCTGCGCTTCCATCAGGCGGGCTTTGTTTCTTTCTGAAATTTTGTAATCATCTGTTAAAAGCGTGTCGTCTAAATCTAACACCAGCATCTTGTAAGTCATCATTCATTATTTTTGAGGTGGCAAAAATAGAAAAATGTTTGTGGTTAGAATCAATTAGGTATACATTTAAATGTATTTAAGATCTGATTTTTATCGAACTGAAAAACAAGGAGCTAAAAAGAAAGTTCGCTTATGATGGACAAGGCTTGATAAACAATAGTTTGCAGATCGTTTTAAATTAGTTAATTTTGCGTACTGGTAGATACCAGTAGGTAAAAAGGTTCATGGTAAAAAAAATCATAAAGATATCAGCAGCGCATACGCAGGCAAAATACCGGCAGATTATACAATCGGTTATAAATTCAATTGCCGATGGCGTTATTAAAAAAGGAGATAAGGTTCCTTCAATCAATGAGATAGCTAATGAATATAACCTTTCGAGAGATACGGTTATGTTGGCTTTTAACGAATTGAAAGCAAGGGGGATCTTAGGAGCTGTTCCCGGAAAGGGATATTTCGTAGAGAGTGATAACATCGGCATCGAAAAGAGAGTGCTATTGTTGTTTGATGAATTAAATACATTTAAGGAAGAGTTATATAATTCATTTTTGGAAAGTATGTCCAGTGATACTCAAGTAGATATTTATTTTCATCATTTTGATATACATGTTTTTTCTTCATTGATTAAAGAACGGGTGGGTAAGTATTCTGCCTATGTGATTATGCCGGCAAATTTATCAGGTATTCTTCCGATGGTTCAGTTGTTGCCGCAGGATAAGGTATATATATTGGATAGAAAGGTGGATGAACTTGTGGGTTATCCTGTGATATACCAGTCGTTTGATGAAGATATGTACAATGGCTTAAATGCGGGTTATGAATTACTGACTAAATATCATAAAATGATATTGGCCTATCCTGGAGGAAAAGAACCAGAAGGCTTTTTAATTGGGTTTAAACGCTTTTGTGAGGATAAGAATTTGGACTACGATGTGTATGATCAGATCAAAGGCAGACCCATAAAAAAAGGAGAGGTATATATATTGCCATCCGATAGGAATTTGATTAACCTCGTGAAACGATGCTGGGAGAAGGGCTGGAAGTTAGGTGAGGATGTAGGTGTTATATCCATTAATGAATCAGCATTAAAAGAGGTGGTTGCCAATGGTATATCTACCATATCAACAGACTTTAAACAAATGGGAAAGACCCTGGCCGATTTTGTAGAAAATAAAAAGACAGGAGAGGTGAAAAATATCTCGAAGTTTACGCAGCGTAATTCCTTATAAATACGCTTACAGCTACGTACAGGACTGGTTTTATTTAAGTTTGCTTTGTTTCTTAGCTTAAAAAAGTGTTGTTTTTTGTTTGTGGAATAAAAATAAAGTGTAAATTTGCCTACCAGTACCTACCAGTTGAGAGGTAGCAGGAATAGATTTCTAGTTTCAAGTATATAAACCATTGTAACTAAATTAAAGAATAGAATGGCACAATTTAACATGGAGGATCATCCTCACAAAAGGCTAAATGTATTAACGGGAGAGTGGGTTTTAGTATCTCCGCATAGGGCCAAGCGTCCTTGGCAAGGTCAGGTTGAAAAAGTATCGGAGGAGAAGAGACCGGAATACGATCCTAAGTGTTACCTATGTCCGGGCAACGAGCGTATTGGTGGTCACATGAATCCGTCATATACAGAGCCCTATGTTTTTGTAAATGATTTTTCTGCACTATTAAGTGATACTCCTGAGGGAGGCGTTGATGAAGGATTGTTTCAGGCAAGAAGTGAAAGTGGTATTTGTAAAGTAATTTGTTTTTCTCCTCGCCACGATTTAACGGTTCCGGAAATGGAAGTATCCGAAATTAAAAAAGTGGTTGACTTATGGGCGCAGGAGTATAAGTCGATTGGAGAAAACGACTTTGTTAATTACGTTCAAATATTTGAAAATAAAGGAAGTGTGATGGGATGTAGTAATCCACACCCACACGGACAAATATGGTCTAACAGCACCATTCCTAATGAACCTGCTAAAAAACAGGTAAAAATGAAAGAGTACTTCCAAAAGAATGGAAAGAGTCTGTTGGGTGATTATTTGGCTGCTGAGTTAGAGAAGAAGGAACGTATTCTTTTTGAGAACGAGCATTTTGTAGGCTTGGTTCCTTATTGGGCTGTGTGGCCATTTGAAGCTATGATTGTGAGTAAACGTCATGTTTCAAATTTAACAGAATTGACAGAAGAAGAAAAAGAAGCATTTGCGAGTGCCTATAAGGAATTAACGGTGATGTATGATAATCTTTTTGAGGTGTCATTCCCTTATTCGGCTGGTATTCATCAGGCTCCAACGGATGGTGAGGATCATCCGGAATGGCATTTGCATATGAGTTTTTATCCACCATTGTTGCGTTCAGCAACCGTGAAGAAGTTTATGGTAGGTTATGAAATGTTGGGTACTCCTCAACGTGATATAACTGCCGAAACAAGTGCAAAAAGGCTTCGTGACCTGTCTAAGGTTCATTATAAGCACAGGTAGTTTTTTGGTTTTAGAGTAAAAGGGGTTGCTGTGGTAGGTAACCCCTTTTTGCTTATAGGGATTTTTCTTTTGGTGGAAGAAGGAGGGAGAGTTGTTGAAGTTGTTAGCTTGTTAGGTCGTTAGCTTGTTAGATTGGCGAGCCGGTAAAGTCGTGGAGTTGTTAAAGTCGTGGAGTTGTTATAGTTGTGTTTCTCATTTAATAAATATCTTCCATTAATGTACAAAGCTATCAATTAATGAACCGCAGGGCAGGCCAGAACAATAGCCGTGGCCGGCGGTGGCGAGAGAGCTTCAAGGGCGCACTTGAGGTGGTTGTGCGCCGGACGGAATTGGAGCTCGATGTAGGGGAGGTAGTGATCTATTGTTCTAGACCTTTTTGGTTCTTTTTATGGCAATGATAAAAAGAACAATTATGGAAATTAAAGGAGCAAGATATATGTCATATAAGAAGAGATATTACTCTCGATTTACAAACTATAGCTTCCCATTTATAGATAATATTCGATTAAAAAACAAATAGTTACAATTTATCCATAACCATATTTCGTAATTCTCAATCAATAAGTAATCCCCATTTAAATATCCAACTATCAGTTAATGAACCGCAGGGTTGGCCAGAACAATAGCCCCGGGGCCGGTGGTGGCGAGAAGCTTGAAGTTGGCGAGTTGTTGAAGTTGGTAAAGTTTTTAGCTTTTTAGTTTGTTAGGTTGGCGAGCCGGTAAAGTCGTGGAGTTGTTGAAGTTGTATTTCTCATTTAATAGATACCTTCCATTCGTATATGGAACTATCAGTAAAAGACCGCAGGGCAGGCCAGAACAATAGCCGTGGCCGGCGTTGGCGAGAAGTTTTCCTGGGCGCACTTGAGGTGGTAGTGCGGTTGGCCTATCGCGAAAGAAGTGTGTGCCGGACGGAAAGGAAAGCTGATGTAGGGGAGGTAGTGATCTATTGTTCTAGACCTTTTTGGTTCTTTTTATGGCAATGATAAAAAGAACAATTATGGAAATTAAAGGAGCAAGATATATGTCATATAAGAAGAGATATTACTCTCGATTTACAAACTATAGCTTCCCATTTATAGATGATATTCGATTGAAAAACAAATAGTTACAATTTATCCATAACCATATTTCGTAATTCTCAATCAATAAGTAATCCCCATTTAAATATCCAACTATCAGTTAATGAACCGCAGGGTAGGCCAGAACAATAGCCCCGGGGCCGGCGCTGGCGAGAGGCTTGAAGTTGGCGAGTTGTTAAGTTGTTGAAGTTGGCGAGTTGTTGAAGTTGGTAAAGTTTTTAGCTTTTTAGCTTGTTAGGTTGGCGAGCCGGTAAAGTCGTGGAGTTGTTGAAGTTGTATTTCTCATTTAATAGATACCTTCCATTCGTATATGGAACTATCAGTAAAAGACCGCAGGGCAGGATAGAACAATAGCCCCGGGGACGGAATTGGAGCTCGATGTAGGGGGAGGTAGTGATCTATTGTTCTAGACCTTTTTGGTCCTTTTTATGGCAATGATAATGACGAAGTTATCATGAGGGCCTTTAAAAATAAACCTCCCCGAATAAAAAGGACATTAACGGAAGTTTCAAAAGCAAGCAATGTACCATGTGCGTAGTAAAACATAGTTCACTCTAAAGCGATGATTGTTTTTAAATTGCAAGCGATAAGATATTCTCATCTTAGGACCCGTTATGCCTCGTCTCAGAACTCAGAAAAGCCTTCTTTTATTGCTATTTCAGCGCTCATAACGAAGTTCTAATACATCATCCGGGTGCAATACAAAAGTAAAGGATTTCATAAGGCAATTCAGAGGTATTGTTGATGTAAAGTTCTTTTCGATCAGGTTAACAAAGATATTTGCATGACAACTATAAATAACATTTATATCCAACTTTTGGCACTGACCCGATATTACTCTCGCTTTGTAAACTATAATTTCCATTTTTCAGACCATACTCAAGTAAAACAGAATTAATTACAATTTATAAAGCCTGTTGCTGTCACACGATTGTATGCAATTGTGCGACAGCATTTGGATTGTTTTCTAGCCAAAGGATTCCTCCTGTGGTGGTATTTTTGATTGTTTTTAATAACTGAATAAGAATGACTTAGAATATGAACTGCCAGATACTGACTGTTGATACATCGGATAATACAAACACGGACATTTCATGGAGAGTTATCGGATCTAAGAAAGTAACTTGTTTTCAAGTAAAAGCCTTCAAAAATGAGTCAACAGAATACATGTGTGTTATCGGTCTATCCATTCCTTAAAGCTTTTGGCTTTTATCTTGCTCACTATCATTTTTTTGTCGCTTCGAGGGATGGTTTTCACAACCAGCTTTCCGTTGAAGTAAGGTTCAAAACGCTCTATGCTATCAATATTTACGGTATATTGTCTGTTTATGCGAAAGAACATGGCGGGATCTAATTCGTCCACCAAGGTTTTCATGTTAGAATCAATATGATATTCACTATTGTTGAACCCTACTGCATATAATATATCTCCACTGATATGGAAGTAGGCAACCTCTTGAATTGGAACAATGATAAATGAGTTTCCTTTGTTCACCAAGAGTCTTAATCTGTATCTGCGTTTGTTTTCATAAAGCATTGGATGCATCAGGGGAACTGTGGCAGAGGATAGATCATTCATGTGTATAATTCTCATATGGATAGATAATTATAATGTTAAAACTAGGGTTATTTTAGCTGACCAATGCTTTTATAATAGGCGGCTTCGTAGGTTTTTACCTTTGCTTTTGCGTTGATATAGTCGGCATGTGATTGTTGCCATTGTACTTGTGCATCCAATAGGTCACTGGTGGTGGAGATACCTTCCATTAACTGATTTTTTTCCAGTTTTAGGTTCTCTTCGGCCTGCGCGAGTGATGTTTGGGTGAAATTTAGTTTTACCAATGATTCTCTTAATCTAAAAATAGATTGTCTTATTTCTAGAACAATAAATTCAATATTTTGGTCTATCTCATATCCTGCTTTCTGAATACTCATCTGTTGCTGTTGTTTTTTTAACTTCTTTTCTCCCCAATGGAAAACCGGAATATTTAAGGATACACCTGCATTAAAGGTAAACTCATCTTCTTGCTCGGCATAGTGATTGGGGTTTTGCATCATATAGTTGGCAAAGGAAACGAGTTGAGGCATGTAGTCGGCATTTACCAGTTTTTTTTGAGTTTTGGATATTTCCAATTGGTTGTTAAGCATTTTAACTTCAGGTCTGTCGTTCAGTTGATTTTCATCAAATGCAACAGCGGATAACTGACCAGGTATTATCAGTATGGAGTCCTGAATCTTGATGGAGGACAAGATGCCATTGCCTATGGTTTGGTTTAAACTCATCTTGGATAGTTCCACATTATTTTTGAGTTCAAGATAAGCCAGTTTGACATTATTAAGTTCAACTTGTGCCTTTAATACTTCGTTTTTAGTTACGATGCCGGTTTCGTACCAGTTGGTTACTTGCTTAACCACATCAGTGAGCAGTATCACCGATTTTTCAAGTACCGTTTTTTGTTCTTTTAATGACACCAATCCCCAATATTTTTCTTCCACATCCAACAATAAGTCAGATTTTGTTAGCTCCACATGATCTGCTGCTAGTTCCAGCGCAAGAGATGAGATATGCTTGGCATGCTGAAGTTTGCCTCCCATATAAATGGGGAGGCTTAATCCTAAGCTAGCTGAGTAGGTGTTTTCATAAGTAAGGTTGTTGGTGCTTGCAGGTGACCAGACTCCACTGGGTAGCCCATTTGTGGAGGGTAGTTCATAACCAGGAATCTTCATTTGATTGGGATCTTTTAAGTATAAATAGCTTGATTCAAAATTGATGTTCGGCAAATGGGCCCTTTGGCTCAACTTTAAACCAGCTTCGCTGGCTTTGTAATCCGATATGGCTGACTTGACTTTTTGGTTGTGGTCTAATGCTTTTTGTTTGCAATCCTGAAGAGACCAAACTTCTTGTGCATTGGATTGTGAGATGATCAACAGCCCTGCAAAAAAGGCCATTGATAGTTTCAGTATACTATTATTCATTGAATTCGATATTATTTAAGCCGGTCATCTACCGGTATTTGTTTAGTACTTGTATGAAAATTTATTTGCTAATATTCTAAAGTGGTTCATTCACTTTGATATTATAAAAAATTATATAAAGCAGTGGAACGACCATTAAGGTAAGGATGGTAGCAGATAGTAATCCGAAGATAATAGTGACTGCCATTGAGCCATACATGGGGTCGGTAGCGATAGGCACCATACCTAAGATGGTTGTAAAGGCTGCCAGGAATACTGGACGCAAACGACTAATGGAGGCGTTTATCACTGCTGAAAATGGCTGCATGCCTTCTGTGTGCAGATTGATGTTAATTTGATCCATGAGAACAATTGCATTTTTTACTACCATGCCTATTAAGCCTAGAAAGCCAACAATGGCCATAAAGCCAAATGCACTATCCGTTACAAACAGACCAATGCCAACACCAATAATGGATAGAGGTATGATGGCAATGACCACAAGAGATTGTCTGATACTATTAAAAAGCATGACAATGATGAAAACCATTAATAAAAGTGCCAGGGGCATAAATTTTCCAGTTCCTTCATTTGATTCTTGTGAGGGTTTTAGTTCGCCATCCCACATCATAGAATAGCCTTGGGGTAGGGGGATAGCCTCTATTTTGTCTTTGAGCAGTCCCAAGAGGGAAGCACCGGTCATACTTGGGTTAACAGGATCGCATTGAACGGTTATGGCACGTTGGCGATTGTAACGTTGAATCACACTGTTCTCCCATGATATCTTGATGCTGTCTACCACCTCTTTTAAGGGGATCGAATAGGCGCCTCTTTGTGGCCATACTCCTATGTTCTCAATGCTTCGAATACTGTTTTGTGCGTTCTGTTCAACTTTTAGCATGACTGGTAATTTCTCTTCGTTTTCTCGGTATAGGCCAATGGGGAGACCAGTGCTTGTAAGTTGCTGTATGGTGTTGCCCAGATCGTTACGTGTGATGCCTGCCCGTGTTGCTTTGAGGGGAGAATATTGAGGAGCCCAAGTCAATACTTTATTGCGCCAGTCATCACATATGTCGCCACATGCCGGCTCTTGATGCATGATGATTTTCGCCTGTTGAGACAGGTCTCTAAGTATTTCCGGGTCAGGCCCGATAAACCTGGCTTCCACTTTATATTTGATAGGAGGTCCTGCAATATAGTTTTTTACCCTGGCACGTGCTTGTGGGTAATTTGTGTTAAAGAAAGTAGCTAATTGTGGCATTATGGCAGCGGCTTCTTCCGAGTCATATGTTTCAATCATTAGCTGACCGTAGCTGGTGTTATGGTTTTGTGCGTGGGCCATTAATAAATAACGAGGAGGTGTTTGGCTGATGCAAGTAACAATGTTTTTTATTTGGGGATAATTTTTAAACAGATCTTTTTCAGCTAATTTTAAATCATCTTCTACCTTTTGAACAGAACTTCCCTCAGGTAGCCAATAATCAACCAATAAGTAGGATTTGTCTAGAGGAGTGAAGAAAGCTTGTCTCAAGTTTCCAAAGGCAATGATGGATATTATTAAAAATGCAATGACGGTGGCCAGTGAAATCCAGCGATGTTTTAATGCTTTTATTAAAAAAGACTTAAAGGCAAGATACATTTTTGTGTTGTATGGATCTTGAATTTGCTTAGGTGACTGAAGGAATTTCTCATTGACGATGGCTGTTTGGCTCATGGCAAAAAACCAGCTTAAGGTTAAGGAAATAGCAAGGACCAGGAATAGATCTCTACATATCTCACCTGCTGCGTTGGGAGCTAGAAATACAGGTAAGAAGGCAAAAATTGCAATCAAAGTAGCTCCAAGTAAAGGCATGGCTGTTGATTTGGAAATATCCACAATGGCTTTTCTGCGCTTGACTCCTTTTTGTAAAGATACCAAGGCACCATCGGTAACCACAATGGCATTGTCTACCAACATTCCCATGGCAATAATGATGGCAGCCAGTGAGGTTCGATGCAGACTGATGTCCATGATATTCATTACGATCAAGGTTCCCAATATGGAAAAGATAAGGCTACTTCCGATGAGAAAGCCCGACTGTAGTCCCATAAAGATGAGCAATACCACTACCACAATTGCTACCGACTCAATTAAGTTAATGATAAATACATCATTTGCTTCTTCTACTTCGTGTGCCTCATTGTAAATGGAGTTTATTTCAAGACCCAATGGGAGGTGGGGTTTGATGGTTTCCAGCTTATGGTTAATATTTTCCGCCAGTGTTAAAACATTACCTCCTTTTGTGGTTGAAATAGCAAGGCCAATGGCGTCCATTGAATTACGTTTCATGAGTCCTTGCGCAGGTTCCAGGTACGATTTTTTAATGTCAGCAATATCTTCTAAATAAAATTGTTCATCACCTGATTTGATGATTGTTTTTTTTATTTCATCAATACTTTTGAAGGCGTTGTTTCCGGAGACTCTTATGTAACGATCGTTTATTTCAATCTGACCCGCACTGGCTATGGATGCCTGCGCATTAAAAGCCTGTGCTATAATACCCGGGTTTATACCAAGTTCAGATGTTTGAGCGCTGTTAACCGTTACATCAATAGACTCTATGCGATTTCCAAATAGGGATATCTTACCTACTTGATCCACAGGAAGTAATTCTCTTTTTAAATACTGGGCATAATCATTCAGCTCTTCATAGCTAAAGCCATCACCTGTAATCGCATAAAACATTCCATAAACATCACCATAGTCGTCTGCTACCACGGGAGTGTAGGCGCCTTTGGGTAGATCTGATTCTGCATCTTTTATTTTTTTTCGTAATATATCCCACATCTGAGGCATGGAGCTGGCTTTGAGTTTTTCTTCTAAATCAATCTGAACGATCGATAAACCGGCATAGGAACTTGAAAATACCTCGTCAATGTTATCCATGCTTTGTGCTGCCCGCTCAATTACCTCGGTAACTTCTTGTTCTACTTCGTATGGCGATGCGCCTGGGTATTGTGTGATGACCAAAGCTGTTTTTATGGTAAATACGGAGTCTTCGAGTTTACCCATGCTAAAGTACGAGGCAATACCTCCAATGAGCACGATCAATAAAAGGAAGTATATGACAACCTTATTTTTTAGTGAATAATCTGTTAAATTCATTTTTTACAATTTGTTACCTACGTTTGATTTCGTGAATGCTTTCAATACTTTTACTTTTTGTCCTTCGGTTAAGTAATGAACGCCGGTACTAACAATGTTTACTCCTGCGCTTAGTCCTTTGTGTATCTGAATAAAGTCGTCCGCTGTGATATCCCCACTAACCACTTCTTTGGCAGATACTTTTTGGGTATGTTCGTCATATAACCATACATATGATTTGTTTTTGGATGAGAAGACACAAGAAACGGGGATGTCTATCTTCGGATTGGGGTTTGGCGTGGTGTTAATAATCTCCAAATGAGTCGTCATCCCTGCCCTAAGCTTGTTGTCTTTGGGTGCATCTATTAAGATAGATATGGGATATGATTGTTTTGAATTGCTCGATTTGTGTCCTATTTCTTTCAGTTTGCCTGGAATCCTGATTTTTTTGTTCCCTACGTTTATTAAACAGGCGTATTGCGTGTTCTCATTCATTTTGGTGAGATCTTTTAAAGAGATCCATGCTTTTACTTCAAATTCTGAAAGATCTATAAGGGAGATAATTGGCTGTCCTGGATTTACCTCTTCAAAATTATTGACAAGTACCTTGCTGATATATCCCGAGAAAGGTGCTCTTAAGTCTGTGTCGTAAAGGGCGTTTTGAGCAGACTGATAGGCTGTTTTTGCCCTTGTGTAATTTGATTCAATCTGGTCGTAGACACTAGTTGCCACGCTCTCTTTTTCCAATAAGGTTTTGTATCGTTTGTATTCTGCATTGGCAAGTTTGTAGGCTGCCTGTGTAGACTCAACGGCAATTGCATAATCGCGTGCGTCTACCTTAGCAATCACTTGGCCTTTCTTTACAAAGTTACCAATGGTATCATTCAATCTTACCAAGGGGCCTCTTACCCTGAATGCCAGCTTGGTTTCTCTCTTCTCGTTTATGCTTGCAGGCACAATGGTGCTGTTTTCTTGCGTTGAAGCAAGGGTTGTTTTGATGATTCTAACGGATCTTACATGAACCTTTTCTGCTGCTTTCTCTTTGCAAGCAAGGAGTGTTAATGTGGTTATCAGCATAGTGCTGATTTGTTTGATGTATTTCATTTGTTTAAAAATTAGCAAAACTTCACTAATCAGTGCATATTTCAATCATTCATCCTCGTGTTCAATGATTTGCGCTGATTATGTCCGTTTTCTTACGTTTATAATTTATTTTGCGATGAGCATATGTAACTCGTCAGAATTTGACCATATTTCTGCGAGTGAAATATATTATCATGGTTTGTTGTATATGTTAAATAATTAAAGTAAACTAAATTAGTGCAAGCAGTTTACTTTACGACAAAAAAATGCCTAAAGCCACTGTTGTGCCTGTATCGTTGTAAGCTATGTGTAGGGGATTTTGTTATTTTCTGATGGCCTTAAACAAAAAATTCAACTCTTCGATGGTCTTTTCTTTGAAGTCCGTTTGGTTATGGCTGTTTTCGATGTTGTGTTTCATTAGTGCCTTGATGATATTAACGATAATTTTAGGAGTGGCATTGTCATTTAATAGACCTTCATGTTTGCCTTTATTAAAAAAGGTAAGGTGTAATTGATGCAGTTCTTCAACTTGTTTATCTATGGCGTCTGCTATGCGAGGATATTCCGTTTTTATAATTTTTGAACTGGAAATGACAAATTCATTAATCTCCGATATGATATGATGTGAGAGCTTGTCCAATATATTAAAATAGTCTGCATCTTGATTTAAAAATTGCTTGAGTTGCTTGTAGTTGGTTGCTATTATGTCTGTTGAACATCTGAATAGCAAGTCTTCTTTGCTGCCTATTATTTTGTACAAAGTTCTTTTGGACATACCGCATTCTTTAGCTAGTTCGTCCATGTTCCAGCCCTTAACGCCATACTTCAATAATAAGGATTTCGTACTTTCTATTACTATTTTTTCTATATTGTCATCACCTATTTTCATACAAAAGTAAACTAAGTAAATTAAATTGGTTTATAGGATGCAATTTTAGATATAGTTTTTTTATTAGGCAAGAAAAAGAGATGAAAAATATTCTAAAGTTTTTTAAGCTGATCTATTCATTTATGATCGGCTTGGAAACTAAGCTGCTTTGCTCTTTCTCTTTTCACGATGGCGAGTTGTTATAGTCGTTAAGTTGGCGAGTTGAAGGGTATGAGGGTTTAGGGCTTGAGCTTTATTTCTCACTCTACAGACCATGTTGAGAGGTTAGAAACCTGGAATATGCAATGCAAAGACTAAATATAAGATCTAGGATAAACAGATAATGAAGTATTCCAGAAGATGGTAAATTTTTGTATCAAGCACCGTTATGTTCTATTTTTTAGGAGCTCTATTCTGAAATTTTAGCCTAAGTTTGTATCTTTCAGCACGAGATGGCGATGAAAGTAGGTGTCGTCATGTAATACATTTGGATTATAAGAATGATATAATAAACTGGCGTGGCCAGCGCAAATAATAGGACACATAGGAGAATGATTGAAAAATGTGTGCTGACTGGTGAAGATTAGCTAATTTTTAAACTGATGAAAGAAATGTGGGATAAAAGATATAGTTCAGAATCGTATGTATATGGTACTGCACCGAATTGTTTTTTTGCAGAAGAACTAGAGAACTTGAAAGAGGGTAAATTATTATTACCAGCTGAAGGTGAGGGACGCAATGCCGTTTATGCAGCAAAGAAGGGATGGGATGTTGTTGCCTTTGATCAGAGTAAGGTAGCCAAGGGTAAGGCCGATAAATTGGCGGAAAGGCAAGCAGTTCAAATAGATTATCGAGTGGCAGAATTTAATGAAATATTCTTTGAGCCAGCATCGTTCGATGCCATTGCTTTGGTGTATGCACATTTTCCTTCCCATAAAATGTCGAGTTATCATCGGCAATTGGACAAGTATTTGAAAATCGGGGGTATTATTATTTTGGAAGGTTTCAGTAAGTCACATCCTGAAGTGAGTAAAAACAATGAGAGACCAATGGGCCCTCCAGATCGGTCCATGCTCTACTCCATAGGTGATATTGAGCGCGATTTTGATAATTATGAGATGATTACACTTCGAGAGGAGCAGCTTTGTTTAAATGAAGGAGCATTTCATGTGGGTCAGGGTGCTGTTATTCGGTTTGTGGGAAAGAAGTTATCTTGATAATTCGTATTATCAATAACCGGAGGTTTGATGGGTATATCCCAAAAGTCCCATTAATTCTTTGAAATAGTTCCAGAAACTCGTATAATTAATAAGTTCCCATAATTATCGTTTAAATGAACCATTATGAAGATTGGATATGCAAGAGTTTCTACAAAGGACCAAAAATTAGAATTACAGATTGAAGCTTTAGAAAAATATGGTTGTGAGCTAATATTCAAGGAAACGAAAAGTGCACTGAAGGAACGTCCGGAATTGCATCTTTAGTTGAAAAACTAAAACCTAAAGAGTATATTAATAATTTACGCATAAATGGTGAATTAGATTTGGCTTCATACTATTTTGATTTAGGTAAAATTAAGATGGTTGAATATAAAGATTAAATTAAGTCTCATAAAACGCACCTTGAAAAAATCAAAGGGTAAAGTTTACCCTTTGATAAAAAGAAACACAAAACCCACGGAATTCCACTATATAAAAAATAGCTTCAAACCTAATTTGTAAACAACATGAAAAAAATCACTCTAGTCATATTTTTACTTACTAATTTATATCTTTTTAATAGTTGTAAAGAAGTAATTTCAAACAATAACAACCCTAATAATACTCCTGTAGAATCAAAGGAGCTTATTAAAAACAAGTTATGTTCTCCTAAAGAATTAATAACTAAAGCCCAAGAGTATTATGACAACAAAGAATATTCTAAGAGCTTAGCAATGCTTGCTGAATTAGAGGAAAGGTATCCTGATAGTGAAGAGTGTAAAAAAGGAATAACAATTGAGGGATTATCAAGCACTTCAAATATTCAAACCGAAAAAGCAATCAATGCCACAATGAATAAGATTGAAGGCGAAACTAAGAACAGAGAAAAATCTAAAAGTTCATACAACCATGTATTAGCAATAGAAATAAGCTCTAATAACTTAAATGAAAAGGTTATTGAAGATAGAAAGTGTCAAACAAATATTTGGTTTGAGGGAAGTAATATTGTTGTTAGTGGATATCTTGCAGAAAAATCTTATTATAAAATACTTTCAACAGGCACTTTTATGGACTCAAAATACTATGAAGTTAAGACCGACCTACAAGAGTCAACATTTCTTTTTGATGACAAATCAAATTCGGTTGTATGGCAACGAATAAAACATGACAATTCAGGGGTTCATGTGTATTTTGAAAATAAATAGCCTCTAAAAACGCAGAAAAGAAAAGCAACCCATGTTTAACCCGAAAAATACATTAGTCACTATTTGAAATTTCCTCCCTCTGTGTGAAAAAAAAGGGAATGGCTCGTTTCAATTCGCTACAGCGATGCTATGTCTCATGTCAATACGTACTCAATTGATTGTGTATGTAACTCTTTTCGCGAAGTACTAATGTATCATTCGGGTTTAATTGGTCTTATATTTTTACCACAACACGACCTTTGCTTTTCTTTTCCAGCATCAGGTTGATACGGTCTTGAAGTGTTTCCAGTGATGATTCGTGGATCAAATCGGGATCAAAATCAATAGACCAATCGCTGGCTAATAGATTCCATACTTTCTGACGGATATCCATGGGGCAGTTTTGAGAATCGATACCTAAGAGACTGACACCTCTCAGTATGAAGGGGTAAACTGTCATCTCCAGATCTCCGGATCCAATATTTCCACAGGTGGTCACATTGCCCAATGGTTGACAACCTTTGATCATAGTGGTAAGTGTGTTGCCACCTACTACATCTATGGCGCCGGCCCACTGTGCTTTGAGCATGGGTCTGCCTGATTGATCATCCGAAATGCTTCGATCTATCTGAGATTGGGCACCAATCTTCTCAATGTCTTTGTGGGATGCCATTTCGTAATTGGCTGCAATAACCTCAAAACCTATTTTGTTTAATATTTGGCAAGCGATACTTCCTACGCCGCCCAAGGCTCCAGTTACCGCTACTGGTCCCATTGCTGGAGTTTGTCCATTGTGTAGCAGACGAAAGACAGATAGAGCTGCTGTAAATCCTGCAGTCCCATAACTCATCGCTGTATATGCATTCATGTTTTTGGGCATGGCAACGGCCCATGAATCGGGAACCTGGATGTATTCTGCGAAACCACCTGGATGGTTCATGCCCAGTTCGTAGCTGGTTACAATCACCGGATCTCCTACAGCAAATAATTCGCTATGGCTTTCTTCCACCACCCCTGCAGCATCGATGCCCGGGGTGTGTGGGTATTTTCGGGTAACACCTTTGTTGCCAATGCTTGATAGTGCATCCTTATAATTTAGTGAGCTGTATGCAACCTTCACAAGAATCTCACCTTTCTGTAGGCTCTCAAAAGCCATTTCTTTAATAGAAGTGGTATAACGATCGTTTATTTCTTCCACGCGGAAAGCTTTGAATGTTGAATGATTATTCTCCATGTGCTTATTTTTTATATTTTTGTGTAAAATACGTTATAATAGAGCTGTAAAACAAGAGCTTACAAAAATGTTGCTAACGAACATTTTGTTCCTTTTTTTGTGGGATAAGAGAAGTAGAGGAAAAAAATATGGAAAAAAGTTATTGTCCTATTGATACGTTTATCAATGTGATCAAAGGAAAGCGTAAGGGGACCGTTATTTTACATCTTTTTCAAGGGCGTAAAAGGTATAATGAACTATCTAAGTTGCTGCCCGATATTAGTGAGCGCATGCTTACAAAACAGTTGAGGGAGTTGGAAGATGATGGGTTAATTGGCCGTACTGTATTTCCGGAAGTTCCTCCTAGGGTAGAATACCATTTGACTGAGCTGGGTAAACAAATACATCCGGTTTTAAAAGGAATGTATAAGGGAGGACTTCTTTTTGAGGCCACGATACAGGATGAATAAATTTAGGTGGAGGATATTTATGGATGAAATTATTTTCCATGAGATAGCAGTGCCTGTAAGCGAGTATCTCTGTCATTAAATTCCTTACTGTTTTATAATATGTAGTGTGATGATCTTGAAAAATAAGACCTCACTGAGTAAGTAGTATATTGGGGAATAGATAAGAACACTACAAGTTCCCAATAAATAAATTCACTTCTCTCTTTTTTATATGATTACATAATCGGAATTATAAAAATTAATATAAGCTGGTTTTTATTAAATATAATTACTATTTTTAGTCAGTGTCAACACGAATGGATGTCGTCTTTTACGTACGATGTCTTATTAAAAATTAATAAAAATTAGTAATTATGATTAGATCATTTAAGATTGCAACAGTAATGGTAGCTGTTGTTGCAGCATTCGTTCAGAGTACGAATGCACAACGCCCTTATTTTGATAAAAATAAGGATTTATTAATGGCTCAATTTGATTTAAAACCAGACGAAGATGATGTGCATTCTGCTGCAGCATTGGGGTGTATGTTACAGCACTCTAGTTTTGAGGGAGTGAATTATTATGCAGTGGCAGGCGCTTATGGAACACAGAATGGAACTTTTGTTACTGAAGCATTGCCTGATTTGTATAATTTACTTTTTGGGCAAGAGGATGTAAAGTGGACCAATGCAGATAAGCATTGGAATACTTCTGTTAATTGGATAAAAACGAAGGTGCAGCCTGTGTTAGATGCTGGAGGAAAGGTATTTGTGCAAGAGTCAGGTCAGTCTGATATTACCTATGATTGGTGTAAGGCTTTGATTGATGAAGGTATATCGACTGATGTTATTAAGCAGAATGTTGTGGTTGTTCAGCATAGTGATTGGAACGAAGATCAAACCACCGATAGTAAATTGGCGTGGGTGAAGGCCAATACGAATTATTATAGGATTGAGGATGGAAATTCAAATAATGCGACACCAGGTTTTAATAGTAAGAATGTTGAATGGTTAAATACTGCAATAAACATAACTAATCCCAACGTGTTAGCTAGGACTTACTGGACGAATGCTAAGCAGGTGTGCGATAATTATAATGCTTCATGGGAGAATCCTACCATTGGGGCAGGGGGTGTTGATTTTTCAGATTGTGTAGAAAACTGGTGGATCTTTGATTTGTCGGGAGAGATAAGTAATATAGCTACTTTTTGGAATAAATATGTGGTAAATACAGATAGCAATTCAACTCCTGTAGCGCAAGCACCATACGGCGGAAGTGTGAATATAATTCCGGGGATCCTGGAAGCAGAGGAGTTTGATGATGGAGGAGAGGGGCTTGCTTACCATGATACTTCGGAAGGAAATAGTGGACCGGGTATTATGCGTGAAGATGAAAGTGTGGATATAGAAAGTAGAAATGGTGCCATTAATGTTGGATGGACTACTGATGGAGAGTGGCTTGAATATACTGTTGACGTAACAAGTGGTTATTATGATATTGAGGTTAATGTTGCAGCTATTTCTGCAGGTAAAGCCATTGCCCTAAGTTTAGATGGTAATGAAATAGGGAATATTGATTGCCCCAATACAGGTGATTGGGGTACTTTTGAAACTGTGAAATTATCGCGAGTTATGCTGAATGGAGGGCAGGAGCAGATATTACGAGCTACATTTGTTGGTGGGGGAGTAAATTTAAACTGGCTTAAGTTTACGTTGGTTGATGATGGAGGAATAGAGACTGAGTCGGTAAGCCTTTCGCCTATTAATGATGCTTATCTGCAGGGAAGTACTGCATTTAATAATTCGATTATTCGTATTGAAGCGAATAAACGGGTAGGATACTTGATGTACGATTTAAGCAGTATAAATGGAACGATGACAAGCGCCCAATTAAGACTTACTTGTGTGGAGGATAATGGCAATGGTACTGTCAATGTTAATTTGGGAAATGGAACTGACTGGACGGAGTCTTCTCTTTCAGCAACCAACGCGCCTGTTCAAGGTGAATTATTGGCAAGCCTAAACACGAGCTACTCACTGGGGGATGTTTATGTTTGGGATCTGGATGTTTCTAAATTTGTGGCAGGAGGTAAGTTGAGCCTTGTTTTGTCGCAGATTAATGGAAATGATTTTGCTGTTGCTGCGAAAGAAAATGCTGCGGAAGAACCTCAATTGATTATTTCGTATACTTCTTTAAAATCGGGCAGTGGTGTTCATACTGAGGTAGGAAGCAATGACGACATGGAGCTAAATGCACCATTTGTTTATCCGAATCCTTTAAATGGAACTTCTCTTCATATTAATACCAATAGTAACAATGAGACTGTGGAGGTTCGAATCATAGATCTGACGGGGAAAAGTGTTTATCAGCAAATAACGAATAAAGAAAATATTACTGTAGATGCCAATGTTTTTAGTTCGGGAATTTACCTGGTACAAATTAAAAATAACCAAAAAGTAAGTACTACAAAGTTACTTGTAAATGAGTAAAGAATCTTTGCAAGAAAACTCCAAAAACTGTGTTGTTTTCATTTTTGAAACAGTCATTTACAATCAGTAAACTCCTTGGTTTCAAAAGTATTGAAAGCCTTGTCTTTGAAGCTTTCTTATTAAAGACAGAAAAAACAGTTGTTTTCTTGCAGCTACTATATAGGCACAGTCTGTGTTCAGAGGGCGTCTTGTGTAAGACGCCCTTGTTTAATTGGAAAAAAGCATTGGCAAATCTATTGCCTATAAAATTGTGTTTTTAATTAGTCTTTGCAAGAAAACTCCAAATACTGCGTTATTCTCATTTTTGAAACAGTCATTTACAATCAGTAAACTTCTGGGTTTCAGAAGTATTGAAAGCCTTGTCTTTGAAGCTTTCATATGATTATAATTTGTCTTTCAATGGTCATATGGAACTCCCGATGAATTTTAATCATTCTTCTGTGTGTATTTTAGAATGCTAAAATTCATGTTCGTTTCTTATCAAAGACAGAAAAAATAGTCGTTTTCTTGCAGCCACTAATTATTATGACGAAGTGTTCATGTGGCTTAAAAACAGTAGGCTATCTTACTCTTTGTCGACCATCACCTGTTGCCTTAGTCTGTTGGGGATAAAGCTGATTAGTCTGTTTTTTCGTGTTTTACCAGATTTTTTGTTTAGTAATATCAAGAACCAACTCATGGAAATGATTCCTTTAACTATGCTGGAGAGACTGATGGCCCACCAGATACCGTACATGCCCAGTAGCTTGGCTGAGGATAGAATGTAGCCAGCTGGCACACGTGATCCGGTAAAAATGATGCCTATGGCGGAAGGAGGCACTGTTTGGCCAATGCCGTTGAATGCGCCACGAGTAATGATTTCAAGAATCATAAATACTTGCGAAAGGGCTAATATTTTTAAATAAGTGATGCCCATTTGTAAAGGTTCCGGTTCTGGTAGAAAAAGGGAGAAAATTTGTCGGCCAAATATAAGAAAAGAAAGGGTGACGATAGCCCCCAGAAATACACCGACACCCAGAGTTGTGAAGTAGCCTTTTCTGATTCTGTTCCAATTGCCTGCTCCAAAGTTTTGTCCAGTAAAACTGCCCAGTGCGGTAGCAAAACCTGATGAAGTCATCCATGATAAAGCTTCTATTTGAGCACCAACGCTTTGTACTGCAATGGGCATATCGCCCCATTGGGTGATCATTCTGGCCAGTATCAATGCAAATATAGCAAACAAACTACTTTCAATGGCCACGGGAGCCCCTAGTTTAAATAGTTTTCGGGTGATCTCTTTGCTCAGTTTGAATTGTTTGAATAGCGGATCCATGATCTCTTTTTTCCAAACAAAGCGATATGTGAAAATGGCAAATACAACAGCTTGTGCTATTACGGTTGCAGTGGCAGCACCGAGTACTTTCAATGGAGGTATGACTCCTAACCCAAAGATCAATAGCGGATCGAGTGCCATGTTAAGTCCCAGTCCAATAAGTAGATAGTAAAATGGTAGTTTGCTGTTTCCAAGACCGTTATATATCCCTTGAAAGGTGGGGTTCATAAAGGTAAAGACAAAGCCTATCGAAACGATCCTTAGGTATCCTACTGCACCATCTTCAACCTCTCCCTTCGAGAGTTGGAAGACATTCATTAGTTCAGCTGCAAATACAAGAACAGAAAGCGATAGGATGATAGATAGTATAAGTGCCCAGAAGAGTGCGTGACGTGCATATTTGGTCGCTTCTTCCTTGTCTTTTTTTCCCAAGGCTTGTGATACCCCAATTTCGGCTCCAACTCTGGTGGTTAGTAATACTGAGATTCCGAGCCATACAAAAAAACCGGCAGCACCAACCGAAGCCACTGCTTTGCTTCCAACATGGCCCAGCCATATCATATCGGTCAGACTATAAGCCATCTGCATCAAAGAGGTGCCGATGATGGGAAGTGCTAGTTTTAGTAACTGCTTAAATATGGGGCCTGTTGTTAAATCGATGGTCTTGTTCATTCGCTGCGAAAGTAATGAAAATATTCATGAAGACGACCTAATTTTGGTAGCAGGGGTATCAAGAGGATGGGCAGCTGTTTATGGCATTCGTAATTCGTATGTAATGGCTGGAGGTGCGGAGATATTGCCCCGTATGCCGTTATTCTACACCAAACACTTTTAGCACTGCTTCTTTGTATATTTTACCAACAGGTAGTTTTACCTCACCTACTTCCATCATATTTCCCTCCAAAGAAAGTATTTCGTGAATGGAAACAATGAAGGATTTATGTATGCGGATAAAATGATTGGAGGGCAAGGCTTCTTCTAATTCTTTTAATGAAGCCAGTGCTGTAATTCGTTTTTTATCGGTATGAAAAGTCACATAAGCTTTTTGTCCTTCGATGTATTTGATATCGCTGAAATTTATTTTGTATAATTTTCGGTCCGCACGTATGGTCAGATAGTCTTCGGCATAGGAAGTAAGTGATTGCTCAACTAAATGAGATTGTTCGTTTGTGTTTGACTGGTTTTCAAGTTTGTCAATGACTTTGTTGACCGCCTGAAAAAAACGATCGAAAGAAAAAGGTTTCAGTAAGTAATCGGTCACATTTAGATTAAATCCTTCCAATGCGTATTCCTGATAGGCTGTGGTGAAGATGATCTCTGGTTTGTTGGATAAACTACGTATAAAATCAATGCCAGTGATATCGGGCATTTGTATATCTATAAAAATCAAATCGACGTCACCTTTTTTAATTAGTTCCGTAGCTTTTAATGGTGAATTGAAATCGCCCAATAATTCCAATTCAGGAATTTTCCCGATGTAATTTTTTAAATATTCTCGCGCTAAGCGTTCATCATCTATTACCAGGCATTTTATTTTCATAAACTTTATTTTCTTTCAATGGTCATATGGAATTCGTCAATCGTGTTATCCTTGGGTTTGGGAATATTTGGCCTGTTTTGATTTATTGCATTGTCATTCAAAAGTACAAATATAATGATAGTTAGCTTTGGGTTTGTCTTTTCTTTGGTACAAAAGTGAGATACAATTCATCCGAAGGATTGCTTTATACTTTTTTTATTTGTACATATATTGCATGCTGTGCTGTCAATAGCAGTTTATCACCGATGGCTGAGCTGGACGGATTTATTGACTATACGTCCAGCTTTAAATCAACTTTGAATATGTTTTCACTCTCGTCAATAGACAGATCATACCTATTGGGATAAATGATATTCAGGCGATGTTTTACATTGTTAATTCCCATGCCACTGCCGGAGGTGGGTTTAATGTTAGATATATTGTTTGCAATGGAAAAGTGTAGTTTGTTTGCTTTGTTTTTGATGAAGATGTGGACGAATGCTTCTTCACTCTCTTCTATTCTGCTATACTTGAATGCATTTTCAATAAAAGGAATAAAAAGCATGGGCGCTATTTCAATATTGGAGTAATTGAGTGCAGTCTCCATTTTTATATGCTGTGTAAAGTCTGATTTCATCTGTTGAAATGCAGAAAAATTCTCAATGTATTGTATCTCTGCTGAGATAGGAACCCTGTCTTTGCTGCAATCATAAAAGACATAGCGTAACATATCTGATAGTTTTAAAACGCTTTCTGGTGCATTTTTAGACTGCATGTAGGTTAGTGAATAAATATTATTTAAGGCATTGAAAATGAAGTGGGGATTTATCTGAGCTTTTAAAAGTTTGAGCTCTGTTTCTAGTTTTTCTTTGGTAAGTATTTTGCCTGATTCTCTTAATTTATTGGTTTGCTCCATTAAACTTAAGGAAGTGGCTACAAAAAAAACAAAGCCAAGATTAAAGAAATAGCGCAAAAAATGAAATATTTCGGGAGGCCTATTGGTATTTGGTCTTTCAATATTCGGGATGGTGTAAATATCGATGAAGTAAAAAAGAAGGGACAAGGTTGCTACCGAAAATAGGGATATCCAAAAGAAAGCTCTCCCGCTTTTGTAATAGCGAGGAAAAAGATATAGGGCAGTAAAATAATAGGTAATGACGTTTACAATGGTTTCATAGGCAGCATTGATAGCCGCATATGCTGCACTCTGAAAGTAGTTGGCAATGTTAAAAGTAAATAGGAATAGAGACAGCCAGATGATAATAGGCAGCCACAATGTACGTTTTATTTTTATCATTTTAGTATCACCTTTAAGGGGTAAAAGAATGTGATGAAAAGGGTCATAAGTAAGTCTTTCTACATGCTCATGTTTGTGATTTGGATTGGTTATTGTGGTTTTGTGAACTTATAACATATGTGTAAATCATTTAATAGGATTGTTTACGATATAGTTTTCTGCAGCCAAAACTACGGTCTCTTTTTATTTACCGAGAAATATTATAAACGAAAGTGAGAATTTCATCTACCAACGTATATGATTTTCTATTGAACCCGGAAAATGCATTAATCAGGGTTGGGCGTATCTTAAATGAAAAACAACACCTTTCTAAAACTTTTTGTTCAAGAAATACGGACTTTGGTTTATAAAGTTTCCTGTTTGTTTTTATAAGGTACATTTTTGGCTTAGGATGATAGCATTCGTATGAAACGCACCTTGAGTCGGATATTCTTGAAAAAAAGAATGATAAGGATGGCGAGTTTCATAAGGCCTTTAAAATAAATATAAAACATACAATAAACATGAAGACAAAATTCTTTTACGGACTATTAAGTGTTCTGCTAATTGCCATTGCCATTGGGGTTTCTGGTTTTTTAATAAAAACGAAACCTGTGCCAAAAAAAGATGAAACAAAACACAATGAGATGTACGTTAAAACGGATCAGGTTAAATATGTAGATGTTAAAGCTGATATGACTTATAGAGGGCGTGTAACCGCTTATGATAATGTTTCCTTGGCAGCAGAGGTTAGCGGTAGAATTATGAAAGGTGATGTTCGTTTCAAAGCAGGTGAGCGCTTTAGAAAAGGTGATGTAATTGTACGCATCTATAGCGAGGATATTCAGGCCTCTTTAAAATCGGGTAAGAGTAGCTTTCTGCAAACACTTTCTACTATATTACCAGATTTGAAGGTTGATTACCCGCAGGAATTTGAAAAGTGGAACAATTTTTTTAAAGCAGTGGATCCAGCTAGGGGATTGCCCGATCTTCCGGAAGCAAATTCCGATAAAGAGAAGGTGTTTTTGGCTTCTACCGGTGTGCTGTCCGGTTATTACAGCTTGCAGCAGCAGGAAATACAACTGAAACGCTACACCATCAGAGCCCCTTTTAATGGTAGCTTTAAAACAGTAAGTAAGGAGATTGGGGCAGTTGCAAGTCCTGGTTCGGAGTTGGCAACAATTATTTGTTCCGACAAATTAGAGGTGGTAGTTCCTGTGTTTCCCAGCGATCTGAAATGGATGAAGAAGGGCGATGAAGTTAAAATAAGTAATATAGCAGGAATAGAAGAAAGTGCGATTATATCTCGCATTTCTGATTTTATTGTGGACCAATCAGTCAATGTATATCTTAGCTATGATGCTTCCGGTAAAAATAATATTATAGAAGGAGCCTATGTTGATGCGGTGTTTAGCGGAACAAAAGTGCCCGGCTTTGAAATACCTCGCGAAGCGATTGTGGATAAGTCTTTTGTGTATGAGTTGGTGGGTAATAAGTTACAGAAAACACCCATAGAGATTATTCGTCAATTGGAGGATATGACCATTATTTCCGGTGTTGAAGAATCAAAGCTGATTGTTACTGAATCACTGGCTTCTGTGAATCCTAATATGGAATATTTACCCAGATAAACGTTTTAATATCCCAGCGTCTGGTTCTCAGATAGATAAATAATTTAGTCTTCTTGTGAGACCCATATGCCCATTGAAAGAAAATAATACGCATGAAAAATATATTATCACAATTTGTAAAATATCCATTCTACGGAAAAATGGTGATTGTCATCTTTATACTCATTGGCGGTATATCGTTAATGAATATGCGCAAGGCGACATTTCCGTTGGTAGAATCAAAGACCATTACTGTTTCGGTTTCTTATCCTGGAGCTACTCCTAAAGAAATGGATGAGGGGGTGACCGCCTTGGTTGAAAATAGTATAAGGGGGATTTCTGGAATCAAAGAGTTTTCCTCAAAATCAAGGGAAGGTTCGGCTACGATTACGGTGACTGCTTTAACAGGTTACGACATGGATGAACTATTGTCGGATGTGAAAAATGCGGTGGATGGGATATCAAATTTCCCAGCTTCTGCAGAACGTCCTATCGTTTCAAAAGGGCGATCGAAGGATATGGCCATGTTCTTTTCTTTGACAGCAGAGTCAGGTAATGTACTCGACTTGAATGCTATGGCCAATAGGATTGAAGATGACTTGTTGGCCAGTGGAGAAATATCTCAGATCAGTATTTATGGAGTGCCCAGCAACTTAGAGCTAGCCATAGAACTGAATGAGACACAGATGCGCAGGTATAACCTTACTTTTACTGATATAAAAAACGCCATTGCTAATAATAATTTAGATTTGTCAGGTGGTACCATTCGTAACCCAAGAGAGCAGATCAAAGTGTTGAGTCGTCATCGTTCTGTTGATCCTGAAGAGATCAAACAGATTGTGCTGAAATCGAATACGGATGGTCAGCTGATTAAAATTGGTGATGTGGCTACGGTCAACTTACAGGTTCCTGAAGATCCCAGTAATGGTTATATCGACAAAAAGCCCAGTGTTACTTTTTTGATTCAGAAATTAATGACGGAAGACCTGGAGGCTATCTCCAATGTGTTACATGCCTATATCAAAAAATTTAATGCAGAAGACAATGGGTTTAAGTTAAGTGTGAAAATGGACTTTCTAACATTGATTGATGGTCAATTATCTATACTGATAGACAATGGTATTCTCGGGGTGATTCTGGTGATTCTTCTGCTGTCTTTATTATTGAATGTGCGGTTGTCGTTATGGGTGGCCTGGGGTATTCCTGCCTCGTTCTTGGGTATGTTTATCGTGGCCAACCTTATGGGGGTCACCATTAATCTTATCAGCTTATTTGGGATGATATTGATCATTGGTATTTTGGTGGATGATGGTGTGGTTATTGGTGAAAATATTTTTACGCATTTTGAGATGGGTAAATCGCCTCGGCGTGCTGCCATTGATGGTACCATGGAGGTATTACCTGCTGTATTTACATCTGTGGCGACAACCATTATTGCTTTTCTTCCTTTGTTTTTCATAGAAGGACAAATGGAAATGATGTTTGAGATGGCTTTTGTGGTGGTGGTTTGTTTAATTGTGTCTTTGCTCGAAGGTGTTTTTGTGTTGCCTGGACACTTGGCAAACCCTATGGTTCTTAAACCTCAAAACAATGAAACATTCTATGGTAAGGTTCGGGGCTTGGTTGATAAATATATATTCGGATTTAGGAATAAGGTCTATGCGCCTTTGTTAAATTGGGTACTTAAGCATAAAGGCTTGACAGTTGCTGGTGTATCATCCATGTTTATTCTCACTTTTGGATTAATTGGGGGCGGTATCATTTCCTTTACCTTTTTCCCACAAGGTCCTTCTGATATGTTTACCATTGATTTGGCTCTAAAGCCTGGAGTAAATGAAGAGATAACCAAAGAAAAGCTCTTTTATATTGAGGATAAGGTGTGGGAGGTGAATAAGGAATTGATGGAGGAGAATGGGGATACTATGTCCTATATCACATCGATGAGCACTAGTATGGGAAGTGCGTTCAGTGGAACGGAGTCTGGTACCAATGCTGGAATGATTCGTGTTTTCCTGAACTCGCTAGAAGGTACTCAGGTTTCGGATGAGTTACTTAAAAGAGAAATTTCTAATTCTACTTTAACAGATTAAAATGATCACTGAAAAAACGATAATTTAGTATTGTTTTTCTTTCGTAATAAACAGTAAATTAGTATATTGCAATTGAAACAAAGAACAAAACTCAAGTTTGCAATGGGTAACGGGCGAAAAACTTAAAAAAATATACGAATAATGGTAAAACACTGCTAGCGGTCAACAACCGACTTGAAGTGTATTTATCTGAATTTCAGCACCATTTTAAAAATAGAACAAAATCCAACTTCGACAAAGCTACTCAATACGTCGAAGGTCTAGCTTTAAGCGATTTGAAAAACATCGAACGCATCACTGAGACATTAAACGCAGACTACCATAAGATGCAGCATTTTATCACCGAATCCAATTGGGATGCAAGAGCTGTCATCGACCAAATAGCAAATCAGGTAGACCAATCACTCCCAAACCAAAAATTAAAAGGATTACTCATAGACGAAAGCGGATGGGTGAAAAAAGGTGACAAAAGCATTGGTGTTGATCACCAGTATTGCGGGAACGTTGGGAAGACTGCAAACTCGCAGGTTGCAGTTTTTGGTTGCTTGTGCACGGACAAATATGCAGCGTTGGTCGACACGAGACTGTACCTTCCAAGGTCATGGTGTACTAACAACGCCAGGTGTGAAACTGCTGGCATCCCCAAAGAGGACAGGGTTTTCAAGACAAAACCGGAGCTGGCTACAGATATTGTGAAGCACCAACTGGAAATGGGTATCGAGTTCGATTACGTTGGGGGGGATGGACTTTATGGCAATGACCTTGCGTTTACCCGTTCGGTTGAGGATATGGGTTTGGTGTACATGCTTGACATTCATAGCGATCAAAAAATCCACCTTGAAAAACCAGAACTACATATTCCAGAGCGAAAGAGCAATCGTGGGCGCCCACCCAAAAGGCCGAAGGCAAGCACCCCATCGGTAAACGCTAACGAATATATAGAAACGCTTACAAACAAGGACTGGAAAAAGCTTGACATTCGTGATTCTGCCAAGGGAAAGCTGAAGGGATTGTTCCATTTTAAGACAGTTTACATTTGGGATAAGGTTCAGAACATTGTTGAGAAACGGTTGCTGGTCATTTCGAAAAGAAAGACAAAGCAGGGAGTAGAAATAAAATATTCGTTCACTAACGCAGAACTTGCTCAATACACGCATCAGGCGCTGGCATACATGCAGGCACAACGCTTTTTCATTGAGCATAGCTTCAAAGAGCAAAAACAGATAGTAGGCTTGGATCAGTTCCAAACCCGCAAATGGCTGTCATGGCATCACCAAGTAGCCCTCAACTTAATGGTGGGCAGCTTTATGCTGAAAGAAAAACTATTGAATCAAGACGAAGTCCCATTGTTGTCGGCAAGAGACATTATGGATTTTATGGTATACAAATTTTATCGTGAAATGACCGATGAACGGATGCTGGAAAAACTGCAGCAGCGACATGAAAAGCGACAGCGTGACATAGACCTCTGTTATTCAAAGCAATAAATCTGTTAAAGTAGAACTAATAAGATAGGTAAGATTCCTGAAGCTTATAAGTTTGCGGTTGGGGCATCCAACCGTTTTGGAGCACCTGTATCTATTAGTTTATTGGGCTATGATCCGGATGAGCTGGAACAGGCTAAGGATGAGTTGGAAACAGAGCTTACGGAGATGCCTGCTTTGTTTAATATTACCAATAACAGCCAAATAGGGAGTCAGGAGTTGCGCTTGAAATTAAAACCGGAAGCTTATGCCTTAGGCTTAACCAATAAGTCATTGATGGCAGAGGTGCAACAAGGTTTCTACGGAGGTCTGGCACAGCGCATCCAAGAAGGAAAGGATGAAATATGGGTGTATGTGCGATATTCTCGTGATAACAGAGAAACTGTGGGGCAACTCGAGAATATGCTTATTCACACCAGCAAAGGTAATTATCCTTTAGGGCGTGTGGCCGAAATATCTTCTGCCCGTAGTTTGAGTACTATTAATCATTTTAATGGACGTCGTGAAATTAGGGTGGATGCTTATCAGAAGGATCAGAGCCAGTCTGTCCCTGATATATTGAGTTATATCGAAGAAAGTATTCTGCCTAAGATCATAGAAAAACACCCTGATGTAACTTATATGCACCAAGGACAACAAAAGGATACCAAAGAGCAGATGGGTAGCATGATGTTGTATTTTGGAGTGGCTTTTTTGGTGATTGTATTGGTCATTATGATTCATTTTAAATCTTTCCTTCAAGGGGTGTTGGTTATTGTTATGATTCCGCTCGGTTTTGTGGGCGCTATTTGGGGACATGGGTTTCATGATCAGCCCATCTCAATGATGAGTCTATGGGGGATGGTGGCGCTGTCTGGTGTTGTTATTAACGATGCCATTGTTTTTGTGTCTAAATATAACCAGAACTTGGAACATGGAATGAAGTTGATAGAAGCGATCAAGGACGCGGGTATGTCTCGCTTTAGAGCAATCTTTTTGACTACAGTGACTACAACAGCTGGTTTAATGCCTCTGATTTTGGAAAATAGTCCGGATGCAAGAATGTTGATTCCCATGGCCATCTCGCTGGCGTACGGAATTATGTTTGGGACTGTTTTTATTTTGATAGTATTACCGGTGTTGGTGGTGATTACAAATAAAGTTGTGTTGTTTATGTATAATGTTCGCTCCGAAGAGAAGTTGGCACCGGAGGATGTAGAAACAGCCGTTATTAACGCTAGGATTGAAGCAACTTTGCGCCGTAATATGGCCAAAGAATTTGATTAAAGTTTTATAAAAAATGAACATATGAGAATAATAAAGTATATCATTCTGTTACTTGTCTTATCAATTACTTGTGGCGGACAGGCACAAAAGAGTTTGTCGTTATCGGATGCGATAGCGTTGGGGCTTCAAAATAATTACGATCTTCAAATTACCAGGATGAGTGAAGAAGTGGCTTCCATTAATAATAGTTGGGGAAATACCGGAGCTTTGCCTTCTGTTAATTTTGATGTAACAGGACGTGAGAATTTTAATTATAACGATACGGAGGATTATCGCACACAAACGATTTCGCCGGATATGAGTTTGAATTGGCTTGTATTCAATGGTTTTTCGGCAAAAATAACCAAGCAAAAGTTAGAGGTGCTCGAGCAACAGTCGCAAGGAAATACCGCTGTTTTGGTAGAGAGTACTATTCAGAATATATTGGTAGCTTATAACAATTGCTTGTTGCAAAAGGAAATGGTGGGTGTTTATAAGCAGTTGAGTGATTTGTCAGAAGATCGCTATAAAAGGGCTGCCGATAGTAGAGATTTGGGTGCCAGCACAAGTTACGAAATGTTGCAGGCAAAAACTGCATGGCTCGAAGATCAGTCCAATTATTTGCAACAAAAGGTGAACTTTGAAAATGCGATACGTACGCTTAATTTCAATATGGCCGTGGAGGATGATGTAGTATGGGAGTTGACTTCGCCATTACAGATGGATATGCCGGATTATTTGATGGAGGATTTAAGCGCCAAATTATTGTCGAATAATAAGACCCTTAAGAATCAATATTTATACCAAAGCTTGCAGGCCAAGGAAATTGCTCTTGCTAAAAGCAATGTTTATCCTTCATTGAGTTTGAATACGGGTGTGGGTAAAACGTGGACGGATCATTATTATTCAGGAATTAGTCCTGATGTAAATCAAAACACAACTGATGCTTATGTGGGCTTAACGCTGTCCTTTAATATTTTTAATGGAGGTGTCACCCGTCGGAGTATTCAAATAGCAAAGATAAACGAGGAGGCGGCTCAGGTGGAAACCGGTCAGATGGAGCATAGCTTGAAGAATCAACTATTGCAGTTGTATAGTAATTATAATGTACAAAAAGCATTACTGAAGTTGGCCAATGAGAAAGAATCAACGGCCAAATTAAATCTTGATCTGTCAGAAGAGAAATTTAAAAATGGATCTATTAATTCGTTTAATTATCGGGATGTGCAAATTGTTTATATGAACGCTGCTATTGCTCGCTTTCAAGCAATATTTAACTTGATACAGTCTAACACAGAGTTGTTAAGATTAACGGGCGGTATTGTTGAGGAATTTGGTAATTGAAGCAATGTGAGTATCATCAACTCCCCCTCACAAAAAATAAAATACACTTCGGTGAGTTAGAGAGCCGCAGGCTTGAGACGAACTGAATGTTTTATTTCTACGTTTTTGCAACTTGTAAGGGCAATTTATCAGTTTGTGGTTGATAAGTTGCCCTTTTGTTTATGGTGTTCCATATGGTGTAACCCAAAACTGGATGGACGCCTCTACTTTTTTATCATCAATAAGGCATTAGAAAATCTATTACGAATTAAAATTGCTGCCAATCAAGTCGCCCGCTAACTTGTTTCAATTCACCATAGCTGGTGCTATGCCTCGTCTCAGAAAAGCCTTCTTTTATTGTCATTTCAACGCTCATAACATATATATAAATGTAGTTTTTGCACTAAGGAACCCCTTTTTAATTTAAACTTCTTCATTGTCTCTAGCCGACGGGCTTTTACTTTTAGTTCACGAAGGTTTATAATTTAAGGCGTTCATGATTTCCGCTTCGCTCCAATTTTTCTACATCAAAAAAAAGTAAACAAAAAATGCCGCCGCTGACCTGAAAAAGCTAAAAATGAGCGCACTCCGCTAAAAGGAACGCAAACTCGCTTCGCTCAGACAAGCATTCCTTTCTAAACGCTCCATTTGCCCATTTTTTTAACGCTTTTTCATGAAGGCGGAAGAACCTATTAAGTAAACGATTCCACGTTTTACATGTAGATATTAGTCACAAAAATCTTACTCAACATCTCTCATTCAATGAGCAATTCCCATTAAAAAAACATCTATCAGGGTAAAGACTGCAGGGTTGGCCAGAACAATAGCCCCGGGGCCGGCGCTGGCGAGAGGCTTGATGGTGGCGAGCTGGAAAAGATGTTAGCTTGTTAGGTCGTTAGGTTGGCGAGCTGGTAAAGTTGCGGAGTTGGTAAAGTCGTGGAGCAGTTGAAGTTGTTATAGTTGTATTTCTCATTTAATAAATATCTTCCATTAATGTACAAAGCTATCAATTAATGAACCGCAGGGCAGGCCAGAACAATTGCCGTGGCCGGAATTGGAGCTCGGTGCCGGGGAGGTAGTGATCTATTGTTCTAGACCTTTTTGGTCCTTTTTGTGGCAATGACAATAACGAAGTTATCATGAGGACCTTTAAAACAAACCTTCCCGAATAATTCGGCGAAGCCTGATCATGAGGGCCTTTAAAAATAAACCTCTCCGAATAAAAAGGACATATCGATAAGCAGCAAGAGCAAGGTATGCATTAAAAGAATTAATCTATCCTCTCCATACAGAAACAATATTTTCAATTTATGAACAATTTCAGGTAAAACATAGAAAGTTCTCAACTTATAAAAATCCATATTCAAGAACTCTCATCTAAAGAATATTTTCCATATAAATATCCAACTATCAGTTAATGAACCGCAGGGTTGGCCAGAACAATAGCCCCGGGGCCGGCGCTGGCGAGAGGCTTGATGGTGGCGAGCTGGAAAAGATGTTAGCTTGTTAGCTTATTAGCTTGTTAGCTTGTTAGGTTGGCGAGCTGGCAAAGTCGTGGAGTTGTTGAAGTTGTATTTCTCATTTAATAGATATCTTTCATTTGTATATGGAACTATCAGTAAAAGACCGCAGGGTTAGCCAGAACAATAGCCCCGGGGCCAGCGTTGGCGAGAAGTTTTCCTGGGCGCACTTGAGGTGGTAGTGCGGTTGGCCTAGCGCGAAAGAAGTGTGTGTCGGACGGAAAGGGAAGCTGATGCCGGGTCGGTAGTGATCTATTGTTCTAGACCTTTTTGGTTCTTTTTGTGGCAATGACAATAACGAAGTTATCATGAGGACCTTTAAAACAAACCTTCCCGAATAATTCGGCGAAGCCTGATCATGAGGGCCTTTGAAGATTAAACCTTCCCGAATAAAAAGAACATATCAATAAGCAGCTAGAGCAAGGTATGCATTAAAAGAATCAATCTATCCTCTCCATACAGAAACAATATTTTCAATTTATGAACAATTTCAGGTAAAACATAGAAAGTTCTCAATTATAAAAAAACATTTTCAATAAATGAGTAATCCCCATTTAAATACCCAACTACCAGCAAATCAACTGCAGGGTTGGCCAGAACAATAGCCCCGGGGCCGGCGCTGGAGAGAAGTTTTCCTGGGCGCACTTGAGGTGGTAGTGCGCCGGACGGAAAGGGAAGCTGATGCCGTGGAGGTAGTGATCTATTGTTCTAGACCTTTTTGGTCCTTTTTATGGCAATGACAATAACGAAGTTATCATGAGGACCTTTAAAACAAACCTTCCCGAATAATTCGGCGAAGCCTGATCATGAGGGCCTTTGAGGATTAAACCTTCCCGAGTAAAAAGAACGTATACATAAGCAGCAAGAGCAAGGTATGCATTAAAAGAATTAATCTATCCTCTCCATACAGAAACAATATTTTTCATTTTATGAACAATTTCAGGTAAAACATAGAAAGTTCTCAACTTATAAAAATCCATATTCAAGAACTCTGATCTAAAGGATATATTCCATTAATGTACAAAGCTATCAGTTAATGAACCGCAGGGCAGGCCAGAACAATAGCCCCGAGGTCGGCGTTGGCGAGAGGCTTGATGGTGGCGAGTTGTTAAGTTGTTGAAGTTGTTAAGTTGTTGAAGTTGGTGAGCTGGTAAAGTCGTGGAGTTGTTGAAGTTGTATTTCTCATTTAATAGATATCTTTCATTTGTATATGGAACTATCAGTAAAAGACCGCAGGGTTAGCCAGAACAATAGCCCCGGGGCCAGCGTTGGCGAGAAGTTATAACCCGGAAAATGCATTAGAAAATCTATTACGCCTTTAAATGGCTTCAAAAGAAGTCACTTCGTTACTTTTCTTCAACTCACCATAGCTGGTGCTATGCCTCATCTCAGAAAAGCCTTCTTTTATTGCCATTTCAACGCTCATGACGAAGTTCTAATACATCATCCGGGTTTCTGGGCGCACTTGAGGTGGTAGTGCGGTTGGCCTAGCGCGAAAGAAGTGTGTGCCGGACGGAAAGGGAAGCTGATGCTGGGTAGGTAGTGATCTATTGTTCTAGACCTTTTGGGTTCTTTTTATAGTAATGATAATGACACAGTTATCATGAGGGCCTTTGAAAAATATACCTTCCCGAGTAATGACGCAGTTATCATGAGGACCTTTAAAACAAACCTTCCCGAATAATTCGGCGAAGCCTGATCATGAGGGCCTTTGAAGATTAAACCTTCCCGAATAAAAAGAACATATCAATAAGCAGCAAGAGCAAGGTATGCATTAAAAGAATCAATCTATCCTCTCCATACAGAAACAATATTTTCAATTTATGAACAATTTCAAGTAAAACATAAAAGTTTTCAACTTATAAAAATCCATATTCAAGAACTCTGATCTAAAAGATATCTTTCATATAAATACCCAACTATCAGTTAATGAACGGCAGGGTTGGCCAAAAAAATAGCCGTGGCCTGCGTTGGCGAGAGGCTTGATGGTGGCGAGCTGGAAAAGATGTTAGCTTGTTAGCTTGTTAGCTTGTTAGGTTGGCGAGCAGGTAAAGTCGTGGAGTTGTTGAAGTTGTATTTCTCATTTAATAGATATCTTTCATTTGTATATGGAACTATCAGTAAAAGACCGCAGGGCAGGCCAGAACAATAGCCGTGGCCGGAATTGGAGCTCGGTGCCGGGGAGGTAGTGATCTATTGTTCTAGACCTTTTTGGTCCTTTTTATGGCAATGACAATTCGGCGAAGCCTGATCATGAGGGCCTTTTAAAATATACCTTCCCGAGTAATAACGAAGTTATCATGAGGACCTTTTAAAATATACCTTCCCGAATAAAAAGGACATTAACGGAAGTACCAATGCTGCAGCAGAATCTTTCAATACAAAAGTAAAGGATTTCAGAAGACAATTCAGAGGTGTTGTTGATGTAAAGTTCTTCTTGTTCAGATTAACGAAAATCTTTGCATGACAACTATAAACAAGATTTATGGCCAACTTCTGGCACTGACCCAATAATTAGATAGAGAGTTTTATATGATCTTTGAAAGAAAATGATAATCAGTTGAAAAAATAATGTTAAAATTCTTGTGTAATGTGCAAAAGAATGTAAATTTGCAAACAGAACAGACCAGAACAGATAAAATTTAAACCATGCAACTAATAGGATTTGATATAGGAAGTTCATCGGTGAAGGTATCGGTGTTAGATGTAGAAAGCGGAGAAACGATTTCTTCGGCACAATATCCCGAGCGGGAAATGGAGATTACAGCGTTAAAGCCTGGGTGGGCTGAGCAGGATCCCGAAATGTGGTATCAGAATTTGAAGAAAGCTTGCCAAAAAGCAATGGCCAAGGACGGTGTTAAAAAAGAGAAGATAAAAGCCATTGGTATTTCGTATCAAATGCATGGTTTGGTCATAGTGGATAAAAATGGTAAGGTGCTTCGTCCTTCTATTATTTGGTGTGATAGTCGTGCCGCTCAATATGGAGCAAAGGCTTTTGAGGAGTTAGGCGAGGAGTGGTGTTTGCAAAATTTATTGAATTCACCAGGTAATTTTACGGCATCAAAATTAAAGTGGGTCAAAGAGAATGAGCCTGCTTTATATGGTCAGATTGATAAAATCATGTTACCCGGCGATTATATTGCATTCCGTATGACCGGCGAAGCAGTCACCACGATGTCAGGTCTTTCGGAAGGTATGTTTTGGGAATTTCCTAAGGATGGTTTATCGGACACATTGATGGAATACTATGGATTCGATTCGTCTTTTATTCCAGAGGCAATGACTTCGTTCTCAGATCAAGGAACGGTAATGGATGCCATTGCAGAAGAATTTGGTTTGCCCAAGGGAATTAAAGTGAGCTATCGGGCCGGTGATCAACCTAATAATGCCTTTTCGTTGAATGTGTTAAACCCAGGAGAAGTGGCGGCAACAGGAGGTACTTCAGGTGTTGTATATGGGGTGACAGATAAGAATGTATATGATGAAGACTCACGTGTCAATGCTTTTGCACATGTAAATCATCATATGCCAACACCTAGTCTGGGTGTACTTTTGTGTATCAATGGGACTGGGATTTTGAATTCATGGATGAATAAAAATGTGGGTAGTGAAGTGAGTTATCCTGAGATGAATGACATGGCAGCCGGTGTTCCTATTGGGTCAGAAGGTTTGACTATTCTTCCCTTTGGAAATGGGGCTGAGCGCATCTTGAAAAATATAGATTATGGTTCCCAGATCAATCATTTAAACTTCAATGTACATACACCGGCACACATGTATCGTGCAGCCCAGGAAGGTATTGCATTCTCCTTTAAATACGGGATGGATATTATGAATGATATGGGTATCAAGAGTGAGTTGATTCGAGCCGGACAAGCAAATATGTTTTTGAGTCCTATTTTTCAGCGCACGGTATCTAACGTTTCAGGAGCTACCATTGAATTATATAATACGGATGGGGCGGCAGGAGCTGCCCGGGGAGCAGGAGTTGGAGCAGGTATTTATAAAACCTTTGAAGAAGCATTTGGCGGATTGAAAAAGGTTGAAACAATAGAACCAAACCCGCAAGAAAAGGATGCTACGATGGAAGCTTACCAAAAGTGGAAGTCTGCTTTGAATAAATTATAAAAAAAATAAGTTAAATTATTAATCTCTAAATTACAAAACGATGGACGTTTTAATTGGTAATAAGGAATATTTTAAAGGTATTGACAAAATTAAGTTTGAAGGACCGGAATCAAAAAATCCCTTGGCTTTTAAGTGGTATGATGAGAACCGTGTTGTTGCAGGGAAAACGATGAAAGAGCATTTACGTTTTGCCATTGCATATTGGCATACATTCTGTGGTGACGGAGGTGATCCTTTTGGTCCAGGAACCCAGGTTTTTGAGTGGGACAATGCTTCAAATCCAATGGATGCTGCGAAACAAAAAATGGATGCTGCCTTTGAATTTATTACTAAAATGGGAGTGCCTCATTACTGTTTTCATGATACGGATCTTGTCGGTGACGGTTCTGTATTAGAAATTGAAAAAAGATTAACGCAGATTGTTGATGTGGCAAAAGAAAAACAAGCTGCCTCCGGTGTAAAATTACTTTGGGGTACAGCCAATGTATTTTCAAATCCTCGTTACATGAACGGTGCAGCTACCAATCCTGACTTTAATGTGGTGGCCAATGCAAGTGTGCAAATTAAAAATGCCATTGACGCTACCATAGCTTTAGGTGGAACCGGTTATGTATTCTGGGGAGGACGTGAAGGGTATATGAGCTTGCACAATACCAATATGAAGCAAGAGTTGGATAACCTGGCTCGTATGTTGGGAATGGCACGTGATTATGCACGTAAGCAAGGATTTAAAGGTACTTTCTTTATTGAACCTAAGCCAATGGAGCCAACAAAGCACCAGTATGATCAGGATGCACATACAGTTATTGGATTTTTGAAAAACTATGGTTTGGATAAAGATTTTAAATTAAATATAGAGGTGAACCATGCCACATTGGCTGGACATACCATGGAGCATGAGTTGAGGGTGGCTGCTGATAATAATATGTTAGGCTCTATTGATGCCAATAAAGGTGATTATCAAAATGGATGGGATACAGATGAGTTTCCAACCAATATCACTGAGTCTACTTGTGCAATGCTTGAGGTATTACAAGGTGGTGGTTTGATCGATGGAGGTATCAACTTTGACGCGAAAGTGCGCCGTAATTCGACAGACTTAGAAGATATCTTTATTTCGCACATTGGGGGTATGGATGTGTATGCCAGGGCTTTGGTGATCGCTGATAGAATCATGAAAGAATCGGATTACCTAAAAATGAGAGCAGACCGTTATGCTTCGTTTAATGCAGGTAAAGGAGCAGACTTTGCTGCTGGAAAATTAACGCTTGAGGATCTTGCAAAAATAGGTAAAGAGGTGGGTGAGCCCGCTATGTTAAGCGGTAAACAAGAGCTTTACGAACAAATGTTAAATTGGTATATGTAGATTTAATAGCAAACTGAGACGGGTTGATCACCGTCTCGGTTTTTTGTCTTGGTCTATTGGAAAAAGTATTTACAATTATTTTACAAATCTACATATGGAAACAAAAAAAGATTCAAGGTATATCATCTTGTTAACCGCAGTGGCTACACTGGGAGGTTTGCTTTTTGGTTACGATACGGCTGTTATTTCAGGAACTACTTCTTCTTTGGGGAATTTTTTCGTTGATCCCTTGGGCCTGGAAGAAACAGCAGCGAACTCTCTGAAGGGCTTTATTATTTCAAGTGCTCTGATAGGATGTATTGTAGGCGGAATATTGGGAGGACTGTTGAGTTCTAAATATGGACGAAGGAATACGCTTATTGTAGCAGCAGTCTTATTTTTTATATCCGCTATGGGATCCGCATTCCCAGAGATAGGGCTCCGTCCATTTGGAGAGGCTGATCATACTTTTGTATGGCATTTTATTGTTTATCGAATAATAGGAGGTATTGGTGTAGGACTGGCTTCTATGATATCTCCAATGTACATATCTGAAATTGCTCCGGCAGATAAGAGAGGTACCCTGGTATCGTTTAACCAGTTTGCCATCATATTTGGTATGTTGGTTGTGTATTTTGTTAATTATGGAATTGCCAAGTCGGGCGATGATCAATGGCTGAACGAAATTGGCTGGAGATATATGTTCGCTTCTGAAATGATACCAGCTGGTTTGTTCTTGGTATGCTTGTTCTTTGTGCCTGAAACGCCCCGCTTTATGGCGCTTCGTGGTCAGGATCAAAATGCATTAAGAGTATTGAGTAAAATTAACGGAGCAGAAAAGGCAAAAGCTATTCTGTCGGAAATAAAAAATACGGTTGAGAGTCATTCGGGTAAGCTTTTGTCTTACGGAATTGGCATCATTGTGATAGGAATACTATTGTCTGCTTTTCAGCAGTTTGTAGGTATTAATGTGGTGTTGTATTATGCGCCGGAGATATTCAAGAAGATGGGATCAGGAACTGATGCTGCATTGATGCAGACCATTATTGTGGGAGCTATTAATCTTACTTTTACGGTGGTTGCTATTCTTACTGTGGACAGGTTTGGACGTAAGCCATTGATGATTATCGGTGCCATTGGTATGGCTTTGTCAATGGGAGTGCTTGGTACCATGTTTTTTTCACAAAATGTAGGTATTCCTGCTCTTATTTGTATGTTGGTTTATACTGCGTCTTTTGCTGTTAGTTGGGGGCCTGTTTGTTGGGTCTTGTTAGCCGAAATATTTCCTAATAAGATAAGAAGTCAGGCATTGGCTATTGCTGTGGCATGTCAGTGGGTGTCCAACTGGTTGGTGTCGTGGACTTTCCCTATGATGAATGACAGTACTTGGCTAAGCGATCGGTTTAATAATGGTTTTGCCTTTTGGATCTATGGAATAATGGGCGTGTTGGCGGCATTGTTTGTTTGGAAATGGGTGCCTGAAACCAAAGGAAAAACATTGGAAGAAATGGAAGGTATGTGGATGAAGTAATTTCATCAACGATATTAAAAATAGTTGTTTTTTACCCCTATAGGTAAGTTGGCCACTTCGTGCGGTTAGCTTACCTTTTTTTTTACTTTTGGGCACAAAATAATTTACCATGCATAATAAAGTTGTCGTTATTACCGGCGCCTCATCCGGAATAGGCTTGGCTTTGGCCAAAGAATTTTCTTCCCGTGGATTTAAAGTGGTGCTTGCTGCCAGGTCAGCGGATAAGTTGAAAGATGTGGAAGAGAATCTTAGATCGACAGGCACAGAGGTAATCAGTGTAAGAACTGATGTAAGTAAAGAAGAAGATTGTGAGAATCTGGTAAAAGAAACAGTGGCTCGTTTTGGACGAATTGATATATTGATCAATAACGCGGGCTTGTCAATGCGTGCACTTTTTAGAGATGTGGAGCTCTCGGTGCTGAAGCAATTAATGGATGTGAATTTTTGGGGTACCGTTTATTGTACCAAATACGCGCTTCCTTATTTGCTGGAAACAAAAGGTTCGGTGATAGGTATTTCTTCAATTGCCGGTTTTATTGGTTTGCCTGCCCGTACGGGTTATTCGGCTAGTAAATTTGCTATGCACGGTTTTTTAGAGACTTTACGGGTTGAGAATTTGAAGAATGGCCTGCACGTATTGATTGCAGCTCCAGGCTTTACTGCTTCTAATATACGAAAAACCGCTCTAACCAACGATGGCTCACAACAGGGAGAAACACCAAGAAAAGAGGACAAAATGATGTCTCCTGAGGAGGTGGCCAGACGTGTAGCCAATGCTATCAAAAAACGTAAGCCAACCCTTGTTTTAACTTTTGTAGAGGGGAAATTAACGGTTTGGTTAAAGAAATGGATGCCTCGAACCCTTGAAAAATTGACCTATCAGCATATGGCTAAAGAACCCGATTCGCCGCTGAATGACTAGTGGCGGTATGGCTTCGTAGGATGTGTTACTTCTTTGAGACCTGGTTCGATGGTGTTTTCGCCTGTAGGTGAAAAGAAAAATGCATTGAATGGGGTTAATGAGCGTGTTCTTTTTTGAGTAAAAACTCCAATGCAAAATGGAATCGTTTGGCCCAGCTTCTTTCATCATGGGCATGACCCATATACTCTTTACTGATCCAATCTTGTTCGGAGTACCCTTTTCTTAATAGAACGGTGTCAACCATCATCTGGTAGGGTTTATATAGGCTATCTAAGGTTTCTGATCCGTAATCGAAGTATATTTTATGGTTGTTGGACGAGGGAAGATTATCTTCTAAATAATTTTTTAAGGCCGAAGGTATCTCTATGTTGTGTTTGTTGATTCCCGGCCAGTGTGTGGATAGGCAAGCGGTACCACCGAATATTTCGGGATACTCACAAAGGGCATATAATGAGATTAATGCACCCATACTGGATCCTGCAATAAAAGTGTGCTGCATATCACCGTAGGTGCTGTATGTTTCGTCTATATATGGTTTTAATTCTTGTGTGATAAACTTTAAGTAATGGTCTGATTCTGGAGATGTTGGTAATAAATGGTTTTTAATACTGTCTGATAACAGAAGGTATGGCTTGTTCGGGAAATACTCGATGGTTCTAAGTTCCGTTATATTCCATATGGCAACAACGATGGTTGGACGTATTTTGTTTTCCTTTGTCAGTTTACTCATGGTATTGTCAACTATCCATGCCTGTTTGTTCCATGTGGAGGCACTGTCAAAAAGCATTTGTCCGTCGTGCATATATAAAACATCATACTTTTTATTGGGAGTATAATTTTCCGGAATCCAGATGTCAATATCTCTGGCTGGTACATATTTGGATGAAAATGAAGTAAGGTGAACTATTTTTGAATTTTCTCCATCTGGGTAGATGCAGGCAGTAAAGCAGATTGTTATCATTAATAGAGTAAAGTACTTCATTGTAATTTGTGTGTTTTGTTATAACAAATGATTTAAGCATCTTACTTATTATACATATTATCTCTTGATTCGTTTAGGGGTCATCATTTGATGACAAATAGGTGTATTCTGAATGACTTGTAATTCAAAATAAAGCCTGTGACTTCTGTTGATATATGATTGAGTTAAATGCATTGTTTATACATCTAAGCCGTCTTTATGGTTACAATTAAACGTGTTATCTTACTTAAAAATTGTTTAAGGGCGTAAAAATGAATGTGCTTTAAGTCAGAAAAGCCATTAGAAAATCTATTATGCATTAAAATTCCTGCCCCTTAAGTCGCCAGTTAACTTGTTTTATATGATTATAAAATTCTTTCAATGGCCGTAAGGAACTTACTGAATTTTGTTGTCTGCTGGTGTGTGGTTTTGTTCTTGTTTTTTATAGAGGTGTTATGCCTATTTAATTCTTATGACGAAGTGTACGGTATCATTTGGTTTGAATGAGATGCGAGGTGCTTAATAAACCAGATGTGTTTCTATCGATTTGACAATCTTTATTCCAAACAGCCCCTCTTCAAAATGGTAAGTGATAAGGTTGTTACCCTTTACCTTGTTATTACTTAAAAATAAACGGATGTTAGCATACTCCCTATGTGCATTGCCTTCAAGTTTTATGGTAGTGTATAGGGGTGATGATTGATAGGGTAGGGTGTATGGGTACGTTTCTGATTGGGGGTTGGAGGAGAAAAGAAAATTAAGAAGAAAGAAAAGACTGATCATTCCGGGGCTTAAGTCGAAATAAATTAGGTATTTATAATAGCTGTTTTTTATGAATAGAGATATGACCAGGCTTAAAATAATGACGGTTCCGTAAAGGCTCAAAATTGTATGGGCTTGTATGAGGGTGTTTAAAACGATGAAAATAAAGATGACAATATTGCCAACAAAACCCAGGAAAATATTGCGAACCCTGGAACGAATACTGGGTTTGTGTTTGAAGGATATGTGTTTTGTGTTCAGGCTGTTGATTAGTCGTACGATAAAACGAAACCACAAGGGAGATGAGGGTAATAGAATAAAGATCCAAAAGAGGATGGCTTTGGATCCATGTTCTCGGATGGTCAGGATGGGGAGTACCACTATTAACAGCAGAATAACGCCAGTAAGTAATATGTCAAATATCACATTAATAGCTTCGGTTGCTTTATATACGTCCGATTTAAGGAAAGCTTCGTATTTCATGCGGGCATGTTCTTGCGCTCTTTCTCTGGCTTTTTGTCTTTCCTGTTGCTCCCATTGTTGTTGATACTTGGCTTGTTTTTCAGCCTTTTCTTGGGCTCTTTTTATGCGGTTGGTGCTATTGCCTGTTGTGTTGAGTAAATACTCGTATGCTTCATTTAGTAAAATGAATTGCTCGTTGGCATCTTTGGCCTTGTTGATATCCGGATGATATTGTTTGGCTTTTGCTCGGTAAGCTTTTTTTATTTGTTGTACTGTGGCATTGGAGGTTATGCCTAATATGTGGTAATAGTTGTTCACAGTTAGGTTTTGTAATTTGTTCTGCAATATTTTATCAGCAGACTAAACTACAGAAATGATTTTAAATTATACTGCATTGGAAGCCATTAAGTTTTTATATACCTTTGTAGTGAATTTTTAAGACAGTTCGATTACGCCATCCTGTCTATAAATAAAACCAGGGTAGACTTAAGAGACTTTTCTTTGGCACAGTGTCTGTGCGTCTATGCTTTTGGTTGATTTGTGGTTATAACACGTTTTATAGACTGTTGGTTTTTAGCTGTTTGCTTCTGGTGTTGTGGGTTTTGTAATGAAAGATTCTAAAACTGTCAGCACCCGGGAGGAAACTAGGCTATTGTGAGAGAAGATGATCAAATAGCTGGAGGCAGATAGCCGATAGCCTAATGTATAGAAAGAATGAAAGCAGTTGTATTATTATCTGGAGGATTGGATTCCGCAGTGGCTTTGTATTTGGCTAAGAGCAAAGCCTATGATGAGGTGCATGCCTTGTCTTTTGACTATGGACAACGTCACCAAACGGAGCTAAATCATGCAAAAGCCATTGCCCGGAAAGCCGGTGTGACAGCCCATAAAATTGTCACCCTGAATTTGGGTGATTTTGGAGGCTCTTCGTTGACCGATAAAAGTATGGAGGTGGAAGATGGGGATGTGACACGAACCGATATCCCGGTTACTTATGTTCCGGCACGAAACATGGTGTTTCTTTCGATAGCGGCATCTTATGCAGAGAGTATTGAAGCACAAAATATTTTTATAGGTGTCAGTCAGGTAGATTATTCGGGGTATGTTGATTGTCGTCAGACATTTATTGATGCCATGGAAAAGGCCATTAACCAAGGTACTGTGATGGGAGCCGAAGGGGGAAAGCCGATTAAGATTCATGCTCCTTTTGTTAATAAAACCAAAGCACAAGAAATAAAGTTAGGCATGGAGCTAGGTGTGGATTTTGGTCTTACCTGGTCGTGCTATAGAGGAGGTGAGAAACCTTGTGGTACTTGTGATAGCTGTCTGCTTCGAGCCAAAGCATTTGAAGAGGCCGGCTTTGAAGATGCCGCGTTGAAATAGTTGCTAAGAGCCTAAAGAAAAATGAAAAGATGATAGTAGAGGAGAAAATTGAGAAAGAAGAAGTAGTATCCAACAATATACACAGTGCCCAATTGGTTTTGGTGGGTGAAGGGGTATTTCCAATTACCAGAGATGCTGATATGAAGGCTGTTGATTGTGTTCCTAATACGGGTTTGGCCATATCAGGTACCATACAAGGGGAAGGAAAACTGGCTGGTACTCCCTCGCTGTTTATACGACTGGCAAGCTGTAATTTACGTTGTATATGGCAGATGGAGGACGGTAGCCTTTGTAAATGTGATACATCCTATGCTTCATTTCATCCCGAGGATAAAAAGACTTGGAGTGTAGAGGAGGTGGTGAATACCCTGAAAAATAATATGGGGCAGATAAAGCATGTGGTGATTTCAGGAGGAGAGCCTTTGCTGCAAAAGAAGGGGGTGGCGGCACTCTGTAAGATGATCAAAGAAAAACTGCACCTGCATATCACCTTAGAGACAAATGGAACTATCTTTGATAAAGAGGTGGCTCAATATATCGACTTGTTTAGTATCTCGCCCAAGCTTAGTAATTCTGTTCCCTCAAAGGAGAAACTGCAATTCTATCGGGAGGATGAAACGGGAGCCTCCAAATATCATCATGAGGTGCGTCGTAACTTAAAAGTATTACAAAGCTATATATACTTCGCCAATGTAACTTCTAAGGATGTGCAATTGAAATTTGTAGTGGGTAAAGCCAGCGATGCGGATGAGATTAAAAAGGACTACCTGGATTTATTGCTGGGCTATAGCCAGGAAGATATTATGTTGATGCCACTGGGGGCAGAGCCAGCACAGATTGCTCAATCTAACCCCATCGTTCTTCAACAATGTATATTGAATGGGTGGAAATATACCCCCAGGATTCATATTGATATTTTTGGAAGTAAGCAGGGCGTATAGTTGTGCAATAATGCAGTTGGTTATTTGGAATGTAATTAATTCTATGTATTATACCGTTGACAATGTCATAAAAATATAATATAATGGCAGACGAAGTTTTTGACTATTATTGGTATTTATAATTTGACGAATGTATCACTTCAACATAAGATCATGAATCCAATTGAAGGAAAAGTATTGGGGAAACAGATGAGTCACCCGCGCAATTATGCACCCGAAATACTGGTGGCGGTTCCTCGTAGCTTAAATAGAGAACAGTATGGAATGAATGCCTGTGAGCTTCCGTTTGTTGGAGTGGACGCGTGGCATGCCTATGAATTAGGTTTCTTGACAGAAAAGGGCTTACCTGTGGTGGGCGTTCTTAAGTTGGTTTATGCTTGCGATAATGAATCGTTGGTTGAAAGTAAATCCTTGAAACTATACCTTAATTCTTTTAATATGGGAAGGTATGGCGAAAATAGGGAAGCGGGCATTGCTCAGGTGTTGAAAACAATTCGGAGAGACTTGTCAGAGCTATTAAAAACCACAGTTGAAGTTTCATTTCATAATGCGCATAATAGCGGAATATATGATTTTGATGGATTTGGCTTATTGGAGGAAATGCCAGAGGCAGATAGTGCTTTATTTGAAAAATTTAAGGAAGATGAAAGACTCTTGGAGGCTGTACCTACCCAACAATCATGTGAGTTAAAAGTGTCAACTCATCTTTTGCGCAGTAACTGTAAGATAACGCACCAGCCCGATTGGGGAAGTGCCTTTATTCATCTGAAAACAAAATATGAGATAGATAGGATATCTTTGTTGCGGTATTTGGTTTCCATAAGGGATGAGAATCATTTTCACGAAGAAATATGTGAAATGCTCTACAAAAGATTGGTAGATAAATTTGATCCGGAAATTTTAATGGTGGCATGTTTGTACACGCGCCGTGGAGGTATTGATATTTGTCCGGTGAGGGCCAATAAAAAAGAGTACCTGCCTCGTAATATCATCCAGTCAAAAATATTCACTTCGCCTGCTTTTAGACAGTGAATACGCATCAACCTAAAAAAATATAGTCATGAATATTGCAATTGTAGGAACTGGCGGTGTAGGAGGATACTTTGGAGCCCGATTGGCTCAGGCCGGGAATAATGTCACTTTTGTGGCTCGGGGAGCGCATGGGAACGCCATCGTTGAAAATGGTTTACAGTTGTTGAGCCCCAAGGGAGATTACTTACTCACCAAGGCGCAAGTGGTTGATTCACCCTTAAAATTACATTCGCCGGATCTGGTTTTGATAGGTACTAAAGCCTGGCAGGTAAAAGAAGTGGCTCGCTCCTTGAAAGAAATAATCGCAGAAAATACCCTCGTGATTCCGCTTCAAAATGGAGTGATGGCAGCTCAGGAGCTGACAGAAGAGCTGTCTATGCATCATGTGATGGGTGGACTGTGCAATATATTTAGTAAAATAAAAGAGCCAGGTGTAATTGAGCATATGAGCGCTGAACCTCATATTATATTTGGAGAGTTGGATCATCGTATATCTCAGCGCGCAAGTCACATAAGCGAGGTGTTCCAGCAAGCCGGCATTAAGCATCGGCTTTCTAGCTATATCCAAGGTGATACCTGGAAAAAGTTTTTGCTGATATGTTTGGGAGGATTGGGCGCTTTAACCCGGGCTAATTATGGTGTATTGTGTGAAACAACAGAGCTAAAAGAGATGATGCGGCAGATGCTGGATGAGATGTATCAGGTGGCCCTTGCAGAGGGTGTCGAGCTGCCAGAAGAAATAAAAGATAAGACCTTAAAAACTACCATGTCTTTTGCGCCTTCTGCCAACTCATCGATGGCAAGAGATATATGGGCTGGACGACCTTCGGAACTAAGCTATCAAAATGGAAGTGTGGTGGCATTGGCTCAGAAACATGGAATAAAAGTGCCCATTAATTATTTTATTTACCATACTTTATTACCGCAAGAACGGGAAGCAAGGAGGCAATAAAAAAGTCTCAAATTCTTTAAAAGTCAAGTTTTTTCAACAGGATGTGCCAATAATTAAAATGTTAGCGTATCTTTGAGCGCATTTTATATGGATAAACTTCTTTTAAGTTAGGTCTTTTAAAATGGTCTTTGCAAGAAATTACCAAATACTGCGTTATTCTCATTTTTGAAACATGCATCTGTAAGATTCATCTCATCTGTTTCAAATAATCGAAAACCTTGTCTTTGTCGCCTTCTTTTTAAAGACAAAAATATAGCTAGATAACTAGCGTATACAAAATTAAACATATGACATTTAAAGAATTAGGATTAACATCTGCTTTGTTAAAGGCAGTTGAAAAGAAAAAATATACAGAACCTTCAGTTATTCAGGAAAAAGCCATACCACCCGTTTTGGAAGGGAGAGATGTGTTGGCCTCAGCGCAAACGGGAACAGGTAAAACGGCTGGTTTTACTTTGCCTATGTTGCAAATCTTATCACAAGAGCCTCCGTTGAGACGTAGACCAGTGCGAGCACTGGTTCTGACACCAACACGAGAATTGGCTGCCCAAGTATTTGAGAACGTAAAGGAGTACAGTGAGTTTTTAAATTTAAGATCGGCTGTGGTGTTTGGTGGTGTTAACATTAAGCCGCAAATAGCTAAGTTGAGAAATGGTGTTGATATATTAGTAGCTACACCGGGTAGATTATTGGATCTGGAATCACAGAATGTTGTTTCGCTTTCTAAAGTGGAGATTTTTGTGTTGGATGAGGCCGATAGGATGTTGGACATGGGGTTTGCCAGGGATGTTAATCGTATACTTAAACTGATGCCCGACAAAAGACAAAATTTGCTTTTCTCGGCTACCTTTTCCAAAGAAATAAAAAAACTGGCAGACCGCTTTCTTAGTCGTCCGGTTACTGTTCATGCGGCTCCTGAAAATGCAACGGCTGATAAAATTATTCAAAAGGCTTATCATGTGGCTAAAGTTGATAAAACAGCGGTGTTGGTTCGTCTGATTCATGAGGGGGATTGGCAACAGGTTCTTATCTTTACCCGTACCAAGAGTGGTGCTAATCGTTTAGGTAAGAAATTGAATAAAAGAGGTGTCTTGTCTGCCGAAATTCATGGTGATAAAAGTCAGAATGCCCGTGTAAAAGCATTGGATTCCTTTAAAAAAGGAACCATAAAGGCATTGGTAGCTACCGATGTTGCAGCGCGTGGTTTGGATATTCCATTGTTGCCGCATGTGGTGAATTTTGAATTACCCAATGTGCCGGAAGATTATGTTCATCGCATAGGTCGTACAGGAAGGGCAGGCGCTAACGGAGAAGCTATTTCTTTGGTAGGTCATGAGGAGATGGATTACCTGAAGGGAATAGAAAAGTTATTGGGACATACCATCCCACTGGAAATAATGGAGGGTTTTGAACCGGGAGAAGCTCCTGTTGAAGAGAAAAAACCTGCTAAAAAAACTTTTCGCCGGAATAATAGTACTTCTAATAAAAATAGTAAACGAAGAGTGCCTGTTAAAAAAAGATCTAATAGTCAGGATTCAAAATAATTATAAGTGTATATTTGTTTTTAATTGTCATTTATAACAAATACAGCATTTTTTTTACTTAAAAAAACTATTTATTATGAAGAAGATTCTATTGGTATTTGCAATTATAGCATGGGTAAGTACAACGTCAGCACAGGATAGAATTGCCCTTGGTCTAAAAGCGGGTTTTAATAGTACAAATATTAATTTGTCGAATATTCCTTCTGGAACAGAAATCAAGAATGAAGCTAAATCGGGCTTTTTATTTGGTGCTTATGGACGCTTGAAGCTTATTGGAAAGCTATCGTTTCAACCTGAATTATATTATGCCAAAAAACAAACACAATATCAAATTACTGAAGGTGGCGAGTCGGTTGTCGTAAATAGCGATATTAAATCGTGGGATGTGCCTTTGTTGGCTAATCTTCAATTGATAGATTTAAAAGTGGCTAGTGTATATGGAGTAGCAGGTCCTGTTGCTTCATTTATATCAAAAGATGATTTAAAAAGTATGAAAGATGCCAACTGGACATTTCAGGCAGGTATTGGAGCTCAGGTATGGAAAATCTCAGCCGATGTGCGTTATGAGTGGGGTATGAAAGATATTTCAAAATTAGATTTCGGCCAAAAAACTGATGTGCTTACATTTACCATTGGGTATAGGTTATTTGGAATTTAAAGCGTTGGTAGTAAGGTCTCTTTTCTGGATAAGCCTTTTCTATTGATACTTATCGATAAAAAAAAGACGTGATGTTTTATAAAAAAACACACGTCTTTTTTTGTTAAATAAGGAAGTGTTTTGTTATTGTAAAAATTGCAGTATCCTTTCAAAGGATATTATTTTAAAATTTTGATTTTGATTTTCCTTTTTATCTTTATTGAATCCATCCTGAACAACTAGCATGCCTTTGGGAAATTTCGGACCCATAAGGCTGGCGTTTGCATCTATTCCGTCCGTTTCTTCAACACCATCAAACACTCCATCTTTGATGATAAAGCTGGTGATATAGTTGTTTTTTTCGCTTAGATCAAAAATAGCGTATGAGAAATTTCCTTGTATTGAAGCCAACAGATATCCTTTTGTGTCAGAAATTCGATAGATAGTCAAACCTTCGATGTCGTAACTGATATGAGCATTGTTTGCATTACAGGAGGCTGTGAGCCTAATGCTGGAGGTGTCAGCTTGTGCCTGTGCTTTGAACTTGTATATGGCATCCTCTTCCACACCAACAAATAAAGTGTTGGTTACATGATCAACGACCATACCTTCGGGTTGACTGCTTACCCAAAAGGAGCGGGCCAATTCACCCTTTATTGAATCATTGTCATTTTTTAATAGCCATTGTTCAATTTTACCATTTTTACCATTTACAAAAACGTAATGTTTGTTGGCTACCGCATCGAAATACATGCACAGACCATAGACATCATCCACTGAGGAAGGTATAGAGCACAATGGTTTTTCTATTATTTTTTGGTTTGCACCATCAATCAACAATACATCAATACTTTGGCTTGTGCGGTTACTTCCTGCTAGTAAATCTACTTGTTGACCTTTGTATGCAAAATTATAACTTACGTCTGCGTTGTTCATTTTGCCAATGGGTATAAACTGAAGTTCATTGCCCTGTAAATCATATACATTTAGTCCTGCTTTTTTGTTGGTGCCAATGATCATGCTCTTTTCTGGATGTATTTTGTTTATCCAAATGGCAGGGTCATCGGCTGCATCATCACCCAGGTTAGATTTTACCGGAGTGGTTTCGTAATCTGCACTTACGATATTTGAAAACTGTGCTTGTAAGGCATAGGCTTCGGTAAGTTTCAAGGAATCGTCTCTGGCTTCTTTGTTTTTTTCCAGAATAGCCGTATTGTCCCTTTCGGCTTCAGAATTGTTATTTTGGTTGCCTTTTGGCTGACAGCTGCTTAAGATGCTTGCGGCTGCAATAAAGAGTGTTGTTAAATTGATGAACTGCATGTGTTTAAGTATTATTATTAATGTTTATATGGGACTTGCCCTGATTGTTATTTGTGGAGGTTCATTTTGTGTTTTTAAGTGTGGAAAATGTATTAGAAAATTCTAATACATCCTCGGGGTTAAAAATTTAATTTAAGGCCTATTTTTGCCGTTGTTCCGTAATATTCCATTTGGTATGTTCTGTTACTTTTTCCTTGAAAGTATCTGAGGGGTTGATTGAGTAAGTTATTAAAGTCGGTATACACCATGTAGTTTTTATGAAAGGCATAGCTAAGATTTAAGTCGAGATAGGTTACTTCATCATAATATATATCTTTAAAGGCTTCATCATCAAATTCATCCATGAAACTGCTGGCATAGTTAAACGATAATCTGCCCGTAAATTTACTGGTCTCATAGGAAATGGATGCATTTAAGGTATGCTCAGGTGAGCCTGGCATAGAAAGGTTTTCGTCTTCACGATCTTCTATATTAAAATTAGTGATAGCTGAATGGGTATAGGTATAGTTGGTATACAAGCCTAATCTTTTCAAAAAGCCGGGTAGGAAATCTAGTTGCCGCTGAGCTGAGAATTCAAGTCCCCAAAGGGAAACATCACCTCCGTTGATGGGACGTTCAAATTTGTGCCATTCGGTACCCTCATAGGTATAATCGTTATGACGCTCATGTACAATAAAATCGTGTATGTCCTTGTAAAAGAAACCAGCAGAGACAATACCAATGGATTTAAAATAATGTTCTGCCATCAGGTCAAAGTTGGCCGATGTGGTTGGCTCCAGATCTGGGTTGCCCAATGATATTTCGTCTCCGTCCTCTATTTCTTGAAAAGGTACTAGTTTAAAATAATCAGGACGAGCAATGGTATTTGTATAAGCGAATCGTAATATACTATTTTTGTTTAATTTATATTTCAAGTGCAGGTTTGGTAACAGGTTGGTGTAATCATTCTTTTCTTCAGGAGTGTCCGATAATACTTCCGCATCATCATCCCATTTCTTGCCTTTGTTTTCGGTGGTTGTATGCTCAAGACGTAATCCAATAATAGCAGACCATTTGTTTCCTAGTTTCTGATCTAGCATTATATATCCGGCAGTGATGTTCTCTGATGCATTAAAGTTTCCGGCATATTCTGCGTAATTGGCTTCTTTTTCAAACATGTCGGCATCATTAAAATCTATGCTTCCTAAATATTCTTTCGTAACAAAAGTACCTACATTGTATTTGTCGCCCGGCATAAAATCGTCTTTTGATTGATTTTTTGTATTGCTTAGCGCATCGACTAAAAAAGCGTCTTCATCTTTTATTTGGATATCAAAGAAGTTATTGTCACGCTCTTTGTTTTTTGATTTGTATTTGGCACCTAATTTTAAAGCATTTTTAAAATCTCCGCTGGCCATCGGAATTTCTATGTTTAATTTGGCTACCATATCCACATCTTCTGTGTTCTGATTTTCTTCCGTTAATTCGTCCAGTTCCCAACTACTGTTTAGGTCTTGTAGTGATTCGTCCAGTAATGTCATAAATGGTTTTTTGGGGTCAGTAACATCTCCTTTTAAATCACTTTGTTCCATCGTAAAGTTGATATATCTTTCCAATGGTCTATCTTCTGATGCTTTGGAATAAGACAGTCCCCAGTCGGCTTTTATTTTGCCCATTAAGTGCTCTCCATTCAATGAGAATTGCATCATCTGTTGGTCTTCCAAGCGAGCATTCTTGTTATTGCCACCCGCTTTGGTTTCTCTTTCTGCCTTATCAATGGGGTAAATGCCGTTTGGGGCTGGTGCATCATCGGCAGCTAAGATATTACGGTAGCGGTTTTCCCAGTCTTTTCTTCTGTTGTACATTCCTTTTAAATAAAGATTGTGATTTTCGTTTAGTTTAAAATCAAATGAACCGGAATAACTTTGCCGCAGTCGTTGTAAATAATATTGTCGAACTTGTAGTTCTTTTAAGTAATAATTATTATCATCACCGTCCCATTCAGCTTCTACGTTGTCAGAACCCAGATTGTTGTTGTTTATTGAGGCCCCTATTGTCATGCCGATTTTATCTCTGACGAAGCGGTTGCCATATATGATGTTGGCCGTGTAGTTGGCCTGTTTGGCCAGACCGTTATAGCCTGCTGCTACTGAACCGGAAATGCGTTCGCCCGCAGGTTCGGAGAGGGTAACCAGGTTTACTGAAGCACCAATTGCATCGGCATCCATATTGGGGGTAACAGCTTTATTTACTTCAATGGTCTGAATCATATCAGAAGGAACCAGATCTAGTTGGATGGAGCGGATCTCGGCTTCTGCTGAAGGAATACGCTCTCCATTGATGGTAACCGAGTTGTATTGAGGTGCTGTGCCACGGATATTGCCAAAACGTGCCTCTCCCTGATCGTATTGAACATTGATGCCTGGAATGCGTTTGAGTGCATCGCCAATATTGGCATCCGGAAATTTACCTACTTGATCAGCTGCAATTACATTGGTGATGTTGCCATTACTTTTTTGTTGGTTTAGCGCTTTTGACTGACCTTGTAAGCCGCCTGTAATCGTTATTTCGTCAAGTCCCATGCCGGGGTCGAGTTTGAAGTCTACAATTGTTGTTTTTCCTGATTTAACAATCGCTTTTAATACCATTGGCTGAAAGCCAATGTAGGACACTTTTAATTGGTATTCACCGGCCTGTATACCACTAATTATATAATGACCGTTTACATCGGTAAAGGTCCCTATGTTAAAGTCTTCGGTGTAAATGCTGGCTCCGGGCAGAGATAGATTGTTTGCATCCAGTACTCTACCTCTTATGTTGCCAGTTTGTGCTTTTAGTCCGAAGACAGAAAGCATTAGTAAGGTAAGAAATAAAAAAAGTTTTTTCATGTTTAAATTTATTTTTCAATGGTCATATGGAACTCGTCGCCAAGGCATTTTCCTGTTTGTAATAATTTGCTTCGGTCAGGCAATGATTTGTTAATCTATTTGAATGCGCACTAAGTCTTCAAATTTTCGCTGCAAGTTTAGTGGGGAATGCATCCTTAGGCAATAGTTGTGTTGTTGATGCGGACGTAGTACTTTTTACTATGACGACTTTCTTTGGCGTGATTATGGATTGATAATGATGTGGTTATGTGTTTTGTAGTGCCAGAATGACATGTGTATGGAGGTGATAGAAGTAACGTTAACTTAATTGTAACCTAGATTATTAATGATATTTTAATATGTCGTACTTTCTCTTTAAGGTGCCCAGGTATACATTTGTACATTCATAAAACTAGGCTTGTTATGATATCTGTAATTATTGCCGATGACCATGCCGTTGTAAGGACGGGTTTGCATTTTATTTTTCAGGATTGTACTGGTATTGCAGTTAAAGCCGAAGCAGACAGTGGAGATAAGCTGTTGTCTATCCTTCAAAATAATACTTTTGATGCTGCTATTGTGGATATGAATATGCCTGGCATTAGTTCCTTGGATTTGATAGCCAGGTTAAGAGATGATTATCCTAAACTTCCAGTGGTGGTTTTTACTATGAACGCAGATGATAAGTGGGCTGTTCGTTCCTTTAAAAGTGGTGCCTTGGCATATATTAATAAGGAAGAGAATCCTGATGAATTGATTCGTGCCGTTAAAAGCGTGGTGAAATACAAGCGTTATCTAACCCCAAGGCAGGAATCTCTTTTTGCCAACCGCTTTATTGTGGGTGTAGATGGGGTTGTGGATCATGAGGGGCTTACGGATAGAGAATATCAGGTAATGTGCATGTTAGCAGATGGAATGACGAAAACAGATATTGCCCATAAACTTCAAATAAGTAAAAATACCATTAGTAATCATCGCAATAATATCCTAAAAAAACTCAATCTGGCTAATAATGTAGCGCTTACCAAATATGCTTTGAGTCACCAAATTATTTTATAGCTAAAAGTCAGGTTGTTTGTTTTTTGGGAGGGGAAAGATGGTTTAAAGTGTTTTTTTCCTGTACACCTGCTCCCCTAAGTTGAATCAGTTTGTTTAATAAATCAAACCAAAAGGGAGATCCAACCGATAATGCGATGGCTGTGAGAAAGCATCCAAAAATATAATTGAACCAACTGGGACTGTCTTTTTCTGTATCAGGATATTTAATATCTAATATGGAGACCACTGTCTTTGTATCCTTCAATAGATCGTCGATATGAGTGGTTAATGCGTCTATTTTTTCCAGTCTTTCAGTGGGTATTGCGTCCTGTGATCTATAGCTTTCGACATAGCTACTGGCTGCCTGAACCAGGGCAATACCTGATTGTTCATCTCTTCCCAGTCGTTTTGCTATCTCTATGGTGTTTAAGTTCAATGAAAAGGCGATCAACAGTCCTATAACAAAAGAAACAAGTTGAGCTTTCTTTTTGTACCAACCTGACACGCGCTCCATGGTTTCGCAATACCATTCTTCAATGGCTGTTTTAAATGCTTCTCTATTGTTTTCGGTTTCTTCAATTAGTCTTATCAAATATTGCTGACTTGGGCTATCTGAATTTAATTTGTTTTTTATAACTGACATATTTTTTTTGCTGTCAAAAAGTTCGTCGAGCATACTTAATAAAGTTTTGGCAAATGTTTTAGGTTTGAGGTAGGAGGGTAGTTTGCTCTTTCCTGTGAACATGCTTTTTTTGCCTAAGTATTTGTATTCCGGTCGGGCTAAAAATGTTTGGCTAAGTATTTCGCTGTTTACTGTTTTGTTCTCCTGGTCGTCCAACATCCGTTTTATTCCGGTACGTAAGACTTTACCTCGCAGATTTAACCAGGAATTAATGAGCTCGGTGAATGTGGTAGTTATAAGACTGTATAAGGCATATATAAATATTAGGCCGATGGCAATGTCTATGGCTGGATTATTGAACATATGGACGTTTTTTTAAGGATGAATAATTTTGTTTGATATTGACGATAATAAGATAATAATAAAATATTAACTTTGATAATGGGGTTGTAAAATATTCATTGTTAGTGATGTGTAAAAAAATATACCCCAGTATTACGGTTGATTATCGCGAAGTGCCTTCGGGGATTCCGGATATTTTGAAGGAAAAATATTGTTTCATAGAAATGAAGAGGATGAAAACAGGAGATTATGTGATTAACGAACAGGTGGTAGTAGAGCGCAAGACCAAAGATGATTTTGTGGTTTCTCTGATAGAAGGCAGACTCTTTAAACAATGTTATCATCTTAGAAAAAGTGCTTTTATTCCCACTTTAATTATTGAGGGTAATCCTTTTTGTACAGGACATGCGATTACGCGAGAAGCCATAAGGGGAGCTCTGCTATCTGTTTCTGTGGCTTGGCAGATTCCTATTAATTACACTTCGAGTGTTGAAGATACTGTTCAAATGTTATGGATGATCGCCCAGCAAAACCAGAATCAGCAGCAAGTACTATACAGGCGTGGATACAAACCGAAGACTTTATATAAACGACAACAGTATTTTTTGCAGGGATTGCCTATGGTAGGGCCTAAGATAGCTGCAGAACTGTTACAGCACTTTGGTACTATTGAAGGAATATTGAAGGCGGATGAAAAGTCCCTGCTGGCAGTTCCCGGCATGGGAAAGGAACGGATTCGGAAAATTAAAATGTTTATGGAAGGTAGCGCAAAAAAACTTGCATCAAGAGGACTATGAATAGGGATTTATTTTAGGTTGTCAGTTAATCTTCTATGACTCTGACTTTTATTTTTTTGGCAGGATTACCTTTATAAATCGTGTATGCTTCAAGAGTTCCCGAGGCTACCGATTGCACAGTAAGTACCGCGTGTGATTTACAAATGGTGTTGGGTGTAAGCGTTGCCCGGGCGCCAATCCATGTTCCATCTTCCAAAACAATACTACCTATCATTAAATCAAAAGCCTTACTTTTGAAATTATGGTTTCCGCAAAGTAACATAGCACCTTGAGAAAGGCAACAATGGTTGCCAATGGTTACCTCGTCCAGGTTGTCAATCCATACTTTTTCGCCAATCCAAGTATGGTTTCCTATGGACAATTTCCACGGGTATTTGATATTAACACCTGGTTTAATAACTACACCATCACCTACTTGCGCACCAAATATTTTTAATAATATTCTCTTTAAAGACGAAGAAGGGTTTAGTGGGTTCATGAAAAATAATACGTTCACAAAGTACCAAAGTAGTTTTTTTATTGCGCTACCCGGCTGATACCAGCTGTTGTTATAGGTTGATAGATCTGTTTGTTTCATAGAGGTAAAAGCTATTTTTGTTTTAATATTTAATGGCTCAGTCTAGTGACTTGTTCCAAATATTAATAAACCAATGCCCACTAATATACCCAGTAGATATAGAGCCTTGGTTTTTATGTTTTTTTCTTTAAACAAATATGCACCAAAAGCAAAAGCTACAATCACACTTGCTCTGCGTAATGCAGATACAATAGAAATCATGCTTTCAGGAATGTGTAAGGCATAAAAATAAAAGAAATCTGCGACAATTAGGAAAAAGCCAATCAAAGGAATGCTCCATCGCCAAATGAAAGGAGATGTTTTTTTTCTGGTGGGCCACCATATTACCATAACCAAAGGGACGAACAGGATAACTTGATAAAAGGTAAAGTAACACTGAACGGCCATTCTATTAATGTGTTGGAGGAGAAACTTATCGTACAGTCCGCTTACAGCCCCAAATAAAGTTCCCAAAATCAAAAATAAAATCCATTTGTTTCGTCTAAAAGAAATTCCTTCTGTTTTTCCTGCAATGGAAAATAAATAGAAAAAAGCCAAGGTAATTATGATTCCTATCCACTGATAGGTTGTTAGTCTCTCTGAAAAGATAATGATGGCGCCAATCAAAGTCCAGAGAGGTCCAGTTGCCCGCACAGGTGACACAATTGTCAGAGGCAAGTGTTTTAGTGCAAAAAAGGAAAATATCCAGGATGTGACCACTATCATTGATTTCAGCAAAAGCATGGCATGCTCTTTCAGCGTAATCGAAGGGATGAAGAATAGGTGATCGCTGGATATAAAATGGCTTTGCGAAGCAAGCCATAGTGGAACAAACAAAATGGCGCCACTCAATGAGCTAAATAGCAAAACCGGAAGAACAGCATTGTTGTTAAGGGATACTTTTTTTACCACATCGTAAATGCCTAAAAAAAGAGCAGACACTATTGCCAATAACCACCACATATAAAATTGTTTTTTAAACGAACAAAAGTAGGGATTTGTATGGATTAGGATTAAAATATTAACTTTTTGTTTTGTAGAATGAAGATATTTAACGTAAATTTAGATAAGAGAACACGTGCTTTGTTTCGGGGTATTTTCTGGTATTGATTTTGAATAGCTTTTTATATTTAGACAGGATAAAGCCAAGTTGAGGGTGTTAATGTTGGCTTGTTCAACCAGTGGAGGATCATTTTAAATCATTCAAACAGTTGTAATGAATTATCTAGTGATTAAAAACGGATTTGTGGTTAAGGAGTCGGCTATTGTTACCGAGGATATTCTGGTGGGTGGAAATAAGATACTTCAAATGGGGCAACATATAGAACGACCGACCAGTGAAACGCCGGTAATTGATGCATCTGGAAAATTTGTAATGCCCGGAGCTGTGGATATTAACCGACATTTTCTGCCCCGTAGTTCAGGAGAGGTTTCCCAGGAGGAACTAAGGAGGCTAAACCAAGCCGAGATATACAATGGCACTACCTCTATGATTGATGCAATCGGTGATTTTTACGATAAAAACTACCTGTATAATATTTATAAAGCAAAGCAGAGAGCCCAAAGCAATTTAATTGATTATAGCTTTCACTTGACTTTTTCTGAATTGAAAAGTGATGTTTCGAACGCCTTTGATTATAGTTATATTCATGAGGGTATCTCTACTTTTCTGCTTACCCTATCGTTGTTGGAAAAAGTGAATGTTAACATACTAGAATCCATTGTTAAAAGAGCCGCCAGTAGTCATCTTTTAATTATCTGCGATTTAATAATTCCCGAAGTGGAAAAAAGCGGAGCAGAGGATGTTAAGATGAGTCATCCGCTTGCACTGCAGCATCATTTTGAAGCCTTGTCGGTATTGGTTGAGATGGGGTTGAGATATAAATGTCCTCTTATGTTTTTGAATGTGAAGTTTAAGGAGGAGTTGGAAATGATCAGTGATGGGATGGAACATGGAGGTGATTTTTTTGTGAGTTTAAGTATGCCTTTTTCCATTGATTTGTCTGATCTTGGATCGGGACAAGGAGGAGGGAACTCCTTGTCGAAGGTAGCCTTAGCCAACAGCCTGCATCCCCTTAAAGAAGAAGAGATCTGGTCCTTGGTCAGAGGGAAGCGATTTATGGTGAATCCACCGTTGTTTAACCTGGCCATTGACGAAAGTCATGAGGAAGTACTGGTCTATAACAGGCCGGATAAATTCTTTTACATGCGGAATTTTTTAAGTATGCTTTATACTGTAGGTGTTAGCGAAGGAAATATAAATATAATGGATTTGGTAGATATTGTTTCTGCCCGTCCTGCAAAAATAATGGGGCTTTGGCCACAAAAGGGAATACTGCAACCGGGAGCGGATGCCGATTTTGTTATATGGAATCCTACCTTTGACAGGAATTTATATTGTTCAATGTCCAATGCCTATGCTACTTCTCAAAAGAAATATAAGCTGAAGGGAAGACCCGATTTTGTGTTTGTGAAAGGAAAGATGGTCTATAATGGAGAATCCTTTTACTCCAATCATTCCGATGGTGCGTTTGTATTCAGAACTGCACCTTTGATTGATTGATATGTAGATTGAAAAATAAAGCTCACACCCTAAGCCCTCATACTCTATACCCTCATACTCTATCCCCTCATACTCTATCCCCTTCAACTCGCCACTTTAACCACAAAAACAACTTTTTGCATATGACCGCTGTTTGTCTGAGGTAATCATGATTTTTCCTCTTTCAGGTGTGTATCTTCACATTTTAATATACGTCCTTTGTATTTGTCTATCATACCATAATTATGGGTTGCCATAATGACAGTTTTTCCCATCTCCGAAATTTTTAACAACAGCCTCATTAAGTCGTTGGTTGTTTCCGGATCCAGATTACCAGTGGGCTCATCGGCTAATATCAAGTCCGGTTCGTTTAACAAGGCACGGGCAATGCCAATGCGTTGTTGTTCACCACCAGATAATTGGTGTGGCATTTTGTATCCTTTGTGTACCATGTCAACCTGAGTGAGTACGTCGCGGATACGCACATCCATTTCTTTTTTGTTTTTCCAACCGGTGGCTTTAAGAACAAAATTTAAGTTTTCGTACACAGAACGATCACTGAGTAATTGAAAATCCTGAAAAATAATGCCCATTTTTCTTCTTAAAAAAGGAATCTGGCTTGATTTAATTTTTTTTAGGTTGTAACCCACAGAAAAAACGGATCCTTCTTTTACCAAAACTTCACCATACATCGCTTTTAATAGGCTTGATTTTCCGCTTCCAACCTTACCAATCAGATAAATAAACTCACCTTTTTTCACTTCCAGGTTAACATCTTTTAAAATAATATTCTCCTGGTGACGGATGACACTATTCTTAAACTCAACAATGTTGTTTTCTTTATTTTCTATGGGGAGGGATTGCTTGCTCATTTTATAAATGTACTGTTATTGAGTTGCCTAAAAATATTGCGTGAAATTAAAAAAATAAATTGTGTTTTTGTTACGTTTAACAAGTTAGATATTAAAATGGATCACTGTATTTTGAGGAATTCTTATTTTTTGGTGCTGAATGCTAATCAATAAGCATAAGATGAACCTGTAAAGGTTAAAATTTTTATCTTTATGCCCCGAAAGCAGAAATGATGGTTTACCAATAATCAGAAGTAAAAGTTTTGTTGAATGATATATACTAAATACCTTACCACAACAGTTATTGCTTTATTTTTAAGCATACATGTTTTTTCGCAACAATCCATTGGATTTCAACAACCGGAAAAAGATTTTGACAAAGCCCTGGAGCTTTATCGTCTCAATAAGTTTGGCTCTGCTCGTGAGCAGTTCGAAAAATTTATAGGTAATTCGGTTAAGGCAGGCTCTAATTTAATATCAGAAGCTTATTATTATAGGGCTATTTGTGCAAAGGAGCTGGAAAACGGTGATGCCCAATACCTGTTTGAACAGTTTATTATTGAACATCCAGAAAGTAATAGAAAAGCGTTTGCCTATTTTCATTTGGGCGATATTCAGATGAATCGTAAAAAGTTTAAACAAGCCTTGCGCCAGTTTGACGACGTGGATGAACGAAAGCTAGATGATGAAACACGTTATGCTTATTTCTTTAAAAGGGGATACTGTCATTTTATGGAGGAAGAATATGATGTGGCCAATAGGTATTTTTACGACTTAAAGGATGTTGATAGTAAGTACTATGATGCGGCCAATTATTATTATTCGCATATTCAATACCAAAAAGAAAATTATGAAACGGCACTTAAAGGCTTTCGACGACTGGAGAATGTGGAGGCTTTTAAAAAAGTAGTACCTTATTATATTGCTCAAATTCATTATTTAAAAGGTGATTACGATGCATCTATTGAATATGCCTTACCAATGATGGAAAAGGGTACCCAGAAACGTAAGGCCGATATGGCTCGTATTGTAGGAGAATCATATTTTGCCAAGAAAGAGTATGCAAAATCGACCGGGTATTTCCAGAAAACCATTGATTTATCAGAAAGTGCACGAAGAAAAGATTATTACCATTTGGGCTTTGCCTATTATTATCAAAAAGAGTATGACAAAGCAGCCGAATATCTGAGTATGGTTACCTCGGCTAATGATGAAATGGCACAGAATGCCTACTATCATTTAGCAGATTGTCATCTTAGATTAAATGATAAGAAAAGGGCTCGTGTTGCTTTTGAAGCCGCGGCAAAACTGGATTTTGATAAGGATATCCAGGAAGATGCTCTTTTTAATACTATCAAACTCAATTATGAGCTGTCGTACTCTCCATTTAATGAGATTATTAACTCTTTAATGGGTTTTATTGAGATGTTTCCAGAGAGCGATAAAATTGACCTGGCCTATGATTATCTTGGGAAAGTGTTTTTGACAACGAAAAATTATAAACAGGCCTTGGGTGCTTTGGAGCAAATAAAAATAAAGAATGCGGGTGTGTATAGAGCCATTCAGCGGGTAGCTTATTATCATGCCATTGATCTTTTTACAAATCTTAAATTCTCAGAAGCCATTGAAGTGTTCGACTATAGTCTACAGTATGAAAAGTATGACAATGACCTAAAGGTGAAGGCATATTACTGGAGAGGAGAAGCAAAATACCGCTTAAATAACTTTGAAGCAGCAGTAAAGGATTATAATCAATTTATTTTGATGCCGGGAAGTTACCAAACGCAATACTTTGATTTAGCACATTATAATATTGGTTATGCCGAATTCAAATCTAAGCATTACGAAAAAGCCAAATCGTGGTGGAGAAAATATATTAAGATGGAAATGGATAAGGATGCTCCCACTGTAGGAGATGCTTATAACCGTATTGGCGATTGTTGTTTTGTGCAGCGTGAGTTTCAACAAGCCATTAACTATTATGAGCAGGGAGAGGCTTATCTTGAAGGGGCTCCGGATTATTCCCTATACCAAAAAGGTATCTCTCTGGGGGTGTTGAGAAAGCATGATCAAAAGATATCGGAACTGAATGAATTGATTCAAAAATACCCCAATTCTAACTATGTGGATGATGCTCTGTACGAAATGGGTAAGTCGTATGTGGCACTCAATGATTTGGATAATGCCATAAAAAGATATAAGACTATTAAAGAAAAGTATCCTAGTAGTAGTTATTCTAAGAAGGCTATGTTGCAATTGGGCTTGGTTTATTATAATGCCAGTGATTATGATAATTCATTGGCTTTTTATAAGCGGGTTGTAAATGAGTTTCCTGGAACGCAAGAGGCATCCGAATCGCTGTTAGGCATACGTAATATTTATATGGACAGGAATGATTTGGATGGCTATGTGCGATACACTAAAAAGTTAGGAAGCTTTGCTCAGGTGGATGAACGAGAGCAAGACTCGTTAAGTTACGTGTCTGCAGAGCGCTATTATTTAGAAACCAAGTGTGATATCGCCATTAAAAACTTTCAACAATATCTGAAAAAATATCCTCAGGGTATGTTTGTGCTCAATGCCAATTACTATATGGCAGATTGTTTGTACAAGCAAGGAGATAAGAGTGATGCCCTAAAAGCATATCGCAATGTTACATCTAGCAGTAAAAATATTTTTACAGAAGAGGCATTGATTAGATCGGGAGAAATTAATTATGCCATGGAAAGTTATCAGGAGGCTTTGAATAATTTCCGTGAGTTGGAAAGAGTAGCCGAGAATCAAACTAACCAGGTGGAAGCACGGATTGGCTTGTTACGGTGTTATGCCAAACTGCAGGATGCTGACAATATCATTGAGGCTGCACAAATAGTATTGGATGATCCTAAGGTTGCTGCTGAGATTGTTCGGGAAGCTAGGTTTATAAAGGCAGGCGCTCATATGATGAAAGGAGATAGCGAACAAGGCATGGCAGAATATGGGTTGTTGGCCCAAAACCCCCAAAGTGCCGAAGGTGCAGAGTCTAAATATTTAATAGCCCAATATTATTTTGATATGGGAGAATATAAAAAAGCCGAGGATGAGGTGTTTGACTTTGCAAATAAAGGAACTTCGCATCAATATTGGCTGGCCAGAAGTTTTATTGTGTTGGCAGACATTTATGAGGCGGGTGAGGAGTATTTTCAGGCTAAACAATATTTGCAAAGTATCACAGAAAACTATAAAGGGAAGGATGATATCCTAGGGATAGTGGCAAAACGTTTGTCCAACCTGGAAAAGAAAATGGCAGTGTCCACCGCAGAGGAGTCTGCCGATTCGTTAAACATTCAATAAGCATTCCTCCATCTTGAATTTGAATAATATTTTAAAAATGAAACATATCAATAAAATACTTTTACTTGCAGTTTCCGTTCTTTGTTTTGTGTCTGTCAATGGGCAGGAGTTAAATAAGGATGTGAAAGTGGTAAGAGAATATAATCCCATCATATCAGATGCTTATAAAATAAATGAGATGCCCGTGGATGAGGTCGATCAGGCTAGTTTTAACCCTGACTTTTCATACGATATCCTGTCAAAGGCCATGTCTTCAGGGCTGGCTGTGGAGCCTATATCCGCCGCGCGCTTAACACCCGAACGAAAGACGATTTTAGATAAGTCATATGTAAAAGGCGGTTTGGGAAATTATGTGACTTTGTTCGGCGAGCTAAATTATAATGTCCTTCGTTCTGAGGAATATGCGGTAGGCTTAAATCTGGGGCATATTACCTCTGCAGGAGATGTTGAACTGGAAGATGATACAAAAGTGGATGCTCCTTTTCATGATACTTGGGCCTCTTTGTATTTTCGCCGCTTTTGGAAAGATTACACCCTTTCGATAGATGCTGACTTTTTGCATAATATATATCATTATTACGGATATCAAAATTTGGAAGAAACAGATTCTTACTATGGTTTGACCTATCCCTTGGAGCCTTTCTTGGGTGAGGATTTGATGGCGGACGAAAGACAGCGTTTGAGTTCTTTTGACTTGTCTGTAGGTTTGAATAATAAAGTGTTGGATGATTCCGGAACTCCTTTTGATGCTGAATTTGAGTTTGGAACCTTTGGTAATGTGACCGGTGTTCAGGAAAATCATTTTGGCTTAAATGGAACAGTGCGTAGCTATATGAATGATATGTTTGTTGATGTGGTGGGTGGTTTTGATTACTACGGTACTTCTATTCCTGATTCTATTTCTCCATTGTATCAATTTGTAGACCGTAGTATGACAGTGGTAAATTTATCGCCTGCTCTGGGTTTTCAGTTTGAAGGGGCTAATGTGAAAATAGGATTGGATATTTTTGCCCAATTAGGCGGGGAGGATGATGATTTTAATGTGTCACCCCATTTGGAAGCTGATTTGGAGATAGCAGAGGGTATCGTTACTGCTTTTGCCGGAGTAAAAGGGGATTATTATATAAATAATTACGAAAAGATACAGCGCGAAAATAGATTTGTTTCGGCTGATGTAAATGTAAATAATAGCTTTCACGGTATTCATCTTTTTGGTGGGCTACGTGGTAACTTTAGCTCGCAGACTAGCTTTACCGCCCGTTTAGACTATTCTACATTTGAGAATGAACACTTTTTTATAAATAGATCTTACGCAGATGTTAGCCCTCTATCTGCTGTATCGGGTCAGATATATCAGTCTAATATATTTGATGTTGAATATGATGATGGTAGTCTGTTGAGCATTTCTGGTGAGCTGAAATACGAGCCTTCTTCTAGTTTTAATATGCTGTTGAAGGGAAAATATAATGGTTGGAATATGGATCGACTGGCTCAGGCCTGGCATAAGCCTGAAATGGAATTGGGAGTATCTGCTAATTATGAGTTTGCTGATGATTTGTGGTTTAATCTCAGTATGTATTCTATTGGCAAACGATATGCTTGGGATGTGCTTGGTGAAGAGGAGAAGGAATTGAAGGGAGTGATTGACTTGAATATGGGACTTAACTATTATATGAGTTCAAAATGGACGCTTTTTGCAAATGTGAATAACCTTCTTATTGGTAAGTATTATCAGTATAATGGCTATCCTTTGCAAGGATTAAACCTAAGAGCGGGAGTAGGATATTCTTTTTAATGAGGTGAAGTAGGGCGTGCTGATGTTATCGTCTCTTATTGAGTATGTTGGTTTGTGAAAAGCAAATGAACGTACGAATGATTTTGTATGGAATTCTGTGTGATGGAGTTTCATATGTGTGGACTAAAAATGGGGTCCTGTTAAAATCATTATAACATGCAGTTTGTGAGTGTTTTATGGTGTTAATAAAAACCTACTTCAAGCGCTTTTTAAAGCCACTATTTTTGTTATCTTTGTAAGGCTTTACAAGTGGCATCGTACACTTTGTAAGAGCAGCATAAAACAAGAAGTTTTTATACGAGAAATCTATAATTGATGAGCGAAGAAATTATTGACGATAACAACCAGAATCAAGAAAACGGTTACTCAGCCAATAGTATTACCGTACTAGAAGGGTTAGAGGCAGTTCGTAAGCGACCTGCTATGTATATTGGAGATGTTGGCGTAAAAGGTTTACACCACTTGGTTTACGAGGTTGTAGATAACTCCATTGATGAGGCTTTGGCCGGTCATTGTGACACCATTTCGGTAATTATTAAAGAAGATAACTCCGTTTTAGTAAAAGATAACGGACGTGGTATTCCTGTGGATCTTCATGAAAAAGAAGGTAAATCCGCTCTAGAGGTAGTAATGACTGTGCTGCATGCCGGTGGTAAATTCGATAAAGATTCTTATAAGGTTTCGGGAGGTCTGCATGGTGTAGGTGTTTCCTGTGTAAATGCACTTTCTACCTATCTTAAAGCAGAGGTTCACCGGAATGGTAAGGCATACCAACAAGAATATGCCATAGGGGTACCTCAGGGTGAATTGCAAGAGTTGGGCGCTACCGATGATACCGGTACCATAATAACTTTTAAGCCTGATGATAGTATTTTTAACACTACGGAGTATAAATATTCTATTTTGGCCAACCGTTTGAGAGAGTTAGCTTTCTTAAACAGGGGAATTAGAATTACCTTGACAGACGAACGTGAGTTGGATGAGGAAGGAAATCAACGAACTGATGAATTTCATTCTGAACGAGGATTGGTAGAGTTTGTTGAGTTTATTGACGAGACCAGAGAGAAATTGACAGAGAATGTGATTCACATTACCACAGAAAAGAATGATGTACCTGTTGAATTGGCGATACAGTACAATACTTCTTTTGGTGAGAATGTGTATTCATATGTAAATAATATTAATACCATTGAGGGGGGGACTCACCTTACTGGTTTCCGAAGGGGGTTGACTCGTACATTAAAAACATGGGCTGATAAATCAGGTTTATTATCTAAGCTTAAGTTTGATATTGCAGGTGATGATTTTAGAGAGGGACTAACTGCTGTGATCTCTGTTAAAGTTCAGGAGCCTCAGTTTGAAGGTCAAACAAAAACGAAGCTGGGTAACTCAGAAGTTAGTTTGGCTGTTGATCAGGCAGTGAGTACGGCGTTGACACATTATCTGGAAGAAAATCCGAAGGATGCCAAGATAATTGTTAATAAGGTAATACTTGCCGCCACAGCACGTCATGCTGCTCGTAAAGCACGCGAAATGGTGCAGCGTAAAACAGTGATGTCCGGTGGTGGATTGCCCGGCAAGTTAGCTGACTGTTCAGATAAAGATCCAGCTATTTGCGAAGTATTTCTTGTGGAGGGTGACTCTGCAGGTGGAACCGCTAAGCAGGGGCGTAACAGGCGTTTTCAAGCCATTTTGCCTTTACGGGGTAAAATACTGAATGTAGAGAAAGCTCTTCAACATAAAGTGTTTGAAAATGAGGAGATAAAAAATATATTTACGGCCCTGGGTATTACTATAGGAACCGAGGAAGATAGTAAGGCATTGAACCTTGAGAAAATTAGATATCATAAAGTGGTGATTATGACAGATGCCGATGTGGATGGTAGCCATATTACTACGCTAATTATGACATTTTTCTTTCGTTATATGCGTGATTTGATAAAGAATGGGTATTTATATATTGCAACGCCTCCTTTGTACCTTTGTAGAAAAGGTAAAAATGTGGAGTATTGTTGGAATGAGCAACAAAGACAGGATTTTGTTGCCAAATACAGTGGAGGTAAAGAAGACTCTGTTCATATACAGCGCTACAAAGGTCTGGGAGAAATGAATGCTGAACAGTTGTGGGAAACAACCATGAATCCCGAACAAAGAACGCTTCGTCAGGTAAGTATAGAAAGCGCAGCAGAAGCTGATCGTGTTTTCTCTATGCTTATGGGGGATGACGTTCCTCCTCGTAAAGAGTTTATCGAGGAAAATGCTACTTATGCTAATATTGATGCCTAATATATTATTCAGGTTTAAAGAAACGTCCTTGCTTAAAGGGCGTTTTTTTTTGGAAATATTTAGTCTGGCACTTTAAAGTTAAGGGTTTGAAGTAAAGGATTTCAGAAGGCAATTCAGAGGTGTTGTTGATGTAAAGTTCTTTTTGATCAGGTTAATAAAAATATTTGCATGACAACTATAAATAACATTTATCCCCAACTTTTGGCACTGACCTTAAATCAGGTTAGCTTTGTCTGGTTTTATTCTACAAATCTTTTTATAAAATCTGTCTTATAGGATCTACCGATGGGTACCTTTGTGTGGTTGGTAAGATACACTTGGTTGCCTGAAATCTTCTCAATTTTAGCAGTGTTAATGATGAAGGATTTATGAATGCGGGCGAATTGATTCATGTTTAATTTTTCTTCCCAATGTCGCAAGGATTCTGTTGCTAAGTATTTTTTAGGGGTGGTTATGATCTCGGTATAATCAGCATCGGACTTTATCAGTATAATGTCGTCTGTGATGATTTTGTAGAGTTCGTGTCCTGATTTTATAAAAAGCTCTTTGCGGAATTCGGGGATTTGATTCTGAGTTTTTGTGTCAGAGGAAGGCTTGCTGGTAATGGGTATTTTATGGATGGCCTTTACAAAGCGTTGAAACGAAAAAGGTTTTAGCAAATAGTCCACAACGCTGTATTCGTAGCTTTGTAGTGCGTAATCGGGAAATGCAGTAGTGAGTATGATGTGTGTTTGTTGCGGTATCATTTTCAAGAAATCCATGCCTGAAATCTTAGGTAGGTGGATGTCCAGGAAAATCAAACCAACCTGCTCTGTTTTTAAAAAGGCCATAGCTTCTATTGCATTTGAAAAGCAGGCTTTTAGGTGTAGTATTTCTATGTCGGCGATATATTTTTTTAAAATTCTTTGCGCCGGTGGCTGGTCTTCTATAATGATGCAGTCCATCATAAATCCTTACTTTTTTGTTGGCCTCAAGGCTTTGTTTTATATAACTTCATGTAAATTGATAGACAAATATACTTCAAATGTTTCATCGCCTCGAATTATTTTTAATTCATGCGCATTGGGATATATTAATTGCAATCGTTTTTTTACATTTTCTAAGCCAATGCCACTTGATAAATCATTTGTATTGGATAGTTGTTGAAAAGAGTTTTTACAAATGAATTTTAATACACCGTTGGGGGTAAGCTCTACTTCTACATCGATTAAAATATCTTTTGTTTGACTGGCCGTACTATGCTTATAGGCATTTTCAATAAATACTATTAATATGATGGGTGCAATATAGAATGAGCCATCAATGTTGCGTTTGGTGAAGTGAATTTTTCCACGATCTTCAATTTGTAATTCGTTGAGTTGCATGTAGTGATGAATGAGTTCTATTTCTTTTTCCAACAAAACAAATTTCTCTTTACATTCATACAACATATATCTTAGTACTGCAGACAATTCCAAAATAATTTCGGGTGTCTTGGGCGATTTTTCAATGGCATAGGCGTATAGATTATTGAGGTTATTAAAAAGAAAATGGGGGTTGATCTGAGATTTTAGGAAACGTAGTTCGCTGTCCTTAATGGCAGCCTCTAACTTTTCAACCTCATGTTGCTTCATTAGTGCATCCCAGGCAAATTTAAATCCCGATAGCATGGTTATAACGGGCATTCCGTTTAATAAGGTATAAAACATACCTGCAAATTTTCGGCCTCTGGTATCGGGAAAGAATATTTGTTCCAAAACAAATTCCTCGATGATAATAGAAATGGAAGTTAATAGAATAATGATAAGGGAGAATTGTATGTATTTTTTTTGATAGAAAAATTTAGGTAAAAAGACGTAGTTAATCAGGAACGCGATGGTGGCATAGTTTATAAAAAATACGATTTGATGAAGCGCTATTTGGGGGTTGTGTTTGTCAAAAGAATAAAAAACAAAAGCCAAAATGTTTAAGATGAATTGGAATATTATTTCCTGAATGGATATGGATTTACGGGAAAGTTTATTGTTCATATGTTTAAATTTATCTTTCAATAGCCATATGGAACTCCTTATCTTCATCATTGGTTGGTGAGAGAAAGTTTTACTTATAGCTCTTCTTATCAAATTAAAAGTAATGGCTTTGTTTTAAATGAAGAAATTTAACCCCGCAACCGCTCGTTTGATACGTCCAACAACAGTGTATTACCTGTCAAATTGAATGGGTCATTGAGCGCTTCATTTGTGTCGTTCAAAGATCATTTTTTTTTAATTGCTGAATAGTCCTGTTTTTTGTGGTAATTAAGAATAAAATAAATGTAAAAATGCGAATAATTAATTTCATTGTATGGTTGATCTTGTTTTCTTTGCCCATGGGTGTTAACGCGCAAGGAAAAGAGGTCATAGTGAAGGGTGTTGTTGTTGATGGGGCTGTCAGACCTGTTGAGTTTGCCACCATTATTATCAAAGATAAGCTTACAAATACGAATGTTACCGGAACGACCTCTGGCGATGATGGCGCCTTTGAGCTTGCGACAGTGTCGGATAACTTTTATGTGGAAGTTAGCTTTTTAGGATATGAACCCGTGGTTTTAACAAATATAAAAGTTGTTAATGGAAGGGTTGATATGGGCACGATAACTTTAAACGAAAGTAATAATCAAGTGGGAGAAGTTGTGGTTAGGGCAGAGAAGTCTCAAACGGAATTTAAACTTGATAAACGTGTTTTTAATGTAGGTAAAGATATTAGCAGTACAGGAATGAGTGCCATGGAGGTTCTTAATAATGTGCCATCGGTAAATGTGGATATAGAAGGTGCTATCAGTCTACGTGGCAGCGAAGGCGTTCAGATTCTGATTAATGGCAAACCATCTGTTATAGCCAGCGATGAAAGCAATGCGCTGGGAACGATCACTGCTGAAATGATAGAGAGGATAGAAGTGATCACTAATCCTTCAGCCAAATATGATGCAGAAGGAACTTCTGGTATTATTAATATTGTGATTAAAAAGGATGAACGAAAAGGTCTCAATGGTTCTCTTTCCTTGAATACCGGTAGTCCTGCTAATCATAGTGTGGGCGTTAGTCTCAATAGACGAACAGAAAAGTTTAATTTGTTTAGTCAGCTTGGTGTTGGGCGACGAGAAATGCCAAGGGATAAAAAAAGTATTAATAGTGATTTGATCAATCATTCATCCATTGTTACCGAAGGAACCGAATATAGAAAAGAGACTTTCTACAATGTTATATTAGGAACCGATTATCACATCAATGATTATAACATATTGACCCTCTCAGGAAATGTAGCCTATGAAGTTGAAGATCAGCCTTCGTTGATTCGTTACAGTCAGTTGGTCAACGGAGTGGAAGAGGCTCGCTGGTTTAGGGACGAGACAACAGATGCCACAAACCCTAAATGGAGATATGAGCTGCAGTATGTGAAGAATTTTAAGGATGACAAAGAACATCAGTTATTATTTAGTGCTTTGGGTAATTTCTTCGGTAAAGATCAATCATCGGTGTTTACAAATACAGTTAATTTTGGCAATGTTGATGGAGCTGACCAAAAGACAGCAACCGACTTTCAGGAAGCTAAATATACTTTTAACCTGGACTATACGAATCCTTTAACAGAGGAGATTATGATTGAAGCCGGAGGACAGTATGTGTTGCAAGATGTAAATAATGATTATGAGGTGAGCAATTGGGACAATATGCAATGGCTAGCGGACGATGGCTTAACCAATGTGTTTGAATATGATCAGAAAGTATTGGGGCTCTATGGAACCGCATCTTATGAAGGGAAAAAAATGGGATTAAAGCTCGGCCTGCGGATAGAACAAACCGATTTGAAGACTTTGCTTATCAATACGCAAGAGTCTAATGATCAGAATTATTATAATTTTTTTCCATCCATCCATACCTCATTAAAACTGACCAGCCACTTTTCTCTTCAGGCAGGATATTCCAAAAGGATATACAGACCCAGATTGTGGGATCTAAACCCATTCTTTAATATTCGTAATACGTACAGCGTCAGAGCTGGCAATCCCGATTTGCAGCCTGAGTATACTGATTCTTATGAATTGACAAGTATTTATGTGCTCAGCAAGGCTTCATTGAACTTTGGTGTTTATTATCGATATACAACTGATGCCGTAGAAAATGTTTCGGTTTATGAGAACAATGTGAATACCTCTATGCCAATGAATATTGGTATTAATCATGCGGGTGGTATCGAGTTTAACGGAAAGTACAGTCCTAATAATTGGTTGTCGTTTAATGGCGACTTTAACTATAGCTATTTTAACAGGAAAGGAGAATATGATGCTTCATCCTTCGATTTTAATGCGGATCAATGGTCCTCGAAATTAGTGTCTAAACTTAAGTTTCCTGCTGATGTAGAAGTTGAGATAACCGGAAATTATCGGTCCAAGCGAAAAACGGTACAGTGGGAATATGAGGATAATTTATATGCCAGCTTAGGTCTCAGAAAAAAGATGATGAAAGGGAGGGTAGTTGTAAACTTGGGTGTAAGAGATGTTTTTGCCTCACGGAAATCGGAATATGAAAACCATGATAGTGATTATTATCTCTATGGTTTAACCGAAGGTCGTAGGTTTTTTACCTTTGGTATAAGTTATGGCTTTGGAGATGGTGAAGCGATGGAATACTCCGGGCGACGAAGACGTTAAACTTGCTTAATATAAAACCGATGAAATCACCTCATGAGAATGTGGTGGTTGTGTGTTTGTTTTTGAAAGAAGGGGTTATGTGTCGAATGGAATTAGGGTCAGTGCCAAAAGTTGGGTGTAAATGTTGTTTATAGTTGTCATGCAAATATTTTTGTTAATCTGAATAAGAAGAATTTTACATCAACAACACCTCGGAATTGCCTTTTGAAATCCTTTACTTTTGCATTGAAAGATTCTGCTGCAGCATTGGTACTTCCGTTATCTAATCGAGAACAATGTTTCTAACTTATATGATAATTTTCTTTGCTTTTGGAACTTGCGTTAATGTCCTTTTTATCATTGCCATAAAAAGGACCAAAAAGGTCTAGAACAATAGATCACTACCTGCCCTGCATCAACTTCCCTTTCCGTCCGGCGCACACTTCCTTCGCGCTAGGCCAACAGCACTACCACCTCAAGTGCGCCCAGGGAAGCTTCTCGCCAACGCCGGCCCCGGGGCTATTGTTCTGGCCAACCCTGCGGTTCATTAATTGATAGCTTTGTACATTAATAGGAGATATCCTTTAGATGAGAGTTCTTGAATATGGTTGGATAAATTGTAAAGACTTTCGTTATACTTGAAATTATTATTAAAATAGAATATCAACACCCTTAACTTCAAATCCTTAGTTTAAAATATGCTTTCCGCTTGAAGATTTCCGATAGGATACGATCTGGAAATAATCTAATATTCCTGCTGGTGAAAATAGAGCCACCGATGGCTCCAATGATAGTTCTTCTTTCACAATTTATTTTATCAGTTTCTATTTAATAGCTAAATAAATACTTATTTTTCAACAGACCCAACTTTTGTACGTGATCCTGGAATTAGCCCAAAGATGCATTAAAATTACATATAACTAAGATGTTAGCTAGTTTGTTTTATGGCAATAGGTTTTTGAATTACCGCATAGGTGGATAAGACGAATCGCTTTGGTGTGGAATTGTATGATATGTAGTTTGGGAGCTGTGTCAGGGAGATTTCATGGATGTCTCTCTGACACAGCTGTCCAATTGGTAATATTTTGTTTTGTGGATGCTATTTTCTGTCTTGTTTTAGTCTGTCAGCCATAGCAGTCCCTAGCTTTAAGCAAGCGTCGTATTTGTTTGACTTGAGCGCATGTTTTTCTTCAACACTTTCGCCAACAATTTCCCATTTAAGTTGCTCTCCGATGGCCGTGAGTTTTTTAACGGCAGCACCGGACCAAGAGAATGATCCTAGTATGCCCAGGTAGTGATTCTGAACGCCCATATGTACTAATTTGGAAGTCAACGCTTCCATATTTGGATGGAGTTCGTTACAGTAGGTAGGACTCGCTAAGATAACCCCTCTGTATTTAAAAATATCGGAAATAATAAACGAGGCGTGTGATTTAGATACATCGTGAACACGGATGTGTTTAATACCGTTTTCTGCTAGTTCACGGGCAACAGCTTCAGCCATTTCTTCAGTGTTTCCGTACATGGATGCGTAAGCAACCACAACACCTTCTTCGGTTTCGTACTTACTCCACTTATCATAGTAGTTAATGACTTCTTTGATGTATTTTCTCCAGATGGGGCCATGGGTGGAGGCAATCATCTTGATATCCAGGTTTGCCAGTTTGTCAAGTGCTTTTTGTACTGGGGAACCATATTTTCCAACAATATTTGAATAATATCTACGCATCTCATCTCGATAATACTCAAATTCAAATTCATCATCAAAGATAGCACCATCCAGTGTTCCAAAAGAACCAAAAGCGTCAGCTGAGAATAATATTTGTTCTTTAGATTCGTAGGTGACCATTGTTTCGGGCCAGTGTACCATAGGTACCAGGTAGAAGTTTAAGGTGTGCTTGCCCAAATGAAGGCAGTCTCCTTCTTTAATTTCTAATGTATTATCTGAAATGCCAAAATATCCTTCCAGCATGGGTAAGGTTTTTTTGTTGCCTACAATCTGTATTTCAGGATACATTTTTCGGATGATGTCTATAGAGCCGCCATGGTCTGGTTCCATATGGTTAACAACAAGGTAGTCTATGGGGCGATCTCCAATAATAGCTTTTATTTTCTTTAGGTATTTTTCAACTTGTCCTATTTCAACGGAGTCAATAAGAGCTACTTTTTCGTCCGCAATTACATATGAATTATATGCAACGCCACGCTCTATAGGCCATATGTTCTCAAAAAGATGTGTTCTTCTGTCATTAACACCAACATAAAAAACATCATCGGTTAGTTTTACCGGCTTGTACATATCTATATTTTATTTGTTATTTCGGTATTGATTTGCTACAAAAATATATAAAACATTTAGCCCATGAAATATTGGCGGGCGAAATGATTTGTATAATACTTTAACGTTTTCTTATTAAAAGCCAAGTGTCGTTGTATTTTTCGAATTCTGTTCTGATATAACCAACCTTGTTTCTTGCATCCGTTTCATTCTTATATGCAGATACGGAGACACGATAAAGCCCATTTTCGTTTTCCAGTATTACAGGAGTAAATCCCTCCTCTATTAAGGTGTTTTTGTAAGTTCGTGCATTATTCAGCACTTTAAAGGATCCAATAATCACATAATATTTGTATGCAATATCGTCTTCAGACTCAATTACTTTAAACTTTTCTTCTTTTACTACTATTGGTTTTGGTTTCACCTTTGGTTTTACCACTGGTTCTTCCTGAACATAGGGGGAGTCGCTGTCGCTAAAGCTAGAACTCCCGGAGTCTTTTAATGATCTGCAGCTAATTACACTTAGCGTGAGGGTAGTCAATAGAAATAATTTATACATTGTATTTAGTTTTATTGATTTCTGATTTTGATTCTTCAAAAATATAATATTCTTTGCAAAACTTTTTATTTATTTTTATTTCGCTAAGTTTAATGTATTGCAAGGTAATTGCAGAACGGAATATTCTGTTATATTTGAATGTTCACTCTAGATATTTTAAATGAAAAATAAAGTTAAGAAGACGAAGAGGAAAATGACCCGTAGAATTAAGAGAATGGGGTTGTTCTTCATTGTTTTGGTACTTATTGCTGTTTTATTTGGTGGTAGGTTTTATAGGTATATTAATGCGGCTAATGTAGATCTGTCTCATGTGGAAACACCCTATATTTATATTCCCAATGGTGCCAGTTTTAGTGAGCTTAAGGCCATATTAGAAGGTTCAGGAGTTATCAAGGATATGGTAAGTTTTGAATGGGTAGCCCAAAAAAAGGAATATCCTAACCGCATAAAAGGCGGTCGTTATAAGCTGGAAGATGGCATGTCTAATAATCGGTTGGTGAATATGTTACGAAGTGGCAAGCAGGAACCGGTGAATGTTACATTCAACAATATACGAGAACTGGAGCGTTTGGCTGAGATCGTGGGAGGGAAGTTGATGGTTGACTCTGCTGAGCTTATGAGTTTATTTGTTAATGATGAATATATCGGTACCTTGGGTTTTGATAGATATACTTTACCTGCATTGTTTTTACCCAACACCTATCAGCTATATTGGAATACTGATGCGCGTGGTTTTGTGAAAAGGATGAAACGGGAATATGATAGTTTCTGGACTTCGGAGAAGCAAAGTAAGGCAAGAGAAAAGGGGTTGACAATGATTGAGGTAGCTATTTTAGCTAGCATTGTGGATGAGGAAACGCAGATGGTTGATGAAAAACCGATGGTGGCTGGTTTGTATTTGAATCGACTCAAGAGAGGGATGCGTTTGCAGGCTGATCCTACTTTGAAATATGCTTTGGGTGATTTTTCCATTAAAAGGCTTTTGAATGCAGATAAGGAAGTGGATTCCCCGTATAATACTTATAAGTATGCCGGTTTGCCACCCGGACCTGTGAGAATTCCTTCTGTGGCTGGATTAAATGCAGTGTTAAATGCTAAGTCGCATAAATATTTGTATATGTGTGCTAAAGAAGATTTTTCTGGATACCATAATTTTGCCAAAACACTTTCGCAACATAATGCAAATGCTGCTAGATATCGCAGAGAACTCAATAGGAGAGGTATAAGGAGGTAAGATGGAAGCGGGCAGATAGTCATGCTTATATATATGAGACAGTGACCATCGGCTCGCAGGTTCTTGCTATACAGTGATATTGCCTTTATAGACAAAAGTGGCAGGGCCTGTAAGCCAGATGTTCTTAAATCCACCAGCTGTGTCACCTTCAAACCATACCTGTAGCCTTCCGCCTTTCACGTCTATATTGAAGTCGCGGCACTCATTGTTTTTTGTGAAAGTGCTGATTGCCGACGCAACCACTCCGGTTCCACACGAATAGGTTTCGTCCTCAACACCCCTTTCATAGGTTCTTACTTTTATGTGATCAGGTGCAATTTCTTCTACTATATTAACGTTGGTGCCAGCAGGTTTAAAAGTATCTGAATGCCTTATTTGTCTGCCTATCTTTACAATGTCAAGGGTGTCTATATTGGATTTGTGGGCCACGTAATGGGGAGAACCAGTATCTAAGAAGTAGTATCCATCATTGATGTCAATGGTTTTAACATCTGTCATTTGCAGACTAACAATGCCATTGTTGTATTTGGCAATGTGCATGCCATCAACGGCTTCAAAATAGAAGGGTTTTGACGGATCTGCAGCGCCTACTTTTACGGCGAAGGCCGCTATGCATCTTCCACCATTTCCACACATAGAAGCTTCCTTTCCATCGCTGTTGTAGTAACGCATGGTAAATGCGACTTCTTCTGCTTTGTGTTTTTCAAGTAGCATGAGTCCGTCGGCACCAATACCCATTCTTCGGTTGCATAAATAACTGACAAGATCAATGTTTTTGCTGTCAAAATTTCCATCTCTATTGTCGATAATCACAAAATCGTTGCCTGTGCCCTGGTATTTATAAAATTCAATTTGCATTATGTTTATATTCAAAGTATTTGATAATTAGATTCTTTTAAATGATACCTGTCTGAAAAAAGATGAACAAAGTTAACGAAAAATCAGTTAAAATTAGGTTAAGGTACTTATTCTGGCATAATAAGGGCATATAATTTGCCATTTTTGAACCGTGATTTTCATATGTTTAAAGTTTATCTATCAAGGGTCATTTGGAGCTCGCCAGAATTAATCACCCCTCTGTGTGTGAAATATTACTCATGGCTCGTCTGATATGGTTAAACTTTATCAATGGTCATAAAAAATGACAATCTGATCATGAATCGGATAAAAAGGTAAATAATAATAAGATGTCTTACGGACATGTAAATTTAAAATTATACGTTATGAATGTTAAAAGAATATTTTTTGTGTTCCTGACAGCTGTACTCGGTGGAATTGTTGGGGTGTATGCGTTTGTGTTATTTGTGAAACCTGATCAAGAGATCGTTGCTGTTGAGCGGCCTGTGGTACCGGCTGCCCGATATGCTTCCATGGGAGTTGCCGCGCCTGTGGGGGTGCCCGATTTTACGGTAGCTGCTGAGAAGTCTGTGGAAGCTGTGGTTCACGTGATGACCAAAGCGAATGTTTCCGGTAACGGATATTCACAAAATAATCCGTTTTATGATTTCTTTTTTGGACCAAGGGGTGGAACAATGCCGGATAGAAGTCCTGTTATGGGATCTGGTTCGGGTGTAATTATATCTGAAGATGGTTATATTATTACCAATAACCACGTGATAGATAATGCAGATGAAATAGAAGTGATACTTAATGACAGGCGCTCTTATACAGCTACCCTGGTGGGCACGGATCCAACGACCGATATTGCTCTTTTGAAAATTGAAGAAAAGGGACTTGTGTTTTTGACTTATGGAAGCTCAGATGATCTTAGGATTGGAGAATGGGTGTTAGCAGTTGGTAATCCATTTAACCTAACTTCTACAGTAACAGCTGGTATTGTGAGTGCTAAGTCCAGAAGCATCAATATTCTGGCCAACAGAAATCAACCAATGGGTATTGAGTCTTTTATTCAAACGGATGCGGCTGTAAATCCTGGAAATAGTGGAGGGGCTTTGGTTAATACACGCGGTGAGCTGATTGGTATTAATACCGCCATTGCTTCGCAAACGGGTTCTTATGCTGGTTATTCCTTTGCCGTTCCTGTGGGTATAGCTCAAAAAGTAGTGGCCGACCTTATGGAGTTTGGAGAAGTGCAACGTGCCTTTATTGGCGTGCAGATAGTAGGTGTTACTGCAGAGATTGCAGAACAATATGACCTGGACAAAGTGGAAGGTGTGTATGTGAGTGCTGTTACTGTGAATGGCGGTGCAGATGCCGCTGGTGTTAAGGAAGGAGATGTGATAATTAGTATAGATGATGTGAAAGTTAATACAAATTCTGAACTAATTGAGCAAGTGAGTCAGCACCGTCCTGGAGATAAAGTGCATTTAGTTGTAAAAAGGGGTGGAAAAAGAAAACAATTTACCGTAGTTTTACGTAATAGTTATGGTTCTACTGACTTAGTGAAAGAGAAAGAAGGAATATCCGATTTGTTAGGTGCGGAGTTGCGTAAATTAACAGATCAGGAAAAGGCAAAGTTAGGAATAGATTATGGTATGAAAATTGTTAAACTTAAAACCGGTAAATTAAAACAAAGTGGTGTAGGTGAAGAGTTTATCATTTTAAAGGCCAATCGAGAACCCATAAGCAGTGTGAAGGATTTGAAAAATGTGATTGCATCTACCGATGGAGGTTTGTTTATCACAGGAGTTTATCCAAACGGACAAGTTGCCTATTACGCTATTAATCTACAGGATTAGTATTCGTTTAATTTGTCTCACTCTTTTGTATAATAATTGGATATTAGATTAAAAAAGTATAATTTTGCGCCACATTTTGCATATAGGATATGAGACAACTTAAGATAACAAAATCAATTACTAACCGCGAGAGTGCTTCTTTAGATAAATATCTTCAGGAAATCGGTCGTGAGGAATTGATAACCGTAGAGGAAGAAGTAGAATTGGCTCAGCGAATTAAAAAAGGTGATCAAATAGCCTTGGAGAAGCTGACAAGGGCTAACTTGCGTTTTGTTGTTTCGGTTGCTAAGCAATATCAAAATCAAGGGTTGAGTCTTCCTGATTTGATCAATGAAGGTAATCTTGGTTTGATAAAAGCAGCTGAAAAATTTGATGAAACGCGTGGGTTTAAGTTTATTTCCTATGCGGTGTGGTGGATTCGTCAGTCCATACTACAGGCTTTGGCCGAACAGTCCCGGATTGTGCGTCTACCCTTGAATCAGGTTGGTTCTTTGAATAAAATCAATAAGGCCTATTCTAAATTCGAGCAGGAAAATGAACGTAAGCCATCTCCTGAGGAGTTGGCGGATAAGTTAGAGTTGCCCGTTGATAAGGTGGCAGATACCTTGCGAGTATCTGGTCGGCATATATCTGTGGATGCCCCATTTGTGGAAGGTGAGGATAATAGCTTGCTGGATGTTTTGGTGAACGGTGATTCTCCGAATGCTGATAAAACTTTGATTAATGAGTCCTTGGCACGTGAGATTGAAAGAGCTTTAGCTACTTTGACTGAGCGTGAATCGGATATTATTAAACTGTTCTTCGGTATTCAAACACAAGAAATGACCTTGGAAGAGATAGGTGAACGCTTCGGTTTAACACGTGAAAGGGTTCGACAAATAAAAGAAAAAGCGATTCGTAGATTGAGACATACTTCCAGAAGTAAATTGTTGAAATCGTATTTAGGTTAGTCCTAATAGCGTATAAAATATATAAAAGGCTGTCTCTGATGAGATGGCCTTTTTTTTATGGTGTCATTCGAGATCACTTCGTTACTTTTCTTTAATTCACCATAGCTGGTGCTATGCCTCATTTCAACAAGTTATTGATTGATTGTACTTTTAATTCTCATGACGGAGTTGTCATGAGGGCCTTTAAAAATAAACCTTCCCGAATAAAAAGAACATATGAGGACAGTTCAATCTTGAAAACATATTCATGTAAAAACATAGAGGGATGCAATTTTTCCATAACCATATTTCGTAATTCTCAATAAATGAGTAATCCGCATTTGAGTACCCAACCACCAATAAAAATTTATATTTGATCAGGAGTCCCTATGAATAATCAACTAATGACAGCTGTCTGATGAAGAACAGGAAGCGCAAGATTGAGAAGCGCAGTCTTTTTTGCTTTCAATCATAGTTTCGGTGAAATCCTGTAGTAAGCCTCTTTTGTAATGGTCAATATTTTCTTTTGTTACATTTCCAACAGCCTTGTATACTTCTATTTCATTTTCAAATAAAATTTTGGCAGCCATAGGTCGTAAGTTAGGGGTGATGATGATTTGAATGCCTTGTTTTTTTATTTCACTGAGGGACATGTATATGGTATTGGTATCCGACAAGGAATAGATGACGGAGGCGTCTGTGTCAAAATCATAAATGCAATAATGTTGTGCTTTGTAAAAATCGTTGGCAACGCGTTCCTTCTGAAGGGTATTGTTGCCCATAATTGGGATACATGCTTTCATTTGTAATTATTTTAATGGTCATTTGTGTGTCACAAGAGAATTCAATCATTGCCAAGTGTAATACTTTTTGCAAAGATTGGTTTCAGGTTCGTCATTTACTTCGGTATATGTTACCAATATGTAAATAAATTAGCCTATTTATTACCATTATGTAGGGTTCAAATAGGTTGTATTTATTGTATTATATTGATAGTTAGTGTTTAAAGTTATTTTTGATCCTGATGTATATATAAATATTACAAGTGTTAGGCCAAATCTTTAAAAAGCGAGTTAATGCATAAAGGCTGCCTCTTTAGTCTAGAGACAGCCCTTGTGGAGTAAAATTATGTAGATGTTTTTTTTTCTTTAAAACTCCAAGAGTTATTAAAAAATATATTACGCATTAAAATGGCTGCCCATCAAGTTGTGGACTAACGTGTTCCAATTTAATAAAGAGGTGTTATGCTTCATGCCAGCAAGTTCTGGCTTGTAGTCACTTTTGATCCTCATGACGAGGTTCTTATACGTCATTCAGGTTACAATTTGAACTGAATCCCTGCTAAAATCATCACAGGTATTTGGTCCATAAAGGCAAATTCTCTTGATTGTTGGCTTAATAAATTTTTTCCATTTATATAGAGAGTTAAATGATTTGAGGTTTTGTAAGACGCTTTTAGGTTTAGTAATATTTTACCATCAATTTCTTCGGCATAGTATTGGTTTTCGAACGTTTGTTTACCATAAAAATATGCCTGAGGAAAAAATTCTATTTTTTTAGTGGGGCGATATGTAATTGAAAATCCACCAAAATACGAAGGAGTGCCCTTGTACTGATAATTATTGATGTTATTTTCAGGTAATGAGGTAGAAGATGCTTTCACAAAGGTTGGAACCTGTTCTGGTGTGATTTCTCCTGACAATAGTTGACTACCAATTTCTTCCAGTGCAGTTTGTACCTTAGCTCCAGCTACCGTGGCTTGATGTAAAATAATATCGTCTCTGCTGGCAGGCTGATAATGGTCAAGGTGGGTTTGTTGAAGTGTTAAGTTAGCATTTACTACTAATTTCTCATTAATTACCCAATCCATATTTATACTGAGTCCTAGCTGCTTCGATTTTAGATCATAGTTTTGGTATTGAATATGTACTGAATCGGGACGTCCTATGGCTTCTTGCCCCATGATAGCCTGCAAAGGATTATATACGACGTAGTCGGTGTAATCGGGTGCTAAGGCACCGAAGTCTTTTGATACATGATAAAAGGCCTCGAAATCCAACAATATGTTTTTTACAGGCCTTAGTCTGTAACCCAATTCAAACATATCCATGGTTTTAAGGTCATAATCATTGATTTCTCCTCCAAATTGCATCACCCGGGGATAAGGGCGATTGACTATATTCCATGTGTAGTTTGAATAGGTGTTTACGATAAATGACGACTGGTTTGCCCTTGAATATACAGCTCTTAATAGGTTGTGATCGTTTATTTTGTAGGAAGCTACAAATTGCCAAGAAGCATAAATATCGTCAGGGTGGTTATATTTTTCGGCACGCAAGGCGGAAACAAAACGTAATTTGTCAGTTGGTTTGTAATCGAGTCGCATACTGCCAGCTAGAATATCGATGGTGCTTTCCCCATTTAAATAACCTTTTCCATTTTCTGAAATATGCGGAGAATCATCATAGGTCATGGCTTGATAGCTTACGCCAGGACGTATATCTAAACCGCCTATTTTAAAATTGTATTCAGCTTGAATATTGTATTGTTTGTTGTCAAGTTCAAATCCTTCATTTCCAGTCATGTAATCTATGGTTCCGGTGTTGAAATTGGCTTGTAATGAAAAGTTTTTTACAGTAGTATGTAAATTTATGTATTGGGTAGCTGCTTTTTTTGTGGAGTAGGGTGTAGGTACATCGCCCATTGTTGAGGACAATGCTTCTGACTCTTGTGAGCCTGCAGAAAGCTGTATTGTTGTGTATTTATTTGGTGCATAATGCAGATATCCATTTACCCCAATGCGTTCTTTTGATTGTTGAGGGTTAGGAAATGAGGTGTTTATGTCGTAGGTTTGCTTGCCCACCATATAAGGAGCCCATAGTTGGTATTGCCCTTTATACATTTTACTGATTTCATCTTTGGTATAGTAGCCGGATCCGGTGGGTTTACCATCTAAAGTATATAAAAGATTTCCGTTATCATCTTCTCCGTTATATATAAATAAATCGTCTCTTTCTCGTTTGCGTATTTCGTAATTGCCAGTGACTCCTATACTCCATTTTTTGTTTATTTTTTTTCTAAAGGCTATATCACCAATGTATGAGCTTAAAGAGCCACCTTGAAAGTTGCCTGAAATAAGCGGTGTTTCAGAAGTTATCATTTGTGTGATAATATTGATGACACCAGAAACAGCATTAGGACCATATAAAGCACTGGAAGGGCCGCGTATAACCTCTATTCGATCTATATCTTCAAAGCCTATTGGTAGAGTCTCCCATATTGTACCGCCATGTGAATAATTAAATACCGGGCGGCCATTTATCATAACCAAGGTATTCATATTTTCAGAATATAATAGCATGTTTTTAGAAGGAAGGTTGTCGTTACCTCGAATGTGAACGTCGTAGTTACCATTGGTTTTTTCTCGAACGATAACTCCAGGAACCAGGCGCAGCGCTTCTTCAATACAGGTGGCTCCGGATGCAATTATTTGGTCGTGACTTAAAACAGTGGTAGATAAGGGTGAATCAAATAGATTTTCTTCTGTTTTAGAAGCAGAGGTAACCTCTTTGTTTAATAGTAAGTCATATAATTCATCCAGACTGGAGGCTCCGACTATATCCATTAATTGGGAAAGTTCGTCTAAATCGTATAGCGCTAGTTCCTCTATTTTCATCTCTAGTACTTGTTCTCGGCTAATACTATGGATGTCTATTTTGTTTTCTTGTGCATATACGGAGATGGTAACGGCCATCCATAAAATGAGTGATATATATTTTCGTAGTAACATGTGTGTTTAATTTATTTTATTTCGATACCGAGCGCGATAAGTTTAGGATCTACATTCAGTTGGTGTGATTTGATGTTGGCTTGGTTTACTTCATATTTCAGCTTGCCATTACGGTTGACGTAGTTGATGCAAGCACCTTTTTTACATAAGTTATCTTTGTTGGTAATAATTAGCGTAGGCTTACCCGCGAAATAAGTCGTAACCTCAGATAATTTTCCTGAGTTAGAGGCGGGAATGTAATACATATTTGCATTGGGAGCTTCGGATGGTGATTTCACCTTTTTGATTACAATGGGCTTGCCATTAATTTTTCTGATTGCTGCTAGTTTGTTCAATTCCGAAATAATGGCATCGTTTCCGGATACACCGATAATAAACTCGTTTTGCTTTGCCTGGTCTGGCCATACGATGTATTTAGCAAAGTTAAACATAAACAGTGCCTTAAACATGGACTGTTGACCATGGATGGTTAGTGACATTATCATCATTATTCCTACCATCAACTGTCTTCTCTTCATAGTTCTTTGAGTAAGTTTTATACGAATTTTGTTAGGTATTTGAACATTGTATTCGAATAAATGAAACGAAGGTTGCAGTAAACATGTGTGTTTTTGAGGGAGTGAAAGAAGTGAGATATGGAAGTAGGGTGTTATGATTCATGATGTTTTGTAAAGAATAGATGATGTGTTTATTGTTGTATGTTGTTTATGTAGAGTAGTTTGGTGAGTTTGGAACCACCTGTTTAAATGGCTTATAAAAATAGTTTTGTTATATTGATGATATTTTTGTGGAATATGTTAGTGAATTAGTTTTGTTGATGAATGTATATTTTGTGTAGACGAGATTTTTATGAATTATTACAATGAGCATAGTAACATGACAAATAATAGGTGTAGTTTATGGTTAAATTTTTTAAATTTGGACTATTGCTTTTACTTTGAGTATGCATAAGAATCTCGATCTCATATCATTTCTATCCTTTCGTTTGTTCCTAAATGTTAAACGACGAGACGAATTCCAGGTCACTAAAGGTTAAAAATTAGGAGTCACCCGTACCAAGTCTTTTCACGGTTCACAATCATGTTTTCGGCATATGTTACGCAATAGATATTGCTGTGGCTCATAAATAGTGGCTGCAAGAAAACAACTGTTTTTTTTTGTCTTTGATAAAAAAGCTTCAAAGACAAGGCTTTCGATATTTTTGAAACCAAGGAGTTTACTGATTGTAAATGACTGTTTCAAAAATGAGAATAACGCAGTATTTGGAGTTTTCTTGCAAAGGCTAAATACCATTTTTTTTCATCATAAATAAAATTAGTCATGGAATTACCTTTTTCAGAATCTTATAAAATAAAGATGGTTGAACCCATCCGAAAAAGTACCAGAGAAGAAAGGGAACGTTGGATTAAAAACGCAGCTTATAATCTGTTTAATTTGAAGAGCAATCAGGTTTTTATTGACTTGTTAACTGATAGTGGAACGGGAGCCATGAGCGACCGTCAGTGGGCTTGTATGATGTTGGGCGATGAGAGTTATGCTGGTGCTACTTCTTATTATAATATGAAACAGGCCATAAAAAATATATTGGGGTTTGATTATTTTTTACCCACACATCAAGGACGCGCTGCCGAAAATGTTTTGTTTTCTGCGCTTATCTCAGAAGGTGACATCATACCAGGAAATACTCATTTTGATACCACAAAGGGGCACATTGAGTTTCGCAAAGCAAGGGCTGTTGATTGTTCCATTGACGAAGCATTTGATACTACACTTCAGCATCCTTTTAAAGGCAATGTGGACTTAAATAAGCTGGAGTCAATTTACCTGAAATATCCTGCGGAGCAAATACCATGCGTTATTGTTACGGTTACCTGTAATTCTTCAGGAGGACAACCTGTATCTATGCAAAACTTACGTGATGTTTATGAATTAAGTAAAAAGTATGGTGTTCGAGTGCTTTTTGATTCGGCTCGCTTTGCAGAGAATGCTTATTTTATTAAAACCCGTGAGAAGGGATATGTCCATAGAACCATCAAAGAGATTGTAGCAGAGATGTTTACCTATGCTGATGGAATGACTATGAGCAGTAAGAAGGATGCTATTGTGAATATGGGTGGATTTATTGCTTTACGGGAGGAAGAACTGTTCAAAAAAGCTGCACAGTTTAATATTATTTACGAAGGATACATTACCTATGGTGGCATGTCGGGGCGTGATATGAATGCTTTGGCTCAGGGGCTTGATGAGGGAACTGAATTTGACTACCTGGAGACCCGCATTAAACAGGTGGCCTATTTAGGTCAACGACTAAAAGAGTTTGGTGTGCCTGTACAGGAGCCATTTGGAGGTCATGCCATATTTGTGGATGCTAGACGATTTTTGCCGCAAATACCAGTGGATCAATTTGTAGCACAAACCTTAGCTGTAGAGTTATATAAAGAAGCCGGGGTGAGAGGTGTGGAGATAGGAACACTATTGGCAGACCGAGATCCTGTTACGCACGAAAATAGATATCCAAAACTGGAGCTCTTACGTTTGGCCATTCCCCGCAGGGTATATACCAATAATCATATGGATGTGATCGCAGTAGCTCTTAAAAATGTGTATGATAGGAGGAAAAAGATTAAATCTGGTTATCGAATTGTAAATGAAGCTCCTATATTAAGACATTTTACCGTTGAATTGGCGCCTTATGCAGGCAAGAATATGGAGACTAGTTTCGTAGAAATAAAGTAAAACTGTTTCGTTGGTTTCATATTGGTGTATGAGTATCTACATCATGACAAGAGTGATATTTATAATATCCAAATATGGTTCTTGTTGTGTTTACAAACAATTCGTGTTTTTGTGTGTTATATCTTTTAGGCTTTAATGATGTACTAGAACTTCGTTGTGAGGATTAAAAGTGCAAACAGTCAAGTACTTGTATAAAGAGGCATGGCATCGCTATGGTGAATAGAGGCGAGTCATGAGAATAATGGAACACACAGGAGAATGATTTAAATTTGTGGCTTAAAGCCATGGCGGAAGCAGAATTTGTGAGGGTGTTTTATACCCCCAACAGGCATGATGAGATCGTTTTATTGAGTAAATAGTATTCGTAAATATGAAGCATATATTTCTTTTTGTTATGGTGGTTGCTTTTCATTTGTGGGTGTCCTGCCAAACCCAGAATGATACTAAGCGTGGTTTTCAGTCAGGCACCAATGCCGAGTCTCATTTTCAAAACTTTTGTTTGGGATGTCATAATGATGGTAAATCTTCTTTTGTTGAGCGAACATGGCTTTGGGGGAAGGGAAGAGACGAGCTTTTTAAAAGTATAAAATATGGACGAGTAGCCTATGGAATGCCTGCCTTTGCTGAAGGATTGACAGATACAACTATATATGACCTAGTTGATTATATCTTAAAAATGGATATGAAGCCTCTAGTAAATACTGACCTTATTACGGTGCATGAGGAGGGAGTGGAGCAAAGTGAAGATATGAAGTTCAGGGTGGATACTGTTGTGGATGGATTAGATGTTCCTTGGGGACTTGAGTTTTTGCCCAATGGCGATTTGTTGATCACCGAAAGAAAAGGAGAATTATTACGTTTTACCACTCATGGTAAATTGCAGCAAATAACAGGTTTGCCTCCTATTATAGCAGAAGGACAAGGGGGCTTACTAGATATTGAACTTCATCCCGACTATGCAAAAAATGGTTGGTTGTATTTTTCATACTCCTCACCCAATGAGCAAAACAATAACCTGGCCAACACTGCAGTGATGCGGGCTCGGCTGAAGGGGAATGCATTGGTTGATAAACAACGTATTTTCAAAGCCATGCCTGAGACCAATAAGCGCCATCACTATGGTAGTAAGTTGGAATTTGATAGAGAGGGCTATTTGTACATTTCGGTGGGCGATCGTGGCAACCGGGATCGTAATCCCCAATCGCTGGATAATCATTGTGGAAAGATTCATCGTATAAATGATGACGGGAGTATACCTCCAGAAAATCCTTTTGTTGGTAAGAAAGGCGCTATGCCTTCTATTTATTCTTATGGTCATCGTAATCCGCAAGGTGTGTGCATGCATCCTGTAACCGGAGAAATGTGGTCAGATGAACACGGCCCCAAAGGAGGTGATGAGATAAATATTATTGAAGCGGCCAAGAATTACGGATGGCCGGTGATTTCGTTTGGTATCAATTATAATGGAACGACTTTTACCAAGGATACAGCCACGGTAGGTATGGAACAGCCCCTGTTGTATTGGGTTCCTTCCATTGCTCCCTGTGGTATGACCTTTGTGAAAGGGGATCGTTATCCCAATTGGAAAAATAATATATTAACAGGTTCCCTTCGTTTTGAGTATTTACATCGAGTTGTGTTACATGGTAAACAAGTAGTGAAGCAGGAAAAACTGCTGGAAGGAGTTGGCCGTGTGCGAAATGTAGAAATGAGCCCCGATGGCTATATTTATGTGGCGATTGAAAATCCAGGTAAAATATTGAAGATTATTCCCATCGTTTCCCATTAAAAGCTATATATCTTCATGGGGCATTCCAGACTTCTTTTATTAATGAAGGTATTGGTTGCTAATTTATTAGTTAATTAGTTTCAGTTTATCTTTGTGGTGCACTGCTTCTTCTTAATGATTTTTAAGCTATTATTTTTGTGAAAGGAGTTGCTTCTTAGCCTCTTAATTCAATGTTTTGTAATTTGTTGATGTTCGTTATTTGAATGTTTTTTCCTTCCAATTTTAACATGCCTTCTTTTTCAAACTCTTTGATGAACTTCACTGCACTTTCAACACTGATGGAAGCGAAGTCTGCAATGTTCTGGCGCGTTAAGTATTCAAAAACATTTTCATCCTTGAATTCGTTGGAAGATAGATATATTAAAGCGGAAGCTAATTTACCTCTCATTTGTTTGTGGGAAATATTATGGATGATGTTGAGGTAGCGATCTTCGTTATGGCAATTTTTGGAATTAATCTGCATGGCAAATCCCGGATTCTTTATTAATAATTTCTTTAAAGCTTCTTTGTCAATCATACATATGGTTGAATCTTTAAGAGAAATGGCAGAATATAAATATGTGTTTTTTCCAAAGACTGATGAAAATGCCAGAAAATCACCTTGTTTAGCCAAACGAATATTTACTTGTTTGTTCGTGTCTGTTTGAAGATAAATTCGAACCAAACCTTTATTTACAAACAGTACATGGGTAGCAAATGCTCCTTGTTTGAATATTGTTTCATCTTTGAAAAAAGATAATTGGGTTTTATTTTTATTGATAATTTGCAAATCTTCTGCTTCTAAAGATTGGAAACATGCAGATGTGTTTTCTAGGTCGACTGTATTGTTTTGATTATGTTTTTCCAAAGTGATACAACTTTATGGTAAATTATATACAAAGGTACAACAAAGCAACTTTGTATTGGCCAAATTTTAAAGATTACTATTCCGTAATAAAATAATTATCATATTTCAATCTTTTTTGCAAAATACTACCGTTATACTTTCTTGTGCTGAGCATCTTAAGGCTCTATTTTTGCCCTGTCGGTGATGGAACAATATTAACAGCATGTTTGATTGTATATCCCAAAAGGCAGATGTCCTGAAACGATATGGCGATCAGATATCAATGCTTGGTAGTACGCACTATTTGCGAAATATATAAATACATGGGATGAAATGACCCATGGGAATGGATTTACACACAGGAGAATGATTAATTCAGAGGATCTCCATAGAGCCATTGTAATTAAATTAGAGTATATGAAATACGACATTGTTATAATTGGGGGAAACCCAGCAGGAGGGGCAGCTGCCTCGTCCGCAAAAATGCTTCATAAAGATAAGACGGTATTGGTTATTAGAAAAGAAGAGCAGTCACTGATACCTTGTGGAATACCATATACTTTTGGGACCCTGCATTCTGTAGAAGACAATATTAAAAGTATTGAGCCTGCAAAAAATATGGGAATTGATTTTTTAATTGATGAGGTAAGTGCAATTGATAGTAATCAAAAGCGTTTGCATTTGAAAAGTAATCGTTTTGTAAGTTATGATAAGTTAATTATAGCAACGGGTTCAACACCATTTATACCACCTATTAAGGGGATCCATTTAGAAGGCGTGGTAACAATTCGAAAGGAATTGGAATATATTCAAGCGCTTCAATCAAAATTGAATAAAGGAAAGGAGATTGTTGTCATTGGTGCTGGATTTATTGGTGTGGAGATGAGTGATGAACTCGTGAAACTGGGGGCCAACATTACCTTGATTGAAGCCATGGATTCCATTTTACCTTTGGCTTTTGATAATGATATGATAAGTCCTGCCATAGATGTGTTAGCAAAGCATGGAGTTACCATACGCACCGATACAATGGTGGATAAAATACTTGGAAAAGAGGGCAAGTTATCAGGCGTTCAACTTCAGAGTGGGGAGGTTATAAAGGCTGATAATGTAATTCTGGCCATAGGATATCAGCCCAATGTTTCTTTGGCAAAAGAAGGAGGAATTCAAATTGGAATTTATGGTGGTATTGTCACCGATGAATACCTTAGAACATCTATAAAAGATATCTATGCCGTTGGTGATTGTGTGGAGCATCGAGATTTTTTTACACGGAAACAATCCAAGCTAATGCTTGCTTCTACCGGTGCTTCAGAAGCCAGAATTGCGGGTATGAATCTGTATAATTTAAGAGTGATTAGGCAAACAAAAGGCAGTATTGCCATTTTTTCAAGCTCGTTGGGTGATATTTCAATGGGGGCGGCCGGATTAACAGAAAAGCAAGCGAATGCCGAAGGTTTTCAGATAGTTGTAGGTCGAAATGAGGGCGTTGACCATCATCCTGCTAAACTGCCAGAGACTTCCAAACAAAAGGTGAAACTTATTTTTTCAAAAGGAAGCGGAGTTGTTTTAGGGGCACAGATTATAGGAGGACAGTCAACCGGTGAAATGATTAATATCCTAGGATTAGCCATACAGAAGCATATGACTGCTTCAGAATTGGCTATTATGCAATATGGCACGCAGCCAATGCTTACAGCCGGGCCGGGCAATTATCCTATTGTGTTAGCTGCTATGAGCGCAGTGCAACAAATGTACGTTTAAAATAGATGAATATGACGGAATTATATACAAAAGCATTTAGAGACATAATGCAAGTAAATTATGATACAACCAGCATGCGTTCTAATCGTGTGGAGGAGCTTATGAACTTTGCCAAAGGCGCCCATTTTAAACGTATTGGGATAGCGCATTGTATCACATTTGGCTACGAAGCTGAATTGTTAGAAAAGTATTTCTCTAAATGTTTTGACGTGTACACGGTGGATTGTAAATATGGGCGTCTACAAAAAAAAGATCTGTTGGGCGGATCTGGTAGTCGTATTTTATGTAATCCTGCCGGACAAGCGCATTTTTTGAACCAAAGAAATACTGACTTGAATATTTCAATGGGCTTGTGTGTTGGTCACGATATGATATTCAGTAAGGCATCCAATGCCTTTGTAAGTAATTTGTTTGATAAGGATTTTACAAATAACAATCACCCTGATCAGGCAATCACCGAAATTCAAATGAAGATGGGGTTGTAGACTTTTTAGTTTTAGTTAAAGTGCTATTATCAATTATATGCCAAGTTTCGTCCATTTATTTTTTGTAAAATTAATAGAATGAAGAAGTAATACTTAATGTTTATTTCATTTTCAGTTTAACTTTCGTGCAAGCAATATGATCATCTTTGTTGGGTAAAAAATACCTTGGTAAAACCAGAAAAAATATTTGCATTGCTTATCAGGGTTTTGCTAAGTTTTTGAAATATGAAGCACTGTACTATACTCCTTCTTTTGTTATTCGTTGTTTTATCGATTCGAGCCCATTCTAAATATAATTTTAAAACCATCACCATGGAGGATGGTTTGCCTAATAATTCTGTTTTATGCATAGCTCAGGATAGTATTGGGCGGATGTGGTTTGGTACTTATGACGGACTATGTATGTTTGATGGTATTCGTTATAAGTCATTTAATTATGATGCAAAGAAACCAGAAACCTCACTGCCGGACAACCAAGTATTGGCTTTAGATGTAGATAAAAGTGGAAATCTTTGGGTGCAACTTGGTAGAGGAATTATCAGCAGACTGGTAAATGTACAAAAGGGAATTTTTAAGACCTATCTAAACTTATCTAATGGTACATTAGAAGTGACAGGTGATGGAGATGTATGGGTGAATGTGAACGGAGACTATTATTGTTTTCTCAGTGAGCGGGATCAATTTGTTCGCGCTGAAAAGCCCCCCATGGAGAAAAAAGGTTCTTTACAGAGGGAATACTTAAGACAAAGGTATCCTCATGTTGCTTTTATGGGAGGTGTTGAGGTGGGTGATAATGAGTTTTGGTGTGGATCTAGGTATAAAGGCTTGTTTCATGTGGTAAAAAAGCATGATGCAGGTAATTTCTATGTAGAGCATATACGTCATCATAAAGATAATCCCTTTTCTATTGCCAGTGATGAGGCATATTGCTCTTTTGTGGATAATGTAGGTATATTATGGGTAGGAACGAAAGATCGGGGTCTCAGTAAACTTCTGCCTCAATTGTCATATATTCAAACGCTTTCTTTTAGGCAAGGAAATCGCCATCAACTGCCAGAATCTCCTATTAGAGCCATGGCAAATGATGATAAAAATAGTTTGTGGGTGGGTACATACGATAAAGGAGTATTTATTTACAATAAGGAGGAAGACTCATTTGAAAAAGTAGTTGTAAAAAGGCAATTCAATAATGATTGGGAAAGGATTCGTTGTATTTATAAATCCAAAGATGGTAGTATGTGGATTGGCAGTTATGCCGGTTTGTTGAAGGTCGATATCAATGGAAGGCAGTCATATTTCAATGCCGAAGCTTCTGGTCAGTATAAATTATCACGGATTTATAGCATGGTTGAAGATGAACAAGGTTTTCTTTGGTTGGGCGGTTGGGGAGGACTGGATAAAATTAATATCCGTACAGGTGCCATAACACATGTGCTAAGTACGGAGTTAAGTGATATACATATTCGAAATTTGTATTTGGATAATAAGAAAATATTGTGGATTGCTACTGAATTTGGAGGCATCAACAAATACAATCTGACAACAGGTCAGATAGAGATAATCAAGAATACAGATCAACAGTCTCCATTAAGTTGTAATAGTTTATTTCATATCATACAAAATAGAAAGGGGGATTATTGGATTTCTACATTTAGTGGAATTACCGTATATAAACCCGAAGAAAAAAGTTTTGAAAAATTACAGCTTAACCTTCCTTCTGATTTAATTTATGGGGTATTGCAGGATAAAGGTGGTAATTACTGGATTAATACTGGAAAAGGTGTGGTTAGATATAATGAAGCACTAACGCAATCTCGTGTTTTTGACAGTAGAGATGGCTGGGTAAGCCAACAAATGTGTGAGGGTGGTTTTTTTCAGAGTAGCCATGGAACATTGTTTTTTGGTGGTAATGAGGGTATTAATTTTTTTCAGCCCCACGATTTTGTGAACAATGAGATTGCTCCCAAAGCTTTCCTGGGATTTGATAATCAAAAGAATAATGCTAAATCAGCAGACGGCGATAAGCAAATAAACTTAGGCTATTTTAACGAAGGACTGCATTTAAACATACATGCCTTTCATAATTTGGAACCCTCTAAAAATAAAATTCAATACCGTTTGTGGCCCAGCGATTCTGCCTGGATATATGTGCAAGGGAGTCAGGCAAAGGTCCAAAGAGAGAGGCTAAAACCTGGCGAATATGAACTCCAATATAAAATGGCCAACGCCGATGGAAAATGGGGCTCTTTGTTGAAGAAAAAAATTGTAGTAAAGCCACCGATCTGGTTTAATGTATATTATCAATTGGCTTTTATGATTTTCTTTTTGTTAGGCTTGTCTATACTACTGCGTTTAAAAGTGCGTATGGAACGTTATAAGCGCAGAAAACTGGAGCAGCTCGTTAAACAACGTACGCAGCAATTGGAAGATAATCAGAAAGCTTTGCAAAAAATAAATCGAGAGTTAGCTGTTTCTAACCAGAGTGTACTGGAGCAAAAAAATAAAATATCAAAACAACACGGTGTTTTACTTCAAATGCACGAGCAGCTTAAAGAGGTCAATGAAATGAAGATGCAGTTTTTTTCCAATCTAGCACACGAATTTAGAACTCCTTTAACCCTGATTGCTGGTCCGGTGGAACAACTTCTGGCTGATGAGCATGGCACCGATCATCTTCTGAATGTACTTAGACTCATAAAAACACAGACGGATGTATTGATTCAATTGGTGAATCAGTTGTTGGATTTTAAAAAGCTGGAAGGTGGATATATGACATTGAGAAAAGAATCTGGAGGCTTAATATCTTTTTGTAATAATATAATGGGTGGATTTGAATTGGAGGCGGATAGCAAGCAAATCGCCCTGCGTTTTATTTCTACTCGTGAGGAGATCAACTGTTATTTTGATCATGAGAAGATACGGCAGATCTTGGTTAATCTGCTTTCGAATGCATTTAAATTTACACACAAAGGGGGGCATATTGTAGTTAGTCTGGAAGTTGATGATGAAGAGAATAAGGTGGTGATAAAGGTCGCTGATGATGGCATAGGTATACCTGAAGCTCATATTCAGAATATATTTCAACGTTTTTATCAGGCAGGTCAATCCTTAGATTTAACAAAGCCAGGTACGGGTTTAGGACTGTCTCTTTGTCAAAAAATGGTTGAGTTACATGGCGGAAATATAGGTGTAGAAAGTCGAGAGGGTGAGGGGTGCTGTTTTATAGTCAATTTTCCGTATGAGGCTTATGAAGAAGATAAAGGTGTTGCCTTAAATTCATCTGAATATAAAATGGATCAAAAACAAAAGCAAAGTGCTTTGGTAGAGGATGAAAACGATAACAAAAAGTGTGTGTTGGTGGTCGATGATCATCCGGATATTGTGTGGCATATAAAAGGTATTTTGGAGAATCAATACATGGTATTTACAGCCGGGAACGGTTTAGAGGCTTTAAAACTCATAAAGCATAGGAAGGTAGACCTTATATTATGCGATTGGTTGATGCCACAGATGGATGGTGTGATGTTATGCGAAAAAATAAAGGAAAACAAAAGGTGGCAACAAATACCGTTTATTTTGATTACCGCACTTAGTAATGAAAGTCATCAAATTAAAGCTTTACAAAAAGGGGCTGATGATTTTATCAGCAAACCTTTTTCAAACCGTTTGCTATTAACCAAAGTAAATAATTTGATTAGAAGAGAGAAGGCCTTGTTGGAGGCGTTTAATATTTCTAAGCATTTGCAAGCTGAAAGACAAAAAGTGCCCAGTCTGGAAGAACGTGTATCGCAAAAAATAGCTCTGGTAATCAATGATCATTTGTCAGATGCAAATTTCAGTCCTGACCTCTTAGGCGAAAAGATGGGGTGGAGTAAAATGCAGCTTTATCGAAAAGTAAAACAAGCAACAGGTATTACTCCCAATGAATTAATTCAGCAGTTTCGTTTGCAGCGAGGAAGGCAGTTGCTACAAGATGGAAATTATAGAATAAGTGAAGTTTGTTTTATGGTTGGTTTTAATGATCCCAAATACTTTAGTCGTTGTTTTCAAAAGGCTTTTAGATTAAGACCTAGTGAATTTCAGCTACAACATAAACAAGAAAAAGAACGAGCTACATGTTAAGCTAAAATCAAGCAAATATGGAGAGAATATTAATGCGATCATTGTCCTCCTTTTGAGTTAGTATTTTCGACACGTTGTTCAAATAGTCCACCTTAACGAATACGATTTTTCACCTCATTTTCTAGCTCCTTCTCTATGTTTGACAGTGTAAAATATCAAACAAATGAATCTAACGGATTCTATTCTCAACAATAAATCTGATGTACGTTCTTGAATTTTTAAATAGAGCGGATAAGATGATAACGCTAAGAGAAATGGTGTTCGTGTATTGTAACTGAAATTCAAACTGTAAAGAATGAAAAAGTTATTTTTACTTCTGTTGTCTATTGTGAGTATAACAGAAGTGTATTCCCAAGCTGTTTTATCGGGTAAGATTATTGAAAACTCCACCCATGAAGCTTTGGTTGGTGCCAGTGTGTATGTAAAAGGTACTACACAAGGTACAATCAGTGATATAGATGGAAATTTTCATCTAAACACAGATACCAATAGAGGAACGCTTGTTTTCTCATTTGTTAGTTTTCAGGATCAAGAAATCGCATTTGATGGGGATCAGAATTTTGAGATTATGATGGAATCGGCTATGATGGGGCTGGATGAATGGGTCGTGATAGGATATGGATCTGTTCAAAAGGACGATTTGTCAACAGCCGTTGGGTCACTGGAAGGTATTCAGGAATTGAAAAATCGCCCGGTATCTACTACTGGTTTATTACAAGGTACCATGGCTGGAGTCAATGTGATGAATCAAGGAGGTGATCCAGGGTCACCAGCGAATATCGTTATACGTGGTTTGGGTTCGCCCAGCGATCAGGTATTGTGGGTGGTGGATGGTGTTCCGGGAGCTCCTGTAAACGCCGAAGATATTGAGTCTGTTTCGGTGTTAAAGGATGCAGCTTCTGCTGCTATCTATGGTTCTAGTGTGGGCTCTGGCGGTGTAGTTGTAGTTAGTACCAAGCAGGCCCAGGCAGGGAAGACAAAGGTGGAGGCTAATTTGTATACCGGTATTCAAAAAGCCTATAATTTGCCTGAGGCATTGAATGCGGAAGAGTTTAATGCGGTTAAAAACCTTGCAGCTGATAATGCAGGACAAGGGAGAAGTGATGCCTTTAATGCAAATATCTATCCTGATGGAGCGGTTTCTAGAACCAACTGGATGGAAGAGATTTTTAGGATGGGAAAGGTCAAACGTCTGGCGCTTAGTCTTTCGGGTGGTTCGGAGTATATGAAGGCATTGGCTTCGATTCAAGTAGATGATGAACAGGGGGTGCTGCTTAATACCTTTAAAAAATCGGTAAAAGGTCGTGTGAATGTAGATTTTAAGCTGACTGATAAAATCAAATTTTCGGAATGGGTGCAGGCTGGAACATCAAGAGGATATTCCAATGATACCTATTCGGGTTATACAGGAGCTATCATAAGTGCTATTTATATGCCTCCTTCTGCCGCAGTCTATAATGAAGATGGTAGCTATGGAGGGGTCGTGTCTGCTAGTAATTTAGCTTATGCAGGAGCATATGGTGATATTGTAAACCCTGTAGCTACGTTAAAAAGAAAAGATCAATACAATCCTAGCTATTATTTACGTTCTACTTCTTCTTTGGAGGTGAAAATAACTTCCGGGTTGACCTATAAGAGCATGTTTACATTAGGTACAGACCAAAATTTAAATGAGGAGTTTAGTGTTAAACGTCCGGAACCCGGTAAGCCTTTGAATGAGAATAGTAAGTCGATGAGCACTGGATTTACCAATAAATGGCTGTCAGAGAATGTGATCACCTATAAGAAAATGATTAATAATCACCAATTGACTTTGATGGGAGGATACAGTGCTTCTTATCAGAAAACAAAAGGATTTGGCTTGACTGTCTATGGGTTTGATAGTGAGAATGAAACGGCACGTCATTTGGTGAATGCCTCCGACTGGAGTAAAAGTAAGCCCTATGAAAACATGAGCGAACTGTCGTCAACTTCTATGTTTTCACGCTTAAGTTATTCGTTTAACAATAGGTATTATTTTACGGGAAGCATTCGTAATGATGCTACTTCTAAATTGTATATGCATAATAATGATGGAACATTCATGGCCATGTCGGCTGCGTGGAAGATATCATCAGAGGACTTTTTTAATGTGGACTTTATTGATATGTTAAAATTACGTGGCAGTTGGGGGCAAATTGGAAATGTGAATTCGGTAGATAATTATGCCTATGTGTCTAACCTGGAAGCAACTAGAGGGACTGTGTTAGGAGAGGATCCGACGACCTTATCGGGACTTGGGATGCAGAAGATTCCTAACCTTGCCTTAACATGGGAAACATCGGAACAAACAGATATTGGTTTGGATATGAACATGTTCAATAATAAATTAAATGTTACAGCTGATTATTATCTAAAATATACCAAAGATTTTATTGATGATTTACCTAACCCGGCAAGTTTTGGCGCCAGCTTAGCTTCTAAAGGAAATATTGGGAAAGTGAAGAATCAGGGTTTTGAACTGTCCATGTCCTATGGCAATACCCATCGCGATTTTACCTATAGCTTAGGAGCTAATATTTCAACCAATGAAAATACGATTGAAGATCTCGGCAATCGTGAGAGTTATTTTTTGAGCTCCAACGTTCGTCAAGTGCTTCGTCCTATTAACAACTCTGTAGGCCAAGCATGGCATTCTTATTACTTGATAAAAACGGATGGTATTTTTCAGAGCGATGCTGAAGCAGCTGCCCATGTGGATAAGGACGGAAATAGAATTCAACCCGATGCCGTTGCTGGTGATTTGAAATTTATTGATAAAAATGAAGATGGCTTAATAAACGATGAAGATCGTGAATATATGGGTAGCGCGACCCCAAAAATAACCTATGGTTTCAATGCCTACTTCCAATATAAGGGCTTTGATTTGTCTATGTTGTGGCAAGGAGCGGCTGATCGGGATGTTTTTAATGCTTATAAGGGTGTTGCCTATACTGCTTCTGAGCAAGGATACAATATGGATAAAGAAATTTTAAATGCTTGGTCGGAGTCTAATGTAAATTCTGATATCCCACGTATTTCAGCCACCGACCCCAATAAAAATTTCCAGACCAATTCTGATTGGTTTTTGGAAAATGGTTCTTATGTAAGGTTGAAAAACCTGACTGTAGGTTATACCTTACCCGATGCTTTATCGGCAAAGATAAAGGCCCACCATCTTAAATTAAGGTTTTATGCCAGTGGAGAGAACCTATTTACCATTACAAATTATTCAGGGATGGATCCTGAAGTGGCTAACTATGGCATTGATGTGGCTAAATACCCTGTGGTACGTAAGTTTACTTTGGGTGTAAATGTCAATTTTTAACTTTTTATTTCAAATTAGATATTAAATAATAAAACAATGAAACAAACAATATATCAATTTGTGTTGGTGTTGATGCTGGCAGTAAGTTCTTTCGCATGTTCCGATGATTTTTTGCAAAACGACAAGTACGGGGCTGCTGCAACCGATAACTTCTGGAATACAGAAGGGGATGCCAAAGCAGCTGTGAATGCACTTTATACACACTTTACCGATGATGGTGTGGTAGGCCGAGGTTTTATGTGGTATATCTGCGCCAGTGACGATATGGTGGTAGGAAGGGATAAGGCCCAGTCGGTAAATATGAAAAACTTTATTGATGACGGTTCAAATAGTTATACTGCTAATAACTGGCGCTTGATGTATCGTGTTATTGCTAGAGCCAATGCTATTATGGAAAATGTTCCGGGTATGGATATAGATGCCGACTTGAAGGATTTTATAGTAGGACAGGCTTATTTTTTAAGAGGATGGGCATATATGTGGCTGGCTCCACGATATGGTGATGACAGAGCAGGTATACCTATTGTACCAGAGGGAACGCCAGTAACGGAATTGGATGTAGCTAGAGCGGCTCATGTGAGCGATAATTATATGCAGTGTGTTAGTGATTTTGATAAGGCGGCTGATTTATTACCCTATTTTGATGAGCTGAAGGCTGAAGATTATGGTCGACCTCATAAAACAGCGTGTTGGGCTTATGCTGCCAAAGCATATTTGTATAATGCAGAGTACGATGCTTCAAGTTATGAAAAAGTAGTGGAGTATGCCGATAAGGTAATCGGGACCAATCAACATGAATTACTGGATGATTATGCCGATGTGTTTAAGATAGAGAATAACTGGAGTAAGGAGTATATTTGGTCTTTTGTAAGTAGTGATGAAAGGGGGTGTATTACACCATCTGTATTTTTAGAGAACAAAGGTTGGGGTAAGTTCAATGGATGGGGATACTGGCATGCCACCAATGAATTGTACGAAGAGTACGAAGATGGCGATGAGCGACGCGAAGCTACGATTCTTAAGTTTGGTGATGATTTTCAGTATTTTGGAGAGAATATACGTTATTATTCCACCAATAACCGTACAGGTTTCCAATTTAATAAATTTATGGATCCTTATAGAACCGCAGATTGTGTAGGAACCACTGTGAATCCCAATGGAGATTACCCCACGACCGACCTTAATATGCCATTGATACGTTACGCTGAGGTATTGCTTTTTAAAGCGGAAGGCTTGTTGATGCAAGGAAAAAATGGCGATGCTCCTTTGAATGAAGTGCGTAAAAGAGCTGGTTTGGGACTTATTAGCGGTGCAACAATGGACGACTTAAAGCACGAACGAAGGGTTGAGTTGGCAGCCGAATGGTCTGACAGGCATCAAGACTTGGTACGCTGGCACGATGCTGAAGCTACTTATGCTAAGCCATTGCACGGACGTATTCATAGTAATTTATCGGATCCTGACTCACCATTTGAAGTGAAGGAGGTATGGTCTTCACGTAGTTATGATCCCGTTGTAAACCATGTGTGGCCCATTCCTCCTCAAGAGATTGAAGAAAGTAAAGTATTGTTGCAAAATGAGGGTTATTAATAACTTAATGGAATCAATAATATGCACGTTTCATCCAATTCCTAAAATATGGATTGGATGAAAAAATAAGTAACTATGGTTTTAAAAATGATCTTGTTATTACTATGCGTGGTGAGCATGTATGCTTGCCATCCAACTGAAGGATTAAAAATAAAAGGCGGACATTCTCATAACGACTACTACCATCCCAGACCCTTGTTTGATGCATTGCGATGGGGTATGGTATCGGTAGAGGCGGATGTGTTTCCTGTGGGCGATCGACTATTGGTAGGACATTCCTTAGGGGAGCTGAGTGAGTATAAAAGTCTGGAGGAGTTGTATCTGATGCCCCTTTATGAACTGTATCGAAATAAACAGTTGGATACGCTAATTTTAATGGTTGATATAAAGGAAAAAGGGGAAGAGAGTTATCGGATATTAGAAAGTAAACTGGATGATTACAGGCCTATGCTTAGCGTATTTGCTAAGCATAGATTGCAGAAAAATCATGTCACGATTATTCTGTCCGGTGATAGGCCGAGCACTATATTTGAGCAAACATTCAGGTATTGTGCGCTGGATGGACGAATTGACTCCATTAGTTTTGCTTATGATTATACCTTTTATCCTTTGGTGAGTGATAATTGGGAAAAGCATTTTAGCTGGGACGGAGAAGGAGCGATGACTCCCCATGAGTGCCAAAAATTAAGAGACATTGTAAATCAATGCCATGAGCAGCATAAATTGTTACGTTTTTGGAATACTCCGGGACGATTACCGCAAAGCCTAAGCTTTTGGCAATTGTTCCAAAATGAAAAGGTGGATTTGATGGGTGTTGATAAACCAGATGAGTTTAATGCCTTTCTTAATGATTGAATAAAGCTTCAAAAAGTTCTGTGCCCTTGTGGGTTGCAGAACTTTTACTATTCCAAATTTATATATTCGGGTTTTATGATGAATGTTTTATGCATTCATTAAGCCTTCTATAACAGACTTATTATGATGATTCGAAAAATATTAAGCATTACCTTGTTAGTGTTTAGCAGCTATGTCCCTGCTTTTTCGCAAAGCATTTTGGCAGATTCTTTGGCCATGTATTGCCCTGAGACTTCTATTTGGTATCCGCATTCGACGCCTTATTATTTATATAAAGGAGCTACTTTTTCACAAAGTCAGGTGGTGTGGTCGACGTCTTTTCATACGGCTACACCCATTCCCATAGGGAGTGTGGGGCCTAAAAAATATACCAAACAACTCAAAGGGATTATTTCCAATACCCAAATAGCTGAGGTTATGAAGCAGGCCGTTGAAAATAAGGTAAATGTTATTTTAGTGATTGGTGATGGTATGGGCCCCGTCCATATGACATTGCCGGTGTATATGCGCAAAGCTAATGGAGATCAACAAATAACCATGTTTGAGAAAATTATGAAGGAAGGCGATTGTGGATATGTGTTGACCAATCCGGCCGGAGGACTGGTAACCGGTTCGGCTGCTGCAGGAACAGCCATTGCTACGGGTACCAAAACACGTATGGATATGGTAGGTGTGGATACCATAGGAAAACCATTGGTAAGTGTTATGGATATAGCAGTGCGTAGAGGAATGAAGACTGCTTTGGTGACTGATGCTGCTATCACAGATGCTACACCAGCCGCTTTCTATGGTCATTCGATAGATCGTAATAACGAGACGGAAATAGCCAGGCAACTGGCGGAAGATAACCGTATCGATATTATATTTGGCGGAGGTGCAGAAAATTTTATCCCACACGATAGTCGATTCAAAGATATGGAAGGATTTGAAGATAGCCATTTTTCACAGTCCATGTCTGCTCGTAAAGATGATAAAAACCTGCTGGATATTTTTATGAAGAAGCAATATAAAATGGTTCATAATACGAGCCAAATGGAGCAGTTAAAGGTTGGATCACCGGTGGTAGGATTTTTTTCTGTCGGAGGACTTCCGGCACCCATCGATAGGAACCTGCAGAACAAGGAAATACCCACGGTGGCACAAATGAGTAAAAAAGCACTGGAACTAGTTTCTAACAACCATAAAAATGGATTTTTTACAATGATAGAATGTGCCCGTATAGATTGGGAAGCACATGCGAATGATGTAGGTGCAGTGTATAGGGCTGTGGTAGAAATGGATGAGGTGCTAAAAGATGCCTATGTGTTGTATCAACAACGACCTAAAAAGACTTTGCTTATTTTTTGTGCTGATCATGAAACAGGAGGTCTGGGTATTGCTTATCGCAAAGTAGATTCAGATGAAAAAGAATCATTTAAATGTGTAAATGGAGAAATGTGGGAAACCATTACCAAGGCGCTTTCTTTTGAAAATTTCAGAAAGATGGCAGCGCAAGATCGTTCCTTGTCGCAAATATTTGGGATGTCAGATTCTCCTCGTGCCTTAAAGGAAAATGTGGAAAAACATACCGGATATACCATCAGTGACTACCAAGCAGAAAAGATTTTTGAAGCTTCGCACAAAGGGGAGAAAATGCCCAAATATGCAATACCTCAATAATTACAGTAATGTAAAATTCTCAGATTATACAAGGAGATTATTTTGGGCTTATGATTTTGAAAAGAGCAAGGAGGTTGAACATGGTTTAACAATGGTGTATCCTTATTTTACGTATAGGGTGGAGTTTTAGTTTTTTTTCTACTGGCTATGTTGTATCAGGGCCAGCAGGCTTTACTCCGATGGTAATTCTTCTTTCACAATTTATTTTATTTGTTTCTATTTGACAGTTAAATAAATACTTTTTTTACAGACCCAACTTTTGTGCGTGATCCGTAAAAAGAGCTGTACGGAAAAAATCAAAGCCGATCAGAGGATGATCGGCTTTGTCTATGGTGTAAGTATCGTATTTTGTAAGCAATGCTTACTTATGAGCTAGTTTATTGTAAACTCTTTACAGCAATACGTTCCCCTTCCAAGGAAAATTTGGCAGCTTCAGTTACTTTGACCTCAATGATTTGGCCGATGAGGTTTTCGTCGCTAGATTTAAAGCGAATTACCAGTTTTCCTTCGGTGTGACCCGATAAGTAGCCGTCTTTTCGGTCGTGTTCACGCACCAATACCTTTAGTGTTTTACCAATTAAAGATTGATTGTATGCGTAGGTATGTTTGGCCAGTTCTTCACTTAAAACGGCGTATCTTCTTTTCTTTTCTTCCATAGCAATGCTGTCTTCCCAACTATAAGAAGCGGCTCCTGGACGAGGAGAGTACATGGCAATATATGCCATATTGTATTTAAACTCTTCCATAACTTTGCGTGTATTTTCAAACTGTTCTTCCGTTTCATCCGTAAAGCCAACAATGATATCGGTAAATACAGTTGCTTGCGGAAGAATTTCACGCAGGGCTACCATGCTTTCGCGATATTTGGCCAGAGAGTGCTTGCGGTTCATTTTAATCAGAACCTTCTCATCGCCACTTTGAAGGGGGAAGTGAATTTGTTTTCCTAAACAGCGGTATTTGGCAATGATATGGAATATATCGGTTGTCATGTCGCGCGGATGAGGAGAGGTGAAATATACCCAAAATTCATGGTCTGTTTCTTCACCTATTTGGCCAACTTTTTCCAGCAATTCTGGAAAACTCATTTCCTCACCATTTTTATCTAATCCATAGGAGTTCACATTTTGTCCAAGCAGGGTGATGGTTTTATACCCTTTATGCACCAGGATTCTTACTTCGTCTAATATTTCTTCAGAAGGTCTGGATATCTCTCTCCCACGGGTGTAAGGAACCGCACAATAGGTACAAAACTTATTGCAACCATTTTGAATAGGAACAAAGGCTTCAAATGTACTGTCGTACTTAGGTTTTACTTTCCAGAATAGTTTGATTTCGTCAACCGGCGATTGAGGTTGGGCTATCAGAGATAAAGGATTAGAGATGCCATACTCACCTAGCATACGAGGCAGCTGTGGTAGTTCGGGCATCGTAAAAACAATATCAAAGAGTTTCAAGAATTTTTCTTTGTCGTCGGGAAGCATACAGCCCGAAATAAAAGTAACCAAGTTTTTCTTGTTCTTCCACTTGTTCCATTTCGATATTCTGGAGTAGACTTTATCAATCGCTTTTTGTCGGACCGAACATGCAAGTATCCCTATGAAATTTGCTTCCTCCTCTGTATCTACTTTTTCGCATCCCGCTGCATCCAATACAGATGCCACGCGTTCCGAATCACTCATGTTCATTTGACAACCCAGTGTCATTAAAAAGTACTTCACAATTCTCTATTAGATAATTAAACTTTGAGATTAGAGATAGTGGAATTTAGTCTGATGTCTATTCTCCATTATTTCACCATCTGCTTTAAAAATAAACCTCAGCATGAATCTGCTCATTCGGTATTCCTTTGTTTTCTAGGATATCATAAGCATCGTGTATCATGTTGCAATTTCCGCACAAATATACTTCAGAATCTTTATCAATCTCTAATTCTTGCAAATAATTTGTCAAACGACCGATGTAATCACCACTGGTATCCCTTGAGGAGCATAGGGTGTAGCGCGATGCATCGTATTCATCTTTTTCATATCCTTCGCTGGCTGTTCTTACGCCATGAACTATTCTATAATCTAAGTCGGGGTTAGATTTCACCATGCAATGAAAGGGGGAGATGCCGGTGCCGGTAGCGATAAACAAATATTTTTTGTTGAATTTTTCTTTGTTATTTAAGCCAAAGTATCCAACGGGTTCCTCAACAACCACAGAATCGCCGACTTTTAATTTTTTTAATACAGGCGTAATTAATCCATTTTGAACTTCTTTTACCAAAATCTCAATAAAAGGAGCATCCTCTGCGCTGTAAATAGAGTATTCGCGGGTGTGAATACCATTGGGTGGACCCACACATACGTGTTGTCCAGCCGAAAAATTCATGTTGTTTTTTTCGAACCTAATCACAAACGTTGAGTCTGTTAAGTGTCTTATCTCTAATATTTCATGTAGGTTTAACCTCTTTCTACTTGTATTCATTTTTATAATTCTTATATTTTGATCGTTTATATCCTTGTGGTGGAATCTGTATTACAACCGATAGTTTAATCATTTGTTCATCTTTTTTGTGGATAAACAACAGCAATGTTCACAAGATATTTTCTATTTTTAAGGGCTCGTTTGTGAGTCGTATGTTTTTTTATCATAATCTGTCATTCAATCCAATTTAAGTATGAGCGTACTAAACTTTAGAAGTAAGGAAATTAGCTGGTTGTCTTTTAATGAAAGGGTGTTGCAGGAGGCTTCCCGCGATAATGTTCCGCTAATTGAACGGATAAAGTTTCTGGGAATTTATTCCAACAATATGGATGAATTTTTCCGTGTACGTGTTGCCATATTAAAAAGGATTGTACAGCTGGATAAAACAACCGTATTTGAAGGAGGTTCACCTCAGGAAATACTGAAGGAGATCCATAAGATCGTGATTAAGCAGGGAAAGATGTTTGGTGAAACATACGACAAAATAATTGCTGATCTTGCCAAAGAAGATATCTATTTGATTAATGAAAAAGACCTTACCCATGATCAAGGGGAGTTTGTGAATCGCTATTTCGAAAAAAAGGTTCGTGGTAACTTAATGCCCATTATTATTAATAAAAGAAGACCTCTGCCTGATTTGGCCGATGACGGTATTTATTTGGCCGTGTATTTAAAAGATACGGAACAAAACAAGGTTAATTATGCTTTGGTGGAAATTCCGTCGGGCTTGGATCGTTTTGTTTTGTTGCCATCCAACGATGGAAAAAAGTATGTGATGCTTTTGGATGATGTGATTCGCTACGAATTGTATGATATGTTCTATATGTTCAAGTTCGACGAGATTAGTGCTTTTACCTTTAAGCTAACAAGGGATGCAGAACTGGATATCAATGATGATATTTCTGAAAGCTATGTGAAGAAAATTTCGAAGGGATTGGAACGTAGGAAGGAAGCTCACCCTGTCCGTTTTGTATACGATAAGTTAATGCCCGAAGATATGTTGAATATGCTTCTGAAAAAGCTGCGCTACACAACTGATGATTCGGTTATCAAGGGGGGGAGGTATCATAATTTTAAAGATTTTATCGGATTCCCTAAATTTGGTAATAAAAAGATGACCTATCCGTCATTGGCTCCCATTGCCCATAAAGACATTAAACCGCAAACATCATTTTTTTCGGTTGTTACCAGAAAAGATATTTTGCTTCATTTCCCATACCATTCGTTTCATCATTTTATTGACTATTTGCGTGAAGCCTCCATTGACCCTTTTGTGAGGGAGATAAAAATTACTATTTATCGTGTAGGACGTAATTCGGGTGTGATGAAAGCACTTAAAAACGCTGCGCGTAATGGTAAAAAAGTGACTGCGGTAATGGAGTTGCAGGCACGCTTCGATGAAAAGGCAAATATTAAGTGGGCCAATAGTCTAGAAGATGCTGGTGTGAAAGTTGTTTTTGGTGTGCCAGGCTTAAAAGTGCACGCCAAATTGTGTTTGGTGGTGCGAAAAGAAAGAAGTCGATTGGCAAACTATGTATGTGTGGGTACGGGTAATTTTAATGAGGACTCGGCCAGTATTTTTGCCGACCACCTTTTGTTTACCAAGCATATTGGCATAGCCAACGAAATAGCCTCTATCTTTGAGTTTTTTAATAAGAATTATAATATACCCTTCTTTAATCATCTATTGGTATCTCCTTTTTATTTGCGGAATTCCCTGGAGAATAATATTGAGCGGGAAATTGTAAATGCGAGTCAGGGGAAAAAGGCATTCATATATATTAAGGTGAATAACTTGGTCGATTTTGAACTGATTCAAATGCTTTATAAAGCCCAAAAGGCTGGTGTTGTAGTGCGTTTAAATGTACGGGGTATGTTTTCTGTATTCTCAGAATTTGATAAACCCGAAAATGCCATTGAATCTATTGGTATCATCGATAGATTTCTGGAGCACTCACGTATTTTTGTTTTCCATAATAATGGAAACGAGAAAATGTATATCTCGTCGGCCGACCTGATGACTCGAAATCTGGATCGCCGTATTGAGGTGGCATGTCCTATCTACGATAAAAAATTGAAACGGGAAATTATGATGCAACTGGATATGCAAATGAAAGATAATTGTTCTGCCAGAGATTTAAATAATGATTTGGAGAATAAAATTAGAAATGCAGACAAAGATGCACCGGCGTTCAGAGCCCAAATGGAGTTTTATAAATGGTTGCGTGATAGTTAGTGTAATATATATGCGTAAATTTTTGATATGTACTTGATAATAATACAAAGCTTTTGAAATTATTGAGATTTGTCATTGAACAAGAGTAACTATATCCACAACTTTGAAATCTTCATGTTAATCATATAATCATTTCTTAATTAGCTATAGATGATGGAAAAGATGAAAGCATTGGTAAAAGCAAAACCAGAGAAAGGTATCTGGATGCAGGAAGTGGATGTGCCACAAATAGGCGTGAATGAGGTGTTGATAAAAGTTGTAAAATCAGCTATTTGCGGTACTGATTTGCATATTTATTTGTGGGATGAATGGGCGCGTAAAACCATTCAAACTCCTATGACTATTGGTCATGAGTATGTGGGATATATAGCTAAAGTGGGCTCTGAAGTAAAGGAGCTAAAGGAAGGAGATCGGGTTACTGGTGAAGGTCACATTGCTTGTGGACATTGTAGAAATTGCCGAAGAGGACGTCAGCATATTTGTGAAAATACTATTGGTATTGGTGTAAATATTGATGGAGCGTTTGCCGAATATGTAAAAGTGCCTTCACATAATATAGTCAAGGTACATCCCCAAATACCTGATGAAATTGCCTCCATCATGGATCCCTTTGGAAATGCTACCCATACTACCTTAAGTTTTCCTATTATTGGCGAAGATGTGATTGTCACCGGAAGTGGCCTGATTGGAAGTATGTGTGTGGCCATTGCTAAATTTGCAGGCGCACGTTTTGTGGTGGCTACAGAAACCAATGATTACCGAGCTGAGCTGGCTCGAAAAATGGGTGCCACGCGTGTGGTGAATCCTTTGAAAGAAGACCTGAAGGATGTGGTGAAAGAATTAAATATGAAGGGTTTTGATATCGGTTTGGAGTGCTCGGGTAACCCTGTAGCTTTTAATTCCATGTTAGATAATATGTATAATTCGGGAAAAATATCTCTACTGGGAATTCAACCGTCTAATACTCAAATTGATTGGAGTAAGGTGATATTTAAAGGACTTACCCTGAAAGGAATTTACGGACGAGAAATGTTTGAGACCTGGTATCATATGGAACAGATGTTACTTTCGGGTATCAATCTGGCGCCTATGATAACCCATCGATATTCAATTGATGATTTTCAAAAAGGATTTGATGTGATGGAAACAGGTAATAGTGGAAAAGTAATTTTAAATTGGGAATAGGTTTGTGAATGCAGGATAAGCTAAATGTTGACCACTCAGAGCTGCTTTAAAAGTCCTTGGTAGCCTCTTGTTAAAGCCGAAACGGTCTGTTGTTCGGTCAGATAGGCGATGGCTTATTGGTGCACTTTTTTTGAAGGGGGTGGTTGTAGACCGTTGACCTTGTATAGATTCATTACTGAATACTTACAACCAATCCGGCAAATCCGCCATATAAGATGCTGTTTATAGGATTCGATGTGATGGGACAGCTTCCTGTACTGCACCCAATGAAATAATAATAAGCATACCCCAATACTGCACCAATTGTTATAGCTAAAACAATTCGCTGTGGTCTTTGTTTTTTTATTTTCTCCCAAATCTTCATAATTTCGAACAGAATTTGTGATTGTGTTTATGTGGAATTTTTAATCCAACGATGATTTGATATGGTTTAGGGTATAAAAGTATTAAAATATTTATAAATGTATATATGTAGAGTAGTATTTTTTTTGATATTTCTTTTTTCGCTGAGTGTTTCAGGACAGGAGAGCTTTCAAAAATATGATATGCGCGCAAGGTCTATCTCAGAAAAGGTGGATATGAATGAGAAAAAATACCAATTGGCTGAGTTTGCTAAGGATTTTAGTGAATTTTTGACCTATGCTTCTTCATCCAGTCATATAAATGATTCAACCTATATCAAGTATACGAAATCAAGTGACTCGAAATATGAAATATTTTATTTCAATACCTTTAAGGAGGAGGTCATATATCGAGTTGATTGGTTTGTTTTGTATGGAGAAACGGGCGAAAAAAAGTGTATACATGGTTATCAGGATAAAATAAGACATCATTCCAGAAAAGGCAATGGAGCGCTTCGTTTAAGTCTGTCCAGATTAAACGAAGAAGGTATGACCTTTTATCCTCTTACATTTTCTTTTGTTTCGGAAGGGAAGATTTATTTGGAATTTTGCGACGTGGCTACCATGTGTTTATTCGAAGAGATATTAAAATTGAACACCTCCGGAAAGAGGGTGGAACTTAATGATGAAATAGAAAAAAGGATGACTATTCTATGGAATAATCCAGAGAATTTTTCAAACGATTTTAAAGGTTTAAAACGTATTTCGAGTTTGTTTTCAGATGATAAAAAAGTAAAAGTATGTACTTGGAACTTGCCTTTGCCCAATGCATCCAATAACTTTTATGGGGCTGTTATTGTTAAAACAGATCGAGGTATTAAGGTATCTAAGTTGGTGGACAATACGCAGCTGATTCGATCGCCTGAGCGTTCTTCGTTGAGTGCAAAAAAATGGTATGGAGCTATTTATTATGACCTGATAAGTACACAGGATAGTAAAAAGAGAAAATACTATGTGTTATTGGGGTATAAGCCCAACAATGAGATGACCAAGAAAAAGGTGATTGAAACGATGCAAGTAGTGGGTAATGGACAAGTACGTTTTGGTCATTCTGTTTTTCAAAAGGACAGGTATGTGATGAAACGGCTGGTTTTTGAATATACTGCTGCTAGCAATATGTTGTTACGGTACGACAAAGATGAGAAACGAATTATTTTGGATCATCTGGCACCATCGAGCCCTCTTTATCAGGATAACTTTAGGTTTTATGGTCCTGATTTTTCATATGATGCCTATGTTTACGAAAAAGGGAAATGGGTACTATATAAAAATGTGGATGTTAGAAATCCTAAAGTAGAAGAGAAGTAAGTTTGTTAAAATAATTGAGATGTGCACATTCTCTGGTAGAAGGGTATTGGGAGAATTTATGTGCATCTTTTACATAAGATATAAATATGAAAGTTTTTGCAGAAAAATTTGATGATATAAAGATATTGCGTTTTGAAGTTCCTGGCTTTGAGGATCTTTCTTTGAATAAAAAATTATTGATTTATTACCTTTCGCAAGCCACGTTGGCGGGAAGAGACATTCTGTGGGATCAACATGGTAAGTATAACTTGTTATTGCGGGATGTTTTGGAAGCTATTTATCTTAAAAATAAAGATGCCAAAGGGAAGGAATGGGATCGTTTTGTGGTTTACCTGAAAAAAGTGTGGTTTGCTAGTGGTCCGCATCATCATTATAGCTCAGATAAGTTTGAGCCAGAATTTTCAAGAGAATCGTTTAACTCGTGGTTGGCAGAATTAAGTCCTGGTGTGGGAAAAATAACGGAACGTCACTTGGAAGCTGATCATTTATCTCTTATTAAAAAAATAATTTTCCATAAGGATTTTTTGCCCAAAAGGGTGGATACCAGTTCATGTGTTGATTTGATAAAAGCTTCAGGCAATAATTTTTATGAGAATGTTTCACAGGCAGAGGTAGAGGATTATTACCAGAAGCAAAAAGCGAATCATCTAAATGAAAACTTGTCATTGGGTTTGAATACTAAACTAGTAAAAACGGAAGGGAAAATCGTTGAACAAGTATATAAAATAGGAGGTAAATATAGTGCTGCCCTGGAGGGTATTTGTTTGAATCTGAATAGGGCGCTGGATTACGCTGAAAATGAAACACAGGCCTCCATCATACGTTTATTGATCGAATTTTACGAAAGTGGTGATCTGAAATCTTTTGATGATTTTTCCATTAAATGGGTTGGCGCTTTGAGTGGAGATGTGGATTTTATCAACGGTTTTATTGAAACATATGGAGACCCCATGGGTATGAAAGCCACATGGGAAGGACTTGTGCAATTGGTGGATCAGGAAGAAACGCGTAAGGCCATGATAATTGCCCAAAATGCACAGTGGTTCGAAAGGGAATCACCCACTGAGCAACGTTTTAAAAAAGAGGAAATAAAGGGTGTTTCTTTAAAGGCTATTAGTGCTGTTATGCTGGGTGGAGATTGTTATCCTGCAAGTCCCTTGGGTATTAACCTGCCTAATGCGGAATGGATTCGAGAAAAACATGGCTCCAAATCAGTTACGCTTACTAATATTTCAAATGCCCACCATAAAGCATCGCTTAGTTCTGGGTTTATAGAGGAATTTGCAGGGAGCGCCCGGGAGGTGGAGCTGGAAAAAAAATATGGTGCCATTGCTGATAACTTGCATACTCATCTGCACGAATGTATTGGCCACGGTTCAGGGAAAATGTTGCCAGGGGTGACTTCAGAAGCACTAAAAAATTATGGTTCGGTTATTGAGGAAGCAAGGGCTGATTTGTGCGGACTGTATTTTATGTACGATGCTAAAATGGTTGAGCTGGGTTTATTGCCCAGTCTGGATGCCGCTCAGTCGCATTATAACGCCTATATCCGCAACGGTTTGTTGACTCAGATGACGCGTATTAAATTGGGCGAAGATATTCAACAGGCGCATATGCGTAATCGACAACTTATTGCTGCCTGGGTGTTTGAAAAAGGTGAGGGTAAAGTGATTGAAAAGTTTATTGAAAACGGTAAAACGTACTTTAAAATCAATGACTTTGATAGGTTGAGAGATTTATTTGGCCACATGCTGAGAGAAATTCAACGAATAAAATCAGAAGGTGATTTTGAAGCTGCACAGAACATTGTGGAGGCTTACGGTGTTAAATTAGATCAAGGGCTTCATCGTGAGGTGTTGGATAGGTTTAAAAAGTTAGATCTTCCACCTTTTACTGGATTTTTAAATCCTAATTTGAGCTTACGTAAAGAAGGGGGAGTTATTCAGGATGTGATTGTTGATTATAATACAGATTATTCGGAACAAATGCTCACCTATTCCCATCATTTTGGAATGTTAAATTCATTCAACAATTAAATACATTGTTTATGAATAGATTTAATAATTCAGATAAGAATGTCTGTTTTTTTGGAGTGCTTTTTGCATATTCTAAAAAACTCGCTTTCTTTGCATTATAATTAGAATTAAAAAAAATAAAAGTTTATACATATGGAAATTACTAGAAACAAGTTCGTAACATTATCTTACGTACTAAGATTACAAGGGTTTGAGGGAGAGATTGTAGAGGAAACTACCGAAGATAAACCACTAGAGTTTATTTTTGGAACAGGACGTATGCTACAGATGTTCGAAGAAAAGTTGGACGGATTGAAAGCTGGAGATGATTTTAGTTTTAAATTAAGCGCTGACGAAGCCTACGGTCAGGTGAATGAAGAGGCTAAAGTGGATATTCCAAAGAATATCTTTGAGGTGGATGGTAAAATAGATGAAGACTTGATTAAAGTTGGAAATATGGTGCCAATGCAAGATGCCCAAGGAAATCGTTTAAATGGTATTGTGTTGGATATTACAGATGATACTGTAAAAATGGATTTCAACCATCCTTTAGCTGGTGACGATCTTTATTTTTCAGGTGCCGTTAAGGAGGTACGTGAAGCTACAGATGAAGAAATGATGGCTGCTGTTGGCGGTGGCGGTTGTGGATCTGGCTGTGGTTGTGGAAGTGGAGAACAAGCTGGTTGTGATAGCGGATCTTGTGGTTCAGATGGATCAGGTTCAGGAGGTTGTGGATGTTCATAATTCCGGTGAAGCTAAATCGGATAATAAATAAAGACATGAGTGATATGAAAGCTTGTTTTCAATTGAAAACAAGCTTTTTTTTGGGATAAAGTCATTGTGTTGGTTGGTATTATAATGGCTATCTGTCTGGCTTTATACCTGAGGTGTCTCTCTTCTGAAAAAAAACATAGTGAACTTTATGGGAAACCTTATCGTAAAGCCAATCAATTTTCTATTTTTGTGACTTAGATCATGTTATTTTATAGCATTGGGTAATGATTTTTGATTAATTCTCTGTTTTACCTGATGTTTTATGTCAAAAAAATCACTTAATCGAATAAACATATGGCCGGAAATTCATTTGGTAATTTTTATAAATTGACTTCTTTTGGGGAGTCACATGGAAAAGCAGTAGGTGGTGTTATAGAGGGAGTGATGCCAGGGGTTGTATTGGATATGGATTTTATTCAAGGTGAGTTAAATCGCCGTCGTCCTGGACAAAGTACGATCACAACACCGCGTGACGAGAAAGATAGGGTGGAGATTTTATCTGGTGTTCTGGACGGAAAAGCCACGGGTACACCGATTGGTTTTTTAATCTGGAATGCAGATCAACGTTCTAAGGATTATGGTAACATAAAGGATGTATACCGTCCTTCGCATGCAGATTATACTTATCAGCAAAAATATGGTATCCGCGATCATAGGGGAGGCGGTCGTTCTTCGGCGCGTGAGACGATAGCCAGGGTAGTTGCCGGAGCTATAGCCAAGCTTATTTTGAAACAGTATGGTGTTCAAATCAATGCCTATACTTCGCAAGTAGGTTCCATTAAGTTAGAAAAATCATATGCCGAAATGGATTTGTCAAAAGCAGAGGAAAACATAGTGCGTTGTCCGGATGCTGAGGTAGCCGGGAAGATGATTCAATATATTGATCAGGTTCGTCAGGATAAGGATTCTGTGGGTGGTGTAATCACCTGTGTGGTGAAGAATGCTCCCGTTGGATTAGGAGAGCCTGTCTTTGATAAGTTTCATGCACAAATGGGTAAGGCCATGTTGGGTATCAATGCTGTTAAAGGCTTTGAATACGGTATGGGCTTTAAGGCCACAGAGATGAAGGGAACACAGCACAACGATGAGTTTTATATGGACGGTGATAAAGTGAGAACTCGAACAAATCGCTCTGGAGGTGTTCAGGGAGGGATTACCAATGGAGAAGATATTTATATGAATGTGGCTTTTAAACCTATTGCGACTATATTGAAAGAACAGAACACGGTGAATAAACAAGGGGAGCAAGTGGCTACTACCGTTAAGGGACGTCACGATCCATGCGTGTTGCCACGTGCAGTGCCTATTGTTGAAGCAATGGCCGCGATGGTCATGGTAGATATGATTTATCTGAATAAAATGTATTCATAAACCTAAGAATTTTCTTGCGAGTTCCATATGGCAACTGAAAAACAAATTATAATCATATGAAAAATGTACCTCTTTATTTACAAATAATAGCAGGTATTGTTCTGGGGGCTATTTGGGCAATATTGTCCGGTTATTTGGGTTGGCAGGGCTTTACGAGCGACTGGATTGATCCCTTTGGTAAAATATTTATCAAACTGCTTAAGTTGATTGCGATTCCGCTGATTTTGTTTTCTATTATTAGTGGGATTGTGAGCTTGGGTAACCCCAAAGATTTGGGACGATTAGGAGTGAGAACCCTTGGTTTATATTTGCTTACCACCGTGGTAGCTGTGTCATTGGGTTTAGTGCTGGTAAATACTTTTAAGCCAGGTAAGGCATTGTCTGATGAGGTGAGATTGGAAAATAGAATTGCTTATGAATTGTGGGCTGATAACAACCAGATAGAGATAAAAGATGGTCTGCGATTTTCTGATAGCCCCGAAAATAAAGATATTGTTAAGGTGAAGGAGGCGCTGTTACAAATAGAGCGTGAAAATGAAATAGTGGACAAATTGAAGCCTAAAAAAAAACAAGGGCCGTTGCAGGCATTGGTTGATTTGGTGCCAGAGAATGCTTTTAATGCAATAGCAGGTAACGGTTCTATGCTTCAGATCATCTTTTTTGCAATATTCTTTGGAATAGCCTTATTGTATATTCCTGCAGATAAATCCCGCACCATCATTCAGTTTGTGGATGGCGCTTCGGAAGTTTTTATCAAAATGGTTGATATTATCATGAAAGGAGCTCCCTTTTTTGTTTTTGCTTTGATGGCAGGCGTAGTGAATGATATTGCAGGAGATAATCCTGCTAAAATTGTAGAGATCTTTAAGGGGCTGGGATGGTATTCGTTGACCGTTCTAATTGGCTTGCTCTTAATGGCCTTTGCTATTTATCCGGGTGTTTTAAAGTTATTGGTGCCTAAACGAAAGTTCTTTGAGTTCTTACGTGGTATCAGTCCTGCACAGGCCTTGGCTTTTTCTACCAGTTCCAGTGCTGCTACCTTACCTGTGACATTTGAATGTGTTGAGGAGAATTTGGGTGTAGATAAAAAAACAGCCGGATTTGTATTGCCTATAGGCGCTACGGTTAATATGGATGGAACCAGTCTGTATCAGGCTGTTGCTGTCTTGTTTTTGGCGCAATTGCATATGATCGATCTTACCTTGGGGCAGCAAATTACAGTGGTGTTAACAGCTACACTGGCCAGTATCGGCTCCGCTGCAATTCCTAGTGCGGGCATTGTGATGCTGATGGTGGTGTTGCAGTCGGTAGGATTGAATCCTGCATGGATTGCCATTATTTTACCTGTAGATCGTATCTTGGATATGGTGAGGACAACGGTGAATGTGACTGGAGATGCCTCAGTTTCTGTTATTATTGACCAGTATGTCAGTGAAGAATCATAGCTAAATGTCATTAAAGAAAGTAAAGAACTTTCTTGTTGTTGCTAAGGGTTTACTATTATTTTTCGTGAGTAGATATCCTTATGGGTGCTTAATTTTATGATATAAACGCCAGGTGGTAGTTTGTTCAACTCCAGCGTATTTTGCGTTAGTTTGTTTTTAGTATATATAATTTCACCGTTTGAAGAACTTATAAGTATATCTTTGCCTAGTGTATTTGACAAGGTGAAGTGACCCTTGCACGGATTTGGATAGATGATAATTTCTTCATGATTATATAGATTCGTTACCGGGGTACCTCCCGATTCTATGATGCGGAAGTCTGCAAAATGTATGATCTCGTCTCTTAGATTATCAGAATCGTTTAAGCTTCTGTAAATACCCCATTTAGGACGAATAAAGCTGGCATCTGTTTTCCAAGTGCGAATAGCCTTGGAACTGTATTCGAAAAGTATTTCTTCGTTGTTTAAAGTTTTGATGATTATGCTGTATGCTCCATCTTCATCGTAAGTTATTACTTCTGTGGCTTCCACCCAAGCGCCTTTAAAGGGCTCTAGACTTGTTTTGTAAATTGAGGTTTGTGATAATGCTTCTGCATAACGAAGCTCCAGTTGATCAGGTGTTCCCTTCCTTGCTGTTAGTGTTATTAAGGGCATGCTTTCTTCGCTGCCACCAACGGCTTTTAATTGATGAAGGTGCGTAAAGCTGCTGCTTGCTGCAAATGCATCTTCCAATTTAAAGAGCCATTTGTATGTAACTGTTTCTCCCAATGTACCTTTTAGATGATCAGGCGATTGGTCGTAGGTCTTTATTTCACATCTTTGTCTATCGTAGTTTATACACCTGTCTGAGTCGTAAGCAGTATGGATATGAAAGCGAAAAACATATTTTTTTAGATCGTCATCATATACCTGATCTATGTGTGGTCCAAACGCTATGTGGCCGCAATCGGGAACCTCTATTACATTGTAATTCGGAGCCAAAACTGAGTTAATAAGTTGATAGGTGTCGGTAGTACCGTCTGCAGAAAGTGTGACTTGTGAAATGGCGTTGATGACCATACAATTAAGTGCTGTAAGAAGTATAAGTCTATACATGGCATATGCTGTTAGTTTTTGCTTGGCAGAGTTTTATACGCACATTTTTATGCTCGCACCGGATTATAACAAATATAGTATTTTTATTTAACTAGAAATTGTAGAGATGAGCCTTTATTGAAAAGAGCTATCTATCGATAAGTTAATTTAATGTTGAAATGAGTAATGGGGTTGCTATGGTGATTGAATGGTGCCGTGATAAAGTATTTCACACGGAGAAGTGTGAATAATTTTAGCGAGTTACAGATGGCCGTTGAAAAATAAGTGTACTTATGGCTCTATTGGCAGTCATTTTAAATCGTAGTGCATTCTATATGCGTTTGGGGAATTAAAAGTAAGAAAGTAGGATATACAAGGCAAAAAAAAACCGCTTGCGATATTTCGTAAGCGGTTTTTATAAGCAAGGTGTATGTTTTTTAAATTAAGCTTTTGGCTACTTCCAATGCTTTTTCGTAATCAGGATCGTTGGTGATTTCTGGAACATGTTCTATGTATTTTACTATTCCATCTTTGTCTATAATTACAGTACCACGGGTTAATAATCGTAATTCTTCAATCACAAAACCATATTTTTCGCCAAAATCTAACTCTTTATGATCAGATAAGGTGATGATACTATCCAATCCTTCTGCACCACAAAAACGCGATTGGGCAAAGGGTAAATCAACAGAGACAGAAAGAACAACCACATCTTTTAAGTTGTTGGCTTCTACATTAAAACGTCTGTTTTGGGCAGCACATACACCCGTATCAATAGATGGATAAACCACTATTATTTTTACTTTTCCATCAAAGTCGGATAGTTTTACGGGTTCTAATTTATTATTGAGAGCGGTGAAATCCGGAGCTTTGTCACCTGCTTTTATTTCGTTTCCTAAAATAGTTACCGGGTTACCAGCGAAGGTTACTTTTACATCTAATTTGTTCATTGTTTAATTATTTTGTTTAGAATGTAAACATAGTAAAAAGAAAAAAGTTTAAAGCCAATTTGTATTTTATTATAGGTTGTGGGTATGTTTTAGTCTTTTAAGAGTTCTACTTTCTTTCGATAGTCGTTGATGGCCACATGATAATCCGGGTCTTTGAGTATGTTGACATCACATATTTTTTCTGCTCGTTTAATTAATTTCACACAATCATGGCTTAAATAGCGTAAATGAACATTGGTTCCAATTAACTGATATTTTTCTGCCAGTTTATTAATGGCCTCGATGGCTGATTGATCCATAATTCTGGAGTCTTCAAAACTGATTACTACTTCTTTGGGGTCATTTTTTACATCGAATTTAGAGATGAAAGAAGTAGTAGCAGCAAAAAATAAGGGGCCGTGTACAATATAATGTTTCACACCTTTATCGTCGGTTACATTTGTGACACGTATTTTTACGGCATTTTCCCATGCAAAAACCAGAGCTGCTACAATAACTCCTGCAGCTACAGCAAGCGCCAAATCGAATATTACGGTTAGAATGGTTACTAAAGCAATCACAATTACGTCAGCCACGGGTACTTTGTTGATAATTTTAAAGGTACTCCAGGCAAAGGTTCCAATCACGACCATGAACATAACACCAACAAGTGCCGCAATGGGAACCATCTCAATGTACGTGGATGCGAAAAGAATAAAGGCTAAAAGAGACAGCGAGGCAACTATACCTGACAAACGGCCTCTACCACCCGACTTAATGTTAATGATGCTTTGACCTATCATAGCACAACCACCCATGCCGCCAAAAAATCCGTTGGTAATATTAGCTATTCCCTGGGCAACACATTCGCGATTGCCACTACCTCGTGTTTCGGTTAGTTCGTCAACCAAAGTTAGGGTCATCAATGATTCAATGAGCCCAATCATAGCCAGTATCAATGCATAGGGAGTTATAAAACGCAGGGTTTCCATATTGAAGGGTATCATTGGTATATTGAAATCAGGTAATCCGGCTTTGATCCCGGTTCCTCCTTTGGATACAACAAAGGAACGTACGGTTTCGGTTTCTATTCCTCCTAGTATTACGATGAGGGAAACAACAACGATGCCGACCAAGGCAGCCGGAATTTTTTTGCTGAATTTAGGCAGTAGGTACATGATGGCCATGGTTAAGCCGACCAAGCCTAGCATGACCCACAAGGGAGAGCCAGATAGGTATTCTCCATCTACTTTAAACATACCTAGTTGTGAGGTGAATATGACGATTGCTAAGCCATTTACAAAACCCATCATTACCGACTGTGGTACCATGCGGATAAATTTACCCAGTTTAAGAAGGCCTGCGAGCATCTGAAAAACTCCGGCTAAGATGATGGTAGCAAACAGGTATTGTACACCAGCAGATTCTCCACCCATGTCAACACCTTCTTTTATTAGACTTACCATTACTACAGCCAAGGCTCCTGTTGCACCCGATATCATGCCTGGACGACCGCCTAATATGGATGTTACTAAGCCCATCATAAAAGCACCGTAAAGACCTATTACGGGGGATACGCCAGCCACAAAGGCAAACGCCACTGCTTCGGGTACTAGTGCTAAAGCAACGGTTATTCCTGAAAGTATATCATCTTTGACGGATCCTTGTCGCTTGTCAATAAAAGAGAAAGTAGATTTCATTATATAAGGTTTTTCGTTTACTTTTTTACTGGGATTGAAGAATACTGTTCTTAACAAAACCAGCCCGCAAAATTAGTAAAAAGACGTTATGTTGGACGATTGGATGTGAGTGTAAGTACTTATAACAAACTAATTAATGTTAAAAAATACTAACGGGGTTGTTTGGGCAAGGACTTGTATATGCTATTATATGGATCAGTTTTTTGTATTTTTCTTCGTAGTCATAGTAAAACTATAACCAACGTGGTGTTGTCATTTGAGATGATTTTCTTTTCGCTGGTATATTTGAATTTATAGTGTTCCTTTCAGTGTTCCACCTTCGATGGCGTATATCTGACCATTTACAAATTCAGATAGAGGAGAAAGTAACCAAGCAGCAAGTGAAGCCAGGTTTTCTGGGTTTCCTATGCTTTGTGTTGGTTGTTGGTTTATCAGATTTTTTTGAGCGCTTTCAAAACTTATTTTTTGTTGGTCGGCAGATTTTTGTATTAAGCGCTCAATGGCTGGGGTGGCATGGTAACCAGGGGCAAGCATATTAAAAGTGATACCATTTCCTGCCATTTCTTGTGACAAGGTTTTCATCATACCTACTACCGATAAGCGAAGTGAAGTGCTGAGTATGAGATAATCAATGGGTTGTTTGACGGAAGCACTTTCTAGGTATACAATTTTGCCGTATTGCTTTTCTTTAAAATGAGGTAGTAAAGCCTGCGTAAGCGCTACCTTCCAGCGTAATAGTTGATGGTATGCTTTATCCCAGTCTTTCAGTTCAGTTTCTTCAAATAGCATGGCAGGAGGTCCTCCTGCATTGATGAATACACCCGATATATTGCTGGATGCGGCTATTTTAGCTATTTTTATAACTGTGTCGGTATCTGTTAGGTCGCCACAATAAGGGATGAGTTTTTCCTTGTGTTCTTTACTTAGTTTATTGAGTGCAGACTCCGTGCGTGCCACCCCAATTACCTTTGCACCTTCTGCTATTAAATGTGCTGCGGTAGCTTTTCCAAAACCACTGGTCACTCCACATACCAAAAAAGTTTGGTTTTTTATATTCAAATTCATTTGAAATAATTTTAATAGTTATGATCAATTTTTATTTGTTCTAATATACAAATAGATTAGTTGATAAGTTCAGTTAATTCTGAGCTTTTTGAGCATTGTATGAGGGAATGCTTCTGCAGGATGGAATCTTTCTGAATAAAAACATGCTATTGCAATACAGTGGTCATATGCCTATTTTCGTGCAAAAATTGATTGTTATGTCACGTACCAAAGGATGCCGAAAGATCGGACAATTTCCGAATGCTTATGTATTTAAACCGGCGGGTATTCAGGCTTGTAAGTTGCGGCAAGTAAGCGTTGCATTAGATGAGTATGAAGCCATCCGTTTAGCGGATGAGCAGGGCCTGTATCATGCAGAAGCCGCGGAAAAGATGGGTGTTTCACGTCAGACTTTTGGACGTATATTAGAAAAAGCGCGGGAAAAAGTGGCAACTGCATTGGTTAATGGGTATGTGTTAGTCATTGAGGAAAGGTAGGTAAGGATATATAAAATTAATACAATAAAGGTGTGAGTTATGCTAGATTTGAAGTTACGTACTAAAAAAGTCGCATTGCCTTTTAAGGGAGAACAGGTAGATAAACATTTTGGGCATTGTGAAAAGTTTGTCATTTATACATTGTCAGCACAGAATAAAATATTAAATACTTCTTTTTATGAGGGGGCAGAGGATTGTGGATGTAAGTCCAATCTTGCAGAGGAGCTGGCTAAAGAGGGTGTTGAGGTTTTGTTAGCCGGAGGAATAGGGCAGGGAGCTATTGTTAAGTTGAAGGCAGCCAATGTTGAAGTATTTATGGGGTTTAGTGGTGCCACAGATCAAGTGCTTGCGCAATGGCTAAGTGGTAATAAGGGTAATTCAGAAGTGTGTCCTCCGCATGATGAAGAGGGGCATCAATGTGGAAATCACTAGATATGAGGCCATTTAATATAGCTGCTCAGGGGGTATGGATAACAGATTGCTTACCTTGGAATCTTGTATTGTCTCTGAAATAATTGTACTGTTGTGTAGGGTAGTTTATAAAAATAGATGATTATCAGTTATATACTGAAATACCTCTTGGGGAACTAGAAAACGGTAGTCTTTGCCATTACGAATTCCTTTTCGAATGCTTGTGGAGTCAATGTCAAAAACAGGTGCCTTAAATACCTGAATTTGATCTGATAGATCTTGTGGGTTTATGGGATGAAGAGGACGAGGATATACGATAAATGAGTGGTGGGTTATGATTTCTTCTGCATTTTTCCATCTTCTGAGGTGGGGCAGGTTATCACTGCCTATTATGATTGTAAAACGATGCTCAGGGTGTGTTTTTCTTAGTTCCCGCATAGTCGCATATGTGTATGAAGGGGTGGCCAGTTTTAATTCGATATCGCAGACTTTGAATTTGGTGTATTGGCTGATGGATAACCTTAGCATATTGACCCTATGGCTGGCATTGCATAGTTCAGTAGCATTTTTATAGGGGTTTTGTGGACTGACAATAAACCAAATTTCATCCAGGCTGGTATTTTCCACTATGAAATTTGCCAGCGCTAGATGGCCTACGTGAACCGGATTAAAGGAGCCGAAATACAGGCCTATATTTTTATCCATATTAGGCATTCAAGAAACAATTCAGTAGTTTTTCTGTTTGTTCAATGGCCTTATTCAGGTTGTTATTAACAACGATCTGGTCGAAATCCTGGGCGTAGGTCAATTCTTTTTCGGCTTTGTTGACTCTTTGTTCAATAACTTCCTTTGAATCTGTTCCGCGCATCTCCAACCTGTTTTTTAACTCGCCTATTGAAGGAGGTTGGATGAAAATGGCAATAGCTCTATTGCCATACATTTTTTTTATATTTAGTCCACCCACCACATCTACGTCAAACACTACATTATTACCTTTTGAGGTAATGCGTTCTACTTCGCTCTTCAAAGTGCCATAGTATTTGTCATTATATACTTCTTCCCATTCAAGTAATTCGCCCTTGTTTATTTTTGTCCGGAACTCTTCCGGACTTAAAAAGTAGTAATCTACGCCATGTTTTTCATTGCCACGCGGAGCTCTTGTGGTTGCAGATATAGAAAACTCCATTTTGAGATCCTTTTCAAGCAGCTTTCGGACAATAGTAGTCTTGCCCGAACCGGAGGGGGCTGAAAAAATAATCAATTTGCCATTTTTCATGGTGTTGGTCATTTGTCTCTGGATTTTTTTAAGAAAGAAATTATGGTGTTTATAAATATATCTTGCAAATAAGTTAAAGCACGTTTAAGTTTTGCTCTTTTATTTTTTCCAGTTCGTCTTTCATTTGAATGACTAACTTTTGTATTTCGGAGTGATTGGCCTTAGACCCCATGGTATTAATTTCACGACCAATTTCCTGGGTGATAAAACCTAATTTTTTACCTACCAATTCTTCGTTTTCAATGGTTTCAATAAAGTAATTTAAGTGATTTTTTAGTCTCACTTTTTCCTCCGTAATATCCAGTTTTTCCAGATAAAAGATCATTTCCTGCTCAAACCGGTTCTTGTCAAGGTTAATTTTTTCTTTGAGCTCATTTAATTGGTCTAGAATGCGCTCTCTTACCTTTTCTATTCTTTCCGACTCATAGGGTTCTACAGCCTTCTGGTAATTTTTGATATTAGCGATACGTTCTACAATGTCTTTTTGAAGTACCTTGCCTTCTTGCGCCCTAAAGCTATTTAGTTTATCTAAGGCCGACTTAAAAGTGTCGAAAATGGTAGCCCATTCGCTTTCGTCTAATTCGGCTTGCTCAATCTTAACCGTGTCTGGTAAGGGCATAATGGCTCTTAATATGTCGGTGTTTCCTGATAAACCTAGCTTGTCGGCAATGGGGGATAGTTGATTATAATAAGTTTCAATGACCTGGGAGTTGATAGATGCATTTTTTTCAGCTCCGAGATAGTCAACGTAAAATCCAACATCAACCTTTCCTCTTCCTAATTGGTTGGCAAGTTCGTTTCTAAGAATCAAATCTTTTTCCCTGTAAATGTTAGGGAGGCGCATGTTTACGTCCAGCTGCTTGCTGTTGAGCGACTTAATTTCAATGCTTATTTTTTTGTCGGAAAGTTCGCAAGTTGCCTTGCCAAATCCGGTCATTGATTTAATCATTTGTATATACATTTTATTGAAGGCACAAAGTTAATCTTTTATATTAAACTCTCATTATATATAGTGTAGGGGTGATGATGTTATCAGTTGTGTTTAATAAAAATGAAAAATAATTGAACAAAAACACAGTCGTTGTGTTTAATAAATAGTTGTGATGATTAAACAATATACAAATCAACACAACGGATCTGGTTATAATTAATTGATGCGCAGATTAATTAAAAAAAAGTTTAATCAACATTAAAACAAAAATCATGAAAGTTCTTAAAATCAACTGGTATTTTTTAGTAGTCATTATTTTAACTTTAAACTTGGGTTTAACAAGCTGTGATGATGACGATGATACAGGGAAAGAAGACCCTAAGGAGGAAACAAATACAATTGTAGACATTGCATCATCAGATGCTACATTTTCAATTTTAGTAGAGGCGCTTACAAAGGCCGATTTGGTTTCAGCCTTAAGTGGGAGTACTGAGTATACTGTTTTTGCGCCAACCAATACTGCCTTTGAGGCTTTGTTAAGTGAACTTGGAGCATCCTCTTTGGACGATATTTCGAAGGATGAGTTGACTAAAATATTGCTTTATCATGTGGTTGCAGGAGCTAATTCATCTACAGTATTATCTACAGGTTATTATCCTTCTATCAGTGAAAAGGAAGGTGGTTATTACTATTCCATATATTTTAACAAGGAAGACTTGATGCTCAACGGTGCTGCGAGCATCACACAGGCCGATGTGATGGCCGACAATGGTTATATTCACATAATAGATGCTGTAATGTTGCCACCGTCTATTACAGATCATGCCATTGCCAATCCTGCCTTGTCCAGTTTAACGGCAGCCGTTGTAAAAGCAGAGTTGGCTACAACCTTAGATGACGATGAAAACAATTTCACTGTTTTTGCCCCCACAGATGATGCCTTTGAAATGTTATTTGAAGATCTAGATGTCACCTTGGATGATCTTAGTAAGGAGGCTCTTACACCTATTCTGTTATATCATGTGGTTAATGCTTTTGTTCCAGCTGCTCAGGTTACTTCTGGGTATGTGAGTGCTTTGGCCATGGGGCAAGATAATTATTTGAGTGCTAATATTGATGTTAGCAACTCAACGGTGATGCTGAATAAGGCAACTGTAGTTTTGACGGATGTGGTGGCCACCAATGGAATTGTCCATGTAATTGATCAGGTACTTATGCCCAATACCGTGGTTGACCTGGCCATGAATAACACTGCTTTTTCAATATTAGTTGAAGCTGTAGTTAAAGCAGAATTAGCAGAAACGCTTTCTGGCGAAGGTCCTTTTACCGTATTTGCTCCTACTAATGCAGCTTTTGAAGCTTTGTTTGCTACTCTTAATGTAAATGGAATTGAAGATTTGAGTAAAGAAACTTTGACACCTATATTATTAGCACATGTGGTAAGTGGTAATGTGAGATCGTCGGATTTGAGTAATGGTAGTGTGCCTACTTTGAACACAGAAAAAGATCTGACCATCGATATTAGCAGTAAAGTTATGATTGATGGTGATATCAGTGTCATAATAGCAGATGTGCAAGGAACCAATGGCGTAGTTCATGCAATTGATAAAGTAATTGTTCCTTAACCGGGTTCAGTTGTTGATAGAAAGGTTGGTTTGTTTTACAAGCCAACCTTTCGCTGTATATATGTATTCTGTTTTGCTAAATAAATGTGTAAATTTGATGAACAAAACCAAAACATCATTCGTTAGGGAAAAGTAATTCATTATATTCAACATCCTTTAGGGATTTGAGTAAACAGGAGCATTGGAATTAAGCTAACAAAAAATACAGGACTGGAGATAATGGCCATATATTCGATCAAAGATTTAGAGAAAATTTCAGGTATAAAAGCGCATACTATTCGTATTTGGGAAAGAAGGTATGGGGTGATCGAGCCTATGCGTAGCAATACCAATATAAGAAAATACTCCGATGATGATTTAAAGCGTATATTAAATATTTCTATACTCAATCAAAATGGTTTTAAGATTTCTAAAATTGCCAACCTAGACAATCATCAGTTAAAAGAAAAGGTTATTGACCTGTGCTTGGATCATGGAAATACAAATATACAAATAGAAAGTCTGGTGGTGTCGATGTTGGAACTTAATGAATATAAGTTCAACAATGTATTAACGACTTCTATCATAAAAAGGGGGTTTGAAAATACAGTGGAAGAAATACTGTTTCCTTTTTTAGACAGGATTGGTGTGTTGTGGCAAGCAGGTACAATTAATCCGGCACAGGAACATTTTATTAGTAATCTGATACGTCAAAAGTTAATTGTTGCCATCGATAATGAAATGGTGAAGGAAAAAAATGCAAAGCAAATAACCTTCTTTTTGGCAGAAGATGAATTACATGAAATAGGACTGTTGTTTTATAGTCTACTAGCCCGTAAGGCAGGATTTCGCGTTATATATTTAGGTGTATCGGTTCCCTTTGAGGATTTAAAGGCAATTAATCAAATACAAAAAGCTGATGCATTTTTTACATCCTTTATTAATCCCTCATCAGAAGGGGATTTGGAAGCACTATTAAAATCATATAAAGAAGGCTTACAAGATACACCTTTTCTAATTACGGGACTGCAGGTCAAAAATCATGGACATATGATTCCGGATGGTTTTCATTTGATATCTAGTGCCAGCGATTTTAGGGCGGTATTGCATACCTTGTAGTTTTGCAGTGATATTACTGTTTGCATTCGTTTACTTCAGCGTATGAATGTGTCCCCCGTTGTGTTGCTTAAAAGTGAAGTGAATTTTAATTGTGAATTTTGTGTAAAATTTGCATCGTGATTATAGGTTTCAATAATTATTGACTTATATTGTGCACGCTAAAAAAGTAAAAGAAGGACTAAGTAATAAAGAGATGTTGTTTCTTTGCAGACTATTTTTATTTTTTTAGCTGGAAAATATATGCAAGGAGCCATGAGAGACTTGTTCTCACTAAGGTAGATGATTCTATTGGTGAGTTTAGTATGGTTATTGGAAATAAAATGTAAGTATATGCAATGAGCCATGAGTAAGCTCTTATCACATAGGAAAATGACTAAGGTGGCGAGTTTCATATGGCCGTTAAAAGCAAATTTAGACGTATGAAAGAGATTTTAATTGGTAAGGGGTTTGATGAGATTCGTTTCGGTATGACCCGCGAAGAAGTGAAAGCAATTTTAGGTGAGCCTGATGAAATTGACGCTTATGCCAGTAGCGAAGAGGCAGAGGATAATACGGAAGCCTATCATTATGATGAGCTGGAGCTTTCAGTTTCTTTTGATGAGCTGGATGACTGGCGATTGGGGTCTATTGCTGTGAGCACCTCGGATGCTGTTTTAGAAGGGCTGAAGTTAGTTGGTAATACCGATGATGACCTACTGGCTAAGGTATCGGTCTTGGACTTGGGAGAGTATGATAGAGAAGATGTTTCCTCTCCGGAGAGTCCCGATCATGAAGTCATTTCCTTTTATGAAGCCAGTGTTAATTTCTGGCTTGAGAATGGAGCTGTTACTGAGATACAGTATGGTCCTATTTGGGATGATGAAAAAGAAGAGTATATCTGGCCGGAAGACTAATCTGTTATACAATATTGAAAATAAAACCCCATTTTGTCCAAACAAAACGGGGTTTCTTGTTTTAAGATATGTATTAGAAATACTATGCCTCGTTTCATAAAAGGGATCACGCAAAAAAGTTGGGTCTGTTAAAAAAAGTATTTGTTTAGCTGTTAAATGGAAACGGATTTAATAAATTGAGAAAAAAGAACTATCATCGGAGCTACTGGCTCTATTCTTACCAGAAGGGATATTAGATTATTTCCAGATCGTATCCTATAGAAAATCTTCAAGCGGAAAGCATATTTACGATAAACAGTTGGAATTAACACTTGAAGAAAAAGACATTATACCATCAGAATACCAATCTTATCCCTATAGGTCGAGTGGTTTTATGGAAGCTCGTTATATTGATAATTACCCTATTCGTAATATGCTAGTAAAGCTAAAGGTTAGGCGACGACGTTGGGAGATTACGATTAATAGTAAAAAGAAACAAGTAAGCCGTAATTGGGAAGTAATAGCGCAGGGTAAGGGTACTCGAATGAGCGAAGAGTATGCTTTTTTAAATGTTTTTCAAAGACTACCAGGATAATCGACCGTTTTCATGTTCAGAACATCATTAATTTCTTCGATAACAGAAGTACCAATGCTGCAGCAGAATCTTTCAATGCAAAAGTAAAGGATTTCAGAAGGCAATTCAGAGGTGTTGTTGATGTAAAATTCTTCTTCTTCAGATTAACAAAAATATTTGCATGGCAACTACAAACAACATTTACACCCAACTTTTGGCACTGACCCGAAACTTGTTCATGGGCTTTTTGAAAAATAAACTCCTCCGAATAATTCAACGAAGTTTGATTGTGAGGGTCTTTAAAAATAGATCTCTCAGAATAAAAAAAACATATGGATCATTTTGATCTTAAAAACAAATTCAAGTAAAACCTAGAAGCCATGAATTATAAAATGATAATATTTTTCAGATAGTAGATTAACTATACAGCTACTTTAACCACTACTTTTTTTACGGGTTTTGAAGTTTCTATTTTCATGCTAGGAGCATGGATGTCACCAGGATAAAATAAGGCAAACATACCTTCGCTAATTTTTACTGGACTTACCTCGGCATGATAAAAAATCACGTCTTTTTCGACATTATAAGGTGTCATTACTTCCTGATCTTCCAAAGGTACATAGCCCATAAATTCCTCACCTTTCACAATATATTGTATGTCTAAATAGCGTTCGTGGGCTTCGGGACGCGCATCCTCATGTTCTTTGGTGTTGTATTCGCTCACGATTGCAAATATCAGGTCTCCATCTACATTGTATTTTCCAGGTTCAATGCTTTCAAAATCTATTTCTTCAAGGAATTCGAAGGCCTTTTTTATTCTTTCATTTAAATTTCTGTAATGCTTTACGTTTTCTAAGCTATCAACAATCATAATTTTTTATTTAATCGGTTTAATATGTTTGTTATTTTTTTAACAAATGATGGAACTCAACACCATATTTATTTTTCTGTGTGAGAAAAGTTTGTGCATGTTACAAATATATATATATTATTTGCTAAGGTATGAGGTTTAAAGCCTATTGCATAAAAAAATACTATATTTAACACATTAAATAAGGATTTATTCAAATGATAAAACGTGATTATATTTTAAGGATGATTGAAGAAATTGGAAAAATGATAGCTGTCATCCTGGGTTTATTGAAGAATGGAGAAATTAAACAGGCACAAAAACTTTATGGAGAGGGATTGAAACGTGCATTGGATTTAGATGAAGATACTATCTTATCCTTAGGTGTTGATCAGTTAAAATCTATTTTTGAAGAAAAATTTGGTGAGAGCTATCAGGGATTAGAGATGGTTGCTGGTCTTTTGGTAAATGGAGGTGATATTCATATCAGAAATAAGGATGAGGTACTGGCCAAAAAATGTTATATTAAAGCACAGCAGCTTTATGGGTTGGTAGAGAGGGAGTCGGGCATCTTTTCATTGGATCGACAAGCGAATATAAGTAAAGTTAATCAATTAATAGATACATTGTAAGTACCATATTGTAAGTTGGCAAGTTGTTCATCATATCTAATTAAGGAGATAATCTTACATAAGTCGAAACATTCCGCTCCATTTGTAAATCATCATTTTCAATAATTAGTCTTTGCAAGAAAACTCCAAATACTGCGTTATTCTCATTTTTGAAAGGATGCCGATTCTTTCAATAGTTTATTACTTACTGCGGCAATATTGTATATTAAACGTAGATGTTGTCTTTCTTTCCCTTGAGAATAATCATTAATCATATCTCTTAAGTTCATTAATACTGGTTTTAACGAATCTATGTGGGTAGATTCATCTTTGCTTAAGCGTGTTGCGGTTCTATTTAAGGTTAGTGTTATGGCAGTGTTGATTTCTTGGGCTAGGGCTAGTTTTGTATGGTCTTGGTATAGAGCTCCTAGCGCAGATAGGTATGAGAGTAAGGCATGGTTAAGGTAGGTTAGTTTAAATGCTTGCTCTATCAAATGCCTTCTTTTTTTGGGTTCCACTTGCATGCTTTGCCAGGCCAATGTTAATGCATTGTCTGCTTTGTGAGCAAGTCTGCGAGCCAAACGGTAATCGTAATCGTCCTTTTGGAGATTGGTTCTGTTGATAATGGCATTGAAATATAAGCTGTTATTTTGTAGTGCCTTGCTCAATAACTTGGGTATTTGTTTATGTTGCCAGTTGGGCCATAAAAAGCGTATGGTCAGAAAAGACAATAATGATCCAATCAGTGTGTCTATTACTCTTGGTATAAGCACATATCCGCCCGACTCTGTGGTGAGCTGGTTATTGGCCAGTACATATATGCTGATAAAAATGACCGCATAAGAATAGTTCGAAAACCGCCAGTAAAAGAAGCTAAAACCACTGGCCAGTAAAAGTATAAACTGACCACTTTGTGTAGGTAGGAGTTGTAGCATTAATATCCCAATGCTTACACCCGTTAAAGTCCCCACGATTCTTTCCAGTAATTTTCTTCTTGTTTCACTGTAGGTGGGCTGACTAACAAATAGGGAGGTGAGTAATATCCATTCTCCGTTTTCAAGTTTATAGTGTTGAATGATTAAATATCCAATTAAGAAACAGGCGCTTAGTCTGATGGCATATCTTAGTCTGGGGTGGCTCCAGTTTAACTGCTCTTTGATGCGTTGTAGGATCGTTCTTTCATCTTGTCCTAGTCGAGGAACAGAGGTACTCTTATCAGGGAGATCAATATTTTTTAAAGACTGATGCGAACGATTCAGGTTATGCAATAGGAGTTCCAGTAATTGCTTATGATGCTGTGGAACTTTTTCGATTTCAAATTCCAAGGCATTTACAATCCAACCTATGGAAACAGGGTGTGAATATGGTTCCCCGGTTAGCATGTTTTCGGCTACTAACTTGGACGCATGAGAAAGTTGATGGAGTAATTCAGCAAAGCCTTCCAATAGTTCTTTATACTCTTCTTTGTCGGCCAATTTTTCATAATTCTCGTGGCCTGAAGCTGCTCGTTCATGCAAACTCTGCAAGAGCATGAAGCGTTGTAGGTATGGTATAAGTTGTTTTTGTGATTTCACTTCCTGGCCATACACATTAATAACCTCTTTACATTTCTCCAAAGCATTTACCACCTTAATATTTAAAATGGCTTGGTGATTGGTTTGTTCAGACTTTTCTGAGGGGAAATTTTTCGCTTTTTCTTTTAAATATTCCGACAAAGCCATAAAGCCGGTAGCCAACTGTTCTTCCAATAAACGCCATGGTTTTCGATATAATAGATAGAGGGAGAGTAGTCCGTAAAAAAGGGCTCCCGCACATAAAAACAGAGCTTGTTCGTACCATAGGTATTCCTCTCTATATCCTATCATGGCATAAATGCCAATCAATATGGCGCCATAGGAAATGCCCCGGTATCTTTCGCTAATACCTCCAATAAGCACGAATACGATTGTTGATGCTATAAAACCTGTGCCAAATAAAATGGGATAAGGTTTCAATAGTGAGACAGATAATGTGGTGATGGCAAAGCTGATAATTGTAATGGCCAGAGCTTTTATTCTTCCTCTGGGATGGTCATCTCTTTCAGACAATGCAGCAGCTACAGTACCAAGAGATAAGGTGACCACCAGAAATGGATTTCCTAAGATGATAAAAGGAATGGCTTGAACTGCCATTGTTATCATTACCTTGGTTGCAGTGAGGCGGTTGGGGTGTCGCCAAAATTCCTTTACTAAGCGTTGAAACCATGCCTGATGCTTGATGTGTATATGCAATTTTACCATTCAAAAGAAATATTTGCGCAAAGAAATTGTTTTTTTTGTGAATATATCCCTGCCATTGTACAATCTATAAATGTAAAAAGAAGGTTTTATTTTACTATACAATACCTGAAGAATTGTATTTATTAAAGAATGTTTAACTTATTAAAATATTTTTGTAATGTGTGATTTAACTATTTATGTGTTTTTGGGGAATCTTTTTTCGGAATAGATCATTAGAAAAATAGCGAGAACTAAAAAGGCTATTCCTGCCAGATAGGTGATACTAAAGCCAAAATACTCATATAACTGTATGCCTATGATAGGTGCAAAAAGAGCCCTTGCACCAGTTAAAAATAGATGGACCGATTGATAATCGGCGGCTTCGTGTGGCTCACAGAAGTAACTACTCCCAATTCCCCAAAGAATAGGCATGCTACCCATAAATAGGCCGTTGAAAATTACAGCAATTAATAACATATGATATAATTTCAAGCCCCATATTTCATTGTAACTTGTAAAATATTCCGATAGACCTGTGAAAAAAATAAACATCATCAAGGAACTGAATGTGATGATTCCAAATCGTCGAGGATCGTTTTTTCCTATTAGCTTTCCAAATAAAGGTAATACGCATATGGCTACTAAGTTATAGGCGTTGTTGTAAAAGGATACCGACGAATAGTTTAGATCCAGCGCTTCTTTGTAGAAAATGGTAACAACGGCATGTGTACTCATCCATGCAAAACCATAAAGTATAAATCCTATCTCGAGGTGACGAAAAGGAGTGTTGTTTTTTAAGATGGAGAAGATGCGTTTAAAAGAATTTCCTAGCGCCTTTGTTATGGGTGTTGTAGTTGGTTCCAGCTTCTGTTTAAAATCTATACGGGTGAGTTGGAATATAGAGATAACCCCTAAAATTCCTACCAAAGGATAGAATATACGATAGGAATTGGCATCATGATCCAGCAGTAAGCCAACGGTAAAGATCGATACCATCATTAATATTTTGTTTACCGTAGTGGAATAACTGAAAAGTTTTCCAAAGTTATTGTGCCTGTAATTTCCTTTTAAATATTGATTGATAGAGGGGATTACAGCTATCTGAGAGGTATAGAAAAGTAGGAATACGCCCAAAAATAGGAAGAGGAAGTTGGGTGATAGTCCTGTTTCGGCATTGACGGCCGGAAATATAGAGAAGATAACCAGTGGTAGTCTGGTTAAAATACCAACTGTTCTTAATAATGTTTTTCGGTTGGGATAACGTCGCATCACCTCATTGGCCAACATAGCAAATAAAAATACCACCATGCTAAACTGAAACAAAAATGCTAGCTGTACATTGGATCCTTTGAGTGATTTAATAAAAATAAACTCGTTTAATACCAGAGCACCACGAGCAACACCGTCAATGCTGCTGTAAAATAAATGAAGCTTAAAGGCTTTTTTTTCAGTGCTATTTAATTGTTGAAGTATTTGCATGGTCAATTATATGGAGCATGTATGTGTTATTTGTATTGGTGCTAAAAACGGATAAGGTTGTGAATTGTTTCGTGTTTAGTAAATAAAAAAAGCCACCTCAGTGGAGGCAGCTTGATTGTAATATCTTGCAAAGATAGACTTATTCCATAAAAAAGTATGTAGTATCATCTATTTTTACCATGCCATTTTCTGGATATACGATGTAACTTACCTCTTCTGTTGATGAGATTCCCCCAACCTGGCTTGTGTAGGTGGTAATGGTTAATTGATCATCAGAAGCCGACCACATAATGATTTGCTCGTCATTGGTAAAATACTTGTAGGTTCCAAATCCATCTTCATCGAAATGGTAGATGATTGTTTTCTCTTCATCGTCATTATAGGTATATTTCCATTCGCCCACAAGTGTTGACAATACATCTTTTGTTGTTATGTCAATTGTTCCTTCGCCAATTTCTTTGCCATTGGAGTTTATGGCAGTTATCTTAATTGTATAGTCTGTGCCAGCTTTTAGCTCATCAAAGTCAAAACTTAAAATTGTGGACGATTCTACATATTCAAGTGTCTCTCCTTTTTTTCCAAATTCGATATCGTAAAAAAGAGCATCAGCTACTTCGTTAAATGTTACCTTAATAGTATGTTCTGTTGTTTCTGTAGCTTCAATTGTGATGCCGGCAGGTTTGGCGTCATCATCATCACTACAAGATGTCATTAAGCCCATAACTACTATACAAGCGCTTAAGAAATAAAATTATAATACGATTTTAATTATGTAAGATTCTATATATTGTTCTGAGGATCAGTGTTGAGTTAAGAAAGAGGAATTATTAGAATAATCTTAATACTTTTGTAGGGATGCCAGTATGAAAAAATGATTGAATGGAACAATGAAAGGATTAGGCCCCAATACCCCCATAGAGAAGAGAAGATTTTTGCATAGTATTCTGTTTCCAACTTTTTTTTCGTTGCTTATATTCACCATTAGGCTGGTGGAGGAATTGGAAGGAGTGTCTTTTTCTCATTATGGTGTTCGACCATTAACAAAAGAAGGTTTATGGGGTATCTTATTTGCTCCGCTTATTCATGGTGATTGGGATCATTTATATTCTAACTTAGTTTCTATGTTTGTGCTAGGGCTTGCTTTGTTTTATTTTTATAATAAAATAGCCTATAAAGTATTTTTTCTCATATACCTTCTCAGTGGTATGGGGTTGTGGTTGGCAGCCCGTGATTCGTGGCATATTGGAGCGAGTGGGATGATATATGGGTTGGCCGGTTTTTTGTCGCTGAGTGGAATCATACGAAAGCACATTGGTTTAATTGCTATCTCGTTTTTGGTTATTTTTTTCTACGGTAGCCTAGTGTGGGGAGCCTTTCCTTTAAAGGTAAATTTGCCTTATTCGTGGGAGGGACATTTTTGGGGTGGTTTGGCCGGAATATTGTTAGCCGTTTTATTTAAAAACGAAGGTCCTCAACGACCTCATTCACCGCTTGAGGATGAGGAAGATGAGGTGGATAATGAGGGGGCAGATGCCTATTGGTTAAAAAATGATATTGAACCATAAAGTATATGCAGGGTTATTGATTTTGTAACAAAACTTTTAGTTTTGTATTTTACAATCTAAAACAAACTTAAATATGATGAAGAACTATTGGAAACAGCTAGGGACACTCGCTATTATTGCGATTGTGGCAGTGTCTTGTTCAACTGTACCTATTACAGGACGTTCACAGTTGAACTTGTTGCCTGAGTCGCAAATGGCTGAAATGGGATTGACTAACTATAGTGAGTTTTTAAAAGAAGCCAAGCTATCTACGGATCAAGAACAAGCTGCATTGGTGAAAAAAGTTGGACAAAAGATTGCTGCTGCGGTAGAAGAATATTTGAATAGCAACGGACTAAGTAGTTATGTGGAAAACTTTAATTGGGAGTTTAACCTAGTTGAGGATGATACGCCTAATGCTTGGTGCATGCCTGGAGGAAAGGTGGTGTTTTATACCGGAATTCTTCCATATACCAAAGATGAAGCTGGTTTGGCTGTGGTGATGGGGCATGAAATAGCACATGCTGTGGCACGGCATGGTAATGAGCGTATGAGTCAGCAGATGGGAGTGCAGGCGGTTGCAGCAGGTTTACAAGTTGCTTTGAAGGAAAAACCAGAACAAACGCAGCAAATTTATATGGGTGCTTTTGGATTGGGAGCGCAGTATGGTATGACTTTGCCTTTCTCCAGAAAACATGAGACAGAGGCCGATAAGATGGGACTCGTATTTATGGCAATGGCGGGTTATGACCCAGCAGTGGCAGCTGAATTTTGGACTCGCATGTCGCAAAGTGGAGGGCAAAAACCGCCTGAATTTATGAGTACGCACCCCGCGGATGATACTCGTATCAAGGATATCAAGGCCTATTTGCCAGAGGCTTATAAGTACATGAAAAAATAATTTTTATTATCTGAGATTTTTTATTCCGCCCATTTTGCCTTTGTTGGAGTGGGAGATGGGCGGATTACTTAGGTGAAAGGAAGTGTCTATTTTATAAAAATAGCTCAACTATTCTTGTTCTTATGGGACTGAAGCAAGAAAGATATTTGGGGATGAGATGATGTGTTTAATAAATAAATCAATGATCTCTTATCTATTATCTCTCATGTAAAAGTCTTTTTTATTACATTTGTCGTCGTTAGAATTTCGGTATAGCAAATGAAGAAAGATTTTTCACGATTTAAGGTTTTGGGTATCACTCTGTTAGTGACGGTGTCGTCATGTGTGGGGGGTACGTTAGATCTGAATGCCGAAACTCTACGCAGCTATGGGTTTGAGTTTGATATTTCTTCTGCCGATAAGATAAAAGGTGTAGGTAAGTATAAAAGAGTAAGAAGTTTTTCGGGCTCAAAATCAAAAATCACCCGTCTAATTGAATCTGGAAGAACGCACATGGCCGTCCCTGGTCTGTCGGTTGATTATTGTCCTATTGTATTTTATTTGAGGTTTGAACACTATTTGATACCTCTTATTCATAAAAAAATTATTGTTGGAATACTATTCTATTCCGATTCTTTTCATGGAGTTCATTTTCATAATCGGGCAGGACCTCTTTCTTGTTGATTCTTAAAAGAATCGTTAACGATTGGTTTTTTCTATAAAACATTACAAAGTACCTAATTTTTGAGATAGATACCTGCGTGTTCTATTTCTGTATATTTAAAAATAAGCATGGCATTTATAAATAACATGGTTACCAAATTGTTTGGTAGCAAATATGAAAGAGATTTAAAAGAATTAAATCCAATAGTAGAATTAGTAAAAAAGGTTTCTCCTGAGCTTGAAAAGTTGAGCAATGACGAATTACGTCAACGGAGTAACGATTTAAGGACTAGGATAAGCGCCTATATAAAGGACGATCAGGATAGGGTAGCTGAGTTAAGGGCAAAAACGGAAGATGGTTCTGTTGGTATTACAGAAAGGGAAAAGATTTATGCTGAGATTGATGCAATAGAAAAGGAGATCGATGATAAATTAGAGAAAATATTAGGTGATATTCTTCCTGAAGCTTTTGCTATATTAAAAGATACCGCCCGTCGTTTAACTGAGAATTCAACCATTGAAGTTACAGCTACTGATTTTGATAGAGACTTGGCAGCAGTGCACGATTTTGTAGAGATAGAAGGAGATAAGGCCATCTGGTATAATTCTTGGGAAGCAGGAGGAACTAAGGTTACCTGGGAGATGATTCACTATGATGTGCAGTTGTTTGGTGGGGTAGCGCTTCATCAGGGAAAAATTGCTGAGATGGCAACAGGTGAGGGTAAAACATTGGTGGCTACACTTCCTGTGTTTTTGAATGCACTTACTGGACGTGGTGTGCATGTGGTGACGGTGAATGATTACCTGGCCAAACGTGACTCCGAATGGATGGGGCCCTTGTATCAGTTTCATGGTCTTTCGGTAGATTGTATTGATAAGCACCGCCCTAACTCCAATGAACGTCGTAAAGCTTATAATAGTGATATCGCATTTGGTACCAATAATGAATTTGGTTTTGATTACCTGCGTGATAATATGGCGATATCACCAGAGGATTTGGTGCAACGTAAGCATAATTATGCGATTGTGGATGAGGTTGACTCCGTGTTGATTGACGATGCCCGTACGCCATTGATTATTTCAGGACCTGTTCCCAAGGGTGATGATCAGCTTTTTGAAGAATTGAAACCTAAAGTGGAGCGCTTAGTGGAAACACAGCGCCAACTGGTTTCAAGTATATTGGTGGATGCCAAAAAGAAATTAAAGTCAAATGATAAAAAAGTAGTTGAAGAGGGATCGTTGCTCCTGCTTCGCGCTTATAAGGGATTGCCTCGTAATAAACCTTTGATTAAGTTCTTGAGTGAGCCAGGTATGAAGGCTCATATGTTGAAGACAGAGAACTTTTACATGCAGGAGAATAATAAGAATATGCATGTGGTTACTGATCCCTTATATTTTGTGATTGACGAGAAGCATAATTCTATAGAATTAACAGATAAAGGAATCGATATTATTACAGGAGATTCTGATGATCCTAACTTTTTTGTGTTGCCTGATATTGGTTCAGAAATCGCAGAGTTAGAAAAATCAGAATTGGATGAGAAAGAGAGACTGGCCAAAAAAGATGAGTTATTACAAAGTTATGGTGTGAAATCAGAACGTGTGCATACCATCAACCAGTTACTCAAAGCTTATACTTTGTTTGAAAAAGACACAGAGTATGTAGTGATGGATAACAAGGTGAAGATTGTAGATGAGCAGACTGGTCGTATTATGGAAGGCCGTCGTTACTCGGATGGATTGCACCAGGCAATTGAGGCTAAAGAACGTGTGAAGGTGGAGGCAGCCACGCAAACTTATGCTACCATTACGCTTCAGAATTATTTTAGGATGTATCGTAAGTTGGCCGGTATGACCGGAACGGCTCAAACTGAAGCAGGAGAATTGTGGGATATTTACAAGTTAGACGTGGTGGTGATACCTACCAATAAACCTATAGCCAGAGACGATAGGGATGATAAGGTGTACAAAACCAATCGTGAAAAATATAATGCCGCTATTGAGGAAATTGTTGATCTTGTAAAACAAGGACGTCCTGTACTGGTGGGTACTACCTCTGTAGAAATATCTGAGCTGTTAAGTCGAATGTTGAAAATACGAGGTATTAAACACAACGTATTGAATGCTAAATTACACCAACGTGAGGCTGATATTGTTGCGGAAGCAGGAGGTAGTGGAGTGGTTACCATTGCAACCAATATGGCGGGTCGTGGTACCGATATTAAACTTTCTGAAGAAGTAAAAGCGGCTGGTGGTCTGGCTATTGTAGGTACTGAACGTCATGAATCGCGCCGTGTGGATCGTCAGTTGAGAGGACGTGCCGGTCGTCAGGGTGATGTGGGTAGTTCTCAGTTTTTTGTGTCCCTGGAGGATAACTTGATGCGCTTGTTCGGTTCAGATAGAATCGTGAAATATATGGATAGGTTAGGTGTTGAGGATGGTGAAGTGATTCAACATTCCATGATTACCAAATCGATAGAGCGTGCACAGAAAAAAGTAGAAGAAAATAACTTTGGTATTCGTAAGCGATTATTGGAGTATGATGATGTGATGAATTCGCAACGAGAGGTGATTTATACCAAACGTAGACACGCCCTCTATGGGGAGCGTATTCAAGTGGACTTGTCTAATATGATTTATGATACATGTGAAAGCATGATCAGTGAACATCATAGTAATGCCGACTATGAAGGTTTCGAGATGGATTTGATACGTGTGTTCTCTGTATCTTCACCTTTTGGAAGCCAAGAGTTTTTGAAGGGTAATCCTGCTGAATTGGCGGATAAACTTTATAGAGATGTATGGAGTGCATACCAGCGTAAAATAGAAGCTATTGCGGCTCAAGCAATGCCTGTTATTAAGGATGTGTATGAAACAAAATCGCAGCAATATCAAAATATAGTGGTTCCATTTACTGATGGACAAAGGATTATGCAGGTTACAACAAACCTTAAAAAAGCATACGAGTCAAATGGTGCTGAGTTGGTGAAATCCTTCGAAAAATCGATTATCCTGATGACTATTGATAATGCATGGAAGGAACATTTGCGTGAGTTGGATGATTTGAGGACGGCTGTTCAGAATGCCTCCTACGAACAAAAAGATCCTTTGTTGATTTATAAGTTCGAGTCTTTTGAGTTGTTTAAGACCATGCTTGATCAGGCCAATAAGGATGTGGTTTCGACTTTGGTAAAAGCCAGTATCCCAGTTCAGGATCCGGACGAAATCAGACAAGAAGAGGTTCGTAAGCGCCAGGACCTGAGTAAACTTACTGCCAGTAGACAGGGCTTTGATGGTAATGGTGGAGAAAGGAAAGAGAAACCGAAGGCTGAGCCAATTCGTGTAGAGAAAAAAGTGGGAAGAAACGAACCTTGTCCTTGTGGCAGCGGTAAAAAGTATAAGCAGTGTCATGGGAAAGGGCAATCTGCGCAAGCCTAATGCAATAGTGAGTTCTGTTGGAATTCAAGTGGCTTCTTTGGAGGTTCAAAATAATATGTTTGATTGTTGGGAGATTTTAGAATAAAGTCTCCCTCCCTGCCGTATTGCAGGTTATCTTTTATCTAAATAAGTAAAATTTTATGATACTTGACTTTGTTACCTGGACCGTAAAACCCGAAATATTCTCATGGGGTCCTATATCTGTACGATATTATGGATTGTTTTTTGCCATCGCTTTTATGTTGGGTTATCAACTGATGGAAAAGATGTTTAAGTGGGAAAAAATTCCATTGCCCTGGTTGGAGAAATTGTTTATGTATGTGGTAATAGCCACCATTGTGGGAGCTAGATTGGGGCATGTGTTTTTTTATGGTTGGGATTATTATTCACAACATTTGGACGAGATACTTATGGTGTGGAAAGGTGGTCTGGCTAGTCATGGTGGTGCCTTGGGAATTGTAATTGCCATCATTATATATTCTAAAAAAGTCACAAAGAAATCACCTATATGGACTTTGGATCGCGTGGTTATACCAACAGCTCTTGCTGCCTTTTTTATTCGAATGGGTAACCTGATGAATTCTGAAATATACGGGCATGCTACAGATGTGCCTTGGGCATTTCGTTTTGTGGGTAATTTTCATCAATGGTTGGGAGGTGCTGAACCGGTGTTTACTCAACCCTCGCATCCTACACAAATATATGAGGCACTGACTTATTTGGCTTTGTTTGGGGTGATAATGTGGATGTATTGGAAAACAGATGCTAAAGATCGTACCGGGTTAATCTTTGGTGTCTTTCTGATTGGTACATTTTTGTCGCGTTTCTTTGTGGAGTTTGTGAAAAATGACCAAGAGTCCTTTGAAGCTGATATGTTATTAAATATGGGACAATGGTTAAGTATTCCTTTTGTATTGGCCGGTATTTATTTTGTTGTTAAAGCAAAAAAAAGTAGCTGTGGATAAATAAGAATGCTGGTAATATAGTATATAAAGCCCCGTTGAACAAGTGTTCGATGGGGCTTTTTTTCTGTTGTGCCGTGCATGCAAATCTCTTGATAGTACAAGTCCGTTATGGGGATGTAAACGCTCTATTTACCCATTTTTTTAATGTTTTTTCTATTTGTTTTCAACCATTGATTGGCATAACAAGTCAGCGTTATCCATCGTTGCGGTAGATAATAATATCATTGATATCTTAATGGTAACATGGTATGATGATAAGGGTTATGATTTTATCGAAAACCTTGGTTATACCGATGCGCTAAAATTTAACTCAAGTTACATGCCTGATGGTAAAAAGAGTTTTTTCTCCACAGAAGAAGGACGAGCCACTCCTATAAAAGAAGGGGATAATACTCGCTCGCACCTTGAGTACAATTTAAAAGATCACTTTGTAAATACCCGTGTTGTATTTGGAGGAAGTATGATACCCGGAGGTGTCGACATTATGCCAATAAGTAGTTACTATCCCTTTGAAATGGTCATGGCGCAAAAACAATACAACACAGCAGGTACAAATTACCAACAAAACAAATATCTTTACAACGGAAAAGAACTTAGGAAAGGAGGAGATAACCCAATTAGAACGCATGTTTTGTCATCTGAGGATAATGGAGTGGCATATCCACTGAACAGAGATGATGAAATGGACTATATGGGAGATAATTGGAAATTTGCCATTTGGGGTTCATATATGGGAATGGCTATAGACATTTCCAATCCTGGTTCATTGAAAGGGGCTAGTCCCAAGAAGTTTTCTCCAAACTTTGGGCGTAGTGCTAAATCTAAGGCTTCTTCTGGCTCTGCTATGTCTTCTGGTTCTGCTGCAGCATCAAATAGTGTTTCTTTAAAGGCGAGTGCAAAATCAGGAGGTGCAAGAAGTAACTCTTGGAATTCTTTCTTAAAAGCGAATAAAGGTAACTTTACAGGGAAGAACTGGCAAAAAGCCGCTACTAAAGCTTATTATAACTCACCATACTATAAAAAATGAGTAAGTCACTAATTTTGTTTGCAGTATTTATTTTGGGGTGTATTCAATACCCAAAAGATGAATATGTTCATGTAAAAGGGTGTGTTGTCAAAAATGATTGGGTGACAGCCATAAGGGGGTATAAGAAACCACGAGCTTTTTATGAGTATTCTTATAATGACAGTATACATGTAGGCTCTATTGTAATGGGAAAAAACGACCCATATTATAATCAGGGTGATAGTTTGTTAATAAGGATAAAAAAGAGTGATTCCCATAAGCCGGTAATTACAAAATGTTTTTACAATGCTCCTAAACAAAAGAAGGTTGTTGCTAGTTCTAAAGCACTAAGTAATGGGCAAAGAAGTGGTAAGGAAAAGCAAATTGTTACTATTGATAGGAGTAATAAGAAGTCGTCGTATGGGGTTAGTTATTATCTAGTTGATATCAAGCCATTGTTTGAGGGTGCAACAAATCCCGATACTAATGATAGTCTGATTAATGAGTACATCAAGGCAAAGTGTAAGGGTGATAATCAGGAATATATCAAGGGTACTGCAGCAACAATAACCATAGATAAAGAGGGAAGTGTTTCAAAAGTGAAGTTTTTTAATTTTGAAAACGATAAGTATAATACATACTTAAAACAAATACTTTTTGAGATGCCTTTATGGAAATCTGGGGTTAAAGATGGAGGCAAAGTAGATGTTGCTTATAATATAGTCTTGGAGTAGAAAAGTCCTTGTATGTTCTCATACAGAATAACAAAAGCTGCATTTAGAAATAAGTGCAGCTTTTGTTTTATATGGTAGTTTGCAAGCCGCTTACAGTGCAGCAATATTTTTATTAAAAAAGTCTTTGAACTTGGATTTGGTAAGCATTGCATTGATTATCTTCATCACGGTCTGCTTGTCGTCTTCTTCTAGTTGCTGGATAAGTTTAAACTGTTCCATCTCTGTTTTATCTTCCAAAGAAACCTCTTTGGGGTATCTCTCCTTTAAAATTCAGAATTTGGTCAACTGTCAAATTAAAAAGGGTTGCCAATAGTTGTAACTCCTTAAAATAAAAGCCAAACCCAAAGAGCTGCCCGAGCCCATAAACAAAAAGTCTCGCCAGAAGCATTAGGAAATCTATTGCATTATTTGGGGTGGTCGGTGGGGCTGAAAGTGATCTATTGTTCTCGACTTTTGTGGTTCTTTTTATGACAATGATAAACGAGTGAAGTTTGATCATGAGGACCATTGAAGATAAATCTTTTTCGAGTAAAAAGAACATTTATGGAAGTTTCAAAAGAAAAATTTGTGTCATATAAGAAGAGGCATTCCTCTCGTTTTGTAAACCATCATTTTCAACCTAGAGAACGTATTTAAGTAAAAAAGAAGTTACAAAGATGAAGTCGTCTTAAAGATAAAATTAAGATATTTCGTATATTAGGTGTATTATCTTTCATTAGGCAATGAGTTAGGTAATTATATGCCTAATTACGCATGAAAATATGAAGTGCATTGCATTGAAGTATGTAAACAATGCGGTCATTTATCCGATTTGGCTGGTATAAAGATATATTTGACTACATAACTATCGCTTATCTATTTCACCTTTGTATTTCACTTTAAAACAAAAAGAAAGATGGAAAACAAAATAAAAATTGCTTTAGTAACTGGCGGTAGTCGTGGCTTAGGGAAAAATATGGCCTTAGAATTAGCCAAAAAAGGAATTCACATAGTATTGACTTATAATAGCAACGAGGAAAAAGCTAAAGAAGTTATTGAATCCATTGAGCGTATAGGACAACAAGCTATTATGGTTAAATTAAACGTTGCTGATTTCCAAAGTTTCGAAGAGTTCTTTGGTATTGTTAAAAAGTTGATTAAATCAAAATTTGGAGTTGATAAAATTGACTACCTTATAAATAATGCAGGAATTGGTATAAACGCACTATTTGCACAAACAACCGAAGAACAATTAGATACGCTTTATAATGTTCAGTTTAAAGGCACCTATTTGTTAACGCAAAGTGCATTGTCAATTCTTAACGAAGGTGGCGGAATTGTAAATATTTCAACAGAACTTACTCGTTTTGCGTTAAACGGCTTTTCTGCTTATGCTTCTATGAAAAGTGCGATTGAAACCTTGACAAAATATCAGGCCAAAGAATTAGGTGAAAGAAAAATTCGGTCTAATGTCATTGCACCAGGAGCTATTGAAACTGATTTTGGTGGTGGCGCAGTTAGAGATAATAAAAAAATGAATAGTTTTATAGCAGCTAGTACCGCTTTAGGACGTGTTGGATTACCAGATGATATTGGAAGTGTTGTTGCATTTTTGTGTACTGATGATGCAAAATGGATAAATGCACAACGCATAGAAGTGTCTGGAGGACAAATGATTTAATTACAAAACGATGTCTATACTTCATGTAAAAAATATCACAGAATATCATAGATTAATGCAGTTGCCTAAACCGCAGCACCCTTTAATCAGTGTGATTAATTTTGCCGCTATTAAGAGAAAAGAAAATATTACGGTTTCACGATTTACGCATGGTTTTTATTCGATTGCCTTAAAACAGGTATTTAATGGAAAAATGAAATACGGGCAACAGGAATACGACTTTGACGAAGGTGTATTAGCTTTTATCGCGCCAAATCAAGTAATGCGTATTGAGGTAGAAGATGAACAAAAATTAAATCATTCGGGTTGGCTACTTCTTTTTCATCCCGATTTTCTGTGGCATACATCTCTCGCGCAAAAAATAAAGAAATATGATTTCTTTGGTTACGCATTAACCGAGGCATTGCATCTTTCAGAGGAGGAACAAAATACTTTAGCTGATTTAATGCAAAGTATTAATCAAGAATATAGTTCAAATATTGATAAATTCAGTCAAGATGTTATCATTTCGCAGTTAGAATTATTACTTACCTATTCCAGGCGTTTTTATGAACGGCAGTTTATTACACGAAAGAAATCGAATCATAGAATACTTGAGCAATTCGAAACCCTTTTAAATCATTATTTTAAAAGCAAAGATCTTCAGGAAAATGGATTGCCAACAGTTAATTATCTGTCTGCTTCATTGAACCTATCGCCCAATTACTTAAGTAGGTTATTAAAAACAGAAACGGGCAAAAGCACCCAAGAATTTATTCACGAAAAACTAATGGAATTAGCCAAAGAGAAACTATCAACTACGGAGTTAACAGTCAATGAAATTGCCTATGATTTGGGATTTGAGCATCCACAATCATTTGGAAAATTGTTCAAGAAAAAAAACAAATTGACACCTTTAGCATTTAGGAAATTATATAATTAAGAAGCATATGAAAACCACTATAGCTTATTAATTGGTATGTGAGCTGTCTGTATGGAGGTGTGAAAGGTAGAAACGGGAATTGATCCCGTTTCTTTTATCCGATTTAACCTTATGATTGTGTTTTGAGTTCTAGTGATTGCTTTTTTCTCTGGGTAATTTCTTCATTTTCAACTTGTCACCCGTTTCTTTTACTATTTTTTCGTAGAACTCTTTGCTATAACCTGGAAATTGTGCCGGGTAAGGACGTCCATGTTTATTGCGTAAAAAGACACCATTTTCTTCCTTGTGTAGGTTTCCATCGAGATATTTTACCATTAGGAATTCATCCAGCTTTTTCCATGCGTCAAAGGTAATTTTACTTTGTGCCAGAGAATATTCGGTAATGAAGGCTTTTGCTTTTTGAGGATCGAGTTTGTTGAGGTTGACAGCTGCTTGCTCAATCACTGGGGCATAGTCTTCAAATTTATCCTCTAAACCTTTCTGAACCTTTTTTATATCTTGTATCATGTGGCTATATCTGCTATATGCCTGGTTTGATACTCGATTGAATATCCAAAATGCAGATGTGGAGGAATATTCCAATAAGCTTCCATTGCCTACCGCAAAATGATGAGGTATGGCGTTAATGCCACAATAAATAGGAACATAAACAGACGTGGCAGCATCGTCTACGCCAAACCAAAGAATACCTCCAATGGCATCAGGAAGCCAGTCGCGTAGTTGTGCTACAAAAGAAAAGCCAGTTTGTTGTGTGGCAATGGCTCTTTCGTTAAAATATTCCTGATCATCTACTTTCCATGTTAATGGACGGAAACGATATGGACGGGCAAAAGATCCGGCACCGGCATCTTTGGTCATATCCAATGAGGTGCCTTCAAAGTGATCACGCATGATATTTTGAACATCGCGGTAGGAGATCTTTTTAGATGGTTTAATCCATAAAGGAAGGCGTTCGCTTGATTCTCCTTTGATATACCCTTCAAATTTGTCCATCTCCGGGTTCATTAGGCGGAATCCGGACCAAACACGAGCTTCACAAAAACGAAGCGCACCGTAATCTAAAGGTGCATAGGAGTCTGCAAAGCTGAAGTCTTTTTTCTTACCATCGAAATAACCTTGCTCTTTGGCGAAGTCAATAACATCGTCTGCATACAAGCAATTTTCTTCATCGTTCAGTGGGAAGGTGGTGATGCGTGCCTGGTTGGCATGGCCAGAAACCATCCCATTAGGAATTTTTCGGGCTACCCATACGGCACCTTTGTTTCCTGTGCCTTTGCCAATCATTTCCATAATCCATACCTCGTTTTTATCGGCAATGGAAAATGACTCTCCAGAACTGTAATAACCATATTCGGCTACCAAGTCTGTCATGATTTTGATGGCTTCACGTGCCGATCTGGATCGTTGTAATGCAATGTAAATAAGACTTCCATAGTCGATGATGCCGCTTGTGTCAACAAGCTCCTTGCGACCGCCAAAGGTGGTTTCAGCAATGGCTACCTGATTTTCGTTGATATTGCCAATGACCGTGTAGGTTTTCTTTGCTTGTTTTATTTGGCCTAAGTATTTGCCCGTATCCCATTCATATACATCCAGCATGGCATCGTCAGGCCAAGTCTGACCCGGCCAGTAATATAGCTCGCCGTATAAATCATGAGAATCGGCTGCATATGATATCATGGTAGAGTTATCGGCCGATGCGTTTTTAGTAATTAAAAAATTGGTGCATGCCATGCTTATTTGGGGAAATAGCAAGCCAATAGCCATGATCAATGAGAGTGAAACCTTTGTTTTATGCATAATTCGTATTTTAAGGTGATTGAATATACCGTGTTGTCCACAAAATTAATCTTTTTTGCGATATAGCCATATGATATTTAATGGCTAAGATTTAGAGTATGGAAGATATTTAATGGGAAAAAACTTGCAATTAACTAAGCGGCTGATTAGATTTGTGTCAAAATGGAATGATATGGCTCGAACAAAAAATTATATAGAAGAAGAGGTGATTGAAAAAGCGATGAACCTTTTCTGGCGAAACGGATATCAGACAACCTCAACGCGTATGCTGGAGAAAGAGATGGGGATTAATCAGTTTTCTATTTATTCTAGTTTTAAAAATAAAGAAGGTGTATATATAGAGAGTATTAAGTGTTATAAAAATAAGCTTAAAGAAATAACAGATAAACTTAAGCGTTCGACCAATGCAGTGGAAGGAATAAAGACGTTTTTTTATGATTTTGCGCATTTCTCGTGTCAGGATGGAACACCTAAGGGATGTTTGGTAATTAATACTTTTGCAGAGTTGGGAAAGGATGCCGATACTGACATAATACGAGAAGCACAATTGGTAGTTGATGGTATTCATAGTTTATTCAAGCATAATCTGGCATTGGATAAAAATAAGGAGGAGCATATCTTAGAAGAGCAAGCCAATTATTTAGTGGTTTCACTGATTGGAATGGGGGTAGCTTCTAAGGTGTTGGGAATGGAACAGTTGCGTGATTTTATTGAGTGTACTTTTGTGAATGTTTAGATAGAGGAATAGGTAGCTTAGGGTTTACGTTTTTGAATTTTGGGCTGTTTCAAAGTTGGGGTTCATCGTAATATAGGGTGTTTTTTACCTTTTTTTTGCGTTTTTTTATCACCATAGTTTCTCCTTCTTAGTCTACTTTTGCCATCTGTAAGTTTAATATAAACTGTTTATGGAAATTTTTGAACGAAGGGCTTATCTCATGCAATTGATATCGGAACATATTCTGATATCTTTTGGCGCCTTGACTATCACAGCACTTGTTGGAATATTAGTGGGTATCTGGGTTTTTTATTCGGCTAAATCACGCGCTTTCGTAATGCCTATTGTCAATTTCTTATACACTATACCATCTATTGCCATGTTTGGTTTGTTGATACCCTTAGTGGGTATTGGTCTTAGAAATGCGTTGATCGTTTTGGTATTGTATGGTCTGCTTCCGATGGTGAGAAATACCTTTACCGGACTTAATGAAGTTAGGACGGATATTGTGGAGGCTGCTGAGGGAATGGGGGCTACTACATATCAGATATTTAAAGGGGTTTATTTTCCTTTGGCTTTACCGTCCATATTGTCTGGATTACGTATTACGACAGTAATGCTGGTGGCGCTTACGGGATTGGCTGCTTTGATTGGAGCAGGCGGTCTTGGTCAGGCCATATTTAGAGGTCTTAATACCATGAATACGCCTATGATTGTGACAGGTTCGTTACTTATCTCCTTGTTTGCCATTTTGGGTGATCGCTTTGTGGGTGTTTTGGAGGGTAGGGTCGTTAGGATGGTTAGCCATAATGCTTCCAGAAGGTTAAAGCGCAAAGTATTCATGAATATGTTTGTTCTTCTTTTTGTGTTGCTGGCTGCTACTGTTTATCTTAATCCATTTTCTTCCTCAGGTCATCAAACGGTTACGGTGGCTTCCAAGCCAACAGGTGAGCAGTTTATTCTGGGAGAGATTATGGCGCAGTTGATTGAAGAAAATACCGACTTACAAGTGATCAGGAAGTTCGGTATCGGAGGGGGAACCACAAATATTCATCCTGCTATGATGAGTGGAGAAGTGGATATGTATGTGGAATATACGGGTACTGGATGGATGAATGTATTAAATGAGAAGCTGCCGAATGATAATCAGGTTGTGTTTGACTTGCTTAAAAGTGAGTATGAAGAAAAATTTAAGTTCAAATGGCTAGGATTGCTTGGTTTTAATAACACCTACGCACTTGCTATACCCGATAGCTTGGCCGATCAATTTAATATACGCAATAGTTCTGATTTAGCACGAAACAGTCAGTACTTTATGTTTGGAGCAGAGTTTGACTTTTTTGAACGTCCCGATGGTTACCAGGGTTTAGTGGATACCTATGGTTTTCATTTTGCTTCCATTCATGAGATGGATATTAATTTACGATACAATGCCATTGTTCAGGGGAAGGTAAATGCCATAGATGCTTTTACTACTGATGCAAAAATTGTAGCGCAAAACCTGAGAGTGTTGGATGATGATTTGAATTATTTTCCCAGTTATGAAGCGGGGGTTGTCATACGAAGTGAGATTTTGCAAGAACACCCCGAATTAGAACCTTTATTGTTGAAATTGAATGGAGAAATATCAACAGAAACGATGATGAAAATGAACTATCAGGTGGAAGTAGCACAGAAAGATCCAAAACAAGTAGCAGCGTCGTTCATTCAACAGTTAAAAAAGAAATCATGAGTCTGGAAAATATGATATATTTCAATCAGGTAAATTTTTCATACGGTTCACATCAAGTGTTGTACGATTTATCCTTTTCAGTGGATAGGGGGGAGTTTATTTGTTTGACCGGTAAAAGTGGATGTGGTAAATCTACCCTGCTACGTTTGATCAATGGTCTGTTGGATAGGCAGGATGGTGATATTCGTATATTGGGAAAGAAGATTGGTCAGTGGGAAATACATGAACTCCGCCGGAAGATGGGCTATGTTTTGCAGGAAGGAGCTCTTTTTCCTCACTTAACAGCCTACCAGAATATGTGCTATGTGATGAAACTAAATAAGGCTAGTAGTCAACAGTGTGAAAACAGAATCTCAGAATTACTGCCCTTGGTGAATCTAGAAAGAGATGTTTTAAATAAGTTTCCTGATAAATTAAGTGGAGGACAGCGTCAACGTGTTGGTATTGTAAGAGCCATCGCACATAATCCAGAGATGGTATTGATGGATGAACCATTTTCGGCTTTAGACAGCCATACGAGGAAGAGTCTACAAGATTTGGTTAAGAATATTCACCAGAAACTGAATACTACTTTTGTTATGGTGACCCATGATAAGGAAGAGGCCAACTTGTTGGCTACGAGAGTTATCCGCATGGCAGAGGGACAAATTAAAACGCTGATCTAAACCTTGTCTCTTATTCTCATTTAATATTATTTCTATTTTAATGGATGGATATGAAAAAGTTATCTATGGCATTGTTATGCCTTATTTTATTGCCATGCACCCTTGGTGCTCAAACTGTTTTGCCTAAAGATACCCTTCATATTGGCGGGGCCTTTAGATATACTTATATGAAAAATAGCTGGGATGAATCTCATAAAAAAACAGGTGGAAAAACTATTTTTGATGTACTTATTCTTAACGCAAAAGGTCAGGTGAAGGGTATTGATTTTGCTATTGAAACCCGCTATTATGCCGAATCGTTCGGTGGTTTTATGCTGCGCAATGGTTATGTGGGACTTCCCCTAACAAACAAACTGAAGCTTAAGTTGGGAATGCCCCGAACACCCTTTGGTATACTGCCCTTTACCAGTAATAGTTTTATGTTTAATGTGCAGTACTATTTGGGTTTTGAAGATGACGCCGATTTGGGTTTTCTGTTAGAGTATGGACAAGATAGCTGGGAGGCTCAATTTAGTTTTGCGAAAAACTCAGAGGATGTCTTTAGCCAGAAAAATAATCGCTACGCTTATGACTTAAGTGGTGATAATCAGGAATTGAACCAATGGACTGGTAGGTTGGTGCATCATTTAGGTGATAACGATGAATGTGAGTTTGGATTGTCCGGTCAATATGGAGGCGTCTATAATACGGTGACCAGTGATTTGGGACATAAGTGGGCGTTGGCCCTACATGGAATATGGAAAAAAAACAATTGGGACTTAAAGACAGAGATATTGTCTTATGAATTTTCCGCAAAGGATTCTATTAAGCGTAATTATATAGATATGGGTGCTTTTGCAGCTGATTATCAAGTGGCTAGTAAGGGACTTAGTTATAGTGTGGCTTTGGGCTATCAAATAAAAGTAAATCATTTGTTATTGAATGATATCAAGTTTTATAATGATTTCTCTGCATTGGAAAAATCGAGCAGTAATTTCCATGCCTCTTATATGAATGTGACAGGGTGTATGATTCATACCGGACCTATTTATATGCTGGTTGACTATGTTTTTGCTAAAAACCATGCCTGGATAGGAAATAATTATAATCAAGCGTTTTCTGAGGGGGGCGATCAAGATTGGAACCAAAGGTTTAATATTAATATGGGAATCTATTTTTAGCTTGTTCTCCCTGTGCTTTCTGACCTTATCCCTATGGTACAAGGATATGTTATTGTTGGTCAATGAGTGTTTTGGAGTCGCAGAGGTTAAAAAACATTAATTCGGCAATGGGAGGTGAACTATATTTGTTTATTACTAAGCGATTGATTAGTTTTGATGATGAATTATAGTTATATAAAACGAGTTGTTGTAATGAATTCATCCACGGGGGTATGGATTGTTTTGGCGAGTTCTATATGACCATTGAAAAGTAAATTTAAACATATGAAACTGGTATGGCCAGGGCAAATCATTAGACACATAGGTGAATGATTTAAATTTGCACTGGTTAGTGAAGTTTCGCAAAATTATAGAGTATGAAAAGAATTGTGTTGAGTGTATTTATAATAGTGTTAGGGTTCTTATGTTCGCATCCTATTTTGGCAATTGAACTTGCTGGAGGCAAGGGTCGAATAGAAAAAGAAGTTACTGTGTCATCACATCAAGCCTTGCCAACACCTAAGGTTATTATATTTGATATTAACGAAACACTCCTGGATATGGCACCGCTAAAAAAGTCGGTAGGTAAGGCTTTGAACGGAAGAGAAGATTTATTGCCTCTTTGGTTTTCGACGATGCTTCATTATTCTTTGGTTGAGACCTTATCTGGCAGCTACCATCATTTTGGAGAAATTGGTACAGCGGCACTGATGATGGTGGCCGAGACCCAGGGTATTGATATGAATTATGAGGACGCTAAGCGTTCAATTGTAACGCCTCTTCGTTCACTTCCTCCACATGCAGATGTGCTGGCAGGACTAAAGGCACTTAAAAAAGATCGATACTATATCGTTAGTTTAACTAATTCATCAGCAAAAGGTGTAGAGACTCAATTTGTAAATGCAGGCTTAACAAGTTATTTTCAAAAGCGCTATACTGTTGAGTCTATACAAAAATACAAACCCCATCCCCAAACGTATCAAATGGTTTTGGATGACTTAGATGTAAAACCAGAAGAGGTGTTGATGGTGGCTGCACATGCATGGGATTTGGCGGGCGCTAAGAATGCTGGTTTGCAGACCGCATTTATAGCGCGTCCTGGAAAAGTACTTTATCCCAATGTTGAGAGGCCTGATTATGTAGTCAATAATTTATTGGAGTTGGTGGACTTATTGCAGCAAAAGTAAAAACGAAGGATTAAGTGTACTGTGAATAATTCTCTTACATACAGGTAAATGGTGAAGGAGGTGAGTTTTAAGTGGCCTTTGTAAATGAAATTTAATCGCATAATAAATACTGACTTTGTAAATTATGCTTAGTTTTGTCTGCTCAAAATAAAAATATACAATCCATGCGTTTTAAATTCAAAACTGAAAATTACAAGTTTAATCAACACAAAAAGTGCGAGTTTTTTCCTTGCCATAAAACCAATAATGAAGCGGAATTTAATTGTCTGTTTTGTTATTGTCCCTTATATATGTTAAAGGATAAGTGCGGAGGCAATTTTAAGTATACCAATAATGTGAAGGATTGTAGCGACTGTTTGATACCACATTCGAAAGGTGCTTATGAACATGTAATGAGCAAGATGAGTATGGTGATTAAAATTGGGAGCGAAAAAGAAGAATAAGACTTTATCATTGTAACAGATATTAATTGTTGATATTATAAAAAGATCGAATAAGGGGGGCAAATAGCGCATTGTTTCATTTGTCTAGTTTTTGTATATCTCACAATTATGGTTAATCATTTTAAAGAATTTATATTCGTTTAAGAGTTGTATTTAGCTTGCAGATAAGCGGTAAATACGCATGTGAAACGAGAAGTAAATTTTTTAAAATGGTGTTAATAAGATGGATTATTCTAATATGTGCACTGCTAGGTATGCATATTGATGGTCAAAAGCTAGATTATAGTAAAAGGGCCTTTTTTGAACAGATGAAGCGGGAGCGGATGCAATCGGATCAGTCGGTTGTGTGGAAAAATTTCGGGCCCGGGATGTCTGGATATAATGAAGAGTTTTGGTGTCATCCAACGGATACGAATGTTATGTTTATGGGGCCTGATATGCATGTATCCTATGGCACATGGGATAATGGGAAATCGTGGCATACTATTAAAGATTGTGATGGCGATGGAAAAGATTTGGAACGGGTGCATGATATTGTTTTTTCCAGACAAAATCCTGATTTTGGATTAGCATTAGAGCGTAGAGGTAAGATCTTTGAAACAAAAGACAGGGGGAGAACATGGAAACTAGTTTATACGATCCCCGGAGCTGAAAAGTCGAGCTATAATGCGCATACCAAAATGGCTATCCATCCAACCAATGATGATATTTGGTTTGTGGGTGCTGGAGATTTTTGGAATGTGAAACAAAATCACCGCTCCAAGGAGTTTATTCATGGAAAAAAACAAGCAAGAGCGCGTTATGGATATATACTTAAGACAACCGACCATGGTAAGACATGGAAAAAGGTAGCTGATCATATTTCTAAAGATCTGGATGTGGGGCGGATTATTATTAATCCGCTTAAAACCAAGCAAATGTATATTGCTACGAATAATGGGTTTTTTATAAGTAATGACGAGGGCGAAACATGGAAGTCAAGTGGAAAAGGATTGCCCAATAATTTGCCAAGAGACTTGACATCGTACTACAACCCTAAAACAAAAGAGTTTATTCTTTATCTGGTTGAACAAACCGTATATGAACCCAAGGGCAAAAGTATTGATACCAAAGGAGGTGTTTATAAAAGTGTTAATGGAGGTAAGAGCTGGCAAAATATTACAGGAAACCTTGGCGTTAATTTTAATAAGATAAATGATAAATCACATCGAGCCAATTATCATAGGGTTCTTAGCTATTGGTTTGGGGTTCGCTCAAGAGAGGTCTATCCAGAATTTCCAGAAAATACTTATTCCATATTCAATAGGATTGTTGTGAATCCCTTAAATAAGAACGAAGTTTATCTGGTGGCTAATCAACGGCATGATATGAGTTTTGGTCCTGGTGATGCGTGGAAGACTGAAGATGGAGGTGAAACGTGGAAGATTTGTGCGCGTTCAGGAAGCTATTGGTTACAGGAAATTGACAGGGATTATTGGGCCAGTAAAGGCATTGAAACTGGTGCGAATGTCGAATTTGCGCACGTGGCAAAAGCTAATGCTGAACAAAATGAGGTGCGATTTGGGAATAGAATGTTAGCAATCAATGCAAAAGGTGAAGTGTTTATCGGTGTTCAGCAGCAAACCCAACGATCAAATGATGGTGGTAAGACATGGAAACAGGTAGATGATGTTGAAACAGCACCAGGAAGTAATGCCTGGGTTGGCCGTGGTGATAGCAATTTGCCAGGGCGTTTTATGTTATTGGAAACGGGGATAAAAGATCGTTATCTTTTTTGTAGTGGTGAACATGGCTTGTGGGAGACAGCTCCTTTGGGTAATTATCCGGATAAAGATGCTGTTGCTGTGAAACAGATTGAGGGTCAGGTGAATGATTATGGTGGTCGCCATGGCTTACATTCGGCTTCAACGGTAGCTGTTCATCCCAATGATCCTAATATAATATATACAATTGGTTGGCGACAAGAACACCGTGGTAAAATGCGGCGATCTAAGGACGGAGGTAAATCGTGGGAAAATATTTCTACTATTTTTGAAGGGAAAAATAAGTCATACCAAGGTATAGCTCCTCAATATTCATTATTGATTGATCCTGTAAATCCTGATAATATGTATTTCTGTGCTATTCGACATGCAGTGCAGGAAGTAGGTCTTTCTCCCAAAGAAAGTGTGATGTCCAAAGGTAAATATGGTGTTTATCGTTCAAATGATGGTGGTTATAGCTGGAAGTTAAGCAATCAAGGACTACCAAAATTAGGAAGTGTTCGTCGATTAACGATGGACCCTTCAAATCCGAAAGTTTTATATGCTTCTCTCAATCAAAGAAGTCCGCAGCATGTGGGAGGTCTGTATTTGTCGGAGGATGGTGCTTTAACGTGGACAAAGATGAAGATACCAGCAACGATATCATCGGTGAATAATTTATTTATTGATAGGAATACTAAGTGTATGTATATGTCAACCGGAGCTGGCTTTAGTGCTGATGAGGCAGGAGGAGTATGGAAAAGTGCAGATAGTGGTGTTAGCTGGGTGAGAATATTTGAAGCACCCAATGTATGGCAGACGGAAGTTTCTATTCTAAATGCAAATCTTATATTGGTGAATGTGCCTTATCATAAGAATTTAAAAAATCCAGGTTTGTATTTATCTCAGAATGGTGGCGAAAGCTGGAGGAAAATAAATAGAGGGATTGGGCAACCGGATAAAATGACCGATATAAAATGTGATCCTTATGATGAAAATATCATATGGTGTGCTGGATGGGGAAGTGGTTGGTTTAAAGCTATTATTAAGTAAGTTTGTTGCCCAAAGAGTGGAAAGAGTAGTATTAAGTTAAAAAGAATTACTGATGATTGTCAAAAGTGTATTTATTACCATGGCTGTAGTCTGCTTCAGCTTTAAGGGATTTGCAACGAACTATTATTTTAGTTCAGAAACAGCAGGCCATCGTGATATGGGAACAATGCAAGATCCTTTTAAAAGTTTAGATAAAATAGCTGCATTGAATTTGATGGCTGGTGATAAAGTGTTACTTAAGAGAGGGGATGTTTTTCATGGGTCGGCAGAATTGGTTGGTTTGGTGGGTAAGAGAAAAAGGCCAATTGTTATGGCTGCATATGGCGAAGGAGATGAAAAACCCATCATTGATGCTCATGGCTTTTTGAATGGGATATTAATAAAAGATTGCAGTTATGTTAAGATAAAGGGTATAGAGATTACGGCCAATGGTGGTGGAGTGGTTAATTATGACCCGAAGAAAAGCTATATGCGCTGCGGTGTCTTAGTAACAACAAGTAAAGAGGGAATTTATCCGGGAATTACTTTTGATAATTTGTATGTGAGAGATGTGTTTTTTGAAGAACCTGGGTTTGAAAGAGGAGCTGGTGAGATATTGACGGGCAATGGTACCCAAAATTATGGTTGGGGCATTCGTGTAATCAACCAGTTAAAAGGTGCGATTCTTAAAGATCTTCGTATTGAGAATTGTTGTGTGGAAAATGTGGCCCATTCAGGTATTCGGTTTACCGGAAAGCATGTGCTGAGTCAAGGAATGTATAAGAATATTCAAGATGTAAAAGTGTATCATAATAAGGTCTTGTATGCAGGTGGACCGGCTTTGCAAGCGTCAGTGGTCGAAAATATTGAGTTTAAAGGAAATCAGACCAACCATTCCGGAAGTCCCGATGATTCCCGAAAATGGGGTCGAGGAAGTGGGTTGTGGGTTTGGGGCTGTTTGAATGCCATGATTCAGTATAATAGCTTTAGAAATGCCAATGGTCCAGGGGATTCTGCTGGATGTCATATTGATTTTAATAATAAAAACGTGCTTATTCAATATAATTTGAGTGAAAATAATGTGGGTGGTTTTATTGAGATACTAGGTAATAACCATAATTGTACGTATCGTTATAATGTGAGTATTAATGATGGCTCACGTCTTAAAATTAAGGGTGAAACACTCGGTGCCGGCACGATGATAGGAGTGAATGGGTTTGTGGGTAATGGAAAAAAGCCCGTGGGTCCCTTTAATATATACATATATAATAACACGATTTTTGCGAAGGAATCACTCCACCCAGAAGTGGGATTTAATAAAAAGACAGAAGGTATTCTGATAGCGAATAATATATTTTGCTTAAAAGGATATGCGTCTTATGATGAAAGAAAACAGTTTTTGCCTTCTAGTGGTCCTATTTCTCGTGTTGTTTTTAAAAATAATATTTACCTCAAAACAGATAATTGGCCTGATAAAGGGCATGTGATGATCACTGATGAGGCACCCGTTTATGGAAATCCTCAGTTTGTTAATGAAGGAGGTCTTGATATCAAGGATTATATTCCTCAAAATGTTGGATTAATTAAAAATAAAGGGATGGAAATAAGCCTTATACCTGGTGATACCATTGGCTTATTGGGTGGTTTTCGTGTTAAGAATGATATTGTGGGTAATAGAATCAAAGGACTGCCCGATATGGGTGCCTTTGAAGTGCAATAACTGCTCGTGTTGCGTGTTTGTATAACGATTGTATAGGAGAATAATCGTTGAGCTATTTTAAAACTACCCTTTTAAACCATCGAAAACCAATCGCTTAGTTTGGCCTGTCCATATTATTTTTGAGATAAAGTAAACTTTAAAATTTTTGTATAATGTTTAGAGCAATTTTATTCTCATTCATAGTGAGTGTCAGTTTATCCGGTTTCTCCAAATCGAATTTAAAAAAGCCAAATATTGTAGTTGTTTTTGCTGATGATATTAGTGCCCGTGAAATACCTGTGTATGGTTCGTCTGTTTGGAGTAAACCTCCGCAGGGAGGTAATAGCTCTGATGAAAGATATAGAGCCAGGACTCCGGTGTTGGACAAGTTAGCCAACACCGGAGTTTGGATAAAAACAGCATGGGCATCTACTGTATGTATGCCGAGTCGGGCTATGATGATGACCGGAAGGTATGGTCATGTGCATAAATGGTGGAACAACAAGGATAAGGGAATATGGGTGAATGGAGATGGTAAAAAAGAAAGCTGGCCCATCTATGAAAGTTCACCTTATACCAATGCTTTTGTAGCTAAGGCAGGCGGTTATGCTACATTATGGGCCGGTAAAACACAGATGGGGGGTGTTGATCAGTTTGGGTTTGATGAGGGAGTATTTACTCCGGGTGTTCATGATAAAGAAAATCCATATACCGATTTTAAAATATTAATGACGAAAAAAGATGGTAAAAAAGTACTGCTGAATACAGATACGGGTGATGAAGTGGATTATTATCAGCAGTTTGGTTGGTATTGGCAACCTCATGTAGAATTGATGAATCATCCAAGTTGTAAAACAAAATTTGAAATTTGGCCTAATACGCCGGCCGCAAAGGCTTCTTACGGATTGCATACCTATGGTCCAGATGTGGAGTTGGAATTTGTATTTGATTTTATGGAACGTAAACATAAAGAAGGTAAACCATTTTTTGTTTATCATACTACACATCTTGGACATGATGGTTGGGATTTTTTTAGTGCTGATACCCAAAAAAGTACACGCCAAAAATGGCCGGGTACACCTAAAATACAATGGAAAAATGGGCGATATTACCGAACTGAACCTAAAATTACTGGAGATAAAGGGAAATACAATACGCATGGAACGGTTACTGAAGGCGGTATTCATCACCATATTAATTATTTAGATTATCAAATGTGGCAATATCTGGAAAAATTTAAAGTGCTTGGAATAGAAGATAATACCATATTGATATTTTGTGCCGACAATGGAACCAGTGGCTATGGAAAAAATAGTCCGGTCAGTCAAAAAGGAGTGCATGTGCCTCTTATTATTTATGCCCCATGTTTGAAGATGACTAAAAGTGGAGAGCAAGATATACTTGTCAATATTGCAGATATACTTCCTACGATCGCAGATCTTGCAGGGGTTGATATTCCTACTGATTATGAGATAAATGGGCAGAGTCTGATACCTTTTCTCACTACCCGTGGAGAGGAGCATCGTTCATGGATTTATTCATATCATAAAGAAATGCAGTTGATAAGAGGTGAGAATGTAATGATTGATGGAAAAGGGAAAATTTATAATGTGTCGGATTACCCTGAGGATTTAATTAGTTTTCCTGTTATTGATGATTGGAGCACTGTTCCTGAAGAATATAATCAAGAGTATCGCGATTTATTAAAAATACTGCCAAAATTTGATTTACACGATATTGCGCATGATGCACCCGAAGGTGGTATAGGTAAAGTAGCACCTTTGATAGTGAGGTAAGGGTGTGTTCAATGTGTGGATACTTCATTTTTTAGTGCTTAGTAAAGTACTTGCTTTGAAGATTTCATAGCGGTATTTGTAAGCGAGCTAGGAAGGCGTTGAAAATGGAAACTTCTACTTTCTTTATGGTGCCATAAATGGAAATAATAGATGATAAAGTTGCTTTTGTGACTTGTTCTTTATAGAATTGGATTCCATAAATTTTAAACCTGAAAAATAATGAATTTTACATTGAGAAGACTACTTGTTATAGGATGCATCATACTTTTGGTATCAGCTTATACTGATGCTCAAGATTTCTTGGGAAGCAAAAAAGATCCTGTAAAAGTTTTAAAAGCTACATCTTCCATGGTGATAGATGGCAAGGCTGATGAAGCTTCTTGGAAGATGGCAAAAGCTTATTCTTTTGATTATTTTAAAAATGTTGAAAAACCTAGTGATAAACAAACGACCTCTTTCAAGATTCTATGGGATGAGGATTATATCTACTTGTCGTATGTGTGTGAGGACGAGTTTATTACTGCTCGAATGAAGGATCGGGATGGCTGGACTTTTGTAGATGATTGTGCTGAGATATTTTTAATTCCATCATCAGAAAAGGTAAATATGCATTTTGGTTTTGAATTGAATTTATATACAACAGCCAATGATTTTGTTTTTATGAATGATATGCATAAAGAAGGTAATTTTGTAGTTAAGTCGTATAATCCGGAATATGAGGTGGCTGTGCATATAGACGGAACGATCAATGATAATTCAGATATGGATAAGGGGTGGTCTATGGAGATGGCTATTCCCTACAGTGCTTTTCATATGGTGGGGCCTGTTACACCTCTTGAAGAAGGTGCAATATGGGCTTTTATGGCTATTCGTCAGGATAGAAATGAAGAGGAAGGACAACGGGTTACTGCCTCCACGATTTTCCCACTCAAAGGTAAGGCCAAAGATGTTCATGATCCTAAAAACTTTGGTTTTTTGCAGTTTGTGAAAGCCAGCAAGTAAGCGAATGAATTTTATCTGTTTGTGAGATGAGAAATTAATACGGTTTTTCAGGGAGTGAGTTTTATGTAATTCGGATTATTATAAACTGCCCCCTTTTATAAGTAAAGCGGGCAGTCTTTGATTTGGTGTATTTCTGAATAGTCGTTATAGATAATCTACGAATAGGTCAGCTTAGTACGAATGTTTCTGTTTTGGGGAGGAAGGGATTGTTTGTCCATTATTTAGTTTCCAGTGGTGAAATAACTTTCTAAGGTTTTTTCGTTTCCGCAATTATCGGTAATTATTAATTCGAAATTGTATTGTTTGCCTTTTTCTACAGGTGCCTTTGATAGAGGACAAGTTAACCTGTTGGTTTTGGCATCGTATTCACAAAGCGTCCATTTTTTATTCAACAAACATTCGTAAGACGCTATGCCTGAGAAATCGTCATGAATTTTAAATGATAATTTTGAATGAAGGGGAAATACCCTTCCTCGTATATTCTGTTGTGCTCTTATGGTTGGAGGAATGGAATCAATGGCGAATGTGTACTTTCCAAAACTTCTGGTGGCCAGATGAATGCTGTCGTTGTTAATTTTACCTCCTGCATAATTTGCTTTGTTTGAATGCTGTATTGTGGCTAAACATACCTTGTTGCCCATCTCTTTGAGTGAGTCTGGAATCAGAATTGATATATTCATATAGGTATGGAGTGGAGTATACGGATCCCCAATTTCATAAAATAGTTTGTTTGCAGGTCCTCTTTTTTTGCTTAGTTGAATGATTGCATCTTCATATAGGGCTCCTTGCGGAATAAGGCATTGTATACCCTCATTTTTTAGTATGTGGGCTGTCGTGTACGATAATTTGGAGCCAACTACAGTTGGTGTGTTTGGCGTTTTTCCTTTTAGTAGCTTGAATTTTAAATAGGCAAGATTGTTGGCGGCATCGAAAGCACTAATCTGTACGGTCTTTAAAGTATCCATCAGGATGATGCCATTGTTATGCATCTCACCGTATATTCTTAATTGATTACCGGGTTGGCGAAAACACCTTTCAAAGCGCTTTCCATATTTTGCTTTGTATGCATAGTCGATATGACTGTTGATGTATCTTGATTCGTCAAAAGAGAAGCGATTCAGTTCCCAACTATAATAAACCAGGTTGTTAACTTTCATGTTGAGTTTATATAGCCCGCATTTGTTCCACGAACCCGACATGTAATCCAACATTTCAATGCCGAGGCCTATTTTACCGGATGCATATATTGTCGGATTGCCCTTTAAATGATAGGCGCCATCATAAAAGACAACCGGGTAATTTTTTGCAGAAGGGCTTCCGTTAATGGAACTTTTGTTATCCAAGGGATATAACCTGATGTTCATTATTTTGGGTCGAACATCATCTTTTATCTTATTTTGAAAAAAGAAAGGGTTCATTGGCTCTTCTGTTTCTGTATCACGGATTTCGTAATGTAAATGCGGACCACCAGAACTACCTGAATTGCCGGAATATCCTATGATTTCTCCTTTCTTAATTTCTATTTCCGTTGAAGGAAAGAAGTCAATGGCGAATGATTTTATCTTATACTGTTCGGCGGTGATTACTGAATCTATTTTGGGAGCGTAGTTTCTTAGGTGTCCGTACACAGTTGTATATCCGTTGGGATGTTTTATATATACCGCATTCCCATATCCCACGGGAGAAACTTTAATGCGTGATACCGTGCCTTTTTCCATGCTTTTAACTGGGACGCCCATTTTTCCATGGGTAGATAAATCTATTCCCGAATGAAAATGGTTTGTCCTTAATTCTGCAAAAGAACCACTTACACTGGGTGTAATGTCCATCGGAAATAGAAATGTTTCCCTTGGTACTTGTTGGGAATAAATAGTAGAAGTAATTAATGTTAAAATAATTATATGTAAATTTAAAAGCTTTATCATATCTATTGATGTATGTATTTTGGGTTTTATAAAACAACTTAGTGCCAAATCTGTTTAGCTAATGTGTGTAATGATCATGACCAATAAAAAAAATGAATATACTTTTTTTGTATGGTAAAACATTAATTTTTAGTTCATCACTTTAATTACTTAAACAGATAATGAAAAGAAAGTAAGCCTTTGTTTTTATTTTTTAATTGCAATGTTAACTTTGTATGGCATTTTTTTGTAAATATGGGGAACGAAAATATAGAAATAGTACACAATTTACAAGATAAAATATCACGGTTGGTTGAACGTTACAGAAGTGTTAAATCAGAAAATATGATTTTAAAGTCACAAAACGATCAGCTTACCACACAATTAGAAGAATCGGTTCGAGAAATGACCGATTTAAAAGAAAAATACAATACATTGAAATTTTCTAGAACGATTGATGCGAAAGGTGAAGACGTTCACTTGGCTAAGATCAGGATTAACCAAATGGTGCGGGAAATTGATAAATGCATTGCTCTTTTAAACAGATAATTAGTTGCCAGTGGATGATAAACTTTCAATACGTGTAAATGTAGCCGACAGGTTTTATCCTTTAAGGATAGATCGTGCCGAGGAAGAGCGTATCAGGAAAGCAGCTAAAATGATCAACGATAAAGTATTACAATATAAACAACACTATTCAGATAAAGATCATCAGGATTTTTTAGGAATGGCTGCTTTACAGTTTGTAAATAAACTGCTTGAGTTGGAAGAGAAAAGAGATGTGTCACCTATTATTGAAAAAGCTATGGAGCTGGATCAGTATTTGAGTGATGTGCTTGAAAGAGAGTAAAATAGACTATATATATCAATAATATCCGCATTGTTTTTACATTTAGGTATTGGTTACCTTTAATGTGATGGCGATTGCGGTTTTGTTTTATTTAATAACGATTGAAATGGAGATAGAGATTGGAATTGTAGCCCTGCTGGTGGGAGCCCTGGGTACATGGCTAGTATATGGTAAAATATTAAAATCACAAAGCCACAAAATATTGCGTGAAGCCGAAAATAAGGCAGAAGTAATTAAAAAAGATAAAATTTTACAAGCCAAAGAAAAGTTTTTGCAGTTAAAAAGTGATCATGAAAAAGAGATCAATAGCAGGAACAATAAAATTTTATCGGCAGAAAATAAATTAAAGCAGCGTGAATCTGTTTTTGCTCAAAAACAAGAGGAATTAGCTCGTAAGCGTAAAGAAACAGAAGTTATCCGCGAGAACCTCGAAAGCCAATTAGAGATTGTAGAAAAGAAATCAGAGGCACTGGATCGTCAACAGAAACAACATGTTGAACAGTTGGAAGCTATTTCTGGATTAACGGCTGAAGAAGCCAAAAACCAACTGATTGAATCGTTGAAAGCTGAAGCCAAAACAGAGGCTATGTCTTATATCAACGATATTATGGATGAGGCTAAAATTAATGCCAATAAAGAATCCAAGAGAATTGTATTACAAACCATACAACGTGTTGCAACTGAGAATGCCATTGAAAATTCAGTAACCATTTTCCATATTGATTCTGATGAAATTAAAGGAAGAATCATCGGTCGTGAAGGTAGAAATATTCGTGCATTAGAGGCGGCCACTGGAGTGGAAATTATTGTGGATGATACCCCTGAAGCCATTGTTTTGAGTGCTTTTGATCCTATGCGACGCGAGATTGCTCGATTGGCTTTGCACCAGCTGGTAACCGATGGAAGAATTCACCCTGCACGTATCGAAGAGATTGTTAATAAAGTACGTAAACAGGTAGAGGAAGAAATTATTGAAACAGGTAAGCGAACTACCATTGATTTAGGTATTCATGGATTGCATCCTGAATTGATTAAACTTGTAGGTAAAATGAAATATCGTTCTTCTTACGGTCAAAATTTACTACAGCACTCCCGCGAAACAGCTAACTTGTGTGCTGTTATGGCTAGTGAGTTGGGCTTGAATCCTAAGAAAGCAAAAAGAGCAGGACTGTTGCACGATATAGGTAAGGTGTCTGATGAGGAGCCAGAATTGCCACATGCTATTTTGGGTATGAAATTGGCAGAAAAATATAAAGAGAAACCAGATATTTGTAATGCGATTGGTGCTCACCATGATGAAATTGAAATGACTACCATGATGGCACCTATTATTCAGGTTTGTGATGCTATCTCCGGAGCCCGCCCAGGTGCCCGTCGTGAAGTGGTGGATTCTTATATCAAGCGATTGAAAGACTTGGAAAGTCTCGCCTTAAATTACCCAGGTGTGTTAAAAACATATGCTATTCAGGCTGGTAGAGAATTGCGTGTGATTGTAGGTAGTGAAAAGGTAAGTGATAAAGATGCGGAAACACTCTCTTACGAAATTGCCAAGAAAATTCAAACAGAGATGACTTATCCAGGACAGGTTAAAATTACCGTGATTCGTGAAACAAGAGCGATTAATTACGCTAAATAATAGTGTGTTGGTCATAAATAATTAGTGAAGGTGATGAAAGATTCCTAATTTGGGGCTTGTATCTATACCTACGTAATAATTTTATGGAATCTATTTTAGAGAATAAAAAAGTTTTAGTTACAGGTGGAGCCGGTTTTATCGGCTCTAACCTTATAGAAAGGTTACTAAAGCAAAATAACAATGTGGTTTGCTTGGATAATTTCTCCACAGGAAAACGGATAAACGTCGAACCTTTCCTCAAAAATTCATCTTTTAAATTGGTGGAAGGCGATATCCGTAATCGGGAAGATTGTGATAAAGCTGTTGATGGTTGCGATGTGGTGCTTCATCAGGCGGCATTGGGATCTGTTCCTAGGTCCATTAATGACCCCAAAACGACCAATGACGTTAATATCTCCGGCTTTGTAAATGTGGTCCTCGCCGCAAGAGATGCAGGTATTAAACGGGTGGTGTATGCCGCTAGCTCTTCAACCTATGGCGATAGTGAATCATTGCCCAAAGAAGAGGATGTGATAGGTCGACCTTTGTCTCCTTATGCAGTGACTAAGTTTGTCAATGAGTTGTATGCGGATGTATTTGGTAAATTGTATGGATTAGAACTGATTGGACTGCGGTATTTCAATGTTTTTGGAAGGCGTCAGGATCCAGATGGAGCTTATGCTGCGGTGATTCCTAAATTTGTGAAAGCCTTGATTAACCACGAGTCTCCAACGATTAATGGCGATGGTTCCTTTTCACGGGATTTTACTTTTATAGATAACGTTGTGCAGGCTAATCAACTGGCTGCTGTAGTTAATAATAAGGCAGCTGTAAATACTGTTTACAATGTTGCCTTTGGTGAACGAACATCATTGAATGAGCTCATTGAATATCTGAAAGAGTATTTGTCGCCATATGATTCCAGTATTAAAGATGTGCAAATTATTTACGGACCGGAAAGGGTGGGGGATGTTCCTCACTCGCTAGCTTCTATTAAAAAGGCCAATCAACTATTGGATTATCGTCCTCAGTATAGCGTAAAAGAAGGATTGCGTGAAGCAATTGATTGGTACTGGCATTTTCTTTCGAAATAAATATAAATATCAAATCATCATAATTAAAAATATCATGGCAAAAGTTGCTTTAATTACAGGAGTCACCGGACAAGACGGAGCTTATCTGTCGGAGTTTTTACTGAAAAAAGGATATATAGTCCATGGGATTAAACGTCGTTCATCGCTTTTTAATACCGATAGGATAGATCATTTATATCAGGATCCTCATGTGGATAACAAAAACTTTTTTCTGCATTATGGAGATTTAACGGACTCAACCAACTTAATACGGATTATTCAGGAGACCCAACCTGATGAAATTTATAATTTGGCTGCGATGTCGCATGTGGCCGTAAGTTTTGATACTCCTGAATACACAGCAAATGCCGATGGAATTGGTACTCTCCGTATACTGGAAGCCATCCGATTATTAGGTTTAACAAAGAAAACAAAGTTTTATCAAGCTTCAACCAGTGAGCTATATGGTTTGGTTCAAGAGGTACCGCAGTCTGAAAAAACACCTTTTTATCCACGTTCACCTTATGCAGTAGCTAAGATGTATGGGTACTGGATTACTGTCAATTATCGTGAGGCCTATGGTATTTATGCCTGTAATGGTATTCTATTTAATCATGAATCTCCTATCAGAGGAGAAACCTTTGTGACCCGCAAGATTACACGTGCAGTGGCTAGAATTGGTTTGTCTTTACAGGATAAACTTTACCTAGGAAATCTATCTGCCAAACGTGATTGGGGACATGCCAAGGATTATGTGGAAGCGATGTATTTGATGTTGCAGCAAGAATCAGCAGAAGATTTTGTGGTAGCTACTGGAATAACCACAGAAGTACGTGAGTTTGTTCGTATGGCATTCGAAAATATTGGTGTCGGCATTGAATTTAAAGGAGAGGGTGTGGACGAGAAAGGCTATGTGGTTTCGTGTGCTAATGCGGAATTTAGTCTTGAAAAAGGGGCTTGCGTGGTAGAAGTAGATCCTCGCTATTTTAGGCCAACAGAAGTGGAGCTACTTATTGGTGACCCTAAAAAAGCACAGGATAAACTAGGATGGAAACCAAAGTACGATCTTAAAATGTTGGTGGATGATATGATGGATAGTGATATTAAATTGATGAAAAAAGATAAGTATCTTCAGGATGGAGGTTATAATACCTTAAATTATTTTGAGTAGTTTACTCGTATAGGGTGACTAAAATTCGCTATGCCAATGGTTTAATGAAGTGTGATTTGCATTTAGTAGGTCATGCTTTATTGTTATCGTTGTTGCTTTTGCGAAAAAAATAAACAGCATGTATAAGGATGAAAAAATATTTGTTGCCGGACACAGAGGATTAGTTGGTTCGGCTATAGTGCGCTCTCTTCAGAAGAAGGGATTTAACAATATTGTGGTGAAAACACATAGTGAACTGGATTTGTTAGATGCCAAAGCTGTGGAAACATTTTTCGCTACAGAAAAGCCTGATTATGTTTTTTTGGCAGCGGCCAAGGTGGGAGGAATTGTTGCCAATAATACTTATCGGGCTGATTTTATTTATGAGAATATTCAAATACAGAATCATGTAATTCATCATGCCTATCTAAATGGGGTTAAGAAATTGTTGTTTCTCGGAAGTTCATGTATTTATCCCAAAGCTTGTCCTCAACCCATACTAGAGGATTACCTCTTGACCGATGTGCTAGAGTATACCAATGAGCCTTATGCCATTGCAAAAATAGCAGGAATAAAAATGTGTGAATCGTATAACCTGCAATATGGTACTAACTTTATTTCGGTTATGCCTACTAACTTATATGGACCCAATGATAATTATGATTTGGAGAAATCTCATGTTTTGCCTGCGTTGATACGTAAGATGTATTTAGGTAAGTCATTGATGAATAATGATTGGGCGAGTATTGATGCAGATATGAATAAGAAGCCCATTGAGGGAGTGTCGGGAGAAAATTCTGAACTAGAAAAACTAGAAATATTAGAGAAATATGGTATTGTGAAATCGCAAAGTGAGGTGAAAGTTCAACTTTGGGGTACTGGTAATCCTCGTCGTGAGTTTTTGCATTCTGATGATATGGCCGATGCCTGTACTTATATTATGGAAAAAGTTGATTTTGATGATTTGAAGCAAGCGGATGATAGAGAGGTACGTAATAACCATATTAATATAGGTGTTGGTGAAGATCAATCGATTAGGGAGCTGGCTGAACTAATCAAAGGAATTGTTGGTTTTGAAGGTTCCCTTCAATGGGATGCAGATAAACCAGATGGGACATTTCAGAAATTGCTCAATGTGGATAAGCTAAATAAGTTGGGGTGGAAAGCAAATATTGATCTTAGAGAGGGAATTGAAGATGTGTTTCTTCAATATAAGCAGGTTTAGTATTTTGCGATTGCTGTTTCTGAAGTTTTTTTTCGTTATGTTGATTCTTGTAAATCGCTTTTAAGGTTCAGTTTTGAATGAAATAGATTTTTAAGTATTATATTTGACAATTAATTTTTATTAACAAATAAACAAGTAGAATATGAAAATCTATTTCCCAAAAATGATTTCTTTCTTCGCCATTGCAGCAGTATTCCTGTTGACATCATGTGGAGGAGGTAGTGATAGTAAAGACCCAGAACCAGAAGAAAAAGACACCACTGATCCAGTTATTGTAGATCCGACTGTTCCTACAGCTCAAGGTTTTACTTTAGGACAAGACTTTGTTTATACCGGTGATTTTACGGATGATACAGAGTTGAAAGAAGTGACTTTTTCATTGTCGGATAACAAAGTGCAAACTTCGGCTGCTTTAAAGGTGGGTACAGGTGTTGATAATGAGCCTTGGATTGTAGAATCACAGACCAGAACTTTAACAAGTACAGCGAGCACTGTGGATGAAGCTATTTTTGGAACGATACCATCTTCGGATATTTGGACTGGTGAATATACCTTAACGGTTAAATGTACTGATAAGGCTGGCAATACATCAACTAAGATAATTACAGTTCCTATAGAATAGTATACAAGGTTTATTTTTATATATGAATACATCCGATACAATTATTGTGTCGGATGTTTTTATATTTATCCGTTTCGTTTGATAGGATTAATAGATGTTAGGAGCTTTGTAATTCATATTTTATTACTTTTTTTGTAGTTAATTTAATTGATGGTCCCATAAGAGCATTTGAATATTTATTTCGGATCTCTTATCAAAATTTATTATTTATGAGTTACAACTTTGATGAAATAGTGCAACGAGAAGGTACAGAGGCCTATAAACTCGAATTACGAGAAATGGTTTTTGGGTCGAAGGATGTATTGCCCTTATGGGTCGCAGATATGGATTTCAAGGCTCCACCAGCTGTTATAAAAGCCATGCAGGAAAGAGCTTCGCATGAGATATATGGCTATACTATTCGGGATAAGAAATTTACGGAGGCTATTATGGTATGGCTGGAAAGTCAGCATCAATGGAGTATCAAAGAAGAATGGATTGAGTTTTCGCCAGGAGTTCTTCCTTCCATTATGGTGGCTATTCATGAATTTAGTGAGCCCGGCGATAAGGTAATTATTCAGACTCCTGTTTATCCACCATTTTATTCCATTGTCAGCGAAAATGGAAGAGAGCTGGTAAAGAATTCTTTGGTTGAAAAGGAAGGGTATTATACGATGGATTTTGATTTGTTGGAAAAACAAGCAAGTGACCCCCAAACAAAGATCTTTGTATTCTCCAATCCTCATAATCCGGTGGGAAGAGCCTGGAAGAAGGAGGAACTGAGACGAATAGCTGATATATGTATCAAACACGATGTGTTAATTGTTTCTGATGAAATACATAGTGATTTATGTTTATTTGGTAATCAACATTGGGTAATGGCCGATCTTTTTCCTGAGCTAAGTGATCGAATCATAACTTGTATGGCGCCCAGTAAAACATTTAATGTAGCCGGATTGTCAACTGCTTATGCCATTATTACAGATCAAAAATTGAAAGCACGTTTTCATAAACGACTTTGGGCTATGCAACTACATATGGGTAATTTGTTTGGTGGAATTGCCTTGGAGGCTGCATATAGCGAAGGAGCTGAATGGTTAACTGCACTAAAAAAATACCTGGAAGGAAATGCTTTGATGGTGCGTGACTTTATCCAAGAAAATATGCCTGAAGTTGGATTTGTACTTCCGGAGGCTACGTATTTATTGTGGTTTGATTTTAGAAAGTGGGGCTTGTCGCCTTCAAAATTGAAAAAAGCCATGGTTGAAATGGGTAAGATTGCGATGAATGATGGTGTTTCTTTTGGTACAGAAGGGGCTGGATTTCAACGTATGAATATTGGTTCTCCTAAGGTGATTATAAAAGATGGACTGGAGAGAATCTTAAAAGTCCGTAATCAAGTGTACAAGCACTAGAAAGTGTAAATACGCATAATGAAAAATTAGATAAGCTAAAGTGAGGGCGTGGATGTGAATCATCTTCGCCTTTTTTGGAGGTATGTAGACCTAACCTATGCTTTTCTTTTACGTTTAATAATGGGAAATAGAAATACCGAAGCCAGAATAATCATAGTGCCGGCATAGAACCCACCTGACATACGCTCTGACTCCCCAAAAATAAAGAAAGCCAATAAGATACCATAAATAGGTTCCATATTAATGGATAATATGACGGTATAGGCCGATAGTTCTTTCATTACATCTACACTAAGGGCAAAGGCAAATGCGGTGCATACCAAGCCTAAAATCAATAAATAGGAGATGTCTGATATTGTAGGCAGAAAGAAGGATGATGAAAATCCATTGGTTACCAACAAATAAATAGATATGCCCATAAACCCGCCAATCATTTCGTAAAAGCTGATGAGTGTGGGATGGAAGCGGGTGGTGTATTTTTTGTTGAGTATGGTGAATATGGTAGCCAATATGGTTGCTGCTAAAGCAACCATAATTCCTATTTTGTAATTGATTTCGAAGCTGAAAATTAAATAGATACCTAGTACTATGAAAACTCCGATGAGGAATTCCAGCCAATCCATTTTTTTTTGAAAGAACAGGGGTTCCAAGATGCTGGCAAATAATGCTCCAGAAGATATGATGCCCAATGTTACCGAAATATTGGATATTTTTATGGCGTGAAAAAAAGCGATCCAGTGGGCAGCCACAACCAGTCCAATACCAATCAATTTGAATGTTTGTTTGGCAGGTATAATAAATTGTTTTTTTGTAACAATTAAATATAAAAACAGTCCTAGGGCAGCAATGAGCATTCTGTACCATACCATTTGTATGGCAGGCATTTCAATTAATTTACCTAAAATAGCTGTGAAGCCATAAATTAAAACAACCAGATGCATCCATATCAAGGATGTTGTATGTGTGCGTTTCAAGAGGTCAATGATTTTAAATAATATTAGCTTGCAAAGGTAGCAATCTGACCAACAATAAAGAATAGCGGGGGCTGAAATGAAGAGGGTAGGTTAGGGATGAAAATTGGTTGTTGTTGAGTTATTATTTTCGATCTTACTTAAAAAAAAGTTGAAGCAATTGTAATTTTTATATTATCTTTAGGCTTTGGAATGAGTAAAGAATATTTTAAATCCAAAAATAATCGTATTAAAGCCATATCGTCTTCTATATTAGATGATTATTTAGGTTGTTTTTTATTATTCATATTGATGATATTTACAAGGCTGACATCTTATTGTCGGTCTTTTTTTTGCGTTTTAGCGAATGAAAAGCGTATTTTCTTTCCTTTTTATTACCCCGAAAGTCATATAGTATTATATAGAAACCCAAGAGGTAAACTCCAACGGCATTTTAAAAGTATGATTGTCATTTTAACTGGAGGAGTACCGGTAGTTGTATTTTTAAAGATATAATGAGATGAAGAATAGAAGTTTAGTTTCCATTAATGATTTTACAAAATCTGAGATTCTTAAGATAGTGGAACTGGCTGCACAATTTGAAGCCAATCCCAATCAGGATCTGTTGAAACACAAAATTGTGGCTAGTTTGTTTTTTGAGCCATCAACACGTACTCGCCTGAGTTTTGAAACGGCCATTAACCGTTTAGGAGGTCGGGTGGTCGGCTTTATGGATGCCTCCTCTTCATCTACAACCAAAGGTGAATCGCTGAAAGATACCATTAAAATGGTGAGCAATTATGCCGACCTGATTGTGATGCGCCATCCCCTGGAGGGGAGTGCCCGGTATGCTTCAGAACAGTCTAGCGTTCCTATTGTTAATGCAGGTGATGGTGCGAATCAACACCCTACGCAAACATTGCTCGATTTGTACTCCATAAAAAAAACACAAGGGACGCTTGAAAACCTGAATATCTTTATGGTAGGCGACCTTAAATATGGTCGTACGGTTCATTCTTTGTTGCAAGCCATGTCGCACTTTAATCCTGTTTTTAATTTTATTTCGCCCGAAGAACTTAGGATGCCCGATGAGTATAAGTTTTGGTTAGATTCTATGGGGATAAAGTATTATGAACATAGCGAGTTTACAGATATTATATCGAGAGCTGATATTTTATATATGACCCGGGTGCAACGTGAACGATTTGTAGATCCTATCGAATATGAAAAGGTAAAAGATGTTTATATCTTAAATAATGCGATGTTGGATAATACAAAGGATAATTTACGTATTCTGCATCCGTTGCCAAGAGTCAATGAAATTGATGTGGATGTAGATAATAACCCTAAAGCATACTATTTTGAACAGGCAGAAAATGGGGTGTATGCACGTATGGCTGTGATGAGTTCTATTTTGGGTTTAGTATAAATATTATTGATTTTAACAGTCTAAAATCTGTGCGTCTTTTAAAATTGAAACCATGAGCGAAAAAAAAGAATTAAGTGTAAGTGCCATCGAGGAAGGAACAGTGATAGATCATATACCAGCCGATTGTTTGTTCAAAGTAATTAGTATCTTAGGGCTGGATAATTGTGGAAATCTTATCACATTTGGAACCAATCTGGGGAGCCAGCGTTATGGTAAAAAGGCTATTATTAAAGTGGCCGATAAGTTTTTTGAGGATGAAGATCTGAATCGTATTGCATTGGTGGCTCCTTATGCTCGATTAAATATTATTAAAGATTATGAGGTGGTAGAAAAAAAACATGTAACTGTTCCTCAGGAAATTGTGGGTATTGCCAAGTGTTTTAACCCCCAATGTATTACTAACAATGAAAATATCACCACACATTTTTCTTTGGTAAATGCGAATGTGTTGGCTTTGAAATGCCATTATTGTGAAAAAATTACAACCGAAGAACATCTGAAAATACTCTAATTTTATGTCAAAAGTTGACTGGAAACCAGGAAATATGGTTTATCCTTTGCCTGCTGTAATGGTAACTGTAGGTGATTCTCCCGAAAACTATAATATTATAACGGTCGCCTGGACCGGCACCATATGTTCTGATCCACCCATGTGCTATATATCGGTGCGAAAAGGGCGGTACTCTTATCCTGTATTGAAAGAAACCGGAGAGTTTGTGATAAATCTGACTACTAAGGAGCTAGCTTATGCTACGGATTGGTGTGGGGTTAGATCTGGTAGACAGTATGATAAGTTTAAGGAGATGAATCTTACTCCGGAGATGGCCAAGGTAGTGAAAGCGCCCATTATTAAAGAGTCGCCTGTTAATATTGAATGTAAGGTGACACAGGTGCTTGAGTTGGGGACGCATGATATGTTTATGGCAGAAGTAGTAAATGTAAAAGCCGACGAAAAGTATATTGATTCTGAAAGTGGTGCTTTTTCTTTATTTAAAGCAAAGCCGATTTGTTATTCGCATGGTAATTATTATGAGGTAGGTAAGCGTATTGGAAAATTTGGCTTTGCGGTGGAAAAGAAGAAACGTAAACAGCAGTATAAAAAATAAGTATGAGTCTGATTATCAGTCTTATTGTGGTTAAATGTTAACCGGAAGGCTTGTTCGCTGACTTATTTGTATATATTTGCAGCTTTATTTTATTCAGAGAAAAAGAAAAATGAGTACAGAAAAAGAATTAATAGCACGAAGTGGTTCAGTCTGTGAACTATGTGGAGCACCAGATGATTTATCGGTTTATGATGTGCCTTCATCTCCGAACAATGAGCGCATTTATATTTGTGCTACATGTAAAGAACAGATAGAAGATCCTGAAAAGGTAGATATGAATCATTGGCGCTGTTTAAATGATAGTATGTGGAGTACTGTGCCTGCTGTTCAGGTGATGGCATGGCGAATGTTAAATCGCTTAAGAGCGGAAGGATGGCCACAGGATTTATTAGATATGCTTTACCTGGATGAAGACACTTTAGCCTGGGCTCAGGCAGCAGGTGATGGGGAAGAGGACGAAGATGCAGTTAAGCATATTGATAGTAATGGAGTGCAATTGCAAGCAGGTGATACAGTGGTGTTAATCAAAGATCTGAACGTGAAAGGAGGCGGTTTTACTGCCAAAAGAGGTACTGCTGTGCGTGGCATTAGTTTGGTACATGATAATCCAGAACATATTGAAGGTAGGGTAAATGGACAACAAATTGTGATATTAACACAATATGTTAAGAAGACAAATTAATCGGAATTTGATATAAAAAAAGGGAATAACGTTTTATGTTATTCCCTTTTTTGGTTCTATCTATTTTTCTTAGTTCGTGCTTTACTTGCGATCAGCTATATGCAGAGTAATTATAAGAGGTTACCAATCTTAATACCAAAGTAGATGCTACGAGGTAAACCCGGCCCGTAAATATAAGCTGGGTCTCTGTTGATGCCTGCGTCAAAGTCGTCCTGATAGGAATTAAATAGGTTCTTCATTCCTGCGTTTAGACTGATATCTAATCCTTTGGTGGCTTTAATAAGGTATTCTGCTTTGATGCCTAAGTCGAAGAATTCTTTGGAGTTTCTAAATTCTCCTTCTTGAATGACTTCTCCTTGGCCATTGGTAAGGGTAGGGGCATCCGGACCAAAATACTCAAGTTTCATGGAGCCTGTATAGGTTCCGTTTAATGAAATGGTAAAGTTTCTTAAGGGGTAGGCATTAAAAGTAAAATATCCATATTGATCCGGGGTTCTCAGAAAGTCTTTGGTATAATTGCCAACTCCTGATTCTTGTACTTCATCGTATTTGCTGGACTGAATCGTGTAACCCAGATCCATGCTCCATTTTGTTGAGGGGTAATATTTAGCTTCCATGTTCATCCCTTTTACCGCAGCATCTCCGCCATTAATTCGGGTATAGGTAACCACTCCCTGCTCGTCCGGATCACTTTGGTTATTGGCAAATGCATCTGTTAAATGGGTGTAGAATCCTTCTATCATAAACTCAAAATCTGCCGATCCTATTTCTGTTTGGTAGTCCAATGAAGCCATCAAACTATTGCTTGTTTCTTGTTTTAGGTTATCGCCATTTTCATGTATTACCTTTCTATTGCCCGCTATTTCTATATGCAAATCTTCATCAAATATTTGAGGTGCACGATAGCCGTTTGAATAGCTACCTCGTAATTGAATGTGTTTTGTTGGTTTGTATAAAATATTTAAGCGAGGACTGACCACTGTGTTGGATAAGTCTGCATTGCCATCGTCTTCTTTGTTTTCGATATTATAGTGGTCAACTCTTACTCCTGCAGATAAAGTAACTTTCGCTAATTCATAGTCGTATTGGCCAAAGGCTCCCCATGTATTCATGCTTTGATCGGAGATGGTTACTTCATCGTAAAAGGTTCCGTCATGATCTGTGTAAGCCTGTTTTTTGTCTTTTAGCTTACTTCCAACATTTTCTACTCCAGTTATAAAACTATGTCTTCCAATGCCTCCTTTATATTGGGCACCGTATGAATAGGTAAAGTCTTTGGTTTTTCCATAAGCACTCAGGTCGGGTGTACCATCCATCAATTGGATAGGATCGTTCATGGGGCGTGTAAAAATATAATCCTCTCCATAATCTCTTGCTCCATAATAGGTCCATCTGTCTACGTACTGGGCCGATCCAAAAACAGATAACTGTCCGTTATTTTCACCCACAAAACGAGTAAAGTTGATTCCTCCTGTATGTATATTGTGCTCAATAGATTCAGCGATATTTGCCAGGTGTTCTGGTTGATCCAGCATATCACCGCCTCTGCGATCTTCATTGATGTGAAAATAATCCAGGGTGATTTTATTTCGGTAACCAATTCGATGGTAGATACTGGTTCCGATGGTGTAGTTATTAAGTTCAGCTAGTTCCGTGAAGGTATCGTCGTTGGCGTCATACGCTTCTCTGTTTCTGTGTGAAGCGTAGATGTTAGCTCCTGTGTTTTTGCTCTTGGAAACCAGTGATGCATTTAAGTTGAGATTCATATCATTGCCAGTACTACTACCAATGCCTATCAATCCGTTATTAATACTGGCTTCGTAGGAGTTACTGATGGCCTCTTTGGTGATTAGGTTGATGGTTCCAGCAATAGCATTACTTCCATACAATGCCGACCCCCCACCTTTTACAACTTCAATTTGTTGGATCATATTGGCAGGAATCATTTCTAAACCATATACACTGGCAAGTCCACTAAAAATAGGTCGTCCGTTGACAAGTACTTGTGAGTAGGAGCCCTCCATACCATTCATTCTTACTTGGTTGGCACCACAGTTCTGGCAGTTATTCTCCATGCGTAAACCTGTGGTGTAATTGAGTCCCTCACTTAGAGTGACAGCCTGAACTTGAGCGAGCTGTTTCGGAGTCATGGTGTTCACGATCATAGATGCGTCTATTCTTTTCTTTTGAGTTTTGTCAGCGGTAACGACAACTTGCTCTAAGCCAAGTACATCTTCTTCCAAGTTGATGTCAATGTGGAGCGGATTTGAATGTTGAAAATGAATTGTAATTTCTTTTGTTTTATGCCCCAGTGCTTTAACTACTAATGTGTGTTCTCCTTCTGGTAATTCTTCAAAGAAAAACTCACCATTTAAATTGGAGGCTGATCCAATAGTGCTCGACTTTAACTGAACGGTGGCAAAGGGAACCGGTTCGCCCGAAGCCGTAATTTCACCCTGTAAAGGAGGTGTTTTTTTGCTGGCAAATAGTTGGGTAGTGATTAGTAAAAGGGCAAATACTATTGTGCTTTTTAATGATTGCATGGTTTGTTGAAATTTGTCTGAGTGAACATATTAAGCAAATGTACGCCAGCCAAGGTCACATTGTTTTAAGTGTGGCAGAAGCGTATTTGCGTTATTGTCGATATGTTTAAAAATATGGAGATATATCTCGACACAACAGTAAGTTGCTGAGTGTTGAGAGAAAGAAGGGAATGTTATAGACTCGGTGGGCCGCGCCAAGGAGAGTAGTTGTGAAATTTTGCCTGGTAATTATCTTTTGAAAGAGTTACTGTTTTGTTGTCTATGATCTTGCAGAGAGACCTGATGTTTATGTTCTCTGAGTTGTTTAAATAGGTAAGTGTTGTGGAGAATGTAAAGTGACAAGAACCTCCAAAATCAGGATTGCTATGTGAATGCTCTCCTCCCGGAGAATGGTGAAAATGAATAAGTATCTGATTGTTGCCAAGGAAATGCGCGTGTAGGCCATGTCCTAAATTGAGTGTTAGCCCAATATTTAGAAATAGCACCAGGATCAAAAAACCCGTTGACAGTATTTGATGTATCTTTTTCATTTTGTCTTAGAATGCAAAAATGGTTGTTTTTGCCCTTCTGTCCAATCCCCATTAATGGGGGTTTTGGTTTTGTATATGCTGAAGCTTTGGTGTATTATATTTATCACTATCGCTATTTAAAAAGACCTATTGGAAGCAAAAGCTTCAATTAGCCTCCGCTTTTCTTTGCTTTATAGCCTGCTTTGATTAGTAAGTCCATTACCTTTTCTCTAAAATCACCTTGTATTAGAATTTCTCCTTCTTTTACGGTGCCTCCCACACCACATTTCGATTTGAGATCTTTGCCTAATGCCTTTAAATCACAGTCTTCTCCCACAAAACCGGTGATTAAAGTAACGGCTTTACCTTTGCGTTGTTTTTTATCCAGCATCACACGCAGATTTTGTTGGGACGGAGGGAGTGTCTCTTGGTTTTGTTCTTCGTTATAATCGTATTCAAAATCATTATTGGTTGAAAATACAATGCCGTCTCTACTATTTTTATTTTTCTTAGCCATATTTAGGTATTTGGAGGGCAAAAATAAAATATAAAATTGTATAAAATCATATATTATATCGATTTGCTTCAATAAATTGCATGAATAATTCATTTATTTTTGTTAAAAATCTGAATTTTGTCATACTTTTGTGTGATTTTTTTGCTGCTAGCAGAACTTATCATCGGCGAGCTGGTCGAAAATAAAACAAAGGAATGAAGAATTATCCCAAATATTCGATGTATAAAATTATTGATAAAACGTTTTTTTCAGACAACGTTGTAAAAATGGAAGTTGAGGCGCCAAGGATTGCTAAGGCAAGAAGAGCTGGACATTTCGTAATTGTAAAAATTGGCGAGAAGGGTGAACGTTTCCCTTTGACCATTGCCGGAGCAGACAGAGTAAAGGGAACCATCACTTTGGTGGTGCAGACCGTTGGTGTTTCCTCGCGTAAATTAGCAGCGCTTGAGGTGGGTGCGTATATTACCGATTTGGTGGGACCTTTAGGCCAAGCTACTCATATCGAAAATAAAGGGACCATATTGGCCTGTGGGGGAGGAGTTGGTGTTGCACCCCTTTTACCTATTGTAGAGGCCTATAAAAAAGCAGGTAATCGTGTAATTACGGTTATTGCTGCCCGAACCAAAGATTTAATTATTCTGGAAGAGCAAATCAAAGAATTCTCAGATGAACTGATTGTGATGACAGATGATGGTTCACATGGTAAAAAGGGATTGATAACAGAAGGGATGGAAGCAGCCATTGCCAAGGAAAAAATAGATGAAGCCATGATTATTGGCCCTGCTATTATGATGAAATTTGCTGCCTTAACCACTAAGAAGCATCATATTCCTACTTTAGCTAGTCTTAACACAATTATGGTGGATGGTACAGGAATGTGTGGGGCTTGCAGAATCACTGTGGGAGGGAAAACCAAGTTTGTATGTGTGGATGGACCGGAGTTTGATGCCCATCAGGTAGACTTTGATGAGATGTTGCTTCGTTTAAATGGTTATAAGGATATAGAGAAGGCTGCAGAGCGCAAATATTTAGAAGAGAATAACTAAGACACTGTTTAGCTTGGCTTTTGTTAAGCTGTTATATATAAGGTAATTCCAAAATGGAAGATAGAGAAAGTTACTTAAAATCGGAACGAGCCCAACAATGGCGTGTTGATTTAAGAAATAAAATAAAAAATAAAGAACGTACCCATTTGGTAAGGGTGAAAATGAATGAGGTGGATGCCAATATGCGTATTCAATCTTATGTGGAAGTTAATTCAGGTTTAAGTATTGATCAGGCACAAAACGAAGCAAAGCGTTGTTTAGATTGTGTTAACCCAACTTGTATTACCGGCTGTCCTGTGGAGATTAATATTCCAAAGTTTATCAAAAGAATTGAACAAGGGAACTTTCTGGAAGCAGCCAAGGTGTTGAAAGAAACCAGTTCCTTGCCTGCAGTGTGTGGTCGTGTTTGTCCTCAGGAAAAACAATGTGAGGCCAATTGTTTTTATACCCAAAAATTAAAGAAAACACCTGTTGCCATTGGTTACCTGGAACGCTTTGCAGCTGACTATGAGCGTGAATCAGGTCAGATTTCCATTCCTGACATCAAATCTACAAATGGAGTAAAAGTAGGCTGTATTGGTTCTGGTCCTGCCGGACTCACCTTTGCGGGAGAGATGGCAAAAAAAGGGTATGATGTAACCGTTTTTGAAGCTTTGCATGAGATAGGTGGTGTGCTAAAATATGGTATTCCAGAATTTAGATTGCCTAATCATATTGTGGATGTGGAGATTGATGCACTCAAAAAAATGGGGGTGCAATTCGAAACTAATTTTATCGTTGGTAAAACAGCTTCCATCGAAGATCTGAAAGAGGAAGGTTTTCAGGCCTTTTTTACCGGTAGTGGAGCCGGCTTACCTCGTTTTATGGGTATTCCCGGTGAAAATTATATAGGAATCTTAAGTTCTAATGAATATCTTACAAGAATCAACTTGATGCATGCTGCGGAGCAAGATACGGATACGCCCGTGGTCAGTGGTAAAAATGTGATGGTGATAGGAGGGGGTAATACCGCTATGGATTCGGTTCGCACGGCCAAAAGATTGGGTGCTGAGCGTGCTATGATTGTCTATCGTAGGAGTATGGATGAAATGCCTGCTCGTAAAGAGGAAATTCATCATGCACAGGAAGAGGGGATTGAATTTATGACACGCACGAATCCTATAGAGTATCTGGCAGATGATAAGGGACGAGTAAACAGGGTAAAGGTACAGAAAATGGAATTGGGGGAGCCTGATGGCAGTGGCAGAAGACGACCTATCCCTATAGAAGGGGATGAAGAGATTATTGAGGTGGATACAGTGGTGGTGAGTGTAGGGGTTTCTCCCAACCCCATCGTACCTGATTCCTTACCTGAATTAAAGACCACACAATGGGGGACTATTGAAGTGGATAAGGATATGTTACAATCATCTATTCCGGAAATGTTTGCAGGGGGTGATATTGTGCGGGGAGGAGCAACCGTTATTTTAGCTATGGGCGACGGCCGTAAAGCTGCACAAGCAATGCATAAATACCTTAATCATAAATAAGCTTAATTATACTTGATCATGAAGATACTAGAAACCAAATATATGGGGCTACGCCTGAAGAATCCTATCATAGCAGGTAGTTGCGGACTAACATCTACTGTGGAGGGAATAAAGAAGTTGGCGGATAGCGGCGTGTCAGCTGTGGTACTGAAATCAGTGTTTGAGGAGGAAATTATCAAAGAACATGAAGATACCTTGAAGAATGATTTGGGTGCTTTTGAAAATAATATGGAGTTTCTGGATTATTTTGACTACCAACTGAAGGATAATGTGTTGGGTAAGATGGCCTCGTTGATTGAAGAGGCTAAAAAAGTGATCGATATTCCTATTATTGGTAGCTTAAATTGCGCTACATCCGGAGAGTGGTTTTCCTATGCACGGCAATTGGAAAAGGCCGGGGTGGATGCTTTGGAATTAAATGTTTTTAAACTACCTTTTGATGTGGAGATGGAAGCGGGAGAACAGGAAAGGCTTTATTTATCGATTATTGAAAAGGTAAAACAGTATGTTCAGATCCCTGTTGCCGTTAAGATTGCACCTTATTCATCAAATTTGGCAGCTTTGGTAAAAAAAATGGATGATGCAGGAGCGGATGCGATTACCATGTTCAACCGTTTTTATAATGTTGATTTTGATATTATGACCGATGAGGTAAAAGCTGGTAATCCTTATTCTTCGGAACAGGATTATTACAATACCTTGCGTTGGGTCTCCATTATGTCGGGCAAGCTTACTTGTGATTTATCAGCCAGTACCGGTATTCACTCTGCCGAAACAGCTATTAAAATGCTTATGGCTGGAGCGGCGACTGTTCAGGTGGTTTCTAAACTGTACAAAGATGGTGTTGGTTCGGTAGCCGGCATTCTTAAAAATATAGAACTTTGGATGGATAAGCGCGGCTATGTGAGCATCGATGAGTTTAGAGGAAGTGTTCATCATGAACCCAAAGAAAACTCAGAAAGGTTTGAACGAGTTCAGTTTATGCGGTATTTTTCTGACCATTATCCCCATCAAATATTATAGTAAGGGTAAGATATTCAAATAGTTTGCTATGAAAAAAAATTATAGATTGATTTTAAGTATTGTACTGATCATATTGTTTTTTCTAGTGGAACGGATTTCAATTTGGCTTACCCAAATGACTGAAATTGATTTTTCTATTTTAATTTCCCAGAAACGTAACTTACTCATTATTGGATTTTCGTGGTTAAGTATCCTATTGACCAGAGGATTGAAACATCATATTTTAAAGAGATACGATATTTCAAAAGAAGATAATCTTGAATCAAGGAAACTGCATACTCAGATATCTATTTTAGAAAGAGTTATTGTGTTTATAATTGTTTTGATATCGGTAGGTTTGGTTCTGATATCATTTGATGGAATACGTGAAGTAGGAATGGGTATATTTGCCTCGGCAGGTGTAGCAGGTATTATTATCGGTCTTTCTGCACAGAAAGTGGTTGGTGCTTTATTGGCAGGTGTTCAAATAGCTATAACACAGCCTTTCAGAATTGATGATGCGGTATTGGTTGAAAATGAATGGGGGTGGATTGAAGAAATTAATTTAACTTATGTTGTTGTAAGGGTGTGGGATAAAAGACGGCTGGTTTTGCCCTCTACCTATTTCTTAGAGAAACCTTTTCAAAATTGGACACGCAATAATGCGGATATTATTGGAAGTGTTTTTCTTTATACGGACTATACTGTACCCTTTGAGCCCCTGAGAAAAGAATTAACGAGATTATTGAATAATACTGATTTATGGGATAAAAAAGTAAATGTTCTTCAGGTAACCGATTCACGAGAGTCTACCATCGAGATAAGAATACTTGTTAGTGCTAAGAATTCGCCTACAGCTTGGGATTTAAGAGTATATATTCGTGAAAAAATGATTGATTTTATACAACAAAATTATCCTGAGAGCTTACCCAAAACAAGAGTAATCATAAAGGAGAGTGGCGATGGAAAATAAGACATTCAGCAATGAGGATGCTCAACCGAAGAGAGAACGGTTGAACTATAGCTTATTTCTTCACGACTTTAATGGTCTTAGTCTGGCCATTTACAAAATGTACCTTTAGCAGGTATATACCTTGGGATATGTTTTTCATATCAATATCCTCTTTTTGTTGTTTTTTTCTGAACCATATTTGATCTCCACTTATTGAATAAAGTTCCATTAGATCGATGGGCATTGTGCTTTTAATATGGATGAAGTCCTTCGTTGGATTTGGATAAACAAAAATGGTGTTGTTAAATTCTGTTTCTATAACAGTTGGGGCTTGTAATGCATTTCTGATCTCTCCAAAAAATATCTTCGACATATTCAGTATGTCGGTGTACGTGTCAGCATTATAGCCTAAAAAGTGGATTGTTCCGTTCGGTTCTATATCTAATTGGTTTATGGAAGAGTGATCTGTTGAAGGGATAAATTCTGTATTTATCCAATCTCCTTTAGTGTTTAAAATAGAGATAAAGCTATCGGAATTAGTACTGTTGTTTTGAAAAGTATTTCCAAATTGAATATTGCTTCCCTGGAAATTACCACCCAAAACCAAACGTTCATTAAAAAGTTCAAGTGTTTTTACCTGGGTTAGCGTGCCTCCCTTAATTGTTTTTATCCATTTTATATCGCCTTCGTTGCTATATTTAATGATAAAAGCATCTTCGTTTTGCGGCCATAATTCAAATTTGCCATTGCTGTTCAGTGTTTGTGGGTTTGTGTCTTCTAAAAATAATTGCGTATTGTAGGCACTAATAGAACCCGTTAGATAAAGATTACCCATTGTACCCGGATACATATTTAAATGCGTAAAATATGTACTTCCTCCGCCGATTCCTTTTACGGAGATAAAATTCCCATCATTATCATAGTGAGCAATAAAGCCTAGATGGCCAAATTGGCCCACCAGAATATCTTTATTATCTGGATGTGTCTTGTCCTTATCAAAGTCTATTTGATTCCCTGAATATCCGCCCATGGTACCTGTTATCCAGATTTCATTATTTTTGTCGAGTACCATTTTATATGCCTTGTCATTAAAGATATCGCCTATTGTTTTTATCCATTGCAATTCTCCATCTGATGTATATTTAGCAAAAACGATTTGCTCATTACGATCATAACCAGTCTCTAAAATAGAACTGGTGTGAATATGTGCTGCGTCATAATCTACTATTTGTTCGGAGTTTAGGTTGCTTTGGGTTAAAATGTAAATATTATTATTGGTATCTATTGATACTGAAGTAGCTGCATCATTGGCTTGGTTTGTTAAAATACCGAAATCCAAGAGTATTGTTTCTCCTCCAATATTTTTTAACCATAAAATGGTATTTTCTGTATCGTACTTTGCTATGAAAATATTCTTGTTACCATTGGAGGTGATTTTGTTTGCTTCATCAAAAGCTACATTTTCTCCCCAGAAACTTCCAACAATTATTTTATTTCCTTCATGATCTACAGCTATGTCGCCTTGCAAATCTATTTCGAGTAAAATTTCTGTTGTTTTAATATCAATCGTGTGTACGTTCTCAATGCTCAATTCTTGTGCATTTAGGAATGCAGGCAGACGATAACGACACAGTATAATAATTTATAAAATGGGAGTTGGATTTTTTTTATTCCCGATAATATTACTGTTTTTTTACATCATACCGATTGGACTGTTTTTTTTTATATACTTAACACGAGATAGATACTAAAGCACAGCTTTCAACACTTTGTTGTAAAATATGAAAGCTACAGAGGTTTACGTAACATCAGGTCGTTTAATAAAGTCCGCCAAACTTGCGATTTGATAAAATAGTTTAAATTTGCGTCTAATCGTAAGATTTGGCTATGTGCAACTTGATAGTTTTGTGTTTCAAAACTCCTTACGTTTCATACCGCCACAGTTGTGTCTTTTTAAAATATAAGACAATGCAGAAGTAACCTTCAGGAAAATTCATAGTTAACTTAGTTGGAAATGGCAAAAGCGATTTTCTTTTGGAATGGGACTGAATCTTATTAAAAGAAATTGCGAAGTGCTTATTCTGAAATATTATAAACAAGGGAACAAAATTAAATGCCCAGAATGCGAATCAACAGACTTTTATACGGGATTCAAATCTATGAAAGGGATAAAAAGAATTTTATCAACTGTTATATCCTTAGCTTTAATGGTATTTCCGATTTATTATAAAACGGTTTACAAATGCAAAAAATGTGGCAATGAATTAAAAATGAAGAAGAAAAGAATAATAACGCAGGGTAATAATGTGTCAAAAATAATAGGCGAAGTAGTTTAAGTTCGTAGGTCTGACCTCTGAAGTTACACCGCCGAGGCTTTTGCTTCGACTCCAATAAATTATTAAGTTAGTGACCTAAATAATAGAGATATTGTTTTAGACCCCGTTTTTGGCCGCAAAACACCACTAAATAACGACATATAATAGAAATCAATTGGCTTATATATACGATCTAAACCACTTACATAAAACGAACATTTGCTTTGATGCCTCACTTAAAATTAGCTTTTGCTAAAATGTATACATCTAATGCCAAAATGTTTAAGCGTAAAACAACACACATAAGCGAACTTTGTATCAAGATAATTTTATTGAAATTTAAAAGTTTGAATTATGAGTGATACGATATTTGGTAAAAACGGATGGACACCTGATTTAATGAAATCTCAGAAAGGAAAAATATTCCTTATTACGGGTGCAACCAGTGGAACAGGATTTGAAGCAACGAAAATTCTTGCATCTAAGGGAGCTAAAGTAGTAATGTTGAACCGTAACCCTAAAAAATCAGAGGATGCTATCGCAGCGATAAAAAAAGATTTGGGTAACAATGTAGATGTGTCATTTATCCAAATAGATTTGGCAGAGCAGGCTTCTGTTAAAAAAGCCGCAGCAGAGGTTCTTGAGAAAGTGACGCGCATAGATGCTTTGATGTGTAATGGTGCAATAGCACAAGTACCAACCCAAAAGTTAACGGTGGATGGCTGGGAAAGTCAGATGGGAGTGAATTACTACGGACATTTTACACTACAAGCTTTGTTATATCCACTTATTGAAAAATCCAAAGGACGTATCGTTACTGTTGGCAGTTTGGGCTATGATATGGGAATTAAAACCATCAAATTTGGCGATATGAACTGGGATAGAGATTACACTGGTAATAATGCTTATAGCCAAAGTAAACTAGCACAGATTATGTCTGTTTATGAATTACAGAATAGATTGGAAAAAGCTGGTAAAGTGGATGTTATGGCTTATGCTTGTCATCCGGGTTCTTCAAGAACATCTCTTATCAAAACAAGTGGAAGTTTAATGATGAGGATTATATTTGGTCTAATGAAATTGTCCCCATTAACTCAATCAGCTGAAAAAGGTGCTTATCCTGAATTGATGTGTGCAACTGAAGAGGATTTAGACCAGAAAGGCTTTTATGGACCTACAGGAAAAAACAATTGGACTGGTCCAGTTGGGGCACATAAATTAGAACCACACGCAAAAGATAAAGTCGTTGCTGAGAAATTATGGGAATTGTCAGAGAAGGAAACAGGTATTAAGTGGAACTTATAAATCAAAACCTATGGAAATTTTAAAAACTGCAACAGATTGGGCAAAAGCCGAAATATTTTCATCGTCATTTTTTATTGTTTTTGGGCTTGTGTTTGTAGCAGTGAGCATTGGCTTCTGGCAGTTAGGAAAAACAGACTTGGCAAAAGCATACATCATTCCTAACGCTGTAGCAGGCATATTACTTTTAACAATCGGAATAGGGTTAGTATATGCCAATAAAACGAGGGTTTCAAGCTTTGCGGAAGACTTCAAAAATGATGCTCCTGCTTTTGTTCAATCAGAAGTTGAGCGAGTCGATGGTACTTTAAAGGAATATAAAACAGTGGTGTTTACTGTTATCCCAATAATCATTATTGCTTTTGCTCTAATTCTCTTTTTTGTTAACACACCAACATGGAGAGCAATTAGCATTACAACAATTGCAATGCTAATGATTATTTTATTTATTGATGGTACTGCCCATGCTAGAATAGAAGTGTATAAAAACCAATTACTTGAAAAAACAGAAAGAAATTAACGTCTTTCGTTTCTACTTATTAACTTTGCAGTAATGGATAATATTACTTTCAAAAATATTACAGAATTTAATCAGGCTCAGAATTTACCTGCGCCTGAAAATCCCCTTTTTAGTATAGGAAGTAAAATCTTAAATGCTGACGATATTCAGAATTGTGTTTCTTCGAACAAAGAAATGAGTTATACCAACCAATTTTACATCATCAGTCTTAAGAATATTGTTTCAGGTGAGATTATTTATGGAAGGACAAAGTATGATTGTAATACTGGAACCTTATTATTTTCTGCCCCAAACCAGACCTATACAGTAAAAGATATAGTTGTAAGTTCAGAAGCGTGGTTTTTAGCTTTTGACGAAGATTATATTCGTGGATTGGATATTCAAAAACGGATCAAAGGCTACCATTTCTTCAATTACAATGTAAATGAGGCTTTACACCTTTCTCCGAAAGAGGAACAAACTATAAAGTCAATTTTTAAAAATATTGAATCAGAATACCAAAACAACCAAGATGAGTTTAGCAAGGAAATAATTTTAAGCCATTTGGATGCCTTACTAAAATATGCCGACCGATACTATAAACGGCAGTTTCTGAATCGTAAAGAAATTAATAAGGCTCTTTTTACACGTTTCAAAGAAATACTTGACGAGTATTTTGATTCAATCCAGTTGGAGGAAAACGGAATACCAACAGTTGAATGGCTTGCTAGTAAGTTAGGTGTTAGTCATAGATATATGCGAGATACCATTAAAGCTGAAACAGGAAAAACAGCCGTAGACCAGATTAATTTGTATTTGGTAGAAGAAGCTAAAAATTTATTACTTGCTCCGAATGCTTCAATATCTGAAACAGCGTATAAATTAGGATTTGAATATCCACAATATTTTTCCCGATTGTTTAAGAAGAAAACAGGGCAAAGTCCGAAAGAATATATTGAGAATGCAACAATGAATTAACGCCCAGCCTTAATTGTAAGCACATTGGCAAGTCGTACGTGCCACGCTCACACCAAAACTTACCAAAGAGCTTGCAAATCCTGCCAAGTAACCGCCTTGCAGGACGGTTTTAGGGTTTCCCTCCCTTCTAAAACAAAATAAAAATTTAGTGCTTTGTTGTAAGGTCAGTGGGGATAGGTTTAGAATATAATTGACGATAATCAATAATAAAAAGAAAGGCTCAGTTGCTGATCGAGTAGACTGCCGCTAGGCTTTAACCTAGCGGAGAGCCTCTTACACCCGCTGCCGCATGTGTCCTCACGTGTGGCAGTAAAACAAGTTGGTTAAGTTCAAACTATTTACTAATTTGGTAAATATAACCCAATCATATAATTCATGAATCGAAATTATAAATTCCATAATCCAGAAGGGGTATATTTTGTAAGCTTTGCCGTAGAAGAAGGTTTAGTGTTTCAGCCAGAAGACTATGTATAGAGTAGAGCAAGAGACTATAGTGGAGAATCTGGTTTATTGGAGGGAGTGATCGTAATTAAGTAGAAACTACACATGGGGACACGTGCGGTACGGGGGGGATAAACCTACATCTTCATTTTTAACCCAACGCTAAAACTCCAGTTATTGTTTTTCAACCCGCTTTTAAGGCTGGGCTGGCCGTCAATAGAATATTGAACGTTCGGGTGTGATATTTTTTCATGAGCTTTTTTTCTGCCCAGGAAAAACCCGGAACGCTCTTGTAAAATAACAATGTCTTCCGTTTTTGATGGCATAAAATAACTGCCCGACAAGCTTAAGTGAAACACGTTGCTCAACTGGATATCAATACCGCTACCTAAGGAAAGGCCATTGCTTTTATAACCTGCATAGGCCTGTACTTTTTCGTTTTTAAACTTTCTGCCACCAAAACTGAAATCCTGTTCCGACTTGGCGGTTCCCAATGAGAAACCTATTTTTTCCCATTCCCAACCTGCGTTTATATTGGCAATTATTTGGCGGCCGAGGGTTTTTAGGGGGATTAACCTTTTGTAACCAAAATTATGGATTTTGATAAAGTTATCTTTCTGGAGTTGTTGGTGCCATTGATACAGAACAATATTTTTGTTGTTTAATTTGTAACCAAAATCAAAATAATAGCTTTTAAAATAATTTATGCTATTCTTTTCTTTTCGAAAATTTAAATTTTGAAAGCTTAATTGATAACTTCTTGGATTTAATTTGTTGGACCATATTCCTACTCCAAAGGAAAAATCCATTTTTTTGTAGAATTCAATGTATTTTTCTAAAAATGATTGATTAATTCTTTGGGATAGAATTTTGTTGGCCTGAATTGAATCCAGAGCCAACATTCCAGTTGAAGGTAAGGTGTTAAATGATTTCCAATTTGATTTGAAATATGGCTGAGCTTCGATAGCAGGTAAATATGTTATGGGAACTTGTTTGTTGAATGGGATTTTTTCAACATAAGAATCGTGTACTTCTGTAACAACATATTCTAATGGACTCGTAAAGTAAATACTGTCCTTTGTTTTATAAGATTCACTGTGAAAGATTGATTTTAAATAACAATAGCTATCACCAATTTCATAGTTTACCTTTAACCATTTTTTAGTAGATGTAATATCATTGGGTATTAAAGGTGTTAAACTTTTAGAACGTTGTTCTAATTCCTTTTTAGTTCTGTTGATTTCTATTTTAATATATGCTAAGGTTTTTGTATCGATATAGAAGTATCCGGAACTTTTCTTGCCATCATCTTTTACCGGTTTAAATTTAATCTGATAAAGTTTACTATTGTTATAGTTAACTAAGCCTAGTAAAGTATATTGATATTTTTTACTACCCGATAAAAATAAGGTTCTGTTTTTTACAAAATCAACACTGTGACATAAATGAACACCTCCATAGAAATGAGCGGCAAACTGATTCATATGATTTGGTGAGAGATACTTTCTGGATTTCAAAACCTTCACTGTCCCTTCTTCTTTATTTTTGTAGGAAGATTTGTAAGCCTCTGTTAATACTTCCATAAACCTAAGATATTCACCCTCCTGATTTTGGATGGAAGCCCTGTAAAAGCCTTCGTATTTTGTGGGTACATTGGGATAATTTTCGGGTATTTTATCGTAAGCCTTGCGAAGAAACGAACGCAACGTGCTGTCCGGCATTATGGTTACTTCACTTATGTCGTAACTATGTGGGATAAGTTTAATCGATAAGTTATTTTCGCCTTCTTTTGCGGTGTACTCCTTGTTTTCATATCCAATACAGCTAAAAACTAAAGTCCGGAATTTGGGATTACTTGGTAGGTTGATAGAAAACTCTCCATTGATGTTGGTTGTGGTGCCACTGTATGTTCCCTTGATGCCGATGTTGACGAATGGGAGGGGAGAGTTGGTTTTTGAGTTAAACACTCTTCCTGATTTGGGTAATTGAGCAAAAGAATAAGTATTAAGAAAAACATAGATGAATAGTAAATAAATTTTCATAGTTATATTTTTCGTTGACTTTTTATAAATCCAATTTTTAAAGAAATGTTAATGTCGAAATAAAAGTTACCTGTTTATTTTGACATTAAGGAGTTAATTAGTTACTAAAATATAGCATCTCCAATGCCCCATAATACACCAACTACAAATGGAATTAACAATAGTGGAAACCCACCATCAGTTTCTTGCTTTTCTTCTAAAGATAATTCACAAAGATTATATTCTTTTACGTCCATAATATAAATAATTAAATGTTAAAAATAAAATAATGAGATTTAGTTAGCAGTATGGAAATAATGTATACTAATAATAGACATTATTGCCATTAATACAGATGGAAACCCACCATCAGTAGTTTTTTATTTTAAAAGGATAACTCGCAAACCTTAATTTTCTAATGTTATTAAAAGGTTTAAAATTTGACCTTCATTACCATAGTGGGTTACCACCAATCCACCGACCAATAGCATATCCAGCCCCAAAAAGTAATAATGCAGCTCCTAAGAAACCACCATTCTCTTCTCTCATTTCTTTTGCATCCATTTCCTGAACGCCCATTTCATTTAAATTTTTCATCATCACAAAATTTTAAAAGTTAATAATTAATTTTGTGCAGTTCTTGTACCTGCACCCCGGTGGAACAGTTTTGCAAGGACGTCCATCGGGGTATTTATGCCGGCAACTAAAAAACAATACCCGGTACCGTAACGTTACAGATACAATATTAAAACATGCCAGTCTCATTTTTTGAGACTGAAACCCTGCGTTACGTTAATATTTGTTAAAATTTTGAATTTCATAAAGCCGCCATTATTCGCTTGCAACTCCTTACCGGATAGCTTTTTTGCATAAAAGCCACAGTAAAAAGCAACTTCACAGGTATAAATATAACTTTGACTTGAAATGCAGTATTCAATAGGTGCTCCAAAAAATTTCATTACATCGATTACCCTATGAAGCGAGGCTCGTGATATATTCAAGCGTTCGGCCAGTTCTTGTGGTGAACCGGTTGCCTTTCGTGCTATCATCTTATCAATACGTTCCATTAATTCAATAGTTCTGGTCAGTTTTGTCATGGTTATGTTTTTTAAGAGTTAGTTTTTAAATCTGAAATCAAACATCCCTAATCTTCAATCGTATATTAAAAGGATTAACGATTGATGATTGGCGATAGCAGATTGATGATTTTATATATTACCGCAATCCAAATTCCTTAACCTTTGGGAACTGCTTTTGCCACATCCGGTAATATTTTCCTTTACTATCAAAAAGTTTAAAGTGTGTCCCTTCTTCAATTAGTTTTCCTTTTTCGAGCACAACAATTTTATCGGCATCCATTACGGTGCTTAACCTATGGGCAATAAGCATGATGATTTTACCGTCCGCTTTTAATTTGGTGATGGTTTTTTGCACATACTCTTCTGATTCGGAGTCGAGTGAGGAGGTAGCCTCGTCCATTATCAGTATTTCGGGTTGTTTGTACAAAGCCCGTGCAATGGCCAACCGTTGTTTCTGTCCGCCTGACAAGCTTGCTCCGTTTTCTCCCAGATAAGTGCCAAAGCCTTGGGGCAAGCTTTCTATAAAGTTGAGGATTCCCAATGTTTTGCATATTGCCAGTACTCGCTCCATATCTGGCTCAAATTCCCCGACGGCTATGTTTTCAACTACATTGCCGGCAAATAAATCCAGATTTTGAGGTACACAGGCTATATGTTTTCGGAGGCTGTTACTGGTAAAAAAGTTAATATTGCTGTCCCCAATGCAAATTTTACCTTCGTTTAAAGGATAGAGGTTTTGTAGTAAGGAAGCCAAGGTGGTCTTTCCAGAACCGCTTTCACCAATTATAGCGGTAAGTTGTCCTTTTTTAATTTTTAGGTCAAAGTTGTTGAATACCTCAACCCGTGTGCCATAACTAAACTTAATATTGTTGAAGCTTATATCTCCGATTAAGTCAGGCTTTAGTTCAATTTTATTGCTTTCGTCTTCCCTTTCCAGATCCATTATCTCAAACAAACGATCGGCTGCGATCAAGGCATTTTGAATAGTTTTGTTCGTGCCTATTAATGAACTTGCGGGGCCGGTGAGATAGCCGATAAGTGCATAGAACGAAAGGAGTTCGCCCGGGGGTATTTCCTGATCGATAACAAAATATGATCCTGACCAAAGAAGGATAATAGTAAATAACCTGCTGATAAATTCGGATGAATTACCCGAGAATAGCGAGTTTATTCTGGATTTATATACCGTTTGTAATAATGAGATAAAACGTGTTTCGGTTTTGATATTGGCAAAACCCTCTAACCCAAATTGCTTGATGGTTTTTACCGAGTTTAACGATTCAACCAACTGACTTTCCAAATCGGCGGAACTCTCCATCAGTTTTCTTTCCCATTTTTTATTTAGCGCATTGGTTATAGCATATGTGATAGCATAAAAAGGCAAGATTAACGACATGATGAGGGCAAGTTTCCAACTATACATAAACATTAAAGTATAAGAGAAAATAATGATAAATGCGTTTACAATAAGCGATACTGCTGTATCATTAATAAAAGCCCTAATCTTTACCGCATCGTTGATTCTCGAAATTATTTCTCCGACCCGCATGGTGTCAAAAAAAGCGTTGAGGTAATTTCAACAGGTGCTTATAATATCCAAGTATCAATTGCGCATCGATCTTTTGCCCGGTGCGGAGGATCAATACCGACTTAGATGCACCGATAAATATTTGAAAAAACAGAATAATTATCATCCCTACGCTTAATAGATTTAGCAAATTTTTGTTTTGATCTATTAAAACAAAGTCTGTTATTTTTTGGATATATATTGATGTAGATAATCCTAGAACAGTATATAGTATTGCACCTATTAGGGATTGAGTAAGAATGCTTTTGTGAGGTTTTAGCAGAAAAGCAAAGCGTTTTAGGTTTGAAACTTTTTCGTTACCTGAGGTAAAGTCTTCGTTTGGTACAAGCAATACCAATACACCTGTCCATTGTTTATTAAACTCTTCAATACTTTGTTTGTGGATTGAACCATCACCGGGATCCATATATTCCACCTTTTCTTTCGAAACCTTATAAATAACAATATAATGATGTAATACTTCCTTTACAACAACATGGGCAATAGCTGGCAATGGAATTTTGGGCAAGGCGTCAACGCCACCTTTTACCCCTTTGGCTGTAAATCCCATTTTTTCAGCTGCTTTTATTAATCCCAATACATTGGTTCCTTTTTTATCAGTACCGGCCATCTGACGGATCCTAGAAACAGGTAATTTAAGTTTGTAGTGGGTTGCAACAGAAGCCAGACAGGCTGCCCCACAATCAGTAATATCTCTTTGTTTCATATGTATTAAAAACAAAGATATATTCAATTATCTTTTGACTTCCCATTGAATTTTCTTTTTCAGTATTGGGATTTGTCTTTACCGAAATAATCGGGGCAGGTTATCCTTTTTTGTGCTGAACCAGGTTTGCTTAGCTCCATATGGCTGATGTGCTATTATCTAATTGCTTGTAAATATTTCCGGTCAAAACATTTGTACTCTGCAATAAAATAGCTACTTTTGCGGCCGCATTTATTAATTTAATTAGTATAATTATGTTGAATCATTATGAAGCCGTTTTCATTTTGACTCCCGTTTTGTCTGATGTACAGATGAAGGAAGCGGTTGAAAAATTCCGTTCTGTGATTACAGAAAACGGAGGTGAAATGGTAAACGAAGAGAATTGGGGGCTACGTAAGTTAGCGTATCCTATCCAAAAAAAATCGACAGGTTTTTATAACTTGTTCGACTTTAAAGTACAACCTGATGCAATCGCCAAGCTAGAGCTTGCTTTTCGTCGTGACGAGCGTGTTATTCGTTTCTTGACATTCAAGATGGATAAATATGCAGTTGCTTACAGTGAGAAAAGAAGAAAAACCATCAAAGAAAAAAAGGAGAAATAAGCCATGGCACAAAATCAAAGTGAAATCAGATATTTAACTCCTCCATCGGTTGAGATCAAAAAGAAAAAGTACTGTCGTTTTAAGAAAAACAAGATCAAGTATGTTGATTACAAAGATCCTGAGTTTCTTAAGAAATTCTTGAACGAGCAAGGTAAAATTCTTCCTCGTCGTTTAACTGGTACATCTTTAAAGTATCAAAGAAAAGTTGCAACAGCTGTTAAGCGTGCTCGCCACATTGCATTGTTGCCTTATGTTACTGACTTGATGAAATAAAAAAGGAGGACAAAAAATGGATGTAATATTAAAAGATGACATTGCCAACCTTGGTCACAAGAATGAAGTGGTAAAGGTTAAGAATGGATATGGTAGAAACTACCTTATTCCACAAGGGCTTGCGGTTTTGGCTACTCCTTCTGCTATCAAAGTACATGAGGAGAATATGCGCCAGAGAGCTCATAAAGAAGAGAAAATTAAGAACGATGCGCTTGAGGTAGCCAAAAAAATGGAAGGTCTTTCATTGACTCTTGGTGCCAAAACAAGTACAACCGGAAAAATATTTGGTTCTGTAAATACTATTCAAATTGCAGAGGCATTAGAGAAAGAAGGTTATACTGTTGAGCGTAAGAATATTTCTATTAAAGAAGACCAAGTGAAAGAAATTGGTAAATATGTGGCGACTATCAAACTTCATCGTGAGGTGAAAGTTGAGGTTAACTTCGATGTAGTTGCCGAATAATATAGTATAAACTTATACGAGATACATTTTCAAACAAACAGGGAAAGCCATTTTGCATTGCAGAATGGCTTTTTTCATTTTTGTTATTGAGAATTATGAAATATGGTTATGGAAAAATTGCAACCCTCTATGTTTTTACTTGAATATGTTTTCAAGATTAGAAAGGTCTAAGGCAGCGGTAACGAGAGGATGCACAACTGATACAGAAATAGTACAATACCTCATCCCCTTCAGCTAGCCAACTTTACGACTACAACAACTCTTCCACTTAATATCCCTTCTGGTAAAAATAGAGCCGCCGGTAGCTCCGATGATAGTACTTCTTTCACAATTTATTTTATCCGTTTCTATTTAGTGGCTGCAAGAAAACGACTGTTTTTTCTGTCTTTGATAAGAAACGAACATGAATTTTAGCATTCTAAAATACACACAGAAGAATGATTAAAATTCATCGGGAGTTCCATATGACCATTGAAAGACAAATTATAATCATATGAAAGCTTCAAAGACAAGGCTTTCGATATTTTTGAAACCAAGGAGTTTGCTGATTGTAAATGACTGTTTAATACCTAAATAAATACTTATTTTTCAACAGATCCAACATTTGTGCGTGATCCCTTTGTGGGGCATTGGGGATGGGTGAGTACCGGACGAAATAAGAGTAGATTTTGATTATATACCGGAAGTGATTTTATTCATGATCCAGAAAGTTTCGGTCAAAGGATAATAGCAATGATTTTTTGCAAAAAAAAAGGCCTCAACAAAAATAGAGGCCTCTGAATCTTTTTTTCGAATTTACTTGTTTAAGTATTTCGATAATGTTTCCATTAAAATTTGTAGTCTGATTGGTTTAGCCAGATAATCGTCGCAACCAGCTTCCAGGCATTTTTCTCTTTCGCCCGACATCACGTGTGCAGTTTGTGCAATGATAGGTACATTTTCATCTACTTTTTTGATTTCTCTAGTAGCTGTGTATCCATCCATGATGGGGAGTTGAAGATCCATTAGAACTAAGTCAATGTCGTTTTCTTTGTACATATCAACGGCTTCTTGGCCGTCTTTTGCCCAAAGTATTTTGGCATTTGTTTTTCTAAGGGCGGCATCAAAAAAGATTTTATTGGTATCCACGTCTTCAACCACAAGGATTACTTTATCTCCCCAATTTTGATTAAGGGAACTGCTTATATTTTCACTCATAATGCGTCAGAAATCTAGCAAATGAAATTTTTCGTACGGCTAAAATAATCTTTGTTACGGGAATAACCAAATAAAACAAAAATAAAAGGTTACAATTTTATTGCATTTTTTTTAAAATCTGTATGAATATTATCACATAAATTGATTCATTACATTAATTTTGGTACCTATTAAATCATTGTACAAAAGGCGCGATCAGGTGACTAAATATATATATATCATTTTATTGGTGGGTGTTTGTAGTTTAAGACTTGATGCTCAGCATCCTATAGGAGAGGCGAAGATTGATTCCATATACCATACTTTATCTTTAGAAGAGAAGGTGCGTTCATTGTTGGTTCGGCCTATGATTGAGCCATGGACCGAAGAACCTGACTCTATACCTAAGTGGGTGAATATGGAAAAACTTTTGATTTCGGAGGGGAAAAGACCTCTCATGTTGTCTGATATGATGATAAGGTCGGCTCTTTTGCGTGGAAACAATAGAGATGTGCGTGATCGCTTTATTAATTTGTTGTTACGTAAGAGACTGGACGGTGCATATTTTCCCATGCAATCACCCTATACCTTGTTGTTTCAGGATGTGGATTCTCAACCCATTGATTTATTCTTGAATCCCATTGGTCGATTAGTGGTACCTTATGTGGATGAAGGTGCGGGAAACAGGGTGTTTATGACCAATCTCTATAAATTACCTAAGGATATACTGTCGCAGCAGCAACTGTTGTTAAAAGAGAGAAGTCTGTCGTCTTCGACGCAGCATTTTATAAAAGGTGCTGGCTGGAGAGGTGTTGCAGATGTAAAAGGACTATCGGAAGAGCCTACGTTGGATATGCTTTTAAAACACGGAGGTTTGATTTATTCAGATGATGCAGAAAAGGATTTTAAGATTTTATTGCGGGTATTCGAGAATCGTGTTTTGCCGCAGCAATTGTTGGAACAAAGCTGTAAGAAGCGTTTGTTATTGGAGAGCTTGCTGAGCCATAAACCCAAGCCTATGGTCTATGGTGCGTTAAATGAAGAAATAGACAACCTTGTGCGACAGCTTTACGAGAAGGGGGCTGTATTACTGGAAAATAAAGGTGTGTTGCCTCTTCGGGAGTTAGAGAAGCGTTCGGTTGTGTCTATTCATATTGGAACTGATAAGGAATCTGTGTTTCAGCAGACATTAAGTAAGTATTGTTCTGTGAATCATTATGATATTGAAGGAGTTCCAGATGTGGCGCACGTTGCCAAATTGCGAAAAAGTATTGCTGGGTTTAATACTGTGATTGTGGGCGTTAATGGAGATTGGTTTGAGGATGCTATGAATGCGTCTTTATATTCTTTTCTTCATCAGATTTCGTCATCGGCCGAGTTGATACTGGTTCATTTTGGTTCGGGTAATCGACTGAAAGACTTGCCTGTTGGTCACCCTTTTAAGGCCATATTACTGTCTTATGATATGAATAGTACAGCACAAGAGATTGCTGCTCAAATAATATTTGGAGGAGTGGGAGCCCAGGGGATATTGGCCCGTAATATTGATAAGCGTTTTGCCTTTGGATGTGGGGAATTGACCCATAAAAGTCGTCTTGGGTTTGCACCAAGTTATAGTGTGGCAATGTCGGATACGCTAAAGCTAATTGACCAGGAGGTGTATAAAGCAATTCGGGAAAGAGCTATTCCAGGATGTCAGGTTTTGGTGGCTAAAGACGGGGATGTGATCTATAATAAGGCCTTTGGTTATCATACTTATAACAAAAAAACGTCATGTTGAAACAAGTGACCTTTACGATATTGCCTCTGTAACTAAAATAGTTTCCTCGATACCGGCTATTATGAAGATGTACGACGAAGGCCGGATAGAGTTGGATGATTCCTTGTCGCATCTGATACCTCGTTTGAAAGGGAGTAATAAAGCAGGGTTGAAATTAGATGATATAATGATTCACCAAGCAGGACTGCAGTCGTGGATTCCCTTTTATCTGCGCGCCATCGATAAGGAAAGACTCAAGGGGGATATATACAGTCGCCGATACTCGAGCTTATATAATATTAAGGTGGATAAGAGTTTGTATATGAATAGAACAGTGCGGTATAGAACAGATGTTTTTAGGCATTCATCCAATGATGACTTTAATATTCAGGTTAGTGCCGGGTTGTATATGAATAAGGGCTATTTGGATTCCATGCGAATGGGTATTGATACTTCGCAAGTACAAGCTAATCCTACTTATAGATATAGCGATCTGGGTTATTATTATTTAAAGGAGATTATTGAAAATAAATATAATAAGAGCCAGGATGTGGTTGTGGAAAATACCTTTTATAAGCCTTTGGGTGCGGAGAGACTGATGTATTTACCCTTGAGGAAATTTAATAAGAGAGAAATAGTTCCCACCGAAAATGATGTTTCTTTTCGCAAAGAATTGATTCATGGATATGTTCATGATCCTGGAGCTGCTATGTTAGGAGGTGTTGGTGGTCATGCAGGCGTATTTGCATCGGCAGAAGATTTGGCTAAGATGTTACAGATGTATTTGAATAATGGTTATTATGGCGGTGAGCGATATATCGATTCGAGCACCATAAATATTTTTACCTCTGTTGTTAAAGAAGGCAATAGGAGAGGATTGGGTTTTGATAAACCGATTCTTGATCCTAAAGTGTCTGGTCCTACTTGTCGTGAGGTATCTCCTTCTTCTTATGGACATTCTGGTTTTACTGGTACATTGGTTTGGATGGATCCTGAATATGATTTAATGTATATCTTTTTGTCCAATAGAATTCATCCCAATCAATATAATAAAAAGTTGATTAGTGGTGATGTACGAACCAATATCCAATCGGCTATTTATCGTTCCTTGCCTGAATATTGGGAGAAAACCAAAAGAAAGTAATCTGTCTGTTTTGGGGTGTTTGGAATCCTTGTGTTCAATCCTTCCCTATTGATGGTGAACAGGGAAGGATGATCTTGGTCTGAATGCTCAGTATAGTGTTTTGAAGCCGGTTTGTTGAAGCGAGAAGGGCTTGTACAACATATACTAAATTTTTCTTAAATGCTAAGTGAGTTTATAAAAGGTGGAGAAAGCTTTTACTGCATATGTTTGATCCAGTACTCCGCCAAGCTCGCGCACTGAGTGCATTGCCAACATCGGATTTCCCATATCAACGGTACGAATATCCAGCTGTCCAGTGGAAACATTACCTAAGGTTGAACCGCCAGCCATATCGGAGCGGTTGGCAAACTTTTGATAGGGTACGCCCGCTTTTTTACAAATAGTTTCAAATACGGCTCCAGAATCTCCATCGGTGGTGTATTTTTGATTGGCGTGAATCTTAATGACAGGTCCGCCATTGATCACCGGGTGTAAAACGGGGTCATGTTTTTCTACCAGATTAGGATGAATAGAATGAGCCATATCGGCCGATATCATAAATGAATGATAAATGGTGCGGTAGAAGTCGTCCTGCTCATATCCTAATGCGGTGTTGATGCGATGTAGTATATTGTTGAGTACAGGAGAACCTGCTCCTTGTTTGGTCACACTGCCCACTTCTTCGTTGTCGAAAATGCAAAGCATTTGAGTGGTTTCTGTGTTGTTAGCGTCCAGTAATGCTTTGAGACCTGCGTGAGCCATGGCTAGGTCGTCCAGTTTAGGTGAGCTGATCATTTCGTTATTCATACCCACGAGGCACCCTTTTTCAAATTCGTAAAGGCTTAAATCAAAATCAATAATATCGTCCTGATTTACATCAAGTTCTTGGGCTAGTAGGCCCAGTAAATAATTGTCTTTTTCGAAGGTGTCATTTACAATGCCCATCAAAGGGAGCATGTCTTTTTGCCTGTTTAATATGATTCCTTTTTCATTGATTTCGCGATTTAGATGGATTGCCAGGTTGGGAATGATCAATAGAGGTTTATTAAAGTGAACAAAGGCTGATTGGGGAAAGAGAGGGTGGTCACCCTTAAGGCTAACTCTGCCAGAAATGGAGAGTGGGCGATCGAGCCAGGTCATTAGAATAGGACCTCCATATACCTCAGTATTTAATTTGAGTAGCTTTTTTTCTACCAATATCTCCGGTTGTGGCTTTATTTTAAATCCAGGGGAGTCACTGTGGGCACATATCATTTTGATTCCTGTATCCGGAAGTTCTTTTTTTCCGATGGAAAAAGCAAAGATGGCTGAATCATTTTTGGTTGTGAAATATTTTTTTTCTTTTTTCAATTTCCAAGAGTCTGTCATAAGAAGCTCTTGGTAACCATTTTCCAATAACTCTTTTTTTATGTTAGAAACCGCGTGATAGGGAGACGGACTTTGGTAAATAAAATCAATCAGTTCTTGTGCCAATGTTATTTCGTTGCTCATATTCTTATTTTTTTTATCGCAATTTATAAATTCAATCGATATTTGTACTAACATTAAAGTATGAGTTTTGTTATGTACCGAAATATCATATTGCTTTTTTATCATTCCTTGTCCCCTTATAGTGTGACGGAAAAAATAGCAAGCTTTCATTCATGTGAGAAGTGATTTGATGAAGATTTGTTAGATCCTGAAAATGTAGAACTGTAAATGATGTGCATTTGCTAAATAATGTTTCTGAATTTTATATACTGAAAAATAATTTGAATATTCGCAGGTTTGTTATGGGTGTTATGGAGTATGCTAGATTAAGAGAGGGAAATGATTGCCATAACAAGAACTCAATAAAAATAATATTTGAATATGAATGATTCAAGACAAACGTTCTCTAAGCAATGGATGTGGATTAGCTTTGGGGTCTTTATTGTAACCGAATTAGTTCTGGGAGCTCTAGTTGGAGGTTTGGTAGTGGGTAAATTTATGTCGCTAAGTCTGCGATTTATGCTGCAAGGGTTGTTGAATTTGTTGGCTTATCTTATTGGAGGGTTCATCATTGGGTTAATATCGCCCGGAATTAGAATTTACGAACCGGCAGCCGGTGCTTTTCTTTCGGTTTTGGTGATGTTGGTGTTGACCCTGTTTACGCCTTTCTCATTTATTCATTTTAGTCTTACTAAGGTGCTGATAGGTGGAGGGATCGCTTTTTTCTTGGCGTTGACTGGTGCTAAGATAGGCGAGCGAATGGCCGGTAATAAGGTAGGTTAAACGACAAGTTGTTACATGGGGCAGCAGTAATAGCAATGCATAAGCCTACGGTTAAAAGCTAAATATTGAGCGCTATTTTTACTATATTCGTGCTTCCATAAAAATGTACAGTTAAGAATGCGTGTTTGTATTGCAGAGAAACCTAGTGTGGCAGGAGAAATAGCCAAAGTAGTAGGTGCCACCAATAGAAAGGATGGCTATTATGAAGGTAATAACTATCAGGTAACATGGACTTTTGGTCATTTGTGTACACTTAAAGAACCGCATGATTATTTGCCTGAATGGAAACGATGGAGCCTGGGCACCCTACCGGTAATTCCTTCTCAATTTGGAATTAAGTTAATCGGAAATAAAGGTGTTGAGAAGCAATTTGAGGTGATTAAAAAATTGGTTCAGTCGGCAACGGAGGTCATTAACTGTGGTGATGCCGGACAGGAGGGAGAAGTGATTCAACGATGGGTACTTCAAAAAGCAGGGTGTAATGTTCCGCTTAAGCGTTTGTGGATTTCATCATTGACAGAGGAAGCTATTCGAGAAGGGTTCGAAAAACTATATGATAACGATAAGTTTAATCTTTTGTATGCCGCCGGTAGTTCCAGAGCTATTGGGGATTGGCTGTTAGGTATCAATGCCACCCGTTTGTACACTATCAAATACAGTCAGCCGGGCACAGTTCTTTCCATTGGTCGGGTTCAAACACCTACTCTTGCTTTAATTGTAAACCGCTACCTCGAAATTGAAAATTTTGTTCCACAGCCTTATTGGGAGTTGAAGACTGTTTATAAGGATGTTACCTTTAATTCAACGCAGGGGAAATTTTCGAGTAAAGAGGAGGGAAGTACTGCCTTGGAAAAAATAAAAGACAAACCTTTTGAAATTACTGATTTTAGTCGTAAGCCGGGGAAAGAAGCTCCACCTCGCCTATTTGATTTAACTTCGTTACAGGTAGAATGCAATAAAAAGTTTGGTCTTTCGGCCGATGAAACCTTAAAAGGTATTCAGTCTTTGTATGAAAAAAAACTGACTACTTATCCTCGTGTGGATACCACCTATTTGAGTAATGATATTTACCCGAAAATAGAAGGTACTTTAAAGGGGTTAAAACAGTACAGTGAACTTATAGCGCCCTTGTTGGGGAAGAAAATTAGGAAATCAAAGAAGGTATTTGACGATAAAAAGGTGACTGATCACCATGCCATTATTCCAACTGGAATGACAGCGCCCGAAAGTCTTTCGAGGGATGAGAAGATTATTTATGATACCGTTACGCGCAGGTTTATTGCCAATTTTTATCCCGATTGTGAGATATCTACGACTACCATCCTGGGAAAAGTAGAAGATGTGAATTTTAAGACATCGGGGAAACAAGTATTAAAGGATAATTGGCGGGTTGTTTATAAAACGGTGGCAGGTAAAAAGGATACAGAGGATAAGATTTTGCCTGAATTTGTGAAAGGGGAGAGTGGTCCGCATGAGCCTGATTTTCAAGAAAAAGAAACCCAGCCACCTAAATATTATACAGAAGCTACTTTATTGCGTGCCATGGAGATGGCAGGAAAACAGGTGGATGATGAAGAACTGCGCGAATTAATGAAGGAGAATGGTATCGGGCGCCCTTCTACACGTGCTAATATCATTGAAACACTTTTTAAACGTAAGTATATTTATAAGGTGCGTAAAAACGTGTTGCCTACTGCTATGGGGGTAAAACTGATGGAATTTATTTCCAACGATCTATTAAAATCAGCTGAACTTACTGGAATGTGGGAACAAAAATTGAGGCAGATAGAGACTGGTGAATATCAGGTGGCAGATTTTATGGCGGAGTTGAAACAGATGGTATCAGATATTGTTTTTCAAGTGAAGAATGATTATTCCAAAGGAAAAATTATTATTGAAGAGAATGACGATAAGGAGATTACATCTAAACCTAAAGCTAAGACCGCCGCAAAAAAAGAATTGAAATGTCCAAGATGTAAAAGCGGAACCATGCTCAAAGGTAAGTCGGCTTGGGGCTGTTCGGATTATGCATCGGGGTGTAAGACTTTGATTCCCTTCGAATTTATGGGTAAGAAGTTCACCGATAGGCAGGTGGAAGCTTTGATACGAAAAGGGAGAACTCCCACTATCAAAGGGTTTACACAAGAAGGTAAGAAGATAAATGGACAGGTGTGTTTTGATGATAATTATGGACTGCGATTGGAAGGGGAAGCGCCTAAGGAATTGCTTTGCCCGAAGTGTAAAACAGGACACATGCTGGAGGGTAAATCAGCCTGGGGATGCTCTAATTATACAAATGGCTGTCGGGTGTTGATACCCTTTGAGTTCTTGAAAAAGAAATTGAGCAAAGCCAATATGGAGGCACTTGTTTTTAAAGGAAAAACAGGGAAGTTGAAAGGTTTTAGCCTCTCAGAAGAAGAGAAGAATGTGGCTGGTTTTATTGATTGGGATGAAAATTATCACCTTAGATTTAATAAGTCGGAGTAGCTTAGATTCACCATTCTTATGCGACAGGTGAATCCTATTTCTCACTAAGGAGATAATATCATATCGATAGAAGGATTTCTCTCGACTCGTAAACCATCTTTTTAAGCTTGAGAACGTTTTCAACGTAAATCAAAAGAAGTTACATTTTAGTAAATATAGCATTTGGCATCTCTTGGTAATGTGATGATTTACATGGGGATGCCCAATTGTAAGCAAGCAAAAAAACGCCACAAAGGTATGAGAATGTCACTGTGTATTCTGGTAGTGCATTCAATAAGCCGTGTAGGTTTGTGTACAGGCTTAGGTGTTATTTATTTACCACATATACCTCTGTAACTACACGCAATGCAGCTGTCGGTATGATTGGTCTGTGAAAAGGCAATGTCTTTGTTAAACAGATCGTCCAGATGTTGCTTCAGGAGTTCAATAAACTCTTTTTCAACAGCCTGTAAAGTGAGTTTTTCGTTACGGGTTTGTGTTCCTATCTTCAAGGAATAGTCCGGTGACGTGAAAATCTTCTTAATCCACACTACACCTGGTAAATAAGCAGGAAGTTGCGAATCGCTTTTTTGAAGGATATAACTGTACAGTAAAGTTTGAAAAATCGCTTTTTTGGATTTGTGTTTAGATTGTAAAAATAGCTCTTCCACTTTGTTAAAATATTCATCACCGGCTCCGGTTTTATAATCTATGACCCTAACTGCACCATCTTTTTCATCTAAACGGTCAATAGTACCTCCCAGGCAAATATTTTTTTCATGAACAGAAATTTCGGTGTGTACCACTTTTTCAAGCCCTTTCAGAAAGAAAGGTGCATGTTGTTTTTCAACTTTTAAAAATTGAAAGATATATTTTTTAATGATGTCGAACACTAAAATATTTTTGCCTTGAATATCCTTAAAATCATTTTGATTTAAATCTTGATTAAAATATTTATTGAAGCTTGCTTGCAATGCCCGGTTGATGGTTGCTTTATCCTTTTCTAGGGCCTCAATGTCCTGTGCCTGCACCTCTTTACCAACCAAATGTTTGTATATCTCCTCTACTGTTTCGTGAAATAGGGTTCCAAAAATACGGGGGTCAATTTCTTCTGTAATTTCATCTGGTTCTGAGGCCTTCAGTATGTATTTATAGTAAAAGCGGATAGGGCATTCGAAGTAGGTGCTCAATGCGCTGGGTGAGAGCTTCCTGGTTCCGCCCTGAAGAAATTGGTTTAGTATGGTCATTGTTTGGGCATCCTTATTCACATAAAAATCTCTGGAAGGAGAAATGGTGATATTGTCCACGGCGGTTGAAAAACTCAGTTTTTCGGGTGGGTATTCATATTTTAATTGAAAGAGAAAGCGGCTCATCTCGCCAGTCTGCATCCCTTGTGCGGAAGAGTTGTATAACAGCTGAACTTTCTTTGCCCGATGGATCAAACGATAAAAATAATAGGCAAATATGGCATCCTGATGCTCAATGGTTGGTAAGTTAAAAGCTTTGCGCAGACTGTATGGAATAAGAGAGTTAGTGGCTCCTGTTTGCGGAAATATGCCTTCATTCATATTCAGAATAATCAGATTCTCAAAATCCAATGCTCGGGTTTCTAATATTCCCATTACTTGTAGTCCTTTGAGTGGCTCTCCACTGAATGGAATACTCTTAAGGTCGGCAGTTCTTTTAAAAAGCTTGATCCATGTGTCTGGGCTTATTTCTACCTGTAGCTTTTTTATCAAATCAGCCAATTGTGTTATCGTCAGGTGTAGTTGATATATAAACTCCTTTTCTATTCCTTGACTGTGATTGCTGTTTTGAAGTCCGGCATAAACCTGTTGAAGTAGGTCAATCAGGTAGGAGGAAAAGTTCTCGCTCTTTTCAACCACTCTGAAGATAGAAGCCAGTAATTTGTTTTTATTTAATTCATTACCTTCTATGTAAATTTTGTTTTGGCGTGTGAAGGAATAAGCCATTTCTTTGTGTAATTCAGGATTTAAAGGCTCAATATATTGGTGGGTAAGTATCGGAATCACATTTCTATAATAAAACCATGTTTTTCCAGCCTTTGTTTTCCGACCATTTTTTTGTAAGTCAAACACCAATTCCAGTAAGCCATAAGCGGGTGTGTTTTTGATGGGATAACCCATGGTAATATTTACCTTTTCAATTTCATCGGGTATACTGTGTAAAATTGGTAATAGTATGGTTTCGTCCGTTAAAATAACAGCAGTTTGCAAGGCTGAGTCCAACCCTGTGTTTTTTTCGTTATTAGGATGAGCTTGTAAAAATTGGTGTACCACCTGAGTTTGAGCTGTATCTGTAGCTACTGAGGTGATTTTTATGTCGGGCATTTCTTTAGCACAAGGAAAATGCCAATCAGAAGGGGCTGGATAATCAAGAAGGTTAAGCTCAATAAAACGGATGGCTTCATGCGCTTTTATTTTTTCATGTGGATGGGTAGGAGCCATCTTATCCGGCAAGAGCCATGGGGTGTAGTCCCAAATAAAGTCCGCTTTATTTCCTATTTGTAAATGATGAAATAGCTTTTTCTCGCAGCTGTTCAGTGCATTGAAAGCTACAAATATCACTTTGGGATATTGAATTCCCAGGGGTTCTTTTTGGTCAATTTTATCTGCTATGGTGCGGTACACAGCACCTTCGTAGGTCATGTTTTTATCGTGTAAGCGCTGATTGAAACGCTCGTACACTTCGTATAGTTTCTCCCATATTCTAATAAACTCGGTTTGGTGTTCTGAGAGTTTGTGAGGATTAAATGTATGCCAAAAACTGGTGATTGTTTCGATTTGTGCTTCGGTCAAAAAACTATAATCAGCCTCAATCTCTTTAATGGACATTAGATTTGAGAATACCTGTTGTGGATTGGCTCTGTATTTATCTATATCATCAAAATCGTTAAGTATGATTTCTCCCCAAGGTAAAAATTCATCAAAACTAGTGCCTGTGTGGTAAATTTCTTCATATACTTGATATAATTCAAAAACCAAGGTAATTTTGTCAGCTATTTGATAAGACGTAAATTCCTGAATAAACTCGTTAATGGTAATTGTTTTGGGAGACCAGAGTGGTTTCGATATCAACAGACTTAAGTGTTGTTGAAAAAAAAGTCCAGCTCTTCGTCCCGGAAAAACAAAACAAAAGTCCGATATATTGGTTTGATACTTATTAAAATAGTATTCGGCAAGGTGTTTTATAAAATTGGTCATGACTAATGATTTCATTTTTAGTGGATGCAAAATGAATAAAAATAATCAGTTTTTAAATATATTTTTAAAAGATTTCACCCCTTAATGCGAATAATGAATATTTAAAATACATATCTTGCATTTTATATTGATTTTGTTTTCTTGATTAAAGATATGTTAAACATGAAACAGACATGGCTGGTGCAAATTATTAGGTACACACGATCATGATCATAATTTGTATAGGTTATTCTGGTTTGGCTAATATAAACATGGAATTATTCATGATTTAGCTAGTAAAGTTAGGAATAACTCCGCAAGGAGAAATATAACGAACGACTTGATGAAGTCTGTTCGCCAATTAAAAGATTTGATTAATCCACAGGGATTAATATTACTCGGATAAGGAACTATTCTATGGAAGAATTTTCATTTGTGGGAAACAGCGAGATAGAGACAATAGAAGAGCTGTACCAAAATTATTTAAGCAACCCGGAGTCTGTGGACAAAAGTTTCAGGCTATTTTTTAAGGGCTTTGAATTTGCCCGAAAAAATTATGACTCACCATCTTCCGGAGGAATGGTTAGTAAAGAATTTAATGTGGCCAACCTCATTCATGGGTATAGGCAAAGAGGACATTTATTTACAAAAACAAATCCGGTTCGCGCACGGCGGCAGTATTTTCCTTCTCTGGATATCGAGAATTTTGGTTTGGAAAAAGCTGATCTGGAAAAGGAATTTGAGGCAGGTTCTAAATTGGGAATAGGGAAAGCAAAACTGAAGACCATTATTGAACACTTGCAAGCAACCTATTGCGAATCGATTGGTGTGGAGTATTTGTATATTCGTCATCCTGAGGTGATAGAGTGGTTGATGCATAAAATGGAATCAACCCGCAATACACCTCATTACTCCGTTGAAAAGAAAAAGAGTATTTATGACCAACTAAATGTTGCAGCTGGTTTTGAAGGTTTTATCCATAAAAAGTTTGTGGGGCAAAAAAGGTTTTCCATTGAAGGGAGTGAGGTGATTATTCCGGGATTACATGCCTTGATACGTAAAGGTGCTGAGCTGGGAGTGAAAGAAGTCATGATAGGTATGGCACATCGCGGACGACTCAGTGTCTTGGCGAATATCCTTAAAAAACCTTACGAAAATATTTTTAAAGAATTTGTGGGGGATGAATATGCCGAGGGAATCTCTTTGGGAGATGTGAAGTATCATTTGGGCTACCAAAATGATATTGTTACAGAGGATGGTAAAAAGGTAAGGGTGAATCTAGCTCCTAACCCTTCTCACCTGGAGGCAGTTGGTCCTGTTATTGAGGGTATTACACGTTCCATTATTAATAACAAATATAATAAGGACTTTAATAAAGCAATCCCAATTCTTATTCATGGTGATGCCGCCATTGCAGGTCAGGGTGTTGTTTATGAGGTGGTTCAGATGAGTCAGCTCAAAGGTTATAAAACCGGTGGAACCATTCACATTGTCATTAATAATCAGGTGGGATTTACCACCAATTATCTGGATGCACGTTCAAGTACCTATTGTACTGATGTGGGCAAGGTAACACGCAGTCCTGTTTTCCATGTAAATGGTGATGATGCCGAGGCCATGGTGTATGCGTTGGAGCTGGCTGTTGAATTTCGTCAGAAATTTAACGCAGATGTGTTTATTGATGTGTTGTCGTATCGTAAATACGGTCATAACGAGGGAGATGAACCTCGATTTACGCAGCCTACCTTGTATAAAGCTATCGCCAAACACCCTAACCCCAGAGATGTGTATGGAGAGAAATTGTTGAATCAGAAGGTGTATTCCACGAAGGAGTTAAAAGCTTTGCAAGATGGTTTTAATGTATATCTGGAAAAACAATTAGAGGACTCGCAACATATTGATAAGGTGGTTATACAGAGGTTTCTGGAGGACTATTGGAAGGGCTTTAGGTATGCTGAACCCAAGGACTTCGTTACAGCTATAGAAACGGGTGTTGAGAAAAGTAAATTATTGGAATTGAGTGAAAAATTAACCGATCTTCCTGATGATCTACCTTTTTTCAGGAAAGTGCGTAAGATTATGGACGACCGCAAAAAAATGGTGAAAGAAGATCGGTTGGATTGGGCCATGGGAGAACAGCTGGCTTATGCCACACTGGTTACCGAAGGGCATCAGGTGCGTTTAAGTGGCCAAGATTCTATTAGAGGTACTTTTGCACATAGACATGCCGGATTAACTGTTGAGGATTCAGAAAAGCTATATTTTCCATTAAAACACTTGTCTGAGAATCAGGCTCGTTTTAATGTGTATAACTCTCACCTTTCAGAGTATGGTGTGATGGGATTTGACTATGGTTATGCCTTGGCAACTCCCAATGGATTAACAATTTGGGAAGCTCAATTTGGAGATTTCTACAATGTGGCACAGGTTATTATAGATCAGTATATCAGCTCGGCAGAAGAGAAGTGGGGCTTGATGAATGGACTCGTCTTGTATCTACCTCATGGCTTTGAAGGACAAGGTCCAGAGCATTCCAGTGCCCGTATTGAACGTTTTTTATCTTTGGCTGCCAATAATAATATGCAGGTGGTTAACTGTACGACACCAGCTAACTTTTTTCATGTTTTACGACGTCAGGTTCTGAGGGATATTCGTTTGCCCTTGATTGTTTTTACACCGAAGAGTCTTTTGCGTCATTCAAAATGTGTTTCGAAGATGGACGAACTGGCTACGGGAAAATTTGAAGAGGTTATTGATGATCACAATGTTGATACGGAAAACGTTCGTAGGGTTGTTTTTTGTACTGGAAAAATTTATTACGATTTATTAGCACGTAAAGAAGAACTTGATGCAACTGATGTTGCGATCGTTCGGATTGAACAAATGCACCCCTTCCCGGCTGATCAACTGCAAATTGTTTTGGACAGGTATCAGAATGCGCTCTTGCACCTCTGGGTGCAGGAAGAACCTGAAAATATGGGCGCATGGAAGTATATCCGAGGTATGTTTAAGGGGGTTAGTCTGGTGCCGGTTGCTCGTTTGGCAAGTGGTAGTCCTGCTACCGGACTGAATGGCTTACATATGGTTGGACAGAAGGAAATAATTGATAAGATATTTAAAAAGTGCCACTGCGATCTTAAAAATAAATACTGCGGATTACAGTGTGTAGAAGGTAAAGACCGGAAAGAAATATTGAAACAGCATAAGTATTTTTCTGAAAAACCTAGATTTTCAATTTAAAAAGATAGGAGTTGTAAGTATCAGAGGTTGATGATGTTTTTGTATTGTCGGCTGTTTGATACAGTGCGCTTCGTATAAAAACAATAGTTATGATTATCGAAATAAAAGTCCCTTCTCCGGGGGAATCTATTACCGAAGTAGAAATAGCCAGTTGGTTGGTGAGTGATGGCGATGTGGTAAGTAAAGACCAGGAATTGGCAGAAATAGAATCAGATAAAGCTACACTTACTTTAAATGCAGATAAGGGTGGTAAAATTAAAATATTGGTAGACGCTGAGCAAACAGTGGCTGTAGGAGAGATTGCTTGTACCATAGACACCTCCGTTGCTCCTGTTGAAAGCGCCGAAACCTCGGCAGCTTCAGCTGAGCCAGTGCCTGCTGTAGAAGCAAAGGCTCCAGAATCGAAAATAGAGGAGAAGAAAGCTGTCTCAGAAGCGTATTCAAAAGTTAAAATAAGCCCTGTGGCACAAAAGCTCATGGAAGAAGAAGGGTGGACAGTGGAGGATGTGATCAAGGGATTACATCGTATATCTAAAAAGGAAATAGGAGTACTAAAAGAGCACGGGTTGGCTGAGGACTCGTCTTCTGTGCCCCAAGGGTTGGCTATGCAGCCCAAGGAGCGAGAGCTGGATCGTAAAAAGATGAGTTCCTTACGTAAAAAACTGAGTGCTCGTTTGGTAGCTGTTAAGCAAGATACAGCTATGCTTACTACTTTTAATGAGGTGGATATGAGCCATATTATGGCTATACGTAAAAAGTATCAGAGCCTGTTTGTGGAGAAGCATGGGGTGAAACTTGGGTTTATGTCGTTTTTTATTAAAGCTTCTGCCTTGGCCATGCAAAAGCATCCTATGGTGAATGCCATGATTGATGGAGATGAGATTGTAACGCCTAACTATGTGGATGTTTCCGTAGCAGTGCAAACACCCAAAGGGTTGATGGTGCCAGTTATCAGAAACACAGAATCTTTGAGCCTGGCGCAAATAGAAGAAACATTAAAGCAGCTGGCAGTTAAGGCTAGAACGGGAAAAATAAGTTTGGGAGAAATGACCGGAGGTACCTTTACAGTGACCAACGGAGGAGTGTTTGGCTCTATGCTTTCTACTCCTTTGATTAACCCGCCACAATCGGCCATATTGGGAATGCATAATATTGTTGAACGTCCTATGGCAGTGAATGGAAAGGTAGAAATAAGACCCATCATGTATACTGCCCTGTCCTATGATCATCGTATTATTGATGGTAAAGATTCCGTAGGATTTTTAGTGACTTTAAAGAAAATGCTTGAGAATCCTGAACTCATGTTGTCAGGAGGTAATGAGTTGGAAAAGATGGTGTTAGACTTGTGATCGTAACTTGTTTAGTGTAATCATATATAGTTCTTAGTATCTTAAGAGATACCATGTGCTATGACAATATACAGATAATCCCGTAGATATTCCCCTTGGAATGTTCTATGGGATTTTTTTTTGTAAATGCTTCGGGATGAAGTATATTCCTTTTATTGACCCATAAACATGGGATAGGTTGAAAATATTTGCTTAACTTAAGGAAGTGTTGAACCCAGATGATGCATTTGAACTTTATAATAGATTTTTAATGCATCATCCGGGTTGAATAGAATTTTATTCTTTGTCTTGTCTTTTTATGTTTATAATCAAATCATTTTTTCACTAATTTTTAATCGAATGAAAAATATTGTATTGTTAGGTGTGTTGTTATTTTTTACAGTAGCAGCAACAGGCCAGATTAATGCTAAGCTGATGCGTTATATGGATGTGTCAGATACGCAGATTGTTTTTGTTTATGGAGGTGATATTTGGATTGTGGATAAAGAAGGCGGCACGGCCAATCAGATTACCCATTCTCCCGGGGAAGAATCCTGGCCAAAATTTTCTCCCAATGGACAAGAAATTGCGTATACGGCGATGTATAATGGTAATGCTGATGTTTTTGTAGTATCCGTAAAAGGAGGTATTCCTACCAGAGTAACCTATAACTCTTTTTCTGATAGACTGGTGGATTGGCATCCCAATGGAAGAGAACTGCTGTTTGCCTCGGGCAGACATTCGGGTATTGGAAGACTTCATAAGTTTTTTTTGGTTGGTAAAAATGGAGGAATGGCCAAAGAGTTAAAAATACCTTACGGAGAACTGGCGACTTTTTCGGCGGATGGGAAGAAGCTGGCTTATATTACTAAAATAACAGAAAATTATCCTTTCAAACGATATCGGGGGGGACTCACTTCTGACATTATTGTTTATGATTTTAATACTAATCAAACACAACGAGTTACTACTGATGAGGCCAATGATGGTAAACCCGCTTGGGTGGGGGATAAAATCTACTTTTTGTCAGATAGGGGAGCGCATATGCGTTTGAATATTTGGGAATATAATCCCATCACAAAAACAAAGACGCAGGTGACCGATTACCAGGATTTTGATATCTCCTTTTTGTCAGGTAATACAACAGAATTAGTATATGAAATGGGAGGTGATCTTTTTGTAATGAATACAAATAGCAAAAAAACTACAAAAGTAGATGTGAATGTGGTGAGCGATTTGTCTGTTGAAATTCCTAAGATAAAAAATGTGGGAGGTAGTATAAGCGACGCATCTCCATCGCCTCAGGGTAATAGAGTTGTGTTTGAAGCCAGAGGTGAACTATTTAATGTTCCCGTAAAAGAAGGATTTACCCTTAACTTAACCCAGTCCAGTGGAGCTTTCGATCAAAGTCCGTCGTGGTCACCTGATGGAACTACTATTGCTTATTGGAGTGATAAGTCTGGCGAATATGAAATTTGGCTGCAGGACAGCCAAAGTCAAAAGCAAGCCACAAAACTTAGCAAAAGAGGAAAGGGGTTTGGGTATCAGCTAAATTGGTCCCCAGATAGTAAAAAGATCGCCTTTATGGATGAGACGAATACTATTTATTTAGTTGAGGTTGCCACTGGTGAAATAAAAACCCTGACTAAGTCTTTGTGGAATATAGGACATGGATCACGGTTTTATTATCCAATATCATGGTCGCCAGATTCTCAATGGCTTACTTATAGTATAGATCAGGAGAATGCCAATGGTGCGATCATGGTTTATAATGTAAACACACAGATGCAGTATCAGCTAACAGGAGGTTTTTACAACGATGGTTATCCTGTTTTTAGTGATGATGGAAAATATATTTTTTATCTGACTAATCGACATATGAGTGCGGCTTACTCTTCTTTGGGAGATGGGACTTGGATTTATCCCAATTCAACACAAATAGCAGCGATTGCTTTAACAGCGGATACACCGGTGTTGTTTGAAACAAAGAATGATACCATCGTAGTGAAAAAGGAAGCAGGAGATCAAAAGAAGGATGCAAAGGCTCAGAAAGCAGGAGATAAACAAAAGAAGAAAGCAGATAAGAAAACCACCAAAGATAAAGTTGTAAAGGTAGATATTGACTTTACTTATATTGAGTCGCGTGCTCAGATTCTTTCGCCAAAAGCTGGTAATATTGTAGGTTTAATACCGTTGAAGGATCAGCTGGTTTATATGCGAAGACCCAATACCGGGTCGGGAGATAAGGGTAACTCGCTTTATGTGCTGGACTTGAAAAAAGACGAAGAGAAAAAGATAATGGATAATGTGAGTTTTGTGGAGCCAACAACGGATGGTAAATCTTTATTGGTAAAAGTGAAGGGTAAGTATGGTTTGATAAAGCCTGCAGCCGGGCAAAAATTAGAAAAGCCGATACCTACTGCTGATATGACCATGAATTGGGTTCCTAAGGAGGAATGGAAACAAATATTTATGGATACATGGCGTCGGCACAGAGACTTTTTTTATGATCCTAATATGCAAGGTGTAAATTGGAATGCCATGCGCGACCGTTATTTTAAGATGGTTGAAGATGCTCGTACTCGCTGGGATATCAATAATATACAGTCTAGCTTGGTGTCTGAGCTTAGCGCTGGTCATACCTATTCCAGTGGTGGAGAAATGGAGAGAGCTCCTTCTTTAGGAGGCGGTTTTTTAGGTATCGATTGGGAGCAGGAAGGAAAACTATTTAAGATAAAACGGATTGTGAAACCCGCAGATTGGGATACTCAGGTTCGTTCTCCCTTCGATAAGCCTGGTGTTGAGGTGAAAAGTGGTGATTATATTCATGCTGTTAATGGTATAACCTTACAGCCTGTGCTAGATCCCTATGCAGCCTTTGAAGGTTTGAGTGGAAAAACGGTCTTGTTGAAGATCTTATCCAATGGTAAAATGGATGAGGCAAAGGATGTGGTTGTTAAATGTTTGTCCGCGGCACAGGAGCGTACTTTGCGTTATTTAGAGTGGATAGAGAATAATCGAAAAATGGTAGATAAGTTATCCGATGGACAATTGGGCTATATTTATATGTCTAATACCTCAAGTCAGGGACAGATGGAATTGGTGCGTATGTATTATGGTCAGCTCGATAAAAAAGGATTTATCATTGATGAGCGTTTTAATGGAGGAGGCCAGTTGGCAGATCGTTTTCTGGAGCTATTACAACGTCCTGTTAATTGCCACCTTCATTGGCGACATGGTAAAGATCACCGAAGCCCTGTTAAAACCAATACAGGCCCTATGGGAATGTTAATTAATGGATGGGCTGGGTCTGGAGGAGATGGACTTCCTTGGGCTTTTCAAGAGTTAAAGGCTGGGCCTATCGTTGGAGAACGTACTTTGGGTATATTGGTAGGACCAGCCACCGGACATCGATTAATAGATGGTGGTTCAATTACCGTTCCGGGTGCCAGACTTTATGATAATGATGGGCATTGGTTTTGGGAAGGGGAAGGCGTAAGGCCCGACTTTAAAATATGGGATGACCCAAACATTTTGATGCAAGGGCGTGATCCACAGATGGAAAAGGTCGTGGAAGAGGTGCTGAAAGAGGTGAAACAAAATAAACATCTGATTACGCCAGCTCCTCCATTAGAGGACAGAAGTGCTAAAGGTTTGCAGTATCAATAATGATTAGGCAGGAGGCAGAGTTGGCCTGTGGTGCATGGCACAGCAGGCCAATTGTCGCCGGCCGATTACTCACCAATGCTGCAGGAATCACCTATGCAGTTAGGTTTTTCTTCCGGAGTTTTTAATAAACCCGTTTTAAGAGTGAGATAGTATAATTTACAACCAATACAAATACCAAATGCCGTTTCTAAAAACATAAGTGCCAAACAAATCAAGCACATGATACAAATGGGTTGAAAGTATTGTACGTCGTGTAGTAAGTAAAAAGAAAGGATAAATATAGCACCAGATAAGGCACTTCCTAAACTCCAGGCAAAACGCTTTTGTACAGCTCCAATATATAGGGGGCTTTGTTTACGGACTAAAAGCCATGATATAAATACAGTAGGTGCAAATTTAGGGTTAATCAATATGGCTACTAAAAAATTAAATAGTAAGAAACCTGATATATAGGGAAGAACAGTATAGTTTTTAATCACGAAAGCGTTAACGAATGCAAAAAATCCTAGCAAAAGCATGATGCCGGAGTTGCCTCGTACTACTCTTTCATTTAATACTTTAAAACTTCTTCCTTCAATATATTCCCCAAAACTAAATATAGACATAGTTGTGATTTATTAATTTTATTTGAGTAATTATATACTGAAAAAAGGGATATAGGTTACAATAAATATGATTTGTGATGGATGGAATAGCTTCAATAAATGATATGAGTTTACCACGCTGGATTTCTTTTATCTTCCTTTGTGATTTTTCGACAATACATTTTCATATCATGAAAGCTAACACCAATTTCGTCAAAATTTTTTTGAGCTTGCTCCAGTGACACTAAATTGCAACTGTATTCTAGTTTTGGATCGTTAAATTGCAAGGGATCATCTTCCCAGTAGCATATTTGACATATCTCTAATTCTAGTCTTTTTTCCGGATCAAAAGAATTATATCCGCAGCATGGGCAATATTCGTTGAGTGCTATCTTTTTCATTGAATGCAAATATAGTAAAGGCGCGCCGAAAAAACATATATTGTCTGAGATACTATACAATAATTACGCATAAATCATCCAGATATATGCATAAATACATTGGGCTTCTATAGATGGATTATATTTGGTATCAAAAATATTTCAAAACTTAGATTTATGAGTAAAGTAATAATTCTACTATCCATTGTTGGCTTACTAATACCAGATTTATTTTTATCTTCTTGTATACATGTCGATAAAAAGCAGGGAAAAGATATTCAATTAAAGGCAAAACCCAATGTGATACTGTTTGTATCTGATGATCACGGAAAGGATGCTTTAGGGTGTTATGGAAATTCTGTGATCCAAACACCCAATCTTGACCAGTTGGCTTCTGAGGGTATGTTGTTTAATAATGCTTATTGTACGAGTGCTAGTTGTGCTGCCAGTCGTTCTGTTATATTAACAGGGAAATATGGGCATGCGACGGGTTCGTATGGTCATGTGCATGATTATCATCATTTTAGTACTTTTGGTGACGTAAAGTCGTTGCCTGTATTAATGGAAAATGAGGGCTACCATACAGCCAGGATAGGAAAGTATCATGTGGCGCCGGAATCGGTCTATCATTTTCAGGAGGTATTAGAAGCAGATCCTCGTAATACAGTTCAAATGGCTGAGCAATGTGAGAAGGTTTTAAATGCAGATAGTCCCTTCTTTCTATATTTTTGTACGGATGATCCACATCGAGGATATCCCTTTAAGCCGGAAAGATGGGACTTACCGAATAGTTTTGGAAATAAAGAAGAAGGTTATGCTGGTGTTGAAACGAAAGTATACGATCCTAAAGATGTAATTGTACCTGAATTCTTGCCGGATACAAAACAGAGTAGAGAAGAGATAGCACAGTATTACCAAAGTATTTCCCGTATTGACCAGGGCTTTGGTAAGTTGATGTCTATGTTGAAAGAAGCCGGTAAGTGGGATAATACGATTGTAATTTATATTTCAGATAACGGCATGGCCTTTCCCGGAGCTAAAACAACCGTATATGAGCCAGGTATTCAGTTGCCATGCATTATAAAGGATCCATTTAGCAAGTTAGTAGGAGGGGAGAATGATGCAATGATATCATGGGTAGATTTAGCGCCTTCTATTTTAGATATGGTAGGAATCACCTATAATATAGAGGATTTTCATGGGAAATCATTTAAAAATGTAGTTGAAAAGGGTGAAACCGAAGGATGGAACCAAATTTTTGCTTCTCATACTTTTCATGAAATTACGATGTATTACCCAATGCGTGTGGTTAGATTCAATAATTATAAATTGATCTGGAATATAGCAAGCCGCATAGAGTATCCCTTTGCTTCAGATCTCTGGGCTTCTTCAACATGGCAAGGGGTTTATCGAAGTAAAAGTGAATATTATGGAAATAGAAAGATGAAAGATTATTTGTATCGCCCGGAATTTGAACTCTATGATTTGTCGGTAGATCCTTGGGAAGTTGATAATTTAGCTACAAAAAGAAAATGCCATGATATATTGGCGTCGATGAAGTATAAGTTAAAGGCCTTTCAGCGAGAGACCAATGATCCTTGGATAATTATGTGGGATCACGACAGCTCTATGCAAGGAACTGGTGTTAATCTGTAAAACGTTTTTTACTGATAAATCTTAGTTAGTGGCTGCAAGAAAAGGACTGTTTTTTCTGTCTTTGATAAGAAACGAGCATGAATTTTAGCATTCTAAAATACACACAGAAGAATGATTAAAATTCATCGGGAGTTCCATATGACCATTGAAAGACAAATTGATAATCATATGAAAGCTTCAAAGACAAGGCTTTCGATATTTTTGAAACCAAGGAGTTTACTGATTGTAAATGACTGTTTCAAAAATGAGAATAACGCAGTATTTGGAGTTTTCTTGCAAAGACTAGTTAAATGGAAAGACCCAAAGTAGTTGTAAATTTAAACTTGTTCTTTCTCTGCCATGTGCTTTAAACAAAGCGGTAAAGTATTTGTGATGATTGAGATGTTGCTTGGAGAAATTTTTAAGTGAATCTTTTTGTGTGAAGTACTCAATAGTGGCAGAGACTCCCATGTCATGATTAGAGAAAAAGACAAAATGTTCAGTGCCCATAGGACCCGGGTATTTCGATACAATAGCGTAGTCTGTTTCTTTTCCTGCCGTAGAAATATCAATGGATGTGTCTTTTATCCCTGGAATGTTTCTTATTTCAAGCATGTATTTGCTTACTTTAAAGTGGTTGTTGGCATCGTTAAATAATGAAATAAACTTAGGGTTGGTTAGCAGTGGGCCTGCGTATATTGCATTTCCACTTTTAATATCGTCTAGTGAGGTATTGGAGTCAAATTTCACATCGAACCGTCGATTGTAGGGTGATAGCAATAAGGCGATGTCGCGTGCGGCATAGGCACCCATTCCTGTAAAATATTGATAATAGGCCGGATGTAAATGTTCCTTTAATTCGGGCTTTGTTTCTATTAACTGATAGTATTCTTCAATGCTGTTAATATTATAATCTCGTGTAAATCCAGTCTGGCCTGTTATGGTTTTTCCTTGCATTCCGAAAGCATCACCAATAAATAATGTAGTTTCTTCATTGATAAATCTTTTCCATATCTGTGGTTTGGATGGTGGTAATTGCATGATGATTAGAGAGGATGAGATTGCTATTAGGAGGCTGTACCCAACTATATGCTTATTAAATAACTTAATTTTATTTTTGAATTTTTTTTGTCTTTTTTCAAATCTAAGCTCATATTGACCTTTATCTATCCATACTCTCCAGTTCTCTTCTTTACCTTCGTTGTCATAAAAAATATCTAGTTTTTTTCTTAGGTTATACATGCTAACCCTAACTCTAGTGGTTGATTTATCTGTTTTAGCTTTTGTTCCAAAAAATTCCAGATCAATAATGTCTTCTTTTAGATAAGAGCCATTGAGGTGTGCCTTTAAAAGATATTTAAGTAGAGCTGAACTTGTGCTCGCTTTCCTAAAAGATTTACTATTGATTATTTGTTGAATCAGACGCGTTTTGTCGTTTATAGAAAGCACTGTTATGGGTTTTCGTTGTGCAGATTTTAAATTAGTGTGGCTATAGTTGTTGTGTTGTAAATGACATGTTTCTAGAATGTAATGCCATGTTGTAACGGTTACAAGTACCGTTACAACATGGTTAAAGATAGGATATTTTAGCAAAAATTGCGAGGTTTAACCAACTTCAAATCAGTAATTAATTTATTTAAATGAAAGTTCTAAACATGAAAAAGTTGATTCCTCTTTTACTAATGATGGTATGGGTGTCGTGCACCCAAAAACAACCGATACCAAATGCTTCTGATGTATTTGAGATTACACAACGAGTGGCCGATTGGCAGTTAAACACCTGGGATGAGCAGGGTAAGTATCGCGCGTTGCCTCCAGATGAAAATCGTAAAAAGTGGCATCACCGAAAGCCTTACCATGATTTAGAATGGTTGCCAGCTACATTTTATACAGGTCTGTTCCAGTTTTCTGAAATAGCAGGTGACAATAAATATGAAGATTGGTTAATTGAGATGGGAAACAAGCACCAATGGAAGTTGCATAAGCGTATGTATCATGCTGATGATCAAGCGGTGGGACAGTTTTACTTGAATATGTATCGTTTAACTGCCAAAGAGTATATGCTCCAACCTACGATGAAACAGTTTAATGCAATGATGGAGAGTGAGAGGCGTGATGAATGGCATTGGCACTGGTGTGATGCTTTGTTTATGGCTCCTCCTGTATGGGCTCGTTTATCTAAGGTGACCAGTTTGAAAAAGTATTTGGACTATATGGATCAACAATACCATATGACCTACGATATACTCTGGGATGAGGAGGTGCAATTATTTTTCCGCGATAAGAGTTTTTTGGATAAAAAAGAAAAAAATGGACATAAGGTTTTTTGGTCGCGTGGAAATGGTTGGGTTTATGGGGGATTGGCCCTAATGATTCCTGACTTGCCAGCCAGCTGGGATGGTCGCCATTTTTACATTGACCTTTTTAAAAAGATGTCGGAAACAATAAAAAAGACACAGCGCAATGATGGCACTTGGTCGTCTGGTTTATTGGGAGATGAGAATGACTATCCTAATATAGAAACTAGTGGAACTTCTTTTTTTGTGTTTGGTTTGGCTTGGGGCATTGAAAATGGAATATTGGATAAGGACGTTTATGAACCTGTTTTATTGAGTGCATGGAGTGCATTGAAAAATGCAGTAACTGACCAAGGTATGGTGGGGTACGTGCAGCCGGTAGGAGCTGCTCCTGGATGTAGCTATCCTGAATATACAGAATTGTATGGTAGTGGAGCTTTTTTGGCGGCAGGAACCGAAATGTATAAATATGTGCGTAAATTTTATCCTTTGCCCAATGATGAAAAAAAGAAATCACAATTTACAACCTTTATGTATAATGGAGGTTGGTGCTGGTATCAGGGTCCCAGAGCTGTTATTAATGATGGAAAACTGGTTATTGGTGGTGTGGATGGACAGCAAGGAGATGTGAATGTAGGGGTTTATGATTTGGATGTTGATTCTATTTGGGGTAAGGTGACGCTTCATGAAAAGATGCAAGCTGACGACCATGATGTCCCAGCATTGTATGTTCGTCCGGATGGACGTATATTAGCAGTATGGGCAAAGCATGGCAATGAAAAGGTTCATTATTATAATATTTCCGCACCTAATAATTATATGAATTGGGGTGAAAGGATGGAATATAAGCATGTATATGATGATAAAAGAGGAGTTACTTATATGAATCTTTATTATTTAAAAAATGAAGAACGCTTGTATAATCTGTATCGTGATGGAGAAACCTTTAATCCCGCTTTTATCGTTTCGAATGATCACGGTCAAACATGGAGCAATAGAACCCATTTTATCGCTAATGATGTAAAAGGTCGGCAACGACCTTACTGTTGTTATGTGCAGTTAGATGAAAATACGATTGGTATCGCTTACACGGATGCGCATCCCCGCATGTATGGGAACAGCGTTTATTATGCACAGTATAAAGAAGGAGCTTTTTATAGAGTAGATGGGACAAAAATTAAAGATTTAAAAGAAGGTCCTTTGTATACTTCTGAAGGAGAAAAGATTTATACGGGTAGCGAATCGAAGGAAAAACCTATAGGTTATGAGAGTGTGCCTAATAGTGGTTGGACGTGTGCGATGGGGCAAGATGAAAATGGTTATCCTTATATCGGGTATTCTCTGTATTTAAGCAATTCGGATCATAGGTATCGTATGGCATCTTGGGATGGTAAGCAATGGAATGATCGTGAAATAGCGTATGCCGGTAAATGTTTGTATTATGTTGAAAGTTCTTATACTGGTTTGATGACGTTTGATCCTACTAACCCCAAGAAAGTATATATTTCAACCGATGTTAACCCTAGTACTGGTGAGGATTTAGGGGGGAGACATGAGATTTATGAGGCTACGATTGGTTCTAAAGATGATGTGTCTACAATAAAATGGAAAGCAATTACCTCGGATTCTAACTATCGAAATATACGCCCGATAGTTGTGGCGAACCAAGGGTATAAAGTTCTACTTTGGCTTCACGGGGCATGGAATACTTATGTGAATTACGATGTTTGTGTGAAGGGAATGATTTTGGAAAGGCCGGAGTAACTTTATGTATTCAAATACCATTAGACGACAATGGTAGATAAAGGCTCTTAGTTGATAATATTTATTGGTGCCGCTGGATTGTATTTGTTTTATAGTTGTTTTTTACTTAGCTTATTTTGAGCAAGCAAGAAGACGGGGGTATTGACCCGCAGCTACATTATTTTGACAGAGAAGTACAACTATAATTGTTATAAAGGGCAACTTTGTTAGGATACAAATATATGATGATAATTAACTTGTTATCTTGTTTTTTGCCGATCTATCATGCTTGTTAGTGGGGGTTATTTGAATTAGTCCGTATTTTTCAGATAGGATGAGATTCTGTAATTTACGCATGAGTTTTATTATGTATTATTTGTACATCGCATTTTACCAACAATTGATCCGATCGGGTCAAGTAACTTCTTTTATTTATGATACACATAAAAATACAAATTGTTTTTGTTCTATTGATGACTTTAGGTGCGATAAGTTGTACAAGTGCCAAAGAAAAATCAAAACCTAAACCTAATATCATTTATATTCTCGCTGATGACCTGGGATATGGTGAATTAGGATGTTATGGACAGGAGAAGATTCAAACACCTTGTCTGGATAAAATGGCTTCCGAAGGAATCCGGTTTACGAATCATTATTCGGGTCAAACAGTATGTTCGCCATCTCGTTGCTCACTAATGACAGGGATGCATATGGGACATGCTTCTGTAAAGAAAAATGGTGTCTTATTGGATGCATCGGATGTTACTGTTTCTGAATTGCTTAAGTCGGAAGGATACGCAACTTGTGCTATCGGTAAATGGGGCCTGGCTGAAGGTCCTTTAGCAGCTAATAGCCCAAATCAAAAAGGATTTGATCATTGGTTTGGTTTTGATAACCAAGGTTTTGCTCATTTTTATTATCCGGAGTTTATGTGGCGTAATCATGATAAAGTTTTTTATAACGAAAACTTAAATATTCGCGACGAAAATGGATATTATATTCCGGGTAAAGGAACCTATAATCATGATGAATTTACCAAGGAGGCCCTGGGTTTTATTCAAGAAAATAAGAATAAGCCTTTCTTTTTATATCTGCCTTATGCTATACCACATGCTGAGTTAACAGTTCCTGAAGATTCTAAAGAACCATATCGTAAATATCAATGGCCTGAAACACCTAAAACAAAACCTGGATATGTTAATAGTAATGTTAAGGATCAAGGTTATGGCAGTCAGTATGTTGAGGGATATTGTTGTCAGGATGAACCAAATATTACATATGCTGCAATGGTTTCGAGAATGGATCGTGATATTGGCAGAATAATGGATTTGCTAAAAAAATTGGATATTGATGAGAATACTATTATTATGTTTGGGAGTGATAATGGGCCTAGTAATGAAGGAGGACAGAGTATGGAATTTTTCAATAGTTCAGGTGGTTTAAGAGGGGCTAAGCGAGATCTTTATGAAGGAGGTATTCGTGTTCCTTTTATTGCCCGTTGGCCAGGGAAAATAAAGGCAGGTGTTACAACTAATCACATAAGTGCCTTCTGGGATTTTCTTCCAACGGTTTGTGAGCTAGTAGGTATTTCTATACCAGATCATGTTGATGGAATGAGTCTGTTACCCACACTGTTAGGGAATGATGCCCAACAAAAACAACATAAATATTTGTATTGGGAATGGAGGAATATGCAGGTGCTACGTGTGGGTAAGTGGAAGTTTTTTTATATGAATTCCAACAAACCCGATCAAGACCCTATTTATGCACTGTATGATTTAGAGCGCGATATTAGGGAGCAAAACAATGTGGCTCAACAGTACCCAGAATTAATTAAAACATTTTTACCATACCTTCAGGCTGCCAGAAAGTAAATTTTTTGGTATAAGTTGATATATTGACCATATCCCCATATTAATAATTGAAAACTTATTATTAATATTGGGGATCAATAGTGATTAACCAACTTAAAAATGCCTTATTTCAAATGAAATTTATATCCTTCGCTTTTTCAATATTCTTGATTGTTTCATGTACGCCTTCTCTCAAAGAGCTTAAAGTTCTGCATAATAAAAGAGTACTCGTTTTAGGTAACAGTATTACTCAAAATGGAGCTTACGTTACTTATATAGAATATTATTTGCGAAAAAGTTTCCCCAATGAAAAGTTGGATATCATCAGTATTGGATTATCTAGTGAAACAGTAAATGGAGCATCAGAAGCTGAGCATCCTTTTCCAAGACCATGCATACATCAACGCTTAGATAGTGCTTTGTCCATGGTAAAGCCCGACTTGGTAATGACTTGCTATGGAATGAATGATGGAATATTCTCAAACCCGGATGAGGAACGTTTAGAAGCATATAAAAAGGGTATCTACCGACTAAGTGAAAAAGTGAAAGGTGTAGGGGCGGAGCTTATTTTGATGACACCTACTTTGTTTGATCCGGATCCTAAAAAGGAGGACTTAACTAAGGAAGGCGAAGCCCATTCTTTCCGTCATCCATATTATAAATATAATGAGGTGTTGGATACTTATGCAGATTGGATATTGTCACTAAGAGAGGAAGGCTTTCTGGTGATAGATTGGCATAATTATTTAAAGTCCATCTTGGCAAAGGCAAAAACACTTCAAGGAGATTCTACTTTTATGCCAGATGGTGTACACCCCAATTATGCAGGCCATTTTCTGATGGCGAAGAAGGTGTTGTTAGATTTATATCCTCAAATAGAAATGGGAGAACCTTATCCTACAGTCGATGAATTGCAAGATGACTCGTTGTTTGTGTGGATTCAAAAAAGAAGAAGGCTTAGGTCAAATGCTTGGCTTAAATATGTAGGGTATGTGCGTAAAGATACAGTGAAAGTAGATGGTATGGTCGAAATGGAATTAAAGGTGAAAGAGTTGGATCAGAAGATTGCTCTATCCATTGGAGCTAAAAAAGATATCTAAATAAAATTGAGACATCTTTTACTCTTGTTTTCTATGTTACATATGAATAAGCCAGTAATGAATAATTATAATATTATAATAAAATGAATATCAATTTAGCAGTACTGATAGACGGAGATAATATTCCATCGGCATACATAAAAGAAATGATGGAAGAAATTGCCAAATACGGAAATCCTACTATTAAAAGGATTTATGGAGATTGGACAAAACCAAATTTGTCGAAATGGAAAAACCTGCTGCTTGAAAATGCGATTACACCTATTCAGCAATATGGTTATACAACAGGTAAGAATGCCACTGATTCAGCCATGATTATTGATGCGATGGATATTTTATATTCGGAAAAAGTAAATGGTTTTTGCTTGGTATCCAGTGATAGTGATTTTACCCGACTAGCTACTCGATTGCGTGAAGCTGGGATGCAGGTGATTGGTATTGGTGAGAAGAAAACACCTAATCCTTTCATTGTGGCCTGTGATAAGTTTATTTATCTTGAGATATTAAAGAATGAAACCAAGCCTAAGGAATCAGAGAATGAGAAGGATGGAGAAAAGGTTACGGTGGATAAAATTACGGCAAAGGAAATTAAATTGATTGCCACCACGATAACTGATCTGTCTGATGATGATGGTTGGGCATTTTTGGGTGATGTGGGTAGTTTATTGCAGAAAAAGCAAACGAATTTTGACCCTAGAAATTATGGTTTCCAAAAATTGACACCTTTAATAAAATCAACAGGTAAATTTGAAATAGAACAAAGGGAAAAAATGAAGAGTCGTTCTAAATTAATTTTTGTGAGGAACAAATAGAAAGATAAGGTTCATATTTAGTGGCTGCAAGAAAACTATTGTTTTCCTTCGCAAGGTAGAATAGATATCACCTTAGCTCGCTTTTTTATGGAGCATATGGAACTCGCAGAACAGACAGTTAACCGGCAAGTATAAATTCTGGAGGTATTTTACGCCTCATTTATTAGGTGTAATGGATTTTTTAATGTAAAGTGTGAAAAACACTATATCATGGCTTTATTTATCTTTTTTGTAAAGATGTTGGGGTGCTGTGTGGTTAATTAATAATCGGGTTTTCGACGGTTTACCTTTTTGTTGGCGTGGTTCTTTTTGTCTTTAAGTCTTTTTAATTTCGAAGAATGCGTTGGCTTGGTGGCTTTTCGTTTGATAATCGGCTTTAATGCCTGGTTAATTAACTGGTGGAGTAATTCAATGGCAAGTTCTTTGTTTCGTAATTGCGATCGGGTCTCTTCACATGCAATAACCAATTGGCCTTCTTTATTAATTCTATTTTGTAGTTTATCTAATATAACTTGTTTTTGGTGTGAGTTCAGAATCAAAGAATTCATTACGTCAAAGTGAAGGGTAATACGTGTATTTACCTTGTTTACATTCTGACCTCCCGGCCCTGAACTTCTGGAAGCAGTATATGATAATTCAGTTTCTAAATTCATTGTGGATGTATTATTGATATTTAAATATTGAATTTTGTTCGTGTTCTTTCATTCTTTTTTGGGTTCTTAATAACAAAAAAATCAGGTACGGAAAAAACAAGAATAGGAGCCATTGAATTTTCACCATTAAGATAAAGTCATAGAAACCATGAAATAAGAAAGGTGTGAAAAAGGCCAATGTAAAATATTTGATTCTTTGGGCGGGTATGAATTTGGCTAATCCTAGGTAATATCCCATTATAATACCGAACATGGCATGTGCAGGAACCGCAGTTAGTGCCCTTGAGATGCCAACGTGAAATCCGTTGGAAAATACATACATAATGTTCTCTATCAGGGCAAATCCAAGGGAAACAAATACTGCATAAACAATGCCGTCGAAACGTTCGTTAAAGTTTGGATTTTTCCAAATAAGTATATAAACAGCTATTAATTTAAATGTTTCTTCGCATAGGCCAGCTACTAGAAAAGCGTTTCCAAAAGCCATTCCTATATTTTCTGAAAAAAGAACGGGTAATAATGAAGAAACTATTTGTTCGGTCAAAATAACGGGGAATACACATAGAATCCCTGCTAGCAATCCTTTCATTAAAAGGGCAATCGGTTCTTTCTCATATTTGTCGCGATAATAAATATATACCAGAATGATGAATACTGGAGCAACAGAAATTAAGAGTAGGTTCATGATAAAATCGTTTTGTTTGCCTCGAAGATAAAAAAAAGATCTTTAATCGATATCTCACCTATGGTACTTATGTTGGATTGTCAATAAAGGTTGAACCAGTGAAAAGCATGTGTTCTTTTTACGGTCAAAAGGAAATAGCCCCATCAATTATATGATTAGAGGCTGTAAAGAAGCGATTGTTTATACTATTTTTATACTTGAAAGTAATCCACAGTATTTTTCATTTTTTTCGATTCTTGGGTTAGTTTTTCAATATACTGTTGCATAATTTCTGCTTGAGTAGCATTTTGCGAAGTGATTTGGTTTAATTGCGAAAGTGCCGAATTAATCTGGTTAACGGCGATGCTTTGATTTTCTGAATCTTCGGAGATGAGTTGGACTAATTCGGCTGTTTTAATGATCTCAGGTGCTATAGCTTCTAATTTTTCAGTGGCTTCATTGGAGTTGTTTTTACCTACCTCGGTTAATACTTCAATTTCTTCGGTTAGTGTTTTTATGCGTTCAGCTAATTTTCTTACTTCACTGGCTACGACTGCAAATCCTTTTCCGCTTTCGCCAGCGCGAGCCGCTTCTACGGCTGCGTTTAGGGCTAAAATATTGGTTTGAGCGGCAATATCTTTTACTTCGTTTACCTTGTTTGTTACTTCCAGCATCGATTGGTTTGCTTTTTTTACTGTCCCCAGACTGTTGGTAATTTCTTTTGCAGCTTCGTTTGATATTTGACCGGTTCTAACAGCATTATCAGTGTTGGCATGAACGCTATCCATAACTTCGGCCATGGATGATGTAATTTCTTCCATGCCAGAAGCCTGCTCCGAGGCCCCTTCTGCTAATTTCGTTGTTTCAGTATCAATATGTTTTGAAGTGCGATCAATGGTTTCTGAAATACGATCGATGTTGTGGATGACTTCATTAAACCGTTGTCCCATTGATTGTAGTGATCGAACCATTTTCCCTATTTCATCTTCCTTTTGATAGTGCATCGTGGTATTTAAGTTGCCTGATTCTATTTGTGCGGCAAAGCTAGATGCTGCATTGATGGGAGTAAGGATGCTATTTATTAATCTTCGTAATAAAAATATGATCATTACTATTGAAATAAGTAATACTATCAATAGTATATACTTTAAGCGGTTGGCCTGTTGCATCACAACTTTTGTAGGAGTGCTGTAAGCCAGTCCCCATGAGGTGGGGCTATTGCCTAAAGTAATTTTTGAATAGGAGAAGTATTCTTTTCCATGCATACTATCGTACTCCTGTGTAAATGATGCTGTATCCTCCATTCTTTTGAAAAGTTCCTGAGGGGTGGCAAAACCATGTTTTAGATCTATGATGTTTTTGCCTAACCATTCGTTGTTTTTTGATGCGATGATATCTCCGTTGTTTGAGAATAAAATCGCATTTCCTCCTTCATGAGTTTCTAATTCCTGAAATAGCTTTTGATAACTTGTTAATTCTAGATCAAAGCCTGCTAAACCTACGAAAATACCATTGTGTTTCATAGGTATGCAAACACTTGTTTCCATAATTGGCTCTTTTAATTTACCTTCGTAGTCTTCGTAATATGGATTAGTGACATATTCCGTATTGAGCATGTGTATGGTATGATAAAGCCCTTGAGGATCTTCTCCTTTCATATCCAGAGTATCCATTTGTTGGGATATGATACCATTATGGTTAAAGTAAGTATTTCTCAGTCTACCATATTGCGCTGTTCTGCCTTTGTCCATGGTAAATAATTGCCAGTTATACCAAGTGCCTTTATAACTGGGATTATTGCTTGTCAGGGAATGAATAATCTTATTGGATGTTTTGATTCTTTCTTCTGGAGCAAGTTGATGTAAGGATTGTAAGGATTGTGCCAAAGATCGAGCCATAAATAAATCTTTATTTAAGCTTTCTGATACACGAGAAGAGTAGAGCTGCGCCATCTTTTGGGTGTTATTGATGGCATTTTCTTGGGTGTATTCATTAAACTGGATACCCATAAAAAAGAAAGCCGATAATAATATGACTAAAAGAGGCAAGATAACATTCAGAATGATTCTGAACTTTAGGTTGGTTTTGTTTGACATAAATTACATATTTGAACGTGTTGGAATTCAAAAACAAATATGGGACTCTGTGTGCTTTATACGGAAACATAGAGGAAAAGATTCAAAAAGTAGAATTAAATTTTTTAGTTTTGTTATGTTATGATTGAAAAAGTTGTAGATTTATTAAAAGGGGCTTCTTATGCCATTGCATTCACAGGAGCCGGTATTTCTGTAGAAAGCGGGATACCTCCCTTTAGGGGGGAGTCTGGTATATGGAATAGATATAACCCCCAATTATTGGAGCTGGATTATTTTTTAAGTAATCCTACGTCATCGTGGAATGCGATACGAGAAATATTTTACGATTTTTTTACCGATGCAAAACCTAATCAGGCGCATATTGTGTTGGCTCAGTTGGAGGCTTTGGGGGTTATAAAATGTGTTGTTACACAGAATATTGATGATCTGCATTTTAAGGCAGGGAGTCAAGAGGTGTATGAGTTTCATGGTAATTCACAGCAGTTAAAATGTACTCAATGTGGATACACGGAGACTGCTTCTGCAGCGAATCTTAAAGAAAACCCTCCTGCTTGTAAAAAGTGTGGTGGACTTTTAAAGCCTGATTTTGTTTTCTTTGGTGAAGGAATACCAACTGTTGCTTATGAAAAAAGTTTTGAGGCAGCTCGCAAGGCAGATGTGGTTTTGGTAATTGGTTCAACCGGTGAGGTAATGCCGGCCTGTAATGTACCATACGAAGCCAAAAGGAATGGGGCAACAATTATTGAAATTAATCCTACAGAATCTAATTTCACCCAACAAATTACAGATATTCATGTGAAGATGAAAGCTGGGGAGGCAATGGATTTAATTGGTAAAAAGTTCTAATGCATCTCTAATTGGCGTGTTTATTACTTCCATGGCTTTCATGGCTGTAAATTCTACGATAAATTATTACATTTGTCCGTCATTTATTAATAATGAGAACTAATTTCTAATATAAAAACTTTAATAATGAAATTATTAGAAGGAAAAACTGCCATTATTACCGGTGCAGCTAGAGGTATCGGTAAAGCCATTGCAATAGCTTATGCTAAAAATGGTTGTAATGTAGCTTTTACTGATTTAGCAATTAATGAAGCTGCCGAAGAAACCGAGAAAGAGCTGAATGCCATGGGTGTTAAAGCAAAAGGATATGCTTCGGATGCGAGCAATTATGAAGATACACAACGTGTGGTTAAAGAGATTCATGCGGATTTTGGGCGTATTGATATTTTAGTTAATAATGCAGGTATTACCAAAGATGGTGCATTAAAAAGGATGACGGAAGCGCAGTGGGATATGGTGATTAATGTGAACTTAAAGTCTGTTTTTAACTTTACCAAAGCGGTTCAGCCTATTATGTGGAAACAAGCTGGAGGTAGTGTGATTAATATGAGCTCTGTGGTTGGTGTTTCGGGTAATGCGAATCAATGTAATTACTCTGCTTCAAAGGCGGGTATTATTGGTTTTACTAAATCTGCTGCCAAGGAAATGGGTGCCAGGGGTATTCGACATAATGCAATTGCTCCAGGTTTTATTATCACCGAGATGACAGGTGTGTTACCTGAAGATGTGAAAAAATCATGGGAAGCACGTATTCCGCTTAAAAGAGGAGGTACACCTGAAGATGTGGCGAATACTTGTGTTTACTTAGGTTCGGATCTTTCTTCTTATGTAAGTGGACAAACAATACATGTTTGTGGTGGTATGAATATGTAAGCAATAGCGACTAAGTCGAATAAAATAATTAGAAAAAGGTTTGTACGTGGTACAGACCTTTTTTTTTGGAGCTGATTATATTGCGCACTTAGTGACGTTTGTTACTATAGGCTTCACGCTATTCCTCATAGGTGTCGTCCAGATTGTATTCTGATCTATTTTCGCCCCGGTCAAAAGTGGGCAACTCTTCCCAGATGAAAATTTCCTCTTTGCTTTTGGGTCTAAATGCATCTAGCCAATAGAATCCCTCTAGTCTTAAATTTTCATCGGGTACAAGAAATGGAGGATTCATGCTTCCGTTGGGAGAAACACGCATGGTAATTTGATCTACCATGCGCTGGTTCAAATACAAAGTCATATTACTGCATTCTGCCTTGTTTACTCCAATAACATGCTCCCTGTCTTTGGGGAAGTAAATGGACTGTGCATTCCCATTTACATCTATTTTATAGATTTCATTATTTCTGATGTAACCAGTCATTAGTTTACCTTTTACCTGGTTGAATCGTCCTGTATCTTCCTCTGAAATAATAAAAGACCTGTCGATCAAATCCACCTTATCTAATACTTCGTTTTTGGTATACATTTTAATGACGTCAGCTGTTAGCTGATTGCCCATGGACCACATGATAGGGTCGTAATAAAAAGTATTGGTGGTGTCTCTGGAGTCAAATACCATAGAATCGCAACGTCCCTGCATATCTTTTCTAAAATACTTTACCTTACGGTAAGCCTTAATCAGTTTTTCTTCACCATTATTTAATGGCACCGCCTGTAGCGTGTCGGCATGTAAATATAGTGTGTCTTTGCTGTAAATTTGCAAGAGTTGAGCATCTAAGGTTGCCAGGGCATCCTGTGTTATCTCGTTGTAAAAGCCATAATTTCCCTTGATGATCACATTATTAGTGGTATCGTGCAGCTCCATGCTGTTGAAAATCTCTCCGTATCCACTTGCTCTATTGTAATAGATGGTATCTCCCTTTAATAGCTGTTCTCCATCTATATAGGCATTTTCTTTTAAAAGCGCAATGTCATGTAGCATGTCGTAATATCCTGCTTCGGCATAGATGGTGTTACTGTCGCTAATGATAAAAGTAGGTCCCTCAATGTTAGAAACTTTTGTTTCTGTATGATAAATGAGGGTGTCAGAATAAATGGTGTATTTGGGATTGTTAACTACTACACTGTCTTTGTAAAAAACTTGATTGGTATTGGGGTAATAATATCCTTTTTTACTGGTAAGTATATTTTCTTTGTTAACAATTTTTCCAAAATTAAAATAGTAGGCAAAATTATTGGCTCTATCATAATCTAGGTAGTCTGTGGTTAACACCACATCTTTATTGACCAGTTTAACATCTTTACGCACCTGGGCTAAACCCGTATTTCCATCGTAATTTAATTTTTTGCCATAAAGGTGTAGGGTATCGTTTTGGATGATATGGATATTGCCACTTGCTTTTATTTTATTATCTACGATATATCGATATGCGGTGTCGCAATACATGACGGCTGTTTCGTGGGTAAACTTTACGTTACCAATTAACACTTGAACGTCTTTGCCATAAACAGCCTCGTTGTGATTTAAACTATCTGCATTGTTGACAATCACCATTCTTTGCGCAGTGGTGGTCACTGAGCAGAATAAGGTAGCTAAAAATAAGGCTGTAAAAATGCTCTTTGATATTTGCATCAGAATTATGGAGGTATAAAATTTATTAATGGGTCAAAAGTAGTAGTAATACCCAAAATAAGAAAATATTACGATCTCTAAATTATTCGTTAGCCTAAGAAATACCTACTCTGGACTGGCTTCGTCTACCCTTATGGGAGCAGTTGAAGTTTGATACACATGTTTCCGTTTTAAATAAATGGTATCCGGTTTCTGGCTGTTGTAGGGTTTGAATTGCAGAAATTTATTCTCATAATCGCTGGCTTCGACTGTCATACTAACACGATATCCCTTGTCGAACTTAATATGAAACTGCCCCAAACTATCGGAAAGAGTACTTACTTTTTGACTCGCTGATTCATCTATGTTTTGTTGATATAAACAAAATGACTGTATGGAAGAAAGAGGTACGGGGCAATTGGTTTCTTCGTCCACAATTACCCCGTTAAATGATATATTATATGCCTCTCTGGCGCAGGAAGCACATATAATAAGCGATAAAATTAGAAGTTTTATTTTTCTTTCCCCAAGTATTCTCATCTACCTTCTTTTAAATCTGCAAAACAAAGTAGGAAAAATTTTTATTTTATCCAATTTTTAAACTCAAAATCACAATCTCTCCAATCGTCATGGATAGTAATATAGGTGTCTTGTTGCTTTTCTCGAATCCATTCATTAACGGCATCTTGACGTCTTTTTTCTGTCATGATGTTCTGTACCAACTGATAATCGTCCTTTAAATTGGCACGGTGTGGATCAATTTTTCTTTTTTGCTTGATGATGACATATACGTTGTGTCCTTTGTCATCTTTAATGCCAAATGGTTTAGAAATTTCGCCTTCTTTAAGTTTTTGAAGTTCCTTTGCCAGTTGAGGTTGTTGTATGGACGAGAGTTCAAAGTTAGAGGATTGGGTGCGCATATTGACCATGAGTCCACCGTTGTTACGCGTATCTTTATCCATGGAGTAATATAAGGCAGCCTCTTCAAAACTCAGTTCTTCCTTGTGGATTAAATCAGATATTGAATCGAGTTTAGAGATGGCGTTTTTGTTTGCATCGGCCGATACCTTTGGTTTAAGCAGGATGTGTCTCACGTGTATTCGTTCACCTTTTCTATCCAACATTTGAATGATATGATAGCCAAATTCTGTTTGTACAATTTTAGATACCTTATTTTTTTCCTGCATGTTAAATGCTACATTGGCAAACTCAGGTACAAAGGTACCTCTGGTACTCCATCCCAAGTCACCACCACTTGTTGCACTACCGGGGTCTTCGGAGTACAATACCGCAAGGGTTGCAAAGTCTCTTCCTTCGGCTACTTGCTTTTGGAAGTCTCTTAACTTGCTTTTTACACGGTCAATTTCTTTTTGCTCAATTTTAGGGTATATGGCAATTTTTTGAATTTCATATTGTACGGGAATCATCGGTAAACTATCCTGAGGTGTTTTTCGGTAGTATGCTCTCACCTGTGAAGGTGTAGGTTCAATATTTTCTGTGATGGTGCGTTGCATGCTTTCTGTAAGCATCTGATCTCTAACAACAGTCATCTGCTCCTTTTTTATCTGTAGCACTGATTTGTTGAACCACTCTTCTAATTTTTCACGTCCCCCGGCTCTATTGATAAACTCGTTCATTCTTCGGTCAACCTCATTGATTACGTTGTTTTCGCTGATCTCAACACTGTCAAGTATTGCTTGGTTCAACATTAGTTTTTGAATGAGTTGCTGTTCAAAAAGCTTGCATTTTAAATTACCTTTGGCCGAAATCCCTTGCATCACTGCTTGTTGGTATTGGTATTCAACGTCGGATTTTAAAATGGCGTTGTCGCCCACAACTGCAATTACTTCATCAATTACATTTTTCTGACTTAGCAGGGGAGTACTAAAGGATAATATGGTAGATATGGTGGTAATAAGTAAGATAGTTGTCTTGTGCATTATTTCTTTTTTAATCTCCAATTTTTATGAATTTTAAGTAAATAAAAGGTTATTGCCCAAGGCTCAATAATTTTATTCTAACAAAAAAATTATTGCTCTTTAAACAGCACCTGCAAATATATATTATTCAACGCTAAGTATGATGGTTTAAGTTAAAGATTTTGAAAAAAGCATTTATTATCTTTTTTAATAAAACTTTACTACTTTTTGTTCAAGACCCTCATTATATAGTTCCTCCTCGAGGTTTTGAATAAATTCTATTCTTTTTTTATTGAGGAGTATGGCCTTGATTTTATCTTCCACAAAAGTGACGGGCGCAATTTCATCTACTTTATGAAAGTCTCTGATCGATAACAAATAATGTGATGTGCTGTCGCTTGTTTCGTAGAATTTGTTATAGTCCAAAAACATGGGGTGCTTGGGTAGTGGTTTGGGAAGTAACTTATTGATTTCATCCAAAGTAACCCAGCGATCCATGAAGTTATCGAACTTTTGGGCATTCTGAAAGCAATATTCTTCTAGTTTGATGTAATCTTCAGGCTCATCGGATCGATACCACTTTTTGAGCTTTTTTAAATTGGGCGCATTGAGCGGAACCTGTATGAATATACCTACTATAATATCTTTGTCGAGTTTAAAGTTCTCGCTCATTTGATTGTAATATTCTTCAATCTCGTTTGAGGTTATTAAGGGTACATACTTTTGAAGTAAAAGTTTTTGCTGATAGCGATGAATCAATAAAGATGCTCTATAATCATCTAGCAATTGAGTAACATCTTTTTCTTTAGGTGTTAAATTTAGCTCTGCCTTACGCAGCAGCAGGCTAGATTTAACCCAGCGGTTGATATAGTTTTGTGAAAATGCAACACTATCGTTTTCGCTCAGATTATCAGGTATTGCTTTTTGCAGGTCTTTCACCGTTAATACCTGACGATCTACTTTGGCTAAAGGAACCGAATCTTCCTCTAATGATACATTTTTGCAAGAATGCAAAAACAATGCAAAAACTAAAGTATATAGGATAATGGAGTTTTTCATATGTTTAAATTTATCTTTCAAAGGCCATATGGAACTCGCCAGAATTAATCATTCCCCTGTGTGTGAATTCATTCCTATGGCTCGTTTCATTATTTCTTTGCTGCTTTTTTGCTGAATTTTAATGCTTTCTTATTCACCGTAGGCGCAAATTTGTTTCTTAGTCTGCTTAACCATTCTTTTTCAATTTGGTTTTGGTAGTCAGCAATCACCTGACCCCTGGTTTCTTCCAATTCTTTAGGTATACGAGCTGTTTTTTTTCCTGCTCCCCAAAGATATTTGTAATGGGGATCTACTTTTCCTGTTGATTTTTTCTCGTTCCACAGTTGTTTGTCCAGTGCTTTGTATTCTCCTTTTGCGAAGCTTCCTTCTATTATCTTAGCATGCGGATACAGTTGCTTTAATGAATCTGCGGAAATAGAATGGGAGGCCATGCTTTTTTTTGCGGCTTTCCATATTTTTTTATCATTTGTTAAGAGGAGGATGCCTTTCATTGTTTCTGGATGAAAGTAGTTGGATTTGTGGGCTGCATAGTAGGCTTCTATTCCTGTGCTATCCCTGATTGCTTTGTTCCAGATTTCCCTTTGACTGATTTCAAAAATCAGGAGGCCATCATGGTATTCGTTTACTAAATACCTATACGCTGGATATTTATCTTCGAGTCTCGATTTTTCAAAGCTAATAATCTCATCCTCTATAATTGATTGGGATAGTTTATCGAAGAGTCGATTTCTTTGGCTTTGTGTAAATTGTTTGTTTTCTTTTAGTTTTTCTATCAGATCTGAGGCCTTGAATGTCCAACCTTTCATGGATGCAATATTATTGTTGGAATTTTCAAATTCATAGAAGAAGTCATCATTGCTCAGTTGTTGGTTGCTTGCCTTTTGTTTAATCTGACGCAATAGGGCATCGTTTTGTTGATAATTGTACTCCTTTTTTAAACGGTTTATAACGGCCTTTTTACCTTGGTATGCTCTTTCGTCTTTTGCTATTTTTTGGCGTATTTTCTCTTCTTCCTTTTCAAAAGGTTGCAGGCCTCTTTTTTCTAAGAGCTTGATGATATGAAAGCCATAGGGAGATTGAATCACCTTTGAAATACTGCCGATGGAATCGAGTTGAAAAGCCGGTTCGCTAAATTCGGGTATCATCCTGCCGGTACCAAACCAAGGAAGCTCACCATTATTATTGGCACTGTTTTTATCTTCGGAGAACTGCCTGGCCAAAGTCCCAAAATCAGCTCCTTTTTGTAGTAGTTGGTAGATGGAATCAATTTTTGCTTTTTTTTCTGCTATCACATCCTGTGGGGCGTTGGAAGGAAAAATCTGCATGATGTGTGCGGTTCTTAGTTCTCCTCGGTTTGCCCTTTTATCATGAACTTTTATAATGTGATAGCCAAATGCTGTTCTGACGATGGGAGATATTTCTCCAACGGCGGTATTGTACGCTGCCGATTCAAAAGGGTATACCATCATAAAGCCATTGAAATAGCCTAGCTTACCTTCATTTTGATAGGCAGAAGGATCTTCGGAATATTGCCTGGCTAATTGGTTAAAGTCTTCTCCTGCCTTGTATTTTTTGACGATGGAGCTTATCTTTTGATAGGCTTTTAAAGTGTCTTCCGGTGAAGGCGAAGATGGTAGTTTAACTAAAATGTGACTGGCATTTACCTCTGTTTTTAATCGCTGGTAGGCCTCTTTAACGAGTTGGTCTGTAATGTTTTTGTCGGTTAAATATGGCTTGGCCAGTTCATCTTTATAGTAATTAAATTCTTTGGTGAATGAAGGTAATGTATCAAGGCCTTGATCGCAGGCTTCTAGTACTTTAAGTTTATAGTTGACAAAGAGATCGAGATATTCCTTTGGGGATATAGGCTTATGGGAAAAGCTGTTATTTTTGTTATAGATAAAGTCAAACTCCTCAATGGAATAATGATGATCACCAATATTTACCAAAGGATGGGTAGATTGTGCAAAAGTATTTGCGGATATAAGTATGCTGCTTATAAGCAATATCAGATTGGTTCGTATCATAGTTGTTTTTATTGTATTACTTTAACTAAACCCTTAGGACTAAAAAATATTGCGCTCATTTCCTTCAATTTAATTGATCTGTGTTTTTTATTGGTATTTATACTAAAAATCAGTTATGGAGAAAGTCTCTCTTCTAACTGGAAATGAATTTACTGGCTCGTTTATGAAGGTGTTTTAATTTTCTTTAAAAACATATGAACTAATATCTTTTTTTTTGTGATCCATTACCTTTGGTTATGTGAGTTAAAGAAAACAAAAAAGCCCGAAAAACAAAAGTTAACGGACTGTTAAAAAATATGTAAAATAAGCCTTTTTTTAAACTAATTTAATATGATGGGTTGATTGTTGTGGGCTTGTTTATTGCTTTAATATAGCTTCAATATGCTCTTTGTCAGGTATGTTGGGGAATTTTTCCAAGATTTCTTTTGCCGTATTTTTGGTTTTGTCAGTTTGTTGATATTTAATATACAGGTTAAGCATTCCCATGTAATAACTTATATCAGCAGGATTGATCTCAACCGCTTTTTGTAAATAGGTCTCCGCATCTTTCATATTATTTCTAAAATCATACATCATGGCAATATTATAAAAGATGCGTGGATTATTCGGAGAATATTTCGATGCCTTTAGGAGCCATGTCATGGATTCGTCATACCTTTTTTGTTCCGATAAAAATAGTGCATAGGTAAACATGGTATTTCCATCTTCAGGCATGTGTTTTAGATAGTCTTTTAATAGTAACTCCGCCTTCTTAGGTTCTCCTTTGCTATTATATAACAGAGCCAAGTTTATCTTTATGGTGTGCAACTTATTATCTTGTTCTAAGGCTTTTTTGTAAAATTTCTCTGCCTTGTCAATTTCTTGGTTGTTGTAGTAATAGTTAGCCAGGTTAAATTTGCCTGTTGGGAAATCAGCACTGTATTTTAGTGCCTCCAGGTATTCTTTCTTAGCTTTATCTAAACTTTTTTTATACTTGGCTGGTATCTGGTCTTTGGGTAATCCGCTTAGTTTAGAGGCGCATTCTATTCTGATGGCTTTGGTCTGATCGTTTAATAGATCAAATACAGCATTCAACGATTTTTGGTCGTCAACCATCAGGTTTTGTAGCGCATTAAAGCGGATGTGTCCGTTGAAACTATGTAAGGCTTCTATGAGTATATTCTTGGCCTTACTTTGATAGTTTGACCCTAGCATTTGTATGGCAATGGCTCGTACTATTTCTGGATAGACTTCATCGTTGTATATATGCACCAGGCCGTCGAATCCTTCCTGACTTCCAGATTGTGCTTCTTTAAAGACTGTACCATATTGTGAAGGTCTGCCTTCGCCATGCCATTTGTTTACATACTTGATAGCCCAATCGGTGGATTTATCTGCATGGCATTGATTACATGCATTGGGTGTGCCTATTTCTTTGGTTAAATCGGGTCTTGGAATACGTATGCTATGATCGTTTCTGTAATCTACACCCATATAAAACTGAGCTGGCATATGGCAGTTGATACATCTGGTTCCATCTCCTACCTCAAATTTAACACCATCATCTGCTATTACGGCCTCTCCATCTTCTCCATATCCTTTATGGAAGTGATGGTTATAGGTGTCATAATCATCAGCACGGTGACATTGAGTACAGAGCCTGTTGTCTTCAAATAGTCGTTTGGTGCTATGTACATTATGGCAATCATTACATTTGACATCTCGCATGTACATTTTGCTTTGTGTAAATGAGCCATACACATAATCCTCACTTAAAATCTGACCGTCGATATGATAATTTTCTCCAGTAGGGAGGTTCGGTATGGTATGGTTATATATATCCGGACTGTGCTCAAAGTCAGAAATGGAGCCTCGTCGGGTGTGACATCTTACACATAAATCTACATATTGTTTGTTGTCTATCCCGCTGGTCTGTACTACCAGACCGTAGTTGTCGTTATCACTACGAGCATATTCGGCTTTGGCAGCCCATTTGAGGTGTTCAGATGCCGGACCATGACAGGCTTCGCAGCTTACATCAATCTCGCTCCAGGTAGTGTGGTATGAATCGGTCTCAACATCATACCCTTTTACTAAATTGGTGGAATGACAGTCGGCACACATACCGTTCCAATTTTGTGCCTGATTGGTCCAGTGTAACCAGTTATCGCTTTCTATCATCTCGTCCTTGTATATTTCGTCGGCCATATGGTACCAAACACTGTCTTTAGAATTCCATGTGAGTGGTAGGGTTTGGAGTCTGCCCTTGTCAAATTCCACCAGATATTGTTGGAGAGGATAATAGCCAAAAGTGTATTTGATTTCAAACTCTTCTAGTTGACCCGATTCCCCGTCTGTCTCCACGAAGAAACGACCATCGCGTTTATAGAACCGATGGGTCATACCGTTGTATTCTATGGACTTATTATTAAAGTCGCCTAGCACAGTTGAGTCATTGGCATGATCCATGGCTTTATCGTGATCGGATCCTAACCATTCGTTATATTCATTCATGTGACATTCGATACAAGTCTCCCTACCTACATAATGAGCCTTATTCGCAGTTTCTGTTTCGTTTTGACTATAAGTGCGGATGACTGTATATGTGGGGACAGATACGATTGCCACAATAATGGCGATAAGGCTTATACGTTCTATTTTAGTGCGATTCTCCATTATGCGTATGTTAACTGTGATTTTTCAAATGAGGTACGCTTGACTGCTTTATTGGTGTCTATTAGTATTTCGCCGTTTTTAATAACAATAGGAAAAATATCCAGTGGGCGTGTTGCCGGGGCAGCCAACACTTCTCCAAAACGATTAAATTGCGATCTGTGGCATGGACAGTTAAAGCCTCCTGTTTCTAGGTTGGAGTTAACTACGCAGCCTAGGTGCGTACATTTAACAGACATGGCCAAGAAACCTCCGTCTTCAAATCTCCGTAGAAAAAAATGCCCTGTGCTAAAAGGATAAGTTTTGTTTTTATGAAAAGAATCCACTTTTCCCGCATTGAATAGTTCTTTTTTAGCATTGGCTTGCTCTACTTTACTTACACCTCCTTTGATGATAAAAAAGGCTTCTACTGATGCAATTGCCACTAGCAGGCGTTTTATAAATTTTCTTCTATTGAATTTCATTTTTGTGAATCAGATTTTAGATGATCATCAACATTCCCTTGCCTCTAAGTAAAAGTGAGATCAATAACATGGTGATATAAGACGACATCAATATGGTGGTGATGGTCATTACCAGTTCTTCGGTTTTTGCTCCGTGTTTCTTTTTCCAATAAAATAAATAACCACTGACAGGAATGACGTATATCGCGAAAGGAACAAGTCCGGTGGCAAACCAGCTACCTACACTGGCAAACCAAATATCAAAATGGAGAAAGTGTTCCAATAAATAAATCAGGATGAATGTGAAAACGAAAGCAAAGATACTGGCATGGATGGTCATTTTCTTACCCAGCGGAGAGTTAAACCAGACCCCAATATTTAGGTTGTCATATTTAAAATATGGGAGATAGAAAAAGAAAACCCCCACTACTAGAGGCAATATAACTGCACTAAAAAAGGGATGTAAATGAAGCAATAGTTCCTGTGCGCCTAAAAAGTACCATGGAGCCTTACTTGGGTTGGGGCTGTTCATGGGGTTGGCTTGTTCTTGCAGCGGAGCATGGTAAAAAACGGAGGCTACAAAGATGCCTGCAATCAATAAGGCAGCTACCATTATTTCCAGCCATATTAAGTTTGGTATCACATTCACCTTCTCTGTGTTGTCTTGTTTGGGCAGCGCAACACCACCTGCTTTACGTATCAGCCAAAAGTGCATACTCATTAAAAATAGGAATGTCATGGGTATGATGCCAGTGTGTAGCGTGTAGAAATTTAACAGGGTATTTCCGTCAACCACATCGCTGCCTCGAACCATATTGGCCAACGAATGACCGATAAATGGTATGTATTCTATAATTTGTGTAATCACAGTGACAGCCCAATATGCCAATTGATCCCATGGTAATAGATAGCCTGTAAACGAAGAAGCAATGATCATGAACATCATTATCAAACCGTAGATCCAGTTTTCAGCCCTTTTTTTGAAGATGGCTTGTGAATAATAAGTACGTATTAAATGGAGAAAAGCTACCACCATCATCAACATAGCTGAAATGTGATGCAAGTTGCGAATAAACTGACCAAATACAGTGTCTCTTTGTAAAGACACTACAGAGTCGTAAGCATGATCAATGGTTGGGATATACGAAAAACGAAGGATTAGTCCTGTAACCCCCAATATTATAAATAACAAAGCCAGTATTCCACCTAGGCCAAATGTACGGTTGAATTTTAAAGCTCTTTTGTCAATTCTGGCAGGGTGAAGATGAAGAATAAATTTTTCTATGGACGACGGTGTTTTCTTTTCCGTTTTTTCTTTAGTCATTATATCAATGTGTGGTTCAAACGTCCACAAAGAAAGCTAAAAAGCTTTGATTTTGAAAATGAATTTACAAGAGAAATGAAAGGATGGATCTTTATTTAAACTGCTATTGCGCATGGTTTGTTTTATTAGTTAGTGCTTCTTGCTTGGGTAAAGTGAAACGAAATATGGAACCAATACTTTCTTCACTATCTACCCATATATGTCCACCCATCATTTCTACATACGATTTGGTAATGGACAGACCTAGTCCGGCTCCCTGAAGTGCCATTCCATCAGTGCCTTCGGCCTGTATGAATCGTTCAAATATTGTTTTTTGACTTTTGGGAGAGATGCCTATTCCCGTGTCTTTCACATATGCGACGATCGCTTCCTCTCCCTTGTATATAATAGGTTCATAGCCTATTTCTATATTTCCTTGATCGGTGTATTTTATGGCATTTTTTACCAAGTTGGTAAGGATGGCATAAAGTTTTTCGCAGTCGGTTTTTACCATTGTTCTGTGACCTGATAGTGAGCTTTTAAAATAAAAGCTTAGCCCTTTTGCTTCTACTTCAGGTTTGAAAAAGGTATATATGTAATTCATCTGTTGGTTTAAATCACATTCTTTTATATCTACTTGCATTAGGCCTGACTCTATTTTTGAGATATCAATGATATCATTAATAATGCTTAGCAGGCGTTTGCCACTGTTTTCGATTATCTGAATATATTGAGATTGAACTTCGCTTGTTAAATCGGGTTCTTGTAAAAGCTCCGCAAATCCTAGAATTCCATTCATTGGAGTACGTATCTCATGACTCATATTCGAGAGAAATGCAGATTTTAATCGTTCACTTTCTTCTGCTTTTTCTTTGGCTTCTGATAGTTTTTCATTGATTAACTTATATTCCAGATTTTGTATTTCTATCTCTTGGTTCTTTTCTTTTAAGCGGTTCTCATACTTTTTGTTATTGGTAATGTTTACACCGATACTTGCAATGCCAACAATTTGATTCGATTCTGATTTGAACTGTGTGTTATGCCATGATACAAATATTGGTTGTCCAGTTTTTGTAAGTATTTTGTTTTCAAAATTTTCAACTAAGTTGTAAGGCGTAATACTGTTATAAAAGATATGTTGAACTTGCTTTTTTTCTTTCTCTGGAATAAATAGATCAAACCAATTCTGACCTATGATTTCTTCTTTGCTATACCCCGTAATTTGGGTCAGATAGTTGTTGCAATATATGATCTTTCCTTGGGTGTCGAGTTGTATAGAAACAATATTCCCACTTTCTAATATCTTAAATAAACGATTTTCTGATTCAACTAACTTTGTTTGGGCCAGTCTGTTTTGCCAATTTTTATATTGTTTAAGCATTAATAAACCGAGTAATAGCGTGCCGGGCGTATATATAAAAATAAGAGGTAGTGCTATGGTTTGCAGAGTAGTTATTACTTTTTCCTTGGGGAGCAATAATGTGCAAATGGCCATAGCTATGTGCACGACCGTACCCATGGTTAATAATTCACAAATGTATTTGTTGTTTTTCCAGTTAGGTCTGTATTTCCTCCAAAGTATGGGTATAAAAACGAAAAGTACTTTTGTGAAAAATGCACTTTACAATGAATCAATTACTTAGATGTTTTTTAGAAAAAACGGAATGACCCTAAACTTTAATTTTACTTTAAACAGACTTTAATTTTTTAAACCATTTCTTTAAATTAGATATCACTACATTTAATAAGGGCTTTTAAAAGACTAGTTTTCTTTAATTACAGGGCTTATAATAGGATTAAAACACTTAGGAGGTTGTTATATACACCTCCTTTTTTTGTGCCAATATTTTGCCTCAAAATGAAGGTCCAAAAATGGTGGTTTTTTGTTTGGGGTTACAGTTGGGGTTACAGTTGGGGTTATATTTACAGTTGAAAATTATCACCTAGAAGAGTTAAAAAATGCCATAAATATATTGGATATAGGTGATAATTTGCAACTCGGAGCATATAATGCAAATATTAAAAATGTAAAACCGTGGTGTAAAAGCAATGTAATCAGTGTGTTATGGTTTTTTGAATCTTTTATTGGTGCGCTAATCGTGTGTGAGAAGTTATAATTTGGGTGCATTTAGTTCATGGAGTTGATGCGTATACTTGCTTTGACAAAAGCTAAGGCTCTTACTTTTGAAAGAGGGATGTCGCGTTCTGCGTGGTATTGATTATAGCTAACTAGTTTAATATGGTCCTTAAGTTCGCTTTTGTTAATATACTTAACAGCGACATACTCCTCTCCATCCATATCTACACTAATTAAATACATCTCCCCGAAAAAAATATTGTCTTTAATGTTATTAATCTTCTTGTATAGTACTATGTCTCCGCTTTTTAGTAGTGGATACATGCTGTCCCCAGTAACATGAACAGCACCGTCGCATTTTGGAATACCAGGAATACTTATATGCTCTAAAGGCTTCTCGACCCCATTCTTAAATAGTGGTACTAACCCCGCATATGCCTCTATGTCGTAGAGTGGCACTGTTTGATACTCGACTTTAGAGTCGGTAGCTAAGCTAAAGTTATTCGTTGGCTCTTTGTATGGTTTTTCTTTATGTAACATCTCCCCATTCCCTGTTAAAAGCCAATGTGCATTGTATTTGGGATATTTTTCAACTATAGAAGTTATCCATTTGCTCTGTATGTCAGTATTATTTTTAGCAGCTCGACTTAAGACACCTTTGCTTGCGCCTATTATCTTCTCAAAGGATGTTATTCTAACCCCTTCATTCTCTGCTATTAATAGTATTCTTGATATGATGCTCATATTTGTTGTGTTGAAAATATTCACTTAAATATTTTGATAGTTGAAAATTATCCCCTTAATTTGTTCCGTGTCTAGAACAAAAGTAAATAAAAAAATGACTGACGAACAAATTTTTAAAAAAAAGAGGGCAGGTGATTACGATGAAGTTGCAAAAATATTGGGACTTACTCGTGATAATGTGAGGATGACGTTGAAAAGGCCAAACGCAAAGAAGTACAATCGAGTAATGGGTGTACTTAGGAGAATAGTTGAGTTACGAGAAACAATGCAAGAACAATTAAGAGCTGAAACGGAAATATTTCAGCAATAAAAACGAGATTTTATGCCTCATATGTGGTTAAATAATAAAGTGGCTGTTCCTTTTGATGAATTGGTACCTGATTGGTGGAGTACATATAATTCATTGAAACAGGAATTGTGGCGCTATAAAAACAAACCGTACGGAATAAAACGTCTACAAAAGGGAGGCAATGGGCGTAAGTTGTTGATTGACTTTGATAGCTTAGACAGGGAGATACAGGAGGCGATTGGTGATCCGCGCAAATGCGATCATATTTTGGAGCGATATTATAAGGTATTGCCACAAACAGTTGAATATTTTCAAAACTTTAAACGGGGCGATAATTATCTACATGCCCACGAACAGGAGCAGTACATTGTTAACGCTAGCGTAATGTTAGGCCTTATTGATCTTGAAAAAGACAGAATGCAGGCACGTATTGTTGCTAAAGGAAGCACAAGGGGAATTGGGAAAACATTGTGGGTTGACGCACTTTCGTTTAACGATACGCTAAAAGCAAAATATAATGTAACGCACAACTTGCCAAGCAACGAAAAGCGCTTTAGAGAGGCTTACAAGGCTTATAAAGGATTTGGTAATTATACAATAATAAAGGATCCTGAAGGTCGCGCTAGAAAAAACGCTAGTAAAGTTGATGCCATGGTTCTAGAGGTGCTGAATGGCTTATTCGTTAACAAACATAAGCCAACAGCGAGCGAAATTGCACGCACATACGAGAGTTTCCTAATGGGATATGCAGAGGTGTATAATACAAACACTGGAGAGTTATACGATCCAAAACAGTTCCCTCGTTTAAGCGAAGGAACAATACGACGTTGGTTGGCAAAATGGGAGAATAAAATAGCTACTCACAAAAAACGATCAGGTAATAGGCAACAATATATTGCCCAATTTAACCCATACGGGCAAATGGATTTACCTAAAAAAGCGGGTTCTATTATTTCTATCGATGACCGTAACCCACCCTTCTGGTATGCCCCACAAAAGAGAATGTGGTTTTACATAGGGATTGATGTTGCATCTGGCTGCATAACAACATTTGTATACGGAAAAACAAAAGAGGGAATTATACAAGACTTTTATCGACAAATGGTTCGTTTTCACGCGCACTATAATGTTGGTATGCCGATAGAACTTGAGTGCGAAAGCTCATTGAACAGCTCGTTTAAAGATACTTTTTTACGTGAGGGGCAAATGTTTAGGCATGTAAATATACATGCTAACAGTGCGCAGTCTAAAATTATTGAGCGCCGATTTGGTGCAATGCGTTACGAGGTAGAAAAGAAAGCTCCGGGCTGGATTGCGCGTCCGTTTGCCAAATCAGAATCTAACCAAGCCGGTCCTGGTAAAACTAAGATAATTCCTTACGAAGAATTAGTGGCAGCAAGACTTTCGGAAATCGAAGATTGGAATAATGCTCCGCATCACGATGAACCGGGAATGAGTAGGTTCGAGTATTGGCTAGAAAATCAGCATGAAGATACTAACCCTATAAATTACAAGGCTATACTTCCTCATTTAGGCTACAAAACGGCAACGAGCTGTAGCCGTGGTTACATTACACTACAAGGTAGACGTAGGGCAATTGCTGAAAATGGCAAAATACTTACTGGGGATGCTCTGATAGAAAAAATGCGACAAATAGAAGGGAAAAAGGTTGATGTGTATTGGTTGGATGATATGCAAGGTGGTGTTTTAAAGGCCATGGCCTATATAGGCGACCGATTTATTTGCGAAGTGATGGAAATGCCTCGCTTTAATCGTGCTAAAGCAGAACAAACACCAGATCAAAAAGCAGCTATTGAGTTGCAAAGTCGTTACGCAAAAACAGTAATTGGGTATGCGCAAAAAACAGCAAAAAGCATTGAAACTATTGGCTTTACAGACTTGACGCCCAAACCATCTCGCAAGTTTAAAATAGATGGATTAAAAAGGTACGAGGCGAACGAAGATTTTACAGAAGTAGAGGTGCTTGGTGATATACACGAAGATGATCAGGAAATAATTTACAACCAAGAGGATGATAGTGCTGGCGCACGAAACTGGCAAGATTCATTCCTAAAATAAATTACTATGAATATTTCAAAAGAGTTTAAAACAAAGGTACGTGAGGCCGTATTAGCTAATCGCGAAAACTACGGAGGCTCAGACTCAGATTACGCTAAAACATTAGGTATTAACAATTCTGTTTACTCGCGAATTAAAAAAGGCGAGGTTGAGAGGGTTCTTTCTGATACTACTTGGATAACAATTGGTAGAGAGTTAGATGTAAAGCTTCATGAAAGCCAATGGAAAGTGGCTCGAACATCGGTTTACGATAATATTGAAAGTTCACTTTCGTTTTGTAAGGAATTAAGTAAGAGTATGATACTCGCTGATGATTGTGGAATAGGAAAAACATTTTGTGCAAGGCATGTCGTGCGAAAAATGAAAAATGCGTTTTACGTTGATTGCTCTCAAGCGAAAACGAAACAACAGTTTATTCGTTTGCTTGCCAAAACAGTTGGAGTTGATTCTCGTGGTTTGTATCGCGAAGTAAAAGGTAATCTTAAATACTATTTAAACTTATTGGTTAAGCCTGTGGTGGTGCTGGATGAAGCTGGTGATTTAGACTACAATGCTTTTCTAGAATTAAAGGAATTGTGGAATAGTACAGAGGGATCATGCGGGTGGTATATGATTGGTGCCGATGGCTTACGAGCCAAAATAAACCGGGGTATAAATAATAAAAAGGTCGGGTACGCCGAAATTTTTTCACGTTTTTCAGATGAATTTGTTCAGCTTGTTCCTGCTTCTATTGCTGATAAAAAGGCCTTTTATAGCAACTTAATAGGCGCTGTGGCTGCCGCTAATACAAACGATAAGGCTAAAGTAAATAAGCTTATTAAACGCTGTCTCGACAAAGAGGCTACCCTTCGCTATTTAGAAACACTAATAAAATTAGGATAAGAGTATGAATGCACCAAATGTAGATAACACCACCAATCCGCCTATGGGTACAAAAGTATCTAGGCCAAAAGGCAAGTACATCAATCAGGTACGAACAAAAAAGTTTAAAACATTTGAATTTGATGGGGTGTATCGCGATGTGATGGGAATGCCAGAAACAAACGGAATTTGGTTGGTTTACGGTAAAGAGAAGAATGGTAAAACAACCTTATCGCTCATGTTAGCTGAATACTTAAGTACTTTCGGTAGAACGATGTATATAAGCGCCGAGGAGGGGATTGGTAAAACGTTTGTAGATGCTACCGAACGCGCTAAACTTAGGCCAAATAATCGAAGTCTTATTTTTTACGAATACGTGAGCGTAGAGGAGTTGATTAGCATACTTTCTCGACGTCAGTCTCCGCATGTGGCTTTCCTAGATAACATGACAATTTACAATGACGAACTAAAAGCTGGAGGGCTGAAAAATCTTGTGCAAAAATTTCCAAATAAACTTTTTGTAATAATTGCACATGAGGAACGAAACGAGCCCTACACAGCAACCGCTAAACTAGCCAGAAAACTAGCTTCTATCATTTTTCAGGTTAAAGGTCTCGCTTGTTTTGTAAGTGGGCGATGCCCTGGCGGAAACTTAGTAATTAATGAAGAAAAAGCAACGCTTTTTCATGGTACAGATATTAAATAATTTACAAATGGAGTTTACACAATTAACGGAAAGAAGAGAGTGCATATTTATTCCAGTGGTTTGGAAAGATAAAACGTCGAACCCACAAAAGTTTTTTGATAAAGACGGAAAGGTTATAAGCTTTATTGAGCATAAAGAAATGGTTGCATTTCTTAAAAAAAACAGGCCTTTTCTGTGTACGGTTGGTATTAAACGATTTCCTCGAGTAGGATATGTAAAAGCAATAAGTAAAACAGAATATAAAGTACTGAAATGACAACAAAAAGTAAATACGCTCACTTTTATGCGCTACTGCATAAAATGGGATTAAGTGCTGAAGATCGAAGAGACTTCCTTATGGATTACACTAACGGTTTATACGCAAGTTTAAGTGAAATGCACGACAGGACTCCAAATTTTTATTATCAAATGTTACGTGATATGCAATCTGCAATTGATAATCAAAAGAAAGATGTGGCAGACATGTGGAGAAAGCGTGTAATTGCTGCCATAATTGGCTTTCATAAGCAAATAGGGCGCAGTACTGATATTGATTATATAAAGGCTACTGCGTGCAGAGCTACTTCGTATACGGCGTTTAATAGCATTCCTGTTTCGCGTTTGCAAAACATATACAGCATGTATGTAAACAAACAAAACGACTTTAAGCGGATGAGTAAAGAAATGCGAAACGAACTAGCTAATTCAACCTTTTTAAACTAAGGATATGACTGATAAACAGAAGGTAGAACAAAAGCTTTGTAGCGTTAATCTTGCGATTAGCGAGATTAACAAACGTATTAAAGACGAAACGATTGGGAAAGCAATTCAGCTTATAAAAAAGAGAAGCATGCTAATGCTTAAACAAGAGGTGTATAAGAATTGGCTTTCTAATTCTTTTGCATCAAAAAAGTTAACCTACAACATTACAGAAGTTGTTAATAATAACAAATAAAAACAAAAACAGATGATTGACGTGTCAAAAATGAGCCAGCATGAAAAGGAGGAGCTGTTTAAACAGCTCAAAGAAGAGGAGGCTAAAAAAATGGAAGCTCGCGAACGCGAACTGGAGTTGTACAAAGAAACCAAAAACAAATTGGTGACTGAAACGGTGAAGAAAATGGAAAACCTGAGTAGTCTAATATCACGTGCAAAGGCTGAGGTTTATAATGATTTTTCAACGCTATTACGACTTAAAAAAGAGCTATACGGCTATAGGGACTCACAAAAGAGTCACTCTTTTAGCAATGAGCTTGGACAAACGATCGAAATAGGCTTTAGAGAAGTCGACGGCTGGGATGATACAGTAGATGCCGGGGTTGCGAAGATTAAAGAGTATTTACGTTCTCTTAGTACAAATGAAGAAACGGCAAAGCTGGTATCTATCATTGGGGATCTACTAAAAAAAGATTCTAAGGGTAATCTACAGGCGAAGCGTATGATACAGCTAAAAAACAAAGAGCGTGAGATCAACAATCCTATTTTTTCTGAGGGTATTAATATCATTTTGTCTGCCCATAAGCCGCAACGTTCGGCTTGGTTTGTTGAAGCTTCTACAAAAGGAAAAACAAACGAAAAAACGGGCGTTCCTCTTTCCATTTCGGCTTGTGAATTCCCAGATGGTACTAACGTTGATTTAAGCGGCTTTTAACATGGGACTATTAATATTGGCTGCGTGCGCGGTTGCTGTGCTCTACTACGACAACCGCGACACTAATCAGCACTGTGATAATACCACGGACAAACATCGCAAAATGGAGCCGTGGGATAAAAGATTAGAATAACCTTTAAAACAAAATTACAATGAATACTTGGTTTGAGTGCAAAGTTCGTTACGAAAAGATTGACGAACATACAGGTAAGAGCATAAAAGTAAATGCTCCATATTTAATTGATGCAGTTAGCTACACCGAAGCTGAAAAACGCATCCACGAAGAAATGCAGAAATACATTAGCGGCGAATTTTCGGTTAAAGGGATTAAGCCGGTCAATTATTCAGAATTGTTTTTTTACGATTATGGGCAATACTGGTACAAATGTAAAGTAATGTATGTAAGTATTGATAAAGAAGCCGGACGTGAAAAGAAAGTAGCCAATTGGATGTTGGTTATGGCCGATAATGTAAAAGAAGCCTACGACCGCATTTAGGAGAGCATGAAAGGCATGACCGTTGACTACACTATACATTCAGTTATTGAAAGTAATATACTTGATGTATTTCCTTTCTTCAATGTTGAAATGAGTGACGACAATGTGCCTCCAGTGGATTACAAATCTAAAGCTATAAAGGAGGATTAGTCATGGAAGATACTTATATCCAAATAACATACAATGAAGATGCCGATCAATTTGAAGCATATAAACATTCTGGCCATGGACAGGACTTGATTTATTTTGATGATGACCCTGAAGAGTTGGCAAAAATGATAACCGATGATATTGAAGAATTAAAAGCATCTTGTTAAATGGAAGTATTCAACGGCTTAAATGTTCCTCCCACATCGATTGATTGGGAGGAACTACAGGAAAAATATTGTGAGTTTGCGCATAAATGTACAATAGGTAGTTGTAAAGGCTGTCTATACTTCAAAGAACATTTAAACGAGTTTAAAACGTGGTATAAAAGTAATTTAAAGAACATTAAAAATGATAATTAAGTATTCAATTATAGTTTTGGTAACGCAGCTCATTTTTATAGGCTGCCGTACTTGGAATGTGAAGGCTATTTCACAAAACAACATACCGAAGGTGTTAATAAGCGGCGCCTTTGTAAACCTTTCTTGGCTGGTTAGTATTGCTATTGGTTCAGTTAGTATGTATGAGCTAATTAACGATTTCAGTTACGAGTATATTCCTGTTGTTATATGCTCAGTTTTAGGCGGAACAATTGGCAGCTTTTTAGCCTTAACCAAGCGCAGAATAACGCTACCTAAAATGATGCGACCCGACTGGGAAGTTATTTTTTATTTACTAATGGTTATTATGGCCTTTGGTTTGCTAGCATTCGGTTTTTTTAGATTAATAAAATAAAGGACATGACAGAGTATATTTTGAAAGAAAAAAAATTCGAGATAGTGGCTGTTTATAGCAAAAGTGGAGGATTAAAAAAGCTGATTGCAAAAAAAGGTTTTTTGTCTGACGCAACAAAAATGGGACATGAGTTTGCTTTTGATGAGCAATCAATAGAACATGAGTATTGGAAAAAGATTATTAAAGAGAATGATCCTTTTTTTACGAATGCTCAGCGAGAATGGTTCGATTTTTATACTAAAAACACAGGGCTTACATATAGGTTTACGCCTGCAGATGGAAAAGCGTTGAAGGAAATTGGCAAATATTTAGTGGCTTTAAGTTCATCAACAGAAGCTATTGACATATGGAAACAGATGCTCCATAACTGGAATACTCTCGACGTATTTTACAGGCATAAAATGCAACTCACATTTATTAATTCGAATTTAAATACGATTATAAATCTGTTAAAAAATGGAAAACAAACCAGCGCAGCGCAAAGAAGTGCTGCAGATGATCTCAGGAGGGGCTTCAAATCGTGAGCTGGTTAAGGCATTTGTTAAGCTTACCCCCGAAAAAGTTATCGGGGGTAACTTTCCAAGCATGGCCAAGCTCAAAAAAGAAGCCGGCGAAAAAAAACTCTCGGAAGCCCTGGCAATTCTTTTAATAGATGCCTCGTTATCTTTTGGCGATCCAATGAACAAAGAACAGGCCTTAGATTTGTCTACAGAAATACTTACCTATTACTATTATTTAAGCCTTGAAGAATGTATGTTAGTGCTGAATCGCCTAAAGCGTACAAAGGTGTTTAAGTTTACTATTAATGTAGTGCTTACTG